>CAWHYL010000007.1:0-631489 GCA_963833655.1 uncultured Actinomycetes bacterium | reverse complement strand
CTCGACCACCTCGACGCGCGCTTTGAAAGGGATCGAGTCGGGCCGGCCGTTGCCCAGGTCGATGTGCTCCGGCCGGAACCCGGCGATCCGGTCCGGCCCGCCCCCGACGCCCATCAGGGCTGACGCCGGGATGAGATTCATGGCCGGCGAGCCGATGAACCCCGCGACGAACATGTTGTCGGGGTTCGTATAGACCTCTTCCGGTGTCCCGATCTGCTGGAGGACACCGTCGCTCATCACGGCAATGCGATCGCCCATCGTCATCGCCTCGACCTGGTCGTGCGTGACGTAGATCGTCGTCGTTCCGAGTCCGTCCTGCAGCTTGAGGATCTCCGCACGCGTTTGGACGCGCAGCTTCGCGTCGAGATTGGAAAGTGGCTCGTCCATGAGGAACGCGACTGGCTCGCGAACGATTGCGCGTCCGAGCGCGACACGCTGGCGCTGCCCGCCCGACAGCTGCTTCGGCTTACGCTTGATCAACGGGTCGAGGTCGAGAATCTCGGCCGCCCGACGCACGCGCCGGTCGATGTCGCTCCGCGGGACCTTCTGATTGCGAAGGCCGAACGCGAGGTTGTCATACACCGTCATGTGCGGATAGAGGGCATAGGACTGAAACACCATCGCGATGTCGCGATGCTGTGGTGCGACGTTGTTGACGACGCGGTCGCCGATCAGGATGCGGCCGCTCGTGACTCGTTCGAGCCCGGCGAGCATGCGCAGTGCAGTGCTTTTGCCGCAGCCCGACGGGCCGACGAGGACCATGAATTCACCGTCCTGGATCTCCAGGACCAGGTCATTGACGGCCTTCGTGGCGCCGAACTCCTTCGTCGTGTGGTCAAAGGTGACACTCGCCATGCTCAGGCCTCCCTGGCTGGGTTCTTCGGCAACGCGAAATGGGCGGAAACGAGGAACGAGTACGCGATCGTGAGGGTGAGAAACGGGAGGATCGCGGCGGCGACTCCGATGACGTTCACCAACAGTAAGGCGACTGCAAGTCCGAGGAACCCGAGCGGGCGCCGAGCCACGCTGAGCGCCGCGTCACGAGCAACGGCCTTCAGCGGCAGGCCCGACTCGAAAACGGCGAGTGGCCAGAGCGCGAGCTGGAAGACCGCGAACATCAACAGCAGGTACACGCAGACGGCGGCCAACGGCCAGGCCCAGGTGCCGGCATGCGCATAGAAGGGCACCGCCAGCGCACCAAGCCCTACCGCTGCCGCGAGCGCCAGCCCGAGCACGAGCCCGCGTCGCCATAGGCGACGAAGGCCCCTGAGCGCCTCGGCAAGCCGGAGGTCTTCGGTCTGGGCCAGCGTGACAGCACAGTGCATGACGGCTGCGATCGCCGGCCCGATGAGGACTGCGAGGATGAATGCACCCCGCACCGCGATGCTCGCGAGCACGATCAGGACGAGCCCCAGCCCAAGCAGCGAGTTGAGGATGACGAGGCGCCAAGCCTGGTGGTACAGATCCGTCGCCGCGACCCCGAAAGCGCTCCGAAGCGTCATCCCTTCACCCCGGAGGCTGCGACGCCCGCGACGAAGTAGCGCTGGAACACGATGAACAGCAGCAGGATCGGCAGAATCGCCAGGACGCTCGCCGCCATCAGCGGCGGCCATAAAGTCGTGTAGGCGAAGCGGAAGTTGGCGATCCCGATCGGGATCGTGTACTGGCTCTTGTCCTGGAGCAAGATCGCCGGCCAGAAGAGGCCGTTCCACGCCCCCTGGAACGTGAGTATCCCCACCGCCGCGAGCGCCGGCCCCGCGAGCGGCAGCATCACCTTGCGATAGGTCTTGAAGTAGCCCGCGCCATCGAGCTTCGCCGCCTCCTCGAGGTCGCGCGGAATCGTGAGGAAGTACTGCCGCATCAGGAACAGGCTCGCGGCCGAGACAAGCTGGATGAGGATGACGCCATTTCGGTTGATAAAGGTCGCGTCGTGCCAACCGAGGTGGCCGACCCAGGCCGGGATCCAGTTGACGAGCATGAGGTAGATCGGGACGAGGCGCAGCGTGTCGGGGATCATCAGCGTCCCGAGCACGAGCAGGAAGAGGGCCTCACGGCCCGGGAACTTGAGCCGTGCAAACGCGTAGCCCCCGAGCGACGCGAGGAAGAGGTTCGAGACGGTGATCGCGCCCGCGATGATGACGCTGTTCAACGTGTAACGCCCGAAGTTGAACGTGTGAAACGCCTCGTGGTAACCCGAGAGCGTCCAGTGCTTCGGCAGGAGCGAGAAACCGGCGACCGTGTCCGCGAGAGTCCGGAAGGACGTCGACACACTCCAGAGGAACGGGATCGCGAAGACCGCGGCGACGGAGAACATGACGACGTAGGCGATCGCGGTGCGAATTCGCTCTCCCCGCTCGCGGCCCGGGATCCCGGCCGTCGTGGCCGGCGTTCCCTTCGCGGCCTCCCCTTCGCGCGAGAGCTCGGTGGCTGCAACGGGCGGGACGGGCGGCAGCTGCTCGGTGCTCATCAGGCGACCTCGGCCTTGCCGAACAGCAGTCGCTGGATCAACGTGATCGTGAAGATGAAGAGGAACAGGACGACGCCGATGGCGGCGCCGTACCCAAACGAGATGTTCTTGATCGACTGGTTGTAGAGGTACAGGACGATGGTCATCGTCGAGTAGTTCGGACCGCCGGATGCGCCGCCGATCAAGAAGGACTGGTCGAACATCTGCAGGGACCCGATGATCGAGACGACGAGGACGAAGAAGTGGGCGGGCTTCAGCAGCGGGAAGGTGACCTTCCAGAACGTCCGCCACGCACCTGCCCCGTCGATCGCGGCGGCCTCGTACACGTCCGTCGGAATCGACTGTAAAGCGGCGAGGTAGAAGAGCATCATCGTGCCCGACGTCGTCCAGGCGTTCAGCGCGATGATCGACGGCAGCGCCGTGCTCTCCTGCGTGAACCAGGCGTTGTTGTGGTGGTAGCCCAGGTGGTTCAGGATGGTGTTGAAGAGGCCGTCGGACGCGAGGATGTACGTCGCGATCGCTGCGATCGCCGCGGAGGCGGCGAGCGACGGGAAGTAGAACGCGGCACGGAAGAACGTGCGGAAGCGGATCGCCTGGTTGACGACGACCGCGAGCGTGAGCCCTAGCGCGATCTGCAACGGCACGACGAACGCCGTGTAGACGAGCGTGTTGCGAACGGCGTGGGTCCAGAAGACCGTGTCGTGGTAGAGCTGGCGGTAGTTTCCCCAGCCGACGTACGGGCCTTTGAAGATCTGCCAGTTGTATCGGCTGATGTACAACGCGTAGCCGAACGGGACGATGAAGAAGAGCAGGAAGAACGCCATCGGCAGCGCGATGAACCCGTAGCCGACCAGCGCCTCACGCATCCGTTCGCCGCCGAGCCCGCGAGCTTGCCGTCGTTTTGCGACCGCAACCGCCATCTGCCGCCCCTCGCTTGATGAGCTTCCCGCGCGCCTTTCGACGCGCGGGAAGCATTGTGTGCTACGCGGCTACCGCGCTGCCGCGGCGATCTTCTGGAGCATGGAGTTCACCGACTCCTTGCCCGCAATCACCGCCGTCAACTCATTGTTCGCCACGTCGTTCCAGATGTGACGGAACCCTGCCTGGGCACCCCAGCCGTGCACCGAAGCCGGGTACCTGATGAACGCACCGCGACCGGGGACCGCGTGCACGTCCACCCGCGTCGGCAGCGCGAGGCCCAGCGAGATCCACTGCTGCATGCCCTGGCGACCGACGAGGTACTTCAGCACCTGCCACGCGGCCGCCTTGTGCTGGGAGTCCTTCGACATCGAGTACGACACCGTGAACGCGAGGTTGCCGCGCCTTTTGCCCTTGGGCATCGGCGCCGTCGTGAACTTCACGCCCGGGAAGGTGGCCATCGTCGGGAACATCCAGTTCCCCTCGAATGCGATCGCAACCTTCTGCTTGCCGAAGGCCTCACCGCACCAGCCTGCCCCGAGCTTGTCGGGCGTCGCCGCGAGACCGGAGTTGAGCAACCCGACGTAGAAGTTGGCAGCGGCCCGGAACGGAGCCGTGGTCGCGTCCTTCCACTGACCGGATCCACCGGCCTGGTAGACGAATGCCATCATCCTCGCCCAGTCGGCGCTGAGGCAGATCGGCTTGCCTCCCGGCACGTTGATTCTCGACGCGACGTTCCTCAACTGCGCCCACGTCTTCGGAACCGGGTTGTTGCCGAGCAGTGTGGTGTTGACCTCCATCCCGAGGGACGACCAGTCCTTCGGGAAGCCGTAGAAATGGTTCTTGTACTTGAAGGCGTTCAACAGGTTCTTGTAGAACGGCTTCGTCGAGAACTTCGTGGCCTTAACGTACGAGTCGAGCGGCTGGATCACACCCTGACCGATCCAATCTCGGATGTCGGCCACGTCGACGTAGAACACGTCCGGCGGCTTGCGAGCGGCAAACTTCGCGAGCATCTGGGCCTGGTAGTCGCCGGTGATCGACTGGTAGTCGATCTTGATATTCGGGTGGGTCCTGTTGAAGGTCGAGACGACCGACTGCAGCTTCGTCTCCTCGGCCGGCGAGACCTGCCAACCGTTCAACGTCACCGTCGTCACCTTCGGCGAGCCGGCACGGTCGGTCATGGCCTGCGATCCGGCTGCCACCACGGACGCCACTAGGACGACCGCGAGCAGAGCCGGAAACATCAGCCTCTTGCGCATGCTTCCTCCTCCTCGATTGTGACGCCCGGCGGTGACCGGGCGCCGACCCCAACTCCTTGGAGCTTTTGCTCCACCCCCATTGCAAGCGGGATTCAACTGGACTTAGACCGAAGTTCGCAAGGATTGTTAGTCCCCCTTGAGTGCCTCCCAAGCCCTGCGAACGTCTTCTTCGGTCGTGCGCTCGTTGCCGATTGCGAGCCTGAGCACGTAGCGGCCGTCCAGACGCGTGTGCGACAGGAAGAGCTCGCCGCTGCGATTGACCCGCTCGACGATCGCCTCGTTCTCCTCGTCGGAAACGGCGCGTCGGAAGCAAACGAGCGAGAAGTAGCGGGGAGCGCAAACTTCCCATCCGGGTTCTTCCTTTACCCACTTTTCGAACTTTTCCGCCAACCGGACCGCTTCGCGAATGCGTGCCTGGAGGCCTTCACGACCATAGCAGCGCAAGACCGCCCACAGCTTCAGCGACCTGAAGCGGCGGCCGAGAGCCGGCCCGTAATCGGAGAGGCTGTCGGCCTCGTCGCTCGTGCGCAGGTACTCGGGGACGAGGCTGAACGCGCGCCTGAGATCCTCCGGCCGCCGTGACCAGAAGAGCGAGCAGTCCATGGGCGTGAAGAGCCACTTGTGTGCGTTGACGACGAGCGAGTCGGCGCGGTCGACGCCTTCCTGCGACCAGCGGAGCTCGGGGCACACCCACGCCGAGCCGGCGTAGGCGGCGTCCACGTGCAGCCACACGCCTGCGGCCTCGCACGCATCGGCAATGGCGGGGACCGGGTCGACCGAGGCGATCGACGTCGTCCCGACCGTCGCCACGACGGCGGCCGCGTCCGTGAGGTCGAGGTCGTCGACGCGCAGGCGGAATTCCGCGTCTGCCGGCACCTTGCGCGCTTCGAGCCCGAGCAGCCTCGCCGCCTTGTCGACGGACGAGTGCGCATGCTCGGAGCAGACGACGACGTTGCCCCCGGTCACTTCGCGCGCCGCAGCGAGCGCCGCGATCGTCGACGTCGATGCAGTGTCCTCGATGTGACCGTGCCAACCGTCGGGCAGCCCGAGCAACTGCGCGGTCCAGTCGAGCGTCAGCGTCTCGAGCTCCGTCGAAGCCGGCGACGTGCGCCAGAGAAACGCGACGGAGTTGAGCGTCGCAGCGAGCAGCTCCGCGAGGATGCCCGGCTCGGATGCGCTGACGGCGAAGTAGGCGAAGAAGCGCGGGCTCTGCCAGTGAGTGATGCCGGGCAGGAGGATGTCGTCGAGGTCGCGCAGCACGTCGGCGAACGGCTCGCCGCGCTCGGGCGGCGTGGCCGGCAGGCGCGCGGTGATGTCGCCCGGCTGCACCTGCGCGAGCACCGGATACTCCCCGACACGTTCCAGATAGCGCGCCGCCCATTCGAGCGCGGCGGCGCCGTCGTCGCGGAAGCTCATTTCTTCCGCAGTCTGTTGATCTGTGCCCAGCTGCGGGTGTTCAGCACCTGCCCCTTCGTCAGCCATGCGCGACGCGCTTGCGCGACGCCCATCTCGATGTGCTGCAGCGCGCTGAGCTGGTGCGCGTCCGTGTTCACGGCGATCTTGACGCCGGCCTCGCCTGCCATGCGCGCATGCGTGTCACGCAGGTCGAGACGGTTCGGCTGCGAGTTGATCTCGAGAAACGTGCCTGTCTCGAGCGCCTTCTCGACGACGCGCTCGAACTGCACGTCGGCCGGCGGACGGATCTTGATCTTGCGTGCGGTCAGGTGGCCGATCATGTCGACGTGCGGATTGTCCATCGCCGCCAGCACGCGCTCGGTCGGGTTGCGGTCGAACGCCGCGTGCAGGGAGGCGATCACCCAGTCGCGCTCGGCGAGCACGTCGTCGGGGAGGGAGAGCGATCCGTCGATGCGGATGTTCACCTCGATCCCCTTCAGCAGCTTGAACGGCTTCAGCCGCTCGTTGAGCGCGTCGATCTCGACGTTCTGCTCGGCTAGCGTCCCGCGCGGGTGGTCGGTGATCGCCACGTACGCATAGCCGCGCTGCCGGGCGGCGAGCGCCATCTGCTCGAGCGAGTCGCGACCGTCCGAGTACGTCGTGTGACAGTGCAGGTCGCCTTTGACGTCGCCGAGCTCGACGAGCGTCGGCAGCTCCCCTTTCCGCGCCGCCTGCAGCTCGCCGGCATTCTCGCGCAGCTCCGGCGGGATGAACTCGTACCCGAGCCGCTCGTAGACTTCCGCTTCGCCGGTGTACGTCAGCTCCTCCCCGGTCTCGACAACCGTGATCGAGTACTCGGAGACGGAGAGCCCGTTTTTGACGGCGCGCTCGCGCAGCGCGAGGTTGTGGTCCTTCGAGCCGGTGAAGTGCTGCAGCAGGTTCCCGTATGACTCGGGCGGAACGACGCGCAGGTCGAAGCGCAGGCCCTCGTTCGAGAGGACGGTCGCCTTCGTCGGTCCTTTCGCAACGACGTCGACCACCCAGCGCAGCTTCGTGAAGTAGTCGATCAGCGCCTGGGGATCGGTCGCGGTGGCGATGATGTCGAGGTCGCGGAACGTCTCTTTGCGCCGACGGGCGCTCCCGGCCTCGGAGACCTCGACCGCCGCCGGATGCTCGCGCAGCACCGAGACGACGGCAAGCAGCGCGCCGAGCCCGTCGCCGAGGAGGCGCCGGTCGGACGGTTCCTGCTGCTGCTCGGCGAGCGCCTTCAGGATCCGCTCTTCCGTCTTCGCACCGAGCCCGGCGAGGGTGCGCAGCTGCTCCTGCTCGGCCGCGCGCTTGAGCTCATCCACGGTCGTGACGCCGAGCTCCTTCCAGATCCGCGCGGCCGTCTTCGGGCCGAGGCCCGGCAGGCGCATGAACGTGACGACCTCGGGGGGCACGATCCGCTTGCGCTTCGTGAGCGCGTGCATCTCGCCGTCCTCGACGACCTGGACGATCTTCTCCTCGATCGTCTTGCCGATTCCCTGCAGATCCTTTGCGCGCCCGTTCAGCGCCAGCTCCGCGACCGAGCCCGCCGTCTCGCGGATACGTGTCGCGGCCTTGCGGTAGGCGAGCACGCGAAACGACGCCTCGCCCTCGATCTCCAACAGGTCCGCCAACAGGTCGAGCTGGTCCGCGACATCCACATTTCGAGGCAGCGTGCGCGACACACGTTGAATATACGTCCGTGCCTCCAGCCCTCGTTTGTCTCCCCACGTACAACGAACGCGAGAACCTCGAACCGATGCTGCGCGCGCTCGGCGGCAAGGGCGTGCACGTTCTCGTCGTCGACGACAACTCGCCGGACGGCACCGGAGCGGTCGCGGACCGGCTCACGAAAGAGCTCGACTACGTCAGCGTCCTTCACCGTCCGGCGAAGGAGGGCCTCGGCCCGGCGTACCTCGCCGGGTTTCGGCGCGCGCTCGCAGACGGCGCCGAGCTCATCCTCGAGATGGACTGCGACTTCTCGCACGACCCGGCCGACGTCCCGAGGCTGATCGCGGCGGCCGACGGCGCCGACCTCGTGCTCGGCTCGCGCTACGTCGGCGGCGGCGGCGTGCGCAACTGGGGGCTCGTGCGGCGGGTCATCTCCGCGGGCGGCTCCTGGTACGCGCGCGTGCTGCTCGGCGCATCCGTTCGCGACCTGACCGGCGGGTTCAAGTGCTATCGCCGCCGCGTCCTCGAGACGATCGACCTCGAGGCCGTGCACTCGAAGGGATACGCGTTCCAGATCGAGACGACGTATCGGGCCATTCGCGCCGGCTTTCGCGTCGTCGAGGTGCCGATCACGTTCGCCGACCGCGAGGACGGCGTCTCGAAGATGTCGAGGGGGATCGTCGCCGAGGCGATCTGGAAGGTGCCGTCACTCAGGCTCGCCGCGCTGACGGGCCGGCTCTAAGCTTCAGGTTGTGTTCGAAGTCACCGATTCGACGTTCGAGCAGGATGTGCTGCAGAACGACGTCCCGGTCGTGCTCGACTTCTGGGCGCCGTGGTGCGGGCCGTGCCGCGCAGTGGAGCCGATCCTCGAGCAGCTCGAGGCCGACACGCTCGGGAAGGTCGAGTTCGCGAAGCTGAACATCGACGAGAACCCCGAGACCGCCGCGCGCTACGACGTCCTCTCGATCCCGACGGCGATCCTGTTCGCGCAGGGCGAGGCGAAGGCGACCGTCATCGGCGCGCGCCCGCGCGCCCACTACGAGCGTGCGCTAGCGGAAGTGCTCCCAGCCGCCTAGCTCGTACGGCTCGCCGTTCAGCGTCACCACCACGCCGGCGCCCTCCTCGCACCGCCCGACCTCCGCGAAGCGCGTCGGTTCCGCCACGGCCGCGAGCAGCTCGTAGTCCTCACCGAATCCGACGTCGTCGAGCGCCGCGCCCGGCGCGAGCGGCACCCGCTCGAGCTCGATCGCGATCCGGCAGCCGGACCGAGCCGCCATGCGCGCGGCATCGACTGCGAGCCCGTCCGAGACGTCGAGCAGGGCGTGGGCGTGGCGCGCCAGCTCTCTCCCCTCGGCCAGGCGAAGCGGCGGCCGGACGACGGTCTCGCGGCGAAAGGCCGCGCCGGCAGCGCCGAGCGGCCCGGTGACGACGACGGCGTCGCCGGGACGTGCGCCGGCGCGACCCGGTACGCGCGCGGAGCGGCCGACCGCCGTGACGCTGAGCACCACCTGCTCGGCGCGGCTCGTGTCCCCGCCGAGAACGGGGACGCCGGTCTCCGCGATGCCGGCATAGAGCTCGAAGATGTCGTCGACGACCGTGTCCGCCGGGGCCGCGAGCGTGACGATCAGCCCCTCCGGCTCTGCGCCCGACGCGGCGAGGTCGCTGAGATTCACGGCGGCGGCGCGCCAGCCGAGGTCGCGCCACGAGAGCCAGTCGAGCCTGAAGTGGACGCCTTCGACGAGCGCGTCCTGCGTGACGACGACGCCGCCGTCGAGCGTCGCCGCGTCGTGCTCGATGCGCTCCGCCAGGCCGCGGCGCTCGAGCTCCGCGAGCAGCCCCAGCTCGCCGAGCTCAGAGAGCTGCATCGAGGGCGCGCCGGAGCGCGGCCGCGTCGCGGGCCGCGCGGATGACGGCGACGCCCGCCGCACCGGCCTCGATGCAGTCCGCGGCGTTGCCGGCGTCGATGCCGCCGATCGCGACGACGGGCGTCGAGACGGCCGCGCAGATCTCGCGGAGGCCCGCGAGCCCGATCGGCGGATCCGCGTCCGGTTTCGAGGGCGTCTCCCAGAGCGGACCGGCGCCGATGTAGTCCGCCTGGCCGTCGGCGGCGCGCGCTTCCTCGAGCGACGCCGCAGACAGGCCGAGCATGAGACCGTGCTCTCTCGCCGCCTCGGCGCCCGCGTCGCCGCGGCCGAGGTGCACGCCGTCGGCGCCGAGCATGAGCGCCGCCTCGACATCGTCGTTGACGACGAAGGGCACGCCGTGCCGGGCGCACAGACTACGCGTCGCGCGGCCGCGCTCGACGACGTCGACACGCGGAACGTCCTTGAGCCGCCACTGCACGACGGTCGCGCCGCCTTCGACGGCGAGCCGTGCTGTCTCGAGCTCGTCGACGAGCACGTGGAGCTTCACGAGATCTTCGCGCGCCCGTCGAGCGTCTCGGGATCGAGCGCTGCGAGCGCGTCGTAGAGGCTGGCGTGGAACGTGCCGGGGCCCTTGGCGTCACGTGCTGCGTCCTCGGCCGCGACGCCGAACGCAGCGAGCGCCTCCGCCGCTGCCTCGAGCGGCGCGGCGGGCTTCGCAGCCAGGAAGCAGCCCGTGATCGCGCTCGACATGCAGCCGGTGCCGGTGACGGACGCGAGCAGCTCGTGGCCGTTCGCGACGGCGAGGCTCTGCTCGCCGTCCGAGACGTGGTCGACGGCCCCGGTCACCGATGCGACGACGTCGAGCTTGTGCGCCGCGAGCCGCGCCAGCTCCGCGGGAGCGTCGCCGGCCCCGACCGACTCGACGCCGCGCACCTCCGCGGCGACGCCGACGAGCGTCGCGACCTCGCCGGGGTTTCCGCGCAGCACCGTCACATCCACCTCGCCGAGGATCCGTTCCGCCGACTCGGTGCGGTAACGCGTCGCGCCGGCGCCGACAGGGTCGAGCACGACCGGTGTGCCGGCGGCGTTGGCGGACCTCCCCGCCTCGATCATCGCCTCCACCCAGTGAGGGGAGAGCGTCCCGATGTTGAGGACGAGCGCGCCTGCGACCGACACCATCTCCTCGACCTCTTCGCGCGCGTGTGCCATGACCGGCAACGCGCCGAGCGCGAGGGTGGCGTTCGCGGTCTCGTTCATGACGACGTAGTTCGTGATCTGGTGGACGAGCGGCTTGCGCTCGCGCAGCGTGTGGAGCGTCGTGCCAGGCGACACGCTCACGCAGCGACGTTCACCGGCCCGTCGCCGGCGCCGAGCTCGGCGAGCCCGTTTCGAACCGCCTGGCTCGCGACCGCCGCCGCCCGGCGAGCGGCGTCGTGGAGCGACTGCCCTTTCGCCAGCTCGGCCGCGAGCGTCGCGGAGTGCGTGCACCCGGCGCCGTGCGTCGCCGCGACGTCGTGACGCTCGACCGGGATCTCGACGTGATCGGTCCCGTCGAAGAGGTGGTCGACGGGCTCGGGCCCGTGACCGCCCGTGACGATGACCGCCGGCGCGCCCAGCTCGTGGATCCGCTCCGCGAGCTCGCGCCGCGAGCCGGACCTCCCCGAGAGCGCCTCCGCCTCGCTGAGGTTGGGTGTGACGACCGTCGCGAGCGGAAACAGCCGCTCGACCAGCGTTGCGACCGCGTCGTCCTGGAGCAGCCGCGCGCCGGAGCTCGCGAGCATCACGGGGTCGACGACCAGCGGAACGGGATGATCGGCCAGAAAGTCGGCGACGGTCGCAATCGCCTCACGCGAGAACAGCATCCCCGTCTTCGCCGCGTCGACACCGATGTCCGGGAAGACCGCCTCGAGCTGGGCGCGGACGAAGTCCGGCGGCGCTTCGTGAACCGCGGTCACGCCGACGGTGTTCTGCGCCGTCAGCGCCACGATGACGCTCATGCCGAAGCAGCCGGCTGCGGCGAACGCCTTCAGGTCGGCCTGGATTCCGGCTCCGCCGCCGGAGTCGGACCCGGCAATCGTGAGACATCTCGGTATCAACGTCCTCCCTTCGCCGGTGCTAACCGGATCAGGTTCGACGGGTGTGATCTCAGCCCGTACGGGCACCCCGGTCACGCAAGGGTACCGTGTGCCGTATGACCGCCGTGCGCGCCGGCGCCGTCACCTGGGACGACCTGCTTGCCGGCGACGAGCTTGCGTATGTCGAGACCGTTCCACCGGCCGAAGCGGGACTGGCGGCGCTGCCGAGCGAGCTCCACCCGCGGCTGCGTGAAGCGCTGCCGTTCGACGGCCTGTACCGGCACCAGCGTCAAGCCTGGGACGTGGCGGCGCGTGGCGAGCATCTGATCCTCGCGACCGGGACCGCGTCCGGGAAGTCACTCGCGTTCAACCTCCCCGTGCTCGACGCGATCGCGCGCGAGCCGAAGGAGCGTGCGCTCTACCTCTACCCGACGAAAGCGCTCGCACAGGACCAGGCCCGCGCGCTCGCCGAGCTGCACGCGCCGAACGTCCGGGCGGCGATCTACGACGGCGACACGCCGGGGGAGCGGCGCTGGCAGATCCGCCGCTGGGCAAACGTCATCCTCACGAACCCCGACATGCTGCACGTCGGCGTGCTCCCGCACCACGACCGGTGGGCCGACGTGCTGCACAATCTGCGCTACGTCGTCGTCGACGAGGCGCACGTCTACCGCGGCGTCTTCGGCTCACACGTCGGGAACGTCCTGAGGCGACTGCGAAGGCTCGCGCGCGTCTACGGCGCCGATCCGCAGTTCCTGTTCGCCTCGGCGACGATCGCGAACCCGGGGGAGCTGGCCACGGCGCTCGGCGGCGTCGCTGCGGCCGTCGTCGACGGTGACGCGGCGCCGCGCGCGGAGCGCACGATTGCCCTCTGGAACCCGGAGCTGCTCGACGCGGAGCTCGGCATCCGCGCGAGCCCGCTCGGAGAAGCGTCGCGGTTGATGGCGGAGCTCGTCACCCGTGGGCTGCGGACGATCTGCTTCGCGAAGTCGCGCAAGGCCGCCGAGCTGATCCACAAGTTCACGGTCGATCGCGTCGACACGGAGACGGGAAAGCGGCTGGCTCCGTACCGCGCCGGCTACACGCCCGCGCAGCGGCGGGACATCGAGCGCCGGCTCGTGGAGGGCGAGCTGCTCGGCGTGTCGGCCACCGACGCGCTGGAGCTGGGCATCGACATCGGCCTGCTCGACTGCGCCATCTCGGTCGGGTTCCCCGGCACGGTTGCGTCGCTCAGGCAGCAATGGGGGCGCGCAGGGCGCCGCGGGCAGGGCCTCGCGGTGTTGATCGCGAGCGAAGACGCGCTCGACCAGTACTTCATGCGCGAGCCGGAGACGCTCCTCGACCGGCGCGTCGAGGCGGCGATTCTCGACCACGCGAACCCGCGCGTCCTCGACGGCCACGTTCGTGCGGCGGCGTTCGAGGCACCCGTCGACGACGCCGACCGCGCGACGCTCGGCGACGCGGCGCTCGAGCGCGCACCGCAGCTGCGCGAGCTGAAGCAGACGAAGAGCGGTTACGTGTGGGCCGGGCGCGACTATCCGGCAGGGCGGTTCGGCCTGCGATCGGCGACCCCGGACACGTTCGCCGTCGTCGAGGGGCAGAGCGGCACCGTCCTCGGCCTGGTCGAGCGCGAGCGCGCGTACTCGACCGTCCATGAAGGCGCCGTCTACCTCCATCTTGGCGAGAGCTATCTCGTCCGAGAGCTCGACCTGCAGGCGCGCACGACGGTCGTGACGCCGTACAGGGGCGACTACTACACGCAGGCGAAGAAGGAGACGAACACCGCCGTCGAGGAGACGCTGCGGACGCAACGCCGCTGCGGCCTCGAGCTCTCTTTCGGCCGCATCTCCGTGACGGAACAAGTCGTCGCGTACCAGAAGAAGTCGATCCGCGACCAGTCGACGCTCGAGACCGTCGACCTCGACCTGCCGGAGACGAGCTTCGAGACCGAGGCGATCTGGTACCTGCCGGAGCCGGAGCAGCTGAGAGGCCTGGAGAAGATGCCGACGTTGCTCGGGACGCTGCATGCGGCCGAGCACTCGATGATCGCGCTCCTCCCGCTGTGGGCGATGTGCGACCGCTGGGACATCGGCGGGCTCTCGACGAACATCCACTTTCAGACGAACCGGCCGACGGTCTTCATCTACGACGGACATGCCGGCGGCGTCGGAATCACCGAACGCGGCTTCAACGCGTTCGAAGGCTGGGTCGCCGACACCGCCCGGATGCTCGAGGGCTGCCCGTGCAGCGACGGCTGCCCGTCGTGCGTCCAGAGCCCGAAGTGCGGGAACCTCAACGAGCTGCTCGACAAGGGCGGCGCGCTGACCTTCCTGCGCCGGCTGGTGGCGTCATCGACATCCGGGAGCTGAGAGATGCCGGCGCCTGCCTGTCGATTTCGGCTCGGCTCGTTCGTCGTACTGTCGACAGCGACGAAGGGAGGGACAACGTGAAGGTGTTGGCGCTCATCTACGGCGACGAGTCCCGCTGGGACTCCTTCGACGAGCAACAGCGCGAGGCCGTCTACGCGAAGTACCGCGCGTTCGGCGAGGCGGCCGCGAGCCGAATCGTCGACGGGGCCGAGCTCGCCTCCACGCGGACGGCGACCACCGTCCGCGTCCGCGACGGACAAACGGTCGTCACCGACGGCCCGTTCGCGGAGACGAAGGAGGCGCTCGGCGGCTTCTACCTGCTCGACTGCTCCAGCCTCGACGAGGCGGCCGACGTGGCCGCCCGTATCCCGGGCGCGGAGACCGGCGCGATCGAGCTCCGCCCCGCTCGAGAGGGGGCAGCCGCATGAAGCTCCTCGCAGTCGTCTACGCAGACCGAAAGCGCCTCGCGGCACTCAGCGAGGACGAGCGTCGCGCGCTCGCCGCGGTCGCCTGCATCAAGCTCCTGCAGCCTGCGCGCGAGGGGGCGGCGGCATGAAGTACCTGCTGATGCTGAACAACAGCGCCGAGCAGTGGGACGAGTGGCGCCGGCGGCCGGGCGAGGAGCAGGAGGCTCAGCGAGCGGAGGCGCTCCCGCACTGGGAGGCCCTGCTCACCTGGACGCAGGAGCAGGGCATCGAGGCAAGCGGGCTGGAGCTCGACGATCCGGAGGTGGCACGCGTCGTACGCGTCCGCGACGGCGAGACGCTCGTGACGGACGGGCCGTTCGCGGAGACGAAGGAGATCCTCGGCGGTTACTTCCTCGCCGAGTGCAAGGACCTCGACCAGGCGATCGAGCTCGCGCAGCGCGTGCCGCTCGTGGACAGAGGCTCGGTGGAGATACGGCCGCTCGTGACGACCTGACCGTCGACGCGGTCTTCCGTGAGGAGTGGGGCCGTGCGGTGTCGATCCTCATTCGCGTCCTCGGCGACTTCGAGCTCGCCGAGGACGCGGTGCAGGACGCGTTCACGACGGCGCTCGTGCGCTGGCCCCGCGACGGGACACCAAGGAATCCGGGCGCCTGGATCGTGGCGACCGCACGCAACCGCGCGATCGACCGCATCCGCCGTGAGCGCACGCTCGCGCGCAAGACGGAGCTGCTCGCCGCACTCGGGACGCTGCACACCGAGGAAGACGGCGACGTGAGCTCGATCCCGGACGAACGCCTGAGCCTCGTCTTCACGTGCTGCCACCCGGCGCTCGCGCCGGATGCGCAGATCGCGCTGACGCTGCGCGAGGTCGCCGGCCTGCAGACGCCCGAGGTCGCGCGAGCCTTTCTCCTCCCCGAGGCGACGCTCGCGCAGCGCCTCGTGCGTGCGAAGCGGAAGATCCGCGACGCCGGCATCCCGTTCCGCGTGCCGCCCGATCATCACCTGCCCGAGCGACTGCGCGCCGTGCTCGCCGTCCTCTACCTCGTCTTCAACGAGGGCTACTCGGCGACGTCGGGCGACGCGCTCGTCCGGCGCGACCTCTGCGAAGAGGCAATCCGGCTCGCGAAGCTGCTTGCGGTCCTGATGCCGGACGAAGCCGAGGTCCTCGGCCTGCTCGCGCTGCTCCTGCTCCAGGACTCGCGGCGCGACGCGCGGACAGGCGCCGACGGGGAGCTCGTGCTGCTCGAGGATCAGGACCGAGCGTTGTGGAACCGCCCGCGAATCGAGGAGGGCATGCGCATGCTCGACCGCGCTCTCGTCCTGCGGACGCCTGGCCCGTACCAGCTGCAGGCAGCGATCGCCGCCCTGCACACCCAGCCGCAGACGGACTGGGCGCAGATCGCAGCGCTCTACACCGAGCTCGTCCAGCACGTGCCGTCGCCGGTCGTCGAGCTCAATCGCGCGGTCGCCGTCGCGATGGCAGCCGGGCCCGAGCACGGGCTCGCGCTGATGCGCGACCTGCCGCTCGACGAGTACCACCTCTACCACTCGGCACGCGCCGACCTGCTGCGACGACTCGAGCGCCTGGACGAGGCGGCGGCGGCCTATCGCCGGGCGCTCGAGCTCGCGCAGACGGACCCCGAGCGTCGGTTCCTCTCGCGCAGGCTCGCGGAGATCTCGTAGAACACCGGGATGGCCGACGCGTTGGGCGGGACGCTCGTCATCGGCGGCGGGTTCGCCGGCGCGTACGTGGCGCGTCTGCTCGGCAGGCGCGGCGCGACGATCGTGTCGCCGGAGAACTTCATGCTGTACACGCCGATGCTGCCCGAGGCCGCGTCGGGGACGCTCGAGCCCCGGCACGTCGTCGTACCGCTGCGGCAGATGTGCCCGCATGCCGAGTTCCTGCTCGGGCGAGCGACGGCGCTCGACGTGCCGAACCACCGCGTGCGTGTGGAGACCGAAGAGGAAGTCGTCACGGTCGGCTACGAGAACGTCGTCGTCGCGCTCGGAGCGATCTCCCGCACCTTGCCGATCCCCGGCCTCGCCGACCACGCGCTCGGCTTCAAGACGCTCCCGGACGCGATCTACCTGCGCAACCACGTCCTCCGGCGGCTCGAGGCTGCGACGGCCGCACCCACAGAGGCACATCGGCGACGCGAGCTGACGTTCGTGTTCGTCGGCGCCGGCTATGCGGGCGTCGAGGCGCTCGCCGAGCTGTCCGACCTGGTTCGCGATGCGTTGCGCTACTACCCGACCCTACGCGACGAGCCGCAGCACTGGGTGCTCGTCGACGCAGCGCCGAAGATCCTCCCGGAGATCCCGACGCCGCTCGGCGACTACGCAGCCCGGCAGCTCACCGGCCGCGGCGTCGACATCCGCGTCGCGACGACGCTCGAGGCCGTCGAACCGCATGCAGCCGTCCTGTCGGACGGTGACCGGATCCTGACGAGCACCGTCGTCTGGACGGCAGGCGTGCGCGCGAACCCGGTCAACGAGCGGCTCGGGCTGCCGCTGGACGAGCGCGGGCGGGTCAAGGTCGAGCCGACGCTGCAGGTCGAGGGGCTGGCCCACGTGTGGGCCCTCGGCGACGGAGCCCGCGTGCCGAACGCCTCGACTCCCGGGCAGTACGACCCGCCGACGTGCCAGCACGCGCTGCGTCAGGCGCGGCAGCTCGCGAAGAACCTGCACGGAAGCCGGAAGCCGTACAGGTACCGCATGCTCGGGCAGGTCGCGACGCTCGGCCGCTACAAGGGCATCGCCCAGGTGCCCGGCGCCCTGCTGCGCGGCTTTCCGGGCTGGTTCGTCACGCGCACGTACCACCTCTACCAGCTGCCGCTCGTGACACGGAAGCTGCGCGTCGTGACCGACTGGACGACGTCGCTCTTCTTCCGCCGCGACATCGCCGAGCTGGGCTCGCTCGGGCATCCCGAGCGGCTCGGCTCGTGAACCTCGAGCCGCTTTGGGAGATCCGCGTGCGGACGCCGCGGCTCGAGCTGCGGCTGCCGAGCGAGGACGAGCTCGTCGAGCTCTTCCGCGTCGCCCAGACCGGGATCCACCCGCCCGACGAGATGCCGTTCTACGTTCCGTGGACGGACAACCTCGAGCTCGACGCCTTCCTTGCCTTCCATCGCTCCGCGTGGACGGAGTGGCGGCCGGAGAAGTGGGCGCTCAACCTGATCGCGTTCCTCGACGCCGCGCCGATCGGCTCGCAGGGCGCCGAGGCGAAGGACTTCGCGGTGACGCGCGAGGTCGAGACAGGATCGTGGCTCGGCGCGCGGTTCCAGGGACGAGGTCTCGGGACGGAGCAGCGAGCGGCGGTGCTCGAGCTTGCGTTCGCCGGGCTGCAAGCCGGAGCGGCCGTGAGCGGGTCGTTCAGCCACAACGTCAAGTCGCAGCGGGTGTCGGAGAAGCTCGGCTACCGCCGCACGGGCACCCGCACGATGATCTCGCGCGGCGAACCCGTCGAGCACTACGACTACCGCCTCGAGCGTGGCGCGTGGAGCTCGCCGATCGAGGTCGAGATCACCGGCCTCGAGCCGGCGCTGCCCCTGTTCGGCGCCGTTTAGCCGCCGAGTGCCTTCAGCGCGTCCGTCAGCCGCTGCCGCGTCGTAAGCACGCCCTCGAAGAGGTCTCCGTGCTTGGCGATGCGCTCGCGCACGACAGGCATCGTGAACGAGAGCGGATCGAGCTTCTCGTTGACCTCGCTCCAGCGCAACGGCGTCGAGACCGGCGCACCGGGACGCGGCCGGACGGAATAGACCGACGCGATCGTCTTGCCCTCGCCGTTCTGGTTCGAATCGATCAGCACGCCGCGGCGCTTCGACTTCGTCCATTCCGTCGTCGCGAGACCGCGGTTCGTACGGGCGATCGCACCCGCGACGATCTCGGCGAACTGACGCGTGTCGTCGTACGTGTACCGCCGCTCGATCGGGACGAGGACGTGCATTCCCTCGGCGCTCGACGTCTTCGGGAAACCGACGAGACCGAACGCGTCGAGCGCCTGCTTCACCAGCAGCGCCACCTGCACGGTCTCCTTGAAGCCGACGTCGGGTGACGGATCGAGATCGAACAGGACGAAGTCCGGCCGGTCTGGCCTGTCGGTCCGCGAGTACCACGCGTTCATGTCGACGCAGCCCATGTTCACCATCCAGAGGAGCGCAAGCTCGTCGTTGACGAGCGGGAAGTTCACCCACTTCCGCTGCCGCGGCGACTCGCGCGTCGAGACGAGCGTGCGGAACGTCGGGATCCACTCCGGCATGTGCTTCGGCGCGTCCTTCTGGAAGAACCGCCCCGCCTCGATGCCGTCGGGCCAGCGCACCATCGTGAACGGCCGGTTCCGGAGGTGCGGAAGCAGGACCGGCGCGACGTCTCGGTAGTACTCGAGCAGGTCGCCTTTCGTGACGCCTTCGACGGGGAAGAACACCTTGTCGAGGTTCGACAGCTTCAGCTCGCGGTTGCCCTTGACGATGCGGTCGGCGATTGCGACCTCGCGGCGAACGTCTCGCGCCGCCTTGTCCTCGCGCAGCCCGAGATACGAGGGCGCGCGGAGCCTGCCGTCATGCGTCCACTCCGCGAACTCGACCTCGCAGACGAGCTCCGGCTCGACCCAGATCACGTCGCTCCTTCGCACCTTCGGCATCTTCGGCGCCTCGCGGAAGGGCGGCGTCTCTCGGCGCAGCGGGCGGAGCTCGTCGAGCAGCTTCTCGATCTCGCGGCCGTCGAAGCCAGTGCCGACGTTCCCGACGTAGACGAGCTCCTTCCCCTGGAAGACGCCGAGCACGAGCGAACCGAAGCTCGAGGCCCGGCGGCCGGTGCCCTTCGTGTAGCCGGCGATGACGAACTCCTGCTCGCCATGCGTCTTCACCTTGAGCCAGTCGCGCGTGCGCCGGCCCACCGCGTACTTCGAGTCGAGGCGCTTCGCCATGATCCCTTCGAGGTGCTGTTCGGTCGCAGCCTTGAACAGCGCGTTCCCGTCGTCGAACGACTCCGAGAGACGGACGGTCCGGTTCCGCCGGTCGAGGAGCGACTCGAGCCGCTTGCGGCGCTCGACGAGCGGCAGATCGACGAGCGCCTCCCCGTCGACCTCGAGCACGTCGAACGCGTAGTAGACGAGCGGCGTGCCCGCCTTCCCCTGCTGCATGGCGGAGAAGCTCGAACGGCCCGTGTCGTCCAGCGCGCAGACCTCCCCGTCGAGCACGCAGTCGGGGGTCTTCACCGCCTTCGCAATCTCCTTCGCGACCTGCTCGAAGCGCGCTGTCAGGTCGTTGCCCTTGCGGCTCGTCAGAACCGTCTCGCTGCCGGAGACCGTGGCGATCGCTCGATACCCGTCCCACTTCACCTCGAACTCCCACCCGGCGCCGCGCGGAACGTCGTCCGCGAGCGTCGCCAGCATCGGCCGGTACGACGCGGGCGCGGGGGCCGCCTGGGTCGCCTCGTCGCGCTTGCGGATGATGAGCCAGTTCTTGGCGTCGCCGCTCAGGTGCGCCGGGATGAGCGTCCAGGTGCCGTCGAGGCGCTCGCCGTGGAGCCGCACCGTCAACCCGCCGTTCTTCTTCTCCTCCAGCAGCTCGTACGTGCCGTGATCCCAGATCTCGACGGTGCCGGCGCCGTACTGGCCCGCCGGGATCTCGCCCTCGAACGACGCGTAGTCGATCGGATGGTCCTCGACGTGGACGGCGAGGTGCTGCTGTCCCGGCTCGAGGGGCACACCTTTCGGGACAGCCCAGCTCGCGAGCGCGCCGCCCCGCTCGAGGCGGAAGTCGTAGTGCAGACGGCGGGCGTCGTGGCGCTGCACGACGAAGATCGGCTCGTTCGCCCGTTCGCGCCCGCCGCCGAAGGGCTCGGGCGTCGCCTTCGGGTCGCGCTTGCGGTTGTACTCGGAGAGCTTCGGGTCGCGTTTCATCTCGACTGCGATCGGCTAAGCACTACTTCGAAGGAGGATTCCTGTCCTCCGAAAAAGCTTCTCCACCCAGCGGGGGGGTCGACTCTTCGGGCCGGATTTCCGGCCCGAAGTCGTTCCGGGGCAGGGGAAAAGGCTGTGGATGTTGTGGAGAGGTGAGACCGGTCGACACCCGAAACCTGCCGAAAACTCCTCGAAGCTGCCGTCTATCCACAGCTTGTGCGCGTTGGCTCAGGCGAAAACGCCGAGCGACCTGAACTTGGCTCGGCGCCTGCGCTTCAAGTCGTCGGCGGGAACCGAATCGAGCTCGTCGAGCGCCTCCTGGAGCGATTCCCCCAACAGCTGCGCTGCGGCGTCGGGATCGGTGTGGGCGCCGCCCTCGGGCTCCGGAACGATGCCGTCGATCACGCCGAGCTCGAGACAATGGACGGCGTCCGGCTTGAACGCCGCCGCCGCCTTCTTCGCCTCGCTCGCGTCGCGCCAGAGGATCGCCGCGCACCCCTCCGGCGAGATGACGGTGTAGATCGCGTTCTCCTGCATCAGCACCTTGTCCGTGAGCGCGGTCGCAATCGCGCCTCCGGATCCGCCCTCGCCGATCACGCACGCGACAGTGGGGACCTCGAGCCGCGCCATCAGCGCCTGCGCGCGCGCGATCGCGCCGCCCTGGCCGTGCTGCTCCGCCGCGACGCCGGGGTAGGCACCGGGGATGTCGACGAGGCTGACGAGCGGGAAGCCGTGTCGATCGGCGAGCTCCATCAGGCGCATCGCCTTCCGGTAGCCCTCCGGATACGCCATCCCGAAGTTGCGGTGCGTACGTTCCTTGATGTCGCGGCCCTTCTGGTTGCCGATGAGAGCGACCGTGCGACCGTTGAACATGCCGAGCCCGATGACGAGCGCGGCATCGTCGGCCCGACCGCGGTCGCCGTGCAGCTCGACCCAGTCGTCGAGCAGCCGCTCGACGTAGTCGAGCGTGTAGGGGCGGTCCTGGTGGCGGGCGAGCTCGACGGAGCGCCAGATCTCCTCGTCGGTCGGCGCCGTCTGGATGCGGTCGAGCTGACGCTGCAGCTTCTCGAGCTCCCCCGAGAGCTTCGTGCCGCCAAGGAGGTTGAGGCTGCGGAGCCGCGTCAGCCGGTCGCGCAGATGGAGCTCGTGGTCAGTTGCCATTGCGCGAGAACAGCCGGAGGAGACGCGAGACGTACGGCTTCAGCTCCGGCCGCGGGACGATCGCGTCGATGTGGCCGAAGCGCAGGTTCTGCTCGGCGAGCCCGAAGTCCTCGGGGAGCTTTTCGCGCGTCGTCTGCTGAACGACACGCGGGCCGGTGAACGCGAGCAGCGCGCCGGGCTCGGCCACGATCACGTCGCCGAGGCTCGCGAAGCTGGCGAGCACGCCCGCCGTCGTCGGATGTGTCATGACGCTGATCAGCGGCTGCCCGGAGTCGTGCATGTCCTCGACGGCGCACACCGTCTTCGGCAGCTGCATCAGCGAGAGGATTCCCTCCTGCATCCGTGCGCCGCCCGAAGCCGTCACCGACACGAGCGGCACGCCGCGCTCGGCCGCACTGTCGCACGCGCGGGAGAACTTCTCGCCGACGACGCTGCCCATCGAGCCGCCCATGAAGGAGAAATCCATGACGGCGACCTCGCACGCGGTCCCGTCGACGGCGGCCTGCCCGATGACCATCGCCTCACCCAGCCCGGTCTTCATCTCGGCTTCGGCGATCCGCTCCGTGTACGGCCGCAGGTCGAAGAATTGCAGCGGGTCCTCGGAGCGCAGATCGGCCGCCTCCTCGACGAACGACCCGACGTCCGCCAGCGACGCAATCCGCGCGCGTGCGCGCATGGGGAAGTGGTAGCCGCAGTGCGGGCAGACCCAGAGCGCCGCCTCGAGCTCGTCGTCTCGGTAGTGCGAGTCGCACTCGGGGCACGTGTTCGGATGCTGCTTCCCCGGCGGCTCTGGGACGTTCCGGTGCTCGATGGAGACGTCGATCCGGGAAGACATGAACAGTCGAGTTTAGACGGGTGCTAGAGCCCTAAAGCTGCAGCGAAGCGAGCGAGTGGCTCGATGTTCGAGGGCTCGAACGTCAGCCCGGTGAATCCCGCGCCCAGAACCGTCCCCCCGCCGGCCACGGTCTGGAGGATCCGCTCAACCTCGGCGCGCGTCGGGCCGCCCGGCTCCGGCATGAAGACCGAGAGCTCGCCGGGCTCGAGCACGTCCACATCGAGGGCGACGTACGTGCCGCTCGCGCCCTCGAGCGCCGGTCCGATGCCGGCTTCGCCGACGTGGAGACCGCTCGAGCGGATGAACTCTTCCTCCGGTGGATCGAGGTTGCGCGCACCGACGAGCACGACGTCGCCGGCGTCGAGAGCGCCCGAGTCGAGCAGCATGCGCAGAGGCATGCCCCACTGATTTCCGGAGGGAGAGCTCTCCGGCGTGTTCAGGTCGCCGTGCGCGTCGAGCCACACGACGGACACACGACCGTGGCGCGCCGCCAGGCCCTCGACCGCGCCCACGTGCGAGCAGCAGTCGCCGCCGAGGACGAGCGGGCGCTGCGGCAGGTCGGCGGCGAGCGCAAGGTTCTGCTCCTCGAGCGACTCCGCCTCGATGACTGCCGCTTCCGGGAACGGCAGCTCGAGCCATGCCGACTCGGCCATCGCCTCGCCGCCGTCGCCCCACGCCTGCGGCACGCGGACCAGTCCGGAGCGGAAGACCCGGCCGCAGGCATGACACTCGTACTCGGGGCCGATCGCGACGGCGGTGTACGTCTTGCAGTCGGGGCACTTCGCGCGCAGCCGGCTCACGTCAGCTCCTTACCGTACGCGACCGCCTCGAATCCGACATGCATCCCGGCGCGCTCGTACAGTCGGGTCGCGCCCGTGGGGTTCTCGGCGTCGACTCCGAGCGCCACGCGACGCTTGCCACGCCGGTAGAACTCGGCGAAGGCGTGCTGCAGCAGGGCCTGTGCGACACCGCGCCGGCGCCAGGGCTTGCGAACGCCGAGCGCCCCGATGAAGCCCGCGCCGGAACGATCGGGCTCGTTGCGCATGACAGCCGCGATCTCGTCGCCGTCGCGCACGACGAACCAGAGAGCCGGATCGAAGTCAGGATCCTTCACGAGCCGCAGCTCCCGCCACTCCTCGAACGGCATCGCGACGAAGTTCCACTCGTCCTCGAACGCCTCGATCAGCGCGTCGTGGAATGCCTTTGCGTCTTTCGGATCGAACGTCCCGAGCGTAAAGCCGTCGGGTAGCTCAGCCTCGGGCGGCTGGTCGGCGAGCTCGATCATCATCCGGTAGTAGCGCCGAAGCTCGCTCATCCCGCACTGCTCGAACAGCCGTTGCGCGCGGTCGTCGCCGGCAAGCGAGAACGCCTGCAGCTGCGACTTGCCGCGCTCACGCGCCCGCTCCTCCCCGCGAGCGACCAGCCACGCGCCGAGGCCGCGACGGCGATGCCGGGGGTGGACGAAGCCGTCGAGCTCGAACGCATCGGCGTGCCCGAACCCGGCGGCGTACCCGACGAGCGCGTCGTCCTCGTGCAGCAGCCACGAATCGTGCTCGAGATCCATCATGCGCCACCAGCCGAGCAGCTCGGGGACCGACGACTCCGACCACCCCTGCACCGCGACGTCGGCGGCCGTGATCAGCTCGTCGACGGCGGGTGCGTCGTCGACGGTCGCCCGCCGGACGCTGAAGCCGTCAGGCGGGGACGAGCTCATCCAGCGTGTCGGGCAACCGGGTCAGGTCGGGCAGCTCACGGGTCGGCGCCGGCTCGGCGCGCTCGCCGAGACGGTTGATCCAGATCGTCGTCAAGCCGAGCGCGCGTGCGGGCACGACGTCGTGAAAGTGACTCTGCGCCACGTGGACGTGGTGATCCGTCGCCGCCCCGGTCTCGGCGAAGAAGCGATCCCAGTGTGCGCGTCCGGGCTTGTACGACCCGATCTCGGACGCGACGATCGCGAGCTCGAAAGGCACGCCGATGCGCTCGAGCGACGCCTCGATGAAGTCGCGGTCGGTGTTCGACAGCGCGGCGAGCTTCCAGCGGCGGTTCCGTGCCTCCTCGAGCGCCGCCCGCACCTCGGGGAGCGGCTCCCACGCCGGCAGCGAACGCGCGAGCTCCGTCGGATCGTCCGCACCGATCCGTCGCGCAGTCTCCGTCATCACGTCGCGGTACGACGCCGTCGGATCGTCCGCCTGTACGTCCGGCTCGACCTCGTGGTAGCGCTCCAGCAGCTCGTCGCTGCCGAGCGCGCGGCGAAGCCCGCCGTTCCAGTCGATCAGCGTGCCGTAGCAGTCAAACGTGGCCCAACGATCAGTCGTCGACACGCGTGAGCACGATCGACGCGTTGTGACCACCGAAGCCGAACGAGTTCGAGACCGCAACGCGAACGTCGGCTTCACGCGCCTCGTTCGGAATGTAGTCGAGATCGCACTCCGGGTCGGGCACCTCGTAGTTGATCGTCGGCGGCACCTTCCCGTCGCGGATCGCAAGTGTCGAGAAGATCGCCTCGACCGCGCCGCCGGCCCCGAGGCAGTGTCCCGTCGCACCCTTCGTCGAGGAGATCGGCGTCTGCCGCGCCTTCTCCTCGCCGACTGCGAGCTTGATCACACGCGTCTCGGCCGCGTCGCCGAGCGGCGTCGACGTCCCGTGCGCGTTGATGTAGTCGATCTCGTCGGCGTCGATGCCGGCGTCGGCGAACGCCATCTTCATCGCGCGGGCCGGATTCGTCCCCGTCGGGTCCGGCTCCGTCACGTGCTTCGCGTCCGACGAGAGCCCGTACCCCGCAAGCTCGGCGTAGATCGTCGCGCCGCGGGCACGCGCGTGCTCGAGCTCCTCGAGCACCACGAGCGCGGCCGCCTCGCCCATGACGAAGCCGTCGCGCTCGGCGTCGAAAGGACGGCTCGCGCGCTTCGGATCCTCGTTGCGCCGCGACAGCGCCCGCATCGCGCCGAAGCCCGCGATGCCAACCTGGTTGATCGCCGATTCGGTGCCGCCGCACAGCATCACGTCGGCACGGCCGAGGCGGATGTCGTCCAGCCCCTGCCCGATTGCCATGTTCGACGCCGCGCAGGCCGTGCATTCGGATGACAGCGGCCCTCGGGTGCCGAGCTCCATCGACACCCAGCCCGCCCCCATGTTCGGGATGATGCAGGGAATCGCGAACGGGTTGACTCGGTCCGGCCCGCGCTCCTTCAGCGTGTCGTAGCAGTCCTGGAACGACTTGATCCCGCCGATGCCGGTGGCGATCGACGCGCCGACGCGGTCTGCCTCCGCCGCGATGTCGAGCCCCGAGTCGGCCTCCGCCTGACGCGCCGCGGCGAGGATCAGCTGCGAGAAGCGGTCCATGCGCCGCGCCTGCTTGCGGTCGATGTACTGGGCCGGGTCGAAGTCCTTGACCTCGCAAGCGAAGTGCACGAAATACCCGGACGCGTCGAACTGCGTGATCTCGCCCGCGCCGGACTCGCCGGCGAGCAGGTTCCGCCACGTCGTGTCGACGTCGTTGCCGAGCGGCGTCACGGCGCCGACTCCTGTAATGACGACTCTGCGTCTCCCGTTCTCCGACATGCCCTCTACATCCCCAGTCCGCCGTCGACGAGCAGCACCTCACCGGTGATGAAAGCGGCCTCGTCGGAACAGAGAAACCGTACCGCCCCGGCGACGTCCTCGGGCGTCCCGAAGCGGCCGAGAGGCGTGTTCGCGAGCATGAGCTCCTTCATGTCGTCGGCGATCACCTGCGTCAGGCGCGTGTCGACGTAGCCCGGGGCGACAACGTTCGCGCGCACGCCGCGGTTGCCGAGCTCGCGTGCGAGCGCCTTGGTGAAGCCGATGATGCCGGCCTTCGACGCCGCGTAGTTCGTCTGGCCGGGATTGCCGTGCAGGCCGACGATGCTGGCGATGTTCACGATCGACCCGCCGCGCCGCTTCATCATCCCGCGCGCCACCGCCCTGCAGGTGTGAAAGACGCCGCCGAGGTTCGTCGAGAGCACCTCGTTCCAGTCGGCGTCGGGCATGCGCGCAAGCAGCCCGTCGCGGGTCACGCCCGCGTTGTTGACGAGGATGTCGAGCTCGCCGGCCCCGTCGACGAGCCGCTTCGCCTCGTCGGCGTCGGCCACGTCGGCCTGGACGGCAGTCGCGCCCGACGCCTGCGCGACCGCCTCGGCCTCGTCCTTGCCGGAGCGGTAGCTCAAGGTCACGCTCGCGCCCGCGCGTGCCAGCTCCAGCGCGATCGCGCGGCCGATTCCGCGGGAGCCTCCCGTGACGAGGGCGGTCTTGCCCTCGAGGGACGCGAAGGTTTCAGGCAGAGGCCAGCGTCTCCTCGAGCTTGGCCAGACTCTCGGGCGTCGAGACCGAGATCGTCTTCGCGTTGCGGTCGATCCGCTTCACGAGCCCGGAGAGGACGTTGCCCGGCCCGACCTCGACGAACGTGTGCGCGCCCTCGCGAACCAGCGCCTGCGCCGCCTGCGTGAAGCGCACCGGAGCGGTCAGCTGCTCGACGAGCAGCGGCCCCATCCGCTTCGCTTCCTCGATGCGCGCCGTGACGGTCGACATGAAGGGTGCCGTCGGCTCGGCGAACTTCACACGCCCGAGCGCCGGCCGCAGCCGATCGGCCGCGCGGGCGACGAGCGGGCTGTGGAACGCGCCCGAGACGCGGAGCTTGACGGCGCGGCGGGCGCCTTCCGCCTCCGCCGCCTGGCAGGCCTCGTCCACGGCGAGGTGCTCGCCGGAAACGACGATCTGGCCGGGGCAGTTGTAGTTCGCCGGCCACACGTTGAGGATCCGCCGGCAGATCCATTCGACGACCTCGTCGTCGAGCCCGAGGATCGCGGCCATCGAGCCCGGGTTCAGCTTCGCCGCCTCCGCCATCGCAAGGCCGCGCTCGCGCACGAGCGTGATCGCCTCTTCGACCTTCAGCGCGCCCGCCGACGCCAGCGCGGCGAACTCGCCGACGGAGTGGCCGACGACGAAGTCGGGCTTGATCCCGCGGGACTTGATCGCCTCGAGCACGGCGAGGCTCGTTGCGACGAGCGCCGGCTGCTGGACCTCCGTCTCAACCAGCTCCGCCTCGGGCGCCTCGAAGCACAGGTGCATGAGATCGAGGCCCGAAGCCTCGCTGGCCCGCGCGAAGACGTCCATCGCCTCCGGGACGGCTTCGGCCAGCTCGCGGCCCATCCCGGCCTCGAGCGAGCCCTGTCCGGGAAAGCAGAAGGCGACGCCGCCGCTCTTCACAGCGTCCACTCCATCAGCCCGGACCCCCAAGTGAGGCCTGCGCCCATGCCCGTCATCAACACCAGATCTCCCTTCTTCAAGCGCCGGTCCCGGTGCGCCTCTGCGAGCGCAAGCGGGATTGAACCAGACGAGGTGTTCCCATAACGGTCAACATTTACAACCATCCGCTCGCGCGGGATCCCCAGCTTCTCGGCGGCGTGGTCCATGATCCGGACGTTCGCCTGGTGCGGAACGTAGACATCGACGTCGTCGACCGAGACGCCGCAGCGGTCCAGGACGGCCTGCGCAGACGAGACGAGCACGCGGGTGGCGAACTTGAAGACCTCGCGGCCGTTCATCTGAACGTAGCCGTTGCCGACGGCGTCCTCGATCCGCCGCGAGCCGCTGCCGGGCAGCGAGAGGTGGATCCCGCCGCCGCCGTCGGCGCCGAGCTCGAAGCCGAGGAACCCCCGCTGGGGCGTCCGTTCGAGCACGACGGCACCGGCGCCGTCACCGAACAGCACGAGGGTCGAGCGGTCGGTCCAGTCGAGGATGCGGGAGAGAACGTCGCCCCCGACGACCAGCGCGCGCTGCGCGAGGCCGGCGGCCATCATCCCGTACGCCTGGACGAGCGCGTACATGAAGCCGGTGCAGCCGGCCAGCAGGTCGTAGGCGGCCGCCTCGGGCGCTCCGAGCTCGTCGGCGAGCAAGGCGCTCGAGGTGGGGAACATCATGTCGGGGGTCACCGTCGCGCACACGAGCAGGTCGACGTCCTTCGCCTCGACACCCGCTTGCGCGAGCGCTGCGCGAGCGGCGGGCAAGGCGAGATCGGTGAACGCCTCCTCGGGCGCGGCGATGCGACGCTCCTTGATACCCGTGCGCTCGGTGATCCACTCGTCGGTCGTGTCGACGAGCGTCGAGAGCTCGTCGTTCGTCAGCACGCGCTGCGGGACGTACGCACCAAGGCCGGTGATGGAGATCGGATCGCCCTGCGCGCGGCCGACCATCTACCGCTCCACGGCGAAGGTCAGCAGGGCCTTGCACGCCAGCTCTCCGTCGACGCGGGCCTCGGCCTTGCCGCGGCCGATCGGGCCGCGCACGCGGTCGAGCTGGCAGCGCAGCTCGAGCACGTCGCCCGGCTCGACGACCCGCTTGAACCGGCATTCGTCGATGCCGGCGAAGAATGCGAGCTTGCCGCGGTTCTCCGGCTCGCTGAGCACCGCCACGGCGCCGGTCTGCGCGAGCGCCTCGACGATCAGGACGCCCGGCATGATCGGCCGGCCCGGGAAGTGCCCCTGCAGGTACCACTCGTCGGCGCGCACGGTCTTGCGGGCGACGGCGCCCACTCCGGGTGTGACCTCGAGCACCTCGTCGATCAGCAGGAACGGCTCGCGGTGCGGGAGGATCTCCTCGATCGCGACAACGGTCATGCGACGTCCGTGAGCTTCTTGCGCAGGTGGTTGCGGCCGCGGTGGGCGTAACACTTCGCCGTCCCCACAGGCATGCCGGAGGCCGCGGAGATCTCCTCGAACGACAGTCCGATCGCGTCCTTGAGCACGACGATGCGCGCCTGCTCGGGCGCGATCTCGGCGAGGCACCGGCTGAGCTCGGTGCGCAGCAGCGGATCCGGGTCGGTGACAGCGCGGCGATCCTCGTACAGCGGCTCGCATGCGCGGAGGCGCTGTCGGTTCGCCACGTCGCGGCACGCGTTGACGGTCAGCCGGTGCAGCCACGTCGAGAACTGAGACTCCCCCCGAAACTGGCCGATGCGCGTGCAGAGCTTCGCGAGCGCCTCCTGCGAAGCGTCGCGCGCGTCCTCGCGGTCGCGCAGCAGCTGGAGCGCCAGCTTCTCGACGCGCGGCGCGTGCCGCTCGCAGAGCGTCGCAAGCGCACGCTCGTCGCCGTCCTTTGCCCGTTTGACCAGAATCGGATCGCTCAGTCGCGCGTAGACGAGTGGCCCTTCCGACCGGAAGGACTGGTCGATTGGACGACGGCGGCGGCCAGGCAGTTGCATCGCGCCGCCTAGTCTAGGAGCGGTGGCCGACTCGCTCGCTCCCGACGCCGTGCAACCGCTCCTGCGAGGCCGCTTCGGCCACATTTATCGCTACGAAGAGCTGTGTGCGTCGACACAGCGCCTGCTGAGCGTCGACGACCCCGAGGGCGCGGTCGCGGTTGCCGAGGAGCAGAGCGAGGGCCGCGGCCGCCTCGGCCGCAGCTGGCACGCGCCGCGCGCGACGAGCGTCCTCGTCTCGGTCCTGCTGCGGCCGGCCGTCGAGCCGCCGCGCCTGCCGGAGCTGTCACTGGTCGCCGGCGACACCGTCGCCGGGGCGATCGCCGACACGACGGGGCTCGAGCCTGCGATCAAGTTCCCGAACGACGTCCTCCTCGGCGGGCGCAAGGTTGCAGGCATCCTCGCCGAGTCCGGCGACGGCCGCGTCGCGCTCGGCATCGGCGTGAACGCGAACCAGACAGCGGAGCAGCTCCCGACGGACGTGCCGACGGAGCCGACGTCGCTCCGCATCGAGCTCGGACGGCCGGTCGACCGCGCTGCGCTGCTCGCGGCGATCCTGTCGCGCCTCGAGCTGGGCTACGACCGCTGGGTCACGGGAAGCGCAGCGTCCGGCTGAGGTTGCCGGCCGCATCGCGCGCGACGATGCGCACGCTGCGAACGGTTCCGTGACGGTAGGAGAACGTGCCGGGCCGCACCGACCGCACGATGCGTGCTCCGTTGAGGACGAGCGTCACCGTCGCCGGCTCGCTCACCCAGAAGCGCAGGGCGCGGAACGAGCGGGCACGAAGCGCCGGCGGCTTCGTGTCGATGCGAAACAGCAGGGTTCGCGTGGCCGGACCGACAGGACCACTGGTCGTGAGGGCGCCGGCATAGACACCGTCGGGTGTCCCCGCGGCCTTCCAGCCGACGTTCTGGGCGCCGGGCGCCAGCGTCGCCGAGTAGACGGGCGCGACGACCTTTCCGGCCCGCTGGATGTCGAGTCGCACGTCGGCGACGCGGGCGAGGTCGAAGGAGAACGTGACGGCACTGTTCGTGATCGCCGGCGCCAGCGCGAACCTCGTCACCGTCCGGTCGATCACGACCGGCACGCTCGCGGTCGCCGTGGATCTTCCGTTGGCCGCCGTCAGCACGAGCTGGAAGTGCCCTTCGGGCACGTCCGTCGCGGTCAGCTTGAACGTCTGCTTGCCGGGTTGGTGCTGCTGCGTGAAGAGCGTCGCCACGTCGTGTCCGCCGGCATCGCGGAGCGTCGCCGTCACCGTTGCGCTCGCCGTCAGCGTGTACGAGATCTGCGTCGCGTCGGAGATCGTGCGCGGCGTCGCCGCGAGCGACTTGATCGCGAGCGCAACCGGCGCCGTGCCGACGACACCGGTCGCCGGCCGCACGTCGGTCGCCGAGATCGTCCACGTGTAGGCCGCCCGCGCGGCGGTGGACGCGTCCCACGTCCAATCGATGACGTTGCTCGTCCCGGTGCCGCTGGCGACAACCGCTCCCGTCGAATCGGAGACGGTCACCGTCCACGGCAGCGAGGTGCTGAGGCGACCCTGGAAGCGGACGAGGCCGCCGAGCTGCCCCTGCACCGTCGGCGCGTACAGCTTCGGCAAACCGGTCATCGCGGCCTGCCGCGCGAGCGTGCCCAGCTGCGCGTAGAGCACCGAGCCCGGGCACGTGGTGAAGCCGGTGTCGCGATGACCGGAGACGGCGCGCAGGAACACCGCCGTCCCGGCATGGAAGCGAGCGTTGCCGCCGGACGTATACGCGAGCGTCGACAGCGGGTCGACGTGGGCGATGTCGAGGCGCCAGGCGAGCAGGTTCACGAGCGCCGCCTTCTCCGCCGCGGTCGGCGCGGTGGTCCCGTACGTCCCGATCAGCGCGATGCCGACAGAGCCGGTGTTGAACCCTTCGGCGTGCGCGCCGATGACGTTCTTCTCGACACCGCCGTACCGGCCTTCGAACACCTGGCCGTACTTGTCGACGAGGAAGTTGTAGCCGATGTCGTTCCAGCCGTTGCCCTTGACGTGGTACACCTCGATGCCGCGCACGATCGCGGCCGATTGCGAGGCGCTGTACGAGTTGGAGCCGGCGGTGTGATGGACGACCGCGAGCTGGAGGGTTGGCGCGTAGAGCGGCGCCGCCCGCCGGATCGACTCGTTCGCCCCCCAGGCCGGCCTCGAGATCAACGGCGGGGATCCGGTCATCGAGACGCGGCGCAAAGGGATTCGCTCCTCGGTGCTCTGGATGAAGTACGCGCGCAACCGCGTCACGCGCCCGTGCAGCCGATACGCGATTCGATCGGACGTCCCGACCCAGTACGGGTTCCCGAGCCGCCAGGGCCCGTGCGCGCCGTCCGGTAGGTCTTCGGCTTCAGGCGCAGCGGGCTGCCACGTGCTCCAACGACCGGCGACCGAACGCGTGCGGAAGTCGACCGAGCCGGAGCCCTGCCAATGCAGCCCCACCATGTCGAACGGCGCGGGCGGCGCTGCCGCGAGCATGCGCTCCCCCTGCAGCGGAACGTCGCGCACCGTGAGCGACACCTCGCCGAATGCGGTGGCGGGCGCGACGAGAAAGGCGACGGCAACGGCGAGGAAGATCTTCACCGCGTCCCAAGGGTGCCTGGCGCAGCTGTCGGCCTCAAGCCCGCTGATAGAATCCTTACGAGTTGAAGAGCGCCGTTTTGCGGGGGCTTTTGCTCCTCGGAGCTGTCTTGGCGTTCGCCTCGCCGGCCGACGCTGCAACGCCGCGCGTGCTTGCGATCCACTTCGACGCCGATGTCAACCCGGTGACGCAGAACTACCTGTGCCACCAGCTCTCGCAGGCGGCGAAGCAGCACTACGACGCGGCCGTGATCGTGCTCAACACGCCCGGCGGGCTGCTCCAGTCGAAGGACAAGATCGTCCTCTGCGAGCTGAGCTCGAAGGTCCCGGTGCTCGTGTGGGTCGGGCCCGACGGCTCGTTCGCCGGCTCTGCCGGCGTGTGGCTCGCCCAGGCGGCCGACTACCTCGCGATGGCACCCGAGACGAACATCGGCTCGTCGACGCCGATCGACTCGAGCGGCGGCAACATCGGCAGCGACCTGCGGCGCAAGCTGATCAACCACGAGGCCGCGTCGCTGCGCGCACTCGCGGAGAGTCACGGCCGCAACCCGAGGTGGGCGGATCGCGCAGTGCGCGTCGCGACGAACGCGACGGCGCGCGAGGCGAAGGTACTGAACGTCATCGACGGGATCGCACCCACGCTGCCCGCGCTGCTGAAGCAAACGGACGGCGTCAAGACGAAGCCGCGCGGCTTCGTGCTGCACCTCGCCGGTGCGCAGATCCACGACGTGCATCCCGGCTTCTTCACGCGACTGCTGAACACCCTCATCGATCCGAACATCCTGACGTTGCTCTTCCTCGCGGGGCTTGCCGGAATCGGCTACGAGATCTTTCACCCCGGCGTCGTGCTCCCCGGCGCGCTCGGCCTCGTGGCGCTCATCACGGCATTGTTCGGCTTCTCCGTGCTGCCGGTGAACTGGGCAGGGTTCGTGCTCCTGCTCGCCGGTGTGGCACTGCTCGTCCTCGACGTGCATGTGACCTCGCACGGAGCCTTGACCGTCGCCGGGCTGATCGCGATGGCGGTCGGCGCGATCTTCCTCTTCCAGAATGCGCCGGCGCCGTACCACACGTCGGCGCCGCTCGTGGTCACGATCGCGGTGGTGCTCGGCGCCGTCTGGGCGTTCGCCGTCACCAAGGCGTGGCAGGTGCGGCACAGACCCGTCTCCGTGGCGCCCGAGATGATCGCGGGCGCCGTCGGCGAGGTTCGCCGCGACGGGCTCGTCTTCGTCAACGGCGAGCTCTGGCAGGCGCGCAGCGCCGAAGGCGAACAGCTGCGGCCGGGTGAGACGGTCCGTGTCGAGTCGCTCGACGGCCTCGTCCTGACCGTGCGACCGGAACACATAGGATCGTCGGCGTGAGCGCCGCGCTGATCATCATCGCGATCCTGCTGTTCCTGATCGTCCTGTTCCTGTTCTCGGCGATCAAGGTCGCACGCGAATACGAGCGCGGCGTCATCTTCCGGCTCGGGCGCCTGTTGCCGAGCCCGAAGGGGCCCGGCCTGTTCCTCCTGATCCCCGTCGTCGACCGCATGGTGAAGGTCGACCTCCGCACGATCACGCTCAACGTGCCGCCGCAGGAAGTGATCACGAAGGACAACGTCCCGGTTCGCGTCAACGCCGTCGCCTACTTCCGGATCGTCGATCCGAAGTCCGCGATCGTGCAGGTGGAGAACTTCATGGTGGCGACGTCGCAGATCGCACAGACGACGCTGCGCTCGGTCCTCGGCCAGCACCAGCTCGACGAGCTCCTCTCGGAGCGCGACAAGATCAACTCGATCCTGCAGGGGATCATCGACGAGGCAACCGCTCCGTGGGGGATCAAGGTGTCGATCGTCGAGGTGAAGGACGTCGAGATCCCGAGCGGCATGCAGCGGGCGATGGCGCGGCAGGCCGAGGCCGAACGCGAGCGGCGCGCCAAGATCATCAGCTCCGAGGGCGAGTACCAGGCGGCCGAGCGGCTGAAGGACGCGGCGGTGACGATCGGCGACCACCCGGTCGCGCTGCAGCTCCGTTACCTGCAGACGCTGCTCGAGCTGGGCGGATCGCCGTCGACGACCATCGTCTTCCCGGCGCCGATCGACCTGATCAAGCCCTTCCTCGGCACCCAGTCCGACGGCTCGAGCTGAGCGGCGAAGTCCGCCGCGAGCCGGAGTCGGGCCGCCTCGCCGTCATCGCGCCTGCGCGCGCGAAGCGTCCCGGGGCGGGACGCCCAGCGCTCGATCCACCGACGGCGGAAGAGCTCGAGGCATGTCCGTTCTGCCCCGGCCACGAGCACATGACGCCGCCCCAGTCCCTGGTGCTGCCCGAGGGAGGAGACTGGCGTGTACGCGTCGTTCCGAACCTCTATCCGGCGCTCGAGCGACAGGAGGTCGTCGTGCACAGCCGCCGGCACGTGCGTTCGCTCGCCGACCTCGAAGGCGCCGAGCCCGAGCTCGTCGCAGAAGCCTGGCAGCGACGCGCGGTAGCGGTGCCCGGGTACGTCCACGCACTCGTGAACGAGGGCCGCGACGCCGGATCGAGCCTCCCGCACTCCCACTCGCAGCTCGTGTGGCTCCCGGAGCCGCCGCCGACACGGGCGCGCCCGCGCCTCGAGCGGTTTCACAGCGGCGAAGGGCTCGTCGCCGGCTGCCCGTGGGCGAGCCGCCTCCCCTACGAGACGGTCATCGAGCCGGCCGAGCCGGATCCGTTCGGCCTGCAGAGCAGGCTGCTCGCGGCGGGGGTGCGTCTGCTCGTCGAGATCGTGAGGCGACTCCAGGCGGCCGAGGGGCCGGTGCCGCTGAACGCGTGGGTCGAGCACGACGAACACGACTGGCGGCTCGTCCTGCTGCCGCGGCTGACCATTCTCGCCGGGCTCGAGCTCGGCGCCGGCATCTTCGTGAACACCCTGCCGCCGGACGAGGCGGCGGAACGCCTACGGCTCTGAGGTGGGTACCGGCGACATCGTGGTGCGCTCCTGCTCGCGGAACCTGCGCGCCGCGTCGATCGCCGCCCCGAGATTGAGGCCTTTGTCCTTCGCCTGCTTGATCAGCATGACCGTCTCGAGCGCGTCGATGTCGTAGATCCGCTGCTTCTTGCCTTTGGTCGGGATCTGGGCCTTGTTCGTCCAGTAGTCCAGCTGCATCTTGGAGATCCCGGCGATCTGGCAGACCTGGCCCAGGTAGAGCTCGACCTTGCCGAGATGCTCCGCGAGGTCGATCGGCTCGAGGAGATCTACCTGTCGACTGGCTGCCATTTCGTCCTCATTTCGCTTCGGCGGAAGAACCCCTCGTTTCAAAGATATACAGCGCTCCTTGCGGAGAGGGAAGGCCTTTCTTCAAAATCCCCCTCTTTTGCGGCTGCTCTTTCCGCAGGTTTGTGGCCGCGCTACGCGTCTGTGGGGCGGGCGCCGTTGGTGTCGGCAGCGGCCCCGGCCTTCTCGTCGGCCGTCGCCTCGACGACCGGCGCGAGGCTCGAGATGTGCTCGCCTTCACGCAGGCGCATCACGATGACGCCTTGCGTCGCGCGGCCGGAGCGCTTGATGTCGTCGACCGCCATCCGAATCACGGTGCCGCCGTCGGAGATCAGCATCACCTGGTAGCCGTCACGGACGACACGCGCGCCGGCGAGCTGCCCCTTCGTCTCGGTCAGCTGGACGGTCTTCACGCCCATGCCGCCGCGGCCCTTGACCGGGTACTCGGAGACACGCGTCCGCTTGCCGTACCCGTTCTCGGTCACGACGAGGACATCGGCGTCGTCGTGCGCGACGTTCACCGCGATCACCTCGTCGTCGGCACGAAGCCGCATCCCCTGGACGCCGGAGGCGTCACGCCCCATCCCGCGCACGTCGGTCTCGTGAAACCGGATCGCCTGTCCCCGGCGCGAGACCATGAGGATGTCGTCCGTGCCGGACGAATGCCGGACGCCGACGAGCTCGTCGCCGTCGCGCATCTTGATCGCGATGATCCCGTCGGAGCGAAGCGGCGTGTTGTACGCCGACAGCTTCGTCTTCTTGACGACGCCGTTCTTCGTCGCGAACACGAGGTATTCGGCCTCCTCGAAGTTGCGCGTCTGGATGACCGCGCGCACCTGTTCGTCCTGTCGGAACGGGAGCAGGTTCTGGATCGCGCGACCCTTCGACTGGCGCGATCCCAGCGGCAGTTCGTGCACCTTGAGCCGATACACCTTGCCGACGTTCGTGAAGAAGAGGATGTAGTCGTGCGTGGAGGCGACGAAGAGATGCTCGATGTAGTCCTCGTCCTTGAGGTCCATGCCCATCACGCCGATGCCGCCGCGCCGCTGCTCGCGGTACGTCGTCACCGGTAGACGCTTGATGTAGTTCGAGCGCGTGATCGCGATGACCATGTCCTCTTCCGCGATCAGGTCCTCGAGCTCCAGCTCGTCCTCGGCCTGCACGATCTCGGTGCGGCGCTCGTCGGACTTGCCGTAGATCGCCTTCAGCTCGAGCAGCTCCTCCTTGATCACACCGTCGATGCGCGCGGGATCGCCGAGGATCGCACGCAGCTCCGCGATGCGCTCCTGCAGATCGTCGTACTCCGTCTGGATCTCGTCGCGCGCGAGCCGCGTCAGCCGCGACAACCGCAGGTCCAGGATCGCCTGCGCCTGGATCTCGGACAGCTCGAAGGTGCTCATGAGACTCTCGCGTGCCGAATCGGTGTCGGCCGCCGCGCGAATCAGCGCGATCACCTCGTCGAGCCGGTCGAGCGCCTTGAGATAGCCCTCGAGGACGTGCGCGCGCTTCTCGGCCTGGCGCAGCTCGTACTTGGAGCGACGCGTGACGACCTCGCGCTGGTAGTCGAGGTAGTGCCGGATCAGCTCCAACAGCGACAGCGTCTTCGGGACGCCGTCGACGAGAGCGACCGCGTTGTACCCGAACGTCGTCTGCAGCGGCGTCAGCTTGAAGAGCTTGTTCAGCGCGACCTGGGGCACAGCCTCGCGCTTCAACTCGACGTAGATGCGCATGCCGTCCTTGTCAGAGTGATCCTGCAGGGCTTCGTCCGACATCGGCACCTCGGTGAGCGTGCCCGCCTTCACGAGGTCGGCGATCTTCTCGATCACGCCGCCCTCGCCGGCCTTGCGCACGGCATACGGAAGCTCCGTGATGATGATCGCGCTCTTGCCGCCGCGCAGCTGCTCGATGTGCGCGCGGCCGCGCACGGTGATGCGTCCGCGACCCGAGCGGTAGGCGTCGCGGATCCCCCCACGGCCGACGATCGAGCCGCCGGTCGGGAAGTCGGGGCCCTTGACGTGCTTCGAGAGCCGCTCGACGTCGATCGCCGGGTCCTCGATCATCGCGACGATGCCGGCGACGATCTCACCGAGGTTGTGCGGCGGCATGTTGGTCGCCATGCCGACCGCGATCCCCGACGAGCCGTTGACGAGCAGATTGGGAAAGCGGGCCGGCAGAACCGAGGGCTCGCGCCGCGACTCGTCGTAGTTCGGCTGGAAGTCGACGGTGTCCGCGTCGATGTCGCGAAGCAGCTCCGTCGCGATGCGCGAGAGGCGGCACTCGGTGTAGCGCATCGCCCCGGCGGGATCGCCGTCGACCGAGCCGAAGTACCCCTGGCCGTCGATCAGCGGATAGCGGAGCGCGAACGGCTGGGCGAGTCGCACGAGCGCGTCGTAGATCGCGGAGTCGCCGTGCGGGTGGTAGTTGCCCATGACGTCGCCGACGACGCGGGCCGACTTCCGTGTCGGGCGGTTCGGCTGCAGCCCCGCCTCGTGCATCGCGTAGAGCACCCTGCGGTGCACCGGTTTGAGCCCGTCGCGCACGTCGGGAAGCGCGCGACTCACGATCACGCTCATCGCGTAGTCGAGGAAGCTGGTGCGGACCTCCTGGTCGAGCTCCCTCGTCTCGATCCGGCCGGCGCCCAGCGGTTCCGGCGTCAGATCAGACATCGAGGTTTCTGACGTCCAGCGCGTTTTGCTCGATGAACAACCGGCGCGGCTCGACCTCGTCGCCCATCAGCCGCGAGAACCAGAGGTCCGCCGCCGCCGCGTCCTCGACGTCGACGCGGACGAGCATGCGGCGCGCAGGGTCCATCGTCGTCGCCCAGAGCTCGGTCGCGTTCATCTCGCTCAGGCCCTTGAACCGGGTGATCTGAATGCCGCTCTTCGCGAGCGTCAGCGCGCCGTCGCGCAGCTCCTCGAACGTGAGCGCCTCCAGCGACTGCTTCCCGTATCTCAACGAGTACGGTGGCAGTCCGCCGACGATGTCGGCGAGACGGGCATACGTCTTGCGCACGCGGTCATAGATCGGTGAGTCGAACAGCTCGGCGGGGACGACGACGTTGTGCATGGCGCTCGTCTCGGTCTCGATGACGCGGATCTTCAGCTGCTCCCCGTCGGCTTCGGCCTCGAGCTTGTAGCCGTTCGGCGCTGCCGCAGCGATCGCGCTCACGGCGTCGACTGCGGACATCGCGTCGGATTCGACGAGCCGGTGCGACAGCACGAAGTCCGCGGCCTGGTGGCCGAAGTCGGAGCGTAGGCGCGCGGCCCAGCCGACGTACTCGCTCAGCGTGCGCGCGAACCGTGCGTACCGGGCCTCGGTGAGCTTGACCTCCGCGTTGTCGCGCGCCTGGATCCGCAGGTCGCCGAACCGCTCGCGGACCAGCAGCTCTTCGAGCTGCGACTCCTTCTCGAGGTAGTTCTGCTGGTTGCCGAGACGCGCGAGGTACAGCGGCGGAACGGCGATGTAAACGTGTCCGCGCTCGAACAGCTCGGGCATGTGCCGATACAGAAAGGTGAGCACAAGCGTCCGGATGTGCGCACCGTCGACGTCGGCGTCGGTCATGACGATCACGCGGTGGTAGCGGAGCTTCGCGATGTCGAACTCCTCACCGATGCCGGTGCCGATCACCTGCACCAGGAGCTGAACCTCCGAGTTGGACAGCACCTTGTCGATGCGGTTCTTCTCGGAGTTGATGATCTTCCCGCGCAGAGGCAGGATCGCCTGGTTCGACTTGTCGCGCGCGTCTTTCGCAGCGCCGCCGGCGGAGTTCCCCTCGACGATGAACATCTCTGCGAGCTCCGGGTCACGCACCTGGCAGTCGGCGAACTTCTTCGCGATCTCGCCGCCGAACGCGCCCTTCCGCCGCGTCAGGTCACGCGCTTTGCGCGCTGCCTGGCGGGCGCGGGCGGCGGAGATCGCCTTCGTGATGATCTGCTTCGCGTCGGTGGGGTTCTCCTCGAGGAACTCGGAAAGCTTGGAGTTGACCGTCGACTCGACGAAGCCCTTCACCCACGGGTTCCCGAGCTTGGTCTTCGTCTGGCCCTCGAACTGCGGATCCTGCAGCTTCACGGAGACGACGGCGGCCAGACCCTCGCGCACATCGTCGCCTTCGAGGTTGTCCTCCTTCTCCTTGAGCAGGCCCATGTCGCGCGCGACCTTGTTCAGCGTGCGTGTCAGCGCCGCGTTGAAGCCCGAGAGATGTGAGCCGCCCTCGTGCGTGTTGATGTTGTTGGCAAAGGTGTAGACGGACTCCTGGTACGAGGCGTTCCACTGCATCGCAACCTCGACGTTCCCCTGGTCGTTCTCGCCCTCGAAGAAGACGATGCGCTTGTGGATGCCGTCCTTGGTCGAGTTCACGTGCGCGACGAAGTCGCGGATGCCGCCCTCGTAGTGGAACTCGACCTGCTCCCCGCCGGCTCGCTCGTCGGTGAGGACGATGCGCAGCCCGCGCGTCAGGAACGCCGTCTCGCGCAGCCGCTGCTGCAGCGTGTCGGCAGAGTACTCGACCTCCTCGAAAACCTCGGCGTCGGGAAGGAACATGATCGTCGTGCCGGTGTCGCCTTTCTCGGCCTTGCCGACGACCTCGACGTCCCCGCCCGGCACTCCGCGCGCGAATTCCTGGCGGTACACCTTCCCGCCGCGGCGCACCTCGGCGATCAACCACTCCGAGAGGGCGTTGACGACGGAGACGCCGACACCGTGCAGCCCGCCGGAGACCTTGTAGGCCGCGTCCTCGCCCCCGAACTTGCCGCCCGCGTGGAGCTTCGTCAGGACGACCGTCAGGGCGGACATGCCCTGGTCGGCCATCATGTCGACGGGAATGCCCGAGCCGTAGTCGCGGACGGTCACCGAGTTGTCCGGATGGAGCGTCACCTCGATCTTGTCGTTGCGCCCCGCGAGCGCCTCGTCGACGCTGTTGTCGACCACCTCGTAGACCAGGTGATGAAGACCGCGGGCGCCGGTCGAGCCGATGTACATGCCGGGCCGCAGCCGGACCGGCTCGAGACCTTCGAGAACAGTGATGTCCTTGGCGGTGTAAGTGGCTTCAGTCATGAAAAAAGCCCTGCAAATTCCCTACTTGCGGGCACGCCGAATTGTACCAGAACGAGCGGTCGTCAGCCCGTGTTTGCCAAGCTGAAAGCAATCGCTTTTGCGACCACTTTGCGCAGCTCGTCGTCACGAATCGCTCGCGCGAGTGAGTCGGCTCGCGCGACGTGCTCCGGCCCCGGCTGGAGGGGTGCCGTCGGAGTCGTCTCCGGCGCCGCGCCAAGCGGCTCGGGAACCGGACCGGGCGCAAACGAGAGCCGCGGCGGCGCGTGCTCGCCGAGCCGCGCGCGGATCTCCTCCGCCCGGCTCTTGAGCTCGAACGCCCAGATCGAGTCCGTGGTGTGGACGTGCAGCGTCCCGTCTCGCGCGAGCCGCGCCGGCCAGGCGTTGCGCGCGATCTCGGGGCCGACCGCGCTCGGCCACGCTTCCACGACGGGCGCCATGCCCTCGGCGGGCCCGAAACGTCCGAGCTCGCGGCTGACGGCGGCGCCGACACGTTCGATCACGCGGCCGTCACCAGCCCCGGCGTGACCTCGAGCAGCTGCGACGGCTCGACCGGCAACGACGACGACTGCGTTGCGGTGACGAGGGTCTGACCCGTCCCCTGCACGCGCTCCGCGAGCACGCGCCGGCGATTCGGATCGAGCTCGGAGAGCACGTCGTCGAGCAACAGCAACGGCGCAAACCCCCGCCGAGCGGCGATCAGCTCCGCCTCCGCCAACAGGAGGGCCAGGACTGTCAGACGCTGTTCGCCCTGCGATCCGAAGCTGCGCAGATCACGGGTGCCGCTCGTCAGGACGACGTCGTCGAGGTGCGGCCCGAGGCCGGTCGAGCCGCGCTCGACGTCGCGGTCGAGCCGTGCCTCGAGCGCTTCAACCGTCGGCAGCTCGCCCTCGTATGTCATCCGCGCCGACGGCAGGCCGAGCTCGGCTGCCCCTTCGGCGAACCCGGGTGCGAGGGCGGCGATCACCTCGCCGCGCGCCTCGACGAGCCCGCGGCCGAGCGCGGCGACCTGCTCCGTCCAGGGCGCGAGCGCATCGCGAGACGAATAGCCGCCGGCGACGCGGCGAAGCGCCGCGTTGCGTTGCGCGACTGCAGCCGCGTACTCCGTCGGCAGTTGCGCGCGCGCGGGTGCGAGCCGTCCGAGCGCGCGGTCGAAATACGCCCGCCGCACTGCCGGCCCGCCCTTCACGACAGCGAGTCGATCAGGCGTGAAGACGAGCGTCGCGACCTCCGACCTCAGCTGCTCGGCCGCCCGAAGCGGCGCGCCGTTGAGCTTCGCACGCTTCCCCTCGCCGACGGCAACCGTCAGCTCGAGCTCGAGCGCCCTCTCGCCGCGGCGACCGTGCAAGGCGATGCGGCCGGCGGGCTCGCCGAAGCGCACCAACTGCGCATCCGCGCGCGTGCGGGGAGAGAAGCCCTGCGTGCCCACGTGCAGCGACTCGAGCAGGTTGGTCTTCCCGGCGCCGTTGTCGCCCACGACGAGGACCAGTCCCGGCTCGAGGTCGAGATCGAGACGCGAGTACGACCGGATGTTGCGGAGCGAGACCGTCGAGACGATCAGTTAGCCGGCTGAGGCATCGTCGGGCGACGCCGACCATCGAAGCCGTGCGGCCGTCTGCCTTCGCGCTGTCGCTTCGACCACACACCCCACCTACCCTGGCAGCCTGATCGGCATGATCAGGTACGTCGGGTCGTCCTCGCCACCCTCAATCACCGCCGGCCGCAATGGCGAGATCAACTTCAGCTGCAAGTCGTCGGCGCTGATCGACTCGATCCCTTCGCGCAGGAACTCCGCGTTGAAGCCGATCTCCATCGGCTCGCCGGAGAACTGCACCGGGACCGACTCCTTTGCCTCACCGACGTCCTGCGTGCGCGCGTAGACGGTGAGCTCTCCCTCGGCGAACCGCAACTGGATCGGCGAGGTGCGCTGCACCATCACGCCGACCCGGCGTACGACGTCGAGCAGCTCGCCCCGCGGCAGCGCGAGCTCGTGCTCGAACGCCTCCGGCAGCAGCTGCTTGTAGTTGGGGAACTGCCCGTCGATCCGGCGTGTCGTCAGCCAGACGTCGTCGGCAGCGAACACGACCTGGTTCTCGTGGACGCCGAGCTCGATCGAGTCGCCCGACTGCGCGATGCGTCCGAGCTCCGCGAGCGCACGCGCCGGAATGATCGCTTCCAACTCGGGTACCTCACCCGACAGGGCCGTCTCCTTCACGGACAGCCGGTACGAGTCCGTCGCCGCCATCACGAGCTTGCCCGCCTCGAAGCGGACGAGGATCCCCGTCAGCACCGGCCGCGACTCGTCACGTGACGCGGAGCGTGCGACACGCGTGACCGTGTTGATCAGCGACTCGCGGTCGACCGTGAACGTCCCGACAGCGTCGAGGTCCGGGAGGCGCGGGAAGTCCTCTGCCGCGTAGGTGTGAAGCGTCGACGTCGACGACCCCGACGTGACGTGCACCGAGCTCTCGTCGGCACGATGCTCGATCGTCACCTCGCTCTCCGGCAGCAGCCGCACGAGATCGACGAGCAGCCGGCCCGGCACGACAACCGCACCGTCACCGTCCACCTGCGCCTCGAGGAACGAGCGGAGCGAGAGCTCCATGTCGGTCGCCGCAAGGTGCAGCCGCCCGGCCTCGGCGCGCAACAGCACGCCGGAGAGGATCTGCACGCTCGCACGGGTCGACACCGCACGTGCGACGACCGCGAGCTTCTGCGAGAGCTCCTCGCGCTGGCACACGACTTTCATCCCCGTCCCCACCATGGTGTTGGTTTCAATCATTTAAGAAAAACCTCGTTGTAGTCGTAGGGGGTGTGGGTCCCGTGGAGGAACGCCCTCTCCCTGTTGGTTGAGCCATTCTCGCAGGGGATGCAGATGGTGGAGAGGCGAGGAGAGTCAACAGGCACGGACCCTCAGCGGACTTGCTTCACACGTGCGGTCAATTCCTGCACAAGGTTGTAGACAGATCTGTCCTCACGGATCAGGCGGGCGATCTTGGACGTCGCGTGGATGACCGTCGTGTGGTCGCGGCCGCCGAACTCCTTGCCGATCTTGGGCAGCGAGGAGTCCGTCAGCTCGCGCGAGAGGTACATCGCGACCTGGCGGGGATAGACGATGTTCTGGGAGCGCTTGTCGCCGCAGAGCTCGTCCATCGACAGCTGGAAGCGCTCGGACACGAGCTCCTGGATGCGCCGGATCGAGACCTCCGCGGCCTCGCCCTGGGGGAACACGTCCTTCAGCACGTCCTCGGCGAGCTCGACCGAGAGGGAGCGGCCGGTCAGCGACGAGAACGCGACGACACGCGTGAGCGCGCCCTCGAGCTCGCGGATGTTGGTCGAGATGCGCGACGCGATGAACGAGAGCACCTGGGGGTCGGCGACCTGGATCCCGTCCGTCTTGACCTTCTTGCGCAGGATCGCGATCCGCGTCTCGAGATCGGGTGGCTGGATGTCGGTGATCAGCCCCCATTCGAAGCGTGAGCGCAGGCGCTCCTCGAGCGTCGCGATGTCGCGTGGCGGTCGGTCCGACGACATCACGATCTGGGAGCCGGCCTCGTAGAGCGAGTTGAAGGTGTGGAAGAACTCCTCCTGGATCCGCTCCTTGTGCTCGAAGAACTGCACGTCGTCGACGAGCAGCAGGTCGTACGTGCGGTAGCGCTGCTTGAACCCCTCGATCCGCTTGTCGCGCAGCGAGTTGATGAAGTCGTTCATGAACGTCTCGCTGGTGACGTACTTCACCGACAGGTCGCCCGAGTGCTCGCCGACGTACTGTGCGATCGCCTGCATCAGATGTGTCTTCCCGAGGCCCGTACCGCCGTAGATGAAGAGCGGGTTGTAGGCCTGTGCCGGCGCTTCCGCGACCGCAAGAGCCGCCGCGTGGGCGAAGCGGTTCGACGACCCGATCACGAAGAGGTCGAACGTGTACTTCGGGTTCATGCCGGCATCGGCTGCGCCGCCGGCCGCCTGTCTCGGCTTCGCCTCTGCCGTCGGGCTCGGCGTGTCCGCCGGCATGCGCTCGGTGACGGTCAGCGCCACGCGCCGTTCCTGCCCGGTGACGTCGCGGACGGCAGCGCCGATCAGGCCGAGGAAGTGCCCCTCGATCCACTCACGCGTGAAGTCGTTGGGAACGCCGAGGATGAAGGTGTCGTCCGAGAGCTCGATTCCCTCGGCCTCGGCGAACCAGGTGCGGTACGTGGTCTCGTTGAGGGCCCCCTTGAGCCGACCGGCAACCTCACTCCACAGACTTTCCGCGGTCAGCTCGATGGGGCGATTCACGCCGCCGTACCACTCCTCTCCGGCTCGGGGAAGCGGCGAGCATACCAGCGTGCCCGAAGGCCGACAATGCGTGGATACTGGGGAAGAAATTCGCGGGATTTGCAGGGATTTCGCTCACTCCACACCACTCTCCACACCTGTGGAGGAAGCGTGACCGTTCGTCACATTTGGAGGCACTTCGCACAGCCCCGGCTGTGGATAACTGTGTGCAGCGGCCCTCATCTATACTGGCCCGACCACTGCCCCTCTTTGGGGCAATTTCGTTCCTCTCGACCTCGTGAAACGGACGTACCAGCCCAACGTGCGCCGACGGAAGCGTCGGCACGGATTCCGCGCCCGCATGTCGACGCGCGCGGGCCGCGCCATCCTCAAGCGCCGTCGCGCCAGGGGCCGGAAGCGTCTCTCCGCGTAGAGAACGACGTGCAACGCCGGCATCGCCTGTCTCGCTCGCGAGACTTCGACGCCGTCTACCGGCAGGGACGCTCGACGTCCACGCGCTTTCTCGTCCTCTACTGGTTCGACCGCGGTGACGAGCCCGGTGACCCTCGCCTCGGCCTCGCGGTACCGAAGGCTGCGGGCAACGCCGTCGCGCGAAACAAGATCAAGCGGCAGCTGCGCGAGCTCTGGCGCGAGCGCCTCGAGCGGGTGCCCGCCGGCCGTGACTACGTGCTGATCGCCAAGCCCGGCCTCTCCGAGGCGGTCGCCGCGAATGGGTTCGACTGGCTCGGCGAGCGGGTCGACGAGGTGCTGGGGAAGGCCGCCGCGTGAGGTATCTCGGCGTGGCGCTGATCTGGGCGTACCGGCTGACGCTCCGCCCGTTCCTGCCGGCCGGCAGCTGCAAGTACCACCCGTCGTGCTCGCAGTACGCAATCGACGCGTACAAGGAGTTCGGTTTCTTCAAGGGCACCGTGCTCGCCGCGTGGCGGCTGCTCCGGTGCAATCCGTGGAGCCGAGGCGGCGTCGACTACGCGCACGACCAGCGGGTCTTCGGATGACCCTGCTCTCGCTCCTCTACATCCTGCAGCCGCTCGAGCACCTGCTGCGGCACATCCTCAACGGGCTGCACTCGATCGGGTTCACCTGGGCGTGGTCGATCTGCGTACTGACGATTCTCGTGCGGATGCTGCTCGTCCCGCTGACGGTCAAGCAGATCCACTCGATGCAGAGCATGCAGGCCCACGCGCCGCAGATGAAGGAGATCCAGCGCAAGTACAAGGGCGACCGCCAGAAGCTCAACGAAGAGCTGATGAAGTTCTACAAGGAGAACAACATCAACCCGGCGTCGTCGTGCCTGCCGCTGCTGGCGCAGTTCCCGATCTTCATCGGCCTCTACTACACGCTGCGGAACTTCGCGAAGCATCCGCCGGCCGGCAACCTCTCCTGGCTGCACTTCGTGCCGAGCATCGCGGCGCACGTGACGAGCCACTGGTCGGGCTACATCCTGCTCGCGGTGTACGTCGCGAGCCAGCTCGCCTCCACGTATTTCATGTCGGGGTCGATGCAGCAGTCGCAGCGGATCATCATGTACGTGCTGCCGTTCGCCTTCATCTTCGTGATCGCCCGGTTCCCGGCCGGGCTCGTCCTCTACTGGATGACGACCAACCTGTGGACGGTCGGGCAGGGGCTGATCACGCGGCGGCTCATCCCGAAGATGGGCGCGCCTGCGCCACAGGAGAAACGGTCTTCCCGCACGCCGTCGAAGGAGGTCGAGGCGCCTGCGCCGGCCGTCGCACCGAAGACGCAGCCGGCCGAGCAGCCGCGGCGCGTGAAGCGCAAGAAGAAGGCGCGCCGCTGATGGAGCTTCAGGTCGAGGCGACCGGCGAGACGGTCGGCGAGGCCAAATGGTCGGCGCTGCGCGAGCTCGAGCGCCAGCGGCCGGGTCTGGACAAGTCGGCGGTCCGCTTCCAGGTCGTGTCCGAGGGCGAGCGCGGGCTGCTGGGCGTGGGCTTCACCCCCGCGCGTGTGATCGCGAGCGTCGCGGGCGTCGACTCACCAGCAGCTGCGCCCCCGCCTGCGCTCCCGTCGCCGAACGACAGCGAGCTCGCAGCGGAAGCTCGTGAGCTCGTGCAGCGGATCGTGAACGGCATCGGCGTCAACGCTCAGGTGGACGTCGAGGAAGGCGACGAGACGATCACGGTGTCGTGCGCCGGGCCGGATCTCGGGATGCTGATCGGTCGGCACGGCCAGACGATCGACGCGATTCAGTACCTGGCGAACGCGGCGATGTATCGTGGTCACTCCGACGACCGCAAGGAGGTCGTCGTCGATGCAGCGGGCTACCGCGACCGCCGCCGCGCGTCGCTCGAGGCGCTCGCGGTGCGCTCGGCGGAGCGGGCGCTGACGAGCCTCGAAGCCGTCGAGCTCGACCCGATGACCGCCGTCGAGCGGAAGGTCGTGCACGTTCGCCTGAAGGAGTTCGACGGCGTCGAGACGACGAGCGAAGGCACCGAGCCCAACCGCTTCGTCGTCATCAGGCCCGTTGCTTGACGACTGGGTCGCGACGCTCGTCGCAACACCGGGCCTGACTGCGATCGACGACGCCGACGAGGCTCGCCGCGTTCTGCTCGACGACTCGCTGCGCGGTGTCGCCGTCGTCTCCGAGCACGAAGGGCCCATCGTCGATGTCGGGTCCGGCGGCGGCGTCCCCGGCATTCCGCTGGCCGCGTCGTTTCCCGATCGCGACGTGACGCTGCTCGAGGCGAACGGACGCAAGTGCGCGTTCCTGCGCACCTGGGCGCCGCCGAACGCGACGGTCGTGCAAGGACGCGCGGAGGAGCAGCAGACGGATGTGTTCGGCGTAGCGGTTGCAAGAGCTCTGGCCCCGCCGCCCGTCGCGGCCGAATGGTGCCTGCCGCTCGTGCGTGCAGGCGGCGCGGTCGTTCTCTGGATCGGTCCCTCCGCGGACGTCGAGCACGTCGCGAGGGTCGCGTCGCAGCTGGCCGCCGAGGTGGCCGGCGAGCGCGACGGACTGCTCGTGTTGCGCAAGCTCCGGCCCACCCCCGAGGGCTTTCCGCGCCGCACCGGCGTTGCGCGTAAGCGTCCGTTGGCCTGAGTACGCTCCCGGCGTGGCGAAGGTCTACGCACTCGCGAACCAGAAGGGCGGCGTCGGCAAGACGACGACGGCGATCAACCTTGCCGCGTGTCTTGCCGAGGCCGGCGAGCGAGCGCTCGTGATCGACCTCGATCCACAGGCGAACGCAACCTCGGGTCTCGGCGAGCGGGCGAACGGCACCTCGACCTACGACCTGCTCGACGGTGCCCCGCTCGGCGAGCTCGCAAAGCCGACGCGATTCCCGAACCTGCACCTCATTCCCGCGAAGCCGGAGCTCGCCGGCGCGACCGTGGAGCTGACGCGTCACGGCGACGGGGAGACATACCTACGGCACGCGCTCGCGTCGAGCGTCGATGCCTACTCGTTCGTCTTCCTCGACTGCCCACCGTCGTTCGGGCCGCTGACGGTGAACGCGCTCGCGGCTGCGGACCGCGTGCTGATCCCGGTGCAGGCGGAGTACTACGCGCTCGAGGGACTGTCGCAGCTGGTGCAGTCGATCAACCTCGTCAAGATGCGGCTGAATCCGGGACTCGCCGTCGGCGGCGTCCTGCTGACGATGGTCGATGGGCGAACGCGTCTGGCCGCCGACGTCGAGGCGGAGGTGCGCAAGCACTTCGGCGAGCTCGTTTTCACGACGACCGTTCCACGCTCCGTGCGCCTCGCCGAGGCGCCGAGCCACGGTCTCCCTGCGATCGCGTACGACCGCCGTTCCCGCGGCGCGGACGCCTATTGGAAGGTGGCGATGGAGCTTGTCGAGCGTGCCTGAACGCCGCGGCCTCGGCCGCGGCCTGGAGGTCCTGCTGGGCGGCGCGGGACCGAGCGAGCTCGCAGAGCTTCCGGTCGATGCGATTCACGCGAACCCGCGCCAGCCGCGCCGCAAGTTCGACGGGGACGCCGGTGCGGGCCTCGCCGACTCGGTCCGGTCGCAAGGGATCGTGCAGCCGGTGCTCGTCCGTCCGCGAACGGCCGGCGGCTACGAGCTGATCGCCGGCGAACGGCGCTGGCGTGCCGCCCGCGACGCGAAGCTGAAAACGGTGCCTGCGGTCGTTCGCGACGCCGACGACCGCGATTCGCTTCTGCTCGGGCTCGTCGAGAACATCGCACGTGAGGACCTCTCGCCGGTCGAAGAGGCGCGCGCCTTCGCCGTCGTGCTGGACGAGTTCGGGCTGTCGCTCGGCGAGCTCGCGGAGCAGGTGGGGAAGTCGAAGCCGGCGGTGTCGAACCGCGTGCGCCTGCTCGAGCTGCCGGAGGACGTGCTCAAGATGCTCGAGCGGGGCCAGCTGACGGAGGGGCACGCGCGGGCGGTGCTCGCGGTGCCGGATCACGAGGGCCGGCGGGCGCTGGCGCGCAAGATCGTGCAGAAGGGCATGTCCGTCCGTGCCGCCGAACGCGCGGCCCGCTGGGCCGGCGCGAAGACGAAGCAGCGCCGGCAGCAGGCGGTGCTGGACCCGGCGCTCGTCGCGCGGGCGAAGCGTGCGGCGGACCGCATCACGGGCTTCTCCAGCCGGGTGGTCTCGAACCGGCTCGAGATCTCGTTCGCCGACGAGACGGAGCTCGAGGAGCTCGTCGAGGCGCTCGAGCGGGTCGCACCCTAGGGCGCGTATCTCCCCACCGTCTCGGGGCGTTTACCCCTCGAGATGCTCGGGCTGTGGACGCACCACGACATGGAGTCGCTCGAGGCGATTTCGCAGGACGACGAGGCGCGGCGGATCTTTCTCCGTATGGCGGCGCTGTCCCGCGACGGTCAGATGGGCAGCTTTCTCACCGAGCTGGCGCGCGACGAGGACCTCGACGACGAGACCAAGGGAACCCTCCGCGAGCTCGCCGAGGACAACTCGTTCCTGCTGGCCCTCGAGGACTACCTGCAGCGCACCGACCGGCTGCACTGACTTCCCGGCCCCGGACCTAGCTGGGGGGCGACGAGGCTACGCGATGGGCGATCGTGGATTCGAACCACGGACCTCCGCCTTATCAGAGCGGCGCTCTAACCAACTGAGCTAATCGCCCGCGAGGGGTGGATTGTAGCCGCGGTCTTCGCCTATGCTCGCCGGCATGCCGACGCTGGGCGAGGTGATGACGAAGGACGTGCTGACGGTCGAGCCGTCGGACACGATCGGCGAGGCAGCCGAGAAGATGACGCGCCATAGCGTGGGCGCCGTCGTCGTCTCCGACTTCGGCCGGATGATCGGGATCTTCACCGAGCGCGACCTGATGCGTGCGGTCGCCGGCCGCGTGCACTCGAGCGAGGCGAGGGTCCGCGAGTGGATGACGCCGGACCCGGTGACGATGACCGAGGATGCGTCGGTCGAGGAGGCCGGCGAGACGATGATCGAGCGAGGCTTTCGGCACATTCCGGTGGTCGCCGACGAACGGGCCGTCGGGATCGTGAGCATCCGCGACGTCGCCGAATGGCGGCTCAAAGAGCGATAGCGCCACCCGCGTAAACGTTTTTGGAACGGCCGGCCGGGTGACGTTCGACGCAGAAAGCCTGAGCTACCATCCGAAAAGGTCGCCCCATGCAGGAGATGCAGATCTACGGCGTGAGCTTCGATCTGGTCGGCAAGCAGCCGATCGTTCTGCTCAAGACGGCCGAAGGCAACAAGTTCCTGCCGATCTGGATCGGCCATCCCGAGGCGGCCGCGATCCTGATGAAGCTGCAGAGCGCGTCGACGCCGCGCCCGATGACGCACGACCTCGTGACGGACATGCTCGACCAGCTCGGCGCACAGGTGACGCGCATCACGGTCACCGAGCTGCGCGAGAACACGTTCTACGCGCAGATCACGGTGCAGCTCGACGGGTCGGAGATCGAAGTCGACTCGCGGCCGTCCGATGCGATCGCGCTCGCCATCCGCGCCGACGCGCCGATCTTCGCCGCCGACGACGTGATCGAGGAATCCGGGATCGAGTTCGAGGGCGACGAGGTGACCGAGGAGGACATCGAGTCGAAGGTCTCCGAGTTCAAGCAGTTCCTCGAGCAGGTCACGCCCGACGAGTTCGCCGTCGATCCAGAGGACGAGTAGCTAGCTCTCCTCGCCGCGCTGGACCTCGCGCTTCGTCAGGTCCAGGATCTCGTCGAACAGCTCTTTCAAGCCGTCGCCCGAGAGCGGACCGCGGTTCGCGCGCGTGAGGTACTGCAGCATCCACTCCTCGCGCTCGGGATCGAGGAAGTCGATCCCCCGCGATTCCTTGTAGCCCTTCAGGCGCGCGACCAGGCGCAGGCGCGCGTTGAACGCGTCGACGATCGAGCGGTCGGTGTCGGAGATCTGCTGGCGAAGCTGCTTGATCAGCGGGTCGTCGTTCACGGGCGGCCCAACCATTTCAGGTGCACGGGCTTGTGGGTCGGCAGGGCAATCAGGCGGAAGGGATACGTGACGCGCGCGCGGACCGGGTCGTCGAGCGTCGGCGCTCGCTCGCGGATCACGACCTGCACATGGTCTCCGTGTTCGTAGACGCGCACGACGCGCAGAGCGTAGCCGGTGCTCGAGCGTGGGCCCGCCGCGACGAGAAACGTCTCCTGCCTGCCGAAGTCGATCGCGGGGAGCCGAATCTTCGCCCCCGGGTTGTTGCGCGAGAGCACCTCGCGCAGCTCCCGTCGCGACTGCGCGGTGTCGACGGTGATGCGCGTGAACTCGAGGCCGCCGACCTTGGCCGTCAGGTCTTCGTACGCAAGTGGGCGCTTCGCGGAGCCGCAGCCGGCGGCAAGCAGCAGCAGGACGGCGCTAGTACACGTACACCGTCTCGCCGTACGGGTTCGATGCGTAGAGAAGCGGCGCGACCCACATCGGGACGCGGACGCAGCCGTGGCTCGCCGGGTACGGCGGAACGGACGGGTTGTCGTGAATCGCATAGCCACCCGTGAAGTACATCGGGTCGTACAAGGCTCCGAGTGGGCTGGGGTCGAAGCCGACGACTTTTCGGTAGATCGAGAACCTCCCAACGGGCGTGAACTTGCCCGGCAGCCCGGCGGTCGAGACGGGAGCGATGAGCGCGACGCGTGAGCGGCGCACGACGTCCGGCACCTGCCGCTCTTTGTCGACCTCGATGTGGCTCGCCGGCTGCGCGTAACGCGGGCTCGGTGTCCGCGCCGCCATGAAGGCACGCCGGAACCGCGGATCGACGACACCGGTGCGCGGCAGACCCTGCACTCTCTCGAACGCGTACACCGCGTCGAGCAGGCGGCCGTCGAAGGTCATTTCCCGCGGGGCCGCGTAGTGGAGCTGCCGGAGCCGGCCCCCCAGCTGACCGACGAGAACGCTGTGCGCCCCGAGCGAGAGCCGCCGCAGCGCGATCCGCACCGCGATCGGCGCCGATGTCGCGCGCCTGCCCGTCGCGGTGTAGCGCCCGGGTAGTCGCAGCTGCGCACGGAGCGTGAACGTTCCGCGCTCAGTCGTCGTCGCGTGGCCGACGTTGCCGTTCGGCCCGGTCGAGGTCACTCGCAGTCCGCGTTCGGCCGGGAGGATCGATCCGCGGAAGACGACACGGCGGCCGTAGCGTGCGGTGTGCGGTCCGCGCAGCGTCAACCCGTATGCCGTCACCGTCACCGTCTGCATGGCGCCGGTCTCGTCGGTGACCGCCGCGTGCCAGCGTCCGGCCGCGTAGCTGTGCTCCACGGTCGGCCCGTCCGCCGAGGTGCCGTCGCCGAAGTCCCAGTGCGCGGTCGACGTTCCGCCGGCGGTGAACGTGACGTCCAGCGGCGCCGGCCCCGATGTGGGCGACGCCTGAACCGTGACGGTCAGAAGTGCAGCAACGACCAGACCCCAGAGCATGCGCGAAGCATGTTTTCCGCCTGAGGTTTGCCCGAAACGGCAACGGCCAGCGCGGTTGCGTTGAACACGCCGTGGACGATCATGCCGGGATACACGCTGTCGACGCGGCTGCGGAGGTAGGCCAGGCCCGCGCCGAACGCGGCGAGGAACGGGAAGGCCTCGACGAGCCCGTGCGCGGCGCCGAACGCGACACCGACGAGCACGATCGCAGTCCAGCGTCCGTAGCGGACGAGGAGCGAGTAGCCGAGGCCGCGAAACGCGAGCTCCTCGACGAACGGCGCCACGATGCAGATGACGATCCCGTTCGCGACGTACTGGGCAGCGTGGCTCGGGATCCAGACGTCGGGCGTCACCCCCTGCTCGCGGCCCGGGTGCAGGACCGGCCCGAGCACGGCCGTCAGCACGGTGATGCCGATGCCCACTCCTGCCCCGACGCGCGCCGCGACCCACCACGACGTCGGCCGGCGGAGCACGAGCAGTTGGCGCCGATTCCCCAGTCCTGCGATCGCGTAGACGATCAACGCGATGATTGCGTACTGGACGAGGCTGTTCGCGACGGTCGACCACTGGTACAGGACGTCCTTCTGCGGCTTCCCCTCCGTGAAGCGGACGGCGTAGCTGAGCGACGCGAACGCAACGACGAACGTCGTCCAAGCGGCGAGCGGGCTCATGCGAGCGCCGCGACGGCGTCGGGCAGCGGCGCCGGCGCGAACAGCGTGCCGGCTGCGGCCGCCGCGAGCTCGTCGGCCTCGTCGTCGCCGATGTGCAATGCGCGCGACGCGTCGACTCCGAGCGCGTCGAGTGCCCGGAGGAGCCCGTCCGGCCCGGGCTTTCCCGCCGCGTGGACGACGGCGCGGAAGTACCGGCTCAGGCCGACCTCGTCGAGCAGCCGCCGGAGCGAGAGGTCCCAGTTTGCGACGACCGCGAGCTCGAGCCCGAGGCCGCGGAGCTGCTCGAGCGCGGGCACGACGCCGGGAAGGGGCTCGAAGCGCATCGCGCCGGCGTAGACCGGCGCGAACTCGTCGGCGTCCAGCTCGGCGGCGACGGCGTCGAGGAAGACGGCCGCGCAGTCGCGCCGCAATTGCGCGAGCCCGGGCTCGTCGTGTCCGTCCGACGAATGCCGCACGTAGTGCTCGACCTCCACGCGGAACCCGTGCGCGACGACGTCTCGCGGGCGTTCGGCGCCGCGTTCCGCGAGGGCCGCCGCGAGCGCCGGAACGGGATCGATCAAGCGCACCAGCGTCCCGTGCGCGTCGACGGTGACGCCGTCGAGCGCCGCGGCCGTCACGCGACCCACTGCCATAACGACCACTGGACGATCGCGATGCCGAGGAAGAGTGCGCTCGTCGCTGCGACGAGCGTGTGCAGCCGCGGCCGGCCCGTCGTCAGCGCCGCGAGCGCGAGGAAGAACGGGAAGATCACCAGCCCGAAGCGCGGCAGCGAGAGCAGCGGCCAGCGCGAGCTCGGGTAGCTGAGAGGAATCGCGAGGCTGAGCGCCGCGAACAAGCCGTACGGCGCGCCGAAGCGCCGCCACGCGACGACCGTCAGCGGGATGAAGATTGCAAGCGCCACGAGACCTTCCGCGTTGACGGCGATCGCGTGCTGGAACTCGGCGTGCGACGGCGTCCAGTGCACGAGCGCCGCCCAGATTCCGCCGAGTGGGCCCGCGCGCGAAAGATGCCGGTGCCACTCGTCCTGCGCATTCCAGAACGCCCACGGATCGTCCATCTGCTGCCAGAGCAGGAGCGGGTACACGGCGACGACCGGCAGTGCCAGGGCCAGCTCCGCGAGCGCGCGCCCCCGCCTGTGCGACCGCCACGCGAGCACCGCGAGGGCCGGGAGCAGCGCGACGCCGGTGATGCGCGTGAGGATTGCAAGCCCCGACAGGAGGCCGGCGAATGCGAAGCGGCCACGCTCCGCGGTCACGAACGCCGCGAGGACGAGCAGCAGGTAGAGCGACTCGCTGTACACGGCCTGGAGGAAAAGGGCCATCGGGAAGATCGCGAGGTACAGCACCGTCCGCCAGGCGCCGTCCGGGCCGAGCCGCTCCTCCGCGAGTCGGTACAACAACGCGAATGCGCCGAGGCACGCGGCGAGGGAGATGACGATGCCGGCGAGGACGTAATGGCCGAAGAAGAGGCGACCGAGCGCGGCGACGAGCCCGGGATACAGGGGGTAGAACGCGGCCGACGCGCGGTCGTAGCCGTGCGTCGCGATCCGCACGAAGAAGACGCTGTCCCACCGCGCCCACACGTCGGTGAACGAGCCGAGGTCGTGAATCAGCGGCGAGTCCCAGCGGCCTGCGCGCGGGTTGCGATTCGGCTCGAACCAGTAGAAGGCGAAGATCGCGCCGAGCCAGATCATTGCCCGGCTCCACACGTAGATGCCGAGCACGAACCGTGATGATAGGGAGGTGCCTCGGGAATTCACGCTCGAAGAAGCGAACGCGGCGGTCGAGGAGCTCCGGCCCGTCGTCGAGCGGATGGTCGAGCACAATCGCCGGCTTGCCGCCGCACAGCGCCGCCAGCGCGAGCTCGTGACGCGTATCGCGGGCAACGGCGGCGACCTTCCGCCGAGCGACCTCCGCGAGCTCGCGGCGAGCATCCAGGCCGAGGCGGACGCGATCGCCGCGTGCGCGCAGGAGATCGACGCCGCCGGCGCGCAGATCAAGTCGCTCGAGGACGGGCTGCTCGACTTCCCGTCGCGCCGCGGCGGCGAGCTCGTCCTGCTGTGCTGGAAGCTCGGCGAGGGCGAGATCGCGTACTGGCACGGTACGGACGAAGGCTTCGCGGGCAGGAAGCCGCTGTGACGGCCGACGTCCTCACCGACTCCGAGGGAACGTTTGCGACGCAGCGCGAGGCCTTCCCGGCGATCCACTCCGAGGTCGACTGGTGGGTGCCGGTCAACTGCGCGCTGTTTCGCATCGGAGACACGACCGTCCTCGTCGACACCGGCGCCGGCCCGAAGCCGCGCGCGTTCATGCCCGACGGCGACGCACGGCTCCTCGACCTGTTGACCAGCGACGACGTCGACGTCGTCGTGCACACGCATCTGCACGTCGATCACGTTGGCTGGACCGGCGCGTTCCCGAACGCTCGCTACGTCGTGCACGAGGACGACTGGTCCTACTTCATGAGCGACGCGTCGCTCGCGGAGCGCCCCCACCTCCGCGAGAAGGTCGCGCCGATCGCGGACCGGTTCGAGCGTGTGACCGGCGAGGCTGAGATTGCGCCGGGCGTTCGTGTCCAGCCGGCACCGGGGCACACGCCGGGGCACATGATCGTGCGCGCGGAAGGGTTTGCGGCGATCGGCGATCTCGTCGCACACGAGCTCCAGGTCGTCGACCCGAGTGTCGTGTTCGTCAACGACATGGATGCCGACGTCGCCACCGCAACGCGTCGCCGCGTGATCGCGGAGCTGGTGGAGGACGGCGTTGCCGTGATCGCCGGCCACTTCTACGGCGTCGGGCGCTTCGAGCGTGCCGGCAAGGGGTTTCGCTGGGCCGTCGAATAGAGGCCCATGCCGCTCTGGCACCGCCTGATCGTCGTCGGCGTGGTCCTGCTGATCACGCTCGTCGTGGCCCGTCTGATCGACCGCGCGATCGCGCGCCGGCAGCTGACACCTGAGGCGACGACGCGCTACCGCATCGTCCGCCGCAGCATCACCGCGGGCGTCGTCTTCGTCGGGCTCCTGTCCGCGCTGCTCGTGATTCCGCAGGTGCGAGCCGTCGCCGGCGGCCTCCTCGCCTCCTCGGCCGTGATCGGCATCGTCGTCGGCTTCGCCTCGCAGCGGACGCTCGGCAATTTCGTCGCCGGGCTGCTGATCGCGTTCACGCAACCGGTCCGCCTCGGCGACGACGTCCACATCGAGGACACGGAGGGAATCGTCGAGGAGATCGGGCTCATCTACACGTTCGTGCGGACCGAGAACGGCGACCGGCTCGTGATCCCGAACGAGAAGCTCGCCTCGGATACCATCCGCAACTCCACCATTCGCAGTCGAGAAAAGGTCGCCGAGATCACAGTTCAGGTCCCGCTTGGTCGCGACGTCGGCGCCGTGGTCGATCGGCTGCGCACGCTGCGAAAGGACGCCGACGTGTTCGTCGGCGACCTCGCCGGGAATGCGACCGTCGTCGTTCGTGTCCCGGCCGACGACGAGCGGGCGGCCGAGCGCCTCGAGCGCGAGTTGCGCCTGCAGGCCCACGACCTGCTGCGCGGCGAGGGAGTCTTCGCGTGACACCGCCGCCGCGAGGCCGCGGGCGCGGACGCGAGCCCGACCACCTCCTCGCGACGATCCGCCGCAACCGCCGTGAGCGGGTGCGACGCCACCGCAAGCGGGTCGCGCACTTCGTCGCCGGCACCGTGCTCGCCGTCATCCTGATCCTCGTCGTCAGCAGCTTCACCGGCGCGGCCGTGTGGATGTCGAGCTGCGACCTGAACACGCTGCGCCCCGTCGACGTCGGCCAGAACTCGTTCGTCTACGCCGCCGACGGCTCGCTGCTCGGGTCGATTCCGGCGGAGAAGAACCGGCAGCCGGTCGACCTCAACGACATGAGCAAATGGGTGCCTCGCGCAACGGTCGCGATCGAGGACCGCCGCTTCTGGCAGCACGGCGCGCTCGACTACCCAGGCATCGTCCGGGCGCTCTTCGCGGACGTGCGCGCCGGCCACGTGGTGCAGGGCGGCTCGACGATCACGCAGCAGCTCGCGCGCAACCTCTACATCAAGAAGCCGTCGCAGACGTTCAGCCGCAAGGCGACGGAGGCGTGCCTGGCGATCAAGCTCGCGCGCGAGAAGTCGAGGCGCTGGATCCTCAACGCGTACATCAACCAGGTGTTCTACGGAAACCGCGCGTACGGGGTCGAGGCGGCCGCCCAGACGTATTTCTCGAAGTCGGCGAGGCATCTGACGCTGCCGCAGGCCGCGCTGCTCGCCGGTCTGCCCCAGGCTCCGACCGACTTCAATCCCTTCGATCATCCGCAGCAGGCGATCGCGCGGCGCGACGAGGTCCTCCGCGCGATGCTCGCGAACGGCTACATCACGTCGACGCAGTACGCCGACGCCGTCGCGGACCGCCATCTGCACCTGAAGGCCGGACGGCTGTACACGCGCATCCGCGAGCCGTACTTCTTCAGCTACGTCCGCGACGAGCTGCAGCAGCAGTACGGCTCGAACACCGTGCGCTCCGGCGGCCTGCGCGTGTACACGACGATCGACCCACGGCTGCAGCGATTCGCCCTGCAGGCGATCAAGCGGACGCTCTACTACCCGACGGACCCGGCTGCGGCGATCGTGTCGATCAACCCCGCGAACGGCGCGATCCGCGCGATGACCGAGGTCAGCCCGGGGAACCCGAAGAACGAGGTCAACTTCGTCGCGTCCGCGCGGCGCCAGCCGGGCTCGACGTTCAAGACGATCGTCCTGACGACGGCGATCGCCGAGGGCATCAGTCCGTCGACGTCGTATCTCTCGGCACCCTTCGAGTACAACCCGACCGGCCTCGGCTCGTGCAGCGTGAATCCGCCGACGGCCTGGTGCCCGCAGACGTACGACCACACGTACGTCGGGGCGACCTCGATCGAGAACGGCCTGCTCCGCTCGGACAACACCGTCTTCGCGCGGCTGTCCCTCGACGTCGGCCCCGAGAACATCGCTGCGATGGCCTACAAGCTCGGCGTCGACAGGCGGAGGTCACCGCTGGACGTCGACGGCTCGTACGTGCCGTCGATGGGCCTCGGCTCGCGGGCCGTGACGCCGCTCGACCTCGCGACGGTGTACTCGACGCTGGCGGCCGGCGGCATCTATTCGAAGCCGATGGCGATCACGAAGGTCGTCCTCCCCGGCGGGAAGATCGACAAGGAGGCGGGCTGGGGCGTTCCCAAGCGCAAGCGCGTGATCCCGGACTGGGTGGCCGCCGAGGTCACGCGGATCCTCGGCGAGAACATGAGAATGGGCACCGGCGTCGGCGCGTACTTCGGCGCCACGTCGGCGGGGAAGACAGGCACGACCGACAACTACGCCGACGCGTGGTTCTGCGGGTACACGCCGAGCCTCGAGGCGACGATCTGGATCGGGTACCCGCGAGGCGAGATCCCGATGACGTCGGTGCACGGGATCGAGGTGTCCGGCCCGACCTTCCCGGCGACCATCTGGAAGCTCTTCATGGAGCCCGCCCTCAAGTACGCGCCGACGCCGAAGGACTTTCCCGTTGCCACGCACGAGCCCGTATGGACGTCGCACACGTTGCAGTACGCGATGAGCGGCGGCTACTCCACGAGCTCGAGCTCGGGTTCGAGCGGCTACTACGCGCAGCCGACGCAGCCGACGACGACGCAGACGACCAGCGGCAACGGCGGCTTCGTACAGGTTCCGGGCAACGGCCACTAGCCGCAGGGACGCGTGGCTCGCGGCTGCGGCTGCGATTCCCGTCTACGTGGCCGCGTGCGCCGTGCCCGACGGCGGGCTCTTCCGCGCGGCGCGCTTTCGCGACGTCCACCTCTACGGCGGCTTTGCGCACTCCGTCTTCGCGGGGCAGGTGCCGTACCGCGACTTCTTCATGGAGTATCCGCCGGGCGCCCTCGTCGTGTTCCTGCCGCCGCAGGTGTTCGGCTCGGCGCACTACAACGCCGCGTTCAAGTCGCTGATGGCGCTCTGCGGCGCGGCGACGGCTGTCGTGCTCGCGCTGCTGCTCGTCCGTCTCGGCGCGACGCGTGGTCGACTGTGGGTCGCGCTCGGGTTGTTCGCCTTGTCGCCGATCGCCTTGGGCCCGATCTCGCTCAACACCTATGACGCGTGGCCCGCGTTCCTGACAGTCGCTGCGCTGGGACTGCTGCTCGCCACGCTGCCGATCGCGGCCTTCGCAGTGCTCGGGCTCGCGTTCGCGGCCAAGGTCTACCCCGTCGTGCTCGTGCCGCCGGCGCTGGTGTACGTCTGGCGGACGGCCGGACGTCGTGTCGCGGCGTGGTCGGCGGCCGCTTTCGCGGCCGTCGCAGCAATCGTGATCGTTCCCTTCCTGGCGCTCTCGCCGCACGACCTCGTCGAGAGCTTCCGCGCTCAGGCAGGCCGCGCGCTCCAGGTCGAGAGCCTGTTCGGATCGCTGCTCGGGGTCGCCGACCGGCTCGGCTGGTACTCCGCACACGTCGTCCACCGGACGGGGCACGCGATCTCGTACGACCTGACCGGGACGCTTCCGCGCGTGCTCGCCGGCGTCAGCTCCGCGCTACAGCTGCTCGCCGTGGCGTTGGTCACCTGGCTTTTCGCTCGAGGGCGGGACGAGCCGCGGCGGCTTGCGATCGCGTTCGCCGGCACCGTCGCCGGCTTCATTGCGTTCACGCGCTTCTTCTCGCCGCAGTACATGGTCTGGCTCGTGCCGCTCGTCGTCCTCCTCGAGCCGCTCGAGTGGGCCTTGACGGCGGCCGCGCTCGTCCTCGCGCAGGTCTGGTTCTTCCACTACGGCGACGTCTTCGCGCTCGGCGGCCGCATCTGGCTCGTCGCCGTGCGCGACCTCCTGCTCGTGACGCTGTTCGTCGTCCTATGCCGCCGCGCGGTTGAAGACGAGGACGCCGTCCTGCTCGAACACGAGACGCCAGTCCGGGTCCCGTCGTAGTGCGGCCAATGTGAGCGCCATCGGGACGGGCGCGTACCGGTCGCCGTAGCTGGGCTGCGTCTCGTCGGCCGCGATCCACGTCGCGTCCTCGATGTAGGGAAAGCTGAGAATCCGGCGCCGTGCCGACAGGTGCGCGCCGAGCGTGTTCGTTGCGCTGACGACGGCGGACTTCGGGATCAGCTTCAACGCTTTCGCGGCGATGCGGTCGTGCTTGGTGACATGAGCCGCAGTCGCCTGGAAGTGCGATCCGCCCGGAACGTGGCGCCAGCCCGGGATCGGGCCGAGCCGGTAGGCGCCGGCGAGGGCCGCCACGACGATCGCGAAGGCGGCCGCGAGCCGCCAGCGCGACAGCCGCCGCGCGCCGAGGACGGCGGCGATGACGAGCGGCGGGATCAGACCCGCCGTGTAGTGGAAGTGGATCGACGTCTGGGTGGGCGTCGCGGACAGGAGGTTGAGCGCGAGCTCCGGGAGCGCCGCGATCAGGACGAGCGGCGCCAGCAGCGAGAGCCCCGCGAGCGGTAGCACGAGCTGCAGCACGTAGCGCAGGTCGCGGCCGCTGAAGGCGGCGTGCGCAATGCGCGAAGGGTGCGTGAACGTCGTCTTCACGATCCCCGCCGCGGAGCCGCCGACCTCGCTGTACCGACCGTAGAAATCCGACTCGCCGGCCGTGTGGAAGTGCGGAATGACCACGGCGATCGCGATCACCGACCACGCGAAGCCGAGCGCGGCGATGACGAGCCCGGCAGCGACACGTCGCCGTGTCAGCGCGTACCAGATTCCGAAGCCGGCGACGACCAGCCCGATCTCCTCCTTCGAAGCCGCCGCCGCGATCGAGCACAGCGCGAAGGGGACGAGGCGGTCGTTGTCGAGAAACCAGAACGCGTACAGCAGGAGCGGCGTTGCCAGCGCGACGGGGTGAAACTCGTTGAGCGTCAGCCACCCGGTCGCGGGATAGAGCAGGTACGCGAGCGCGAAGCCCAGAGCGGCCCGTGGTGACCCGAGGTGTTTCCTCGCGAGCCAGTAGACGGGCCATGCGCCGGCCGCGATCGCCAGCGCCTGCGCGACCAGCAGCAGATCAGGGCTCGGCCAGACCCACCAGAGCGGCCCGAAGACGGCGAGCAGCGGGTCGACGTGCGCGGCGAGGCGCGAGATCTGGTCGCCGTGGAGATTCGTCATGCGCAGCGGATGGCCGTGCGCCGTCCACCACACCGCCTGCACCATGTTCCCCAGGTCGAAGCGGCCGTTCGCGAACGCGCGCTGGCGCAGCACCGAGAGCGCCGCGAAGCCTGCACCGTAGGCGGCGATCGCGGCAACGAGGGTTGCCGTGACTGTCGGTAGCCGGGCTCTCACAGCAGGCCCTCGATCAGCGAGCGCCAGCGGGCGCCGAGCACGGGTTCGCTCGCGGCACGCTCGTAGGCGACGCGGCCGCCCGCCGCGATCCGGTTCGCGAGCTCCGCGTCCTCGGCGAGACGCCGAACGGCGTCCGCAAGAGCGGCCGGATCTCCGGCCGGGACGAGCAAGGCGCTCTCCTCGTGCACCAGCAGCTCGCGTGCGGCCGGCGTGTCGGCGGTGACCAGCGGCGCGCCGCACGCGAGCGCCTGGAATGCCTTGTTCGGGATCACGCGCTGCGCCTTCGGGGTCGTGCCGAAGATCCCGAGCGCGCAGCCGGCGGCACCGATCTCCGCAGGCAGGCGCTCGTAGTCGACCCAGGCCACGTGCTCGACGTTCGGCGGCCGCTCGGCGAGCAGGGATTCGAGCTGTCCGCTGCCGACGAGGCGGAAGGGAATGTCCGGGATCGCCCGCGCGGCGGTGAGGATGGTGTCGACGCCCTGCAGCGGGATCAGCTTCCCGACGAACAAGGCGCTGAACCGATCGGGCCGCTCCCATCCGGGTCTGAAGAGGCGGTCTTCGGCACCGACGAAGCAGACGGCGACATCGCCCCCGCGGCGGAGATCGGCGAGGAAGCTGGCATGCGCCGCGGTGTCGGCGACGACGAGGTCGGCGGAGCGGAACGCGTACCGGTCGACGCGCTCGAGCGCGCGCGCAGCGAGTGAGCCGCTCCGGAACCGGCCTCGATCGCCGACGAGCGTGTCTGAGAGCGAGACGAGTGGGTTGAACACCACCGGCCGCCCGCGCGCGGCGCGTCGCGCTGCCGGTAGATCGAGGTGTCCCGGATAGCCGACGACGAGCGCGTCGGCGCCATCCGCTCGCCAGGTGAAGAGCCGCGCTTCCGCCGCTGCGAGCTGCAGCGCCCTGCCGGCGCCGGCCGACCACCCGTGGCGGAGGTCGTCCCAGACGGCGACGTGCTGCTCCTGCACCGCGACGCCTGCGGTGCGGAGGCACGAGATCACCTGGGCGTTGCGCGGATACGCGCGCTCGTACGTCCCGAAATACGTGACTTTCAACGAGGCGGCGTCAAGCCGGTGCCGTCAGGAGAGGACTTCGTCGACGAGCAGCTCGGCGCGGTCGCGCTCGCCGGCACGCTCCTCGTGATGGCTCGTGATCATCTCGCTGATCAGCCCGAGCGAGAAGAACTGCATCCCGATCACGACGAGCAGCACGCCGAGCATCAACAGCGGGCGATGGCCGATCGCGTTGCCGAGTGCCTTCAGCACCGTTAGGTAGACGAGGATGGCCGTCCCGATGGCGCCGAGGATGAGGCCGAGGCCGCCGAACAGATGCAGCGGGCGGTGTCGATAGCGGCCGATGAACGACACCGTCAAGAGGTCGAGGAAGCCGCGGAGGTAGCGCTCGACGCCGTAGCGCGAGCGGCCGTGCTCGCGCGGCCGGTGGTTCACCGGCAGCTCCGCGATGCGGAAGCCGCGATAGTGCGCGAGCACCGGGATGAAGCGGTGCAGCTCTCCGTAGAGGCGGAGCCCGTGCACGACGTCGGCGCGGTACGCCTTGAGCCCGCAGTTCATGTCGTGCAGGTGCACGCCGGAGAACATTCCGGTGACGCGGTTGAAGATCCGCGACAGGATGCGACGGGACAGCGGGTCGCGCCGCCGCGTCTTCCAGCCGGAGACGAGGTCGAAGCCCTCCTCGAGCTTGGCGAGGAGGCGCGGGATCTCGGCGGGGTCGTCCTGCAGGTCGCCGTCGATCGTCACGACGGTTTCGCCGCGCGCCTGGTCGAAGCCGGCGCGCAGTGCCGCCGCCTTGCCGAAGTTGCGCCGGAGGCGGACGACGCGGACGTTGTCTGCGCCGTTGTGTAGCCGCGTGAGGGCGGCGAACGTCCCGTCGGTGGAGCCGTCGTCGACGAAGATGGTCTCCCAGGCCATGTCCAGCGGCTCGAGGGCCGACCGCAGCTCGTCGTACAGCAGCGCGACGCTGCGTTCCTCGTTGTGCACCGGCACGACGACCGAGATCACGGCTGCGAGGTTACCCTCCGCGGCGAAATGGCCGAGCTGCTGTCGCTTGCGGAGGCGCAGTCGCGCGTGCTCGAGCGGGTGCGACCGCTCGACGGCGAGCCTGTCCCGGTCGCTCGCGCGGCGGGTCGCGTCGTGGCCGAGGACGCGCTGTCGGTCGTCGACCTGCCACCGTTCCCCAGCTCGGCGATGGACGGCTTCGCGGTGCGATCGGCAGACACCCCTGGACGGCTGCCGGTCGTCGCGCGAATCGCGGCCGGCGTGCCGGCGCCGCGCGCGTTGGCGGCGGGCGAGGCGATGGGGATCGCGACGGGCGGTGTCGTCCCCGACGGCGCCGACGCCGTCATCCCGATCGAGTACGTTGTCGAAAGTGACAACGACGTGGAGATTCCGGAGCGTGTTGACCATGGTGACAACGTTCGGCCCCGCGCGGGCGATGTCGCAGCGGGCGACGTCGTCGTCCAGCGCGGCGCGCGGCTGCACCCTGCGCAGATCGGGGCACTCGCGGCCGCCGGCGTCGGCGAGGTCGTGTGCGCGCGGCGACCGCGCGTGGCGATCCTCGCCACGGGGACGGAGTTGCGCCGTCCAGGCGAGCGGCTGGGCCAGGGCGAGGTGTACGAGGCGAACGGCGTGCTGCTCGCGGCCGCGCTCGCCGCCGCCGGGGCGGACCTCGACATCCTGCCGTCCGTCGCCGACGACGCTGCGGCGCTTCGGAGCGCGCTCGAGGTCGGGCTGCTCGCGGACGTGCTCGTGACGTCCGGCGGTGTGTCCGTCGGGCCGCACGACCTCGTTCGCGGCCTGCTGCGGGAGCTCGGCGTCGAGCAGGTGTTCTGGGGCGTCGCGGTCAAGCCGGGCAAACCCGTGACGTTCGCCGCACGCGACCGGACGCTCGTCTTCGGGCTGCCGGGCAACCCGGTGTCGTCACTCGTCGGGTGCGAGCTCTTCGTTCGTCCGGCCGTGCTCGCCCTCCAGGGCGCAGCGGAGCCTCGTCCCGTCTACGGCGAGGGACGGCTCGCGCGCACCGTGCGTCGAAATCCGCGCCGCGACGAGTTCGTGCGTGCGCGGGTGCGTGCCTCGGACGACGGCCTCGTCCTCGAGCCGGTGAGCGGACAGGAGTCGCACATGATCGTGCGTGCCGCGGGTGCCGACGCGCTCGTGTACGCGCCGCGCGGCGACGGCGAGCTCAGAGCGGGCGACCGCGTCCGCTACTTGCCACTCGCCTGAGCGACCTGCGTGGCGTCGTACGGCGCCGCTCCGCGCGGCTCGACACGCAGGAGCCGTGCGTAGGCGATGTAGCGGTGCGTCGCGAAGAACCGCGGATGGCACGCCTGCAGCTCGAGCAGCTCGTGACGAGGCGAGCGCAGCACCGAGAGATCGGTCGCCTTCACGATCCGGTGGTGCGTCACCGCGTAGATGAACGTCGCGTACGGAACTTCGATCGTGATCCGGTCACCCGGCCGGAGCCGGTCAATGTGGGAGAACGGCGCGAGATAGGTCGTTCGGTGGCCGGCGATGTAGACGAGCCGGTTCTCGCCCGGCATGAACGTCCGCAGGTCGCGGCCGGGCCCTTTCTTCAGCGTCTCGTGATCGGTGCCGTTGACGAGGATCATGTTCACGCCCATGCGCGAGGCGCGGATGCGGCCGATCGCCTCGCCGCGCTTCGACCCCAGCCGGTAGCGCTTGGCCTCGCGCGCGATGTCCCTGCGCTCTGCAGCGACCGACGTCGCGGGAGTGGGCGCGTTGAACGCCTCGACGCGCTTCTCGTACTGCGAGGTCAGCTGGTGCTGCCGCCACGTCGTGTAGAGCGCCGTGAAGGGGTCCTGCCAGCGCCAGACGACGCCGGCCCAGACGAGCGTGAGCACGCCGAGGACGACGAGCACCGTGCCGAACAGGCGGATCCAGCGACGCATCAGCCTTCCAACGCGTCCGGCGTCTCTTGCGGTGCGACGCGCCGGCGCCGGTTGTGGACGGTGAGGTACGTCCGCCGAAGCACGCGCCGCACGGGCCCGCGCGGGGGCAGGGCGTCGGCCTCGGGGTACGGGCCGTAGCGGCGGACGGACAGCGCCGCGAGCTGTGCCGAGCCGGCCAGCCACACGACGAGCAGCGGGACGACGACGAACGGCACGTAGCCGACGACGTGCAGTTCGGCCAGGTACCAGGGCGCGTCCCAGCCCAGGCCGTACCGCCCGGCGAACTCGCCGACCAGCAGCGCCGGTCCCGCGAAGCCGAGGGCGAGGACGCCAAGCCGGGCCGGCGTGCCGGCGCGCCGCATCTGCGGTAGCCAGAGCCACGCGTGCAGCGAGGGCAGGAGGAAGAGCAGCGCATACGGGTTTGTCGCGACCACGAGCAGCGACAACGCGCCGAGCGCGAGCAGGGCGGCGGTGTGCCCGGCCAACTCCTCCTCGCTCGTGGCATCGTGCCGCGGCAGCAGGCGCTCGCGGGTCACGAACCAGCCCCCGAGGGCGAGCAGCGCGAGCACGAACAGCAGTCCGGCAGGCCAGTTCGTCGCTGCCTCGCTGCGCGGGGAAAGAGGCCGGGGTGCGCCGTCCGGCCACGCGCCGAGAAGTCCGAACACTTCGAACAGGACGACGACCCACGCCCAGAACGCCAGCCGGCTACGCAGCGCCCGCAGGGCCGGCGCAAGCGGGATCCGCCGGCGCCGGCACCGCGCGAAGAGGTCGACCGAGGCGACCAGGAAAGGGAGCAGGCACGCGATCAGCACGAGCTCGATCGCCCAGCCGCGGATCAGCCGCGACCCGACGTAGACGAAGCTCGACGTTCCCTGCGCGAACTCCAGCCCCTCGTCGAGCGTCCCGAGCAAATCCTGGGCCGAGCGCCCGACCTGGTCGAGCTTGTCGACGCGGAGTCGCTGCGGGACGTCGCCGACGGGATCCGGCGGATTGTCACGCGCCGTGGTGAGGGTGACGGCGCCGATGCCGTGGGCGATGAACGGCGCCTGCTCGTAGAGCGAGTACGGGAAGCCGAGGTCGACGAGCTGCCGCAGGATCGAGTCGTGCGCAGGCGTGCGGCCCGTCTGCGCCGCCACCCGCGCGGCGGCCGTCTCCACCAGCGTCCCCGATGGGGTTCGCGGCGTGTCGCCGTTGAGCTCGAGCCGGATCGGCCCGGGGCCGCCGACCGAGTCGAGGTCGATCACGGCGCCGGCGTCGTGTGCCAGCGGCGAGTGGGCGACGAACTGGGCAGCGCCAAGGGCGCCGAACGCGCCGCCGTCGGTCGACACGAACAGGATCGTGTGGTTGGGACGCAGCGCCCCTGCAGAGCTGCCGGGCAGCGTGCCGTACGCGCGGGCGAGCTGGATCAGCATCGCCGTGCCCGATGCGTTGTCGTTGGCGCCGGGCCCGCTGCCGTCGTTGTCGCGGTGGGCCATCACCACGATCGTTCGCGGCGAGCGCCCGATCGCCTCGGCGATCACGTTCTGCATCCGGACGCGGCCGTGGCCGGGGATCACCGCGCTGAACCGCTCGGTGCGGATGGGCAGGCCGTACGGCGCGAGCTGGTCCTTGAACCACTGCACCGGCCCGAGCGCCCCCGGGAAGCGGTTCGGGTCGTTCGTCGCGAGGTCGGTCGCGAGCCCCTTGGCCGCTGCTCCGTCGAACTCCGGCAGAAAGGCGCGCGGGAGCGGCGTCGGTCGCGCGACGCTGAACGCGGCGACGAGCAGCGGCAGTCCGACGAGCAGCCACGTCCCCCGGTAGAGGCGCCCGTTGACCGGCCGCTCCACTGAGCCTGGACGTGCCCGGCGCCGTTCGGTCCGGGGCGGAACGGTGGCCATGCAGGGCTATAGTAAGTCGCGTATCACCTGGCACCAGGACGCCGGCAGGCAACTCCGAAAGCCGAGCCGACATGCCCGATTCCTCGACCATTCTCCTCGTCGACGACGAGGATTCCGTTCAGAAGCTGCTCGCCTATCCGCTCGAGCGCGACGGCTTTCGCGTGCTTCAGGCGCGCGACGGCGAGGAGGCGCTGGCGCGGTTCGCGTCGGAGAACGTCGATCTCGTCGTCCTCGACCTGATGCTGCCGAAGGTCGACGGGCTCGAGGTCTGCCGCAGGCTGCGGGCAGAGAGCGAGGTCCCGATCATCATGCTCACCGCTCGCGACGACGAGCTCGACAAGGTCGTCGGGCTCGAGCTCGGCGCCGACGACTACATCACCAAGCCTTTCTCGATCCGCGAGTTCCGGAGCAGGGTCCGAGCGCTGCTGCGCCGCGCGGCGGTGTCCCGCTCGAACGGCGGCTCCCGAGACGTGATCAGCGCGCACGGCCTTACCGTCGACCTCGGCCGGCGCGTCGTCGAGATCGACGGCCGCCAGGTGCAGCTGACGTACGTCGAATTCGAGCTGTTACGCACGCTGGCGAGCCATCCAGGGCGCGTGTACAGCCGGCGGATGCTGCTCGAGTCGCTCTGGGGCGCGGCCGACTACCGCGAGCCGCGGACGATCGACGTCCACGTTCGCCACCTGCGCGAGAAGCTCGAGCCTGACCCGGCGGAGCCCGAGTACATCCTCACCGTGCGCGGCGTGGGCTACCGCTTCCGCGACAGATGAACCCCCTTCGGTCTGTCGGCGGCCGGCTCGCGCTCGGGCTCGCGCTCGTCGTTGCGGGTGCGCTCCTGCTCGCCGACCTGATCGTCGTTCCGTCACTCGAGCGCCACCTGATCGATTCGAAGCTGAGCCAGCTCCGCCACGACACGCCGGCGATCGCGACGCGTCTCGCCAACACGACCGAGAACCAGCTCCACGAGCAGATCGTCAAGGCCGCCCAGCAGGCGGACGCCCGCGTCATCTACTACACGCCCACCGACTTCCGCCGGAAGATCCTGACGGTCTTCGACGACTCGAACCCGGTGACGTCGGCGGACGTCGAAAACGACCCGCTCGTCGTCAAGGCGTTCGACGCCTATCCGAACGAAGTGAGCGGCACCGTCACCTCCGGCGAGAAGCGCTACGCGGAGGTCGGCTATCCGCTCCGGAACGGCGCCGTCGTCGTCGTGCGCTCGCCGCTTCGGGACACGCTCCAGAGCATCTCGCAGGTGCGCCGCCGCCTCGTGATCGCGGGGCTGATCGCGCTCGCCGCGGCTCTGGCGGTCGGCTATGCGGCTGCGACGCTGTTCGCGCGACGGATCCGGCGGCTCGAGCGTGCCGCGCACCGGATTGCCGCAGGCGACTTCAGCGAACCGGTCGTCGACCGCGGCGGGGACGAGCTGGGCCAGCTCGCGGCGGCGTTCGACGACATGCGGCAGCGCCTGGCACAGCTCGAGCACGCGCGGCGCGAGTTCATCGCCAACGCCTCGCACGAGCTGCGCACGCCGCTCTTCTCGCTCGGCGGGTTCCTCGAGATCATGGACGACGAAGAGCTCGACGCCGCGACCCAGGCCGAGTTCATGACGACGATGCGCGAGCAGGTCGCACGGCTGACGAAGCTCGCGACCGATCTCCTCGACCTGTCGCGGCTCGACGCCGGCCGGATGTCCATCGAGCGCGAGCACGTCGATCTTGCCGCGCTCGCCGAGGTGCTGGCCGACGAATTCCGCGGCGTCGCCCTTTCGACCGGCCACGAGCTGACGGTCGAGAACGGCGTCGAGAGCCGCGCCGTCGGCGACGAGGAGCGGGCGCTCCAGATCGGGCGAATCCTGCTCGAGAACGCGATGGTCCACACGCCGCGCGGTACGCCGGTCCGGATCTCGGCGCGACAGGGGAACGGCTCGGCGCTCCTCGCGGTCGAGGACGAGGGCCCCGGGATCCCGGCCGAGCATACGGGGCACGTCTTCGAGCGGTTCTACCGGCTCGAGGGCTCGGTTGCGTCCGGCAGCGGCCTCGGCTTGGCGATCGCGCGTGAGCTCGCCGAGTTGATGGGGGGAACGCTCGAAGTGGCGACGAGGACCGCTCGGACGTCGTTCGTCCTCACGCTTCCGACGGACGTGTCCGACGTGGCCTTTTCACGGGGAAACGGCGAAACGTCGGACGCCGACGCGAAGCTGCAGGAGCGTTCGTACGCGCGTTCGCTCCCGAGGTCGCGCGGGCGACGGGCTTCTGCGAGGGCGAGGGAACGCTCGCGCTGAGGTCCGGGGAACTCAGGACGTCGACCTGACGCCGGTTGCAACTCTGGAGGTGGGCCAGGCCCTCGCCTCGCGCGACCCTCCGCCCGAGGCGTCCGCGCGTTCTCCCCAAGCGAGGGCCGACCCCCCCTCGCCCCAGACGTCGCAGCGGCGCCGAAGTTGACGCGTTCGTGCTCGAAACGCCTCGAAGAGGCGCCGCTACAGTGACGCGGTGCGGATCGGCCAGCTCGTTGCCGTGACTCTCGTCGCCGCCGTTCTCGGCGGCGGCGCTGCATTGGCGATCGGGAAGGGCGCCGGCTGGTTCGACGGGAAGAGCCGGACCGTGGTCGTGAACGCCGACACCGCGACGGTGCCGGCCGCCCTGCCGGCGAACGCGACGTCGAACGTCGCGCCGCTGCCGGGCAAAGGGTTCATCCCCGAGCGGATCTTCCGGCAGCGCTCGCCCGGTGTCGTGACGGTCTTCGCGTATTTCGGCGATCCGAGCTCGCAGGCGACGGAGATCTCGCAGGGCTCGGGCTTCGTCATCTCGCCGAAGGGCTACATCCTCACGAACTCGCACGTGATCACGAACGCGGGCGAGGGCGCCGCCGTGAAGCCTGCGGCGCACCTCTACGTCGAGTTTGCCGACGGCGATCGCGCCGCGGCCAAGGTCGTCGGCTGGGATCTCTACGACGACGTCGGGCTGCTGCGGCTGGCCGACAGCAGGCACAGGTTGACCCCGGTGCCGCTCGGAGAGTCGAAGACCGTCCAGGTGGGCGAGCCGGTGGCGGCGATCGGAAGCCCGCTCGGCAACGAGAACTCGCTCGCGACGGGCGTCGTCTCGGCGGTTCACCGCTCGATCGACGCGATCACCGTCCGCACGTACAAGGTCGTGGACGCGATCCAGACCGATGCCCCGATCACCCACGGCAACTCGGGCGGGCCGCTGCTCGACGCACGCGGCCGCGTCATCGGGATCAATGCGCAGATCCGGAGCCAGAGCGGCAACGGGAACGACAGCGGCGTCGGCTTTGCGATCCCGATCGACGCTGCCAAGCGGTCGGTGCAACAGCTGCTCGAGAAGGGCCACGTCACCTATGCGTACGTCGGCATCGAGACCGACGACCTGACGCCGTCGCTGTCGCGGGCGCTGCACTATCCGGTTGCGCGCGGCGCATTGGTCGTCAACGTGAAGCCCGGCAGCCCGGGCGCGCATGCCGGCCTCCGCGGCGGCAACAGTGAGGTCGACGTCCTCGGGCTTCAAAACCTCGTCACCGGCGGCGACGTGATCGTGGCGATAGACGGGACGCCGGTCGACGGTGCCGACGACGTCGTCCGCATCGTCTCGACCCTGAAGCCGAAGGACGTCGCGGTGTTCACGGTCGTGCGGGACGGGGAACAGAAGCGCGTCGCGGTGACGCTCGGCGAGCGGCAGCTCCCTTCGGGTTAGGCGCTCGGGAAACCGGGCAGAAGCCGGCTGAGGCGACGCGGACACGGCCGCTGGTAGGTTTGGGCAGTTTCGATTGGGCTTGTGTGGGTAAACCTGACTGAAATGACTGGAACTTCCACTGCCAACGGCCGCGGGGCGACCGTGCGCCTGACGATCCCGGCACGCGCGGAATACATCACCCTCTGCCGGCTCGCGCTGACGGGGATCGCGCGTGTTCGCGAACTGTCCGACGAGATGCTCGCCGACCTCAAGCTCGCGCTGACCGAGGCCGCTTCGAACTCGGTGCGGCATGCGTACTCGAGTGACGACGAGGCCGGCGTCGTCGAGATCTCGTACGAGCTTCGGCCCGACCGGCTCGTCATCGAGGTGACGGACGAAGGCGAGGGATTCGATCCCGCGGCGGCAGACGGACCGCTCGAAGAGCTGTCCGAGGGAGGGCTTGGCATCGCGATCATCCGAGCCATCGCGGACGAAGTCGAGATCGGAAGGCAGCCCGGCGGGAGAGGATCCCGCCTCCGGTTCGAGAAAGCGCTGGGTTAGCTTCAGTAGCCGCCTGTAAGCTCCGCGGCCGTTTGTCGTACTCGAGCGACTAGACCACCATGCTCCAACTCGTCAACGTCGGACACAAGTCGCTGGCGGACTACGCGACCATCGCGACGCGCGGTCTCATGGACGAGATCCGCCGGCTCGCCGAGCCGCTCCAGGGAAAGCGTGTCGTCCATCTCTCCGCGACCGCGTTCGGGGGCGGCGTCGCCGAGATCAACTACACGCTGATCCCGCTGATGCAGGACGCGGGGCTCGACACCGAGTGGCGGATCATCGCCGGCGCCGAGGAGTTCTACAACGTCACGAAGACGATCCACAACGCCCTGCAGGGAAACCCGCAGGGGCTCGACGCCGAGCAGCGCGACGTCTTCACGCGCTATCAGGAGCTGAACGCGCGCGAGTTCGAGGACGACTACGACTTCGTCGTCGTCCACGACCCGCAGCCCGTCGGGATGATCGACCACTTCGCGGATTCCGACGCGCGCTGGATCTGGCGCGGGCACATCGACTTCTCGTCGCCGAACGCCGACGTGTTCGACTTCCTGCTCCCGTCGATCCGGCGCTACGACGCCGCCATCTTCCACATGCGCGAGTACGTCCCGAAGGCCGAGGGGCTGCCGCCCTGCTACATCTGGCCGCCGGCGATCGACCCGCTCGCGCCGAAGAACATGGCGCTGTCGCCCGAGGATGCCGCGTACATCGTCGACCAGTTCGGGATCGACGTCGAACGCCCGCTCCTGACGCAGGTGTCGCGGTTCGACCCGTGGAAGGACCCGCTCGGTGTCATCGACGCATACCGGATCGTCAAGCAGCGCTTCCCCGATGTGCAGCTCGCGCTCGTCGGGTCGATGGCGCACGACGACCCAGAAGGCTGGGACTTCTACAACCAGACGGTCGCGTACGCCGCCGGGGATCCCGACATCTACATCCTCTCGAACCTCAACAACGTCGGCTCCGTCGAGGTCAACGCATTCCAGGTCCACTCCGCGGCCGTGATCCAGAAGTCGATCAAGGAAGGGTTCGGGCTGACCGTGACCGAGTCCCTCTGGAAGACACGCCCGACCGTCGCCGGCCGTGTCGGCGGAATCGTCGCCCAGATCCAGGACCGCGAGACCGGCTGGCTGGTGGGGTCGTCGACCGAATGCGCGGAGGCGTGCATCGAGATTTTGCGTGACGCGACCGAGGCGCGCCAGCGCGCGCTGCGTGGGAAGGAGTACGTCCGCCGTCACTTCCTGACCCCGCGGCTGCTGCGCGACTGGCTCGTGCTCTTCAACCAACTGCTCGGCAACGACACCTCCGGCGCCGAGGTCGCGGTCGTTTCAGCGACGGCGTAGCGGATACGGTGGCGCGGTGCGCCGGAAGCTGATCGTCGTCTCGAACCGAGGCCCTGTGCGCGTCGGCCGCGACGGCGCGATGCACCGCAGCAGCGGCGGGCTCGCGACAGCGCTGCGGAGCCTCCTGCAGCACCAGGACGTGACCTGGATCGCCAGCGCAACGACCGAGGGCGAGCGGGCACTCGCCGGCGAGACGCGGCAGCAGGACGACTACCGGTTGCGCTTCGTCGCGCATGACGCGCAGGCCTACGACTGGTACTACAACGTCGTCGCGAACCCGATGCTGTGGTTCGTCCACCATTCGCTCTGGGAGCTCGCGTACACGCCGAAGGTCGACGCCGCGTTCCATCGGGCGTGGCGCGACGGCTACGCCGCGGTGAACGAGGGCTTTGCGCGGGCCGTGCTCGCGGAGCTCGAGCGGGAGCCGGACGCCGCCGTCTTCTTCCACGACTATCACCTCTATCTGGCCCCGCGGGTCGTCCGCGAGGCGCGGCCGGATGCGCGCCTGATGCACTTCGTCCACGTCCCGTGGCCGCAGCCAGACTACTGGCGGGTGCTGCCGCGGCCGATGCGTTCGGCGATCCACGAGGGACTGATTGCGAACGACGTGATCGGCTTCCACACCGACCGGTGGCGCAGCAACTTCATCTACAGCACGCGCGAGCTCCTCGGCGAGGACGCGACGCAGAAGACCGTCACCGCGCCGATCTCGGTCGACCCGGCGGAGTTCGACGAGCTCGCGGAGAGCGCGCCCGTGCTCGCCGCCGAGCGCGAGATCGTCGCGCACCGTCCCGAGCGGCTCGTCGTGCGTGTCGACCGGACGGACCCGTCGAAGAACATCGTGCGCGGCTTCCGCGCGTTCGAGCTCTATCTCGATGCGCATCCCGAGATGCACCGGCGGGTCGCGATGCTGGCGCTGCTCGACCCGTCGCGGCAGGACATTCCGGAGTACGCCGAGTACCTCGGCGCGATCGAGCGCGAGGCGCGTCGCGTGAACGACCGTTTCCAGCAGGAGCGCTGGAAGCCGATCGCGTTGCGAATCGAGGACGACTTCCCGCTCTCCGTGGCCGCGTACAAGCAGTTCGACGTCCTGCTCGTGAACGCGATCTTCGACGGGATGAACCTCGTGGCCAAGGAAGCGCCACTCGTCAACACGCGTGACGGCGTTGTTGTCCTGTCTGAAAACACGGGCGCGCACGCAGAGCTGGGGCAATGGGCCCTGACGGTGAACCCCTTCGACGTGGAGGGTCAGGCGGAGGCGATTCATCAGGCGCTGACGCTGGACGTCGCCGACCGCCGCGCGCGGCTCGAGGCGACCCGGAAGCACGTTCGCGAGCACGACGTCAACGAGTGGCTCGAGCTCCAGCTCGCCGCGCTCGACCGCCTCGCCGCAACGGCACGGCGCTAACGTTCGCCCGGCATGACGGAGCTGAGCCACGTTGGCGAGGCGGGCGACGTCCGCATGGTGGACGTCGGCGGAAAGCCGCTCTCACGGCGGCGTGCCGTTGCGCGCGGAACCGTCGGCATGGCGCCCGGGACTGCTCGTCGTCTCCGTGAGCTGCCGAAGGGCGATGCGCTCGTGACGGCGCAACTCGCCGGCATCATGGCCGCCAAGCGGACGAGCGAGTTGATCCCGCTCTGCCACCCGCTGCCGCTGTCGCACATCGAGGTGTCGCTCGAGGTCGGCGACGACGGCGTCGACATCAGCGCCGCCGTCGAGACGACGGCGCAGACGGGTGTCGAGATGGAGGCGCTCACGGCCGTTTCGGTCGCCGCCCTGACGGTCTACGACATGGCGAAGGCGATCGACAAGGAGATGACGATCGGCGACGTCGTGCTCGTGGAGAAGTCGAAGCAGTGAAGGCAGCAGTCGTGACCGTCTCCGACGGTGTGGCCGCCGGTGAGCGGGAGGACACGAGCGGCGCGCTGCTCGTCGACCTGCTGGAAGCTGAGCGCTACGAGGTCGAGCACCGCGTCGTGCCGGACGAGCGCCCGAAGATCGCGGCGGCGATCCGCGAGCTGGCGCAGACGGCGCGGCTCGTCCTGACGACCGGCGGCACCGGCGTTTCGCCACGGGACTTCACGCCCGAGGCGACGGAATCCGTGCTCGACCGTCTCGTGCCCGGCATCGCGGAGGGGTTGCGCGCCGATGCCATCGCGAAGACGCCGCACGGCCTGCTCGGACGCGGCGTCGCCGGAATTCGCGGGCAGACCCTGGTCGTCAACCTGCCCGGCTCTCCCGGTGGCTGCCGCGACGGCTTCGAGCTGATCAAGCCGGCCCTCGGTCATGCGCTCGAGCTGATTGCGGGCGACCCGACGCAGCACGAGCCGACGTGACGTCCGTCGCCGTCCTCCCGCGCCGGTTCGCATCGCTCGTCAAGATCGAGCACACGGTCTTCGCGCTGCCGTTCGCCTATATCGGCGCGCTGCTGTGCAGGAACGAGATTCCGTCCGCGCACGATCTCGTCTGGATCACGCTGGCGATGGTCGGCGCACGGTCGCTCGCGATGAGCATCAACCGGCTGGTCGACGCCGAGATCGATGCGCGCAACCCGCGGACGGCGACGCGTGAGCTGCCCGCCGGCGTCCTCAGCCGCGTGCAGGTGGTTGTCTTCTGCGCGCTCGCGCTCGCCCTGTACCTGATCGCGTGCTTCCAGCTCGAGCCGATCGTGCGCTGGCTCGCGCCGATCCCGATCATCGGCTTCGTCGTCTACCCGTACCTGAAGCGCTTCACGTGGCTGAGCCACCTCTGGCTCGGCGCGGTCGACGGGCTCGCCCCGGTCGGGGCGTGGGTTGCGATCACCGGCCGGCTCCCGTGGGAGTCGTGGGCGCTCGGTGCCGCGGTCGCGGCGTGGATCGCCGGCTTCGACCTCTTCTACTCCCTCTTCGATCGCGACGTCGATCTCCAGCAGGGACTGCATTCGGTGTCGGTGCGGTTCGGCGTCGAGGGTGCGTTCCGCGGCGCGCGGCTCCTGCACATCGCGACAGTCCTGTTGCTCGTGGCAGTCGGCGCGGGCCTCCACCTCACGTGGCCGTACTGGCTCGGGGTGATCGCCGTCGCGCTGTTGCTGGGCTACGAGCACTCGCTGATCAGCCCCGGCGACCTGAGCCGGCTCGACGCCGCGTTCTTCAGCGTGAACGGCCTGATCAGTGTCGTCTTCTTCGCGTTCGTCCTCGCCGAGGTGGTGGTGTGATCCACGCCCGCGCTCTCGAGAAGCGCTACGGCGACAAGCGGATCCTCCGCCGCGTCGATCTCGACGTCGCGGCCGACGACTTCGTCCTGGTGACCGGGCCGAACGGCTCGGGCAAGACGACGCTGCTGCGCCTCTGTGCCGGTCTCGCTGCCCCGACGCGCGGCGAGCTGACGGTGGCGGTCGAGCGCGGCCGGCTCGGCTACCTCGCCCACGAGCCGCTCGTCTACCGGGAGCTCACGGCGCTCGAGAACCTCGACCTGTACGGCCGGCTGTACCGCGTGCCGGAGCGGCGTGAGCGGAGCGGCATGCTGCTCGAGCGCTTCGGGCTGTGGGAGGCACGGCACGCCCGGGCGGCGTCGTTCTCGCGCGGGATGCTGCAGCGCCTCGCGCTCTGTCGCACGCTCCTGCACGACCCGAGCCTGCTGCTCCTCGACGAGCCCTACAGCGGGCTCGACGACGAGGGTGTCGACCTGCTCGACAGCGAGCTGGCCGAGCGCGCTGCGCACGCGACCTTCGTCGTCGCGACGCACGAGCCCGAACGCCTCGCGGAGTTCGCATCCGCGCGTCTGGCGCTCGCGTGACCTACTTCGCGGACGTCGGTGCGCTCGCGCGGAAGGACCTGTTGCTCGAGCTCCGGGCGCGGGACACCCTTCCGGCCATGCTGCTGTTCGTCGTCTCGACGCTCGTCGTGTTCCACTTCGTCCTGCCGGCCGACTCGTCCGATCTCGCGGCAACCGGCCTGCTCTGGGTGGCGCTCCTCTTCACTGCGCTTCTCGGCCTCTCGCGCTCGTTCGCCGCCGAGCGGGAGCAGGGCGTCATCGACGGGCTCGTGCTCGCGCCGAGCGACCGGAGCGCCATCTGGCTCGGCAAGACACTCTCGATCCTCGCGTTCCTCGGCCTCGCCGAGGTGATCGCGCTCCCGGCCTACGGGCTCTTCTTCAAGCCGGTCGATGCCGCGCTGGTCGCGGGCGTCGTCCTGGCCGACGTCGGGATCGCGGCCGTCGGGACGCTGCTGGCCGCGATGGCGACCGCGAGCCGTGCGCGCGAGCTGCTCCTCCCCCTTCTGTTCCTGCCGCTCGCGATTCCGATCGTGATCGGCGGCGTCGGCGCGAGCGTGGCAGGCGATCCGGGGCGCTACCTCGGGTTGCTCGGCCTCTACGACGCGCTCTTTGCGATCATTTGCTGGGCGTCCTTTGAGTACGTGGTCACGGAATAACCGCCTGCCGGCGCTCGCGACGCTCGCCCTGACACTCATGGCGGCGGCGATCGCGCTGATCTTCTTCTACGCCCCTCTCGACGAGGACGGCCTCAACCAGAAGATCTTCTACTTCCACGTGCCGATCGCGTTCACCGCCTATGCGTCGTTCGCGTGGGGCGGCTGGAAGGCGCTCCGGCACCTGTGGAAGCGCGACGAGAACGCCGACCTCGAGAGCTACGTCGCGATCCATCTCGGCACCATCTTCGGGCTGCTGACGCTCGTCACGGGCTCGATCTGGGCGAAATACCGCTGGGGTCACTGGTGGGTGTGGAGCGAGGACCAGCTCGTCCTCTTCCTCGTTCTCTTCCTCTTCTACTGCGCGTACTTCATGCTCCGGTACTCCCTGCCGCCGGGACCGCAGCGGGCGAACATGAGCGCCGTCTACGCGCTGTTCGGCGTCGTGCTGATTCCCGTCAGCATCCTCGCCATCCGGCTGTCGGAGCGCTTCATCCATCCCGTCGCGTTCGATCGCGGCGGCCCGAACATGGCCGGCTCGCAGTTCTTCACGTTCTGCGTCTGCGTCGTCGCGTGGTTTGCCGTCGCAGCAACGCTGTACCAGCTCGAGCTCGCCGGCAAGCGGCTCGACCTGCGGCTGCGTGAGCTGCGCGAGGCGCTGCAGGAGTGAGCACCGAGGAGAAGTACGTCGCGGCCGTGTACCTCGTCGTGTTCGTGGTACTGCTTGCGTACGTGTTCATCATCGCTCTCAAGCTCCAGCGGCTCGAACGCGAGCTGACGGAGCTCATCGAGCTGGCGGCGCGGCGTGGCTGAGCTGCTCTTCTGGCCTGCGCTGCTCGCCTACGGCGAAGCCGCGTTCGCGTATCTCGGCGAGGCGCGCCACCCCGGTCGCGCGGGGCGCGCGGCGACGTGGGGCGTTCGGATCGGCTGGCTCGTGCAGACGGCGCTGCTCGGCGTGCAGGCTGCGCGCGCGGACGGGTTTCCGTGGTCGACGTGGGCGGGCTCGCTCAACCTCTTCGTCTGGTTCGTCGTCGGTGCGTACCTGATCTGGGGCTGCCGTCCGCGCTACCGCCTGCTGGGGCTGGCGGTGTTGCCCCTCGCCGCCGTCCTCTTCGCGCTCGCCGGGGCCGGCGGCGGGACGAAGACGACCGTGCAGAGCGACTACTCGAACCTCTTCCTGGTCCTGCACGTGGGGCTCGTCCTGGCAGCGTTCGCCGGCTTCACTCTTGCCGCCGGCCTGTCGGCCCTCTACCTCTGGCAGGAGCGCCGGCTGAAGCGGCACGAGCGCACGATTCTCCGCGTTCGCGCGCCGGCGCTCGCCAAGCTCGACGACGTCGCGGCACGGACGATCGCGTTCTCGCTGCCCGCGCTCACCCTCGGGATCGCCGTCGGGCTCGTCCGGCTCGAGGACCGCGGCGGTGGGTACGACGCGGTCATGGCGGTCACCGCTCTGACCTGGGCCGTCTACGCCGGCTACCTGGCCCTTCGTCACCTCGCCGGCTGGCGGGGGCGCCGTGCCGCGTACCTCGTCCTGGCCGGCTTTGCTCTCGTCGTCATCGTCCGGCTCGCCCTGCCCGTCACGCATTTCGCATGAGCGTCGTCCTCGTCGGCATCTCGCACCACCAGGCTCCGGTTGAGCTGCGCGAGCGGGCTGCGCTCGATCCCGAGCGCGCCGGCGAGCTCGCGCGCACGCTGGCGGGCGTGCAGGGAGAGGCCGTGTGCCTCTCGACGTGCAACCGCACCGAGCTGTACCTCGCCGAGGAGTCGGCGGACGAGGCCGAGCGCAAGGCGGAGGCGGCGCTGCTCGCCCTCGAGGAAGAGCTCGGTCCGTCGCTTTACCGGCTGCGCGACGAAGCTGCGGCGCTGCACCTGTTCCGTGTCGCCGCCGGACTCGACTCGATGGTGCCCGGCGAGGGCGAGATCCTCGGGCAGGTGCGCACGGCGCACGACGTCGGCGCGACGGGGCCGATCCTCGACAGGCTCTTCCGCGACGCGCTCCATGCCGGGAAGAAGGCCCGCACGGAGACGGCGATCGGTGAGAGCCCTGCGTCGGTCTCGTCGGCCGCGGCGGCGCTGGCGGAGCAGGTCTTCGGCGACCTGAACGGGCGCCGTGTGCTCGTGATCGGCGCAGGCGAGGCGGGTGAGCTGGCGATCAAGAGCTTGCGCGCACGCGGCGCAGTCATCGCCTTCGTCGCGAACCGCACCCGGGAGCGCGCCGAAGCGCTGACGGGCCGGTACGGCGGCGGCGCGCTGTCGCTCGAGGAAGTTGCCCGCAACCTCGAGCACGTCGACGTCGTGCTCTCGTCGACGGCCGCGCCGGACTGGGCGCTCACGCGCGCCGACGTCGAACGCAGCCTGCACGCGCGCCGGGGGCGGCCGCTGTTCCTGATCGATCTCGCCGTGCCGCGTGATCTCGACCCCGCGATCCACGAGCTCGACGGCTGTTATCTCTACGACATCGACGACCTCGAGGCGGTTGTGGCCGAGACGCTCGCGGGCCGCCGGCGCGAAGCCGAGCGCGCCGAGACGATCGTCGCCGACGAGGCAGAGCGCTTCCGGGAGTGGCAGGCGTCGCTCGACGTCGTTCCGGCGATTGCGTCGCTCCGCGCACGTGCGGAGGAGATCCGCGAGGCGGAGCTCGAGCGTGCGAAGCTCAGCGGCCCGGAGCGGCGTGCTGCCGAGTCGGTGACCGCTGCTGTCCTGAACAAACTCCTGCACCTGCCGACAATTCGCATGAAGCAGGCAGCCGCGGCGGCCGACGGCGTGATTTATGCTGACGCGGTGCGCCACCTGTTCGGTCTCGAGGACGAGCGTTGAAGACCGCGGGCCTGATCGGCCGCCCGCTCCCGGTGCAGGTCCCGACGGCGTTCGTTCGCATCCGTCGTCACCGGACCTGCATGGCCAAGACGAGGTCACCGCGCGCGTGGTGCCGTGCTGATCCGCGTCGGCTCCCGCGGCAGTAGGCTCGCGCTGACCCAGGCCGAGGGCGCGGCCGCCCGGCTGCGCGCTGCAGGCACCGAGATCGCGCTCGTCCCGATCACGACCGCGGGCGACCGCGACCGGACGCGGCCGTTCGGGGAGATCGGCGAGCGCGGCGTGTTCGTGAAGGAGCTCGAGGAGGCGCTGCTCGACGGCCGCGTCGACGTCGCCGTGCACTCCGCCAAGGACATGACCTCGACCGACACACACGGCCTCGCCGTCGGCGCGTACCTCGAGCGTGACGACCCGCGCGACGCGCTGTGCGGCGCAGACGCGATTCAGCCGGGAATGCGCATCGGGACAGCGTCGATCCGCCGCCGCGCCCAGCTCCTGGCGCTCGAGCCGTCGCTCTCGATCGAGCCGCTGCGCGGCAACGTCGACACGAGGCTGCGCAAGCGCCGCGAGCGCGGCCTCGACGCAATCGTGCTCGCCGCCTGCGGGCTCGACCGGCTCGGCCTCGACGACGAGGTCGGCCACCGGTTCGACCCCGATCGGGTCGTGCCGGAGGCGGGCCAGGGTGCGCTCGCGCTCCAGGTTCGGGTCGGCGAGGAGCGCCTCGTCGCAGCCGCGGACCACGCGCCGACGCGGATGCGGGTCGCGGCAGAGCGAGCGTGCGTAGCTGCGATCGGGGGCGGCTGCCTTGCGCCGGTCGCCGCGTATCACGACGGCGAGCGGCTGACGGCGCTCGTCGCGGCCGAAGACGGCAGCTGGATCGAGCGGCGCACGGGTGACGACCCCGCCGCGCTCGCCGCGGAGCTGCTCGCATGCCTCCCCTGAAGGCCCTCGTCACGCGGCCGAGCGAGGGGGCACAGGTGCTCGTCGCCGAGCTCGAGGCGCAGGGCTTCGAGGCCGTCGTCGAGCCGCTGATCGCGATCGAGCCGCTGTCGGACGAGCCGATCGACGTCTCCGGCTACGAGTGGGTGGTCGTGACGAGCGCGAACGGCGCGCGCCAGCTCGTGCGACGGATGAACGCCACGCCGGCCCACGTCGCCGCCGTCGGGCCCGGCACCGCCGCTGCGCTCGAGCAGGCCGGGCTGGCGCCTGACCTCGTCGCCGACGTGCACACGCAAGAGGGTCTTGTCGCGACGATCGGGACGCCGGCCGGGCGTGTGCTGTTCGTCGCCGCGGACGGCGCGCGCTCGTTCCTGCCGGACGCGCTCGGGGCCGACGTCGTCCCGGCGTATCGGACAGTCGAGCTCGAGGTCGCGGAGCTGCCGCGTGTCGACGTCGCGCTGTTGGCATCGGCCTCCGCCGCGCGAGCGTATGCCCGGGCCGGCGGGCGCGGCCCGGCGATCTCGATCGGGCCGCAGACCACCGCCGCCGCGCGCGACGCCGGCGTCGAGGTGGTCGCCGAGGCCGCTTCGCACGACGTGCACGGCCTCGTAGACTGCGCCGCGGCGTGGCGCGCTTCATCACGTTCCTGACGGACTTCGGCCTCCAAGACGACTTCGTCGGCACCTGCCACGGCGTGATGAGGCGGATCGCGCCGGACGCACAGATCATCGACGTCACGCACGGCATTCCGCCGCGCGCCGTCTTGCAAGGCGCGCTTACGCTCGCGAACTCGCTCCCCTTCATGCCGGTCGGCGTCCACCTCGCCGTCGTCGACCCGGGCGTCGGCAGTGCCCGGCGCGCGCTGGCGCTTCGCGACAAATCGGGTCGCATCCACGTCGGCCCCGACAACGGGTTGCTCCTGCTCGCGGCCGACAAGTTCGGCGGCATCGACGCCGCCCACGAGCTCGCGAACCCGGACTACGCGCTCGAGTCGGTCTCGCGCACCTTCCACGGCCGCGATCTCTTCTCGCCGGCGGCGGCGCATCTCTCGCTCGGCGTCGAGCTCGCCGAGCTCGGGCCGCCGATCGCCGTCGACGCGCTCGCGCGCATCGACCTGCCCGAGCCGGAGGTGGGTGCGTCCCGGATCAGGTCGACCGTGCTCGCGATCGACCGGTTCGGCAACGTGCAGCTCAACCTCGACCGCTCTCACTCGGACGCCGCCGGGGTCGTTCCGGGCACGCGCGTCGAGCTGCAGGTGGGCCCGGAGCGCTACTACGCGGTCGCTGCGCGGACGTTCGCCGATGCACGCCGCGGGGACTTGATCCTCTACGAGGACTCGTACCGCAATCTGTCGATCGCGATCAACGGCGGCAGCGCGGCCGCGATGCTCGGGATCAGGCCCGGCCGCGACATCCGCATCCACCTCGATCCGTCGTGATCGATCGCGCGGCACTCGGGCGCCGCTTTGCGCGGCTCGCAACGGATGCGGCCGTGCGCAGTCCCACGCTCTGGAGGCTGTTCCGTCCGTTCGTGCGCCGCCAGTTCGACTCGCTCGCGCCGGTGTGGGACTCCATGCGACTCGACGACACCTTCGCGCCGTACGACGCTGCAGTCGAGCAGCTGCCGTCACCGCCGGCGCGCATCCTCGATGTCGGCACGGGTACCGGTGCCGGTGCGCTGAGACTTGCCCAGCGCTTTCCGGAGGCGACCGTCGTCGGCGTCGACCTGTCGGATGCGATGCTCGAGCAGGCGCGCCGGAACACGCCCGCGGACGTCGGGCTGACGTACGAACGCGCCGACGCGTCGGCATTGCCGTTCGCGGACGGGTCGTTCGACCTCGTCGCGCACGCGAACATGATCCCGTTCTTCGACGAGGTCGCTCGCGTGGTCGCTGCCGGCGGGCACGCGCTGTTCGCGTTCTCGAGCGGCCCGCAGACGCCGATCTACGTGCCGCCGGAGCGCCTGCGACAGGAGCTCGCGCGGCGGGGATTCACGGAGTTTGCGGACGTGCAGGCAGCGCGAGGCAATGCGCTACTTGCCCGTAAGGGAGATCCGCCTTAAGCTCCCGCGCACAAGGTCGTTCGTGGCGCGGTATTACCGGCCCGGACGACCTTTTATCGCCGGCGGACCTGCGGTTCGAAGTTAGTTGAGCTCGGCGGCAGCGGCCGGAAAGCCGCGCGCCCGGGCCGCTTCGGCCCACGACTGCGCGCTCGCCTGGTCTGCGAAGCCCGCGACGTAGACCTCGAAGCCCCCGCACGGGTCGTTGCGCAACTTCGCGCCGGGGAACCCGACGGACGCGGCTCGGTCGGCGATCGCCTGTGCGGACGGACGATCGCGGCCGTGGCCGAGAATGCCGTCCCAGCGGCCGATCACCTTCGCCTGGATGCACTCGAGGGTGACGGCGAAGCCTTCCTTGCGCGCCTCGGTCTGCAAGTCGACGCCGACGTCGAACGTGTCGATGCCGCGGACGACCACGCGGAACCCGTCGCAGCCTTCGATGATGTTCGCGTTCACGAAGCCGCGAGTCGTCACGCGCGTCCGAAAGGTCAGCGCCTGCTGGTGCGTCTTGAAGCGGCCGAACACGGCCTCCAGGCCGCTGACGAACTCCGTGCGGCCGCAGTCGGCCTGGCTTCTCGCCACGCTCGGTGCCGAGCTCGAGAGACCGAGCGACGGCACGGCGACGGAGATGAGCCCGACCAGGACGGCCAGGCTGGCGAGACGAGCGGCCCTCACGGCGCACAGTCCTAGCAGACGACCGGGTCGTCGGCCTCAGTCTTAACGATTCCTTTATCCCTCACCCGGTCGTCGCGGGTCGTGGCCGCCTCCTAGCGTCGGCCTTCGCGGCCGATGCCGGCTTTGCCGGCGTCGGCTCACGACGGCTAGAAGTGAACCCTCCCGTTCGAAATCATCATGGCGCGCGCAGCGCGCCGGATTTCGAACGGCGATGGCGAGGGCCGGGATCGAACCGGCGACACCACGGTTTTCAGCCGTGTGCTCTACCAACTGAGCTACCTCGCCCGGACGGCGAAGTCTAGCGGCGCCTTTACGAAATCCCTGCGCGCGCGGCTGCGAGCCGGTCGACGAGAACGTCGACGAATTCGTCCTTGACGAGCACTGCGTCGGCCCCGGCCTCGGTCACCGCGCGGTGCAGCGCCGGCGCCTCGTCGCCGGTGAGGGCGATCACGCACATGCTCGGGTGATCGCGCCGCAGCCGCGCGACGGCTGTCACGCCGTCGAGCTGCGGCATGTGCAGGTCGATGACGACGGCGTCCGGCGCGAGATCGTCGGCCAGCTCGATCGCCGCGAGCCCGTCGCGTGCCTGCCCGACGACCGCGAGCTCCGGCTGGCGCTCGATCAGCGGGGTCAGGGCGTCGAGAAATGGCTGGTCGTCGTCGGCGAGCAAGACCCTGATCATCCCGGCCGTGTCGGGCTTTCCCATCCGGCGGAAGTTAGCCTTGTCCGCCGTGTCGTTGCAAGCGTCTCGAAGGGTGACCATCATCGGCGCCGCGCTCGATCTGGGCGCGGGGCGCCGCGGTGTCGACATGGGCCCGTCGGCGATCCGCTACGCCGGCGTCGACGCGCGGATCAGCGGGCTCGGCTACGAGGTCGACGACCGGGGGAACGTCGGCACCGCGGTTGCGGAGGCGATCGACGCCGGCGACGAGGACGCCCGGTTCCTCCGCCAGATCAAGGAGACATGCGGGCACATCGCCGACCTCGTCGCCGACACTGCCGGCAACGGGTCGATCCCGCTCGTCCTCGGCGGCGACCATTCGGTTGCGCTCGGCACGCTCGGCGGGCTTCACCGCGCCTACGGCCGCGGCGGCGTCATCTGGCTCGACGCTCACGGCGACCTCAACAGCCCGCAGACGAGCCCGAGCGGCAACGTCCACGGCATGGTCCTCGCGGCGGCGCTCGGTCGCGCCGGCGAGCGCTTCAGCGGCGACGGCTGGGGCCTCCCGGCGCTCGTCCCGAACAGGGTCGCGCTCGTGGGCGTGCGCTCGCTCGACGAGGGCGAGCGGCAGCTGCTCCGCGAGCTCGACGCGCTCGTGTTCACGATGAGCGACGTCGATCGCCTCGGCGTCGAGCACGCCCTGCGGGAGGCGCTCGCCCATGTCGCGGGGCCGGGCTTCGTGCACGTCAGCCTCGACATGGACGTCGTCGACCCGGACTCCGCGCCCGGCGTCGGCACACCCGTCCGCGGTGGGCTCAACTACCGCGAAGCGCACCTCGCGATGGAGCTGATCGCCGAGTCAGGCGCTGCGACGTCGTTCGACGTCGTCGAGGTGAACCCGATCCTCGACCGCGAGAACGAGACCGGGAGGCTCGCGGTCGAGCTCGTCGCGTCAGGCCTCGGGGCGCGGATTCTCTAGAAACACCTCGATCGCGTCGGCGGTCTCGTCGAACGCGTCCCAGTAGACGATGTGACCGCCGGGCACCTCGACCACGTCGATGCGGTCGCCGAGCGCACGGGCGTATTCGCCGAGCTGGTCGTCGCGGACGAGGCCGAACTGCCCGGCATACACGATCAGCGTCGGCCTACGCAGCGTCTCGGGCGCGGGCGGCGGCGTGCACAGCTCGCCGTACATCGAGACGACGGCTGCCTGGCAGTAGCGAAACCGGAACTTGCCGTCTCGGTGCTGCACGAGGTGCTCGCGGTTCTCCTCCTCGAGGAAGTCGCGCGGTGTCTGCACGCCGGCGGCGAGCCGCTCCTTGATCGCGTGCTCCGGCGAGTCGTAGGCCCGGTCGGCACGTTCGCGCTCGGCGAAGTCGAAGCCGACGTGCGGGAGGAGCTGGATCGCCGGGTCCAGCAGCACCGCCCGCCCGATCCGGTCGGCGTCCAGCGCGGCCAGCTCGAGCACGAGCCGGCCGCCGAACGAGTGGCCGATCCAGTCGGCCTCGCGGACGCCGGCGTCGTCCAGCGTCTCGAGCAGGTCGTGGACGTGCGTCGCCATCGTCCAGGGCGGCTCCCAGTCGGACCCGCCGTGGCCGCGCAGGTCGGGGGCGAGGACGCGGAAGCGTCGAGCGAGCCGCTCCTCCGCGAGCTTGCGGTAGCGCCGCCCGTGGGCATTGACACCGTGTACGCAGACGATCGGCGGCGCGCTCGGGTCGCCCCACTCGTGCAGCTGCAACAACATCAGCGCAGCGCGCCCGCGAATGCGGGGATGGCGGCCTCCCAATGGATGATCGCGCCGACGTCGGCAGCGGCGAGCATCGGCGCCTCGCCGTGGTTGACGGCGGCGACGACGCCCGCCTTGACGAAGCCGGTCTGCTCCTCGACGTCGCCCGGCACGCCGACTGCCACGAGCAGTGCGGGCGCCACCTGGCGTCCGAAGAGGCCGATCGCGCGGTTCGACGGCAGGTCGCCGCGCTCGCAGACGCTGCGCGTCGCGCCGACGGCCGCACCGGCCTGCTCGGCGAGCTCGCGTGCGCGTGGAATGTCCTCCGACGGCAGCTCCGAGCCGAGGCAGACGATCACGTCGGCCTCGTCCAGGTCACGTGCAGGCACCGGCTTGCGCTCGACGACGGTTCCGCGGCGCTGCGGCAGGTCGACCTCGATGCGCTCGACCTGCGGGTCGAGGTCGCGAGCCGCGAGCGGTTGGAACATCCGCGGCCGGACCGTCGCCAGCTGCGGCGTCGTCGCGCCCATGATCACGGACACGATGTTGCCGCCGTAGGCGGGCTTCGTCTGGATCAGCCGTCCGGCGCGGTCGATGCCGAGCCCCACGCAGTCGCCCGTCATGCCGAGCTCGAGCTCGCCGGCGATCCGCGGCGCCAGGTCGCGGCCGTTCGCCGTCGCCGGGAACAGCAAGACGTGCGGCCGGCGTCCCTCGAGCACCTGCCGCAGCGCCGCAGTCCACACGATCGGGTCGTACTCGTCGAGGCCGACGACATGCAGGACACGGTCGGCTCCGCGCCGCGCTAGCTCGTGCGAGACGTCGGGCCCGAGCACGAGCGCGACGTTGTCGCCGCCGAGCTTGCCCGCCAGCTCGCGGCCCTTCGCGAGCAGCTCGAGGGACGTGCGCGTCGGCCGTTCGCCGGCGGTCTCGACGAACGTCCAGCAGTCGTACTCTTTCGGTGACGGCTGCTCGCCGAGCCGCTCGGGCTTGTCCCAGCTCGTCGGCTCGGGGCCGCGCTCCGCGGCGAGCGCGTGAATGCGCTCGGCGGCGGCGGCGAGCAGGGTGTAGCGATCCCCGGCGCGGTCCGGCGTCACGTCGCGCACGGCGAGCACGCGGGTCGGCGATCCCGTCTGGCCGAACCGCTTGTCGTTCTCGCTCAGATCGTCGACGAGGTCGGCGGCCGTCCACACGTCGATCCGCCCGTCCGCCTCGCCCTGGGCGTCGCGCGCGTATGCAAGCGAGACGACCGCCGGCGTGGGCAGCTCCCACGTCTCGTAGCCGTCGTCCGTCTCGCGCGTCGCGCGCAGGACGCCGTCGCGCAGTGCCGTCTCGACGATGCTCGTCAGGTGCGGCCAGCCGAGGAACGCGGCTGTCTCGGGCGGCACCTGCCACGTCTCCGAGTCGGTCGTCTTGCGTCCGCAGACGACGAGGTCGACGCCGCCCTCCTTCTCTATCGCGAGCGCGAGCGTACGCGACGTTCCGAGGGTGTCGGCGACGGCGAAGGCGCGGTCGGAGAGATGGATGCAGCGATCGGCGCCGAGCGCCAGGCAGGTGCGCAGCGCCGCCTCGGCCTGCGGTGGCCCCATCGTCATCGCGATCACCTCGGCGCCCTCGTGCGCAGCGGCGTGCGCGACCGCTGCAGCGTCGAAGGGGTTCAGCAACAGCGGGACGCCTTCGCGGCGGAGCGACTTCGTCTCCTGGTCGAACTCGATCGAGTCCGCGCGCGGAACCTGTTTGACGAGACAGACGATCTTCACATCTGGGAGCCTACGAAACCGTGCTCGCCGTCCTGTACGACATCCACGGCAATCTGGTTGCCCTCGAGCAGGTTCTGGGGGACGCGGACGCGGCCGGCGCAGGCTCGTACCTCCTCGGCGGCGACTTCGGGGCCGGGAGCCCCTGGCCGCGCGAGACCCTGGAGCGCCTGCGGGCGCTTCCGGACACGACCTGGATCCGCGGCAACGGCGAGCGCTGGCTGCGCGAGCCGCCGCTCGATCGGCCGGACGTCGCACAGGCACTGGCCGAGATGGATTCGGGCTGGGGAACGGAAGAGGGGTGGCTCTACTCGCTGCAGACGCGGGTCGAGCTCGACGGCATCCTGTACACGCACGGCTCGCCCCTGTCGGATGTCGACAGCTTCGCCCCGGAGCCGAGCGACGACGACGTTCGGATGCTCAACCGCGTGCGCGACATCACGGTCGTCTTCGGACACAGTCACCTGCAGTTCACGCGGCCGGGGCCGAACGGGACGACGCTCGTGAACCCGGGCAGCGCCGGGATGCCGCTCGACGGCGACCTGCGTGCCGCGTATGCGTTGCGACACGACGACGGTCGGTTCGAGTTCAGGCGCGTCGAGTACGACGTCGAGCGTGCCGCGACCGCCTGGGAGTCGTTGCCGGGTTGGGGCCCGATGGTCGCGAAGCGCCTCCGGAAGGGCTCCGACTAGCCTTCTTCGCCTTTCCCCGACGGCTCGTAGTAGGTCGTGCCCTTGAGCTCGTCCGGCAGGTGGTCCACGTCGAACCCGGCCGGATCCGAATGCGGGTAGAGGTAGCCCTCGCCCTTCCCGAGCTGCCGGCCGTACCAGCTACCGTCGGCGAGCGCCTTCGGCGGCTTGATGTTGCCCTTCTGCTGGACGTCGGCCGTTGCGCGCTTGAGCGCCGTGTAGCTCGCGTTCGACTTCGGCGCTCGCGCGAGGTAGATCGCCGCCTGCGCGAGGTTCAGTCGCGCTTCCGGCAGGCCGACGTGCTCGACCGCCTGCGCCGCCGCGACGGCAACCAGCAGCGCGCGCGGGTCGGCATTGCCGATGTCCTCGGACGCCAGCACGATCATTCGCCGTGCGATGTACCGCGCGTCCTCGCCGCTCTCGAGCATCGCGGCGAGGTAGTAGACGCTCGCGTCCGGGTCGGATCCGCGCATCGACTTGATGAACGCGGAGATGAAGTCGTAGTGCGCGTCGGCGGTCTTGTCGTAGACGAGCGGGCGCTTGCGCGCGGCGTCTTCGACGTGGGCCTCGGCCAGCGGCTCTCCCGTCGCCCGCGCGGTCTGCCAGGCGAGCTCGACGATGTTGTGCGCAGAGCGCGCGTCGCCGCCGGCTCGCGCGGCGATCGAGTGCACGAGCTCGTCCGGGATGTCGGCCCCGAGCTCGCCGGCGCCCCGGCGCACGATCGTCTCCAGCTGCTCCACCGTCAGCGGCTCGAGCTCGTAGACCTGCGACCGCGACAGCAGTGCCGAGTTCACCTCGAAGTAGGGGTTCTCCGTCGTCGCGCCGATCAGCGTGATCACGCCTTCCTCGACGCCGGGCAGGAGGGCGTCCTGCTGTGCCTTGTTGAAGCGGTGGATCTCGTCGAGGAACAGGATCGTGCGCTGCCCGTTCGCTCCGAGCCGCTCGCGCGCCCGCGCGAGAACCTCTCGCACCTGCGCGACCGTGGCCGACACCGCCGACAGCTCCTCGAACGCAGCACCGGTCACGTTGGCGACGATCCGTGCAAGCGTCGTCTTCCCTGTTCCCGGCGGCCCGTAGAAGATCGCCGAGCGGACGCGGTCCTGCTCGATCGCCGTCCGGAGGGCGGAGCCTTCGCCGAGCACCTGCTCCTGGCCGACGAACTCGTCCAGCGACTGCGGCCGCATCCGCAGGGCGAGCGGCGCGACCTCCGGTAGCCGCTGGTTCGCCGCGTCTGAGAAGAGATCGCTCATTGCAGGGGAAGTATGCTCCGGAGCACCCCGTGGCCACCGAGACGCACGAGGATTTCTCCGAGCCCATCCTTCCCGGCAACGCCGCGTCGGACTACGAGCGCTACCTGCGGACGGACGAGCTCCTGGCGCTGCAGAAGACGCCGGAGGAGCAGTCGCATCCGGACGAGCTGCTCTTCCAGACGGTGCACCAGTCGTCGGAGCTGTGGCTGAAGCTCGGGACGACCGAGGTCGCGCGCGCGACCGCGCATGTCCGTGCCGGCGAGCTTGGCGCGGCGCTGCGCCTGCTCCGCCGCGGGTCGCTCTGCCTGCAGTTCATCACCCGGCAGCTCGACATGCTCGAGCAGATGTCGCCGTGGGAGTACCAGACGATCCGGCGCGTGCTCGGGCACGGCAGCGGCTTCGACTCTCCCGGTTTCCGGGAGGTTCGCCGCGTGACGCCGCCGCTCGGCGAGGCGTTCGAGCAGACGGTCGCAGCCGCGGGCCTCGACGTCGTCGAGGTCTACGTCCAGGGACGTGAGCACGAGGAGCTGTACCACCTCGCGGAGGCCCTGATCGAGTGGGACGAGCGCGTGACGATGTGGCGCATCCGCCACTACAAGGTCGTCGCGCGTGTCATCGGCGACCAGGTCGTCGGCACGCAGGGAACGCCCGTCGAAGTGCTCGGGAAGATGATCCACCACAACTTCTTCCCCGCTCTCTGGCGTGCACGCAACCAGTTGACCGCCCGGGCGAAGGAGGAGGAAGCGGATGGCGTTTGACGAGCCTGGGGCAGCGGCAGGCGCCGGGTGAGTATCTGTTGATCGTGGGAAGGAGGAGGTAGATGGCCGTTGCGACGACGCTGCGCGAAGAGGTCACCGAGCTCCTGCAGGGGCTGATCCGCATCGACACGACGAACCCGCCGGGGAACGAGACGGCCGCGGCGGAGCTGCTACGCGACTACCTCCGGGACAGCGGCGTCCAGTGCGAGCTCTACGCGAAGATCCCCGAGCGCGCGAACCTCGTTGCGCGCATCCCGGGGCGCGGCGACGGTCCGACGCTGCTCTTCCTGTCACACACGGACGTCGTCCTTGCCGACGCCTCCGAGTGGAAGGCCGACCCCTTCGGCGGCGAGCTGCGCGACGGCGAGGTGTGGGGGCGCGGCGCGCTCGACATGAAGGGGCAGGTGGCGGCGGAAGCGGTTGCGATCGCGTCGCTGGCGCGCGAAGGCTTCGAGCCGGCGGGCGACCTCGTCTTCTGCGCGACCGCCGACGAAGAGGTCGGCGCCGGGTTCGGCGCGTCGTGGCTCTGTGAGGAGCATCCCGACGCAGTTCGGTGCGACTACCTGATCAACGAAGGCTCGGGCGACCGCGTCGAGCTCGGCGGCAACGCGTTCTACCTCTGCTCCGTCTCGGAGAAGATGAGCGCCCCGTTCCGGCTGCGCGTGAACGGGCGCAGCGGCCACGCGTCGATGCCCGGCATCGCCGACAACGCCCTCGTCAAGGCGGCGCCGCTGATCGAGGCGCTCGGCGCGTACAAGCCGGAGCAGCAGCTGATCCCCGAGGTCGAGGCACTGATCGAGACGGTGACGGGCGGCCGGCCGACGTCGCCCGCGGACGTGCTCGAACGTGCGCGCGCCGTCGCGCCGCTTCTTGCCGAGATGGTCGAGCCGCTGCTGTCGATGACCCTGGCGCCGACGATGGCGATGGCGTCGCAGAAGCGCAACGTCATCCCGGCTGTCTGCGACATCACCGTCGACAGCCGGCTGCTTCCCGGGATGACGACGGAGCAGCAGCACGAGATCGTGCGCGGCGTGCTCGGCGACGGAGACTACGAGCTGACGTCGCTCGAGTCCCACGGCGGCACCCGCTCCGAGATCCGCACGCCGCTGTGGGATTCGGTTGCGTCGTGGGTCGAGAGTGTCGACCCGGGCGCGAGGCCGGCACCCGTCTGTGTCGCCGGCTTCACCGACAGCCACTGGTTCCGCCAGGCGTTCGGCACCGTCGCCTACGGGTTCTTCCCGTCGCGTGTCATGCCGATCGAGACCGCTGCACGGCTGATCCACTCGGCGGACGAGCGCGTGCCCGTCGACGACCTCGAGCTGGGCGTCGGCTTTCTGCGGTACGCCGCTCAGTCGCTTCTGTGATCGAGTATTCGAGCGGCGCCGGAGAAGGGCGCCGCAGGCTACTGTCGGGGTAATGGCCGAAGAGAAGATCCGGCTCGGCGGCATGGCCCTCGCCAACGGCGTGCTCGTGCACGGCCCGGCGGCGTGGGCGTGCGCGATCCGCACCGACGACGGCGAGCTGAAGGTCGTCGCGCGACGCAAGCGCTTCAGCGGTGCCAAGGTCGAGAGCCCGTTGCTGCGCGGGCCCGCGCGCCTCGCGGACGCGCTGTCGATCGTCCCGCAGATCCGCCGCGTGCTTCCCGAGGCGCGATTGCCGTTCCAGCGGAAGAGTGTGCTGGCGACGATGTTCGCCAGCGCGGTCGCCGTTCGGCTCGTCCGCACGTCGAAGCTCGGCCCTGCTGCACAGGAGCTGATGAGCGGGCTGCTGTCGGTCGCGCCGGCGGCGCTGGCATTGCGCGGCGCGGACGTCGCCGCGTATCACGGCGCAGAGCACATCTCGATCGGCACGTACGAGCACGGGGAACGCGCGGAGCGCGAGCACGAGCGCTGCGGCTCGCATCTGCTCGGCCCTCTGCTCGCGACCACGGCCATCGGCAACACGCTCGCGTCGCACGCACCGGAGCACATGCGCACGGCAGCCCGTCTCAGCGCGCAGTTCGCGGCCGTCGCCGCATCGACGGAGATCTTCGGCTGGATGGTGCGCAACCCCGAGAAACCGCTGGCCCGCGCGCTCGCGAAGCCGGGGCACGAGCTGCAGCATCACGTTGCGACGGCGGAGCCGACGCCGGAGCAGATCGAGGTCGCCGAAGCCGCGCTGGCGGCGTGCCTCGAGCTCGAGCACGCCTGAGGATGTCCGTCCGCGAGCGTACGCGCGAGCGCCTGTCGCCGGAGGTCTTCGACCTCCCCGTCGAGAAGATGCGGGAGGGCTACTACACCGACGCGTACTTCAACCACGCGCGCGCGACGCTTTTGCAGGACGGCCGGCATCCGCGCGTCGTCATGCAGCTCTTTCAGAAGAAGCACGCGTTTCTCGGCGGGATGGACGAGGCCATCGCGATCCTGAAGCTCTGCTCGCTCGACTGGGACGCGCTGACGGTCCATGCGCTCTACGACGGCGACGAGGTGCAGCCGTGGGAGACGGTCATGACGATCGAGGGCGACTACACGCTCTTCGCGCCGCTCGAGACGCTCTACCTCGGCGTGCTCGCGCGCCGGACGCTGATCACGACGAACACGGTGAGCGTCCTGCGGGCGGCCAACGGCAAGCCGATCATCTTCATGCCGGCACGACACGACCACCACCGCGTCCAGACGGGTGACGGCTACGCCGCGTACCTCGCCGGCCGCATCGTCGGCGCACCGGTGGGCGTCACGACCGACGAGCAGGCCTCCTGGTGGGGCGGCCGCGGCATCGGCACGGTCCCGCATTCGCTGATCGCCTCGTACGGCGGCAACACGGTGCTCGCAGCGATGAAGTTCGCGGAGTGGGCGTCCGAGGACATCAACATCACGGTTCTCGTCGATTTCGAGAACAACTCGGTGGAGACGGCGCTCGAGGTCGCGCGCGCGCTCGGCCCGCGGCTCTGGGGCATCCGGCTCGACACCTCCGAGGCGCTCGTCGACCGGTCGCTGTGGGGCGAGATGGGCGACTTCAAGCCGACCGGAGTCAACGAGCGGCTCGTGCGGAAGGTGCGCGATGCGCTCGACGCGGACGGCTTCGAGGGCGTGAAGATCGTCGCGTCGGGCGGCTTCACGATCGAGAAGATCCGCGAGTTCGAGGCGAACGGCGTGCCCGTCGACGCGTACGGGGTCGGCTCGTCGCTCATCCGCGGCTCCAACGACTTCACGGCTGACATCGTCCTCACCGACGGCCGCCCGTCGGCGAAGGTGGGACGCAGCTACAAGCCCAACGCGCGCCTGGAGCTCGTGACGTGATTCTCTGGGACGTGGACACACAGGTCGACTTCATGCATCCGGACGGGAAGCTCTACGTCCCCGATGCCGACGAGATCGCGCCTGCCCTGAAGCGGCTCGTGCAGGCCGCGCGCGAGGCAGGGATCGTTCACGTCGCGTCCGCCGACGACCACGAGCTCACCGATGCCGAGATCTCTAACGAGCCCGACTTCAAGACGACGTTTCCGCCGCACTGCCTGCGCGGCACGCGTGGGGCGCTGAAGATTCCGGAGACGGAGCAGGAGGCTCCCGTTCCGATCGGCCTCGACCCGTTCCCCGAGCGCTACCTGGAGGGTCGGGAGTTCCTGATCCTGAAGAAGAGCTTCGACGTCTTCACGAACCAGAACACGGATCGGTTGCTCCAGCAGCTCGACCCGGACGAGATCGTCGTGTTCGGCGTGGCCACCGACATCTGCGACGACGCGGCGGTTCGCGGCTTCCTCGAGCGCGGCCGGAAGGTCAGGTTCGTCGCGGATGCGGCTCGAGGCATGGACGACAGCGACGTCGTCGCCTGCACCACGGCGTGGATGACGGAGGGCGTGCGGTTCACCACGGTCGACGAGGTGATCGGCAGTCTCTGAGGTTCGTCACCCAGAGGCCGCGGAAGTAGTTGACGCCGCGGCGTTCCTGACGATGATGCGTCTGGGATGGGAGTGGACCTGCACCATTTCTTCGTCGCCATGCGCGACTTCGTCGTCGCGTGGTGGCCGCTCCTCGGGCTGACGTTCTACGCCGTCCTGCTCTACATCTTCTGGCGGATGCTCCAGCTGATGCCGAAGGTGAAACCGGCCGAGGTGGACACCAAATCGCGGTCGGCGGTGACCTGGGCCGACGTCGCCGGCGTGGACGAGGTGCGTGCCGAGCTCCAGGAGGTCGTCGACTTCCTGAAGAACCCACGGCAGTTCGAGCGGCTGGGTGCGCGTGTCCCGAAGGGGATCCTCCTGCACGGGCCGCCGGGCACCGGCAAGACGCTGCTTGCGAAGGCGGCCGCGACCGAGTCGGGCGCGACGTTCTTCGCCGCGAGCGCGTCATCGTTCATCGAGATGTTCGCCGGCCTCGGGGCCGCCCGGATTCGCCGGTTGTTCAAGGACGCACGCAAGAAGGCGCCCGCGATCATCTTCATCGACGAGCTCGATGCCGTCGGCACTGCGCGGAGCGGCCATAGCCTCAACCGCGAGCAGGACCAGACGCTGAACCAGCTGCTCGTGGAGCTCGACGGATTCGGCGGCGAGGACCAGGTCGTCGTGATGGGCGCGTCGAACCGGCTCGACCAGCTCGATCCGGCACTCCTGCGCCCGGGGCGCTTCGACCGGCAGGTGCTCGTCGGCCAGCCGGACCTCGGCTCCCGCGAGGCGATCCTCCGCGTGCACACGCGTAACAAGCCGCTCGGGCCGGACGTCGACCTGCCGATGATCGCGCGCCAGACAGCGGGCTTGACCGGCGCCGATCTCTCGAACATCGCGAACGAGGCGGCAATCTTCGCCGGGCGCGAGGACGCGAGCTACATCGGCCAGGCGCACTTCGACGCGGCGATGGAGCGCATCGTCGCCGGCCTGCAGAAGCGCCGGGTCGTGACGGAGAAGGAGAAGCGCGTGCTGGCGTTCCACGAGGCCGGCCACGCGCTCATGTCGTACCTGATGGGCGAGCTGATGCCGCTGCAGAAGGTCTCGATCGTGAGCCGCGGCGACGCGCTCGGGTATGCCTACTACGTGCCGACCGAGGATCGGTACGTGCGCACGAAGGAAGAGCTGATCGACTCGATGAAGATCACGCTCGCCGGCCGTGCCGCCGAGCAGGTCGTCTTCGGCCGGATCAGCACGGGTGCCGCCGACGACCTCGAGAAGGTGACGGTGCTGGCGCGCTCGATGGTGTTCGAGTACGGCATGTCCGAATCGGTGACGTCGCGCACGATGCGCGCGGACAACTACGCGCTCTCGGAGGAGACGAAGCGGCTCCGCGATCAGGAGCAGGCGCTCCTCACGGACGTCGCCTTCACGGAGGCCGTACGCCTGTTGACGAAGCACCGCGCATCGCTCGACCGTGTTGCGACGGCGCTCCTGCAGAAGGAGACGCTCGGCCGCGAGGAGATGCTCGAGCTGCTCCACGGCGTCGGGCCGGAGTCCCGCGCGTCCGAGACCGTGGGCACTCCGCAGGCGGTCTCCGCCTAGGCGCCGCCTGCGCCGCCGCCGTTAGAACGCGCGCGCCCCGCGCGCGTTCGTCTGCGCCGCCGGCCGAGGGCGCTCCGGATGGTCGCCTTCGCGTGAACCACTTCCGTTAGCCTCGCGCGGGTGGAAGCGCGCGGGATTCATCACCTCGGCGTCGCGGTCGTGGACCTCGACGAGGCGCTGAGCACCTACGAGCGGCTCTTCGGCGCGGAGGTGGAGCACCGGGCGACGGTGGACGACCAGGGCGTCCGTGCGGCGTCGGTGCGCGTCGGCGACGGCCGCGTCGAGCTGCTCGAGGCGCTCGCCGAGGACACGCCGGTCGGCCGTTTCGTGGCGAAGCGAGGCCCGGGCATGCACCACGTGGCGTACGAGGTCGCGGACCTGCGCGCCGCGCTCGCCCAGCTTGCAGAGGCCGGCGCCGAGCTGATCGACGAGTCGCCGCGCGAAGGGCTCTTCGGGCTCGAGGTCGCGTTCGTCCATCCTGATTCCGTCCATGGGGTTCTCTCGGAGGTGGTTTCCACTGGCTAGCGCGGATCGTGTTCGTATTGAGGTGGCGTTCGACGGCGGGCAGATCATGGGCGCGCTCGTGACTCCCGACAGCGCCGACGGGCTCGAGCAGGCCCTCGGCGCAGCCGACGTGCGCGCCGGCGCGGGAGACGCTGCGCTCTCGCTCGAAGCCGAGGACGGCCGCTACACGATCGCGCTTCAGCGGGTCGTCTACGTCAAGCGCTTCGCCCGCGAGAGCCGCGTCGGCTTCGGCCCCTCGTCGAGTTAGCGCCTTTGCCCCGCAGGGCAATCGGAGGTTGATGGCGGCGTCCTCGAAGGACTCGACGGCGGACATCCGCGACCTCGTCGCGCGGGCGCAGGACGGCGACCGGGACGCGCTCGAAGAGCTCTACCTCCTCCATTTCGACCGCATCTACAGCTACCTCCACATGAGCGTGGGCAACCGCCACGATGCGGAGGACCTGACGACGCAGACGTTCCTGAAGATGCTCGAGTCGATCAAGCGCTTCCGCTGGCAGTCCGCGCCGTTCTCCGCCTGGCTCTTCAGGATCGCCCACAACCTGGCGATGGACCACTTCCGTGCGTCGCGCCGCTGGCAGCCGGAGGAGGAGGTGCCGGAGCCGGCCGGCGAGTCGGAGCCGTCGGCCGAGCTCGCCGCCTTCCAGTCGATCGGCCGGCAGAGCATGCTCGAGCTGATCGAGGATCTGTCGCAGGAGCAGCAGCAGGTGCTTACGCTGAAGTTCGTGTTCAACCTGCCGAACGGCGAAGTGGCGACGATCCTCGGGAAGACGGAGGGCGCGATCAAGTCGCTCCAGCACCGCGCGCTCGTCTCGCTGCAGAAGCAGCTGGCGACTCAGGAATAGTGGCGCTCGAGGTCGGAATCGTCGGGCTTCCGAGCTCCGGGAAGTCGACGCTGTTCCACGCGCTGACGGGGGCTCGTGCGACCGGCGACGTCGGGATGGCAGCCATTCCGGACTCCAGGCTCGCGCAGCTGGCGAAGGTGATCCATCCCCGGAGGGTGACTCCGGCGGCGATCCGCGTCGTCGAGGTGCGCGGGACGGGGCCGGAGCTGCTCGGGAACCTGCGCCAGGTCGATGCGCTGCTCGTCGTCCTCGACGGTTTCTCGGGCACGCGCGTGCCTGCAGACGATCTCGAGACGCTCCGCCTCGAGTTGCTCGTCGCCGACCGCGATCACGTCGAGCGGCGGCTCGAGCGCGTGACCAAGCAGGCGAAGTCGGGTGACCTGAAGCTCAGGCAGGAGGTTGCGGAGCTGGAGCGCTTGCTCGCCCACGTCGACGCCGGCGGGACGCTCGCCGACTGGGCGGGCGACCTGCCGCCGGGGCTCGAGCCGCTGACGACGAAACCGCTCCTCGCCGTCGAGAACGGGCCGGGCGGCATCGACCTGAAGCTCGAGGCCGAGCTGGCCGAGCTGGGGGACGACGCCGCCGACTTCCGCGAGGGCGCGTCGGCGCTCGAGGAGGTCGTGCGGCGGCTGAGCGAGGAGCTCGGCCTGATCAGCTTCTTCACGGCCGGCGAGAAGGAGACGCGCGCATGGACGCTGCGCCGCGGTGAGTCGGCGCTCGACGCGGCGGCCACGATCCACTCGGACATCGCGCGCGGGTTCATCCGCGCCGAGGTGATCCGCTGGGACGACCTCGTCGAGGCCGGCTCGCACGCGGAGGCCGCCCGGGCCGGCCTCCAGCGCCTCGAAGGGAAGACCTACGAGGTCCAGGACGGAGACGTCCTGAACGTCCGCTTCAACGTCTAGCAGCAGCCGCAGCCACACCCGCAGCCGCCTTCGCAGCAGCTCATTCGACACCTCCTTTCATCGACGTTCTTCGATAGGTTATATTGACGCATGTCGATGAAGTCGATCGCGACCCTGCCCGCGATCTGCTGCGGTCCCGCGTCGGAGCCGCTCGCGGTGCACGAGCGCGACCAGCTCGCGGCGCAGTTCAAGGCGCTCGCCGACCCGACGCGCGTCGCGATCGTCAACCACCTTTCCGCGACCGGCGAGGTGTGCGTCTGCAGCCTCGTCGACGCGTTCGAGCTGTCGCAGCCGACGATCTCCCACCATCTGCGGATCCTGCGCGAGGCAGGCCTCGTGGCCTCGACGCGGCGTGGAACGTGGGCGTTCTACCGGCTCGTGCCGGAGGCGCTCGATGCCTTGCGCTCGACGCTCAGCGGCTGAGCGCGCATGCTCCTCGTGCGGATCTAGCCGGCTGAGATCAACGCGACGCCGGCGAGCGTCAGGCCGATGCCCGCCTCCTGCGAGCGCGCAACGCGCTCCGAGAGGAGGATCCGCGCCAGCACGACGGTGACGATCGGGTAGAGCGACGCGAGCACTGACGTGACGCTCACGAGCCCGCTCGTCGAGGCGGCGGCGTAGAGCAGGTTCCCGAACATGTCCCCGAAGCCGATCAGCGCGAGCCACGGAAGGATCCGGGCGGGCACGCCGAGCGCCGGTCTTTGCACCGCGACCGCGACGAGGATCACGCTCGTCGACGCGATCCGGAAGATCAACGACGCCCACCAGTAGTCCGCGTTGCCGGCCGCGTGCATGAACGGGAAGTACCCGCCGAAGCCGATGGCCGCGAGGATCGCGAGCCCGACGCCGGCGGCGAGCTTCGTCTCGCCGGGTCGCCCCGGCTCGCGCGACGCCAGGAAGACCCCGAGCAGCGCACACGCGATGCCCGTCAGCTGCAGGCCCGAAGGGTTTTCGCCGCTGGCGATGCCGACGATCACGGGAACGACTGCCGACACGCCCGCGATGGGCGCGACGATGCTGATCGCGCCGACGGCGATGCCGCGGTAGTACGCGAACAGTCCGAGCGTCCCCGAGATCGCAGCCGGGATCGCCAGGAGCGTCACTGCGCTCTTCGGGCCGAGCCCGCGCACGGCGACGATCACCGCGATGCCGAGGAGCCCGCCGAGCTGGACGTAGACCAGCGTGCGCAGGGCGCCGAGCTTGCGGCCCTGCAGCGGGCCGAAGAAGTCCGCGAAGCCCCAGGTGAGGCTCGCGCCCAGCGCGAGGACGATCGCCTCCACCGCGTGAAGCTAGTTACTCGGTGACCGGTCGCGTCGCGGCGACCGCGTCGAGCTGGTTCGCGTGGTACAGCACCGCGGCCTCGGCGGTGCGCGCGGCACGCCCGTCGTGGTGCACCGCGATCGCATGGAGCAGCTCGGCACGGACGTCGGTCTCCAACGCGGCCGCGCGCGTCTCGACGAGCCGCAGCCCGAGGTGCACGTGGCCGAGAAGCCGCCCCTCGTCTGTCTGACGGAACACCGGGCCGGCGCCCAGCTCCGCCGTCCGCCCGAGGTCGTGCAGCAGCGCGGCCGCCAGCAGCAGGTCTGCACGCAGCCGCTGGTGGAGCTGCGTCGTCTCGCGGCAGATCGTTGCGACGCCGACCGTGTGCTCGAGCAGCCCTCCGGCGTAGGAGTGATGCGACTCGGCCGCCGGCAGCCGCCGCAGGCCGCTGCGGATCGCCTTGTCGTCGAGGAAGCGCAGCACCGTCGCACGGAGCCCCGGATGCGCGATTTCGGCAGCGAGAAACTCGAGGAACCCCTCCAGCTCCTCGGCGTCGCGGCGCAGCGCGGGCGCCAGGTCGGCGGGATCGGCATCCGGTGCGGCCTCGAGCGTGCGCACGTCGACCTGAAGGCGGTCGCGGAACTTCTCGACGCGTCCGAGCACGCGCACGGCGTCGCCCTCCGTGAACCGACCGTCGAGCAGCTCGACGTCGTGCCACACGCGCGCGTCGATCCGCCCGCTCGGGTCGACGAGCTCGAGCGCGAGGTACGGAGCGCCGCCTTTCGTCCTCAACCGCTGCTTCCGGGCGACCGCGTAGACGCCTTCCACGACTCGCTCTTCGGCGAGCTCCGCAATCGCGCTCACGCTTGGTAGCTTGACCGTCGTGGCGGATGTCCGGCCTTTTCGAGCCGAGCGGTACGACGAGGCACAGGCCGGCCCGCTCGAGACGCTTGTGGCGCCGCCGTACGACGTGATCTTACCGGCCGAGCGCGAGGAGTACCTGGCCCGCAGCCCGTACAACGTCGTGCACCTGACGCTGCCCGACGACGAGGCCGAAGCGGCCCGCGACGTCGCCGACTGGCGCGCCCGCGGCGTCCTGACGCGCGAGGCTCAGCCCTCGGCGTGGCTGCTCTCGCAGGACTACACCGGCCCCGACGGCGTTCAGCGCACGCGCTCGGGCGTCGTCGCGTCGCTGGGTGCCGAGCCATACGACCGTGGCGTCGTGCTGCCCCACGAGCGCACCCATGCGGGGCCGAAGGCAGGCCGCCTGCGCCTGCTGCGGGCGACGCAGATGCAGCTGGAGCCGATCTTCCTGCTCTACGAAGGCGACCCGGTGGCGCTCCCGGCGCGCGAGCCCGACCTGCAGAGCGGCGGCGACAAGCTCTGGCGCGCCGACGTGCCGAACTTCTCCGAGACGCAGCTGCTGATCGCAGACGGGCACCACCGCTACGAGACGGCGCTCGCCTACGCGGCCGAGGGTGGCTCGCCGTACCTGCTGGTCGTCCTCGTGCCGACACGGCAGGAGGGCCTGACGATCTTCCCGACCCACCGGATCGCCGAGCACGTCAACGGCGCGCGCGGCACGCCGATCGACGAGCCCGGCGACGAGCTGCCGGGCGTGGTGCTCTACCGGAACGGCCGCTACGAGCTCCTCGAGAGCGACGCGCTCGACGTCGAGGTCGTCGACGCGCTCGCGCCGCAGGGCGTCACATACACGCCGCGCCGGGAGGATGCCGTGGCCACGGTCGACCGGGGCGATGCGGAGGCGGCGTTCCTGCTGCGGCCGACGCGCATCGAGGACGTCTGGGCCGTCGCGCGCCGCGGCGAGACGATGCCGCAGAAGAGCACGTACTTCTTCCCGAAACTCACCTCGGGCCTGCTGTTCAATCCGCTTGACTGACTGGCTCGCGCTCTGCCGCGAGGCGGTCGACGACGTGCGCCACGTCCTCGCGGAGCTGCCGACGCGCGCCGACCGCGAGCCGGTCGTCGGCGCGGGCGAAGGTGGCGACGAGACGACGGCGATCGACGAGGCGGCGGAGCGAGCCGTGCTCGCGCGATTCGGGAACGTGGACGACGTGACGTTCGTCTCGGAAGAGGTCGGGACGATCGGCGACGGACGCGTGCATGTCGTGATCGACCCGATCGACGGCTCGCTGAACGCGAAGCGCGGCATCGGGTTCTTCGCACTCTCCGTCGCAGTCGCCTCGGGGCCGGCGATGGGCGACGTCGACTTCGGCTTCGTGCACGACTTCGGCAGCGAAGAGGAGTGGTCGGCGCGCCGCGGCGAGGGGGCGTTCCTCAACGGTCACCGCCTCGACGGCGAGGGACCGAAGGACCCGATCGAGATCCTCTCGTTCGAGGCGACGCGTACCGCCTCGGTCGCCGAGAAGGCCGCAGCGGTCGTCGACCTCGCGTACCGCTTGCGGATCATGGGGTCGCTCGCGCTCTCGCTCTGCCACCTCGCCGCAGGCCGCGTCGACGCGGTCTGCTCGCTGAAGCCGGCACGCTCGGTCGACATCGCCGCGGCGCAGCTGCTCGTTCAGGAGCGCGGCCTCGCCATCGACCTGTTCGAGGATCCGCCGTTCGCCGCGGCGCCCCTCGACGTCGAGGGGCGTTCACGGGTCGTCGCAGCGGGAACGCCTGAGCTGTGTCAGCAACTCGCCGCCGCGCTCTCCGCATAGGCTGCTCCGGCTGGAACTACAAGTCCTGGGAGGACGAGTTCTACGGGGGGAAGCCGGCACGCCTATGGCTCCAGCACTACGCACGACACTTCGACACGGTCGAGGTGAACAACACCTTCTACCGGCTACCGCTCCAGTCGTCGGTGGCGCGATGGGTGGCGGAGTCGCCGCCGGGCTTCCTCTTCGCGATCAAGGCGAGCCGGTACCTGACGCACATCAAGCGGCTGACGGATCTCGAGGGCGGCCTGGCGCGCTACTACGAACGCATCGAGCCGCTCCTCCGCTCCCCGAAGCTCGGGCCGGTGCTCTGGCAGCTGCCGCCGACGTTCAGGCGCGACGACGACCGCCTCGCCGGCGCACTCGCAAAGCTTCCACCCGGTCGGCATGCCTTCGAGTTTCGCCACGCGAGCTGGTTCGTGGAACCGGTGTACGAGCTGCTGCGCGCACACGGTGCGGCACTGGTGATCGGCGACCGGCCCGAGGTGAAGTCCTTCCAGGCTCACGTCTTCACCGCCGACTGGACGTTCGTCCGCTTTCACTACGGCTCGCGCGGCCGCCGCGGCAACTACAGCGAGGCGGAGCTGGAAGAGTGGGCGCGGCGCTTACAGGAATGGAACAGTGAGGTCGACATCCTCGCGTACTTCAACAACGACTGGGAAGTGTTCGCCGTCAGGAATGCGTTGTGGCTGAAACGAAGACTGTCGTCATCCGTCGCGGCTCCGCACGAGACGCTGCGCGCCTGAAGGAGCTCGCCATCGCGGCGAAGGCGCACTGGGGCTACGGGCTCGATCGCGTGCGCAAATGGGCCGAAGCGGGGGATTTCACGCCCGAGACTCTCGGCCGGCTGGAGCTGTTCGTCGCGGACGCCGACGGCAAGACGATCGCGTGGGCGTCGCTCAAGCGCGACGGGGCGACGGCATGGCTCGAGGACCTGTGGGTCGAGCCGGACTGGATCGGCCGGGGCGTCGGCTCGCGTCTCTTCCGTGAAGCGGCCGAGCATGCACGCGCGCGCGGAGCCACGGCGATCGAGTGGGAGGCCGAGCCGAACGCCGTCGGCTTCTACGAGAAGATGGGCGGCCGCCATGTTCGCCACGGTACGAGCGAGTGGGGACGCACACTGTCGATCATGCGGGCGGAGCTCGATGCCTGAGGTGAAGCTCACCTCGGCCGACCGCGTCCTGTTCCCGGACGACGGCGTGACGAAGGGCGACCTCTTCGCGTACTACGAGCGCGTCGCGCCGACCCTCGTCCCGCACCTGCGCGACCGCCCGTTCACGATGAAGCGGTATCCACACGGCATCGACGGCGAGGTCTTCTTCCAGAAGCAGGCGCCGAAGCATCTGCCCAGCTGGATCGGGACGCGGCAGTACACGACGCATCCGCGTGACGGCGGCTCGCGGCTCGTCGACTTCGCGCTCGTGAACTCAGCCGACGCCGTGCTCTTCATGGTGCAGAACAACTGCATCGACATGAACGCGTGGTACTCGCGGGTCGACAAGCCACACCGGCCCGATTTCGTGCTCTTCGACCTCGATCCGCCCGACGATGGCTTCGAGCTGGCAATCGAGGTCGCGCAGCTGATCCGCGAGCTGCTCGACGAGGTCGGGCTGCCAGGGTTCGTCAAGACGAGCGGCGCGGACGGCATCCACGTCGTCGCGCCGATTGCACGCCGCGCCTCGTTCGAGCAGACGTACGCGTTCGCGGAGCAGGCGTCGCGCCTGCTCGAGCAGCGGCACCCCGGCAAGGTCACGACGGAATGGTTGAAGAAGAAGCGCGAAGGCGTCCTCGTCGACCACCGCCAGAACGGCTGGGGGAAGACGATCGCCTCCGTGTACAGCGTCCGGCCGAAGCCCGGTGCGCCGGTTTCGACGCCGCTGCGCTGGGACGAGCTGACGCCCGAGGTCCGGCCGCGCGACTTCGGCATGGAGGTGGCGCTCGACCGCATCGCCCGTCTGGGCGACCTGTTCGAGCCGGTGCTCCAGAAGGCGCGCCCGCTGGGGACGGCTACGGCCAAGTTGGAGCGGCTAGTCTCAAAGGCATGAGCGAGCCAAATCGCGACGAGATCCTGCGCGCGCTCGAGCGCGTCATCGACCCGGAGCTGAAGCGCCCGGTCACCGAGCTCGACATGGTTCGCGGCATCGAGATCCAGGGCGGTGATGTCCGCGTCACGATCGCCCTGACCGTCGCCGGCTGCCCGCTGCGGGACTCGTTCCAGCAGCAGGTGGCCGAGGCGCTGCGCGACGTCCCGGGCGTGCAGCGCGTCGCACTCGACTTCGACGTGATGACGCCGGAGGAGCGGCAGGCGCTGACGACGAAGCTGCGCGCGGGGTTCGAGGGTCGGGGAAAGGGGCTGTCGCTCGAGGCCTCGACGCGCGTGGTCGCGGTCTGCAGCGGCAAGGGAGGCGTCGGCAAGTCGACGCTGACCGCCAACCTCGCGGTCGCGTTCGCCCAGGCGGGGAAGCAGGTCGGCATCCTCGACGCCGACGTCTACGGGCACTCGATCCCGCACGTGCTCGGCATCCGCCAGAAGCCCGTCCTCGTCGACAAGATGATCGTCCCGCCGGTAAAGCACGACCTGAAGCTCATGTCGATCGGGTTCTTCCTCGACGACAACCAGCCGGTGATGTGGCGCGGGCCGATGCTGCACCGCGCGCTCGAGCAGTTTCTGTCGGATGTGCACTGGGGACACGTCGACGTGCTCGTCGTCGACATGCCGCCCGGCACCGGCGATGTCGCGATCTCGCTGGGTCAGCTGCTGCCGCGCGCCGAGACCCTTGTCGTCACGACACCTCAGCCGGCGGCGCAGGAGGTCGCCTCACGCGCCGGCGCGATGGCGCAGAAGACGGGGATGCGGCTGATCGGCGTCGTCGAGAACATGACGGGAGAGGTGTTCGGGTCCGGCGGCGGCGACCGGCTGGCGGAGGAGCTCGGGGTGCCGCTGCTCGGCCGCGTGCCGCTCGATCCGCTCCTACGCGAGTGCGGCGACGCCGGCGAGCCGTTGCTGGTCGCTGCGCCCGAGTCGGAGAGCGCGCAGGCGCTGCGCGCGATCGCGGGCGAGGTCCTGGCGATCGAGCGCGGCTCGATCGTCAAGTCGCTGCCCGTCCTCTCCTGACGGACGAGCCGCTCGACCGGCTGCGTGCGCTCGGCTTCGGCGAGCGGGACGCGCAGACGCTCGCCGACCACTTCCTGGACGCAGAGCGACGCGGCAAGAAGGGCCACGGGCTCACCCGGATCGCGTGGCTCGAGACGCTCGACCGCATCGATCCGGGTGCGAGCCCCGAGCGTGTCGTCGACGAGCCCGGCTTTCAACGCTGGGACGGCCGCGGCGCGCTCGGCTACCTGACGCTCGCGGCGATCTGCGACGCGCAGGTCGGCGATCCGCCGCCGCACGCACGCGTCGTGGTCGCGCACGACTGCTTCCCGACGGGCATGCTCGGCCACTACGCGCGGCGTCTCGCGGCCGGAGGGCTGCTGGCCGTGTTGACGTCGACGTCGCCGCCGCGCCTGGGTCATCCGGACGGCGGGCCGAAGCTCGCCAGCACGAGCCCGCTCGCGTTCGGCATCCCGAGCTCCGACGCCCGGCCGATCGTCAGCGACGTCTCGATGGGCCGCGTCACCTACGGCGACGTCCTCGCGGGAAAGGCCTCGGAGGACGAGCTCGTGCCGTTCGGGGGCGAGCACGCGCACAAGGCGTTTGCGCTGGCGCTCGCGCTGCAGCTGCTCGTCGACTCGCTCGTCGTCGACGGCTACGGCGCCGTCCTCGTCGTCGCGAAGCCGGAGGGCGATCCGGTGCCGGCGCTGCGTGCGCGCGTGCCGGCGATGCGCCTGCCCGGAGACGCATGATGCTCTCGCTCCCACCCCCGGTCGTCGCGGGCGAGATCGTCCGCCTCCAGACGCGGCAGCATGTCGTCGCGCTGACGTTCGACGGCGGTGGGAACGCGGACGGCGCGAAGGGCGTGCTCACCGTCCTGCGGCGCGACAACGTCCCGGCGACGTTCTTTCTCACGGGCCATTTCGTCCAGAGCTACCCGCGGCTGGCGCGCGTGATCGGCCGGCGCTATCCCGTCGGAAACCACACGGTCAACCACTTCGACATGCTGCGGCTGTCGCCGAGCGCCGCCCGCCGCGAGGTCACCCGCGCCGCGGTGCTGATCCAGCGGGCGACGGGTCGCGACACCCATCCGTACTTCCGCTTCCCGTACGGCTCGCGCAACGCCGCGACGTTGCGGCTCGTCCACAGCCTCGGCTACGCGTCGGTGCGGTGGACGGTCGACACGTGGGGTTGGATGGGCTTCCCGCAGCAGAGCATCGGCGGCGCCGTGCGGCGCGTGATGCAGAACCTCGTACCCGGCGAGATCGTGCTGATGCACCTCGGTTCGGCGCGTGACCACAGCACCATCGACTCGCACGCGCTCCCGACGGTGATCCGGCTCGTCCGCGCGCGCGGCTACCGGTTCGTCACGCTCGCGGGCATTCAGGCTCCGCGCTGACCTGCCGATCACCCGCCTATGGCGCGCCGCTCGCCGTTCTCGGTGTTCATGTTCTGGACGACCGTTGCGATCCTGGGTCTCTGGCTTCTGTGGGCCGCCCTGGATCCGCTCATAGCCGGCCGCGTCTTCTACACGTTTCGTGTGTTCGGTCTGGTTTCGCCGCTTGTCGGTCTGGTCTGTCTCGCGCTGAGCGCTGCGGCGTTCGCAGAGGCACGCGCGCGCCGCGCCGGCACCCGGCCCGCTCTGGCAGCGATGCTCCTCAGCGTGGTGATCGGCGCGGTGCCGTTTGCCTCGCTGCCGTTCGACGCGTCCTAGCCGGACCCGACGGCGGCGCCGAAGCGCGGGTCGTCCCGCAGCGAATCCAGGTCCGAGTCGGTCTTCGCGAACTCCCGGAAGCGCGGGTTCTTCACTGCCTCCTCCAGGTGCTCGAGGGCGTCGTCCTTCTCCCCGAGCAGCGCCTCGGCGCACGCGAGGTTGTAGAGCAGGCTGGCGTTTCCCGGGTGCAGCTCCAACCCTTCACGCAGCAACTCCTTCGCCTCCCGGTAGCGTTTTGCCTCCCACGTGGGCGCGCCGGCGAAGGCGAACTCCCACGGCGAGACCTTGAACGGCGCCCCGCGCTCGCCGCCGACTGCGAGCACGGTCGTCCCGTCCTCGACCGCGCGGGCTGCGCGCCGCTCCTTCGGGTCGTCGAGGAACACGCACGTCCCGACGGGCGCGTCGATCTCCTCGCCGTCCACGGTGAACGTCGCGCGGCCGGTGACGACGACGTAGAGCTCCTCGTGATGCCCGGCCCCGGCGCCGGTCTCGTCGTGCTCCTCGACGACGAGGTCGCCGGCGTTCGCGGTGTAGGCATTGATGCCGAACGCCTGGATTCCGAGCCTCCGCCGCAGCGGGCGCCACTGGAGCTCGCCGTCGACGACGGCGATCGGCTCGACCTCGTCGATGCGGACGGTCTTCACGCGCTCGCCTGCCGCAGCGCCTCCAGCACGATCGGATCGATTCGCTCGACGCCGTCGACGCGCTCCTCGAGGTTCGCCGTACCGGCCCAGTCGCCGAACGCGTTCCCCAGGTCGCCGTCGTAGCCGAGCTTTGCGAGCCGTTCCCGCAGCTCCTGCTCGAGCGGGCCGTCGACATCGACCCAGTCCTCCTCCGGTGTTGCGCCGAAGAGCTGCTCGTGGAGCGAGAAGAGCCGGTTGAGCTCGGTGATCGGCCGCTCGTGGTCGTCGACCCGCAGGTCGACGATGGTGTCCGACAGCTTCGCGTAGCCCGCGTCCTTCTCCACCACCAGCAGCGACGCGGACTGCTGGCCGCGGCGGTCGCCGCCTGCTGCCTGCGCCGCGGCGAGGCACTCGATCAGACGCTCCGCGAGCTCGAGGTGCGAGTTCGACTCGAAGGTCGCGGCGAGCGCGTCGACCGTCGCGGCAGAGACGAGGATGTTCCCCTGGGCGGCGTAGCCGTCGCCCGTCCGTCCGCCGGCCCACTCGTGGCATGCCGTCCCTGTGTACGTGGCCGCGCGCCCGGCGCTGTCGACGACGCCGACCTGGCGCTCGGCGCGCCCCTCGTCGGCCGCTGTCAGCGCCTCGACGACCTCCTCGGCGGTGCGGCCCTCGCGCAGGAGTGCGAGCCCGTCGGGCCCGTAACGCGGGTTCGCATACGACTGCGTCGCGAGCGCCCCGACGTGAGGCGCGGCCCACGGGACGACGGAGCCGACCGCCAGGAACTTCGACTGCACCGCCACGCCCCACTGACCCGCCGCGAGGTCGCAGGCGACGATCGAGTACGTCGAAACGACCGGTTCACGGGCCATAGGTCAGCTCCCGCAGGTCGACGTCGAGCAGCTCGCGGCGGTCCGGCGGGACGAGGGCGGCGGCGACCTCCGGATGAGACAGCGCCGACTTGATCTCGCCGGCGCTCCTCGCGCGGACGACGATCGGACGGCCGGCCTCGTGCGCCTCGTGCAGCGCGCCGGCGTCCGTGACGTCATTGAGCACGAGCGCGTCGCCGAGGTCGAGCTCGCCTTCGATCGCGATCTCCGGCACCCGTCTGCCGGTCGCTCCGAACCAGCGTTCCCTCACAGCGTGACCGAACCGCCGGGCTCGACCGCGTCGATTCGAACTCCGGCGGGTGCATGCTGCTTCAGCTCGTCGGGTGTTCCGGCGAGGAGCGGGAACGTTCCGTAGTGACACGGCACGACGCGCTCGACGCCGAGCAGCTCGCACGCCACCCCGGCCTCGCGGGGGTCCATCGTGAAGTGCCCGCCGATCGGGAGCACCGCCAGGTCCGGTGCGTAGATGCGGGCGATCAGCTGCATGTCGCCGAACACGCACGTATCGCCGGCGAAGTAGATCTTCTTGCCGTCCTCGAGCGTCACCACGAAGCCGGCCGGCTCACCGCCGTATGTGCCGTCGTCGGTTGCGCCCGAATGGAACGCGTTCACGAGCGTGAACTTGACCCCCTCGGCCTCGACCGTCCCGCCCTTGTTCGGGCCGGGCATGTCGTCGGTCTGCGCTCCCTGCCCCTTGAGCCAGCCCTTGAGCTCGACGAGCGCGACGATCGGCAGCGGGCCGAACTTCTTGCTCAGCTCGACGACGGAGCCGACGTGGTCGCTGTGGCCGTGGGTCGCCGCGATCACGTCGCAGCGTTCCGGATCCTTCTCCGAATCCGGGCACTTCGGGTTGTCGAGCCAGGGGTCGACGTAGACACGCTTGCCGCCGGGCGTGTCGAGACGGAACGAGGCATGTCCGAGCCAGGTCAGGGTTGCTTCGGCCATCGAGCTCCTTTCGGGGTCTGATCCCGCAGGGGTCTGACCCCAGCCTTTCGGTTTTCACTGGGCCGGAGAAACGTAAAGGAACGTCCGAGGGCAACGCGAAGCTAAGCCGGGATGGCCCGCCGAGCGCTCCCGGCCCTGCTCGCGCTGATCGCTCTCGTCGCCGACCTCTGCGAGCGCCCACGGCGTCGCGTTCGGGTTCGTGCTGGCGGCGATCCCGGCGGCGTTCGTACTGGCGCTCGAGTGCTACGGCGACGCTCTCGAGGCGCGCTGCGGCGGCGTGCGCCCGTTCCTCGCCGCGGGCGGCGTGGTACTGCTCGTCCTCAGCGCGGCCCTCCGGAGCCCGGCCGTCGTCGGCGGCGTGCCGCGGCTCGCCGTCTCGGCCGTCGTCCTCTGCTTGGCGCTCTATGCAGCGGCTTTGCTCGGCGCCGTCCTCCCCGCGCGCGCGGTGGTGCGGATAACCGCACCGGAGGACGCCGGGGAACCGGTCACCTAGGCACCCCGGCTACCGGCAAACTCCTATCGGTGCTCGAGGGTCTCGCTCACGCAGTTCATCGCCGCCGCGGCATCGTCGTCGCGCTCTGGGTCGTCCTGACCATCTTCGGCGCGTACTCGGCCGCGAAGGTGTCGAGCCGCTGGTTCGAGTCGTTCTCGATCCCCGGCTACTCGGCGTACGAGACGAACCAGAAGGTGCTGAAGACCTTCGGGACGGGAGAGCGCCCGCCGTTCGTCGCCGTGTTCCACTCGAACGGCGACATCACGAAGCAGAACGTCGAGCCGTCGATTCAGTCGGCAGCCGCTGTGAACGCGGGCTCGCGCGTGAGCTCCTACTGGAACACGCACAACGCGATGTACCTCTCGAATGACCGGCACACGGCCTTCGCCGAGATCTATCCGCCCGGCCAGAACAACTTCACGCAGGACGTCCACATCGACCAGGTTCGCGGCGCGCTCGCGGCGCACGCTCCGCCGGGCGTCACGACGCACCTGACGGGCCTCTTCCCGCTGCAGGACGCCTCGAGCGGCGGCGGCAACGGCCCGAGCGTCCTGACCGAAGCGCTCATCGGCGGCGCCGGCGCGCTCATCATCCTGCTCTTCGTCTTTGGCACCGCCCCGGCGGTGGCGATCCCGCTGGCGGTCGCGTTGGTCGCGATCCTCAACACGTTCACGCTCGTCTGGGGGCTCACGTACATCACCGACGTCTCGGTCGTCGTGCAGTTCCTGATCGCGCTCGTCGGCCTCGGCGTCGCGATCGACTACGCGCTCCTGATGATCTTCCGCTTCCGCGAGGAGCTCGCCGCGGGGGAGGACACCGAGACGGCGCTCGTCGAGACGATGACGCACGCCGGCCGCTCCGTGATCGTGTCCGGCTCGACCGTTGCGGTCGGCCTGCTCAGCATGGTCATCCTGCCGCTCCCGTTCATCCGGTCGATCGGGATCGGCGGCATGCTCATTCCGGCGGTGTCGGTCATCGTGTCGATCACGCTGCTGCCGGCGTTCCTGTCGCTCCTCGGCCCGCGGATCAATCGGCTGCGCGTGATGCCGAAGCGCTTCGTCGCCGTCAGCGACCCCGAGACGAGCTGGTGGGGCCGCTGGGGCAGCTTCGTCGTGCGGCGGCCGTGGCCCGTCGCATTGGTAGGGATGGCGATTGTCGGCGTGCTCCTCTTCTACGGCATCCAGCTCAACCCGAGCGAGGCGCAGGCCAAGGACTTCCCCGGGAAGGGCGACGCGATCGCCGGCCGGCAGGCGCTCGCCGACGCCGGCATCTCGCCGGGTGCGATCAAGCCGTTCGTCATCCTGACGTCCAAGGAGCAGGTGTCGACCGTCGTCTCGCGTGTCGCAAACGTCCAGGGCGTCGAGGGCGCGGCCGCACCGGCAGGCTGGACGCGCGGCGACAGCGCGCTGGTGGAGTCGATCCCCGCGGACGACGGCTCGAGCAAGGCGATCCGCGGCACGATCACGCGCGTGAAGGATGCGCTGCCGGAGGGCGCGACGCTCGGCGGGGTGGCACCGGAGGACCGTGACTTCGTGCACGCGGTGTACGGGAACTTCCCGTACGTCCTGCTGTTCGTCGTCCTCCTGACCTACGTCCTGCTCGCGCGCGCGTTCCGGTCGCTGCTGCTGCCGCTCAAGGCGGTGATCCTCAACCTCGTCTCGCTCGGCGCGGCGTACGGGATCATCGTGTTCATCTTCCAGCAGGGCCACGGGTCGGACGCCATCTGGGGCGTGCCGGCCACGCAGTCGATCATCCCGTGGATCCCGCTGATGATCTTCGCGTTCCTGTACGGCCTCTCGATGGACTACGAGGTCTTCATGCTCACGCGGATGCGCGAGGCGTACGACGAGACAGGCGAGACGAAGGTTGCGATCCAGCTCGGCCTTGCACGGACGGGGAAGCTCGTCACGAGCGCGGCGCTCGTGCTCATGTTCGCGTTCCTCGTGCTCTCGTCGAGCCCGGGGACTGACATCAAGCAGTTCGGCATCGGCCTGGCGGCCGGGATCATCTTCGACGCGACCGTGATTCGCGCGCTGCTCGTTCCGGCACTCGTGACGCTGATGGGCCGGTGGAACTGGTGGCTCCCGGGCTGGGCCGCGCGTGCGCTTCGCACGAGCGCGAGCGAGCCGGCGCCCGAGGTGTCGCCGATTCCGGAATCCGCCTAGAAGGGCAGCGAGCTCACCGCGTGCCGGCAGAGGTCGATCAGCGGCTGCACGGCGAAGAACGAGCCGACCGTCACGACGAGGCACGTCACCGTCACGGTCTGCAGCAGCGCCTCGCGCGGCGGTGAGCCGCCGATCGGCGCCAGCTGCAGGTCCTCCGTGCGGCGCATGAACATCGCGCGCACGAGCCCGAGGTAGTAGTAGAGGCTGACGAGCGTCGCGAGCACGCCGACGATGACGAGCCACGTCCAGCCGTGCTCATACGCAGCGGAGAAGACGTAGAACTTCCCGACGAACCCTCCCGTGAGCGGGAAGCCGGCGAAGCCGAGCAGGAACGCCCACATCGCGACGCCGAACAGCGGCCGCTCCCAGCCGAAGCCCGCCATGTTCTCGAACGTCACCGGCACGCCGAGCTCGCGCTCGCGCGCCGCCACGACGGCGAACGCGCCGATCGACATCGCCGTGTACGGGATCAGGTAGTAGAGCAGCGCACGTCCGCCCAGAGCCGAGTCCGCGGAGATGCCGATCAGCATGAAGCCCGCCTGCGAGATCGACGAGTAGGCGAGCATCCGCTTCACGCCCCGTTGCACGAGCGCCGCGAAGTTGCCGATCACGAGCGAGCAGACGGAGATGACGGCGAGGGCGACCGTCCAGAGATGCGCGTTCGCGGGGAACGCCGTGACGAGCACGCGCAACATGACGACGAGCGCGGCGGTCTTGGTCGCGGCAGCCATGAAGCCGGTCACCGGCGTCGGCGCGCCCTCGTACACGTCGGGCGTCCACTGGTGGAACGGCGCTGCTGAGGCCTTGAAGCTCAGCCCGGCGATCAGCATCGCGAGCCCGAAGAGGAGCAGCGTGTCGTGCTGCGCGCCGGCGGCGGCGATGCCGGGGAAGTCGAGCTTGCCGGTCGCTCCGTAGACGAGCGCGGAGCCGAACAGCAGCACCGCCGAGCCGAAGCTGCCGATGACGAGGTACTTCAGCGCCGCCTCGAGCCCGCCGATCCGGTCGCGGTCGATCGCACAGAGGATGTACAGGGAAATCGAGAACCATTCGAGCGCGAGGAACAGCGTCATCAGGTTGTTCGCGCCGACGAAGAAGCACATCCCCGACCCGGCCGCCGCCAGTAACGCGTAGTACTCGGCCGCGTGGTCCTCGCGTGCTCGCTCGCTGTACGCGACGGCCGCCGTGAGGAGACCGGTGCCGGCCACGATCATCGTCGCCAGCGCTGTGAGCCGGTCGCGGTCGAAGGCGTTTGCGACGACGCCATGGGCGTGCGGTGACTTGACGTAGATCGCGATCGCGAACCCGAACGCCGCCGCATAGCCGAGCGCGCAGACGACGCCGGCGGTTCCCTTCCGCCGGCGCCGCGGGACGAGCACCGCGCAGAGCAGCGCGACGCCGGTCGCGACGAGCAGCGAGTTCACCGGCGCAAGCGCAAACCAGTCGACGTGGGGCTTGGGAATCACTTGAACTGCTCCGCCACGTCGAACGCGCCGTGATCGCCTCGGAACGAGTGCTGCGTGATCGCCGCCGGCCACACCGAGAGGGCGAGCAGGCAGACGAGCAGCGGGACGGTCACGCCGAGCTCCGCCGGGCGAAGATCGAGCGCCGAGTCCGATACCGCCGGGCCGACGTCACGATGCAGCACGGCCGAGATCAGCCGCAAGACGTACATCGCTGCCAGCACGATCGCGACCGCACCGGCCACGGCCCAGCCCCACCCGCGCTGGAAGATGCCGGCGAGGATGAGGAACTCGCCTGCGAAGGCCGACGAGAGCGGCACGGCGAGCGCGATGACGCCGGCCGTGAGCAGGACCGTCGCGAGCGCCGGCCGGCCGCGCGCCATGCCTCCGAGCCGCCCCAGCTCGCCCGTGAGCGTCCGGCGCTCGACCATCCCGACGACCAGGAACAGCGTCGCGGAGACGAGGCCGTGGTTCACCATCTGCAGCACCGAGCCGTCGAGGCCGAGGTCGTTGACGGCGAACACGCCCATCGTGATCAGCCCCATCTGCGCGAGCGACGAGTACGCGACGACGCCGCGCATGTCGGGTGCGCGGAACGCGAGCAGCGATCCGTAGATCAGGCTGACGGCGGCGAGCGCGAGGATCGGCGCCCGGAAGTCGTGCGCCGGGCCTGGGAACTTCGTTATGGCGATGCGGAGGAAACCGTACGCGGCGGCCTTCGACACGACGCCCGACAGAACGGCCGCGACCTCGGGTGACGACTCGCGGTACGCGTCGGGGAGCCAGCCGTGGAGCGGAAAGAGCGGCGCCTTGATCGCGAACGCGGCGACGAAGCCGAGGAAGAGCCAGTCGCTCGAGACCGGCTTGATCGCGACGAGGTCGAACGTCCCCTGGGAGAGCCCGTACGCGATGATCGCCGCGAGCATCAGCAGCGACCCGGCCATCGTGTAGAGCACGAACTTCAGCGTCGCGCCGAGCCTCCCCGGGCCGCCCCAGACGCCGACGAGGATGTACAGCGGAATCAGCATCGCCTCGAAGAACGCGTAGAAGAGGAGGAGATCCTGCGCGGTGAACACGCCGACGATCGCGCCAGTGAGGAGGAGCATCAGGCCCATGTACGCGCGCGTGCGCTCGCGGCCCGCCCAGAACGCGTAGGCGATCGCGGCCGCCAGGACGACGACCGTGAGCCCGATCAGCCAGATGGAGAAGCCGTAGACCCCGACGTGGTAGGAGACGCCGAGGTCTTTGATCCACGCGTGCTGCTCCGAGAACTGGAGCCCGCCCTTCGAGAAGTCGTAGCGGACGAGCAGTTGGATCCAGACGCCGATCTCGGCCAGCGCCGCCAGCAGCGCCAGCGAGCCCGCCGACACGGGGTTGAGTGGCAGCACCCAGACGATCAGGGCTGCCGCGAGCGGGAGGCAGATCAGCAGCGTCGTCATTTCACGATCACGAAGACGATCGCCAGGACGGCGACGCCGGAGGCGATCGCCAGGACGTAGGTCCGCAGCAGGCCGGTCTGCGCACGGGCGACGAACCCGCCGAGATCGCGCGTGTCGTCGCCGAGATCGCGGCCGCTGTCGGCGATCAGCGGCTCCTCGACACCGCGGCGCAGGAAGTTCGCGAGGAACACGGCCGGCGCGTAGAAGAGCGCGTCGTACGCCTCGTCGAAGTAGAACTTGTGCTCGAGCGTCTGCTGCGCCCAGGCGAGGCGCGGAACGGCAATGCGATGCGCGCCGTAGATCGCCCAGGCGACGCCGATGCCGGTCAGGCCGAGCAGCAACGACAGCCCGATCGAGGTCCACTCCTGCCACGACGCGGGCGAGACGATCGGCCTGGCGACGGTCTCCAGCCACGTTTCGACCGGATGCCACCACGGCGAGAACTGGATCCAGCCGCCGACGACCGACAGGACGCCGAGAACGCCGACGGGGATCGCCAGCGAGAACGCGACGACGTCACGTCCCAGCGGATGGAAGTGCTCGCGGACGAACGCGCTCGGCTCGCCCCAGAAGACGATGAACAGGAGCCGGAAGGTGTACAGCCCCGTCAGGAACGTTCCGACGAGGCCGGCGGCCCAGAGGATGTAGCCGAACGCTCCGCCCTTCGCCATTGCGGCCGCGAGGATCGAGTCCTTCGAGAAGAAGCCGGCGAACGGGAAGATGCCGACGAGCGCGAGCGATCCGACGAGGAACGCCCAGTACGTCTTCGGCGCGAGCTGCCGCAGTCCGCCCATCTTGCGGATGTCCTGCTCGTCGATCAGCGCGTGGATGACGATGCCGGCCGCCATGAAGAGCAGCGCCTTGAAGAAGGCGTGCGTCATCAGGTGGAACATCGCGTTCGGGTACGAGCCGATGCCCGCGCCGAGGAACATGTAGCCGATCTGCGACATCGTCGAGTACGCGATCACGCGCTTGATGTCCACCTGCACCAGGGCGATCAGTCCCGCCATCAGGAGCGTCGCGGCGCCGAGACCCGCAGCCAGGTCCGCGACCTTCGGCGCCTGCTCGAAGATCGCGTGCGTGCGGACGATGAGGTAGACGCCCGCCGTCACCATCGTCGCGGCGTGGATCAGCGCGCTGACCGGCGTCGGGCCCTCCATCGCGTCCGGAAGCCACGTGTGGAGCGGAATCTGCGCCGACTTCGCGACGGCGCCGCCGAGCAGCCCGAGCGCGACGAGATTCGCGACGGTCGAGCTGAAATCGCCGCCGAGGACGCCGAACTCGAGCGAGTTCCCCTGCTGGATCAGCAGGAACAGCGCGAGCGCCATCGTCGCGTCGCCGACGGCGTTCATGACGAACGCCTTCTTCGCGGCGGCGATCGCACTCGGGCGCTGATGCCAGTACCCGATCAGCAGATACGACGACAGCCCGACCATGCCCCAGCCCGCGAGCAGCAGGAGCAGGTTGCCGCCCTGGACGAGCAGCAGCATCGAGAAGACGAAGAGCGACATGTACGCGAAGTAGCGGCGCTCCTCGTCGTCGCCGTCCATGTAGCCGATCGAGTACCAGACGATCAGCCCGCCGACGCCGGCGACGATCAGCATCATGAAGACCGAGAGCGGGTCGATGATCACGCTCAGGCCCGACTGGTACGAGCCGCCGCTGATCCAGGTCCACGCCGTCGAGATGAAGTGACGGTCGGACGCGGTGCGCGTCAGGAGCCCGACGAACGACGCGACGGCGCCGGCGAACGCGACGAGGCACGCCGACGTGGCGAGCCACCCGGCCGCACGACGCGAGAGCCGACTCCCGCCGAGGGTGATGGAGCACGCGGCCGCGAGCGGCGAGACGAGGCAGATCCAGGCGCCCCAGACCATCAGCCGCGCAGCGTGTTCAGCACGTCGACGTCCAGCGTGATGTGCTTCCGGTTGAGCGCGACGACGAGGCCGAGCCCGACGACGACCTCCGAGGCCGCAACCGCCATCACGGTCAACGCGAAGATCTGGCCGCCGCCGTCGCCGAGGTTGCGCGCAAACCCGATCAGGGCCAGGTTCGCGCCGTTGAGCATGATCTCGAGCGAGAGCAGGACGATCAGCGGGTTACGCCGCAGCAGCACGCCGAACGCGCCGGTCGCGAAGAGGAAGCCGGCGACGCCGAGGTACCACGTGATCTCGGGCCCGAGCAACGCGATCACAGAGACGGCACCTCGTCTGCGGTCCGGCGCGAGTGGGCTCCGAGGATGACGCCGCCGATCGCGGCGACGAGCAGGACGATCGAGGTGATCTCGAAGGCGAGCAGGTGATCGGTCAGGAACAGTCGGCCGATGTACGCCGGCGTCCCGAACGTCCCGTCGACGTGCTCGGAGTGCGACAGCTGACCGCCCGCCTTCAGCCCGATCACGACGACGATCTCGACGAACACCGCGGCGGAGGCGAGGACCGCGCCGACGGCCTGCCAGCTTGGTCCGCCGGCCCAGGGCGACTCGCTCCGCGGACCGATGTACGCGATGACGAACAGGAACATCACCATCACGGCGCCCGCGTAGACGAGCACCTGCGCGGCGGCGACGAACTCCGCGCTCAGCAGCAGGTAGAGCACGGCGAGCGAGCCGAGGTTGCCGATCAGCGCGAGCGCCGAATAGAAGGGGCTCGAGAACGAGACGACGGCGACACCGGAGCCGAGGCACGCGAAGGCGGCCACGAGCCACACCATCCAGACGAGGACGTTGCCTGCGGACGCGACGAGCACTAGCTGTGCTCCTTGTAGTACGGGATCGGCGTGTCGTAGAGGCTCGGATCCTGAGTCGGCACGCGTTTGATCGGCTCGGCCAGCAGCATGTCCTTCGTGTAGACGAGGTCGTCGCGCGAGTACTCCGACAGCTCGAACTCGTTGCCGAGCGTGATCGCGTCGAACGGGCACGCGAGCTCGCAGTAGCCGCAGAAGATGCAGCGGCTCATGTTGATCTCGTAGATGCGCGCGTAGCGCTCGCCGGCGGAGACGCGGTTGTCAGAGGTGTTCTCCGCCGCGACGACGCGGATGCAGTCGGCGGGACAGGCGGCGGCACACAGCGAGCAGCCGACGCACTTCTCGAGCCCGTTCTCGTGGCGGTGCAGCCGGTGGCGGCCGCGGAAGCGCGGGTAGACCGGGCGCTTGTATTCCGGGTACTGCTGCGTGATCGGCTTCTTGAAGAGCTGCCGGAACGTGACGGCGAAGCCTTTGACGGTGTCCAGCGGCTGCGGGCTCATCTCAGATCCAGACCACCAGGAGCGCCGTGATGACGGCGTTGATCGTCGCGACCGGCAGCAGCACCTTCCAGCCGAAGCTCATCAGCTGGTCGTATCGCAGCCGCGGGACCGACGCGCGGATCCAGATGAAGACCGAGACCAGCACGAACACCTTGAGGAGGAACCACAGTGGGCCGAGCGGCGCATACGGCCCGTGCCACCCGGCGAAGAAGAGCGTCACCGCAAGCGCCGACAGCGTGATCATGTTGATGTACTCGGCCGTCTGGAACAGGCCCCAGCGCATGCCGCCGTACTCGGTGTGGTAGCCGGCGACGAGCTCGGTGTCGGCCTCCGGCAGGTCGAACGGCGGGCGCGCAGTCTCCGCGATCACCGCGAAGAAGAAGACGAGCATCCCCGCGAGCTGCGGGATGAAGAACCAGATCGTCGCGCCCTGCTTGTTGACGATGGCCGGGAGATTGAGCGACTGGCCCATCATCACGACGCCGAGCACGGAGAGCGCCAGCGACACCTCGTACGAGACGAGCTGCGCGCACGTCCGCATCGACCCGAGCAGCGAGTACTTCGACTCGGATGCCCAGCCGCCGATGATTGCGCCGTAGACGCCGATCGAGCCGAGCGCGAAGATCAGGATCAGCCCGATCGAGACGTTGGCCATCTCGCCGTTGATGTGGTAATGGGAGACCTGCCAGCCCGCCCCGAACGGGATGACGGCGAAGGCTGCAAGGGCGGTGAACAGCGAGATCACCGGCGCGAGGATGTAGATCCCGTCGCGCGCCGCCACGGGGAAGAAACTCTCCTTGCGGATCAGCTTGATCAGGTCGGCGATCGGCTGCAGCAGCCCGAACGGCCCCGCGCGGTTCGGCCCGTAGCGGTTCTGCATGCGACCGAGCAGCTTGCGCTCGAGCCACGTGGTGTACGCGAACGCCAGCATCACGAGGTTGACGAGGATCGCGGCCTTGAGCAGCGAGATCCACCAGGGCTCGCCGTTGTTCACGTGCTCAGCCCCACGTTCGACTGCAGGTCGCCGGCGTGCTCCTCCGCGATGCGGACGACGCCTGCGCGGAGGTCGCTGTTGAGCCGCGCGCGCAGCGTCACGGATGTCCCGTTCGAGCGGACGGTCACCTCGTCCCCCGGGCGGATGTGGCGCGCGTTCGCGTCCTCCGCCGACAGCTCGACCTCCGCGAGCGGCCGCTGGAACTGCAGCTCCGGTGTCCGCTCGACGGCAGGGCCGGAGAAGAGCGCGCGGTAGCGCACGAGCCGCATCCCAGGGCCGGGTCTGGCACCTCCGGTGCCTGACCCCAGCCCTTCGCTTTTCACAGCCGCCGCAGCATCCGCTGCAGCCGACGGCAACTCGGCATGCTCACCCACCACCCCGAACGGGATGCCGCCGAAGGCGATCGCCGAGACCTCCTCGAAGACAACCGACGGATACGGCGAGACGTCGATGCCGAAGCGTTCGGCGAGCTGCGAGATCCATGCGAGCTCGTCCGGCGCGGGCGGGATCACCGCGCGGCGCAGGCGTTGAACCCGGCCCTCGAGGTTGACGTACGTGCCGTCGCGCTCGAGGTAGCTCGTCCCGGGAAGGACCAGGTCGGCCCAACCCGCGGCGAGTCCGTGGAACATCGAGATCACGAGCACCCGCTCGGCGCCCTCGGCGATGGCTCGGACGTCGGCGTTGGCCGCGGCCTCGTCGCCGGACACGATCAGCAGACCGATCGGGTCGGGGTTCGTCGCCTCGGCGTCGGCGGCGGCGGCCCACGCGTCCGAGACGCCGCGGGCGTTCGCGGTCTCCGGCAGGTAGAAGGCGCCGCTCGCGCCCACCTGCTGGGCAAGGGCCGCGACGCGCGCGCCGCCGTCGCCGTCGGGCCCGCACCAGATGAGGATGTCCGCTCCCTCGGCCTCGTCCACCACGCGGGCGCCGTTGCGCCTGGCCCGCCTGATCCAGAGGTCGACGATCGGGGCACGCTCGACGACCGGAGCGTCGCCGAGCACTGCGATCGTCTTCGCGTCGCCGATGGCCGAGAGCGGCACCCGGAAGCCGTCGAGCGCGTTCGAGACCTCCTCCGGCAGCATCGCGACATGCGAGCCGAGGCCGCCGCGCAGGAGCTTCGCGAGCGCGTACGCCTGCTCGATCGTCTCCGACCCCGAGAGCGCCGTCACGATGCGGCCCTCGGCCTCGCGGAGCATTCGCTCCGCCTCGTCGAGCGCGCGCTCCCACGAGACCTCCTCGAAGCCGCGGCGCCTGACCCGCAGCAGCGGGTCGAGCAGCCGGTCCTCGGCGCGGACGTGCGCGTACGCGAAGCGGCCCTTGTCGCAGAGCCAGCCGCCGTCGACGTCGGGATGGTTGCGCGAGAGGATCCGCTTCACCTTGCCTTCGCGCGTCGTCGCATGGACGTTGCACCCGACGGGGCACAGCCCGCACACGGTCGGGACGTCCTGGATCTCCCACGGGCGCGCCTCGAAGCGGTAGGTCGTCGACGTGAGCGCGCCGACCGGGCACAGCTCGATCACGTTGCCGCTGAACGGCGCCCGGTAGGGGTCGTCCTCGAACGTCGCGATCTGCGTCTCGGAACCGCGGTTCACGGCGACGAGCTGGCCGTCCTCGGCGACCTGCTCGCTGAAGCGGGTGCAGCGGTAGCAGAGGATGCAGCGCTCGCGGTCGAGCGCGATCAGCGGTGAGATCGGGATCGGCTTGTCGAACGTCCGCTTCGGGAACGTCATCCGCGTGTTGCCGGGCCCGTAGCGGAATGTCAGGTCCTGCAGCGGGCACTCGCCGCCCTTGTCGCAGACGGGGCAGTCGAGCGGGTGGTTGACGAGGATGAACTCGAGCGTCGCGTGCTGCGCCTCGGCGGCAATCGCCGACGTGAGCGCGGTCTTCACGACCATCCCGTCGGCCGCCTGCAGCGTGCAGGCCGCCTGCGGCTTCGGCGGCCCCGGTGTGATCTCGCAGAGGCACATGCGGCACGCGCCGACGGGCGGGCCGAGCCGCGGCTCGTAACAGAACACGGGAATCTCGATGCCCGCCGCGAGCGCTGCCTCGACGAGCCCCGTCCCCTTCGGGACCTCGACCTCGACGCCGTCGATCGTCAGCTTGACCGTTTGCGGCGCGCTCACGCGGGGATCACCGCGACCGGAGAGTGCGTGCGTATGGCCACGGGCGCGAGCACGTTGTGCAGCGGCGACGAGTCGCCGAACGGGCAGCCGCTCTCGTCGATGTGCTGCTGGAACTCGCCGCGGAACTTGTCGACGTAGCTCGCGACGGCGATCGCCGCCGTCTCGCCGAGCGGGCACAGGCACTTGCCGTTGATCCGGTCGCAGACCGACAGCAGCAGGTCGAGCTCGCCCTGGTCGGCGTCGCCCGCCTCGAGCCGCCGCAGGATCTGCGTCATCCAGCGCGTCCCTTCGCGGCACGGCGTGCACTTCCCGCACGACTCGTGCTCGTAGAACTCCGAGATGCGGATGCCGAGCTGCACCATGCAGCAGCGGTCGTCGAGCACGACGACGCCGGCGGAGCCCATTGCCGTCTTCAGCGCGAGCAGTGAGTTGAAGTCGTAGCCGACGTCGATCTCGTCGTACCGGAGGATCACCGTCGACGATCCGCCGGGGATGACCGCCTTCAGCGCCCGTCCGCCGGCGATGCCGCCGCCGAGATCGTAGATGAGCGAGCGCATGCTCGTCCCGTTCTCGATCTCGTAGTTGCCCGGGCGCTCGACGTGGCCGGAGATGGACACGACGCGCGTGCCCCGCGAGTCGGGGACGCCGAGCTTCGCGTACTCTGCGCTGCCGAGCTCGATGATCGGCGGGATCGTCGCCATCGTCTCGACGTTGTTCACGACGGTCGGCGAGCTGTAGAGGCCCTCGATCGCGGGGAACGGCGGCTTCGTCCGCGGCTGGCCGCGCTTCCCCTCGAGCGACTCGAGCAGGGCGGTCTCCTCGCCGCAGATGTACGCGCCCGCGCCTCGGTGCAGGACGATCGTCACGCCGCCGAGGATCTCGTCGCGCGAATGCAGCTCCTCGAGCGCGGCGACGAGGACCTCGTACGGCCCCGTGTACTCGCCGCGGATGTAGACGAACACGCGCGACGCCTCGACCGCGTGCGCCGTGATCAGGCAGCCCTCGATGAACCGGTGCGGGACCGTCGCCATGATCTCGTTGTCCTTGAAGCTCCCCGGCTCGGACTCGTCCGCGTTGACGACGAGGTAGTGCGGGTTCGGGTTCTGGTCGGGCTTCGGGATGAACGCCCACTTGCGGCCGGTGGGGAAGAAGGCTCCTCCACGGCCCCGCAGCTCCGACGCCTGCACCTCGTCGATCACCGCCTGCGGCGTCAGCGCGCGCGCCTTCGCGAGCGCCTGGTAGCCGCCGACCGCCTCGTACTCCGCGAGCTTCGTCAGGTCGCGGTCGCGCCCGTGCGCGAGAACGAGCTCAGGCGCCATCGCGCAGCTCCTGCACGATCTTCGGGACGTCCTCCGGCTTCACGTGAGTGCGGTAGTGGTGGTCGATGGAAACGATCGTCGCCCACCCGCAGCCGCCGAGGCACTCGATCGGGCGCAGCGTGGCGAAGCCATCGGCGGAGGTCTCGCCTGCCTCGACGCCGAGCTCCTCCTCGAACGCCTCCAACACCTGCTGCGCACCGACCAGCGCGCACGAGACGTTCGTGCACACCTCGACCATGTGCCGCCCGACGGGTGCGAGATGGAACATGTCGTAGAACGAGGCAACCGCCTCGCATGCGGCCGGTGTCGTCCCGAGCGCGTCGGCGCATTCTCGCAACGCCTCGGGCGAGAGATAGCCGTGCTTCTCTTGTGCCTCGCGGAGCGCCGGCAGCATCGCCGAATGCCAGTCGGGGTACGTGTCCCTGAGCTTCTGGACGTCGTGTTGGAAGTTCACGAACATTCCTCCGCCGAAGGCGGACGGAGTCTCCCGAGCGAAGCGAAGGGACATACCCTCCGCCGCGAAAAGTGCGCAGCACTTCTTGCGGTAATCATCTGTCCACCTCGCCCATCACCGTGTCGAGCGAGCCCACGATCGCGATCAGGTCGGCGACGAGCGCGTCTCTCATGCACGTCGCGGTCGCCTGCAGCGCGACGAAGGACGGCGCGCGGAACTTCACGCGCCAGGGCTTCGGCCCACCGTCGGAGACGACGTAGCAGCCGAGCTCACCGCGCGGCGACTCGACGGTCACGTACACCTCGCCCTCCGGAACGCGATAGCCCTCGGTGACGATCTTGAAGTGGTGGATGAGCGACTCCATCGAGGTGTGCAGCTCCGCCCGGGGCGGCAGCACGACCTTGCGGTCGTCGGCGATCCAGGGCCCGCCGGGCATCCGGCGCAGCGCCTGGTCGACGATCCGCACCGATTCGCGCATCTCCTCCATGCGGACGCGGTAGCGCGCATAGACGTCGCCCTGGGGATAGACCGGGACGCGGAAGTCGACCCGGTCGTACGCGAGGTACGGCTGGTCACGCCGCAGGTCCCAGTCGACGCCGGAGCCGCGCAGCACCGGCCCCGACTGGCCGAGTGCGATCGCGTCGTCGGCAGACAGCAAACCGAGGCCTTCCGTCCGCTCGATCCAGATCTGGCTGCGGTTGACGAGCGCCTCGTAGTCGTCGATCGCCTTCGGCATGTCGCGGACGAACGTCGCGCACTCGTCGAAGAAGCCGGGCGGGACGTCTTCGGCCAGGCCGCCCGCCTGGAAGTACCGCGTGTGCATGCGGGCGCCGCCGACCAGCTCGAACAGGTCGAGGATCCGGTCGCGCTCACGGAAGCAGTACCAGAACATCGAGATCGCCCCGAGCTCGAGCGCGGCCGTGCCGAGCCACACGAGATGCGAGTGGATCCGTGTGAGCTCGCACAGCAGCATTCGCATCCACGTGGCCCGCTCCGGGACTTCGATCCCGAGCAGCTTCTCGATCGCGAGGACGAAGACGAGCTCGTTGTACTGGAAGGAGAGGTAGTCGATCCGCTCCGGGTACGTGATCGCCTTCCACCACGTCTTCTGCTCCATGTTCTTCTCGAAGCCGGTGTGCAGGTAGCCGATCACGGCCGCGAGCCCGACGACGCTCTCGCCGTCGAGATCGACGACGAGACGCAGGACGCCGTGCGTCGACGGATGGTTCGGGCCGAAGTTGACGGTCATGATGTCGTCCGTCCCACGGAGCGCCTCAGGGACGAGCAGCACTGTCGGGATCGGCGAGGGGATTCGCGAGCCCTCGTAGATCTGCGGCCGTTCGGGCGCGATCGCCATCTATTCCTCTCCGCTGAAGCGGACGGGCTCGCCGCCGATCGGGTAGTCCTTGCGCAGCGGGAACCCCTCCCAGTCCTCCGGCATCAGGATGCGTGCCTGGTTCGGGTGGCCGCTGAACCGGATCCCGAGCATGTCCCAGGCCTCGCGCTCGTGCCAGTCGGCGGTCGGCCAGACCGGCACGACCGTCGGAACCTCCTCGTCGTCGTCGACCCAGACCTGCAGCCGAATGCGCGCACGGCTCGGCCCGAGCGCGAGCAGGTGGTAGCTGACCGAGAAGCGCTTCGGCTTCGGCGCCGGGAGCCGCTGGTAGCCCTGCGTCATCGGCTTGTTGAGGTCACGGCCTCCGGGCGTGCCGATGTAGCCGGACACGGCGGTGCGCCCCCAGGAGAGGTAGTCCGCGCCCGAGACGTCGGAGAGGAAGTTGAACCCGAGCTCGTCGCGGACGTAGAGCGCCGCCTCCGGCAGCCGGGGCGTATCGACGACGAGGGTCGTCTCACCGTGGGCCTCCCGCGCTTCGACCAGGCCGGGGACGCGGTTGAAGTTCAGGAGGCGACTCCGCGCAGCTCGTACGCCGGCGGCACGCCGGCCAGGATCTTCTCGTGCAGCCGGACGATGCCCTCAATGAGCGCCTCCGGGCGCGGCGGGCAACCGGGCACGTGGATGTCGACCGCGACGATCTTGTCCACGCCCTGCAGCGTCGTGTAGTTGTTGAACATCCCGCCGGAGCTGGCGCACGCGCCCATCGCGATCACCCACTTCGGCTCGAGCATCTGGTCGTACACCTGGCGCAGCGGCGCCGCCATCTTGTGCACGACCCGCCCCGAGACGATCAGCAGGTCCGCCTGGCGCGGCGACGACCGGAACGCCTCCATGCCGAAGCGTGCGATGTCGTAGCGCGACGAGACGATCGACATCATCTCGATCGCGCAGCACGCGAGCCCGAAGGTGTCCGGCCACATCGACTTCGTCTGCGCCCAGGCGACCGCCTTCTCCACGGTCGTCAGCCCGACGGCGCGCTCCATCGCCTCGACCTCGCGCTCGAAGACGCCGGGCCCCTTGTCCGGCCACATGACGCGCTCCGACTGGAGGCCGTAGTCGGCGAGACGGCCTTTCTCTATTGCCACTCGAGGGCTCCCTTCCGCCAGATGTAGACGTACGCGACCACGAGGATCACGACGAAGAAGAGGAACTCGAGGAAACCGAACCAGGCCAGCTGATGCAGGATCACCGCGAGCGGATACAGGAACACGATCTCGATGTCGAAGACGATGAAGAGCATCGCCGTCAGGTAGAAGCTGATCGTGAAGCGTTGCTCTCTCGGGGCGCCGGCCGATACGCCCGACTCGAACGGAACCTCGCGTGCGCGCATCCGCCGGTGCGGGCGGGTCGCGAACACGAACGAGAACCACATCATCGATGCGGGAATGACCAACGCGAAGATCGCGTAGATCAGGAACGGCAGCCAGTTGTCGAGCACGCGTTCCTCCCCGTCGAGCGGAGGGGAACCTAACAGGTTCCCAAGGGCGCCACTAAGCATGGCGAAAACCGCCTAGCTATGCCTGAGTCGAGTGTCACAAAGTCGAGCGCAGCCGGGGGATTCGCAGGAGCCGGAAGCGTTGCTACGATCGGGGTGGACATGGCGATCCAGGAACGCGTCACGCCGCTGATGACGGTGACCGAGTCGGCGGCAACGAAGATCAAGCAGCTCATGGCCGAGGAGCAGGACGTGAGCGTGCTCCGCGTCGCGATCCAGGGCGGCGGCTGCTCGGGCTTCCAGTACGGGCTCGGCTTCGACCGCGGCGCGGTCGAGGGGGACATCGAGTTCGAAGCGCACGGCGTCCAGGTCGTCGTCGATCCGTTCAGTGCGCCCTATCTCCAGGGCGCCGAGATCGACTATGTCGACTCGATCCAGGCTGCCGGGTTCGCGATCAACAACCCGAACGCCGTCTCGTCTTGCGGTTGTGGCCACTCCTTCCAGGTGGAAGAGGGCGACACAGACGCGGCCGTCGGCGGCTGCGGCTCCGGCTGCAGCGCGTAGCGAGCCCGCCCTAACCTCCGGCCTTCCGGTCGAGGCTGCGTACGATCGCTTCATGTCGTCTACCGGGCTGCGCGTCGCTGTCGTCGGCTCCGGGCCGGCCGGGTTCTACGCTGTGGCCGCGTTGCTCGACGCCGAGCGTGCGATCGAAGTCGACATGCTCGAGCGGCTGCCGACGCCGTGGGGGCTCGTCCGCCTCGGGGTTGCGCCGGATCACCCGAAGCTGAAGAGCGTGTCGCGCGCGTTCGAGCGGATCGCCGAAAAACCGGGTTTCCGCTTCTTCGGGAACGTCGAGGTCGGCCGCGATCTGTCACACGCCGACCTGCTCCGCCTCTACGACGCCGTCGTCTACGCGTTCGGTGCGCAGACCGACCGGAGGCTCGGCATTCCCGGCGAGAACCTTCCGGGCTCGTGGTCGGCGACCGAATTCGTCGCTTGGTACAACGGCCACCCCGACTACCAGGAGCTGCCGTTCGATCTCGACGTCGACCGCGCCGTGGTGATCGGCAACGGCAACGTCGCGCTCGACGTTGCGCGCATGCTCGCGCTGACGCCCGAGGAGCTCGCGCCGACCGACACGACCGACCCGGCGATCGAGGCGATCGGCTCGTCGACGGTGCGCGAGATCGTCGTGGTCGGCCGGCGCGGTCCGGCGCAGGCGTCGTGGACGACGCAGGAACTGAAGGAGATGGGCGAGCTTGCGGGCGCCGACGTCAGCGTCGACCCCGCCGATCTCGAGGGCGCGGAGGGCGACGACACGCAGACGCAACGGAACCTGGAGGTGCTACGCGAGTTCGCCGCTCGTGAGCCGACCGGCAAGCCGCTCGTGATCCGGTTGCTGTTCTTTCGCTCGCCGATCGCCATCCACGGCGAGTCGAAGGTGGAGTCGATCGACCTCGTGCGCAACCGGCTCGAAGAGCGTGATGGCCGCCTCGTCGCCGTCGCGACCGACGAGCACGAGACCCTCGAGTGCGGGCTTGTCTTCAGGAGCGTCGGCTACCGCGGCGTCGGCCTCCCGGAGGTCCCGTTCGACGAGCAGCGCGGCACCATCCGGAACGACGGTGGCCGCGTCGCCGGCGCCGACTGCACGTACTGCGCCGGCTGGATCAAGCGCGGGCCGACCGGGATCATCGGCACGAACAAGAAGGACGCCGCGGAGACCGTTGCGCGCCTGCTCGAAGACGTCGACACCGGCAAGATCACCCACAAGCCGGCGGCGACGGCCGAGGCGGTCGAGGAGCTGCTGGCCGAGCGAGGCGTGCGCGCGATCGTCTACTCCGGGTGGACGTCGATCGACGAGCTCGAGCGCGCTGCAGGCGAAAAGGTCGGCCGGCCCAGAGTGAAGCTGCGCACCTGGGAGGAGTTGCTCGCGGCTGCCGAGCAGGTCGCAGAGACCGCCTGAGGAAGCTACCCTCCGCCCGTTCAGGATCCGAACAGGGGAGGGGTTCCGTGAAGCTGAAGATCTTTGTCGTCGCCGCCGCGGCGCTCGTGCTTGCGGTCGGCGTGTCCGCCGCGCAGGCCGCGAGCCTGCAGAACATCGCGAACATCACGCATGACGACAACGGCGACAACGAGCTCGACATCGCCGTCAATCCGACGAACCCGGCGAACATGATCGCCGGCTGGAACGACTACGGCCCCGGCGGTTCCTGCGGCGTCGGGTGGACGACCGACGGTGGCAGGACGTGGCAGACCGACTGGCTGCGCGGCATGACGCCGGAAGGCGGCAACCCGACGTATGACTACGGCGCGGGCGATCCCTCCGTCGGCTTCCTCAACGACGGCACGGCCGTCTTCACGTGCAATGCCTGGAGCATCAAGAAGCCGACCGCCATCTTCGTCACGACCTCGAAGGACGGGGGCGCGACGTGGGCGCCGGTGCAGCAGGTCGCCTCGGCCGCCACCAAGGCGGGCAACCTCGACCATCCGATGATGACGATCGACCACTTCGGCAACCGCGCCCTGATCGCGTACACGGCGTGGAGCGGGTATCAGGCGAACTCGTACGCGCTCGTCTCCGACTCGACCGCAACGCACTGGTCGGGGCCGTACCGCATCGCCGCCGACTACAAGTCGAACGCGCCTGACGTGTTCGACGTCTCACTCGCCGGCGCGCCGGACGGGACGATCTACGCGACGTCCGGCATCTGGCAGCACGTCAACGAGTGGAGCGAGCAGGCCGTCGTGGTGAGCCAGCTGCGGCCGGGCGAGACGGCGTTCACGCGCAGCGTCAAGGTTCGGGACCTCGTCCCCGCTCCCATCACGCTGCCGGGCGAGAGCTGGCGGACGTCGATGCAGGCCTCGATCGGCGTCGACGCGACGGGGACGGTGTACGAGCTCACCGGCGACGACGTCACCGGTCATCTCCACATGTACCTCGCGACGTCGACGGACCACGGCACGTCGTTTCCCACTCAGCTCCAGCTGACGAGTGGAAGCCACGACGAGGTCATGCCGTGGATGTCGGTCACGCCGGGCGGCCGCGTCGACACGATCTACTACGACTACGACGAGTCGACGGGCCTCATGGACGTCGACTACGGACAGGTCGCGCCCGGTGGCTCGACGCTGAGCAGGACGGTCGTGCAGAGCGGGATCGACGGTGACTCGCAGCCGCCGCGCGGCGCCGGTGGGACGCCGTTCATGGGCGACTACATCGGCATCGACTCGACCGCCGGCCTCGTCGCGCTCGCGTGGACCGGCAACGGGCCGCTCTCACAGGATGCGTGGGCGGCGACGCTGAGGCCCTGAGCCGGCTCCCGGCCGGGGGACGACCGCGTCCCCCGGCCGACCGTCCGCTCAGGCCGGCGGCCTGAGCGCTTGCCGCAACAGCTCCCCGTCCAACGCGTAGACGGTGTGGCCGCCGCGTCCGGTCATCGTCTCGGCGGCGAGCATCGCGTTGACGATCGCCTCCTCCGTCGCGTCGATGACGGCCGCGTAGAACGGGCTGATCTCGCCGTCCGACAGCATGCGCAGCGGCACCTCGCCCGCGGCCGCGTCGAGGCCGCGGTTGCCGGTCGCGAACGCGAAGAAGAGGTCGCCGCTCGTATGAGCGGCCGTGCCGCCGACGCGCCCGACGCCGAGCCCGATCCGCTGCGCGAGCCGCGCGCACTGATGCGGGAGCAGCGGTGCGTCCGTCGCGGCGATGCCGATGATCGAGCCCCACTCGTCGCGGGGCTCCGGCAGCGGGATGCGGTCGCCGAGCAGGTCGCCGACGGGCACGCCGTTGACCCGGAAGCGGCGCCGGCCTCCGTAGTTCGCCTGGACGAGCACCCCGACGACGTGGTCGCGAACGACCCGGGACGCCGTTCCGATGCCGCCCTTGAGCTCGTGGCAGATCATCCCCGTCCCGCCGCCGACGTTGCCCTCCGCGACGTCGGCCGACGCGGCGTCGAACGCGGCGTCGACATGCGCGGCGGTCACGCGCTGAGCGCGGATGTCGTTGAGGAAGCCGTCGAAGGTCTCGCCGACCACCGGCAGCGACCACGCGTCCTCGTCCGACGACCGCGCGGCGATCGCATCGCGGACGACACCGACGCTGAACGTGTTCGTGATCCCGATGGGCGTCGTCAGCAGTCCCGACTCCCGCACCCACTCGAGCCCGGTCAGCTCGCCGTTGCCGTTCAGCCGGTGGCAGCCGGCGAAGAGCGGCGTCTCCGGCGGGACGATTACCGTCACGCCCGTGCGGACGTCGTTCCCCTCGATCAGCGTGGAGTGGCCGACGAGGACGCCATCGACATCGGTGATGGCGTTGCGCGTACCCGGCTCGCCGTCGCCGATCGCGATCCCAAGGTCACGTGCACGCACGGCGGGAGCCTATTAGGGTTTCGCCGACCCCTGGGCAAGGGGCTCGGGGAGAGAGCAAGGGGGAGTGCATGCACGTGCGAGTCAGAGTGCTTCTGCTCGCGTTGATCGCGGCCGCCGTGTTCGTCACGGGCGGAACCGCGGCCACGAGCAGCAGCGCAGGTGCTGCGGCAAACTACGTCGTGCTCTACAAGGGCACGGCGGTTCCGAAGGACGCGGCGTCGACGATCGCGGCGGCGGGGGGCAGTCTCGTCTACACGTACGACCAGATCGGTGTCGCGATCGCGCGCTCCGACAACGCCTCGTTTCGAGACAACCTGCTGAAGGACAGCCGCGTCGAGAACGCGTCGTCGACGGCGGGCTTCGCAACGCAGCTGCCGAACGAGCAGGTCGAGGCGGGCGGTGGGCCTGACGCCCCGCTGCCGGGCAACACGCCGGTGGGCGAAGATCCGCTCGCGGGCCTGCAGTGGGACATGGCGCAGATTCACGCGCCGCAGGCGCACGCGATCACCGGCGGCAGCCCGTCGGTGCTCGTCGGCGACATCGACACCGGTCTCGACTACACGCATCCGGACCTGGCGGCGAACGTGTCCGACGCGAACAGCGTCAACTGCACGAGCGGCGTGCCGGTTCAGGGCAAGGTTGCGGCCAACGACGACAACGGCCACGGAACGCACACCGCGGGGACGATCGCGGCCGCGGCGAACGGCATCGGCATCGTCGGCGTCGCGCCGAACGTGAAGATCGCCGGCATCAAGGCCGGCAACGCGGACGGCTTCTTCTTCCCTGAGGCCGTCATCTGCTCGTTCATCTGGGCGGCGAACCATCACTTCGACGTGACGAACAACAGCTACTTCGCCGACCCGTACCTGTTCAACTGCCGGAACGACCCGACGCAGCGCGCGATCTGGAAGGCCGAGTCGCGGGCGATCTCGTACGCCGAGTCGAACGGCGTCACCGTCGTCGCAGCGATGGGGAACGAGAGCGAGGATCTCGCGCATCCGACCGTCGACGCGACGAGCCCCGACAATACGACACCCGAGACCCGCGACGTCACCAACGCCTGCGTCGTCATTCCTGTCGAGGTGCCCGGCGTGATCGGCGTCAGTGCGACGGGAAGCACGCAGCAGACCGACAACAACAGCTCGCCTGATTACCTGAAGTCGTTCTATTCGAGCCTTGGAATTGGTGTAACGCAGGTCGCCGCTCCTGGTGGGGACTCCGTCTATCGCACGGCCGCCTCGGTCAACGGTCGAGTGCTTTCCACGTATCCGGCGAATCAGCCGTGCACGCGGAAGGTGGTCGATCAGGGGGCGACGTACTGTTATCTGCAGGGGACGTCGATGGCGTCACCTCACGCCGCCGGCGTGGCCGCGCTGCTCGCCAGCGTCTTCGGTCACATGTCGCCGGGCAAGGTGAAGGCGTACCTAACGCAGACCGCAGATCCACAGCCGTGTCCCACCGCCCTCCCGACGACGCCGTTGGACTACACGGCCATCGGCGTGGGCACACAGACCGGGAACTTCTATCCGTGCCAGGGTGGCCCCGGGAACAACTCGTGGTACGGCAGCGGACAGGTTGACGCGCTGAACGCAGTCACACGCTGACCGATTGAGCGAGGGGCCGGCTCTTGCCGGCCCCTCGCTAGACTCGAAGTGATGGCTCAGACGGAGGAACGGCGCGAGCTCTGGGGGAGCGAGACGAACAAAGCGGTTGCGAACTTTCCCGTCTCCGGCCAGCCGATTCCCACGGCCGTCGCGCGCTGGCTCGGTCGCATCAAGGCGGCCGCCGCGCGCGTGAACGCGGAGCTGGGCCTGCTCGACGAGGACAAGGCGCAGCGCATCGCCGAGGCCGGCGACCGCATCGCCGCAGGCGAGCTCGACGATCAGTTCCCGATCGACGTCTTTCAGACGGGCTCAGGCACGTCCTCGAACATGAATGCGAACGAGGTGATGGCCGCGCTCGCAGGCGACGACGTGCACGCGAACGACGACGTCAACATGGGTCAGTCCTCGAACGACGTCTTTCCGTCGGCCGTCCATCTCGCTGCGCTCGACGAGCTGACGAACGACCTCTTGCCGGCGCTGGACAGGCTCGCCGCGTCGCTGGGGGCGAAGGCGGAGGAGTTCGACGCGGTCGTCAAGTCGGGGCGCACGCATCTGATGGACGCGGTACCTGTGACGCTCGGGCAGGAGTTCGGCGGCTACGCAGCGCAGGTGCGTCAGGGGGCGGAACGGATCAGGGGAGTGCTCGGGCGCGTCGGCCAGATTCCGCTCGGCGGCACCGCGGTCGGCACGGGCCTCAACACACACCCGGAGTTCGCGGCGCGGGTACGGCGCCGCCTCTCGGACGACACGGGCCTGACGATCTCTGCGCCGGCCGACCCGTTCGAGGCGCAGGCGGCGCGCGACGCGCTCGTCGAAGCGTCGGGGGCGCTGAAGACGGTCGCGGTCTCTCTGACGAAGATCGCGAACGACCTGCGCCTGATGGGCTCGGGTCCGCGCGCAGGCCTTGCCGAGCTCTTTCTGCCGGAGCTGCAGAAGGGCAGCTCGATCATGCCCGGGAAGGTCAACCCCGTCATCCCCGAGGTCGTCACGCAGGTTTCGGCGCAGGTGATCGGCAACGACGCCGCGATCACCGTCGGCGGGATGCAGGGCCACTTCGAGCTCAACGTCTTCGTGCCGATGCTTGCACGCAACCTGCTCGACTCGATCAAGCTTCTCGCCGCCGCGTCGCGCTTGCTCGCGGAGAAGTGTGTCGACGGGATCGAGGCGAACGGCGAGCAGTGCGAGCACTACGCAGAGCTGACCCTGTCGGCCGCGGCGGCGCTCAACCCGTACATCGGCTACGACGCGGCCACCGAGATCGTCAAGGAGGCCGCCTCGAGCGGCCGGTCGCTGCGGGAGGTCGCGCGCGAGCGGGGCGTCGGCGACGACGTCCTCGACAAAGCGCTCGACTACCGCGCGATGGCGAAGCCGCACGACTCGTAGCCGCACTCCGCAAAAAGAGGTTTCTACATTGACTTTGCTGCGTCGAGGAGCGCATATTCCTGCCTGCTCGGGCGGCTGTTGGGGCATGGAGCCGCCTTCATCACGATCTCCATGGGGGAGAGAATGCGACTCAGAGGGAGAACGAAGCTTGCGCTGCTTGCGGTGCTCGCGCTTGCCGTTGTGGCTCTGACGGCATCGGCCGGGACTGCTACGGGTGCGAGTGCAGCCAGCAGCGTCCCGCGCGCTGGGACGGGGAGCCCGCAGACCGGGGCGTTCACGCCGTGGGACGGCACCGCCGGCGACGAGTTCGCCGGTGACAACGGCGAGGAAGGGCCGGATGCATACAGCGGCAACATCGTCGACCGCAGTCTCTCGACGGGGGCCGGAAACGGCGCCTCGGCCAGCAGTGGCAAGAAAGCGAAGTCGAACCCGACGTTCGACTTCGGCTTCGAGGGGCTGAACCACTACCAGCAGCGGTACTCCCGCGGCGGGAATCAGTTCTCCGTCGAGCCGCCCGATCAGGGCATGTGCGTCGGGAACGGTTACGTGGTCGAGGCCGTCAACGACGTCTTCAACGTCTACAGCGCGGCGACCGGTACATCGATGCTGCCGGACAACACGGCAACGAACATCGTGGGCGGTTTCCCGCGTAACGTGAATCATGCGATCGACCTCAACTCGTTCTACGGGTACGCGCCCGCGATCAATCGCACCACCGGCGTTCGCGCTCAGTTCGTAACCGACCCTTCGTGCCTCTACGACGCGGCGACACAGCGCTACTTCGTCGTCGTGCTGACGCTCGAGACTCGCCCGAACGGCGCGTTCACGCATGTGAACCATCTGGACATCGCCGTCAGCCAGACGTCCAACCCGACGGGCAGCTGGAACATCTACCGGGTCGACGTCACGAACGACGGGACGAACACGGGTGGCCAGAACCCCGGCCCGTACCTCGGCGACTATCCGCACATCGGAGCAGACGCCAACGGGTTCTACGTGACGACGAACGCGTATCCGTGGTGCTGCAACGGCTTCAGCGGTGCGCAGATCTATGCCTTCTCGAAGGCACAGCTCGCCGCCGGTGCAGCGACCGTCAACATGCAGCACATCGACACCTCCGGCATGGTGAACGCACCGAGTGAGGCAGGGTCGACGCAGCCCGGGTTCACGCTGTGGCCTTCGCAGTCGCCGGGCACCTCGTCGTTCGACACGTCGAACAACGGCACGGAGTACTTCATGAGCTCCAACGCCGCCGACGAGGCGCAGAAGCCGGTGTCGGGCACTGCAGGAACTCGGACGTCGAATCAGCTGATCGTGTGGACGCTGTCCAATACGGCGTCGCTCGCCAGCAGCCCGGCAGTCAGCCTGAGCAGCAACATCCTGAGCGTCGGCCAGTACGGCGTACCGCCGAAGCAGCACCAGCCCGGCTCGGGCACCGCACCAAGCACGTCCGTGCCGCAGGGTCACTGCCTCAACGACTCGACGACCGTGACGATCGCGGGGGCGGGTTGCTGGCCGCTGCTCGTGTCGTCCGCCGCGCATGCGGTCGGCCCGGAGGTCGTCGCAAGCCCGGACTCCAACGACACCCGGATGCAGCAGGTCATGTACGCGAACGGGAAGCTGTGGGGCTCGCTCGACACGGCGATCAATCCCGACGGCGGCTCGCAACGGGCCGGCATCGCTTGGTTCGTCGTGAACCCGTCGGCCGGAAAGGTCATCCTCAACGGCTATCTCGGAGCGGCCGGGTACGACTTCACGTATCCCGCGATCGGCGTAACGCCGAGCGGTCGTGGTGTCATGGCCTTCACGGCGACCGGTGACACCTTGAATCCCAGCGCGGCCTATGCCCCCATCGACGCGCATGCAGGCGTCGGTGACTGGAGCGTCGTCGACGGTGGCGTCGGGGCCGCAGCCGACGACGGGTTCTCGGGCTACAAGGCCCAGAACTTCCCCAACCCGCTCCGCTCTCGCTGGGGCGACTACGGTGCGGCGGCTGTCGACGGCAACTCGGTCTGGGTCGCCAGCGAGTACATCGCGCACACGTGCGACTACACGGCGTGGGGCGGCCCGTTCTTCACCGGCGGAACCGGCGACAACCTGCTCGGCACGTGTGCCGGTGGGACGTTCACCTTCCCCGGGACGGCACCTGGTGTGCCGAACACGCCGGGCCCGCGCACGGCGCTTGCGAACTGGTCCACGCGGATCAGCAAGTTCACGCCGTAAGGCAGATCGAGCACGGAAGTGACGAGAGGGCCGGCCGCAAGGCCGGCCCTCTCAGTGCATCTACCATTCGAGGTGCCGATGCGCATGATCGTCCTGTTCTCGACCGCCGCCCTGGCCGTCGCAGCCGGGGCGCAGGCGACCCCGCCGCGCGGAACGCTGACGGGCCTCGTGACGCGCGGTCCGATCGCGCCTGTCTGCGTGGCCGAGCAGCCGTGCGACGGGCCGGCGCCGAACGTGCGGCTCCTCTTCACCCGGAACGGCGCAGTCGTCGGTCGCGCCACCACGAACGTGGACGGTCGTTATCGCCTCCGGCTTCCTGCGGGGTCGTACAGCGTTCGTCGTGCAGCGGTGGCCGCGCCGGTCGACCTGAAGCTCGACCCAACCCATGCCCGCGTGTACGCGGGACGCATCACCCACGTCGACTTCTCGATCGACACGGGCATTCGCTGATACCGTAGGGCCTCATCGGAGGGGGTCGGCCGGGGGATGGACGCCGAGCCCCAGGGTCTACGAGAAGGGGAGAGAATGCGTTCGAACCGCCTTTGGAAAGCGGTGCTCGCCGTGTCGCTGGTTGCGGCCGCGGCGGCGACGCTCATCAGCGTCGCCGGTGCGTCTCAGCTCCAGTCTTCGGCGAGCTCGGCTTCGTCCGAGAGCACGATCATCGACCCGCTGAGCCGCCGCGGCGAAGCGTCGCCGGCTAACCGGAGCAATTCGGAGCTCCACGGGAAGAGCAAGACGCACAACGGCGTTGCCACGCCGGCCGTGAGCCCCACGGGCGTCACGGCAACCTCGAATGCGACGCCGGGACAGTCGTTCGAAGGCCTCAGCATGTGGGACCAGCGAACGCTGAACGGCTTCTATCTCGAGCCGCCCGACCAGGGCATGTGCGCGAGCACCGACGCAACCGTCGGCGCCGGCGGCCGTGTGGTGGAAGCGGTGAACGACGTGTTCGCCGTCTACAACACGGCAGGCACCACGCTCAGGGAGATGACCCTGAACAAGCTCTTCGGCTATCCGGATCTGCTGAACGGCGGGCCGGAGCTCACCGATCCGAGCTGCTACTACGACTCGGAGACAGGAGCGTGGTTCGTCGTGGTCCTGACGCTCGAGCTCGGCAACCAGGGCAACTTCACCGGTCAGAACCACCTCGACATCGTTGTCAGCAATCCGAGCAATCACGATCCGAGCACGACGACGTGGAAGCGGTACACGATCGACACCACCGACAACGGGAGCAACGGCTCGCCGAACCACCACTGCGCGCCGGATCCGAACCCGAAGCCGGACGAGACGACGCCCGACGCGTGCATCGGCGACTACCCGCACATCGGGGCCGATCACTACGGCTTCTACGTCACGACGAACGAGTACCCGTTCTTCACGGACGGCTTCAACAGCGGGCAGATCTACGCACTGTCGAAGCACAAGCTCGCTGCGAACCTGTCGTCGGTGCCGTGGGTGCAGTTCGCGGACACGAAGCTCGCGAACGAGAAGCGTGGCCCGGTCGGCTTCACGATCTGGCCCGCCGAGGTTCCGGGCACGGCCTACGACGAGGACAACAACGGGACGGAGTTCTTCCTGAGTTCCGACGCCGCCGAGGAGTCGGGCAACGTCACGGGATCGTCCGACACGATCGGCCTTTGGGCGATCACGAACTCGAAGTCGCTCGACTCGGATCACCCTGACCTCAACCTCAGCAGCCGGGCGTTGGCTTCCGAGGCCTACGGGGTTCCGCCCCACTCGGCACAGCCGGGCACGGGCACGCAGGATCCGACCCTGAACTGGCCGCTCGGCCAGTGCCTCAACATCGACGCCTGCTTCGTCGCGCTTCTGTCGGCGCCGGGCGAGACCGCAGATCCGTACAAGCCTGAGGTGATCGGCGAGCTCGACAGCAACGACAGCCGGATGCAGCAGGTGTACTACGCGAACGGCAAGGTCTGGGGCGCGCTCGACACGCGCATGAGCGTGTCCGGCAAGGAGCAGGCCGGCATCGCGTGGTTCATCGTCAAGCCGGACATGATTGGTCAGGGCACGGGCGGCAAGGTTGGGCCGCAGTCGGCCGTAGTCAACCAGGGCTACGTCGGCGTCGCGAATGCGAACGTGACCTACCCGGCGCTCGCCGTGACGTCGGCGGGGAACGGCGCGATGGCGTTCACGCTGGTCGGGCCGACGACGTATCCAAGTGCGGCGGACGTGCGGTTCAACAACTCCGGGCCGACAGGATCGATCTTCCAGACGGCGCCCGGCGTCGGCCTGCAGGACGGGTTCAGCGAGTACAGGTACTACTCGCCGTTCGCTCCGGGCCCGAACGGCGAAGCGCCGCCTCCGCGCCCGCGCTGGGGTGACTACGGCGCGGCCGACGAGGACAACGGCACGATCTGGATCGCCTCCGAGGAGATCCACAACAACTGCAGTCTCAGCGTCTGGGTTGCGACTGTCGGCCACTGCGGTACGCAGGCGGACCGGACCCCCCTCCCGGCGGGAACCGTGACGTTCGCCGGCACGCCGCCGGCGCCGATGCAGCCGGAGGCGCGACGCCTGCTCGGCAACTGGAACACGCACATCGCGCGGATCACTCCGTAGCGAACTGGAACCAGCGTGGTGAGAGAGGCCGGCCCCTGTGGCCGGCCTCTCTCGTTGGGCGTACACTCGGACCGTGATCGCGCGTGCTCGGGTCTGGAGCTGCGTGCTCGCTGCCTGCGCCGTCGCTGCAGCAGCCGGCACGGCTGCCGGCTCGACGCGCACGGGAGTTCTCGCCGGCACGGCGCTCGCCGCGCCCGCCGCCCCCGTCTGCATGCCGCGTGTCCCGTGCATGCGTCCCGCCGCCGGCGTCGTCCTCGCCTTCACCCGTGCCGGCATCGTCCGCGCTCGCGCCACGACGGACACCCACGGGAGCTACCGGGTGTCGCTCGCGCCGGGCGCCTACCGCGTCCGCGTGACCCGTCCGGCCGGGGTGCGGCGGCTGACGCCTGCGACGGTCTCCGCCGTGGCCGGCGAGGTGAAGCGCGTGAACTTCTACCTCGACACGGGCATCCGCTGATCCTCATAGACGTTCCTACATTTCTCAAGTACGATCTCGGCGCTGCCGACCTTCGTCGGTAGCGCCCGCCGTCATCCAACAAAGGGGACACCCCGTGCGACAAGTCTTCACTGTGCTTGCTGCCGCGGTCGCGGCCGTGGCGCTGCTCGCTGCTCCGGCCGGCGCCGTCCAAGGCGGCGCTCCGGACGGAAACGGCCATCCGAACGTCGGCCTCTCGGTCTTCCTCTGGCACAACATCCCGCTTTGGCGCTGCTCGGGGACGATGGTCGCCGCGAAGGTCTATCTCACCGCCGGACACTGCACCGGCATCGACACCGATCTCGGCGTCGCTCCGGACCGCGCGGAGGTGTGGTTCAGCTCCGGTCCGATCCCGCTCGGAAGCTACGCCTTCGACGGCAACCCGTGTAAGCCGACGGACACGGGGTATCCGTGCAAGGGCGACTTCACGGGAACGCCGGTGCCGCATCCCGGCTGGAACGGGGCGCTGACGCTCCCGAACTCGCATGACATGGGCGTCGTGCAGCTCACGCAGGCACCGAACGTCGGGATCTCGAAGATCGCTCCTGAGGGGTATCTCGACAACCTGGCGACGCAGCGGGGGCTTCAGAACGTCAACTTCACGATCGTGGGGTACGGCGCGCAGTTCGAGCGCCCGAACCTCGAGGTCGCCGTCAAGACACGCTACGTCGGCACGGTGCAGCTGCAGAACCTCCGCAGCCATCTCGCCGGCGGCTACCAGCTCATGCTCACCGACGCGGCCGGCGCAGGCACGGGCGGCGGCGGCACGTGCTTCGGTGACTCTGGCGGTCCGGTGTTCCACACGGACGCGGCCGGCAACGTCTGGGACGTCGCCGTTATCTCGTTCGGCACGAAGTACTGCAAGGGTCAGTCAGGCACCTTCAGGCTCGACAACGCGCAGGCGCGCGCGTTCCTCGCGAGCCAGGGCGTGCCGCTGAACTAGCTGTCAGTAGGCGACGGCGCCACGTCCGCTCTCGGCGGCGTGGCGCTGCTCGTCTGCGCGGTAGCTCGAGCGCACGAGGGGTCCCGAGAAGACGGAGCCGAAACCGAGCCCTTCGCCCTCTTCGCGGAACCAGCGGAACTCGTCGGGGTGCACCCAGCGGTCGATCTGCGCGTGCTTCGGGCTGGGCTGCAGGTACTGCCCGATCGTGACGACGTCGACGCCGTGGGCACGCAGGTCCCGCATGGTGTCGACGACCTCCTCGTTCGTCTCGCCGAGGCCGACGATGATGCCCGACTTCGTCAATACCGGGTAGTCGGCGATCTCCTTCGCACGCTGCAGTAGCCAGAGCGCCTTGTCGTAGCTTGCCTTCGCGCCGCGCATGCGCGAATGAAGCCGGCGCACAGTCTCGATGTTGTGGTTGAAGACTTCCGGGTGCGCGCCCAGCACCGTCTGCAGCGCTTCCTCCTCCACGCCGAGGAAGTCCGGCGTCAGCACCTCGACGGACGCGTTCGGCACCTTCACCTTCAGCGCCCGGATCGTGGCGGCATAGTGGCCGGCCCCTCGGTCGGGGACGTCGTCGCGGTCGACCGAAGTGACGACCACGTGCCTCAGCTCCATCTGCGCGGCGACGTTCGCGAGTCGCAGCGGCTCGAGCGGGTCCGGCGGGCTCTCGGGCCTACCGCTGTGCACGTAGCAGTACCGGCACGCACGGGTGCACGTGTCGCCGAGGATCTGGAACGTCGCCGTTCCGCGTCCCCAGCACTCGGAGATGTTCGGGCACCGTGCTTCTTCACAGATCGTGTGCAGGCTCGCGCCGTGGATCAGCTTCTTCACGTCGAAGTAGCGCGAGTCCGTGCGCGGCGCGCGCACCTTCATCCAGTCGGGACGACGCGGGCGCTCGGCAACCGGAAGCGAGGTCTGCATCTCTGTCAGTCTATGGGCCGCGATGGTTCCTGAGGCTCCGCTGGAGGACACCGAGAACGGCCGCCGGGCGGCCGGTGAGGGCTGGTACGTGCTCAACGCCCGCGACGCCTGCTGGTACGACCGCGGCGAGCGCGGCGCAGTGTGCGACTTCGAAGCCGGGCAGGACTGGCCGCAGGTCGGTGTCAACCTCTTCGTCCTCAACCCGGGGAACCCGATGTCGATGTATCACTGGGAGGCCGACCAGGAGGACTTCCTCGTGCTCCACGGCGAGGCGCTCCTGATCGCGGAAGGGGAGGAGCGGCCGCTCCAGCAGTGGGATTTCGTCCACTGCCCCGTCGAGATGAATCACGTCATCGTCGGCGCCGGCACCGGCCCGTGCGTCGTCGTCGCGGTCGGCGCGCGCGAGCATCAGGGCGGCGAGGGCTGGGGTGGGTATCACGTGAACGAGGTGGCGCAACGTCACAACGCGAGCTCCGACGAGGAGACGACGGATCCACACGCGGCCTACGGGCGTTTCAAGCAGCGCGAGCAGACGCGCTACCGCGACGGCTGGCTGCCCTAGCGCCTCAGACGCGACTCGCCTAACGCTTTGCGGCGAGCTGCTCGTGCACGGGCTGTGGCCAGAGCCCGTGGCCGTCCTCGCCCGGTAGCGGCTCGAGCTCCAGGTCGAACACGTCGCTCAACGCCGCATGCGCCAGCGGACGAACCTCGTCGACGGACACGTCACGGCCGAGCTCGCGCGCAATCGTCGTGAACGCTGCGTCCTCGAGGCCGCAGGCGGTGATCCACTCTGTGAACGGCGTCGGGTCGAGGTCGACGTTGAGCGCGTACCCGTGGCTCGTGATCCAGCGCGAGATGTGGACGCCGATCGACGCGATCTTGCGGGGTGGCCGCTGGAGCCAGACACCGGTGAGGCCGTCGATACGCGTCCCCTCGAGACCGAGCGGCGCGAGCGTCCGGATCAGCGCCTCCTCCAGGTCGCGGACGTACCGCTTCACGTCCTTGCCGTGCCGGCGCAGGTCGAGGATCGGGTAGCAGACGAGCTGGCCCGGGCCGTGGAACGTCGACTTGCCGCCGCGGTCCGTCTCGACGAGGTCGACCTCCGCATCGTCCGGCACGTGGAGCTCCTCCTCATCCGTTCGCCGGCCGAGCGTCACGACCGGCGGATGCTCCAGGAAGACGACGGTGTCCGGGATCGCACCCTGCGAGACGGCACCGGCGAGCGAGCGCTGGAGGTCCCACGCCTCGCGGTACGGCACAGGGCCGAGATCGAGGACGTAGGCGCCGCGGCTCACGGTGCCAGCGTAGCTCCCCGGTCTATACATCTTTCGATATATGCAGTAGTGTCGTCACCTATATCAGCGACCTGGGAGGGGGGCATGACCAGCCTGCAACGGTTTCTGCTCGCCGTTTTCGTGGCGACATTCCTCGCGGTGACGGCGGTGAGCGTCGGCGGCGCCGACACCGCCACCAGTCCGGCCTTCAGAGACGAGTCCGAATGGCCGGTGTCTGCCGAGGCGGAAGACTCGCCCGCCGCGTTCGAGGGCACGATCGTCGACCGCAGCTTCAGCCGCGGCGGCGAAGGCGCGCAAGGCCCGTCGGCGCAGAGTGCGCAGAAGGCGAAGTCGAACCCGGAGCTCAACGTCAGCTTCGACGGCGTCAATCTGTTCCAGCACCGCTATGCGGACAACCAGAACCAGCTGACGATCGAGCCGCCCGATCAGGGTCTGTGCGTCGGGAACGGCTACGTCTTCGAGGCCGTGAACGACGCCGTCAACGTGTACGACGAGAGCGGCCACTCGGTGCTGCCACCGGATTCGAATGCGGCGCCCGTCCCGCACGTCAACGGGAGCGTGACGCTGAACTCGTTCTACGGGTATCCACCTGCGATCAATCGGGCGGCGGGAAACGTCCGCGGTCCGATCGTCACCGACCCGACGTGCTACTTCGACCAGGCGACGCAGCGCTGGTTCCTCGTCGTGCTGACCCTCGACGCGTTCCCGAACGGCCAGACGAAGGGGCCGGACCACTTCGACATCGCGGTCAGCAACGGGCCGAACCCGGTGCCGCTGTCGAACTGGACGATTCTGCCGCCGGTTCCCACGCAAAACGATGGCACGCAGGGAACGCCGAACCACCATTGCAATCCCGCCGACAACCCTCGCGCGGGCAATCAGCCGACGAATCCGACCGCATGCATCGCCGACTATCCGCACATCGGCGCCGACGCGACCGGCTTCTACATCACGGCGAACGAGTACGACTTCTACGGTGACGAGTTCCAGAGCTCGAACATCTACGCGTTCTCGAAACGAGGCCTCGAGGCCGGCGATACGCGGCACGTTCTGCTCGAGACGAAGAACTGGGTGCACGGGCAACCGGGCTTCACCGTGTGGCCGGCGAACTCGCCGGCGAACCAGTACCAGACGGACGGCGGCGGGACGGAGTACTTCTTGAGCTCGAACGCCGCGGACGAGGCGACGTGCCCCACGGGCTGCAACGGGCCGCGCACCTCGGACGAGCTGGTGGTGTGGTCGTTGACGAACACCTCGTCGCTCGACTCGGCGACCCCCGATGTCCATCTGACGAACAAGGTCCTGACGGTCGGCCCGTACGGCGTGCCGGCGCGGTCGAGCCAGAAGGCCGGCCCGACGCCGCTGGCCGACTGCCTGAACGACCGGACGCTGCCGACGCCGTTCGGCCCCGGGTGCTGGCAGATCCTGCTCCTGCCGCCGGCGCCGCCGCATCAGTCCGAGGGCACGCTCGACTCGAACGATTCGCGGATGCAGCAGGTCTGGTACGCGAACGGAAAGCTCTGGGGGGCGCTCGACACGGCCCTCACGCTCGATCGCAACCGGGCCGGGATCGAGTACTTCATCGTGAACCCGGGTGGCTCGGATGTCTCGTCCGCGTCGCTCCGCCGCAGCGGCTACCTCGGGCTCTCGGGCAACAACCTGACGTACCCGGCGATCGCGACCACGCCCAGCGGGCGCGGCGTCATGGCCTTCACGGTCGTCGGTGACGACTACTACCCGAGTGCCGGCTACGCCTCGATCGACGACAAGGTCGGCGCGGGCGACATCCACGTCGCCGCCCAGGGGGCGGCCCCCGACGACGGCTTCACGCTCTACCCGCCGCTCGCAAACCCGGCGCGCGGGCGCTGGGGTGACTACGGCGCGGCGGCGCTGGACGGGAAGTCGATCTGGATCGCGTCCGAGTACATCGCGCAGACGTGCACGTTCGACCAGTACATCGGGCAACCCGGTGCAGACGGCAACTACGGCCGCCTGGCGAACGGCTTCGGGCTCTGCGGGAACACCCGCGGCTCGAGCGGCAACTGGGCGACGCGCATCACGAAGCTGACTCCGTAGGACGTAGGGGGCGTCGCGCTTGCGCGGCGCCCCCGTACTCTTTCCGCTGTGAAGGTCACCCTGCTGCTCGCCGACTTCGCGCGCGTCGCCAACGGGAAGCTGGACGTGATCGGCGGCGGCTGGTCGATGATGAACGCGCAGGGCCCGTTCGGCTTCTTCGTCGCCGCGCTGTTCCAGATTCCCTGGGATCAGACGAACCAGCAGCACCTGTTCCGGCTCGAGCTGCTCGACGCCGACGGACAGGGGGTGCCGACGCCCGACGGCGAGACGATCCGCGCGGAGGGAGAGTTCGAGGCGGGGCGTCCCGCGGGCCTACGCCCCGGCACACCGGTCGATGCACCGCTGGTCGTGCCGTTCGGGCCGCTCGTGCTCGAGGAAGGCCGCTACGAGATCCGGCTGACGATCGACGACGAGACGAAAGAGGACTGGTTCGTGGCGTTCACGGTGCGGAACGCAACGGAAGCGGTGTGACTCGAAAAAACCGAAAGGCTGGGTCAGACCCCTTCGGGTTGAGACCCCCTCGGGTTGAGGCCCCCTCAAAGCCGGAGCGTAAGCCGCAGGGCTTACGCGGAGGCGACCTGATGCGGCGCGCGCACGCGCAGACTGCGCGCGCCGCACGGTAGAAGACAATCGCCCAGCACCCCTAGAGCGTGCGAGCTCGGCTCGCGCGCGTTCAGCGCGAAGCGCCGTACCCAACCCTCGAGCGAAAGCGCAGCTTTCGCTCGACTAGTACGTCGACTCTTCCCAGCTCTCGAGCTTGTGGCGCAGGTCCCGGAGGAAGCGGCCTGCGAGGGCGCCGTCGACGAGGCGATGGTCGTACGTGAGCGTCAGGTTCATGATCGGCCGGATCGCGATCACGTCCTGGCCGATGTCGTCCTGTACGACCCAGGGACGCTTGACGACCGCGTACGTGCCGAGGATCCCCGCCTGCGGCTGGCTGATCACCGGCGTGCCGTGGAACGTGCCGAAGCCGCCCGGATTGGTGATCGTGAACGTGCCGCCCTGCACCTCGTCCGGTAGGAGCTTCTTGTCGCGGGCGCGCTGTGCGATGTCGGTCACCGCCTTCGCCATCCCGAGCAGGTTCAGCGTCTCCGCGTTCTTGACGACGGGGACGATCAGCCCCTTGCCGTCCTGCAGCTCGACGGCGAATCCGAGGTTCACGTAGTTGCGCGTCACGATCTGGTCGCCGCGGATCTCGCCGTTGACCCACGGGTACTCGCGGAGCGTGTCGGTCGCAGCACGCGCGACGAAGATCAGGTACGTCGGGTTGACCCCGTAGCTCTGCTGGTACTCCTTCTTCAGCTTCGCGCGGATAGCGCTCACCTTCGACATGTCGACCTCGATCGCGCTCGTGACGTGCGCCGAGGTGTCGAGCGACCGGCGCATGTGGTCCGCGATGCCCTTGCGCATCGCCGTCATCGGCTCGAACGTCTCGCCCGGCTGCGCGGCCGCGGGCGCCGGCGCGGGAGTCGTTGGGGGCGCGGCTGCCTGTGCAGGTGCCGGTGCCGGAGCGGGCGCCGGTGCAAGCGGCTCCGGGGCCGCAGGCTGTGCCGGGGCGGGCGCCGGTGTCGGCGTGGGTGCGGGCGGCGCCGCGGCCGCCGGTGCCTCGGCCGGCGAGCCCGTCTCGATGAAGCCGAGGATGTCCTTCTTCGTCACGCGGCCGCCGCGTCCGGTTCCCTCCACCTGGCTCGGGTCGACGCCGTGCTCCGACGCGATCTTCGCGACGACCGGAGACACGAAGGTCTTGCCGTTCGCCGAGTGCGCCGGCTCGGGCTCGGCAGGTGCCGGCTGAGCAGGCGCTGCCGGCGCGGGGCTCTCCGTGCTCGACGGCGGCTGTGCCTCGGCCGCTGCCTGAGCAGTTGCAGGCTGCGGGGGCGCCGGAGCCTCCGCCTGCGCCCCGTCGCCGCCGATGACGGCGAGCTTCGTGCCGACGTCGACGGTCTGCCCCTCCTGGACGAGGATCTCCGTGAGGACGCCGCTGCCGGGGCTCGGCACCTCGGTGTCGACCTTGTCGGTGGAGATCTCGAGCAGCGGCTCGTCGGCTTCGACCTGCTCGCCCTGCTGCTTCAGCCACTTCGTGATCGTGCCCTCGGAGACGGACACGCCCATCTGCGGCATGACGACGTCGATCGCTTCGGTGGTGGCCATCTAGTACTCCGCCAGCTCTCGCAGGCCGGCGACGACGTCGTCGACCTGGGGGATGAATGCCTTTTCGAGCGGCGGCGAAAACGGAACGGGAGTGTCGGGCGCGGCGATCCGCTTGACCGGCGCGTCGAGGTCCTCGAATGCCTCCTCGGCGATCGTGGCGGCGATCTCCGCGCCGAAGCCGCCGGTGCGGGTGTCCTCGTGCAGCACGAGCGCCTTCGACGTCTTGCGCACGGACTCGAGCACCGCCTGCTTGTCCCACGGCATGACGGTGCGGAGATCGACGATCTCGACGGAGACGCCGTCGGACTCGAGCTGCTGCGCCGCCTCGTCCGCCGTGTAGACCATCGCGCCCCACGTGATCACCGAGAGGTCGTCGCCGTCGCGATGGGTGCGCGCCTTGCCGAGCGGGACGGTGTAGCGCTCCTCGGGCACCTCGCCCTTGATGCGGCGGTACAGATGCTTGTGCTCGAAGTAGAGGACCGGGTTCGGATCCTCGATGGCGCTGATCAGCAGCCCCTTCGCGTCCTCCGGAGTCGCGGGGCACACGCACTTCAATCCCGGGATGTGAGCGAACGACGACTCGGGGTTCTGCGAGTGGAAGGGGCCGCCGGAGAAGCCGCCGCCGGACGGGAGCCTCACGGTGATCGGCACGGGCGTGCCGGCGCGGTAGCGCTGCTTCGCCGCAACGGTGACGAGGTGGTCCCACGCGCACGAGATGAAGTCCGCGAACTGCATCTCGGCGACGGGCCGCATGCCCATGATGGCCGCGCCGGTGCAGGCGCCGACGATCGCGGTCTCCGCGAGCGGGGCGTCCATGACGCGCCAGTGCCCGAACTCCTCCTGGAAGCCGAGCGTGACCTTGAACGCGCCGCCGTAGACGCCGACGTCCTCGCCGATGACGAAGACGCGCTTGTCGCGCCGCATCTCGGTGCGCAGCCCGTCGGAGATCGCCTGCAGGTACGTGAGCTCGGCCATTACTTGTGGTGCGGCGTGTCGAGGTCTTCCGGCGCCGCATAGACGCCCTCGGTCAGGGTCGACGGCTCCGGCAGCGGCGAGTCCTCCGCGCGCTTGAGCGCTTCGTTCAGCGCCTTCTTCACGTCGGCGTTGATCTCGTCCTCCTCCTCGTCCGACATGTCGGCGTTCTCGCGCAGCCAGCCGCGGAAGCGCTCGATCGGGTCGTTCTCCGCCCAGCGCTCGAACATCTCCTTCGGCACGTAGAAGGCGTCGTCGTGGACGGCGTGGCCCTCCATGCGCAGCGTCAGGCTCTCGATCAGCGTCGGCCCGTCGCCGGCGCGCGCCTTCTCGATCGCGCGCCGTGCCTCGCGGTAGACCGCGAGCACGTCCGTTCCGTCGACGACCACTCCCTCGAACCCGTAGGCGTCCGCACGGTCCGCGACGTGCTCGGTTGCGAACTCGAGATGCGTCGGCGTCGAATAGGCCCACTGGTTGTTGTCGCAGACGAAGACCACCGGCAGCTTGCGGACGCCGGCGAGCGTCATCGCCTCGTGGCAGTCGCCGCGCGCCGACGCGCCCTCGCCGAACCATCCGACCGCGACCCGCTTCTCCTCGCGGATGCGGAATGCGAGCGCGCAGCCGACGGCGACCGGCAGCATCGCCGGCAGGTGGCTCACCATCGCGATCAGCCCGAGGTTGGAGTCGGCCATGTGGACGTTCCCGTCCCTGCCCTTCGTCGGCCCGTCCGAGCGGCCCATGTATTGCGCGAAGATGCGCCACGGCTCGACGCCGCGCACGACGTGCACGCCCATGTCGCGGTGCAGCGGCGTCCCGACGTCGTCCGCGCCCAGCGCCGTCGCGACGCCGACCGCCGCGCCCTCGTTGCCGCGGCCCGTGTAGAACGAGCCCGGGATCTTGCCCTGGCGGTAGAGGATGTGGCCGCGCTCCTCGATTCCGCGCGTCAACACCATGTTGCGGTAGACGCCGAGGAGGTCCTCGCGGTCGAGGCCCGCCTCCCGCACCTCCCTCAGCGAGCCGACAGGCTCGGCTTCCCGGGCGATCGCCATAGCGCGGTCACTCTAACGACTGGGGCTACGATCGACCGGTGGGCAAGGCGGCCGACTGGCTCCGGGAGGAACGGCGCAAGGTGCTGGGCGACTGGGTCGCGTTCTGTCTCGGGTGCGGAGCGGCGCGCCGCTGGTTCGATGGGTTCGAGGACGAGGTTCCGGACGAGTGCCCGCAGTGCGGCGGTGTCATGCTCCGCCGCTGCCCGTCCTGTAACGAGCCGTTCAGCTCGACGTTCACCGTCGACTGTGAGTCGTGCGGCACGGCGCTGCGGGAGCCGCACCTCTTCGGCACGAAGATTCGCCGCCGTGACTGACTAGGCGTCGCTTGTCGACGCCGCTCCAGGTCGACGGGCTCCGCCCGTCGACCGTCGGAAATGATCGGTCGATGCGATCGAAGTTGCCGAATGCGCTCTAGGAACGGATCTGGCTGAACCGGATGACGGTGACGGTGTCGTCGGGCGTCACTTCGCGGTTGTAGAGCTGGCTCAAAAACGAGGCCATGTCCTCGGTCCGCCGGATCTCGGGGTTGTCGTGCTCGATCTCGCGCGGCGAGAGCTCGCCGAGCGTCTTCACCTCCACCTTGTCGATCACGGCGTCGAAGACGCGCTCGCGCGGGCTGAAGCGCGCGCCGGCGAGCACCTGGACGATCATGCCTTTCCGGTACTTCGCCGCCTTGTCGCCCAGCCGGATCGTCGCCGTCTTGCGGCCGCTGCGGAGCTGTTCCGCGACGATCGGGGAGTAGAAGTTCAGGGCGTACATCGGGTCACTCACGGGGTGCGGCGCAGGCGCGTGCGGCGGCGGATGAGGTAGGCGGTGACGATACCGAGGATCCACCCGGTTATCGCGCTGATCACGACGAGCCAGATCAGCGCGGTGTCTGCATGGCCGAACACGTAGTCGACGCGTACCTGCCGGGTGTTGCGCGCGATCAGGAGGATCAGCAGGACGACGGCGATGATCCCTGCGGCCAGCGTGGCGTAGAGGCCGCCGCGGTGGCCGTAGCGGAGGCTGCGCTGAACGCGCGTCTCCTCCTCGCGGAGCTTCTGCCCGAGGTCGTCGTGCTGCCCCTGCTCGCTCACGCGCGGGAGCCTAACCGCGCGAGGGCGTTCGCGGCCATCTCGCGCTCACCTTTGTAGGCGAGGAGCTTGTAGGCGAGGAGCTCCGGCGCGTCCTCGAGCGCGAGCCAACGCACGTCCGCGACCTCGTGGGCGTGCTCCGGCGAGATGTCGCCCAGGCAGCCGGAGCGGTAGCGGCAGAGGAAGAAGCTCACGACCTTGAACACGCGCTCGCCGGCCCAGGTGTAGACGTAGCGGACGTCGCCGAGCTTCTCGACGGGCGTCGCCTCGACGCCGGTCTCCTCCGCGACCTCGCGGAGGGCGGTCAGCTCGGCTCGCTCGCCCGGCGCGAGCAGGCCCTTGGGCAGGGCCCACGTCCCTTCGGGCTTCCCGGCGGGGCGGATCGCCGCCATGACCGGTCGGCCGCGCAGCTGCCGGACGACGACGCCGCCCGCGGAGAACGCCTGCCGCACGCGCTCACCGTATCGAGACAGGTGTGCCGAGCGGCATCAGCCGCGCCAACCGCTGGATCGCCGCATTTCGCATCCGGATACATCCGTGGGAGACGCGGCCTGGAAGCAGTCGCGGCGCATCCGTGCCGTGGATCCCGACTACGCCTCCCTTGGGCCAGTCAGTCAGCCACGGCGAGCGCGCGTTCGTCCCGAATGCGACGGGCCCGTAGAACGGATCGCCGTAATGCTCGAGCCGCACGCGGATGTAGAACTCGCCCGCCGGTGTCGGCCAGCGTGGCCGGCCGACACCGATGCGCGTGCTGAAGACCGGGCGCCCGGCGCGCAGGAGCATGGCGCGGAGGTGTGCGCGATCGATTACGAGGTGGGTGCGGATCAGGTGCAGGTCGCCGAGCGCCGCGCGCGGCACCCAACCGCTCTGCCCGTTCGGCAGCGCCGAGAGCGGGACTTGCACCCAGAGTCGCTCCTCGGCGTCGCGCTGCGCCGAGTACGCGAGAACGAGGTTCGTCTCGCCGTCCGGGGTGACCGCGGGCAGGACTCCTGCGCGGCGTGAGGTGGCGATAGGTTGGGCCCGTGCGACGACGGGCCGCATCACGTACGCCCACCTGTACAGGTTGCCCGCGCCGCTGAGCTGCACCGGCCCCGGTGCGACCAGTGCGAAGCCGGCGACGAGCGCGGCGAGCCCGCCCATCTTCAGCCCGTAAACGCGGGAGCTACGCCGCCGATGGTTCCCCTGACCGTGATCACCGCGGAGTCGACGTTGTTGGACGGCGTCGGGTCCCGCCCAGGATGCGTCACGACCGCGACGTTCCGGATCGTGCCGGCTTCCCGTGCCCGAACCGCGACGACGACGACGACCGGGGCCCCCGGTGGCAGCACCTTGATCGTGCACATCACCCGCTGACCCGACGTCGTGCAGTTGCCGCGCGTCGTCGAGGCCGACAGGAGCTCGAGCCGGGAGTCGATGACGTCGACGATCCTTGCGTGGAGCGCGATGTTCGGGCCGCGGTTGACGACGTGGATTCGGTAGGTGCCGCGTTGCCCGGCCGTGAGGCGCGCCCTGTCGACCATTTTCGTCAGGACGAGATCTGCGCCGGGCGGTTCGGGTGCCGTGATGCAGTTTCTCGGGAATCGTGCCGTAGCCGTCGCTGTTCGGGCATCGCCGCCGGGCAGCCTCACCGCCCATTTCAGATCCTGGCTGCGAGGCACGTTCTTGACCGTGAACGCATTGAGGACGACGCCCGGAGTGAAGACGCTCGGCTGCCCGCGGTCGATGGGTGCGGGCGCGACGAGGTTGCCGCGACCGACCGGGACGATCACGTCCTCCTGATTCCCGTTGGCGTAGCCGAACACTGCGTCGTAAGTGGACGGGGCGCCGACCCTGAGCACGCAGGTGGCGAACAGTCCGGACTCCGGCGGCTTGGGATCGGGCGGCGGTGGGCCGGGATTCGGGGGCTCGGGCGGGAGCGGGGGCTCGTCGCACTTCTGCGGCCAGAATTCACTCGCGACGGCTGAGCGGATGCCGACCGTCTCGACCCGCCAGACCAGCAAGGTTCCATTGGGGATGTCCTTGACGGTGACCGCGCTTCTCACGGTCCCCGGCTCGAAGGTAGTCGGCTGTCCGCGGTTGCCGGGAGCGGGCGCGAAGGTGTTCTGGAGCCCGAGCGGGACGATCTGCTGCGCGACGTTGTCGTTCGTGTAGCCGAACGCCGCGTTGTACGTGCCGCCGTGGTTGGTCACGCATGTGACGAAGAGACCGACCGGAACGAGCTCTTCGGGTGGCGGCGTGACTGCGCACTTCTGGTCGAAAGTCGCCCTCGCTTCCGCATACCGCGTGTCGTCGGAAGTGACGCTCCAAACGAGCGTCTGCCCCGTCGGGACGTCCGCGACTGTGAACGCCTGCTCGACGTGGCCGGGCCCGAATGTCGTTGGCTGGCCGCGACCCTGCGGCTCGGGGAAGAACCGGTTTCGGTCGCCAACCGCGATCGTCGTCGTCTCGGTGTCCTCGCTCTCGTACCCGAAGGTCGCGGAGTACGTTGCGCCGTTGTTCGTGACGCAGTCGACGAAGATCCCGATGCGATAAGGACCCGGCGGGTTCGGCGGGTCGACGCCGCAGTGCGTCGGGAACCTCTCGTTCGCAGTCGCAACGCTTGTTGCGCCCGCATAGGTCACGCTCCACTCGACGTCCGCGCCAGCCGGAACGGACGTGACGATGAAGGCGCTGGTAACGGTGCCGACCTGGAAGGTGGTCGGTTGGCCGGCCGACCTGGCGACCCGAACGGTGACCTGATTGTCCGAACCTGCCGGGATGTCGACCGGCGCCCCGTTCGGATTGACGTAGCCGAACGTCACGTCGAACGTACTGCCGCGGTCTTGGATGCACGTCACCGAGACGGCGATCGGCTGTGGCGTCGGCGGTGCCGAGCATTTCGGCGTGAAGTCAGTCGTCGCCGTCGCGGTGCGCGTTTGGTCGGTTTTCAGAGTCCACGTCAAGCTCGTGCCGTTGGGAACGCCCGTCACGGTGAACTCGCCGCCTCCGGGTTGGAACGTCGACGGCGGTGTGCCGATAGGCGGCGTCAGCGAGTTGGCCTGCGAGCCGGCCGGGATCGTGACAACGTCCGTCGCTGCGCTCGCGTACGCGAAGGTGGCGTCGAAGGTGCCGCCGGCGTTGTCGACGCACTTGACCGAGATGTCGATCGCGGCCGGTCCGGGGGGCGGCGTGGTCGAGCACCGCGTGGGGAACGAGGTGGTCGCACCGGCACTGCTCGTGACGCCTCCGACCGTCACGTTCCAGACCACCGTCGAGCCGGCATCGCCGGTGACAGTGACCGCCGACTCCACCGTGCCGGGCTGGAAGGTCGCCGGCTGGCCGCGGTCGGCGGGGTCGGGCGAGAACGAGTTCCCCGCGCCGACCGCGACCGTCACCGCGGTTTGGTTCGGATTCGAGTAGCCAAAGACGGTGGTGAACGTCGCGCCGTTCTGGTCGACGCACTTGACGACGGGTTGCACGGGGAGGAGTGTCGGTGCCGGGGGCGGAACGTCACAGCCGTTCTCCCAGATCCCTATCCCGCTCGCATCCCAGTTCTTCCCCGGATAGTGCTTCGCCTCGCCGCCCTCGACGTAGTCGAAGGGCGGAATGATGTCGTCGGGGTGTGAGTCATGACCGTTCTCGTTGACGATCGAGTCGTCGTCCACCGAGATTTGCACGTAAGGGTTCTGCTCGCTCGAGGTCGCGTGGCAGATCGTCACCTTCGTCGCGCCTCGGACGACGGGGATCCCGGGCCCTTGCAGCGCAGCCGCCGCGACGCTGGCACACACCGCCAGGCCCGCCGCCGCAAGCGGAAGAGCGAGGCGCCTTGTGGCGGCGGACAAAGCATCTGGAACTACGCTCCTCGAGGGGGGTCACCCTCGGTCGCCCGAACGGGGTGATTTCCTAGGTTGCGAGCGGGATTGCGAATCGGTTACACTCCTCTGGCACTCCCAATGGGAGAGTGCCAAGAGGTGTCACAAAGTCGTCTGAACAGGAGGAACGTAGATGAACCTGCAGCCACTTGGTGACCGCTTGATCGTCGAGGTCCTCGAGGAAGAGGAGACTACGGTCAGCGGCATCGTGCTGCCCGACACGGCAAAGGAAAAGCCGCAGCGCGGCCGCGTCCTCGCCGTCGGCCCCGGCGCTCGGGACGAGGACGGGGAGTACATCAAGATGGATCTCGAGGAAGGCGACGAGATCATCTTCAGCAAATACGGCGGGACCGAGATCAAGCTCGGAACCGACGAAGTCCTGATCCTGCGCGAGTCGGATGTGCTCGCGAAGGTGGTCGGTGACCGCGAGCTCGCGGGCGCCAAGTCCTAGGTAACAGGAGGTAGAGGGAAGACATGGCTCACAAGGAGCTGAAGTTCAACGAGGACGCGCGCCGCTCGCTCGAGCGAGGCGTGAACATCCTCGCCGACGCGGTCAAGGTCACCCTTGGCCCGAAGGGGCGCTACGTCGTGCTCGACAAGAAGTTCGGCGCTCCGACGATCACGAACGACGGTGTCACGATCGCTCGGGAGATCGAGGTCGAGGACGTCTTCGAGAACCAGGGTGCGCAGCTCGTCCGTGAGGTCGCCACGTCGACGAACGACGTCGCCGGCGACGGCACGACGACCGCGACCGTCTTGGCTCAGGCGATCGTCAAGGACGGTCTTCGCAACGTCGCCGCGGGTGCGAACCCGATGGCGGTCAAGCGCGGGATCGAGACAGCGGTCGATCAGGTCGTCGAGAACCTGAAGTCGCAGTCCAAGGAGATCTCGGGCAAGGAGGACATCGCGCGCGTTGCGACCGTGTCCTCTCGCGACCGCGAGATCGGCGACGTCCTCTCCGACGCGATCGAGAAGGTCGGCAAGGACGGGGTCGTGAACGTCGAGGAGGGCCAGACGTTCGGCCTCGAGCTCGAGTTCACCGAGGGCATGCAGTTCGACAAGGGCTACCTGTCGCCGTACATGATCACCGACGCCGAGCGCATGGAGGCAGTCCTCGAGGACCCGTACATCCTGGTCGCGAACCAGAAGATCGGAGCCGTCAAGGACCTCCTGCCTGTCCTCGAGCAGGTGATCCAGGCGGGCAAGCCGCTGCTGATCGTGGCGGAGGACGTCGAGGGCGAGTCGCTGGCGACGATCGTCGTCAACAAGCTGCGCGGCACGTTCACGGCCGTCGCGGTGAAGGCGCCGGGCTTCGGTGACCGCCGCAAGCGGATGCTCGAGGACATTGCGATCCTCACGGGCGCCGAGGTGATCACCGAGGAGATGGGCCTCAAGCTCGAGAACACGAAGCTCTCGCAGCTCGGCCACGCCCGCCGCGTCGTCGTCGACAAGGACACGTCGACGATCATCGACGGCGCCGGTGACTCGGAGGGGATCAAGTCGCGGATCAAGCAGCTGAAGGCGGAGATCGAGAACACGGACTCCGACTTCGACCGTGAGAAGCTCCAGGAGCGGCTCGCGAAGCTGGCCGGCGGCGTTGCCGTCGTCAAGGTCGGCGCTGCGACCGAGACGGAGATGAAGGAGAAGAAGCACCGAGTCGAGGACGCGCTGCAGGCTGCCCGGGCCGCGCTCGAGGAGGGCGTCGTTCCCGGCGGCGGCGTTGCACTCGTGAACGCCATCGATGCGATCAACCTCGACGCGTACGAAGGCGACCAGCGCACCGGCGCATCGATCGTCGTGCGGGCGCTCGAGGAGCCGGTTCGGCAGCTCGCGAACAACGCGGGCCTCGAGGGCTCGATCGTCGTCGACAAGGTCCGCAACGCAACCAAGGGCCATGGCCTCAACGTCGAGACCGGGGAGTACGAGGACCTCGTCAAGGCCGGCATCACCGACCCGACGATGGTCGTCCGCTCCGCGCTGCAGAACGCAGCTTCGATCGCGAAGAACATCCTCACGACCGAGGCGATCGTCGCCGAGCCACCCGAGAAGCAGCCGGCGGGCGCCGGCATGCCGGGCGGCATGGGCGGCATGGACATGATGTAAGTCGCGCCCGAGCCTGCGGCTCGGCCGCGGGTTTAGGTACGGCAGAAAGGCCGGGCAAAGCCCGGCCTTTCTGCATTCAGGGAGGGTGGCGGGCGGCGGGTCCCGACGGTGCGCCGCTCGGTTGGCGCTCGCTGATCGAGCGGCGCATCAGTTCGCCTCCCGCTTAAGACCGCTTCGCTTGTCTTAGCGTCCGGCTTCGGCGGGTCGTCAGGTCTGAGGGACGGGCGCTTGGATCTGTTCGCGCAGCAAAACGGCCCTTTCGGGCCGCTTTGCGAGGGGGATTAGGGGGAGGTGGTTCGCAAGAGGTATCGACGCAACTGCTGGGCGACCGCTCCCCCAAAAAGGGGAAAACGAAAGGGCGCCTTGCGGCGCCCTTTCGTGGTGTATTCGGCGTTGCCGTTACGGCGTGTTGTCGCCGTAGATGTTCTGGTCCAGGCCGCCGGCGTGCGGGCACGTGTCGCCGCTGAACACCGTCGTCTGGTTGCCCTTCTTGTCGGTCACGACCGACGAGGTGCGGCACTGAACCACGTCCGCATTCCCGGCGTCCGGATCCGGCGTCGTCTCGCGCGGGTCGGTCCCCGCGACGGTGTTCCGCCAGTCCGTCCAGACACCGAAGGCCGTCGTGCCGAGCGACGTCACCCAGAGGTAGTCGCCCGCGAACGGCACGGCGCGATTGTCAAACTGCTCGTAGTTCGGGTTCGACGTGACGTCGGTGACGCGCGTCTTGCCCGTCCACGTCGCGCCGGCGTCCGTCGACATCGCGGCGTACACGTCGAGCGACGGCACCGTCGAGCGGTTGTCGCAGTTGCCGATCGGCCGCTGGACGCTGTAGCACGGGTCGTTCCGGCTGTCCCACCACAGCGCGTGCAAGATGCCGCCGTCGGCGGAGATGTCCGGGAACACCTGGTGCCCCGTCGCCTCGTTGTCGATCAGCGCGGGCGCCGTGTGACCGCCCGTCGCGCCGTCGTAGCGGATGAAGTAGGTCGCCGCCTGGCCGACCTTCCCCGTCCCGGCGCTCGAGTACGACGAGTTCGAGGTCGTGACCGTCCCGTTCTTCGTTGCGTCGTAGACCACGTAGATCCACTCGTGCGCCGCGTCGAGCTGGTCGGCGGTCGAGCGAACCTGCGTGTCCCGTCGGAAGAACGTGAAGCCGGACTGGCAATGATCGGTGAAGTCGCCGCAGTCGCGGGCGATGCTGCCCGGAGCGGCGCCGCCCTCCTCGAAGCTCGGGTCGTCGGGCTGGGACTGTGTGAACGACGCGTCGGCCGGCTGGCGGATGTCTTGCGCGTCCGACGGAGTGAACGACTGAATCACCGTCGGCGGCGAGAACGTCCGTCCGCAGTCGGTCGACTTCGCGACGACGACAGCGTCCGGGGAGTTGTTGTCGGCGAACTGCCGGAACGTGACGTAGACGTGGCCGTCGTGCGTCACCGAGATGTCGGGGAACTGCACGTCCTGGATGTTCTTCGAGACCTCGATCGGGTTCGAGAACGTGACGCCGTGATCAGTCGAGCGGCTGAAGTAGATCCCGACCCCGCCGGAGTTCCCGCTGAACCGCGAATGCGCGAAGTAGACGTAGCCGTCGCAGGCACCGCCTGTGCGGTCGACCTCGATGGCGGTCTTGTCGTTGAACTTCCCGAGCAGGTTCGGTGCCGACGAGCCCTTCGCAACGACCGTCGTTCCGTAATACTCGAGACCGTCCCTTTTCGTGTCGGGTGCGTCCGGACCGCCTGGATTGCGGAACCGCGCGACCCAGACGTCGCCGAAGGTCTTCGGCGAGCCCGCGGGATCGTCCGAGCTCTCGGAGCCGAAGAACGCCCGGCCGTGGTTGTCCCATGCGATCACCGGGTCGCCGGCGCTCGCCGTCCGGGCCTGCGACAGCGCGGCGTAGGGCGAGTGATCGTCGGGGTACCCCGGCACCAGCGAGCTCGTGAAGCTTGCGCCCGAGTTGATCGACCGGTAGTAGCCGAGCCAGATCGGCCCGACCGCACCGGCGGCGGCGCCGCGGTTGTACACGCCGCAATAGTCGTTCGAGCTGCCGAGCAGGACGCTCGGATCACGCGGATCGAGCTGCACCGCGGGCTCGTTCTGCCGGCCTCGCGAGACCGAGCATTCCTGCAGCGTCTGGTCCGTGTACGGCGCTCCCGTCGCGAGCGTGTACGCGCTGACGTAGGAGCTGTTGTCGTTCGTTAGCCGGACGTCTGCGCCCGGCGTCGAAGCGCCGGCGATGCCAACGGCAATGAGAGCCACCGCGAGCACGCCGACGAGTGCGAATCGTCTCACTGATCTCCCCCCTCTATGTGCTACCCCTCCGTTAGGTCGAGGAGGGTACCTCAGAAGCTATAGCGCTGCTCTTTCCAGAAATCTGCGTCGTTGTTGTAGCCGTAGCGCTCCCAAAACCCCGGCTGATCGGTAGCGAGGAGCTCGAGCCCGCGCAGCCACTTCGCGCTCTTCCAGAAGTACCGTGACGGCACCACGAGCCGGAGCGGCCAACCGTGCTCTGGCTCGAGCGGCGCACCGTCCGCCTCCCACGCGATCAACGCGTCGTCGTCCTCGAGCGCATCGAGCGGCACGTTTGACGTGAAGCCCTGCTCTGCGTGGGCCAGCACGAAGCGCGCGGTCGCCTTCGGCCGGACGAGCTTCGCCAGCTCGCGCCAGTGCACGCCCTTGAAGCTCGTGTCGAAGCGGCTCCAGCGCGTGACGCAGTGGATGTCGACGGTCATCTCCGTCTGCGGGAGCGCCTGCAGCGCCTCGTAGGTGAGCGTGAGCGGCTCTTCGGCCTCGCCGAAGACCTTGAAGTCCCACGTCGCAAGGTCGGTCCGCGGCACGGTGCCGGCGTGCAGCACCGGCCACTTCTCAGTCAGGTACTGGCCCGGCGGAAGCCGCGCCGGATCGAGGCCGCGCTCGACCAGCTTCTGCTCCGCCTTTCCCCGGAAGAGCGACATGCCGACCTACACTAGTTCCGATGGCCAGCGTTGCGTTTCGTCCGCGTGCGTACCTTCGCGTGTCGGGACCGGACGCCGAGGATTTCCTGCAGCGGATGGTCTCGAACGACGTCACTGCGGCGGACAGCTGCGAGGCGTTGCTGCTGACGCCGAAGGCGCGGATCATCGCGCCGCTTCGCATCGTGCGCCGCGACCCGCAGGACTTCCTCCTGTTGACGGAGCCGGAGCTCGGCGAGGCGCTGCGCGCGCAGCTGCTGCGCGCGCGCTTCGCGGCGAAGGTCGAGATCGAGCCGGAGCAGCACGAGTCGTGGCTCGTGCTCGGCGGCGACGAGGTGCTGGACGAGCGCCCCGCGGGGGAGGACGCGAGCGACGAAGAGCTCGAGCGCTGGCGCATCGAGTCGCGCATCCCGCGCTGGGGCAACGAGCTCGACGACTCGATCCTGCCGGCGGAGGCCGGGCTCGAGGAGACGCACATCAGCTTCAGCAAGGGCTGCTATCCCGGGCAGGAGCCGATCGCGCGCCAGCACTTCCGCGGCAAGGTCAACCGTCGCCTCCGCATCCTCGACATCTCCGGCGGTGCAGCGGCCGGCGACGAGCTCGTTCTCGGCGAGAAGAGGGTGGGGCGCATCACGAGCGCCGCGAACGGCGTCGCGCTCGGGTACGTGCGCGTCGACGTCCCCGACGATGCCGTGCTCGCGGCCGGCGCGGGACACGCGAAGATGCGCCCGGCATGATTCGAACATGCGACCTCAGCCTCCGCAGGGCTGCGCTCTATCCCCTGAGCTACGGGCGCTCTGAAGCCGCACCAGTGTAGCGGCGTAGGGAAGCGGCCGTACAGCGCGAACGCTGCTGCATGGCGAACACGCCTGCGTTTCTGACGCTGCGCCGCAATCGCGACGAGGCCGGCAGGCGCGAGGTTCCGATTCGCCGCGCGCTGCTCGCGCTGGTGTCGCTCTTCCTGCTCGCGGGGCTGCTCAACGTCTTCGGACAGCGGCCGCAGACGTCACAGGCCGCAGCCCCGGCCGCGTCGCTGAAGCTCTACGCGCCAACCCGTTTGCGCGGCGGCCTCATCTACGAAGCGCGCTTCACCATCGATGCTCACGAGGACCTGAAGAACGCGATGCTCGAGCTCGATCCGGGCTGGATCGAAGGGACGACGATCAACACGATCGAGCCGGGGCCGATCGGCGAGGCAAGTCGCAACGGCAAGCTGCTGTTCACGCTCGGTCATATCCGCGCGGGAACGACGTACCTCTTCTTCATGCAGCTGCAGGTGAACCCGACCAACGTCGGTCGACGATCGCAGAACGTCGCGCTCTACGACGGCGACACGCTGCTGACAAGCATCAATCGGACGATCACCATCTTCCCCTAATGGACATCGTCATCCGTGCAGCCGTCGCGTTCGTGTTCATCATGCTGCTGACGCGTATCGTGGGACGTCGCGAGCTGAGCTCGCTCGAGCCATTCGACCTCATCCTGCTCGTGACGATCGGCGACCTCGTGCAGCAGGGAGTCACACAGAACGATTTCTCGGTGACGGGCATGGGATTGGCCGTCGGGACGATCGCCGTGCTGACCGTTCTCGTCTCGTATCTCCCGTGGCGCTTCCAGGCTCTCCGTCCGGTGCTCGAAGGGCAGCCGGTGATCCTCATCGAAGACGGGAACGTGATCGAGCGCAACCTCCGGCGAAACCGCTTGACGCAGGAGGAGATCGCAGCCGAGGCTCGCTTCCAGCAGATTGACTCGTTCGAGCAGATTCGCTGGGCTGTGCTCGAGACGAGCGGCAAGATCAGCTTCATCACGAAGGATTAGGCGCCCTGTCGCTCTATCTCTCCGAAGACGACGTTCAGGAGTTGCTCACGCCGGCGGACACGGTCGACGCGGTCGAGGCGTGCTTTCGGCGGATGGCGACGGGCGCCGTCCACATCGCGCCTCGCCGCCGGCTCGAGCTCGAGGAGGGCCGGCTTGCGGACATGGCGGCGTCCGATCTCGAGCTCGGCTACGCCGGGGCGAAGGTCTACGCCGGTTTCGCCGACGGCGCAGCGTTCGTCGTCGCGTTGTTCTCGACCCGGCGGCCCGAGCTCGTGGCCGTCATCGAGGCGGATCGGCTCGGTCGGTTGCGCACGGGTGCCGCGAGCGGGGTTGCCGCAAAGCATCTCGCGCGCCCAGGTGCGACCACGCTCGGTGTGATCGGCTGCGGCGACCAGGCCGAGACACAGGTTGCGTGCATCCGCGCGGCGCTGCCGCAGATCGACCACGTCGTCGCCTACTGCCGCACCGCTCGCAACCTGAGCGACTTCTGCAAGCGCGTCGGCGCGGAGCCGGGCGAGAGCCACCGCGACGCGGCCGCGCAGGATGTCGTCGTGACGATCACGACGTCGCGCGACCCCGTGCTACGGGGGGAGTGGCTGAAGCCCGGGTCGCTCGTCTGTGCCGCGGGCGCGAACAACGGCCGCTCGCGTGAGCTCGACAACGTTGTGCTCGAGCGGGCGTCCCTCGTCTGCTGTGACTGGCTCGAGCAGGCGCGGCTGGAAGCCGCCGACCTGATCGAGCCGGTTGAGGGCGGCGTGCTCGACTGGCTCGAGGTGCACGAGCTGCACGAGGTCGTCGCGGGCGAGCTGCCCGGGCGTCAGTCGCCGGACGACATCGTCGTCTTCAAGTCCAACGGGATCGCCGCCTGGGACATCGCCGCCGCGGCGAAGGTCGTCGAGCTAGCCGGCGCGCGCTGACTCGAGGCGCCGACTTGGCGGCGCCGCAGAGAGGTCGCGCGGGCTTTGCGCGTGCGACCGTCTAAACCGCAGAGCTTGGTTGGCGTTCGATTCGAACCGTCAGCCGCGCGCTGATCGAGGCGCCGACTTGGCGGCGCCGCAGAGAGGTCGCGCGGGCTTTGCGCGTGCGACCGTCTAAACCGCAGAGCTTGGTTGGCGTTCGATTCGAACCGTCAGCCGCGCGCTGATCGAGGCGCCGACTTGGCGGCGCCGCAGAGAGGTCGCGCGGGCTTTGCGCGTGCGACCGTCTAAACCGCAGAGCTTGGTCGGCGTTCGATTCGAACCGTCAGCCGCGCGCTGACTCGAGGTCACGTCGCGTGTCCTCGACCGTCTCGTCGCCGAGGGCCTGGATGACCTCGGGGCGGTCGAGGAGGCGTAGCCGCTGCTGCGGCGTGAGCCGGTTCTGCACGTAGCGGTCCTCGAGGATCTCGTTCAGGCCGCGGCCGCGGCCGTGCTCGCGGATGACGTACGCCGCGACCCGGTCCTCGGTGCTCGACCGCGTGAAGAGGAACGAGAACGGCGAGCGCAGCAAGCTCGGGAGTCGCTGCATCCGGACGATTGTATCCTTGCTTCGTGAGGCGGAAATCGACGGAGGGCCGCTTCGCCGAACGGATCGTTCACGGCGTCGACGACGCGGGCGTCGACGAGATGATCGTCATCTGGGTCGAACGCAAGGCGGGTGCGCTCTGGGCCGTCGGCCGCGCCGTCAACCCGCAGCACCGCTCGAGCGACGAGCCGCGCCGCGACGACTACGTCTTCGAAGGCTACGAGCTCGACGATTGCCTCCTGGCGGCGAACGAGGCGCTCGAGGACGACTGCAGCGTGTCCGAGCAGGACGGCCGGCCCGAGCATCTCCGGCCGTTCACGAGGGACGAGATGCTGAAGCCGCTCGAGCGCTGGTTCTTCGGTCACCGCTAACGCGCGTCGAGCGAAAGCTTCGCTTTCGCTCGATGTGGGGTACGCCGCTTCGCGGAGAAACGCACGCGGGCTGAGCCCGCGTGCTTCAACGGTGCTTGGCGGAGGCTGTGGTCCGCGTGCGGGGGCGGCTTCGCCGTCCCCGCACGCGTGAGGTCGGCCTCCGGTTAGTGCGGCTGCGCTCGCACTAACCTCCGGCCACTGTGGGCCTGCCGGTCGCCCTCTAGCTCGCGCGCGGCCACTTCAGGTTCGCGTCGGGAATCGGGTCGCCGTGCGGGTCGTGCGTCGGGAAGCCGAGCGCCCGGTCGATGCGCTGCTCCAGCTCCTCCGAGATGACGTGCTCGAGCCGCTCCGCTTCCGCATGCACGTCGTCGACGTCGAGCCCGAGCGTCTCCGCAAGGTAGAGCTCGAGCAGGCGATGGTGGCGGATGACCTCGAGCGCGACCTTCTCGCCGCCGGTCGTCAGCGTGATCCCGCGGTACGGCTCGTGGACCGCGAGGCCGAGCGCCGCGAGCTTCTTCACCATCGCGCTGGCCGACGCGGGCGACACCCCTTGCCGCTTCGCCAGCGCCGTCACCGACACGCGGCCGCCGTCCGCGCCGAGCTTGTAGATCTCGCGCAGGTAGTCCTGGATCGCGTCGGTTAGCGCGGGCTTCGCCACGCGCACAGTCTAGGCTGCGGTCCGTGCTGGTCCGGATCGGGCATTCCGCCGACCCCGACGACGCGTTCATGGTCTGGGGCCTCGCGACGGGGAACGTCGACGCGCGCGGGTTCGAGTTCGAGCTCGTGCCCGAGGACATCCAGGTGCTGAACGAATGGGCGCTCGAGGCGCGGCTCGAAGTCACGGCGCTGTCGATGGCGACATACCCGCTCGTGGAGGACCGCTACGACCTGCTCCCGCACGGCGCGTCGATCGGCTCCGGCTACGGACCGATCGTCGTTGCGCGCGAACCGTTGACGCTCGCGCGGTTGGGCGACACGGAGGTCGTCGTTCCCGGGCGGTTGACGACGGCGTTCCGGGTGCTCGGGATGGCGCTCGGCCCCGACTTCCCCCACCGCACGCTCGCGTTCGACCGGATCCTCGACGAGGTGAAGTCGGGCCGCGCGGACGCGGGCCTGCTCATCCACGAAGGCCAGCTCACGTACGCCGAGGAAGGGCTGGCGAAGGTGCTCGACCTGGGCGAGTGGTGGCTGCTGGAGACGGGGCTGCCGCTGCCGCTCGGCGTGAACGTGGTCCGCCGCGACGTGCCGCGGCGCGACGTCCTGTCAGACGTCCTGCTCGATTCGATCAATGCCGGGCTCGCGCACCGCGACGAGGCAACCCGGTACGCACTCGGGTTCGCGCGCGACCTGGGCTACGACGACGCGTCGCGCTTCATCGACATGTACGTCAACGAGCTGACGTGCGACTACGGCGACGAAGGCCGGAAGGCCGTCGAGGAGTTCCTCAGGAGAGTGCGCGCCTGAGCCTGTCCTGAGCGCCGTCGAGCACGGGGTCGCCGTGCGTCGGCAGGAGGAGCTCGATCGGCAGGTCCAGCAGCGGCCGCAGCTTCTCGTTGTACTCGTCGCGCGTCGCCTTCGCCCACTCCGACTCGAGCCACTCGTCCGGGATCGCACCGCCGTCGGGCAGCGAGTCGCCGGCGACGAGGGCGTTCTGTCCCGGAATCCAGAGCGTGCGCTCGCCGGGGAAGAAGGCCGGCTGCGCCGTCACCTCACGCGGCAGGGCGTCGCCGCAGATCGGCAGGCCGAGCTTCTGCGCGTCGCGGCCGTGCCACTCGGAAGTCAGCGCGACCACCACGCCTCCGCCGAGCAGCTCCTGCGGCGGCGCGACGGGGTCGAACAGGATCACCCCGGCGTCCGCCCGCAATGCGTACGATCGCACCTCGGGGCCCCAGTTCGGGTCCTCGTTCCACTCGGGATGAGGCGCGGTCCACGTCCAGAGCCCGCCGGCGAGCTCGTGCACGTCGCGCACCGTACAGTCACTACCCTGACCGGGTGAGCCGCGCAGTCGTCCTGTCGGGAGTGCGGACGCCGGTCGGGCGCCGCGCCGGCGCGCTCGCGGTAGTCCGCCCGGACGATCTTGCGGCGACCGTGATCGCGGAGGCCGTGCGCAGGGCCGGTGTGCCGGCCGAGGAGATTGAGGACGTCTACTTCGGCGCCGCGAACCAGGCCGGCGAGGACAACCGCAACGTCGCGCGCATGGCCGTCCTCCTCGCGGGCCTGCCCGAGTCGATCGCCGGGGTGACGATGAATCGACTGTGCGCATCCGGCCTGTCGGCGGTCGTGTCTGCGTGCCACGCGATTGCCGCAGGCGACGGCGACCTCTTCGTCGCGGGCGGGGTCGAGTCGATGAGCCGTGCGCCGCTCGTCCGCGCCCGCCCCGACTACGGGGACGAGACCGAATACGACACGCAGCTCGGCTGGCGCTTCCCGAATCCGCGGCTGGCGGAGATGTTCCCACTCGAGTCGATGGGCGAGACGGGCGAGAACGTCGCCGAGCGCTGGCACGTCTCGCGCGAGGAACAGGACGCGTTCGCGCTGCGTTCGCAGCAGCGGTGGTCGGCGGCCGCAGAGGCCGGACGGTTCGACGACGAGCTTGTGGCGGTGAACGGGCTCGGCCGCGACGAGCATCCCCGTCCGGACACGTCCGCGGAGAAGCTCGCCGCGCTGCAGGCGGTCTTCCGGGAGGGCGGCACGGTGACGGCCGGAAACGCGAGCGGGATCAACGACGGCGCGGCGGCACTCGTGATCGCGAGCGAGGACAAGGCGCGCGACCTCGGGGCCGAGCCTCTCGGAGCGTTCGTCGGCAGCGCAGTCGCCGGCGTCGATCCGCGGGTGATGGGCATCGGGCCGATCCCGGCGGTCCGCAAGCTGCTCGAGCGAACCGGCGTCGGCGCCGATCAGCTCGATCTCGTCGAGCTCAACGAGGCGTTCGCCTCGCAGAGTGTCGTCGTCATCCGCGAGCTCGGGCTCGACGACGAGAAGGTGAACGTGAACGGCGGCGCGATCGCGCTCGGGCATCCACTCGGGATGAGCGGCGCCCGCCTCGTCGTCTCACTCCTGCACGAGTTGCGCCGCCGCGGCGGCACCTACGGTCTCGCGACGCTCTGTGTGGGCGTCGGGCAGGGCCAGGCAGCCCTCTTCAAGCGGGGCTAGCGCAGAGCCGATACGACCCCAATGAGGGTCGAACGCCGCCTCAGCTGGCTTGCCGTGGCCGCAGGCTCGGCGCTCTCTGCCTCGGTCGCGGCTGTCGGCGCGGACGCACGCTGGCTTGCGGCCCTCGGCGCCGTCATCGCCGGTGCCGGGCACATCCCTTCGTCGATTCCCTACGCCGCTGCGCCGTCGCACGACTGGGTGAACGTGCCGGTGCTCGGCGAGCTCGTGTTCCACGCGCTCTGGGCGCTCGACGGCGACAGGGCGCTCGTCGTCGCGCAAGCGGTCGCCGTCGCCGCGACGCTGATGCTCGTCCTGCGTGACATGCGTGCAGCCGGCGCGAGCGACACGGCGGCGGCACTCGTGCTCGTCGTGATCCCGTTCGCGGCCGCCTCGTCGCTCTTTGTCGTCCGCGCACAGATGTTCTCGCTGCCGCTGTTCGCGCTGCTCGTGCTGCTGCTGCGCGCCGACGCCCGCACGCCGACACGACGCATCTGGCTGTTGGTGCCGCTCGTCGCCGTCTGGTCGAACCTGCACGGCGGAGTGCTCGCCGGCCTCGTCGTGGCGACGTTCTATCTCCTGTTCCAGCGTCGCGCCTTCGCCGTGCTGGCGGCTGCCTGGGCGGCGCTCTTCGCCACGCCCGCGCTGGTGCGCACCGGCGACTACTACTGGACCGTGCTGCACAGCGAGCCGGCCGCGAGCGGCTTCGGGCTGTGGGCGCCGCTGTCCTGGCACAACCCGCTCGACGTGCTGTTCGTCGCCGTCGCGATGCCGTTCATCGTGCTGGCGGTCCGCGCGCAGCCGAGGCGGTGGGAGCTGTACGCCGTCGCGTTCCTCGCCCTGTCGAGCGTCCACGTCGCGCGCAACTCGATCTGGCTCGTCCTGTTCGTCGCCACGCCTGCCGCAGCCGGGCTGCACCTGAAAGAGATCTCGGCGTCCCGCCGACTGCTCGTCGCCGCCGCGTGGGCCGTCCCGATCATCCTGCTCGTCGCCGCGTTCGCACGCGAGCCCGTGCCGTCGGTTGCCGGACCGGCGCTGCGCACGAAGGCGGCACGGCTTGCAGCCGGCGCGCCCGTTCTCGCCGACGCCGAGGACGCAGAGCAGCTCGCGCTCGACGGCCGGCGGGTGTGGATCGCGAACCCGCTCGACGCATTCGCCCGGAGCGACCAGCGGCTCTACCTCGCCTGGCTGCGTGGGCGACCGGCAGGTGATGCGCTGCTGTGGCGGCACCGCGTCGTGTTGGTGACGCTCGGTAGCCCGGCGCAGCATCGTCTCGCGCATATGCGCGGCTTTCGCCAGGCCGGGCGCGACGTCGCCGCCGTCTTGTACGTGCGCGCTAGCTGAGCGGCGGGCGCACGTAGATGACGCCCTCGTGCTTCGTCGGCACGAACGGCGCGCCGAGGGTCGTGATCAAGCGCTCGACCTCGGCGAGGAGTGCGTCGTCGTCCGTCCGCACCTCGATCCCGACCTCGTCCTCGGCGTGCGCGTCGAGACCCGCGGCCCGGAGCTCCTGCAGCAGGCGGTCCCGGTCGGGAATGCGCGCGGCCTCCACGCGAGCGGTGTCTGCCATAGCCATCGTCTGTCCCTCCCCTCCCGGTGCGAAACACCTATTCTTCGTCGCCGCGATGGCCGTCACAGCTGAACGCGAGTACGGGCTGTTCATCAACGGCGAGCTCGTCGAGCAGCAGTCCGGTGAGGTGCGCGACCTGGCCGAGCCGGCGACCGGCGACCCGCTGGCGCGCGTCGCGCTCGGGGGCGACGCCGACGTGGATCGCGCGGTCGACGCCGCCCGCGTCGCCCTCGACGGCCCGTGGGGCAAGACGCCGCCGACCGAGCGCTCGCGGTTGCTGCATGCGCTCGCCGACGCGATGGTCGCGAACCGGAAAGAGCTCGCCGAGCTCGAGGTGCGCAACGTCGGCAAGGCCGTCTCCTCGGTAAAGGCGGAGCTCAACCAGGGGGTCGAGAACTTCCGCTTCTACGCGTCGGCGATCGCGTCGATCGCCGGCCGCTCCAACCCGCTCGGTGGCTCGCTCCTCTTCTACTCGCTGAAGGAGCCGGTGGGCGTCGCGGGGCAGATCGTCCCGTGGAACTACCCGTTGATGATGACGACGTGGAAGCTGGCGCCGGCGTTGGCGGCCGGGTGCGCGGTCGTGCTCAAGCCCGACCCGGCGACGCCGCTGACGGCGCTGCGGCTCGCGGAGCTTGCGGCGGAGGTCGGCTTCCCGCCGGGGGCCGTCAACATCGTGCCCGGGGACGGCCCGACGACCGGCGCGTACCTCGTGCGGCATCCGGGCGTCGACAAGGTGGCCTTCACCGGGTCGACGCAGACCGGGAGCGAGATCATGCGGCTCGCGTCGTCGCCGCTCAAGCGGCTGACGCTCGAGCTCGGCGGCAAGAGCCCGAACCTCGTCTTCGCCGACGCGGATCTCTCCGACGCCATCCCGAGCTCGGTGTGGTCGATCTACTACTCCGCCGGACAGAGCTGCGAGGCACGCTCGCGCGTCCTGGTCGAGCAGCCCGTCTACGACGACTTCGTCTCGCAGTTCGCGGCAAAGACCGAACAGCTGCGCGTCGGCGATCCACTCGATCCCGAGACGCAGATGGGGTCCCTGATCTCGGTCACGCACCGCGACAAGGTGCACGGCTTCGTCGAACGCGGCCGCGAGGAGGGCGCCGAGGTCGTCACGGGCGGCGACGCGGGTGACGGGAAGGGCGCGTTCTACAAGCCGACCGTGCTCGCGAAGGTCGACAACTCCATGACCGTCGCACAGGAGGAGATCTTCGGCCCGGTCGTCACCGTGATTCCGTTCGAGGACGAGAAGGACGCGATTCGGATCGCGAACGACGTCCGCTACGGGCTGATGGCGACGGTCTGGACGGGCGATCCGGCGCGCGGGCATCGGCTCGCGAGCCGGATCAAGGCGGGGACGGTGGCGGTCAACACGCCGTACACGGCGTTCCCCGGCATCCCGTTCGGCGGCTACAAGCAGTCGGGCTTCGGCCGCGAGCTCGGCCTCGAGACATTGGAGCTGTACCTCGAGACGAAGAGCGTGCTCGTCGGCACGGGGTCGAGGCCGTTCAACCCGTTCGGGCTGTAGAGACACGTCCCAGGGACACTCCCTGAGACATGTCTGAACGAGTCTTCGAACGGCTGGAGGAGCTGTACGCCATCGGCGTCGGTCCCGGCGCCAACCGTGTCGGCGGGACGCCCGACGAGGATCAGGCGCACGACCTCGCCGCCGGCTGGATGCGCGACGCCGGGATGAAGGTCGAGGTCGATCCGGCCGGGAACCTGATCGGCCGGACCCCGGACGCCGGCGTGTGGACGGGCTCGCACCTCGACTCGGTGCCCGAGGGCGGCAAGTTCGACGGCGCCCTTGGTGTCGTCGCCGCGATCGAGGCGGTCGAGCGCGTGGGGAAGGGGGCCGTCGTCGTCTTTCGCGACGAGGAGCGCGGCTGCGTCGGGAGCACGGCGCTCGTCGAGCGCGGCGATCTGCCGGCGTGCTTCCTCGAGGTGCACGTCGAGCAGGGCCCGGTGCTCGAGCGCGCCGGCGCGCCGGTCGGGCTCACCCGCGGCATCGTCGGCATCGTCCGCGGCGAGCGCACTTTCGCCGGCGAGCCCGGGCACGCCGGCACGGTGCCCATGGCCGGCCGGCAGGACGCGCTCGTCGCCGCGGCGGAGTACATCCTCCGCGTCCGCGATCTCGCCGCGACGATCGACGGCGCCGTCGGCACGGTCGGCCAGGTCGACGTCGAGCCCGGGGCGGTCAACGTCATCCCCGGGCGTGTGCGCGTGTCCGTCGACGTCCGCGCGCCGGACCGTGTCCGACTCGACAGCCTCGTGGCGGCGCTCGAGTTCCGGGCGGACTTCCGCCTCGAGCCCGTGCCGATGGCCGAGCAGCCGCTCGCCGCGTTCCGGGACGAGATCGAGCGCCGCGGCTTGCCGGTGGTCGAGCTGCCCTCTGGGGCAGGCCACGACGCAGCGGTGTTGGCCGCTGCGGGCGTCCCGACGGCGATGCTCTTCGTCCGCAGCCTCAACGGCGGCGTGAGCCATTCGCCCGAGGAGGAGTCGTCGCCCGAGGACGTCCAGCTCGCCGTCGAGATCCTCACGGCAGCCTTAACAACTCTGACCTAGGCACCGCCCGGTGCCGGTAATAGAGTCGCGCCGTCGGCCCCGCACGGAACAGGAGAGAGGAGACCATGAAGAAACGGAGGCTTGCCCTCGCGTTGCCGCTCGCCGTCGTCGCGCTCGTCCTCACGCTCGGCGTCGCGACCGGCTCGGCGAAGCAACAGGCTGCGTACAAGGTTGCGTGGATCTACGTCGGCCCGCACAACGACCACGGCTGGTCGCAGGCGCACGACCAGGGCCGTCTATACGTGCAGAAGCAGCTCGGCTCAAAGGTGCAGACGACGTACAAGGAGCTCGTGCCGGAAGGCCCGCAGACGTGCCAGGTGATCGAGAGCCTCGTCCGCGATGGCAACAAGCTCATCTTCGCGACGTCGTTCGGCTTCCAGAACTGCATGGTCTCCGAGGCGAAGAAGCACGCGGACGTCAAGTTCGAGCAGGCGACCGGTACGGCGCAGTCGAAGAACCTCGCCGAATACTTCGGCGCGGGTGAGGATGGGATCTACCTCTCGGGCATGGCCGCCGGCGCGGCGAGCAAGAAGGGCGTGCTCGGGTACGTCGTGCCGTACGCGATCCCCGAGGTGATCCGGCACGCGAACGCGTTCGCCCTGGGCGCGCAGGCGACGCACCCCGGTGCGAAGGTCAAGCTGATCTGGACGAACTCGTGGCTCGACCTCGGCAAAGAGAAGCGCGCCGCGCAGAATCTCGTCTCGGCCGGCGCCGACGTTCTCGGTCAGAACGTCGACAGTCCTGCGACCGGCCAGTACGCGGAGTCGAAGGGCGTCCCGTGGGTCGGCTACGACTCGGACGCGCACACGTTCGCGCCGAAGCAGTGGCTGACTGCGGCCGTCTACAACTGGGGGCCGTACTACCTCAAGCGCGTCAAGGCTGCGATGAACGGGACGTGGAAGTCTGGCTTCTACTACGGCAGCATCAAGGACGGGATGATCGGGCTCGCGTCGTACGGCCCGAAGGTCGCGGCGAAGACGAAGCAGGCGATCGCGGCGAAGAGGGCGGCCATCGTCAGCGGCAAGTTCTATGAGTTCACGGGCCCGCTCTACGACCAGAAGGGCAAGCTGCGCGTCAAGAAGGGACACCGGCTGACGGTCAAGGACCTGTACGCAATGAACTGGCTCGTCAAAGGCGTGATCGGTAGCGCCAAGGGCTAATAGTCCGGGCGGGGAGGCGCAAGCCTCCCCGCCGCCTCCGGCGGTCGCGCTGCGGGGAATCACGAAGCGGTTCCCCGGCGTCGTCGCGAACGAGGACGTCGACTTCGAGGCGGCCCGCGGGGAGGTGCACGCCCTGCTCGGCGAGAACGGCGCCGGCAAGACGACACTGTCCAACATCCTGACCGGCCTCTACCACCCCGACGAGGGCGACATCCGCCTCTGGGGCGAGCGGGTCGAGTTCCACTCGCCGCGCGACGCGCTCGAAGCGGGCGTCGCGATGGTGCACCAGCACTTCCGGCTCGTCGAGCCGTTCACCGTCGCGGAGAACATCGTGCTCGGCGACCACCGCGACGTGGGCCGCACGTTCCTGCTGCACACGCGCACGATCGAGCGCCGCGTCGCCGAGCTCTCGGAGCGTTACGGCCTCGCCCTCGAGCCGCGTGCGCGAATCTGGGAGCTCTCGGTCGGCGAGCAGCAGCGCGTCGAGATCGTCAAGGCCCTGTACAAGGAGGCGCGCATCCTGATCCTCGACGAGCCGACCGCCGTGTTGACGCCGCAGGAGTCGCGGCAGCTGTTCGGGACGATCCGGGCGATGGCGGAGGACGGCCGCACGATCATCTTCATCTCGCACAAGTTGCACGAGGTGAAAGCCATCGCCGACCGCGTCACCATCCTTCGGCGTGGTCGCACCGTCGCCTCGCTGCCCGCTGCAGAGGCGCAACGGCGCTCGCTCGCGGCGCTGATGGTGGGCCGCGAGGTCGAGCTCGTCGAGCGCCGCAGCGGGCCGCGCGACATCGGCGAGACGTGCCTCGAGCTGGATCGCATCTCGGCCGACGGAGATCGCGGCCTGCCGGCCGTCAGAGAGGTCTCGCTCGACGTGCGGGGCGGGGAGATCGTCGCGATCGCCGGGGTCGCCGGCAACGGCCAGCGCGAGCTCGCGGAGACCGTCGCCGGGATGCGCACGCCGAGCTCGGGGACGATTCGCGTCGCCGGCAGGAAGGTGAAGGGCGGTGACGCCCGGGACGCGATCGCCGCCGGCATCGCGTACGTGCCCGAAGACCGCCTCGGCACCGGCGTGGCGCCGGGCCTGAGCGTGGCGGACAACGTCGTGCTCAAGTCCTACCGCAGACCGCCGGCATCGCGTGGGCCGTTCCTGATGCTGTCGAAGATCCGCGAGCTGGCGGAGTCGCTGATGCACCGCTACGACGTTCGTGCGTCCGGCCCCGACGTGCCGGCGCGCCAGCTGTCCGGGGGCAACCTCCAGAAGGTCGTGCTCGCCCGCGAGTTCTCGGGCGAGCCGGTCGCGCTGGTTGCCGCGTCGCCCACGCGCGGGCTCGACGTCGCCGGAATCCAGACGGTGCACGCGTATCTGCGGGAGGCCGCCGATCGCGGCGTCGGCGTGTTGCTGATCAGCGAGGATCTCGACGAGATTCGCGCGCTCGCCGATCGCATCGCGGTCATGTACGAGGGGGCCGTCATCGGCGAGCGCGACGCCGAAACGGCGACGGTCGAGGAGCTCGGGCTGCTGATGGCGGGCGGCGAATGATCAGGATCGAGCGCCGCCTCGAGCAGCCGCGTTGGCTGTCACTCGTCGTCCCGGTCGTCTCGGTCGCGGTTGCCTTCCTGCTCGCGACGATCGTGCTCGTCGCGACGCACCACCGGCCGCTGCACACGTTCGCGCGGCTGTTCCAGGCGGCATTTCTCGCCAACGGAGCGCTGACGGAGACGCTCGTCTCGGCGACGCCGCTCGCGTTCACGGGTCTCTGCGCCGCTGTCGCGTTCCGTATGAACCTGTTCAACATCGGCGGCGAAGGACAGCTCTACGCCGGCGCGATCACCGGCGCGACGGCCGCGCTCCTGCTCGGCGGCGCGCCGTCTCCCGTTGTGATCGTCGCGATGATGCTGGCGGGCGCCGCAGGCGGTGCGCTCCTTGCGGCGATCCCGGGAGTGCTGCGAGCGTTCTTCTCGACGAGCGAGATCATCACGTCGCTGATGCTCAACTACGTCGTCGCCCTGATCATCGACTACCTGATCTTCGGCAGCCATTCGTATCTGCGCGATTCCTCCGGGTTCGAGGCGAGCGTGTTCCCGCAGGGAAAGACGCTGCCCGACTCGGCGACATGGCCGAGCTGGACGATTCACGGGCTCGTGATTCCACTCGGCGCGCTGGTGGCGGTCGCGGTTGCCGCTGCCGTCTGGTTCCTCTACGCGCGCACGCGCTTCGGCTTCGAGGTGCAAGTGATCGGCGACTCTGCGCGCGCCGGCCGCTACGCCGGCATGCGCACCCGCCGGAAGATCCTCGCCGTGATGTGCCTGTCAGGCGCGATCGCGGGCCTCGGCGGCGCGAGCCAGGACGGTGACTTCCGCCATCAGCTCGACCCGCGCGGCCTGATCCAGGCGAACTACGGCTACGCCGGCATCGTCGTCGCCGCGCTCGCGCGCTACAACCCGTTCGCGGTGCTGCTCGCCGCCTTCCTGCTCGGCGGGTTGCAGAACGCCGGGTACACGCTGCAGGGCGCAGACTTCCCGAACGGCCTCGTCGGGGTGCTGCAGGGGCTGCTCCTCTTCTGCGTTCTCGGCGGCGAGCTCTTCATCCGCTACCGCGTCCGGATCGAGCGGCGCCAGGCGCCGGCGACGGAGGCTGCATGAACAACGCGCTCCTCGTCGTCGTCATCGCGCAGGGGATCGCCTACGGGACACCGCTTCTGTACGGCGCGCTCGGCGAACTGCTCGCGGAGCGCTCCGGCGTGCTGAATCTCGGCGTCGAGGGGATGATGCTCGTCGGCGCCGTGATGGGCTTCTGGGCCGTGCAGCGCTTCCACGCGACGACGAGCGTCGCGCTGCTCGGGGCGGTCGCGGTTGCGGCACTGGCGGGCGCCGCGATTGCGGCGATCCACGCGTTCCTCGTGATCACGCTGCGGGCGAACCAGATCGTGTCGGGGCTCGCGATCACCATCTTCGCGGGGATCGCGGGGCTCTCCTCGTATCTCGGCAACGACCTCGACCTTGCGAAGTCACCCGCGCGGCACCAGTTCCAGGAGGTGTTCCCGGCGTCGTGGCAGGACCTGCCCGTCATCGGGCCGATCCTCTTCGGGCAGTCGATCCTCGTCTACGCGTCGTGGGTCTGCGTCCTGCTCGTCGCGGTGTACCTCTCGCGTACGCGGCTGGGGCTGAACGTCCGGGCCGTCGGCGACTCGCCCGCGGCCGCCGATGCGATGGGACTGAACGTCAGCGCGTACCGCTACGCGCACACCCTGGTCGGCGGCGCGTTCGCCGGCGTCGCGGGCGCGACGTTCAGCCTCTCGATCACGCCGCAATGGATCGCCGGCCTGACGGCCGGTGCCGGTTGGATCGCGATTGCGCTCGTCGTGTTCTCGTTCTGGCGCCCGACGCTCTGCCTCGTCGGCGCGTATCTGTTCGGCGCCTTCTCGTACCTGCCGTTCGCGCTGCAGGCGCGCGACTACTCGTGGGCGCCGCCGCCGGAGCTCGCGCAGTCGCTGCCCTACCTGATGACGATCGTCGCGCTCGTGCTCGTCTCGTCGCGCGCGGCGCGCTTACGCTTCGGCGCGCCGGCCGCGCTCGGCCGCCCATACGTGCGCGAAGAGCGCTAAGGCGCCGGCTCGGCGGCGCCGCAGAAAGGCCGCGTGCGCAATTGCCCACGCGGCCGTCTCATCCCGGAGGTTGGATCGCCTCGAGATGAACAACGGCCCGGCTATCTAGACGTACTCGAGGATCGGGTAGCGCGGACGCGCGTCGACGCAGTCGGCGGCGAAGATTGCCGCGCCGAGGCCGCCGGTGAACAGCGAGTAGCGCGGCGGCATCCTCTCGACCTGCTCGAGCGCGTGCACGGCGAAGCGGCGCGCACGGTCGAGCCAGAGCTCGTCGCCGGTGCGCTCGAACGCCTTCAGGAGCGCGTAGCCGTTGCCGGCTGTGCCGTGGCAGATGCCCGGCCCCTTCTCGTCGCCGTGCGGCCCCGCGTGCCAGACGAGCTCCGCGCCTGCGAGCAGCAGCTCCTCGTCGAGGTACTCCGCCGCACCGATGACGATCCCGGGCGCTCCCGCGCACCACTGGAGGCGGATCTCGCCGTCCGGCCCTGCCAGATCCGGCCGCGGTCGCGGCGGCCAGTTGGTGAGCCCGTCCTCGCGGTGCGCCGTCTCCCGGAGGATCCTGGCCGCGTCGTCCTTCACGCTCTCGACGCCGAGCGCCTGCACGATGCCGACGAGGCCGTGCGGCGGCGTGAGGCTCTGGTACGTCTGCCCGTAGAGGCGCTGCGTCCAGAGGCCGTTCTCGTCGCGACGGCGCAGCAGCGCGGCGGCGAGCAGCTTCCGCGAGTGCTCGTCGCCGATCGCCGCGGCGGCGATGAGTGAGCCTGGAGCCCCCCAGAAGATCTCCTCCGCCTCGTTGTCGACGTTCGCGGCCAGCCGCCGGCGCAGCTCGCCCTCGTACTCGCGGTTGCCGAGCTTCCACGCGACGAGGAGGATGCCGGCTTCGCCGACGAACAACCCGGAGTCGCGCGGCTCGGGCGGTGCGAACGCCCGGAGCTTGATGTAGTCGGGCTTCGCGCGGAACAGCTCGAGGTTCAGGACGGCCAGCTCTGCGAGGTCGAGGCCCGTCTCGGCGTAGCCGCGCTGGGCCAGCTGATCGAGGCCCCAGAGGACACCCGCACCGCCGACGTACAGGTTCTTCAGCGGGCTCGTCGCCTGCCAGCGGTCCCACACGTCGGCCTTCCAGAGGAGCTTCGGCCCACGCCACGCGGCGTCGGTGTCGGCCACGATTCCGCGGATGCGTTGCCGCACTCGCGCCTCGTCCCAGCGCGCGTCGGTCAGCCGGTCGAACGCCTCCGGCCGGAAGAGCGTCATGTCTCGCGAAACGAGACCGGCTGCGCTCCTTCCCAGAGCGTGCGCCGACCGAGCTCCTTCAGGTGCTCATTCCCTTCGACCAGCGTTGCGAAGTGGTTCGCCCACAGCTGCCCGGCTTTCGAGGCGAAGTTGCAGTAGCCGTACGGGAAGAGCAGCTCCGTCTCACTCTGGCCGCCCGGATACAGCGCGAGCTCCCCGGGATGCGGATACGAGGTGGCGTTCTCCGGGCCGATCCCGAGCTCGCGGTCGCCCCAGGGGATCCAGTTGGACTCGCCGCTCCAGCGGCAATGGATGATGCGCTCGTCGAACGGCAGGATGCTCCGGAACGCTGCGACCGTCTCGGGCGCCAGCTCCTCCTCGAAGCGGGCGACGAATCGGAGGTCGTTGGAGACGATCTCGAGCATCGTCACTCGGCTCCGTACGACATGAACTCGAGCAGGCTGCCGTCCGGGTCGCGGAAGTAGACGCTGGTGCCTTGACCGCGCGCGCCGAATCGTGCGACCGGCCCTGTCTCCACGTCGACGCCGTGCCTGCGGAGGTGCTCGACGGCGGCTTCGATCGAGCCCGACCAGACGAAGCACAGGTCGCTGTTCCCGGGCTGCACCGCCAGGCGTGCGACATTGCTGCCTGCGTCGACGCCCGGCCCGTGGGCGTTGAGCTGCGTGTCGCCGATGCGGTAGGCGAAGCGGCCGGGCGCGTGCTCGAGGACTTCCGCGCCGACGACTTCGCGGTAGAACCGGTTCGACGCGTCCCAATCGGAGACCGCGATGACGCTGTGGTCGATGCGGACGGCGCTCATCGAGGGATCTTCGCGCCTTGGGCGATCCAGCGCCCGAGGAGCTGGCGTTCGGCCGTCGTCATTCCCGTCACGTTCCCGAGCGGCATCGCGGTGGAGTCGACCGCCTGCTGCCCGATCGCCGACGCGAGCTTCTGGATCTGGGCGGGCGTGTCCATCGTGATGCCGAGCGGCGCCGCCGACACCTTCGTCGGGTGCTGCGAGTGACAGGCGGTGCAGCGCTGGTCGATGATCCGCTGCGCGGTCGCGAACGGCACCGCCGTTCCGGCGGCGGATTCGCTCTGCGGCCGGATCAGGATCGCCAGCACTGCGATCGCGATCGCCGCGCTGACCGGGATCGCCCAGACCGTCCGCCCGGTGTGGCGCAGGTTGAAGAAGTGCCGCACCCACGCGCCGATCACGAGCAGCACGACGAGGATCAGCCACGAGTAGCTGTGCCCGTACGTGAACGGGAAGTGGTTCGACAGCATCGTGAAGACGACCGGGAGCGTCAGGTAGTTGTTGTGGACGGAGCGCAGCTTCGCGCGCTCGTTCCACACCGGATCGGGCTCGCGCCCCGCCTCCTTTGCGCGGACGAGCTCCCAGTGCGCCGGGATGATGACGAAGAAGACGTTCCCGACCATCATCGTCCCGATCATCGCGCCGACCTGGATGTACGTCGCGCGGCCGCTGAACAGGTGCGAGATGCCCCAGGCGGCGAGCGTGATCAGCGCCAACAGCGTCGCCGCGAGCACGAGCTGTCGCGACTCGAGCACACGGCAGAGCCCGTCGTAGACGAGCCATGCAGTCGCGAGCAGAGCGATGCTGATGACGATCGCCTCCCACACGGAGAGGTCGGCGACGCTCTTGTCGATCAGGTACGTGTCGGCGTGGAAGTAGTAGAGGATGACGAGCAGCGCGAAGCCGCTTAGCCACGTCGTGTACGCCTCCCACTTGAACCAGTGCAGCGGCTCGGGCAGCTCCTCCGGCGCGACCTTGTACTTGTGGATGCGGTAGAAGCCGCCGCCGTGGATCTCCCATGACTCGCCGCCGACGCCCTCTTCGGCGTCGCGCGGCGGGCGCAGGTGGTTGTCGAGCGCGATGAAGTAGAAGGAGGATCCGATCCACGCGATCGCTGCGATCACGTGCAGCCAGCGCGTGAGGAGGTTCAGCCAGTCGGTCGCGTACGGGTCGAGCGTCAGGAGTGCCGCCATCGGTCCTCCGCGATTGCGACCAGCTCCTCGACGGCGGTGGCGAGCTCTTCCCCACGCGTGCGCTCGAGCCTCGCGCGCAGCACCTCGAGAATCTCTGCCTTCGGGCGGCGGTTGACGAAGACGACGAAGCGGAAGCCGAACTTCTCCTCGTACACCTGGTTCAGGTACGCGAGCTCCGTCAGCACGGCGGGCTCGGCGTCGTCGCCCTGCTCCGCCGCCGAACGAGCCGACAGCTTTCGTGCTCCGATCGCCGGATGCGCGTTCAGGGCCGCCAGCTTGTCCTCCTCGCTCAGGCCGGCGATGACGTCGTGCGCGTCGCCGAGCGGGTCGTCGCGCAGGGCGAGCTCCTCGACGAGACGCGTGCGGCCCTCGAAGAGCTCCGCGAGCTCGTCGACGGTCAGCTGCCGCGATACGTCGTGCACGAATACGACGAGACGAGCAGCGGGACGTGGTAGTGGCCGTCTTCGAGCACGATGTCCAGCGCCACGACCTCGAAGAAGGGCGAGTCGGGCCGAAAGACCAGCCGGTACGTGCCGGCGTCGAGGCCCGAGGCGAGCTCCGGTATCCGGCCGTCGCCGTTCGTCTCGCCGGAGGTCACGAGCTCGTCCTGCCAGAGCTCGACGTGGACGCCGCGGGCAGGGCGGCCGGCCTCGAGGTCGAGGACGTGCGTCGAGAGCGAGATCACGCCGCGAATCTTTCCGCCTGGCGCCGCTGCTCGCGCGCGATCTCGCCCTCGTCGGCCCGAACGAGGTGCCCGTCGCGGACGACCTCTTCACCGGCGACATAGAGCCGGTCGACCCGCTGCGGGCCGCCGAAGACGAGGCCGGCGACGGGATCCGAGGCGCCGCCGAGCTCGAGGCCGTCGAGGCGCCAGACGGCGAAGTCGGCGCGCTTGCCGGGGGCGAGCTGCCCGATGTCCTCGCGGCCGAGCACGTCCGCTCCTCCGCGCGTGCCGAGCCGGAGCGCGTCGCGCACCGTCATCGCCTTGGGCCCGCCGCGCGCGCGTGCGACGTACGCCGCCATCTTCACCTCGAGGAAGAGGTCGCCACGCTCGTTCGAGGCGGAGCCGTCGACGCCGAGCCCGACGTTCACGCCGGCGTCGAGGAGCTCGCGAACCGGCGCCACGCCGGCGCCCAGCCGCATGTTCGAGCTCGGGCAGTGCGCGACGCCCACGCCGCGCCGGCCGAACAGCGCGACGTCGTCCGCGGACAGATGGACGCAGTGCGCGAGCCAGACGTCCGGCAGCACCCAGCCCAGCTCCTCGACGTACTGCACCGGCGTCAGCCCGAACTTCTCGCGGGCGAACCGATCCTCCTCGACCGTCTCCGCGAGATGCGTGTGCAGCCGCAGGCCAAGCTTGCGTGCCAGCTCGGCCGACTCGAGCATGAGCTCCTGCGTCACCGAGAACGGCGAGCAAGGCGCGACCGCGATCTCGACCATTGCGCCGTCGCCGAGCTGCGCCGCCGCCTCGGTCGCGGCGAGCACGTCGTCGCGGTCCTCGACGATCGAGTCCGGCGGCAGCCCGCCGGCGGATTCGCCGAGGTCCATCGAGCCGCGTGAGGCGACGATGCGCAGGCCGAGCTCCCGCGCCGCCCGGATCTCCGCCTCGAGCACGCCCTCGCGCCCCGGCGGAAAGAGGTAGTGGTGGTCGAAGACGGTGGTGCAGCCTGACAGCGCGAGCTCCGCCAGCCCGCAGCGCGCAGCGGCGTACTCCGCTTCCTCGTCGATGCGCGCCCAGACGGGATACAGCGCCTGCAGCCAGCCGAAGAGGTTCTCGTCCTGCGCGCGAGCGCGTGTGAGGTTCTGCCAGAGATGGTGGTGCGTGTTGATCAGCCCCGGCGTGACGACCGCTCCCTCGAGGTCGACCGTCTCATCGGCGTCCGGGCGCGGGCCGTCACCTGCGCGCTGCACGAAACCGTCGTCGACGAGCAGCCAGCCCGACGGAAGCTCGTTGCGCTCGTCGTCCATCGTGAGGACGTGCGCGTTCGCGTAGAGCGTGCTCACACGTTCAGCGGGACGATCTCGAACCGGTCGACGTCGACGAGGCCGCGGTCGGTGATCTTGAGGCTCGGGATCACCGAGAGGCCGAGGAAGGACAGGGTCAGAAACGGCGTCGCGCCCGACCACCCGAGCGCGCGGGCCGCGTCGTTGCACTCGAGGCTGCGGCGGATCACTTCCGCGAGCGGCGCGTCGGCCAGCAACCCCGCGACCGGGAGCGGCAGTTCCGCGGTGACGGTGCCGTCGTCGACGACGACGATGCCGCCGCCGAGCTCGCCGATGCGTGTCACCGCCCGGGCCATGTCCTCTGCCGTCTTGCCGATGACGATGATGTTGTGCGCGTCGTGCGACACGGTCGACGCGAGGGCACCGCGCCGCAGCCCGGAGCGCGCGACGAGGCCGAGACCGATTCGGCCGGTGCCGAGATGCCGCTCGACGACGGCGATCGTCGCGAGATCGTCGTCCGGCTCCTGCTCGATCAGCTCGGTCACGACCTGATCCGGCACGAGGCCGATCACGCGTACGTTGCCCGCCGTCGACACACGGAAATCGTCGGCGGTCACCGGCCGGTTTCGCACCGAGTGCTTGACCCATTCGGGCACCTCCGGCTCGGGGATCTCGCGCACGGGACGGCCGGCCTTCAGCGTCAGCTCGGGCTCGAACCGCTCGAGGTCGGCGAACAGGAGCAGGTCGGCCTGGTAGCCCGGAGCGATCGCTCCGAGGTGCCAGAGCCGGTGCCAGGTGGCGGGGTTGATCGTTGCCAGCACGATTGCGTCTTCCGGCGCGATGCCTGCCGCGACGGCCTCGCGCACCATTCCGTTGATGTGGCCGTTCTCGGCGATGTCCTCGGGGTCGCGGTCGTCCGTGCAGAAGGCGATCCGGTTTGTGCCGAACTCGCCGACGAGCGGCAACAGCGCCTGGAGGTTTCGCGCCATCGACGCCTCACGGATCAGCAGCCACATGCCGTTGCGCAGCCGCTCGCGCCCCTCGTCGACGGTCAGAGCCTCGTGGTCGGAGCGGATGCCGGCCGCGACGTACGCGTTCAGCTCGCGCCCTAAGACGCCGGGCGCGTGGCCGTCCACGTGCACGCCCTCCGCCAGCTGCAGCTTCTGCAGCTCGGCCGGGTCAGCGGCGATGACACCGGGAAAGTTCATCATCTCCGCGAGCCCGAGCACGCGGCGGCGGCGCAGCAAGCTCTCGAGGTCGCCGCTCCGCAGTGGCCTGCGCGGCGACTCGAATCTCGACGCCGGAATCGACGACGAGGCCATGAAGTAGAAATCGAGCGGAAGCCCGTCGCAGGCATCGAGCAGCCAGTGCACCCCATCGGTGCCGAGCACGTTGGCGAGCTCGTGCGGGTCCAGCACGACCGCAGTCGTCCCGAGCGGCAGCACGAGGCGCGCGAACTCGTCCGGCAGCAGCTTCGTCGACTCGAGATGCATGTGCGCGTCGATGAAGCCGGGCACGACGTAACGGCCCGACGCGTCGACGACCTCGTCCCCGTCGTACTCGCCGAGCCCGGCGATCCACCCGTCGGCCACCGCGATGTCCATGTCGAGCCACTCGCGGGTGAAGACCGACAGCACGCGGCCGCCGCGCACGACCACGTCGGCTGGCTCGTCGCCGCGGGCGACGGCGATGCGGCGGGCGAGACTGTCCATCCTGGGGAAGCTAATACGCTTCGCGCCGTGGACGTGCTGACTCCCCGCTCGCTCGAGGAGGCGCTGCGGCTGAAGGCCGAGCGGATCGAGGCGGTGCCGATCCAGGGCGGGACCGATGTGATGATCGATCTGAACTTCGACCGAGCTCGCCCGGCGGCGCTGCTGAATCTCAACGAAGTGGCGGAGCTGCGCGGCTGGTCGCGCGAGAACGGCCGCATCCGGCTCGGCGCCGGGCTGACATACGCCGAGGCGATGCAGACGCCCTTGCCCGCCCTTGCCGAGGCGTCGCGGACGGTCGGGGGCCCGCAGATCCGCAACCGCGGGACGATCGGCGGGAACCTCGGCACCTCGTCGCCGGCGGGGGACGCGCTGCCGCCGCTGCTCGTCTGCGGTGCGGAGGTACGGGTTGCGAGCGTGCGCGGCGAGCGCGTGCTGCCGCTGCAGGAGTTCGTCACCGGCGTGAAGCGGAACGCGCTCGCGGACGACGAGCTGATCCTCGACGTGACCGTCGACGCCGAGCCCGCGCGGCAGACGTTCATGAAGGTGGGCCCCCGGAACGCGATGGTGATCTCGGTCGTGTCGCTCGCCCTCCGCGTCGACGGGGAGCTCACCGCGTCGTTCGGGTCGGCCGGGCCCGTGCCGGGGGTCGTCCGCGCGCCGCTCGAGGCTGCGGCCTCTTTCCCGGAGCAGGTGGCCGACGCGGCGAGCCCGATCGACGACGTGCGCGGGACGGCGGCGTACCGTCGACATGCGCTGCGCGTGCTGACGACGCGGGCGCTGGAGCGTTGCCTGGCATGAGGATCACGCTGCGCGTCAACGGCGCGTCGCACGAGGCGGACGTCTGGGAGGGCGAGAGCCTCCTCTACGTGCTACGGGAGCGGCTCGGATATCCAGGTTCCAAGAACGCCTGCGAGCAGGGCGAATGCGGGTCGTGCTCCGTCCTGCTCGACGGCAAGCTCGTGTGCGCGTGCCTCGTGCTCGCCGCGCAAACCGGCGGCCATGAGGTCGTCACCGTCGAAGGTCTGGCGGAGAACGGCCGCCTCCACCGCGTGCAGGAGGCGTTCGTTGCCGCGGGCGCAGTGCAATGCGGCTTCTGCACGCCGGGGCTCGTCGTCGCGGCCGCCGAGCTGCTCGAGGGGACACCCGATCCGAGCGACGACCAGATCCGCGAAGCGCTCTCGGGGAATCTCTGCCGCTGCACCGGCTACGCCAAGATCTTCGACGCCGTGCGCCTCGCGGCGACGGGATGAGCGTCCAGCTCGAGCTCGGCCGCGTTGGCCAGGTCGTCCCGCGCGCGGACGGCGTTCCCAAGGTGACGGGGGAGTTCGCCTACTCGAGCGACCTGCATGCCGCGGGGATGCTCTGGGGGCACACATTGCGAAGCCCGCACGCGCACGCGCGAATCACCGGGATCGACATTTCCGCAGCCGTGGCCGCGCCCGGGGTGCACGCCGTGCTCACGCACGACGACGTACCCGGCGCGAAGCTTTACGGCCTCGAGTTCCAGGACCAGCCCGTCCTGGCCGTCGACCGCGTCCGCTACTTCGGCGAGCCGGTTGCGCTCGTCGCCGCCGAGCATCCGGAGCAGGCGCGTCGCGCCGCCGAGCTCATCCGCGTCGGCTACGAGCTACTCCCGCCGATCGCCGACGCCGAGACGGCGACCGAACGCGAGCCGCTCCATCCGGACGGTCCGACGATGGGACACGGCTATCGCGACGACCCGCGGCCGAACGTCGTGCGCTCGCTCGTCATCCGCCACGGTGACCCCGACGCCGAGGGCGACGTGTCCGTCGCGGGCATGTACGAGGTCGGCATCCAGGACCAGGCGTTCCTCGGGCCGGAATCGGGACTGTGCATTCCCGACGGCGAGGGCGGCATCGACGTGTACGTCGCCACGCAGTGGCTGCACGTCGACCGCGACCAGGTCGCGCCGTGTCTCGGGCTGAGGCCCGAGCAGGTGCGGATCCACCTCGCCGGCGTCGGTGGTGCGTTCGGCGGCCGCGAGGACCTGTCGATGCAGATCCACGGCTCGCTGCTCGCGCTGCACACGAACCGTCCGGTGAAGATCGTCTACAACCGCGAGGAGTCGTTCGTCGGGCACATCCACCGCCATCCGGCGAAGATCTGGATGGAGCACCGCGCGACGCGCGACGGGAGGCTCGTCAACGTCCGCGTGCGCATCTTGCTCGACGGCGGCGCCTACGCCTCGAGCTCGACGGCGGTGACGTCGAACGCCGCGTCGTTCGCGTGCGGCCCGTACCAGGTCGACAACGCGCTGATCGAGAGCCTGTGCGTGTACACGAACAATCCGCCGTGCGGCGCGATGCGCGGCTTCGGCGCCGTGCAGGTGTGCTTCGCGCACGAGGCGCAGATGGACAAGCTCGCAGCGGAGCTCGACATCGACCCGGTCGAGCTGCGGCTGCTGAATGCGCTGCAGCCGGGCGACAGGATGCCGACCGGGCAGCTGATCACGGGATCGCTGCCGGTCGCCGAGGTCATTCGCCGCGCGGCCGCACTGCCGGTGCCGGAGCCGGAGGAGCTGCCGCGCGATCCATTGCGCCTCCCGGGCGGCTCCGGGAACACGACGCGCGGCGAGGGCGTGAAACGCGGGGTCGGGTTCGCCGTCGGCTTCAAGAACATCGGCTACTCGGAGGGCTACGACGACTACACCGCCGCACGCGTGCAGCTCTTCGCCGACGGCAGCGCCGAGATCCACTGCGCCGCCGCGGAGGTCGGGCAGGGCGTGGCGGGCGTGATCCTCCAGGTCGCGCGCACGGAGCTCGGCACCGACAAGGTGACGCTCGCGCCGCACACCACGGCGACCGTCGGCTCGGCCGGCTCGGCGTCGGCGTCGCGGATGACGTGGATGGCGTCGGGCGCGGTGCGCGACGCGTGCCGCGCGGCGCTCGAGGAGCGCGACCGCAACGGCGGCGGGGACGTCGATGTCGAGCGGATCTACCGCCATCCGCGCACATCGCCGTTTGACCCGGAGACGGGGCAGACGACCGGCGAGCGGTCGCACGTCGCCTACGCGTGCGCCGCGATGCGCGTTGTGGCCGAGGTGGACGTCGAGCTCGGGCTCACGCGCATCGTCTGGATCGGCACGGCGCAGGACGTCGGGAAGGCGGTCAACCCGCAGGCGGTGACCGGTCAGATCGAAGGCGGAACGGCCCAGGGGCTCGGGCTCGCGCTGATGGAGGAGATCCAGACGCACGACGGGCTGATCACGAATGCGAGCTTCACCGACTACCTGATCCCGACGACGCTCGACATGCCGCCGGTCGTCTCGGAGCTCGTCGAGGATCCCGACCCGGACGCCCCCTACGGTGCGAAGGGCGTCGGCGAGCCGCCGACGGTGGTGTCGACGGCGGCGGTCGTGGCGGCTCTGCGCGCTGCGACGGGTCGCGAGCTGTCGCGCGTCCCGGTCAAGCCGGACGACATCGTCGGCCTGTGACGGCGAGCATCGCAGCAACACAAGGGCCAACGCGGGCCTCGCCCGCGCACGTTCCCCGCGAAGCGGCGTTACCGAAACCGCGCGAAGGCGAAGCTTTCGCGCTCAGCTGACGAGCGTCCCCGGCTCGACGTCCGTGGCGGGCCGGACCGGAATGTCGCCCTGCGCGTGCGATCGCGCCGCGACGACCACCACGCCGTCCGTGGCGCGGCGACACACGAGCTGGGTGCCGACGACCGCGTCGGCGTCGTCGCCCTGGATCACCGTCTGCTCGGTGCCGTAGATCCCGAGATCGAGCGTCGCCAGCAATGCCGGCGCGCGCGCGCCCGGCTGCGGCTCGGCCGCCGTCACGGTGGCGACGACGAGCTCGTCAGCCACTCTTCGCCAGCGTCAGCGCAGCGCCGACGCCGAGGAAGACGAGCCCGAGGACGCGCGGCCAGCCGATCGTGACGCGATCGAGGCCGAACCAGCCGTAGCGGTCGATCGCCACCGCCGTCGCCAGGTTCAGCGCGATGATCGTGCCAATCGTCGCGGCGAGCCCGATGCGGGGCGAGGCAACGGTGATCGCGAGGATGATCAGCACCGAGAGCGCCCCGCCTGTCCAGAGCCACAGTGGCTGGCGAGCGACGTCGCCGAGCCCGCGGACGCTCTGCCTGGCGACCAGCAGCAGGCTGAGGCCGAGGACGACCGAGACGACGCCGGAGAAGGCGAGCGCCGGGAAGACGCCCGTACGCTCGCCCAACGTTCCCATCACCGCCGCCTGGACCGCGCCCGCGAGGCCGGCCGCCACCGCGAGCGCGATCGCGACCGCCGTCACCGAGGCACCGCTTGCGGCGCCGTCGTCAGGAAGCTCGGGGTTTGCCCGCGCTTCCGTCTGAACTGAGCAGCCGATTCGCGGGAACGAATCCCTGCCGTCACTGAGGCGGCGCTACCGACTCGTCGCTCTGGAAAATGCTGAAGTCGTTGCCCTCGCTGTCCTTGCAGCGCGCGGACCAGCCGATGTGAGGGATCGCCTGCTTGTCGCCCGCCTCGCCGCCGAGCTCTTTCACCTTGGCGAGATCGGAGTCGATGTCGTCGCTCCCGAGGTAGACCATCGTTCCGGACTGGCCTTCCATGCTGTAGACGGCGCCACCCTGGTCGCCTTCCTGCCACATCAGGTACTGCATCCCTTCCATGCCGGCGTCTTTGACGGACCAGCCGCCGACACCCTCCCAGAACTTCCGCCCGCGCTCCACGTCCTGCGCGGGAAACTCGACGTGCACGACCCGCTTACCCATGGGCACCTCCTTTGCAAGTGAAGCTATACGCTCCGGGCCTCTACCACGAAGGGGAGGCGAGGTGGTTCGCGCAATCGTCCTGTACGACCAAGAGCCGGACGCGAATCGGTACGAGGAGCACGTCGAGCTGTGCCGCAAGGTCCCGGGCGCGACGTTCCGTCACGGCAAGATCTTCGGCGCGCCGATGGGCGAGCCGCCGCACCGCTACTACGCGGAATGGGAGTGGCTGGACATGGACGCGTTCAAGACTGCGGCGCGCAGCGACGAGTTCATGGCGACCGGCAAGGACGCGATGGAGATGGGCGGCAAGTTCACCGTGATGTTCGCGGACGTTGACTGAGCCGACACATCCGCGCCCGCTCCCGCCCGAGGAGCTCGGCTTCGAGTCGATCGTCTACGAGAAGGCGCCGCCTCGCGCGACGATCACGCTCAACCGGCCGGAGGTGCTGAATGCGTTCGACTTCCGCATGCTGCGCGAGATCACGCGCGCGTGCGAGGACGCGTCCTGGGATGACGACATCCGCGTGGTCGTGGTCACCGGCACCGGCCGCGCCTTCTGCGTCGGGGCAGACCTTAAGTCCTGGGCGGCCGACTACCTGGGAAAGCCGAAGGAGTACTGGAAGTGGTTCGGCGCCTTCAAGGACATGCACGACAAGCTGCGCGAGATCGGCAAGCCGACGCTCGCCCGCATCAACGGGATCGCGGTCGGGGGCGGGAACGAGCTGCAGATGGCGTGCGATCTCGCCGTGATGGTCGAGGACGCGTTCATCCGTCACGTCGGCGTCGAGCACGGCTCGGTGCCCGCGGGCGGCGCGACCCAGTGGCTGCCGGTGATGGTCGGAGACCGGCGCGCGCGCGAGATCATCTACATGTGCCAGGAAGTGCCGGCCGCGCAGGCGGCGGAGTGGGGCCTCGTCAACTGGGCGGTGCCTGCAGCGGAGCTCGACGCCAAGGTCGAGGTGGTGGTGGCGAACCTTGCCGCGAAGCTGCCGCAGACCACGCGCTACGCCAAGCAGCAGCTCAACTTCTGGCGCGACCTGTCGTGGCACGAGACGGTCAACCACGCACGTGACTGGCTCGCGCTGTCGATGCTCGGCGACGAGGCGCAGGAGGCGGTGAGCGCATTCCTGAATCGCTCGTCCTCGTAGAGCGCGACAACCCGATCGCGGTCGTCCTGCTCAACCGGCCGCAGCAGCTCAACGCTCTCTCCGACGCGCTGATGGGGGAGCTCGTGTCCGAGCTGCAGCGGCTCGACCGCGACGAGGCGATCCGCTGCATCGTCCTCGGCGGCTCGGAGCGCGCATTCGCCGCCGGCGCGGACATCGGCGAGCTCGCTCGCAGCACGGCGATCGAGCTCTACTACGCGCGCCGCGTCGAGCGCTGGGACGCGATCCGCAACCTCTGGACGCCGCTCGTCGCGGCCGTGTCGGGCTACTGCCTCGGCGGCGGCTGTGAGCTTGCCCTGTCGTGCGACTTGATCGTCGCGTCCGAGTCGGCGCGATTCGGCCAGCCGGAGACATCGCTCGGGATCATTCCCGGCGCGGGCGGCACGCAGCGGCTCACGCGCGCCGTCGGCAAGTCGGTCGCGATGGACGTCATCCTGAGCGGGCGACTGCTCAACGCGGACGAGGCGCTCGACGCCGGTCTCGTGGCACGCGTCGTCGCGCAGGAGGCGTGGCTCGAGGAGGCGAAGCGCGTCGCCCGCGACATCGCGTCGAAGGGCCCGGTCGCGACGCGGCTCGCGAAGGAGGCAGTCGACCGGGCCTACGAGTCGACGCTGCAGCTCGGCCTCGAGTACGAGCGGCGCGCGCTCTACCTCGCGTTCTCTTCCGAAGACGCCAACGAGGGCCTCACCGCCTTCACCGAAAAGCGCAAGCCGGACTTCAAAGGCCGTTGACCGGTCCCACGCGGCTGCTCGACCCGCCGCGCCTGCGCACCCGCGGCCGCGACCTCGAGGAGCAGCGCCGCGCGACGTGGCTCGAGCTCTTCTTCGACCTCGTCTTCGTCGCGGCCGTCAGCCAGCTCGCGAACGCGCTCGCGGCGCACCCGACGCCGACGCGGTTCTTCGAGTTTCTCGGCCTGTTCGTGCCTGTCTGGTGGGCGTGGATGGGGTTCACGTTCTACGCCAACCGGTTCGACACCGACGATCTCGTCTACCGGCTGCTGATGCTGGCCGCGATGTTCGCGGTGGCCGTGCTGGCGACCACGATCCCGAGCGTCTTCCACGGCGCGACGGAAGGGTTCACGCTCGCATACATCGGCGTGCGGATCGTGCTGATCGCCCTGTACGCGCGCGCGAGCAGACACGTGCCGGAAGTGCGCGCGCTCACCCGCACCTTCCTGATGTTCTTCACTCTTGCCGTGCTCGTGTGGGCGGTCTCACTGGCCCTCGACCGGCCGTGGGTGTACGTCGCCTGGGCCGTCGCCCTTTGCATCGAGCTGGCCGCACCGATTCGCGGCTGGAAGACAGTTCGTGACGCGCCGGTCGACCGGCGCCACCTACCGGAGCGTTTCGGCCTCCTGACGCTGATCGTTCTCGGCGAGTCGGTGCTCGCAGTGGTGCTCGGCGTCTCGAAAGTGAGCTGGGATGCCGGCTCCGCCGCCGCAGCCGTCGCCGGCTTCCTCGTCGCCGCCGCGATCTGGTGGATCTACTTCGACTTCCTCGACGAGGGCGCGCTGACCGCGCGCGGCATCCTCGGCGGCCTCACGTACGTGTACATGAACTACTTCGTCGTCGCCGGCCTCGCCGCTCTCGGCGCCGGGGTCAAGCTCGCGATCCTTGCGTCCGGCGGCGATCACGTCTACGACGACACCGGCTGGGTCGCGTGTGCCGGCCTCGCGCTCGCGATGTTCGGTCTCGGCGTCATCCAGCTCGTCGCCGGCACGATGGTGATCGACTCCGACGTCGCGCTCCGGCTCTCGACCGCCGCGATCGCGTTGCTGCTGATTCCCTTCGGTCTGCGCCCGCTCGCCGTCGTCTGGGTGCTCGCCGTCATGCTCGTCGCGCAGGTCGTCTTCGAGCTCGCGCGCCACGAGACGCACACACATCCGGCGGAGATCTAGTCGCCGTCGAGCGGCTGGTACGTCCCGAAGTGCTCGGACGTTGCGCTCGGGAGCGCGCGCTGCGGACGCGCGCGTGTACCCGAGGTCGCGCGGAAGCCGATTGACGCCCGCCCCCTCGTTGCGGGTGGGCCTAGTGCTCGTCGGCGTCGTCGACGACGATGGGGATGCGTGTGCCCGACGCCTCTACGGGATCAGCCGTCGAGCTCGGCCGGCACGAGCTCGAGCTCGCGCTCGTGACCTCCGCGCACGACCTTCGCGCGTACAGCACGACCGATCAGCTCGCTGACGACGACCCGCTGCAGCTCGTCCATCCCTTCGATCGGCGTCCCGTCGAGCTCCACGATCAGGTCTTCCGGCCGGAGTCCGGCGCGGTCGGCCGGGCCGCCCTCGACGACCTGTACGATCTCGACGCCCGCAGTGCGACCGAGCTCCCGCGCGAGTCGGGGCGGCAAGGGGCGCGGGCCGCCGGCGATGCCGAGGTAGGCGCGGCGGAACCGTCCTTCCGTCATCAGCGCGCCGACGATCTTGCGCGTCGCCGCGTTGATCGGGACCGCGAGGCCGAGGCCCACGCCTGCGACTGCCGTGTTGATCCCGATGACGCGACCGCGGCCGTCGGCCAGCGCGCCGCCGGAGTTCCCGGGATTGAGCGCCGCGTCGGTCTGGATGACGTTGTCGACGACGCGCACGTTCGCACCGGAGCGCGTCGGCAGCGAGCGCCCGAGCGCAGAGACGACGCCCGCCGTCACGGAGCCGGTGAAGCCGTGCGGGTTGCCGATCGCGACGACCAGCTGTCCGACCCGAAGGTGCTCGGCGTTGCCGAGCACGGCCGGCGCCAGCTCACCGCCGTCGGCCCGCAGCACCGCGAGGTCCGACAGCGGATCCGTGCCGACGACCTCGAACTCGAGCTCGCGCCCGTCGACGAACGAGACTCGGCCGCCCCGGCTGCGCGCAACCACGTGGGCGGAGGTGAGCATGAAGCCGTCCGGGGTGATCACGACCGCACTGCCGCCGCCGCGCCGCATCCGGACGTTCGCGACGGACGGCGACAGCCGCTCGGCGACACCGATCACGGCCTGCGAGTACGCGTCGAGCGCCTCGTCGTCCGACGGCAGCGACACGAACCGAAGCTCCATCCGGCCAAGCTAGCAACGGCCCTCGCGGCTGCGTCGATCTGCGAAAGTCCGCCGATGGCCGAGGTCGAGACAAGCCGCGATGGCGCCGTCCTGACGATCACGCTCAACCGTCCGGACGTCCTCAATGCGTTCAACACGCCGATGCATCGCGCTCTTGCAGCGGCCCTGCGCGACGCGCGCGACGGCGGCGTGCGCGCCGTCGTCGTCACCGGCGCCGGCCGGGGCTTCTGCGTCGGTCAAGACCTGACCGAGTTCCGGGAGGCGCCCGGCGACATCGGCTCGCGGCTGCGCGACAACTACCACCCGAACGTGCGCGCGATCCGCGCGCTCGAGAAGCCGGTGATCGCCGCGGTGAACGGCGCCGCGGCCGGCGCGGGCATGTCGCTCGCCTGCGCGTGCGATCTGCGCATCGCTGCCGACACGGCGACCTTCGTGCCGGCGTTCATCAACATCGGCCTGATCCCGGACTCCGGCGGGTCGTACTTCGTCACGCGCATCCTCGGGCCGGCCCGCGCGTTCGAATGGCTCGCCTCGGGCAGGCGGCTGACGGCTGCGGAGGCGCATGGGTGGGGCCTCGTCTCCGAGGTCGTGGAGTCGGACGCCCTTGCGGCGCGCGCCGCGACGCTGGCGGCGCAACTTGCCGAGCTGCCCACGCGCGGCGTGGGCATGACGAAACGGCTGCTCGACCATGCGGTCACCGCGACGCTCGACGAGCAGCTCGAGCGGGAGGCGCAGCTGCAGGCGGCGGCGACACAGACCGACGACTTCAAGGAAGGCGTCGCCGCCTTCCTCGAGAAGCGCCCCCCGCGGTTCCGCGGCGCCTAGCCCTTCGAGCAGACGGTCATGCCGAGCTGCCCCGCGAGCTCGTTCGCGTGCCGGTTGTGCCGCTGCGCGCGTGTCGCGGCGGCGCCGACTCCGGCTCTGTCGCCTGCCTTTGCCCGGTCGCGGATCGTCCGGACGTCGTCGATGGTCACGTCGAACTGGTCGAGCCACGCGTTCGCGGTTGCTTCCTCGCCGGCGGGCGGCCGAAGCGCGCGCAGCTCGCCGCTCGCCCCAAGCAGCAACGGGAGCAGCCGGCCGGCGACGCTTGCGAGGCCGGGCAGCGTCGTGGGGCTCGAGAGCGCGTCGGACTTCTGCTTGACCTGCTGACAGACGGCGTCCGCCTTCGACGCATACTCGTCGCGCGTCAGGCGCGAGCTGTTGGAGCTGCCGCAACCTGCGGCCAAGATCGACGCGAGCACCAAGGGGTACGCCCGCCGCACGCGGAGTACCGTACCCGCTCCCATGGCGGACGAACGCCTACGCGTGCACGACGACGAGCCGCTGCGCCGCCGCCGGCTCGCAGTCCTGTTCCGGGTCGTCCTCTACGTCCCTCAGGCGATCGTCGTCACCGTCTGGAGCCTCGTTGTTGCCCCCGCGGTCGCCGTCGCGTGGCTCGCGCTGCTGATCGAAGGACGGCTGCCGCCGTGGCTCAACCGGTTCATCGCGGCGTTCGTGCGGTACGTCGGCCAGGTGACCGCCTGGTTCTTCCTGCTCTCCGCGCGCTACCCGGACCCTCTTCACACGAGGACGCACCCGTTCGCGATCGAGCTGCCGGAGCGACCGCGGCAGCCGCGGCTCGTCACGCTGTTCCGGCCCGTGCTCGCCATCCCGCCGCTGCTGCTCGCGACCGCCCTGCGGGTCGTGTTGACCCTGTCGTCTGTACCCGCATGGGTCGCAGGCCTCGCGCTCGGCCGCACGACCCCGGGACTGGAGGAGCTCGGAACCTTCTGCCTGCGCTACGAGCTGGAGACGACGGCGTACGCGCTGCTGCTCACCGCGCGCTACCCGCGGCTAGTGCCTGCAGAATCTCCGCCGGCTCCGGCCAGCGACCTTCCCGCTGCTTAGAGAAGACGAGGTCGCCGTCGGCGACGACGTCGTACTGGCTCTTCTCTCCCGAGACGACCCGTGCGTCGTGCCCGGCCCCGTTGAGCTCGGCCGCGAGACTCGCGGCCCGTTTGTCATAGCCGCTTCAGACGGGGCAGTAAAAGATCTCGACCTGCGCCATGAGGTCGAGCCTACCGGTGCCGAACGTCGGCAAGCGTCCAGCGCTCGTTTCCGCCTCTGACCGTCTCCTCGGTCACGAGGCCGGTGCCGCGTTCGTAGACCTTGTGGTCGAGCGTGTCGGGCTCGAGCGGCGTCCATTCCTTCGTCACCAGCGACCGGCCGGAGAGCTTGATCACCGCGAAGTGGTCGTCCGCGTGACCTGCGAGGTACTCCTGCCGAAACGACTGGCCGACCTTCGGCTGCGCCGGCATGAAGATGCCCGCCTGCGCGCCGTGAACGCCGGCCTGCCAGGTGCCGTCACGGCTCGTGACCTTCCCGGCCGCGTTCAGCTCCGCCGTGACCTCGCCGAAGTACCAGACGGTGCCGCGAGCGTCTTGCGCGTACCAGTCCGTCGTGCGCTCCGCGAGGCGGCCGCGTTCGTACAACCGGTCGGACACCGCGGTGCAGCGCACGCCGCGGATCACCTTCGTGCCGTGCGTGACCGTCACGACGTCGCGGCCGTGCTCGCCGTCCTTCTCGCCCGTGTAGGTGAACACCGTTCCCGGCTCGAGCGGGAACCAAGGGTTGGTCACGTGACGGACGAACGTCGGCTGCGCGGCGTGCGCCGACGCGCAGGCCGCCGCGGCGACGAGCCCGGCCGCGAGCACTGAGAGGCGACGGCAGGCTGGCATTCCCCCTCGCCACTATGCGATAAGTCGCCCGGGGCCGCAAACACCGACCGGGGAGGCGCTCGTGAGCGCTGAGAGACAGACCGTCGTGCTGATCCACGGCATGTGGATGACGCCGAGAAGCTGGGACGACTGGGTTCAGTACTACCGCGCCCGCGGCTACGAGGCGCTGGCGCCGGGCTGGCCCGGCGTCAAGGATCCGCAGGAGACGCGCCGCGATCCGTCCGCTCTGAAGGGGCTCCGCCTGGCGCAGATCGTCGATCACTACGAGCAGGTCGTCCAGGGCCTCGACCGGCCGCCGGTCATCATCGGGCACTCCTTCGGCGGGCTGACGGCGCAGCTCTTGCTGAACCGCGGACTCGGCGCCGCGGGCGTCGCGATCGGTACGGCGCCGCCGAAGGGGATCCTCGTGCTGCCGCTGTCGACGCTCCGGTCCGGGTTCCCGGCGCTGAAGAATCCGTTCAATCGCGACGGCTTGTGCCCGCTCTCGGTGCAGCAGTTCCGGTACCGCTTCACGAACACGCTCAGCGAAGCCGACTCGAAGCGGATCTACGACGAGCACTACATCCCTGGGGCAAACCGGCCGTTCTTCGACGCGCTGGGCTCACCCGCCTCGGTCGAGTCCGGCATGGACGCACGCCCGCCGCTGCTGCTCATTGCCGGCAGCCTCGATCACATCAGCCCGCCCTCGCTCAACCAGAAGGTCCTCGAGCTGCAAAGCAAGGCCCCCTCGCCGACGGAGCTGAAGACATACAACGGGCGGACGCACCTGATGGCCGGCATGGACGGGTGGGAGGAGATCGCGGACGCCGCGCTCAACTGGGCGCTGGAGCATCAGCGAGCTGCAGCAGCTTCTGGACCGTTGTCCAGTTCCGCGCCGTCGCAGTGACGCCGAGCTTCTGACCGGCGAGGACCGCCCAGAGCTTCGACCGGGCGACCGTGTCCGGATGCCAGGCATAGATCTCACGTCCGTGGACGACGACCTGCTCGCCCGGCGCCGCGGCGGCTTCGACGACGCGCACGACGTCACGTGACGGCTTCCGGTCGCAGAAGCTGACCTGGTAGCGCTTCGGGTCGTTTGCGACCTTCGCCAGCGGGTCGTGCGCGACGACCTTCGCGATCTCGGCACGTGTACGTGTCACGACGGCGATGTCGAGGCCGAACTCTTCTGCGATGACACGTCGTACCGTGTCCGCCGGGTTCGCGCGGCTCGAAAGGACGACGTTGCCGCTCTGCAGGTAGGTGCGGACGTCGTCGAACCCTGCCCCCTCGAGCGCGGCCCGGAGCTTCGGCATCGCGATGCGGTTGCGGGAGCCGATGTTGATCCCGCGCAGGAGAACGACGTGGCGTGGCATCCCGGCATTGTGGCGCGCGTTTGTGACCGGGGCGCCTGGGTACCTGGGCGGCGTGAAGCTCCTGCAGAGAAGGCGAGATCGCGCGGACCGTGACGACTACTACGAGGAGCGGCCGCTGCCGGACGAGGCACCAGAGCCGCAACCCGAGCGCGACGAGCCACGCGTCGACGAACCGGGCATGCGCGACTTGTCGCGGAGCGACTACTCCGCCGTCGTGCGGCGTGCGCTGAAGAGGTTCAACAGCGACAACATGACGAGCATCGCAGCGGCGCTCGCGTACTACGCGTTCCTGGCGATTCCCGCCGCGCTGCTCGTCGCGGTCGGCGTCTTCAGCCTCGTTGCAGGGCCGAATGCGATCTCGACGGTCATCGACAAGCTCAGCGTCGTCATGCCGGGGCAGGCGACGAGCCTGCTCGAGGGCAGCCTGAAGAACCTGACCCAGAACCACGGCACCGGGGTCGCACTTCTCAGCGTCGGCGCCGTGCTCGCCGTGTGGAGCGTCACAGGGGCGATGCAGAACGTCATGTGGGCGGTGAACATCGCGTACGGCCGGGAGGAGAACCGCGGCTTCGTCCGGCGTCGCTTCGTGGCGCTCGGAATGGCGTTCTTCGCGTTGGTGGCGTTCGCACTCGTATTCGGGCTGCTCGTCCTCGGCCCGCAGCTGTCGCACTGGGTCGCAAGCGCAACCGGCGCGAAGTCGGTCGTCCACCTCGTCTGGTGGATCGCGCAGTGGCCGCTGCTGATCGCGGCGCTGCTCGTCGCGTTCGCCGGTGTGATGTACCTCGCGCCGAACGTGAAGCATCCGCACTGGGCGTTCCTCACGGTTGGTGCCGTCGTCGCGATCGTGATCTGGCTCGTCGCGTCGGCAGCATTTGCGTTCTATGTCAGCAGGTTCGGGTCGTACAACAAGGCCTGGGGCTCGCTTGCGGCCGTGGTGATCATGCTGACGTGGCTGTGGCTGAGCGCCGTCGCGCTCCTGCTCGGCGCCGAGGTCAACGCGGAGGCCGAGCGCAGCCGCGAGCTTCGCAGCGGCCAGCCGGCCGAGCGCGAGCTGCAGGCGCCGGCGAAGGCCTGATCCGCCCAGGGCGTTAACGTCCTGAGATGGTCTCGCGCGGGGAGACGGCGGCGTAGGACGGTCCGTGGTCAACTTTCCCAGACCGGACACGGTTGCCGCCGAGACCCTGCGCGACGCGCTCCGCCAGGTCGGCTATTCGGAGTCGGCCGTGCACGAGCTGCTCGGCGAAGACGCCGCCGGCGGCGCCGAGGAGGATGCGGCTGCAGACGAGCGGCGACTGCCGCACACCCGCGTCGCGACGGTGATCCGCCTGCTCCTCCTGCAGCGTGCAGTGCCGACGCTCGCGGCAGTCGAGGCGCTCGGCCAACGTGGCGTCGACGCGCTCGAGACGATCGGGCTCGCGACGGTCGGCGACGAGGTCGTGCCGCGCGTGCGGATGCTCCCCGTCGGGCCGCTCCTCATAACAGGAGACGGCTATGCGCAGGGCGACGACCCGGCGGACTACGTTGCGGTCTACACGCCGACCTCGCGCGTCTGTGACTCGCTCACGCCGCGTCCGCGAGTCGAACGGGCGCTCGACGTCGGCACCGGGAGCGGCGTCCACGCGCTGCTCGCCGCCGGACACGCCGGCCACGTCGTCGCGACCGACGTCAATCAGCGCGCCCTCGCGTTCACCGAGCTGAATGCGGTGCTGAACGGAGTGACGAACGTCGAGTGCCGCCACGGCAGCCTCTTCGAGCCGGTCGCAGGCGAGACATTCGACCTGATCACGTGCAACGCGCCGTACGTGGTCTCACCCGAGAGCCGATGGGCGTACCGCGACTCAGGCTTCGAGGCCGACGACTTCTCGGCGCGAGTGGTACGGGACGCCGCCGCGCATCTGACGGACGGCGGGTACGCGACGCTGCTCGTGAGCTGGCTCGCCCACGACCAGAACGCGCCGGACGAGCACGCGTTCGAGTGGACCGACGGGACGGGCTGCGACAGCTGGATCCTGGCGATCTGGGACGCTGACCCGGTCAGTCACGCGACGTCGTGGAACTCCCACCTCGAGGGGGAGGCATTCGGCCGCGCGCTCGACGAGTGGACGGCGTACTTCGAGCGGTTGGGCGTGCGCTGGATCAGCGAAGGCGCTGTGCTGCTGCACAAGCGCCCAGGCGGAGGCGAGGCGCGCGTCGACACGATCGACGACGACGACCTGGACGTTGCCGACGAGCAGATCCGGCAGGCGTTCGCTGCACGTGAGCGACTGTCGGCTCTCGACGAAGACGGCGACTTGCTCGAAGAGCGACTCTCGCTCGGGATTGCTCTGTCGCTGGAACAGGAGCTCGAGCCGGACGACGGCGAGGCCGCGATCGTCGAAGCGAGGATTCGGCTGTGCGAAGGAATGCACGCCGTCGTCGACGTCGAACCCGAGGTGCTCGACATCGTCGCGTCGCTCGACGGCCGCCTGTCGCTCGGTGATGTGGTCGCTACGGTCGCCGACAGGCTCGACCTCTCGGCGACGGAGCGCGCTGGGCTGGAACGCGACGCAGTCGACGCCGTGCGCGACCTGCTCGAGCTCGGCGCTCTCGTCATTGCGCCCTAGATCGTCTTGAACTGCTCGAACGGCTGTCTGCAGCTCGAGCAGTAGCGCAGCGACCGGCAGGGCGTCGGCCCGAAGATGTTGTCGAGCCGCGTGTCGGTCGAGCCGCAGTACGGACAGCGGAAGACGTTCGACTGCAGCTGAACGAGCGTCGGCGCGGACGCTTCGCGCGGCGCCGGTGGCGCGAAGCCCGCGGTGCGCAGCTTCTCCCGTCCCGCGGGCGTGATGCGGTCGGTCGACCAGGAGTCGTCGGTGAGCACTTCGATCTCGGGCTCCGCACCGAGGGCACGAATCCGCTCCGCCATCGCGTCGCGCATCACCTCGAGCGCCGGGCAGCCGAGGAACGTGGGCGTGAACCGGACGTGCACGTTGCCGTTCTGGACGCCGACGTCGCGGATCACGCCGAGGTCGACGAGCGAGATGACCGGAATCTCGGGGTCAGGGATCTCCGCCAGCGCGTCCCAGACCTGCTTCGCGGTCACCACGTCGTCCCCGCCGGCTGCGAGCGGCGCACGATCGTCATCTCCTCCCAGAGCTCGCCCAGCTCGGGTGTGTGCTCTTGCCGTCCCTCGTCCAACAACGGCCGGAGCTCGTCGAGCGCGCTCGTGAACCGCGGCTCGTCCTTCAGCCGGTCGAACCACATCTCGGCGTGCATGCGGTGGTACGCCTCCTCGCGGTCGATCTTCGCCGCGAGTCCGGAGACCTCCGCGTCCTCGGACTGCTTCAGCCGCTCGAGCCGCTCCGCGTCGGCCTGCTCGTAGAGCCAGTGGCGTGCGATCGTCTTCTCCCAGTCGAGCAGCCGCAGCTCGACGAGGCGCGAGTTGCGGTACTCGTCAGGTGCCCGGTCGAACGCGAGCTCGTCGGCGGTCGTGCCGCGCTCGCGGGCCACGAGCTCGTACAGCGCGCGTGCATGGCCGATCTCGTTCTGCGCGATCGACGAGAAGGCGACGTCCTCCTCGAGGAGCGGCGCGATGCCGGTCCACTCCGAGTCGCGCCAGCCGAGGACGAGCTCGTCGTCAGCGATTTGCAGCAGGAGCTGCTGTTCCTGCTCGTTCACGTGCCTCCCTGAGTTTCTCCTTCAACGGATAGCCGTCCACGCGGTGGTAGTTGCGATGCAGCTCGTCGACGAACTCGTCAATCTCGATCACTGCGTCGCGCGGGACGATCCAGAGGGACGTCGACTCGCCGCGCCGGCCGTACTGCTCGCGCGCGTAGACGTCGGCGAACGCGTCGTTCGCAGCCTCGACCGAGCCCGCGTGCTGGAGTGGCTGCCCCTTTCGCTCCTGCCTGAAGACTTCGTAGATCACGCGGCTCGTGCGAGCACGACCTGGCGCACCCACGCCGAGTTCTCGCGCGCGCGCCTGCGTAGGTCGAGCCGGTCCTGCGATTTCGGGCCGTGGCCGGTGACGACGTTGCGGAGCTCGTCCCAGTCGGGCTCGGTGTACTCCCAGACGCCCTCGTCGTTCTTCCGCAGCTTCGAGTCCGGCACGCTCAGGCCGAGCTCCCGGATCTGCGGCACGTAGCCCTCGAGGAACTGCTGGCGCGCCTCCTCGTTCCCCTGCGACTTGATCCGCCAGATGTACATCGGATCCTCGTCCTTCGGGATCGGGTTGCCGTGGAACTGCATCAGCGGGCCCCACCAGCGGTTCAGCGCTTCCTGCACGAGCTCGCGCTGGGCGTCCGTCCCGTTCATCAGGGTCAGCACGACGTCGCGGCCGTGGAGGATGTGGAATGACTCCTCCCAGCAGATCTTCTTCATGATCCGCGCGTACGGCGCGTAGGAGCACTTGAGCAACGCCTTCTGCGAGATGATCGCGGCCGCATCGACGAGCCATGCGATCACGCCGACGTCGCCCCAGGTCTTCGTCGGGTAGTGGAAGACGTTGTGGAACTTCGCCTTTCCCGAGATGAGGTCGTCGAGACACTGCTCGCGCGGCTTGCCGAGATCCTCGACGACGCGGTAGATCAGCTGCGAGTGGCCGACCTCGTCCTGCACCTTCGCCGTCAGCGCGAGCTTGCGCTGCAGCGTCGGTGCGCGGAGGATCCACTCGCGCTCGGGCAGCACGCCCATCAGCTCCGAGTTCCCGTGCATCTCGATGAACTTGACGAGCTTCGCCCGGTAGTCGTCGGGCATCCAGTCGGACGTCTCGACCTGTCCGCCCGACTGGACGTACTCGAGGAATGCCCCTTCGCGCTCCGTCATCTGGCCTCCCAACCGAACGATCGTTAGGGTTCAGTTTAGTGGCTGAGCACATCGTCGGCCTGTTGCATCCCGGCGAGATGGGGGCGGCCGTCGGCGCGGAGCTGGTGCGCTCCGGCAAGACGGTCTTGTGGGTCTCCGAAGGCCGCAGCGAAGCCACTCGCCGACGTGCCGAAGACGCGGGCCTCGACGACGTCGGCAGCCTCGAAGCGCTGGCCCGCGAGAGCGAGGTCATCCTCTCGATCTGCCCGCCGCACGCGGCGCTGGAGGTCGCTCGCTCCGTCGCCGGGTTCGAGGGGCTGTACGTCGATGCGAACGCCCTCGCACCGGCGACCGTGAGGGCGATCACGGAGGTTCGCTGCGTCGACGGCGGCATCGTCGGCGCCCCGCCGCGGCCGCCGACGACGACGCACCTCTATCTCTCGGGGGAGGAGGCTGACGCCGCGGCCGACCTGTTCGCCGGGACCGGCGTGATCAGCCGTGTCGTCTCGCGCGACGTCGGTGCGGCGTCGGCACTGAAGCTCGCCTACGCGGCCTGGACGAAAGGCACGGTCGCATTGCTGCTCGCCATCGACGCCTTCGCGCGAGCGGAGGGCGTCGCCGATGGGCTGCTCCGGGAGTGGCGCGACTCGCTGCCCCATTTGCCCGACGCGCTCGACCGTGCCGAGCGCTCGTCGGCAGCCAAGGGCTGGCGCTGGGTCGGCGAGATGGAGGAGATCGCCGCGGCGTTCGAGGCCGACGATCTGCCAGGCGGTTTTCACGAGGCGGCTGCGGAGGTTTTCCGCGCCCGGACAGCCGAATGGCAACGCGGCGTTCCGAGCTGACGCGCCAGGCGGCGCGGCTCTTCGCCGAGAAGGGCTACCACGGGACGTCGATCGGCGATCTCGCCGAGGCCATGGGCGTGCAGAAGGGCTCCCTCTACGCGCACATCGACTCGAAAGCGGATCTGCTCTGGGAGGTCGCGCGCGACGGCGCGGCCGCGTTCCACGCAGCCCTTGACGGTGTCGACGACACGCTGCCGGCCGCGGAGAAGATCCGGCTCGCGCTCCGCGTGCATCTGCGTGTGGTGGCCGAGCAGCTCGACGTCGCCACCGTCTTCATCCGTGAGTGGCGCTACCTCGAGGGGGAGCGTCGCGACGAGTTCGTCGCCGAGCGGCGGCGCTACGAGGAGCGGTTCCGGGGGCTCTTCCGCGAGGGCCGCGAGCTCGGTGGGCTCCGCACCGACCTCGATGACGCAACGGCGACGCTGCTCGCCCTCTCCGCCGCGAACTGGGCGTACACCTGGATCCGCCCCGAAACCGACACAGACGGGCTCGCCGACCGCTTCTTCGATGTTCTGCTCGACGGCATGCGCGGGTACGCAACGCCCGGCCCGTGAAGCGCGTCGTCCTGATCGTCAACCCGTTCGCGTCGCGCGTCGACGACGAGACGCTCGCGGCCGTCGAGCACGCGCTCATGCGCAGCGCCTTCGTCCGGACTGTTCATACGCAGCGCCCGAGCCACGCGGTCGAGCTTGCCCGCGAAGCCGGCGAGGCGGAAGCCGTCGTCGTCTTCTCCGGCGACGGCGGCTTCAACGAGGTGCTGAACGGCGTCGAGCGGAACGACCTCCCGGTCGGCTTCGTTCCCGGCGGCGGCACGAGCGTGTTGCCGCGCGCGCTCGGGCTGCCGCGCGACCCGGTCGAGGCCGCCCATCACCTCGCCGACGCGCTCGCCCAGAACCGCACGCGCCAGATCTCGACGGGCCGCGTCAACGGCCGGCGCTTTGCGTTCGGCTCGGGCATCGGCATCGACGCCGAGGTGGTGCGGCGGATCGACGAGCGCGGCCGCACGCCGGACGGACGGCGCCCCGGTGACCTCGCCTTCGTCGGGACGTTCGCGAGGCTCATCTTCGAGCAACGTGGTCGCTTCGAGCCGGTGCTCGAGATCGCAGGCTACGGGCGCGCGGCCCTGGTGCTCGTCTCGAACGGGACGCCGTACACGTTCTTGAAGACCCTCGCCATCCAGGCGGCGCCGGGGGCCGTGTTCGACGACGGCCTCGACTTTCTCGCACCCCGTTCTCTGACTCCCAGGACGCTTCCGCCGCTCCTCTTCGCGCTCGCAACGGGCCGGCCGGCGCGAAACGCCTTTCGCGGCCACGACCTCGACCGAATCGAAGTGCGCTGCGACATACCGCTGCCGCTCCACGCCGACGGCGAGGATCTCGGGGACGTCACCGAGGCGGTGTTCGAGGCCGAACGCCAGGCGGTGTCCGTGATAGGGTGATAGTCCGGTGCGGACTATTCCGCAGCAGACTACGCAGTTGACGACGACCGAAGGCGTCGTTCTCGGGCTCCTCTCCGAGGGCGAGCGTTCGGGCTACGACCTGCTCAAGCGCGCCGAAGGAAGCGTCGCGCACATGTGGGCGCCGGCGAAGAGCCAGCTCTACGCCGTGCTGCCGCGGCTCGTCGAGGCCGGGCTTGCCAGCCGGCGAACCGTTCGCCAGAGCGCCCGGCCGGACAAACAGCTCTACCGTCACACACGGGCCGGGCGCGCGGCCGTGCGCGCCTGGCTGGAGAGCGCCCCGCCGAAGTCGTGGGACGAGCTGATGCTGAAGGTGTTCTTCGCCGAGCTCTGCTCCCGCGACGCGCTCCTGCGTCAGCTCGACGATTACGTAGAGGTGCAACGCGCGTTCCTCGCCGAGTACGAAGCGATCACACCGGCGACGCGTTACGGCGCGCTGACGCTGGAGTACGGCCTCGAGCTGATGCCGGCGCGCCTGCGCTGGCTGGAGAAGGCGAAGCGGGAGCTCGCGCGATGATCGCCGCGCTGCTGGCCGCCGCTGCCGTCGCCCTGTCGCCGCAAGCGGCCGACGTGCAGCTCGCCGCACAGCACCTTCGAGACGATCACCCGAACCTCTTTCGCACCCTGGCACCGGCGGCCTTCGACGCTGCCGTCGCCGATCTCGGCTCGCGCGCCGGCTCGCTGAACGACGACGAGCTCCTCGTCGGGCTTATGCGCCTGGCGGCGCTGCCGGGCGCACGCAACGGGCACACGGGGATCTTCCCGATGGACCCGGGCGACCGGCGAGGGCAGCATGCGTACCCGACGCAGCTCTACGCGTTCTCGGACGGCATGTATGTCGTCGGGCAGGTCGGCGGCCGCAATCTCCTACGTGCGCGGCTCCTTGCGATCAACGGACATCCGCTGGACGACGTGCTCGCGGCGGTTCGTCCGCTCGTGCCGCACGACAACGAGTCGACGCTCGAGCTGCTCGCGCCGGCGTACCTGAACACGCCGGAGGTGTTGCACGGCCTGCACCTCGTGGCGGATCTCGGCCCCAGTCGTTTCACCTTCGAGCGAAACGGCGTCACCTTCGACGCCGAGCTGACGCCCGTGACGGCTAGCGCCTATGCGCGCGGTATCGGCGACATCGCGCATCCGCTCGTTCCGCAGGCGATCACAGGACGTGTGCCGGCGTACATCGCGCGACGCAACAGGACGCTCTGGGCGACGAAGCTCGCGTCGGGACGCGTCTACTACCTGGGCTACAACGAGGTCACCGGTGACACGTATCCGGCGTCGCTGCGCCTGCTGAAGGCGGCGAAGAGCAAGAAGCTCCGCGCCGTGATCGTCGACATGCGCAACAACGGCGGCGGCGACAACCAGACCTATCGGCCGCTGGTGAGCGCGATCGCGCGCGTCGGCAAGACGAAACGCGTCGTCGTGCTGATCTCACGGGTCACGTTTTCTGCAGCCGAGAACTTCATCACCGAGCTCGAGCTGACGGGGAAGCCGATCTTCGTGGGCGAGCCGAGCGGCGGCAGCCCGAACCTCTACGGCGACTCGCGCCCGACCCTGCTGCCCGCGACGGGCATCGTGCTCCACGTCGCTCACATCTACTGGCAGCTCTCGTCACCCGACGACGACCGGCTCGCGACCGACCCGCGTTTTCCGGTCGCGCTCTCCTCGGCGAGCTTCTTCGCCGGCCGCGATCCGGTCCTCGCGGCGGCACGCTCGATCGCGCTCGGTCGCTGAGAACGCCGGGGTAGGCTTCCGCGCAATGGCGGTGCTTCGGGCCGAGCGCGACCTGCGGCGTGTGATCGGCGATGCCGACGGTGTGGGCGACCGAGAGGTCGACGGGCTCGGCGAACAGGAGCTGCTCGAGCTCTACCGCTCGCTGGTGCTGCTGCGGACGTATGACGAGCGCTCGGTCGTGTACCACCGCCAGGGCCGGATCGGCACCTACGCGATCTTCTGGAACCACGAGGCGATGCAGGCCGGCGTCGTGCACGCGCTAGACGACGAGGACTGGATCTTCCCGTCCTACCGCGAGTCGGCGATCGGGCTGCTGCGAGGGATGCCGCCGGAGACGGTGCTGTCGTGGTGGCGCGGGCACCCGGCGGGCTGGTGGGACCCGGAGGACTACAACGTCGCGTCGATCTGTGTCCCGATCGCAACGCACGTCCCGCACGCGGCCGGCCTCGCCTGGGGAAAGAAGCTCAAGGGCGAGCGAGCCTGCGCCGTCGCCTTCTTCGGCGACGGTGCGACGTCCGAGGGATCGTTCCACGAGGGCGCGAACTTCGCCGCGGTGACGGGCGCGCCGCTGATCCTGCTCTGCAACAACAACCAGTGGGCGATCTCGACGCCGCTCGAGGCGCAGACGCGCGCGGAGACCCTCGCGGACAAGGCAATCGGCTACGGCATGCCGGGTGTACGCGTCGACGGGACCGACGTGCTCGCGTGCTACGAGGCCGCGCGCGAAGCGGCGGCACGCGGGCGCGCAGGCGACGGCCCGACGTTCATCGAGGCCTTCTCATACCGAACCGCTCCGCATGCGACCGCCGACGATCCGCGGGCGTACATCGACCTCGAGCGTGTCGAGGAGGAGCGGAAGCGCGAGTGCGTCGGGCGCTTCGAGGGCTACCTGCGCCGCGCCGGCATCCTCCACGACGACCTGGCGGAGTCGATCCGGACCGAGGCGGCGGACGCGATGCGTGCCGGAATCGCGGCGGCCGAGGCCGAGCCGCCCGCCGACGTGTCGCTCGTGTTCGACCATGCGTACGGCGATCCGCCGCCGTCGTTCGGCTCGGATCTCGACGAGCTGCGGAGGACGCTTGGCTGAGCTCTCGATCGTCGAGGCGATCAACGACGCGTTCCACGTGGAGCTCGAGCGCGACCCGTCGGTGATGGTGCTCGGCGAGGACGTCGGTCGCGCCGGCGGGGTCTTTCGCGCGACTGCGGGGCTGCGCGACAGGTTCGGGCCCGACCGCTGCTTCGACACGCCGCTCGCCGAGGCGGGCATCCTCGGGAGCGCCGTCGGGCTCTGCATGGCCGGCTGGCGCCCCGTGTGCGAGATGCAGTACGACGCGTTCTCGTACCCCTGCCTCGACCAGCTGATCACGCACGTCGGCCGCTATCGCTGGCGCACCGGCGGGAAGATGTCGTTCCCGCTGGTCGTTCGGATGCCGTACGGCGGCGGCGTCCGTGCGCCGGAGCTGCACGACGATTCGCCGGAGACGTACTACGTGCACACGCCCGGAGTGAAGGTTGCGATTCCGTCGACGCCGAGCGACGCGAAAGGCATTCTCGCCGCGGCGATCCGCGACTCCGACCCGGTCGTCGTGCTCGAGCCAAAGCTGCACTACCGCACGCTGAAGGGTGAGGTGCCCGAGGGCGAGCACGTCGTCCCGCTCGGGAAGGCTCGGCTCGCGCGCGAGGGCGACGACGTCACGCTCGTCGCGTACGGCTCGATGGTGCCGTTGTGCGAGCAGGTCGCGGCCGCGCTCGACGACTTGTCGGTCGAAGTGCTGGACATCCGCACGCTCAAGCCGCTCGACGAGGACGCACTGCTCGCGTCCGCGGCGAAGACGGGACGCGTCGTGATCGTGCAGGAAGCGCCGCGCGTTTGCGGCTTCGCCGCCGAGCTTGCGGCGGTGCTCGCGGAGAAGGCGATCCTCGACCTGCGCGGGCCGGTGCTGCGCGTCACCGGCTACGACGTCCCGTACCCGTACTGGCAGCTCGAGGACGCATACATGCCGTCGGTCGATCGAGTCGTCGCCGCGGTGCGGCAACTCCTCGAGTTCTGAGCACGCAGACCGAGGTCGGCCGAGCCAGGCCCTTTTGATGACGCGCATGGAGGAACGGCTGAGGTTGTGGCTCGAGCGGACACGCGAGGGGTACCGGCTTCGGGACGCGGCGACCGAGCAGCTCGTTCGGCGCGACGACACCCGTATCCGTGTGATCAAAGTCGCCGGAGCGTCGTACCGGCTCGACGCGCTGCAGGACGACGCGTTCGCGCCGGGGAGGCGGCTCGAGCTCGTTCCCGAGCCGGAGAACGAGCACGATTCGCATGCGATCGGCATTTGGGACGCCGCGCGACGGCTGCAGGCCGGCTACGTCCCGGCCGAGACGGCAGGCGCCCTCGACGCCGCCGAGTGGCAGGCGGTTTCGCTGCTGGAGTTCTTCGAAAACGGCAAGCGGGCGGGGCTGCGCGTCCTGCTCGCACCGAAGGACGCGTGGATCGGGGCGCCGCGCGCGTGATCCACGAGCTTCCGTACGAGCGGCGAACGCTGCACGGCCACTTCTCGCGCGACCTGCCGCCGATCGCCACGGTCGACCCCGGCGACTCGGTCGCGTTCTCGTGCCCGAACGCCGGCTGGCGCGTCGCGCCTGACGAGACGTTCGAGCCCCGCGACGAGGAGCTCGACGCCGGCCACGCGCTCGTCGGGCCCGTCGAGGTTCGCGGTGCACGCGCCGGGCAGACGCTCGTCGTGCGCATCGACGAGGTGCGGCCCGGCGCGTTCGGCGAGACGTTCGGCCCCGACACGCACGTCGAATGGATCCTCGATCCGGAGACGGGCACGGGGACCGACGACCGCGGCGCGAGCGTGCGGCTTGCGCCGTTCTTCGGCGTGATCGGAATGCCGCCGGACGAGGACGGCCTTCACTCCACCGGCCCGCCGCGGCGCTCGGGCGGCAACATCGACTGCAAGGAGCTCGTGGCCGGCACGACGCTCTATCTGCCGATCAGCGTGGACGGTGCGCACGTGTCTGCCGGTGACGGCCATGCCGCCCAGGGCGACGGCGAGCTGTCGGGCACCGCGATCGAGTGCTTCGTCGAGCGCGCGCAGCTGACATTCGACATCTCGGAGCTCGAGCTTCGCTCGCCGGTGGCACGCATTGCCGGAGCGTGGATCGCGTTCGGCTTCGACGAGGATCTCGACCTCGCCGCGACGCAGGCGATCGAGACCATGCTCGACCTGATGGAACGCGAGCTTCGCATCGACCGCGGCTACGCGACGGCGCTCGGGAGCGTTGCCGTCGACCTGCGCGTCACGCAGATCGTCAACGGCGTCCGCGGTGTGCACGCTGAGCTACGAGACGACGCGATAAGAATGGGCTGATGGCGTACGAGCTCAAGCTGCCGGACCTCGGCGAAGGCCTCACCGAAGGCGAGATCGCGCGCTGGCTCGTGACGGAAGGACAGGAGGTCGCCGAGGACGACCCGCTCGTCGAGGTTCAGACGGACAAGACAACGGTCGAGATTCCCTCGCCCGCCGCCGGGAAGGTGACGCGGATCCTCGTCGAGGAGGGCAAGATCGTCCCCGTCGGCACCGTCCTCGTGGTGATCGGCGGCGACGGGGCCGTTGTGCCGCAGCCGGCGGAGACGCCTCGAGAGAAGCGCGAAGAGAAGGCAAAGGCGACGCCGCTCGTCCGCAGGATCGCCCAGGAGCTCGGGGTCGACCTCGACGCGGTCACCGGAACCGGCCCACAGGGCCGGATCACGGAGGCGGACGTTCGTGCCGCGGCGACGCCTCGGGAGGGGCGGCGGGAGCCGCTCCGCGGCGTCCGGCGGCTGATCGCCGAGCACATGTCGCGTGCGCAGCGCGAGGTCCCAGCCGTGACGTGGGTGGAGGAGTGCGATTTCACCGGCGTCGAGCTCAAGCGTCTCGTGGGCGCCGCGCTGAAGGCGTGCGGGGAGTCGCTGCGGGGGTTTCCGGAGCTGAACGCCCGGGTCGAGGGCGACGAGATCGTGTACCTCGACCGCTACGACCTCGGCGTCGCCGTGCAGACGGAGCACGGGCTCGTCGTGCCGGTCGTGCGCGCCTGCGACGCGCGGTCGATCGACGAGCTGCAGACTGACGTCGAGCGGCTCGCCGAAGGAGCGCGCGCCGGAACGCTCGCCGCAGAGGAGCTACGCGGGTCGACCTTCACCGTGACGAGCGCCGGAAAGCTCGCCGGGCTCTTCCAGACACCGCTCGTAAATCACCCGGAGGTCGCGATCCTGAGCATCGGGCGGATCGCCGAGCGTCCGGTCGTGCGCGACGGTCAGGTTGTCTCCGCGCGCGTCGGCTACGTCTCGGTCACCTTCGACCACCGTGTGGTCGACGGCGCCCGAGCCGCGGAGTTCGGCCTCGACGTGATCCGGCGGCTCGAGCAGCGGTAGCCGGTTCACCGCCCCGCGTGAGGGGCGCCTCGGCACCGGGGCAGTGGTGCCGAGGCGTCGATCTCGGTTACGAGGAGAGCGCCGAACCGGTTTTAGGCCGCTGCAGCCGGTGCGGGCAGATGCCGCTCGATCATCGCCTCGATCTTCGGCGCGCTCGCACGTCCGTCGAAGCGCTCGACGACCTTCTTCTGCTTGACGAGCACGAGTGTGGGCACGACCGTCACCTTGAACTTCTCCGCGAGCTCCGGCTGATCGTCGAGCTCGACTCGCATGATCCGCAGGCGGGTCCGCTCCTTGCGCGCCAGGTGCGCGAGGAGGCTCTCCATCCGGCGGGCCGGACCGGAGCGCGCAGACGTAAAGAAGACGAGCAGAGGCTTGTCGTCACTCAATGTGGTTCCTCCTCCGAATGAAGCCGCGGGGGGCGGCAAACCTCGTTATCTCCGGTTGACTGCCGGTTCAAACTACACTGGCTGCAAATGGGATCCTGGTACTGGATCGGGGTGTGTGCAGGTCTCGGTGTGTCCGTCGGCGTCCTCGTCGCAGCCTTCTTCGCCGGCACGCGAATCGGACTGACGGCCGCGCTCGTCGTCTCGGCGGGCATCGGCGTGGCGATCGGCTTCGCCCTCGGCCAGTGGGACGAAGCGCTCGGAGGCGGTGTCGGCGGCGTGCTCGGCGCAATCGGATCCGCGCAAGTCGTGGCGGGCACGCTGCGTCGCGGCGGTGCGCGTTTCGGCATCGCCGTCTTCGTCGGGCTTGCGGCGCTCGTGCTCGCGGCGATCGCGTGGATCCCGATCGCCGGCTACCTCGAGGCTGTGGTCGTGCCAGCGCTTGCGGGACGTCTGCGCGGCCGCGCGCCGGAGCGCTACGCGGGGCTGCGCTCGCTTGCCCGGGACTGAGGCGCCGCTTGGGGCGCCGCTTCCAGGATCGGAGGCTCGTGCCTCCGCTCCGTCTGAAATGACCGGTCGACACAATTCGAGCGTGACGGGCAACGGGACTGAGCCCCCGACTAGTGGTGCGGCTTCGGGAATCGGACGCGTACCTCCAATCCGTCCCAAATGATCGCTCGACCCAACTCGAGCCCGACGACGAAGAAAGCGATTCTCATCGTCATCGACGGCCTGACGCCGTCGGTCTTCGAGGCGGCAGTCGGCGACGGCCGGGCACCCGCGCTGTCGTTCCTCGCCGAGCACGGCGAGTACGCGCGAGCCGTGTCCACCTTTCCGTCGCTGACGCCCGTATGCCTCTCTTCGCTCGCGACGGGCGCGCACCCCGACGTGCACCACATCCCGCACCTCGTCTGGTACGACCGCGAGCACGCTCGTCTCGTCGAGTACGGCTCGTCGTTCGCCGCGCTGCGCGCGGCCGGGATGAGGCGCTCGATCCTGAACGCGATCATCAACATGAACCGCCTGCACCTCGCGCGCGACGCGGTCACGGTGTACGAGGCGCTCGAGGACGCCGGCTACACGACGGCCGCCATCAACATCACGTGCTACCGCGGCCGCACCCGGCACCGGCCGACGTTGCCCGGCGTCACGATCCCGGCGTACGGCCCCAGGCGGTTCTTCTTCTACAACCTCTTCGAGTCAGACCCGACCGGCGCACCGCTCGCGGTCTTCGGCCGGGCGCAGGGGTCGATCGACGGCTACGCGGCCGCCGTCGGACGCTGGCTCGTGACGCGCGACGGCTTCGACCTGCTCGTCTACTACCTGCCCGACTACGACTTCGCCTCGCACGTGCATGGTCCCGACGGCGCGCCGGAGGCGCTCGCGCGCAGCGATGCGGCCGTCGGCGCGCTGCTCGACGCCGCCGGAGGCCCCGACGAGTTCCTCGAGCGGTACGCCGTCATCGTCTGCTCCGATCACGGACAGACGCGCATCGAGCGCTCCGTGCAGTTGCAGTCGGCGCTCGCCGACGTGCCGGGCGCGCTCGTGACGGCGTCGAACCGCGCCGGGATGGTCTATCGCCTGCCGGAGTGCCGGCTGGACGCGCGTGCGCTCGCGGAGCGCCTCGACGACGAGCCGGCTGCCGAGACCGTGCTCTTCCGCGAAGGCGACGAGGTCTTCGCGCGCCGCGACCGCGAGGAGGTCGTCGTCGAGCATGACGGCGCGCTCTTCGACTACCCAGACGGCGCCGCGCGCGCGTGGGCCGCGGTGCACAACCCGAACGCGGGCGACGTCCTCGTCTCTGCTGCACCCGGCGTCGAGTTCGCCGACCTCGCCGGGCGTCACCACGCAGGCGGCGGGAGTCACGGCTCGCTGCTCCCCGGCGACTCGGAGGTGCCGATGCTGGCGATCGGCTTCGAGGAGGTGCCCTCGTCCATCGTCGACGTCACGCCGGCGTTCCTCCGTCACTTCGGCGTCGAGCGGCTCACGCGTGCGGCGTGACCTCCACCTTCGCGACGTCCACGACGAGCGCGTGCTCGCCGCGATGGAGCGCGTTCCGCGCGAGCGGTTCGTTCCCGAGGACCTGCGCAGCCACGCGTACGACGACGCAGCGCTGCCGATCGGCGACGGCCAGACGATCTCGCAGCCGTACATGGTCGCCAAGATCTGCGAGGCGCTGTCGCTGCGCGGGAACGAGCGCGTGCTCGACGTGGGGTCGGGCTCCGGCTACCAGGCGGCAGTCCTCGCCGAGCTCGCGGCGGAGGTCGACACGATCGAGCGGATCCCGGAGCTGGCCGATCTCGCACGGGCGAATCTCGTCGCCGCGGGGTACGAGCGCGTGCGAGTTCACGTCGGCGACGGCACGCGCGGCTTGCCGGAGCGGGCTCCGTTCGACGCGATCGCCGTGGCCGCGGCGGCACCGCGACTGCCGCAGACGCTGTACGCGCAGCTGGAGCCACGCGGGCGCCTCGTGGTGCCGGTCGGCCGGTTCGGCGTCCAGCGCCTCGAGGTGATCGTCCGCAGCCCGGAAGGGCCGGCCGTGCTCAAAACGGTGCCGTGCCGGTTCGTTCCCCTCGTAGGCGAGGAAGGTTTCTGACCAACCGGTCCGGGCACGATGGCGTCGGGGTGAAGGAGCTCTCAGGCAACGAGGTCCTCGCGCTGCCGCTGCGGCTGCACGGGATCGAGCTGGGCCGGCCGGTCGACGTGCTCCTCGACCGGGAGACGCTGCGCGTCGTCGGGCTGGACGTCCTCTGCGGCGACGAGGAGCATCGCTTCCTGGCGCTCCCGACGGCGGCCGTCGACGACGACGGATTGAGGATCCACTCGCCGCTCGTGCTGCTCGAGGAGGACGAGCTCGGGTTCTACCGCGCGCGCGCGTTCTCGCTGAAGTCGCTGCGCGGCAAGCCCGTCATGCGGAAAGGCACGAGCGTCGGGGCGCTACGCGACGTCGTGTTCGCGACGGACGGAACGCTCGTCGCCGTCGAGCTCGAAAGCGGGGAACGCATTCCGTACGACGTGAAACTCGGATTCGCTCCGGCGCGCCGTACGGCCGCATGACCGGGTAGGCTCGCCGACGGTCATGGAGCAGCGGGACGCCGCAGTCGCCCCGGGTCTGCGCGCCCGCGCCACCCACGCCCTCCGGCAGCGACACAACTGGGCGCAGCTGGCGAAGTTCTGCGCCGTCGGCGCGTCCGGCTACGTCGTGAACCTCGCCGTCTACACGGCGCTGCTCGACGGTGCGAACCTCGACTATCGCCTCGCCGCAACCGGGTCGTTCGTCGTCGCCGTCACGAACAACTACCTCTTGAACCGGCTCTGGACGTTCCGTCATGTGCGCGGCCACTTCGCCTTCCAGGGAATCCGCTTCTTCACGGTCGCGCTGCTCGCGTACGTCGGGAACCTCGCGATCCTGACGATCCTCGTCGAGCTGGGCGCAGGGCAGATCGTCTCGCAAGCGATCGCCATCGTCCTCGTCACGCCGGCGAACTTCGTCGGCAACAAGCTCTGGTCATTCCGAGACGAGCAATAGCTGCCGCCGTCGCGGCGCTCGTCTTCGCGTCGACCGCGCACGCGGGCGCGCCGTTCACGAAGGCGCAGCAACACCTCACGCAGCAGCAGGCAACGGCGATCTTCCTCGCCTACGGCAAGGTTGCCGACTGGCTCGCCCGGTATCCGGCGAAGCGGAGGTCGACGTCGGCGTCCTTCGAGTCCGACTCGTCGAAGTGCGGGTTCGCGGCAAAAGGCGGCTGTTGGACCGTGAACGTCTTCGACACCAAGGCCGGTGAGATCGCGACCGGCAAGGTCGACGACGTCACGAAGGCCGTGACCGAAGCGTGGACCGGGCCGCAGGTCGCGTGGACGATGGCGCGCGGCGGAAACGGCGCCTTCGGCGGCACGCGAATCAACAGCGCGCGCTACTGGCTGCCGTTCTGCGCCTTGTTCCTGATCGGGCTCGCGGACCTGCGACGGCTGCTCTCGTGGCGCAACCTCGATTTGCTCGTGCTGCTCTCGTTCACGATCTCGCTCTGGTACTTCAACCACGGGAACGTCTTCGCAAGCGCGCCGCTCGCGTACCCGCCGCTCGTGTATCTGCTCGCGCGCTGCGTGTGGATCGGGGCGAGCGGCAGGCCGAATCGCGGCGCGCCGGTATGGCCGGCCTGGGTGCTGCTCGGCGTCGCAGTCTTCGTCGGCGGCTTCAAGATCGGGCTCGACTACCGCGGCGGCTCGAATGTCATCGACGTCGGGTACGCCGGTGTGATCGGCGCGCAGCGGATCGCGTCCGGCGTCGTCCCGTACGGGAACTTCCCCGAGGAGGGCAACTTGAAGGCGTGCGGGCCGGCCGACGCGAACGGCGAGATCCGCGACCGCATCCAGCGAAACGGCCGCTGCGAGACCGCGAACCCGCTGGGGGACACGTACGGACCGGTCGCGTACGAGGCGTACCTGCCCGGCTACGGGATCTTCGGCTGGTCGGGGAAGTGGGACACGCTGCCCGCGGTGAAGTTCACGTCCGTCCTGTTCGACTTCCTCTGCCTGCTCGGGATGGCGCTCGTCGGCTTACGGTACGGCGGCGCGCAGCTGGCCGGCGCGCTCGCACTCGCGTGGTCGGCATTTCCGTTCACGACCTATGTCCTGATGTCGAACACGAATGACGCGATCGTCCCCGTCTTCCTGGTCTGGGGCTTCATCTTCGCGAGCTCCGCGTGGGCGCGCGGCGTCGCCGTCGCGCTCTCGGGCTGGACGAAGTTCGCGACGCTCGTCGTCGCGCCGCTCTGGCTGACGTACCCGGGGCCGGTGCGGCGACCGAGGCCCGCGGTGGCGTTCGCTGCGGCGTTCGTGGTGGCGACGGTGGCGGCGTTCTCGATCCTCCTCCTGGACGCGCATCCGATCGGGGCCGCGCACACGTTCTTCGACCGCACGATCAAGACGCAGGTCACGCGCCATTCGCCGTTCTCGCTCTGGGACTGGGGGCAGTACCACGCGCGCGGCCTGCCCGACCTCCACGTGCTGCAGCGTGTGCTCGAAGGGCTGCTCGTGGTCGGCGCCGTAGCCGCCGCGTTCTTCCCGGCGCGCAAGAGCCCACTGCAGCTCGCTGCGCTCACCGGCGCGCTGCTGATCGGGTTCGAGATCGTGCTGACGCACTGGTTCTACCTGTACATCCCCTGGTTCTTCCCGTTCGTCGCCGTCACGGTCATCGCCAGTGAACGACAAGCAACGGTCTGACCGCGAGGTCGCGCTCGCGGCGTTCGTCGCGGTCGCCGTCTTCGTCGGGACGTGGACGGCGCTCCATTACGGCTTTTACACCCATGCACAGATCATCGACACGCCCGTCTACCAGCGGTACGGGAACGAGATCGCACACGGGAAGGTGCCGTACCGGGACTTCGCCCTCGAGTACCCGCCGGGCGCGCTGCCCATGTTCGCGCTGCCCGGCCTCGTTTCCCACGGTGGCCAGGATCAGGACGTCAAGCCGGGCTTCCGGCGCACGTTCGAGACGCTCATGTGGATGTGCGGCGCGATTGCGCTGATCGCGATGGCGCTGACGCTTCGCGTGATCGGCGGCGCGCTCTGGGGGCCGCTCTTGTTCGCCGCGCTCGCACCGCTTGCGCTCGGCACCGTCATCCTCAGCCGCTTCGACCTCTGGCCCGCGGCGCTCGCAGCGTCGGCGGTCGCGGCGATCGTGTCCGCGCGGTTCCGGCTCGGACACATATTGCTCGGGCTCGCGACGGCCGCGAAGCTCTATCCGGGCGTCCTCATCCCGCTGGCGGTCGCGTATGCGTGGAAGCGCCGTGGCCGCGACGAGGGGTTCGTGTGCATTGCGCTGACGGTCGGGGTCTTCGCGCTCGTCGTCCTCCCGTTCGTCGCGCTCGCGCCGCACGGCGTCTGGGAGAGCCTCAAGGTTCAGCTCGAGCGGCCGCTGCAGGTCGAGAGCCTCGGCGCGGCGTTCCTGCTCGTCGCGCACAACGTGTTCGGGTTTGCGCTCACCGGCGAGACGAGCCACGGCTCGCAGAACGTCGCCGGCGGCGCGGCGCACGTGCTCGCGGCCGTGTCGAGCATCGTGCAAGCCGGAGTGCTTCTCTGGATCTGGTGGGCGTTCGCGCGCGGTCCTGCGACGGCCGCCGCGCTGGTTCGAGCGAGCGCCGCGGCCGTCTGCGCCTTCGTCGCGTTCGGGAAGGTGCTGTCACCTCAGTTCCTGATCTGGCTGATCCCGGTCGTGCCGCTCGTTCGCGGCCGCCGCGGCGTCTGGGCCAGCGTGCTGCTGCTCGCGGCACTCGTGCTGACGCAGATCTGGTTTCCGTTCCGGTACTTCCGCCTTGCGCTCGACTTCGAGCCGGGCCTGTCGTGGGTGCTCCTGGCGCGCGACCTCGTGCTCGTCGCGCTGGTGCTGCTGTTGCTACCTCACAGATGGCGGCGCACGGACGTTTCAGCGACGGCGTGAAGCTCTACGACTATGCCGCCTCCGCGAACTGCTTCAAGGTGCGCCTCCTGCTCGCGCACCTCGGGGCGGAGTACGAGCGGGTGCCGGTGGACATCTTCGCCGGGGACACGCTCGGCGACGAGTACGCGCGGACCAACCCGGCGCGCACGACGCCGGTGCTCGAGGATCCGGCGGGGACGTTTCTGCAGGAGTCGAACGCGATCCTCCTGCACCTCGGCCGCGGCTCACGGTTCCTGCCCGACGACCCGCAGGTCTACCGGTGGCTCTTCTACGAGCAGGCGGACGTCGTGCCGAGCATCGGCGGCCTGCGCTTCCGCCTGATCACCGGGCGGCTGTCACCGGACGACGCCGATGGGATGCGCCGGCGCTCCGCGTCGTACGAGGTGCTCGCCCTGCTCGAACGGCACCTGGCTGCGCGTGACTTCTTCGTCGGGTCGTCGTACTCGGTGGCCGACGTGGGCCTCTACGGCTACGTCCACGTCGCGGGCGAGGCCGGTCTCGATCTCGAGCCGTACGCGGCGCTGCGGGCGTGGCTCGCGCGTGTCGAGGCGCAACCGGGCTACATGAACGACCTCCATCCGTACCCGCCGAACGCGCGCGTCGGCGCGAGCCGGTCGATCTACGACTAGCGGACGGCGCCTTGAGCTCGTGCGCGCCGCGGTCCTCGAGCTCGATCCCGGATCGGGCGACGAACACGAGACCCGTAGCGGACTCGGCGGTGCGCTCACGGCACGCGAACGCGCACCGACTCGCAGCTCGTCGCTCGCCCGTCGTCGCCGCACTCGACGAGCACGCCCTCGATCCGGACATCGCCGGACGCAGTCTCGAAGCGGACGGGCATCGACGTGCGCATCGCGCGGACGGCGAGCTCGACCTGCACGCCGATCACCGAGTCGTGCGGCCCGGTCATCCCGGCGTCGGTGATCGCGGCCGTCCCACCGGGCTCGACGCGTGCGTCGTTCGTCTGCACGTGCGTGTGCGTCCCGATGACGGCCGTCACCTTGCCGTCGAGGTATTTCGACATCGCGACCTTCTCGCTCGTGGCCTCGGCATGCATGTCGAGCACGATGACGGGCGTGCGCTTGCGCGCTTCTTCGACGAGCTCGTCCACGACTTCGAAGGGATTGACCGGCGGCCCGAGGAAGAGGGAGCCGAGCAGGTTGAAGATCGCGACGCCGTTGACGACGATCAACCGCTTGCCCGGGGCGCGCGCGGACAGGTTCGCCGGTCGCACGATGCGGTCGCTTTCCTTGAGGTAGGGGACGATCTCGCCGCGCCGCCACACGTGGTTGCCGAGCGTGATCGCGTCGGCGCCCGCGGCGAGCATCCTGTCAGCGAGCTTCGGCGTGATCCCGACGCCGTCGGCGAGGTTCTCGCCGTTGAGGATGCACAGGTCCGCGCGCAGCTCTTCCTTGAGCGACGCCAGGCGCTCCTCGATCGCACGCCGGCCGGGAACCCCGACGACGTCGGCAACAAACAGGAGTCTCAGGGCAGGCTGAGCGTCGCCGCCGGGCGCAGCTCGATCGAGACGTGGTTCCCCGAGTCCTGCGCGTACTTCGCGAGCGCCTGCTTCTCGACCCCCGAGAAGTCGACGACACGGCCGACCTTCGTCGTCGAGGCCGCGATCGATGCGCCGACGCTGAGCGCCGGGTCAGGCGTCACGTGCGTCATCGACACGACGAGCGACGGTGCCGCCGACGGCTGGATGTCGATGCGCGAACCGTAGGGCTGTCCGTCCAGGACGTAGTCGGTGATGCCGACGATCGTTCCGTCGACGGGTGCGTAGACGTCGGTTCCCGCGGCGGCCCCGACATCGAGCGCGGCCGTATCGCCGCCGCTGAGCTGGTAGTACACGAAGCCGCCTCCTCCGCCGCCGAAGATCTTGTGCGCGAGCCGCGACAGCACGCCCTCGTTCCCCTGGTGGCCGAGCGGCGTCAGCGGGAGCACACCGCCGTCCGACGAGTGGTAGCCGATCGCGGTGACGCGGCTCTGCGAGATCGGGAGCTGGATCCGGAGGCCGTTGTGGAGAGCGACGGTCAACGGCATCGGCGGTCCCACCGGGAGCAGCCGGCTCGACGGACCCGGCAGCGCCTGCGACACGTCCGTCGTCGCGCTCTGCCCGAATGCGGTCACGAACAGCGTCCCGAGCAGCGCTCCGGAGACGACGGCGAGGACGACGAGGCGGCGAGTGCGGTGCACGGGCGTCCGTTTGCGCACGCGCTTTCGCCGCCCACGTGCCGCGGGAGCCTGGCGGGAGGGGGCCGGCATCCGCGGCACCGTACCACCCTTTCGCCGGACGGGCGGCTCCACCCAGAGCTCCGCCGGATCGAGCGCCGCGCTTCCGGCCACCGCTCGGCTCCAGTCCCAATCCCACGCGCGGGGACGAAGCTGTACGACGACCGCGGTACGATCATTCGCATGCCCGCCGGGGCGGCGAAGATCGAAGTTCCGCGCTGGATCCAGCTGGTCGCGCTGCCGCTCCTCCTGATCCTGTTGTGGATCGTGGCGAGCGCCGTCCGTCACGTCGTCTTTCTCTTTCTCGTCGCGTTCCTCGTCGCGCTCCTGCTGAGCCCGCTCGTCCGCCTGATGCAGAGGGTCCGGCTACCTCGCGGCTTCGCAGTCGCGCTGGTGTACCTCGTGTTCGCCGTTGTGCTGGTCGCCGCCATCGGGGCGCTCGGGACCGTCCTCGTCAACGAGACGAAGACGGCCGCGAAACGGGTGGATTCCTACTTTACGGACGTGAACGGACAAACCCACCAGGTCGCGGCCGACCGTGACGTCGACCGCTTGCAGGAGTGGCTGAACACGCACGGGCTGCGTTCGATCCACGTCCGCAGCCGCGGTCACCGGCTCGTCCACGACATCCGCAAGCACGACGTCGGCAAGTACACGAACAAGGTCGTGACCTTCCTCGAGGGCGCCGCGATCTCGATCGGGAAGCTGCTCTTCAGCCTGATCGTGCTGATCGTCGTGTCCGTCTACATGCTGCTCGACCTACCGCGCCTCGCCCGCACGATCGACAGGCGGTTCCCGCCGCACTCCACGTCCGAGTCGCTGCTTCCCCGCATGGAGCACTCGCTCGTCAGCTACGTGAAGGGGCAGGCGCTCGTGTCGTTGATCATCGGGACGAGCGCCGGCGTCGGCATCTGGCTGCTGGGTGCGATCGGCGCGCTACCGGGCGGCGAGAAGTACGCGCTCGTCTTCGGCGCCTGGGCTGCGATCACCGAGCTGATCCCGTACCTCGGGCCGTGGCTCGGGGCGATCCCGCCGTTCGTGTACGCGTTCGTCGTGCATCCGATCTCGGCGCTCTGGGTCTTCCTGCTCTTTCTCGGCATCCACCAGATCGAGGGCCACGTCGTCGTGCCGAACGTCATGGGCAGTGCGCTACGCCTCCACCCGCTGCTGGTGATCTTCGGCCTGCTCGCAGGCGGCGAGATCTACGGGCTGCCGGGCGCGCTCGTCGCGCTGCCTCTTCTCGCCGCAGGTCGTGCGGCGTGGGAGTTCTTCGGCGAGCGGCTCGAGCTCGAGTCGTGGGAGGACGGTTCGGTGCCGCCGGTCGAGGTGCTCGAGGAGGCGCCCCCGCCGCCCGCTGCGGCGCAGCGTTAGGTCTACCCTGTCCGCGTGAGCACGTTTCCGGTCACGCGACTGCGGCGGCTCCGGCGGACGAGCGGCATCCGCAACCTCGTCCGCGAGACGCGCCTCGACCTCGACGAGTTCGTCATGCCGTTGTTCGTCGGCCCTCGGGCCTTCCCGAACGACGACCTGCCCGGGTTGGGCCGGCACTCCGTCGAGACGCTCGTCGCCGAGGCGGAGGAGCTCGAGCGGCTCGGCGTGCGCGCGGTGATCCTGTTCGGCATCCCGGACGACAAGGACGAGGAAGGCTCGGGGGCGTACGATGACGACGGGATCGTGCAGCGTGCGCTGCGGGCGCTCGACGGTACGAGCCTCGTGCGCCTGACGGACGTCTGCCTGTGCGAGTACACGTCGCACGGGCACTGCGGCGTGATCCGTGACGGCGAGGTCGTGAACGACGAGACGCTCGAGCTGATCGCGCGGACGGCCGTCAGCCATGTGGAAGCCGGCGCCGACGCCGTCTGCCCGAGCGACATGATGGACGGCCGCGTCGCCGCGATCCGGGAGGAGCTTGCGGAGACGCCGATCGTCGCCTACGCCGCCAAGTACGCGTCGGCGTTCTACGGGCCGTTCCGCGAGGCCGCCGAGTCGACGCCGGCGTTCGGCGACCGCCGCGGGTACCAGATGGACCCGGCGAACGTGCGCGAGGCGCTGCGCGAGTGCGAGCAGGACATCGCCGAGGGCGCGGACGTGCTGATGGTCAAGCCGGCCCTTCCGTACCTCGACGTGATCCGTGCCGTCCGAGAGCGCTTCGACCTGCCGCTCGCGGCCTACAACGTGTCGGGCGAGTACGCGATGGTGAAGGCTGCGGCTGCGAAGGGCTTCCTAGACGAGCGCCAGGCGGCGCTCGAGTCGCTGACGGCCATCAAGCGCGCCGGCGCCGATCTCGTCTTCTCGTACTGGACGAAGGAGCTCGCAACCTGGCTTTGACCGCGCGCAGCGAGCTGTACCGCCGCGCGCTCGAGCTTGTTCCCGGCGGCGTCAACTCGCCGGTGCGCGCGATGCGCGCCGTCGGCCTCGACGAGCCGGTCTTCATGCGGCGCGGCGAAGGCGCCTATATCGAGGACGTCGACGGCAACCGCTACGTCGACTGGGTGATGTCGTGGGGGCCGCTGCTGTTCGGCCACGCCGACCGCGAGACGGTCGAGGCCGTGGTCGAGGCGGCTGAGCACGGCACCAGCTTCGGCGCGCCGACCGAGGCCGAGGTCGAGCTCGCGGCGGAGATCGTCGACGCCGTTCCGTCGGTCGAGAAGGTGCGGCTCGTCTCGTCGGGCACCGAGGCGGCGATGAGCGCGGTGCGGCTCGCGCGGGCCTTCACGTCGCGAGATCGGATCCTCAAGTTCTCCGGCTGCTACCACGGTCACGTCGACGCGCTGCTCGCGAACGCCGGCTCCGGGTTCGCAACCCTCGGGATCCCGTCGACGCCGGGCGTTCCGACGCGGGTCACGGAGCACACGATCGTCGCCCCGTACAACGACGTCGACGCGGCGGCAGAAGCCGTCGCCCGCTACGGCGAGGGGCTCGCCGCGATCATCGTCGAGCCGGTCGCCGGGAACATGGGCGTCGTTCCGCCCGAGCGCGGCTTCCTGACGGCGCTGCGCCGGCTGTGCACCGGCGCCGGCGCGCTGCTGATCTTCGACGAGGTCATCACCGGCTTCCGCGTCGCGCGTGGCGGTGCGCAGGAACTGTACGGCGTGACCCCTGATCTGACGATTCTCGGCAAGATCGTCGGCGGCGGCCTGCCGCTCGCCGCGTTCGGCGGGCGCGCCGACGTGATGGACCGGCTCGCCCCGCGCGGCGACGTCTACCAGGCCGGAACGCTGTCCGGCAACCCGCTGGCAACCGCGGCCGGCCTCTCCGTCCTGCGGCGCTTGCGCGACGAGCGTGTCTATCGCGAGCTCGAGGGCAGGGCGACGCGGCTCGAAGCCGGCCTCGCGCGGCACGGGCACGTGCAGCGTGTCGGCGCGATGGCGACGCTGTTCATGCACGACGGCCCGGTGCGCAACTTCGACGAGGCGCAGGAGAGCGACACCGAGCGCTACGGCGGGCTCTTCCGGCATCTGCTCGCGCACGGCGTGTACGTCGCCCCGAGCCAGTTCGAGTGCATGTTCGTGTCGCTCGCGCACGGCGACGAGGAAACCGACCGTACGATCCAGGCCGTTGCCGACTTCGACGGCTGACCTCTGGGACACGATCGCGGGCGAGGCGGGCCGCGAGAGCGAGCTGTGGAGCGGGGCGCTGCGGCCGCGCGAGGACCAGCAGCGCGAGCCCGTCTTCTCGCCGCTCGGCGAGGAGCGGTACGCGCTCGGCATCGAGACGATCTACGAGGGTTACCTCCTGCACTACGGCGGCTCCCGCCTGTTCGCACCCGAGGACGGCGACACCGCGCTGCTTCTCGGCGACTACCTGTACGCCCACGGGCTCGTGCGCGTCGAGGAGGCCGGGACGGTGGAGGCGGTGAACGACCTCGCCGAGCTCATTGCCCTCTGCGCGTACCTGCGTGCCGAGGCGGTCGCCGGCGACGGGGCGGCCTGGGCGGCGACCGCTGCGGCGCTCGGCCGCGGCGCGCTCGACGAGGGACGCTCGTCGCTCAGGCTCGACAGCGATCCGGCACCGCTGGAGCGGGTCGCCCGCGCGACGGCAGGCGACGCCAAGGTCGACGCCGCCCTTGCTGCTCACCGACGACGCCTGCGGTAGAGTCGCCGCGATGCTCGCCGTGCTCCAGGTGCTCGTCGCTGCCGAGGATGCGGCCACCGAAGGTCGCAAGGTCATCACCGGCATGCTCGTGGTCGGCCTGATCTTCATCAGCGTGATCGCGATCGGGCAGACGCTGCACTGGTTGCGCCACCGCCACCGCTAGATCGCCCCTCCAGCATGAGCGCGCTGCCGCGCGGCACCGTCACCTTCCTCTTCACCGACATCGAAGGCTCGACGCGCCTGCTCCAGGAGCTCGGCGACGACTACGCCCCCGCGCTCGCAGAGCACCGGCGCGTCCTGCGTGAGTCGTTCGCGCGGCACGGCGGCGTCGAGGTCGACACGCAGGGCGATGCGTTCTTCGTTGCGTTCGCGAGGGCATCGGATGCGCTTGCAGCCGCCGACGGAGCGCGCTCCGCGCTCGACGGCGGGCCGTTCCGCGTGCGGATGGGACTGCACACCGGCGAGCCGGTCGTCACCGACGAGGGGTACGTCGGCATCGACGTCCATCGCGCGGCACGCATAGCCGCGGCGGGACACGGCGGGCAGATCCTGCTGTCCCAGGCGACGCGCGATCTCGTTGCCGGTGCGCTCCGCGATCTCGGGGAGCATCGGCTGAAAGATCTCGCCGGGCCTGAGCGGATCTACCAGCTCGGCGACGGCGACTTCCCGCCGCTCAAGAGCCTGAACAACGCGAACCTGCCGCTGCCGGCGGAGCCGCTGGTCGGCAGGAAGAAGGAGCTTGCCGACGTCCTGCGCATGCTCCGTGACGGAACGCGGCTCGTCACCGTCACCGGCCCGGGCGGGATCGGGAAGACCCGGTTCGCGCTCGACGTCGCGGCCGAGCTGCTCGAGGCGTTCAAAGACGGGGTTTGGTGGATCGGCCTCGCACCCGTGCGCGACCCGAAGCTCGTGCTGCAGACCATTGCGACGACCATCGGCGCCAAGAGCGAGCTCGCACTGCGGGACAAGGAGCTGCTGTTGCTCCTCGACAACTTCGAGCAGGTCGTCGCGGCGGCAGCAGACCTCGCGGAGCTCCAGCGCACGTGCGGACACGTCGCGTTGCTCGTCACGAGCCGCGAGCCGTTGCACATCGCCGGCGAGCGCGAGTATCCGCTGGCACCGCTCCCCGAAGCGCCGGCGGTCGAGCTGCTGCGGCAGCGAGCGGCGGCGATCGCGCCCACGTTCGACGTGGAATACGGTCGCCTCGTCGAGCTGTGCGACCGGCTCGACGGGCTTCCGCTCGCGATCGAGCTCGCCGCGGCGCGAACCAAGGTCCTGTCCGTGGAGGGCCTGTTGGAGCGCCTCGACCGGCGGCTGCCGCTCCTCACCTCCCGCCGGCGCGACGTCGACGAGCGTCAGCGGACGCTCCGCGCGACGATCGAGTGGAGCTACGAGCTCCTCGACGCTGCGGAGAAGCAGGACTTCGCGGAGCTGAGCGTCTTCGCCGGCAGTTTCGACGCCGCCGCCGCCGAGGCCGTCTGCGGAGCAGACCTCGATGCGCTCGGCTCGCTCGTCGACAAGAGCCTCCTGCACACGCGGGAGGACGGCCGCTTCTTCATGCTCGAGACGATTCGCGAGTACGCCGGCTCCGTCGTGGCCGATGCGACGGTTCGCGACCGCCACCTCGACTACTTCCTCGGCGTCGTCGTCGACGCGGAGATCGCACTCGGGGGCGCGCGGCCCGAGAAGACGCTCGCCACGTTGGCGCTCGAGGAGAACAACATCCGCGCAGCTCTTGCGTACGCCTGCGAAACGGGCGATGCCGAGCGAGCGCTGATGCTGACGGGCTCGAACTGGCGCTTCTGGTCGGCGCGGGCGCAGGTCCGCGAGGCGATCAGCTGGCACGACCGCGCCTTCGCGCTCGAAGGCGACGCGTCGCCGCGAGCGCGCGCTCGTGCGCTCTACGCGCTCGGCGAGATCGAGCAGAGCGCCGGCCACTTCGAGCGCGCACGGGCGCTGATCGAGGACGCACTCCCGGAGTTGCGTGCAGCCGACGAAGACCGCTGGGTGTTGTCCGCGATGAACCACCTGGCCACGGCATATCTCGGCTCGGGCGACCCGGCACGCGCGCGGCCGTTGTTCGAGGAGACGCTCGCGCTCGCGCGGGCCGCCGGAAACGACGTTGCCACGGAGATCGTCACGAGCAATCTCGGCTTCCTCGCCGTGATCGAGGGCCGCTACGACGAAGCGCAGACCCTGCTCGACGAGGCGCTCGACCTCGCCGAGCGCCTGGATCGTCCCGCGGCTGCGGCGCTCGTGCTCGAGAACCTCGCGTTGCTCGGGCTCACGCGTCACGACGTCGACGCGGCCCGCCGATGCGTGCGGCGGTGTCTCGAGCTCTTCCGGCCGCTGCATTCGGACGCCGGCCTGTTCGAGGCCCTGCTCCTTGCGGCCGTCGTCGTCGGTCGCGCAGATGCCCTTCGAGGCGTACGCCTGCACGCCGCTGCGCGGAGCCTCGCGGCCGGGCGCGGCTACGAGCTGGGCGTCGACGAGCTCCGCGTCGCCGAGGGTGCGCTCGCAAAGGCACGAGCAGAAATCGGGGACGCGGCCTTCGGCGAGCAGTGGGCGGCGGGCGGGCAGTTGAGCCGCGACGCGGCGCTGGAGCTCGCGTTGCGGTCCCTAGACTGAACGGCAATGGCCCCGCCGCGTGACCTGCGCGAGTGGATCGCGCGACTCGAGCGCGAGGGTGAGCTCGTTCGTGTCGCCGCCGAGGTCGACCCCGACCTCGAGATCACGGAGATCAACGACCGTGTCGTCAAGTCCGGCGGCCCGGCGCTCCTGTTCGAGAACGTCAAGGGGTCGAAGCAGCCGCTGCTGATCAACCAGTTCGGCACCGAGCGGCGCATGTCGATGGCGTTCGACGCGCCGTCGCTCGATGCCGTCGCGGAGAAGCTCAGCGACGTGCTCGAGATGCAGCCGCCGCAAGGCCTCGTCGACAAGGTCCGCGGCCTGCAGAAGCTGAAGTCGATCGCGGACTCGCGCCCGAAGACGGTCCGGAGCGCGCCGTGCCAGGACGTCGTCCTCGAAGGCGACGACGCGTCGCTCGACCTGCTCCCGATCCAGACCTGCTGGCCCGGCGACGCCGCGCCGTTCATCACGCTCCCGGCCGTGATCACGCACGACCCGCGCACCGGCACGCGCAACGTCGGCATGTACCGCATGCAAAAGCTCGGCGCGCGCGCGACGGCGATGCACTGGCAGATCCACAAGGACGGGCGCGCCGACTACCTGGCGACCGACGGGAAGATCGAGGTCGCGGTCGCGCTCGGGCTCGATCCCGTGACGACGTACTCGGCGAGCGCGCCGCTGCCGAAGCACATCGACGAGCTGATGCTCGCGGGTTTCTTGCGCGGCGAGCCGGTCGAGGTCGTTCGCGCAAAGACGGTCGGCGTCGACGTCCCGGCCAACGCGGAGATCGTCCTCGAGGGCTACATCGCCAAGGACGAGCTCGTCGACGAGGGGCCCTTCGGCGACCACACCGGCTACTACACCCCGCCCGAGCGGTTTCCGGTCTTCCACCTGACGGCGTTGACCATGCGCCGTGAGGCGATCTATCCGTCGATCGTCGTGGGGAAGCCGCCGCAGGAGGATGCCTGGCTGGGCAAGGCGACGGAGCGGATCTTCCTGCCGGCGATTCGCATGACCGTGCCGGAGCTCGTCGACTACGACCTGCCGGTCGCCGGCGCCTTCCACAACTGCTGCATCGTCTCGATCCGGAAGGCGTTCCCCGGCCACGCGCAGAAGGTCATGCACGCGATCTGGGGGCTCGGGATGCTGAGCCTCACGAAGGCGATCGTCGTCGTCGACGAGTGGGTCGACGTTCACGACTACGAGGAGGTGCTCTTCCGCATCGGCGCGAACGTCGATCCGCAGCGCGACGTGCTGATCACGGAGGGGCCGCTCGACCATCTCGACCACGCCCCGACCCGCCAGTTCTACGGCGGGAAGATGGGAATCGACGCGACCCACAAGGGGCCGCAGGAGGGCACACGGGAGTGGCCGCCCGAGATCGAGATGACGCCCGCGGTGAAGGAGCTGGTGGAGCGGCGCTGGGCCGAGTACGGGATTTCGCTCGACCCCCCTGCAGGAAACGGCCGGATCAGGCAGAGTCCCCGGCCGTTGCGTCGTTTGTTACGTCGTTGACACGCGAAAGAGGGCGGGAGTTGAATCCAAGGTGATGGAGCCCCAGCGCGGGGACCGGCCGCATCTTCCCGGGCCGTCGTTGTACCCGATCGCATTCGCGGCGGGCGTCGCGTGCATCCTTGTCGGGCTGATCGTCAGCCCCCTCGTGATCGCGCCGATCGGCGCGGGCATCGCGGTCTTCTTCGGCTATCTGTGGGCGCGCGACGCGACGAGGGAGTACCGGCGGACGCCGGAGCCGATCGAGCCCGAACGAGCCGAGCCGGCCGCCGCGGCGACGCCGACCGCTCCGGCCATCCCGGCGCACGAGGGAGAGGCGGCGATGCCGGAGCCCGAGCCCGGCGAGCGCTTCCCGCGGAGCCGCTTCCTCGAGGCGTCGACGCTCGGTCTCGGCGCCGTGATCGGCGGCCTCGTCACGGTGCCCGTCGTCGGCTTCATGGTCGTGCCGGCATTCAAGGGCCAGGGCTATCCCACCGTCGACCTCGGCCCGCTCGAGAACTTCCCCGAGGGGAAGTGGTTCATCACGACCTTCTTCCAGCATCCCGAGGCCGGCAACGTCTCGCGCCGCACCGTCTACCTCCGCAACAACGGGCAGCTCAACGGCGAGCCGAGCTTCACGATCATCTCGAACCGTTGCGCGCATCTCGGCTGCCCCGTGCAGCCGAACGGGCCGATTCAGTCCGACCTGAAGGCGGTCGACAAGGAGAAGGGCGGTCAGCGCGTGACGAGGATCCCGATGATCCCGGCCGGCGGCTTCGGCTGTCCCTGCCACGGCGGCCAGTACGACCCGGAGGGGAACCGCACGGCCGGCCCGCCGGTGCGCGCGCTCGACCGCTTCAACTTCTCCATCGTCAACGGCCACCTCGTCCTCGGCAAGCCGTACAGCGTCAGCCACGTCGACGGCGAGGGCAAGAACGCCAAGATCCACGCCGCCAAGCTGGCGGGCCCCGGCCAGCACATCGACGGCTGGGAGCAGGTCTTCTACCCGGTGCAGCCGCCCCACTGATGGCCGTCGCACCGACACGCCCGCAGAAGCCGGAGTCGGAGCCGCGCAAGAAGACGGCCGCGTCGGCGATCACCTATCCGCTGGACTGGCTCGAGGAGCGCTCCGGGCTCGTCGGCGGGACCCGCTACTTCCTCTTCCGCAAGGTCCCCGGCGACACCAACTGGTTCCACACCCTCGGCTCGGCGACGCTCACGGCATTCCTCGTGCAGGCGCTGACCGGCGCAATCCTCGCGATGTACTACAAGCCGGACCCCGCGACGGCGTACCAGTCGATCAACCACATCACGAACGACGTGACGCTCGGCTGGCTCGTCCGCGGCATGCACAAGTGGGGCGCCAGCGTCTTCATCATCCTGATGTTCTTCCACATGGCGCGCGTGTTCCTGTTCGGGGCCTACAAGTACCCGCGCGAGCTGAACTGGATCATCGGCGTGATGCTGCTGGCCGTCGGGATGCTCGAGGGGTTCACCGGCTACCTGCTGCCGTGGGACCAGACGGCGTACTGGGCGACGGTCGTCGGCATCAACCTGAACGGGACGGCGCCGATCCTCGGCCCGTTCCTCGCCGACTTCTTACGCGGCGGCGCCGAGATCGGCGGTGACACGCTCCCCCGGTTCTACTCGATGCACATGCTCCTGATCCCAGGGCTGATCTTCGCGCTGATCGGGCTGCACCTGTACCTCGTCGTGCGCCTCGGCGTCTCGTCGCCCCCGTGGTCGAAGGAGGCGGCCGGCGGCCTCGGCGCCGGAGCCGATCACGAGGCGCCGAGCGGAAACGGGCGCGTCGGGCTGACGCAGCCGACGGCGCGCAGCGGCTACCGGCGGAACGGGGACGAGTAGGTGTCGACGCTCGACGAACGCCGCGCGGGCTTCCAGCAGTACAAGGAAGACGTCAAGCGTCGCGGGAAGCCGTTCTTCCCGTACGCGATGTTCCACGACACGGTGATGAGCCTCGTCGTCGTGTGCGTGATCATTGGGCTCGCCTGCGTGTGGTACTTCACGAGCAGCTCCGACCCGGAGGCATGCAAGCCCAGCTGGAGCTCGTGCACCCTGGGGCCGCGCTACGCGGAGCCCGCGGATCCGGGCACGACGAACTTCGTGCCGCGGCCGGACTGGTACTTCTACTTCCTGTTCTACCTGCTGCGGATCTTCAAGTGGCCGAACTCGGTGATCCTCGGCACCGTCGGCATTCCGACGATCCTGCTGATCATCCTGCTCATCCTGCCGTTCGCCGACACGCGGCGCGAACGGCGCCTGTACCGCCGGCCGGTGGCGATCATCGCCGCCGTGCTCGTCGTCGTGTCGATGGGCGTGCTGACGTACAAGGGCGCGACGGCGAAGGAAGCGCTCGCGAGCGAGGTCGTCCAGGCGGTGCCGACGTGGGCGCAGCGCCAGGGCTTCGCGGACAACAAGGCCGCGGTCGCCGGCGCGACCGTCTTTGCGAGCTCGGGCTGCACGGCCTGCCACACGTACCTCGGCACCGGCAGCTCCAACCTCGGTGCGCCGGACCTGTCGGCGATCGGCAAGGGCGGCCAGGGCGCGCAGTTCTTCTCGAACTACGTCACCGACCCCTCGAAGTACGGCAACAACGTGATGCCGAAATTCGCGGCGCTCGGACAGCAGAAGCTGCAACAGCTCGGCGAGTTCCTGAACGCCTCCAAGGGCCCGAAGTAACCGCGCGATGCGCGTCTTCCTCGGCATAACCGGCGCCTCCGGGGCGCCCTATGCGGCACGGCTCGTCGAGGTGCTCGCGCAAGCAGACGTCGAGCTCGGCGTCTCCGCGTCGGGCGCCGGTATCGAGGTCCTCGCAACCGAGCTCTACGGCAACGCGCGGCTCTCGCGCGACGAGACGCTTGCGCGCCTGCTCGAGCACGCGGGCGGCGGCAACGTCACCGTCTACGACCCGAACGACTGGAAGGCCCCGTACGCGAGCGGGTCGGCGAAGGTCGACGCGTACGTCGTCTGCCCGTGCTCGATGGGGACACTCGGGACGATCGCGTCGGGCGCGATGTCGAACCTGATCCACCGAGCGGCCTCGGTCGCGCTGAAGGAGGAGCGAAAGCTGATCCTGATGCCTCGCGAGACGCCGCTCTCGACGATCCACCTGCGCAACATGCTGACCGTGAAGGAAGCAGGCGCGACCGTGCTCTTCCTCGCGCCGGGCTTCTATCACGGCGCCGAGTCGGTCGACGACCTCGTCGACTTCGTCGTCGGTCGCGCGGTCGACCTGCTCGGCCTCGACGTCGCCCTCGTGAAACGGTGGGGTACGTGACGCGTCGATGAGCGTCGCCTCGGGCAGGCTTCCCGCGGACGGGGTGCGCGCGATGTTCGACCGCATCGCGCCCGTCTACGACGCGATGAACCGGACGATGACCGCCGGTCTCGACCGCCGCTGGCGGCGCGCGACCGCCGAAGCCGTCGTCCGCCCGGGCGACGTCGTGCTGGACGCCTGCTGCGGCACCGGCGACCTCGCGCTCGCCGGCGTGCAGGCCGGCGGGAGGGTCATGGGCCTCGACTTCTCGGAGCGCATGCTGGAGCGCGCGCGGCGCAAGGCGCCGGAGCTCGAGTGGGTGAACGGCGATCTGCTCGCGCTGCCGTTCGGCGACGACAGCTTCGATGCCGCTACGGTCGGCTTCGGCGTGCGCAACGTCGACGACCTCGACCGTGCCCTCGGCGAGCTGCGCCGCGTGCTGCGCCGCGACGGCCGCCTCGGCATTCTCGAAATCACCCGGCCGCGAGGCCTGCTCTCACCCTTCTATCGGCTTTGGTTCGACGCAGTGGTGCCTCTTCTCGGCAAGCTGGTACCGGGTGGGTCCGCGTACACGTATCTCCCCGCGAGCGTGCGCCGCTTCCCGCAGCCGAATGAGCTGGCCGCGTTGATCTCGGCTGCCGGCTTTCGCGACGTGCGCTACCGCAGGTTCGCGGGTGGCATCGTCGCCCTCCACACCGCGGTCGCCGAGTGACGGTCCTCGCCGAGCTGCGCGACGCGCCCGGCCTCGACGCGTACCTCGCCGAGCTCGAGGACCGGCTCGAGGCGGCGGTCGGCCGCTACAACGGCATCGTCGCCGAGGTCGGCGGCGACGCCCTCGCCGCGGGCGGCAAGCGGCTGCGGCCGCTCCTCGTCTACCTCTCGACGCCTCGCGCGGCGGAGCCTCCGGTCGTTGCAGGCGTCGCCGTCGAGCTCGTGCACCTCGCCACGCTGATGCACGACGACCTGATCGACGGCGCGAAGCTGCGGCGCGGACGGGCGTCGGCCTGGTCTGCACACGGCCCCGGGGCTGCACGCGCGGCCGGCGACTACCTGTTCGCGCGTGCTTTCGCCGAGCTGTCCGGCGCGCGCGACGCGGAGTCCGTCGCCGTCCTCGCAAACGCAACTCTCTGCCTCGCGCGCGGCGAGGCGATGCAGCGCCGGCAGCGGTTCGACCCTGACACGGCCGTCGACGCGTACCTCGAGCGCTGCACGCTCAAGACCGGGAAGCTGTTCGAGGCGGCGTGCCGCCTCGCGGGCGGCCCCGGCGCGTTCGGGCTCGCGCTCGGCGTCGCCTTCCAGATCACCGACGACATCCTCGATTGCTCGGGCGTGACGATCGAGACCGGCAAGATCGCCGGCACCGATCTCCGGGAGGGGACGCCGACGCTGCCGCTGCTGCTCGCCGCTCAGCGGGACGAGGCGATCCGCGAAGCGCTCGCCGGCCGAGTTCAGCTCGAGGGCGCCCTCCTTCGCGTGGCCTCGACCGGCGCGCTCGAGGAGAGCCGCGAGGTTGCGCTCGCCTACGCGCGCAGCGCGCGTGCGTGCCTGAACGGCGAGCTGTACCGCGAGGAGCTCGAGGCGCTCACCTACGCCGTCGTGGACCGGGAGCATTGATGGCACTGCTCGAGCGCACCGACACGCTCGCCGACATCCGGGCGAAGGTCGAGGCGGATGAACGGCTCGACTTCGACGACGGCGTCGCGCTGATGGAGTCCGACGACCTGCTCGGGCTCGGCGAGCTCGCCGATCTCGCGCGCCGGCGGCGCGGCGGGGACGATCGCGTCTTCTTCGTCCAGAACCTCTATTTGAACCAGACGAACGTCTGCCGCGTGAAGTGCAAGTTCTGCGCGTTCGCCGTCACCCAGAAGCAGAGCGACGCGTACACGTTCACGCCGGACAAGCTCGTCGAGGACGCCGTGCACCAGCACACGCTGAGCGGCTTCACCGAGATCCACATGGTCGGCGGCGAGAGTCCGCATGTCGACTTCGACTACTACGTCGGCATCGTGCGCTCGCTGCACGAGGCGCTCCCCGACGTGCACCTGAAGCTCTTCACCGCGAGCGAGATCCACCACATGACGAAGCTGTCCGGTCTGACGCACGAGGAGGTGCTGCGCACGCTGCGCGATGCCGGTCTCGGCTCGTTGCCGGGCGGCGGCGCCGAGGTCTTCGCAGACCGTGTGCGGAAGCTGATCGCGCCGGGGAAGGAGCATCCCGACTTCTGGTTCCACACGCACGACACCGCGCACCGGCTCGGCATCCCGACTCACTGCACGATGCTCTACGGCCACGTCGAGACGTACGAGGAGCGCGTCGATCATCTCCTGCGCCTGCGCGACCAGCAGGACAGAACCGGCGGCTTCCTCGCGTTCATCCCGCTTGCGTTCCACCCGGAGAACACGGTGTTCGAGCGGCGCGGCTGGCGCCACACGACGGGCTCCGACGATCTGAAGCTGATCGCCGTGTCTCGCCTCCTGCTCGACAACATCCCGAACGTCAAGGCCTACTGGATCATGATGGGCCTGCCGCTCGCGCAGGTCGCGCTGCATTTCGGCGCGAACGACGTGCAGGGGACGGTTGTGCGCGAGCAGATCTTCCACGCGGCGGGCGCGCGCACCGAGACCGAGCAGAAGATCCCCGAGCTCGTCCGCTTCGTGCGCGAGGCCGGCCGGACCCCCGTGCAGCGCGACACGCTCTACAACGAGGTGCAGCGATGGTGATGCTGAGCCGGACGATTCCGGCTCTGCCCGTGCGCGACGCAGCTCGCGCCGTCGAGTTCTACCGGGACAAGCTCGGCTTCGACGTGCTCCACCAGGACGCGGGCTTCGCGGTGCTCAGACGCGACGGTGCCGAGGTGCATCTCTGGGAGGCGGCGGACGAGAGCTGGCGCGAGCGCACGGCAGACGACAAGCCGGTGCGCTCCGGCGCGGAGTCGTTCATCGCCGGCACGGCGAGCTGCCGCATCGCCACGGAGGGCGTCGACGAGCTGTACGGCGAGCTGAACGCGCGCGATGTGCTCCACCCGGTCTCGCGCGACGGGGTGCAGGACACCGACTTCGGCACGCGGGAGTTCGCGGCGCTCGACCTCGACGGCAACCTGCTCTCGTTCTTCAGGTGGCGGAGCGAGACGTGATCAGGCTCGGCCGGATCTCCTACGTGAACATGGCGCCGGTCTTCTACCGCCTCGACGCGGAGGTCGAAGAGGTCCAGGGCGTTCCGACGGACCTCAACGGACGCCTGCTCGCCGGGGAGCTCGACGTCGCGCCGATCTCGTCGATCGAGTACGCTCGCAACGCCGGCCGGCTGCGACTTCTGCCGCGCCTGTGCGTCAGCTCCGAGGGCGCGGTCGACTCGATCCAGCTCGTCTCGCGGAAGCCGCTCGAGCAGGTGCGCACGGTCGCGGTCACGCCCGAGTCGGCGACCTCCGTCGTCCTGACGAAGGTGCTGCTGCCGGAGGCCACGCACGTTCCCCTCGGAGTCGAGGCGGACGCCAAGTTGCTGATCGGCGACGCGGCCCTGAAGTCGGCGTTCGAGGACCCGACCCCGCACTACGACCTCGGCCGGCTGTGGCTCGAGCGCACGGGGCTCCCGATGGTATTCGCGGTGTGGGCGTGCCCGGAGCCCGCCTCCGCCGGGCTGGCCGAGCTCGAGGACGCGCTCGTCGCGTCCGTCCGGCTGGCTCGCGCCGAGCCGGAGCAGCTCGCGCACGAGGCGAGCGACCGCTACGGGTATCCGGCGGGCTTCCTCGCCCGCTACTTCGAGAAGCTCCGCTACCGGTTCGGCCCGCGCGAGCGCGCCGGCCTGATGACGTTCCTCGAGCTCGCACGTGATGCGGACGAGCTGGACGAGGTGCCGGAGCTCCGGTTCGTCCGCGAGGCGGTGGTCGCGTGAACGAGATTCTCGAGAAGGCGCTCGAGGGCGAGCGCATCACCGACGACGAGGCGCTGACACTGCTCGCGTCGCGCGACCTCGTGACGATCGGGCGCGTCGCGAACGAGATCCGCAACCGGAAGTCCGACCCGACACGGATCACGTTCATCATCGACCGAAACCTCAACTACACGAACATCTGCTACACGGACTGTGAGTTTTGCGCGTTCTACCGCCGCCCCGGCGACACACGTGAGGGCTACCTCCTGCCGAAGACGGTGATCTTCAAGAAGATCGAGGAGACGCTCGCGCTCGGCGGCACGGGTCTGCTGATGCAGGGCGGACACCATCCCGACCTCGACATCGCCTACTACGAGGATCTGTTCCGGTCGATCAAGGCCCGCTACCGGATCCACCTCCACGCGCTCTCGCCGCCCGAGGTGCAGCACATCGCGCGCCGGAGCAAGCTGACGCTCTGGGAGACGATCTCTCGCCTGCGCGACGCCGGGCTCGACTCGATTCCCGGCGGCGGCGGTGAGATCCTCGTCGACCGCGTGCGGCACGAGATCGCGCCGAAGAAGACGAAGTCCGACGAGTGGCTCGCCGTGATGCGCCACGCGCACCGGCTGGGCATGTCGACGACGGCGACGATGATGTACGGACACGTCGAGACGGTCCCCGAGCGCGTCGAGCACATGCGCCGCATCCGCGAGCTCCAGGACGAGACCGGCGGCTTCCGTGCGTTCATCTCTTGGACGTTCCAGAACGACGGCAACCGGCTCGCGGGCAAGGTCGCGCGCGAGGACATGCCGACGTCCTTCGACTACCTGCTGATGCAGGCCGTGTCGCGCATCTACCTCGACAACGTCCCGCACATCCAGTCGTCGTGGGTGACGCAGGGGATGAAGATCGGCCAGGTGGCGCTCGGCTTCGGCGCCGACGACATGGGCTCCGTGATGATCGAGGAGAACGTCGTGTCGGCGGCCGGAACGACCCACCGCACGTCGACGGAGGAGCTCGTCCACCTGATCAAAGCCCTCGGCAAGACCCCGGTGCAGCGCGACACTCTTTATCGAGACGTAAAGGTCTGGAACTAGCGCCGGACTCTCCGCTACCCTCGGGCGGGGTCGTGGTGCGTCGGATCGTCATCGCCGTGCTGCTCGCGGGCGTCGTCGTCTCGCCGGGCTCGCTGCACGCCGCCCCGCCCGTACGCGGCCAGACGCTGATGCCGAACGTCGTGTACTCGCGCCAGCTGGAGTTCACGGCGCACGGGCCGGTGGTGGAGCACATCCTCGTCGCGCCGCGCCCGACGGGTCTCTACGCGTTGAAGACCGTCCTCTCGAACAACGCCGTGCAGGGAACCGAGCGGCTGACGGCAATGGAACGGCGCGTTTCGGGCGACGCCACCGTCGCCGGCATCAACGCCGGCAGCGGCGTGGTGCTGCGCGGCGGCGTCCTCGACGTCGCTCCCGCCGACGGGCGCTCGTCGGCGGGGGTCGACACCGCCGGCACGCTGCACGTCGACCGCGTCGCGCTCGCGGGAACGTGGCAGGGATCGGGACAGCGCCGCATCCTCGGCCTCAACGAGGCGCCGCGCGCGAACCGGACGACGCTCTACACACGCGCGTGGGGCGCGCGCACGCCTGCGGACAACGGCGGCGCGTATGCGGTGCTGCAACCGTTCCCCGACTCGACGCCGAACACGGCGCTGACGGCGACCGTCACCGGCTACGTGCAGGGCGGCAACCAGCCGATTCCGGCCGACGGCGCCATTCTCGCGGCGCGCGGGTCGCAGACGCCCTTTCTCACTGCCGAAGCTCCCGTCGGCTCGAAGGTGAGCATCGTGCTGACCCTGACGCCGCCGTGGGCGAACGTCCCTGACGCCGTGGGCGGCGGTCCCGTGATCGTCCGCAACGGCAAGCCCGTCTACCGCGCCTTCGAGACGTTCCAGTCGCAAGAGCTCGTCCTGCGCAACGCACGCAGCGCCGTCGGACAGACGGCGGACGGACGCATCGTCCTGCTCGTCGCCGACGGCAAGCAGCCGGGCTACAGCACGGGGCTCACGAACTTCGAGCTCGCGCTGACGATGATGCGGCTCGGCTGCGTCACCGCCTCCGCGCTCGCCACCGGCCCGACCGCCGCGGTCGCGTTCGACGGGAAGCTGCTCAACCGTCCGTCGGCCCGAGCCGAGCGTGGCGCGGGCGCGGCCCTGACGCTCGCCTACTACGGCGCGTACGTGCCGCCTCTCTCCGGCCGGACGTTCGCGGCGAATGCGACCGTCCCGCTCTCGTACAAGCTCGTCCGGGCCTCGAGCGTCACGGCGGAGCTGGACGGGCCGGGCAACGTGGTCGTCGCCATCGACGCGGGGCGGCGTGCGCCCGGCACGTACCGCTTCACGTGGCCCGCCGGCTCGCACCCGACGGGCGACTGGACCTTCCGCGTCGTCGCGACGGACGACCAGGCGCGTCAGTCGACTGCCGAGCGCGACTTCACGTTGAAGTAGCCTCTTCCGTGTGCCGGTCGCCGGCGTCACGAGCACGCTCACGTCGCTGATCGGTGATCACGGCGTCTACGCGATCTTCCTGCTGATGGCGATCGACGCGGTCTTTCCGGCCGCGAGCGAGCTCGTGATGGTGTACGGCGGCGCGCTCGCCGCCGGCGCGTTCGCGGGGCAGCACGTCGTCGTGTTCGGCCACAGAATCGACTCGCACGTCTGGGCGTACGTCGCCGTGGCGCTCGCGGGGACGCTCGGCTACCTCGCCGGCGCGATCGTCGGCTGGGCGATCGGGATCTACGGCGGACGGCCGCTGCTCGAGCGGCACGGGCGTTGGTTCCACCTGTCACACGAGAACCTCGCGCGCGCCGAGGGCTGGTTCGACCGCTGGCAGGACCTCGCGGTCCTCGTCGGGCGCGTGACACCCGTCATCCGCTCGTTCATCTCCATTCCGGCAGGAGTCTTCGAGACGCCGTTCGTGCGGTACACGCTCCTCACCGCGATCGGCTCCGCCATCTGGGCGTTCGCGTTCGCCGGGATCGGCTGGGCGGCCGGACGGAGCTACGAGCGCTTCCACCACGACTTCGGCTTCGTCGAGTACGCGGTTGTCGCCGCAATTCTCATGCTCCTGGCGTTTTGGATCTACCGCCGAGTGCGGGCCTCTAGACTTTCGAGCCGTGCGTCCGATCCCGCTCGTTGACGTAAAGGCGCAGTACGAGCCGCTGCTTCCGCGCGTCCGCGCGGCGCTGGACGCGGTGCTCGAGAGCTCCGAGTTCATCCTCGGCCCGAACGTCGCGGCGTTCGAGCGGGAGGCGGCCTCGTACCTCGGCGTCGCCGAAGCGGTGGGCGTCGCGAACGGCACCGATGCGCTCGTGCTCGTGCTCGACGCCCTCGGCGTCGGGCCCGGCGACGAGGTGATCTGCCCGGCTTTCACGTTCTACGCGACGGCAGAGGCGGTCGCGCGGCGCGGCGCGACGCCGGTTTTCGCCGAGGTCGACGCGGCGACGATGAACCTCGATGTCGAGGACGTCGCAGCGCGGATCACGCGGGGCACGAAGGCCATCATTGCCGTGCACCTCTTCGGCCGCCCGGCGCCGACGGCGAAGCTGGCGCAGCTCGGCGTGCCCGTGATCGAGGACGCCGCGCAGGCCTTCGGCTCGCCCGAGGTGGGGCGCACCGGCGTCGCCTCGACGTTCAGCTTCTATCCGACGAAGAACCTGTTCGCCCTCGGCGACGGCGGGCTCGTGTCGACGGACGATTCGGCGCTCGCAGAGCGCATCCGGAAGCTCCGCTTTCACGGCTCGCGCGACAAGGTCGACTTCGAGCTGATCGGCTACAACTCGCGGCTCGACGAGCTGCAGGCGGCGGTCCTCCGCGTCTTCCTCGAGGAGCTCGACAACTGGATTGTCCTGCGGCGTGAGGCGGCGGCGCGCTACGCAGAGCTCGGCCTGGGCGCCGCCTGCGAGCTCCCGGAAGACGAGCCCGGGCACGCGTACCACCTGTTCGTCTGCCGCTCGCCCGAGCGCGACCGGATCCGTGCGGCGCTCAAGGAGGAAGGCATCGGCAACGCCGTCTACTACACGACGCCGCTGCACCTGCAGCCGGCGCTCGCGTACCTCGGCTACCAGGCCGGGTCGCTGCCCGTGACGGAGCAGCTCGCGCGGGAGAATTTCTCCGTCCCGCTCTGGGCGGGAATCGACGCGGAGACGCAGGAACGCATCGTCTCCGCCGTCCAGGCCGCCGCGCCGGTGGCGTCGTAGTGCCGATCAACCGCCACCGCCTCTGGCAGCTGGTCGCCGACGCGGCGCTGATCGCGCTCGCCTGGTGGCTCGCGTTCTGGCTCCGGTTCGATCACGGCGTCCCGGGCCCGTACCACCGTCTCTTCGTCGACACGCTCGCGGTCGTGGTCGCGATCAAGCTCGCGATCTTCATCGTCTTCGGCTTCTACAACCGCTGGTGGCGGTACGTCTCCACGCGCGACATGTGGGGCGCGGCCCGCGGCGTGACGGTGGCGTGCGTCGTCGCCGACCTCGTCGTCTACTTCGCGCACCCGGTCAAGGGCTTTCCCCTGCCGCGCTCGATCGCCGTGCTCGACTGGCTGCTGCTCCTCGCGTTCGTTGCGGGCTCGCGCCTGATCGCCCGCAGCCTGATCGAGCGGCCCGGCGCGGCGTCGCTGGTCGCTCGCGGCAAGGAGGTGATCGTCGTCGGCGCAGGCGACGCATCCCAGCTCGTGGTCCGCGAGATGCTGAAGAGCCCGGCGCTCGGGTACACGCCGATCGGCCTGATCGACGACGACCCGCGCAAGAAGAACCTCCGCCTGCACGGGATCCGCGTGCTGGGGACGTCCGCCGAGCTGCCTCACATCCTGCGCGACAACCCGCCCGACGAGGTGCTGATCGCGATCCCGTCGGCATCGGGCGGAACGCGCCAGCGGATCGTCGAGATCGCCCAGGCGGCAGGCGTGCCCGTCAAGACGCTGCCCGGCATCTACGAGCTGATCTCCGGCGACCACAATCTCGCCGGCCAGATCCGGCCGGTGCAGGTGGAGGACGTGCTGGGGCGCGAGCAGATCGAGGTCGACCTGCGGCTGGTCGCGAAGTACCTCGCCGGCGAGACCGTCCTCGTCACCGGCGCCGGTGGCTCGATCGGCGCGGAGCTCTGCAGGCAGATCGCGCGCGTCGGGCCGGCGCGGCTCGTGCTGGTCGAGCAGTCCGAGTCGGCGCTGTTCGACATCGAGCGCGAGCTGATCGACGACCGTGGCTTCCGGGCTGCCGCCACCGTCCTCGGCGACTGCGGCGACCGCGCGAAGATGAGCCAGGTTTTCGAGCGCTACCGGCCGACCGTCGTCTTCCACGCCGCGGCGTACAAGCACGTCGCGCTGCTCGAGGCGAACCCGCTCGAGGCCGTTCGGAACAACACGCTCGCCACGCGCGTCCTCGCCGACGTCGCCGTCGAGTACGGCGCCGCACGGTTCGTCCTCGTCTCCACCGACAAGGCGGCGAACCCGAAGAACCTGCTCGGCCAGTCCAAGGCGCTCTGCGAGTGGATCGTCGAGTCGTACGGTCACCGCGACGACGTCAAGACCCGCTTCGTCGCGGTGCGGTTCGGCAACGTCCTCAACTCGTCCGGGAGCGTGATCCCCATCTTCCGGCGGCAGATCGAGCGAGGCGGTCCGGTGACGGTCACGCACCCGGAGATGACCCGCTACTTCATGACGATCCCGGAGGCGGTGTCGCTCATCGTCCAGGCGGGGGCGATCGGCGGCCGCGGACAGGTCTACGTCCTCGACATGGGGGAGCCCGTGAAGATCGTCGACCTCGCGCGCAACATGATCCGGCTGTCGGGCAAGGAGCCCGAGACCGAGATGCCGATCGCGTTCGTCGGCGCCCGCCCGGGAGAGAAGCTGCACGAAGAGCTGTGGACGGACGGCGAGACCGTCGGGCCGACGTCGCATCCCAAGATCCTCCGGGCCGCGCGGTCGCCGATCGACGTCGAGTGGCTCGACGACCAGCTCGGTGACTTGCAGGAGATGGTCCGTCGTGGCGATACGCTCGACGTCGTCTCGAAATTGGCCTCGATGCTGCGGGACCCGCGGCGCGCGGGCACGGCCGTTCTCGAGGACACGCTGCACTAACCCGAGTCGCGCGGGGAGACGGAGTCGTCTCGCCCGCGACGCGCGCTTTTCGATCCAGATTCGTTTCGGCACTGCCACGGTTCCGTCCAATGCCGTCCGTAGGGTGAGCGCGTGATCCTCGACGGGCTCAATCCCGAGCAGCGCCGCGCCGTCGAGGCCGTGCGCGGGCCTGTCTGCATCCTCGCGGGCGCCGGCTCCGGAAAGACGACGACGATCACGCGGCGTGTCGCGAACCAGGTCGGGAGCGGCGCGTTCGAACCGGGCGAGATCCTCGCCGTCACCTTCACCGACAAGGCCGCGACCGAGATGCGCGAGCGGCTCGCGGCGCTCGGTGTCACCGGCGTGACCGCGCGCACGTTCCATTCGGCTGCGCTTGCACAGCTGCACTGGCTCGGGACGCCGCCCGCGCGAATCCTGCCGTCGAAGGCGCTTGCGCTGCGGCGCATCGCCAACGCGCTGCCGCCGCCGTACAAGTTCCGCCCGGCCGTCGATCTCGCGACGGAGATCGAGTGGGCGAAGAACCGGCGGCTGACGCCGGACACGTACGTCGACGGGCTTGCGGAGCACGAGCCGCCGATTCCGGTCGACCTGATGCTCAAGGTGTTCCGCTCGTACGAGACCGCGAAGTCCGGGCGCGGCTTCTTCGATTTCGAGGACCTGCTCGAGCTGGCGCTGCGCATGCTCGAGGAGGACGAGCACGCCCTGGGGGAGGTCAGGCAGCGCTACCGCGCGTTCACCGTCGACGAGTATCAGGACGTCAACCTCCTGCAACAGGAGCTGCTCGACCGCTGGCTGGGCACGAGCGACGAGCTCTGTGCCGTCGGCGACGACTACCAGTCCATCTTCGCGTTCACCGGCGCGACGCCGCAGTACCTGCTCGGGTTGCCCGTGCGCTTCCCGCACGCGGCAGTCGTCCGGCTCGAGTCGAACTATCGCTCGTCGCCGGAGGTGCTCTCGCTCGCCAACCGGATCGTGCCCGCCCTCGGCGGCGCCGAGAAGGTGCTGCGCGCGTCGCGGCCGGGCGGGCCCGAGCCGCTCGTGCGTTCGGTCGCCGACGAGCCGGCGTTCGTGCTCGAGCGGGTCCGCGAGCTGCACGCTCGCGGGGTGCCGTACGAGGAGATGGCCGTGCTGTGCCGGACGAACGCGCGGCTGGCCGACTTCGAGGAGCCGTTCCACGCGGCCGAGATCCCGTTTCAGGGCGCGGGGCTGCTTTCGCGCGAGGCTGCGCGCCGCCTGCTCAAGCGCCTGCGCGGCCTGACCCCGACACCGGCTGTGGCGGCAACGGTTCGCGCGTACGCGCGCGACGCCGGCTGGGTCGAGCAGGTACCCGACAAGCTCGGGGAGCGTGAGCTCGTCCGCCAGGCGGACCTCGGCCGCCTCGTGAAGCTCGCCCTGGAGCTCGACGACGGGACGCGCACGACGCGCGACTTCGTCGCCGACCTCGAACGGCGCTTCGGAACGAGCGGAGACGAACGGCGCGGCGTCCATCTGCTGACGCTGCACGGCGCGAAGGGGCTCGAGTTCGAGGCGGTGTTCCTGCCGCACGTCGAGGAGCGCGAGCTGCCGATTCGGCAGGCGAAGCTCGAGCCCGAGATCGCGGAGGAGCGCCGGCTGCTCTACGTCGGCCTGACGCGGGCGAAGCGGCATCTGACGGTGACCTGGAGCGGCAAGCCGAGCCGGTTCCTGGCCGAGCTCGGCGTCGAGACGCGGGCTGCGCGGCCGGTCGAGCCGGACGATCCCCTCTACGCGGCGCTGAAGCGGTGGCGGCTGCGGCGCGCGACGGCCGACGACCTGCCGGCCTACGTCGTGTTCCACAACGCGACGCTTGCAGAGATCGCCGGGCGCCGACCGCGTGACATGCACGAGCTCGGCTCGGTGCCGGGCGTCGGGCCGACGAAGCTCGAGCGCTACGGCGACGAGGTGCTCGCGGTTCTGCGTGCGGCCTAGTCGAGTGCCGTCAGCAACAGGTCGAGCATAACCTTCGGGTCACGGCGGACGCGCGTGCCCGAGCCGTGCCGCCGTTTCACGAGCTCGAGCGCGCGAGGATCGGTGAGCGGCTTCAGGCGCCCCTCCCGGATCAGCTCCTCGTCGACGCCGCCGAGGCGGCCGCCGTAGGTGGTGTAGACCGGCACGCCGAGCGCGGCGGCTTCGCGGTTCATCGTCCCGCCGGCCGAGACGACCACGTCGGCGAGCGCGATCAAGCTCTGTGCGTCGACCGCCCCGTCGGGGACGATCATCGACGGCAGGTCGAGCCGCCGGACGAAGACGCGTTGCTCCTCCGTCCGCGGCAGCACGACGGCCCGCACCTCCGGATGGGCGCCGAGGAAGTCGAGCGTTTGCGGGAAGAGCGGGTTCGAGTGCCGGTGGTAGAGCGACACGTCAGGCGGCGGTCGCAGGACCACGAGCAGGCGGCTACGGTCGACGTTCAGGCGCTCGAGCACACCGGGATCGGGCTCGAAGTCGGAGAGGTAGTACTCCTCCTTCAGGCCCGGGTAGCGCTGTAGCTTCGGCGGCCGCACGCCGAAGCGCTCGAGCCGCTCCGGCGGGATCGCCTCGGGGACGACGACGCGCGTCGCCGCGCGCATCCCGAGCTGATGCTGAAGCGTCGCGAACTCGTAGTCATGCGTCGTTCCGCTCGGGACGCCGAGACGCCGCGCGGTCAGCGTCAGCTCGTGCGATCCGTGCGCGAGCGCGAGGTCGAAGTCGCGCGGGCGCGCCCACTTGCGCAGAGCGTGGAGGCGCGAGAAGAGCGAGCGCCCTTTGCCGAGCCGCGAGCGGCCGCCGTGGCGCCCGATCACCGTGGCGTCGAGCCCGTGCAGCTCGAGCAGCTGCAGCGTCTGGGCGTAGTCGCGCGCCGTGATCTCGACCTCGTCGCCGCGGTCGCGCAGCAGCTCGATCAGCGGCCGGAACACGAGCACGTGCGCCGACGCCGTCATGTCGACCCACACCTTCACAGCAGCGCCTCGATCGCAGCCGCTGCTCGCGGCCCTGCCCGCCCGTCCCAGAGCTCGGGAACGCGCCCGGGCGTCGGCTCCTGCAGCAGCCGCGGGACGTCGCGAAGCCCCTCGCGCGTGATCAGCCGGTTGGTCCCTTCGAGCGTCTCGGGCCGCTCGGTGTTCGAGCGCAGCGTGAAGCACGGCACGCGGAGCACGGTCGTCTCCTCCTGGATGCCGCCCGAGTCGGTCACGACGGCGGCCGCCTGTGCCTCGAGCGACACGAACTGCAGGTACGGAAGCGGATCGGTGAGGACGACGCGCCCGACATCGCCGAGATTCTTCTTCGTCCGCGGGTGCACCGGGAAGACGACCGGCAGCGTCGCGGCGACGTCGTCCAGCGCGGCGACCGTCTCGGCGAGCGCGGCGGCGTCGTCGACGAGGCTCGGACGGTGGAGTGTCACGAGAACAAACGTCTGCGGCTCGACGTCGAGCTTCAGCCGGCGCGCAGCGTCGAGGCTCGAGAGCAGGGTGTCGATCATCGTGTTCCCGACCCGGCGCACGCGCTCGTCCGGAAGGTGCTCCTCGGCGAGGTTCTTGTCCGCGCTGGGCAGCGTCGTCAGCAGCAGCGCCGCCAGATGGTCGGTGAGGACGCGGTTGACCTCCTCCGGCATCGACCAGTCGTGGCTACGCAGCCCGGACTCGACGTGCACGACGCGGATGCCGCGCTTGCGCGCGGCAGCCGCGCCGGCAAGCGTCGAGTTGACGTCGCCGGCGACGACGACCACGTCGGGAGCGAGCTCCGCGAAGGCGCGCTCGAGCTCGGCGGCGGCGGTCTCCGGTGTGCGCGCCTCGAGTTGCACGTGCGGCCGCGGCAGCGGGAGCTCGGCGAAGAAGACGTCCTTGAGCAGCGCGTCGTAGTGCTGGCCGGTGTGGACGAGCCGCTGCTCGACGCCGCGTTGCTCGAGCGCCGCGTAGACCGGCGCGACCTTCATGTAGTTCGGCCGGGCGCCGACCACGTGTACGACCATCAGCGCTCGGCGAGCAGCGCCGGCATCCGCACGTCGCCGGGCTCGCGCTCGACGTGCCGCTCGTACCAGAGCGTGAAGGCGAGCAAGCCCCAGAGCTGGCGGCTCAGATCCTCGCGGCCGGCGACATGCTCGTCGAGGAGACCCTGCACGACGCCCGGCTCGAAAAACCCCTGCCGTCGCACCGTCGCCGCGGACAGCGTCTCCCGTGCGAACGGCTCGAGCTCGCCGCGCAGCCACGCCGCAGCCGGGATCGAGAATCCTCGCTTCTTGCCGTGCACGATCTCGCGCGGCAGCAACGGCGCCGCCGCCTTGCGCAGCAGCACCTTCTTCGACAGGCCGCGCACCTTGTGGCGCGTCGGCAGCGCGAGGGCGAGGTTCGTCACGACGGTGTCGAGATACGGCACGCGCGCCTCGAGCGAGTGGGCCATCGAGGCCCGGTCGGTCTTCACGAGCAGGTCGTCGACGAGGTAGACGCCGAGGTCGACGTCCTGCAGCCGCGCGAGCTTGTCGGCGCCCTCGGTCTCGGCGTAGCGCGCGCGGAGCAGGTCGACCGGGTCGAAGTCGCTGCGCCGGCCGGTCACCTGTGTGCGGAGGTCGGGCGAGAAGATCTCCTTCCAGCCGTGGTGGCGCTCCAGCGGCGGCAGGTGCGCCGCGCGGACGAAGCGCTTCGCGCGGTAGTCGAAGCTCGCCTTCGCCGAAGAGCTCGGCAGCCGCTCGACCACCGGGCGCGCGAGCCGGGCGAGCCCGCCGACGCGTGCAGCCAGCAAGTCGGCCGCATACGTGTAGTAGCCGCCGAAGAGCTCGTCCCCGCCCTCGCCGGAGAGCGCGACCTTGACGTCGCCCGCCGCGAGCTCGGAGACGAGATACGTCGGCAGCGCCGACGAGTCCGCGAAAGGCTCGTCGAACGCCTCTGAGAGTGCGGGCAGCAGGAGCGCCGCGTCCGGCCGCAGCACGAGCTCCCGATGCTGCGTCCCGTAGCGCGCTGCGACCCGGCGGGCGTCGGCAAGCTCGTCGAACGAGCGCTCCTCGAACCCGATCGAGAACGTCCGCAGCGGCTCTGAGCTCTCCTCGGCCGCGAGCGCGGCAAGCAGCGCGGAGTCGACGCCGCCGGAGAGAAGCACGCCCACCGGCACATCGCTGACGAGGTGCGCCCGCACCGAGTCGCGCAGCCGCGAGCGCAGCTCCTCGACGAGCTCGGCCTCCTGGTCGTCACGCTCCGGCAGCGGCGCCGGGCGCGCAAACCGTTCGAGCCGGACGGCGCCGTTCTCCCAGACCAGCAGGTGCCCGGCGGGCAGCTTGCGCACCTCCCGGAAGATCGTCAGCGGCGCCGGGATCGAGTTGAACGCGAGGAACGATTCGAGCGCGTCGAGGTCGATCTCGCCGCGCGGGAGAGCACGGAGCTCCGATGCGAATGCGAGCTCGCCGTCGACGTGCCGGTAGTAGAGAGGCTTGATCCCGAAGCGGTCACGCGCGAGAACCAGGCGTCGCCGTGGCGCGTCCCAGATCGCGACGGCGAACATCCCGCGCAGCCGCTCGGCGAAGCCGTCGCCGTGCTGCTCGTAGAGATGAAGCAGCACCTCCGTGTCGCCCTGCGTGCGGAAGCTGTGTCCCGCCCGCTCGAGCTCGCGTCGCAACTCTCGGTAGTTGTAGAGCTCACCGTTCTGGACGACGTGCAGGGTCGCGTCCTCGTTGGCGATCGGCTGGTCGCCGGTCTCGAGGTCGATGATCGAGAGGCGCCGCGCCGCAAGCGCCGCGGGGCCGTCGGCGACTGCGCCGGCGCTGTCCGGGCCGCGGTGGACGAGCGTTGCGCTCATGCGCGCGATGCGCTCCGGATCGACGGAGCCGCTCGCGGACACGACTCCGCAGATCCCGCACATAGCGCAGGAGTGTAGGCACCGCATAGGCTCGAGCCGTGCACTTCGGCACCCACGATCAGCTGATTCTGCTCGCGCTTCTGGCGCTGCTCGCGGCCCTGCTCGTCGCTGCGCCGACGTTCCGGATCCCGTACCCGATCTTCCTCGTGCTCGGCGGTCTCGCGCTCGGGTTCGTGCCCGGGATGCCGACGATCACGTTGCCGCCGGACGTCGTCCTCGTCGCCGTCCTGCCGCCGTTGCTCTACCTCTCCGCCTATCGCACATCGCTGCGCGAGCTGCGTGCGAACGCGAACGCGATCTTCATTCTCGCGATCGGTCTCGTCGTGGCGACGACGCTCGTCGTGGCGTTCGTCGCGCACAAATGGGTGGACGGGATGTCGTGGAGCGCCGCGTTCGCCCTTGGCGCCGTGGTCGCTCCGACGGATCCGATCGCTGCCACAGCGATCATGCGGCGGCTCGGCGTGCCACGCCGGCTCGTCTCGATCATCGAGAGCGAGAGCCTCGTCAACGACGGCACGGCGCTTGTGCTGTTTCGCGTTGCCGTCGTCGCCGCCGTCACCGGCGAGTTCTCGCTGTGGGATGTCTCCTGGCGCTTCGTCTGGGCAGTCGCCGGCGGGATCGGCATCGGTCTGGTCGTCGGCTTCCTCGTCGCCGAGACGCGGCGTCGGATCGACAACCCGCCGGTCGAGGTGACGCTCTCCTTGATGACCGGGTACTTCGCCTTCATCCCGGCGGCGGCGGCGGGCGCGTCCGGCGTGCTCTCGGTCGTCACCGCCGGCGTCTACCTCGGGTGGCGGACGCCGGAGCTGACGTCCGTGCAGAGCCGCCTGCAGGGCGAAGCTCTCTGGAACATCGTCGCCTTCGTGCTCAACGCGCTCGTGTTCGCCCTCGTTGGGCTTCAGCTCTCGAGCATCCTCGACACGCTGAACGGCACATCCGGCTGGCAGCTCGCCTGGTGGGCGCTCCTCGTCACCGGCGCGGTCATCGCAACGAGGATCGTCTGGGTGCCGATCTTCTCCTGGCGCCGAAAGAAGAAGCCGTTCGGGCACACGTTCCTGCTCTCGTGGGCGGGCATGCGCGGTGCCGTGTCGCTCGCCGCCGCGCTCGCGATCCCGCTGCTGACAGATTCCGGCGCGCCGTTCCCGCACCGCAACCTGATCATCTTCCTGACGTTCACGGTGATCCTCGGGACGCTCGTCGTCCAGGGCCTGACCCTGCCGGCGATCATCCGTCTGCTGCACATCGAGCCGGACCACACGACGGACGAAGAGGAGGCGCGCGCCCGGATCCGCGCCTCCGAGGCGGCGATCGCCCGACTGGACGAGCTCCTGGGCGAGGAGTGGGTCCGGAGCGAGACCGCCGAGCGAATGCGCGGGCTCTACGGCTTCCGCATCAACCGCTTCTCTTCCCGGTTCGACGACGGCGCCGACGGTTCCGTCGAGGAGCAGTCGCAGGCATACCAGCGGCTGCGGCGCGAGCTGCTCAACGCGGAGCGGGACGCGTTGACGGAGCTCGGTCGCTCGGGAGAGGTCAGCGGCGACGTCGTCCTGCGCGTGCGGCGCGACCTCGACCTCGAGGATGCACGGCTCGACGTCTGAGCCGCCGACTCGACCTACGAGAACAGCTGCCTGAGCAGGCGCACCGCGGTTGCCCACAGCGTGCGTAGGTACAGCCGGACCGAGCGGTCGGCGATCCACTCGAGGTCGTGCGCGAGCTTCTCGGCCATCGAGGTCTCGTAGCCGCGGCGGAGCTGCGCGAAGCCGGTCAGTCCCGGCCGCACGACGAGGCGCTGCCAGTAGGCCGGCAGCTCGGCCGCGAGCTCCTCGAAGAACCGCGGCCGGATCGGCCGCGGCCCGACGAGGCTCATGTCACCGTTCAGCACGTTCAGGAGCTGCGGGATCTCGTCCAGCTGCGTCTTCCGCAGCCACGCGCCGAACCTCGTCGTCTCGGCCTGTGTCCGCCGGACGAGCTCCTCGCCGAGGTAGGGGCCGAGCCGGTCCTCCGCGCCGCGCTTCAGCGTGCGGAACTTGAGCATCTCGAAGACGCGGCCGCCGCGCCCGACGCGCTCGCCGCGGTAGAAGAGCGGCCGGCCGCTCGTGGCGAGCATCGCGACGGCGATCGGGAGCGTGAGCGGGAGCGAGACGAGCAGGAAGAACGACGAGAGCAGGATGTCGAGGGCGCGCAGGACGGCGTCACGGGGCCGCGGCGGGCTTGCCTCCGTCAGCTCCTCGAAGCGGCGGGTCAGCGAGTCGCTCGCCACTCCGGGATCGTAGAGAGTCGCCCAGCCGGGGAGATCCAGCGCGCGGCCTCGGTTGCTCGATCGGTCCGTTCGCCCTCCGAAGAAGTTTACGCACTCGTGTACCATTCGTATACATCTTCTCTCTAAACTAAAGGAAAAGATAAGACCGGCCGAAATACGATCCGTCGGACAAACGTTCTAGCTCGGAGAATTCAATGCCCGTCGCCGAAAAGACCTACAGCTTCAAAGCGCCCGAGGATCTCGGGGAGCGCCTCCGGTCAGCGTGTCGGATGCTCGTCGATCTCTGCCATGAACGGGAGGGGACGGATGACCTGATTGCGCGCTCGGTCGCTCCTCATCTATTGGCCGAAGCCGAGAACCTCGAGGCTGCCGGAGAGAACCAGTCCGCAGTTATGCGAGGTCTTCTGCTCCTCGTGATCGAAGCGGTCGAGACGGCCGCCGCAGAGAGGATGTACAGCGCAGAGTTTGCGGCAATGGCGCGGGAGCGCGATCCGGAGCACGACGAATACGTTCGTGGCGCGCTTGCCTCTGCGGCGGCCCTTTGGCACGACGACGAGTGAGACGGCGAGGCTCAATCTACTTCGCCACGCTTCCGGGGGTTCGCGATCGCAAGAGCGTTTTGGTCGTCTCCTGGGATGCCGTGAACGCCGGCATGCGCCCCATCGTCGTTCGGGTCACAAGCAGGTGGCGGCAGCGGAACGTTCCTACCTTCGTCGAGCTGGAGGCCGGCGAGGCGAATCTTCCCGAGGCGAGTTTCGTGCTGTGCCACGACCTGACGATGCTTCCGGAGGAAGTCATCGACGATGAGCCGATTGGCTCTCTCTCATACGGCCGGATGCTGCAAGTCGATCAAGCACTCAAGCGGACGCTTGCGTTGAACTAGGAGAGCCGGCTCTCACTTGCTATAAGCGTTCCCTATGGGGGTGCACCTCAAGGAGTCGACCGTGAGTTCGTCGAGTCGAACTCCCTGAACGCTTATGGATACGCGACAGCTCGCCGCATTCTGTGCCGTCGTCGAGCGCCGCAGCTTCTCGCAGGCTGCAGAGCGCCTCGGCGTCACGCAGCCGGCCGTCTCGCTGCAGATCCGCTCGCTCGAGCAGCGGTTCGGACGCCGGCTGCTCGACCGCTCCGGCCGCCGCGTCGAGCCGACCGAGGCGGGGCTGCGGCTGTACGCGTCGGCTCAGCGCTTGCTGCAGGCGGAGGAGCAGCTGCTCGAGGAGCTGGACGCCGACGACGACGGTGCCGTCACCGGCAACCTCGAGCTCGGCGCGTCGACGGGGCCCGGCGGGACGGTCGTCCCCGTCATCCTCTGCGAGTTCCAGGAACGCCATTCGGGTGTGCACGTCCGGCTGTCGGTGTCCGACACGCAGACCGTCGTGGCGCAGGTCGCCGAGCGCGAGCTCGAGCTCGGGATCGTCGGCGCCGGCCGGCGCCACCGCGGCGTCACCTTCGAGCCGTTCTTTCGCGACGAGGTCGTGCTTGCGGTCCCGGCCGGGCACGCCTTCGCGGACAAGACGATCACGCTCGAGCAGCTGAAGGCCGAGCCGCTGATCGTCATGCAGGACGGCGCCGGCGTGCGGCAGGTGCTCGAGGACGAGCTCCGGACGAAGGGCGCCCGGCTGCGCGATCTCGACGTGAGGCTCGAGCTCGGCCTGCAGGAGTCTGTGCGCAGCGCCGTCCTCGCCGGCCACGGCGTCACGTTCATCTCGCGCCTCGCGATCGAGCCGGATCTCGCTGCGGGCCTGCTGGCAACCGCCCGCGTGCGAGGGCTCGACCCGGTCCGCGAGATCTTCCTCGCCCGCGCGAGCGGCCGTAGCGAGACGCGCGCGGCGCGCGCCTTCCTCGCCTTCGCCCGCGAGCGCGTGCCGGCGTGATCGTCCGCTGGGGAATCGACACGCTCCGGGGCGTCGTCGACGAGGTCGGCATCGGCCGGCCGCTGCTCGTCGCGAGCGAGCGCTGGGAGTCGCCGATCGAGGCTGCTGCCCGCTGGACGGAGGTTCCCAGCGTTCGCATCGCCGACGCCGCGGAGGCGGCCGGGGACGGGGTCGTCGCGCTCGGCGGCGGCAGCGCCGTCGATCTCGGCAAGGCGATCTCGGCGGAGGCCGGCGTGCCGCTCGTGTCCGTGCCGACGACGTACGCCGGCGCCGAGTGGACGCCATATTTCGGCATCCGCGACCCCGAACGCCGGATGCACGGCGGCGGCTCCGGCGCGCACCTGGCCGCGGCTGTGTACGAGCCGAGCCTGACGCTGTCGCTCCCGCGCGAGGAGACGGTCGGCACGGCCATGAACGCACTCGCGCACTGCGCGGAGGCGATGTATGCGGAGGGACACAACGCTGCCGCCGATGCACATGCCGTCCAGGGCGCGAGCCTCATCGGCGAGTGGCTGCCGCAGGTCGTCGAGCGGCCCGACGATCTCGACGCGCGCACGAAACTGCTCGAGGGCGCCATGCACGCCGGCGCGGCGCTGGGTGCATCGATGCTTGCGCTCGGGCATGCGATGGCACAGGCGCTCGGCGGCCGCTACGGGCTGCCGCACGGCGCGATGAACGCCCTGACGCTCCCGCAGGCGCTCGCCTTCAACGAGGAGATCGCGCCGGGTGCCGTGCGGAGGTTCCGCGAAGAGGTGGGCGTCGACGTGGAGGAGTTGGCGCGCCTCGGCGGCTTCGAGCGCCTGCGCGACTTCGGGATTCCCGAGGAAGATCTCCCCCAGATCGCCGCGGCGACGGTGCAGCGTGCCGGGGCCAAGGCGAACCCGCGCCCGGCGACCGCGGCCGACATCGAGCAGCTTCTGCATAACATCTACTAATCGTTCGAATTAGTCGCTGCGTGGTATGGTCCGGAGGTCGTGGCGGACTCCTCCTTCGACGTGCTCGTGATCGGCAGCGGTGCCTCCGGTCTCGCAGCGGCCGTCTCGGCCCACGCTGCCGGGGCGCGGGTCGCGGTCGCGACGAAAGGCGCGCTCCAGTCGTGCAACTCCGCCAAGGCGCAGGGCGGCATCCAGGCCTCGTTCGGCGACGACGACTCCCCGGAGCAACACGCTGAGGACGTCTGGAGGTCGTCACACGAGACGGCCGACCGCCGGCTCGTCGAGATCCTGACCGCGGAGGCGCCGTCGGCCATCCACTGGCTCGAGGAGCTCGGCGTCGAGTTCACGCGCGACAACGGCGGCTACCGTCTTGCGCGCTGCGGCGGGGCGTCGCGGAAGCGACTCCTGCAGGTCGGCGACCGCACCGGCCACGCGATCACTGCGGCGCTGCGTGACGCGGTCGAGAGCGCCGACATCCACACCTTTCCCAAGTCACCGCTCGCCGAGCTCGCACGGACCGAGAACGGCTGGCGCGCGCGCTGCGGGGATCACACGATCGACGCCACGACGGTGGTCCTCGCAGCGGGCGGGCGGTGCTATCGCGTCGCGCAGGAGCTCGGCGAGCTGTCGACGAACCATCCCGGCGCGACCGGCGAGGTGACGCAGATGGCGGTCGACCTCGGCGCGGAGCTGCGCGATTACGACGCGCTCCAGTACCACCCGAACGGCGGCGCGTGGCCGGCGAACATGCAGGGCTACTCGATTCCCGAGACGACGCGCGCGTACGGCGCCGTCCTGCTCAACGCCGACGGCGAGGAGTTCACGGATTCGCTCGGCCCGCGCGACGCCGTCAGCCAGGCGATCGTCGAGGAGGTCGAGAAGGGCAACGGCGTCGAGACACCGGACGGCAGGCCGGCTGTGTACCTCGATACGACGCGCATCACGGAAGACGACGCGAACGTGTCGCTGCCGTACATGCTGCGCCGCTACCGGGCGGGCGGGATCGATCCGCTGAACGAGCGGATCCTCACCTACCCGGTGCTCCACTACCAGAACGGCGGCCTCGTCATCGACACGGATGCGCAGACGACGGTCGAGGGCCTCTATGCGTGCGGCGAGATCGCCGGGGGGACGCACGGACGCAATCGCATGATGGGCAACTCGTTACTCGAATGCTGCGTGTTCGGAAGGCGCGCAGGAAAGGCGGCAGCGGAAGCGGCATGAGCACCATCACGACAACCGACCTCGAAGCCGTCGTCGAAGACGCGGCGGCGCACCTCTATGTCTGGGCGCTGAAGGACATACCGCAGGACCTGCGCGACGCGTTGGCCGACGCGGCAACGAAGGAGACGTCCGTCCCCGGTCAGCGCGTCCTGCAGACGATCCTCAAGAACGTCCAGATCGCCGACAGCGAGAAGAACCTCGTCTGCCAGGACACGGGGATCGCCGTCTACACGTGTCGCGTCGGAGAGCATTTTCCCCTGCATCCGGCAAGGATTTACGCGGCGCTGAAGACGGGCACCGGGCGCGCCACGATCGAGCATCCACTGCGTTCGAACGCCGTGCACACGATCACGCGGGAGAACACCGGCCCCAACACCGGCTACCGGTTGCCGATCGTCCACTGGGAGTTCATTCCCGACTGGGACGGATTGGACGTCAAGTGCGTGCCGAAGGGATCGGGCAGCGAGAACATGTCGTTCCTGAAGATGTGCGTCCCCGCCGACGGCGTGAAGGGGATCAAGCAGTTCGTGCTCGAGTCGATTGTCGGCGCCGGCGGCAAGCCGTGCCCGCCGGGGATCGTCGGCGTCGGCATCGGCGGCAGCGCCGACTACGCCATGTATCTCGCGAAGGAGGCGATCGCGCGGCCGGTGGCTACCAAGAATCCTGACGCACACGTCGCGCAACTCGAGGTGGAGCTGTTCGAGTTGCTGAACGAGACCGGCATCGGGCCGATGGGGCTCGGCGGTGACGTCACCGTGCTGCAGGTGCACGTCGAGCACGCCGACACGCACATGACGCTCAATCCGGTCGCCGTCAACTACCAGTGCTGGGCGGCACGGCGTGCATCCGCACACGTCCACCCCGACGGAGAGGTCGAGTATGACCGCGAGTTCTAAGCGTCTCACCTTCCCCGCCACCGAGGACGCGGTCCGCGAGCTGCAAGCCGGGGACGAGGTCCTCGTCGACGGCCACATCATCGGCATCCGCGACCGCACGCAGATCCGCATCTTCGACCAGGGGGTCGAGCCGCCGCTCGATCTCAACGGCGCGTTCCTGCTGCACACGGCGCCGAACGTGCGGAAGGTGGGCGAGGGCAAATACGAGAAGCTCTGCATCGGCACGACGACGTCGGCGCGGATGGTGCGCTTCACGGAGCCGCTCGGCCGCGACTACGGCGTGCGCGCGATCTGCGGCAAGGGCGGGCTCCCGGATGAGGCGATCGAGCCGATGCGCCGCTACGGGATGGTCTATTTCGCGATCGTCGGCGGCGCCGCGGCGCTCGAGACGACGCAGATCGAGGAGATCGAGGAGGTCTACTGGGAAGAGCTGATGCCCGAGTGCCTCTGGAAGTTCCGCGTCAAGGACTTCGGGCCGCTCACGGTCGGCATCGACGCGCACGGCAACTCGCTGTTCCACGACGTCCAGGCGCGAGCCCAGGAGAAGCTGAAGGAGCTCTATGCTCGTCTTTGAGCCACACCACGGCCTGACGCACGTCCTCGACAAAGGCCTGGGCTCGCGTGCGTGGGAGGACGTGCTCGAGGTCGCCGGCGACCACATCTCGATCGTCAAGCTCGGCTGGGGCACGGCAGCAGTCACGTCGAACCTGCAGCGCAAGCTCGACGTCCTGCGCGAGAAGCCTGTCGTGGTCGGCGGGACGTACTTCGAGATCGTGTACGCGAAGGACAGGCTGGAGGACTACAAGCAGTGGCTGCAGGGCCTCGGCCTGACGCATGTCGAGATCTCGGACGGCACCGTCGACATCCCGCGCGAGCGCAAGCTCGAGCTGATCGCCGACTTCGCGCGCGACTTCACAGTCCTGTCGGAGGTCGGTTCGAAGGACTCGTCCGTCGAGTACACGGCAGGACAGTGGGTGCAGTGGCTGCAGGAAGAGCTCGACGCCGGCGCCTGGAAAGTGATCACCGAGGCACGCGAGGGCGGCACGGCCGGGATCTTCGACTCCACGGGCGGCATGCGCACCGAGCTGATCGGCGACATCGCAATGAGGATCGGTCCCGCGCACGTCATCTTCGAAGCACCGACGAAGGCGGCGCAGGCCTGGTTCATCAAGCAGTTCGGCCCGTCGGTGAACCTCGGGAACATCCCGCCCGACGAGGTGATCCCGCTCACGACGCTGCGCTACGGCCTCCGCGGCGACACGCTGAAGGAGGTGCTGCTTGGCGAGCGCGCCGGCACTCCCGCTTCCTGACGTCGAGCCGATGTCGGCGGAGGACGTCCTGCGCTGGGCGCACGAGCAGTTCGGCAATCGGATGTGCCTGACCTGCTCGTGGCAGCGCCAGTCGTCGGTGCTCGTCCACATGCTGAGCGAGCTCGAGCTCGACGTGCCGATCGTGGAGCTCGACACGCTCGTCCTCTTCCCCGAGACCTACGAGACCCGGGAGCGCCTCGTCGCGCGGTACGACCTGAAGCTGCAGTCGTTCCGTCCGATCGACGCGCCCGACCGGTTGTGGGAGACCGACCCGGATCGGTGCTGTCACATCCGCAAGGTCGAGCCGCTCGAGCGCGCGCTCGCGCCGTACAGCGCCTGGATCACCGGCATCCGCCGCGAGCAGGCGTCGACGCGCGCAGCGGCACAGAAGATCGAGTGGTCGGAACGCTACGGCGTCTGGAAGGTGCAGCCCATCGTCGACTGGGACGCGAAGCGAGTGCAGGCATACATCCACGTGAACGAGATTCCGTACAACCCGCTGCACGACCGGGGCTACCCGTCGATCGGCTGCGTCCCGTGCACACGCGCGGTCGCTGCCGGCGGCGACGAGCGCTCCGGCCGCTGGACCGGCTCGAACAAGCTCGAGTGCGGCATCCACATCAACGCCCCTCTGATCAAGGAGTCGAATGACTGAGCACATCTACGCCCACGAGCACCCCGAGACGCAGCGCCGGCGCGAGGGCGGCTTCACGCTGTGGTTCACGGGTCTCTCGGGCGCGGGCAAGACGACGATCGCCCATCTCGTCGGGCCGGCGATCGAGGAGCGTGGCCCGATCGTCGAGTACCTCGACGGTGACACCGTCCGGACGCATCTCTCGAAGGGCTTGGGCTTCTCGAAGGAGGATCGCGACGCGAACATCGAGCGCATCGGCTGGGTCGCCGCGCGGCTGACGCGTCACGGCGCGGCCGTGATCGCCGCCGCGATCTCCCCGTACGAGGAGACGCGGCAGCGCGCGCGCGAGCTCGTCGAGGAGTGGGGGCCGTTCGTCGAGGTGCACGTCGCCGCGTCGGTGGAGGAGTGTGCGCGCCGCGACGTGAAGGGCCTCTACGAGAAGGCGTTCAAGGGTGAGATCAAGGGCTTCACCGGCGTCGACGACCCGTACGAAGCGCCCAGCGACCCGGACGTGCGCATCGACACTGAGCAGAATTCGCCGGCCGAGAGCGCCGAGCTGATCCTCGCGCATCTCGCCGAGCGCGGGCTGATCGCGGCCGCGGTGCCCGCATGAGCGTCGCGACGGACACGAAGCTGATCGCCCCGCACGGCGGCGAGCTGGTCGACCGCACGGGGGAGCGTCCGGACGACCTCGCGTCGCTCCAGACGCTTGCGCTGACGTCGCGCGAGCGTTCCGACCTGGACATGCTCGCGTCGGGCGCGCTCTCGCCGCTCACGGGCTTCATGGGCCGAGACGACTACGAGTCCGTGCTCGAGAGCATGCGGCTCGCGAACGGGCTTCCGTGGGCATTGCCGGTGTGCCTCGCCGTCGAGGAGGCGCCGACGGGCGACCGTGTCGCGCTCGGCGAGCACGCCGTGCTCGACGTCGAGGAGGTCTACGAGTACGACAAGGAGCGCGAGGCGCAGCAGGCGTTCGGCACGACGGACGATGCGCATCCGGGCGTGGCGCGGCTGTACGAACAGAAGCCGCTGTACGTCGCGGGCCGCGTCACCGTCTTCGAGCGGGCCGAGGCGCCGTTCCCCGAGCTCGCCCTCGACCCCGCCGAGACGCGTGCCGAGTTCGCGCAGCGCGGCTGGAAGCGCGTCGTCGGGTTCCAGACGCGGAACCCGATCCATCGCGCGCACGAGTACCTGACGAAGGTCGCGCTCGAGACCGTGGACGGCCTGCTGATCCACCCGCTCGTCGGCGACACGAAGTCCGACGACGTCCCGGCGAAGACGCGCGTCGAGTGCTACCGGGTGCTCCTGGACGGCTACTACCCGGGCGACCGCGTCGTCCTGGGCGCGTTTCCGGCCGCGATGCGCTACGCCGGTCCGCGTGAAGCCGTCTGGCATGCGATCTGCCGTAAGAACTACGGCTGCTCGCACTTCATCGTCGGCCGCGACCACGCCGGCGTCGGCGACTACTACGGCACGTACGACGCGCAGCTGATCTTCGACGAGTTCGAGCCGCACGAGCTCGACATCGAGCCGATGTTCTTCGAGCACTCGTTCTGGTGCAGGAAGTGCGGCTCGATGGCGTCGGCGAAGACCTGTCCGCACGGCTCCGAAGACCATGTCTTCCTGTCTGGCACCAAGGTCCGGGAAATGCTCGGGAACGGCGAGCTGCCGCCCGAGGAGTTCTCCCGTCCCGAGGTCGCGCAGGTCCTGATCGAGGCGTATCGCGCCTAGATGACCTGGCAATTCACCCTCACGGGGCTGCTCATCGGTGTCCTGGTGGGGCTGACTGGGATGGGCGGCGGCTCGCTGATGACGCCCATCCTCGTGCTCGTCTTCGGCTTCAAGCCGGCGTACGCCGTCGGGACGGACATCCTCCACGGCGCCGTGTTCAAGTCCTTCGGCGCGGTGCGGCACCGGCGGCTCGGCAACGTCCATGCGCGTCTGACGGCGTGGATGTTCCTCGGCTCGGGGCCGATGTCGCTGCTCGGCGTCGCGACGGCCGGCTGGTTGGCTGCGACGTACGGGGACAGCGTGCAGTCGGCGCTGAGCTACGCGATCGGCGGCGCGCTCGTGCTCGGCGCGATCGGGCTCGTGCTCAAGACGTTCGTCAAGCGAGGCATTCAGCCGAGCGAGGCGGGGTTCGTCCTCCAGCGCAAGGACAAGGTGCGGGCGGTCATCCTCGGCGCTGTCTTCGGCTACATCGTCGGTCTCACGTCCGTCGGGAGCGGCACGTTCTTCGGGCTCGTGATGGTGATGATCTATCCGCTGACGATCGCGCGAATCGTGGGCACGGACATCTTCCACGCCGCCGCGCTGCTCTGGGTCGCCGGGTTCGGGCATCTCGTGCAGGGCAACGTCGATCTGCACGCCACCGCGTGGCTGCTGCTCGGCTCCGTCCCCGGCATCTGGCTCTCGAGCCGCTTCACGCTGCACCTGCCACAGGACGCCCTCCGGCTCGGGCTCGCCGCCGTGCTCGCGCTCAGCGGGATCAAGCTGCTGAACGTGCCCGAGTCGAGCTACGTGATCGCAGCGGGCCTCGGCGTCGGTCTCGGTGCGTTCGCCGTTTGGCTGCTCCTACAATCGCGAAACCGTGAAGCGGAACGCGCCGACGATCCTCGTGCTGGTGCTGCTGACGGCGACGGCGACGGCCTTCGTGGTGACCCAGCACCTGAAGCTCGAGCCGAGCCCGATCTCGCAGACGCACGTCGATAAGGTCTTCTCGCCCGTCTGCAACTGCACGACGGCGGCCGCTCACATCGACTTCTCGATCCGCCACGCCGATCACCTGCGCATCTGGGTGCGCACGCCCTCCGGCCCGGCGGTCCTCGCGGATCGTGAGTTCCCGAAAGGGATGGTGCACGTCGAGTGGAACGGCGACGGCGTACCGGACGGCGTCTACTACGCGGTCGTCCACATGCGGCGGGCGCAACGGACGATCGACCTCCCGAACCCGATTCGCGTCGACACGAAGCCGCCAACGATCGCGCTCGCCGGGGTCCAGCGTGACGGCGCGAAGACGACGTTTCTGTACCGGATCTCGGAAGCGGGACATGCTCTCCTCTACGTGAACGGCCGCAGGCGCGTGCGGACGTACTCGACGCTGCGCCACGGGCGGCTGCCGTACTACAAGCCGCTCTCGACGCAAACGCAGCTGGCGCTCCGTGCGCGCGACCTCGCCGGCAATCTCTCGCAGCTGGTTCCGATCTCGGGCTCTTGACACCGGGCGGGCCGCCGCTCCTGATCCTCGGCGTCCGCCGCTCCGGCACGACGCTCCTGCGCGTCATGCTCGACCGCCACTCGCAGCTCGCGGTCCCGGACGAGTCGTACTTCGTCCCGCAACTCGCCGACCGGCATGTGCGGCGGATCCAGGTCGACGAGTTCGTCGACGATCTCAGCCGGATCGACACCGTCGCCGAGTGGGACGTGCCGCTCGCGAAGGTGCGCGCCCGGCTCCGCGACGGGATGTCGACCGGTGAGGCGATCGGAACGGTCTACGTCGTCTACGCCGACGAGCGCGGCAAGCCCCGTTGGGGCGACAAGACGCCGATGTACATGCAGAACCTCCGCCTGCTCGAGCGGCTCTTTCCCGATGCGCTGTTCGTCCATCTGATCCGCGACGGGCGCGACGCCGCGCTGTCGTTCCTGTCGATGCCGCGCGGCATCGTCACGGAGACGTGGATGCATCCGCGCACGCCGGCCGGCTTCGCGTGCCAGTGGCGGACGGAGGTCGCGGCCGCCCGGCGGCTCGGACGCCGCGTCGGCGACCGTTACCTCGAGGTCCGCTACGAGGAGCTGGTCGCCGGTGTGGAGCCTGTGCTGGCGCGGATCTGTGCCTTCGCCGGGCTCGACTACGAGCCCGCGATGGCCGACTACGCGGGGACCGTCGACGTCTCGGCGAAGCCGCACCAGCAGCGGCTGAGACAGCCTCCGACAGCGGGCGTGCGCGACTGGCGCGCTCAGATGCCCGCCGCCGACGTCGCCGCCTTCGAGCACGTCGCGGGCGACGTCCTGCACGAGCTCGGCTACGAGACGGCGAACGCGCCGGACGCCGGCGGCCGGCTCAAGCTCGCGTCGTACGGCGTACGCGCGGGCGCGTGGCGCGTCGCGAGCTTCGGGCTACGGCGATCGTTTCTTTGGCGTCGTCGCCACCCGGTGCTTCGCGGCTAGCTGCCGCCGCTGCAGCTCGAGAATCTGCGGGCTCTTCCGCCCGTGCCACGCCTGCACGATCCCGTTCAGCGTGAAGAAGTAGTGGCGCTCGGTGACGATTCCGGGCGAGTACTTGCCGATGTCGAGATGCCACATGACCTTCCCGTCGGCCGCTCGCAGGGCGTAGGTGTTCCGCTCCAGGTTCGAGATGAAGACGTACTTGCCGGCGACGAACGCCGGGCCGAGGAAGCGGCCGCCGAGGTGCCGGCTCCAGATCACCTGCCCGGTGCTGGCGCGGAGCGCCCGGACACGGCCGTCGAAGCCGCCGAAGAAGACGCGGCCTTGCGCGACCGCGGGCGTCGCATAGCCCCACGAGTTGACGCTCGACCGCCAGATGACGTGGCCGTTGCTGGCCGACAGCGCGAATACGCCTCCGGAGCGCGAGATCGTGAACAGCCGCTTCCCGTCGGTGGACGCGCTCGCGTAGAAGCTCTCGTAGCGGACGAAGTCGCGGCTCAGGTACTTGCTCCAGATCTTGTGGCCGTTGTCGCGGTTCAGCCGCCAGACGGAACCGGCGTACGTCGTGATGAACACGCTGTTGCCGAGGATCGACGGGCTCGAGTTGATGCGGCCGCCCGTGTCGAATGCCCACCTGACCCTCCCCGTGCGCACGTAGACGCAGAACAGGCGTCCGTCCGTCGCACCGAAGTAGACGAGGCGGCCGACGACGACCGGTGACGACTCGACCTTCCCCGCGACCTTGAGCCGCCACAGGCGGCGGCCGTTGAAACGGTTGTACGCCGTCACGTAGCCGTCGTGCGACGAGACGATCAGGCGCGGCCCGGCGATCGCGGGCGTCGAAGGCTTCCGCCCTCCCTGTACCTGCCAGATCCTGTGGCCGTTGTGCGAGTTGAGCGCGACGGTCTTCCCGCCGAACGTATTCACGTAGAGGATCCCCCCGCAGTAGCTCGGCGGATACTCGATGTAGCTGCCGAGCCCGACCGACCAGAAGCGCCGGTACGGCAGGCCGATGTCGATCGCCGGTCGCGAAAGCGTCCGCTGCGGGCTTCCGCCGAACTCGCGCCAGCAGCGCTTGTCGTCGACGAGGTGGAGACCCTTGTGTCGCTTCGGCGCCGTGATCGCGCGCGTGTCGGCGGTGCCCTCGGAGACGCCCTTCAGCTGGGTGTCGAGCTTTCCCGAGGGGCGCTCACGGGCTTTGAGGTAGACGGCGACGCCGGCACCGGCGACGAGGAGCCCGAGGACTGCGAGGCTGAGGAGGATCCATCGACGCACCCGGCGGTGGCAAGTGTGCCAGCGGCGCCAGCCGTCATGACGGCCAAAGCCCACGCGGCGACCCCGATCACGCCCCACGCCACCGGGTCCTCGAAGAAGCCCGCGTAGAAGAGCGAGTGCACGAACAGCGCAAAGAACACGGACGCCGCGCCAAGGCCGAGCGCGCGGTCGCGCTGTGTCACGAGGTAGAGCAAGCGCGCCGTCGCGGCCATCACGGCGACGTAGATGAGGAAGCCGATGATCCCGAGCTCCGCGGCGACCGTCAGTGGCGTCGTGTGCGATTTGTCGCGTTTGGCAGAGAGCTGCGTCTTCGCCTCCTCCCTGCTCGCCTGCGGCTGCCCGCCGACGCCGACGCCGACCACGGGATGGTGCTCGAACGCGATCCAGGTCACCCGCGCAAGCCGGGTGCGCCCGCTTGTCGCCTGCCGGGCGGAGTCGCTCACTGCGGTCGCGGCGACGAACGCCGCTCCCGCGAGGACGGTCACGACGGCGCCGACGACCAGCACGCGGCGGAGGAGAGGACCGCCGACGACGTACGAGACGGCGACGGTGACGGCAAACAGCGCCGCGTAGCTCGACTGCGAGTACGCCGGGAGCATGCCGAGGAAGAGGAAGGCGATCAGCGCGGCGGCGACCCAGAAGCGGACGCGCGCCAGCCACATCGCGACGAGCAGGACGCCGATCGCGATCACGACGTTCCGGCCGAAGACGCTCGGGTCCTTGAACAGCGACGTGACGCGGAAGTACGACGTGTACGCGTTCGCCCGCTCGACGTCGCTCGCGAGCAGGTGGCCGTGCGTGACGCGCTGGAAGAGCGCAACGGCGGCGAAGAGCGTCGCCAGCGCCACGAGCGTGACCGCGAGCGCGCGCGGGTGCCACGCGCGATACGGGGAACGCACGACGACGACGACGAGGGCGGAGAAGGGGAAGAGGAAGAAGAGCAGCTCGATGCTCCCCGCACGCAGGTCGTGCGTCCAAAGGAGCGACAGGCCCGTGTAGAACACGAACGCTGCCGCCGGAATCGCGATCAGCCGCGGCAGCGCCCGGTCGGCGTGCCCGCGCAGGACGCGGACGACGAGCGCGAGCACCGCGGCCGCGAGCACGACGTAGAGCGGGTCGAGCAGGTATGCCTTCTGCGCCCCGACCGCGGTCGTGATCCGGAACGGCGACGCGGCGAGCAGCGCCACCGGGACGACGACCGGCCAGCGCACGAACGCCCAGGCGATCGCGACGATCACGAGCACGCCGAAGATCAGCCCGCCGAGATGCGAAGCCGGCGTGACGAAACGCTTGAGGTCGTGGCCGGGAATCAGCGCCACCGCAAGGAGCGCCTCGCCGACGACGGCAACGGCGAGCCCGGCCAGCAGCTCGACCCGCGTACGGGCAAGCAGCAGCGTCGCGGCGCCTCCGGCGCCGACGACAGCCGCCAGCTGAGCCAAGTCGCCGTGGGGCACGGGCATGAGAGGCCAAGACTACGGAGGCGTGATAGGAAACGCCGCGTGATCGGCGCCTGGCAGCGAGTGCTCGTGCTCGCACCGCACACCGACGACGGCGAGTTCGGCGCCGGCGGGACGATGGCGCGGCTCGTCGAGAGCGGTGCCGAGGTTCGCTACGTCGCGTTCTCGATCGCGACGCGGTCGCTCCCGCCGGGCTTCGCGCCGGACACGCTTGCGCGCGAGGTGCGCGAGGCGACGGCCGAGCTGGGGATCGCGCCGGAGAACCTGACGGTGCACGACTTCGACGTGCGGACCTTCCCCGAGCACCGTCAGGACATCCTCGAGCTGCTCGTCGCTTTGTGGGAAGAGTGGCGTCCCGACGCCGTCTTCCAGCCGACGGTGCACGACATCCACCAGGACCACCAGGTCATCGCGGCGGAGGGGCTGCGCGCCTTCAAGCGGACGACGATCCTCGGCTACGAGATTCCCTGGAACAACTTCGACTTCGCCTACCAGGCGTACGTCTCGCTCGAGGCCGCACATGTCGAGAAGAAGGTCGCCGCGCTCGGGAAATACGAGTCGCAGCAGCACCGGCGCTACAGCGATCCCGAGTACATCCGCAATGTCGCGCGCACGCACGGGATCAACGTGAACCGCGAGTTCGCGGAGGTCTTCGAGGTGTACCGCGTCGTGGTCGCGTAGGCCCCGTCTCAGACAGGATCGCTTTGCGCTGGTCGACGGCCTAGACGGCGACGACGGGCGCGACGGCGTCGTCGATCGCCTGCAGCGTCGCGTCGTCGAGCTCGACTCCCGACGCGGCCGCGTTCTCCTCGACCTGCTCCGCTCGGCTCGCGCCGATGATCGCGGACGCGACCTCGTCCCGCCGGAGCACCCATGCGAGCGCGAGCTGAGCCATGCTGACGCCGAGGTCGTCGGCGATCGGCACGAGCTCCTGCACTGCCGAGAGCACGTCGTCGTCCCGGAAGCGATCCATCGCCCAGCCCATGTCGTGCGAGGCCGCGCGCGTTCCCGCCGGCGGCGCCTCGCCCGGCTTGTACTTCCCCGTCAGCGCGCCCTGCGCGAGCGGCGACCACACGATCTGCGAGATCCCGTTCGCCGAGCAGAGCGGGAAGACCTCGCGTTCGGGCTCGCGCCACAGGATCGAGTACTGCGGCTGGCTCGACACGAACTTCTCCACATCCGTCAGCTCGAGCGCCGCTTGGATGCGGTCTGGCGGCCACTCGCTGAAGCCGAGCCAGCGCACCTTCCCCTGCCGGACGACCTCAGTCAGCGCGTCCATTGTCTCTTCGAGCGGGGTGTCCCAGTCGTAGCGGTGGCACTGGTACAGATCCACGTACTCCGTCTTCAGGCGCAGCAACGACAGGTCGAGCTGCTTGAAGACCTGTTCCCGCGACAGGCCCCGGTCGCCGTTCATCGGCCAGAACAGCTTCGTGCCGAGGACGTAGGAGTCGCGCGGACGGCCGACGAGCACCTCGCCGAGGAACGACTCGGCTGCGCCACGCGCGTAGACGTTCGCCGTGTCGATGAAGTTGATCCCGAGCTCGAACGCCTTGGCGACACACGCCTCGGCCTGCGCGCGCTCGACGCCGCCGCCGTACGTCAGCCAGGACCCGAGGCTGATCTCGGACACCTGCAGGTCGCTGCTCCCCAGCCGGCGGTAGCGCACCCTTGAAGGCTTACCATCCAGCGCTATGCGTACGCGCCGCCTCGGCAGCGAAGGCCCCGAAGTCTCCGTCGTCGGCCTCGGCTGCAACAACTTCGGCGGCCGCGTCGACCTCGAAGGGACGCGCGCCGTGGTCGACGCCGCGCTCGATGCCGGCATCACGCTGCTCGACACGGCCGACATCTACGGCAACAAAGGCGGCAGCGAGTCGTTCCTCGGCGAGGTGCTCGAGAGACGGCGCGACGGGGTCGTCGTCGCGACCAAGTTCGGCGGCGACATGGGCGATGGCACGCGGGCGCGCGGCTCGCGCGAGTACATCCGCAAGGCCGTCGATGCGTCGCTGCAGCGGCTGCGCACCGACCGGGTCGATCTCTACCAGTACCACACGCCCGACAAGGTCACGCCGCTCGCCGAGACGTTCGGCGCGCTCGACGAGCTCGTCCGCGAGGGCAAGGTGCGCTACGTCGGCCACTCGAATCTGACGGCGGCGCAGGTCGAAGAGGTCGACGCCCTCGCGCGCGAGCACGCGTGGGCGCGACCGGTGTCCGCGCAGAACCGCTACTCGCTACTCCATCGCGACCCGGAGCGGGACCTGCTGCCGGTCTGCGAGCGGCTCGGCCTCGGCGTGCTGCCGTACTTCCCGCTCGCGAGTGGCCTGCTGACCGGCAAGTACGAGCGCGGGCAGCCTCGCCCCGAGGGCGCGCGGCTCGCGGGCCGCGACGAGGTTTTCACGGACGAGACGTTCGATCGCATCGAGGCGCTCGAGGCCTACGCCGGCGAGCGCGACGTCACGCTGCTCGAGGTCGCGATCGGCGGCCTGCTCGCGCAGCCGGCCGTCCCGTCGGTCATCTCCGGTGCGACGAAGCCCGAGCAAGTGCGCGCGAACGCCGCCGCCGGCGAGTGGGAGCCGTCCGCCGAGGACGTCGCCGCGCTCGACTCCTTGCGGTAGTGGCCGCCCCCGCTGCCGTCGTCGACGTCGGCTGGGTGAACGGGCTCGCGGCAGTCCGGTCGCTGGGCCGCGCCGGCGTCCGCGTGCTCGCGGTCGATCACCGCCCGAGCGCGCTCGGCTTCCGGTCGAAGTACGCCGAGCCGGTGCTCTCGCCGGACCCGTTCACGGACGAACGGCGGTTCGTCGACGTGCTGCGCGCGCTCGGCGACGTCGTCGTCTTCCCGACACACGACGACTCGCTGAACGCGATCGCCCGCCACGCCGACGATCTCCAGGTGCTCACACCGTTTCCCGACTGGTGCCTCCTCGAGCGCCTGCAGAGCAAGCGCGCGCAGCTCGAGCAAGCCGCGGCCGCGGGCCTCGACGTCCCGACGCCGGATCCGGGCACCTTCCCGGTCATCGTGAAGCCGGACCGCTCGGTCGAGTTCAAGCGCCGTTACCGGCGCCAGGCCTTTCGCTGCGAGACGCAGGCGGAGCTCGACGAGGCGCTCGCGAAAACGGCGGAGTTCGGGCCGATCGTCCAGGACCTGATCCCGGGCGGCGACGACACGCTCTACACGGTCGGCAGCTATCTCGACGCCGGCGGCGCCGCGCTCGGCGTCTTCTGCGGGCGCAAACTGCGGCAGACGCCGCCCGGCATCGGCACGTGCCGCGTCGGCGAGGCCGTGTGGGTGCAAGAAGTCGTCGACGCAGCGCTGACGCTGCTGCGGGCGTTCGGGTACCGCGGGCTCTCCCAGGTCGAGTTCAAGCGGGACCCTCGCGACGGGCGCTACAAGCTGATGGAGATCAACGCGCGCCTCTGGCAGTGGCACGGGCTTGCGACGGCGTGCGGCGTCGACCTCCCGCTGATCGCCTATCGCGACCTGACCGGCGGCGCTCTTCCGGAGGCCCACATGAACGGCCACGGCAAGCGCTGGGCGATCACGCTGCTCCCGGGCGAGAGCCCGGCGCCGCAGCGGCCGCCCTACGTCGACGCCGTCTTCGCGCTCGACGACCCGAAGCCCGGGCTCGTCCACCTGGCGCGCGTCGCCCGGAGCGTCGTCTCGTGATCCCGGAGCGGGTCGAGCGCCGCGCGCGCTGGGTGCTCGACTCGATCGGCGCGACGGACGTCGGCTTCGGCGACGACCTTCCGTATGACGCCGGTGCGTGGGAGCAGGTCGACCGCGGCGAGCTGCCCGCAGACCAGGTCGCGGCCGGGTTCTTCCACCTCGCGCGGGTCGAAGAGCGCGACGGCCCGCGCGACGAGCACGGCCGCTTCCGCGCCGAATGGTCGCGGCTCGACCCGCTCGACCCGCCGCTCGAGCGTCTGCGCCGCCGGCTCGGCCTCCAGGACGACGGGTTCACGATCGCGCTGACGCACGACGTCGACACGCCGTGGCGCTGGACGCGGATCGGCCTGCGCGGCTCCGCAGCGCGGCTGAAGCGAAACGTTCTCGGGGTCCGCGCCGGCCCCGCGTTCCGCGAGGCGACGGCACTCGCTGCTGCCCCCGCCCACCGACTGCGCGGGACGGATCCCAACTGGCGCTTTCGCGAGATCCTCGCGCGCGAAAGCGTCGGCTCGACCTTCTTCGTCCTTGCCGGCCACGACGACCCGCACGACGGGGCCGCGCCGGAGCGCTACGAGGAGCTGCGCCCCCGCCTCGTCGAGACGATCCGCGACGCCGGCGGCGAGATCGGCCTGCACGGGAGCTACACGGCGGCGGACGACGCGGAGCGCCTCGCCGCCGAGCGGGCGAGGCTCGAAGCGCTCGCCGGGCCCGTGCTCGGACACCGCTACCACTACCTCCGCGTCGACCCGCACCGAAACCTCGCGCGGCTCCCGTTTCGCTACGACACGACACTCGGCTTCCCGGACGCGGTGGGCTTCCGCGCCGGCATCGCACGCCCATTCCACCCGTGGGACTTCGGGCGCGACGCGCCCGCCCGCATTCTCGAGATCCCGCTCGCCGCGATGGACGCGACGCTTGCCGAGGAGCGGTACCTCGGCCTGTCCGCAAAACGCGCCGAGCCGCGCCTTCGGGCCCTGGTCGACTGGGCGGCGTCGAACGGCGGCGCGTTCGCCGTCCTCTGGCACCCCGACCGCTTCGACCCGCTGACCTCCGGCGGCTGGGACCGCCTCTACTGGAGGTTCCTCGACGAGGTTCAGGCGCGCGGCGGCGTGTGCATGTCCGCCGGCGAGCTCTCGTCCCACTCCACCTGGTCGAAGTAGCGCAGCGCGCGCCGGGTCGGACGCACGCGTGCGCTCAGCTGCGCGAGCTCCTCGTGCGAGATCTCGCCGAGCGCGCTCTTGACGCCGAGATACGGCAGGTTCAGGTCATCCTGGTAGACGATCGTCGAGACGCGCGGGTTGATCTCGATCACCTGGTCGCCGACCAGCTGGATGTTGAAGAAGTACTCGATGCCGAGCTCCGACACGATGCGCTGCGCGACCTCCAGCAGCCAGTGGTCGTTGAGCGTCTCGAAGTACATCGCGAGGCCCGCGCGCATCGACTCGCGCGTCTTCGCGTGGCCGAGGACGACCTGGCCCGAGCGCGCGATCCCGTCGACCGTGCGCTCCCGGCCGGTCGCGAGCTCCATCACGAGGAGGTCCGGGCCGCCGTCTTTCGGGACGAGCTCGAGCACGTCGTCCAGCCGCATGGCGAGGTTGCCGGGACGCTCCTCGAAGAGCTGGCGCGCGCGGTCGACGTTCGCGTCGAGCACGCGGAAGCCGCGTGAGCCCGAACCGAACACCGGCTTGAAGCACACGGCGCGCTGCGGGTAGCCGAGCTCGTACGCCGCCCCGGCGAGCGCCCGCCCGCCCCTCACCCTCCGCCACGCGGGCGCGCGGAGACCGAGCCGTTCGATCAGCGCATACGCCGCCGCCTTGTCGTTCGCGGTGCGAATCGCATCCGGCGGCGACACCATGACCGTCGTCGCCATGAAGCGCTCGCGCGCCGCGCCCAGGGCGGGCAGGTCGTGGGACGACTGCGGCAGGACGACGTCGATGTTCTCGCGGCGGACGATGTCGAGCACCGCGTCGACGAAGGCGGGATCCCGCCCGGGCGGGACGACGTAGAAGCGGTCGCAGAACTGCCGCCCGATCGCCTGCGGCGACATGTCGACGCCGACGACGCGGACGCCGCGCTCGCCGTTCGTGCGCAGGGCACGGAGCAGCGCCGCGGTTCCCGGCGCCCCCGACGCCGTGACGAGGACCGTGATGTCGCGCATCAGCCGCGCGATGCTACTTCGGCGGGTCGATGCCTTGATGCACGAGCTTCACGAGCGAGTCGGCCTCGAGCGGCAGCCCGAGCGAGGTTGCGAGGGCGATGCCGTTCGCGACGACGTTGATGAACACGACGATGTCCTCGAGCGTGACGTCGTCCCGGAACTCCCGTCGCTCGTGGAGCCCGCGGAGCCAGGCCTTGACCTCCTCCTCGCGTCCTTCGCCGCCGCGCGACGTGAACTCCTTCATCCGCTCCGGATCGCCGCGGAGGATGCGCAGGACCTCGAAGTAGACCGTCAGCCACTCGGGGCTCTCGGTCGTCAGGTGGCGAATGGTGGCGTCGAGACCTTGTTCCATCAGGAGCGTGGTCAGCTCGTGCTGGTCGCGCGAGGCAAGCTCGAAGAAGAGCGACCACTTGTCCGGGTAGTAGTTGAAGATGGCGCCCCGCGAGAGGCCGACCTCCTCCTCGAGCTTGGCGACGGTCGCGCCGTGGTAGCCGTAGCGCGCGAAGGCGCGTCGCGCACCGTCGAGGATCTGCTCGCGCCGAGCGTCGGCGTGGGCTTCGGAGACCTTCGGCACGCCTCCACTTTACAAAACCGTACGTACGTCTTATTATCCGCCGCGTGTCGATGCTGAGGAACCGGTCGCTCGCCGCGATCCTCGCCGCCGAGCTCGTCTCCCTCACCGGGTCGGCGATGACCTATGTGGCGCTGCCGTGGTTCGTGCTGATCACGACCGGCTCGACCGCCCGCATGGGCTGGGTGCTCGCGTGTGAGCTGCTCCCGGTCGGGCTGCTCGGGATCCCGTCCGGGTCGCTCATCGCGCGCCTGGGCGCGAAACGGACGATGAACGTCGCGGACGCGGCGCGCGTTCCGATCATGGCCGCGATCCCGATCCTCCACTGGACGGGGCACCTGACGTTCGGGCTCCTGCTCGCGTGCGCGTTCCTGCTCGGCTCGTTCATGGCCCCGTACTACTCGTCGTCGCGGCTGGTCCTTCCCGAGGTGCTCGGCGAGGACGAACAGCTCGTTGCGCAGGGCTCGGCATTCGTGCAGGCGGCGAACCAGCTGACGCAGCTCGGCGGCCCGATCGCCGCCGGCGTGCTGATCGCCTGGCTCGGCGCGCCGGCCGTGCTGCTCGTCGACGCCGCCACGTACGCATTCTCGTTCGTCGTCATCCTCCTGTTCGTGCGCGCGGGCAAGCGCGTTCCCGCCGACGAGTCGTCGCGCGGCCTCTTCGCAGGCCTGCGCTACGTCGTCCACGACCGGCTCCTCGGGCCGATGATGGCCGCCGCGGCGTTCATCAACTTCGTGGCGCAGGGCCTGATCGCGATGCTCCCCGTGCTCGTCGTGCGCCGCTTCGACGCCGACTCGACGATCGTCGGCTTCTTGTTCGCCGCATTCGGCGCCGGCGCTCTCGCCGGGAGCATCCTGGCGTCGCAGATCGTGCGCAAGGTCCCGCTGCTCAGGCTCGCCGCCGCGGGGATTCTCGGGATGGCGTTGCCGCTCTGGCTGCTCGCGCTCGACCTCCCGTGGCCGGTCGTCGTCGTCGTGCTCGCCGCCTTCGGCTTCTGCGCCCCGCTCGTCAACGCGCCCGTGCTCGGGATCCTCACCGTCCGGCCGCCGGAGGCCCTCCGCCCGAAGGTGATCACAGCCGTGATGACGATCTCCGTCCTCGTCGGCCCGCTCGGGTTCCTCGCCGTCGGGCAGGCGCTGCAGTACGTCGGGATGCCGGTCGTGTTCCTCGCGATCGCCGCCGGCTTCACCGTCGGCGCCTTCGCGTTCGCCGCGGCGCTGCGCCACGGCGAGGGGGAAGCCGACGCGGCTCAGGCGGTCGACCTGACAGCCGTCGCGGCGGTCGAAGCCGGCGCGGACTAACGGCCGGGCAGCGGCAGCAGGCGCCGCAACCGCCGCCGCTCCGCGGGCAGGTAGAAGCCGAGCGGAGCGAGCAGCAGCGGGTACACCGCCGTCAGCGCAAGCGCGACCCCGAGGGGCGCGTCGACCGCCTTGCCGAGGACTGTCAACGCCGCTGCAACGAGGCCGACCGTTGCGACGCGGCGCCACTGGTACGCCACGGGGAACACGGCGTGCGCGCGCCACGCCATCAGGACGAACAGCACGGCGTACGAGATCAGCGTCGCCACGGCGGCGCCCATCCGGCCGTACGGAGGAATGAGCGCGAGGTTGAGCACGATGTTGAGGGCGGCTGCGATGCCCGTCACGACCCAGTTCGTGCGGGTCTGCCGCGCGCGGCCGGTCCCGATCTGCACGACGACGTAGCCGGCGAAGGCGGCGACGCTGAACGTGAGCGGGGCGACGACGTTCGCCGCGGCGTAGAACGGCCTCGTCGTGATCAGCCGCAGGATCCACGGCGCGAGCAGGCCGAGGCCCAGCGAGAGCCAGCAGCAGACGAAGACGACATACGTCAGGACGAAGCTGTACGTCCGCCTCGCCTCCCGGTCGTCGTCGATCGAATAGGCGAACGCCGGCCAGGCCAGCCGGAACGCGGTCAGCAGCAACACGATCGCCGACGAGATGCGCACGCCGATCGAGTAGAGGCCGACCTCGTGTGCGTCCGTGAGCTTGATCAGGAAGAAGCGATCGGCGAAGTTCGTCAGCCACAGCGCAACGGCGGACGGGACGAGCGGGAGGCCGAACCGGTTCATCGCGTGATACAGCGGGCGGTCGAACTGCAGGCCGAGTGCGTGGCGGCTGTACAGCAGCAGCGCGGCGTACACCGCAAGCGTGCCGGTGAAGTTCCCGACGAGGACGCCCAGTGGGCCCTGGTGGAACGCGACGACGAGCAGCACCGTCGCGGCGATCGTGATCGCGACATTGGCCAGCGTCGCGGCGACATACGCGGTCGAGCGCTGCTCGACGCGGAAGAGCGACGTCATCTGGTCGTAGTTCATCGCCGCCCACAGCCCGACGAACGAGGCGATCACGAGGTCGGCGTGATGCTGCGTGTGGAACAACACCCACGAGATCTGGCGGGAGAACACGACCCCGAGGACGAGCGTCGCCGTCGACGCCGCCATCACGTACCAGAACGCCGTGCGGACCACGAGCAGCCGGCGGGCCGGCTCCGTCGAGTCGAAGTAGAAGCGGAAGAACGCGCTCTTCATCGCCTGCGCGACGAGCGCGCTGAGCACAGCGGAGAGCGCGACGAGCGTCTCGATCAGCCCGTAGTCCCCCGGCGTCAGGTAGCGCGTGTACAGCGGCAGGAGCAGCACGCCGAGAATCCGCGCGACGATCGAGCCGAGGCCGTAGATCGCCGAGTGGCGGAACAGCTCCTTCAGCCGGTCGAGCACCCGCTCAGTATGTCCCCGCGACTCGCTAGAGGAGCGACGCGTACAGCTCGATCAAACGGTCCGCGACCTTGTCGAGGTCGTGCACCTGCTCGACGTACGCGCGCCCCTCCTCGCCGAGGCGCCTGCGCAGCTCGAACGACTCGACGAGCGGTCGGAGCTTCTCCACGAGGTCGTCCTTCGTCGCGGGGACGATCGGCACCTTCAGGCCGAACGCCTCCTCGGTCTGCCGCACGGCTTCGGGATCGAGGTGGGTGACGACGGGCTTCCCGTACGCCATCGACTCGATCGCGAACACGCCGTGCCAGAGGTAGTGCAGCTGGTCGACGACGATGTCCGCCCGTTTGAAGCGCTCGACCGCCTCGTCGTGCGGCACGCCGTGCACGACGTCGAGGTCGACCGGGAGCTGCTTGCACGCCTCGACGACGAAGCGCGTCCCCTTCTTCTCCAGGTCCGAGGGCGCGTGCACGACGAGCGGCCGCTCGCGCTCGACGGCCGGCACCGGCTCGTACGAGCACAGGTCGAGGCCCGGCGGCACGACCGCCGTCGCGTCCGGCACCCAGCGCGTCGCCGCGTACGAGCCGACGATCGTCGCGTCGAACTTCTTGCGGTACTCCAGCTGGTCGAGTGGCTTCCAGCGGATGTCGTCGCCGAGGAAGTGCATCACGGACTTCTTCCGGGCCGCCTTGAGGATCGGCATGTTCAGCGACTTCGGGACGAGCGTCTTGCCGAAGTAGAAGTGGAACAGGTCGGTCTGCGGCAGGTACTTCGCGAGCGCACGCCACTGGACGAGCTGCTGCCGCACGAATCCCTGGCGCGGCAGGTCGAGGTTGATGTCGTACTCCTCCGGCCGCCACCTCTGCGGCCAGAACACGAGCAGCCGTGCGTCCACGTGCTTGCGTCGCAGCGCGTTCACGTGCGCCCAGCCGGTGCCGGCGAGATTGACCGGCAGATGCAGGATGCGTGCGTCGCGGACGTCCACGCGCGCAACGATATGGTGCGCGGCTTGAAACGAACGCTGTACCGGGCGGCCCGCAACGTGCGGCACCCGCGGCGCGTGGTCGAGGCGCGCCGGATCCGCGCAGAGGTCGCGGGTTTCATCGGCGGCGACGCGGTTCTCCGCGGCTACGAGCGCGAGCTCGAGGCCAGCGGGCTCCGCGAGCACCTGCTCGAGCAGGGGCGCGTGCATGCTGCGGCGGTCGGCGGCAGCGGGCACTCGCTCGGCGCCATCGGCTACGCCGAGGGCGGCTACCTCTACGCGGTCTTCCGCCACCTTCGTCCGCGGGTCGCCGTCGAGACGGGTGTCGCCAACGGCTTCTCGACGGCGTTCGCCCTGCTGGCGCTCGACCACAACGGCGAGGGAAGCCTCCACTCGGTCGACCTGCCGCGCGAGGTCGGCCGCGACTACGTGCCCGGGACGTTCTTCGAAGGCGAAGGCCGCGCCGGCATCCCGTCCGGCTCCGAGCCGGGGTGGCTGATCCCGCGCGAGCTGCGCGAGCGCTGGACGCTCGTCCTCGGACGCACGCAGGACGAGCTCCCGCCGCTGCTCGACGGGCTGGGGACGATCGACTCGTTCATGCACGACAGCGAGCACTCCTTCGACTGCATGTGGTTCGAGTTCAACGCGGCGTGGCCGCACCTTCGCAGCGGCGGCGTGCTCCTCTCCGACGACGTCAACTCGACCGAGGCCTTCCCGCGCTTCGCGCGCGAGCAGGGGAGGCAGCCGGTGCGGCTCGCGCGCGGCATGGCGCTGCTGCCGAAGTGACTTGACAAGTTAGTAAGCAGTAGCTAATGATGCCGCCCATGGCGACGACGGCACGAAAGTCGGCCACCGAGCGGAGGGACGAGATCCTGGAGGCAGCTCTCGTCGAGTTCGCCGCTCGCGGGCTCGACGGCGGCTCGACCGAGACGATCGCGAAGGCCGTCGGCATCTCGCAGCCGTACGTCTTCCGGCTGTTCGGCACCAAGAAGCAGCTCTTCATGGCGACCGTCGAGCGGTGCCTGCGCGGCACGCTCGAGCTGTTCCACACCGCCTCGGCCGGCCTGACGGGCGAGGAGGCGCTGAGCGCCATCGGCGAGGCGTACTGGGAGCGCCTGGCGACGGATCCCGTCTACCTGCACGCCCAGATGCAGGCGTACGCGGCGTGCGACGACCCGGAGATCCGCGAGGTCGTCCGCCGCGGCTTCGGCGCGCTCGTCGAGTACACCAACCGCGTCTCGGGACTGCCGAGCGAGCGGGTCTCCCACTTCTTCGCGAAGGGGATGCTGCTCAACGTCATCGGCTCGATGGCCCTGCTCGAAGCCGACGAGGGTTGGGCCCGCCTCCTCATCGAAGGCTGCAAGCGCGACGAGTAGGCGTCTTTTTTTTCGGCCGGAAGTAAGTGACTACTCACAAAAATAGGCCGGTTAACCGCACCAGCAGAGGCCAGAAGACCGGATTCGCGGAACGGCCGCCGGCACGCACGATCGAAGAGACCAGAAGGAGGATTTGATGTCAGCCAAGACTCGAACGATGTGGACGTTCGCGATCACCTCCGCGGCCGTCTTCATGGCGACGCTCGACAACCTCGTCGTCACCACGGCGCTCCCCGTGATCCGCAAGGACCTGCACGCGTCGATCGAAAGCCTCGAGTGGACGGTGAACGCGTACACGCTCACGTTCGCGGTGCTGCTGCTCACCGGTGCCGCGCTGGGCGACCGCTTCGGCCGCCGCCGAATGCTGGCGGTCGGGCTCACGATCTTCACGGTTTCGTCCGCGGCCGCGGCGCTCGCACCGACCGCAGGCGCGCTGATCGCCGCGCGCGCCGCCCAGGGCGTCGGCGGCGCGATCGTCACGCCGCTGACGCTGACGATCCTCAGCGCCGGCATCCCGGCCAACCGGCGTGGAGCCTTCATCGGCGCCTGGAGCGGCATCGCCGGGCTCGCTGTCGCGTTCGGGCCGCTCGTCGGCGGCGCCGTCGTCAGCGGCATCTCGTGGCACTGGATCTTCTGGCTGAACGTCCCGATCGGGGTGGCGCTCGTGCCGCTCGCGCTGCTGCGGCTCGACGAGACCTACGGCCCGTCGAACAGGCTCGACCTGCCGGGGGTCGCGCTCGCCAGCACGGGCCTCTTCGGGATCGTCTGGGGCCTCGTCCGCGGGAACTCCGCCGGCTGGTCGTCGCCGCAGATCGTCGGCTCGCTCACGGTCGGCATCGCGATCCTGGCGCTGTTCGTGCTGTGGGAGCTGCGGGCGGAGGCGCCGATGCTGCCGATGCGCTTCTTCCGCAACCGCGTCTTCACGCTGGCGAACGTCGCCTCCCTGCTGATGTTCTTCGGGATGTTCGGCTCGATCTTCCTGCTGTCCCAGTTCTTCCAGACCGTGCAGGGCTACTCGCCGATCGGGTCGGGCCTCCGGATCCTCCCGTGGACGATCATGCCGATGTTCATCGCGCCGATCGCCGGCGCGCTCTCCGACCGCGTCGGCGGCGCGCGCCTGATGGGCATCGGCCTCACCCTTCAGGCGGCAGGCCTCGCGTCGATGGCCGCCATCTCGACGCCGACGACCCCGTACTGGCACCTGGTGGCGCCGTTCATGGTCTCGGGAATCGGCATGGCGATGTTCTGGGCTCCCGTCGCGAACGTCGTCCTGACCGCCGTTCGCAAGGAGGAGGAAGGCCAGGCCTCGGGCGCGCAGAACGCGATCCGTGAGCTCGGCGGCGTGTTCGGTGTCGCGGTGCTGGCCTCGATCTGGTCGCAGTACGGCGGCTACGAGAGCGGGACGGCCTTCGTCAACGGCATGACCCCGGCGATCTGGGTCGGCGCGGCCATCGTCGCGCTCGGCGCCGTCGCCGCGTTCGCGATCCCGCGACGGCCACGCGTGCAGGAAGTGGCCGAGCCGGCCTTCGCCGAAGCCGCGTAGGCCGCGCAGCCGGGCGGCAGGCCGGTGCCTGCCGCCCGGCTCCTCGGCGTGATCGCTTCTAAGCTTCGTACGTGGCCGATGTCGAGCTGACACCGAGCGCCGTTTCGGCCCCTGTGGAGCTGCCGGCACCGGACATCTCCGTCGTCGTCACCGTCTTCAACGAGGCCGCCTGCGTCGAGGAGCTCTACCGGCGAACCCTGGCGGCGCTCGAGCCGGGCCCGAGCACGTTCGAGCTGATCTTCGTCGACGACGGCTCGACCGACGGCACGTTCGCGATGCTGGAGCGCCTGCACGGCTCCGACCCGCGCGTGCGCGGCGTTCGCTTCAAGCGCAACTTCGGCCAGCACCCCGCGATGCACGCCGGGCTGTCACGCGCCCGCGGCGACATCGTCGTGACGATGGACGGCGACCTGCAGAACGCGCCCGAGGACATCCCGCGGCTCGTCGAGGCGGTCGAGGCCGGAAACGACGTTGCCAGCGGCCGGCGCCGCGCGCGCAAGGACCCGCTCGGTCGCGCGGTCCCGTCGCGTGTGATCAACGGAATGCTGCGCCGCTTCACCGGGGTCGCGATCACCGACTTCGGTTGCGCGTTCAACGCGTACCGGCGCTCGGCCGTCGAGCCGATGCTCGGCTCGATCGGGAAGCAGAAGTTCACGAAGGCGCTCGTGCTGTCGGGCGGCGCGAGCGTCATCGAGGTCGATGTCGATCACGCCGCGCGCACAGGCCCGTCGCGTTACTCGCCGCTGCGACTGACGCGCATGGCGCTGCACGTGCTCGCCGGCTTCTGGCCGCAGCCGATCCAGTGGATCGGTGTCGCGCTCGGCGTCGTCTGCTCGCTCCTCGCCTTCGCCCTCGGCGCCTACGGCGTCGTCTACTGGATCGACAAGTCGAACTTTCCGGGGCCGCTGTTCGGGGGCGTCGCCGTCCTCTTCGTGCTCGGCATCCAGGGATTCATCCTCGCGCTGATCGGCGAGTACCTCGGACGGATTCAGCGCGACGTCGAAGGCCGCCCGCTGTACACGATCGACCGCGAGCTCTGACCGAGCGAAAGCTCGCGCTTTCGCTCGGTGAAGAGGATCGCCGCTTAGCGGGAAACGCGCGCGGTCACGCCCGCGCGCTTTTCGTTGAGGGCGGGTTGTCGTGGTCCGCGAGCGCCGGCGCTTCGGCGTCGACGCTCGCGTGAGTTCGGCCTCCGGAACTGTTCGAGGACGGTCTCAGAGCCCGGAAGTCGGCGGCGTCGCGGCCTCGATGATCGCGTCCTTCAGCTGATCGTGGAGCGCGCCCTTCTTCAGCAGGGCGACGGCGCCCGCCTCCTTCGCCTGCTCCGCGATCTGCGGCTCGTCGAGGCCCGTGACGAGGATCACGTTCGTCGCAGGGCTGCGCGTCCGCAGCCGCTTGGCCGTCTCGATCCCGTCGATCTCCGGCATCCGCACGTCGATCACGGCGACCTCGGCGCCGCCGTCGACCACGAGCTCGATCGCCGTCGCGCCGTCGCTCGCGGTGCCGATCACCTCGAGCCGTTCGTCATGGCCGAGCAGCAACGCGAGCGCGTCGACGAACAGACGATGATCGTCGACGATCACGACACGCACTGGGCTTTGCGAAAAGTCTCTGGTCAAGCCTGACCCCCCGAGTCTAGGTGCACGTTCCCGGCGGGGCTCCCCCGCCAAACACGTAACCTGCCCCTCCACATGGCAAAACGCGTGCTCGTGACCGGCGGCGCGGGGTTCATCCCCTCCAACTTCATCCACCACCTCCTGGCGAAGACGCCGTACGAGGTCGTTTCGCTCGACGCGCTGACGTATGCGGGGAACCTCGACAACCTCGGCGGCGCGATGTCGCACGAGCGGCTCTCGTTCGTGCACGGTGACATCCGCGACGCCGAGCTCGTCCGCGACGTCGTTGCGGAGGTGGACGTCATCGTCAACGCCGCCGCGGAGTCGCACGTCGAGAAGTCGATCGACGAAGGCGCGCGCGAGTTCGTGACGACGAACGTCGAAGGGACGCAGATCCTGCTCGACGCGATCCGCGAGGCGCCCGTCGAGCGTTTCATCCTCTTCTCGTCGAGCGAGGTGTACGGCACCGCCGACTATGCGCCGATGGACGAGGATCATCCGCTGAAGCCGCGCAGCCCGTATGCGGCGACGAAGGCCGGCGCCGACCGGCTGGCCTATGCGTACTACGTCACCTACGGCCTGCCGATCGCGATCGTGCGCCCCTTCAACAACTACGGGCCGCGCCAGCATCCGGAGAAGGTGATCCCGCGCTTCATCACGCAGGCGCTGCAGGACCAGGAGCTGACGATCCACGGCGACGGGCACGCGAGCCGCGACTGGCTCTACGTCGACGACGACGCCGAGGCCGTCGAGGCCGTGATCTCCGCGCCGCTGGAGTACGTCGCCGGCGAGGTGCTCAACATCGCGACGGGGATCGACATCTCCGTGAACGACATCGCCGACGCCGTGCTCGACGCGCTCGGGAAGCCGCCGTCGCTGCGCGCACACGTGACCGAGCGCCCGGGGCAGGTCGACCGGCACATCGGCTCGACCGAGAAGATGGAGCGCTTGACCGGCTGGCGGGCGCGCACCTCGTTCGAGGAAGGCCTCGCGCGCACCATCGCGTGGTATCGCGACAATGAGGCGTGGTGGCGGGGGATCCTTCAGAGCGAGTCCACGGCAAGCGTCTCCTCGTCCTAGGCGCAGGCCCGGCGCAGCTCGGCCTGCTGGCCGCCGCGCGGGCGCGCGAGCTGCACGTGATCGCGCTCGACCGTGACCCGTCGGCGCCCGGCTTCCGGTACGCCGACCGGCGCGCGATCGTCTCGACCGAGGACGAGTCGAGCATCGAGCGCCTCGCCGCCGCCGAGCGGATCGACGGTTTGATCGCGCCGGGCATCGACTGGCCGGTCGCGATCGCCGCGCGCGTCGCCGAGCGGCTTGCCCTGCCCCACCCGATCTCGCCCGAGACGGCGACGTTGTCGACGTCCAAGCTTCGGCAGCGCGAGCGCTTCGCCGAGGCCGGCGTGCCGCAGCCGGCCTACGAGATCTGCTCGGGCGCGCGCGAGGCGGCCGAGGCGGCCCGGCGGATCGGCTTCCCCTGTGTCGTGAAGGCTCCCGACCGGCAGGGCCAGCGGGGCCTGACGCTCGTCGGCTCGCACGACGAGGTGGAGGACGCGGTCCGCATCGCGCTCGACGCGTCGCGGAGCGCGACGCTGCTCGTCGAGGAGCTCGTCCCGGGCCGCGAGCTGACCGTCAACGCGTTCTCGGTCGGCGGGCACTTCTACCCGCTGACCGTTACCGATCGGCTGACAGCGGGGCTGCCGGCATTCGGCGTCGCGCTGACGCACGTGTGGCCGAGCGAGCTCGAGCCCGCGCAGATCGGCGCGGCGGTCGAAGCCGCGTCAGCCGCGGCGCGCGCCGTCGGCATCGAGAACGGCCCGAGCTACACGCAGGTGCTCGTCGGCCCGGACGGGCCGCGTGTCGGCGAGCTCGCGGCACGCCTCGGCGGCGGCCACGACGCGGAGCTCTGCCGCGTAGCGCTCGGCGTCGACTTCAACGGCGCCGCGCTCTCCGCGGCGCTCGGCGAGGACGTGCCGCCGGCAGCGGTGTCGCCGGTCGCGAAGGTCGGCGGCGCCTGCGTCCGCTTCCTCGTCGCACCGCTGGGCGAGCTCCGCGAGGTCACGGGCGTGGAGCAGGCGTTCGCCCTCGAAGGCATCCGCGGCATCCGCATCTACCGGCGTCCCGGCTACCGCTTCGGCGAGCTCCGGCGCGGCGCCGACCGGGCCGGCGCCGTTCTCGCCGTCGGCGACAGCCGCGAGGAGGCGCTCGAACGCGCCGACCGCGCGCAGGCGATGATTCGGTTCGAGGTCGATGTCGAAGCTCTCGTCTAGACGCGAGACCATGCTCGGCTTCCAGCCGCCCGCGATCGGCGACGAGGAGATCGCCGCCGTCACCGAGACGCTCCGATCCGGCTGGCTGACGAGCGGCCCGAGCGCCGCGCGGCTCGAGGAGCGCATGCGGGAGTTCCTCGAGGCGGAGCACGTGCTCGCGCTCGCCTCCGGCACGGCGGCGCTGCACCTGTCGCTCGTCGCCCTCGGCGTCGGGCCCGGAGACGAGGTGATCACGACCCCGATCACGTGGCCGGCGACGGCGAACGTGATCGTTCATGCCGGCGCGACGCCGGTCTTCGTCGACGTGCGCGAGGACGATCTGAACATCGATCCCGCGCGTGCCGCCGAAGCCGTCACCGAGCGGACGAGGGCACTGCTCCCGGTCGACCTGGCCGGCCAGCCGGCCGATCTCGACCCGCTGCTGGAGCTCGGCCTGCCGGTGATCGAGGACGCGGCCCACGCAGCCGAGAGCTCGTACCGAGGCCGCAAGATCGGCTCGATCGCAGACGCGACCTGCTTCTCCCTCTACGCGACGAAGAACATCGCCGCCGGCGAGGGCGGCCTCATCGCCACGAACCGCGACGACGTCGCGCAGGGCGTGCTCGACCTTCGCCAGATGCGCCGTGGCGACGGCTCGGTCTACGACATCCCGGTGCCCGGCTACAAGGCGAACCTGTCCGACGTGCTCGCCGCGATCGCGCTCTGCCAGCTCGACAAGGTCGAGCGGCACCGCGAGATCCGTCGGCGCCAGTTTGCGCTCTACGACGAGGGGCTCGCCGGCCTCGACGGCATCACGCCGCTCGCGCGCGACGACCGCGACGTGCACGCGCTGCACCTCTACATCGTGCGCGTCGATCCCGAGCGCGCGGGCGCGACCCGCAACGAGTACCAGCAGGCGCTGCGCGAAGAGAACATCTCGACGTCGATCCACTTCCTGCCGGTGCACCGGCTCACGTACTACCGCGAGCGCTTCCCGGAGCAGCCGCGCCTACCGATCGCGGAGCGAGCCGGAGACGAGATCTTCTCGCTGCCGCTCTCACCCGCGCACTCGGACGACGACATCGGCGACGTCATCGCCGCGCTCCACCGCGTGCACGAACGCTTCACGGCGTGAGCAGACGTACGGCGATCAGGCTCTGCCTGACGCTTCTCATCACCGGCGGGTGCCTTGCCTACATCCTCTGGCAGCTCGACGTCCGCCAGACGATCGACATCGTCGTGCACTCGCACCTCGGGTGGTTCTTCGGTGCGATCGCGATCATGATCGGCGGCGTCCCGCCGATGGCATGGCGGTGGCAGAAGCTGCTGGCGGCGCGCGGCGTGCGCGAACGCTGGGCGTGGTGCACGCGCGCGTACTTCGTCTCCTACACGGCCGGGCAGGTGCTGCCGAGCGCCGTCGGCGGCGACGCATCCCGCATCTACGAGAGCGCGCGGCGCCACCCGGGCCGGCTCGCCGACATGAGCGCCATCGTGATCCTCGAGCGCGGCCTCGGCGGTGTCGCAACGCTGACGCTGGCCGCGGTCGGCTTCGCGCTCGCGATCGGACAGTACGACGTCGGCCCGTACCTCTGGATCGAGGGCGTCTTCGTCCTGGGGACGATCGTGCTCGCGATCCTCTTCTTCTCGCACCGCATGCGCGGCGTGCTGCGGCGGCTCGTGCCGCTGCTGCGGCGCCTGAAGCTCGAGCGGCCGCTCCGCGGCTTCTACGAGGGTGTGCACGTCTTTCGGAATCACGCCGGCTTGCTCGTCTGGATCTTCCTGCTGACGCTCGCGGTGCAGGCCGTGCGGGTGCTCGCGATCTGGATGGGCGGCAAGGCCGTCGGCGTCGACCTGTCGCCGCGCCCGTACTACGTGATGGGCCCGCTGCTCTTCCTCGTCCTGCTGGTGCCGTTCACGATCAACGGCATCGCCGTCCGCGAGGCGTTCTTCGTCAGCTTCCTCGGACAGCTCGGTGTGTCGAAGGAATCGGCCGTTGCGACCGGATTCCTGTTCTTCGTCGTGACCGTCGCGCTCGCGCTGCCCGGTGCCGTGATCCTGGCGGTCGAGAACCTGCGCAAGGGACGGCCTGAGGTAGCCTCACGCGCGCCATGAGAGTTTTGATCACCGGCGGCGCCGGTTTCATCGGCTCGCACCTCGCCGACCGGCTGCTCGCCGACGGCCACGAGGTGCGGGCGCTCGACAACCTCGACCCGCAGGTTCATGCGAAGGGTGAGCGGCCGGACTACCTCGACGCGGCCGTCGAGCTGCACACGGGCGACGTGCGCGACCGCGACGCCGTGCGGCGGGCGCTCGACGCCGTCGACGCCGTCGTCCACTTCGCGGCCGCTGTCGGCGTGGGGCAGTCGATGTACGAGATCGAGCGCTACACGTCGATCAACGCGATCGGCGCGGCGGTCGTGCTCGAGGAGGCGCTCGAGCACCGGGACGCGCTGCAGAAGCTGGTCGTCGCGTCGTCGATGTCGATCTACGGCGAAGGGCAGTACCGCAACCCGCGCACGGGCGAGTCGGGCCTCGCCCCGTGGATCCGGCCGGAGGCGCAGCTCGCCGCGCGCGAATGGGACGTCGTCGGCGATGACGGCACGCCGCTCGAGCCCGAGCCCACGGCGGAGACGAAGCCGTTGCGGCCGACGTCGATCTACGCGATCAACAAGCGCGACCACGAGGAGATGTTCCTCGCGATCGGCGCCGCGTACGGCATCCCCGCCGTCGCGCTCCGTTTCTTCAACGTCTACGGCGAGCGGCAGGCGCTGTCGAACCCGTACACCGGCGTGGCAGCGATCTTCTCCTCGCGCCTCCTCAACGGCAACCGGCCGCTCGTGTTCGAGGACGGCAAGCAGACGCGCGACTTCATCGACGTCCGCGACATCGCGCGCTGCTGCGCGCTCGCGCTGACGCAGGAGGGCGCAGACGGGCGCACCGTCAACGTCGGCACCGGCACCCCGACCTCCGTCGTCGAGGTCGCGCACACGATCGCGCGCGGGCTCGGGAAGGAGATCGAGCCGGAGGTCGTGGCCAAGTACCGCGCCGGCGACATCCGCCATTGCTACGCGGATCCGGGGCTGGCGGAGCAGCTGCTCGGTTTCCGCGCCGAGATCCCGTTCGAGGTGGGCATGCAGGACCTGCTCCAGTGGCTCGAAGGCCAGGAAGCCGAGGATTCGGTGGACGCGGCCAGCGAGGCGCTGGCGGCGCGCGGCCTCGCGCGTTGACCGATCTCTCCGTCTCGATCGTCAACACAGGGAGCCGCGAGCTGCTGCTCGCGTGCCTCGACACCCTGCCGCGCGACGACGCTGAGATCGTCGTGCTCGACAACGCCTCCGAGGACGGCTCGGCGGACGCCGTCCGCGAGCGGTTCGCCGACGTGCGCGTCCTCGCGCAAGGCTTCCGCGCGGGCTTCGGCGCGAACCACAACACCGTCATCCGCGCGACCGACGGCCGCTACGTCTACGTCCTCAACGAGGACACGACGGCAGGCGACTGGGCGTTCGACCGCATCGTCGCCTACCTTGACGCGCATCCTCGCGTCGCCGCCCTCGGCCCGCGGCTCGTCTACCCGGACGGCCGCCTGCAGGACTCCGCCTGGCGGTTTCCCACGCCGGCCGTGAGCGCTCTCGGGCTGCTGACGGTCGGGAAGCTCGGCGTGAAGCAGTCGGGCGGCGAGGGGCCGCACGTCGTCGACTGGGTGATGGGCGCCGCGCTCGTGCTGCGGCGGGAGGCACTCGACGAGGTCGGGCTCTTCGACGAGGAATTCTTCCTCTACTCCGAGGAGGTCGACCTGCAGGTTCGGCTGCGGCGGGCCGGGTGGGAGGTGCACTACTTCCCGGGCGCGACCGTCGTCCACCACGAGTCGCAGTTCAGCGCCGATATCCCCGAGCGTCGCATCAACGAGATGTGGCGGAGCAGGCACCGCTACTGGCACAAGCACCACGGTGCCGCCGGCGCGCGCGTCGCCGCGCTCGCGACCGGCGGGCAGTACGCGGTGCGGGCGGCCGTTGCGCCACTCGCGCACCGCAGCGCGAGGCGCATGCTGCTGCACGCGCGCGATTCGTGGCGCGTGACCGGCCCGGGCCTGCGCGAGCTCGCCGACGACTGGAACGCACGTGCACGAGCTGCACCGAGGCGTTAGAGCCGCTCCCGTCCTTCTCCTCGCGCTGCCGCTGCTCGGCATCGCGCGGCTGCTTCCCCCGCACGGCTTCGGGCTCTGGCTCCGGCTCGTCGCGGCGACGCTCGTCCTGCTCCTGCCGGGCTCGCTCGTGGCCCGGTCGCTGCGCCTGCGCGGCGCGTCGGCGACCGTCGCGCTCGGGCTCGCCGTCGTCGGGCTGGCGCTCGCCGTCGTCTTCGTCGTGCACAGCTCGATCTCGCTCGCGCTCGTCGTGGCCGCCGTTGTCGCGCTGGTCGCGCTGCCGTTCGCGCTTCGTGTCCGCTCCGGGCCGCCGCCGTGGGACACGCTCGCCGTCGCGCTCGCGGGCCTCGCCCTCGGCGGCCTCCTCTGGCACGTTGCGGGCACGGTGAACGGCGACGCGCTCTTCCATCTCGGGCGCGTCCGGAAGCTCGTGGAGCTCGGCGATCTGCATCTGCGCACCGTCGACGAGTTCCGCGACGGCGGCCTGCATCCGGGCTACGCCTTCCCGCTCTGGCACGGGTTCCTCGCGCTCGTGGCGAAGCTGGCCGGCGTCGACCCGACGAAGGTGATGCTGCACGAGCCGAGCGCCGTCGCGCCGGTCGCGTTCGCCGTCGTGTACGAGTCGGGCGTCGCCCTGTTCCGGTCGACCTGGCTCGGGCTGGGCGTGCTCGCCGCGACGGTGACCGCGGCCGTCTTCGCGCCCGGGCACGGGGGCTCGTACACGCTGCTCGCGCAGCCGGGCACCGTCGCCCGCTACGTGCTCGTGCCCGCGACGCTGACGCTGTTCTTCCTCTTCCTGCGACATCCGGGCTGGCAGCTCGGCGTCGCGCTCGCCGCCGCGGGCCTCGAGGTCTTCCTCGTGCACGCCAGCACCGCCGTCTTCCTCGGGATCCTGCTCGGCGGCTTCGCCGTCGCTCGCACCGTGCTGACCCGCCGGGAGCTGCGCCCGACGGCGGTCGCGCTCGCCTGTCTGTACGTGCCGGTCGTCCTGGCGCTGGCGTGGTTGCTGCCGATCATCCGCAAGACGAAGTCGCAGTCGCCGTCGGCGACCGAGCTTCGGCGCGCGCTGACCCGCTACGCGGACGAGCTGCACGTCGTCTCGCTCCACCGGTACGCGCTCCGGCCGGAGGTCGTCTCGCGCGCCGGCGCGGTCGCCGTCGCGGCGCTCCTGGTCGTCCCACTGGCGGCACTGGCGGCCCGGCAGCGGTGGGCGGCGCTCGTCATCGGCGGCACCGTGGCGATCCTCACGATCGAGCTGTTCGTCTGGTCGTTCCCGCACTTCGCGGACGCCGTCTCGGTGTCGCAGGCGCGCCGGCTCGTCGGGTTCCTCCCGCTCGCGTTCGCTCTCGCCGGCGCCGCCGGGGTGCTCGCGCGCCTCGTCGGGCCGCTCGTCCTGCCGGTCGCCCTCGCCGCCGGGATCGTCCTGGAGCTCGCGTTCCCGGGCGACTTCGGCTCGCAGCTGACGACGGGCGGCCCGGGCTGGGCCGCGTGGATCGCCCTGTTCGGCGGGCTGGCCGCCGCCGTCGTCGGTCTCTTCCTCGGCCGGCGGCTGGACAGCGGCGGCCCGCTCGCCGCGCTCGCCGTCGTGCTCTTCTGCATCCCCGTCGCGGTGCACGGCTTCCGGCACTGGGCGGCCGCGGACGGCGTCGACAAGTACACGCTGACCCCGGGGCTCCTCGCCGCGCTGCGGAACGACGTGCCGAAGCGCGCGGTCGTCTTCTCCGACATGGAGACGAGCTACCGCATCTCCGCCTATGCGCCGGTCTACGTCGCCGCCGCGCCGCCGGCGCACGTGGCCGACACTCCGGCGAACGATCCGGCCGGCCGGCGTCTCGCCGTCATCCACTACTTCGCCACCGCGAACCCGAAGTTCCTCGACCGCTACCACGCGGGCTGGCTCGTCGTCGACCGGAGCCGCTTCGACGTCGACCCGCACTGGCCGCTCGTCTTCAAGGACCGGCGCTACTCGCTCTACCATCGGCCTTGAGTCGTGCGCCTCCACGGAACCTTCCCGTGCGTCTGGCCCGCGAGCACGCTGCGCGCTGCCGCGTCCTCAGTCGCGCCCGTAGCCTACGGCTACGCGCGCTCCCTGCGTCCTTGCATCGCTTGGTGCTCGCAGCCCAGCCGCGCGACAATCTTCCGTGCAGGCGCACCAGCGTGAAGGTGCTCCTCGTGACGATGTACTTCCCGCCGGCGGGCGGCGGCGGAGTGCAGCGTCCGCTCAAGTTCGCGACGCATCTGCCGGCGCTCGGGATCGAGACGCACGTGCTCGCGCCCGACGACCCGAAGTGGCTGCACGTCGATCCGGAGCCCGCGCCGCCGACGCAGGCGTGGATCCACCGCTCGCGCTATCTCGGCCCGCGGGCGCGGCGGCTCGCCGACGACCTGCACGGCCGCGGCGGCCTCGACCGGCTCTCGCGCCAGGCACGTTCACTCTCGCGGCGCGTGCTCGTCCCCGACGAGAACGTCGCGTGGAACCTCACGGCGATTCCGGCGGCCCTGCGGATCGTCAAGAACGAGGACATCGACGTCGTGCTGACGACGTCGCCGCCGAACTCGGTGCAGCTGATCGGCGCCGCCGTCAAGCGCGCGACGGGTGTCCGCTGGGTCGCGGATCTGCGCGACTCGATCGCGGGGCATCCGCACCGCAACGTCGAGCGGGCGGCGGTGCGCGCGAAGGAGAAGGCGAGCGAGTCGGTCGCCCGGCTCGTCGCCCGCCAGGCCGACGTGATCGTCGCCGCGTCCGAGGCGATCGCCGACGAAGCCCTCGGGCTCCGCCCTGCCGGGGTCGTGACGACGATTCTCAACGGCGCGGACTTCGACGACTTCGCCGGGCTCGAGTATCGCCGCGGCGACCGCTTCCGCATCACTCACACGGGCAGCTTCTTCGGCAAGCGCGACCCGCGGCCGTTCCTGCAGGCGCTCGCGGGCTCGGGGCTCGAGGACGTCGTCGCACGCTTCGTCGGCGACTTCCGCGTCGCCGACCGCGAGTGGGCCGAGTCACTCGGGCTCGGCGACCGTCTCGAGCTGCACCCGTACGTCGCCCGGCGGGAGGCGCTCGCGCTGCAGCGCGACTCCGACGCGCTGCTCCTGCTCATTCCCGAGGCCGGAGGGCGTGGTCGGGGCGTCCTCTCCGGCAAGGTCTTCGAGTATCTGGCGGCCGAGCGGCCGATTCTGGCCGCCGTGCCGCCCGAGGGCGCCGCCGCGGAGCTGATCCGCGAGACCGGCGCCGGGCTAGTCGCGGCGCCCGACGACGTCCCGGCGCTGACTGCCGCGCTGACGGAGCTCCACGGCGCTTGGCAGGCGGGGACGCTCGACGGCACGGCGCTTTCGCAGGACGACCGCGAGCGGCTCGGGCGTGCCGCGCGGGTCGAGGAGCTGGCCGAAGTCTTGCGGGGCCTCGCGTGAAGATCACCGGGTGGCTCTTCCTCGCGACGCTCTTCGTCGTGACGTGGGAGAAGGTGTACTGGAACGTCGCGGGCGCGGTCGGCATCGCGGACGTGCTGACGATCCTGTTCCTGATCTCGTTCGCCTTCGAGTGGGGCGCGCCGCGGTTCCCGCGGACGACGGCAGTCGTGCTGGGCTTCTTCGGACTCTTGCTCGTCATCTACCTGATCGGCTTCTTCAACATCGAGACGAAGCAGTCGCTCGACCAGTGGGGGAAGGGGATGGTGAAGTTCGTCCTGCACTTCTTCTTCCTCGGCGCCGGCGTTGCGTTCCTCGCACGCCGCCCGATCCGGTTCTACTGGCGCGCGCTGACGGCGTTCACGCTCGGGCTCGTCGCGAACAGCGCCTACGGCGTCCTGCAGCTGCTCGCGGCGCATGGCGGCGTCAACCTCGATCACCAGGTACTTGCGCCGCTGACGGGCGGAGCGAGCGCGATCAACATCTACGGCGCGATCGGCGGCTCGACCGTCTTCAGGCCGAATGCCCTCACCGGCGACCCGAACCACCTCGCCGTGATGCTGTGCGTCCCGCTGCTGACGCTGCTGCCGGTCTACCTCCGGCTCGAGCGCGGACACAGGCTCCGCGTGCCGCTGGCTGTCTGCCTCTCGTTCCTCTTCCTCGTGCAGCTCGCGACGCTGTCGCGCAGCGGCCTGCTCGGAGACATCGTCGGCTTGCTGATCCTCGTCGTGCCGTACCGCGCTGCCTTGACGTCGCGCGTGCTGCTCGTGCCGCTCGCGGGCGTCGCGGCGCTGCTCGCAGTCGTCGTCTGGGAGCGGCGCCACTACTTCGAGGTGCTCGTGCGGTCGCGGATCCAGACGGGCGGGAGCTCGGAGAACGCGCACCTCGCCGTCTACAGCTTCGTCCCGCAGATCCTCCACTCGCACCCGCTGTTCGGGCTCGGGCTCAACACCTTCTCCGTCTACTACGAGTTCGTCACCGGCAAGTCGAACTGGGGGCCGCACTCGTTCTACGTCGCGCTGATCGTGGAGACGGGCCTCGTCGGCGCGTTCGCGTTCTTCGTCTTCCTGCGCTACCTGTTCGCGCGGCTCGCCGCGGCGCGCGCGCTGGGACGGCGGTTTGCGGCGGAAGGCGTCGCGCTGGCCGCTCGCGTGCGTCCGCTCGCGTGGGGGATGACGGCCGCGCTCGCAGGCACGATGGCCGCCAATCTCTTCTACCTGACGATGCAGTTCTATTACTTCTACGCGTTCGCGACGCTCGTCCTCGCGTTGCCGCTCGTGTTCGCGCGTCGTACGTGACGCGCCCGGCGACGACGCTCGCGTGGGTGACGGCCGGCCTCTTCGTCGCACTCGCGTTCATGCTCGCCGTCGTCATCCCGATCCACGCGCAGGACGCACTGACGTTCGGCGAATGGTCGCGCCTGATCTCGCAGCACTGGCATCTGCATTACCCCGCGGCAACGCCGCAGGAGTACGGACGCCCGCTCTACTACGTCCTGCAGGGCTGGGTGTGGGGCGTGTTCGGCTTCCACGAGCCGCTCGGCAGAATCCTCAGCGGCCTCTTCTCCGTGCTGCTGCTCGGCTCGCTCGCCTGGCTCCTGCACCGCCGCGAATGGGGTGGGCTTGCGGCCGGGCTGGGCGCCCTCGCGCTCGTCTCGATGCCCGTGTACGCGGCGCAGGTGGTTTCGGGCCTGACGGACATTCCCGTCGCGGCACTCGTGGCGCTCGCGGGCGCGCTGCTGTGGGGACGGCGGCCGGGTGTAGGGGGCGCCGTCGGTGTCGGCGTCACGTGCGCGCTGGCGCTCCTTGCCAAGCCGAGCGCCCTGCTCGCCCTCGTCGGGCTAGCGCTCGCCCAGCTGCTCTGCAATGAGTCGTGGCGGTCGCGGCTGCTCTACCGCGTCGCGCCGATCGCGGCAGGGCTCGGGCTGGGCCTTCTCTACGACGCGGTGCAGGCCGGCTATGTGAACCAGGGGCTGCGGACGTTCCTGCAGGCGGGCGTGAACACCGCCTACTACCGGTCACTCGCCGCCGAGTCGCGCCGCTACGCGCTGCTCGACGGCGCCTGGTTCGGGGACGGCTTGCGTGTCGCGGCGTTCTTCGCCGTCGCCTATGCGGTGCTGCGGATCGCGGGGGTGAGGCACCGGCTCGGCGTCGTCGTCGGCGTTCCCGTCGCCTTGCTGCTCAGCTGGCTCGGGCCGTGGCTCGCTGCGCATCGCGCCGACGGGACCGTCGGGTCCTTCCACTCGGCCGGAGCGGCCGTCGAGGCCGTCGGCATGGCGCTGTTCCTTGCGGCCGGCATGGTCGGGTTCGGCAACGCCGTCGCGGAGCGCCGCGAGCTGCTCCAGCTCGCCGTGTGGGCGGTGCCGACGGCGGTTGCGTGGCTCGTCTACGGCGCGTACGACTTCAGGCTGCTCGCGCCGGCGTGGCCGCCGCTGCTGGCGCTGATCGTCCTCGCTGCGCTTCCTGCCGCGACTGCCTTCGCTCGTCGCGGCGCGCTCGTCGCGGCCGTCCCCGTCGCGTTGTTCGCCGTGGTCGTCGCCGAGAACGCCTACAACCTCGACGGCCTCGGCAAGTCCGGCTGGAGCGAGCTGCGGCGGACGGACGACTGGTCGAACCATGACCAGACGCGCGCGATCGTGATGCCGGCGTTCAGCCGTGCGCTCGTCGTCGCGCGGCGGCAGATGCGTCCGGGTGACGACATGGTCTCGCCCGAAGGCGCGTTCCGCTTCTTCTTTCCCGGCCACGTCGAGCAGTCGTATCCGAACAGCTGCGGCTTCCTGCACCGCTTCCGCGTGTTCGTGCTGACGACCGACGAGGGGACGCAGCGCTACATGCGCGACTTCCTGCACGTCTCGCCCGAGCCGTCGTACTGGGCCGCGTGCAAGCAGCCGCACCTGAGCCAGCTGACCGACGGCTCGAACGGCTATGCCGTCTTCCGGATCCAGAGCTGATGCGCGTCGCCGTCCTCACGACGTCGTATCCGCGACATCCCGGCGACGCAGTCGGACGCTTCGTAGCGGACGCGGTGGAGCACGTGCGCCGGCGCGGGATCGACGTCGAGGTCGTCGGGCCTGAGCAGTTCCGCGGCTACGGCCTGACGTACGGTCACGGCGTCGTCGGCAACCTGCGCCGGCGTCCGTGGCTGGGGCTGTTCGTGCCCGCGCTGCTCGCGGGCTTCGTGCGTGCCGCGCGGCGGGTCGACGCCGACCTGCTGCACGCGCACTGGCTGCCGGCTGGCTGGGTCGCGGCGAAGAGCGGCAAGCCGTACGTCGTGCAGGTCTGGGGGACGGACGTCGAGCTGGCGCGGCGAGCGCCGTGGCTCGCGCGGCCGATCCTCGGCGGCGCCCGGCTCGTGATCGCCGCGTCGACGGCGCTCGCCGAGAGCGCGCGCGAGCTGGGTGCCGGGCGTGTCGAGGTGATCCCGAGCGGCGTCGACCTGCCGGCGGGGGTGGGCGAGGAGGCGTCGCCCCCGGAAGTCCTGTACGCCGGCCGCCTGTCGCCGGAGAAGGGCGTTCTCGAGCTCGTGGAGGCGGCCGCCGGGCTGAACCTCGTCGTCGCGGGCGACGGGCCGCTACGGGCACGCGTGCCGCAGGCCCGCGGCTTCGTCCCGCCCGGCGAGCTGCAGCGGCTCTATGCGCGCGCTGCCGTCGTCGTCTGCCCGTCAAGGCGTGAGGGCTTCGGCGTCGCGTGCCTCGAGGCGATGGCGCACGCGCGGCCGGTGGTGGCGTCGGGGGTCGGCGGGCTGAACGACCTCGTCGTCCACGGGCAGACGGGCCTGCTCGTCCCGCCGCGCGATCCGGAGGCCCTTCGGACGGCGCTGGAGCGCCTCCTGGGCGATCGCGAGCTCAGGCGAGCCTTCGGCGCCGCTGGGCGCGAGCGCGCCCGCGAGCGCTTCTCCTGGCCCACCGTGACCGACGCGACCATCGCGGCCTACAGAATGAGCCTGTGAAGCGCGCCCTCATCACCGGCATCGGCGGCCAGGACGGGTCGTACCTCGCCGAGCTCTTGCTCGAGCACGGGTACGAGGTGGTAGGCCTCGTGCGGCCCGGCGCGCCAAGCTACGAGAACCTCTCCGGGCTCGAGCAGGTGGAGCTCTTGGAGGCCGACCTGCTGAACCAGACGTCGCTCACGCAGGCGCTGCGGGCGGCACGGCCGACAGAGGTCTACAACCTCGCGGCGCCGTCCTTTGTGCCGAGGTCGTGGGAGCAACCGGTTCAAACGGCAGAGTTCGCGGCCGTCGGCGCGACTGCGCTGCTCGAGGCGATTCGGAGCGTGGAGCCGTCCATCCGCTTCTACCAGGCGTCGTCCTCGGAGATCTTCGGCGAGCCGCTCGAGACGCCGCAGACCGAGGCGACGCCGCTCGCGCCGGTGACCCCGTACGGCGTGGCGAAGGCGTACGCGCACTTCATCGTCCATTCGTACCGCCGGCTGTACGGGCTGTTCGCCTGCTCCGGCATCCTCTACAACCACGAGTCGCCGCGGCGGCCCCTGAAATACCTGCCGCGAAAGGTGTCGCACGGTGCGGCCGCGATCTCGCTCGGCTTGGAGCACGAGCTCCTCCTCGGCGATCTCGACGCAACGCGCGACTGGGGCTACGCCGGCGATTACGTGCGCACGATGTGGCTGATGCTGCAGCAGGACGCGCCGGGCGACTACGTCGTCGCCTCCGGCGAGCCGCACTCCGTTCGCGAGCTCGTCGAGACGGCGTTCTCCCACGTCGGGCTCGATTGGCACGATCACGTGCGCGTGGATCCGGGGCTGGACCGCGGCGCTGCAGAGCTGCACCGGCTCGTCGGCAACGCGACGAAGGCGCGGGCACAGCTCGGCTGGCAACCGGAAGTGGACTTCGCACAACTCGTGCATCTCCTCGTGGACGCGGACCTCGCGCGGCTGCGTGCCGAGGCCGCGACTAGCATGGAGCGCCGATGAGACGACTCGCCATCGACGGTGTAGAGATCGCCGACGACAAGCCCTGCTACGTCATCGCCGAGGTCGGCCACAACCACCAGGGAGACGTCGAGCTCGCCAAGCGGCTGATCGACGCAGCGCACGAGTGCGGCGTCGACGCCGTCAAGCTGCAAAAGCGCTCGAACCGGGCGCTCTACACGCGCGAGTTCTACGACCAGCCGTACGACAACGAGCTGAGCTTCGGGCGCACGTACGGCGAGCATCGCGAGGCGCTCGAGCTCAGTGCGGACGATTACCGCGAGCTGCTTCGCCACGCCCGCGAGACCGGCATAACCCTCTTCGCGACGGCGTTCGACTTCGAGTCCGCGGACGTGCTCGCGGAGCTGGGCGTGCCCGCTTTCAAGTTCGCCTCGGGCGATCTGCGCAACATCCCGCTGCAGCGCCACGTTGCCGCGTTCGGCAAGCCGGTGCTCCTGTCGACCGGGGGCGGGACGATGGCCGACATCGAGCGCGCCGTCTATGCGATCCTCCCGATCAACGACCAGCTCGGCGTCCTGCAGTGCACGGCCGCGTATCCCGCGGACGTCCACGATCTCAACCTCAACGTCATCACGACGCTCCGCGAGCGATTCCCGAACCTGGTGATCGGGTTGTCCGACCACCAGAACGGCATCGCGATGGCCGTCGTCGCCCACATGCTCGGCGCGCGCGTGATCGAGAAGCACTTCACGCTCGACCATGCGCTCAAGGGCCGCGACCATGCGTTCTCGCTGATGCCCGAAGGCATGCGGCGGCTCGTGCGCGACCTGCACCGTGTGCCGGCTGCGCTCGGTGACGCCGAGAAGCGACCGTTGCCGATCGAGGCCGACCCGCTCGAGAAGATGGGAAAGAAGCTCGTGGCGGCGCGCGATCTCGAGCTCGGCCACGTCTTGACGGCCGACGACCTCGCGATCAAGTCGCCCGCGGACGGCGGCCTGCCGCCCTACGAACTCGACCGGCTCGTCGGCCGGCGCTTGCGGCGGCCGATCGTATGCGAGGACTTCGTCACGTTCGACGATCTCGAGCCCCGCCACGCGGAGGCGCAGACCGCCGTACGGCCGTGAGCGAGCTCGAGCCGCTGCTCGAGCGCGTGCGCCTTGCGATCTTCGACTTCGACGGCGTCTTCACCGACAACCGCGTCTGGGTCAACGAGCGCGGCGAGGAGATGCTGGCATTCTCTCGGAGCGACGGGCTCGGTCTTCGTCGCCTCGACGAGGTCGGCGTTCGTTATCTGATCGTCTCGATGGAGCGCAACCCGATCGTCGGCGCGCGCGCGCGGAAGCTGCAGGCGGAGTGCGTCCAAGGAGTCGACGACAAGCTGTCGCTCGTGCGCAAGCATGCCGGCGAAGCGCTCGACGAAGTCGCGTACGTCGGGAACGACATCAACGACGCGGACTGCCTGCGCGCCGTCGGCTTGGCGGTCGTCCCCGCGGACGCGTGGCAGGAAGTGGTTCCGCTCGCACGCTGGGTGCTGAAGCGACCGGGCGGTCACGGGTGCGTGCGCGAGTTCTGCGACGCGGTCTGGGCGGCGCAGCGGGCGTGAGCGACGACCTCTTCTCGCTGGAGGGGCGCGTCGCGATCGTGACCGGTGGCGCCGGTCAGCTCGGCGCGGAGATCGTCCGCGGGCTCGAGGCCCGCGGTGCGCGTGTCGCGATCTTCGACATTGCGGCTGATCCCCTCCGCGTCGACGTCACCGACCGCTTCGCGCTCGAGGCTGCGCTCGAGGAGGTTGGAACGCCGGACGTGCTGGTCAACGCCGCGGCGCTCGACTCGCCACCCGATGCTCCTGCCGAGGAGGTTGGGCCGCTCGAGTCATACCCCGAGGAGTCGTTCGACGCGGTCATGGACGTCAACGTCAAAGGCACCTTTCTCTCGTGCCAGGTCGTCGGCGCGCGCATGGCCGAGGGCAGAGGCGGCTCGATCGTGAACATCTCTTCTGTCTACGGCATGCTTTCGCCGGTCCAAGACCTGTACGAGTTCCGCCGCACGGGTGGGGAAGCGTTCTACAAGCCGGTGGCGTACTCGGTCTCGAAGTCGGCGCTCTACAACCTGACGCGTTATCTCGCGACGTACTGGGCGAAGAGCGGCGTACGCGTGAACACGCTCACGCTTGCAGGCATCGCCAACGAGCAGCCGCGGGAGTTCGTCGAGGCGTACACCGCACGGATGCCGCTCGGCCGCATGGCGGCCGTGGAGGAGGTCGTCGGGCCCGTCGTCTTCCTGGCGTCCGACGCGTCGTCGTACGTCACCGGCGCCAACCTCGTCGTCGACGGGGGCTGGAGCGCCTGGTAGCGCGGCCGCGCTCGATCGCCGCCAGCCGGCTCTCGAGCTCGTGGACGCGGCCTTCGACTTTGACGATCGCATCGCGGTCCGAACCTGCCGCGGCATCGACGGCCAGTGCCGCCGCCTCGAGCGTCGTCAGCGAAGGAAACGCGAGCGGCATACCCCCGTCCGGCAGCGCGAAGGCACCATCCAGACGCGATGTCGCTCGGAGTGCGTCGCGCACGCGATTGTCGATGACATAGGTGCCGTGCGCGAGGCCGTCGGCGAGGTCTGCGTCGTCGACGAGGATCGACCCGTAGTACTCGCGCGCGTCGTGGTCGGTGAGCACGTCGTAGCCGGCATAGCCGTGACGTTCGTAGTTGCGCCACTTGTGGATGCACTGCTCCGGCGAGCGCATCGGGAAGTGCAGCACCTCGAACTGCCACGAGCCGCGCAGGTCGACCGACGAGGCCCAACGGGCGTCGTGGTTGCCCTCGCTCACCGTCACCTCGGGATGCGCGCGGTGGATGACCTTGTCCTGTGCGTGGAACGGGTGCACGCGGTGACGCTGCAGCGTCGCCTCGCCGGGTACAAGCCGAGCCGTCATCCGCTCGGCGAAGAACTCGCTTCCCGGCCGCGGCACGAAGTTGCGCATCAGCGCGCGAACGGTGGAGAACCGCGCGGGGACCTCGGCGAGCACCTCTTTGATCGGTGCGCCGTGCGAGCACCAGAACTCGTCGGCATCGCTGTTGATCACCCAGTCCGCCCCGTGCTCGATCGCCGCCATCCGCGCCATGCGCGTGACCCAGTCGCCTTGCTTCATGTTGTTCGCGTCCTCGCGCAGCAACCGGAGGTAGCCGCCGCTCGCGTAGCGTTGGAGGATCTCGACTGTGCCGTCGCGCGATCCGTTGTCCGTGGCGACGATGAAGTCCACGCCGGCGCGGAGATGGTAGGCGATCTGGGCATCCACGACGTCCGCCTCGTCGCGGGCGAGGAGCGTCATGACGAGCTTCATGCGCTGCGGGTGAGGCGCCGTGACAGCCGCCGTGCGATCCCCGTCTCCAGCCGCGCGGCCCGTGCCTCGAGTCCCTCGACGCGACGCTGTGCCCGCACGAACGGGCTGTTGTCCTCGATGTAGCCCAGCTCCACCAGGTAGCCGCGGTCGACCGTCGACGCACCCAGGTCGAACCGGACGTCGCCGCGCAGCGCGCGCAACGCATCGCGCAAGCGCGTGTCCTCGACAAGGGAACCGTCGCCCAGTCCTCGCGCGAGTTCGTCGTCGCCGACGAAGTACGCTCGGTACAGCTCGTCGATTCGGCCGTCGCGTTGCGCGTCCCGGACGACGTCGTAGAAGGGATTGCTCGCCTTGCCGTCGGCGGACGTGACCTGCCAGTGGCGCATGAACTTCCGCTCGAACTGGGCCAGCGACCGGATCGGAAAGTGCAGGACGTCGAACGGATACCAGCCATAGAGAGGGGCTAGGCCGGCTCCGCGGACGTCATGGTTTCCGCCGCCGATCTCCACGTCGGCGGATGCCCGATGGACGGTCTTGAAGTGCGTGTTGAACGGATGGAGCCCTTGCACCGGCCGCTGCGATCGGATCGTCATCCGTTCGTTGAACGGGCGGCCGTCCTCAGGTCGCGCGACGAAGTTGCGCCACATGCCCCGTACGCTGCCGAACCGCGGCGGCACCGCTGCGAGGATCTCCTTGAGTGGGGCTCCTCGCGGCCACCAGAATTCGTCGGCGTCGCTGTTGATCACCCAGTCGGCAGCGTGATCGGTGGCCGCGCGGCGAGCGAGGTCGGTGACGAGCTCGATCTGCAGGAACGGGTCCGACGTCGGAAGGCGTAAGAGATAGCCGTCGCGCGCATACTTCTCGAGGATCTCGGTCGTCCCGTCGGTCGACTCATTGTCCGCGGCGATCACGAAGTCGACGCCGATCGCGAGATGGAACGCGATGTGCGCGTCGATGATGTCCGCCTCGTCGCGGGCGGTGAGCGTCATGACGACCTTCATGACGGTCGTCGCGCGCGGACGAGCCCGGCCGCACGCCGGCGCAATCGGTGGGCGAGCGGTGGCGCGGCGCCGGCCGCCGTGGCGGAGGGGGTCCGCGCGAGCGCCGCCGAGAGTGTTGCCGCGAACTGCGGCAGCGCGCGAAGTTCGCGGGTCGGCCGTTCCTCGAAGGCTTCGAGCACGACCACGCCTGCTCCGGGGACGTCCCCGATGCGCCCGGGCTTGCCCCTGTGAGTCGACAGCGTGTCTGGGAGCGAGACGATGCGGCCGCCCGCGAGCGCGACGCGAGCGAACAGCGGCCAGTCCGGGTCAGGGACGTCGTCGAGAAGCGGCTGAGCGGCGACCGCGTCGCTCCGGAGGAACCCGAGCACCCCGTACTGGTTCTCGAGCATCCCGAGCGGGCCGGGGTCGCCGAGGAAGAGCTGGACACCGCCGGGGTCGCCGGCCGGTCGCACAGCGGCCGTCACGACGTCGGCGTCAGCCGCTGCCTGCGCGGCGACAAACGCATCGAGCAGTCCGTCGTCCGGTTGGTCGTCGTCGTCGAGGAAGACGATCCAGTCGGCGGCTGTGCGGTCGAACCCGGCGCGCCGCGAGTCGGCCACCACGACCTCGACCTCCGTCGTACTCGTTGCATCCGCCAACCGGCGTGCGCGGCGTGCGCTCTCATCCGTCCGCACGACAACGGCCACATGATTGGGCCGGCGGTGCGCGACCTGGGGCGCGGGCGTTACCTCGGCGACGAGCCGGAGCCAGGCGTCCACGGACTCGTGCGCCTCACGCGCCGGCCTCGCGGGGGCGACGCCGTCCGTGCTTCGCAGCGCTCGCTCCAGCGCTGCCGCGAGAGCGCGTGTGTTCGGCGGACACAGGACGCGCTCGCGGTCGTCCTCGGCGACGAGCTCGGGAATTCCGCCCGTCGACGTCGAGATGAACGGAATACCCTGCTCGATGCACTCCGCGACCGTGTTCGGCGAGTTGTCGAGGAGCGAGGGCATGACCGCGAGCGTGCCGGGGGTGCGGAGCTCCGCGAGCGCGGCCTCGCGCGCGCGGCGCGTCTCGAAATGTGCTTGCTGCACGGCGGGTGGCAGTGCCTCCGCGATGCGCTCGCTCGCCCAGCGGCCACGTCCGCTGCCGAGGAAAAGGACGTCGATCCCCTCGAGGGTTTCCGGCGGAAGGAGCGCAAGCGCTTCGACGAAGATCCGGATCCCTTTCCCTTCGCGCAACTGGCCGAAGAAGGCCAGGCGACGGATGGGGACTCCGACTCGCGCAGGCTGCGCGGGCTCGTCCAGCGCTGCGGCTTGGCGCACGTACTGAACGACGCGCGCGTTGTCGCGCACTGCCCAGCCGTGCGCGCGCATCCAGCCGAGGAGCCATTCGCTCGGGCTGACGACGGCATCGGCAAGCTCGATCGAGGCCCGTTCCATCACGTCCTCCCCAAAACGCTCGACGGTGTCGGGAACCTTCTGCGCGAACTCCGTGAGGACGCGTCCGGGCCCGTGACAGTGGGCGATGAAGGCAGTCTTGATCAGCGCGGTCCCCGTCTGCCGTGCGCGCAAAGCGGTGAAGGCGAGGCCACGCCAGTCGTCGGCGATCACGACGTCGGGAGGCCGTTCGCGAAGGGTATGGAAGACCTCCAGAGCGGGGGCGAGGTACGAAGGTCGGACGCCCGCTAGCGGCTCGAGCACGGAGATCTCGACGCCCGTTGCCTCGTAGCGGGCGCGCCACTCCGGGTTGAGCGGGCCGATCGCGCGGCCGCTCGCGATCACCAGTCGCACGCGGTGGCCATGGCGTCCGAGCGCGACCGCGAGCAACGAGTCCGCGGTCCCCGCTCCGCCGGTTCCGGGCCGACCCAGGAGCTCGCTGGCGACGATCGTGACGCTGCGTGCGCTCATAGGCGGGCCAAGACCCTGCGGAGGAGGCTGCCCCGTGGCGTCGCTGCCGCGTCCGGCTGTGCAGCCAGTCCCGCGGCGAGCCGCGCAAGGTGGCGAACCTGGCGCGGCAGCCGGCGTTCGAAGTGGTCGACCACCTTCAGGGCCGTCGCCGGCGACCGCTTGACGTCGCCGGGCTGAATCCGCTGGGCAGCGAGCGGCCGCGGAACCGAGACGATCGTGGCGCCGTCGAGGCTCAGACGCGCGTAGAGCGGCCACGGATCCTCCCCCTCGGCGTCCGGCGGCAGAAGCGAACGGCGCACGAGCCCGACCGTGCCGTAGTGGTTGGCGATGACCCCGAGCCCGCGCGGCTCGCCGATGAAGAGGCGCTCACCTCCGGTTGGAAGCCGGACGCCGCAGGTCACGACATCCGCGCCAGAGGCGGCCTGCGCGCGTCGCAACGTTTCCACGCAGTTCTCGTCGAGCATGTCGTCGTCACGTTGTACGACGATGCTGTCGGCGGCGCCGGCGCTCTGAGCAGACCGCGCCGCTGGCTCTCGCCCGACGACCTCCGCCCAACCTTCGCGCGCGCTGTTTGCATCGAAAGCCGGCGTCGCCGGCTGGAGCGCATCGCCGTCCGCCAGCGCGCGCCGGAGAGCACCGGCGACGCCGGCAGCGGAAGGCTCGAACAGGACTCGTTCGCGGTCGTCGGGCGCGACCAGCTCGGCCGGGGCGCCGGCGTCCGACGCGATGAACGGGATGCCGCGTTCCAGGCACTCGTACACGGCGTTGGAGAACGTCTCGCCGAGCGACGGCATGACGGCCAGCGTGCCGAGCCGGCTGAGCCGCGCCAGCGCGTCCGGCTGATCCAAATCGGTTGCGAACGAGATGCGCCGCAGCTGTCGTCGCGTCTGCTCGGCAAAGAGGGCCTCGATGCGCTCGGGTGGCCAGGCCGGCGTCGCGGCGCCGACGAATTCGAGCTCGATCCCACGCAGTAGCTCCGCCGGAAGCGCGTTCACGCCCTCGGCGAACGGCCTCAATCCCTTGCGCTCCTCCAGCCGCCCGAAGAACGCGAGACGCTCAACCCGGCCGCCGTTGAGAGCGGCGCGAGGCGGCACCTCCCCGGTTGCGGCAGAGCGATTGAAGTAGGGGATCACGAACGTCGAATCCGGGACGCGCCAGCCTTCGCCTCGCATCCAGTCGACGAGGTACGCGCTCGGGCTCACGACGACATCGGCGATCTCCACCGACGCGCGTTCGAGCTCGGTCACCTCGTGTGCGCCGGGCAACACTCGCACCTTCTGCGCCATGTCCGTGATCCAGCGGCGCCCCCCGTGGCAGTAGACAACGAAGAGGGTGCGGTCGAAACCGAGACCGAGCTGCCGGGTCCGCAGCGCCGTATAAGCGGGAGCGGCCAGCTCCTGAGCGATGACGATGTGCGGCGGATCGGCGGCGAGTGCAGCCTCGACGTCGAGCATCCGGGCGAAGGACGCAGGCTCGACGCGCCGGTCGCGCCGCGGCAGCTGCCGAACGGCCACGCCTCCGTCTCCGTACAAGCGCGACCACTCGTCCGCCATCGGCTCGTGCGGTGCATCGCCGGTCGCCAGGAGCTCCACCTGATGGCCCATCCGGCCGAGGGCGAGCGCGAGGTACGTGGTGGCGGTGCCGATGCCGCCCGTGCGGGTGTGGCCGAGCAGCTCGTCGGCGACGAGAGTGATGCGCTTTGGCGCTGCCACGGTCAGTCAGACTCGCATATGCATGTCGGTGGGTGCAGACGTCAAAGAGGTCGCAAACCTGGTCGCGGGAGAGCCACGGTCGGCCGGCGCGCTCTTCGAGAAGCTGCGTCCGGCCGACGGGACCCTGCTCTGCCGCGTCGCCCGCTCGGGGGCCGACGCGGTGGACGCCGCGGTCGCAGCAGCGCGAGCCGCCCAGCCCGGCTGGGCGGCGCAGACACCGGTCGAACGCGGGCGGCTCGTTCGCGAGCTCGCCCTTGCGCTGCAGCGCCGGCGTGACGAGGCCGCCGAGCTGGTGGTCGAGGAGACCGGCAAGCCGCTCGAGCTCGCGCTCGGCGAGGTCGATGCTGCCGTCGAGATGGGCTTCTTCGTGGCCGGCGAGGGCCGCAGGCTCTACGGTCGCACGACGACGTCGGCGCTGGCCAACCGCACGGTCATGTCCGTTCGGCGGCCGGTCGGCGTCGCGGCGCTGATCGTCTCCTTCAACACCCCGCTGCCGAATTACGCCTGGAAGGCTTTCCCGGCCGTGCTCTGCGGCAACGCCTCGGTGCTCAAGCCCTCGGAGCACACGCCGCTCTCCGCCGACCTCTTCGCGCAGATCTGCAACGACGTCCTGCCGCCGGGCGTCGTGAACGTCGTCCACGGGCTCGGCGGCGATGTGGGCCCGTCGCTCGTGGAGCACGCAGGCGTCGATCTCGTCAGCTTCACCGGCTCGGCTGAAACCGGCCGCTGGATCAACGAGCGCGCCGCACGGCGGCTCGCGAAGGTCTGCCTCGAGCTCGGCGGCAAGAACGCCCTCGTCGTCTGCGACGACGCCGAGCTCGACCGCGCCGTCGAGTGGTCGCTCGCCTCGGCGTTCTCGAACGCCGGCCAGCGCTGCGCGGCGGCAAGCCGGCTCGTCGTCTTCGGCGGCGTCTACGACGAGTTCCGCGAGCGGCTCGTCGCCGGCGCCGCGGGCTACGAGGCGGGGCCTGTGATCAGCGAGGAGAGCCTCGAGCGGATCCTCACGTCGCTCGCGGGCGCGAGCGTGCTCGTCGGCGGGACGCGCGTCCATCGGCGGGGGTGGTGGCTCGCGCCGACGGTCGTGGAAGACGTCCCGGCCGACGCGCAGCTCTCGTGCCGCGAGCTGTTCGGCCCCGTCACGATCCTCTACCGCGTCCGTGACCTGGACGAGGCGATCGCGCTCGTCAACGACTCTCCTTACGGCCTCACCTCCGCGATCCACACCGGGAGCATCCACCGCGCGCTGCGGTTTGCCGACGCCGTCGAGGCGGGCGTTGTCGTCGTGAACGGCGGCACGCACGGCAGCGAGCCTCATATGGGCTTCGGCGGCGTCAAGCAGTCCGGGACCGGCTGGCGCGAGGCCGGCGTCGAGGCGCTCGACGTCTACAGCGAGTGGAAGTACGTCAACCTGATCGCCGACCCGGCGCAGACGTGACCGTCGCCGTCCTCGGCCCGGGCGCCGTCGGCGGCGTGCTCGCGGCCGGCTTCATGCAGGCGGGCGTCGAGGTCCTTTGCATCGCCCGTCCGGCCACGGCGGAAGTGATCGGGTCGGCGGGGCTGTCCCTGAGACGGGGCCTAGAGGTGCACACGGTGGGGCCGCGCGTCGACACCGAGCTGCGCGAGCCGGTCGAGCTCCTGCTCGTGACGGTGAAGGCGCCGGCCCTGGACGAGGCGCTCGACCGGGTCGTGGCCGCGCCGCAGGTCGCGCTGCCCTTGCTCAATGGGATCGAGCACCTGGACACACTGCGCGAGCGGCTGCCGGAAACCGAGGTCGTCGGCGCGAGTATCGGTCGAATCGAGGCGTGGCTCGAACGGCCCGGGGTTGTGATCCAACCGACGCCGAGCGTCGTGATGACGGTCGAGGGGGGAGCGCCGGTCGAGCTGCTGCGGCGCTCGGGAATCGACGTCCGCGTCGACGGCAGCGCCAAGGACGTGCTCTGGGAGAAGCTCGCCCGCCAGGCGGCGACGGCTGCGGCGACGTCGATCACGCAACGCCCGGTCGGCGAGTTGCGGAGCGATCCGCAGTGGCGCGGACGGTTTCGCGCCGCGGTCGACGAGGCCTGCGCCGTCGCCGCCGCCGACGGCGTCGCGCTGTCGGCCGAGGCCGAATGGGGGATCATCGAGGCGATGCCGCCGCTGCTCACCAGCTCCACGGCGCGCGATATCGCCGCAGGCGTGCCGTCCGAGCTCGACGCCATCACCGGCGCAGCCGTCCGTGCCGGCCTCCGGCTCGGTGTCGAGACGCCCGTGCTGACGGAGATGTTCGAGGAGGCATGCCGAGCGTCGTCGCGCTGATCCCGGCTCGCTCCGGCTCGGAGCGCGTCCGCGACAAGAACATCCGCCCGCTCGCCGGGCATCCGCTGCTCGCGTACGCCGTCGCGTCTGCACGCGCCTCGGAGATCTTCGACCGTGTCGTGTGCTCGACCGACAGCGGCAAGATCGCCGAGATCGCGCAACGCTACGGTGCGGACGTCCCGTTTCTGCGCCCGTCCGAGCTGGCGACGGCGACGTCGCCGGACATCGAGTGGATCGCGCACGCGCTCGACAACCTGGCCGCGCATTACGACCTGTTCGCAATCGTCCGGGCGACGAACCCCTTCCGTGGCCCGGACGTCTTGCGCCGTGGCCTTCAGCAGTTGCTGGCGACGCCCGAAGCGGACTCGATCCGTGCGGTCGAGCTCGTCAAGCAACACCCCGGGAAGATGTGGGTGCTCGAGGGACGCACGATGCGGCCGCTGCTCGACCAGGCCCATCTCGAAATCGCCTGGCACGCCGGCCAGTACCAGGCGCTGCCGCCGATCTACGTGCAGAACAGCGCGCTCGAGATCGCCTGGACGCGCGTCGTCTCGCAGACCGCGACGCGCGAGGGCCGCGTCGTCGCGCCGTATCTCACCGAGGGCTACGAGGGCTTCAACATCGACGACGAGGAGGACTGGGAGCGCGCGCGGCGCCTGTTGGAGGCGGGTGAGGCCCACCTCCCCGACGTAACCTTGCGCCCGCGATGAAAGTCACGCAGCTCGAGACGCTCTATTGCGACGCCGGCTGGCGGCCCTGGATCTTCTTGAAGGCGACGGCCGACGACGGCGCCGTCGGCTGGGCGGAGATCACGGATTCGCACGGCTCGCCGCACGGCCTCGCGGGCATCGTCGAGGACCTGACGCCGCTGGTCGTCGGCCGGGATCCGCGCGCGGTCGAGCGGGTCGTGTGGGATCTGTTCCGCGCGACGCGGCAGAGCCCCGGCTCGGTGATCCAGAAGGCAATCGGCGGGATCGAGAACGCGCTGCTCGACCTGAAGGCAAAGGCCCTCGGCGTTCCCGTCTACGAGTTGTTCGGCGGCCCGACACGCGACCGTGTCGACGTCTACTGGTCGCACTGCGGCACGACGCGCGCGCGCGCGTGGACGGTGACGAGCACGCCGAAGCTCGCGTCGTACGACGATGTCGTCGCGCTCGGCCGCGAGGTCGTCGAGCGCGGCTTCAAGGCCTTCAAGACGAACATCGTCGTCCCCGGCGAGGAGCCGCAGGTACTGATGCCGGGCTTCCAGGGCAACGGCCTCGAGCGCAACCCGTCGCCGGAGCTCGAGCAGGCGCTCGTCAAGCTGCTCGAAGCGTTCCACGAGGGGACGGCCGGCAAGGCCGAGCCGATCGTCGATCTGAACTTCAACCTCACCGGCGAGGGGGTGCTCCGCGTCGCGCGCGCGCTCGACGGCCACGGACTGATGTGGCTGGAGGTCGACGCGTTCGACCCCGTCTCGCTGGCGTCCGTCCGCACGGGCGCCGCCGTCCCGATCTGCTCGGGCGAGAACCTCTATACGAACCGCGGCTTCCGACCGTTCTTCGAGGCGGGGGCGATGGACGTGGCCTCTGTAGACGTCATCTGGAACGGGTTCCACCAGGCGAAGAAGATCGCCGACCTCGCCGAGACGTTCGAGATCAACTGCGCGCCGCACAACTACTACAGCCACCTTGCGACGTTCATCTCGGCGCAATGGTGCGCCGCGATCCCGAATGTGCGCATCCTCGAGGTGGACGTCGACGACGTGCCATGGCGCGAGACGCTCACGACCGCCGTGCCCGAGATCGACAACGGCGTGCTGACGATTCCATCCGAACCGGGCTGGGGTGCCGACATCGACGAGGACGTGTTGGAGGAGCACCCGTGGAGTTGATTCCGCGAACCGAGTTCGCGCGCGCAGGCGACGACCTCGACCTGATCGCCGACATGTGCCGTGTGAATGCGCTCGTCGCCGTGAAGCGCGCAGGCTCGGGTCACCTCGGCTCGAGCTTCAGCGCGATGGACATCGTCGTCCACCTCTTCTTCCGCGAGCTCAACACGCGCACGCTCGGTTTCGACGACCGCGGGCGCGACGTCTACTTCTCGTCCAAGGGGCATGACGTCCCCGGCCTGTACACGGTGCTGAACGCGCTCGGTGTGATCCCGACTGAGCGGCTGTTGAAGCTGCGCCGCCTCGGCGGGCTCGACGGACACCCGGACGTGGGGGTGCCCGGGATCGAGGCGAACTCCGGCTCGCTCGGCATGGGCATCTCGAAGGGCCGCGGCATCGCGTGGGCGAAGCGGTTTCTCGGCCGCGGCGGCCGCGTGGTCGTGATGACCGGCGACGGCGAGCTACAGGAAGGCCAGAACTTCGAGGGTTTGCAGGCGGCCGCTGCGCACGGGCAGGGCAACCTCTGGGTGGTCGTCGACCGCAATGAGCTGCAATCCGACAAGCCGACGACCGAGATCCTCTCCCTCGGCGACCTGGAGGAGAAGCTGCGGGCGTTCGGCTGGCGTGTCGCGTCGTGCAACGGCCACGACCACGACGAGCTCGCGCGCGTTTTCACGGACTTCCGCGGCCGCGATGACGTCCCGAAGGCGCTTATTGCGAACACGATCAAGGGCAAGGGCGTGTCGTTCATGGAGCATCCGCAGGCGCTGCGTGAGGGTGGCGGCACCTACCGCTGGCATGCCGGCGCTCCGGATGACGAGTCGTTCGCGCGTGCGCACGCCGAGCTCGTCGCCCGCATCCGCGAGCGTCTGCCGGATTTGAACCTCGCGCCGGTCGAGCAGCTCGAGGACCAGAGCATCGGCGAGCCAGAGTCCGGCAGCGCGATGCGGACACGAGTCACGGATGAGTTCGTGGCGGCGGCATACGGTGAGGAGCTGCTCGCGCTGTCGGACGCCCATCCCGAGCTCGTCGTGCTCGACGCCGACCTCGCTTCGGACTGCCGCATTCGGCCGTTCGAGCTCGCGCATCCCGACCGTTTCCATGAGTCGGGCATCGCCGAGCAGGACATGGTCTCGGCGGCGGCGGGGATGGCGCGGCATGGGCTGCTACCGGTCGTGAACTCGTTCGCCGCGTTTCTCGCGGCACGCGCGAACGAGCAGATCTACAACCAGGCGAGCGAAGGCAGCAGGGTGATCTACGCGCTGCACTACGCCGGCCTGATCCCCGCCGGGCCCGGCAAGTCGCATCAGAGCGTTCGCGACATCTCGCTGCTCTCGGCGCTGCCGAACATGGCGGTCGTGCAGCCGGGGAACGCGCAGGAGACAAAGGCGCTGCTCCGTTGGGCGGTCGAGGAGGCGCGGGAGAACGTCGCGCTGCGGCTGGCCATCGGCCCGTCGCCGCGGCCGCTCGACCTGACGACCGCCGCCCACGGCCGCGGGGCTGTTCTGCACGAGGGGAGCGACGCCGTCCTGTTCGCGTACGGCCCGGTGATGCTGCACGAGGCACTGACCGCCGCGGAGCGCCTCGACGGCCGCCTGCACGTCGTGAACATGCCGTGGCTGAACCGCATCGACGCCGACTGGCTGGCCGAGCTCACGGAGCGGTTCTCCCAGCTGTTCGCACTCGAGGACCATTCGCCCATCGGCGGGCTCGGAGACGTGTTGCGCCGCGCGCTCCCGGGACGTGCCGTGACGGCGTTCGGCGTCGAGGGCTGGCCGGCCTGCGGCACGCCGATGGAAGCCCTGCGCCACCACGGCCTCGACGGCGCGTCACTCGCGGATCGGATCGTGGCCACGCTGCCGGCCCGCGCGCGCCAATGACGCCGATCTGGCTCATCCTCCCGGATCCCTTCTCGTCGCGGCTCTTCTTCGACACCGGCATCGTCGAGCACCTGCACGGGACGGCCGGCGAAGAACTGACGCTCGTGCTCGACGCCGGCGAGGACGCGCCCCACTGGCGGCAGCACGCAAACGGCGTACGCGTGATCGAGCTTCCCGAGCTGACAAGCGACGACGCCGGCGCCCTGCGGCGGCTCGACGCGCGGCTCGACGCGAAGGTCGGCTTCTATCCGCTCTCGCTGCGGCAGAGCCTGCGTCACGGCTTCAACCGCGAGCGGATGCAACCAGGACACTCGAACTGGTTCCTCGATCCCGAGCGCGCCGGGCCCCTACCGCAGTCGGCGACGCTCGACCGCGCGCTGACGTCGTGGCACTACGGACGATTGCGCTACATCCCGCGGCCGCTCCTCGACAGGATGCGCGACGAGCGACCACTCGTCGCGCTCGCCAACACGCAGATGCGCTCGATCGTGCCGTTCGTCGTCGGGGCACGCCGCGCCGGCCGGCCGGTCGTCGGCCACATCGCGAGCTGGGACCACACCGTCGGCAAGGGCATCGTCCCGCCCGGTCTGCGCCGCTACATCGTCCAGAACGACGTCATGCGCGACGACCTCGTTCGCTATCACGGCGTCGACGAAGCACGCATCGTCGTGACCGGCTGGCCACAAACGGACGTGTTCCACCGGCGCCGGCCGCGCTCGGAGTTCGACGCGACGGTGCAGTCGCTCGGTCTCGATCCCCGCAGACCGGTCGTGCTCGTCATGGGGAACAGCCCGACGAACGCGCCGTACGAGAAGAACTTCGTCGATCGGCTCGTCGCCTGGTGGGAGGACAGCGGCTCCGCCTCGCGCTTCTCGCTCCTCTTCCGCCCGCACCCGCGCGACCGGCAGTGGCGCGAGCGCTTCGCGGCGGCGCTCTTCCGGGAAGGCGCGGCCGTTCAGGAGCCGAGCTTCACCGACCTGGAGACGCTCGCAGTCCTCTTGGAGCACGGCGACGTCGTCGTCTCGAACGCGGGCACCATCCTGCTCGATGCGCTCGTGAACGACCGCCCCGCCGTCTGTGTGCTTTATGACGAAGGAGCGCCCGCCGGCGAGAGCTGGGCGTTGAAGAACGTCAGCGGCGAGCATTACAAGTCGCTCATCGAGTCCGAGGCCTTCTATCGTGCGGACCGCTTCGAGGACGTCGTTGCGGCCATCCAGCGTGCGCTCGCCGAGCCGCAGGAGCTCACGGAGGAGCGGGCCCGTGTCGCGCAGGCGGTCGTCGGCGAGATCGACGGACATGCGGCGGAACGCGTCGCCGAGGCGATCACGGCGGTCGCGGTATGAGGCTCTCCGTGCGCACGGTCGCGCTCGTTGCAGCGCTCGGCGCCTTCGCGTACGTCGTTGCGATGTCGCTCGCGCGCCCGTTCGTCGGCGGCGACACCCCGTTCGTCCTCGACGGGACGAACGCGTTTCTCAACTGCGTCTCCGCGCACGACTACCACGCCTGCGGCTACACGGGCAAGCTCAACTACTGGGGGCTGATGAGCCCGATCGGCTGGTGGCCGCTCCTCCAGCACGTGCCGGACATGATCGCGATCGGCCTGGGCGCGGACGGGCATGACGCGCGGACGAAGGTGCTTGCGTACCTCAGCGTTCTGGGCCTGATCGCAACCGTCGTCTTCGGCTGGCTGGTGTTGAGGAGGTACGGCCGCACCGCGTGGTTCTGGGCGTTCCTGTTCGTCGCCTTGAGCGGGCCCATCCTCGCGTTCGCGCGGCAGACCGCCGGTGAGATGCTCGCGATGGGGCTGATCATGGGGCTCGTCGCCGCGACGCTCTTGCAGGCGCCTGCGGTGGTCGTCGCCGTCGCTGCGCTGCTCGCCTGCTGGACGAAGGAGACGTCCTATCCGTTTATCGCCGCGCTGGGCGTGCTCGGGCTCGTGCTCGCGCGACGGCGAACGGAACGCCCGATCCGCGCGCAGCTGATCGGCGGCGCCGTCGGGATCGTCCTCGCATTCGTGACTGCATCGCTCTTCAACGTCGTGCGCTTCGGCAGCGTGCTCAACGTGAACTATCTCGACCACCACCTCCGGACGCCCGGGCTCGGCCGGAAGCTCGAGCTCGCGCTCGCGGTGTTCGTGTCGCCGAGCGGCGGCCTGCTCTTCTTCTGGCCGGCGGCTGTGCTGCTCGTCGCCGCAGCTTGCGTCGCCGGCTTCCGCCGCGACCGGGTACCGGCGCTCGTGCTCCTCGGAGTCACGGTCGTGCTGGCGCTCGGCTTCGGCTCATGGTGGACGCCGTTCGGCTGGTCGGGGTACGGGCCGCGCCTGCAGCTGCCCTGGGTGCTGCCGATCGTGCTCATCGCGCTCGTTGCGTACGGCGATGATCTGGAGGAGCCGCTGCGGCGGTTCCTGCGATCGCCCTGGCGTGCCCTCGCTGTCTTCGTCGTCGCGCTGGCGTGCGCACTGCCGCACATCGGCTATCTGTGGAATTTCAACTCGCTGAGCAGCTACTTCGCGCAGGAGAATCCGCAGTGCAATGCGCCATGGCGGTCGCCCGACTGGTACCCGTGCCAGGACCGGCTCCTGTGGCGAGACCGCCCGATGCCGCTCTACACGCTCAAGGGCCTGGAGAGCTTCGGCGGCGCCGCCACAGCGGTGATCGTTGCTCTCGGCCTCGCCGGGTCGTTGCTGCTTCTGCGCGAGGGCCTAGCAGCGCCGCCGCTCCGAACAGCACGAACGCGGGAGCGACCGGAAGCGCGAAGCGTGGGTCCGCAAACAGCCCCAGCGCGTTGAAGACGATCACGAACAGCGCTGCGAGCCCGAGCGCGACGAGCGTCCGCGTCCCGCGCGGCCGCCGGACGATGAGCGCCACGAGCCCCACCGCGATCCAGATGATCAGGCGCGGATACCAGCGCGACGCCTGATTCATGCGCAGCGCGAGCTGCGCGTTGCCCGCGCGAGTGGGCAGGTCGCGAAAGAGGCCGTTCACGTCGTTGACGACGTGATCGAAGCGGCGCTTGATGGTCGCCGAGCAGAAGACGAAGTGATGTTGCGTCGGCGATGTCCACACGTCCCGGATGCAGTTGTCCGGGCGCGAGATCCAGACGCTCTGGCCGGCAGGGATCGGCTGACCCTCGGTGGGTTGCGGCAGCGTGTGTCCCCTGACGCGCACCGTGGGCGGCGCAGCCGGAGCGGGTTGGGCCGGTGCAGGCGGCGTGCGGAAGTACGACTTGCTCAGCTGCTGCCAGACGGTCTCGAGCACGCCTGACGTGTAGGCACCGGGATGCTTGCGTACGGCTTCGATGCCGGCCTTGCGCAGGATCGAGTAGTTGCTCTTCCAGCCGAAGACGTGATCCGACAGCAGGTAGAAGTCCTCGTGGATGCGGAAGCTGCCGCTGCGGAAGACGTCGCCGACGGTGACGCCGTACGCCTTGTAGGGATCGCGCGTGATCAGATGGTGCCGCACGGCATCGGCGAGGCGGCGTGAGGCCGGGCCGTTGTCCGGTCGCACGATCTTGTCCGTGATGTACGCGCGGTAGAACGGGATCACCGCGTTGCCGCCGCGCGCGAGCGCGTAGTCGCCGAAGCGGAGGCCGTTCTGGATCGACCATGCCGCGAGCGGCACGAGCGCGGCGGCGAGGAACGCCGCGGCGTACACGGCCCGCCGCCGCCAGGTTCCAGGCACGACCAACGCGAACAGCACGAAGACGAGCAACAGCGCGTTGCCGGGGCGGATGAGCGCGAGGAGAGCAACGCCGAGGCCGACAAACGCAAAGCGTGCCGCCGACGGCTGTGCTGCCGCACGCGCGACGAGCCAGCCCCACAGCGCGAACGCCGCCCCGAAGATCGGCTCGCTCGAGAGCTCGTGGAACATCAGGCCGTAGGCCGGATAGAGGAGGAGGGCGACAGCGACGAGCAGCGCGGCACGGGGCCCGAACGTGCGCGCGGCCGCGGTCCAGGCGACGACGGACGCAGCGAAGATGACCGCGAGCAACGGCTCCGCGAAGAAGCCGCCGGCGACGTCGAGGGCGGCTCCGTCGACGATCCCCGGCACCGGCGTCCGGAAGAGCATTGACCACGGCAGCACCGGATGGCGGTCGAGCAGCTGGACGTAGTCGTAGAGGTACTCGTCGAGATCGCGTCCGACGATCAGCGGCCAGCCGACGGCGCGGATGGCGTAAGCGGCGAGACCGAGCACGAACACGACCGCGAGCCCCAGCTTGCGCGCGACGAGGTGCTCGAGGGACGCGAGCGCGTGGCTCAGTGCGGCTTCCGCAAGACGTGAATGTCGTGCCGCCCGTCGTCTGCTGCGGGCCGGAACGCGACGTGCTCAAGTCCGCGCGCCAGCTCCTCCCGTACGAATTCAGGTGGGTGGTACGCGCTGCAGAGGCTCGTGCCGGCGGAGCGCTCGTACAGCACGACGAGATGTCCCTGCTCGAATGCTGCGCGTTCGTCGGCGGTGAGGCGGTTGCGCGACGCGTAGTACTCGCCGAGCGTCGAGAACACGAAATAACCGCCCGGCCGCAGGACGCGGCGCACGTCGTCCAGCCACGCGCGCTGCAACTCTTCCGAGAGGTGCGTCATGACGGAGAACGCGTACGCGAGGCCGAAGCTGTCCCCGTCGTATGGCAGCGGCGGTGCGAGCTCGTTCACGGCGATCTCCGCGAACGGGAGGTTTTCCCGGCACCACGCGACCATCGTGCGGTCGATGTCGCAGCCGTGGATGTCGACGTCACGAAGCTGGGACCAATGGCGGAGAACGCGTCCGCAGCCGCATCCCCAGTCGAGCAGCGCGCCGCAGTCCTCGAGCTCGCTTCCCTGCTCGTGCAGAAGGCCGCGCAACAGCGCGGCGTTGTGGCGGCCGCTGGCGAGGAAGAACTCGGCGTCGGCATGCAACGGCCCGACCGACGTGCGCAGCCGCGCCGGCGGCAGCGGGAGGCCGTCGGCGTCCCTCGGGGCTCCGCGGGCGAGATCGGAGCGGACGGCGAGCGCGAGCTCGTAGAGCCTGACAGCCGGCCGCGCCAGTCCGACGCGGTCGAACGCGTCGAGCACCGCACGTTTTCGCCCCCAGAGCGCCGGCTCGGCCATTGCGCGGACGGTACCGAGCCGCGCTGAGACGCGTCAGGCGCTCGTGTTAGCGCTTCTGGACGGAGAGTACGAGAGTCTTCTGCGCCTTCGCACCGAGCGCGTCTCGAGCCTCCACCGTCAGATGGAACGACCCAGCTCCACGGGGAGCTCCGGTGAGCTTCCCTGCCGTCTGAGAGAGCGCCATGCCCAACGGGAGCTTCCCTCGAACGACCCGCCACTTCAGCGGCGGCACGCCTCCCCGGACGAGCAGGGTCGCGTGGTAGGTACGTCCCGACGTGGCGATCTTCAGACGCGGTGTCTTGATCGCAAGCCTCGCGACGACGTGCATCGCTCCACTCGCGGTCGCCGCGCGCCCTTCGCTGTCTGTCGCGGTGAGAACGAACGGGTAGGTCCCCGCCCTCTGAGGAGTTCCGCTGATCGTGCCTGTCTTCGCGTCGAGTGCGACGCCGGCGGGCAACCGGCCGGAGGACAGCGACCACGTGTATGTGCCGCTTCCGCCGACCGCCGTGAAGGTCTTACCGAAGCGAATCCCGACTTCGCTTGTCGGCCGCTCTTGCGACGACTGCACCCCAACAGGCTGCCTTACGGCAAGCGTGTACTCCTTGGTGGCCGGCGGGCCGCCGTTCTGGAGATCTGCCTTGACGACGAAGTGATAGCTGCCCTGTGCCGTCGGCGTGCCCGCAAGGAGTCCGTCTGTTGAAAGCGCCACGCCGGGAGGAAGCGCGCCTGACCCGACAGACCACGCCGCCGATGCATCGGAACCCGTCGTGGTGGCGTTCAAGCTGACGAACCTCCTGGCCGTCAGCTTCTCGGAGTACGGCTGGGCAATGGTGGCCGGCTTCACAGCGGTGTTGACGATCGCCAACCCAGGGTCGATCGGAATGCTGAACTCGCGTTGGGACACATCGTCGCGCTGGCACCAGTCAGGCCCGCCTTGTGCCGCGGTCAGGTCGTGGTTCCAGAGCCAAAAACGCGTAAGGCCAGTCTCTGTCGGGGTGCCCGAGATGAGGCCGCTCTGAGTCATGGAGAGGCCCGGCGGAAGGGCACTGTTGACGATCTGTATCCAGATGAATGGGTAGCACCCGGATATCTCGTCGGTCTCGATCTGTACCTCGTAGGGAGCGCCGACGTACCCCGTGGGACAACGGAGCAGAGCCGGGTCAGTCGGCGTTTCGCGGCATGGCCCGTTATCGCCTTCAAAGTCCCCGGCTGATGCGCAAGGCACTGCGATCGCGGCAAGCATGCCGACGACGCCGAGAGCGAGTCGCACTCGTCCAGCGCGTTTTGCGATGAAGCGGCCCACGAGAGCGGGCAAGGTAGCAGCCGGGCCGGCGAGCGGACTTCAGGTGGCTGGGTCGGGAGTGGCGCGGCCTACGGTGCGCTGAAGTCGGCGAACCAGCCGGTTGAACCAGCCGCGCTTGATCCCGAACACCGCGAGCGTGACGATGATCGCGTCGTCGAAATGCCCGACGATCGGAATGAAGTCGGGGATCACGTCGAAGGGCAGCAGCACGTACAGCGCCGCTGCGATCGTTGCGAGCTTGGAGCTGCGCGGCTCGGCGACGACCCCGATGAAGTGAGCGTGGCGCGGGTCGTGCGCAGCGAGCCAGCTCGCCGCACGACCGGCGAACGGGTGGTAGCCGGCGCCCCAGGCATCCCTGACGGCGAAGTCGTGCGCCGTGAACAGGTCGCGGAGACCCGTGAGCGAGAGGACGTGCACGTGCTGCCACGATTCGAGCGGGTTCGCCTCGCCGGCGTGCAGCGCGAGTGGGTTCCCGATCGGCCGGCGGGCGGAGACGTTGGTCAGCGAGAACGGCTGATACCCGAGCGCCAGCGCGGCGACGTTGTGCCAGCTGGCGAGATTCTCGGTGCAAACGACGACTTGTCCCCCCGGCCGGAGCACGCGGCTGCTCTCCTCGGCGAAGTGGTCGAGCCGCGCAACATGCTCGATCACCTGGTTGGCGTGGACGACGTCGAACGACTCGTCCTCGAACGGCCAGTCCTCGTCGAGATCTCCGAGGCGCACATCGAACCCGCGCCGCCGCGCGCGCTCGGCTCGCTCGGGCACGATCTCGAGCCCTGACACCTGTTCGGGCGGGACGGCGAGCGTGCGGCGCATGACATCCGTCCACTCGCCGTCGTCGCAGCCGACGTCCAGCGCTTCGGTGGATCCGTTGCCGGCCGGGAGGCTCGCGAGCAGCCGCTCCCGGTACGCCGACTCCGCGTCGGACCAGCGACGCCGCATGAGGCCGCGCAACCCCACGTCGCGACGATATGTGCGGCCCGGCGCCTTCTGCTGGGCCGACCCGTACTGTGTCTTGAGTGACTGCGTGGGAGTGGCTCCTGATCGCCCTGGGCGTGACAGCGGCGCTCGATGCGCTGTTCACCGGCTATCTGCTCGCGACAGGCAGAGGCCAAACGGCGCGGGCCGTCGTCCGAGAGGAGCACTGGCCCGGCCCGCCCGAGCCGATCGCGTTCATGCTCCGGCCGGCCGGACGATGACTCGCCCGCCCGTGCTGCTGACGGTCGTCGTGCCGGTCTACAACGGCGGCGACGACATCGTCGAGAACGTCGGCGTCATCCATGAGCGTGTCACCGAGGGGTTACCCGGCGAGCGCGTCGAGGTGATCGTGGTGTCCGACGGTTCGATCGACGGCACCGCTGAGCGCCTGCTCGAGAGCCGCGCCGAGAAGGGCACACGTGTCATCCACTACGACCGCAACCTCGGCAAGGGCTATGCGGTGAAAGCCGGAGCGCTCGTCGCGCGCGGGGAGTGGGTCGCGCTCGTCGACGCCGACCTCGACCTCGATCCGGCGTCGATTTCGGCGTTCGTAGAGGTCGCAAGGCGGGAGCGCCTCGACTTTGCGATCGGCTCGAAGCGGCATCCGGCCTCCGTCGTGCACTACCCCGTCGCGCGGCGGGTGGCGAGCTGGTGCTACCAGCAGCTGAACCGCCTGCTGTTCCGGCTCGACGTCAGGGACACGCAGGTCGGGCTGAAGGTCTTCTCGGGGCGCGTCGCCGACGAGGTCCTCCCGCTCCTCCTCGTGAAGCGATTCGCTTTCGACCTCGAGCTGCTCGCCGTCGCGGCGTCGCTCGGTTACGACCGCATCCGCGAGCTGCCCGTCCGGCTCGACTATCGCTTCTCCGGCTCTGGCGTCGGCTCGCTTGCCGTGGTCGGCGCCCTCTGGGATACCGCCGCAATCTTCTATCGGCTTCGTCTGCTGCGGACGTACGAACGGAAGCGCCGCCTCTTCCACGGCGCCGGCCGCTCGCCGGCGGAGCTGCCGCTGGTCAGCGTCGTCGCCGAGCCGGAAGCGGCGCGGCGGCTGGATTACGAGCGTCACGAGCTCGTCGAAGGAGGCGAGCCGCGCGGCGAGCTCGTCGCGCGGTTGAGCGCCGGCAGCCGTCCGTCGGGGAACTGGGTGTCGGCGGGCGTCCCGTACTTCGCCGATCCCGAAGTCGCGGCCGTCGTGGTTCCGACCGTCGCCGCGAGCGGTGGTCCGCTGCGCCAGCGTGTGGCGGCTGCCGTTCTGGAGTCGCGACTCGGCAGCGGCTCGCGCCGCTCGCGCTACTTCCCCGGCAACGTGCGCGTCGTTGCGGACTTTCCCGCGCGGGACGTCGTCATGCGCACCGGCGACTACCTCGCGGCGGCGGCCGCAGGAATCGACGAGGAGCGCCTCGTGTCGTGGTTGGCTTCGTCTGGACGACGCACCGTGTACACACCGGATGCGTCGGTGTCGGCGTCGCCGCCGCCGCTGATCCGTCCGCACCTGTCCGCGACGTTCGCGCACGGGCGGGCTCGCGGCGCCGCTGCCAGAGAGTCGCGCGGGGCGAGCGTCAGTGCCGCTTCCGCCCTTTCGATGGCGCCCGTCGTCGCCGCGCTCGCCGGACTCGCGCTCCTCGCCTCGGGCGGGCGGCGCCGCGACGCCGGCGCTGTGCTCCTCCTGCTTTACGCGGCGGCACTTGCGCTCAGCGGTGCTCGCGCCGCCGCGCGGTTCCGCTCGCTCCGCGTGGGCCTCCTGCAGCCAGCGGCGGTCATCGCCACGCAGGCGACCTACGTCGGCGGCTTCGTTCGCGGTGTCATCGCACCGCGATCTGCAGCTCGGCGAGCAGGTCGCGCAGCAGCACCTCCCAGTCGAACCGCGTGACGTAGGCGAGAGCTGCCCTGCGCCGCCGGCGCCAGGCGTCCGGATCGCCGAGGCCCGAGTCGATCGCGGCCGCGACGGCGCCGGCGTCGAACCCCACCAGCTCGGCACCTGCTTCTCGAGCAAGTTCCTGCGCGTTGGGCGGAACGGCCGTGAGCACGACCGGCAGGCCGGCCGCGAGGTACGCCTTGAGCTTCCCAGGATCGGCGTAGCGCGTGAATGTCTCGTTGCTCGGCCGATACGGCGCGACGGCTATCGCGGCGTCGGCAAGTAGCCGCTCGACGTTCCGGTGATCGGGGACGAATCCGTGGAAACGCACGCGCCCGCCTAGTCCCAATTCGAATGCCAGCCGCCGGAGCGGCGGCTCCAGCGGTCCGCCGCCGACAATGTCTGCGTCGACACCCTCGACCCTCGCCAGCGCTTGCAGCAGCACGTCCACGCCCTGCCGCTCGACGAGGTGGCCGAGGAAGACGACGCGCCTGCACCGGAAGCCGTCTGGCGGCGTTGCGGGTACGCGTGCGAGCCACGCGCCCATCGGCACGACGTAAGCGGACGCGCCGTCTTCGAGCCTGTGCCGCCGCTCGCGTGCGGCCCGTGCGGCCTCCGTCAGCTCGACACGGGCGTCTGCTCGGCGGCAGCAGAGCCCGTCGAGCCGGTCGTAGAGCCGTGTTTGCAGCGTCCCGGGTCCGAACCGGTCGGGGACGAAATCGACCGACCACAGCACAACGCGTCGCACCCGCCCGAGCCTTCGCAGGGCAAGGCCGCGCGCGGCGGCGAGCGGATTGAACCCGAACCACACGTCGACGGGCGGCAGTCGCAGCGGTACGAACGAGTCGAGCGCATACGACGCGGGAGCGCGGACGCGCAGGTCGACCCGGTGCGACTCGACCAGGTCCCCATCGCTGTAGTGCTCGACGACATGTGCTGTGCCGTGCTCGGGCGTCAGTGGATGGAAGACGGTCACGACGTCGCCGTCGCGCGCAACGAGATAGTCGCGCAGCGCCTCGGCGGGGCCCTCCGCGAACCCGTTCGCGACGATCGCGTGCACGCTCACGGACGTGAAAGGATCGCGCTGAGCTGCATGCTCCCGGCCGGACGTGACCGTCGCCGCTGGTCGCGTCGCTCGCACCACCACCAGAGGGCGTTGCTGAATCGGCCCGCCACGAACTGGAGCACCTTCACGGGATGTCCCGTGAACTGCAGCTCGAGCGGCTCCAGCCCGGCCGACGTGGCCGCTTCGACCAGCGCCTGTGCGTCGTAACGGCGCAGGTGCCCGAGCCGTCGGTCGTGGCGGCGGTTCGCGGGCCGGAAAACCCGAGGCACGTACTCGAGCGCGTGCGGCACGGTCACCCACGCCCGTCCGCCAGGCCGCAGCACCCGCGCCAGTTCTCGCCAAGCGGCCGAGTCGTCCGGAACATGCTCGAGCACCGCGATGGCGAAGGCGGCGTCGAAGGAGCCGGACGCGAGCGGAAGCCGCTCCGCCGAGCAGCACACCCATAGCGTCGCATCGGCAACCCCTTCGGACGCGGCGAATCGGCGCGCGCGCAACAACCCCTCGAGTGAGAGATCGCAGCCGACAGCTTGCCTACCGACCCGCGCTGCCTCGATCACGGTGTAGCCGGAGCCGCCGACGCCGACGTCGACCATCGGCCCCTCGCCGTCGAGGGTGCCGGCCGCGCGCAAACGGTCGAGATAGGCACGGCGCCAGTTCTCGAGCGTGTAACGGTCGTACGAACCGAACTCGGCGTCGAAGTACGCCCGCTGTCCGGCGTACTGGTCGCTCGCTCCGATCGTCTCCTCGTCGACGAACACAGGGATCCCCTCGACGACCGAGTAGCGATGGCCGCTCGCGCAGACCGCAGCGTCGCCCACGGACACCGGTCGGTCGCACTGCGGACAGCGCAGGAGTGCCGTCAGGCTCGTCACCGCCGGACCCTAACTGCGCTGTCCGCCCGTTACGGTTGGCGCGTGGCGTCCCCCTCGCTCAGCGTTGTGATGCCGGTGCGCAACGAGGCCTCGCACTTGCCCGCGACGCTCGACGCGCTGGTCGCATCGCTCGACCGCAGCGATTTCGACGCCGAGCTCGTGCTCGTCGACGACGGTTCGGAGGACGACAGCAGCCCGACCGCAGCGGCGGCAGTCGACGGTCGTCTCCCGCTTCGGATCGTCAATCGGGCCGGCGAGGGCCGCTTCGCCGCGCGGCGCGCCGGCCTCGGCGCAGCGGGCGGAGACTTCGCGCTGCTGCTGGACGCGCGCGTCTCGCTCGACAGCGACGCACTGCGGTTCGTGCACGGGCGCGTCGTCGCGGGCGAGGACGTTTGGAACGGGCACGTCTACGTCGAGGACGCGTCCGCCTACGGCGTCTTCTGGAAGCTCCTCGCCGAGCTCGCGTGGCGCGAGTACTTCGACGCGCCGCGCACGACGAGCTTCGGGCTCCAGGACTTCGACCGGTTTCCGAAGGGAACGACGTGCTTCCTCGCGCCGCGCGCGTTGCTGCTGCGAGCGTTCGACGCCTTCCGTAGCCGGTATCGCGACGTGCGGCTTGCGAACGACGACACGCCCGTCATCCGGGCGGTCGCCGCCGAGAGGCCCATCCACATCTCGCCCTCGTTCGCGTGCACGTACTCGCCGCGAACGAGTTCGTCCGCCTTTTTCCGGCACGCGGTCCACCGCGGAACCGTCTTCCTCGACGGACACGGCACGCCCGACTCCCGCTTCTTCCCGTTCGTGCTCGCGTTTTTCCCGTTGAGCGCCGCATTGGCGCTCGCCGCTACGAAGCGCCCGCTCGCGCTCCCGGCGGCGCTTGCCGGTTGCGGGGCCGTTGCAGCGGCGTACGGCGCCGCGGCGGGAAGACCGTCACGCGAGTTGCGCTCGCTCGCCCTCGTCACCCCGCTCTACGCGCTCGGCCACGGCCTCGGTATGTGGCGGGGGGCGCTCGAGCTGCTGCGGTGATTCTCGTCGTCTTCGGCACGACGGGAGAGCTGATCAAGCTCGCGCCCGTCTTATTGCGGCTCGACGCCCGCGGGGCGCCGTACGTGCTCGCGACGACGGGGCAGCAGGTGCAACAGATTCCTTCCTTCCTCGAGCAGTTCGGCCTGCGCCAGCCGGACCTGTGGCTCGCGCGGGGCGCGAAGGGACGTGACCTGCGCGTCAACTCCGACATCCCAGGTTGGCTCGCGACGGTGGCGCGCGCGTGGGTGCGCGAACGACCCGGCCTGCGGAGGATGCCGCTGGTGCTCGTGCACGGCGACACGATGACGACGGTGCTCGGCAGCATGATGGGACGTACGCTGCGCGCGACGGTCGCGCACATCGAGGGCGGTCTGCGCAGCTACGACCTGCGGCACCCGTTCCCCGAGGAGCTGAACCGCAAGGTGGCGACGGCCCTGAGCCGCATCCACTACGCGCCCGGCGCCTGGGCCGCAGGAAACCTCAGCCGTGGCGACGTCGTCGACACCGGATCGAACACGATTCGCGACAGCCTCGAGCTCGTCCCTGAAGGCGAGGAGCCGTTCCCGCTCCCCGCCCGGCCCTTCGGCATCGTGTCGCTGCACCGCTTCGAGCTGTTGAACGACCGCCGGTCGCTGACGGAGACCGTGGACGCACTCGCCGACGGAGCTCGGCGCACGCCGCTCTTGTTCGTCGACCACCCGGTCACCGCTGCCGCCCTCGAGCGCTTTCGGTTGACCGACCGCTTCGACGGCGAATCGTTTCGCCGCGTGCCGCGCTTGCGCTTCTTCGACTTCGTGCGCGTCGAGCGCTGCAGCTCGTTCGTCGTGACGGACAGCGGCGGCAGCCAGGAGGAGTGCTACTACCTCGATCTCCCGTGTCTCGTGCACCGCATGAAAACCGAGCGGCGCGAAGGGCTCGGCGAGAACGCCGTGCTCTCAGGGCTGCGCGTGGATGTCATGCGGGGCTTCCTCGCCGATCCCTCGCTGTTTCGCCGCCGCACTGCCCTCGCCCCGGCGTCGCCGTCGGACGTCATCGTCGGTGACCTCGAGCGGCGAGGTTTCGCGTCAAAAGCCCGGGTCGGCTGACACCTTGGTTGCATGGAGCGTCGCCGCGCCGCCGGCAGTCTCCGCACGAGGCTGCGTGAGCACGACGGCGTCCGTCTCCGACGTCGCCGCGGGCTCCGAAGCGACGAGCAGGTGCGACACGCCGCGCGGAACCTCGACGTTCGCGTCGAAGTGCATCGACCCGGTAAAGGGATAGACGTGCTCGCCCCGGTCGTCTGCGACGTGCAGCTTGTGCTCGCCGCCGGGAGCGGTTGCGTCGAACCGGACGCGAACCACGCCCGGCCTCTTCGCGCGCAGTTCGATCACGGCGTAACCGCCGGAGGCGATCAGCGGATAGCCGACTGTGCCGTTGCCGAGCCGGCGTGGGGGCGCGAAGCCTGCCGAGAGCGTCACGAAAGCCGGCGCCGGCGGAGCCGCCACGGCCCAGACGGACGACGTGTCGGGAAAACGGCCGACGAGCCGATAGCCGGCGCCGGCGGCCGGCTGGCGCGGTTCGACCGGCACGTCCGCCGGGCCACCGGGATGCAGCACGATCGCCGTCACGCCGAGCAGCGAGAGCGCCCCGGCGGTCCCCGGCTCCTTCGGGTCGAGCAGCATCAGCCGGGCCTGGTCGGCGACCGAGCCGTCGGGGGCGCCGTTCACGAGCGGGCGGCCGTGGACGCGCTGCCAGAGCCGGTACAGATCCGAGTAGCCGAGCGGGTACTCGGCGAGAATCCCGTCCGGCGTGCTCCGCTCGAGCGCCGTGTACTCCGGGGGTACGGGAACCGTCCGGAAGTGCGCGACCCGATGCGTCGAGAGCTCGACAAACGAAAGGACCGCGGCGAGCACTACCACGGCGACGCCGAACCGCCTCCGAAGCGTCTGCAGCCCGAGCGCGGCCAGCGGCAGCAGCGTGGCCATCAGCAGCGGATCCCAGCGCGACGGGACGCGGAAGGCCGACAGGACGTTCCAGAGCACCTTCGACGGAAACGAGACGCCGCCGACGGGGCTCGGCAGCGCGAACAGGAACCCGACGACGAATGCCGTCACGAGCCCGAGCGTCAGGGCTGCGTTCCCGTTGCGTCGCCGCGCGACGACGGCGAGCCAGACCAGCGCGAGCGCCAACGTCACGAGTCCGAGGTAGTTGCTCATCTCCGTGACGTTCGACCCGTGCAGGTTGCGGGCCCAGAACGAGTTGAGGCTGAAGAAGAGGTGGTTCGGAGCGGGTACAACGAGCTCCACCGGCCGCAGGCCGTACGCCTCGAGCGCGGACGCGTCGCGTTCGATCCCGGCGCCGGCGTTCACGCCGGACGCGTACGACCCGATCGCGACGAGGCCGCTGGCGACGACGGTCGCGCCGATCGCGCCTGCCGCGAGCACGCCGCCGCGGCGACCGCGTTCCAGCAGGGCAGCGCCCGCGGAGAAAGCCACGGTGGTGATGACGGCCATGCCTCCGAAGTAGCCCGACGTGAGCCAGCACGCGAGCGTCGCCAGCCCGACCAAGCCGAACCGCAGCCAGGTCGGGTTGCGCGCCGCCGCCACGAGCGCCAGGACGAGCAGCGCGAGCACCTCGAGATGCGTCAACGACGCGTGTTCCGCACGCGCGAAGTGCCAGGGGAAGATGACGAACACGAACGCGGCCCACGCTGCGACGGCGCGGCTGCAGCGCAGGTAGCGCGCGAGCAGGTACATCGCGGCGCCTGACAGGACGTAGCCCGCGAGCGTGACGAGGTTGTACGCGACGACCGGCCCGAACAGCCTCGTGGCGAGGTACGCCGGGTAGTACGGCAGCGACCACTGGATGTTGAGCCCGTTGCCCTCGTTCCAGCCGAACGGCGCTCCGCTCAGGGTGTGATGTGTGGTGCCGAGCAGGTGGAAGCCGCTCTCGTGCGCGAGCGTCCAGAAGAACGCGACGGAGCCGGTCGAGTCCGTGCCGGGACTGCCGATGATCGTCGATCCGAGATGGACGACGACCGGCCACATCAGGACGCACACGAGGAGTGTGCAGCCCAGCAGGACGAGGGTTGTCTCGAGCGCGACCGCGCGGATCCGCGCCCAGGTTCGCGCCGGCACGCGGCGAACGGCCGCGCGCAGCGCCGGGACGCTCGAGCCGACCGCGACCTCGTGCGCGGCCAGCAAAAGGACGCCGACGACGACGTTCGTCCAAACGACGCCCTCGAGGCCGGATGGGATGGTCGCCAGCGCGACGACCTGCACGACCACCGCCGCCGCGACGATCCAGGCGTACCGCGTCTCGCCGCGCGAGAGGTGGTAGCCGACGAGGACGTTGGCGAGCGAGAAGAGCCCCATCGCGAGCGCGAAGGGCGCAAGCACCTCGCCGCCCTTCGCGTAATCGACCCCGTAGGTCAGCGTGACCAGCCCGGTGCCGGCGGCCGCGTAGACGAGAGCCAGCAGGCCGCAGAAGCCGGCCGTCGCGAAGAGCGAGCGGCCGAGGATGTCCTCCGTCTCCTCCCCGCGGGCCTGCCTGGCGGCCGTCCGCGGGAAGAGGACCGTCAGGATCGCCGCCGGCAGGAAGAAGCCGACGCGCGCGAACGCCGATGCGGCCGCGTAGGCCCCGGCGTCGTGGCCGGAGAAGCGTGCCTTGACGATGAGGACGTCGACGTTCGTGAGCAGCGCGATCCCGATCAGGGCGACGGCCACCGGCCAGAGGTAGACGAGGAACCTGCCCAGCTCGGCGCGCGAGAGCCTCTCGGCTCCACGGATCTGCGGGCGGATCAGCGCGTAAGCGACCGCCATCGAGACGACCGCTCCGGCCAGCGTCGCGAAGACGGCGCCTCCGAGGCGCGCGCCCGCAGTTGCGGCGATCCCGAGCACGACGACCCGGACGACCCACGGGATGATGTAGAGCGAGGCGAGGGGCACGAAGCGCTGCTCGCCCTGCAGGACGCCCATCGCGACCGGGTAGACGAGCGCCGTCGAGAGCGACAGGACGGCGATGACGACCGCCGGCGTCGAGTCGATCTTCAGGACGCTCGACAGGACGGGCGCGAGCGCGACCATCACGACCACGAGTGGCACCGTCGCGACGGTGAACGCGCGGAGTGTCCCGTGCGCGAGCCGGGCCGCGCTCCGCTCGTCGCCCATCGCGAGCGAGCGCGAGACCTCGCGCGACACGGCCATCTGCAGGGCACCCGCGGGGATGAGGATGATCGTGAGCAGGCCGAGCAGCGCCGCAAACGACCCGTACGCCTCGGTGCCGAGGATCCGCCCGGCGGCGAGCAGGAAGACGTAGGCCGCGAGGATCGAGACGGCGGTCGCTGCGGCGAGCAGCGCGCCGCTGCGGGCGCCGCTCGGCCGCGGCACCGTGTCCCGCGCCTCAACCTGACTCGGCGGATGGGCTACAGCCACCGCGCCATTGTGGGCAAACCACCGGCCGCGGAGGGACGTTCACCGTCGTCGTTAGCCTTTCGCCTCACGTGAGCGAGATCTCGTACCCGCTGTCGAGCCAAACGCGGACCCGAGGCGTTCGGTACTACCTGCGCGTCATCCGTGTCGTCGGCGTCATCGACTTCAAGGCGAAGTACGCGGGGGCAGTGCTCGGCTATGTCTGGTCGCTCCTCAAGCCGCTGGCGTACTTCGGTGTCCTGTGGCTCGTCTTCGCCCACCTGCTGCGAACGCAGAACCAGACCGAGGACTACGCGATCTTCCTCCTGATCGGGATCCTCCTCTTCACGTTCTTCGTCGAGATGGTGAGCGCGATGTTGCCCTCGATCGTCGAGGGCGGTTCGATCCTACGGCGACTGGCGTTTCCACCGATTCTCGTTCCGCTTTCCGCGTCGGTCGGCATCTTCATCACCTTCTTCGTAAATGTGTCGGTGATCATCGTCTTCATTGGGATCCAGCGCGTCACGCCTCGACACGAGTGGCTATTGGTGATTCCGTTGCTAGTGGAGCTGTACGTGTTCTGCGTCGGGATCGGCCTACTGGTGAGCGCGCTGTACGTGCGATTCCGCGACATCGGGCAGATCTGGGAGCTTGCGTCGCAGCTGCTCTTCTTCGCCTCAGCGATCTTCTACCCGATCGGAATCCTTCCGCCGTGGGCGCAGAAGGTCGCGTTCCTCAACCCCTTCGTGCAGATCATGCAGGACGTACGCCATGCGGTCCTCGGCTCGAGCGGACCGAACGATCTGACCGCCGCCGATGTGTATCCAGTCCTCGGGAGGGCGATTGATCCCGATTGCGATTGCCATCCTGATCTTCGTCGGTGGGCTCGCCTTCTTTCGGCGCGACGGCCGCTATTTCGCGGAGAGGGTCTGAGTGGCGCGCGGCGATCGAGGCCATCGGCGTGTCGAAGTCCTTCCGGATCCCGCACGAGCAGCGGACGTACTTCAAGGAGTACTTCCTCCACCCGTTCCGGCGCACCGAGTACGAACGCAACGACGCACTGAAGGACGTCTCCTTCTCGGTCGAAGCGGGCGAGTTCTTCGGCATCTTCGGCCCGAACGGCAGCGGCAAGAGCACGCTGCTCCGGATCCTGGCCGGGATCTACGTCCCGACCGCGGAAGCGTCCGCGTGAGCGGCTCGCTGTCGCCTTTCATCGAGCTCGGCGTCGGCTTCAATCTCGACCTCAACGCTCGCGACAACATTCGCATCAACGCCACGCTTGCCGGGCTCACGACCCGCGAGCTCGAGCAAGAAGTTCGAGCGGATCTTCGAGTTTGCGGAGCTCGAGCGCTTCGTCGATCAGAAGCTCAAGAACTACTCCTCCGGCATGCTGGTGCGCCTTGCGTACTCGATCGCGATTCAGATCCCGTTCGACGTCCTGCTGCTGGACGAAGTGCTGGCAGTCGGTGACGAGAGCTTCCAGCAGAAGTGCTTCGCGAGTTCGATCGCTTCAAGGAGGAGGGAAAGACCGTCGTGCTTGTGACGCACGCGCTGGATCTTCTCGATCGTTTCTGTGAGCGCGTCCTGCTGCTCGATCACGGCATCGTCCAGAATATCGGAGCGCCGGATGACGTCATCGAGGCGTATCGACAGAGCGTTCTGGTCGGATGACCGGATGGCCCTTCACGAAGCGCTGAGAGCGGGCCGCTTCTTCCAGGTCGCGGCGCTACGCCGAGTCGCCACGCGCAGCGGTCGGGTCGTGGCGTCGCTCGAGCGTGTGCTCAGGCGGTTTCCGACGCTCGAGGATGCGGTTCGGCGATTCATGCGCGGCGACCCGCAGAAGCGGTACGAACGGTGGATCGAGGCGTATGACACTCTTTCCCATACGGATCTACTGGCGATGGGACGACTTGCGTCGAAGTGGTCTGCGTCCCACGTGTTCTCCGTGCTCGTGCCGCTCGCGGGCTCGGGCGCGGAGGAGGTAGCGCTTCTCGTCGATTCACTGATCGCACAGGTGCACGAGGGTTGGCAAGCACACTTCCTCGCGGACGAGATGCTCGATCACTCGATGCACGAATTCGTCTCCGAGCTGGCTGCGCGCGATCCGCGTTTCAAAGGGATCACGCGCTGGGACGATGCGTTGGCCTTGACCGCTACCGAATACCTCGTTCTTGCGCAGCCCACGGTGAGCCTACGCCCGCACGCGCTCTACCTCATGTCCTCGGCGATCGAGCGCGATCCGTCCGTCGATCTGATCTACGGCGACGACGATGTTCTCAGCAGCGCGGGCGCGCGACGCGACCACTCGTTCAAGCCTGACTGGAACGAAACGTTGCTCCGCTGTCAGAACTACATCGGCGACTTCGTCTGCCTCCGCTGCTCTCTCGCCGCGGCTGCACGCCGGGAGGATGTGCTCGACGCGGGCTGCTGGGGCCTCCTACTGAGGCTTGCGGAGCGCCTCTCTCCGGCGACGGTTCGTCGTATCCCACATGTGCTGTCGCACAGGCAAACGAGCCCGAGCGGCGACGACCTTTCTCGAGAGGAGATAGCCGCCGCTCTTGCGCGGCGGCTTCGAGAGCACGGCGGCGAGATCGAGCTCGCCGGGAGCGTGAGTTACCGAGTCCGATACGCCCTTCCCGCCGAAGCACCCCTCGTCACGGTGATCGTGCCGACCACGGGAAAGCTCGACGTGCTACGCCCGTGCGTCGAAGGGGTCCTGAATCGCACGGAATATGCGCACATCGAGTTGCTCGTCATCGTCACCGAACTCGGCGAGCGTACGAGGGAGGAGGCCGCGTACCTCGAGAAGGTCGCGAAGTCGCCTCGGACCACCATCCTGTTCAGCGAGGGCGGCCCGTTCAATTTCTCCAGCACCAACAACCTCGCCGCCGGGCATGCGACAGGAGAGCTCATGTGCTTTCTGAACGACGACACAGAGGTGTTGCACGAAGACTGGCTCGCTGCGATGAGCGGGCATGCGCTTCGCGAGCGGGTCGGCGCCGTCGGCGCGAAGCTGCTGTATCCGAACGGCCGGATTCAGCATGCAGGCGTGATCCTCGGTGCGGGCGGAGTCGGTGCTCATAGCTACCGAGGGATGCGCTCGGACACTGTCGGTTACCACGACCGCGCGGTAGTAGATCAGGAGGTCTCGTGCGTCACTGCAGCCTGCATGCTCGTGCGTCGCGAGGCTTTCGTCGACGTGGGCGGCTTCGACGAGTCCCTCACGGTCGCATTTAACGACGTCGACCTTTGCCTCCGGCTGCGACGGCGCGGCTGGCGGATCGTCTGGACGGCGTCGGCACAGCTGCGTCACAAGGAGTCAGTTTCGACAGGCGCTCACTACGTCGCCGAGCGGCAGAGCCGGTGGACATCGGAGTGGAACCTCGTCTGCGACCGTTGGGCCGCGGAGCTGGCGAACGATCCCTTCTACAACCCGAATCTCTCACTCGATCCGTGGGAACTTTGGGAACCTGCGTTTCCCCCGCGCGTGTCCTATCCGTGGCGCGGAGGATGAGAGTCGCGCACGCCGTTCGGCGTCTCTTGAGCCCCCTCGCCCAACCGGCTCCTTTCAGGCGCGAGTACCGCGTGAACGTGGATCCGAATCCGGTATCAGGAATCAACGTCGTCGGCTATTTCCGCGCCGAGTTAGGAATCGCCGAGGTCGCGCGTCAGATCGTGCGTAGCGTCGAACACACCGCGATCCCGTATTCGGCGCTGACATACGAGCGCACGCTGAGCCGTCAGGAGCATTCTTTTGGGGCGCCCGACTCCGGAAGTGCGCCTTTCGACACGAACATCATCTGCGTCAACGCAGACCAGCTTCCGTTCTTCCACCGCGATGTCGGCGAGGCATTCTTTCGGGAGCGGTATTCCATCGGAGTGTGGTTCTGGGAGCTCGCGCGATTTCCGTCGCGCCTTCGACCCGCCTTGGAACTTGTCGACGAGGTGTGGGCGGCGAGCGACTTCGTGCGAGGCGCGATCGCGGCGGCGACGGAAAAGCCGGTTCACGTCATTCCCCTTCCGATCGGAGAGCCGGCGCCGATCACCTTGTCGCCTGATCAGCTCGATCTGCCTGAGGGCTTTCTCTTCTTGTTCAGCTTCGATTTCCTGAGCATCGTCGAACGCAAGAACCCGTTCGCGGTCATTCAAGCCTTCAAACGCGCGTTCCAGCCGGGAGAGGGAACAGTGCTCCTGATCAAGACCGTCAATGGATCGCGCGCCGCCCGTGCGCTTCGCCGATTGCATCTGGCTGCTGGAGATCACCCCGACATCCACGTCGTCGATGGATACGTCTCGGCCTCGGTGAAGGACGCGACTATCGCGGCTTGCGACTGCTACGTCTCACTGCATCGAAGCGAGGGGTTCGGATTGACGATGGCCGAGGCGATGGCATACGGCAAGCCGGTCATAGCGACGGCGTACTCCGGAAATCTCGAATTCATGGACGAAGCGAACAGCTTTCTCGTTCCGTTCCGGCTAACGACGATCCCGAGGCGGCGCGGACCGTATTCCGCAGGAGAGCAATGGGCCGATCCGGATGTTGACGCGGCAGCCAAGCTGATGCGCTACGTCTACGACCATCCGGATGAGGCGCGCACTGTCGGACAGACCGCCCGGGTAGCGCTCCGGACGCATCACACCATGCAACGGACAGCAGCATTTGTCGCCCAGCGGCTCGCCGACCCTGAACGACTATCCGCGGTGGGCGCGGGTAAGCGAGGTTGAGTGCACCGTTTCCGATCCGAAGAACTCAGACGCGTCGCAGCGGCTCGCTTCGACCTCGAACCGGGCATCGCGTGGATCTGTGCGGCCGTCGGCGACACTATTGGTCGAGCGTTTGCGCCGCGGCTCGTTTGTCGCGCACGACGAGCAGCGCTCACCTCGCCGGCGCGACGCGTGGGCACGACCTCATAAGGCTCCGGATGGGCGAGTGCGCCTCCTCTACTCCACCTGGTGCCGCTGATAGCGGGTCGGCCCGAACGCATCCACCCAGCGACGAACGAGTCGAACGCGGCAACGTCTGCTGCTGTCTCACGTCGGCATTGGCGACGGAGCGCCGCTTTAACGCTCTGCCCGGCGTCTCAGGGTGCAGCTAGAGCAGTCAACAGGTCGGGAACGTCGACGCGGCCGTCGTAAACCCAGACAGCGAAAGGACCCACACGTGTTCGCTCGTGTCGTGGGAGTCCTGGTTCACTCAGAAGGGTTCGGTCGTTGGCCTCCCCCGCGAATAGCACGATAGCCGTGTGGGAGGGTCGCATCGCCGCGGTCTCATATGACGACGGCGGCGGCAACAGCGCGTCTTCGTGATACCGCCCATGCGAGGACAGCCACGACAGCTGGGACCATGAGCGACGCGTAGCGGCCGGCCCCCGGGACCGACGGGGACGTTAGAAGCGGCTACGACCGCAGGGATGAGCAGTGCTGAAACACAGAGCATGGTGATGGCGGCATTGCGCTCCCACAGCGCGACGGCAAGGCCCGCGAGAATTGTGATAGAGCAGAGTAGGGCGATTGTTCGAGCTTGAGTAGACCCTGAGGCCGATCCTGCGACCGCCTGCAGAGCCGAGTGAAGGAATGAAGAGACCCACTCGCTTCAGTGCCCTCAATGGCCGGTTGCCGCTGGAGGGACGCGAATCCGGTGTGAGTGTTAGCCCAAAGCCAGGGTGCAGCACCGACCACGACGCCGGCCATGCCGCAGAGCAGCGCTTTGACCTGCTGAATTCGCAGACATAGCCAGAGTGCCGCTGGCACAGAGAAGGCGAGTGTTAGCGGCGTTGTCCAGAAACCGAGGCCGAGGCAAAGTCCCATCGCTGCCATGCGCCCTCTGGGGTGGCTCGAATTCTGCGCTAAGAGGGTCGCGGCGAGTCCGAGCGCGAGGCCGTCGCCGTAAAAGCCTGGATCGTGGAAGCTGATGTCCACGATGAACGGCGATGCCAACCAGAACAGGGAACCTGCCACGTTGCCGGTGAGGAGCCCACATCCTTGCGCTACGATCGATCGGAGAAGTAGGCAGGCCACAAGCGAAGTCGATCTCAATTAGCAGGAGACCAGCAAAGCTGGGGTGTACTCTCCATGCGCGACGTGACGCGCCATGAGGTACACGATCGAGGTGTCGGAGTTCTGCTGGGCCAGCAGCGACCGTATGGCGAGTAAGCGAAGCAGTAGTCCCGCAGCGAGCACGGAACAGAACAGGACGGTCGAGGCGGCCGGGTTGAAAAGTCGCGTGGATCGGTCTATCCGGGCAGACCGCGTCCGCGCGATGCTCGGCGGGGCTGAGTCTTCAGCTGAGATCTCACAAGTTAGCGTGCCGCTGGATGCCGTGAGTGCCGTCCGAGCCGTGTGTCGCTTCACGCCGGCTAGGGCGGCTCTCGCGTAGCGATTCGCCATCAACGGTCTTGGAGCTTCACCGAGACGAGCACAAACAGTGCCTTGAAGCCATCGCGCCAGGTGATCTTCTTGCCCTCCGCGTAGGTCCCGCCCGTAGTACGCGATCGGAAGGTCGTAGATCCGAAGCTTCCGCCCGCACACCTTGGCGGTGATTTCCGCCTCAATCGCGAAGTCGTTATGGCGAAGGTCGAGCGAGCGGAGAACATCCGTCCGAAATGCCTTGTAGCCGGTCTCCATGTCATGCAGCGTCGTGTTGAACAGGACATTTGACGAGACTGAGAAGGCGGTTCCCGACCAGATGCCAGAACAGGTGCGCGCGCTGCGGCCGGCCGCCGCTCATGCGAGAGCCGAAAGCCACGTCGGCGACCCTTTGCTCGATCGGCTCGATGAGTTGCGGAACGTCGGCTGGATCGTATTCCATGTCAGCGTCCTGAATCACAGCGATTTGGCCAGTGGCGTAGGCGAAGTTGCCGCGCGAACCGCCGCTCCTTTGCCGCGGTTCTCTTGACGCAGGAGGATTCTTCCCTCGGCGTGTTGTCGCCACCTCTCGAGGATCTCTGACGTACCGTCCGTCGACCCATCGTTCACCACGATCACTTGCTTGTCGAGCTCGATCCCTCGACGTGGTCCCAAGGACATCTCCAATCGTCGCGGCCTCGTTGAACGCAGGTATCAGGAACGAGACACGCATGGGACGAGCACCCTAACGCCAAGCACAGACAACGATTTCGAGCTCTCGAGCTCTCAGCCTAGAGTCCGACGATCTCGATCTCCGGAAGCGGAAATATCATCCGCCCACCGTTCTCGAGGAACTGTCTTTCGCGCTCGAGGATGTTGTCGCGGAAGTGCCAGGGGAACACGATGACGTAATCCGGTTGACGTTCTCGCATCTCTTCCTCTGGGACGATTGGGATTCCCGAGCCCGGAGTCACATGCCCGAACTTGTCGGGGTTCACCTCGGCGATCGCCTCGATGTCGTCGGAGTTGAAGCCGCAGAACTGCAGTAGCACGTTCCCCTTCGTGGAGGCGCCATAGCCCATGATCGAGGCGCCGTCACCACGCAACTTCCGCACCAGCTCGAGGAGATCCGTCCGATGCTGAAAGACCTGCTCTTCGAACCGGCGAAACGGAGCAGGCGTATGGAGGCCGATTCTTTTCTCCTGGGCGGTGAACCAGTCGACCAGGACATCGTCAGCCTGAACGGGAGCTCCCGAAAGAGCAGCAGTTACAGCGAAGCTGCCACCATTGACGCGGTTGAAGCGCACGTCGACGAGCGCGAGGCCCGCATCGTCGAGAATCCGGCGAACGGTCGCGAGTGAGTAGTACTCCATATGCTCGTGACAGACCGTGTCATACGCCGTCAGACGCAGCATCGACGGCATGTACGACTGTTCGAAGTGCCAGATGCCATCGGGAGCCAGGCACTCTCGGACCTCCCGAGCGAACGCCGTTGGATCGTCGAGGTCGTAGAACATCGCGACCGACGTAATGACGCGAGCCGGCGAGTCAGTGACGTTTCGGAAAGCTCGTGCTGAGAAGAAATCCGGCACCACGTGCGCGCCAGGCGGATAGAATTCTGCGAACTTCGACGCTGTCGGATCGATTCCGACGAGATGAAGATGTTCCGTGCGGTACGATTTCAGAAGCGTCCCGTCATTGCTTCCGATGTCCACCACGACGTCTTCGGGCGCGAGCTGCGCCAGCTGCTCGAGTCCGTGCGCCTTCCGGCCCAGGTGCTCGGACATCGAGCGGTTGAGCCCGGACCGATAGCCGTAGTTGTCCCCGTACATCTCGCCGGGGTCGTACGTGTGCGCGAGCTGCAGGAGCGTGCAAGCTTGGCACCACACAAGTTCGAGCGGCCCTTTACTGATCTCTTCGGAGGCCGACTCCGGGAAGATTCCTGTAAGTGCGTGCTCGCCGAGGTCGAGGACGCTGATCAAGTCTGCTGAGCCACAGAGGCGACACGCGGAAAGCGCCTCGGCCGCCGAGGCTTGTCCCGGCTTCGTCTCAACCATGGCTCTTTCCCTCCTGGTTGTCTTCGAGCACTGATGCAACCCATTCCTCTACTCGGGCGGCGTAGGCTTCCCACGTAGGCAGGGTCAGTTCCTTGAGCTTTGCGCGATGGGCCGCGTTCGAGGTGGGGTCGGCCAGGTCCTGTACCGCAGCGACGAGGGTTTCCACGCTGGGCTCCTTGAGGCGAATCTGGCCGGCGCTCGGGAGTGCGTCCAGTGCTGGGAGCTTCGCGGACACGATCACGGGACAACCGACGGCCAGGGCTTCGAGCGGCGGCAGGCCGTAGCCTTCGGCGTCGCTAACGAACAGCATGGCCGATGACTGCGAGAGGACCCTCGCGATGTCGTCGTCATCTGCCTGTTCCAGCCAGATGAGGGGCGCCCTTTCGGAATGATGTCGGAGCCTCGCGACCGTTCCGGCGTCGGTGGCGGGCGAGCCGATCACCGTCAGTCGGTAATCCTGCCCCTCCAGCCAGAGCTGTTGGAACGCGTCGAGCACCATTGGATACCGCTTCCGCGGTTCTATCGTGCCGACGACGGTGAACGTGGGTGTCGCGGGTGCTTTCGGCGGAACGGGCACGAGACCGTCTGCTCCCAAGGGAGTCACGACGGCATTGCGGAGCGGTCGTCGGGCAATGCGGGTCTCGAAGACGTGGCGAATCGAGCTCGAAATGAAGGCGACATTCTCGGAGCGCGCGACCGTGGTGTTGTAGCGCAAGAGTGGGATCTCGCGCTCCACGTCGAGGCGAAAGAAGTCCGGATGCGTCAGCGGGAGGGCGTCGTAGTAGACGAAGAACACCGTGGGGCGCGTGGAGCGCAGGAGCCGGCCCGCAAGGGCGATGCTCTCCTCATGAAAACTCGGTTCGGGAAGCATGAAGGCGTCGAAGTGGGTCTCGAGATCACTCGGCGCGATCGACGCAGTTGCGCTTTCGCGCAACGCCTTTCGCACTGCCGCAGCCCGTGTTTGGACATCGAGTTGCGCTAGTTCCCGAAACGTCGAACGGATGACGCCTCCCAGCTCACCCACCGGGCCCACGACATAGCGTCGCCTCTTGAGGAACCCATACATGGCCTCGACTCGCACGCCCGGCCAGTTGTGAGCGAGGTGCCAAAGGAGGCGCTGAACACCTGATGTTGCAGGCCAGCTCACGTATTGCGTCACGTCGACGAGGAGTCGATGTCGAGGAGCGGTATTCAAGCCCTCCCCAGCCCGATCGCATCGAGAAGTTCTCGCGCATAGCTGTCGGCAGACCGTCTGTCGAGATAGTCGCGCCGTTCCTGATCCAGTGACTCCGCTTCGGCCTGCCGGCGCCCCTGCAAACTCAGGATTGCCTCTGCGACGAGCAGCGAGCTCGTTGCTGCCGGCGTCGTAGCGACATACGAAGGCGCATCGAGCTCCTGAGCGATCGTCTCGGTCGTAACGGTCGGGATGCCGAACGCGATGCAGTCGGCAAGTGTTCCACTCAGCGACAGACGGGCGCTCGAACGGAGTTGGACCGCGACGTCAGCACCCACGAGAACGTCCTCCAGAGTCCCATGGGGTGCGTGTCCGTAGAGGACGACGTCATCGCTGACCCCGATGCTTCTTGCGAGGCGCGAGAGTGCGTGATGCTTGATGGAGTGAAAGTTGGCTCACTACGTGTAGCCGCGACTCTATGCGAGCTTCGAAGCCAGACGAGCGCCGCGACAATACGATCGAGTTCCTTGTTTGGGCGATTGACGATGCCGAATGTGGCGATGTGCAACGTATCGTCGGCCTGGCCCCACCTCGCGGCGGTGCAACCGCGTTTCGCCGTCGATTGTCCCTGTCCGGGGACGTTGTACGGGACGGAAACGGTAATCACTACCGGGCTCATCCCGGTTTCCTCGTTGCTGCCTTCTCAGGGCGTGGGCGATGGACGATCAGAGGCGAAGCCTCCAGCGAATGACGTCGTAGCCCGCCTACGGCAGACGATCAAGGTCATTGATCATCTCCAAGACCTCTTCTGGCCGTACTGGTTGGCCCGGACGCGAAACAAGCTCGGCCGTCCAGGCGTCGCCCCGGTCATGCCTGTAGGCCTCCACCATCCGGTTGTCGTGCGCGATGCACGCACCCCCGTACGCGCCCATGAGGTCGAGTATCGGGAAGTGAGGATGTCTTTCCCCGATTACATTCACCACGGCGTCGAACGCCCGGTCGAGATAGGGCTCAGCCGAGAGCAGGTGGACGGGCAGCGCGCTCGACGTAGCGGGTGATGCAGCCGAGTACACCTCGACGTCGGCGTACTTGGCGACATGGTTGAATGTGAACGCGGTGTAGTCAGCCACGCCCGAGCGTTGTGGTGGAAACGGTGAGATCAGTGCAAGCCGGGCGCGCGCTCCGGGCTGCCTCACGGAGCGGCTAGGTCGATAAACGCGCTCCAGCGCCTCATGAAGCGCTGCACGAATTCGGGCGGAGACACTTGAAGGGTGCGAGGTGTCGCCGAGGGTGATCGTTTGTTGCTCGCACACGATCGCTCGGTTCGCAAGCACGAATGCGATGGCCTCCGCAAAGGTCTCGACATCTTCGGGATCCGCGAGCCACCGGCCGACTCCGATCAGCTCGCGATGTGGCGCAATGTTCGAGGCGACGACCGGTTACCCTCTTCACACCCTCCACGACGGATATTCGATAAACCTTTGTGAAGGATGAACGATATGACCTCTGCGTGTTCATAGAGACCGGATAGTTCGCCGCTCGAGACCGTGCCTCGGAGGTTGACCGCGTAGTCCTCGAGACCCACTCGGCGCGCCAGTCTCCGGAGCGCACTCTCGTGGCCGCGGGTCAGGCGGCCGGTGACCGGCGGCCCGGAGAGGCGTTCCCGCGGCCTCCCAAAACGGGCGAGAGCGGCGATCGCGGCCGCCGGATTCTTGCGAGCATCGCCGCCGGTTGGAACGAGCATGTATGGCTGTCCTGTCCTGACCGGCGCGGGCGTCACACCATGGAGCGGGTCGGCCACGCCGGTCACCCGAACTTCCACCGGCTGACCGAGGAATGCGCGTGCGGCAATCGTCTCCCGTCGCCCGGGAGATGGGCAGGAGGACGTTGTATCGCCTGAGCGCCTCGATCCGTACGCGGTTCTTCTCGCCACGATGGCCGATGGCGTCCAGACGCGGGCACGCCTCGGGGGAGTGACTCGGGATGAAGTCGTACACAACGCTGACGGTCGCGCATCCTTCGTCGACAAGAAACGGCACCACAGGCGCGACGCTCGCCGTCATCGGAGAGAGCTCGACGAACAGGCGCGCCGCGGCGCTCCGAAGCCCATAGGCATTGGTGACGACGCGATCCGCGAGCGAATACGACCTCGGCATTGGGGCGGCGGAAGTTCAGCGCTGGTCAGTAGAACGAGCGTGTAGTTCGTCGCGACCGCTCGCGCCGCCTCGAGGACGAACCGTGAATGAAGTCCGACTCCGCGTTGACGGTCTGCCGAGTCTCAGCAGCGGCGTCGACGACCACCGTCCCCGGCGAGCGTCCGCCCTCAGAGGTGTTGCGCGGCACGACGCGCCGGTCGGAAGCGAGCGTCAAGCGCATCGCCTCAACGACTGCTTGACGTTCCTCCCACGACAACTTGTGCTCCAGGAGTGACGTCTCGTCGGTCCAATTCGTGCTGCTCGACTTCTCGCTCGATGTGTGATCGTCGAAGCCAGTGACCGCTGAACGCTAGGTCCCAGGGCGCGGACAAGCCGTTGGAACAACCCTGCACGCGGGACCATGCCACGCGAAAGTGCCAGGCTTGGCGCGGAGCGGTTGCAGCCTTGTTTGCGTCGCTTGGCCGTATGCGTTGAGTCCTCGAAGACGGGTGGTGGCGGTTGCAACAGGGTCCGCGACGCCCGCAATCGCGCCCGTGCGCCAGAGTCGCGACCTGTACACGGCAGCGACTCGTCCTGGAGTTCCTCGCTCTCTACCGGAAGTCCTCCGCCTCAGTCGTCGGGCTTCGAGCTCCGTTTGGAGGTCGGTCTCGCGATGACGAAGCTTGGTCTGGCTCTCGTGCGTCGCGAAGCCGTCCAGGACGGAGATGGGTAGGCAAGGGCGGGAACGAGTTCGCGATGCGAAAGTTGTACATAAAAGCGGTTGATGCCTTCGAACGTTGCGGAAGCGTAGTCGGCTTCCAACACGAGCGGTTTCCAATCTTCGTGACCGGGTCTCGCGTGAGCGTGCGATGGCTTCGACCACGAGCACCGTCGGCCGTGTGGTCTCAAAGTCGATCGAGCGAATGACCTCGCCCTCGGCACCCTCGACGTCTACTGTCATGAAATCGATCGGGCGGCCGTTCAGGTGTCTCTCGAGATGCGTCGCAGCGGCACGCATTCGACGGAGACCTTCTGATAGACGAAGCCCTCTGGCAGAGCGTCCGAGTCGCCCGGGTAGACGTCGAGTCCCTGAGTGCGGAGACGAAACCCAAAATCCCGCGTGCCTTCTTCGAGCGCGATCGCGATGTTGAGATTGACATCGCGACTTCGTGCCGCGGCCAGTTCGGGAAACGCCGGACCTGGTTCAACGTTGATACCTGACCAACCGCGATCGTAGAAGAGCTTGGTGACCGAATACTCGTCGGTCACCTGCCCCGATGTCGACGTACAGGCCGGAGTCGACTGCACCGAAGACGCGCCACAGGCGCACATCCTCCGCGTTCTGGCTGTAGGAGACGGCGGGGGCCGCTTGGGCCGAGGGACCACGCGCCGTCGTTCGGCGTGCTGCCGCTGTCGACTGCGACAAGTCTCGCCGTTGTCGTGGTTCGTCATCGAGTGCGTAAGCTAGTCGATGCTTCGGTGCCACCGACCGGCTGCTATGAGACGGCTTTAGCCGGCGCGAACCGCGAACGCTACGCTGCGCGATCGACCTTACATTTGCCGCCCGCAGCGGGTGGCCGGCACTCGGGGTGCGACACGGCAGACGACTTTTCCCTGTTTCTTCACGAGCTTCGAACGAGGGAACTGCGACGCCTTCCCGCCGGTGCGGGGGTGGTGCTCAGCGGTGGGGCGTCAGGCACGTGGTATTTCGACTGGTTCCAGTCGAACTATCCGTCACGCGTCGAGCGGCACATCGGTGTCGAGGCGTTCACACCGAGGCCAGACGGTCTTCCCTCCGAGGTCGACTGGGTCTCGGGGTCTCTCCGGGACTTAGAGCCGGTCGCGACTGGGAGTGTTGACCTCGTTTTCGGCGGTCAGGTGCTCGAGCACCTGTGGCCCGATGAAATTTCCGGATTCTTGACCTCCGCCCACCGCGTTCTAGCCAGGGTGGCCACATTGCTCTCGACTCCCCGAATCGCCGAGTCACGCAGAGCATCGGGTGGCTCCACCCTGAGCACACCGTGGAGTTCGCCGTCGACGAAATCGTCGAGCTGCTCCGGCTCGCCGGCTTCGAGGACATCCAGGTCCGCGGTGTCTTGCTCGCGTACGACACTGAACGGCACCGCTATCTGGCGCTCGACGAGCTCGCAGCGGACAGCGGACGCGTCGAACGTGCCGAGGGTGCGGCCTCCCGGCCCGAGGATTCATTCGTGTGGTGGGCCGAGGCCAGGCGTGGCAAGCGCGCACCCGATGAGGCGGTTCTCCGACGCCGTGCCTCTGAGCTCTTCGTCCGCTTTCGGATGCATCGGCTGAGTCACGCACTGTCATGCGCCGGCGACGTCGACGTCGCACCGCATACCGGTCGTGTAATTCGCTCTGTCCGGGGCCACTCCGGCGTAGTCCTATTCGGTCCCTACATTCCTGTCCCACGAGGGGAGTGGACTGCGTCATTCGACGTCGCGGCAGCCGACGCCTCGCAGCAATCACCTGGGGCGCGCGTCGCCACGCTCGAGGTGACTCACGGAGACGTGAGGATTGCGGCGCGCGAAATCACCGCCGGTGAGCTCGAGGGCGACCGGCATTGGTCTCACCACGACGTCAGCTTCACGCTCGACGACACGACGATGGGCGTTGAATTCCGAGTTGTGAGCGAAGGACCGGTAGATCTCCTCGCCAGGGCGTCGGTCGATCTCCAACCCGCTGAGCCCATTGAACCGCCGCAGCGGCGTTCGACACGGCACCGCGTCAGGGAACGGCTGACGCGCCTCCTGGCACGGTAAGGGGCATGTCTGGCAGTCGTGCCGCCTCGGAGTGAGAAGTCTTCAGCCCTAGCGCGAGCATCGGGCTGGACGTTGTCGTTCCGGTAATGAACAACTGGGACCTCACCGAGCGTTGTCTTCTCTGCTTGCGCGCGCAGACGATGCCTCACAACGTGATCATCTGCGACAACGGGTCGAAAGACGGTACGCCTGAGCGGGTACGGCAGAAGTTCCCAGGCGTGCAGGTCATCGAGCTCGGCACGAACCTCGGCTTCGCCCGAGCGTGCAACCGAGGCGCCGACGTCGGAAGCGGGGAGATGATCGTGCTGCTGAACAACGACGTCGAGTGTCGGCCTGACTTCTTGGAGTGTGTCGCTCGTCCATTGGACGGAGACCAACGGGTTGGTTCCGTCGCGTCGTTGCTGCTGCAACCTGGCGAGGCGAGGATCGAAAGCTTCGGCTTGGTCGTCGACCCGACGCTTGCGGCTTATCCGCGGTTGCGGAATCGCCCGATCGACGAGGCCCAATCGACAACACCGAGTGTCTTGGCCGGGCCGTCCGGCGCCGCAGGTGCTTACCGACGTGAAGCTTGGCAAGCCGTGGACGGACTCGATGAGGCGTCTTTTCGTATGGCGAGGACGTCGACCTTGCGCTCCGCCTGCAGGCTGCAGGGTGGTCAACAGCCGCTGCGTCGCAGATGCCGTCGCCATGCACATCGGCTCCGTCACCGCGGTCGCCCGGATCGGCTGGCAGCGCTATCAGGGCGGATTCGCGCGCGGATACTTCCTCCGGCGCTACGGGGTCCTGCGCAGCAGGTCGCCACGGGCCGCGCGCAGCTTCACGGAGGCGATCGCAGTCGCAGGCGACGCGCTGGTCTACTCGCACGACCTCGCCGGCGTTGCGCGGCAGGCTCGCGGGATGGCGAGCGGCGGCAGGCCGTCCGCGCCATACACGTCCGCCTGTGGAAGCCATCGACTGCGAGATCACATTGCCGCAGAGCCTCCGCCTCCGCCGAAGTGTCTATACGGTGCACGTCGGGCTGAACCTCGTCTTCCTCGTGCCGCGTGAAATGAGCGGCCTCGAGACGTACGCGCGCCAGTTGACGGGCGCGCTACTCGACAGTCGCAGACGTCCGGCTGACGGCGTTCGTCAACCGGGAGGCGCCGCGCGATCGCTCGTGGGCGGAGCTGCTCCCGACGGTCACTGTCCCAGTCCATGGGCGTCGCCGCTCCTCGTGGGTTCGCGGCGAGCAGTTCCTGCTGCCCAAGCTCGCGCAGCGCGCGGGCGTCGACTCGTCCACAGCCTCGCGAGCACAGCACCTGCACGTGGCGGCTTCGCGCGAGTCACGACGATCCACGACGTGATCTATCGCATCCATCCCGAGGCGCACGGCTGGCGGACGCTTGCGCTTCGTGCGTTGATTCCGCTCGCCGCGCGTCGCTCCCATCGCATCATCGCGCCGTCGCGACTCCACGCGGCGCGACCTCGTCTCGCTTCTCCACGTTCCCGAGGACAAGATCGACGTCGTTCCGAACGGCATCGGGCTGCCGCCGCTTCCGTGCTGGTCGATGCGCAGGAGGTGCGACGTCGGTACGACCTCGGCGAGCGTCCACTCCTGCTGACTGTCTCCCTCAAGCGGCCGAACAAGAATCTTAGCCGTCTGCTCGAGGCGCTTGCGCTCATCCCGGCGGATCGGCGGCCGTTCTTGTCCTCGCGGGGCATGCGACGGCGTACGAGAGGCGCCTTCGTACAGAATGCCGCAGCAGCTTGGCGTCCAGCGGGACACCCGCTTCCTCGATTGGGTCCCGACCGGCGACCTCGAGGGCTGTACCGCGCTGCGAGCGTCTTCGTCTTCCCGTCGCTCTACGAGGGCTTCGGCTTGCCGGTGCTCGAGGCGATGACGCGTGGGCGTTCCCGGTCGCGTGCTCAGACCGCGGCGCCCTCGCTGAAGTCGCGAACGGGGCGGCGCTGCTGTTCGATCCGTACCAGCCGCGCTCCATCGCAGCGTCGATCGAGCGGCTCCTCGTTGATGCGGACGAGCAGTGATCGTCTTCGCAAGGCGGGACGCACAACGCCGCGCGGTTCTCGTGGCACGAAACTGCAAGGAAGACGATTGCGAGCTACGAATCTTCGCTCGAGTACGCCTCGCAGCACGCGCTGAAGGGAGCGCTCGAGCGACAGACGGTCGGCTGTTGCGCCGAAACCACTCGAGCGTCGAATCGCGAAGCGTCTCACCGGCGTCGCGGACGCGTACGATCGCGGCGGCGCAGGTCCTCCGACCGAGGACGCCAACAGCACCGTTGACGCCCTCCTCGACGAGCTCGGTCGCGGCGTTCTCCGGCCCGTCAACCACGACTGCCGGCACCCCCTGCGCGACGGCCTCGACGACGACGAGCCCGTACCCTTCGCGCTCGGACGGCAAGTACGAAACACAGCGCCGTCGCGAGCGCCTCGTCGAGCACGACGCGCTCCACGAACCCCGGGGCCGACGACGCGGCCCTGTAGACCGCGCTTGACGATCGCCGACAGCACCGCCGGACGGTCCGGGCCGTCGCCGTAGATCTCGCCGTGCAGCTCCGGGATCCGCGCAAGCGCGTCCACGAACGCGGGCACGCGCTTCTCTCGGCAGCTGCCGTCCCGCGAAGACCAGCGACTGGGCGCAGGGCTCGCGGCTGTCTCCGGCGCCGAGCCGGCCCGGCGTACTGCCCCTCGAGCCGCGTCAGGTCGGCCCCGGCCCTCCGTCGCGCAGGCGCCGCTCGTGCAGCCGGGAGAAGCAGAATGCTCGCTGCGGCACACGCAGGCACGCGCGCTGCACGCGCCAGCCCGCCTCGCCGGCGACGCGGCCGGCATAGCGCGCCAATAGCTGCGAGTCCAGACCTCGTGCCAGTCGACGATGATCCGGAAGCCGCCGCGGCGGCGTGCGGCGCCGCGGCGAGCAGCGAGAAGTACGGGAACGACGCGGTGTGGACGACGTCGTACTCGTGACCGTGTCGCAGCAGTGCCACAGAACGCCAGCGCCGAACGCGAGCGGCGGCAACAGCCGGCGGCGTCCGTTCGCGTAAAGCTCCATTTGCGGTGTCACCGCGACGACGCGGACGTTGCGCACGTCCGCCTCACCAGTCCCACTGGCGGCGCGTCAGATACGTCACCTCGTGCCCTCCCGGCCGCGAGCCGTTCGTGCCAGATTTCGGTACCAGCGCTCGGCTCCGCCGACGGTGTACGGGTACAGGCAGTCGTAGACGAGGCAGACGCGCATCGAGGCCATATCCTGGCCCACCATGCGTGTCACGGTCGTCATCCCGTGCCTCAACGAGGCGGAGACCATCGCGGAGTGCGTCACTCAGGCGCGCGCAGTCCTCGATGCGAAGGGCATCGACGGCGAAGTGTTGGTCGTCGACAACGGCTCGAGCGACGGGAGCGGCGAGCTAGCGCGCGCCGCAGGGGCGACTGTCGTCGAAGAGCCGCGGCGCGGCTACGGCAGCGCCTATCTTGCGGGTCTTGCGCGGGCGCGCGGCGACTACATCGTCATGGTCGACGCCGACCTGACGTACGACTTCGGTGAGATCCCGAACTTTGTGCGCGAGCTCGACGACGGCGCGCAGCTCGTGATTGGCAACCGGATGCAGAGCATCGAACCCGGCGCGATGCCGCTGCTGAGTCGCATCGGCAACCCGCTGCTCTCCGGCTTCCTAAACGTGCTGCACCGGACGAACGTCCACGATGCGCACTGCGGGATGCGCGCCGTGCGTCGTGACGTCCTTCCGGCGTTGAACCTGCGCACGGTTGGGATGGAGTTCGCATCGGAGATGATCATTCGCGCCACCCGAGAGCACCTCGACGTCCGCGAAGTGCCGATCGCTCTGCATCCGCGGGTCGGCGAGTCGAAGCTCTCGCCCTTTCGCGACGGCTGGCGTCACCTGCGGGTGATCCTCGTCTACAACCCGACGTTCCTCTTCCTCGTGCCGGGCGCAGCGATGCTCGGCGCGGGCTCGATCATCGCGCTGCTCGTGTTTCTCGAGGTCCCGGTGTTCGGCCGCAACCTGCTGGTGCATTCGCTCATCTTCGGCTGCCTGCTGATCCTGATCGGCGTCCAGGCGATCGGCCTTGGGCTCTGCGCCCGGGCGTTCGGCGTCTACTTCATCGGCGAGCAGGATCGCCTCTTTGAGCGCTTGCGAGCGCGTCTCCGGCTCGAGCACGGGCTGGCGTTTGCGTTGCTCGTGCTCATTGCCGGCCTAGCCCTGGTCGGCGTCGTGATCGGGAAGTGGGCGGCGGCCGGGTTCGGGACACTCCAGGAGGAGCGGCTCGCAATCCTCGCGTTCACGGTCATCGCGGTCGGCGCGCAGATCTTCTTCACGTCGTTCCTCGTCTCGATCATCGGGCTCAGGCGACCTCGGGACGAGTAGGCACACTAGGCCCTCGTGTCGACGCTGACGGTTCCCCGCCCGCACCTGGCGTCCCGGTGGCGTGCCTTCGAGACGTGGGTCGGGACACGATCCTCCGTCGCGACGCTTCTTGTCGTCGCGCTCGCCGTCTTTGCGCTCGAGAGCGTGTTCTTGCCCGTCTATGCCGGGCGAGACATGGCCCGCTATCTCCAGGCGTTCGTCCAGCTCGGGTACCACGTGCCGATCTACCCCGCGGTGCTCAATACGCGCGGCCCGCTGGCGGCGCTCGGAGTCGGCGTGCCGCTCGAGCTCGGAGGCTGGGCAGCGGAGATCTGGCTCGCCCTGCTCTACGCGCTGTCGATCGTCGCATGGGCGCGTGTCGCGTACGTCTTCGGGTCGCGTGCGGCGCTGCTGACGAGCGTCGTTCTGCTCGTGAGCCCGGGTTACGGGATCCTGTTCCATGAGCTCGCGAGCGACTCGCTGTTCGCCGCGGCGTTCGCCGGCTGGGCGGTGCTCCTCGCTCGCGCCCTTACGGCGCCGTCCGCGCGGGCATTCGCATACGCGGGTGTCGGCATGGGCGTCCTTGTCCTCGTTCGGCCGGCTAACAACGTCCTCCTCGTCATGGCGCTGCTGCCGCTGCTGGTACGCGGGCCGTGGCTCGAGCGCTTTCGCCGGGCGGCGGCGTTCTTCATACCGGCGGTACTCGTCGTCCAGGCGTGGCGCGCCTTCGCACATGCGCGTTGGGGCGACGTGGTCGGACTCAAGCCGAGCATCGGGCTGCTCGGGCTCGCGGTGCTGCTCGTCCCACTACTGCTGCCCTCGCCGTGGCGCCGGCGCGCAGCAGTGGCGGTCGGCGTGCTTGCGGTCGTGTCCCTCGCCGTGCGCGGGCTGCCGGGTCAGTCGCCCGGCGAGTATGCGAGGTCGGTGAAGGTGAACGAGTCGAACCAGTTCCTCTACCGCGCGTTCGAGCTCGATCGCATCTTCGCGCCGGAGAACGGCCCGGCTTCCGAGCGGCTCGCCACGATCGTCCGGCAGCAACTCCTCCCGCGGGAGCCGTACAAGTCCTACGGCGTAACGGTGCACCAGTTCTTCGCGTCCGGCAGCGACCGCGTCTTCGGCGACCTCACGACGGTCGCCCCGGCGTCGGATCTCGCCGCCGCGACGCGCGAGGCGATCCGGAAGCATCCCCGCAAGTTCGCGTCGAGCATCGGCCGGACGATCTGGGAGCAGATCGCGCTGCGTCCGGTCTACGGCCCGGAGGCGGCGGCGCCTGAACCGGCGACAACGGCGTCTTCCGGGCAGCCGGGCTCGGGTGGCGACTACGTCGTCGTGAACGGGCGGCGGCTGCCGCGACCGAGCGAGGGACAGCCGATCCCGGCGTCCGCATTCGGCCCGGCGCTGTGGACGCCCGGCGGCACCGCCCAGGAGGTCTGGCGGTCGCCGACCGACCACAGCTACGTCTACAGCGACGCTCGCGACAGGCGCCGAGCCGAGAAGTTCGGCAACGCCACCGAGCGCTTGGCGGTGCGGATCCCGACGCACGACGGCAGTCCACGTCTCGTCCACTGGCTGAACCGCGGCTCGCACGCGTTTCCGCCCCTCGTCTTCTGGCTCGTGATCGGTGCCCTCGCGCTGGCGCTGCGACGGCCGCGCAACGCGCTCGTGGCGATAGCCCCCTGCGTTGCGGGTCTGGTCGTCATCGTTGCCACCTCGCTCGTCGCGCCGTCCGTCGCGGAGTACGGCGCGCCGGTCGCGCCCGCGTTCATCGTGCTCACCGGCGCCGGCCTGTTCGGAGAGTCGTCCCGCCGCCCGTCGGTCGCGTACCGGAACGGCGTGCGCCTCGCCGGCCTGGCGATCGGAATCGCCGCCGCCGTGTGGGCGGCGAAGATCTACTTCGACGCGCTCCGCGCGTACGTCGACGGCGTCGGGCCGCAGCACGACCTGGCCGTCTTCCTCGGAGCAGCCGGCAAGGTCCTGCACGGCGCCTCGCCGTACGCGTTCGCCGGCGACATGACCTACGCCTATCCGCCGTTCCTGGCATACGCCTTGATCCCGCTGCACGCGATCGGGGGCTCGGCGGCGGCGTTCATCTGGACTGTCCTCTCGCTGGCCGCCGTCGCGGGCGCGTTGTGGCTGCTCGGCGTCCACGACTGGCGCTGCTACGGCCTGGTCGGCGTGTTCATCTGCACGCGGAGCGCGATCGATCTCGGCACGATCGAGCCGCTGCTCCTGCTTGGAGTCGCTGCGGCTTGGCGCTGGCGCGATCGTGATGCGGCCGCCGGGAGTGCCGTCGGTGCAGCGGTGGTGCTCAAGCTCTTCCTCTGGCCCCTTGTCGTCTGGCTGGCGCTGCGGGAACGCCTGCGTGCCGCTGCGATCTCCGTCGGCGTCGCCGTCGGCCTCGCCCTCGTCAGCTGGGCGGCGCTCGGCTTTGCCGGCCTGGGGCACTATCCGAGCCTGCTCCGGAAGCTCGCCGATCAGGAGTCGACGTCGTCCTATTCGGTCGTCGCGCTGGGCGTGCGGGCCCACCTGCCGCTGCTCGCAGCGCGAACGCTCGCCGTGCTCGTCTCGCTCGCTCTCCTCGGCGCCGCCGCCTGGCGGAGTCGCGCAGGTCGCGGCACGATCCGCGACCGCGACGTGACCACCCTGACGCTGTGCATCGGGGCCGCGCTCGCGGCCTCGCCGATCGTGTGGGTGCACTATTTCGTGCTGGTGCTCGTGCCGCTCGCGCTCGTGCGCCCGCGTCTGTCGCCCCTCTGGTTGGTGCCGCTCCTGTTCGCGCGTCTTCCCGAGGCAGCGTGGCCCGCCGGGGACGCGACGAAGCTGGCGGCGGCTCTCGTGGCGACATTGGTCATTCTCGCCGCCGGAGTCGAGGCGGAGTGGAGGCCGGCGCTTCGCCGGAGGGTGCCCCTTAGGCTTTCGTCGTGGTCCCAGATCCACTCAGGTACCTGATCGGTCGCCCGTGGCGGGACGTCCCGCCGGCGCCCGGCCTGACGGGCATCCCGACGATGCTCTCGAAGCTGGAACGCAGGCTGCTCTACTCGCTTGCGCGCGACTATGCCGGGGGCGACGCGGCGATCGTCGACGCGGGCTGCTTCCTCGGCGGCTCGAGCGCGGCGCTGCTCGCGGGCATGCGCGACCGGCGGCAGCGCTGGGCCGGCCCTCCCCTCGCAAGCTACGACCTGTTTCGCGTCGAGGCGTTCACGATGCCGAAGTTCTTCGACGGATCGGCCCGGGTCGGCGATTCATTCCGACCTCGCTACGACGCCCACGTCGCCGGCTTCGGCGTGTCGCACGACGTGCACGAAGGCGACGTCAGGAAGCTCGGCTGGGGCGGCGGCCCGATCGACGTGCTCTTCCTCGATCTGCTCAAGTCGTGGGAGATCAACGATGCGGTCCTGCGCGACTTCTTCCCGGCGCTCGTCCCCGGCAGGAGCGTGATCGTCCACCAGGACTACGGGTGGGGCGACACGCCGTGGATCCCGATCACCGTCGAGCTGATGCGCGATTCGCTCGTCTTGCTCGACTGGATGGAGTGGGGATCGCACGTCTTTTTCGTGGAGTGCGAGCTGCCGGCAGACGTGCTGCAGAACGGCGTCGGCGGCCTCGATGTCGAAACGAGGCTGCACCTGATGGACAGCGCGGTCGGCCGCGCGGAAGGGTGGGTGCAAGGCATGCTCGAGGTCTCGAGGACGTTTCTCGTTGCCGAACGCGACGGGCCGGAACCCGCGCTCGCTGAGCTCCGCGCCATCTACGAACGGCATCCTGGCCATCCGTTTGTTCTCTCTTGCATCGATGACGTCCGCGTTCAGATCGAGCGCGTCGCGGCGACGGCGCCACGATGAAGCTCGTGATGACGCTTCGAGCGCGCGACGAAGCCGACGTGCTCGAGTCGCAGCTTGCGTTTCATATCGCGGCCGGCGTCGATTTCTTCGTCGCGATCGACCATCGTTCGTCGGACGAGACGACTGAGATCCTCGAGCGGCACGCGCGTGCGGGTCGCCTCCACCTCATCCGAGAAGTGGGCGAGGAAATGCGCGAGGGGGAGTGGGCGACGCGAATGGCCCAACTCGCGGCGAGCGAGTTCGACGCCGACTGGGTCATCTCGAGCGACGCCGATGAGTTCTGGTGGCCGCGGGGCGAGTCGCTGAAAGACGTGCTGGCGTCGGTCCCGGATCGGTACGGCATCGTCCGCGCGTTGCTGAGGCACTTCGTCCCGCGTCCGGACGGAGGTTCGCCGTTTTCCGAGCGCATGACCGTGCGCACGGCGGGTCACGCGCCGATCAATGACCCGACGAGCCTGTTTCGACCGAACCTGAAATCGGTCAACCGCGGCGATCCCACAGTCACGGTCGCGGCAGGGGCGCACACATTGGTCAACTCGAGGCTCGTCCCCCTTCGCGGCTGGTATCCAATCGAGCTGCTCCATTTTCCGATCCGGAGCTTCGATCAATTCGACCGGAAGTACGCGCACCTCGAGTCGGCTCTGCGGACGGGTCAAAACGCGTATTACGAGCGAATCTACCGCGCCCGCCGGGAGGGCAGCTTGGACGCGATGTACCGATCGCTCGTGATCGACGATGCTGCACTCGAGCGCGGCCTACGGCAGGGGACTCTCCTCCAAGATACGCGGCTGCGCGATGCCCTTCGGACGCTGCAGCGCGGAGCAGTTCCGACGTTTGCGCGGCCGAATGTCGTCGACGACGCCGCTTACGCGGTCGACGTGGCCGCCCTGGGCGAGGCCGACGTCGTGCGCCTGCAGCGCCGGCTCGACACGCTGGAGCAGCGGCTGCTCACGCTCGAGCGGCGTCCGCTCGTGCGCGTCGATCGCAAGCTGCGCACGACGGCGAAGAAGCTCCTGCGCCGCAACTCCACAGGCCCCGAATGAAGCTCGTCCTCACGGTGCTCGCGCGCGACGAGGCGGACGTCATCGACGCCCAGGTCTCTTTCCATCTCAACGCCGGCGTCGACTTCGTGATCGCGACGGACAACAACTCGCGCGACGGGACGACCGAGATCCTGGAGCGCTACGCGCGCGAGGGAGTGCTGCAGCTGATCCGCGAGCCCGCCGAGGGCTTGCGGCAAGGCGAATGGGTGACGCGGATGGCGCGCATCGCCGCGACCGACCAGGGCGCCGACTGGGTCATCAACACCGACGCAGATGAGTTCTGGTGGCCGCGCGGCGGGACGTTGAAAGACGTGCTTGCCGCAGTGCCGGAGGAGTACGGCATCGTCGAAGCCTTCTGGCGCTCGTTCGTCCCGCGTCCGGACGACGACCGTTCCTTTGCGGAACGAATGACCGCCCGTCTTTCGCAGCGAGCGCCGATCAATGACCCGACGAGCTTCTACCGGCCTGTGGTGAAGGTCGCGCACCGCGCTGATCCGCTCGTCACCGTCGCCCGGGGCAACCACGCACTCGCCGGCACTTCATTCCGCACCCTGACGACGTGGCATCCGATCGAGGTTCTGCACTTCCCGCTCCGGTCGCGCCCGCAGTGGATGCGGAAGGTGGAATTGCAGGGCGTCGCGTTCACCGAGCACATCGAGCGCTCCGGGACGGGCTACCACCTCAAGGGCTACGACGCGCTGCAGTCAGGCCGGATCGACGCGCAGTACGCGTCGCTCGTCGTCGACGACGGCGCGCTGGAACGCGGCGTCGCCGACGGGACACTTGTCGTGGACACACGACTCCGGGACGCGCTCAGGAAGCTCGGCGAGGGCGGCAAGCTCACCTTCCCGGCGCCCACGGACGGCGACGACGTCGCCTACGCCGTGGAGTCCGCCGTGCTCGACGAGGCATACCTGGTGCGGGCGCAGCGGCGGGCGGACGCGATCGAGCAGCGGCTGCATTCGCTCGAATGACGCGAATCGTCGGAAGCGTCCTCGTGCGGAACGAGGATGTCTTCGTCGAGCGAGCGGTTCGCAATGTCGCTGCGTTCTGCGATCGCATCCACGCGGTCGACCATCACTCGACCGACGGCACCTGGGACATCCTCCGCGAGCTCGCGCACGAGCTCGACCACCTCGACGTCCAGCGCTCGCGAACCTCGGCGACAGCGCACCGGCTGCTCGCGCCGTACGCGGGCACCGATACCTGGGTCCTGGGCGTCGACGGTGACGAGCTCTACGACCCCGACGGCCTCGCGCGCTTCCGCAGCGAGTTGCTCGCCGGCGCGTACGGTGACGTCTTCCGGATCAAGGCGCACGTGCTGAACTGCGACGAGCTCGAGGGGGACGAGCAAGCATCGGGCTGGCTCGCGCCGCCTTCGCGGCCGATCACGAAGCTCTTCAACTTCGGCGCCGTCGAGTCGTGGACGGAGAGCCCCGACCCCCTGCAAGCCGGGAACGTCGTCTTCCGGTCGGGCCAGCACTGGGAATCGCGGCAGGACCTCGCGGACGGCACGACGTGGGACACCGATCCGCTCCGCTGCCTCCACCTGTGCTTTCTGCCTCGTTCGAGCCGCGATTCGTCCGGCGTACGCCCGAACCTCGACGAGTCGGGCGAGTACGACCGCGGTCCGGTCGGGACGCTCAAGCGCCTGATCCGGCCGTGGACTCCTCGAGACGGCGACACGAACTGGAAGCGCGAGTGGTATGCGCGCGGCGAGCGTGTGACGGTCGACGCCCGTCCGTTCTTCGGACGCTAGGGTTGGGCACCGTGCACCGGACACGGACGAGATTCGCCGCGCGGGTCAACCGCGTCGCCACCGGTCTCGAGCGCCGGGGGGTCGTCGCGACCTACGAGCTGCACGACCGGCTGCTCGCGAACCGCGCCAGCCGGCGGCATTTCGCGGGCGCGGCGCCCGTGCTCGACGACGTCCAGCGCGGGGTGCTCGAGGGGTTGCGCGAGGAGGGCTACGCCTCGCTTCCGTTCTCGAAACTTTTGCCGGACCCGGAGGTCTGGCAAAGCCTCGAGGACGATGCGCAGCGGTTCGTGGCAGAGACCGAGGCCGGCCTGGCGCGCGAACAGGAAGGTGGGGAGGCCGCGTTGCGTCGGCGCGCCGGCAAGGAATTCGTGATCCGCAAGTACTCATGGGGAGTTCAGCTCGGTTTCGACGACCCGTGGCTGCGGCTAGGCGTTACTCCGCGCCTCCTCGACCTGGCGAACGCATATCTCGGCATGTGGTCGAAGCTCGAGTACGTCGACGTCTGGTACACGCCGCCCGCGGGCGCCGAGGAGCGCCGCTCGTCGCAGCGCTGGCACCGCGACTTCAACGACCGGCATCTGTTGAAGGCGTTCGTCTACCTGGTTGACGTCGACGAGGAGACCGGGCCGTTCGAGTACGTGCCGCGCAGTGCCCCCGGAGGCGAGCTCGACCGCCTGTGGCCCTGGCGGCCGCTGGGCGAGAACTATCCGCCGGAGGGCGAGTTCGCCGAACGCGTCAACGGCCGTTCCGTCACGTTCACGGCGCCGAAGGGGACGATCATCCTCTGCAACACGTCGGGCTTTCATCGCGGCGGCTTCGCCGCGGCGAAGCCGCGCGCGCTCGCGACGCTGACGTGGGATTCCCCCGCGTCGCTGAAGGCACTGTCGGACCGCAACTACTCCTTCGCCGGGGACGGCACGCAGTTAGCGCCCGCGCAGCAGTACGCGCTCGACTGACGCTTAGTCCAGTCGCTCGACCGACCAGTCGAGCAGCGGCCGGATGACTCCGCGCAGCTGTCCGACGAAGCGTCCGCGGGCCGAGTCGCCGTCGCCTGGGTCGTAGATGGTGAACGAGACGGCGTCCGGCTTCCACGCGCGCGGATGAAGCTTTGGCGAGCGCAAGGTGTAGACGCCGGCCTCGACGCTCACGCGGCCCTCGTTGAGGAAGTTACCGGGAATCCGCACGGTGGCTATGTAGCGGCCGGGCTCTGACTGCTCGTCGGCGTGCGTGCCAACGTCCATCGCATTGAAGGCGACGTTTCCCTGACCGTCGTAGAGCTTGATCTTGCCGAACACCGGCGGGCCCGGCTGGAGCACGCGATAGACGATCTCGATCCAGACCGGTCGTCGGGCGTCGTGCGCGTCGACGATGTTCCCGTCGTCGTCGACTGCGCGAACTGCGAGCAATCGCGCGAGATCGTCGCCCGGCGCGGACTCGTCGTCCGGCCACGAGATGTGTGAGCCGCTCCCGAGCGCGGAGTGGAGGTAGCTGCTGATCACCTGCGAGGGATCGCCGTCCTGAAGCACGGTGCCGCCCTCGAGCCAGATCGCGCGGTCGCAGAGTTGGTTGAGCGCCTGCATGTTGTGCGAGACGAAGAGGACCGTTCGTCCCGTCCCGCTCAGGTCCTCGAGGCGCCCGAGACAGCGCTGCTGGAACTCGGCGTCGCCGACGGCGAGCACCTCGTCGACGAGCAGGATCTCGGGCTCGAGGTGTGCGGCCACGGAGAACGCGAGCCGCACGTACATGCCGCTCGAGTAGCGCTTTACCGGTGTATCGATGAACGTTGGGATCCCGGAGAACTCGACGATCTCGGGGAGCTTGCGCTGGATCTCGCGCCTCTTCATCCCCAGGATCGACCCGTTCAGGAAGATGTTCTCGCGCCCTGTCAGCTCTGGATTGAAGCCCGTCCCGACCTCGAGAAGACTGCCGACGCGCCCGCGGATGACTGCGCGCCCGCTCGTGGGCGTCGTGATGCGCGTGAGAACCTTTAGCAGTGTCGACTTGCCGGCGCCGTTGCGGCCGATGACGCCGAGAACCTCACCCTCGCGCACCTGGAAGCTGACGTCCCGCAGCGCCCAGATTTCCTCCTGCCGTTCGGCATCCGGCTCGCGCTCCCTATGCGCTATTCGCTGCGCGCTCCGCGCGAGCGAGTCCCGCAGCGTTCCATAGGCAGCTTGCATCTGCCCGATGCGGTAGCGCTTCGAAAGCCCGATTGCCTCGATCGCGACGGCCATCAGATCGTGTCCGCGAATCGCGGCTCGAAGGAGCGAAAGACTGCGAGCCCGCCGGTGAAGAGGAGTAACCCGACGGTCACGCTGACAGCCATTTGGGGCCAGTGCGGCTCGGTCTCGCCGATTACCGCCCATCGCCAGCCGGCGATGACGCCGGTCATCGGGTTGAGCGAGAGCACCCACTGCCACTTCGTCGGAATCTGATCGATCGAATACATAACGCCGGAGACGAGCGGCATGATCTGCAGGAAGACCGGGATGATGTAGGGCACGTCCCGGTACCGGGCGGTCACGGTCGAAAGCAGGAAGCCGATGCCGAGCGCCGTTACGACGGCCAAGCCGATGAATCCGGGCGCCAGCAGGACGGCAAGGCTTTGGGGCCATGTGTCGTAGATCGCCATCAGAACGATCAGTACGGGAAGCGCGATCACGAGATCGACGAGCGGCACGACGACGGCGCCGATCGGCAGCATCACGCGCGGGAAGTACACCTTGGTCACGAGCGGCAGGTTGGCGACGAGGCTGATGCTCGACACGGTCACCGCCGAGGCGAAGTACTGCATCGGAATGACGCCTGCGGCGGTGAGGCTTGGGTACGCCGTGTTGCCGTGCGGGAAGTTCGCGAACTTCCCGAAGACAACGACATAGACCGTCGTCGTCAGCGCGGGCACGAGTACCGCCCACGTGATGCCGAGAAACGTCTGTTTGTAGCGGACGACGACGTCGCGCCACACGAGCGTGAACATGAGCTCGCGGTAGTGCCAGAGCTCCCGCACGTCGAGATGCGGCCAGCGCTTAGCCGGCTGGATGACCGTCGTCCGCCGCTCCGGTTGAAGGTGCGCCTCGTCGGGCGGCAGGTTCGGGAGCGCCGGCCTGTGCGGCTCGAGCTTCGTCTCGCTCACCGGCGCGATGCTAGATGAACGTCCCGTCGCCACAGGGCGGCGAGCCGCGCGAGCGACTGCATCGGCGGCGGCGGGGGCGCGTCTCGAGCTCCTGGGCCACGCGAACAGCGTCGGCCGGTGTTTCCTCGAGCGGGCCGGAACGCCCGCGGCGCATGACGAGGGGCAGCGGCACCGACACGATCGTTTTGGCCTTCTGCGGTGAGGGCGGCGAGCTCGGCCCAATCCGTGGCGTCGACCGTGCCGTAGTCATTGGTGAGCACGCGAGGCCGCCGGGCTCGCCCGAGACCGTGTAACAGCGCGTCGGCGTCCTATCTTTGCAGCTGTATGCCGCACCTCCGGTCGCCGCCCGTGTGTCCTTGCAAGCAGCTGTTCGCCGTCCGTCTCGGCGACGGGCGCTCCGGATGGTCGGCGCGGCTTCTCCTCGAGCACCTCGGCCCAGCGCTCGTATGCGGTCTCGCTGTCGAACGCGGCGTAGGCTGACCGCAACGCGTCGCCGCTCGTCAGCGCGGCGCGGACGCGGTTCGACGCCGACAGCAGTCAGCTTGAACAGCATTCGTGGCCGACGTCGGGCGGGTCGGAGCGCAGCTCGAGCTCCACCTTCCGCGCGACTTGGAACTGGCGCGGCTCGACCTGCGCGTCGTTCTCGCGCGCCGAACGAAGCCGAACGCCTGCTCGCCGGTAGAGCTCACCCCATTCCGGATCGACGTCCGGGGCCTCGTGATGGACCCGATCAGGATCTCGACGTCGTGGCCCATGCGCGCGAGCGCGAGAGTGGGTCGTCGCCGTGCCCATGCCGCCGGCTGGGTAGAAGGCGCGCAGCTCGTTCGCGACGAGCGTGATGCGCTTCATGCCGGGCGAAGGAGGCAGCGCTCGATGTGGACGAATCCCGTGAGCGCGTCGACCGGAAGCGTTTGCCCGGCGTGCTCAACCTGCGCGTAACCCAGGTCTCGAAGCTCGCTCACGAGCTCCGAGACGGAGCCGTTTGCCGGGTTGCGCGCGATCAGCTCGGGATGGACTTCGAGGAAGAGCAGCGGCCGGTTGCGGCCTATGGTCCGGCGGAGACCCTGAACCACCCGCAGCTCGTGTCCCTCGACGTCGATCTTGATCGTGTCCGGCGCGAAGCCGTGCTCCGCGCACAGGCTGTCGCCAGAGCGGCTTCGCACCGGGAAGCCGTGGACCGTATGTCCAGCTACTGCATAGTCGCCGTCGAAGTGCATTGCGAGGTCGGCGTCCTCGTTCGAGAGCGCGCATTCAACCGCCGTGACATTGGCCGCTTGATTTCGGTCGATGTTGTAGAGGAGCGTGGAGAACGCGAGGGGCGATGCGTCGACCGCCAGTGCGCTCTTCGCCCGGTCGCGCGTGAAGACGAGCGAAAAGATCCCGTGCAACGCGCCGACGTCGAGCAGTGTTCGCCGATCTCGCGTGTTCGCCAGGAACGCGTCGAGCTCGTCGACCATCTCCGGCGACCAGTAACAGAAGCCTTCGAACGTTCCGCGCGCAAGCGGATGCACCTTGAGCCGGATGCCCTCGCGCAGCACGATCTCGTCCGCAGCCGCGCCCTCGTTCAAGCGCTCGTACGGGAGACGCAGGCGCCATTGCCGCGTGACGCTCGCGATTTTCGGCTGTGAGCCGTCCTCCGCCTGTTCCGGCGTCCGCAGCGCCGAACGGCGGAAGACAAAACGCGGGTGGAGGCGCCACCAGCGGCTCGCCTCGACCGCGGCCACGCGGGCGCGGAGCGTCTTGACCTCCTTGCGCAGCCGCCGGTTCACGGCGACGACCTGCTCCAGGACCTCGTCCACGGCGCCGCTAGGCTAGCGCCTCGCATGCCGAACGCCGACCTGCGCCGACTGCGCGTGCGGACACGCCTTCGCGGCGGGGCGCGCCGCCTGCTGGAGACGCCGCACTGGGTCGGGTTGCTCCGGCTGGGCCGTCGCCGGCCTGACGACTACCGCGAATATCTCTCGGTGCAGCTCAAGCGCACGCTGTCGAAGCGTGACAACGATCCGGGTGTCGGCGCGTTGACGATGATCGACCGCGTTGCCGGGGAGCGACCGGGAGGTGGAAGCGTCCTCTGCGTGGGCTGCCGCAACACGCTGGAGCTCGACCGTTTCCGTGACTGCGGGTTCGACGAGGTCGTGGGCATCGACCTGTTCTCCCAGCGGCCGGACATCCTCGTCATGGACATGCACGACCTGTCGTTTGCGGACGACTCCTTCGACGTCGTCTACGCGTCACATGCGCTGGAACACGCATACGACCTCGCCCGCGTCGTTCGCCAGATCGTTCGCGTTGCGCGCGACGGAGCGCTCGTCGCGGTGGAGGTGCCGGTCCGAGTTCAGGCAAGCACCGCCGACAGGATCGTCTTCGCCGGGCTCGACGAGCTGCGGCGGAGCTTCGAGCCGCACGTTGCTTCAGAGTTGCTCGCAGAAGAGCAGCCGCCGCACAGTCCGGTCAACGAGCAGGGGACGGAGATCGCGCGGCTCGTGTTTCGGCTGCGAAAGTAGCGCGGATGCCGACGGTGTTCTTTGCGTTCCGGGACGCACCGGATCGCCGGGCAGCGCTGCGGAACCCGGGCTCGCTCGACCGCTACCGCCTGTTCGGGATGGACGAGATCGCTGCACACAGATTCGCGGTGCGCCACAATCTCGAAGCCGACCGCCTGCCGTGGTGGTCGCGCGTGGCCGATGCGTTCGCGAATCGCGCGGTGCGCATGTTTGGCGGTTACGGCGGCGACTTCGCGACGGTGCTCGCGTCGCTCCGAGTCGCGAATGCGTCTGACGTCGTGTTCACGACATCCGACACCGTCGGACTGCCGGTCGTTCTCCTGCGCCGGCTCGGCCTTCTCCGGCCGCCGGTCGTGTACGCGGCGATCGGGCTGCCGGAGCGGTTCGATCAGCTGCGGGGCCGTCGCATCCGGCGCTTGTATGCGCGAGCGCTGGCTGACGCAGACGCAATCGTCGCGTACAGCCTCGCGGAGGCGCGTTATCTCACGACATGGCTTGGGGACGAGGCGCTCGTTCGCTTCGTCCCGTTCGGCGTCGACGTCGAGGCCTTTGCGCCGAACCGCAACAGCGACCCCGCCGTCGACGTGATCAGCGTGGGTGCCGACCCGCATCGTGACCTCGCTCTCCTGCTGGAGGTCGCCTCGCGGCAGCCGGCACTGTCGTTTCGGATCGTGACGACGCGCGACCGGGCGCGGACGTTGTCGGCGCCCGCGAACGTGACGCTGGAAGCCGAGATCCCGCTCGAGCGGGTGCGCGGCCGGCTGGCCGAGGCGCGTGTCGTCGCGCTGCCAGTGAAGCGCAACACGTATTCGGGTGCGACGACCGTCCTGCTGCAGGCGTTCGCATTGGCGAAGCCCGTCGTCGTCTCGCGCACCGACGCGATCGCCGACGGCTACGGCCTCGAGGACGGCGTCAACTGCCGCCTTGTCGAGCCTGAGGACGTCGAGGCGTTCGAGCAAGCCCTCCTGGAAACAATCGCGGGCGCGGACGCCGCGGTTTCCCTTGGTGTCCGCGCCCGCGAGCTGGTCGAGCGCAGTTTCTCCTGGGAGCGCTACACGGACACGCTCGCGAAGATCTTGAGAGCTGCCGCTAGCGGCGAGCCTTCTTGCCGATGACCTTGTGAGCTCTTTTGGCAGTTACCTTGCGAGCGCTTTTGCCGGTGACCTTGAGCGTAAGGCGCTGGCTCGACGAGACGCCGAGCGAGTCTCTCACCGTCACACGGAAGCGGTACGTGCCCGCCTTCTTCGCGACGCCGTAGAGCCGACCGGTCTTCGCATTGAGCCTGATGCCGGAGGGCAGGCCCGACAGGACGCTCCACATCAGCGGCTTGGCACCGCCGATCGTGAAGAGCCGGCGGCTGTACAACGCGCCGGTCCTCGCAGCTGGTAGAGCGCCCTTCTGCAGCGCCAACCGGTCGGCGACCGCGAGAGAGACGTTGACCGACGTCGCCGCACCGAGCGAGTCGGTGACGGTGACGCTCACCGAGCCCGCTGTCGCCGCGGTCGGCGTACCGGTGATCTTGCCGGTGGTCGTGTCGAGCGTCAGGCCGGCTGGGAGGCCCGTCGCGGACCACGTGTACGGCGCCCGGCCGCCCGTCGCGCTGAGGGCGAGGTTGAACGGCTGCCCGACCTCGGCGACCGGAGTCGCCTTCGCCACCCGCAGCGGCTCGACGACGCTGAGGGCGTACGTCTGGACGTCGCTCCGCGAGCCGTCGCTGACCTTGATCTGGAAGTTGTAGTCACCCACGGCAGTGGGCGTGCCGGAGAGAAGACCGGTCGACGAATTGAGGCTCAGACCGGCCGGCAGCGTGCCCGAGCTGACCGACCACGTCAGGTTCGAGCCGCCGTTGCTCGTGAACTGCAGGTTGTAAGCCTGATTCAACTGCCCGGCAGTGAGCGCGCTCTGGCGCTGCTGGATCTGGAGTCCCTGCACAACAGTGATCTGGAACTGCCATTGCGATTGCTTGTCGTCCTGGCACCAGAAGGCGCCGCCTTGCCACTGCGGAATATCCGCGATCTGGAGCCAGAACTGGTAGACGCCGGGCTGCGTCGGGGTGCCGGAGACCTGCGCGTTGGACGACGAGACGGACAGGCCCGGCGGCAGCGAGCCGCCGACGATGCTGTAGACCACGGAATCGGGCGTGCAGCCGCCCTTGCCCTGGATCTGCAACGAGTATGCCTTCCCCACCTCTGCGTCCGGATGGCAGACCTTCAACTGGGGCTGCGGCGGGCATGGCTCGTCCTCGTAACCGAGCGCCTTGGCCTTCGGCACTGCAATGCCGGCGATCGCGCCCACGGCGACGAGTACCAGCAAGATACGGATACTTCGCATGAGACTCCTTCTCTTTGTTGCAGGGGCGGCTGTTGAAGAGTGGCTAAAGCGGCGGATGGTAGCCGCGAATCGGGAGAATCATCGATCTTGGCAGCCGCCGGGTTCGTAAAAGTCCTGTTAAGAACTGCAGTGGCGCGCGCGGCCACCGAGGTCGACTGGCTGCGGACGCGCCGCGCGCACGCCGATGTCGCGGTGTTCCACGAGTTCCACGTTCCACCGTACGGCGGCGGCAACCAGTTCCTGCTCGCGCTCGTCAAGCAGCTCCGCGCGCGTGGGCTCTCTGTCGAGGAGAACCGGCTTTCCGGAGAGACCCCCGCGTGTCTCTACAACTCGTTCAACTTCGATTTCGCACGCCTACGGCGATTCGCACGCGACGGGGTACGCATGGTGCACCGTGTCGACGGCCCCATCGGCGTCTACCGCGGCTTCGACGACGGAACGGACCGTCGGATCGCCGCTGTCAACCAGCTCGCCGATGTCACGATCCTGCAATCGCAGTTCAGCCTCGAGAAGCATCGCGAACTCGGGCTGGAGCTCAAGAACCCGATCGTCGTGCACAACGCCGTGGATCCCGCAATCTTCTATCCTCCGCAGGAGCGGTCAAGCAGCGATCGGCTGCGCCTCGTCACGACGAGCTGGTCGGCGAACCCGCGCAAGGGCGCCGACGTCCTCGAGTGGCTCGATCGCAACCTCGACCTGGACGCCTACGAGGTCACCTTCGCCGGCAATACAGACCAGGCGTTTGAGCGAATTCGCGTCGTCGCGCCCCTCTCGTCCGAGCCGCTCGCCGAGCTCCTGCGCGCACACGACGTCTTCCTCGCGCCGAGCCGGGACGATCCGTGCTCGAACGCGTTGCTCGAGGGGCTCGCGTGTGGATTGCCCGCCGCGTTCCGACGATCCGGTGGCCACCCGGAGCTCGTCGGGGACGCAGGCATCGGCTTTGACGAGGCGGAGGAGCTCCCGGGCGTCCTCGGGAAGCTGCGCGACGAGCTCGACGACCGCCGTGCGCGCGTTCGCGTCCCTGCATTGGCCGACGTCGCCGGTCGCTATCTCGCCGCGCTCGCCGGATGAAGTTCTCCAAGCTGTACGTCGTCGGCGACGGTCTCGGCTGGTCGATCGACGACGATGGGACACGGCTCACGGCAACGGCGCGACGGCTCGGCTACAACGTGGGCTCGAACCGGCTGTTGCGCGTAGCCCGCAACCAGTCGGTGTTCCAGCACAACCACTTCAACGCGCTGCAGCCGAAGTGGCTGGAGTCGTCGCACCGGCTTGGGCTGAGCTATTTCCACGGCCGGCCGGGGACCGACGGGTATCCGGAGTTCGACCGCGCGTACGCGACGTTGCGCCGCTGTGCGACGCGAGTCGACCGCGTGCAAGTCACGCACGATGAGATGCACGAGCTCGTTCTCGGAGCGGGCGTGCCGGGCCAGCGCGTGTTCAAGATTCCGATCGGCATCGACCTCAACCACTTCCCGTTGCGGCCCACGCGGTCGGCGCCGAGGTTCGTGGTCGGCTCCTTCCTCAAGGACGGCGTTGGGATGGGCGAGGGATTGGAGCCGAAGCTTCTGAAGGGGCCTGATACGTTCGTCGCGGTCGTCGCGCAGCTGCGTGAACGCATTCCGGAACTTTCGGTGCTGTTGACCGGACCGGCGCGCGGCTACGTCCGCGCTGAGCTCGAACGCCTCGGTATCGACTACGAGCATCGGCTGCTCGGCTCGCGCGCCGAGCTCGCGCTCGCGTACGGCGACGTCGACGTCTGCCTGGTCACCTCCCGGCAGGAAGGCGGGCCGAAGGCCGTTCTCGAGGCCATGGCCAGCGGCGTGCCGCTCGTCTCGACGCGCGTCGGGCAGGCTGCCCAGCTCGTCGCCGACGGAAAAAACGGTTTGCTCGCCGACGTCGACGACGCCGACGCGCTCGTCGCCGCAGTCGAGCGTCTGTATGCCGACAGCGCGCTTCGCGTGCGCGTGCGCACGGGAGGCCGCGCGACGGCCGAGGCACACGCCGAAGAGCGGCTCGACTCGCTTTGGGCCGAGCTGCTCGAGGGATTCGTCAGCCGTGCGGACTGAGCGGTACGCCCGCGCGGCCTGGCGGTGGGCGCGACTGTTCCTGCGTCGGGGCAACCGGGAGGGCGTCCACGTGTTCTACGGACACGACAGCGTGCCCGCACCCGGCGAACCCGTCGCCGGTGGCTCGGCAAAGTTCCAGCGGCTCGCGCAGCGGTTCCCGAACAGTCCCGCCGACTTCTCGCTGCTTTATCTCGGCTCGACGTGGCTGCCGCGCGACATCGGCCCGCTGCTCGCGCTCGCGACCCGGCGCGACATCCCGGTCGTCGTAAACCAGAGTGGCGTGGCGTATCCGGGCTGGGCGGGCCACGAGACCGAGCGCATCAACGATGCGTTCCGTCGCGCGCTGCTCGCCGCCGACCACGTCCTCTACCAGAGCGACTTCTGCAAGCGCTCCGCGGACAAGTTTCTCGGCACGCCGCGCGGCACGTGGGAGGTGCTCCACAACGCCGTCGACGTGGATCAGTTCACGCCGGGGACTGCGCCGGACGCCGCTGTGCTGCTGCTCGCGGGGGATCAGACGCAGGCCTATCGCCTCGACGTCGCGTTGCGCACGCTGGCGCTGCTGCCGGAGGCGCGGCTGATCGTGACGGGGCGAGTTGTCTCCGACCCGCAGGCGCTCCTGCACGAACTCGGCGTCGCCGACCGGGTCGAGCTCGTCGGACGCTACGCGCAGCGCGACGCGCCCGAGCTCTACCGCGGCGCGGACGTTTTGTTGCACACGAAGGTGCAGGACCCATGCCCGACGGCGGTTCTTGAGGCGATGGCCTGCGGGCTTCCGGTCGTCTATGCGGCGAGCGGCGGCACGGTGGAGCTCGTCGCCGACGAAGCGGGAATCGGCGTCCCACATCCGGTCAGTTGGCAGCGCGATGAGCCGCCTGCGCCGGAGGAACTCGCGGAAGCCGTGCGCGCCGTTCTCACCGAGCGGGAGCGCTTTGCCGTGGCAGCGCGCCGGCGGGCAGTGAACCGGTTCGCTCTCGGCCCGTGGCTCGACCGGCACGCGGAGCTGTTCAGCGAGCTCGTCGGGCTTCGAGCACGAATGTCTCGAGCTCGTTGAACTCCGGCGCTTCGGCGAGGTGTTGCTCGAGCGCACCGAGCGCGACCTCGTCGATGTCGTCGAAGCCCGCCTCGCCGAGGGCATGACGCAAGGTCGCCGGGTCGTAGACGAAGCGGTGGCCCCATGACCGGAAGAAGTTGTTGATCACGATCCCGGGGAGCGGAGTGTCCACCTCGGGCTCGAGCGTCGCGACCGCCCAGCGGACGTATCGTTCGGCGGCGCTACCGCCGTCGTACAGCGCCGCGAGCCGCTCGAGCGACGGCGTCGCGACTCGGATGCGCCCGCCGGGCTTCAAGACCCGCAGGCTCTCGCGCAGGCAATGCTGGCCCTCGGTGTACGTGAGGTGCTCGATCATGTGCTCCGAGTAGACGAGGTCGAACGCCGCGTCCGGGAGCGGGAACCGCTTGCGCACGTCGAGGTACACGAGCTCGTCGCCGCGCCTGTAGTCGTGCAGGTCGGTGTTCAGCCACCCGGCGTGCGGATGCTCGCCCGCGCCGAGCTGCAGCTTCGGGGCGACATGCGTCCGGAGATAGGCCTTGATCAGCGCACCGCGCCGCCGCGCTCGGATCGTGTTCCGGACGAGGTGTCTCACGAGCAGTAGCCGCGCAGGCGGCCCCGCAGCGTCGCGAGGTGGAACGCCGCGCGGCGCGGGTCGAGCACGACGCCGCCTGCCGGTCGAACGAGCATCCGCGTCACGGTGCGCCGGGGGTAACCATGCTTGCGCAGGATGTAGCCGAGGCTTGCGCCGTCGCGTGCACCGACGGCCGACAGGTCAGCCTGCTTGCGCGGGTGCTCGACGACGAGCGTCGGGTCGTACTCGATGCGAGCGCCGGCGTCGAGCGCGCGGATGAGGTAGTCCGTCTCCTCACCTGAGCCCGATGGAAGGCCGAGCGCTTCGTCGAACTCCCCGACGCGCGTTACCACCTCACGGCGAAGGAAGATCGTGAACGAGATCGCGCGGTTCCAGAGGTTTTCGCGGGTGAGCACAGCGGCGCTCGTCGGCCACCACGGCTCGCGGCCGGTGATGCCGTCGAGGCCGGCGAGTCTTTGCGCGACGCGCTCGAGCAGGTCCGGCGGATAGACGCAATCGTCGTCCGGGAACGCAACGACGTCGGCTTCCAGCATCGGCAGCGCGGCGTTGCGTGCACGCGACAGTCCGCGCGGCGCCCGGATGCGCTCGACTCGCAGCGTGCGGTGCGCCTCGATTGCGGTGGCCAGGCGGTCGTCGTCGTTCTGATCCGCGAGGAGGACGCGGAAATCCCGGTGTGTCTGCTCCTCGAGCGAGCTGAGCAAAGGGTCGAGCTCCCCGACCCGGTCGACCGTCGCGACGACGAGGTCGAAAGTCATGCCCGCACGCCTGTGCCGCCCGAGCCGTTTACGGCCGCCGTGCCTCTAGCACGAGCGTCTCGTAGGCGTTGAACTCGGCCGCGCTCCGCATATGGCGCTCGAGATTTCTCAGAGCGGGATCGTTGCTTTCGCCGACGGCCCATTCCACAACGCCGCGAAAGCCTGCCTGCTCGAGCGCATGGCGGAGCGTCTCATCGTCGTACACGAACCGGTGGCCGAAGTTGTGGAACATGTTGTTGACGACGAAGCCGGGCAACGGGGCGTCTGCATAATCGACGAACACGTCGACCGACCAGCGGAGATACCGGCGTTGGAGCTCGGTGAGGTCGTCGTCGTACAGGCGTGTGAGGCGTCGTAGCGACGGCGTCGCAATCCGCACGATTCCACCGGGACGCAGGATGCGGTGGCACTCGTCCAGACAGCGCTGCCCGTCCGTGTAGGTGAGGTGCTCGATGACGTGCTCGGAGAAGATCGCGTCGAAGGACTCATCCGGGAGTGGAAACGGTTCGCGCCCGTCGAGGTAGACGACCTCACGTTTGCGGCGGTAGTCGGTGACATCCGTGTTGAGCCAGCCGTCGTACGGGTTGCTGCCGGTGCCGAGCTGAAGCCGGCGGATGCTGTGCGTCCGCAGGTACTCGTCGATGTCCCGGTTTCGGCGGCGGCGCGCCAGCGCAAAGCGTGCATCCTGAGATAGACGCGTCGCGCCTGCGCTTCCTCGTCGCGCGGCGTGCACGGCCGGGACGAGCCCGGGGACGCGCTTGAGATCTTCTCTCACGACCGGTACCCGCGCTGCATGTCCGTACGCTAACGCTCGTGCCGCTCGTCTCCCTGCTGATGTCCGTCCACAACGACGTGCGCTTCGTCACCGACGCGGTGCAGAGCGTGCTCGGTCAGACGCTGACGGACCTCGAGCTGATCGTCGTCGACGACGCGTCGACCGACGGGACTCCTCGGCTGCTCGTCGCGTTCGACGACCCGCGTATCAGCGTGCTTCGCAACGACGAGCGTCGCGGACTCGCAGCGTCGCTCAACCGCGGCCTGGATGCTGCGCAGGGCCGCTACGTCGCCCGGCTCGATTCCGACGACGTTGCGCGCGCCGATCGGATCGAGCGGCAGGTCGCGCGCATCGAAGGAGAGCCGCGCGTCGCCGCCGTCGGTTCCGCGGTCGTCGATCTCGACGAGAACGGCGCGCGCGGGCGAACGCACGTGATGCCCTCCGGCGCGAGGCCGCTGCGCTGGCTGGCGCTGTTCAGCTCGCCGTTCTTCCATCCGACGGTGCTCGTGGATCGCGAGCAGCTCGAGGCGCACGAGCTGCGGTACGACCCGGAGTTCCTCGAGAGCGAAGACTACGACCTCTGGACGCGCCTCTTCGCCTTCGCCGACGGCGACAATCTCCGTGAGCCGCTCGTCCTGAAGCGCGTGCACGCCGGCCAGGCGTCGCAGCAGCGCCGCGACGTCCAGGAGTCGTTCCAGCGGCGGGTGGCGATGCGCGAGATCGCCCGCGTCGCGCCGGAGGTCGACGCCGATGCGGCATGGCGCGTCGGCGCGCGCCTGCCCGGAGGCTCGCGCGCAGAGTTCCTGCGCCTTCTGCGAGGGTTCGAAGGCAGGTACGGCGGTGACTGGCGCGTGCGGAGCGCGGCCGCGCGGGCGCTTTTCGCATGACTCGCGTCGCCGTCGTCTCGCCGGAGCCGACGCCGTACCGCGCGCCGCTCTTCGACCGGATCGCCGCGCGCGACGACATTGAGCTGACGGTCGTGTACGCGGCTCGGACCGTGGTCGGCCGGAAGTGGTCGGTCGAGCTCCACCATCGAGCCGTGTTCCTGTCGGGTGTCCGCATCCCGCTCGTCGGCCGGTCTCTCCGGCACGACTATCCGGTGACGCCCGGGATCGTGCGCGTGCTGCACGCGGCGCGGCCCGAGGTGGTCGTCGTGTCCGGCTGGAGCACGTTCGCGTCGCAGGCCGCAATCGCGTGGAGCCGGGTGCGACGCGTTCCGTACATCCTGCTGGTCGAAAGCCACGACCTCGGCCCGCGCCCGCGGTGGCGGCGAAGGGTGAAGGGCGCGATCGTCCCGTCGCTCGTCCGAGGCGCGGCGAACGTGCTCGTCGTCGGGACCGCAGCGCGCGACTCGGTCGTCGCTCGTGGGGCGTCACCGGGGCGCGTCCGCGTGTTCGCGAACACGGTCGACGTCGAGCGCTGGATCGAGCGCGCCGGGCGGCTGGCCCGGCATCCGCATGACGGCGTCGTCGTGCTGTCGGTCGGACGGACAGTGCCCGAGAAGGGTTTCGACGTCCTCGAGGCGGCATGTGAGCGGGCCGGCGTCCGGCTGCACACCGTCGCGGGCGGGCTCGGTGAGGAGGATCTCGCTCAGCGTTACGTCGACGCGGACGTCTTCGCATTGCTCTCGCGGCAGGAGACGTGGGGGGTTGTCGTGAACGAGGCCGCGGCCTCCGGGCTGCCGCTCGTGCTCTCGGAACGCGTCGGCGCGGCACACGATCTCCTCCGCGACGGCGACAACGGCTTCCTCGTCCCCGCCGATGACGTGGCGGCCTCCGCCGAGGCGCTTCGGAAGCTCGCGGCCGATCCCGAGTTGCGGCGACGCATGGGCACTCGCTCGCGCGAGCTTGTGGCGAGCTGGGGCTACGACCCGTCGGTCGAGAGCTTCGTCGAGGCCGTGCGCGAAGCAGCTTCTCGGTAGATCTCCGCCTGCACGTCGGCGACGTGATCCCACGACATCCGCCGCGCCGCGGCCGGGCCGCCGCTTGCGAGGCGCTCGCGCAGCGTGCCGTCGGCGAGCACGCGCCTGATCGCGCCGACGACCGCGTCCCGTTCGTACGGCACCACCAGCGCCTCCCCGTCCTCGAAGAAGCCGGCGATGCCGCACCGGTCGGAGACGATCACGGGCGTTCCCGCCGCGGCCGCCTCGGCTGCGACCATGCCGAAGCTCTCGCCCGCCGAGGGAAGCACGAAGACGTCGGCCTGCGGGTAGAGGCGATGCGGCGGCTCCTCCGTCATCGGCAGCGTGTGCACGCGGTCGCCGTTCGCCGCGACCCCGTGGCGGTCGTCGGGGCCGGCGATGACGAGGTGGGTCATCGGGGAGCTCGTGAACCGCGGCGAGCAGGTGGTCGATGCCCTTGCCCTGAGCGATCCGCCCGACGTACAGGATCACCTGAGCGTCCGTCGGAATCCCGAGCAGAGGCCTGACGCCGTCGGAGGCAGACGCCGGCATTTGCTCGGGATCGGGAAAGCCATTGCCTCGCACCACAACCTTCTCGGCCGGCACGCCGCAGGCGACCACGTCGTCGCGCTCGCGCTCCGACGCGACGACCACGGCGGCCGCGTGGCGAGTGACGCCGCGGTAGAGCGTCCCGTCGAGCAGCCGCTTGAGCGCCACCTTGCGCAGGCGCGGCTGGAACATGCCGAGCGGCTCGAACACATAGGGCACGCGCGCCAGGCGGCACCACGCCGCGGTTCCCGTCGTCACGGGGTCGCGAAAGCCGAACACGTGCACGACGTCGGGCCTCCTCAGGCGCGCCAGCGCAAGCGGCAGCGTCGGCGTGATCCCCATCCAGCGGTAGCGCAGCGGCGTGCCGAGGTAGTGCACGGTGGCGCCGTCGACGAAGCCGATGCTCGAGCGTGCCGCCGGACGGTGGTGGAGATCGACGATCGTCGTCGTGAGGACATCGACGATGTTGCCGCGCGCGACGAGCCGGCGGACGAGCTCGGACGCGGCCACGACCGGGCCGCCGAACGCACGTGAGGGTGCCCACGCCGGCGCCGCGAACAGGATCCGGAGCCGCCCAGGGGCCACGGCGACAGGCTACTCGGAGGACTCCCTTGAGACCGGGCGAACACAGGAATAGGCTCCGTGACTTCGCCCGTGCCGCGCCCAGGACCGCGCACCATCAAGCTCCTCTTGACGGCTGCAGTTGCCGCCCTGCTCGCAGGCGCCGTCGTTGCAGCCTTCGTTGACGATCGCAACACGAGGCTGGCGTTCTCGATCCCGCTTGCACTCGTGCTCGCGGCGGCGGCGTGGCTTGCGATCGACCGCTCGTTCCGCGCTCGTGGCGCCCAGCGGCTGGCGGAGTCTCGACTCGACGCAGTCCGTAGCGACGGCGAAGCGAAGTTCCGGGCGCTCGCCGCAAGCTCACCGGGCGTCACCGTGCTGCGGGACGCCGACGACGGATCGGTCCTCTACGTGAGCCCGCAGGTCGAGTCGCTCCTCGGCTACACGGTTGCCGAGTGGGAGGGCGACCCCGGCCTGTTCGTCCGTGCGCTCCACCCCGACGACCGCGAACGCGTGCTCGCCGAGCTCGACGCGGCGCCGACGGACGGTCGGCCGTTTCGCTCCAGCTACCGGCTGGTCGCCCGCGACGGCCACGTCGTCGGCGTTCGCGAGGCGACGACGACGGTCAGGAACGCAGCCGGGGATCCGCTCAACACGCAGACCGTGCTGGTGGACGACTCCGAACGCCGGCGCGCCGACCAGGAACGCGACCGCCTGAGGCGTTCCGAGCGCGACACGGCCGCGCACAAGGTCGTGCTGCAGGGCCGGCTCGATCTCCTGCGCGACGCCAGCGAGATGCTCGCCGCGTCGGTCGACGCCCGCGCGTCGCTGCGGGAGGTGAGCAACCTGCTCGTGCGCGACTTCGCCGACTGGTGCACGGTCGACGTGGCCGAGGACGACGGCGAGCTCGTGCGCGCAGCGGCCGCCGTCGGCAAGCGAAGCTCGCAGCTCGGAGGCGAGCCGGGCGAATCCGTCCGCGGAGTCGTGCAGTCCGGCCGAAAGCTCGTGCTGGCGTCGCTCCCCGGCAACGGCGCCCGGCAGGAGGAGTTCCCGCCGGAAGCCGTATCGGTCGTCTCCGTGCCGATTCGCGGGCGCGGCCGGCCGCTCGGCGTCCTCACGTGCGGCCGCCTGACGCCGGGCCCGCCGTATGCAGCCGACGACGCGGCGCTCGCCGAGGATGTCGCCGCCAAGATCGGTGTCGCTATCGACCGCGCGCGGCTGTACCGCGAGGTCGAGGAGCGCGCCGACGCCGGCCGCGTCCTCACGTACGTCGCCGACGGCGTCCTGCTCGTCGATCGGGACGGGGTCGTGCGACTGTGGAACCCGGCCGCCGAGAGCATCACCGGCATCCCCGCGTCCGATCTCGTCGGCTACGCAGCCGCGGATCGGATCGGAGGCTGGCGCGACGCGCTCGAATCGGTGCCGGTGGCGTCCTCGCCCGATCCGGGACATCCCGAGGTGATCGTGCCGATCGAGAGCAGGGACGGCGAGCGCTGGATCTCGGTCGCGGGCGTCCAGTTCTTCGACGGCACCGTCTACGCCTTCCGCGACGTGACCGAGGTGCGCCGGCTCGAGGAGCTGAAGGCGGATTTCATCGCAACCGCGTCGCACGAGCTGCGCACGCCGCTCGCCGCCGTGTACGGAGCCGCGCAGACGCTGCTGCGTCACGACTTCGCGCTCGACGAGGCGGGCCGCGACCGCTTCATCTCGCTCATCGCCGACGAGTCGGACCGGCTCGGGCGAATCGTCAACGAGATCCTGCTCGCCAACCAGCTCGATGCCGGACGCGTCGATCTCGGCACAGAGGCGTTCGATCCCGGCGAGCTCGTCGAGCGCGTCGTCGACGCGGCGCGCGTCCACGCACCGCCGAACATCGTGCTGGAGCGCGTCGCGCGCACGGACGTCCCACATGTCGCCGCGGACCGGGACAAGGTGCGGCAGGTGCTCGTCAACCTCGTCGAGAACGCGATCAAGTACTCACCGGGCGGCGGACGGATCGAGGTCGGCCTCGAGCCCGGCCACGAGACCGGCGCCGGCGCGGTCGTGTTCTACGTCAAGGACGAGGGCCTCGGGATCCCGCGTGAGGAGCAGGCCCGCATCTTCGAGAAGTTCTACCGCCTCGACCCGAACATGACGCGCGGCGTCGGCGGCACCGGTCTCGGCCTGTACATCTGCAGCGAGCTCGTCAGCCGCATGGGCGGCCAGATCTGGGTCGAGTCGACGGAGGGGGAGGGCTCGACCTTCCTGCTCCAGCTCCCGGCCGAGTCTCAACAGCCGGTTCGGCCGGCGCCGACGGTCGCGCGGACGTCCGGCAGCTGAGCCCGCACTAGTCTTCCGCGCTATGTCTGCGCGGAAGCCGCGGCTGCTCGTTCTCAATCAGTACTACTGGCCGGGCATCGAGGCGACGGCGCAGCTGCTGACGGATCTCTGCGAGGCGCTGGCCGACGACGTCGACGTGACCGTCGTCACGGGCGTTCTGCACGGTCACGAGGACGAGCCGCGGCACGTCGTCCACAACCGCGTCGAGATCGTTCGCGTTCCTTCGACGTCATTCGAGCGCAGCAAGCTCTTCGCGCGCGCTGCGAACTACGTCACCTACCTCGGCAATGCGCTCGTACAGGGGCTCCGCGGCGCGAAGCCGGACATCGTCCTCTGCATGACGGATCCGCCGATCGTCGCCGACGTCGCGCTGATCGTCGCTCGCCGTTACGGGGCCCCGCTGGTCGTCATCTCGCAGGATGTGTTCCCGGAGATCGCCGTGCAGCTGAAGCGGCTCGAGAACCCGGTCGCGATGCGCGTGCTACGGAGCCTTGTCTCGCTCTACCTGCGTCGTGCCGACCGCGTCGTCGCGATCGGCGACACGATGCGCTTGCGTCTCGAGGAGAAGGGCGCGCGGCCCGAACGACTGCGGGTCATTCCGAACTGGGTCGACACCGGCCGCCTCGAGCCGCGCGACCGCGAGAACTGGTGGCGCGAGAAGCGCGGAGTGCAGAACAAGTTCGTCGTCATGCACTCGGGCAACGTGGGGCACGCACAGGATCTCGACTCACTCGTGCGCGCGGGGACCTTCCTCCGTGACCTCCACGATCTCGCGATCTTCATCATCGGGAGCGGCGCGCGGCACGCGGAGCTCGTCGCGCTTGCGGAGCTGCTGGAGGTCGACCAGGTCCGCTTCCTGTACTACCAGGCGCGCGAGGTGCTCGCGGAGTCGCTCTCCGCGGCCGACGTGCACGTCGTCGGCCTCGCGCCCGGGCTCGCCGGCTACGTCGTGCCGAGCCGCCTGTACGGCATCCTTGCGGTCGCCCGCCCGGTGATCGTCGCCGCGGACGCGGAGAGCGAGACGGCGCAGGTCGTGCAGCGTGTGGGCTGCGGCATCGTCGTCCCGCCCGGCCGCCCGGAGGTGCTCGCGCGGCGCGATTCGCGACGCACACGACGGCAGGTACGACCTCGCCGAGATGGGGCGGCGCGGCCGCGAGTGGGTCGAGCGCGAGGCGGATCGCTCCGTCGCCGTCGGCCGCTACCGCGAGCTGCTGGGCGAGCTTGCGCCGGGCTGAGCTCGCGGGCGCGGCGCTGATCGCCGCGCTCGCGCTCGTCGCGGGCTGGAACGCGTACAGGTACCCGAGTGGTTCCGGCTACGACGTCCAGCAGCACCGCGCGTACGCCGACCTGCTCATCCACCACGGCGAGATCCCGGGCCCGGGGTCGCGCAGCGAGTACTACACGCCGCCCGGGTTCTACGCGCTTGCCGGCGCTGCGACGCTCGTCGGCGAGCACGTTCACCCGGGCGATCCGCACAAGCTCGGCCAGGCCCTGAACTGGCTCGTGCTGCTGGCGACCGCCGGCGTCCTCTGGGCGCTCGCGCGCGAGCTCTTCCCGGGCCGTCGCTGGATCCAGCTCGGCGCGCTCGGGTTCTTCTGCTTCCTCCCGGTCGTGCTGCGCGTCGGCGCGATGTTCCACCCGGAGCCGCTGTCGATGCTGTTGTCCGCGGTCGCGCTGCTGCTCGCGGCGCGGATGCTCGGACGGCGCGACTACCGCTGGCAGCTCGCCCTCGCGACCGGCGTCGTGCTCGGTCTCGGCCAGCTCGTGCGCGCGTTCTCGCTCTGGACGTTCGCCGCCGTCGTGATCGCGTTCGCCGTTGCGCGCGCGTGGCGCCCGCTCGTCCTCGTGGCGGTCGCGGCGGCGGTGGTCGCGTCGCCGTGGTACATCCGCCAGGCGATCAAGTACGGCGACCCGGTCTTCGACCGGCCGACCCCGCACACGGCGATCTGGGACCGCCGGCCGCAGCGTTTCTACACCGGGCTCGGGTGGCCGAGCGTGTTCACCGACCCGTTCCGGCCGCACTTCCGCAACGAGGCGATCCCGACGACGTACAGCGAGGTCTGGGGCGACTACTTCGGCGTCTGGCACGGGAACCGCAAGCTGCAGAGCTTCCTCGGCCTGCTGCCGACGCTGCTCGCCGTCGTCGGCTGGCTCGTCCTCCTGGTGCGCTCACGGCGCGCCCCGCCGCGGCTCGCGGTCGCGCTGCTGCCGGGGCTCGGGCTGCTCGGCTACCTCTACTTCACGGTCAGCTACCCGACGCACGACGGCGACGTGCTCAAGGCGAGCTACATGCTCACGACGGCTCCGGCCTGGGCGCTCGCGTTCGGATACGCGCTCGACCGCCTGCCCCGCCGCGCACGTCCGGTCGTCGCAGGACTGCTGGCGGCTTCGGCGCTCGCCGCGTTGCCGTTCCTGGTGTACTGATCGCCGTGACGGCCGTGCTCTTCACCTGCGCCGGGCAGCGCGTCGACATCGTCGACGCGTTCAACCGGGCAGGCGCGACGACCATCGCGGCGGACGTCAACCCGCTCGCTCCGGCCCTCTACCGGGCGCAGCACCGCGTGCTCGTGCCCAAGGTGGACGACGAGGCGTACGTCCCCGCACTGCGAGCGCTCGTCGACGAGCACGACGTGGGCGTGATCGTCCCGCTCACGGACCTCGACCAGGTCGTCCTGGCGGAGTCGCGCGACGCGCTCGGCACACTCGTCCTGCTCCCCGACGCGGAGATCGTCGAGCGCCTGGCCGACAAGTACCTCGCGCACGTGCTCTTCGAGGAGCGCGGGATCGACTCGCCGCCGACGTGGTTGCCGACCGGGGTGCCCGCCGATGCGCCGTTCCCGCTGCTGGTGAAGGCGCGGCACGGGTTCGGCTCGCGGCACATCTACCGCGCCGACGACCGCGCACAGCTCGGCTTTTTCCTCGGCTACACGCCGGTCGACTCGATCGTGCAAGCCTGTCTCGCCGGCGAGGAGTTCTCGATCGACGTCTTCTGCGACCTCGACGGCTGCTGCCTGAACGCGATCCCGCGCACGATGATCGAGTCGAAGGGCGGCGAGTCGATCAAAGGGATGACGATCCGCGACGAGCGCCTGATCGAGCTTGCACGCGACGTGGCGGAGAAGCTGAAGCTCGTCGGGCCGGCGAACATCCAGTGCTTCCGCGAAGCCGACGGCGCGCACTACGTCACGGACATCAACCCGCGGTTCGGCGGCGGCTTCCCGCTGCCGCTCGCTGCCGGCGGCCGCTATCCGGAGCTCGCGCTCGCGCTGGCGCGCGGCGAGCATCCCGAGCCGCGCCTCGGCGACTTCCGCGAGGGCATCGTGATGACGCGCTTCTTCTCGGACCTCAGCTTGATGCAGAACGGCGACGGGACGCTCAAGCCGCTCGCGCCCGCCGAATGAGATACGTCGTCACCGGCGCCGCCGGGTTCATCGGCTCGCACCTGACCGAAGCGTTGCTCGCGGGCGGACACGAGATCGTCGCCGTCGACTCCTTCACCGACTACTACGAACCGGCCCTGAAGGAGGAGAACGCGGCCGCGTTCGCCGTCTCGCGGCTCGACCTCGCCGCTGACGAGCTCGCGCTCGACGGCTTCGACGGCGTCTTCCACCTCGCCGGGCAGCCGGGAGTCCGGTCGAGCTTCGCCGATTTCGACGCCTATGTGCGCCGGAACATCGTTGCGACTCAGAAGGTGTTCGAGAGCGCTGCCCGCGCCGGCGTCCGCGTCGTGTTCGCGTCGTCGTCCTCGGTCTACGGCGACGCCGAGACGTACCCGACGGGGGAGGACGCGCGGCCGCAGCCGATCTCTCCCTACGGCATCACGAAGCTCGCGTGCGAGCACCTCGCGCGCGCGTACCGGCTCGATGCCGTCCTGCTGCGGTATTTCACGGTCTACGGCCCGCGGCAGCGGCCTGACATGGCGTTCGCCCGCGTCGTCGACGCGCTGGCGCGCGGTGACTCGTTCGAGCTGTACGGCGACGGCTCGCAGTCGCGCTCGTTCACGTTCGTTGCAGACGTCGTCGCGGCGACCGTCGCGGCGATGGAAGGCGGCGCAGCGGGCGCCGTCTACAACGTCGGCGGCGGGACCGAGGCGACGATGCGCGACGCGATCGCGACGCTCGAGGCGATCTCGGACCGGGCGCTCGATCTCGCCGTGCGACCGGCGGCGCCGGGCGACGTGCGCCGAACTGCGGCGCACACGCAACGGATCGAACGCGACCTCGGCTGGCATGCGACGACCGGGCTCGCCGACGGCTTGCGCGCTCAGTGGGAGTGGGCCTCCGTTAGGGTCGCCGCACCTTGAGCACCGAAGAGCAAGAGGTCGACCTCGGGAGATGGTGGAGCGCGCTCGTCGCGCGCTGGTGGCTCCCCGTGCTCGGCCTCATCGTGGGGGCGTTCGTCGGCTACGTGATCTCCCTCGGCGGCAAAGAGGTCTGGAAGGCGAGCGCGAACGTCTACCTGGGCGCGTCGTACAGCCCTGTCGGCGGCGTCTTGCTGCAGGGCCCGCAGGCGAACCCGTCGACCGTCGGCACGATCGCGCGCGCGGAGTCGACGATCGAGGCCGCCGCCGCCCGCGCCGGCATGCCGGCGAGCGCTCTGCGCGGCAAGATCGCGACCCAGACGATCTCGACGGGCGCCGGCAGCTCCCTCGTGCGCACGACAGGCAACCCGCTGGTGAAGATCACCGTGCAGGCGTCGACGCGGCGACGTGCAGCGGCCGCCGCGAACGCGCTCGCCGCAGCTGTCGTCGACCGGCTCAGTAACTTCGCCAACGGCAAGATCGCGACTCTCAAGGCCCGGATCGCCCAGGACGAACAGGAGCTGAAGGCCCTCAGGCGGGGAGCAGCCGGTGACGCAGCGGCGCAGGCGATCATCGCGATCCAGGCGGGCTCCGTGCGTGACGACCAGCTGCAGGCGAGGCAGCTGCTGCTCCAGGCGCAGCAGATCGAGCGGCCGCAGGTGCTCACGCGCGCGGCGGCGGTGAAGACGACCGCACGCAGCCGCCGCAACTCCGTCGTCGTCGCCGCCTTCCTCGGGCTCGTGCTCGGCGTGATCGCGGCCCTCGTCTGGGAGCCGCTCGTTCGTCGTGCTCGACGGTAAGACGGTCGCGGTCGTCGTCCCCGCCTACGACGAGGAGACACTCGTCGCGACGACGATTCGCGGCGTGCCGCCGTTCGTCGACCGCATCTTCGTCGTCGACGACGCGTCGCGTGACGGAACCGCCGCCGCGGCCCGCGCCACGGGCGACGCACGGGTCGAGGTGATCGCGCACGAGCGGAACGCCGGCGTCGGCGCGGCGATCGTCACGGGCTACCACCGCGCCGTCGAGGAGGGCATGGAGGTCACGTGCGTGATGGCGGCGGACAACCAGATGGACCCGGGCGACCTCGAGAAGATCGCGCTTCCGGTCGCCCGCGGAGAGCTGGAATACGCAAAGGCGAACCGCCTCATCACCGGCGAGGCGTGGAAGGTGATCCCGCGGTCGCGCTACCTCGGCAACGCGGTGCTGTCCTTCCTCACGAAGATCGCGTCCGGCTACTGGCACGTCGCGGACTCCCAGTCCGGCTATACCGCCGCGAGCCGCGAGATCCTCGAGCAGCTCGACCTCGACCGCATCTATCGCGGCTACGGGTTTCCCAACGACATGCTCGTCCACCTCAACGTCTGGAACGCGCGCGTTCGCGACATCCCGTCGCGGCCGGTGTACGGCGTCGGCGAGCGGTCGGGGATCAAGATCCGCAAGGTCGTTCCGCGCATCTCGTGGCTGCTGCTGAAGGGCTTCTTCTGGCGGATGCGCGAGAAGTACGTCATCCGTGACTTCCACCCGCTCGTCTTCTTCTACGCGCTCGGCGGGCTGATGACGCTCCTCGGCCTCGGGCTCGGCATCGCCGAAGTCGTGCTGCGGATCATGGGGAACGCTGTCTCGGTCGGCACGGTCGTGCTGGTCGCATTGCTGCTGATCTTCGGGTCGCAGTTCACCCTGTTCGCGATGTGGTTCGACCTCGAGTCGAACAAGGATCTGCGGTGAGCGCATAAGGTCGTCACGGCAGCTCGACCACCATGCCCTCGCGGGCGAGCGCCGGAGCCGCGAGACCGTCCGCCGCGGCGAGCTCTCTCGCACGATCCTCCAGACGCTCCAGCACATGGTCGGAGTGGCGCGGCTCGTGGTGGAACAGCAGCAGCTGTTCGGCGCCGGCAGCGACGGCGAACGCGACGGCGTCGGCGACGCTCGAATGTCCCCAGCCGACGTAGTGCGGATATTCCGCCTCGGAGAACTGCGCATCGTGGACGACGAGGTCAGCATCCGCTGCGAGGGCCGACCCCGAGATCCAGTCGGGCGAGCGCTCGCGCAACGCTCCGCCGAGCGCCGGCTCGTGGTCCGGGATGTACGCGAGGGTCGCGCCACCGCGCTCGATGCGGTAGCCGACCGTCGGCCCGGGGTGGAGCACGAGGTCTGCGCTGATCTCGGCGTCGCCGATCGCCCACGAGCGCTGCTCGACGTTGTGGAACGACAGCCGCGCGGGGACGTCGCGGAGCTCGATCGGGAACAGCGGCGGCGAGAAGTACCGCGCGATCCGCTGGCGGAGGCTGAGCAGCTGCGACGGTGGCCCCCAGACGTCCACGGTCACGTCGTCGTCCCAGAGCGGCGCGAAGAAGCGGAGCCCTTCGAGGTGGTCGAGATGCAGGTGTGTCAGACAGAGGTGAACGCGACGGACGTTGCGCCGCTGCAGGTCGAAGCCGAGTGCGCGGATGCCCGTGCCTGCATCGAGCACGAGCGCGACGTCGTCGCCGAGCGCAACTTCTAGGCAGGCCGTGTTGCCGCCGTACGTGACGGTTTCGGGCCCCGGCGCCGCAACCGAGCCTCGGCAGCCCCACACTGTGACGCGCACCGCGTTACTCCCGCCAGAAGATGGCGAGGATCCCCACGAACTCCTCGGAATGCGCAAACAGCGGCAGCGCCGTCACTGCGACATCGTCCTCCGTCCCGTCGGTCGACGTGATGCGAAACGCCTGATGTGCCGTTCGCTGCTCGTCGAGGGCAATGCGCACCGGCCGGCGCTCGGCAGGTAGCGGCTCGCCTGCGGGCGTTCGCGGCTCGAACGACGTTGTCCACTCGTCGACCGGCATCTCGCCCGCCTCCGCGAACGGGCGACCGACGATCTCTTCGGCCGCTTCGTTGTAGAAGACGAGTGTGCCCTCTGCGTCCGCGATGAGCGTCGGCGTCGCGAGATTCGACGCGAGCTCGCGGGCGAGGATGAGGACGAGATGCTTCTGCGGACGGCGCTCCAACGAGGAAACCCTATGCCTCTGTGAAGGGCTGTAAAGGCACGGTAAAGTCTGCGGCTGTCGGCTGAGGTGCTCGGTAGAGTCCGCCCGATGTCCACCGCGGTCGTGACCGGGGGCGCCGGCTTTCTCGGCTCCCATCTCTGCGACTACCTGATCGAGCGCGACTTCCGTGTCGTCTGTATCGACAACCTCGACACCGGGTCGCTCCAGAACGTCGAGCACCTGCGGAGCGAGAACTTCGAGTTCGCCAACCACGACGTGACGGAGTACATCGACGTCGACGGCGATGTCGACTTCGTCTATCACCTGGCCGCGCTGGCGAGCCCGATCGACTACCTGCGCATGCCGTTGCACTCGCTCAAGGTCGGCTCGTACGGCACGCACCACGCCCTCGGGCTCGCGAAGTGGAAGCGCGCGCGGTTCCTGCTCTTCTCGACGAGCGAGGTCTACGGCGACCCGCAGGTTCACCCGCAGCCCGAGACGTACTGGGGCAACGTCAACCCGATCGGCCCCCGCGGCGTGTACGACGAGGCGAAGCGATACGCCGAGGCGCTGACGATGGCGTACCACGGCCAGCAGGGCGTCGACACCGCGATCGTGCGGATCTTCAACACCTACGGGCCGCGCATGCGGCCGAACGACGGCCGCGCGGTCCCGACGTTTGTGAGGCAGGCGTTGGAGGGCAAGCCCATCACCGTGTTCGGTGACGGGACCCAGACGCGCAGCTTCTGCTACGTCGACGACCTCATCCGCGGGCTCGTCGCGCTGGCGGAGTCGGACGAGCACCTCCCGGTGAACATCGGCAACCCGAGCGAGTTCACGCTCAACGAGCTTGCGGAGACGGTGCTGCGCGTGACGGGCTCGAAGAGTGAGGTCGTCTACGAGGCGCTGCCGATCGACGACCCGCAGGTGCGTCAGCCCGACATCACGCGCGCGAAACAGCTGCTCAACTGGGAGCCGACGATCGAGCTCGAAGAGGGTCTGCGGCGGATGCTGCCGAGCGCAGGACGGGAGCCGGCCCTTGCGTAGGAACATCGGGGTCTTCGCAGCGATCTTCCTCGTCGCTGCCGCTCTCGCCGTGCCTGCTGCGCAGGCGAAGAGGCACATGCTCATCGGCATGCAGGACGACGCGATGACGCTGTTCGGCAACCCGACTTTCACCTTCAACACGTTGAAGCAGCTCCGCGTGCAGATCGTGCGCGTGAACCTCAACTGGAATCAGGTCGCGAAGCGGCGCCCGGCGCATCCCCAGGATCCGGCCGACCCGGCCTACGACTGGAGCGTCTACGACCGCGCCGCCCGATACGCCGGGCAGAACCGGATGCAGCTCCTGATGACGATCCTGTTCGTGCCGTCGTGGGCGAACGGCGGCAAGCCGAGGAACGTCCCGCCCCGCAACTACAACGATCTCCGCAACTTCGCCTACGCCGCGGCAGAGCGCTACAGCGGCCACTACATCCCGAACACCGACCGCTTCGACGAGACATACCTGCCGGCCGTGAAGTACTGGCTCGCCTGGAACGAGCCGAACAATCCGAACTGGCTGCAGCAGACAGCCGGCGGCCGCTTCGTCAGCCCGAAGTCGTACGCGAAGATCTGCACGGCGATTTACCAGGGCGTCCACTTCACGAATTTCGCCGGCGAGAAGGTCGGCTGCGGCGCCACTGGGCCGCGCGGCAACAATCAGGCGCGCTCGTCCCGGCCGTCGATGTCTCCGATCGCGTTCATGACTGCGGCGAAGAAGGCAGGACTCAGGAGTCTCGACGCCTATGCGCACCATCCGTACTACAGCCGGCCGAGTGAGACGCCGCGCACGAACCCGGGCGGTAACGCAATCGAGCTCGGAAACATCAACAAGCTGATCGCCGCGGTGAACAAGCTCTGGGGGAAGAAGCGGATCTGGATCACCGAGTACGCGTGGCAAACACCGCCAGACCGCATCTTCGGCGTGTCATACGCACGCCAGGCCGCGTACGTACGCCAGTCGTTCGCGATCGCGCGAGCGAACCCGCGGATCGACCTGATGGTGTGGTTCATGCTCCGCGACGACACGAACCTCGGCATCGGCTGGCAATCCGGCATGCTGACCTCGAAGACCAAGCGCAAGCCGGCTTTCAGCGTCTTCGCGCGCCTGCCTCACTGAGCCCCGCTTGAACGCACTCGCCCGTGGACTCACAATCCGCGGGTGGCGACGCTGACAGGACCAGACCTGCTCGAGCGGTCCGAGCAGCTCACGAGGCTCCGCGAGACGCTCGAGACGGTGGCCTCGGAGCGCCAGGGCCGCCTGATCCTCGTTCGCGGCGAGGCCGGCATCGGGAAGACGACGCTCCTGCGCCGCTTCTGCGACGAGCAGGCGCGCCCCGTGCGTGTCCTCTGGGGGAACTGCGACCCGCTCTTCACGCCCCGCCCGCTGGGGCCGCTGTTCGGCGTCTCCGAGCTGGAGGCGATCATCGGCGTCGACGAGGACGTCATGCCGCACGAGGTCGTTGCCGCGCTCGCGGCCGAGTTTCGCCGCCCGGCACCGACCATCTTCGTGCTCGAGGACGTGCATTGGGCCGACGAGGCCACGCTCGACGTCCTGCGACTGCTCTCCCGCCGCCTCGCCGCGGTGCCGGCGCTCGTGCTCGCCTCGTACCGGGACGACGAGCTCGACCGGGCGCCGCTGCTGCGGATCGTCCTCGGCGAGCTCGCGACGAACGAGCGGGCGTCCCGGCTCAAGCTCTTCCCGCTCTCGCCGGCCGCCGTGGCGCAGCTCGCGGCGACAGGAGACATCGATGCCGCTGACCTCTACCGGAAGACAGGCGGCAACCCGTTCTTCGTCACGGAGGCGATCGCAGCGAGCGCCGACGAGATCCCCGACACGGTGCGCGACGCGGTCTTCGCGCGTGCGGCGCAGCTCAGCTCGCCGGCCAAGAACGTCCTCGAAGCCGTTGCCGTCGTCCCGCCGCACGCCGAGCTACCTCTCCTCGAGGCGCTCGTCGCCGGCGACGTCCAGGCGCTCGACGAGTGTCTCGCGGCGGGGATCCTCACCACCGATGCGGACGGCATCGTCTTCCGGCACGAACTGGCGCGTCTGGCTGTCGAGGGCTCGATCGCGCCGGCACGCAAGCTCGAGCTGCACCGCCGCGCACTCGCTGCTCTCGCGGCCGACCCGGCGAGGGGTCTCGACCTCGCGCGCCTCGCTCATCATGCGGAGGCCGCCCGCGACGACGACGCGGTGCTCCGATACGCGCCCGCCGCCGGCGCACGTGCAACCGGTCTCGGGGCGTACCGGGAGGCGGTGGCGCAGTATGCACGGGCGCTCCGCTTCAGCGACGGCATCGAGCCCGAGCGGCGGGCAGAGCTCCTCGAGCTGCAGTCGCGAGCGTGCTACCTCACGGATCAATACGACGAAGGGATTGCCGGGCTCGAGGAGGCGGTCGAGATCCGGCGCACCCTCGGCCACGAGCTCAGGCAGGGCGAGGATCTCCTCAACCTCGCCGAGTTTCTCTGGTGTCCCGGCCGAGTCGCCGAGTCCGAGCAGCGGGCAACTCAAGCCGTCGAGGTGCTCGAGGAGCTGCCGCCGAGCCGCGAGCTCGCGGCCGCGTACACGAAGCGGGCGTTCCTCTGCGCGGTCGGATCGCGTCCCGAGGAAGGTCGCGAGTGGGCGCGCCGCGCGGTCGCGATCAGCGAGCCCTTCGGCGACGACGAGACCGCGATCGACGCCTACGGCATGCTCGCAGGGTTCGACGGCCTGGCGGGGCACGAACGAGCGCAGGAACGGGCTCGCCGAGCGGGCATGTCCGAGCGCGTCGCCGATCGATATGTCCCGCTTGCGGCGATCGCCGTCGAACAGCACCTCCATGCGGCTGCGAGCCGCTACCTCGAGGACGGCATCGCGTACTGCAGCGAGCGTGGGTTCGAGCTCTACCGGCTGTACCTGCTCACTTGGAGAGCTCGCCACGAGCTGAACGGGGGCCGTTGGGCGGACGCTGCGGAGACAGCGGCGCTCGTGCTGCGCGTCCCGCGAACGTCGACGACCCCTCGGATCCTCTCCCTCGTCGTCCTGGCGCTCGTCCGCGCGCGCCGCGGGGATCCAGGGCACGCGGAGCTGCTCGACGAGGCTTGGACGCTGGCCGAGCCGACGGGGGAGCTGCTCCGCCTCTGGCCCGTCGCCGCCGCTCGCGGGGAGGCGGCGTGGCTGCGAGGCGACAGCGACGCCGTCGGCGACGCGACGGAGGCCACGCTGCAGCTCGCCGTCGAGCTCCGGTCACCGATCGCGATCGGCGAGCTCGGCCAGTGGCGCATGCGCGCAGGGGTCGATGACGGACTTGCAGAGCTCGCAGCCGACCCGTACGCGTTCGAGCTGCGTGGTGACGCAGCCCGTGCCGCCGAGCGGTGGGCGGAGCTCGGCTCTCCGTACGAAGAGGCGCTGGCGCTCGCGCAGACGGGCGACATCGACGGTCTCGGCCGCGCCCACGACATCCTTCTGGGACTCGCGGCGCAGCCGGCGGTCGCCGCGGTCGCCCGTCGCCTCCGCGAGCTCGGAGTGCGCGTTGCCCGCGGCCCGCGGCCGTCGACGGGCGAGAACCCGGCGCGGCTGACGGCGAGAGAGGTCGAGGTGCTGGCGCTCGTGGCGGAAGGTATGCGCAATGCCGACATCGCGCGGAAGCTGTTCGTCTCCGAGAAGACGGTCGGGCATCACGTCTCGGCGATCCTGCGCAAGCTCGACGCGCGCACGCGCGGCGAGGCCGGGGCAACCGCCGTTCGGCTCGGGCTTGTAGCCGCGCCAAAGTAGGGCGTTCTCCCGATGTAACGGCGTAGCCGCAGTCGTAGCGTCGACTGCGAGATGCCGCGCTACATCGTCGAACGGGCCTTGAGCGAGGGATGGCCGATTCCGGTCGACGAGTTCCACGGCGTTCTCGAACGCAACACCGACGAGGGCGTGACCTGGATTCAGTCGTACATCAGCGAGGACAGCAGCACCGCTTTCTGCGTCTACGACGCACCGACTCCGGAGGCGATCCGGAAGACGGCGACGCGCAACGAGTTGCCCGTGGATCGCATCACCCAGGTTCGCGTGCTCGATCCGTACTTCTATCGGTAGGGCAGACCATGAAAGGGGAAGGCAAGTGAAGCGACTACTCCTGGTAACGATGTCGGTGGTCGCGCTGGCGGGCGCGAGTGCGGCCGGCGCACTGGCCGGTGAGGTGAAGGGGCCACCCGGCACGGTGAACAACACGAATGACACGGGCGCCCTCGATCACGCCAACTCGGCATGCGCCGCCAGTGGCCTGAACGACCTCGATCAGTCGGCGGGGCAGACCGTGTCACAGGTCCAGACCGCGGCGGATTCTTGGAAGTACTACGGCCTCCCGAAGGGCGCTCCCGGAAAGCTCGGGCTCTGCAGGGGCGGAACCGGAGAGAGGTGAGCCGGCCGGAGGGCGGTCAGGGGGCTCGCAGAAGCGACCGGTACAGGCGGTCGACGTCGTCGACCAAGCGCTCGACCGCATAGCGGGGGAGGACGCGCTCGCGGCCGGCGCGTCCCATCCGCTCGCGCAGCTCGGGGTCGCGGGCGAGCTCGGCCAACCGGTCGGCGAGCTCGTCCGTCGCCCCGGGCTCGACGAGGAAGCCGTCCTCGCCCTCCCGCACGACGTCGGGGACGCCTCCCACGCGTGTGGCGACAACGGGCCGGCCGGCCGCGAGGGCCTCGATGGCGCTGACCGGCGTCCCCTCGTTCGACGACGGCAGCACCAGGGCGTCGAACGCCGCGTAGAAGGGCGCCACGTCCTCCTGGTAGCCGAGGAAGAGCGTGTCGCGGACGACGCCGAGCTCGTGCGCGCGGCGCTCGAGGTGGGGCCGGTCGGGCCCGTCGCCGACGAGACAGAGCACGGCGTCGACGCCCTCGTCCCGCAGGCGCTTGAACGCGACGAGAATGTCGTCCGTTCGCTTCACCGCCGTCATCCGGCCGATCCAGCCGACGGCGAATCGCTGGGGCTCGATGCCGAGGTAGCGGCGGCTCTCGGCGCGCCCGTTCTGCTCGCCGGCGACGCGCTCGTCGAGCTCGATCCCGAGGCGAATCACGACGAACCGCCGCGCCGGAGCGACACCGAGCGCGACGAGGTCGTCCCGCACCTGCGGGCTCACCGCGATCAGCGCGGTCGTCCGTCTCGCCAGCCAACGTTCCAGCAGCCGGAAGAACCGGGTGCGCAGCGGGCCGAAGTAGCCGCGCAGCACGTGGCCGTGGAAGGTGTGCACGACGATCGGCGGCGCGTGCCGGCCGGCGAGCACCAGGGCCGCCCGTCCGACGGTTCCGGCTTTCGCCGTGTGCGTGTGCAGGATGTCGGGCCGTTCGCGCCGGATCAGCCGCGCGAGCCGCACCGTCGCGACGAGGTCGCGCAGCGGCGAGATCTCACGACCCAGCTCGTCGATGCGCACGATCTCGACGCCGCGGGCGTCGGCCACGAAGGCCATCGAGTCCTCACCACGGGCGAGGGAGCCGGCGACGAGCGTCGTGTCGTAGCCGCGCTCGCGCAGCCCTGCCGTCAGGTACGCGACGTGAAGCGCCGGTCCGCCCATGTTGAGGCGGGCGATGACTCTGAGAATTTTGATCTTGCCGTCAGACGCGGGCAACGATCGCCTCGGCCGTGAGCTCGAGCCCGGCGGCGAGATCGACGTGCGGTTCGTAGCCGAGCACCTCGCGCGCCGCGCCGATGTCGGCCCACGAGTCGCGGATGTCGCCCGCACGCGGCGGCTCGAAGCGCTTCTCCACCGGCTTGCCGAGGATGGCCCCGATCGTGTCGGCGACATGGTTGACGCTGGCAGGCGCGCCGGCGGCGATGTTGAATGCGCGGCCGTTCGCGCCCGGCGCCTCGGCGGCCCGCAGCGTCGCATCGACGACGTTCGCCACGTACGTGAAGTCGCGTGACTGCTCGCCGTCGCCGAAGATGGTGATCGGCTCACCGGTGTCGATCGCGGCGATGAACAACGGGACGGCCGCCGCATATTGCGAGTCCGGGCTCTGGCGGGGGCCGAAGACATTGAAGTAGCGCAGCACGACCGCCTCGAACGAGTGGTACACGCGGCTGAAGCTGATGCAGTAGCGCTCCGCCGCGAGCTTCGTCACGCCGTACGGGGAAATCGGGTCCGTCGGCGTCGACTCCGACGTCGGCAGCTGCGGGCTCGTCCCGTAGACCGACGTCGAGGACGAGAAGACGACGCGCCGGACGCCCTCGTCACGGGCCGCGAGCAGGACGTTGAGCGTGCCCTCGACGTTGACGGCGTTCGACGTCAAGGGATCCTGCACCGAGCGCGGCACCGACCCGAGCGCCCCCAGGTGGTAGACGACCTCGACGCCGCGCGTGGCCGCGTGCACGCGCTCGTACGAGCGCAGCTCGCCCTCGACGACGTCGACGTCGAGCCCCTCCAGGTTGCTGCGGTTCCCGGTGGAGAAGTTGTCGAGCACGCGGACGTCGTCGCCGCGTTCCACAAGGGCGTGGACGAGGTTGGAGCCGATGAAGCCGGCACCGCCGGTGACGAGGGACTTCACGGCTCCCATTTTCCCCCAGCCGCTCCCGATCTCCTCTGCGCGGCCGCCGTCGCCGCGAGGCCGAAGCCGAGCCACGTGAGGGCGTCGAGCGGGATCCCGGCGACGATGCCCTGCCCGAGCCAGATCCCTGCCGCCGCCAGCACGACGAACGTGGCAACGGCGCAGGGCGGTGCATTCGCACGGAAAGCCAGTAGCAGGGAGATCGCGAACGGCGCGAGCAGGAGCACGAAACCGACGATCCCGAGGTCGGCCGCGCCCTGCACATAGGCGTTCTGGATTCCCCATTCGTGCTCGCGGGTCGGAAACGCGAGCGGGGCGAGGTCCGGGAACCTGCGGTGCGCGGCCGGCAGGACCGGATCGACCGTCGCCGGCTCGTTCGAGGCTTGCCAGCCGGCGCCGGCGACCGGATGGTTGCGCCAGATGCGGTATCCGACGTACGCGAGCAGCGTGTGGTGCGAGTACGTCTCGATGTTCGAGGTCTGCGTCTCGCGGCCCTTGAGGTGGAGGAAGCGGAGGAAATGCTCGAAGTCGCCGGCGCGGAGCGCCAGCACACCGGCGGCGACAAGGGCGACGCAGGCGCCGGTGATCGCGAAATCGCGCACCTGGAGTTGCCGCCGCCGGGCCAGGATGACGAGCAATCCTGCGACGCCCGCCACCGTTCCGATCAAGCCCGCCGTTGCGCCGGCGAGCATCAGCCCGACGACGCCGCTCGCGACGCCGACCCAGCCGATGCTCCGCCGCGCGCTGAGGACGGCGGCGAGGCCGATGCCGAGCGCGAACGCAGACAGCGCGGCGAAGTCCGAGTGGCCGAGGAAGGACGGCTGCCGCCGTCCTGCCGCCCACGCGTCGAGGATTCCCCAACCGAAGATCTGCAACAACGCCACGAAGGTCGCGGCGACGCTCCAGGCGACGACCGCGCCCGCGACGACCTCCCACTGCCGGAAGCTGCGGAGGATCAGCGGCAGCGAGATCGCGAGCAGCGCGTACTCGGCGAACTTCGCCGCAGTGACGAAGTGCGTGAGCGAATGCGTGCGGATGAAGATCCAGGCGAGCAGCAATCCGCTGGCGATCCAGAGCGAGAGCGCAGGCCGGAGCCGCCCGAAGCCCTCGCGGAGCCCGTCACGCAGCGCGACGATCGCCACGACGACGACGGCGACGTCGGACGCTTCGATCCCGAGATGCGTAGAGCCGAGGGGGACCCGAACCCCGGGCTGGTACTTCACGTGCAGGAACAGGAACGGGATGGCCAGCGCCAGGGCAATCACGCAGCGAGTCTAGGCTTCGGCCATGCGCTCTCGGCTCTTCTGGCGTCGCGCGGCCGCCGCCGCCGGGACCTACGCTTCGGCTGCGCTCGGGTTCGGCGCAACCGTCGTCGCCCTGCACGTCTTCTCGACGGAGACGTTCGGCGAATACGCGCTCGTCCTGGCGATGACCGCGTTCGTCCAGAGCCTGCTCGACCTCACCGTGGAGGAGGCGCTGGTCAAGTTCGGCTTCCGGTACACGACGAGGGAAGAATGGGGCCGGCTGCGCCGCCTCTTCGAGAGCGCCGTCGCTTTCAAGCTGACCGGCGGCGTCCTCGCGACGCTCCTGCTCGTCGCGATCGCGCCGTTCGCCGACACGCTGCTGAACAAGAACGGCCTCACGACGCCGCTGCTGATCGGCGCGTTCATTCCGCTTGCGCAGTGCACCGAGAACGTCGGCGGTGTCGCGATCGTGTTGCGCGGCCGCTACGACATCCGGGCCTTCTTCCTGTTCGTGTCGATGGCGTTGCGCTTCACGGCCGTCGCAATCGCGGCGCCGCACGGGCTGAACGCAACGCTCCTTGCGATGGTGATCGCGCAGGTCTTCGCGACTTCCGCGGTCAGCGTCGCGGGCTGGATCGCATTCCACCGCTTCCCGCAGCACGAGGCCGTTTCGCTCGCCGAGGAGCGCCGCGACATCCTCTCCTTCGTCGGCCAGTCGACTGCCGCGACCGCCGTCATCTCGCTGACGGCGCCGCTGTCGATCCTCGTGCTCGGCCGCGTCTCCACGACCACGCAGGTGGCCTACTTCCGCGCGGCGATGGCGCCGCAGCAGGCGTTCGCGGTGGTCTCCGCGCCGGCGCGCTTGATCCTGCTGACCGAGCAGACGCGCGACTGGGAGCGCGGCACGCGCGGGGCGGTGTTCGCCGGCATCCAGCGCTACATGCTCGGCATGGCGGCGCTGTGCGTCGTGATCCTGCCGCCGCTGCTCGTCTTCACCCCGGAGCTCGCGAAGCTGCTCTTCTCCGCGAAGAACGTCGGCGCCGTCGACGCGACGCGCATCGTGATCGTCGCGGGCGCGCTACGGATGGTCTACGGCTGGACGAAGTCGTTCCCGGTCTCGATCGGCCGGCCCGCCCTGCGGATCTGGACGCACGGCGTCGAGCTGCTCGTGCTGATCCCGCTCGTCGCCGCTCTCGGCAGGGAGTGGGGGGCGACCGGCGCCGCCACCGCCGTGCTCGTCTCGAGCATCGCCTTCTGCCTCTACTGGACGATTCTGTTCGTGCGGATCAAGGCGGTGCCGCCGCTGAAGGCGGCGCTGTCGTGAAGGTGCTGGTCGTCTCGGGCATCTGGCCGCCGGACGTCGGCGGGCCGGCCAGCCATGCGCCCGACGTCGCGAGGTTCCTCGCCGCGCGCGGGCACGAGGTCGAGGTCGTGACGACCGCCGACGGCCGCGCCCGCGCCGGAGGAATTTCCCGTGCGCTGGGTCTCGCGGTCGCTGCCGGTCGGCGTCAGGCACGTCCGCGGCGCCGTCCTCGTGCGTTCGCGCGCTCGGCGTGCCGACGTCGTCTACACGACCGGCATGTTCGGACGCAGCTCTGCCGGCGCGATCGGAGCTCGGCGGCCGTACGTCGTGAAGCTCACGGCCGATCCGGCCTTCGAGCGCTCGCGCCGCCGCGGCCTCGTCACCGGCGACGTCGACGAGTTCCAGGCCGGCGGCGGCGGGGCGGCGGGCTTCGCGCTGCGGCGCGCGCGCGATTTCGAGCTGCGGCGCGCCGCCTACATCTATTGCCCGAGCGCGTACCTGCGGCGGCTCGTGCTCAGCTGGGGCATCCCGTCGGAGCGCGTGAGCGTGCTTCCGAATCCGGTACCCGTGCTGCACGAGCTTCCCGAGGCACCGCGGAACGGGCGCACGCTCGCCTTCGCCGGCCGGCTGACCGCGCAGAAGTCCCTCGGGAGGGCGCTCGAAGCGGTCGCGGGCACCGATGACGTCCGTCTCGTCATCGCCGGCGAAGGCCCCGACCGCCCGGCGCTGGAGCAGCGCGCCGTGGAGCTGCGGATCGCCGACCGGGTCGACTTCGTCGGCGCGCAGCCGCGGCAGCGCGTCGTCGAGCTCTTCCGCTCAGCGGACGCGACGATCCTCTCGTCGAGCTGGGAGAACTTCCCGCACACGGTCGTCGAGGCGCTCGCGGTGGGGACGCCCGTGCTGGCGATGGAGGCGGGCGGCGTCGGCGAGGTGGTGCGGGACGGCGTCAACGGGTTGCTCGTTCCGGCGGGAGACACGGCGGCGCTCGCCGCTGCGGTGCGCCGGTACTTCTCCGACGACGCTCTGCGCGAACGGCTGCGAGCTGCGGCCGCGCAATCGGTGGCCGCGTACGCGCCAGAGCGGGTCTTCGGCGAGCTCGAGTCGACCTTGCGCCGGGTTTCCCGCGCGTGAAGCCCCGCGTGCTGTTCGTCTCGCGGCGCGTGCAGCTGCCGCTCTCCCCGAGCCTGGGGCGGAAGTGGGACGCCGTCGGCCGACAGCTCGACTATCGCGTGCTCGCGGGCGGCGACGGCGCCAACGAGCACTTCCGCCTCACGGGCACGCTGCCCGCGCTCGACGGCCCGGCCTTCTTCGCCGCGTTGCCGGTCCGGATCGCGCGCGAGCTCCGCTCGTTCCGGCCGCACGCAGTGCTCGCGCAGGGGGCGCACGAGGCCGCGGCCGCGCTCGCAGGCCGGAGGCTCGCAGGTGTCGAGACCGCAGTGATCGCGGATATGCACGGCGACTGGCGGGCGCCGACGCGGCTCTACGGCTCGCGCCTGCGTACGACGCTGAATCCCCTCGCCGATCGCGTCGCCTTGACGGGGCTGCGGCACGCCGACGGCATCCGCACGGTCACCGGCTACACGACGTCGCTCGTGCGCGAGCTCGGCCTCGAGCCCGCGGACGAATTCCCGGCCTACATGGACTTCGACTCGTTCCTGCAGACGCCGCCGCAGCCGCTTCCCGACGCAGCGCCGCAGGCGCTGTTCGTCGGTGTCCTCGAGCGCTACAAGAACGTCGACGGCCTCGCCGAGGCGTGGCGGCTCGCTGCTCCGCGCATCCCCGACGCGCACTTGCGGATCGTTGGCGCGGGAACGCTGCGCTCGTCTGTCGAGCAGCTGCTTCGCGACATCCCGAAGCAGACGTCGTGGGACGAGCGGCTCTCGCAGCCCGAGGTCTCCCGTGCGCTCGACGGCGCCACCGCTCTGGTGCTGCCCTCGCGCTCCGAGGGGATGGGCCGCGTCGTCGTCGAGGCGTTCTGCCGCGCGCGGCCCGTCGTCGCGACGCGCGTCGGCGGGATTCCCGACCTCGTCGAGGACGACCGCAACGGCCTGCTCGTCGAGCCCGGCGACACCGCGGCGCTCGCGGACGCGATCGTCCGGATCCTCGTCGACCGCGAGCTCGCCGAGCGTCTCGGCGCCGGGGCGCACGCGAGCGCGGACTTCTGGACGAGCTCGCCGGAGGAATTCGCGGCCCGTGTGCGCGCCCTAGTCGAGCGGATCGCAGGGCTAAGCTAGCCCGGTGCGCGCCGAAGGCATCAAGCAGGTCCTGAAGAACTCCGTCTACCGCTCGATCGGCGAGACGGCGGCGGCGATGGGCGCCAACGGCAACGGCGAACGCAGCCTGCGCGTGCTCATGTACCACAAGGTCAACGACCTGCCCGGCAACCCGCTGACGATGCCGGTCTCCGTGTTCGACGAGCAGATGGACCAGCTGCGTCAGCTCGGCTACGAGGTCGTCGACCTCGACGCCGTGCTCGCGCACTACGTCGACGGCAAGCCGCTGCCGCCGCACGCGGTGCTGATCACGTTCGACGACGGCTACTACGACAACCTCGAGAACGCCGCGCGCGTGCTCGAGCGGTACGGCTATCCGGGCGTGCTCTTCGTCCCGCTCGGCTATCTCGGCGACCGGCTGCCGCTGCCGCACGAGGAGCGGCTTGCGGCGCAGGGCATCGTCAACCGGACGATCGATTGGGAGGAGCTCGCGGAGCTCGACCGCCGCGGGGTGCGAATCGAGTCGCACGGGATCTCGCACCGTCCGCTCGCCGACCTCGAGGTCGACGAGGCGGCGCGCGAGATCGCGCTGTCGAAGTTCCGCCTCGAGGAGCGGCTCGGGCGCCCGGTGCGCGCGTTCTCGTACGTGAAGGGGTCGGAGGCGCACTACAAGCCGGTGCATCTGAGCCTCGTGCGGCAGGCGGGCTACGACGTCGCGTTCACGGCAGTGTCCGGCTCGAACTCGCCGTCGACCGATCCGCTGCAGCTCCGCCGCTACAACGTCGAGCCGTACTCGCAGCGGACGTTCGAGCTCGTGCTCGCCGGCGCCTGCGACCTGATCTCGGTCAAGGACACCGTCACGGGCACGCGTGCGCGGCGGCTCTTCAACGCGGCGCTCGGCACCTCGACGAAGTAATGGGCTACGAGCTGGCGTCGTACGAGCCGGCGCAGCGGGACGACTACTTGCGCCTCCTGCGCGACGCCTGGGGCGACGACGCGCTCACCGGCGCTGAGTTCGACTGGTGGTTCGCACGGAATCCGGCCGGGTCGCTGATGTCGGTTGCGCGCGACAACGGCACCGTCATCGGCGTCGCCTCCCACTCGCTCTACCGGATGGCGCTCGGCGGCGACGAGCGGCTCGCGTCGTTCTCCGTCCACGCCACGACGGCGCCGGCCGCGCGCGGCCGCGGGATCTTCGTGGCACTCGAGCGCAAGCACGAACACGAGGCTCAGGAGCGCGGCGCGGCCGTCGTGCTTGCGTTCGCGTCGGCGCCCACGGCGCCGCTCTTCCTCGGCCCGCTCGGCTGGACGGAGATCGCACGGCTACGCATCTGGGCCCGGGCGCTGCCGTTCGGCCGGAAGCAGGCGGCGCAGGTCACAGAGTTCCAGCACGAGGGCGACGCGGCTCCGGAGTGGCCCGGGCACATCGTCCGCGACGCCGCGTACCTCAACTGGCGCTACCTCGACTCCCCGCGGGACTATGTCGCCTACGGGGCGAACGGCGGCTACGCCGTTCTCGGCCACAAGCGCCACCGCGGGAGGGACGTCGCGCTCGTCGCCGACCTTGTCGGCCCCACGCACCGCCTGCTGCGCGCGTGCCTCGCCGGCGTGAAGCCGGGGACGCGCCTTGTCTTCGGCGTGCCCGCCCGGGGTCAGGAACCTGCGTATCTCGCCTGCGGCTTCGTGCCGACGCCGAGGTCGCTGCACTTCATGGGCAAAGCGCTCGCCGGGACGCTCGACACCGACCAGCGCGCATGGCGGTTCACGCTCGGAGACACCGACTTCTTCTGATGAAGCGGCTGGTCTTCGTGACGCAAGCGGTCGACCCCGCGCATCCGGCGCTGGCGGCGACGATCCCGAAGATCCGCGCGCTCGCGGCCCGCGTCGACGAGGTGGTCGTGCTGGCGCAGTCGGCGGCGGCGGCGGCGAACCTGACGGACACCGTCGACGTGCGCACGTTCGGCGCCTCGAGCAAGCCCGGGCGGCTCCTGCGCTTCGAGCGCGAGCTCGTGCGCGCGCTGCCGGCGGACGCGGTCGTCGCGCACATGATTCCGGTGTACGTCCTCCTGGCGGCGCCGCTCGTGCGGCCGCGCCGGATTCCGCTGCTCCTCTGGTACACGCACTGGAAGGCGTCGGCGCAGCTGCGCGCGGCCGAACGGCTCGCCACCGCGATCGTGACTGTCGACCCGCGCTCGTTCCCGCTCGACTCCGCGAAGGTGCGGGCGATCGGGCACGGTATCGACGTGAGCGAGTTCGACTGCAGCGAGCATCCCGCACACGACGCTGTGCGCGCGCTCGTGCTCGGACGCTACTCCCCGGCGAAAGGGCTCGCGACGATTCTGCGCGGCGTGCAGCAGGTCGACGGCGTCGAGGTCGAGCTGCACGGCGCCGCGCTCAACGAGCTCGAGCGCCGGCACCGTCAAGAGCTCGCACGGCTCGGGACGCCGCTCGGCGACGCGGTGGCGCGCGCCGAGCTGCCGGCCTTGTTCGCGCGCGCCGACGTCCTCGTCAACAACATGGAAGCCGGCGCGCCGGACAAGGTCGTCTACGAGGCGGCGGCCGCGTGCCTGCCGGTGCTCGCGTCGAACCCGGTCTTCGACGACCTCTTCGCCGGCTACCCGCTCTTCTTCGAGCGCGAGTCGCCGGAGAGCCTCGCGGAGCGGCTGCGCTGGTTCGCGGCCCTGAGCGTCGCGGAGCGTGCCGAGATCGGCCGCACGCTTCGTGCGCGTGTGGCCCGAAGCCATTCCGTCGACACGTGGGCGGACGGAATCCTGGCGGCGGCCGCATGACCGTCCTCCACCTCCAGAAGGTCGCAGGCATCTCCGGGTCGGAGGCGCATCTCCTGTCGCTGCTGCCGCAGCTGAAGAAGCGCGGCTGGGACATCCGCTTTCTGATGCTCCACGAGCACGAGCCCGGGGCGTGGGAGTTCGCGCGCGAACTACGCTTGCGCGGGATTCCGCTCGAGGCGATCCCGCTCGCGGCGGACGTCGACCCCGTTGCGTTTTTCCGCATCGCGAACTACCTGGGGCGCATGCGGCCGACGATCCTCCATACACACCTCGTCCACGCGGACGTCTACGGACAGCTGACGGGGGCGCTGACCGGCGTGCCCGTTCGCGTCTCGACGAAGCACGGCTTCAACGAGTTCCGCGAGAACCGCGGCTTCGCGCTCGGCGATCGCGCGATCGCGAGCCTCGCGCACACGCACATCGCGATCTCGCGCGGGCTCGCCCGCTATCTCGAGGAGGTCGAAGGCTTCGACGGCGCGAGCTTTCAGGTCGTGCATTACGGCATCGAGCCGAACGGCGAGCCGCGCGCGTACAGCGGGGACGTCCCGCGCCTGCTCTGTGTCGGACGGCTGATCCCGATCAAGGGCCACATCGTCCTGCTGCGCGCATTCGCGCAGGCCCGGCGGCGCGTGCCGTCGCTGCAGCTCGACCTCGCCGGCCGCGGGCCGCTCGAGCCGGCGCTGCGGGCCCTCGGCAAGGAACTGGGCGTCGAAGACGCTGTTCGTTTCCTGGGCTACGTGGCGCCGGTTCAGCGCGCGATCGAGGACGCCGCAGCGATCGTGGTGCCGTCGATGGGGGAAGGGTTCGGGATGGTGGCGCTCGAGGCGATGGAGCGTGCGCGTCCGGTGATCGCCGCCGAGATCGGCGGGCTCGGCGAGCTCGTGGAGGAGGGCATCACTGGCTACCTCGTGCCCACGGGCGAGGCGGAGCCGCTGGCCGACGCGATCGTCCGGCTCGTCGCCGACCTGCCGCGGGCCGCCGAGATGGGGCTCGCCGGCCGGCGCCGCGCCCTGGATCAGTTTCTCCAGGAGCGCTGCACCGACCGGACTGAGCTCCTGTACCGAGCTGCGCTGAACTAGCTGTAGTTCCGAGGTCGAGCGAGCGCACGCTCGTAGACCGCGAGCGTCCGGTCCGCCATCCCGGCGACGCTGAACTCCGCGCGCGCACGAACGCGGCCGCGTTCGCCGTAGTCGGCCGGCTGCGCCAGGACCCGGTTCACCGCCGCCGCGAGGGCGGAAGGGTCGTCCGGCGGCACGAGCAGCCCCGTCTCGCCGTCCACGACGATCTCCGGGACCGAGCTGACCCTCGACGCCACGACCGGCAGTGACGCCAGCATCCCCTCGAGCAGCGCGAGGCCGAACCCCTCCCACCGCACCGGGTGGACGAGCACCTCGGCGCGCCGCAGCCAGGCGGCGACGTCGGGGACGCGCCCGAGCAGGTGGACGCGCTCGCCGGCGAGCCGCTCGAGCTCCGTGCGCTGCGGCCCCTCGCCGAGCACGACGAGGTGCGCGTCCGGGATCTGCTCGAGCGCCTCGATCGCGACGTCGACGCCCTTTTGCGGCTCGAGGCGGCAGACGCAGAGGAGGACGCGCGCCTCCGGCGGCACCGGATCGGCCGGGTTCGCCCCCCAGGCGCCCGGCAGCTCGTCGAGCCCGTAGTGGATCACCTCCACCTTGTCCGCCGGCAGCCCGACACGCTCGATCTGGAATCGCGCGAGCGCATGCGTGATCGCGATGACGCGCGACGCGCGGCGCGCCAGGGCCCGCTCGACGTAGCGGAACGAGCGGGCGCGGAACGGATCGTCGTTGTGCTTCGTCGAGACGAGCCGCCGGGCCCCGAGCGCGCCGTAGACATCGGCGTGCACGAGGTGGGTGTGCACGAGGTCGGCTCCTCGGACGGCGCGCCGGACCCGCAGCGCGAGCGCGGGATCGACGTCGCGCGGCGCGGGCAGGCGTTCGTACGGGACCGTCAGCGCGGCGTAGAACGGCCCCGGTGCGCGCGAAGGATCGTCGAGGCCGAGAAAGCGCACGTCGACGCCGCGCTCCGCGAGCGCCGGCAGGAGCGTCAGGAGATGCCGCTCGGAGCCGCCGATCCCGCCGATGCGGTGGACGTGGAGGACCTTCACGCGCGGCGCATGCGCACGCGCTCGTACAGGGCCGCGGCGAGGAGTGCGAGCAAGAAATCCGTCGTGATCCGGTATCGCGTCGCGCCGACGAAGACGACTGCGGCCAGCGTCTGGTACGCGAGGATCAACACCGCGAGGATTGCGAACCGCCGCGGTGCGAAGAACAGCCCGACCAGCGCAAGAACGTAGAGCAGCGACGTATAGAGCGGCTGCGCCCACGTCCGCAGCACGCCGTGGCCGGAGTCCGTCGCCGACGCAGTCGTACGCGGATCCCACTCCATCCGGACCGCGAGCGCCGACAGCTTCGTCTTCGCACCCGGATGGTGGCGCACGAACACCCAGGCGCGGTGCTGGTAGTACGACTCGTTCGCGCACTCGTCGATGTGAAACGTCCCCTTGCCGAGCCGGTAGAGGACGCGCGCCTCCTCGGGGTTCGGGAACGGATGCCCCGGCGGGTCCTTGACGTCGTCGATCCACTTCCCGTGCGTCAGCAGCCCGTACGTCTGCAGGTTGTTCGCCTTCCACAGCGCGCGGCCGTCGGTCGTCAAGGCGAAGCACCCGACCTGGGCACGGTTGCGGACGACCCAGGGTGTGACCGCGACTGCCGCGGCGGCGATCAGGGCTACCGGCGCCCAGCTCCAGCCCGTGCGCAGCACCAGGTACGCCGCGAGCACGAACGGCAGCGCCGAAAGCCTGACGTTCCCGAGGATCGCGACGCCGGCGAGCAGGCCGGCCCCGACCGCCCAGGCGACCGAGCGCCGGTCCGCCGCGACCAGCACGCACAGCACGAGCGCCGCGGCGACGAGCTGGTCGAGGATCTCGCGGTTCAGGTGGACGTCGTGCCAGACGAGATACGGGTTCAACGTCGAGACGACCGCTGCGAACACGCCGGCGTTGCGCGACAGGACGCGCGCGCCGATGGCGTAGACGAGGAACGCCGTCCCCGTCGCGACGATGACCTGCACGAATCCCACGGCCCACCACTCGCGCCCGAAGATCCAGTAGATCGGCACGAGGAAGAAGCCGTAGAGCGGCTGCGTGTACGCCGACGGCTGCCCCGGGACGAGCCCGAAGGTCCCGTGGTGCACGAACGTGAGCGCGAAATCGTCGCTCTTGTCGGTGAACGCCGTGAGGATCCTGTCCCGTTCGTGCACGAGGACGACGACGCGCGGGACGATTGCCGCGGCGGCGACGACCCACAGGTGCGACCGCCTCAAGTGGCGACCAGGACGGGCGCCTCGACGTGCTCGCGCACCCACAGCTCGAGCATCAGCAAGCACCAGAGCCGGTGGCCATGGTCGGCGCGCCCGCTCTCGTGCTCGTCGAGCAGCCGCGAGACCGTGTCCGCGCGGAACCAGCCGCGATCGGTGGAGAGGACATCGCGCGCGAGCTCGCGCAGGTCTCCGCGGAACCAGCGGCCGAGCGGAACGCCGAAGCCGGTCTTGCCGCGCTTCGCGACCTGGGCCGGGAGGTCCTGCGCGAACGCGCGCCGCAGCGCGACCTTGCCTTCGCGGCCGTGCACCTTGAGGTGCTCGGGCAGCGCGAGGCCGAGCGCGACGACCTCGTGGTCGAGGAACGGCGAGCGCAGCTCGAGCGAGTGCGCCATCGACGCCAGGTCGGCCTTGAGTAGCAGGTCGCCCGGCAGGTAGGTCACGATGTCGAGCGCCTGGAGCGCCGCGATTCCGTCGCCGCGCGGCCGGAGCGAGACGACGCCGGCGTGCCGCGGGTCGAGCCACAGCTCGCGGCGCAGCTCGAGCGGGAACACTTCCAGCAACCGCGCGTAGCGCTCGCCCGGCGCTGCCGCCGCGACGTCGAGGAACCGCGCCGCGCGGAAGAGCTGCGAGCGGGGCTCGCGCCGTGCCGACGGCAGCAGGCGGACGGCAGCCGCCCCGGTGCGCGCTGCCGCGCTCGGGACGCGCCGGGCGAGCCCGTGGGCGAGGTAGCGCTCGTAGCCGGCGAACGCCTCGTCGCCGCCGTCGCCGGCGAGGGCGACCGTGACGTGGCGGCGCGCCTGCTCGGCGATCAGGAACGTCGGGAACGCTGCCTCGTCCCCGAACGGCTCGTCATACGCGCCGGCGAGCCGGGAGAGCGTCGCCGCGACGTCCTCGTCGATCTCCAGCTCCTCGTGAACGGTGCCGTAGCGCTCGGCGACGGCGCGAGCGTAGGCGCGTTCGTCGTAGCGCTCGTCCTCGAAGCCGACGGTGAACGTCCGCACCGGTCCGGCGGATGCCTGCGCCATCAGTGCGACGACGATGCTCGAATCGATCCCGCCGGACAGCAGCGCGCCGAGCGGCACGTCGGCGACGAGGCGCTTCCGCACCGCTTCGGCGACCGACGCGCGCACACGTTCGAGCCACTCCTCGTCGCTTCGGCTCGGCTCGGCCGGCGCGAGCTCCCAGTAGGACTCGAGACGCTCGCTGTCGTCCTCGACGATGAGGACATATCCCGGCGGGATCTTGCGCACGCCGAGGAGCGCCGTGCCGTCGCCGGGAACGTACTGCAGCGCGAGGTAGGCGTCGATCGCGGCCGGATCGAGGATCCGCGCCAGCCCGGGCAGCCGCAGGAGCGCCTTCAGCTCCGAGGCGAAGGCGAGCGTGCCGTCGGGGAGGCGCGTGTACAGCAGGGGCTTCTTCCCGAGGCGGTCGCGCGCGAGCACCAGCCGTTCACGGGCGGCGTCCCACAGCGCGAGCGCGAACATCCCGTCCAGCCGCGCGGCGAAGAGCGGCCCGCTCTCCTCGTACAGGTGAGGCAGGATCGGCGTGTCGCCGGTGCCACGAATCTCGTGCCCGCTCAGCTCTTCGCGGAGCCGTGCGAAGTTGTACGCCTCGCCGTTGAAGACGGCGACGACGTCACCCGCTTCGTTCGCGACGGGTTGGTAGCCGGTGTCGAGGTCGATCACCTTCAGCCGCTGGTGGCCGAGGACGCAGCGGCCGAACGCATCGGTCGACCCCTCGTCGGGCCCGCGGTGCACGAGCGCGCCGCGCATCGCGTCGACGAGCTCGGGATTCGGCGTCCCTGCGGGTGAATAGAGTCCGGCGATGCCGCACACGGGGTCAATACTGCATGGCCGGTACGCCGTCGTCTCTTGCCACGTGGAGCGGCCGCTCGACGACGAGGCGTGGCGGCGGTTCTCACAGTTGCAGCGCCGACGCCCCGGCCGTTTCACGATCGCGGCCCTGATGCGCCCGCCCGCCGACGGCGAGGACGAGGACCTCTGGCTCGAGCGCGCGCGGGAGGCGCAGGCGTTCGGACCGTTCGGCCTGCACACGCACTGGGCCTCGCCGAGTCACGCCCGCCCGACAACCGGCGATCCCGCTGCGGTCGTTCGCGAACAAGGCGACTGGCTCCGCTCCCGCGGGCTCGAAGCACGCCTCTTCTGCGGCGGCGGGTGGTACTTCGATCCCGCTGTGGCGCGGGCGGTCGCCGCCCTCGGCTACGCGGATTGCACCGCGACGGCATTCCGGCCGGCCTACCTCGAGGACGGGGCAGCGCACCTACAGCTCGACGAGCCGACGTGGCTCGAGCTCGGGGACGGCGAGCGCCTGCTCGAGCTGCCGACGACGCACTCGATCGGCATGCTCGCGCGCGGCCTGCTTGCGCCGTTTCGGCGCCAGGTCGTCCATGCGTACTTCCACGACACCGACCTGCTCGACCGCCGGCGAGCGCGCGCGCTGCGGGTCGGTCTGGGGTTTCTCGCGTTGAAGCGGACGGCGACCGATCTGCGCGAGCTTCAGCTGGGCTTGCGGCCGGCGAAGACGATGTCGTTCGCGAACAGCCGCGGGTGGAGCGGCACGAGCCGGCCGGCGACGTAGTGCACGTCGCGCGCCTCGAATCCGGCAAGCAACGCTTGCACGTCGGCCGCGGAGAACATCTGCAGGTGCGTCGGGTCGTTCTCGGGCGGGCGGCCGAGCAGGAAGAGGAGCCGACCTTTCAGCCGGTAGGCGTTCGGCACCGACGCGACGAACGTGCCGCCGGGGCACAGGACGCGCCGAATCTCCTCGACGAGCCGCTGCGGGTCGCGCAGGTGCTCGAGCAGCTCGCCGGCGACGACCACGTCGAAGCTCGCATCCGGGAAGTCGAGCGGCTGGTCGAGGTCCGCCCAGTGCGTTTCGATCCCGAGCTTCGCCGCCTCGGCGAGGGCCTCGCGGTCGGCGTCCACGCCGACGACGTCGTTGCCGTCGAGGTACGCCCGCGTCAGCGCACCGTCACGGCAGCCGAGGTCGAGAACACGCCGCTCCGGGCCGCCCACGTACCGCCTGAACAGTGCCTCGCGTTCGGGCCGCGCGAACACGAAGCCCGCGCCTCGCTCGCGCCGGTTGTGCTCGGCGTATCGCTCGCTGAGCTGGTCCAGAGCCATGGAGGCTCCAAAGTACACTTGAGCCGGTGAGCACGAAGCCCGCCGTGCGTGTCGACGAGGCGCCGGCGGCGCCCGTCGAGGACATCCGGTCCGCCCGGCCGTACCTCCTCTCCCGCGCAAACGTGCTGGCGGCCGGCCGCAGGCTCCTCAGCATCGCGGTGCTCGTCGCGCTCGACCTGATCGGCCTCATCTGCGGGCTCTACGTCGCGCTGATCGTCCGCGAGCTCTACCTCGGCCAGTGGCCGCCGCTGTGGGGGATCCTCTGGCAGACCGAGACCGACTGGCTCCCGTTCCTCACGGTGATCACGGTGCTTGTGTTCTGGGTCGGCGGCCTCTACCGACGCCGCGAGTCGCGTGGCGGCGTCGGACAGATCGTCGCCTCGCTCGTCCTCGTCGCATTGATCACGCTGGCCTTCGGGCTCGGTACCGGCTACCACTTCACGACGTACGGTCTGACGCCGACGGCGTTCGTGCTGACGGCGCTCTTCATCTCTCTCCTGCGGTCGAGCTATGACGTGCTCACGCGCGACGTTCTGCAGCTCGCAGGCGTCCGGAGGCGCGCAGTGCTCGTCGGCGAGGGTGACGAGCTCACGAAGCTGCGGCGCACGCTCGGTTCCGACCGCAGCGGCATTCAGTACGAGTTCCTCGGTGCGGTAGCGCCGAGCGGCGACACGGGCGCGCTTCCGTTGCTCGGCGGGCTCGACGACCTTCCCGAGATCCTGCGGGAGACCGACGTGCACGAGCTGATCGTCGCCGACAGCGGTTTCACGGACGACGAGCTGTTCGAGTTCGTCGAGGAAGCCCACCGCTTCGGCGTGCGCGTGAAGGTGGCGCCGCGGACCACGGAGCTCCTGTTGCAGCGCGCCGAGTACATCCCGGGCGAGGGCACGCCGCTCTTCGAGCTGCGGCCGCCGGCGTTCGCGGGCTGGCAGTGGGGGGTGAAGCGCAGTTTCGACATCGTCGTCTCGTCCTTCGTGATCGTGGTCGGCCTGCCGGTGTGGGCGGGAATTGCGTGCGCGATCAAGTTGAGCTCGCCAGGGCCGGTCTTCTACCGCGACCGTCGCATCGGCCTCGGCGACAGGCCGTTCGGGATGATGAAGTTCCGGACGATGTATCAGGACGCCGCCGGGCGCCAGACGGCGCTCGAGGCGGAGAACGAAGCGTCGGGGCCCCTGTTCAAGATCAAGGACGATCCGCGCGTCACGCGCGTCGGCCGGTTCTTGCGCCGCTTCTCCGTCGACGAGCTGCCGCAGGTGCTCAACGTCCTGTGGGGCGAGATGTCGCTCGTCGGCCCGCGCCCGTTGCCGATCCGCGACTACGAGCAGCTGCAGGAGTGGCACCGGAAACGCTACCTCGTCCTGCCCGGGATGACCGGCCTCTGGCAGGTCTCCGGCCGTATCGACCTCAGCTTCGACGACCTGGTCCGGCTCGACTTCTACTACATCGAGAACTGGTCGATCTGGCTCGACATCTCGATCCTCGCGAAGACACTTCCCGCCGTGCTCGCGCGGCGCGGTGCCTACTAGGGCGCCGATCGAAAAGCTGCGCTTTTCGTTCGGGGAGAGGTACGCCGCTTCGCGGGGAAACGCACGCGGGCTGAGCCCGCGCGCTCTAGTGGTGCTGGGCGGTTGTTTTCTTCCGTGCGGCGCGCGCAGGCTGCGCGTGCGCGCGTCGCATCAGTTCGCCTGCGCGTAAGCCCTGCGGCTTACGCTCCGGCCCGTCGAACGAAAAGCTGCGCTTTCGTTCGGGGAGAGGTACGGCGCGTCGCGCTGAAACGCGCGCGGGCTGAGCCCGCGCGCTCTTTTGGTGCTGGGCGGTTGTTTTCTTCCGTGCGGCGCGCGCAGGCTGCGCGTGCTCGCGTCGCATCAGTTCGCCTGCGCGTAAGCCCTGCGGCTTACGCTCCGGCTTTGAGGGGGTCTGACCCCGAAGGGGTCTGACCCCAGCGTTTTGGTTTTCTCCGAGTTACCGCAGCGCCGAGCGCGCCGACAGCTGCGAAAGCCCTAGCGTCGAGGTTGCGGACACCCTGACGACGTACGTCCCGCGCCGCACCTTCTTGCTGCGGCCGTCGCGGCCGTTCCAGTGCACGGTCACCGTTCCGGCCGGCCGCCGCCCTTTCGCGACGGTGCGGAGGATCCCGCCCCACCGCGTCTCCACCGTGACGCGGATGTTCGCGTCGCGCGTCAGCGTGAAGCCGATCCGGCGGGCGTTCGCGCCGACGTGGAGAAACCCGAGCGTGTCGTCGAGCGTGAACGCGTGATCGTCCGTCGAGACCTGCCCCTCAACGTCGGTCGCCGTCACGTTCCAGTGGTACCGGCCTTCCGGCGCGCCGGCGCCGTTCCACGTGAGCCTGTACCTGCCGGGCGCCTTCGAGCCCGTGTCGAGCTCACGCGTGCTCCCGTCGGGACCGATCAGCTTCGCGCTGACCGTCGACGGGCGCACGACCTTGTACGTCAGCGGCTCGACGTCGGCGACGCCGTCCGCGTTCGGCGAGATCGTCGGCGCGAGCGGTGGGACGTACACGCCCGTATAGGCGATCACGAGCGCTTCGCCGACCGGACGCTCGCCGTACGAGTCGGACGGACGGTTCAGGACCGTCCCGTCGAACGCGATGGTGGTCGAGCCGCCCGAGTCGAGCGCGAACCCCGTCACGCAGCCGTAGTGGACGAGTGTCTGCGCAAGATCCCAGTTCGTGATGCCGATGCTCCAGCCGCGACGACGCCCGTCGACGGCGAGCATCACGATCGCGCCGTCGGCGCGCTGGCCGATCGCGGTGCGCGGGTCTCGTCCGCGCAGCTGCACCCCCGTCAGCGCCTCGCCGGCGTTGAAGATCGGCTTGCCGTTCCGTACGAGCGTCGGCCCCGAGCTGACCGCGTCGGTGACCGCCGACCAGTCGTTCGGCAGTGGAATTCGCACCGTCACCGGCGTGCCCACCGGCAGTGCCGCGAACGGACGCGCTGCCGTGCCGCGCGCTACGATCACGGCGCCGTCCGCCGGGACGTCGACGTGTTGCGACGGCCCGGTCGACACGATCGTCCCGACGAGGTCCTGGCGCGGCGTGGCCGGCGGGAACGGCTCCAGCACGATCGTCGTTGCTCCCTTCACCGCCGCGACGTCCCCGCCCCAGACCGGTGTGAAGAGCGAGGCTGCGTTCTTGCGCGGCGGCTCGTTGAGCTGCGACAGGGGATACCAGACGCCGTCCGGCCCGTGCCAGCGTCCGTACCACGGAACCTTCTCCGTGTGCAGCGTCGCGCTGCCGTCGATTCCGAGCGAGGCACGGCCGAGCGCCGACTGGTGCTCGACGACGCCGGAGCGGATCAGCAGCCCACTCGGCCACCCACCCGTCCAGCTGAAGAAGTCGCCGTTCACGCCGACGGTCGTCATCTGCGACGAGACGTCGCGCTCCATCGACGACACCGTCTCGCGGCCGATGATGGTGCCGTTCGAGAGCAGCGGCTGCAGCTTGTAGAGCCCCTGCGGCTTCGGCGCCGTCACGACATACATCACCAGCGGCCCCGCCGACGTCCACCGCAGAATACGCTGGTACGACACTCCCGGCATGAGCTCGGTCGTCGCCCCCGAGGACGACGGAGTGAACACGAGAGCAGCGAGGACGGCAAAGAGAACTTTGCGACGCATGCGACCCCGGCTCACGGTAGCGCAGGCGACGGCGATCGTCGCGCTCGTTGCCTTTCTCTTTACATCTCCCGCGGTTGCGACGACGCACGACCGTCCGGTTCCAATCCTGATGTACCACGTGATCGCAACGCCGCCGGCGGGAACCACGCTCCCGAACCTGTGGGTGCGGCCGGCGGACTTCGCCGCGCAGATGGGCTGGCTCGTGTCCCACCACTTCCATGCGGTCACGCTGCGCCAGGGCTACGACTACTGGGTGCACGGGACTGCACTGCCGCGGCAGCCGATCGTCATCTCGTTCGACGACGGCACGATGGGACAGGACACACACGCGCTGCCCGTCCTGCGCAAGCTCCACTGGCCCGGCGTCTTGAACCTGAAGCTCAACGCGCTCAGGTCTCGGTACACGCTGCCGCCGTGGCGCGTGCGGCAGATGCTCGCAGCCGGCTGGGAGCTCGACTCGCACACGATCACGCACCCCGACCTCACGCACGTCGACGACGCGCAGCTCTGGCGGGAGGTGCGTAGCTCCCGCGTCGAGCTGCAGCGGCTGTTCCACGTGCCGGTCGACTTCTTCTGCTACCCGTCCGGCCGCTACGACGCGCGCGTCGTCGACGCCGTACGTCGCGCCGGCTATCTCGGCGCGACGACGACGAATTACGGGCTCGCGCGCCCGCAGGACCTCTACACGCTCGACCGCATCCGCGTCGACGGCTCCGATCACCTGGCCGGCTTTGCCCGGAAGCTCCAGAGTCTGACGCGCTAGCCATACTGACCCGATGCCCGCGGCGCCGAAGATCCTTGCGGTCGCATCTGCGATCGACCTCGACTTCCGGTACGGCTGTACGCCCGCGTGGTGGCAGATCTGGAAGGGCCTCTACGAAGTCGGCGTCGACCTGATCGTGACGCCGTACCGGGGCCGCGCGGTCGAGTCGCCGTGGTGGCGGACGGCGCCGAACCCGCTCTACCACGAGGCCGAGCTGTTCGCGGCCGCGCGCGGCGTCGCCGCCCGGCTCAAGGGCGACACGCTGCTGCGTCGTGCCGAGGAGCAGCCCGACGACACGATCGGCGACAGGCTGACGCGCCAGACCATCTGGAGCTACGTGACGCCGCGCTGGCAGGGCCACATCGAGCGGATCCTCGAACGCGAGCGCGACGTCGCTGCGGTGATCGTCTTCACCGTGCCGATGGCGCACCTCCGCGGGATCCCCACTCGATTGCGCGAGCGCTTCGGCGTCCCGGTCGTCTTCTACGACGGCGACGTCCCGATGAGCCTGCCGGAGTTCGGGGGCATGGATACCGGGTTCAACTACTACCACGGTGCCGATCCGTCGGAGTACGACCTCGTCATCTCGAACTCCGAGGGCGGCCTCGAGCGGCTGCTCGAGCTCGGCGCGCGCCGCGCCGAAGCGGTCTTCTGGGCCGCCGATCCCGAGCTCTTCCAGCCGGCGCCGGTCGAGAAGGAGCACGACGTCTTCTTCTACGGCTACGGCGACAAGTTCCGCCGGGAATGGATGGAGGCGCTGATCGGCGAGCCCAGCCGCGCTGACGCCGAGATCGACTTTGCGCTCGGCGGGAAGGATTTCCGCGGCGACGTCGGGAATGCGCGCCTGATCGGTGACGTGCCGTTCAACGTCTTCTCACAGGCCATCTCTCGCGCACGCATCAACCTGAACGTGACGCGCCGCTCGCATGCGACCGTGTACGCGTCCTCGACGTGCCGTCCGTTCGAGCTCGCGGCCTCGGGGGCGGCGATCGTCTCGAACCCGCACCTCGGGATCGAGCGGTGGTTCGACGTCGGCTCGGAGCTGCGAGTCGTCTCGTCCGCTGACGAGGCGCTGTCGGCCTATCACGAGCTGCTCGGCGATCCCGGTGCGGCCGAAGCGATGGGGCGGCGCGCGCGCGAGCGCGTCCTCGACGAGCACACGTATGCGCACCGGGCGCGCCAGATCCTCGAGCTCGTCGGCCTGGGTGCGCCGGTGGGCGCCCGTGGCTGAGCGGCTCGCGGAGCTCAAACGCATCGCGATCGTTCCGGCGTTGAACGAGGAGCAGACGGTGGGTCGCGTGATCGACGAGATCCGGGCGTTCGATTCAGGCTTCGACATCGTCGTCGTCGACGACGGCTCGACCGACCGAACAGCGGGCATCGCCGTCGACCGCGACGCGCACGTGCTGCGGCTGCCGTTCAACCTCGGCATCGGCGGGGCGATGCAGACCGGCTTTCGCTTCGCGTTCGAGCAGGGCTATGACGTTGCCGTGCAGATCGACGGCGACGGACAGCACGATCCGTCGCAGCTGCCGAAGATCCTCGCCCCGGTCCTCGCCGGGGAGGCCGACCTGTGCGTCGGTTCCCGCTTCACCGGCGACGGCGCGTACCGCTCGTCGTTCGCGCGCCGAGTCGGGATCAAGATCTTCGCCAGCGTCGTCTCGGCCGTCGTCCGCCAGAAGGTGACGGACACGACGTCCGGCTTCCGTGCGGTCAACCGCCGGGGGATCGCGCTGTTCGCGGCCGACTACCCACACGACTACCCCGAGGTCGAGTCGACCGTGATGCTCGTCAAGCACAAGCTGACGCTCAAGGAAGTTCCCGTTGCGATGCGCGAGCGCGGCGGCGGCGCGTCGTCGATCACCGCAATTCGCTCCGTCTACTACATGACGAAAGTCCTGCTCGCGATCTTCGTCGGGCTGTTCCGTCGTTCTGCCGTCCCGCTGGAGGAGGAACACTGATGACTCCGCTCCCTGTCACGATCGCCGCTGCGATCGCGTCGTTCCTGCTGCTCGTCGTCGTCTTCGAGCTGATCCGTTCGCGGCGGCTGCGCGAGCGCTACGCGCTGCTCTGGCTGCTGACAGGCTTCGTGCTGCTGGCCCTATCCGTGTGGCGCAGCGGCTTGAACACGATCGCCGGCTGGTTCGGCGTCGAGACGTATCCGCCCGCGATTCTCGGCGCGATCGGCGCACTGTTCATCCTCGTCGTGCTGCTGCACTACTCGACCGTCATCTCGCGGCTCTCCGACCAGAACACGATTCTCGCGCAGCGGCTGGCGCTGCTCGAGCAGCGCCTACGGGAGCGCTAGCGTCGTCGGCTTCGTGACGACGTAGATGTCGCCGAGCTTCGGGTCGTCGACCCAGTTGGCGGCCACGCCGATGCGGTAGGTCCACCTGCCCGGCCCGGGATGGTCGGTGAACGTCGTCGCCCGCGTCGTCGCGATCGACTGCGTGTACAGCACGCAGTTGTCGGAGGAGCCGTTGAGACGGCCGGCGCACGCGACGTCAGGGTTTGTCCCTTTCGCGCGGAGCACGTGATAGAAGGCGCGCGCGGTGCTCGGCTTCATCTCGCGCCAGGCGAGACGGACGCCGCCGTTGGCCGCTGACACGCTGACGGTGCCACCGACGGGGACAGGTGTGTCGGGCGCACGCACTGCAAGCGCACCCTGGTCGTGCAGGCGCGGCACGGCGGCCAGCACGCCCAGCGGCAGGGCCGCGAAGACGGCGAACGCAGCGACGACGGCGATTGTCAGACGACGCCCCGTCGCCTCCGGAGCACGCCCCGGCCGGGCGCGCGCGCGCGGTACGAGCAGCGAGACGGATGCCGCGAGGAGCACGTAGGCCGGAAACGCCGGCATGAGGATGCGGAAGAAGCTCGCGTCGTCGATCGAAGCGGGGAGATACGTCCCCTTGACAAGCAGGTAGGCGACGAACCACGTCCCGACGAGCAGGACGCCTCGGCGCGACCGTGCGAGCAAGCCGATGAAGCCTGCGACCGGCGTCCACTCGATGACCCGCGCGATCCAGAAGTGCTCGCGGAACCCGAGGAGCACCTGGTGGAGGTGGTTCCAGCTGTTGAGCTTCGGACTGAAGATCCGGTGCGTGAGGTCGCCCGGCCCGGCAGCGAGGCGCAGTTCGGGCCCAGGTGCCGCTGCCAGCTCTCCGAGCCCTCGGTACTTCCACACCGCAAGCGCGAGGAGCGACGGAGCGAGGCCCGCGGCGAACGCGACCAGTGACCGCCAGCGCTCGACGACGAGCAGCAGTGCCGGGGCGAACAGGAAGAGCGCGTTCGACGGCTTGATCGCGATCGCATACCCGGCGGCCAGTCCCGCCAGGGCGCCGATCTCCCAGCGGCGTGAATCGAGGGCACGCAAGCAGAGATAGCCGGAGGCGATCAGCGCCACCATCGACGGGAAGTCGGGGACGGAGGTGAGTCCGAGCTGTTGCGGCAGCGTGAGCTCCGTGTATTTCTGGTGATAGCCGGCCTCGACGAAGACGATTCCCAGGTACGGAAGGACGACCCAGAGGAGCGCCGCCAGGTATCCGAAGAGCCGGCCCGCGATCCGTGCGCCGATCCCGTACATGCACAGGAGTGCGACGGGGAGCAGCACGAGCGTGTTGAAGAGCACCATGGCCGGCAGTGCGGAGACGAGGTTCGGGCCGGCGATCGCCGCGACGGGCAGCAGCAGGAACGACCAGCCGTAGCCCACGTACGCCGGCGGCAGGTGACCGTGCGCGAGGAGGTACGCGCCTGTGTAGTGCCAGATCTGGTCGCCGCCGGCGTAGTAGAGCCAGCCGTTGTGTCGAACGGTCAGTGCAAGCGCGAGCACCGCGAGCCACTGGATGCCGAGCAGAGGGAGGAGCACGTACGCCGGTCGGACCTCCGCGACGGCGCGCCACGCCTGCAGGAGGACGTTGTTGACCCGGGCCGGCGCGGCGGCCGTCGTCACGCCGCTGCGAGCACGTGTCGCCGGTACCACGCAACCGTGCGCTCGAGCCCCTCGCGCAGCGGCGTCTGCGCCTCGAAGTCGAACAACTCCCGCGCGCGCGTCGCATCGACGCTGCGCCGCGGCTGTCCGTTCGGCATCGACGTGTCCCACGTGATCTTGCCGCGAAAGCCGACGACGTCGGCGACGAGCTCGGCGAGCTCACGGATCGAGATCTCCTTGCCGGCACCGAGGTTGACCGGCTCAGGCCCGTCGTAGCGCTCGGCGGCGAGGACGAGCCCGTCGACGCAGTCCTCCACGTAGAGGAACTCGCGCGTCGGCGACCCGTCGCCCCACAGGACGACGTCGTCGTCGCCGGCCGACATCTTCCGGATCAGATCCGCGATCACATGGGCATTCGTCTCGTGGAAGTTGTCCCTCGGCCCATAGAGGTTCGCGGGCAGCAGGAAGATCGCGTCGAGCCCATACTGGTCGCGGTACGCCTGCGCGCCGACGAGGATCGACTTCTTCGCGACGCCGTACGGCGCGTTCGTCTCCTCCGGGTAGCCGTTCCACAGGTCGTCCTCGCCGAACGGGATCGGCGCGAACTTCGGGTACGCGCACACCGTCCCTGTCAGCACCAGTTTCCGCGTTCCCGCAAGTCGCGCCTGCTCGAGGACATGCGCGCCCATGAGCAAGTTCGCGTACCAGTAGCGCCCGGGATTCGCGCGGTTCGCGCCGATGCCGCCGACCTCCGCCGCGAGGTGGAAGACGACCTCGGGCTTCCCGTCGGCGAACAGGCGCGCCGCATCATCCGCGCGCGTCAGGTCGTAGTCGGCGCTCCGGGCGACGAAGACGTCGTGCCCGTCGCTCTGCAGCCGCTCGACGAGGTGCGACCCGAGAAAGCCGCCGCCGCCCGTGACGACGGTCTTCATGCCGGCGCTCGTGTCGGCGTCAGCCAGTCGACCCGGCCGATCCAGCGGTCGCGGTTCGCTGCGTACCACGCGATGGTCCTGGCGATCCCGTCCTCCCACGAGACGTGCGGCTCCCAGCCGGTCTCCCGGTTGAGCTTCTCGTAGCCGACGCGCAGCGCCATCACCTCGCTCGCGCCGGGGCGGTAGCGCTCTGCCGTCGAGAGCACCTCGCGCTGCTCCCAGTAGCCCTCGTCCCGGCCGATCCGCAGGATCATGTCGGCCCACTCCCGCATCGAGACGTTCTTGCCCTGGCCGTAGACGTAGAGGTCGCCGGGGACGCCGCGCGCGGCGACCATGAGGTGTCCGCGCACGCCGTCGGTGCAGAAGCAGAAGTCACGCATCGGGTCGAGTTGGCCGAGCTCGACCGTCTCGCGCGTCAGCGCCTGCGTGATGATCGTCCCGGTGACGTATCGCGGGTTCTGTCGCGGTCCGTAGTTGTTGAACATTCGCGTCACGACGCCGGGAATGCCGAACGCGTCGTGGTAGTTCATCGTCAGGAAGTCGGCTGCGACCTTCGACGTCGCGTACACGGACTTCGGGTTGATCGGCGAGCGCTCGTGCAGGATCAGGCCGCCTTCGTCGTCGAAGTCGTGATGGTGGGCGACCGCCTCACGCACGTTGCCGTATTCCTCCGACGTCCCCGCCGTGTCGAACTTCTCGAGCTCGAGCCCGTTGTCGACGATCGACTGCAGCAGGTTGAGCGTCCCCACCGTGTTCGCCATCACCGTCTCGTACGGGCGGTGCCACGACTCGCCGACGTGCGCCTGCGCGCCGAGATGGAACACGTACGGCTTGTCCGGCGCGCCGAGCAGGTGGTCCTTGACGAGGTAGTCGACGGACGTCTTGTCCGTGAGGTCGGCGAAGTTGACGCGTAGATGCTCGCGCAGGTGGCCGATGTTGTTCAGCGCGCCGCTCGACGTCGCGCGCACGAACGCATGCACGTTGGCGTCGAGGTGGACGAGCGCCTCGGTCAGGTGCGAGCCCATGAAACCGTCGGCGCCCGTGACGAGGCAGGTCCGCCCGGCGAAGAACTCGCCGAACTCGCGCCGTAGATCCGCGAGCGCGTCGTCCGTCCAGGTGGAGTCGTACCGGTCTGATTTCATGCAGCGGTGCCCGCCGACGAGCATGCCAAGGGTAGCCCGGCACGCGGCCGGAGCGCTGTTCGAAGCGGCATTCTGACGGGCCTTTCGTACGTGGCCCTGAGCGGTGCCGCGGCCCTCGCCGGCGCGTTTCTGGCGCACAAGTTCGGCCGCAACCTGCGTACGGACGGCTTCATGGCCGCGTACGGCGTCTACCTCGTCCTCGTGCTCGGCGCCCAGGCGTTCCGGATGGTCGTCGTCCCGGATCTGACGCGCGCCGAGGAGGAGGGCAGGCTCGGCCCGGAGTTCCGCGCGTACTGCCTCGCTTTCCTAGTCGTCGCCGTTCCGGCGACGGTGATCACGGTTGCGTTCGCAGGCTTCTTCGGGGAGCTCGTGACCGGCCGGTTGCCGCACCTGTCGGCCCAGGTCGCCGCCGACGCGCTCCCGTGGCTGATCCCCGCGGCGTTTCTGCAGCTCCTGGCTGCGCTCGCCGCGAGCGCGCTGGCGGCGCGAGACAGCTACGGCCCGGCGGCGCTCGGTTTCGCGCTCGGCGGGGTCGCCGGGCTCGTGTTCTTCCTCGTCGCGGCAGATGCGCACGGGATCGTGTCGCTCGCGTGGGGGCTGACGCTGAACGGCGCCGTTGCCGTCGCGCTGCCGGCGACCGCGTTCTTGCTGCGAGGCAGCCGCGTTCGCCGGCACCCGGACGTTCCGCTGCGTCTGCGCTACCGGCTCTGGCAGCTGCTGTACGGCTCGGCGGTTCCCTTGGCCTTGCAAGGGCTGTACCTGGTCGCCCTCCGGTTCGCCGCCGGCACCGGGGAGGGGAACGTGACCTCGCTCTCGTACGCGTACCTGCTCGCCGGGATGTTCACGAGCGCGACCGCCTTCTCGCTCGCGCTGATCTCGACGGCGCCGCTGACGCGGCGCGGCGTGAACGCGGAGACCGCGGCCGCGCACGTCGTCAACTCCGCCTGGGTGTCGCTGGCGCTCGTCGGCGCGGCTGCGGGGCTCGTCGCGCTGGTCGGGGGCCGCGTCGTGACGGCGCTCCTGGGCTCGGCGTATTCCGGGAACGTCGGCGACGAGCTGGGGCGCCTCGTCGTGTACCTCTCCCCGTGGATGGTGGCGAGCGCGGCGTTCTCGATCACGTATCCGCTGATGTTCGTGATGCACCGGACGCGCTTTCTGCTGCCGATCGCGGTCGGCTCGCTGGTCGTCGCCGTTCCGATCTCGATCGTCGGCCGAAGCCTGTGGGACCTGACCGGCGTCACCGTTGCGCTGGGCTTCTCGGCCCTGCTGCTCGTGCTCGCGTTGATGGCGTCCTTGTCGGTGCGGATGCTCACGCTGACCGCGTTGGGGCTTGCACGGTTGTCCCTGCTAGTCGGCGCCGCGACGGCGCTTGCCTTCGGCGGTGCGTCGCTCGTCCTCAGCGCCGTCCCCGCGGCGGCTGCGGGCCTGGCGCTGTACGCCCTCCTGCTCGTTGCGATGCGCGAGCTCGGCCTCGCGCAGGCGTGGCAGTACGTGCGCGCGCTCCACTGACGGACGCGCCCCCTACAATCCTCTGAATGTCCGGCCCGGAAGCGAAAAACCCGGCGCCTGCAGGCATTTCAGCGCCGGACGATCTCGACGTAGCCGACCTGTTCGAGCAGCTCCGCGAGGAGCTGCGCCGCGGCGCGGGCGCGGGCGGCGGTGCGGAGTCGGAGTTTGCGGCGACGCGGGCGCTCGCGGAGCGGTTCTGGCCGGTCACGGCTGAGCGGGAGGCCGGTGGCGGGCCGAAGGGCCTGGTCAAGCGGATCCTCCGTAAGCTGATGCGCTGGTACGTCGAGCCGCTTGCGGCCGATCAGCGTGTCTACAACAGCTCGCTGCTGAGGCTCGTCGACGCGCTCTCGGAGCGTGCGGACACCGCGGCCGCGGCGAACGCGCGGGCGCAGCAGTTGCTGCGCGAGCTGGAGGAGCGATTGACGCGCGTCGAGCGGCGCGGCGCCGCCGGAGTGGCGTCCGCACCGCCCGCCACGGTCGCGGCGCAGCCGGCCGCTGCGGCACTGCCCGACTACTTCGCGTTCGAGAGCCGGATGCGCGGCAGCGTCGCCGCGATCCGCGAGCGCCAGCGACGCTACGTCGACGATCTCCGGGCTGCGGCTCCGGTGCTCGACATCGGCTGCGGCCGCGGCGAGCTCCTGCAGTTGCTGCGCGAGGCGGGCGTGGAGGCACGCGGCATCGACGCCGACGCGGACATGGTCGCCTACGCGCGCGGCGAGGGGCTCGACGTCGAGCAGGCGGACCTCGTCGAGTACCTCGAGCGTCAGGAGGACGCGTCGCTCGGAGGCATCTTCATGGGGCAGGTCGTCGAACATCTGCCTCCGGGCGTGCTCGTACGCGCCCTCGGGCTTGCCGCTGCGAAGCTGCGCCACGGGGGCGTCCTCGTCGCCGAGACGATCAACCCCCTCTCGCCGCTCGCGCTCCGCCACTACTTCGCCGACCTGACACATGCACAGCCGCTCGTTCCGGAGACGCTCGAGCTGCTCGCGCGGCAGTCGGGCTTCGCGGAGACGGAGATCCGCTACCTCAACGAGCCGGCGGAACGCCTGACCGAGCCGGACGACCCGGTGATCGCCGCGAACGTGCGCCGCCTCAACGAGCTGCTCTTCGCGCCGCTCGACTACGCGCTCGTCGCGCGAACGGCAGCCGATGGCTGATCACAGAACGTTTTCAATCGCGTCACAGACACGTCACGGTTTGACTCTTAACGTGTCGGTGGGCGGGCGCGGTGGGCCCCGGCAACTCGCGCATGTACCTCGAAAGGACGGGCAATGAGAATCGCGGTGTGCGCGCCGCAGGTGCCGTTCGCGCGCGGCGGTGCCGAGATCTTCGCCGACGACCTCGTCGGCGAGCTACGCGAGCGCGGACACGAGACCGACCTCGTGACGGTGCCGTACAAGTGGTACCCGGGTGAGCGCGTGCTCTCCCAGGCGTTCCTCTGGCGCCTGCTCGACCTCACAGAGGCGGACGGCCGGTCGATCGAGCTCGTGATCGCGACGAAGTTCCCGTCGTACGCCGTACGCCACCAAAACAAGGTCGTGTGGCTGCTGCACCAGTTCCGGCAGGCGTACGAGCTCGACCGCACCGAGCTCGGACAGTTCGGCGAGAGCGCCGAGGACCGTGCCACACGCCGCGCCGTGCAGCGGCTGGACAAGGTCGCACTGGGCGAGGCGAGCAAGCTCTTCGCGACCTCGCGGAACGTCGCCGACCGGGTCAAGCGATCGACCGGTCTCGACGCCGAGGTGATGCCGCACCCGCCGCAGGAGCTGGCCTACCGCACGGACAGCTACGACGACTTCGTCCTCTCCGTCGGCCGTCTCGACCGCGCGAAGCGGCACGAGCTCCTGCTCGACGCGCTCGCCGCCGACTCGTCGCTGCGTTGCGTGATCGTCGGGGACGGCCCCGATCGCGAGCGCCTCGAAGGCGTCGCGCAGCGCCACGGGCTCGACGGCCGCGCGCGGTTCACCGGGCGCGTCGACGAGCAGGAGCTCGCAGATCTGTACGCCCGCTGCCTCGCCGTGTACTACGCGCCGGTCGACGAGGACTTCGGGATGGTTCCCTACGAGGCGTTCCTCGCGGAGAAGCCCGTCGTCACGACGACCGACGCCGGTGGGCCGCTCGAGGTCGTAGCCGATCGCCGCACCGGCCTCGTCTGCGAGCCCCGCGCCGCCGCGCTCGCCGAGGCGTGCTCGTGGCTCCGGGGCCACGTCGACGACGCCAGGACGTGGGGCCGCGCCGGCAAGGAGATCGCGCGCCGCGTGTCGTGGGACGAGACGATCGCGCGCCTGCTGGCGTGAGAGTCGCCTACTACTCGCCGCTCCCGCCCGAGCGGTCGGGCATCGCCGACTACTCGGCGCTCTTGCTGCCGGCGCTCGAGCGCCTGCTCGAGGTGGATGTCGTCCGCCGCGGCCGCACGCGTCCGGTTGCCGCCGACATCGCGCTCTACCACGTCGGGAACGATCCGGAATCGCACGGGTGGATCGTCGACGCGCTCCGGCGCCGTCCCGGCGTCGTTGTGCTGCACGAGTTCGTGCTCCACCACCTCGTCGCCGGCTTGACGATCGGCCGCAAGGACGGCGCCGGTTACCTCGCAGCCATGGAGCGAGACGCCGGCGTGGCGGGACGCCTGGTTGCGCACGGCGTCCTCGACGGCCGGGTGCCGCCTCCGTGGGAGACGCGGCCCCAGGAGTTCCCGCTCGCAGGCGGCGTCCTCGACGGGGCGACCGGCTTGATCGTGCACTCGCGCTACGTGGAGGCGCGGGCGCGGGAGGCGGCCTATTCCGGGCCGATCTGGCGGATCCAGCATCCGGCGTGGCCGATGCCCGCCGTTGCCCCGGCCGACATCGAGGGGCGGCCGCTGTTCGGCTGCTTCGGGCACATCAACGCAAGCAAGCGTGTCCCGCAGCTGCTCGAGGCGTTCGCGGCCGTGCGGCGACGCCACCCGCGCGCCAAGCTCCTGCTCGTCGGGTCGGCGTCGGCACGCTACGACACGAAGCGGCTCGTCGGCGAGGGCGTCGAGCGCATCGACTACGTCGACGAGCAGCGGCTCTGGTCGCTCATGGCGGCGTGCGACGCGTGCATCTCGCTGCGGGCGCCGACGATGGGGGAGACGTCCGGGAGCGCGATCCGCGCGTTGTCCCTCGGTCGGCCGCTCGTGGTCAGCGACCTCGGCTGGTTCGCCGAGCTGCCGGACTCGCTCGCGCTCAAGGTGCCCGTCGACGACGACGAGATCCCGGCGCTTGCGGCCGCGCTCGAGCTGCTTGCGTCGAGTGAGCCGACACAGCTCTCGATGAGCGACGCAGCGCGCGCGTACGTCCGGCGCGAGCACGATCTCGGCCGCGTCGCGGACGACTATGTCGCCGCCCTCGAGGAGGCCGCCGGCGGGACGATCGTTGCCGACACGGTTGTGAGCGAGGTGGCGCGCGCTGCCGCGGACGTCGGCGTCGAACCGGGAACCGCTGTCGCAACGGAGCTTGCCGTGCGGCTCGACGAGCTCGGGCTCGCGCGCAACGGGCGGCCCGAGCCGGCGGCACCGATACGTCGCAGCCGTCTCGCGCGTGTTCCGCCGTGGGTGTGGCTCATCGCCCTCGTTGTCGTCTCCGCCGTCTTCCGGTACGGGCTCTCGCGGCGCGTCGTCGCCCCCTGGATCATGGTCGACGAGCTGATCTACTCGGAATTGGCCAAGAGCTTCGCGGCAAGCGGGCACTTCCTGATCCGCGACGTGCATCACGGCGCCTACGGCGCGGTCTACCCGCTGTTGATCTCGCCCGCGTGGCGTGTGTTCGCCTCCGTGCCCGACGCGTACGCGGCCGCAAAGACGATCGGCTCCGTGCTCATGTCGCTGACCGCGATCCCGGTGTACTTCCTCGCCCGGCGGCTGCTCTCCCCGCTCTGGTCGCTGCTTGCCGCCGTGCTCGCGGTCGCCGTCCCGTCGATGATGTACACGGGCACGCTGATGACGGAGACGGTCTTCTATCCGATCTTCGTCTGCGTCGCGCTGGCGCTCGTGCTCGCCCTCGAGCGTCCGACGCTCACGCGCCAGCTCGTGCTGCTCGCGCTCTGCCTGCTCGCCTTCCTCACGCGCTCGCAGGCGATCGTGCTCGTCCCGGCCGTCGCGACGGCGCCGCTAGTGCTCGCGTGGCTCGACCGGCGCCGCGTCCCGCGCGTGGTGCGGGAGTTTCGCGTCGTCTACGCAGCCCTCGTCGTCGCCGTACTCGGCGTGCTCGTCGTCGAGCTCGCGCGCGGCAAGTCGCCGCTCGACGTGCTCGGCAGCTACAGCGTCACCGGCGACGCGAGCTACCGCCCCGGCCAGGTGCTGAAGTGGCTGCTCTACCACGTCTCGGAGCTCGACCTCTATCTCGGCGTCGTGCCGTTCGCGGCGCTGCTCCTGCTGACGGCGCTCGGACGCTCGCTCGACCGTCCGCTGCGCGTCTTCCTCGCGGCGGCGCTGCCGCTGACGGTCTGGCTGCTGCTCGAGGTCGCGGCGTTCGCGTCGGCGCTGTCGCCGCGTGTCGAGGAGCGGAACATGTTCTACGTCGCGCCGCTCTTCCTCATTGCCCTGCTCGCATGGATCGGGCGCGGGATGCCGCGGCCGGGTCGCGCAGCTGCCGTCTGTGCCGTCGTGGCCGCGGCGCTTCCCGGCGCGCTGCCGTACCACGAGCTGATCGGCACGTCGGCCGAGGCGGACACGCTCGCGCTGCTGCCGCTCTGGTGGTTGCAGGAGGCGCTCGTCAGTCCGAGCACGATCGGCGTCGTCGTCGTCGTCGCGGCGGCCGTGCTCGCGCTCGTCTTCCTGGCGATCTCACCCCGGTACGCGCTCGTCCTCCCGGCACTCGTCCTCCTTTGGTTCGCGTTCGCCACGGAGCGCATCGAGCGCTTCGACCACGGCTTCCCGAAGGCATCGATCGGCGCGCTCTTCCAGGGAATGACGACGTCCAGGCGCGACTGGATCGACGCCGCGGTCGGGCGCGACGCCAGCGTGGCGTTCGTCTACTCGGGCAAGGACCCGACCCAGCAGCCGCTCCCGCTGTGGGAGAACGAGTTCTGGAATCGCAGCGTCGGCCCTGTGTACTACCTCCGGCAACCGTCGATGGGCGGCCTGCCCGAGACACGCGTCACTCCCGGCGCCGACGGTGTGCTCACCCTGCCGAACGACGCACCGGTTCGCAGCCGGTACGTCCTCAGCGACACGACCGTGCCGCTCGCCGGCAAGATCATCGGCCGCGACGAGGTACGCGGGATCGTTCTGCTGCGCACGGACGGCACGGTTGGGATCGCATACCGCACAGCCGGCATCTACCCCGACGGCTGGTCGGGTCGCAGCGTCGAGTACACGCGGCTGCGCTGCCGCGGCGGGAGCGTCACCGCTGTCTTCGCGAGCGACGACAAGCTCTTCTCGCGTCCGCAGACCGTCTCTGCGGTGGGGCGGAGGGCAACCTTCGCGCCGGGCGACGTGGGACATCTGACGGTGCCGCTGCGCCCGCGAAACGGCGTCTGCCGCGTGACCTTCGCCGTCTCGCCGACCGCGATTCCCGCAGTCGTGCGCGGGACGCCGGACGGCCGTCGCCTCGGCGCGCGCTTCATCGAGTTCGCCTACCGGGCTCCGTGAGGATCGCCTACGACGTCACGCCCCTTTCGCATCCGCGGACGGGCGTCGGCAACTACATCCGCGGGGCCCTGGAGGGCATGCTCGAGCTCGGCGGCCACGAGCTCGTCGCCTTCGGGCCGGTCAGCATTCGCGGCCGAAAGCTCCTGGACGAGGCGTTCGCGGGGCTGGACGTCGAGGCGAAGATCGTCACCGTGCCGTTCGCGCACGCGACGCGTCGCGCGTGGGGTGCGCTCGGCCATCCGGCGACGGAGGCGTTCGTCGGTGCGTTCGACGTGCTGCACTTCACCGACTGGATGCGGCCGCCGCAGCGGGCCGGCGTCCGCGCGACGATGATCCACGACCTCGGGCCGCTGCACTTTCCGGAGCGGCTCCATCCCCGCACCGTGCGCATGCACACCACCAACGCACATGAGGCGCAACGCTGCGACGTCATCTTCGTCAATTCGAACTACACGGCGGCTGACGTCAATCAGCGGCTCGGCGTCGCAAAGGAACGGATCCGCGTCGCCTACCCCGGTGTGTCGCCGATCTTCACGCCCAACGGTCCGAACGCGTTCCGCGACCCGTTCATCTTCAGTACCGCCACAGACGGCTGGCGGAAGAACCTCGGCAATCTCCGGCTCGCGTGCCACCTGCTGGAGGAGAAGTGGCCGCTGATCAATCCCGCGTACGACGGCCAGTTGAGCATGAACAACATCGCCGGGCTGTACCGCGGTGCGAGCGTCTTCGTCTACCCGTCCCGCTTCGAAGGATTCGGCATGCCCGTGATCGAAGCAATGGCGTCCGGCACGCCCTGCGTCGTCTCGAACCACCCCTCGCTCGACGAGGCGAGCGGCGACGCCGCCGTCCGCGTCGACCCGGAGAGCCCGCAGTCGATCGCGGACGGGATTCGCGAGGCGCTCGCCCGCCGTGACGAGCTGATCCGCATCGGGCTCGCGCACGCGCACGCGTTCACGTGGACCGCAACGGGCCGCGCGCATCTCCGCGGTTACGCTGACGCGCTGGCATGAACGTTGCGATCGACGTCTCGCCGCTGATCCAGACCCGAGCGGGCACCGCGCGCTACCTGAAGTCGCTGCTCCGCGAGCTGCGCCGACGGGACGACGTCGACGTCGAGACGCGCTCGTTCGGTCGTGCCGACCGGCTCTCGACCGTTGCGCGCGACGCTCTCTGGTACCCGTTCGTGCTCGGCCGTCGCAGCGGCGCCGACGTGCTGCACTGTCCGACCTACCGCGGGCCGGTGCGCTCGGCGCTGCCGCTCGTCGTGACGGTGCACGACCTTGCCGTCTACCGCCACCCCGGAGCATTCAACCGCTGGACCCGCCTGTACAGCCCGCGTGTCGTGCCGCGCGTCGTTCGCGCTGCGCGGCGCGTGATCGCCGTATCCGACTTCACGAAGCGGGAGCTCGTCGAGCTGCTCCGCGTGCCGGAAGACAAGATCCGCGTCATCCCGAATGCGGTCGATGATGTGTTCACCCCGGACGGTCCCGCTGCCGACGGAACGTACGTGCTCGCCGTCGGAACGCTCGAGCCGAGGAAGAACCTCGCGCGGCTCGTCGAGGCGATGCGAGGGATCGACGCCGAGCTGCTGGTCGCCGGCATGCGCGGCTGGGGTGAGGTTTCGATGAGTGACAACGGGGTTCGTTACGCCGGAGAGGTGAGCGACGAGGAGCTTGCACGCCTCTACCGCGGCGCGATGTGCGTCGCGTACCCGTCGCTCTACGAGGGCTTTGGGATCCCCGTGCTCGAGGCGATGGCCTGCGGCGCGCCGGTCGTGACGTCTTCTCACACGGCGATGGCGGAAGTCGCCGACGGCGCCGCCGTTCTCGTCGACGCGCATGACCCGAGCGAGATCGCCGCCGGCATCGAGCGAGCGGTGGCGCGCCGCGACGAGCTCGTTCCGCGCGGGCTCGACCGCGCGAGGGCATTCCGGTGGGATGCCGTGGCCGACGCCACCGTCGCCGTCTACCGCGAGGCCGCCGCATGATCCTCCTCGACGCCGACGTCCTCGGCCGCAACCGCACCGGCGACGAGACCTACGTCCGCGGGCTCCTGCGGGCGCTGCCGGAGGTTGCGGGCGACCTGCAGTTCGCCGCGCTGACACGCGATCCGGCGCTCCTGCCGGACGGGATCGAGCCGATCGTCCTGCGCGCCCGAACGCAAGAGCTCCGCATGGCGGTCGGCGTGCCGCGCTTGCTCGCGCGGCTGCGACCGCGCCTTGCGCACTTCGTGCACTCGCTGCCGCTGCGGTGCCCGGCGCCGGCCGTGCTCACGGTGCAGGATCTCTCGTGGGAACGCGATCCCAGCGTCTTCGGCTGGTGGGATCTCGTCACCTTCAAGGTCTTCGTGCGGCGCTCGGTCAAGCGCGCCCGGCACGTGTTCGCGATCTCCGAGCGGACGAAGCGCGACCTCGTCGAGCTGTACCGCACACCGCCCGGCAAGATCACGGTGACGCCGCTGGCGCCGGATCCCGAGTTCAAGCCGTCGGCCGAGCACGACTCGTTCCTCCTCTTCGTGAGCGCCGTCGAGCCGCGCAAGCAGCCGCTTGCGGCGATCGACGCCGCGAATGCCGTCGGGCGCAAGCTCGTCGTCGTCGGGCCGCCCAAGGACGAGGAGCTCGTCGCCGAGCTGCGGCGGCGCGGCGCGGAGGTGCGCGGGTACGTGCCGAAGGCCGAGCTCGTGCGGCTCTACCAGTCGGCGGCGGCGCTGCTCTTCCCCTCGCGGTACGAGGGCTTCGGGCTGCCGGTCGTCGAGGCGATGGCCTGCGGCACGCCCGTCGTCGCCGCGCCCGAGCCCGCGCTGCAGGAGGTCGCCGGCGACGCGGCAGTCTTCGCCGACGATCTCGCGGACGGCGTGCGCCGCGCCCTCGCGGAGCGAGAGCGGCTGGCGGCGGCCGGGCTGGAGCGGGCGAAGGCGTTCTCCTGGCGCGAGACAGCTCGCCTCACGGCCGACGTCTACCGCAGGATCCTGGCGGCATGAAGGTCTCCGGCGTCTTCGTCGTCACCGGTGCGGCAGAGGCGGCGCTCCTGCGCGACTCGCTGCCGGCGCTGCAGGCGCAGGTCGACGAGCTCGTGGTCGTGGCGAACGGCCCGCGCAGCCGTCCCGATTCGCTGCCGCCGGATGTGCGCGTCGCCGAGAACGGGCGCGCCCTCGGCTTCTCGGCCAACGTCAACACGGGGATCGCGGAGACGAGCGGGGAGTACGTCGTCATCTCGAACCCCGACGCCGTCCCCGAGGCGGGGTGTGTCGCGGCGCTCGTGGAATTCGCGGACGCGCACCCGCGGTGCGGCATCGCCGGGCCGAAGATGCTCAACCCGGACGGGACGCTGCAGGCGTCGCGCCGCAGCTTTCCGACGATCGGGGGGACGATCGTGCGCCGCACGCCGCTGCGCTCGCTCTTTCCGCCCATGCGCTGGCAGAAGCGCCACTACCTCCTCGACGCGCCGACGAACGAGCCGCTCCAGGTCGACACGATGCTGGGCGCGTTCTTGCTCATGCGCCGCACGATGCTCGAGCAGATCGGCGGCTGGGACGCCGGCTACAAGCTCTACGTCGAGGACATCGACCTCAGCTACCGCGCGATGAAGGCGGGCTGGGAGCGGTGGTGGGTGCCGAGCGCCGTCGTGCGGCACGAATACCAGGCCGTGATCGACAGGCACTTCTTCACTCGCCGCAACCTCTGGCACATGCACGCGATGCTGCGCTTCCTGCGCAAGCATCCGGAGCGGCTGTTCGCGCTGCGGTGAGCTGGACCGAGACGGCGTACGCCGATCCGCGCGCGTACCTCGCGCACCGCGCGGAGCTGATCCGCGCGCTCGGGCCGCAGCTCGAGCCCGGGGACGCGCTGCTCGACCTCGCGTGCGGCGACGGCGGGCTCGCGGAGCATCTGCCGGGCATCGTCTACCGCGGCGTCGACTCGAGCCCTGAGCAGGTCGAGTCGGCGCAGCGGCACGGCCGAGACGTCGTCCTCGGCGACCTCAACGACTACGAGCCGCCTGAGCGGGTCGCCGCCACGACGTGTTTCCGCGCCATCTACTACGCACGCGACCGGCAGGCGTTCTTCCGGCGGATTGCCGGTTATACGGAGAGGAAGCTCGTCTTCGACCTGAACCCGCGGCAGTACCGCGTGGAGGACGTGAGGGCCGATCTCCTCGCCGCCGGCTTCGACAGGCTCGATCTGCGGCCGTTCTTCTCGCCGCAGCGCTTTGCGCTACCGGCCTTCGCCGAGTCCGCGCTGCACGCACTGGAGCGGACACCGGTGGCGCGCCTGCTCCTCCGCTTCCGCTTCAGCTACCTCTGCGCGGCAAGTAGGCGTACGTGATCTTCGCCCCGAGGTCGCGGTTGTCGCCGGTCCGCGGGTCGAGCTCGTGTGGGCGGAACGTGGGTGTCACGTGGACCTCGACGCGGAAGTGCGGCCCGGGCGCCGGCAAAACGAGCCGCTTGACGCCGTTCGCGTGCAGGGCGAAGCGCTTGACGGTCGTCGGCGTCCCGACGTGTGGCTGGTTGTCGTCGCCGATGACGATCGGCCCGAGCCGGACGGTGACGTGTCCGACGATGTCCGGCCCGCCCCACGGGCGCGCAACGACGAGGCGCAGCCGTCCGCCGGTCTCGCCGCTCGAGAAGCGCGTGTACGCGCTGTCGGATCCCGACCAGCCGTCGGCGTACTGACCCGTCACGAAGTCCCGCAAGCGGAGCGGCGGTGCGACCTTCACGAGGCGCCAGTTCTGGAGCGCGCCGCCGGCCACGTGCTCATGCGTCGCGATCGTGCGCCCGACGATGTTCATGCCACGCTCCTCGACGACGTACGGGTAGTGCGGGTCGTGCGACAGGGCCCCGTCCGGAAGCTTCGGGTCGGGAGTCAGGGTCGGGCCCGGCCCCGGCGCCGTGCCGTCGAGGCTCCAGACGCGCCCGATCAGCGAGTGAGGGTTCCAGAACTCGAGCAGCCACAGGCCGTTCGGATCGGACATTTGCTGGCCGATGTAGAGCGTCGGCTTGCCGCCCGTCGTGTCGTCGAGCCACGTGAAGGGCTTGCGGATGTTGTCGACGAAGCGGTCGGACGCGCGGTTCGACGCCGACGCGAACGACAGCGCGCCGGTCAAGTTCCAGGCGACGATCGCTACCGCGAGCGCGACTGCCACCCATCTCGTGCTGCGCACGAGCAGCAATGCGACCGACAGGCCGAGGATCGCGAGCAGTCCGATTTTCGCGCCCGTGTGGTCGAGATTCAGGTAGCGATTCGCCTGCTGCAGGATCGCGAGCCCGGGGGCGTTGTACGAGATGTCCTGCGTGTTCTCGTACGGCGTCGTCAGCAGCAGGTAGATGACGAACGCTCCTGCGACGACGACCGCGATCGGATTGAAGTCTCGGCGCTCGAACCACAGCGCCGTCCCCGCGAACAGGAGCGGCGCGAGGTAGATCAGGTTCCGCTCGTAGGTGTACGTGCCGAAGACCGTCGACACGTACGTCGACTTCACCGCCGTGTAGACGCCGAACGACACGACGGCCGCGAGCAGCACGCTGCGGAAGACCGTCAAGGCGCGGTCGGGGCGCTCGCTCTTGCCGGGCCAGAGCGACGCGAGCCCCGCAACGAGCGGGAAGATGCCGAGTCCGATGGCGAGGGCGCCGGCCGCGTTGAAGCCGTAGTCGAAGATCCGCCGCTTGTAGTGATCCGTTGAGATCAGCCACTCGAAGGACGCCTTGCCGAGGATCGCGCTCACCGTGACGCCGGCGCCGAGCAGGAGCACGGCGAAGCCGACCCAGTCCCACGCAGTCCACGTCCCGCGCCAGCGCCGGACGCGACCCGTACGCCACGCGAGGAACAGGAGGCTGAACGCCAGTACCGCCCAGAGCACGACCAGCTCGCCGCGGACGAACGGGGCGACGATCAACGCGGCGATGGTGCCGGCGATCCACCAGCGGGTCGGGCGGATGAGTGTCCGCAGCAGCAGGAAGACGCAGAGCGTCGAGTACGGATACGCGAGCGGCTCCTCCACGATCATCGCCGAGTACGCCATCGCCGGGATCACGCATGACGCGGCGGCGACGAAGAGCGACGCCGTCTTGCCGACGATCAGGCGGGCCAGTGCGTACGCCGGGAACGCCGTCGCCGTCATGATCAGCACCGCCAGGTACTTCACCGTCGCGTACGCCGTGTGCACGTCGTGGATGCGCCAGGCGGGAGCCATCACGTACGTCCAGAGCGTGTCGAACGAGTGGGGCTCACCGCGCCGCGCAGCGTGCCCGGTCGCGGCGATCGCGCGTGACAGCTGCGTCAGCTCCAGCTCGTCGCCGAACAGCCACGGCGTCTGATGCGCCCAGGCCTCGACGGCGTAGACGATCGCCAGCCAGAGGAAGATGCTCAGCAGCGGGACGGCTGCGAGCAGCCGGTCCGCATACGTGCGGCCGACCGGCGCCGAACGGGCGCTCGCGACGCTCACCCCGACCTCAGTCGGCGCTCGCGCCGAGCACGAGGCGCGGATCCAGGTCGGTCTCCCGCCTCACGAAGCGACACGGCACCTCTGCGAGCGCGCACGCGTCGATGACAAGCCCGAGCCGCTCGCGTGGCGCGTCGGGAATCGTCACCAGCACGGTGTGGGGGCGCGCCTTCGCGAGCACGCCCTCGATCTCCAGCAGGCCGCCCAGCACCGGAACTCCCTGCAGGCGCCGCCGCGTGAGTCGCGGATCGTCGTCGACGAATCCGACCACCTGCTCGCCGGCGGTCTCGCGGAGCTCGCGCAGGAGGCTGCGCCCGCCGCGCCCCGCCCCGACGATGAGCGTCCGCCGCCGGTCGCCGCGGCCGGTGAAGGAGGACACCGCACGCACGAAGCCGCGCTCCCAGAACCGCGACAGGCCGATGACGACGATGCAGACGAGCGCGTCGATGATGAAGATGCTGCGCGGGAACGCGCCCCACACCTGCGTCGCGTCGAGGATCAGGTACGCCACGAGCTCGGAGACGACGACCGCTCCGACGATCGCTGCGGCGTCGCGCGCGCCCGCGTAGCGCCACACGCCGCGGTAGAGCCCGAACGGGATGAACGCGAGGTACCGCGCGGCGAGCAGCACCGCCAGCGAGACCTGGAAGATGTGCCGGTCGTACGTCGTGCCGCTCCCCTGCAGCCGCAGGTAGTACGCGAACGCGAACGACGCGGAGATCAGCGCGAAGTCGACGAGCGACTCGACGAGACGGCGTGGGTTCGCGACGAAGGTGCGGAACCAGCTTCGTTCTTCGAGCACTCCCGGCGTCCGTTCGACGTCGGACAGGACGCTGGCGAACTGCACGAGCAACGCAAACGTCAGCAGCACCCCGATCAGCGTCACCCACGCGTTGTCGAGAACGGAATAGAAGAGACTCGTCGCGCCGAGCGCGGCGGAGATCACCGCGAGCAGCACGACCGCGCGCTTCTCCGACAGGCCGTGGTAGACGAGCCGGTGCGAGGTGTGGTCGCGGCCGCCCTGGTAGACGGGGCGACCGTCGAGCAGGCGCACGACGGTCACGAGCGTCGTGTCGAGAATCGGCACCGCGAGCACGAGCACCGGCAGCAACAGGGTGGCGACCGTCGTGCCGGCGACCTTCCAGCTCGCGGTCAGGCCGAGCGCCGCGAGCGCGAAGCCGAGCACCTGGCTTCCGGAGTCGCCCATGAAGACGGCTGCCGAGCGCTTCGGCCGCAGGTTGAACGGCAGGAACCCGGCGCAGGCACCCGCGATCGCCAGCGACAGCGCGAGCACCGCGTCGTTGTGGTGGACGGTCAGTGCGTCGATCGCGAAGAACATGGCCGCGATGCCGGCGAGGGTCGCCGCCAGCCCGTCCATGTTGTCCAGCAGGTTGAAGGCATTCGTCAGTCCGACCAGCCAGACGAGCGCGACGATCCCGGCGAGGATGTCGTTCGAGATGAGGCCGGAGATGGTCAGCCCGTTGAAGATCACCAGCACGGCCGCGCCGACCTGCGCCGCGAGCTTCGGGAGCGGGCCGAGCGAATAGAGATCGTCGAGCAAGCCGGCGACGAAGAGGATCGCGCAGCCGCCGAGGATCGCCACGAGCTCGCGCGTCGCCGGAGCGGCGTCCGTCGCGACGGCCGCCCAGTACCCCGCAAGGATGCCTGCGAAGATCCCGATCCCGCCGAGCATCGGCGTGGTCCGGCGGTGCCAGCGATCCGCCCGCGGCGCCGCCCCGAGGCGGGCGGCGAGAGGTGTACGGAGCAACAGCCAGATGACCGCAGCCGCGGCAGGGAGAGCCACGATTGCGGCCAGCGCCTTCACGCCGGGCAAGGGTAACCAAGGGCTGTAAATGCCATGTGAGGCGCTCTCTACACTAGGCCGCGCCGATGACGACGGTATACGGCGACCTCGTCCGCTACCGCGAGCTGTTCGGGAACCTCTTCCGCCGGGACGTTCAGGCGAAGTACCGCGGCTCGATCCTGGGCGTTGCCTGGACCCTGGCCAATCCGGTTCTGCTGATGGCCGTCTACCTGCTCGTCTTCTCCGTTCTCTGGAAGACGCCGTTCGGGAACGAAGGCCACTACGCGCTCTTCCTGCTCGTCGGGCTGGCCGCCTGGATCTTCTTCGCAACGTCGGTGCAGTCGGCGTCGCGCTCGCTGCTGGACAACGCGAACCTGATCCGCAAGACGCGGTTCCCGCGCCAGCTCGTCCCGCTCTCGGTCGTCGCGACGAACCTGATCAGCTTCGGCGTGATGCTCGCGGCGCTGCTCGTGCTCAACTTCGCACTGCTGCCGCGCGTCCGGGCGACGGAATGGCTCGCGCTGCCGCTCGCCGTCGCGCTCGTCGCCATCACCGGCGGGCTCGCGCTCGCGATCGCGTCGCTGAACGTGCTCTTCCGCGACATCGAGTTCCTCGTCGCAGCGCTGTTGCTGCCGCTGTTCTTCCTGACGCCCGTCCTCTATCCGCTGTCGGACCCGCAGATCGCGAGCCGGCAGTGGGTCGTCGACCTCATTCACTGGGTCAACCCGTTGTCGCCGCCGATCGAGGCGCTCCACGCCGTGCTCTTCTACGGCAACCTGCCGACGTGGGGCGACACGATCTACACGGTCGCGGCCGCGCTGATCGCGCTCGCCCTCGGCGCGTCGGTGTTCACCGGCGTCGACGACCAGATAGCGGTCGAGGTCTGATCGCTGTTCGTATGCCGGCTGAGCCAGACGGGACGGAAGACGGTCGGACGGGCGAGGCCCGCCCGACCTCTACGGCGACTTCGCGAGCGAAGTCGCGGTCGAGGTCTGATCGCTGTTCGTATGCCGGCTGAGCCAGACGGGACGGAAGACGGTCGGACGGGCGAGGCCCGCCCGACCTCTACGGCGACTTCGCGAGCGAAGTCGCGGTCGAGGTCTGATCGCTGTTCGTCCGCCGGCTGAGCCAGACGGGACGGAAGACGGTCGGACGGGCGAGGCCCGCCCGACCTCTACGGCAACTTCGGCGAGCGAAGTCGCGGTCGAAGTCTGATCCGCGCGTCGTAGAGCCACGGCTCGTCGCCTTCGGGCCGCCAGGCGGGTAGGCCCGCGACCTCGTCGTTCGGCTCGAGCGGCGGGAGCAGCGACGGGCAGACGAGCGGGTGCGCGAACGCGGGATTGCGCCCGCCGCCGGGCTCGTACGGCTCCAGCTCGCGCGGCCGTCGGCGCAGCTCGATCGAGCCGCCCACCGCTGCGAAGCCCTCCGCATGCGCCGCCGCCAGCTGCTCGGCGTCCGCATCCGCGCCGAACAGCCGCGCGCCCGACGCGTCGCGCGGGGCGACGTCGACGTCGAGCTCCGGCGTGAAGTTGCCCAGCTCGCCGAGCCAGAAGCGCCCCTCCTCGACGAGGTCGAACGCGAGCCTGTAGCGGCCCGCCGGAATGGGCCCGCGCACGTCGAGCTCTCGCTCGACGCGTTCGCCTCGCCCGGCGCTGACGGGGTGCCGGATGCCGTCCCAGACGATCGGGTTGCCGCGGTCGTCGAGCCAGTGGTACGAGATGTTGAGATCGCGCCACGCGGCTGTCCCCGCGTTCTCGAGCACGACGTGTGCCCGGCCCAGTGCGCCTGCCTGCACGGGGTCGAGCTCGTAGGCGTGCCAGCGCACGGCGAGCGGTCCGGCGGGAACGGGGTGCTCCGCAGGCACGCGACTACCCTACGGTCTGTGGATCCGCTCCTCGTCAGGGCATGCCGACGCGAGCCCGTCGAGCACACGCCCGTCTGGTTCATGCGCCAGGCAGGGCGCTCGCTCCCCGAATACCGCGAGCTGCGCAAGCAGTACGGACTGTTCGACATCGTCGCGCAGCCTGAGCTGTGCGCCGAAGTGACGCTGCAGCCGGTGCGCCGGCACGACGTCGACGCGGCCGTGATGTTCACCGACATCATGTTCCCGATCCTCGGCATGGGCGTCGACGTGCAGCTCGTCGACAGCGTCGGCCCGGTGATCGAGCGGCCGATTCGCACGCGCGCCGACGTCGACCGGCTCGTCGTGCCCGCGCCGGAGGAGGCGGTGCCGACGATCCTGGAGGCGGTGCGTCTCGTTCGCGAGGAGCTGCGCGACGACCAGGCGGTGATCGGCTTCTGCGGCGGCCCGTTCACCGTCGCCGGCTACCTCGTCGAGGGGAAGCCGAGCCGCGACTTCGCGACCGTCAAGGCGCTGATGTACGGCGAGCCTTCGACGTGGCACGCGCTGATGGAGAAGCTGACCGAGACATCGGCGCGGTACGTCGCGGCCAAGGTGCGCGCGGGCGCAGACGTCATCCAGCTCTTCGACTCGTGGGTCGGCGCGCTGTCGCCGTCCGACTACGAGGAGTTCGTCGCGCCGTACTCGGCGCGCATCCTTGCGGCGGCCGACGCGCCGACGATCCACTTCGGCACCGGGACCGCCACGCTGCTACAGGAGATGGCCGGCGCCGGGGGCGACGTGATCGGGCTCGACTGGCGGATCCCGCTCGACCGCGGCTGGGCCGAAGTCGGGGACGAACACGGCGTCCAGGGCAACCTCGATCCCGCTGTGCTGCTCGCCCCGTGGGCGCGGATCGAGTCGGAGACGCGCGCTATTCTCGGGCGTGCCGGAGGGCGGCCGGGTCATGTATTCAACCTTGGGCACGGAGTGCCACCCAATGCAGACCCGGCCGTTCTCCGCCGCCTGACGGAGCTCGTGCACGAGGCGACGGTGGAAGCTCGTGTCTGAGGTCTCGGGCGATCGCGGAGGCCGCCGCGCCGCCGTCGTGCTGATGGCGTACGGCTCGCCCGAGCGGCTCGCCGACGTGCCCGCGTACTACACCGACATCCGCGGCGGGCGTCCGATCCGCCCGGAGCTGCTCGAGAATCTCGTCGAGCGCTACCGCAGGCTCGGGATCGAAGACGGGTCGCCGCTCAACGCGATCACCGAGCGGACACGCGTCGCCCTCGAGCACGAGCTCGGGGACGTACCGGTGTTCACCGGGATGAAGCACTGGACGCCGCGCATTGCCGACGCCGCCGAGCGGGCGGTCGCGGCGGGTGCCGACACGGTCGTCGGTCTTGTCCTCGCGCCCCACTACTCGGAGCTGTCGATCGCCGGCTACCGGGATCAGCTCGAGCCCGCGCTCGAGGGGCGGGCCGAGCTCGTCTTCGTCGACAGCTGGCACGACGAGCCCGGGTTCATCGACGTGCTGGCGGACCGTGTGCGCGGGACCGACGCACACGTCGTCTTCACGGCGCACTCGCTGCCCGAGCGTGCCGCGCCCGTCTACAAGGAGCAGCTGCTCGAGACGTCGCGGCTCGTCGCCGAGCGCGCAGATCTCGGCGGGCTCTGGTCGTTCTCCTTCCAGAGCGAGTCGCCGACGGGCGAGCCGTGGCTCGGTCCCGACATCCTCGACCACCTCGAGGAGCTGAAGGCGCAGGGCGTCACGAAGGTGCTGGTGTGTCCGGTCGGGTTCGTCGCCGATCATCTGGAAATCCGGTGGGACCTCGACCACGAAGCGGCGGAAACGGCGCAGGAGCTCGGCCTGGAGCTCGCGCGCATCGAGATGCCGAACGCCGACCCGCGGTTCGTCGAGACGCTCGCGGGGCTTGTTCGTAAAGCGCTCGCGGTACCCTCGCAGGCGTGACGCAGCCAGGTCAGATCGTCGTCGAGCATGCGTCGCGCGTCTTCAAGGTCTATCCGCGCGAGGCGCGGCGGCTGAAGGACGCAATCGTCGCTCGCAACCGCTCTCGGCCGAGTGACGTCGTCGCGCTGAGCGACGTCTCGTTCGAGATCGAGCCCGGCGGGGCCGTCGGGCTCGTCGGCCGCAACGGGTCGGGAAAGACGACCCTGCTGCGGCTGATCTCGGGGATCATCAAGCCGACCTCCGGGCGCGTCGACATCGGCGGGCGTGTCGGCTCGCTGCTCGAGCTGGGCGCAGGCTTCCATCCCGACCTGACCGGCCGCGAGAACGTGTTCCTCAACGGTTCGATCTATGGGCTCAAGCGCGCGTACCTGCGCGAGCAGCTCGACGAGATCGTTGCGTTCGCGGGCCTCGAGCGGGCGATCGACCGCCCTGTGCGGACGTACTCGTCCGGCATGTACATGCGGCTCGGCTTTGCGATCGCGTCGCACATCAACGCCGACGTCCTCCTGCTGGACGAGGTGTTCGCCGTCGGGGACGAGCAGTTCCAGCGCAAGTGCTTCGGCAAGATCTTCGAGTTCAAGCAGCGCGGCGGCACGATCGTCTTCGTCTCGCACGACGCGTCCGCGGTCGAGCGGCTGTGCGACCGCGCGGTTCTGCTCCGCGACGGCGAGGTCGCTTTCGACGGACCGACGCATGACGCGATCGTGCGCTACCGGCAGCTGCTCGCGGGCGACCGCGACCCCGCTGAGCGGGGCGCGGGCCTCAAGGAGTGGGGCAGCGGCGAGGCTCGGCTCGAGGACGTCGAGCTCCTCGGAGCCGAGGGCGAGCCACGCACCCAGTTCCTTGCCGGCGAGCCGTTGACCCTGCGGCTGCGCGTGAGCGCCGACACGCCGGTCGCGCCGCTACGCGTCTCGCTCGAGCTCCGCGACGTCTCCGGGCTCCTGGTGGCCGGCTCCGGCCACCTCGTCGGCGAACCGGGCGTCGTGCGCTTCGACGTCGACGAGCTCCCGCTCGCCGACGGCCGCTTCCGTGTCCGCCTGGGCCTGACGGACGCCGAGGGAGAGCGGGTCTTCCACTGGCTCGACGACGCGCTGGAGTTCATCGTCTATCCCGGCGGCGAGTCCAGCGGCGTCGTCCGGCTCGAAGGGCGCTGGAGCGGGGAGGAAATCGCGGCGCAGGCAGAAAGGGTTGGCACGTGAGCTCACGCACCTGTCCCGACTGGCCGGAGCTGATGGAGTACGCGCCGGACCTCCAGTTCAAGCACTACACCGTTGCCGAGGCGAAGCTGCCGGCCGAGGCGTTGATGCAGATCCCGGAGGTGCCGCTCGGTGCCGTTGCGATCTGCTGCGACCTCGACCGGCACGTCTTCTACGCGAAGCACACCGATCCGAAGGTCGCCGAGGCGCTGCGCGCGACGCACTGGTACGAGCTCGCCGAGTGGAGCTCGAGCGGCCCGGGGTCGGCTGCGCTGTCTACGCCACCTGCGTAAGCAGTTCGTCGCCGCGCATCAGCGCCAGCACGTTGTCGACGACCAGCCGCGTCATCGCCTCACGCGTCTGCCGCGTCGCGCTGCCGAGGTGTGGAGTGAGGACGACGTTCGGCAGCGTCAGGAGCAGTTCGGGGACGTCTGGCTCGCGCGCGAACACGTCGAGCCCGGCGCGAATGCGCCCCGAGACGAGCTCCGCAACGAGCGCGTCCTCGTCGACGATCTCGCCGCGAGCCGTGTTGACGAGGACGGCACCGTCGCGAAGGAGCGCCAGGCGCCGCGCGTCGAGCAACCCCTCCGTCTGCGGCGTCAGGGGCGCGTGGATCGTGACGATGTCGGACTCGCCGAGCAGCTCGTCGAGCGCATCGGCGCCGTCGCGCGCGCGAACAGACCTCACGCGCAGCTCGAAGCCTTCCGCGCGCCGTGCAACGGCGCTGCCGATCCGGCCGAGCCCCACGATCCCGAGCGTCGAGCCGGTCAGCTCCTCGGCGAGGAAGCCGTCGGCCCACGATCCTGTCCATTCGCCGGCACGCACCCGCCCGTCGCCTTCGACGACGCGACGCCGCGCCGCGAGGATGAGCGCCCAGGTCAGATCGGCGGTTGCCGCGTCGAGCACGCCCGGCGTGTTCGTCACCGCGACGCCGTGCCGGCGGAGCTCGTCGACGCCGACGCGGTCGTAACCGACGCCGAAGTTCGAGACCAGGCGCAGCGACCGGAACGCCGCCGGATCCACCGGCTCGTTCGCGACGATCACCGCCTCGATGTCTGTCCGCGGCTCGAGTGGGCCCACCTCGACGTCGCGGAGCTCGTCGAAGGCCGGCCCTGGGTAGCGGCGGGTGGCGAGAACCTTCAAGGCGCGAGTGTCCCATGCCGAAATCGCTCCTGATGCGAGCGACCCTTGCAGCCATTCTCCTGGCGCTCTCGCTGGTGCCGAGCGCGAGTGCCTACACGGTCCTCGGCGGTCGCTGGCAGACCACGACGATCACGTACTTCAACGAAGTGCCGGCGTACAACTGGTCGGTCGACAGCGCGGCGTACGCATGGAACTCGAGCGGCGCCCACGTCCGCTTCCTCAAGAGCTCTCGCCGCAGTGCGAAGGTGCTGCTCGGCGTGCGGTGGTTCACGCCGGCCGGCGACGCACGACCGCTGATCCGCAACCGCCGCATCTACAGCGCGAAGGTCGGCATCCGCAACGGGCTCGACCGCTACACGATGGCCCTGGTCGTCGCGCACGAGCTCGGGCACGTGCTCGGCCTCGGCCACGAGACGCACGTCTGCGCGACGATGAACCCCGCGCTCGACGTCGACCACCCGGAGCTCTGCCCGGCGCCGCCGCAGGGGATGTGGGTCTGCCGGCTGCTCCGTGACGACGACGTGCGCGGCGCGGTCAGGTTGTACGGCGGGACGGTGCGCCCGTGGCGCGGCGCCGAGTTCTGTGCCCGCTGAGGATCTCTGCGAGCGGGCGAGTGTTGACGACGTCCGCGGCGGTCGCCCAGCCGCGGCGCGCCGTGTGCACCGCGAGGCGCATGTTGCCGAGGCCGCGCACCGAGTGGGCGTCGGTCGAGACGACGATCGGGACGCCGGCCTCGACCGCAAGCCGGATCTCCGGGCCTGACAGGTCGAGGCGGTCCGGCAGCCCGTTCGTCTCGACGGCGACGCCCGTCTCGAGCGCGACCTCGAATGTGCGCTCGAGGTCCAGCGCGTTCGGCGGCCGGTGATTGATGATCCGGCCCTTCGGGTGGCTGAGGGCGCGCACCGCCGGATGGCGCATCGCCTCCGTCACCTTGCGCGTCAGCTGGTCGCCCGGCTCGCGCTGCCCTGCGTGCAGGCTGAGCTGCACCCAGTCGAGCTCGGCCAGCACGTCGTCCGGGAGGTCGAGCTCGCCGTCGCGGCGGATGTCGACCTCGGTGCCGCGCAGCACGCGAAACGGCGCCACCTCCTCGTTGACGGCCGCGATCTCCTCTGCCTGCCGCCGGAGGTCCTCGGCGTCGAGGCCCGGGACGACACGCACGTTCGGCGTGTGGTCGCAGATCGCGATGTACTCGTAGCCGAGGTCGCGCGCCGCGAGCGCCATCTCGAGCACCGACGCCTTCCCATCCGACCACGTCGTGTGCACGTGCAGGTCGCCGCGGATCGCGGGACGCTGCAGCAACGGCGGCGGCTCGCCGCGGAACGCCTGCTCGCGGAGCTCGGGCGCGCACCACGGCACGCCGAGCTGCGCATACACATCTGCTTCGTCCGCAGCGTCCGGCAGCGGCTCGAGCGCGTCGACGTACGCGCGCGTGCCGGTCGCGCGCAGGAGCTCGGTCCCGAATCGCGCCGGCTCGGCGACGACGACCTCGACGGGAACGCCCTCGACGGTGACGCCGAGGGCGCGGCGCGGCTCGCGTTCGAACAGCGAGACGATCGCCGGCAGCGCTGCGAATGCGTCGAGCACATCCCCCGCGTCGTCCGCGCTGCAGACGACAGTCAGGTCGAACGAGGTGTCGGCCCAGCGGCGCGGATCGCCCGCGACCTCGCCGCCGAGCTCCTTCGCAATCTCCTCGAGCAGCGCGCGTGCGCGATTCAGGAGCATCCCCTTCTTCTCCGGGCGATCCGCACGCTCGAGACGTTCGAGCAGGCGTCGTTCGGTTTGCGGCCCGATCCCCGCCACCGACGTCAGGCGCCCGCCGCGTGCGGCCTCGCGGAACTCCTCCGCGCTCGAGACGCCGAGCGCGCGGCCGATCTCGACCATGCGCTTCGGCCCGACGCCGAGAAGACGGCCGAGCCCGATCAGCTCCGGCTGGACCTCGCGCTCGAGCTCGTCGAGCTCGGCGATCTTGCCGGTCTCCACCAGCTCGCGCAGTCGCGCCGCGATCCCCGCGCCGATCCCGCGCAGCTCCTGGACGCGCCCGTTTGCGACGAGCTCGGCGATCGGCGCCTTGGTTTCGCGGATCGTCTCCGCGGCGCGGCGGTATGCGCGCGCCGTGTAATAGCCCGCGCCCGACAGGTCGAGGAGGGTTGCGAACGCTTCGAGCTGCTCGGCGATGTACGCATTTGTCACGCCGTTAGTCTTGCCGGATGGCGACGTTCGTGATCCCGTTCCGCGTCAACGGCAAGACGCGGCTCGGCGACGGGCAGCTCGCACGCGCGATGCTCGCGGACGTCCGAGACGCCGCGGGCGACGCGATCGTCGTCGAGGCCGCCGGCGGCCAGGGCGCCGCGCTGGCTGCCGCGCTCGCCGAGCTCGACGGCCCCGTGACGATCGTGAACGGCGACCTCCCGTGCGCGACGGCTGCCGAGCTCGCCGAGCTGACCGCGGCAGCGCCGGCGCTCGTCGCCGCCGAGGACGGCACGACCAACGCTCTCGCGCTGCAAAGCGCGCGCGACTTCGAGCCGCTCTACGGCAGCGGCAGCGCGGCGCGCTTCGAGTCGCGCCTCGGTGCGAGACGCCTCAACCTGCCGGGTCTCCGAGACGACGTCGACACCTGGGATGACCTCGAGCGCGTGCGTGCCCGCGTCGGGAAACACACCCGCGCGTACCTCGGATGAAGGTCACGGTGCTCAGCGGCGGCGTCGGCGGCGCGCGCTTCCTACGCGGCCTCGTCGACGCCGTGGATGCGGCCGATGTCACCGCGGTCGTCAATGTCGGCGACGACCTCGAGGTACTGGGGCTCGCGGTGTCGCCCGATCTCGACAGCGTCGTCTACACGCTTGCGGGTCTCGCAGACGAGGAACGCGGCTGGGGGAGGGCCGACGAGACGTGGAATGCGCAAACGACCGTCGAGGCGATCGGCGGCGAGGCATGGTTCAGGCTCGGCGACCGCGATCTCGGACTGCATCTGGTGCGAACGCAGGCGCTGCGGCGAGGCGAGCCGCTCTCGGCCGTCACCGCGCGGCTGGCCGCGGCGCTCGGGCTGGAGGCGACGATCCTTCCTGCGACGGACGAGCCGCTGCGCACGTTTCTCGACACGCCGAACGGGAGCTTCGACTTCCAGCATTGGTTCGTCGCGCGCCGCCACTGCGATCCCGTCGACCGCGTGCGTTTCGAGGGCGCTCGCGACGCCCGCCCGGCCCCGGGCGTGCTCGAGGCGCTGCACGAGGCCGACCTGATCCTGCTTGCGCCGAGCAACCCGTACGTGTCGATCGGGCCGATTCTCGCGGTGGAGCGCATCCGCTCCGCGCTCGAGCGCCGCCGCGTGCCGTGTGTCGCCGTCAGCCCACTCATCGGCGGCGAGGCCGTCAAGGGCCCGGCGGCGGACATGCTCGCGCGGCTCGAAGGCGGGACGACGCCCGCACACCTCGCGCGCTGCTACACGGGTTTGATCGACGCGCTCGTGATCGACGAGTCCGACGCCGGCGGTGACGCCGGCATGAGGACGATTGTCACCAGGACGCTCATGCACGACGCCGCCTCGCGGCGCGCGCTCGCGGAGGCCGCGCTCGACGCGGTTGCGCTGACGTGAAGGTCGCCATCGTCGGCGGCACCGGCGCTTTCGGTCGCGCGCTCGCAAAGCGTCTGGCGGAGATCGGGCGAGACGAGGTCGTCGTCGGCTCGCGAGACGCGGACCGCGCGAAGACGACGGCTGACGAGCTCGGAGTGACAGGCGCGCAGAACGGCGAGGCGGTTCGCGACGTCGACCTCGTCGTCCTCGCCGTCAAATCGAACGCGACGCTCGCGACGGCCACCGAGCTGGCCGACGCGATCGGCAAGACGCCGGTTCTCTGCGTCGCGAGCGACCTGCGCTTCACCGACGGCGGCGTGCTGCCGGGCCGTCACCAGGGCTCGCTCGCCGAGGAGGTCGCACGCATCGTCCGCGGTCCCGTTGCGTCCGGCTTCCAGTCGTTCGCGGCTGCGAACGTGGTCGCGGGCGATCCCGGCGACGCGCTCATCTGCGGCGAGGTATCCGATGCGAAGACGCTCGCACTCGAGCTGGCCGAGCGTCTCGGAGCGCGCGGGATCGACGTCGGCCCGCTTGCGAACTCACGCGCGCTCGAAGGGATGACCTCCGTGATCCTGAACGTGAACAAGCTCTACAAGGCGCACGCGGGCATCCGGCTCACGGGACTCCGCTGAAGGAAGTCCGTGTCATCGCGGCCGAAGGGCTGCCGGAGATCCGCGAGGGAGACGACCTCGCCGAGATGGTCGCGGGGAAGCTCGAGCTCGAGGACGGAGACGTCGTCGTCTTCGCCCAGAAGGCGGTGTCGAAGGCGGAGGGACGGGTCGTGCGGCTCGCCGACATCGAGCCGTCCGACCACGCCCGCGAGATCGCCGGCGACGGCCAGGACCCGCGCCGGATCGAAGCAATCCTGAGCGAGGCGAAGCGCGTCGTGCGCGTGCGGGAGCCGCTCGTGATCGCCGAGACGCGGCACGGCTTCATCTGCGCGTCGGCGGGAGTCGACTCCTCGAATGCGCCCGAGCCGGGAATGCTGGTGCTGCTGCCCCTCGATCCCGACGCGTCGGCGCGGCGCCTACGCGAGCGCTTCCACGAGCTCGCCGGCCGTGACGTCGGCGTTCTCGTCAGCGACTCGTTCGGTCGCCCCTGGCGCCAGGGCACGATCGACGTCGCGCTCGGCGCCGCCGGCATCGAGGTGATGCGCGACCTGCGCGGACAGCGCGACCGCGTCGGCTACGAGCTGCACGCGACGATGATCGCGGTCGCCGACGAGATCGCCAGCGCGGCGGAGCTCGTGATGGGAAAGGTCGACGGCATTCCGGCGGCCGTCGTGCGCGGGCTCGAGGTCGCGGGCGACGGACGCGCCCGCGACCTCGTCATCCCGGAAGAGCGCGACCTCTTCCGCTAACCGGCTGGGGCGAGCGGCTCGCCCGTCTCCAGCAGCGTCTTCAGCCCGCTGAGGATGTACATCCAGCCGCCGGCGACGTTCTCGGCCGTCTTCGGCGCGCCCTCGAGCCGGTCGTGCACGACGCTGAGCTTCGACACGCCGCCGTCCTGCTGCGCGATCTCCCAGGTGACGCGGCTCGGCTCTTCGGCCGCCGTCGTCTCGTCGTAGAGCGCCCGCCAGGTGTAGCTCAGCTTGTGCGGCGGATCGGACTCGAGGATCTCGCCGTCCGTCCACTTCTGCGAGTGGTCCGGCGACCAGCCGATGAACGGGCTGCCCGGCTCCAGCGTCGACTCCACGAGGCTCCCGTAGAAGTACTTGCTCGTGAACTCGGGCTTGGTGATGGCGTCCCAGATCTGCTCCGGGCTCGCCTTGATGAAGACGTTGTAGACCTGCACGGTCGTCTGCGTCATCGTGCTCATGCGGTTTCCTCCAGTTCGTGTTTGAGATCCGCGAGCGCCGACACGCGGTGCTCGGTGTACTTGTCGATCCACCGGTCGTGGATCAGGCGGATGGGAACGGGGTTGAGGAAGTGCAGCTTCGAGCGGCCGTCCCGGCGCGTCGTGACGAGCCCTGCTTCCTCGAGGACCCGCAGGTGCTTCATCACCCCGAACCGGGACATGTCGAACGCCCGCTCGATCTCCCCGAGCGACTGGCCGTCGCGCTCGAAGAGGCCGTCGAGGATCGCGCGCCGGGTCGGGTCGGCCAGTGCCCGGAAGACCGCCTCGTCGGCCGGCTCGGAAACACGTGACCCGTCGGTAACACTTCCCACGTCGGCCACTCTAGGTGACCTAAGGGTCACATGTCAAGCCCGTAGTGTCCAGCCTGTGAGCGAGCTGCTCGAAGACGACGTCGAGGCCGACCCGCTGCAGCAATTCCGCCGCTGGTTCGGCGCCGCGTCCGAGGACGACCGGATGGCGCTCGCGACCGCCGCCGCCGACGGCTCGCCCTCGGTGCGGATGGTGCTGCTGAAAGGGGCAGACGAGCAGGGCTTCGTCTTCTTCACCGGCTACGAGAGCCGGAAGGGCGGCGAGCTGGAGGCGAACCCGCGGGCGGCGCTGCTCTTCCACTGGCCTCCGCTCGGCCGGCAGGTGCGGGTCGAGGGCTCGGTCGAGCGTCTCAGCGCAGCGGAGTCGGACGCCTACTTCGCGACCCGGTCGCGCGGCTCGCAGCTCGCGGCAGCCTCGTCGCGACAGGGCCGGTTGCTCGCGAACCGTGCGCAGCTCGACGAAGCCGTCGCCGAGCTCGACCGCGAGTACGCCGGGCGCGACATCCCGCGGCCGGAGAACTGGGGCGGCTACCGCCTGCGCCCGCACACGTACGAGTTCTGGCAGCACCGCGACGACCGGCTGCACGACCGTCTGCGCTACGCGCGTGACGGCGACGGCTGGCGGCTCGAGCGGCTCTCGCCCTAGAAGAGCTGGGCGAGCGCGTCGGCCTCGGCGGCCGACAATCCGATGTCGAGCGCCTGCAGCGCGACCCCGATGTGCTGCTGCGTGCGCGCGCCGATGATCACCGACGTCACCCCGGGCCGAGCGAGCGCCCACGCAAGCGCGAGCGTCGCGGGCGTGACGGCCCGCTTCTCCGCAGCGGCCGCGAACCGCTCGAGCCCCGCGAACGTCTTGTCGTTGACGAGGTGCTCGTATCCCTCCGGGCGGGTCGCAAGCCGGGACCCCGGCGGCGGCTCCTCGCCTTGCCGATAGCGGCCGGTCAGCAGGCCGCCGGCGAGCGGGCCGAACGCCATGTACGACATGTTGAGCTCGGCGCAGAGCGGGATCACGTCGCGGTCGTCGTCGCGCTCGAGCAGGTTGTACGAGTTCTCGACGAACGCAGGCCGGCCGTGCTCGCACAGCTCGCGCAGCTGGGCGCCGCTGAAGTTGCTGACGCCCCACGCCTCGATCAGGCCGAGCTCGCGGAGCCCTTCGAACGTCCCGACGAGCTCCTCGAGCGGCGTGTCGGAATCGAATGCATGCGCGAGGTAGACGTCGACGTGGTCGACGCCGAGCCGGTCGAGGCTCGACTCGAGCTGCCGCGTCAGCCGCGCGCGCGCGAGCCCACTGTCGGCGCCCGCCTCCATCGGGTTGAAGGTCTTCGTGACGATCACCGGACGGTTGCCGGCGCTCGCGATCCAGTTCCCGATCCACTGCTCGCTGCGTCCGCCGCCGTAGGCGTCGGCCGTGTCGAACGTGCGGATGCCGAGCGACCACGCGGCGTCCATCAGCGCGAACGCCTCCTCCTCGGTCTCGCCCTGGCCGAAGAACGCGGGCGCCGAGCCGATGCCGCCGAAGTTGCCGCAGCCGAGGACCAGTCGGGAGACGTCCATCCGCGCGATTCTCCCTCAGGCACGATGTGCGCGGTGCTCGCGTCGTGCCAGCAGCCGCCCGCCCTCGCGGCGCCTGCTCCGGACCGTCCGCGCTACGTCGTCGACGTGCGGGTTGCGCCTCCGTTTCGGACGGTGAGCGGCCGCCTCGCCGTCACCTTCACGCCGAGTCGGCCGGTCCGCCGGCTCGTCTTCCGGCTCTGGCCGAACGCCGGCAGCTCGCGGCTCGAGGTGTCGGGCGTGCGCGCCGAGCGGCCGGACCCGACGACGCTGGTCGTGCGGCGCGCGGTTCACGCCCATCAGCACGTCACGGTGAAACTCCGCTGGCGGCTGCGGATGCCGCCGGATGATCGCGACCGGATCGCCCGGTTCCGCGACGGGCTGCGGCTCGGAACGTTCCTGCCGTTGCTCGCCTGGGACGACCGCCGCGGCTGGCTCACCGACCCGCCGGTGCAGATCCTGGGCGAGACCGCTGCGACACCGGCGGCGGACTTCGACCTGCATGTCCACGCGCCGTCCGGCTACCGCATCCTCGCGACCGGGGCGCCGGTCGGCCGCGGCCGGTTCCACGCGCGCGCAGTGCGCGACGTCGGCCTCGCGGTCGGGCGCTTCCGAGTGCAGGAGGCGACCGATCGCGGCGTGACCGTGAGGGTCGCTTCGATCGGCGCCGCCCCGCGCATGCTCGACCTCGCCCGCGACGCATTGCGCGAGCTCTCAGCGCGCTACGGACGCTACCCCTGGCGCAACTACACGGTCGTCATCCCGCCGGACCTGCGCAGCGTCGGCATCGAGTATCCGACGCTCTCGTTCGTGGGCACGAGCAGCTATCCGCGCCTATTCCTCGATCACGAGACGGCGCACCAGTGGTTCTACTCGCTGGTCGGCAACGACCAGGCCCGTGACCCCTGGCTCGACGAAACGCTCGCGACCTGGGCGCAGCTGCGCCTCGGCGCGGCCGAGCCGCCGCCGCCGGCGGCGTTGCCGCCGGACGCGGGGACGCATGTCGGTGCGCCGATGTCGTACTGGAACCGTCACGGCGGGTCGTACTTCTACGGCGTCTACGGCGCCGGCGTCCGCGCGTTCCGCTCTCTCGGCGACGCCGCAGCGGTCGACTGCGCGCTCCGCCGCTACGTCGCCCGCCGCGCGTACTCGATCGCCCAGCCGGGCGACCTGCTCGACGAGCTGAACCGCGTCATCCCGGGCGCCGAGCGCCGCCTCCGCGCCTTTGGGATCCATCGCTGAGGTGACGCCGGAGCCGAGCGAGCCGCGAGTCCCATTGCGCGCCGACGCCGGCCATCCAGTCCATCGCCGAGGCCAGCGGTCCGGGCGTCAGCTCGTAGCGCGTCTCGCGACCCTCGCGCCGGCTCGCGACGAGCCCCGCGTCTGTCAGGGCAGCCAGGTGCTTCGCGACTGCCTGGCGCGTCACCGGCATCTCGGCGGCGAGCTCGGTCGCCGTCGCCGTCTCACGCTGCGCAAGGGCCTCCAGCACGTAGCGGCGGTTGGGATCCGCTAGCGCACCGAAGACATCCGTCACGCGTAGCTCAGGGCGAGCGCGCGCAGCTCGAGCGCCGTCGAGAACTGCGGTGTCGACTCGCGGACGAGCAGACGCGTGCCCTCCTCGACCTCCTCGAGCGTCAGCTCGACCGTTCCGTCGTCGTCCCAGTCGAGGACGAGGCGCTCGCTCGGCGTCGCCTCGACGACGACGGCGTGCCGCTCCTCGCCGTCGTCCCAGCGGAAGACTCCTTCGCCGCCCTCGGTCGCATCGAGCTCGACGTCGTTCGCGAACCACTCCTCCAGCTGCTCCGGGTCCGTCAGCGCCTCCCAGACCTCGTCGGGCGGAACGGGGAACACGATCTCGCGGGTGACTTCCATGACTCCTCCAATCCGCAACCGAAAGGTTGCGTATACTCTGGCGCAACCAACGGGTTGCACCTTACAGGAGGGCTGCGATGTCACTGATACCGATGGTCGTGGAGCAGGACGGCCGCTACGAACGCTCCTTCGACATCTACTCGCGGCTGCTGCGCGAACGGATCGTCTTCCTCGGCCAGGAAGTGGAGGACGGGATCGCGAACGTCATCACGGCGCAGCTGCTCTTCCTCGAGGCCGAGGATCCCGACAAGGACATCTCGCTCTACATCAACTCACCCGGCGGCTCGTCGTACGCCGGCATGGCGATCTACGACGCGATGCAATACGTGCGGCCCGACGTGCAGACGATCTGCACCGGCATGGGCATGTCGGCCGCGGCGATGATCCTCTCAGGCGGCGCCCCCGGCAAGCGCTACGCGCTGCCGAACGCGAAAGTGATGATCCACCAGGGCTCCGGTGGCTTCCGCGGCTCGCCGGCCGACATCCAGATCGCTGCGAAGGAGATCCTCGAGATGACCCGCCGGATGGCGGAGATCATCTCCCGCCACTCCGGCCAGCCGCTCGAGCAGGTGATGAAGGACATCGACCGCGACCGGTTCATGACGCCGGACGACGCGGTGGCGTACGGGCTCGTCGACGAAGTCATCCAGCCGGCGGACCGGCGGCTGGCGAAGGCACGCTGATGGAAACCGGTCGAACGCTTCGCGAGAGCAGCCGCGCCGTCACGGGCTGGCGCGCCTGGGTCGTGACGGAAACCCCCGAAGGCCTGCGCCTCGGATCGGTGCTGCACGACCTGGCTTGGGCTCACGGCCGCGCCGCGCTTGCCGAGTGCAGGCGCGGCGAGGATCCGTTCGCGCTGCCGATTCCGGCGCATCCGGTTCCCGGTGTCGAGTGCAACTGCGGGTTCCACGCGGCACGCGACGCCGCCGACGCGCTCTCGTACGCCCGCGGGCGGGACGAGCCGAGCACGGTCTGCCGCGTCCTCGGCGAGGTGCACCTCTGGGGCCACGTCCTCGAGGCGGAGGGCGGCTGGCGCGCGTCGCACGCGTATCCGGCGCGGCTCTACGTCGCCGATCTCGACGTGGCCGCGGCTCTCGCCGCGTACGGTGTGCCGGTATGCGGGTCGCTCTCCTCTCCGACATGCACGGGAACGCCGTCGCGTTCCGCGCAGCCCTTGCCGATCTGGAGGAACGTGGCAAGCCCGACCTGATCGTCGCGCTCGGCGACGTCGCGCAGGGAGGCCCGCAACCGCGCGAGTGCGTCGAGCTCCTCCGCGAACTGGGTTGCCCGTGTGTGTACGGGAACTCGGATCACATTCTCGTTGCGCTCGACTTCGGCGACGAGGAGGTCGACGACCGCGTCGTCGAAACGGCGCAGTGGTCGCGCGAGCAGCTCGGAGACGCCGGGCTTGCATTTCTCGGCGGCTTCGCACCGACGGTGACGACGGGTCGGGTGCTCTGCTGCCACGCGACGCCGTTCTCGAACGAGGACGTCGTGCTCCCGGACGCGGAGCGCATCCCACCGGTCGATGCCGACGCCGTCGCGGCGGGCCACGTTCACCAACAGTGGCTGCGGCGCTTCGATCGGACGCTGTGGTTCTGCGTCGGCGCTGTCGGAACGGCTCGCCGGTGCGAGTACGCCGTCGTCGACGACGAGACGCTTGCCGTCGAATTCAGAAGCATTCCGTTCGACCTCGACGCGCTGATCGCCGACGCGCGCGCGAAGGGGTTTCCGTACGTCGACCGTTGGGCTGAGCTGTGGTTCCCGTAGAGGAGTGGATCGAGGACGAGTTCGTGCGGCGGACGTCGCATGCGCTCGTGACGTCGCAGGGCACCTGGCTGATCGACCCCGTCGACAACCCGCGCATAGGCGAGCTCGACGACGTTGCCGGGGTCATCCAGCTGCTCGACCGGCACAACCGCGACTGCGTCACGATCGCGCGGCGTCTCGGCGTGCCGCATCACTTCGTCCCTGAGCAGCCGCTCGGGCCGTTCGAGTTCCTGCCGGTGCGCCGGAACCGCCTCTGGCGTGAGGTGGCGCTGTGGTGGCCGGACGAGCGCACGCTCGTCTCCGGCGACGCCCTCGGCACCGTCGGCTACTTCCTTGCCGCCGGCGAGCGGCTCGGCGTGCATCCGCTGCTGCGTCTTCGCCCGCCCCGGCTCGACGTCCGCCCGGATGTCGTGCTGTGCGGTCACGGTCCCGGCGTGTACGACGACGCGGACGCGGCGCTGCGCGAGGCGCTCAGGACGGCGCGGCGACGGATCCCGCAGCAGTTCGTGTCCGCGGTGCGCGCCTGGCGTAATCGAAGCGGCTCGCGATGAGGTAGCCGGCCCCCACCGCGACGGCGCCGGCGGCCGCGTCGAAGAAGAAGTGGTTGCCGGTCGCCACGATGACGAGCAGCATCACCGCCGGGTAGACGCCGCCGAGGACGCGCACGCTCCGCCGGCGTGCCAGCGTCGCGACTGTCATGCCGACGAGCAGCGCGTAGCCGAAGTGCAGGCTCGGGACGGCGGCGAACGGGTTGTAGAGGCCGCTGAGGAGGCTCGAGCTGAGGTTCACCTTGGCATCGTGCGAGACCGTGTCGGCGAACCCGAGCTGCGCGAGCCGGGGCGGTGCGACCGGGAAGAGGACGTAGAGGACGAGCGCCATTCCCGTCGCCGCGATGATCGTGTTGCGCACGAGCGGGAAGCGTTGTCGGTGCGAGCGGTAGACCCACACGAGGAAGCCTGTCGTTCCCGCGAAGTGCAGCACGATGTACGCGACGCCGAGCACCGTCGGGACGGCCGGCAAAGTGTCGACCGCGTGCTGCACGGCGCGCTCGCCGAAGACGTGCAGGCTGCGCTCGAGGTCGACGATCCTGTGGGTGTGCGCGCGCGCGACGGCGACGGTGGCGTTGCCCTGGCCCCTGACGACCTCGTAGAGCGCGTAGAGCGCGACGAGCGTGGCGACCTCAATCGAGCCGCGATGGGGAGAGGATGCAGTCCGACTGAGGGGTGCCACGCTCATAGAGCCAAGCTACGGCCGCGGAGCGGGCTGCGCAGTGCGGCTACCACTACTTCGACTTTCGGCCTGCCGTAACCGTTTCAGCGGCCCGCCCGTTCTTCGGCCGTGCACCGACTCTTCATCCTCGGCTTCGTTGTGTTTATCTCGCTCGCGCTCTAGTGTCGGCGCGTGTGCTTCGAGCTCGACTCGTCGCCTCCGATCCCGGTCATCCGCGGCGCGGCGATCTCGCACGAAGAGCTGACGCTCCAGGCGGCTGACGGGAACAGGTTCGCGGCGTTCGCCGCCGCGCCGGAGCGGGCGGCGACGGCCGGCGTCGTGATCCTTCCCGACGTCCGCGGGCTCTACCGCTTCTACGAAGAGCTCGCCCTGCGGTTCGCGGAGCGGGGATACGCCGCGGTTGCCTTCGACTACTTCGGGCGGACGGCAGGAGCCGCAAAGCGCAACGACGACTTCGAGTACCGGCCGCACGTCGAGCAGACGACCACGGCGACGGTGCAGGCCGACGTCTCCGCCTGCGTCGCGTATCTGCGCGAACGCGGCGCCGAGAGCGTGTTCACGGTCGGTTTCTGCTTCGGCGGTCGGCAGTCATGGCTCTCGGCGGCCGAGCAGGAGGGTCTCGCCGGCGCGGTCGGCTTCTACGGACGCCCGGCCGAGGCGGCCGAGCGTGCCGGCGAGCTGAAGTCGCCGATCCTGGCGCTGCAAGCCGGCGCCGACGCGAACATCACCGCCGAGGACAACGCGGCGTTCGAGCAGGCGCTCGCCTCGGCGGGTGTCGAGCACGAACTCGTGACGTATGAGGGCGCTCCGCACAGCTTCTTCGACCGCAAGCAGGAAGAGTTTGCGGCGGCGTCGGAGGACGCCTGGGCGCGCGTGCTCGCGTTCCTCGAGTCGCACACGTAGCCGCGGCATCCGCCCGGCACCGGCGGGACCCTCGAGCGGCCAGGCACCATGCCGCTGGAAAGCTGCAGGAAGAGCATGTCCCAGCTCACACGTCGTCAGTTGCTCGCACGAGGCGCGGCGCTCGCCTTCGGCGCTGTGCCGTTCGCGGACGCGCTTGCCGCGGCCGCTCCGCCGAGCGGCATCTTCCGCGAGCTCGACCGCGCGCTCCGCGGCGACGTCGTCCAGCGCGGCGCCTCCGGCTACAACGCGGCGCGCGTCCTCTACGACACCCGCTTCGACGGCGTGAAGCCGCAGGCGATCGCCTATTGCGAATCGCTCGCCGACGTCCAGAAGACCGTCCGCTGGGCGCGCAGGCACGGCGTGCGGATCGTGCCGCGCTCCGGCGGCCACAGCTACGGCGGCTACTCGACGACTTCGGGCGTCATCGTCGACGTGTCGCGCCTGCACGCGATCTCGGTGACGTCGAACGGGCGCGCGGCCGTCGGCGCCGGGGCGCAGCTGCTGGACGTGTACACGGCACTCGCAGCGCGCGGGCGCATGATCCCCGGCGGAACGTGCCCGACGGTCGGGATCGCCGGGCTGACCCAGGGAGGCGGCATCGGGCTGTCGGGGCGCAGGTACGGCTTGACCTGCGACAACCTCGTCGAGGCGACGGTCGTCCTGGCAGACGGCACCGTCGTCGTCGCGAACGCGCAGCAGCACGGGGATCTGTTCTGGGCGCTGCGCGGCGGCGGCGGCGGCAACTTCGGCATCGTCACACGGTTCGTCTTCCGAACCCATCCCGCGAGCAACGTGACGACCTACTCGCTCGAGTGGCCGTGGTCGGACGCGAAGGCGGTCGTGCAGGCGTGGCAGCAGCTCGCGCCGCACGCGCCGGACGAGCTCGCTTCCGTCCTCAACGTGAGCGCCGCCGCCGGCGGCAGTGCCGGGATCACGTCAGCCGGACAGTTCTTCGGCTCGGAGGCCTCGCTCCGCTCGCTGCTCGCGCCGCTGGCGAACGCCGGCAACCCCACGCGCGACACGACGACGTCGCGGACGTTCCTCGGCGCGGTGCACTACTTCGCCGGCGGCGGCGGCGGCCGCTCGACGTTCGCCGGAAAGTCGAGCATCGCGGCTCGGCCGCTGACGGCCACGGGCATCGACGCGCTCTTGCACCAGATCGAGCTGAAGCGGACGGCGGGCACGGGCTCCGGGATCGTCCTGCTCGACTCGTGGGGCGGCGCGATCAACCGCGTGCCGAAAGCGAAGACGGCGTTCGTGCATCGCAACGCCCTCTTCTCGCTCCAGTACCTCGCGTACTGGAGCGCCGGCGAGGCCGCGGCACCGAACATCGCCTGGCTGCGGCGGTGCCACGCGGCGATGCGGCCCTATCTCTCCGCGTTCGCGTATCAGAACTACATCGACCCGGACCTCGCGACGTGGCCGAACGCGTACTACGGGTCGAACCTGCCGCGGTTACGCCAGGTGAAGCGACGCTACGACCCGCACAACGTCTTCCACTTCAGGCAGGGCGTCCGTCCTGCCTAGCCGTCGATCGGCAGCGTCGCCGTCACGACCGTGCCCTTGCCGGGTGGGCTGATGACGAAGAGCGTCCCGCCTGCGGACTCGGCGCGGTCGCGTAGCCCGAGAATCCCGGAGCCGCGCCCGTCGGCACCGCCACGCCCGTCGTCGGTGATCTCGAACCGGAGCACGCCGGGCTCGCGGTGGAACGACACGTGCGCACGCGTTGCGTTCGCGTGCTTGGCGACGTTCGTCAATGCCTCCGAGCAGATGTAGTAGGCGGTCGCCTCGAGGTAGTCGGGCAGGCGCTCGTCGAGCGGATCGACCTCGACGACCACCGGCAGCCGCTCGCCGAGCGCGCGCACCGCCGGCGCCAGCCCTTGCTCGGTCAACGCAGCGGGATGGAGGCCGCGCGCGAGCTCGCGCAGCTCCCCGAGCGCCAGGTCGAGCTCGTTCGCCGCACCGGCGAGAATCGGCTCCAGCGTGGCAGGATCCGACTCGAGCTTCGAGCGTGCGAGCCGCAGCGTCAGCGCCAGCGACACGAGTCGTTGCTGCGCGCCGTCGTGCAGGTTGCGCTCGAGCTTCCGCCGTTGCTCGTCGCCCGTCTTCACCAGCCGCGCACGGGACGACTGCAGGTCCTCGCGTGCCTGCGCGCTCGCGGCCGCCAGCGAGACGATCTCGCAGAAGCCCATCAGCCGCGCCTCGCTGTCCGGCGGGAGCGGGTCGCGCGCCGCAATCGCGATCGCCCCCCAGGCGATGCCGGAGACGAAGACCGGCGCGGCGACCGACGAGCGATAGCCGACCTCCTGCATCGTTCGCGCGACGTCGCTGTCGATCGCGGAGTAGTCCTCGATGCGCGCCGGGAGTCCCGTATCGCGCGCGCGGCCGATCGCCATGTTCTCGTCGGCGAGGACCCGGTCGCCGACGGAGAAGACGCCGACGCCGTCGCGATCGTGACGCCCGACGACGGTGGCCGTGTCGTCGCCCTCGTAGCGGAAAACGGCGGTGGCGCTCACCTCGAGGACGCGCGCCGTCTCCTCCGACACCGCCATGAACACCCGCTCCGGCGTCGCCTCCGACGCGACGAGCGTCGCCACGCGTCGCAACGCGCGCTGCTCCTGCGCGAGCCGACCGACCTCGGCGAGCTTCGCCTCCACGTCCCCGCTGAGCGCGCCTTCCGGCTGCTCCGCGCTCTCCGTGAGGTCGATCCCGGTCGTGACGAGGTAGCGCCCGACGCCGTCGACGGCCGGCATCAGCCGGTTCGACCACGCGATCAGGAGCCGGCGTCCGTCCTTCGTCGCCCAGTGCCCGACCTGCGGGCTCGACAAGCCGGTCCGCCAGATGTACGCCAGCACGTCGCCGAACGCCTCGACCTCTTCGGGCGGGATGACGAACTCGCGCGCGTCCTGCCCCAGCACCTCCTCGCGGGCATAACCGGTCGCGCGGACACAGGCGTCGTTGAAGAGGAGGATCCGCCCGCCGCTGTCGAGGACGCAGACGAGCGCCTGAGTCGTCTCGGTCAGCACTCGGGCGAAGTCGTCGCCGAGGACGAATCCGGCGGTCATCTCAGACGTCGAAGAGCGTCGCCTCGTAGAGCTCGACCGCGAGGCGTCGGGCGCCCGTGTTCTCCGCGGTGAGCTCCGCCAGCTGCTCGCCGGCTTCCTGGCTCGCATCGAGCGCTTCCTGGTCCGCCCAGAAGGTGATGACGAGCGTCCTGGCTTTCTCTTTGTCCTCGAGCCGGATCAGTCCCCGGTACCCGGAAGCGTCGTTCAGCCAGGGCCGCAGCTGCTCCCGGAAGATCCGGAGGCCGGCTTCGGACTGCTCCGGTGTTGCCTGCAGAACGTGCACGCGCGCAAACACGATGGCGTTCTACACTCTTTCAGTGCCGTTCGTCGCTCGTCTCGTCATCGCGTGGGCAATCAACCTGCTCGCGCTCTGGATCGCGAACGGACTGTGGGACAGCGTCTCCATCCACGGCTGGGCCGCGTACCTGATCGGCTCCGCGGTGCTCGGCATCGCCAACGCCCTGCTCAAGCCGCTGCTCGCGATCCTGACGCTTCCACTGATCATCGTGACGCTCGGATTCTTCTACCTGGTGATCAACATCGCGATGGTCGGGCTCGCTGAGTGGATCGCACCGAACTTCTCCATCGACGGGTTCTGGACCTACGTCGGCGTCGTCTTCGTCGTCTGGGCGGTCAATGCGGTCGCCTCGCTCGTAGAAGACCGCTCCAACGTCGGCGTCCGCCTGACTTGACGTCGTCGTGGAGCGGGAAGCGCCCGGCGGCCCGCTCGCGCTGCACGCATTCGAGGTGCGCGTGGCGGCGCCGTTCGACGTCTCCTTCTGGCGCGATCACCACGTGCTCGCTCATCGCGTGGAGGAGCTGTCCGCAGAACGGGCACCTGTACGTGGCCGGCCGCTTGCTGTGCGCCCGCCGCATCGTCCAGTAGCGGGGGTTGGCTCCCATCCGACAGACCTTAGGTGCCTGTCACCGCGGGGGTCTGGCGGGAGCCCCTCCTCAGCGTCCGGAAAGTGATCGAGTAGCGCAGCGCCTTCGCCGAGGGGACGTGATGCTGCCAGGCGTTGCGCACCTCGCCGGCGAGGACGTAGCCGCTGCGCGGCTCGAGCGTCACCTCGTAGCTCCGGCGCTCGCCGCCGACGTCACGCCGGAAGCGCATCCGCGCGGGTGAGAGCAACGACACGCCGACGACGATCCCGAACATCGGCGCGTCGCGGTGCCAGCCGATCTGTGCACCCTCCGGGTAGCGGTGGACGAGCGCCTCGACCAGCTCGTCGGTCGCGACCGTCGCGAGCTCCGCCGCCCGCGCGCGCACGGGCTCGAGCCACTCGGGAATCGGCTCTTCCGCGGCGACGGCGCTCCTGCGCTCGTAGTCGTAGTCGACGCCGAAGTGGCGTGCGGTTCGCTTGGCGACGACGCCGTGCATCCGGATCTCGTGGAACTCGAGCCGCCCGAGCTCGTCGAGCAGGGCGTGCTCCTCCTCGCTGCTGAGGAGCTCCGGGCGGTAGACGAGCCCGGCGGGTGCTTGTTCGCTCCTCAGGGACTCCGCACTCATTGCGAGCTTGCAGAGCGCGCCAACGGCTGGCGCCTGACCGCGAGGGTCAGGCCGCAGCGAAGCGCTTTGCTGCGCGCTCGCGTGCGCGTGCGGCCTCGACCTCGCGGTTCTTCGGCGGCGCGGACGTCACGAGGCCGTCGATCAGGCGCTGCGTCGCGGCCGCGACCTCGTCGACGGCACGCGCGAACGCTTCCTCGTTGGCCTGGGACGGCTTCGTGAAGCCGCTGACCTTGCGCACGTATTGCAGCGCGGCGTCTTGCACCTCGTGCTCGGTCGCCGGCGGCGCGTAGTTGAAGAGAGTGTGGATATTGCGGCACATGGCTGCATCCTACGCGCGGAAATCCCTCGCACGAGGGACGTCCCCGGAGGCCGCCGGCGCGATGCTTCTCCTACTCAAGGAGTTGAGCATGCGGCGACCTCGTCCTCGGGGTCAAACACAACTGAAGGAGTCCTTCGGCGGCTCGAGCGTGCAGGCGCTGCTCGAGGTGACGAGTGCCGTCCGCGGCGAGCGGGAGCTGAAGAGCGCCCTGGCGACGATCGTCAAGACGGTCGCCGAGGCGCTCGAGTTCAAGACGGTGGTGCTGAACCTCTACCGGCCGGAGTTCGACGATTTCTGCGTCACCGACGTCTTCGGGAGCACGGCTGCGCGAGACGCGCTGCTCGGCAGCACGTACGAGTGGGGGGCGTGGCGGCATCTCTTGACCGAGGAGTTCCGTTGTGGCGGCGCGTATTTGATTCCGCACGGCTCGTTCGACTGGACCGACGACATCGGCACGCGCTACGTGCCGGAGATCGAGCCGTCGGACGAGCCCGACGCCTGGCACCCCGAGGACGAGCTGTTCGTGCCGCTCGAGGACTCCGACGGCCGCATGCTTGCAATCTTCTCGGTCGGCGAGCCGCGGAGCGGGCGGCGCCCCAATGCCGCCGAGCTCGAGGTGCTCTGCGCGCTGGCCGCGCACGCCGCGATCGCGATCGAGACGACGCAGCAAGCGGAGCGCACGGCGCGTCACCGTGCGAGCCTGGAGCAGCTGCTCGAGGTGTCGTCGACGCTGACGGCCGCCCAGTCGACGCAGGCGATCCTGGAGACGGTCTGTCGCGGCATCCACACGGCACTCGGCTTCCAGAAGGTCTCGATCGAGCTCGTGGACGCTGAGACGGGTCTCTTGCGCTCCCGCGCGTCCTGCGGCTGGAGGGCGGACGATCCGGCCGTTCTGCGCGCGACGCCGTTCGACCCGATGCGCGCGCTCCTCGACCCGCAGTTCGAGGTGTCGGGCTGCTACCTCGTGCCGAACGAGGCCGCGCGAAAGCGCATCGACGTCGAGCTGATCAGGTACAGCTCGCAGCGCAACGGTCGTGGCCCACACGCGTGGAACCACCACTGGCTGCTCGTGCCGCTCTACGATCGCAGCGGTCAGGAGATGGGTCTCATCTGGGCGGAGGACCCGGAGGACCGCCTCATCCCGACGGCCGAGCGCCTGCAGGCGCTGCGCGTCTTCGCGAACCAGGCGACCACGGCGCTGTACGCCGCCGAGCAGTTCGAGCAGATGCGCTTCCTCGCCGACCACGACCCGCTGACGAACCTCCTCAACCGCAGGTCGTTCGTGCAGCACCTCGACGCGGAGGTCAACCGCAGCCGGCGCTACGACCGCCCGCTGGCGCTCGTCATCTTCGACCTGGACGAGCTGAAGGTCGTGAACGACACGCAGGGCCACGCCGCCGGCGACGAGGCGTTGCAGCTCGTCGGCGAGACGTTGCGCGCGACGATCCGCAGCGGCGACAACGCGTTCCGGATCGGCGGCGACGAGTTCGCCGTGCTCTTGCCGGAGGCGAGCGAGCGTGAGGCTGCGGCCGCAGCGCAGCGGATTGCGGACGCGCTGCACCTGGCGGCGAGCTTCGGCGTCGCGGTCTGCAGCGGCGACGCGGACGCGGGCGCGCTACTGCGCGCGGCGGACGATGCCATGTACCGGATGAAGCGACAGCAGCGCGCCGAGCTGCAGGCGGGCCGCGAGGTCAGCCGAAGTCGATGACGCTGCGAATCCCGTCCTGCGCCTCCATCAGCTCGAAGCCGTGGTTGACGTCGTCGAGCGCGAGCTTGTGCGAGACGAAGGCGTCGACGTCGATCTCCCCGGCGAGATAGCGCTCGACGAACTGCGGCACCTGGTCGCGGCCCTTCACTCCGCCGAACGACGAGCCGGCGACCCGCCGGCCGGTGATGAGGAAGCGCGGGACGATGTCGAGCGTCTCGCCCTTGCCGGCGACGCCGCAGACGGTCGCCAGCCCCCAGCCCATGCGCGCTGACTCCACGGCCTGCCGCATCACCTGCACGTTCCCGGTCGCCTCGAACGTGTAGTCGGCGCCGAAGCCGTCCGTCAGGTCGGCGATCTCCTGCACCGTCTGGGCACCGCCGCGGAGCGTGTGCGTCGCCCCCTGGCCGCGCGCGAGCTCGAGCCGCTCCTGGGAGAGGTCGACGCAGACGATGCGGTCCGCGCCTTGGAGGCGGCAGCCGGCGACGGCGCCGAGGCCGACCATTCCCGCACCGAAGACGACGCACGTCGAGCCGCGCTCGACCTTCGCCGTGTTCATGGCGGCGCCCAGGCCGGTCGAGAGACCGCAAGCGAACAGGCAGGCGCGGTCAAGCGGCGCGTCGGGGTCGACCTTGGCGAGCGCGATCTCCGGCATGACCGTGTACTCCGCGAACGTGGACGTCCCCATGAAGTGGCGGATCGGCTCGCCGCCGCGCGAGAGGCGCGTCGTGCCGTCGGGGAGGTAGCCCTGGTTCTGCTGCTCGCGGATCGAGAGGCAGAGGTTCGTCCGCTCGTCGCGGCAGTGGATGCATTCGCGGCACTGCGGCGAGAAGAGCGTGACGACGTGGTCGCCCGGGGCGACGTCGCGGACGCCCTCCCCGACGCGCTCGACGATGCCTGCGCCCTCGTGGCCGAGCACCGTCGGCGCGTAACCGGACGGATCGGCGCCCGACGCGGTGTAGAGGTCGGTGTGGCAAACGCCGCAGGCCGCGAGGCGAACCAGCACCTCGCCCGCCCGCGGCTCCGCCAGGTCGAGCTCCTGCACCTCGAGCGGCGAGCCGAACTCCTCGAGGACTGCCGCGCGGATCTTCACGCGGCGATTCTCCTACATCAGACTGTGAGCGATGCTTCAGACGCGCTTCACGGAGCTCATCGGCGTCGAGCACCCGATCGCGTCTGCCGGGATGGGCGGCGGCGGCACGAGCGCGGAGCTCGTCGGCGCTGTCTCGGAGGCCGGCGGCCTTGGCATCGTCGGTGCGTCGTTCCTGCCGGCCGACGAGACCGCCGACCTCGTCCGACGGGCACGCGAGCGGACGGCGAAGCCGATCGGCATCAACCTGCTCCTGCACGCCGGCGACGACCGTCTCGACGAGATCCTGGCACTCGAGCCCGAGGTCTTCTCGACGGCTTGGCCGCGCGACGACCAGGATTTGGACGAGCTCTTCGCGCGTGCGCACGACCGCGGCTGCCGCGTCATGCACATGGTTCCGCTGGTGGAGGATGCCGTTCGGGCGGTGGAGGCGGGAGCCGACGTCGTGGTGGCGCAAGGGTTCGAAGGCGGCGGCCACATCGGCGGGCTCGCCAGCACGGTGATCGTGCGACAGGTGGTCAAGGCGGTTGCGCCGGTGCCGGTGCTCGCCGCCGGCGGCTTCGTCGACGGCGCAGGCCTTGCGGCGGCCCTTGCACTGGGTGCCGACGGTGTGCTTCTCGGTACGCGGTTCCTCGCGACCGACGAAGCGCCGGTCGAGGACGCCTACAAGGACGCGATCGTCGCAAGCGACGGAAGCGACACGGTGGTGACGACGCTGTCGGACTCGCTCAGCGGCCGCGACTGGCCGGGCGCCTGGGCGCGCCTCAAGCGCACGCGCTTCGTCGAGCAATGGCTCGGCCGCGAACCCGAGCTCCGGCGGCGGCGCAAGCTGCTCTGGGCCGAGGTGGCGGCGTTTCAGGAGGCGAACGCAGACGACGGGCTCATGTGGATGGGCCAGTCGGCCGGCCTGGTCGAATCGATCAAGCCGGCCGCTGAAGTCGTGCGTGAAGTCGTTACCGAGGCGGAGGAGATCCTCCGCTTGCTGTCACATTGACGGCGGGCTCTTGACCCAGGGGTCCTCGCCGGGATCGCCGCCGGCGACTGCGAGCTCCAGCCGCTCGAGGTAGTGGTCCCAGCCGACACGGTGCGAGGCCGCCTGCTCGGGTGAGAGGTCCCGGTGGACGAACCGCAGGCACGTACCGTTCGCTTCCGGCGTCAGGACGGCCTCGATCGTGGACGCACCGGGTGGGAGGCTTTCGTTCTCGTCCCAGCCCCAGGTGAAGACCAGTCGGTGCGGCTTGTCGACCTCGACGAACTCGCCGCGTGCGGTGTTGCCGGAGATGACGCTGACCCGATAGATCCCACCCGGCTGCGGATCCAGCTCGGCGTCGATGCCCATCCAGCGCATCACCTTCGCCGGATCGACGAAGAACTCCCAGACCGTCTCCGGGCTGGCGTCGATCGAGATCGTGCGGTCGTAGACAGCGGTGTCAGTTGCGGCGTTCATGCGTCGTCTGTTCCTCCTTCTCAGCTTCTCGTTTGAGTGCCTCGAGCCGCCCGTCCCAGAAGCCGTTCAGGAAGTCGCGCAGCTCGACGAGCCCTTCGGGACGAGCTCGGTAGAGGCGCCGGGTGCCGTTGCGTCGTTCGCTCACGAGCCGAGCCTCCTTCAGGACGTTCAGGTGTTGGGAGACCGCCGGTCGCGTGACGTCGAAATGCGACGCGATCTCGCCGGCGCTGAGCTCGCCCTCGCGGACGAGGCTCAGGATCGCGCGCCGTCTCGGTTCGGCGATTGCCCTCAGGGCGGCCTCCACGAGTCGTATTTAAGCAAGCACTTACGTAAGTGTCAACTTAACTATCCCATCAACCGGTTGACCCGGGGGACTCCCAGACGAGAGACTTGTTGCTTCCTGGCGATCTGGGAGGTTCCGAAGTGAAGTTCCATTCGCGCGGCCTCGTGCTGCTCATCCTCGTGCTCGGGCTGGTGGTGCTCGCCGGCGCGGGCGGTTCGACCGCGAGCACCCAAAGCCAATGCAATCAGCCCGACCCCACCGGACGGCAGTTCTGCGTCACGGTGCAGGACAGCGACGGCGTCTCGCCCTCGGGCCTCATCGGCTCCGGTGTGCGCAGCGACAACGTCACTGCGTATCAGTTCTACAAGTTCACGGTTCAGAACGTGGCGGGGAGCACGCTCACGAATGGGACGCTAAGCGTCGTCCTCACCGACAACTTCCCGGCACCGACGGCGTCGGCGAACTCCACCGCGCTGTTCATTCCGTCGGGAAGCTCGGCCGGATGCGCGGTCGTCTCGACCGCGCCGAACCGCGTCGACTGTACGCTCGGAAACGTGGCCGCCGGCGCATCGACGCCGACCGTCGTTCTCGCGTACCGGACGTCGAACAGCGCCCACGTCATCTCCACCGACGCGAACACGACCGTCGCGTTCAAGGAGGGCACGAACCCCAACGGCGCGAATCCGTCGAGCCTCAACTTCACCGAGAACACGAGCCTCGAGCCGGACCCCGAAGCATCGGTCGGGTGGTCGCCGCCGGGTCAGACGACCGACCTCGGCACCGACCCGACATTCGACTCGCAGTGGTCGACCGTCGTGTACAAGGTTCCGACGGGCAAGTCGGCTTTCACCTCGAGCCTGAGTGAGGACCCCCAGGGGACCCTCTGCGCGGCCGGGCTCAAGCAGTGCTTCGGCGAGGTGACCACGCTGAGCCTTCCCGCCGACCCCGGCACGTTCTCGCCGACCAACCCGTTCCATCTCACGATCACGCTCGTCCCGGCCGACTTCGGCGTCAGCGTCGGCAACACCTCGTCGGTCGTCGTCGTTCACCAGCCGAACTCAGGCCCGGTCGAGACGATCTCGACGCGCTGCTCCGCGAACCCACCGCCGGCGACGGATCCGCTCCCGTGCATCGTCGTCACCAAGATCAACCAGGGCCCGACGAAGCTGCTCGTTGTCGACGTATACGGCGTCAACAACGGCGGCTACCACACGGGGTTCTGAGCTAGCCCGCAATCCGTTCAGCGAGCGCGCTGCGCACGGCGCGCTCGCTGACGACGTTCCCCTTCCGCGCATACAGAGAGGCAGCTTCGTCCAGCGCCTCTGCTCGCTCCGCGAGCTTGCCGCCGTCTTCCAGTATCCCGGCCTGCACGACGAGCGCATCCGCGATCTGCACGAGCCCGTCCGTACGGCGCAAGAGCTCGACCGCAGCCCGGGCCGTCGCCTCGGCGGCTTCGGCGTCGCCGCCGCGCGCCAGGATCAGTGCCTTGGCCGAGCGCCAGAGCGCCTGCGACTCGACGTCGTCGGCCGCGGCGACCTCCTGCGCCACGGAGGTGTAGATCGCAGCCTCGTCGAAGCGTCCGTCTCGACAGAGGAGAAGCCCGAGGTTCGCGGCGACGGTCGGGCGAAGATAGCGCTCGCCCATGCGTTCGAGCGTCTCGTAGTCCCGTCTCAGCTCGCGCTCCGCCGCTTCGCTCTCCCCCGCGAGGATCTCGACGACCGCCGATTGCAACGAGGTGCGAGCGCCGAGCAGGGTCGCGCCCATCTCTTCGAATGCATCCCGGGCTTCGGAGTAGAGCCGGCGCCCCTCATCGAAGTCGCCTGACATCGCATGGAGCGGCGACATGAGCAGCCTGACGAACGTGGTCGCCCTCCGGTTGTCGGTCGTTGCCGCCAGCGCCTCTTCGCAGCGGGCGAGCGCGTCCGCCACCGGGGTGGGCCCGTACAGAGCGACCATCGCGTAGCCGACCGCCACGGCAGCCGCGCGCCGCTCATCGCCGCCGGCACGCGCATGCCGGAGCGCTCGTTCGGCGGCAGCGGCCGAGTCGCCGAAGCGATTCGACGTCCCGTGCGCGTCCATCGCCATGTTCCACGCCTTTGCGAGGCGGCGGTCGTCGCCCGCGAACAGCGGCATCGCCGTCTCCAGCTCGGCGAGGACGGTCGCCGACCAATCGGAGTCGGGGCCGCCGCTGAAGTGCTGCGTCGTGAGTTGCGACAGCCGTGCTTCGGCAGCCAGTGCCGGAAGGCCCAGGCGCCGCGCCGTGTCGACCGCCTCGCCGAGGAAGACCTCCGCCCACGCGAGCTCCCCGGTCTGGGTCAGCGCGTGCGCGAGGTCGGGGATGAGCTCGACGCGTGCAGGGTCGTCCTCCCTGTAGAGGTCGTGCGCGCGGCGCAGCAGGTTGGCCGCAGCGGGCATGTCCTCGCGCTCGATCGCGCGACGCCCCGCCGTGTCGAGCTTCAGCGCGCCGCGGTGAGCGAGTTGCCGCTGATGCTCGTTGGGCTCCTCGAGCTCCGACAGGTACGCGTGTGCCTGCTCGAGGTGGAAGCCGAGGATCTCCTCGTACTCGACCCCTCGCTGACGCTCGGCGTTGACGCGCTCGCCCCAGTTGGCGAACTGCTCGTGGAGATCGGCTCGGCGGCGCTTGAGAAGGCCGCCGTAGGCGGCGTCGCGAATCAGGATGTGGTCGAACCGGTACATGCGCGCAGCCTCGTCGTACGTCCGCGCGTGACGCACGAGTCGCTTCTTCGCGAGCGCCTCGAGCTGTTGCTCGACCTCGCCGCGGACGGGGTCGGGAACAAGGGCCTCGACAGCGTCGTGCGCGAACTCGAGCCCGACGACAGATGCGACGTCGACGACTGCTCGCTCCTCGACGCGAAGACCGTCGAGCCTCGACGCCAACAGCGCCTGAATCGTCGGAGGAATCGCGACCTCCTCGAGCGACGCGTCGACCACCCAGCCGTCGTCGGTCTGTTTGAGGATCCCGTCGTCGACGAGCATCGAGAAGATCTGCTCCGCGTAGAGCGGATTGCCCTCGGCTGCATCGATGATCCTGCGCCGGACGCTCGCGTCGACGGAGGAGTCGTCGAGCAAGGCCTCGACGAACTGGTCGATCGCGTCCTCGGACAGCGGCTGGAGGTCGATGACGTCGCCCGGAAGGCCGCGCTGCCAGACCTCGAGGAACGTCGGCCTCGCCGTGCAGACGACGACGAGCGGGCCTTGCACGTCGCGGGCGACACGTTCGATCAGGTCGAGCAGCGTCGCCTCCGCCCAGTGCAAGTCCTCCCAGACGACGACGACCGGCCGCTCGGACGCCAGCAGCTCGAAGAAGCGGCGCGCGGCGAAGAACAGCTCCTCGAGCGGAAACGAGCGCTCGAGCAGGCCGACGGCCGCGGCAAGACGTTCCGCAACCTCCGAATCGCCGACGACGGCCTCGAGACGCGCGACCGCCAGCGAGGGTGTGTCGTCGTCCGTGACGCCTGCAGCCTGGCGCACGATCTCACCGAGCGCCCAGAACGTGATGCCGCGTCCATACGGGAGGCAGCGGCCGCTGAGGACGAGCGCCTCGCCCGCGACCGACGCGAGAAACTCCTCCGTCAGGCGCGACTTCCCGACGCCGGCCTCGGCCAGGATCGTCACCGTTCGCGGCGACGACTCGGCAACGCCGTCGCGATAGGCGTTGTCGAGCCGGTCGAGCTCGGCGTCACGGCCGACGAAGACGCGCGGCCGTGCACGCTCCTGCTGCCCCAGCTCTTGCACCGACAAGAGGCGATATGCCGGCACCCGCTCGGCCTTCCCCTTCAGCTCGAGCGGCTCGACCGGCTCGACCTCGACGGCCTTGCGCACGAGCCTGTACGTTGGCTCGCCGAGCAGAACCTCCAGCGCGGGCGCGGCCTGCTCGAGCCGTGCGGCCGTGTTCACCGTGTCGCCGGTGACGAGCCGCTGGCCGGTCGTCGGGTCGCCGGCAACGACCTCGCCCGTGTTGACGCCGGTCCGGTTCTGGAGCTCGACACCCCAGCGGCCGGTCAGTTCCGCGTTCAGCGCTGCGAGACGCCGCTTCATCTCGGCGGCGGCACGCACGGCGCGGAGGGCATCGTCCTCGTGCGCGGTCGGCAGGCCGAAGACGGCCATGATCGCGTCGCCGATGTACTTCTCGATCGTGCCGCCGTGCAACTCGAGCGCTCCGCTCATCTCGTCGAAGTAGCGCGCCATGACTTCCCGCAGCGCCTCCGAGTCGAGCCGCTCGCCGAGCGCCGTCGACCCCTTGAGATCCGAGAACACGATCGTCACGGTCTTTCGTGTCTCCTGCGCCGGTAGCTGAGGCGCCAGCGGCGTGCCGCAGAAACCGCAAAGCCGGAAGCGGTCCGGGTTCTGCTCCCCGCAATTCGGACACGTCAACACGCCATCGAGTGTGGCACGCGAGTCCGGCTGTCGCTAGACCCCGACGCCGATGACGACCCGCGGCACGGCCGCGGGCGCGAGCCAGCGAAGGACGCGCAGGAGCTGATGTCGCGGCAGGCTCACGCACCCGTTCGTCGAGCTGTGCACCTCGACGTGGAGGAAGATGCCGGAGCCGCGGCCGGGGACGACGGGGCTCGTGTTGAAACCGATGACGGCCAGGTATGCGTACGCCCGGCGGCTCCTGGACATGTCCGGCGTCGTCACCTTGAACGGCGGCTTCACGCCGCAGCCGATTCGCTGGAAGGTGTTGTAGACCGGCGAGCGCGGATCCTCGACCCACCAGTCGCCGCAGCGGAGCCGCGAGTACGCGAACCGCACGCCCGGGTTCGGCTGGTTCCCGAACATGCGCGGCAGGATCGGGAAGGTCCCGATCGGCGTCGTCCCGTCACCCTCGCGCCGGTTGACGCGGAGGCCGTTCCAGCCGACGCGCGCCGTGTAGGGGCCGGCGACGGGAGACCAGCAGTCGCCGGCGCGCCGCCAGGTGCGCAGCGTCGCCGACGTCGTGTGGAGGTGCGCCGCGCTCACGGTGATCAGCTGCGTCGTCGCCGCCGGAACCGATGGATAGCTCGGGCAGGCGGTCGCAAGCGCAGCGGCGACGACGTGGACGGCGAGCGCCATCGCGCCCCAGAGTACGCTGGCCGCGATGCGCCTCGTCGCACTCCTGCTGGTCTTCGTCGGCACCGTCTCGCCGGTGCGGCAGCAGGATCTCCGCTACTCGTATCGCGCCGGGTGTCCGGTCGCGACGAGCGACCTTCGGCTCGTCCACGTCTCCTTCCTCGGCTTCGACGGAACGGCGCACGTCGGCGCGCTCGTCGTCAACCGTCGCGTCGCGCGCGACGTCGTCTCCGTCTTCCGCCGCCTGTATGCCGCGCGGTTCCCGATCCGGCGCATGACGCCGATGTCCGCGTTCCGCGGCAGCGACGACGCTTCGATGGCGGCGGACAACACGTCCGGGTTCAACTGCCGCCGCGCGGTGGGCGGGCCCGGCTGGTCGGAGCACGCGTACGGCCTTGCGATCGACGTCAACCCGGTCGAGAACCCCTACTTCCTCGCGGGGAAAGCGCTCCCGCCGGCGGGCCGGCGCTATCGCGACCGCGCACGTGTCCGGCGTGGGATGGCCGTCGACGGCGGCACGCTCGTCCGCGCGTTCGCGGCCGTCGGCTGGAGGTGGGGCGGGCGTTGGAGCGCCTCGCCCGACTACCAGCACTTTTCCGCTAACGGGCGATGAACGGCCTGCCCGCTCGCTCCAGCGGGAGCCCGAGCGCCCGCCACTCGTCCTTGCCGCCTTCGTAGTGGCGGACATTCGTGTAGCCGAGCTCGCGCAGCCGCTCGCCGGTGACGACTGAGTCGTCGCAGTTCACGTTCGCGCAGTAGACGACGATCTCGATGTCGAGGTTCGGCATGCGCTTCGCGCAGCGGATCGTGTCGACGGCGTTCGGCGGCATGTTGATCGCGCCCGGCAGGTGCGAGTGCGCGTACACCATCGGCGCGAGCGCGTCGATCAGCACGAGCTCGTCGCCGGCCTCGAGCTTCTGCAGGAGCTCCTGAGCGGTGATGCTCGGCAGGCTCACGACAGCGGCGACGTCCCATCGCGGTCCTCCGGGAAGCCGGCATACGGGTTCCCGCCGACGTCGTCGGGCGCGCTGCGGCGATGCTCGATCTGAGCTCCGGCGCCGTGCCGCTGCGCCCGCTCGGAGACCGGATAGACGAGGCCCTTGTGCTGCCGCGCGCCGACCGCGAGAACGACGGAGGGCGTCTCCCCGGCGCCGATGATCACGTGCTCCGTCCAGGGCGGGCAGTGGACGTAGTCCCACGGCCGCAGCTCCCGCTCCTCTTCCTCGATCAGGAGCAGCGGCGTTCCTGACAGCACGAGGAAGCCCTCTTGATCCTCTTCGCCGTGGTACAGGGCCATGGGTTGGCCGGGCTGAAGCACGCTGATGTTGATCCCGACTTGCTCGAAGCGCTCGCCCTCGGGCTCGAAGCGCGTGTAGGCGCCGAACTTCTCGTTGTCGAGCCAGCGCGCGTCGCGTGCGTTGACGACGAACCAGTCCATGGTGCGGAAAACCGTACCCACATTCGCCGGGTCAGACCCTTCCGCAGCCTCCAGCGCGCGCGGCAACCTCAAGACATGGTGAATTCAGATCGCAAAAAGTGGTTCGCGCTGGCGCTGTTGAGCGTCGTGCAGTTCATGGTCGTCCTCGACATCGCGATCGTGAACGTCGCGCTGCCGTCGATCCAGGTCGACCTCGGTTTTTCGGAGCAGAACCTGCAGTGGGTGATCAGCGCGTACGCGCTCGTCTTCGGCGGCTTCTTGCTGCTCGGCGGCCGCGCGGCCGACCTGCTCGGGCGCCGCCGCATCTTCTCCATCGGGATCGTTCTCTTCACGATCTCCTCGCTGCTCGCGGGCCTGGCGTGGTCAGAGGCCTCGCTGATCGGCGCGCGAGCGTTCCAGGGCCTGGGCGCGGCGGTCATCACGCCTGCCGCCCTGTCGATCCTGATGACGACGTTCACCGAGGGCAGCGAGCGCAACGTCGCTCTCGGCGTCTGGGGCGCCGTCGGCGGCTTCGGCGCAGCCGCGGGCGTCCTGATGGGTGGCGTCCTCACGTCGACGCTGAGCTGGTCATGGATCTTCTTCGTCAACGTCCCCGTGGGCGTCACCGCGTTCTTCCTGACGCCGGTGCTCCTCCGCGAAAGCCGCGACGCGGCCGTGAAGTCGTTCGACGCCTTGGGCGCGGTTCTGGTGACGAGCGGGCTGTCGCTGTTCGTGTACGCGATCACGCGAGCCGGCCAGGACGGCTGGCTCGCGACGGTCACGATCTCGTGCTTCGCGGCGTCGGTCGCGCTGCTCGCAGGGTTCCTGCTCTGGGAACAGCGCCACTCGGAGCCGCTCATGCGGCTCGGCATCCTGCGGATCAAGACCGTCAGCGGCGCGAACGTGGCCGGCTTCATCCTGGGGACGGCAACGTTCTCGCTCTTCCTGATGCTGACGCTGTACATGCAGCAGGTGCTCGGCTACTCGCCGATGAAGACTGGCGTCGCGTATCTCGCCGTCGCGGGAGGGGCGATCGTCACCTCCGCGATTGCTGCCCAGCTCGTGACGCGCATCGGCGTCAAGCCTGCGCTGCTGATCGGGATGGTGTCGCTGACCGGCGGGCTCCTGTACTTCACGCAGGTGTCGGTGAACGGCTCGTACCTCGGCGATCTCCTGCCCGGGTTCCTGCTGGTCGCCGTCGGGCTCGGGTTCTCGTTCGTGCCGATCTCGATCGCGGCACTCGCCGGGATCCACGCGCACGAGGCGGGGCTCGCGTCCGGCCTGATCAACACCACACAGCAGATCGGCGGCGCGCTCGGTATCGCGGCGCTCTCGACGATCGCCACGTCACGAACGTCGCACGCGCTCGAGCACGGGTCCGCTCACACGTCGGCGCTCGTGACAGGTTTTCACGGTGCCTTCTGGGCGGGCGTGATCGTCGCCGGCCTCGGCATCGTCGCAGCACTCACGCTCATCCGTCGCGACGAGCTCGAGCAGGGGGCCGCGCTCGTCGAAGAAGAGCCTGCGCTCGATCTGGCGGCGTGAGTTCGAAGCGGGGAGGCCTTGCCTCCCCGCTTCGTTGACTTCCCCGGCGAAAGGGGCGACGCTCCCGGGTCGGGCTCACGTTCCCATCGCGCCGTAGCCGGATGCTGACCACAACCCTCGCCGACCTGCGACACCGCCACCGGGGCCCGGTGATCTCGCCCGACGATCCCGGCTACGACCCGGGCCGGGTCACGTTCAACGGGATGATCGACCGGCATCCTGCGCTGATCACGCGGCCGCTCGACGTCGACGACGTCGTGGCGGCAGTGTCGTACGCGGCCGGCGAGCGACTGCCGATCGCAGTGCGCGGCGGCGGACACAGTGTCGCCGGGCACTGCATCGGAGACGGGAGCCTCGTCGTCGACCTACGGCTGATGCGTTCCGTGTCCGTCGACCCGGACGCGCGTCTGGCGACGTGCGGCGGCGGCGCACTGTGGGAGGACCTCGACCCGCCGTGCCTCCGGCACGGCCTGGCGACGCCGGGAGGGACCTTCGGCGACACCGGCGTCGCGGGGCTGACCCTCGGCGGCGGGATCGGGCATCTGAACGGGCTGCACGGCCTGACGCTGGACAACCTCGTCGGCGCGACGCTCGTGACCGCGGCCGGCGACGTGGTGCGCGCGAGCGACGATGAGAACACGGAGTTGTTCTGGGCGTTGCGCGGCGGCGGCGGCAACTTCGGCGTGGTCACCGACTTCACGTTCCGGCTCCATCCGGTCGGCCTGTTTCGCGCCGGCCAGCTCGTGTACGAGCTGGGCGACGCCGTCCAGGTCGTGACGAAGTGGCGAGACCTGGTGAGGGAGGCGCCGGATGACCTCGCGACGTTCGCGTTCATGGCGCGGTCCTCGGTGGGCGAGGCGGACGGAGCGATCGTCAACGTCGCCGACTTCGGCGGCCACGGCGACGACGCGATCGCCGAGCTGCTGAGCGAGCCGGAGCCGGTGGCAAACACGATCCGGCCGATGTACTACGCCGAGCTGCAGGACATCTTCGGCCGGATGCCGTTCGGCCTGCGCAACTACTGGTCGGGCCGGTTTCTACGCGAGCTTCCGGATGAGCTGATCGAGCTCAGTGCCGACTTTCTCGCCGCCGGCGTCCCGGGCTCGGTCATGTTCGAGCCGATCTTCGGCGCGGCGGCGCGCGTCCCGGACGCGGCGACTGCGTTCGCGGGACGAGACGCCGCGTACAACGCGACGTTCCTCGCGGTCTGGGAGGACGCCGCGGACGACGAGCAGCGCATTGCTGCAGCCCGCGGCTTCTCTGAGCTGCTCCAGCCGTGGTCGACGGGCGCGCAGTACGTGAACTACGCGAGCGAGAGCGACGACGAGGAAGGCAGCGGCGAGCGGTTCAAGCGGCTGCGCGAGGTGAAGCGGCAGTACGACCCGGACAACCTGTTCCGCTTCAACCACAACATCCCGCCGGACTAGGTGCAGCCGCGTCCGCGGGGCAGCTAGCGTGCTTCCAGGTAGCGGAGCACCGCGAGCACGCGGCGATGGTCTGTGTCCGCCGGCGACAGCCGCAGCTTCTGGAAGATGTGCTTCACGTGCTTCTCCACGGCACGTTGGGTGATCACGAGCCTCTCGGCGATCGCCGTGTTCGAACGTCCTTCGGCCATCAACCCGAGCACCTCGCGCTCGCGGGGCGTGAGGTCGGCGACGGGCTGCTGCCGGCGGGTGCGCGCGAGCAGCTGTGAGACGACCTCGGGATCGATCGCCGTGCCCCCTCGGCCGACGCGCTCGACGGTCTCGAGAAACTGGCCGACGTCCGTGACGCGGTCCTTGAGCACGTAGCCGACACCACCGAGATCGCCGGCGAGCAACTCGCTCGCGTAGTTCTCCTCGACGTATTGCGACAGAACGACGATCGGGAGCGCGGGCCACTGCGCGCGTAGCTCGAGCGCCGCGCGGATGCCCTCGTCGGTGTATGTCGGGGGCATGCGCACGTCGAGCACCACGAGCTCGGCGTCCTCGCGCTCCACGAGCTCCTTCAACCCGATCGAGTCGTCGGTCGCACCGACGACGTCGTGGCCGCTGTCGGTGAGCATCCGGGTCAGCCCGTCGCGGAGCAGCGCGGAGTCCTCGGCGATGACTATCCGCACGGGAGGTCGGCGGTGACGACTGTCGGGCCGCCTTGCGGGCTGCTGACGCGCAGCGAGCCTTCGACCGAGTTGGCGCGATCGACGAGGCCGGCGAGCCCGCCGCCTGCGCGCTCCTCCGCGCCGCCGACTCCGTTGTCCTTGACCTCGATGTGCAGCTTGTCGCCGTTCTGTTGGACGCTCACGTCGACGCGCCTCGCATTCGCATAGCGCGCCGCGTTCGTCAGCGCCTCGGCGACGATGAAGTACGCGGTTGCCTCGACGGACGCGGGCGGGCGCTCGCGGAGCCGGACGTCGAGCCGCACCGGCACGGCTGATCGTGCGGCCAGTGCCGAGAGGGCCGCGTCGAGGCCGCGGTCGGTGAGGACTGCCGGGTGGATACCACGAGCGAGATTCCGGAGCTCCGCGATCGCGCGCTGCAGCTCCGCGTGCGCGTCGCCGACGAGGCCGCGCGCGCCGTCGGGATCGCTGTCGAACCTCTCAAGCGCCATCCCGAGATCCATCCCGAGTGCGAGCAGCCGCTGCTGCGCGCCGTCGTGGAGGTCGCGCTCGATCTGGCGGCGGTCGGCCATGGCGAGGTCGACCGAGCGCGCCTGCGTCTCGCGCAGGACGGCGACCTTGCTCTGGCTGAGGCCCCAGCGCGCGGCCGCGCGGTCGAAGGCGGCGACCCCGCGGATGAGCCAGGGGACGAGCGGGAGGACGACGAGGCCGCCGATCGCCACCGGGATGACCTCGTGCCAGGTGTCGAGCGTCCTCCCGCTCCAGACCTGGGGTGCGGCGCTGTGCCAGCGGACGGCGTAGATCGGGAGCGTGATCGCCCAGAGCGGCACGGCCCAGGCGGTGACGGCGACGGTGAAGTTGACGACGCTCAGGGTCGGCTGCACGAGCCACAGGTAGACGACCTCTTTCCACGTCGTGCGGTCGGCGAACGGCGCGATCAGGCGGTGCCAGAGACCGTTGCTCTTCGGTGCGCCGTACACCGGCTGAGGGATGTCGGTGCCGAGGAAGGCGCGCGCCCGCACCCGCTCCGCACGGGCAGCCGCGCGGGCGAGGTAGAAGGTCGCGGTCAGGACCGGCAGCCCGACGAGCGTGATCAGGAGGCTGACGCCGGTCGTCAGCAGCGTCGTGAACAAGGTGAACCAGAGCACGCCGAAAGCGAGGTCGAGGACGAGGTCGAACGTCTCGAGGTAGGTGCGACGCTGAGCTAGAGGCGAGAGGAAGCGGGTCATGCCGCGAATGTAGGCCCGAGCCTGCCGCGCCACCAGCCGGGCCGCTGGCGTCTCGACGGTGTTGCCAGCACGACGCTCTATCCGCGGAGACGGATCGTGTAGCGCAGGTCCGACGCGCCGACGCGGCCCGGCGGCGCCTCGACGTACGGCCCTCCGCCCGCGATCGTGCCGCCGCCGGCGACCGCGCCCCGGAGCTTCTGGGTCGCATGCTCGCCGTCCGGGCCGAACTTCGTCGTGACATGCACGCGGGCATGGATCGTGTGCGTCGGCAGGTTGAAGGCGAGGCGGCCCGAGTCGAGGACGGTGACGTTCGGGCCGGGATCGTTGATGAACCGCTCGAGGCAGTAGGTCATCCAGCCGCCGCCGACGACGTTCGATCGGAGCAAGAGGAAGCAGCCTTCCGTGACAGGCAGGTTTCGCGCAGGCCCGCGGACGTGGACGTGCAAGATCTCACCGCGGTCCTGCCGGGTGCCGCACCCACAGAGGAGCAGAACGCACAGCACGACGGCCACCCTCACGAGAGCGATCATCGCTCAGCACGGCGACGTATCGTCGGGAACGATGCGCATCTTTCTCGCCGGAGCGACGGGTGTGCTCGGCCGCGCGCTCGTTCCGCACCTGGCGACAGACGTCGTTGTCGGGCTCACCCGCTCCGCCGACAAGGCGCGCGTGCTGCAAGAGCTCGGCGTGGTGCCGGTTGTCGCCGACGCCTATGACAGCGAACGGCTCGTACAGGCGGTCGTCGCCGCCCGCCCCGACGTCGTCGTGAACTTCCTGACGGATCTCACAGCCGGCAGCTCGGAGCTCAACGCGAGGATTCGGCGCGAGGCCGGCCCGGCGATCGTGCACGCGGCGGAAGCGGCCTCGGCGCGACGCCTGGTGGTGGAGAGCGTCGCGTGGCCTCTCGAAGCCGCGTCGGCCGAGGCGCTGTCGCTCCTCGAGCGGAGCGCGCTCGCGTCGAAGCTCGAGGCGCTCGTCATTCGCTTCGGCCGGCTCTGGGGCCCAGGAACATGGCACGAGACGCCGCCGGAGCCGCCGAGCGTGCGGATCGACGACGCCGGGCGGCGGGCGGCGGAGCTGATCGCCGCCGGGGCGACCGGGACCCAGGTGGTTGCGTCCGCGCTACAGGATTGACGGCCGACTGTCGATTCCTTAGCGTCGTGCCAGGATCGGCTGCCTCGTCGGCGAAGGACTCCGGGGTCTTGAGACGTTTTCCGCTCATCCTTGTGCTCGCGGCGCTCGCCGCCGCCGCGGCGTCGACCCCTGGATCGGCGGCCAGCTTCAACGACAGCGCGCCGTGCCCCGCCAGCGGGCCGTTGCTCGTCTGCCCGACCATGCACGTGGGGCAAGCGGTTCAGCTGCAATTGCTCGCGCACGACGGTTGCGACGCCTACCGCTGGGAGATCGTGAACGGTGCGCTCCCGGCCGGGTTGTCGATGTCTTCGACCGGTCTGGTGAGCGGCACGCCGACGAAGGCCCAGACGACCGAGCCGTGGGTCTGGGTGCACGACCTGACCGCCGCCGAAGGGGGGCCCTCGTGGTGCGGCGGCGACAACCACTCCGAGCGGCAATTCGTGTTCGCCGTCGACGGCCCGGCCGGGGCGCCGGCACCAGCGCCCGCTCCGGCCCCGCAACCGGCACTGCAGATCACGACCAGCAGTCTCCCGAAGGCGACCGCGGGTGCCTCCTACACGGCGACGCTGAGCGCGTCAGGGGCCCCGAGTGTGACATGGACGATCACCTCCGGTTCACTTCCTCCTGGGGTCACGCTCGGATCGAACGGCGCTCTCAACGGGACGCCGGCCGGCGCGGGAACCTACACGTTCACGGTGCGCGTCGACGCCGGGGGGCGCTCGGCGTCGAAGCAGTTGCAGCTCGTCGTGGCGGAGAGGCTGACGGCATCTGCGCAGCCCGCCGAGACCTGGGAGGTCGGGCGACCGCTGCAGGTGGCGATCGACGCCAGTGGCGGCACGCCCGGCTACAGCTGGAAGCTCAGCGGGACGCTGCCCGCGCGCACCGGCTTCGTCGGGAACAAGGGCAACGGGTCGACGAGCTATCTGCAGGGTGTGCCCGCGGAAGCGGGGACGTTCTCGATCGTGCTGACGGTGACGGACTCGGCGGGGGTAAGCACGGACGTGAGCGTCACGCTCACAGTGGCGCCGAAGCTGCAGATCCGCACCTTTCGGGTCGGAACCTCACGGCTGCGTAAGAGCTACCGGCTCGCGCTCGGGACCGCCGGCGGCGTCGGTACGACGCACTGGGTGGTTGCTGCGGGCGCTTTGCCGGCGGGGCTGAAGCTCGACGCCGAGACCGGCGTCCTCTCGGGGAAGCCGCGCAATGCCGGCAGGTTCCGTTTCACGGTCGCGGTCGCCGACGCGCTCGGCGCCAGGGCCGCGATGACGTACACGCTTCGCGTCAGGCGGTAGGCGGGCGCGCAGCGGCGCTTACGCGTCCGGCAGGTGGCAGACCGCCTCGACGTTGTTGCCGTCGGCGTCGTGCACGAACGCCGCGTAGTAGCTCTCGTGATAGTGCGGTCGGAGCCCCGGAGCGCCGTTGTCCTTCGCGCCCGCGGCGGTTGCGGCCGCGTAGAAGGCATCGACGGCGGCGCGATCGCCGGCGCTGAAGGCGATGTGTGCCGCGCCACGCTCCTCGTTCGTGCCGATCCAGAAGTCCGGCATGCCGCCCTCCGTGCCGAAGCCTGCCGCCCCGGGGAATTCCATCTGCAGCGAGTACCCCAGCGGCGCGAGCGCCTGGCTGTAGAAGCTCTTCGCCCGCTCGAAGTCTCCGACCGTCGCGGTGACGTGGTCGATCATGGTTCGCTCCTTCCTGTCGCTCGCCTCCGAACATACAGCCTTAGACTCGGCGAAACTCAAGCGACGAAAGGAGCCGGATGCTCAAGGAGTTCCGAGACTTTCTCTTGCGCGGGAACATCGTCGAGCTCGCGGTCGCGTTCGTCATGGGGTTGGCGTTCGCAGCCGTCGTCAACTCTCTCGTCAACGATCTGATCATGCCGATCATCGCGGCGATCATCGGCAAGCCGAACTTCGACGGCCTGACGTTCACGATCAACGGCGCGACATTCCGCTACGGGGCGTTCATCACCCACGTGATCCAGTTCGTCGCGATCGCGGCCGCCGTCTTCTTCTTCGTCGTGAAGCCGGTGAACGCGCTGCTGCGACGCTACCGCTCGCCGGCGGAAGAGGGGATGCCGGACGAGGAGCGCCGGCATCAGGAGCTCCTCGCAGCGCTGCGAGGCGGCACGACCTAGCGACGGTGCCGCGACCCTCGAGACCTCCCAGCAGAACATCTCCAAGCACCTCGCCGTCCTCGCGGTGATCCCGACGCTCCTGCGGGTGTTCGGCCGGCGGGCGTGGGCACTCCCGGGCTGGCTCGACCGCGCCCTGCCGGACGTCCGCTTCGGGCACTCCTAGGCGCAGACGCAAATCGGGCGCCTCCCGGCGCCCGACCTTGCTAGCTGCACCCGGTGTTCGTTCCGCAGTCCCTGCAGGTGTAGCAGGAACCGGTTCGCACCATCCGCCCGCCGCAGCGAGCGCACTCCTGTGCGTCCTCGAAGGCGTTGAACAGCGCCGTCTGGCCCGGAGGAGCTGCCTCGAGCGGGGCCGCCGTGGCGGGCGGCGCGGCCTCGCCGTTCCGGTAACCGTCGGCGAGCCGGGCGCGCACCTCAGGCGACATGATCCCGAGCTCCTCCTGCTGCTCGACCGAGAGGAAGCGCTTGCCCATCCAGCGGAAGACGTAGTCGACGATCGACTTCGCGACGCGGATGTCGGCGTCGTTCGTCATGCCGCTCGGCTCGAAGCGCATGTGTGCGAACTTCGAGACGTAGACCTCCAGCGGCACGCCGTACTGCAGCCCCAGCGACACCGAGATCATGAAGCTGTTCATCAGGCCGGCGAGCGTCGTGCCCTCCTTCGCGATGTCGACGAAGATGTCGCCCGGCGTTCCGTCGTCGAACAGCCCGACGTGGATGTAGCCCTCGTACTCGCCGACGCGGAACTTCCTCCCGACCTCGGTGCGGTCGTCCGGCAGGCGGCGGCGCTGCGTCAACGGCGCCGGCGGCAGCGTCGACACGAGCGTCTCCTGTGCGCCGCCGTCCTTCTTGCCCGAGAGCGGCTGCGCGACCTTGCAGTTGTCGCGGTAGATCGCGATCGCCTTCACGCCGAGCTTCCACGACTCGACGTAGAGCTGCGCGACCTCGTCGACCGTCACCGTCTCGGGCAGGTTCACCGTCTTCGAGATCGCGCCCGAGATGAACGGCTGCACCGCGCCCATCATCTTCACGTGGCCCATGTAGTGGATCGCGCGATCGCCGACGGCACAGTCGAACACCGGGTAGTGCTCCGCCTTGAGGTACGGCGCGCCGACGACCGTGTTGCGCTCGTCGACGAACGCGACGACCTCCTCGGTCTCCGCCGGCGTATAACCGAGCTTGTCGAGGGCCATCGGGACGGACTTGTTCACGATCGTGATCTCGCCGCCGCCGACGAGCTTCTTCGATTTCACCAGCGAGAAGTCGGGCTCGACGCCCGTCGTGTCGCAATCCATCATGAAGCTGATCGTCCCCGTCGGGGCGAGCACCGTGGCCTGTGCGTTGCGGTAGCCGTGCACCTCGCCCAGGTTCAGAACGTCGTCCCACGCCTGCCGGCACGCCGTCAGGAGGTCCGACGGCACCGAAGACGCGCCGTCGATGTTCGCGACTGCCGCGCGGTGCTGCGCCATCACGCCGATCATCGCCGCCGCGTTCGGCGCGTGGCCGGCGAACGGCCCCATCCGCGACGCGATCTCGGCCGACTTGCGATACGCCCGCCCCGTCATCAGCGCGGTGATCGCCGCAGCGTATGCACGCCCTTCCTCGGAGTCGTACGGCAGGCCGCGCGCGATCAGCAGCGCCCCGAGGTTCGCGTACCCGAGCCCGAGCTGCCGGTACGTCTTCGCGTTCCGCTCGATCTCCGGGGTCGGATAGGACGAGTTGCCGACGAGGATCTCCTGTGCGAGGAAGAGCACGTCGATCGCGTGCGTGAATGCCTCGACGTCGAGCTCGCCGTCCTCGCGGCGGAACTTCATCAGGTTCAGCGACGCCAGGTTGCACGCGCTGTCGTCGATCGACATGTATTCCGAGCACGGGTTCGACGCGTTGATGCGCGACGTGTTCGGCAGCGTGTGCCAGTTGTTGATCGTCGTGTCGTACTGGACGCCCGGGTCGGCGCACTGCCAGGCGGCGTCGGCGATCTGCTTCATGAGCTCGCGCGCCTTCTTCGTCTCGACGACCGTGCCGTCGGTGCGCGCCGTCAGGTTCCAGTCGGCGTCGGCCTCGACGGCCTCCATGAACGCGTCGGTGACGCGCACGGAGTTGTTCGCGTTCTGGTACTGGATCGACGCCCAGTCCGGCGAGTCCAGCGACATGTCGTAGCCCGCCCCCTCGAGGACGCGCGCCTTGCGCTCCTCGTGCGCCTTGCACCAGATGAACTCCTCGATGTCGGGATGGTCGACGTCGAGGACGACCATCTTCGCCGCGCGCCGCGTCTTGCCCCCGGACTTGATCGTGCCGGCGGACGCGTCGGCGCCGCGCATGAACGACACCGGGCCGCTCGCGTAGCCGCCCTTCGAGAGCTGTTCCTTCGACGAGCGCAGCTTCGACAGGTTCACGCCCGAGCCGGAGCCGCCGCGGAAGATGACGCCCTCGCGCCGGATCCAGTCGAGGATCGAGTCCATCGAGTCGTCGATCGAGAGGATGAAGCAGGCGGAGCACTGCGGCCGCTCCTCGAAGCCGACGTTGAACCAGACGGGTGAGTTGAAGGAGGCGAGCTGGTTGACGAGGATCGCCTTCAGCTCCGCCTCGAAGGTGTCAGCCTCCTCGTCGGTCGCGAAGTAGCCGTCCTTGCGCCCCCACGTGGATACCGTGTCGACGATCCGCCCGATCATCTGCCGCACGGAGCGCTCCCGCTCCGGCGAGCTCATCCGCCCGCGGAAGTACTTCTGGGCGACGATGTTCGTCGCGGTCTGCGACCAGAACTTCGGGAACTCGACGTCCTTCTGCTCGAAGACCGGCTTGTCCTTGCCGGGGATGAAGGCGTCGCGCGTCTCCCATTCGATCTCGTCGAAGGGATCGCGGCCCGGGATCGTGAAGTAGCGGCGGACAGCGAGGCTGGCGTCCTCGCGGACGACCGTGTTCTCGACTACCGGGGCCTCGATTTCATGCTCTGTGCTCGCCATGCCGCTCCTCCGAAGGGTAGTTGGGGAGGACCAGTGTGGACCCGGCCTCGGACGGACTTCGGACTATGCGTCAGGCGGGTTCGACTGCGCTTTGCGGGTCTGGTAGCGACGCGCGCCGTAGCTGATCGCGGCGGCCGCGATCAAGGCGAGCGCGAGCCCGCCTAGGACGAGGAGCGGCACCGGCACGGAGTTCGCGGTGTCGGGCCCGACCTTCTTGGCGAGCCAGTGGAAGAAGCCCTTGTCGTGCGTGCCGCTGTCCGACCCGCCGCTGCTGCTGTTGTTGCTGTCGCCGCTGCCTCCGGCGGGCGGCACCGGCGTCGTCGCCAGGACGGCGCCGTGGTGGTCGCGGATGACGTTCTCGAGCGCGCGGTTCAGGTCGTCGCGCAAGGTCCCGTAGACGATCTGATCCTCCGGGATCTCCTTCAGCGCCTCGCGGTAGCAATGCACCTGGTAGGTCTTGTCGATCCGGCCGTCGACGTACCAGTCGTGGATCAGCGCGTTCGAGCACGCGCTCGCGTGAGCGGTCGAGACCCCGAATGTGGCTGCTGAGGCAGCGGCGGCCAGGACGAGGATGAGGGGCTTCAGAAACTTGGGCATGCAAGGACCGCGCTGCGGCTCCGGCGGACTCTAGCGTCGATGTTGCCCACCTTGCCGGATGGGAGTGTGGCTCCCTTATGGCCGCTGTAAACGGTTTGTAAGCGCCAAAAGTGCTCTGTTAGCCTCGCGCGCGATGCAAGGAGCCGCCGTTCGGGGAGCTCTGGCCCCGGGCGCGGCCGCAGCCCTCTGCTTCGCCTCGCTCTTTCTCAGCGCCGGCTCCAGCCAGTCCCGGCTCTTCTGGATCGGGACCGCAGCAGTCCTCGTCGCCGCGATCGGCTGGGCCGTCCAGCCGCCGACGCTCCCACGTCCCGCAGTCGTCTTCTTCGTCGTCTTCGCCGCGTTCGTGCTGTGGCAGGCCGCGTCGATTGCCTGGTCGATCGAGCCCGCCCGGTCGTGGGACTACGCCAACCGCTCGCTCGTCTACCTCGCCTTCGCGGCGGTCGGCGCGCTCCTCGGCGGAGTCGCGCCGCGGAAGCTGGCGTACGGCGCGGCCGCGCTGCTGGGCGCGCTCTTCCTCTGGGCGCTCGCGGCGAAGGTCGTGCCCGCGCTGTACTCGGACTACGGGCGGCTCGCGCGCCTCCGCTATCCGCTCGGGTACTGGAACGAGCTCGCGCTGCTCGGGACTGCGGCGGTGCCGATCGGGCTCTGGCTCCCCCGGCGCTTCCGGCTCGCCGGTGGGCTGCTCCTCTACACGGCGCTCGTCGTCGTCGTCCTCACGTATTCGCGGGTGGGCATCCTCCTGTCGGTCCTGGTCGCCGTCGTCTACCTCGTGCTCGACGAGCGGCGGCTCGAGACCGTCGGTGTGCTCGCAGTCGCCTGGATCGTCGGCGCCGCTGTCGCCGGCATCGGGCTCCTGCTGCCCGGTGTCGCGGACGACGGGCAGCCGCACAGCGTGCGCGTGCACGACGGTCTCCTGTTCGGCTTGGCCTTCGCCGTCGGCGCTGCCGCCGTCGCGCTCGCCCTGCGCTTTCTCGTCACGCGTGCCGTCGACGCCCGCGTCCTCCGCGTCGTCGCGCTGGCGCTGGCTGCCGTCGCCCTCGCCGTCTTCGTCGCATCCGTCGTCCGCGCCGGCGGTCCGGTGCAGTGGACGCAGGACCGCTGGCACGAGTTCGCGAACCCGGTGAGCGCGCAAGTCGGGCAGACGCCGGGCCGGCTCGCGTCGGCGAGCTCGAGCAACCGCTGGCGCTGGTGGCAGGAGGCCTGGAACGCGTTCACGAACCATCCTGCGAACGGCACCGGCGCGGGCACGTTCGGCCTGACCGACCGCATCGAACGCGACAGCCCGCTCGCCGTCGTCGAGCCGCACTCGACGCCGCTGCAGTTCCTCAGCGAGCTCGGCCTGATCGGCTTCCTCCTCTACGCCGCGCTGCTCGTTGCGGTGGCACGACGGACGTTCCTGCCGCTCGGGCTCGCGATCGGGGTCTGCTTCCTGCACTCGTTCGTCGACATCGACTGGGACTACATCGCCGTTCAGGGGCCGCTGTTTCTGCTCATCGGCGCGCTGCTCACCGGGCCGCCTCGGGCGCGAAGCGGTTTGCTGCTGCCGATTGCCGCAGCCGTTTGCGCGCTCGCCGCCGTCTACTCGCTGGCATCGCCGTGGCTGTCCGAGCGGCGGCTCAACGCGGCGCTCGACGCGGCGGCGAGCGGCAACCTGGTCGGCGCGCTCGACCGCGCGCAGTCGGCGCAGAGGTACAACCCGCTCGCGGTCGAGCCGCTCTGGTTCGAGGCCGCGCTCACGCTCGACAAGTCACGAGCTCTCGCCCTGTACCGGCAGGCGCGTGATCTCGAGCCGCTGAACCCCGACACCTGGTACCAGCTCGGAGCGTTCGAGCTGCACCAGCTCAAGCGGCCGCGCCCTGCGTACTACGCCCTCAATCGGGCGTACACGCTCGACAACTTCCTGTTCGGGAAAGGGACGACGCCCGGCCGCGACCTCGACCGCGCCCGCTGCGAGATCGATCCGTCTACGTGCCCAGGATGAGCACGAGGTGTGCGCCGAGCAGCTGTGCCGGGCGCATTCCGTCGAGCGGCCGGACGATCCGCACGTGCAGGTCGCGTGCGAGCCGGCGCCCCTCGCCCGCATAGCCGGGTCGGAACATCACGAGCGAGTGCGGCATGATGCTCGGCGCGTTGCCGACGTTTCCGAGCAGGTAGCCCTTCGCCTGCACACGATCCGCGGCCGCATGGGCGGCGCCGGCCTGGCCGTTGCCGTTCAGCACCATCACCTCGACCTCGCTGCGCGGCAGCACCGCCTTCGCGGGCGCCGGTTTCGCGACGCGCTTCGGGGGTGTCGCGGCCGACGCGGCGGAGCTCTGGAAGTGGTGCAGGAGCGGCTTGCCGAAGAGTGCGATGCCGACGATCGTCAGGAGCAGCAGTTCCACGGCCGCGACCGCGCTGACGGCGATCGTCGCGCGCCGCCAGGGGCGGATCAGATCGTGTGCTTGCTCCATTGCCCGAAGCGAGTTCGGGCCGTCGCAGTCGGCTCCTTCTCTACCTGGAGATCGAGATCCAATTCCACGTCGCGGCGAGGCCCTCGTCGAGGGAGTGCTGCGGCTTCCAGTCGAGCTGGCGCCCGGCGCACGACGGATCCAGCACGCTCCGCTGCAGCTCGCCGGGTCGCGGCTCGGCGTGCTCGGGCGGGCGCTCGATCCCGCTCACGCCCCGGATTCGCTCGTAGAGCTCGACGACCGATGTCTCCGTTCCGGTGCCGACGTTGAACACGCCGCCGTCGTGGCCGACCGCGGCGAGCGTCGCGGCGACGACGTCGCCGACGAAGACGTAGTCCCGCGTCTGCGAGCCGTCACCGTAGATCCGCGGCGTCTTCCCGTCGCGCAGGGCGTTCATGAAGATCGCGACCACGCCGGCCTCGCCGTGCGGGTCCTGCCGTGGCCCGTAGACGTTTCCGTAGCGGAGCGCCACGTGCGAGGTGCCGTAGAGACGGTTGTACGCGGCGATGTACTCCTCCGCCGAGAGCTTCGACACGCCGTAGGGCGCAAGCGGCGCGCGCACATGGTCCTCCGCCGCCGGGCCGTCGCATTCGCCGTAGATTGCACCGCCCGTGGAGCTGAAGACCACCTTCGTCCCGTGCTCGCGAGCGGCCTCGAGGACCTGCAGGGTTCCGACGATGTTCACGTCGGCGTCGAGCGCGGGTCGCTCGACGGAAACGCGCACGTCGATCTGCGCGGCGAGGTGAAAGCAGACGTCCGGCTCCGCGTCCGCGAACACCGACGCGCTGTCCGCCCGGATGTCGGCCTCGTGCAGACGAGCGGCGTCGGCGACGTTGTCGCGCGTGCCGCGCGACAGGTCGTCGAGGACGTGCACCTCGTCGCCGCGCGCGAGCAGCGCGTCGACGACGTTCGAGCCGATGAAGCCCGCGCCTCCGGTTACGAGCGCCCGCACGCGCCGTATCGTACGGCCGCGGTGTTCCTCACCTTCGAAGGCGTCGACGGATCCGGCAAGACCACGCAGGCGAACCTGCTGGCCGAATGCCTCCGCACCGAGGGCCGCGACGTCGTCACGACACGCGAGCCCGGCGGAACCCAGTTCGGCGAGGAGGTGCGAAAGCTGCTGCTCGACGGGGTGGAGCTGAGCGCGTGGGCGGAGACGACGCTCTTCGCGGCGGCGCGAGCGGAGCTCGTCGAGCGCGTGATCGCGCCTGCGCTCGGCGCCGGACGCGACGTCGTCTGCGACCGGTACATCGACTCGTCGCTTGCATACCAGGGGATCGCGCGCGGCATCGGCCTCGAGCGGGTGCTCGAGCTCAACCTCCTCGTCACCGGTGAGCTGCTGCCGGTGCAGACGTTTCTCATCCTCGTCGACCCCGCCGTCGCGTACGGGCGCAGGAAGGCCGGCGATCGCATCGAGCGCGAGGGCGAGGACTTCCATCGTGCCGTCGACGGCGCGTACCGTTCGCTGGCGCAGATGTTCCCGGACCGGATCGTGAGCGTGGACGGCAACCGAGCGGCAGACGAAGTGGCGGAGGAGATACGTGGACGCGTTCGAGAGCTTTCCTGAGCAGAACGAGGCGAAGCGCCTGCTGCGTGCGGCGCTCGCAGAAGGCCCTGCGCACGCGTACCTCTTCCACGGGCCCCCCGGCGTCGGCAAGCGCGCGGCGGCGCTCGCGTTTGCGGCACAGCTGATCGGCGAGCCAGACCGCGTTCAACGGGGCACGCATCCCGACGTGTACGTGCTCGAGCCGGTCGGCGACCAGATCCGCATCGACGACATCCGCGCGCTGCGGCGCGACCTGCACATGCGCCCGTTCGAGGCGGACCGCCGCGTGTACCTCGTGCACGCCGCCGAGACGATGAACGAGGACGCCGCCGACGCGCTCCTCAAGGATCTCGAGGAGCCGCCGCCGTACGCAGTGATCGTCCTCGTCGCCGACGACCTCGGTCCGCTGCCGGACACGATCCGATCCCGCTGCCAGCTCGTGCCGTTCACGCGGCTGTCGGAGCGGGCCGTCCGCGAGGAGATCGCCGCCCGCGCGCCCGGTCTGGAGCCGGCGGAGGCGGCGACGCTCGCGCGGCTCGCGGCCGGGCGGCTCGACCGCGCCGCGCGCCTGCTCGACCCGAAGTCTGCGAAGCGCCGCGAGGCGCTGCTCGAGGTTGCGCGCGCCGTCTACGTCGATCCGGAATTCGATGCGCGCGACGCCGCGCAGCGAGTCCTCGACGGCGCCCGCGAGCGTGCGGCCGATGCGAAGGACGCGGCCGAGGAGGACGTGGCGCTGCTCGACCTGCCGGCGCGTGAGGCCGAACAGCGCGTCCGCAGGGCTGCGCGCGGGGCTGAGCGCGACGAGCTGCTCGCGGCGCTCGAGGAGCTGGCTTCGTGGTACCGCGACCTGGTCGTCACAGCGGTCGGCGCGGAGCGGGCCGTCGTCCACGCCGACCGGCTGGCGGTGCTCGCCGAGGACGGGACGACCGAGCGGCTCGTCGGCGCCGAGCGGTCGTGCGAGATCGTCCGCGAGACCTGGCGCGCCTTCGAGGAGTTCAATCTCAGCGCGCCGCTCGCGCTCGAGGCTCTCTTCGTGCGGCTGCGCCGAGAGACCCTCGTTCAAGGGCTGTAGGCCGCTCTCGTCACGCCGACATTCGCTGTACGTGCGTATCCGCAGCCGCGCGTACCCGCAGTCAGGCAGGAGAACCGGTGGCCGCAGTCCCGTCCATAGGCCGAGCAAGCCGCGTCGAGCGATCCGACGCTCCGGGCGCTGCTGCGGCAGGCGATCTCTACGCGCGCTACTCGGGTCAGATCTTCGGCTACTGCCTGCACCAGCTCGGCTCGCGCGAGGAGGCCGAGGACGCGGTTCAGACGACGTTCATGAACGCCTTTCGCGGGCTCCAGCGGGGCATCGTGCCCGAGCTCGAGTCCGCCTGGCTGTTCAAGATCGCGCACAACGTGTGCCTGTCGCGCCGACGCTCGTCGTGGCGTCGCGGCCGCGTCGAGGCGCCGAACAATTTCGAGGTGCTGCAGGAGGTCGTCCCCGGCCGCGAGCAAGTCGCGGACGAGCTGATCCGCCTGCAGGACGTTCTCGAGCAGATGCCGGAGAACCAGCGCCGCGCGATCCTGCTGCGCGAGTGGCAGGGGCTGACGTATCGCGAGATCTCCGACGAGTTGGGTCTCTCTCAGGCCGCCGTAGAGACCCTGATCTTCCGCGCTCGCCGCGCTTTGGCTCAGGGCCTGGAGCAGGACGCGGACACGTGGAAGAAGCGGCTGCGCCGTGGCGCTGACGCGGGCGGCGTCGTCGCTTGTGCGAAGACGCCCCTCGGCAGCGACGGCGCGGCCGCTATCAAGATCGGGACGTCGACGAGCCGGTTCCCGCAGGGCTGACGCTGGCACCTGGGGCGGGCGTCGCCGTCCCTCGAGACTCACTCCCCGCCGGCGATGCGGCGCACGAGCGCACGCGCCCTCGCGTCCTCGCGTGACGCGGTGACGACCACGACCTCGTCGCGCTTCGGGTACACGGCGACGATCTGGTCGAGGTAGCCGTAGCCGGCATACGACTGCGGTCGGATCCACCAGCCGTACCCGTAGCCGAGGCCGCGCCTGATGCGGGTGGCCGGACGCGTGGACGTGCGCACCCACCTCGCGGGGACGATGCCTTTGCCGTCGTGGAGGTACAGCTCGCCGAACGTGAGCAGGTCGCGCGGGCGGAGGAGCAGTCCGGATGCGCCGCGCCCTCCCGGCCAGCGGACGCCGCGGATCCCCATCGGCCCGAACAGGTGGCGCTGCGCGTACGCCGCGATCGGCATGCCTGTCGCGCGCTCCAGCATGTCGGCAAGGAGGTCGTACGAGCCGCTGTCGTAGGAGAACGTCCCCCGCTTGTTCACGCGCGCCCGAGCCGCAAGCGTCTGCGCGTCGACGTGCTGGAACTCGAACGCCGGCGCGTAGCCGGCCGTCATCGACAGCAGCTGCCGCAGCGTGACCTGCCGGCGCCACGGCAGGCGCTCATCGAGCTTCAGCTTGCCGTCGGCGATCGCGATCCCGACCAGCGCGGACGTGACGCTCTTCGTGATCGAGAAGACCGGCAGACGGTCGGTCGCGCGCGTGCCGTTGTAGTAGCGCTCCTCGACGAGCTTGCCGTGCCGCGCAACGAGCACGCTCGTGATCCCGTGCAGGTTGTTGTCCGGCCGTTCGGAGCCGCATCCGGCAGCCACGACCGCGGTGGCCAGCACCGCGCACGTCGTGATCGAGCAGAGCGCGGAGGTCATGCGGCACATCGTGGCGTTTTCGGTTGTCGCGCCTCTTCTTCGTCGCCATCGGTGCGCTGCTTCTCGCCGGCCGGGATCTCCGGCGCCGGCTCGCCTGCGTGGCAATTGCCGCGGCCGCCCTGTTCTTCCTGCACGGTTCGGCCTGGGCGGCGTCAGCTCCGACTTCGGCCTCGTCCTTGACCTGATCGGCTTCCTGCTGTTGCTGATCTTCGTGCTCGCCAGCAGCGTCATCCTCCTGTTCCGCGGGCGACCCGTCGCGGCCGCGTAACAGGCGTCCGCGCGGGCAGGCGCTGGGCCGCGATGCCGCTACAGTAGGAGCCCCGCCGACGTAGCTCAGCTGGTAGAGCACTTCACTCGTAATGAAGGGGTCCCCGGTTCGAGTCCGGGCGTCGGCTCTCCCTTTTGAGTTCTCCTGAAACGACGAAGCCCCGCGTCGCCGCGGGGCTTCGTGTTCTCGGATCTGCGACCGGCTAGCGGTCGTTGTAGCCCTTACCGCCCGGGCCGTAGTAGCCGCCGAGCTCGTCGCGGTAGTCCTGGTTGCGGTACCGCTTGTCGTCGAACTCCGGGGCGTTCTTGATCTGATCCTTCGTGCGGTTGACGAACACCGTCTCGGTGTCGAGGTCGAGGTCACGAATGACTCCGGCCGGGAGCATCACCTTCTTCCCGAAAATCCACGGGCCCGTGTCGACGACGATGAAGCTGCCGCCGGCCTCGTTGGTCGACTCGTCGACCTTGCCGATGCTGCCGTCGAGCGCCTCGACTTTGAAGCCGGTCAAGTCGACGGCCGGAGCCGTGGTGGTGCTGTACGTCCAAATCTCAGCGATCGTCATTTTGCTTCAACCCCTTCGCGAAGGCCCTCGCCTTCGATCGTGTGCATGACCTGCTAGGTACAGCTCTTCTACCCAGCCGCCCAAGGGCCTAACATGCGAAATACCTGCAAATAGGCCTATTTTAAATAAGTGCACGTTGTGTAGCACGAGCTTGCTCGAACGTCGTCGCCGGCGGCATGTGGAGCGTCGCTCTACACGGAAAGGGTGACGCAACGGTCAGCGTGAACCTCTTCGCGAACGGAAAAGCACCACGTGTCGTTCGGCGGGACGTTTACGCAGCTGCCGGTGCACAACGGCGAGCTTTTCGTCGTCGGCATTCCGACAGAGGCCGGACCGCTGACCGTCAGCTCGAACGGCAGAGCGTTGGCTTACCGAATCGCGCCGTATGACGCGTTCGGGATCAGCTGCCAGAGCGTGACGTACGGCGGCGTCCTGACGAAGTAGCTCCTGCGCCACGCGGCCCGTCTTCGGGCTTATCGGGGAACTCACGGACGGGCACTCAGCGAAGGCGCGGATGACGGACCCGCGTCTGCGCGGGAAGGTGTCGGCACACAAGGAGGAAGAGATGAACGGATTCCTCGGCACCTTTCTGGCGTTCGCGTTCGTCGTCGGCACCCTGCTCGTTGTCGGGTGGGCGCTCTTCGAGATGAGCCCGTATGCCCGGCACCACGACCGGTACCGCGACCCGCGCACCGGCAAGTCTCGGGGCTCCAGCCCGCGTCTCGACTGAGTCATCGGTAGATCCGCTGAACCTGGTTCAGAAGCCGCGCCGATGTCTCGGCATCGCGCACGCGAGAGGCTCGGCGTCGATGGGGTTCTAGGCAATGCCCCCGAGCTGGAGGTGACGCATGTTCACCTATGTCGGTTTGTTCCGAGTCGCGCCGATCGCGCGCGAGCATCTCGACAAAACTCCCGAGTACTTCGACACGATCCACAAGATCGTCGAAGCCGAGGGCGGCACTGTTGAGCGGTTCCTCGCAGTGATGGGCCCGTGGGAGTACCTCGGCATCTTCGAGTATCCCGATCTCGAGACGGCGTTCCGCGTCCTCGGCAAGATCGCGAAGCTCGAAGTGTTCGAGACCGAGACGTTCCCCGCGGAGGACGTCAAGCTCTTCTGGAAGACGCTCGTCTAGCGTCGCTCAGAGAAGGCCTGAGGCCGCACTTTCGGCGGCCTCAGGCCGGTTTCGTCGACGCGCCGTACGCGCTCTTCGACGCAGGGACCGACCCCGGCTAGGGCGGGGAAACCTAGGTGTCCGCGGGAGACACCGGTCCGAGGCCGGTGCCGCTCGGCGGCCCGGACTCCTTCAGCTCCACGAAGAGGACGTGCGTCGGAGCCGAGCCGACGTTCTCGCCGCTGTGAATCTGCGCGTCGAGCCATCGGACCTCGCCTGCCTCGAGCGTCACCTCACGGCTCCGGCCGTCTTCGGCCACGAGCTTGCGCTCGAATGACGAGAGGGTGTACATGACGCTGTCGGGATGCCGGTGCGGGCTCGTCGACTGGCCCGGCTCGTCGCGGTACTCGAGCACGCGGACGCGGTCGTTCTCGAAGATGACCTTGTACTTGTCCGGATCCGTTCGCGTCGGGTCGTCGGCCACCGTGGCAGTTTAGGCTCGCGTCGTGCGCGCGCTGACGGGAACGATCCAGTCGTACGACGCGCCGTCGACGCACGAGATCGCAGCCCGCGTCGGCCTGCCCGTGGAGCAGATCCTCCGCTTCGACGGCAACACGTCGCCGCAGGCGCTGCCGTCGACGCGCGCGGAGGCGCTGACAGACGAGCTCGCGCGCATCCACACCTATCCGCACGGCGGGTACCCGGACCTCGAGCGCGCGATCGCCGGCTACGCCGGCGTCGCGCCGGAGAACGTCGTCCTCGGCGCGGGTGCCGACGACCTGATCCTGCTGCTGACTCGCTCGTTCGTGTCGCCGGGCGACACCGTCGCGATCGCGAACGACCCGACGTACCCGATGTTCCCGATCAGCGTCTGGGTCGCGGGCGGTGAGGTCGGCGACGAGGAGCCGGTGTTGACGATCTGCTGCCGGCCGAACAATCCGACCGGCGAGCTGGGCGAGCTTCCGGCGGCGCGCCCGCTCGTGGTCGACGAGGCGTACTTCGAGTACTCCGGCGCGACCGCGGTGGAGCTGATCGACGACGATGTGATCGTCCTCCGCACGTTCTCGAAGGCGTTCGGTCTCGCGGGGGCGCGCGTCGGGTACGCGCTCGCGGGTCGCGAGCTCGCGGCGGAGCTGAACAAGCGCCAGCATCCCGCGCCGCTGTCGACCCTGTCGGCCGCGCTCGCGCTCGCGGGACTCGAGTCGCCGCCGGACGTGACGCCGATCCTCGACGAGCGAGAGCGCATGGCCGAGCGGCTGCGCGAGCTCGCCTTCAAGCCGCTGCCGTCGGCTGCGAACTTCCTCTACGTGCCCGTCGACGATCCGCAGGCGGAGTACGACCGGCTGCTGCAGCAGGGGCTCGCCGTCCGGCCCGTCCGCGGCGGTATCCGCATCACGATCCGCACTCAGAAAGATGACGAGCGCCTCCTCGATGCTCTAGCTTCTGCGCATGGCGCCTAATCCCCATCGCTGGCGGATTCTCGCGGTCGTCGCGACGGCGTTCTTCATGACGATCCTCGACGTCTCGATCGTCAACGTCGCGCTGCCTTCGATCGCCAAGGACCTCAATTTCTCGCAGGAGAACCTCCAGTGGGTCATCACCGCCTACGCGATCACCTTCGGCGGTTTTCTGCTGCTTGGCGGGCGCGCGGCAGACCTGCTCGGGCGCCGCCGCGTCTTCATGGTCGGCGTCGCGATCTTCACGATCGCGTCACTCGTCTGCGGCCTCGCCCAGAGCGAGGGCATGCTGATCGCATCACGCGCCGTCCAGGGCTTCGGCGGGGCGATCATCTCGCCCGCCGCGCTCTCGATCGTGACGACGACGTTCGAGGAGGGCGCCGACCGCAACAAGGCCCTCGGCGTGTGGGGCGCGCTTGGCGGTAGCGGCGCCGCCGTCGGCGTGCTCCTCGGCGGCGTGCTGACGGACTATCTGAGCTGGCGCTGGATCTTCTTCGTCAACGTCCCGGTCGGCGCGCTCGTGCTGCTGGTGACGACGCGCATCGTGCCCGAGAGCCGCCGCGATGCCGCGGGGCGGCAGTACGACGCGCTCGGGGCCGTGCTCGTCAGCGCGGGCCTCGCGCTCCTCGTCTACGCCATCTCGGAGGCGCCCAACGTCGGCTGGGGCACGGCGCGCACGATTCTGCTGCTGGTCGCGGCAGTCGTGGTGCTGACCGCCTTCCTCGTCAACGAGCGCCGCGTGGAGGACCCGCTGATGCCGTTCCACATCTTCCGCGTGCGTACCGTCGCCGGCGCGAACGCCGTCGGCTTTCTGCTCGGCTCGGTGATCTTCGCCAACTTCTTCCTGCTGACGCTGTACGTGCAGGACGTCCTGCAGTACTCACCCGTCAAGACAGGCCTCACCTTCCTCGCGACGGCTGGCACGGCTGTGCTCGCGGCCGGTGTCGCCCAGGCGCTCACGACGAGGTTCGGCGCCAAGCCGATCATCGTCATCGGCCTCGTGCTCCTGACCGGGGCGATGATCTGGTACTCCCAGATCCCGGTGAAGGGCAAGTTCGTGTCGGATCTCCTGCCGGGGTACGTCATGGTCGGCGTCGGGATCGCATTTGCATTCGTCCCGGTCTCGATCGCAGCGCTCGCCGGCGTCGCCGAACGCGAGGCCGGCCTGGCGTCCGGGCTGATCAACACGTCGCAGCAGATCGGCGGCGCAATCGGGACAGCAGTCGCGTCCACCGTGTTCGCGAGCCACTTCAAGGCGCTGGTGAAGGCCGGCCGCTCCGTGCCCTACGCACTGACCCACGCCTATGGCTACGGGTTCTGGGCGCTCGCGTTCTTCGGCGTCGCCGCGATCATCGCGGCGCTCACGCTGATCCGGCGCCGGGAGATGGCGGAGACACCGGCGACGGCGCCGATCGCCTAGACCTTCGCGAGCAACGCCTCCGAGACCGACGCGTGCACGCTGAAGTGCCGGTCGAGGCCGGAGATCTCGAGTGCGCGCCGCGTCTCGATCCCTGGTGCCGCCAGCAGGAACGCGCGCCGGTTGTCGAGCCTCGCCCGCGCCTCGATCAGGGCGCCGAGCGCGGTCGAGTCGATGAACTCCACCTCGCTCAGATCGACGACCACTCGCACCGCCGAGTCGTTGCACGCCCCCGCCAGTGCATCGCGTACCTGCGCCGCGTTGTACAGATCGAGCTCGCCCGCGAGCTTCACGACGCAGGCGTCGCCCTGCTTCTCGACGCTCAGCACCGGATCCTTGCGCAGACCATCGGAGTCCGACAACTCGCCCCCTCCCGACGAAACCTCGGTTGTCTCCAGCGCCCGCAGCGGGGTCATGGCGGCTCTGGCGCGCTGGAAATTAGACCACCTGCAGCACGTCTGTGCAAACGTTCGTGCATGGACGTGGCCTCCGTCGCCCGCCGGGCCCGCACCGAGAACTTCCCGGTCGCCTCGCTCCTCTTCCCGCGCCGGCTGCGGCCGCACCTGCGCGCGATCTACGGCTTCGCGCGCCTCGTCGATATCCTCGGCGACGAGCTCGAAGGGGATCGCCTCGCGGCGCTCGACGAGCTCGAGCGCGAGCTCGACGCCTCCTACGGCGGCAGCCCGACCTGGCCCGTCATGCAGGCGCTCCAGCCGACCGTTGCGGAGTTCGGCCTTCCGCGCGAGCCGTTCCTGCGGTTGATCGAGGCGAACCGGATGGATCAGCGCATCACGGAATACGAGACCTGGGACGACCTGCGGGAGTACTGCCGCCATTCGGCCGATCCCGTCGGGCGGCTCGTCCTCGGGCTGCTCCGGCTCGACCGCGAGCCGGACCTCGTCGCGGCAAGTGACGACGTCTGCACCGGCCTGCAGCTCGTGAACTTCCTGCAGGACGTGCCGCGAGATCTCGGCCTCGGCCGCGTCTACCTTCCTGCCGAGGACAGGCGTCGCTTCGGCGTCACCGTTCTCGACCGGCAGACTCCAGCGCTGACGGAGGTGCTGCGCTTCGAGGCCGGGCGGGCGCGCCGGCTGCTCGCCGGCGGCCGCGTGCTGCAGCCGCGAATCGGCGGCCGCGCCGGCCGCGCCGTCGGTCTGTTCGCCCGCGGCGGCCTCGCGGCGCTCGACGCGCTGGAGCGCGCGCAATGGGACATCTTCACGCAGCGGCCGCGCCCCTCCCGCACCCGCCTCGCGCTCGCCGCGTTCGCGCGATGACGGCCGATCGCGCGTACGCGGAGGTCGAGCGGCTCACGCGCCGGCGCGCCCGCAATTTCGCGTACGGGATCATGGTGCTGCCACGCGAGAAGCGGCGCGCGATCGCGGCGATCTACGCGTTCGCGCGGCGCGTCGACGACATCGCCGACGGCGATCTGCGTGCGGACGAGAAAAGGGCACGGCTCCACGAGCTGCGCAGCCAGCTCGACGCGGAGCCGGGCGACGACGCGATGCTCGTCGCGCTCGCCGATGCGCGCACGCGCTTTCCGATTCCGGCAAACGCGCTACATGCGCTCGTCGCGGGCGGACTGCAGGATCTCGACCAGACGCGCTACACCGACTTCGAGGAGCTGCGCGGCTACTGCACGAAGGTCGCCGGCGCCGTCGGCCTCGCCTGCGTCGCCGTGTACGGCTCCGACGACGTCGAGCGTGCGGAGACGCTCGGCATTGCCCTGCAGCTGATCAACATCATCAGAGACGTGCGTGAGGACTGGGAGCTCGGCCGCGTGTACCTGCCGCAAGACGAGTTGTCTTCGTTCGGCGTGTCCGAGGACGACATCGCCGCGCGGAACGTGTCCGGTGCCTGGCACGCGCTGATGTCCTTTCAGGCCGAGCGGGCCCGCGCGTACCTGCAGGACGGGCTCGGCCTGCTGCGCTCGCTCGACTCACGCAGCGCGCTCTGCGTCTCGACGTTCGCAGGGCTCTACCGCGCCACGCTCGACCGGATCGAAGAGCGTGGCTACGACGTCTTCGAGGGCCCACCGCACCTCTCCGCGCTCACGAAGCTCCGGATCGTCGGCCGGGGGCTCTGGTGAGGGCCGCGGTCGTCGGCGGCGGCCTCGCGGGGCTCGCCGCCGCGCTCGAGCTCGTGGACGCCGGGCACGACGTGACGGTGTACGAGGCGCGTCCCACGCTCGGGGGCGCAGTGCAGACCCTGCCCGAGCGAGACGGCGACCCGTCCCCGCCGCCGGACAACGGGCAGCACATCGCGCTCGGGTGCTTCACCGAGTACCTGTCCTTCCTCTCGCGCATCGGCGAGGGCGGGTCATACGTCCGCCGCCGGCTCGTGCTGCCGGTACTGGCGGAGGACGGCAGCCGCGCCGATGTCAAGCCGAGCCTCGCGGCGCTCCTGTCGTACTCGCATGTGCCGCTGCGCGACCGGCTACGGATCCCGCTCGTGACCGCGCGCTGCCGATCCGCGAAGGCGCGTCCGGCGGAGACGTTCGGCGCGCTCCTGCGCCGGCTCGGCACGAGCGACGCGGCGGTGGAGCGCTTCTGGGACGTCTTCATGCGCCCGGCCCTCAACCTCCGCTCCGACGAGGTCGACGCCGCCGCCGGCCTCTTCACCGTCCGGACGGCCCTGCTCGGGCCGCGCCCGCACTCCGACCTGATCCTGCCGGCGAAGCCGCTCGGCTGGATGCACGGCGACGCGGCGGGCCGCGCGCTCGAAGCGCGGGGAGCAACGATCGAGACCGGTGTGCGCGTCGACGACCTGGACGATCTCGACGCTCACGCGATCGTCGACGCACGGCCGCGGGCGGAGCTCGAGCGCTCGCCGATCGTCAGCGTCCACCTGCTCCTCGACCGAGCGCTGCTCCGCACGCCGCTTGCCGCCTTGCTCGGTTCCGACGCCCACTGGGTCTTCGACCGTGGTGCGCTCACCGGTCGCCCGCCCGAGCGCGGCCAGTATCTGACCGTCGTCTCGAGCGGCGTCCCCGAGCTGATGGAGATCCGCGGGCGCGACCTCGTCGAGCGTATCGCCGGCCAGGTGACGGAGCGGCTCGGCGACGCGGTTGTGCTCTGGTCGCGCGTCAGCCGCGAGCCCGAGGCGACGATCGCGCTCCGCCCCGGCGTCGAGCGCCCCGCGCCGGGGCTCGTCCGTCCCGGCCTCGCGCGCGCGGGCGCGTGGACCGAAACCGGCTGGCCCGCCACGATGGAGAGCGCTGTGCGCTCCGGCCGTGCGGCGGCGCAAGCGCTGTTGTCCGACGTGACAACCAAGGTGGCCGCATGACCGTCGCGCACGAACTGAGCGCGCTCGACACGGGCGTCGAGCGGGCCGCGGAGCGGCTGCTCTCGCTCCAGCATCCGGACGGATGGTGGAAGGGCGAGCTCGAGTCGAACGCGACGATGATCGCCGAGCATCTCTTCCTGCTCCACTTCCTGGGCCTGCGCGATCCAGAGAGTGATCGTCTGCTCGCGAACGAGCTGCTCGCGCGCCGGCGCGCCGACGGGACGTGGTCGATCTGGTTCGACGGGCCGCCCGACCTGTCGGTCAGCGTCGAGGCATACACGGCGCTGAAGCTCGCCGGCGTCGACGCCGGCGACGAGACACGCGAGTACATCCGGCGTAGCGGCGGTGTTCCGAAGACGCGCATCTTCACGCGCGCCTTCCTTGCGCTGATCGGCCAGTGGCCGTGGCTCCGTCTGCCGCACGTCCCGGTCGAGCTGATCCTGCTGCCGGCGCAGGGACCGCTGTCGGTCTACGACTTCGCGTGCTGGGCACGTCAGACGATGGTGGCGCTCTCGGTCGTCGAGGCACTGCGGCCGGTGCGGCCGAGCACCATCGACCTCGCCGAGATCGGCGGGCGGAAGACGCAACCGGGTGCGCGCCCGTTCCTCCCACGGCTCCGCCGCCACGCGATCGCGGTGGCCGAGCGGTGGGTGCGCGAGCGGCAGGAGGCCGACGGATCCTGGGGCGGGATTCAGCCGCCGTGGGTCTGGTCGCTGGTCATGCTCGCCGCCCTCGGTCACGGCGCCGAGGACGGGACCTTCGCGCGCGGGCTCGCCGGCTGGGAGCGGTTCCTGATCCGCGACGGCGACCGGCTCCGTCCCGAGGCGTGCCAGTCGCCCGTCTGGGACACGGCGCTTGCCGTCCTCGCGCTCCGCGCCGCCGGGGTTCCGGCAGACGATCCGCGACTTCGGGCCGCTGGCAGCTGGCTGCTGCGCGAGGAGGTGACCGTCCCCGGCGACTGGACGATCCGCAAGCCCGAGCTCGCGCCCGGCGGGTGGGCGTTCGAGTTCGACAACGATCTCTACCCGGACGTCGACGACACCGCCGTCGTCTTGCTCGCGCTCCGCGAGCTCGGGCTCGGCGACGACGCCGTCGAGCGTGGGCTCGGCTGGATGGTGGGGATGCAGTCCCGCAGCGGCGGCTGGGGTGCTTTCGACGTGGACAACGAGGCGCTCTGGCTCTACAAGCTGCCGATCTGCGACTTCGGCAAGGTGACCGACGAGCCGAGCTCCGACGTGACTGCGCACGCGCTCGAGGCGCTCGGCCGCGAGCAAGGGCACGACGAGGCGCAGAAGGCTGGTTTGAGCTGGCTGCTCGCCGAGCAGGAGCCGGATGGCTCGTGGTTCGGCCGCTGGGGCGTCAACCACATCTACGGCACGGGCGCCGTTCTCCCGGCGCTCGAAGCATGTGGCCTGCCTTCGGACGATCCCGTGGTCCGACGCGCGCTCGCTTGGCTCGACTCGATCCAGCAGCCCGAGGGCGGGTTCGGTGAGGACGTCGCGTCCTATGGCGACACCGCGGCGCGTGGACGCGGCGCCGCAACGGCGTCGCAGACCGCATGGGCGCTGCTTGCATACGTCTCCGGGGGCGCCTCGGCAGGCTTGTCTGCGCGACGGGCCGCCGAGTATCTTCTTCGAGTTCAGCGTCCCGACGGTGACTGGGACGAGCCGCACTACACGGGGACCGGCTTCCCGCTCGATTTCATGATTCGCTATCACCTGTATCGCTTGACGTTTCCGCTCCTCGCGCTCGGGCGCCTGAGAGAAAGGCTCACCGGATGAAGTTCCCGCTTCGCTCGACCGTCCAGATCGGCAAGTACGTCGCCAGCCAGCAGCGCAAAGGCGAGCGCTACCCGCTCGTGCTCATGCTCGAGCCGACCCTCGCGTGCAACATCGCGTGCATCGGCTGCGGGAAGATCCGCGAATACGAGTCGAACAAGGCGAGGCTGACGGTCGAAGAGTGCGTCGACGCGGGCGTCCAGTGTCCGGCGCCGGTCGTCTCGATCTGTGGCGGCGAGCCACTCGTCTACAAAGGCATCGAAGAGGTCGTCGCGGGGATGCTCGAGCTCGGCAAGAACATCGAGCTCTGCACGAACGCGCTCAAGCTCGAGCAGTTCCTCGACGTGTTCAAGCCGTCACATCGGTTGACCTTCGTCGTGCATCTCGACGGCATGCGCGAGATCCACGACTACGTCTGCGACTACTCGGGGCTCTGGGACATCGCCGTCGACTCGATCCGGAAGGCGCGTGCGGCCGGCTTCCGTGTCACGACCAACACCACGGTGTTCAAGGAAACATCGGTGGACGATGTACTGGAGATGATGCACTACCTCACGAACGAGGTCGGCATCGACGGCATGTTGATCGCACCGGGGTACCAGTACTCGCAGATCGATCCCGCACTCACGATGACGCGCGCAGAGCACGAGGAGAAGTTCCGCATCATCCGCAAGGTCGCGCGGCAGCGCGGCTACCGCTGGCTCGCGAGCCCGATCTACCAGGACTTCCTGACGGGCGACCGCAAGCTCAAGTGCGCGCCGTGGGGCTCGATCACGCGGAATCCGTACGGCTGGAAGGGCCCGTGCTATCTGCTGACGGACGGCATCTTCCCGACGTACGACGCGCTGCTCGACGGGATCGAATGGGAGGACTACGGGCCCGGCAATGACCCGCGCTGCGAGCACTGCGGGATCCATTCCGGCTTCGAGCCCTCGGCGGCGTACGAGGCGGCGGGTTCCCTCAAGGAGAGCGCCCGGAGCGTGGCTTGGACGCTGACGGGCTGACGTTCGCCTGCGCGATGACCGTCGAGGAGCGCGTCGCGCGCCGCCTCGGCCGGACCGCGCTCGTGGGCCTCGCCGCATCACGCGGTGTGCCGGAGGGCCGCCTCGTGTCCTTCGGCGTCGCCGGCGCGCTTGCGCCGGACCTCCCGCTCGGGACGGTCATCGACGCAACGCGTGTCGTCGACGAGTCGGGCGCGGTGCTGTGGGAAGGAGCGCCGCTCGGCGCGGCGTCTGCGCGTACGGGGACGATCCTCGGCGCGTCGCGCATCGTCGACGACCCGGCGGAGCGGGCCGCGCTGCATAGACAGACCGGTGCCGAGGCCGTGGACATGGAGTCGGGGCCGCTCGCGCGGAGCGGTCGTCTCGTCGGCTGCCTCCGTGCCGTCAGCGATACCCCCTCGCGGCGCCTCGGCGGTGTCGCGCGCGGCGCGACCGCCGACGGGCGCGTCGACGCGCTCGGCTTCCTGCGCGGCTTCGCGCGCGAGCCGCTCGTGACGCTCCGCGCGCTTGCCGGCGCCAGACGTGCGCTGAAGAGCCTCGAGGCCTTGACGTGAGCAGGCGGGTGCTGCTGGCCGCGCCCCGCTCCTTCTGTGCGGGAGTCGACCGCGCGATCGAGATCGTCGAGCGGCTCCTCGCCGAGCACGGGCCGCCGATCTACGTCCGCCACCAGATCGTCCACAACGACCACGTCGTACGCCGGCTCGAGCAGCTCGGCGCGGTCTTCGTCGACGACGAAGCCGACGTGCCGGCCGGCGAGATCTGTGTCCTGTCGGCACACGGGGTCGCGCCCGCCGTGCGCGAGAACTGCGAGCGACGCGGGCTTCGCGTCGTCGACGCCGTCTGCCCGCTCGTCTCGAAAGTTCACGCGGAGGCGCGGCGGTACGCCGACAGCGGCCACCTGGTGGCGCTGGTGGGGCATGCCGACCACGTCGAGGTGATCGGGACGCGCGGCGAGCGACCGGAGGCGACCGTCGTCGTCGAGTCGCCCGCGGAGGCCGCGAAGCTGGATTCCGGCGGGAAGCCACTTGCCGTGATCAGCCAGACGACCCTGTCGCTCGACGACGTGCGAGCCACCGTCGATGCGCTGGAGCAGCGGTTCGGTACGCTCCGGCGGCCCGCCGCCGATGACATCTGCTACGCGACCCAGAACCGCCAGGATGCCGTCAAACGCCTCGCGGAAGAGGCCACGCTCATCCTCGTGATCGGCTCGCAGACCAGCTCGAACGCGCAGCGGCTCGTCGAGGTCGCGCGGCTCGCGGGCGCCGAGGCCGAGCTGATCGACGGCGAGAGCGACCTCCCGGCGAACGTCGGTGGACACGAGGTCGTGGGGCTGACCGCCGGGGCGTCGACGCCGGAGCAGCTCATCGAGGACACGATTGGGCGCCTTGCCCGGCTCGGCTACGCCGACGTCGAGGAGATCACCGTCGCGCGCGAAGACGTTCACTTCCGCCTGCCGCGGGAGGTCGCCGCGCAATGACCTCGGTCGAGATCCCGCTTTCGATCGCCGCGGCGCTGCCGAACCTGACCGTCCTCGACATCACGAACGACGTCCAACGCGAGGTGGCCGCGCAGGGCGGCAGCGGCATCGCGTTCGTCTCGCCGAACGGCGATCCGTCGCTGATTCGCGTCCAGGAGCGCGAGACCGGCTTCTTCTCAGACCTGGAATGCCTGCTCGAGCGCCTGATCCCGCTCGCGGCCGACGAGCGCGAGCGGCTCGTCTCGCTTCTCCTCGGCCCGCGGACGGAGCAGATCCCGTTCACCCAGGGGCAATTGCACCTCGGCACGTACCAGCGCATCTTCCTCGTCGCCTTCGAAGACCGCTGCGCGGACGAATGGATGGTCACCGTGGTCGGCTCCGACGCGACGCGCTAAGGGTCTGGCGGGGTCTGGCCCCGAAAAAGGCCTGACCCCAGCCGTTCGAAAGGTCACGCCTCCCAAAGGCAGTGATGCGCGTAGGAGGTCTGGCCCCGCAGGGGCCCGACCCCAGCCTCTCGCAGCGGCGGCAGGCCCAGCCGTTCGCATTTGACCTGCCCGCCCCCTCGGGAGCACACTTTTAGCCGGGGCATGGAAAGAGCGCGGAGGCATCAGCGAGCGTTGGCGCGTGTGGCGCTGATCTTTCTGGCGCTCTGCGCCGAGCTCCTCGGCCGCAGCCTCTCGCATCGCCTCGACTTCGGCCGGCACGTGGGGGCGCCGAGCTACGCCGGCGCGGACTACTACCCGATCCTGCTCGTCGTCGTGAAGGCCGGGCTGGCGCTGATGCTCGCGCGCCTCGCCTGGCGCTTCGGCAAGGCGACGCGGCTGCTCCAGACGAGCGGCGCGCGCTGCCGGCCGAAGGTGCGGATCGAGCTCTCGCCGAGGCTGTGGCTGGGCTCCTTCCTGGCGACGTCGCTCATCTACCTCGTGCAGATGGACGCCGAAGGGATCTCGAGCGGCCGCTGGCCGTTGCTCGCCCCCTGGCTGCACACGGGCGCTCTCCCGGTCTTCGCCGTTCTGTCCGTCGTCGTCGCGCTCGTCTACCGCGCCGTCGAGCAATGGCTCGCGGAGTACGAGACGTACGCGCACGAAACGGCGCTGCGCGCGATGCGTGCACCCGCGGCGGTGCCGGTTCCGCCCTCGGCGCTCGACGATCCGATCGCACCACGCAGTCTGTTCGGGCTTGCGTTCGAGGTTCGCCCGCCGCCGCTCGCGGCGTAGGCAACTTCACCTCGTTCCACCCGACTGTTGGAGGCTGCTGTGAACGCAGAGCTCGTCTCTGAACTCGAAGTACCGCGTCAACGAACCGTCCGCGCCCGCTTCGTCTCGGCGCTCGGGCCGCTGACGGCCCTCGCCGGCGCGATCTGGGCGATCGTCCAGCCGTACCGCGTCACGGTTCTGCACCCGCACGGACAAGGCTTCTGGTGGCTGTTCGTCGAGCCGCCGCTGCTCGTGATCGCCGTCGGGCTGTTCTTCTACTTCGCGATCGTCCCCGGCCTGCTCGAAGACTTGGGGGAGGCGGATGCAACCTCCCGCTGAGCACGTCCACTGGCTGTTCGCGACGGGGTTCCTGCTCCTCGGCCTGTGCCTGCTCACGGAGGCCGTCGTCGGCACGGAAGTCTGGCAGCGGCGCGCGTGGCGCGCCTACCTCTGGCCCGGGCTCGCGTTCGCGCTCGGCGCGCTCATGTGGCCCGTGATGACGTTCTTCACCAACTCGACGCTGCACATGCTCGCGCACGGTGCGTGGGCGGAGGTGCTGATGGCAGCGGGAGCCGTGGAGCTTGCGCTCGTGCGCGGCAAGATCCACAGCCCGTGGTGGCGGCTGATGATGGCCAGCGCCTTCGTGGTCTCGGGGACGGCGTTCCTCGTGCACGAGCAGAACGCCTGGTTCTTCCAGCGCTCGTCGTTCCTCCACCACCTGCTCGGCTGGACGCTGCTCTTCGCGGCGGTGTTCCCGCTCATCCGCTGCGTGCGCCCGCGCTCGCAGTTCGCGGCGACGGCGTTCGCGCTGACGTTCGTCGTCTGCGCGGTCTTCCTCTACTGCGATCGCGACGCCGCGCCCGTGTTCGGGCACATCTCGCCGCTCGCGGGGACGCCGCACCGATGAGCCGCGCACTCCTTCTCGCCGCGCTCGGTGCGCTTGCACTCCCGGCCACGGCCCACGCGCACGCGACGCTCGTGCACACGTCGCCGTCATTCCAGCAGCGTGTGAACGTCTCGCCCAGAACGGTCACGCTCACCTTCGACCAGTACGTCGAGAAGCTGCCGCACACGATCAGGCTCTACTCCACCCGCGGCGAGCTCGCGGTCCCGACGATTCGCGACGACGGTCGCTCGCTCGTCGCGACGGTGCCGCGACTGAAGCGCGGCGCGTACACGATCCGCTGGCACGCAATGTCCGGCGACGGGCACGTCGTCTCCGGCGTCTTCACGTTCGGCGTGCGGATAAAGGCGCCACCGCCCACGCAGGCCTTCGGCGCCTCCGGCCCGACCCGCACCGAGGACGTCGTGCGCTGGCTCTACTTCCTCTCGCTCGCGCTGGTCGTCGGGGGCCTCGGCTTCCGCCTGCTCGTCGCGCGGCGTCGCCTCCCGGGACGCTTCTTCGTGCTCACCGGCATCGGCGTCGTGGCGACCCTCAACATCGGCATCGCGGCGTTTCTCCTCCGTGCGGAGGACGCGCTGCAGCTCCCGTTCGCACGCTTGCTCTACGGCGACCTCAGCCCGATGGCGCGCACGCGCTTCGGAACGGTGTTCGTCGCGATGACGCTCGGCTTCTCCCTCGTCGCGGCGCTGCTGTTCCTTGCGTGGCTGACGGACCAGGACGTCTTCCTCTGGCCGGCGTTCTTCCTCGGCCTGCTCTTCGTCGCCGGCCTCTCCCTTTCCGGGCATTCGGCGGCCGATGCGGGCTCGTCGTGGAAGTCGGAGCTCGCCGACTGGGCGCACCTGGCCGCGGCCTGTCTCTGGATCGGCGGGCTGATCCAGCTCGTCGTGGTCGTCTGGCCCCTGCTGCCGGAGCTGCGCAGGCCGGCGTTCCTCGCGTTCTCGCGGCTCGCAACCGTGTGCGTCGGCGTGCTGCTGCTCGCGGGCGTCTACCTCGCGATCCTCCGCCTCCCGAGGCTCGACGACCTCTGGACGACCGGTTACGGGCGCGTGCTCCTCGTGAAGATCGGGCTGGTGGCGCTCGCGTTCGCCTGGGGCGGGCTGCACAAGCTGCGCGCGGTTCCCGCCGTCGAGCGAGGCGGCGCACCCGCGAAGCTCCGCGCGAGCATCGCGGGTGAGAGCATGGTCGGCATGATCGTCCTGCTCGTGGCTGCGATCCTCGTCAACGCCAAGCCGCCAGCCTAGGTGCTCTGGGCCATCTCAGGCGGCGCAGGCTTCCTGGGCCTGCACCTTGCTCGGCGGCTGCTCGCCGACGCCCACGCCGTGCGCACGCTCGACGTCGCGCCGCTCGACGACCCGGAGCTCGAGCGGTCGGTGCAGGAGCTGCGCGGCGACATCCGCGACCGCGAGCGCGTGCGCGAGCTCGTCGCGGGTGCCGACGTCGTCGTGCACGCGGCGGCCGCGCTCCCGATCCAGGCGTCGCGCGAGTCGATTCGCTCGGTGAACGTCACCGGCACGGAGCACGTTCTGCAGGAGGCGCGCGAGGCGCGGGTCGGCCGCGTCGTGTTCATCTCGTCGACCGCGGTGTACGGCGTTCCGGAGAAGCATCCGATCGAGGAGGACGATCCGCTCGTCGGCGTCGGCTGGTACGGCGAGTCGAAGATCGACGCCGAGGCCCTTTGCCGCGTCGCCGCAGTCGAGACGACGATCGTCCGGCCGAAGACGTTCATCGGACCGGAGCGGCTCGGCGTGTTCGAGATCCTCTTCGACTGGATTCGGGAAGGAAGGCGCATCTACATCCTCGGCAAGGGGCACAACCGCTACCAGCTCCTGGCGGTCGAGGATCTCGTCGACGCGATCGTGCGCGCTGCAACGGTGCCGGAGGCTGCGCGCGAGACGTTCAACGTCGGCGCGACCGAGTTCGGGACCGTCCACAGCGACCTCCAGGCGCTGATCGACCATGCCGGGTCGTCCTCGCGCCTGCAGCCCGTGCCCGTCAAGCCGGCTGAAGCCGCGCTGCGAACGCTCGAGCTGCTGCGCGTGTCTCCGCTCGCGGAATGGCACTACAAGACGGCGCACAAGGATTCGTTCGTCGACACGTCGCGCGCGCAGCGCGTCCTCGGCTGGCAGCCGCGGCTGTCGAACAAGGACGCGCTGATCGAGACCTACGACTGGTACCTGGCGAACCGCGGGCGGGTCGGCAGCGCCGGCGTCACGCACCGCGTCCCGTGGAACCAGCAGGCCCTCGGCCTGCTCAAGCGCCTCTCGTGATCGTCCTCTCCCGGCAGGAGGTGGAGGAGCTCCTCGACCTCGACGCCCTCATCGACGCGCTCGCGCACGCGCACCGCGAGCTCAGCGAGGGCAAGGCGTCGATGCCGCCGCGCATCGCGGCGTTCGCTGAGCGCGGCGGACTGCTCGGCGCGATGCCGTCGTACCTGCCGTCCGCAGGGCTCGCATGCAAGCTCGTGACGTTGTTCCCGCAGAACACCGACCGGCACACGCACCAGGCGTTGATCGGCGTGTTCGACCCGGCGAACGGCACACCCGTCGCGTTGATGGACGGGACGTACATCACCGCCACGCGCACGGCTGCAGGGTCGGCGCTCGCGACGCGGCTGCTCGCGCGCGACGACGCGAAGGTGCTCGCAATCCTCGGCGCGGGGGTGCAGGCGCGGACGCACGCCGACGCTCTGCGTCGCGTCCGGGACTTCGACGAGGTCCGTGTTGCCTCGCGCAATCCCGAGCGCGCGGCGGCGACTGCGCGGGAGATCGGGGCGACGGCGGTCGAGTCGTTCGAGCAGGCGGTGCGCGGCGCCGATGTCGTGGCGGCGACCACGCACGCGAGCGAGCCGATCGTGCTGCGCGACTGGCTCGAGCCGGGCACGCACGTCAACTCCGTCGGCGCGAACCCGGACGGGAGCGGGGAGGTCGACCCCGCGATCGTTCGCGATGCTGCGGTCGTCGCTGTCGAGGCGCGGGGCTCGACGCTTGCTCCGCCGCCGGCGGGCGCGCCGGAGTTTCGCGACGGCGCGCCGGAGGTCGTCGAGCTCGGCGAGCTCGTGGCCGGAACCAGCCCGGGACGCCGCTCCCGGGACGAGGTCACCCTGTATAAGTCAGTCGGCGTGGCCGTCCAGGACGCCGCCGCGGCAGCACTCGTGCTCGCCGCCGCGCGTTTGCGGTCGGTCGGCCGGGAGATCGAGTTGGAGGAACCGAGATGAGCAGTAACAACGACTTCAAGCCGGGCCTCGAAGGCGTCGTCGCCGTCGAGACGGAGATCGCCGAGCCCGACCGCGAAGGTGGATCGCTGCGCTACCGCGGCGTCGACATCGAGAACCTCGTCGGCCATCACCCGTACGAGAACGTCTGGGGCCTGCTCGTCGACGACGACATCAACTCGAAGATGCCCGACCCCGAGCCCTACGAGCCTGCGAAGCTCACGGGCAACGCGCCCGCCGACCTGCAGGCCGAGACGGCGCGCCTCGCGGGGGAGTGGAAGCTCGGCAAGCTGAACGAGATCTCCGACGACCAGGCACGCGAGGATCTCGGCCGCCTCTCCGCGCAGATGATGGCGATCGTCGCGCGGTCGGCGCGTGTCGCGGACGGCCACACCGAGGCTGTTCCGGACGATGTCGTCGCGCAGGGGAAGACGGCGGCTGAGAAATTCCTGCTGCGCTGGCGCGGCGAAGCCGATCCGCGCGCGGCGAAGGCGATCGACACGTACTGGATCTGCACCGCAGAGCACGGCCTCAACGCCTCGACGTTCACGGCGCGCGTCGTCGCCTCGACAGGCGCTGACTGCGGCGCCGCGCTGTCGTCCGCGGTGGGCGCGCTGTCGGGCCCGCTGCACGGTGGCGCGCCCGCCTACGTCAAGCCGATGCTCGCCGAGGTGCAGGCGACGGGCGATCCCGAGAAGTGGGTGCACGACGCCCTTGCGGCGCGGAAGCGGATCATGGGCTTCGGCCATCGCGTCTACCGCGCGGAGGACCCGCGCTCGCGGCTTCTCAAGCGCACGGCGAAGGAGCTCGACGCGCCGAACGTCGAGGTCGCCGAGCAGCTCGAGGAGGTGGCGCTGAAGGCGCTGCAGGAGCGGTCGCCCGACCGCGTGCTCGCGACGAACGTCGAGTACTACTCGGCGATCGTGCTGGACGTTGCCGACATCCCGCCGCCGCTCGTGCCGGCGATGTTCGCGTGCTCGCGTGTCGCCGGCTGGTCGGCGCACATCCTCGAGCAGAAGCGAACCGGGCGTCTCTTCCGCCCGTCGGCCCGCTATGTCGGACCGGCCGAGCGCAGCCTCAACTGAGCTGACGTCGTACCGGGATCGGTTTCCGATCCTGGAGCACACGACGTACCTGATCAACCATTCGCTCGGCGCGATGCCGGCGGCCGCAGAGGAGCGAGTGGCCGAGTACGCACGCACGTGGCGCGAACGCGGCATCCGCGCGTGGGCCGAAGGCTGGTGGGAGATGCCGCTCACGGTCGGCGACCAGATCGGGCGCATCGTCGGCGCCGCGCCCGGATCGACCGTCATGCACCAGAACGTCGCCGTCGCCGAGGCGATCGTCGTCTCGTGCTTCCGTCCGATCGACCCCCACCGCAACCGCGTCGTGTACGAGGAGGGGAACTTCCCGAGCGTGCGCTACCTCTACCAGGCGCAACCGGAGCTCGACGCCGTCGTCGTCCCCGACGACCGCGCGATCCTCGAGGCGATCGACGAGCGCACGCTGCTCGTCCCGCTCACCCACGTGCTGTTCAAGACAGCCGAGATCCAGGACGTCGAGGCGATCGTGCGGCGCGCGCACGAGTTCGGCGCGCACGTGGTGCTCGATGCGTATCAGTCCGCCGGCATCGTCCCGCTCGACGTGACCGCGCTCAACGTCGACTTCGCAGTCGGCGGCAGCGTCAAGTGGCTCTGCGGGGGGCCCGGCAACGGCTGGCTCTACGTGCGGCCCGATCTGGCGGACGTCCTCGAGCCGACGTTCATGGGCTGGCAAGCTCACGCGCGGCCGTTCGGCTTCGAGCCGGAGCTCGAGTACGCCCCCGGCGCGGCGCGCTTTCTCACCGGCACGCCGAACGTGCCGGCGCTCTACGCGGCGACGGCCGGGTACGAACTGATCGAGGAGATCGGCGTCGAGCGCATCCGCGAGAACTCGCTGCGGCAGACGGAGCTGCTCATCGACCTGGCGGACGCCGCCGGCTTCGAGGTCGGCAGCCCTCGCGAGGCGGAGCGGCGAGGCGGCACGGTGACGGTGCGCACGCCGGAGTTCGAGGCGGTGCACAAGGAGCTCGCCGAGCGCCAGATCCTCTGCGACTTCCGTCCCGACGCGGGCCTCCGCCTCGGCCCGCACTACTACAACAGCGACGAGGAGCTGCGGTTCGCCGTCGCCCAGATCTCCGAGATCGTCGAGTCGGGCGCGTACGAGCGCCACCTGGGAGCGGTCGCGCGCTTCTAGCGCTGCGTCGGGCAGAACTTGTCCTGCCCGAGGAACTGCATGAACAGGGCGTCCATCTGCGCCTCGAACGTGCGGTCGGCGCCGCTTGTCGGATCGTAGTCGTGAAGCCCCGCGCCCTCCCACTGTACGTCAGGGGTGACGCCCGGGCCTTCGACCGTGACCCGGTAACGCTTGCCGTTGCCCGCCGGGCGCGGGTTGTCCGGATACCCCGGCAGCGTCTTGTCGTGCGTCGGCCAGAAGCTGTAACAGAAGGCGCCGCTGCCCCGGCGGAAGGAGATGGATGTCTCGCGCTTCCAGCCGGCGCCGTATGCCGAGTCGAACGTGTCGATGTAGAGGCTGCGGCCGTGGCGATCATTCGGCGCGCCGTCCTTGCCGATCCCGAAGCCGTAGACGGGGTTCCCCGCGTACGTGAGCCGGCCGAAGAGGTCGTGGGCCTGGCCGTTGAACGCCCAGTCGGTGTGCACGTCGAGCTGAGCGAGTGGCCCCGTCCAGTGCGAGACATGGAGCTCGTAGTGTGTCTGCCGCGGCAGCCATGGCGGGTAGCCGCGGTGCGGGAGATAGGGCTGCCATGCCTGGAGCGCCCAGTACGAGCCGTCCGGCGCTTTGCAAGCCGCGACCTCGTCGACGAGCGGCGGACCGTCGTACTTGGCGCAGCGATTCTTGAACGTCTTCCAGACGAGGCGGTGCCGGGACTTCCAGCCGCCGCTCCAGTCCAGGCGGAAGTGGACTTGCGGCACCGTCTGGCTCGGCGGCCGGGCGTTGACCGCGCCCCAGGCGAGAAGGTGGTACGTCCGTCCGCGGGCGCTATACGTGACCATCGCCGTGCCGCCTGTGTTGACGGCCAGCTTGACGCCGGAGGCGTTCACGTCGACCCGCTCGCCGGCCGTCGCAGCCGCAGGGGCGCACGTCAGGAGCAGTAGGGCGAGTGCGAGGGGGCGCATCGCGGCGCCGAGGCTAGCCGCGATTCCCTCGATCGAGGGACGTCTTTACAACTTTCTTAAAGACGGGGCCGAAGCTACCCAGGTGAGGAGCTTCGCCGCCGCTCTCTCCGCCCTGCTGCTCCTGCCCGCCGCCGCATCCGCCTCGCAGCTGATCGACCGAGGCGCTACCGGGATCCACTTGACCGTGAACGCGCGCGGCCAGGCGCTGCTCACGTACGGCGCCCGCGGGAGCTTTCACCGCGTCGTCGCCTGGGGCGCGGTCAACGCCCGCTACCCCAACCCGAGTATCCCGCAGGTGCAGTTCCAGAAGGACTACTCCGGCCGGAGCTGGTCGAGCGCCGGCAGCGCCTGCCGGCCGTACACGGGCCCGAAGCTCCCGTACTTCGTCACCGGGTGCCAGGCACCGGACGGGTCTTACTGGGCCGTGCAGGCCTGGCGCCGGACGCTGCCGAACTTCGGCGGCCGCCCGTCGGGAATGCTCGGAGCGAACGAGCTGCACCTCTCGCACTGGACCGGGGACACGGCGAAGCTCGAAGCGTGGACCGACTGGGTGTACGCCGGGCGCTACCACCACCTCTTCGGCCGCTTGACGTACGCGGGCCAGCCGGTCTACGGCTTCAGCTCGACCCGAGCCGGCTCACCGCTCGACGACTACGGACGCAACATCTACGTCGACACGTTCGACTCGCGGTACGGCAAAGGCTGGCGGCGCGAGAACGGCTTTCTCGCCCACCGGCCGACCGGCGTCTTCTGTTACGGCTTCTACCCGTTCACGTCACGCGGCCCCGGGAACGGCGCCAAGTACCGGCTGACGGTCGTCGGGCCGGGCGTGACGCCGGACGTCAGCGTCGTCGTCAACGGTCTGCACGACTACGATCGCCGCAACGCCGCCGACGTCGCGTACGAGCAGCAGCAGAACGCGCTGCAGGACTCGCTCGGCGACAAGAAATGCAGAGTTCACTGAGCGCAGAGCTCGAGCAAGCGTTCTGCATAGCGCGGCGCCGTCGGCTCGTCCTCGTGCCTGAAGTACGCGTACACCGGCTCTTTCACCTCGCGTAGCCGCGCCGCCCACTCCTGGAGCTGTTCGTCGGAGTACGGCGGGTCGCGGAAGCGGATGTAGCGGAACGGCGCGTCGTGGTCGAGGTCGTTGACGCGGACGGTCCCGGCCTCCGCGAGCCGCGGCTCGATGCCACTCCAGCTTTCGTGCTCGAGATCGAACGCGACCCGGCTGCCGGGGTCGAGCGAGCCGACCATCAGCTCGAGCATCCCCTCGTCGCGTGCGCTCTTGAGCGAGACGCGCGTCGGCCCGAGGCGGTCGCCGAGGAGCCGTACGCGCGCGCCGAACTCCGCGACGATCCGCGGCCGGTTGCCTGCAAGCTTGGGCGCGAACGTGAAGCCGGGAGGCGTCTGCTCGGCCCACCGCGCGAATTGCTCCTCGGCCGGGAGCCGGTAGCCCGTCGTGTTGAGCTCGACGGTTGCGAACCGCCGGGCGTAGTAGGCGAGAAACTCCTTCGAGTCCGTCCCTGCCGGATAGAAGCCGGGCTTCCACGACGGGTAGCTCCAGCCGGAGGTGCCGACCTGCACCCCGGTTACACTCGATTTCGCTGTGGCCGTCATGCCCGAACAGTTAACCGAGAACACGATCCCGGTTCTCGACCACGGCTTCGTCGCCCTCGACGGCGCGCTCGCATCCGATCTCGCCGTCGTCAACGGAGCACGCGTGTCCTTCAACCAGGTGTCGGATGAGTTGACGGAGCGCGACCACGGGCTGATCCGCTTTCTCATGCGCGAGCAGCACGGTTCGCCGTTCGAGCACGGCTACTTCCGGTTCATCGTGAAGGCGCCGCTCTTCGTCGTGCGCGAGCATCATCGCCATCGCGCAGGGCACTCGTACAACGAGTGGAGCGGGCGCTACTCGAAGATGGAGCCCGAGTTCTACGTCCCGGACTACGTGCGCACGCAGGTCGGCAAGCCCGGCGCGTATTCCTTCGAGGCCGTCGACGACGTGACGCGCGACGCGGCCCGGCGCGAGATCGAGGACAACGCGACGAGGGCGTTCCAGGCGTACGAGCGGATGCTCGAACAAGGGGTCGCGAAGGAGGTCGCGCGGGCGGTTCTCCCGCTCTCGACGTACACGAAGTACTACTGGAGCTGCAATCCGCGCAGCCTCATGCATTTCTGCTCGCTGCGGAATCACGAGGCGGCGCAGTACGAGATTCGCCAGTACGCCGCTGCCGCGGAGACGTTCCTCGAGCGGCTGATGCCGGTCACCCACGCTGCGTTCGTCGAACGCGGTCGCGTAGCCCCGTAGGGACGAGCCTGCTCTAGGCGCTGGTGGGCTTCAGGACGATCTGGTTCGGCTGGAAGCCGTTGGCCGGCGTCTGGCGTACGACGACCCACCCGTTCTTGTCGAACCGCTCGAGCGCGTAAGCCGCCGAGAGCCGGACGGAGGTCGCGCCGTCGACGTTGATCGTCCCGCACGAGACGAGGGGCTTCCCGCCCTTCGTCAGGTAGAGGGCGTAGTAACCGCCGTTCGTCAGCTTCGGCAGCCCCGTGATGTGCAGCAGCATCGGCCAATTGCCGGCCTCGTCCGCGCTGCCGAGCTTCAGCGTCGCGAACGCTCCGCGCGCGAGCGACGTGCCGCGCAGCTGGACGGTCTCGTTCGCCTTCAGCGACGTCGCGCTGTCGGTGGAGCTGGTTGCCTGGCCGAGCAGCAGGCCGACGACCAGCGCGGTCGCCAGCGCGGCGGCGAGCAGCAGCACGCGTCGCGCGTTGCCCGACTTGCGCTTCCGGCCGAAGAGCGGCTGCAGCGCGTCGTCCGGCCACGGGACTGCTTCCAGCTCCGGCGAGAGCTCCGGCGGCGTGCCTGCCTGAACGAGCAGCTCGTGTGTGCGGGAGAGCCGGGCACGCTCCTCCGACGGAACGTCCGCCGAGATCAGATCGTCGAAATCGGGCTGCTTCACCCGAGCTCTCCTTCCAGCAGGTCGGCCAGGTGGCCGAGCCCTGCGCGTGTGCGGGTCTTGACCGTCCCCAGCGGGATGTTCAGATAGTCCGCGACCTCGCTCTGCGACAGGCCGCTGTAGTACGCGAGCTCGATGACCTCGCGTTCGTTCCGCCCGAGGCTCTCGAGGGCGCGATGCACGCGCCACGCCGTATACGACGTCTCGGCACGCTCGGCGGGCGTCGGCTCGTCGGACGCAAAGTCGGGGACTTCGCCCGTCGGCTCGCTCCGCCCGCGGCTGCGGTCGACGATCGCGTTCCGCGCGACGGCGTAGAGCCACGGCGCGCCGGCGCCGCGGTCCGGCTTGTACGTGCGCGCAGAGCGCCAGATCGCCGCGAAGGTCTCCTGCACGGCATCCTCGGCGGTCATCCGGTCGCCGAGGCGTCGCAGCGCGAGCCCGAAAACCGAGCGGGCGTAGCGGCGGTAGAGGGCTTCGAACGCGTTTGCGTCGCGCCCCGCGACCCGTCGGATCAGCTCACCGTCGCTGATCGACGGATCGTCGACGAACGGCTCCCGGGGAGCCGGTTCCTTCCTGCCCTCGAGGGGCAGAGCCGTCGGCAACGCATAGACGCCCATCTCTCGTGGATCTCTACGCATTTCCACGTCCTGTGGATTGCACCACAAAACGCGTACGACGCTGTAGCGGAAGACTCCCGCCCGTCTCGTTTTCGCGGCTTATCGCCTCTCGCTCAGAGGTGTACATCGAGTCGCTCGATTGGCTGAAGGCCCAAACAGGTGGACCGAGCTAGACCTCCAGTCACAGCCGCCCGCGTGCTCTTCCGCATGGTTGAGCGGGAAGGGCAGCACAAAACGCTTACGAACCTTTAACGAGGGTGGTGCGTCGGAATGAACGCTGCCAGGGAAAAACCCCGGCAACTGCTTGATCAAGGGGGTTCCGAATGCGCAGGGTGATATTTCCAGTCGTCGCGGCGCTGGCGCTCGTGCTCGCCGCGCCGGCATCGTCGGCGACCGTGACGGTCTCGATCAAACGTGCCGGCTTCACGCCGAAGGCCGTCAACATCAACCAGGACGACTCGGTGACGTGGACGAACAACGACACGATCAACCACCAGGTTGTCGCCAACAACGGAAACTACGCGTCCCCGATTCTCGGGCCCGGAAAGTCGTGGACGCACGCGTTCCGCAGCGGCGGGACCTACCGCTATCACGACAGCCTGCATCCGGCGCTGACCGGACGCGTCGTCGTGAAGGGAGCGCCGCCGGAGATCTCGCTCGTGGCGTCCGCGCCGGTCGTGAAGTACGGCGGGACGGTGACGCTCTCGGGTGCGGTGTCGAACAAGAAGGCGGGCGTGACGGTCACGCTCGTGCAGCTCCCGTTCGGGCAGACGACGAAGCAGGTGATCGCGACGCTGCAGACGACGACGGGCGGCGCCTTCTCGTACACGGTCACGCCGCAGGTGAACACGACGTACCAGGCACAGTGGCCCGGGAAGTCGGAGAGCTCGGTCACGGTGCAGGTCCAGCCGGTGATCAAGCTGCCGTTCGTCTCCAAGAGCGGCTACTTCCACTTCTACGTCACTGCGGGCACCTCGTTCGCGGGCAAGACCGTCTACCTGCAGCGGTACACGCTCGCCCGCACATGGGTGAACATCCGGACGCTGACCCTCGGAGAGAAGTCCGGTCGGCTGGTCTCCCTCAAGTCCGTCAAGCGCATCGTCCCGCGCGGGCGCTGGTCGATCCGCGTCTTCATGCCCGCCACCGAGATGGGCGGCGGCTATCTCGACGGTTGGAGCGGGACGCAGCCGGTTGTCAGGAAGTAGCAGGTGTAGGGCGGTGAGAGAGCGCGGCTCCGCCTAAGCCGCGCTCTCGAACCTCTGGGCCACGCCGTCCCAATTCACGACGTTCCACCACGCCTCGAGGTAGTCGGGGCGGCGGTTCTGGTACTTGAGGTAGTACGAGTGCTCCCAGACGTCGATGCCGAGCAGCGGCGTGTGGCTCTGCATGACCGGCGAATCCTGATTCGCGGTCGAGTACACGGCGAGTCCCGTCCCGTCGTGGACGAGCCAGGTCCAGCCGGAGCCGAACCGCTTCACGCCCGCGTCGTTGACGGCGCTCTTGAGCGCGTCGAAGCCGCCGAAGGCGGAGTTGATCGCATCGCCGAGGGCGCCTGACGGCTCGCCGCCGCCGTTCGGCCCCATGATCTCCCAGAAGAGCGAGTGGTTCGCGTGCCCGCCGACGTTGTTGCGCACGGCGGTGCGTTTGTCCTCCGGGATGATCTCGATGTCGGCGAGGATGTCCTCGATCGACCGGTTCGCCCATTCGGTTCCCTCGAGGGCCTTGTTCGCGTTGTCGACGTACGCCTGGTGATGCTTGTCGTGGTGAACGCGCATCGTCTGCTCGTCGATGTGCGGCTCGAGCGCGCTGTAGTCGTACGGCAGAGGCGGGACCTCGAAGGCCATCGGTCGGCTCCTTTCGTGGGGTACGGCGAGGATATGCTCCCGGACCATGGCCACGCTCGCCTTCAGATTCGAGGAGATTGCTCCGCGTCAGCTGAAGCCGGAGCTCTATGAGCTCGACGGCATTTCGCGGGCGACGATCGAGTCGCATTACAAGCTCTACGAGGGCTACGTCAACAAGCGCAACGAGATCCTCGGGAAGCTCGACGGCGTCGACACCGCCAGCGCGAACCAGGTGTACTCCGACATCCGCGCGCTGAAGGTCGACCTGACGTTCGCGATCGGCGGGATCAAGAACCACGAGATCTACTTCGAGCACCTCGGCGGCGGCGGCGGCGATCCCGACGGCATGATCGGGGAGCTGATCGACCGCGACTTCGGATCGCTCCAGAACTGGCGCACCGACCTCAAAGCGACCGGCATGGCCGGACGCGGGTGGGCGTGGACGGCCTTTGACTGGGACGAAGGGCGCCTGTTCAACTACGTCGGCGACGCGCAGAACACGTTCCCGATCTGGAACGCAACGCCGCTCATCGCGCTCGACGTCTACGAGCACGCTTACTTCCTCGACTACCGGACGGACCGGGCGTCGTACATCGACGCGTTCTTCGACAACCTCGACTGGTCGACGGTCAACGACTGGGTGTCGAAGTACCAGATCCAGAAGTAGGGTGGACATTCGGCTTCGGCCGCTGCGGAAGGACGAGCTCGCCGGGCGGAAGGCGCTCGAGCGCAGGGCCTTCACGCCGCAGGAGCTCCAATGAGCACCGTGCTGCTCGTCGTCGCCGGCTACGTCCTCGGCTCGATGCCGTGGGGGTACTGGCTCGTGCGGGTCGTGAAGCACGAGGACATCCGCCGCCACGGCAGCGGCAACATCGGCGGCACGAACGTCTGGCGCGTGTACGGCTGGCGGCTCGGGCTGCCGGTCGTCATCCTCGATACCGCCAAAGGCTTCGTGCCGGCGTTCGTCGGCTCGCTGGTCGTCTCCGACCTGGCCGGTGTGCTCGCCGGCTTCGCCGCGATGCTGGGCCACTCGCGGCCGCTGTTCCTCAAGTGGCAGCGGGGCGGAAAAATGGTGGCGACGGCCGGCGGCGCCTTCCTCGGCGTCGCACCGCTCGTCGGCGCCGTCGGCGCGGTCGTCTGGATCGCCGTGTTCCTGTTGTTCCGTTACGCGTCGCTCGCGTCGATGCTCGCGGCGATCTCGCTGCCGATCGCCGCCGCGCTGCTGGGCGAACCGTGGCCGGTCATCGCCTTTGCCGCGGTCGCGGCGCTTGCGATCGTCTTCCTCCACCGCGCGAACATCGCGCGGCTGCGCTCAGGAACCGAGAGCCGCTTCCGCTTCAGACGCCCCGCCAAGCCAGTCACCGAGGGTGGTGTGGCGCGCGGCGGGCGCGCCTGACTCGAGCTCGCGGCGTAGCTCCCCGACCGTCCCATGGCGCTCCGCGACGACGTCGTGTGAGTGGATCGTCTCGAAGTTGAGCTGGCGCGCGAGCAGGAAGTCCCCGTCGTCGAGCTCCGAGTAGCGCTCGAGCACCGACTGCAGCGCGATCCTCACCGAGTCTTCGACGAACCGCGGCTGCAGGTGCGCGTGCTCGACGACGAACAGCTCGTCCGGCCGCTTCAGGAGCTCGTAGACCGGCGAGCTCATCGAGCTCTCGACGATGCGGGCCAGCTCTTCAGCGTTCACAGCCCGGTTCGTGCCGACGTACAACGTGCCGCGGCCGCGCTGGTTGTGCGTCGCGAGCGGCACGAGCTCGAGGATGCGCGCGACGTCGTCGCCGTCGAATCCTGCCTCGAGCAGGCGCTCCGATGCCTTCCCGCGCACGAGCCCTTGCGCGCACGGGCATGCGTTGATGCCGGTCGCCTCGACGCCGACGACGCGCCGGACCCCGGTGCCGGACGCGGTCGCGATTCCGATCAGCGCGATCAGCTCCTGCGTCGCCAGCCCCGTCACGGGCGTGCGCCGCCTGAGCGGGTAGCGCGCAGTGATCTGCACCTCGGCGCGGCCGGCGGCCTGGCGCGCGACGATCCGCCGCGCGATGTGCTCCGCGAGCTCCTCGACGAGAAACGCCTCCTCGAGCACGACCTCGTCGATCGCCTCCTCGAACACCTCCGGGAAGCGCGACATGTGCACGCCCTTCTGGCGCGGATCGAGGTCGACGCTGCAGTCGATTTGCGCCGAGACGAGCTTCTCGGCGCCGCCCCAGCGCAGTCGGATCGCCTTCTCGACGCCCTGGACGCCCGCACGCGACAACCCGAGTCGAACCTCGGGTGTCGAGGCCTGGAGGTCGGCGAGGAGTGGGCGCGACTCGGGCACGAAGACAGGTTAGTGTCAGGCAGCTCAGTGGCTGCACCGAATTCCAGCTTCCCGTTCCTCGTCTCGCTTGCCGCACACGACCTGCGCACGCCGCTCGCGACGATCCACGGCTTCGCGCAGACGTTGATTCGGATGGAGGACCTCGGGGAGCCGCGGCAGCGCTACATGGAGATGATCGACGCTGCGTCGCGACAGCTTGCGGAGCTGCTCGACGAGCTCGGCACCGCTGCGCGCATCGAAACCGGCCGCTACGAGCCGAGCCTGCAGCCGGTCGACACGTTCGGGCTCGCAGAGGTCGCCGCCGCGCGCCTCGGCGAGGAGCGCGTTCGTGTCAGCGGCGAAGGCCGAGAGGTGCACGTCGATCCCGACGCGACCGAGCGAGGGATCTCGGCGCTCGCTCAGGCGGCGCTCCGTCACGGCGGCCTCGACGAGGTCATGTTGCACGTGGACGGCGCGACGCTCGCGGTCTCGCCGATCACGACGTCGGCCGCGCCGGTCGTCCTCGGCGAGGAGCTCCGCGATCTCGGTGCTGCGGTTGCGGTGCGCGTCGTGCGCGCCCTCGGCGGCTCCGTCGATCTCGACGGCGACACCCTGGCGATCAAGCTCCCCGAATGACGCGCGCTGCGCAGGTCAGCCTCCTGCGCTGGCTGCGTCGCCAGCTCCAGCAGCCGACGACGACTCGCGAGCACCTTGAAGCGGCGATCGAGAACGACGACCCGTCCGAGGTGCGCCGGCTCCTCGCCGACGTGCACTTCACGGACGAGCAGCGCCGCCACGTCGAGGGCCTCCTCGACACGTGGGAGGACAACCGCTAGCGCGTTACTCGCCGGCGCCGTGCCTGACGAGCAATTCGCGCAGCCGCGTGTCGCCGTGCTGGTCGGCAGCCATCAGCGGCGTGTAGTCGTCTTGCTGCCGTGCGTTCGGATCGGCACCCGCGTCGAGCAGGAGCTCCGCGATCGAGTAGCGGACATCCGCGTCGTGGGCGGCAACCGCGCTGTGCAGCGGCATGACCTTCATCGAATTGCGCGAGGCCGAGTTCACCTCGGCGCCACGCTCGACGAGCACCCGGACCGTTTCCTCGTGACCGAAGAAGCTGGCGAGGCCGAGCGGCTGGAAACCATCGCCGGCCCACGCATTCGCCAGCGACGGATCGGCATCGACGAGGCGCCGCACTCGTTCGGTGCGCCCGAGCGCCGACGCTTCGAAGACATCGAGGTCCTTGCCGTCGGCGAGCCGTTCGGCTTCCTGCCGGTCGCCGCGGTAGACGGCCTGGAGGACGTCCGACATATTTAGCTAAGCTAACTAATCGGGAACGAGCTGTCAATCGACGCTGCCGACCGCTTCCACTCGGCTGCGATTCACGCGCTTCGGCACGTGCGGCGCGCGGATCCGGAGACCGGCGTGCCGCCCGCGCAGCTGTCCGCGCTCTCGGTGCTCGTCTTCGGCGGCCCGCGCACGCTCGGCGCGCTTGCGGGCGCCGAACAGGTGAGGCCGCCGACGATGACGCGCGTCGTGCAGGGCCTCGAGGCCGCCGGCCTCGTGCGCCGTGTGCGCGACCCTGACGACGGTCGCGTGCACCGGCTGCACGCAACTGCGAAGGGGCGACGCATCATGCAGCGTGGACGTGAGCGCCGTGTCGAGAATCTGGCGCGGCTCCTCGGCCGGCTCCCGAAAGAGGACATTGCACGAGTGCGGGAAGCCGCGGCGCTGGTCGAGGACGCGCTCGCGCAGGAAGTCTGACGCCCGCCGGTCGGGTGCTCGGTACCTTTTCGCGCCAATGGAGCGCGAGAACACGGTTACGGCTGGTCGGGCATGAGCGGCCCGAACGCCGGCGCCATGCATCGGCATGGCCACCGTGTTCACAGCCACCCGCACGGAGGCACTCACCGCCACCTACTCCTCCCGCTTCCGTCTCAACTTGTCGAAGGCGAGCATGACCATGACCGTTCGCACGGACATGGCGGGCACGACCACTCGCACGGCCCGTTCGTTGATCGTTCGATCATTCGCTCACGGGCTGGGATCAAGGCCGTCTCCCTCAGCCTCGTCGTTCTCACGGTCACCGCGGTCGCGCAAACGGCGATCTACGTCCTCGTGCTCAGCGTGGCATTACTGGCCGACCTGATCCACAACTTCGGGGACGCACTGACGGCGATCCCACTCGGACTCGCGTTCTTTTTCCGCAGCACCCGTGGCGAGCGGTGGGCGGGTTTCGCAGTCGTCTTCACGATCTTCGTCAGCGCCTGCGTCGCGCTCGGGCAGACGATCCTCCGATTCATCCACCCGCACACGCTCACGCACCTGTGGTGGCTCGCGGCGGCGGGCGTCATCGGCTTCGTCGGGAACGAGATAGCGGCCCAGATTCGACTACACGCGGGCAGGCGTCTGAGCAGTCCGGCGCTCATTGCGGACGGGAATCACGCTCGCGCGGACGGCTTCGTCAGCTTGGGTGTGCTCCTCAGCGCAGCGGTCGTTGCTCTCGGAGCGCAGGTTGCCGACCCGATCATCGGCCTGGTCATCACCCTCGTCATCCTCCGCATCACCTGGGAGTCATGGCGCACCGTGTCCACGACCGAGCCGGGCGAGATGCTCGAGGAGCACCACCACTAGGCGCTCCTCGAGAGCGCTCGCGCAGAAGCCCAGACGCCCGCGGCTTATCCTTCGTCGGCGGCTTGGGGAGTGTTCAGCGCAGCAGCCGTGACAGGCGGCGGTCCTTCAGCACACGCCCGCCGGTCTGACACTCGGGGCAGTAGTAGATGGTGTGCTCCTCGAAGTCGACGTGCGCGATCGGCGTCCCACACACGTAACACGGCTCCCCGAGATGGTTGTGCACGCGATAGGTCTTCTTGTCGTTGGCGCCGCGCTCGCGCAGCTCGAGCCCGCGCTCGAGCTCGGCGTCGATCGCATCCGCGAGCCGTTCGACCTGCTCCGGCGCGATGTCGCGCGTCAGCTCGTACGGCGACAGCTGCGCGTGGTGGAGGATTTCGTTCGCCCACGCCCGACCGATGCCCGCGATCACGCGCTGGTCGCGGAGCATCGAGTGCAGGCGGCGCGATTCGTCGGCGCAGATCTCGGCAAGCCGCTCGGCGCCGATCCCGAGCGCCTCCGGCCCGAGGTGGGCGAGCTCCTGCGCGGCTTCCTCGGGCGTGAGCAGCCAGACGCCGGCGCGCTTCTTCGCTCCGGCCTCCGTCAGGACGAGGCGCGACCCACCCTCGAAGACGAGCTGGAACGCCGGCGTCTTCGGGCCCTTCTCGCCGAACTGGAGGTACTTCAGCCGCCCGGCGGTCATCAGGTGGACGAGCACGACGAGCTCGCCGTCGTCGGTGGGGAACAGCAGCCGCTTCGCGCGGCGCTCGGCGCCGGCGAGCCGCCGCCCCACGAGCGTGGAGAGCGGTGGGTCGAAGGTCTTCAGCGTGGCGATGTGCGCCGGGCCGGCCTTCGCGATCGGGAACGCCGACACCGGATCGTTCAGCTGGCGCCGCCACGCCTCCATCTCGGGTAGCTCAGGCACTTAGTGTCCCCTGCATCGACGAGATCAGGGTATCCGTGTGCCGAGGGGGCGTCGTCGAGGCGGTGCACCGCGTGCATGCGGTCGCCGTCGAGGACGGCGCCGTCATCGCGGAGGCGGGCGATTCGCAGCTCACGGCGTTCATGCGTTCGTCGTCCAAGCCGCTGCAGGCGCTGCCGCTCGCGCGTGCCCGCGCCGACCTCGACGCGCGCGATCTCGCGATCGCGTCTGCCTCGCACCTCGCGGACACCGAGCAGCTGGCCGCCGTGCGGGCACTCCTGGAGAAGGCGCCGGCGACGGTCGACGAGCTGGAGTGCGGCGCCGAGGGAGCCCCGCCCTCGCCGCTGAACCACAACTGCTCCGGCAAGCACGCCGGCATGCTCGCGCTGTGCCGCGCATACGAGTGGCCGCACGACGGCTACCGCCTCGCCGCGCATCCGGTTCAGGACGCGATGCTCGCGGTGCACGCCGAGGCGGCGGACGTTTCCGCCGACGAGATCGCCACCGGTGTCGACGGCTGCGGCGTGCTCACGTTCGCGCTCCCGCTCGAGCGGATGGCGTACGCGTTCTCGCGTTTCGAGCAGCTCGACGGCGGCCTGCGGATCGCCGGCGCGATGCGCACGTACCCCGAGTTGATCCGCGGCCCGCTCGCCGCAGACACGCGGCTCATGCGTGCACTACCGGGCTGGATCGCGAAGGGCGGAGCCGAGGGTTTGCTTTGTGCCGCAGGTCACGGAATCGGCGTTGCGCTCAAAGCGGCAGATGGAAACGGCCGTGCGCTTGCGCCCGCGGCTGCTTTCTTCTTCGCTCGGCTCGAGCTCGACCTGACCGAGTTAAGCGTCTTACCGCTTCTCAATTCTCGCAACGAGCGGGTCGGCGAAATCCGCATCTAGCGAATTCGTTTCAACTCTGTAATATCCCGCGGGCGAGAGGGTGAGCCGGGAGGCAGCGGGTGTCCGGCTCTTTTGCGTGTAACAGGTAGATCGAGTCCCGTCCACCTACGCAAAGCCGGGAGGTAGGCCGCCGTTGCTCACCGTCGAAATCTCTCTTCCGGAAGTCGAAGAGCTCCAGAAGCTCGTCCAGGAAGGTCTCGAGAAGGGCGTTCTCACGTATGACGAGATCGCGGCAGGGCTCGACGACGTCGAGCTGACGAAAGAGCAAGTCGAAGACTTCTACACGTACCTGATCGACCACGGGGTCGAGCTTCTCGAAGGCGAGACGCACAAGCACCCGCCGCACGAGCAGCTCCCCGCACCCGAAGAGGAGAAAGGCCCGAAGCTCGACCTCAGCGTGGAGCCGTCGCTCGACTCCCTGCGCCTGTATCTGCGCGAGATCGGGAAGGTGCCGCTGCTCACCGCCGACCAGGAGGTGTACCTCGCCAAGCGCATCGAGCGCGGCGACATGTCGGCGAAGACGCAGATGATCGAGGCAAACCTGCGCTTGGTCGTTTCGATCGCCAAGTCGTACCTCGGGCGCGGCTTGAGCTTCCTCGATCTGATCCAGGAGGGCTCGCTCGGGCTGATTCGCGCAGTCGAGAAATTCGACTACCGCAAGGGCTACAAGTTCTCGACGTACGCGACCTGGTGGATCCGCCAGGCCGTGACGCGGGCGATCGCGGACAAGGCGCGCACCATCCGCATCCCCGTGCACATGGTCGAGAAGCTGAACAAGGTCGTGCACATCGAGCGCCAGCTCGTGCAGCGTCTCGGGCGCGAGCCGCGGCCCGACGAGATCGCCGAGGAGCTCGAGATGACAACCGAAGAGGTCCGCGAGATCCTGCGCATGTCGCAGCTCCCGGTCTCCCTCGAGAAGCCGATCGGCGAAGAGGAGGAGTCGGAGCTCGGCGACTTCGTCGAGGACGAGTCGGCCGAGTCGCCGTTCGACACGGCGACGCTTTCGCTGCGGCGCGAGGACGTCGAGCATGCGCTCTCGGCACTCCCGGAGCGCGAGCGTCAGGTGATCGAGCTGCGCTTCGGCCTGTCCGGTACGCAGCCGTGCACGCTTGAAGAGGTCGGCCGCGCCTTCGGCGTCACGCGCGAGCGCATCCGCCAGATCGAGAACAACACCTTGAAGAAGCTCGAGTCGCTGCCCGAGGCGCAGGGGCTTAAGGACTGCGTCTAGCTACCGCGCGAAAGCTTCGCTTTCGCGCGGTTTTTCGGGTACGCCGCTTCGCGGGAAACGTGCGCGGGCGGAGCCCGCGCACTCTTTGGCTTCGGCACGAGGGTGTGGTCCGCGTGCCTCGGCGCTGCGCGTCGCGGCACGCGTTAGTTCGGCCTGCGGCTAGTGCAGTGCACTAGCCTCCGGCCCTTCGCGTTCCTGCGATTCGCGCGTCAGTCGAAGCGGACTACGGGCGCGAGCACGCTCACTGCGCGGTCGCCGATGTAGCCCTGCTTCTTGCTGCGGAAGTGCAGGCTCCACGCGCCGCCGGCGGGGACGTGGAAGCGCAATCTCGTGCGTGCGCCGGGGCGCACCTGCACGAGGCGGTCGTTGAAGCGCACCGGCGTCACCTGCGCGCCGCGCGGCATCGTCACGACGAGCGTGAGCGTGCCCGGGCGGTTTGTCCAGACCGTGATCGCCCCGAGTGGTGCCAGCCACTTGTCCGGGAAGCGGCCCGCCGCGACGAGCCGTAGCCGCGGCGTTCCGCGCGGGCGGTAGAGGTCGAAGATGACGTCGCGCCGCACGCGCTGCACGCCCGTCATCTCCACCGTCGACGCATAGGTCTGGACGAGCAGCGGCCGCCGGTCGGTTCGTCCGTCGACGAGCAGCCGCCCGTCGGGCGCGACGCGCACGAACTTCGTGTCGAACTGGTCGAGCGGCGGGCTGCCGAGCAGCAGCAGGCGCGTGACCGAGGTGTTCCAGAAGAGCTGCTCCCACGACTGCTCCTTCCGCGCACCGGGCGGTGCGAGCAGGTCGACGCCGCCCAGGTGCGCGTGGTCGACCCAGCGCAGATCCGGGTTCAGCGAGTGCCGCAGGCTCGTGCTGCTGAGGTGGTCGTACGAGGACGCGCCGGCGGAGAGCGCGCAACAAGCCGCGAGCGCCGCGACGACGGCGACGACGGCCGGCAGCTTTCTGAACGCGACGAGCGCTGCAATCCCGGAGAGCCCGGCGGCGAGGAGCGCGATCGCGAGCGCCCCGCTGCCGACCGAGACGATTGCCTCGAAGCGCAGCACGGCCCACAACGTCGGCGAGTCGTCCTTGTTGTGCGCGGCTGCGTAGCCGGACAGCGGTATGCGTGCGGCCAGCAGCAGCAGCGCCGCCGAGCAGAGCCCGACGGGGATCCGCAGCGGCAGGCTGCGCTTCACGTAAAGGCCAAAGGCGATCGCGAGCAGCGGGACGAGGCTGAAGAGGTAGCGCTCCTGGAAACGCTGCGAGTCCGTGCCGGCGATCTGCGCCGCCTCTAGCAGCAGAGCGCCTGCGAGCAGCAAGGTCGTGACGGCGAACGCCAGGTCGGCGCGGCGCCACGGCCGCACCGTCGCGAGGGCGAGACCGACGAGCGCGCCCGGGACCAGCACCCAGCCGCTCGCGTACGCGAGCAGCATCGCCTCGCGCCCCACCCACTGCGCCAGCACGCCCGGGTGCACGGCGTGATCGCCGTGCGAGTACACGCCGAGCACGCGGTGAGAGCCGAGCGTCGTCCACAGAATCGTCGGTGGGACGAGGACCAGGACGAGCACCAGCCAGAGGCGACGGACCGAGCGGAGAACGCGGCCGCGATCGGCGACGAGCTCGGCTCCGACCACCGCCAGCGGGACGACGGCGTACTGCACGCGGGCCAGCACCGCGAGCGCGCTGGAGAGTGCGAAGGCCAGCTGCAGGCCGAGCGTCGAGCGCTCGACGAGGCAGACGCCGAGGTAGATCGTCGTGAGCACGAGCGGATACGCGAGCGGATCCGCCAGCATGCTCGAGGCGTACACGCCGTCGGGGACTGCGACGGCGAGGGCTGCGACGCCGACGGCGAGCCACAGCGGGAGCTCGAGGCGCTTGCTCAGCAGGTACGCCGGAATCGCCGCCAGCGAGACGAACGCCGCGTGCAGCCCCTGGGTGATCGCGTACGCGCGAACCGGGTCATGGGTCACGAGCCAGACCGGCGCGGTCAGCAGGGGATCGAGCAGCGCCGGAAAGTGGACGCCGGCGCCGCGGATGATCGGCTGCCCGTGCTCGGCGAAGCTGCGCGCGAGCGACGGGTAGATGTACTCGTCGGGGAGGTAGTGGGGGACGGGCCGTCCGGCGGCGGCGATCAGCCGCGCGAGAAAGCTCGCCGTGACGATCCCCGTGACCCAGAGCCGGGCGGGGACTGCAAGTCGGACCGACCGTGAGGCGGCAGCGTCGACAGCCACGAAAGGCTCATCGGCAGCCCCCGGCTATCCCTTGAACGAGGGACAGCTCCGGCGGGCCTGTCTAGCGGCTGCGGGCGCGGTCGGCCGGGACGAACAGCTTGCAGTGCGGGCACTTGAAGCCGCGATGTCGCTCCGTCTGACCGGCGAGCAGCTCGGCTGTGAACGTCTTCTTGCAGTGCGGGCAGACGACTTCGTGCGTGCCCGCCTCGGCGGCAGGTTCGGCCATGCATCCACGGTACCTACGGCAGGTACGTGCGGTACGCCGACAGTGGTGCGCGCTGGGGCACGGGTGGGTCGGCGCGCGGCGCTCCGAGGTGGATCAGGCCCAGGAAGCGCTCGCCGCCCGGCAGGCCGACGGCGTCGCGGCCGGCTTTTGTCCGCAGAACCCGCGGCGTGCGCCAGTACCCGGCGAGGCCGCGCGCATGGGCCGCGAGCAGCACGATGAAAATCGCGCCGGCGGTCGCGCAGATGTCCTCCTCGTCGCCCTGCAGGTCGCCGCCCAGCACGCACGACGCGACCACGAGCGTCGGCGCCCGGTCGAGCTTCGGCGCCTCCGCCGGCCCTGCGGCCTTCTTCAGCCCCTCGAGCGTCTCGGGCCCCACGACGCGGAACCGCCACGGGTTGGTCCGGTGGTGGTTCGGCGCCCAGCGCGCGAGCTCGAGCAGCTCGTCGAGGGTTTCGCTCGGCACGGGCTCGGGGCCGAACGACTTGTGCGTCCTCCTCGTCCGCACGAGCTCGGGGAAGTCCATGCCGCAGTTTGAACAGTTGCGCCCCGTCCGCGACACTTCGAGTCGATGACCGCCGTCGAGGTTCGATGCCGGAACTGCGGCGAGGGCAACTCGCCGGGGGCCCGCTTCTGCAGCAGCTGCGGCGCGCCGCTCGGCGATGCGCACCCGCCGCAGGAGGAGCGGAAGCTCGTCTCCGTCCTGTTCGTCGACCTCGTCGACTCGACGGCGCGAGCAGACAAGGCCGACCCCGAGGACGTGCGCGACCTGCTTCAGGCGTATCACCGCGAAGCCAAGCGGTGCATCGAGCAGTACGGCGGAGTCGTCGAGAAGTTCATCGGCGATGCCGTGATGGCCGTCTTCGGCGCGCCGATCGCGCACGGCGACGACGCAGAGCGCGCGGTTCGCGCCGGCCTGCGCGTGCTCGAGGCAGTTGCCGCCCTCGACCTCGCGGCGCGCGCGGCGGTCAACACCGGCGAGGCGATCGTCTCCGTCGATCGGGGGCGCAGCGGCGAAGCGCTGGCGACAGGCGACGTCGTCAACACCGCAGCGCGGCTGCAGAACGCCGCTCCCCACGGAGGTCTCATCGTCGGTGTGGAGACGTTTCGTGCGACCCGGCACGCAATCCGTTACGAGGAGCTGCCGTCGGTCGACGCGAAGGGCAAAGCCGAGGCAGTCGAGGCGTGGCTCGCCCTCGAGGCAGCGACGGCTCCGGCCGAACGTCCGCTCGGCGCGGCGCGGCTCGTCGGCCGCGAGCGCGAGCTCGAGGTGCTGCGCTCCGTCTGGCGCCACGCGATCGACGAGCGCCGGCCGCACCTGGTCACCCTCGTCGGCCCGCCGGGGATCGGCAAATCTCGCCTCTGCCGCGAGATCGTCGCGCTCGCCGACGCAGACGGCGGGCGGATCCTGCGCGGGCGCTGCCTGCCGTACGAGGAACGCTCCGGCTACCAGGCGTTCTCGCGCATCGTCCATGACCTGAGCGGCATCCTCGAATCCGACTCGCCGGCCGCTGCGCGGCCGAAGCTCGAGGCGGCGGTCGCTCAGCTGATGCCGGAAGGCGAGGCGGCCGACACGCTGCGGCATCTGCTCTTGCTGCTCGGCCTGGCGCCGGACGACGACGTTCCGACGGGCGCGCTCCTGATGTTCGCGGCGCGGCGCTTCATCGAGTGCGCGGCGCTCGCGCAACCGACGGTGTTCGTGTTCGAGGACATCCACTGGGCCGACTCGAGCGAGCTCGAGCTGCTCGGCTACTTGGCGCGGCATACGCGCGACGCGCCGGCGGTGCTCGTCGCCACCGCGCGTCCCGAGCTGCTCGACGTTCAACCGACCTGGGGAACGGGTCTCGGCGCGCAGACGACGATGCCACTCGAACCGCTGCCCGACACAGATGCGCGCGCGCTCGCGGAACAGCTCGTGGTCGGGATGGATCCCAACCGCCTCGTCGACGTCGCCGGCGGGAATCCGCTCTTCCTCGAGGAGCTCGCCGCCTCGATCGCCGAGCGCGGCGGTGACGAGCTGCCTGTCACGGTGCGCGAGGCGATCGCCGCACGCATCGACGCGCTACCCGCCGGCGCCCGACACGCTCTGCTGGCCGCGGCCGTCATCGGCAAGACCTTCTGGCGCGGCATTCTCGAGGCGGTCGGCTCGGTCGACGACGTCGACGAGGCCCTCGCCGTGCTCGAGGCGCGCGACTTCGTTCGCCGCGACTCGACGAGCCAGGTGGCAGGCGACGCGCAGTTCACGTTCAAGCACATGCTCATCCGGGAGGTCGCGTACGCGACGGTGCCGCGGGCGCAGCGGCGCGAGCGGCACGCCGCCGTCGCGCGGTACATCGAGGAGCGCCTGGTCGGCGAGGCGCTCGCGACGATCCTGGCGTACCACTGGCGGGAGGCCGGCGAGGGCGCTCGCGCGATTCCGTACCTGCTCGCCGCGGCCGACGCGGCGCGCAGGAGCTGGGCGCAGGGCGCGGTCCTCGACCTCTACACGCGCGCGATCGAGCTCACGGACGACGAGCAGCTGCAGCGTCAGATTCGGCTCCAGCGCGGGCTGGCCCTCGTCGAGCTCGACGACTACGAGGCCGCGGTTGCAGAGCTCAGCGCGCTGATCCCGGAGCTCACCGGCGGAGCGAAGCTCGACGGGCTCGTCGGCCTCGGCCTCGCGTACGTGTGGACCGAGCGTGACAACGACGCATCGGCGACCGCCGACGTGACGCTCGAGCTCGCCCGGGAGTTAAAGGACGACTCGGGCGTCGCTGCCGCGCTTGCGCTGCAGAGCGAGGCGGCCGCAATGCGCGGGGCCGAGGGCGACCTGGACCGCGCCCTCGAGCTGGGCGAGCGTGCGCTCGAGCTGTGGGTTCCCGGTGAGCGCCAGCTGCCGTTGGCCCACTTGATGCACCTGCACGCCGACACCACGTACTGGCGAGGCGAGTACGAGCGATCGATCGAGCTCTCGCGACAGACGCGTGCGCAGGCGGCAGACGTTCACAGCGCGGAGTCGCTGCTGCGCGGCGGCGGCCTCGAGGCGCTCGCACTCGCGGGGCTCGGCCGGCACGAAGAGGCGCTGGCGATCTGGGACGAGCTCTTCGCCGTGGCGCGCGACCTCGGCCATCCGACACGGGTGCTGCTGAACTACTCGACGCTCGCCTATCGCGAGGTGCATGACCTCGAGGAGGCGCGCCGCCGGACGGAAGAGGCCGCCGAACAGGCGGCGGCGATGGTCTTCGGCATGCCGCGCCAGTTCGCTGGCGCGGATCTCGTGTGGACCGACCTGCTCGCCGGCGACGTCGGCTCGGCGCAGGCGCAGTGGCCGGAGCGCTGGCAAGCGGCGGAGCGCGCCACCGGGTGGACGACCTGGCTGATCGCGGGACGTCTGCTGGCGGCACGCGCGGAGATCGCGCTCGAGGCCGAGTCCGCGGAGGAAGCCGCGCAGTGGGCGCAGCGGGCGGTCGACGTCGCGCGCCGCACGCGCCGCGCGAAGTACGAGGCACGCTCGCTGTCGACGCTGGGGCAAGCGCTCGCGCGCCTGCGCCGCAACGACGACGCACTTGCGGCGCTGCGGTCGGGCGTGGAGATCGCCGACCGGATCGTGAGCCCGTACGCGCGCTGGAACGCGCGCGCGGCGCTCGGCCGCGTCGCGTACGCCCTCGGCCGCGACGACGAGGCGGCGACCGCGTACTCCGAGGCGAAGGAGCTCGTCGACTCGTTCGGCGCCGCGCTCGTGCCGGAGCGAGCCGCGACGCTGGCGACGTCGCCGGTCGTGCAAGAGATCCGCTCCGCGTGAAGCTCGTGACGGTCGGCGACGTCATGGTCGACGTCGAGACCGACCGGCTGCCCGCACCCGCGGAGCGTGCACACGGGCAGGTCGCGCTACGCGCAGGTGGCTCGGCGGTCAACGCGGCGCTCGCGGCGTGCGAGCTGGGCGCAGAGGCGCAGGTCGTCGGGCGCGTCGGCGCCGACGCCGCAGGCGATCTCGTCGTCGCGACGCTCGCGGAGCACGGTGTCGACGCGCAGCTCGCCCGTGACGGCGAGGTGCCGACCGGCACGGCAATCGCGCTTGCCGATGCCGTTGTCGCCGACCGCGGTGCGAACGCGCGCCTCTGCAGGGGCGACCTGCCGTCGCCGCTGCACGGCGATGCGCTGCTCGTTTCCGGTTTCGCGCTCTTTCAGGACGGCTCGCGTGACGCCGCGCTCGCCGCGCTCGAGACGTTCGAGGGCGACTGGACGGCGGTCGACCTCGCCTCGCCACGCCTCGCGCGCGGCGACTTCGACGCCCGTGTCGTCTTCGCCACGCCCGCGGAGGCGAAGGCAGTCCCGCGGCTCGAGAACCGCTTCGAGATCGTCTGCATCAAGGACGACTACGGCGTCGAGCGCACGTCGCCGTTCGGCGCGGGCGACGCGTTCGCGGCCGCGTTCCTCGTCGCGCTTGCGGCCGGCGCCGACGTCGAAGAGGCGCGCAGGCGCGGCGCTCGCTCAGCAGCTTCGGCAGCTCGCGGATCTCTTGCGCCGGCGTCGCGTCGCCCACTCATGCCCAGAGATTGATGCCGCTCTCGGTCGCGTAGCGGTCGATCTCGTCCAGCTCGTCCCCGCTCAGCTCGAGGTTTTCGAGGGCGGCGAGGTTCGCGTCGAGCTGCTGCACGCCGCTGACACCGACGAGCGTCGACGTGACGCGCGGGTCACGGAGCGTCCAAGCCAGCGCGAGCTGCGCGAGTGACTGGCCGCGCCGCTGCGCGATTCCGTTCAGCGCGCGGATCTTCTCCAGCGCCTCCTCGGTGAGCAGCCGCGGCGAGAGCGAGCCGTCCCGGCTGGCGCGTGACCCGTCCGGGATGCCGTTCAGGTACTTGTCGCTGAGCATCCCCTGCGCGAGCGGCGAAAAGACGATGCAGCCGACGCCCTCGCGCCCGAGCGTGTCGAGCAGGCCGCCTTCAATCCATCTGTTCAGCATCGAGTACGACGGCTGGTGGATCAGGAGCGGCGTTCCGAGCTCGCGGAGGATCCGCGCTGCTTCCGTCGTCTGTTGCGCGTCGTACGAGGAGATGCCCGCGTAGAGGGCCTTGCCCTGCCGCACCGCCGTGTCGAGCGCGCCCATCGTCTCGTCGATCGGCGTCTCCGCGTGGAAGCGATGCGAGTAGAAGATGTCGACGTAGTCGAGCCCCAGCCGGCGGAGGCTGTCGTCGAGGCTCGCCAGCAGGTACTTTCGCGAGCCGCCGTCGCCGTACGGGCCGGACCACATGTCCCAGCCCGCCTTCGTCGAGATGACCAGCTCGTTGCGATACGGGCGGAAGTCGTCGCGCATGATCTTGCCGAGCGTCTCCTCCGCTGCGCCGTACGGCGGACCGTAGTTGTTCGCGAGGTCGAAGTGGGTGACGCCGCGGTCGAACGCGCGACGAAGGATCTCGCGGCTGTGCTCGAGCGGCGCGTCGCCGCCGAAGTTCTGCCAGAGACCGACCGACAGGGCGGGCAGCTGCAGTCCGCTGCGACCGCAGCGCCGGTACGGCATCACGCTGTACCGCTCGGATCCGGCGACGTACGTCACAGCCACTGATCGATCCTGACGCCTGCGGCCAGCACGGAAAAGTCTCCGTGGTCCCGGATCCGTTCGGCCGCCGACACGAGGCCTGCAACGGCCACCCACGTCAGCGCCCCGCCGACGCTGACGCGCCGAGCGCCGGCGGCGGCTACCTCCTCGAAGCTCAGGTTCGGGCGGGCCAGCACGTTGACCGGCTTCGACACGGCGCCGCAGACCGTTCGGATCTCGTCGACGGTGGCGAGGCCGGGTGCGTAAAGCACGTCGGCGCCAGCCTGCTCGTAGGCGAGCAGGCGCTCGATCGTGTCGTCGAGGTCCGGGTTGCCGCGGATGTGGTTCTCGGCGCGTGCCGTCAGGACGAAGCGCTCGGCCGCCTCGGCGGCGGCCGCGACGCGTTCGGCGGCGTGGCCGGTGTCGTAGAGCCGCCCGGTCGGGTCGTAGTCCTCGATCGAGCCGCCGGCGGCGCCCGCCTCCGCCGCCCGTGCGACGGCGAGAGCCGCATCCTCGGGCTCCGGCCCGTAGCCGTTCTCGAGGTCGACGGACACCGGAAGGTCGGTCGCGCGATCGACGGCCGCAGTGTGGGCGATCACCTGGTCGAGCGTGACGGCGCCGTCGCGCCGGCCGAGCGTGAACGCGAGCCCGGAGCTCGTGGTCGCGAGCGCCTTGAAGCCGAGCTTCGCCAGCACCTTCGCCGAGCCTGCGTCCCACGGGTTCGGGATGACGAACGGCTCGCCGGCGTGGAGTGCGTCGAAGGACTCCGCCTTGCCCATAGGATCCAAGCTACGGTAAATACTTCATTTTGGAAAGTGCGACTGCAGGAGGGTAGGAATGGCGTTGCAGCTTGGCGATACGGCTCCGGACTTCGAGGCCGAGACCACCGAAGGAAAGATCCGCTTCCACGACTGGATCGGAGACTCGTGGGCGGTCCTGTTCTCGCATCCGCGGGACTTCACGCCCGTGTGCACGACCGAGCTCGGCTACATGGCGAAGATGAAGCCGGAGTTCGACAGGCGCGACGTGAAGATCATCGGCCTCTCCGTCGACCCGATGGAGAATCACGAGCAGTGGGCGAGGGACATCGAGGAGACGCAGGGCGAGGCGCCGAACTACCCGATCGTCAGCGACGCCGACTTCAGCGTCTCGAAGGCGTACGGGATGCTCCCGGCCGACACGTCGGGCGATCCGACGTCACGGACGGCGGCGCAGAACCAGACGGTCCGGAACGTGTTCGTGATCGGCCCGGACAAGAAGATCAAGCTGATCTTCGTCTACCCGATGACGACGGGGCGGAACTTCGACGAGGTCCTGCGCGTCATCGACTCGCTGCAGCTGACGGCGAAGCACAAGGTCGCGACACCCGTGAACTGGCAGCAGGGTGAGGACGTCATCATCGCCGGCTCGGTCTCCGACGACGAGGCGAAGGAGACGTTCGGGACGTGGGAGGCGCCGCGGCCGTGGCTGCGCATCGTCCCGCAGCCGGATTCGGAGAAGGTAGGCGTCTGACGTTCGCGGGAGAGCGCGCGGGCGAAGCTCCGCGCGCTCTCCGCAATTTCAGGACGTCTCGCCGACCGGCTCGCCGGCGGGCTCCCCGTGGGCGGCCGGTACGTTCTCCCGCAGGAGCGTCGCGCCGAGGACAGCAGCCGCCGCGGCGAAGATCGCGCCGAGCAGGAACGCAAGGTGGTAGCCGCCGGTCAGCGCCGCGACTTCGCTGTGCCCGGCGTCCAGCAGCGTGCTCGTGCGCGACGCCGCGACACTCGCGAGCACCGCGAGCCCGACCGCGCCGCCCATCATGAACGACGTGTTGACGACGCCTGACGCCAGCCCTGCCTCCGCCGGGTCGACGTCGCCCATCGCCGCGAGCAGCACCGGATTGAATGCCATGCCGGCGCCGAGCCCGAGCAGGATCATGCTCGGGAGCACGTTCGCGGCGTAGCTCCCGTCGACTGGCGCCCGCACGAGCAGCAGCAAGCCGGCGGACGCGAGCAGGAGTCCGGTCGCGAGCGGTTTCCTGATCCCGTACCGCATCACGAGCTTGGCGGAAAGGCCGATCGAGAGGGCGCCCATGATCACGTTCCCCGGCAGGAACGCAAGGCCGATCTGCAGCGGGCTGTAGCCGAGCACGAGCTGCAGATAGAGCGCCGCCATGAAGAACCACGCGAACATCGCGCCCGACCAGAGGACGCCGACGCCGCTCGCCGTCGACAGGTTGCGCAGGCGGAAGAGGCGCAGCGGCACGAGCGGCGCTCGCACGTGCGACTCGATCGCGAGGAAGACCGCGAAGACGGCGGCGGCGACCGTGAGGACGCCGAGCGTCCGCGCGGACGTCCAGCCGTTGTGATTGCCGTTGACGATCGCGTAGACCGCGAGCATCAGCGATGCCGTCACCGTGATCGCGCCGGCCACGTCGAGCCGCCCGCCGCTCGCGACCGGCGGCGCACCCGGGACGAGCCGGAACGTCAGCAGCACGACGAGCACGCCGATCGGGAAGTTGACGAGGAAGATCCAGTGCCAGCTGAGCGCGTCGGTGAGGATCCCGCCGAGCAGGACGCCGATGCTGCCGCCGCCGGACGCGACGAAGCCGAAGATCCCCATCGCCTTCGCGCGTTCGGCCGGCTCCCTGAAGAGGCCCATCATCAGCGACAGCGACACGGCCGAGGCGACGGCCCCGCCGACGCCTTGGACGGAGCGGGCGGCGATGAGGAACCACTGCGTGGTCGCGAGCCCGCAGGCGAGGGATGCCACCGTGAAGGTGCCGATGCCGGCGATGAACAGGCGACGGTGTCCGAACAGGTCGCCGAGCCTGCCGCCGAGCAGCAGAAAGCCGCCGTACGTGAGCAGGTATGCGTTGACGACCCATGCCAACGACGTCTCGGAGAACCCGAGATCCTCACGGATCGACGGCAGCGCGACACCGACGATCGTGACGTCGAGCACGATCATCAGGCTCGCCAGGCAGAGGACGTAGAGCGCCGCCCAGCGGGTTCGGGCATCCGTGGTATCACTCATGCTGTTGGCCTCCTTCGAATACACGATCACGTCCTTCAGACCGGGTCGGGTCCGAAAAGTCATCGGATGACCACGGCCGCCCGGTCTCGAGAGCGCGAGCGAGAGCTCGAGGGTCACCGCCGTGAGCTGACAGGCTACTGCTACCGGATGCTCGGCTCGGCGTTCGACGCCGAGGACGCCGTGCAGGAGACGATGGTGCGCGCGTGGCGCGGGCTCGACCGCTTCGAGGGACGCGCGGCGCTGAAGTCGTGGCTCTACCGGATCGCGACGAACGTCTGCCTCGACATGCTCAGCGGCAAGGAGCGGCGCATCCGTCCGCTCGAGCTCGGCGACCCAGGCGGTCTCGACAGTCCGCTGACGACGCGCGGCGAGGCGAGCTGGCTCGAGCCGATCCCGGACGGGCAGGTCGTCGCCGAGGGCGACCCGGCGCAGATCGCCGAGGAGCGCGAGACGCTGCGGCTCGCATTCGTCGCCGCGCTGCAGCATCTGCCGGCGCAGCAGCGTGCCGTGCTCATCCTGCGCGAGGCGCTGCGCTGGCGCGCGAGCGAGGTTGCGGAGCTGCTCGACACGAGCGTCGCGTCCGTCAACAGCTCGCTACAGCGGGCGCGTGCCTCGCTCGAGGCGAGCGACGTCACACCGAGCGAGCAGCTCGATCCGCTCGACGAGGAGCAGCGGGAACTGCTCGAGCGCTACGTCCGCGCGTTCGAGGCGTACGACATGGACGGGCTTGCCGCGCTGATTCACGAAGATGCGAAGCAGTCGATGCCGCCGTACGAGATGTGGCTGCTCGGCCGCGACGACATCCTCCGCTGGTGGTTCGGTCCGGGCATCGGGTGCAAGGGGTCGAAGCTCGTCCCGACGGTGGCGAACGGGCTGCCGGCATTCGGGCAGTACCGGCCGAGCGGGCCGGGCGGCAGCTACGAGCCGTGGGCGTTGCAGGTGCTTGAGCTGTCAGACGGGCGGATCGTCGGGTATACCGCGTTCCTCGACACGGAGCGCCTCTTCCCGCTGTTCGGGCTGCCGCCGTTGCCCCCCGAGTAGCACTGCGTCGAGGCCGGCGAAGCCGAGCAGCTCTTCGAGCTCCGGCGTCGCGTTGACGATTCGCAGGCGTCCACCGAGCCGTCGCGCATTCACGCACGCACGCGCGAGCGCGCCGACCGTCGCCAGATCCGCGCAGCGGACGTGAGCGACGTCGCAGTCCACAAAGAGAAAGACTCCTTCTGTCGGGGAAACTCATCTGCAGCGATGAGTTTCTCCGGGGCGCGCTGTCTGAGGAGCAAGCGAAAAGGAGGACGCTCGGATGAAGGACAAACTCGTTACCTGCCTGTGGTTCGACACCGAAGGCGAGGACGCGGCCAGGTTCTACACGGCGATCTTCCCCGGCTCGAAGCTCGGTGAGATCACGCGCTACGGCTCGGCCGGGCCGCGCGCCGCCGGGACGGTGATGACGGTCGGCTTCGAGCTGATGGGCCAGGAGTTCGTCGCGCTCAACGGCGGCCCGGACTACACGTTCAACCAGGCGATCTCGTTCCAGATCATGTGTGAGAGCCAGGCGGAGGTCGACCGCTACTGGACGCTCCTGAGCGACGGCGGCGAGGAAGGGCCGTGCGGCTGGCTGACGGACAAGTTCGGCGTGCCGTGGCAGGTCGTGCCACGCGCCCTGCCGGCGCTGCTGCAGCAGCCGGACGCCGAGAAGGCTCAGCGTGTCATGCAGGCGATGCTGGGGATGAGGAAGATCGAGATCGCGGAGCTCGAGCGCGCGGCGGCTGCCTAGCGGCTGAGCGTCAGGATCGCGATCCCCTCGCCGACGGTCTTCACGTCGTCGAGGTGGAACTGCTTCTTGTCGCTCGTCTCGCCCCAGAGCCGCTTGCCGGTGCCGAGCACGACCGGGAAGACCATCAGCCGCAGCTCGTCCACGAGGTCTCGCTCGAGCAGGCCCTGCACGAGCTGCGCGCTGCCGGCGACGAGGATGACGCCGTCGAGCTCGTCCCGAAGCTTCGGAACCTCGTCGAGGCTCCGCAGGATCGTCGAGTTGTTCCAGCCCGCGCGCTCGAGCGTCGTCGACAGCACGTACTTCGGCATCGCGTTCATCTTGTCCGCGAACCCGACCTCGTCCGTGTAGCTCGGCCACGCGGCCGCGAAGCCCTCGTACGTTCGGCGCCCGAGCAGCTGCGCTTCCGCCTCCATCACCTCGTCGAGCTTGAACGTGTTGCCGTCGTCTCCGCGGTCGAACTCGAAGGTCCAGCCGTCGTACTCGAAGCCCTCGCCGCCGCCGGGCGCCTCGATGACGCCGTCCAGCGAGATGAACTCCGTTACGACGATGCGTCCCATCGGTCCCGCGTATTCAACCGCAGAGACTGCGGCCGAGGCGCTGTGCGCGCGATGCCGAGCACGGCGAGCGCCGTGACCGCCGGCACCGCCAGGTACACGCCCGAGAAGACGCCGACGACGCAGATCGAGACCAGCGACACCGCTGCGGCGGCACGCAACGGACCGGCGAGCAAGCGAAGCGCGGCGGCGAGCGAGAATGCGTACACAGCGATGAAGCACGCGGCGGATGCGCGGATCAGGTCGTCCGTCCCGCTGAGCCCGGCGCCCAGCGCTGCGAGGAACACGGCGGCGAGCACGAAGAGGGCGACCAGCGGTCGCCGCGGGATGCTGCGGCCGGCGTCACCCCCGAGCCACGCCGGCAGCGTCCCTTCGCGCGCCAGCGCCGCTGCGAGCTTCGCGACCGAGCTCGTGTAGACGTTCATCGTGCCCATGGTCAGCGTGACGGCCAGCACGGCGGTTGCGTCCCGGCCCGCGTGGCCGAAGCCGACGGCGATCAAGTCTGCGAGCGGGACGCGTGAGCTGCCGGAGCCCGTCACGATCGTCGCGAGCGCCAGGCTCGCGTAGAGCGCTGCGATCACCGCGAACGCCAGCGCCGCGGCGCGTGGGAGCTGGCGCGAAGGGTCGCTGAACTCGCCTGCGAGCTGCGCCATCGCCTCCCAGCCGATGAAGAGCCACATCAGGACGTTCGCCGCCGTACCGACGGCCCACCAGCCGTGCGGCGCGAACGGCGTCCACCGCTCGGCGGCGCGTCCCGGAACCGCGACGGCCACGGCGAGCGCGACGACGCCGACCAGCACGGCGGAGAGAAACAGCTGGAGGCGCGACGAGAGGCGCAGGCCGGCTGCATTCGCTGTGAACACCGCGACGTACATCGCAACTGCGACCGCGACCGCGACGGGTGTTCCGGAGCCCGTGATGTCGGCGACGTAGTAGCCGCCGATGAGCGCGACCGCCGGGCCGCCGAAGACGCCGGCGGCAAGAAACCATGCGCCCGTGACGGCCGCAGCCGTGTGGCCGAACGCCTCGCCGACGTACGCGGACACACCGCCGGCGACCGGCCGCCGGACGCCGAGCGCGGCGAATGTGATCGCGAGCGGCGCCGACAGGACGAGCAGCGCGGCCCACGCGACGATCGACGCCGGTCCGGCGGCGTTCGCGGCGAGCGCCGGGACGAGAAGCAGTCCCGGCCCGACGAGCGCGCCCACATACAGCGCTGCGCCTCGCGGGACGTCGAGCATGTCCCGGACGCTAGCCACGAAATAGGGCACTTTTGGCCCTCTATTCCTGCTTTGATTTCCGCATGCCGACGTCGCGGCTGCTCGAGCTGCTCGAGCTCCTCCAGACGAAGCCGCTCGTCACCGGCCGGGAGCTCGGCGATCGGCTGCGCGTCGACCGGCGGACGGTCCGGCGGGACGTGGCGGCGCTGCAGCGGCTCGGCATCCCGGTGGAAGGCGAGCGCGGCGTCGGCGGCGGGTACCGGCTGCGGCCGGGATACCGCCTCCCGCCGCTGATGCTGACGGAGGACGAGGCGACGGCAGTCGTGTTGGGCCTGACCGCCGCGCGCCGCCTCGCGCTGGGCGACGCCGACGGAACGGACGGCGCGCTGGCGAAGATCCACCGCGTCCTGCCCGACCCGCTGCGCCGGCGGGTCGAGGCGCTCGAGGCGGCACTCGCGTTCACCGGGCCGGCGATCACGGGCGAGGCGCCGGCGGGCGAGACTGTGCTGCTGCTCGCGGAGGCGATTCGCCGCGGCCGGCGCGTCCGCGTGTCGTATCGCTCCTTCGAGGGCGTGCGGAGCCGCCGCGAGCTGAGTCCGTACGGCCTCGTCGTCCACGCAGGCCGCTGGTATCTCGCGGCACACGATCACGCGCGCGGCGCGCTGCGTACGTTTCGCGTCGACCGCATCTCGCGCGCCGCCGTCGACGAAGCGGCCGCACAAACCGCTCCGGCCGGCTTCGACGCGCTTGCGCACGTCAGCCGCTCGCTTGCGCAGGTGCCGTGGCCCTGGGAGGTCGACGTCCTGCTCGAGCTGCCGCTGGCCGACGCGCGCCGCCGCATTTCGGGGACGCTCGCCGAGCTCAACGAGGACGACGGCGGGACCTCGCTCCGCATGCGCGTCAGCTCGCTCGACTGGGCTGCGTCGCTGCTCGCCGGGCTCGGGTGTCCGTTCCAGGTGCGAGCCCCGGCGGAGCTGCGGGAAAGCGTCGCGGCGCTGTCGCAGCGGCTTGCCCAGTGGGCCGCCGCTTAGCGCTGTTCGGCGAGCCAGGCCTTCGCGACGCGCTTCTGCGCCCGCGTCAGCCACGCCTCGGCGACGAGGTCGGCGAGCTCGTCGCGACCGAGCCGCTCGAGCGTCGGGATGCGCAGGAGCACCGCCGCGTAGCCGTCGAAGTGCGGTGTAGTGAAGAAGATGCCGCGTGTGTCGGCGAGCAGCAGCTCCTTGACGTCCAGGTCCGGCACGCGGAGCATCAACACGTCGTCGAGCCGTTCGCCGGTGCTCGCGTCGACGGCGTCCTTGCGGCGGCCGCGCCGGCAGCAGAACAGCTTGTCGTGGACGTAGTACTCCGGCCTGCCGTCGCTCGTGAGCTTCTTCGTCGTCTGCGGCAGCGACAGCGCGAGCTCGTCGAGATCGGCCATCGTCGCCACCGGGGTCAGCTCGGCGTCAGCGGCGCGCAGCGCGGCTCGTGCCGCTCGGCGAGCTTCAGCAACAGCGTGTGGAGCTGCTCGCGCTCGGCGGCGCTCAGCGGCGCCAGGAAGTCGTCCTCGAGCTCGCCGGCGAGTGTCCGTAGCCGCCGGAGCTTGCGCTTCCCCTCCGCCGTCATCCGCACGAGGTGCCGGCGGCGGTCTTCGGGGTCGCGCCTGCGCTCGATCAGCCCGCGCTGCTCGAGCTCGTCGAGCAGGCCGACGAGCTGGCCGCGGTCGTAGCCGAGCGTGTCGGCGATCGCGCCCTGCGTCTCGTGCGCGCCGTCGTCGAGGGCGAGCAGGATGGCGTAGTGATACGGGTGGACGTCCTCCCGCTCGTACGCCTCCGTGCCGCGCTCCTTGGCGGCGTAGCCCAGCCGCTTCAGCAGGAACGTGGTCGACGCGAGGAGCTGTCGGGGAAGCCCTTGCCGGACCGTCACGTTCATTGGGAATAGCGTAGCGCGCTCAACCGTTGTTCTGCTATAACGTTGAGCAGTTCAACGATTTTGGAGGTCAATACGTGAGCACTGCTACGAATCGCCGCTGGAGCGCCCTGGCGCTGATCGTCACCGCGCAGTTCATGGTCATTCTCGACGTCGCCATCGTGAACGTGGCGCTGCCGTCGATCAAGTCGGACCTGCACTTCTCGTCGACGAACCTGCAGTGGGTGATCTCGGCGTACGCGATCCTGTTCGGCGGGGCGCTCCTGCTGGGCGGGCGGCTCGGTGACCTCCTCGGGCGGCGGCGGCTGTTCATGACCGGCCTCGCAGTCTTCGCGGCGAGCTCGCTCCTTTGTGGCCTCGCGTGGTCGGAGGCCTCGCTGATCGGCTTCCGCGCGCTGCAAGGCCTCGGTGGCGCCCTGCTCGCGCCGGCTGCGCTGTCACTGCTGATGACGACGTTCGCCGAGGGCCGCGAGCGCAACCTCGCGCTCGGGATCTACGGTGCGGCGTCCGGGAGCGGTGCGGCCGTCGGCGTCCTCCTCGGCGGTGTGCTCACGTCGTACCTCAGCTGGTCGTGGATCTTCTTCATCAACGTGCCGGTCGGCGTCGCAGCCATCGCGCTCGCTCCGGTGCTGCTGTCCGAGAGCCGCGCCGAGGTCGCGCATCGGCACTTCGACGTCCCCGGCGCGGTCTCGATCACGGCCGGGCTGATGCTGCTCGTCTACGCGACCACGCGCGCAACGACCGACGGCTGGGGCTCGACCTCGACGCTCGCGCTCTTCGGCGGCTCCCTTGCACTCGTGCTCGCGTTCGCGGCGATCGAGCTGCGCTCGCGCTCGCCGCTTTTGCCGCTGCGGATCTTCCGGTCGCGCACGCTGACCGCTGCCAACGTCGCGATGGCGATCGTCGGCGCGGTCGCGTTCTCGGAGTTCTTCCTGCTGACGCTGTATCTACAGGACGTCCTCCGCTACTCGGCGGTCGAGAGCGGCGTCGCGTTCAGCGCCTTCGCGCTCTCCGTCGTCGTGGTCTCGAACGTCGCGCAGGCGATCGTCGGCCGGCTCGGAGTCCGGCCGACACTGACGCTCGGCCTGCTGTTGTCGGCAGTCTCCGTCGCGGCACTCACGCGGCTTCCTGTCGACGGGCACTACTTCTGGGATCTGTTCCCGTGGTTCGTTGTCGGCGGCGCCGGCATGGGCATGTCCTTCGTCCCGGTGACGATCGCGAGCCTGATGGGCGTCGAGCGCTCGGATGCGGGCATCGCGTCCGGGCTGATCAACACCTCACGTCAGATCGGCGGCGCAGTGGGGATCGCGGCAGTGAGCGCGATCGCGGCAACGTCGACGAGGAACTACGCCGACGCGCACACGGTCTCGAACGCCGCCGCCCTGGCGCACGGCTTCCAGACGGGCCTCTACGTGCTGACCGGCCTGCTCGTCGCCGGCGCAGTGGTCGCGTTCACGCTCGTGCGGCCGGCCGCCGCCCGGCCGGCGCCGGCGCGCGCTGCGTCGCCGACCGACGACCTTGTGCTGCGCCTGAAGGGACTTGTCGCGGTCCGCGAGCTTCGGGAGAGCCGCGGGGCCGAGGCCGACGAGCTCGAGCTGTACGGGTCGGAGATCGACAGGGTGCAGGCGCAACTGGCGGAGCTTGCGGAGGAAGCGGCCTGAGCTAAGGTCGTACGATGGAGGTCCGGGACAACCCGGAAGCGCTGCGCTACGAGCTCCTCGACGATGGGCAGGTCGTGGGTGAGATCCTCTATCGCCGCTACCCGGACCGCATTGTGCTCGTGCACACGGAGGTGCCGCCCGCGCTCGAAGGGCGAGGCCTCGCCGGCCGCCTCGTCGCGGGCGCGCTTGAGGACATCCGCGCACGCGGCCTGCGCGTCGTCCCCGTCTGCCCGTTCGTTCGGTCGTACGTGCAGCGGCACCCCGAGTACGAGGATCTCGTGCGGGCCGACCTCCAGGTGACGGACTGATGTCCGCGCCGTCGTCCCGCGGCGCCACTCGCACCTACGTCGGCGAAGCGATCGAGGTGCACTGGGAAGCCGCTCTCTGTATTCACACGCAGAACTGTGTGCACGCCCTCCCGGAGGTGTTCCGCGCGGCGGCGCGGCCGTGGATCCTGCTCGACGGAGCCGATGCAGACGTGGTCGCAGCGGCGGTCGAGCGCTGCCCGACGGGGGCGCTGCACTATCGCCGCCTCGACGGCGGCGGGCAGGAGGCGGCGCCGAATGAGCTGACGGTCGACCCGCGCCCGAACGGGCCGCTGTTCCTGCGCGGGCGCGTCCGCATCGTCGGTGACGACGGCGTCGCCGTCCGCGAGGACACGCGCGTCGCGCTCTGCCGCTGCGGCGGCTCGGCCAACAAGCCGTTCTGCGACGGCACGCACCGGCGTATCGGCTTCACGGCCACCTGACGTTGGAGTTCGACACGAAGATCGCCGTCGTGCTGCGCGACGACCTCGCCGTCTGGCAGAAGACGAACGTCACGGCCTTCCTCGTCAGCGGCATCGCCGGCACGGTCGGGGGCGTCGTCGGCGACCCGTACCGCGACGCCTCAGGCAACGACTATCTGCCGATGTTCGTGCAGCCGGTGCTCGTGTACGAGGCGGGCGCAGCAGCGCTGCGGCGAGCCTACGACCGCGCGATGAGCCGCGACGTGAAGCCGGCCGTCTACACGAAGGAGCTGTTCGAGACGAACCACGACGAGGCGAACCGTGCCGCCGTCGCGGCTGTGCCGGCGGAGGACCTCGACCTCGTCGGCATCGCCTTTCGCGCAGAGCGGAAGGTGGTCGACAAGGTCGTCGACCGCCTGCGTCTCCACCCCTAGGGCGTCTGCGAACATGTGTTCGTGCAGGACGCCACGATTCTCCATGCGGACCTCGACTCGTTCTACGCGTCCGTCGAGCAGCGCGACGATCCACGCCTGCGCGGGCGGCCGGTGATCGTCGGCGCCGGCGTCGTGCTTGCGGCGAGCTATGAGGCCAAAGCGTTCGGCGTGCAGACGGCGATGGGCGGCCGCACCGCCCGGCGGCTCTGTCCGCACGCCGTCGTCGTGTCGCCGCGGATGTCGGCGTACAGCGAGGCGAGCAAGGCCGTCTACCGCGTGTTCGACGACCTCTCGCCGCTTGTCGAGGGGCTCTCGATCGACGAGGCGTTCCTCGACGTTCGCGGCATGCGGAGGCTCGCGGGGAGCCCGGCGGAGATCGCCGTCCGCCTCCGCCGTGAGGTTCGCCGCCGCGTCGGCTTGCCGATCACCGTCGGCATCGCGCGGACGAAGTTCCTGGCGAAGGTGGCCAGCGGCGTCGCCAAGCCCGACGGGCTCCTGTTCGTCCCGCCGGAGCGCGAGCTGCGCTTTCTGCATGCGCTGCCGGTCGAACGGCTGTGGGGAGTCGGCGACGTCACTGCTGGACGGCTGCACGAGCTGGGCGTCTCCACCGTCGGCCAGGTCGCGGAGATGTCCGAGACCGCCCTCGTCTCGCTCCTCGGCCGCGCGGCAGGGCGTCAGCTCCACGCCCTCGCGCACAACCGCGACCCGCGTCGCGTCGCACCCGGCCGCCGCCGACGCTCGATCGGGGCGCAGTGCGCACTCGGACGCCGGCGGCGCTCGCGCGAGGATGTCGACGCGGTGCTGCTCGGCCTCGTCGACCGCGTGACGCGACGGATGCGTGCGGCGCGCCGCGTTGGACGCACCGTCACGCTGCGGCTTCGGTTCGACGACTTCACGCGGGCGACGCGCTCGTTCACGTTCGCCGAGCCCACCGCCGAAACGCAGGCGATCTTCGCGACTGCGCGCGGCCTGCTCGCGGCGGAAGCGGCGACGGTGCGGCGGCGAGGCCTTACGCTCGTCGGCGTGGCCGTCTCCAATCTCAGCGACGACGCGCCGATTCAGCTCCCGCTGCCCTTCGAGCGGAGATCAGGGCTCGAGCTCGACCTGGCCGTCGACGAGATCCGCACGCGGTTCGGCCTCGATGCCATCAGGCGCGCGGTCCTGCTCGGCCGCGAGAGCGGGCTCGCGATGCCGCTGCTGCCCGACTGATGGCCCTGCTCGCGGCCGTCGTCGCAGCGTCGGGGTCCGTCGCCGGCACGAGCTCACGCTCGAGCAAGGTTGCGGCGCTCGCCGATCTGCTGCGCACGCTCGACGGCGGCGAGATCGCGATCGCGACGGGTTTTCTGTCCGGCGTCCCCCGACAGGGCCGCGTCGGCGTCGGCTACGCGACGGTCTACGGGCTCGACCACGAAACCGCGCCGGCGTCGTCGCTGACGATCGGCGAGTTGGACGCCGCGATCTCCGAGCTGCAGGCGAGCACCGGCAGCGGCTCCGCCGCACGCCGCCGCGCGCTGCTCGAAGGGCTGCTCGCCCGCGCGACCGCGGAGGAGGCGGACTTCATCCGCAGGCTCTTCACCGGTGAGCTCCGCCAGGGCGCGCTCGCGGGGATCATGGTCGACGCGATCGCCAGGGCCGGACGGCTTCCGCTCGACGTCGTTCGCCGGGCGTACATGCTGTCGGGAGACCTCACACGTACCGCGCAGGTCGCGCTCGCGGAGGGGGAGGAGGGCCTGCGCGCGTTCGGCTTCGAGCTCTTCCGCCCGGTGCTGCCGATGCTCGCGTCGAGCGCCGAAGGCATTCCGGAGGCGCTGGCAGGCTTCGAGCGCGCCTCGATCGAGTGGAAGCTCGACGGGATCCGCATCCAGGTCCACCGGCGCGGCGACGAGGCGCGCGTCTACACGCGGAACCTGAACGACGTCACGCACGACCTGCCGGGCACCGTCGACGCCGCGCTCGCGCTCCCAGCCGACCGGGCGGTGCTCGACGGCGAGGCGCTCGGCGGCGGCACGTTCCTGTTCGACCTCCTGCACGTCGACGGCGAGGACCTGCTCGACACGCCGCTCGAACGCCGCCGGGAGCTGCTCGCCGCGCTCGCGCCCGAGCTCACAGTGCCGGGCGCGTTCACGTCGGCCGCCGCCGAGGCGCAGCTCGTCCTCGACGACGCGCTCGCGGCTGGCCACGAAGGCGTCGTCGTGAAGGACGCGGCATCGCTTTACGCCGCGGGACGGCGTGGCAAGGCCTGGCGGAAGGTGAAGCCCGTGCGGACGTACGACCTCGTCGTCCTCGGTGCGGAGTGGGGGCATGGACGCCGCGCTGGGACCCTCTCCAATCTCCACCTCGGCGCACGCGACCGCAGCAGCGGGCGCTTCGTGATGGTCGGCAAGACCTTCAAGGGAATGACGGACGAGCTGCTCCGCTGGCAGACACAGGAGCTGCTCGCCCGCGAGGTGGAGCGCCGAGGAATCGCCGTGCTCGTCCGGCCCGAGCTGGTCGTCGAGATCGCGCTCGACGGCGTGCAGTCGTCCACCCGCTATCCCGGCGGCGTCGCGCTGCGCTTCGCGCGCGTGAAGCGTTACCGCACCGACAAGGACGCTGCCGAGGCCGACACGATCGACGATCTTCGCGCTCTGCTCCGAGGGGACTAGGCTTGGGTTGTGGAGGCGAGCGGGGCGCGCAACGACAAGCAGACGCCTCCGGCGCCGCGCGGATCGAGCCCGAGAAAGCCGCCGCCGCGCTTCCCGATCAGCCGCGGGTGGATCCTCTTCGCGCTTGCCCTGTTGGCGATCAACTTCTACTTCGGGTCACGCGCGACGCAGCCGCCGGCGCGAGTGCGCGTGCCCTACAGCCCGTTCTTCGTCGACCAGGTCAACGCCCGGCACGTGAAGGAGATCACGTCGAAGGGGACGGCCATCCAGGGGACGTTCACGCAGAAGATCAAGTTCGGCAAGTCGAAGCCCACGACCCGGTTCAAGACGGAGGTCCCGGCCTTCGCCAACACCGACCAGCTGTCGGCGCTGCTGCAGAAGAACGACGTCGTGGTCAACGCGCAGCCGCTCCAGACGGGCGTGGCCTGGTGGGAGAACCTGCTGCTCGGCTTCGGCCCGACGATCCTGTTCGTGTTCCTGCTCTTCTGGCTGATGCGGCGCGCCGGCAGCGCGCAGAACCTGCTCGGCCAGTTCGGGCGTTCGCGCGCGCGCCGGTATCAGCCGTCAGGAGATCGCGTCACGTTCGCCGACGTCGCCGGCGTCGAGGAGGCGAAGTCGGAGCTCTCGGAGGTCGTCGACTTCCTGCGGCACCCGGACAAGTACCGGCGCCTCGGCGGCCGGATTCCGCACGGCGTCCTTCTGTCCGGGCCGCCGGGAACCGGGAAGACGCTGCTCGCGCGCGCCGTCGCCGGTGAGGCGAACGCGCCCTTCTTCTCGATCGCCGCGTCCGAGTTCGTCGAGGCGATCGTCGGGGTCGGCGCAGCGCGCGTCCGTGACCTGTTCAAGGAGGCGAAGGAGAACGCGCCTTCGATCGTGTTCATCGACGAGCTCGACGCAATAGGGCGCTCGCGGACGTCGGGTGTCGCCGGCTTCAGCGGCGGCAACGACGAGCGGGAGCAGACGCTGAACCAGATCCTGACTGAGATGGACGGCTTCGACTCGTCGACCAGCGTCATCGTCATCGCCGCGACGAACCGGCCGGACGTGCTCGATCAGGCGCTCCTGCGGCCCGGACGCTTCGACCGCCGCGTCGCGGTGCAGCCGCCGGACCGGGCCGGGCGCGAGGCGATCCTGAGGGTGCACACGCGCAGCGTTCCGCTTGCCGACGACGTCGACCTCGGCCGAATCTCCGCGACCACTCCGGGAATGGTCGGCGCCGACCTCGCGAACCTCGTGAACGAGGCCGCGCTGCTGGCGGCCCGGCGGAACCACGAGAAGGTTGAGGAGTCCGATTTCACCGACTCGCTCGAGCGCATCGTGCTCGGCGCCGAGCGCCAGGTGATGATGACCGAGAACGACCGCCGCCTCACGGCGTACCACGAGGGCGGCCACGCGATCGTCGGCATGCTCACCGAGGGGGCCGACCCGGTGCGCAAGGTCTCGATCATTCCGCGCGGCGTCGCGCTCGGCGTGACGTTCGCCGCGCCCGAGAGCGACCGCTTCAACTACAGCGCGCCGGAGATCGAGGCGAAGATCAAGGTCGCGCTCGGCGGGCGCGCCGCGGAGGAGGTCGTGTTCGGCGAGATCAGCACCGGCGCCGAGTCCGACATCCAGCAGCTGACGGAGATTGCGCGTCAGATGGTCGGCCGCTGGGGGATGAGCAAGGCGATCGGGCCTGTCGCGGTGATCCCGCGCGACGGATCGGGCCCGCTCCTGCCGGGCGTCTCGGACGTCTCACCCGAGACGCAACGGCTCGTCGACGAGGAGGTGCGGCGAGTCGTCGAAGAGGCGCATCGCGACGTGCTCGCGATGCTCCGCGACAACCGGGAAAAGCTCGACTCGCTCGCGCATGCGCTGCTCGAGCACGAGACGCTCGACGAGGACGACGCATACGCCGCCGCGGGCGTGGCGCACGAGGCGAACGTGACCGGCGACGGCTACGCGGCCGCTGCGCGTTCGCGCGTGCAGCGGTAGGTTTCGCATCCGGAGGTCAAGGACGGGCTGCGGCGCACACGGCTCGCGAACGAGCGCACCTACCTCGCGTGGCTGCGGAGCGCGCTGACGGCGTTGGCCGTCGCCATCGGTGCGGGCAAGATCGTGCCCGGGGTCGCCGATGTCGCGCCGTGGCCGTTCGAAGTGCTCGGCGCCGGCTTTGCGGTGCTCGCGCTCGTGCTCGTGGTCGGCGGCGTGCGCCGTGCGGTGGCGACGCTCGCGCTCGTCTTCGTGCGCTAGGCCGCCGCTTCGGCGAGCTCTTGCGAGATACGACGCATCCTCGGCTCGCGCTGCGCGAACGCGGCGACGACGCGCGGGTCGAACTGGCTTCCGGATTGCGCGAGGATCTCGTCCGTCGCCGACTCCCACGGTTGTGCGGGCCGGTACGGCCGATCGGTCGTCATCGCGTCCATCGCGTCCACGAGCGCGAAGATGCGTGCCGAGAGCGGGATCTGCTCGCCGGCGAGACCGTCGGGATAGCCGGTCCCGTCCCAGTGCTCGTGGTGCGAGCGCACGACCTTCAGCCCGGAGCCCCCGAGAAGCGTCACGTTGGCGAGCATCGCCTCTCCGAGCAGCGTGTGCTGCTCCATGACGGCCCGCTCGGCGGCTGACAGCGGTGCCTCCTTCTTGAGGATGGCATCGGGGATGCGGAGCTTGCCGACGTCGTGCAGCAGAAACCCGTACTCGAGGCTCGGGTCGTCCAGCAGGCGCGGATTGACGCCGCCGACGAGCTCCGTCGCATACCGCTGAACGCGGATCGCGTGCAACCCGGTGACCGGGTCTTTCGCCTCGAGCGCGTCCGCGAGCGCGATCACCGTCTGCCGGTACGACTGCTGGAGCAAGCGACGCTGGCGGCGTTCGATGGCGAGCAGGCTGCTCAGGTCGCGTGCGTACACGAGCAGCTGCTCCGCGTCGCCGGGCGGCTCCGACACCGTCAGCAGGCGCGACTCGCCGAGGCTGTCGAGCAGCCCGACGAGCTCGATCGGACTGAACGGCTTGCGGAGGATTGCGTCCGGTCCAGCTTGCTCGATCTGCTCGCGCGTCGCATCGTGTCCCGTCAGCAGCACGACGAACGGCGAGCCGTAGCGCGTGTTCCCCTTGAGCTCGCGGCAGAAGCGGAAGCCGTCCATCCCGGGGAGCGCGACGTCGAGGATCACGACGGTCGGCAGCCAGAAGCGTGCGATGTGCGCGGCGCCTTCTGCAGACGACGCCTCCTCGACGACGAACTCGTCCAGGCCGAGCGTTGTCCGCAGCAGCAGCCGGAGCCCTGGATCGTCGTCCACGATCAGGATGCGCCGCCGGCCGGAGTCCGGCGCGGGCGTCGCGCCGGCTCCCGTCGCCGGCTGCTCCGGCTCGACGACCACGGCCTCGTCGAACCTGCGCATCAGCGCGAACGTGCGGACGACGAGGAGGCAGAAGAGCGCCCACACGCCCAAGCCGACGAAAGCCCAGACGACGGTGCCCGGCACCCGGCTTCTAGCCCCTGCTTCGCTGCGAACTCGTCATCGGTTGAATGGACGAGGGCCGCAGGAGCAACGCCCACACACACTATGGACCAAGAATCGCGCGCACGCCAGAGCTAAGCGGAGCGCACACTCCGTTTCTGCTACGCTGGGGACTTGAGCACCACGATCTCGATCCGCAGCGATGCCAAGCGCAACCGAGAGCGTCTCGTCGCGAGCGCGCGCGAGCTCTTCGCCGAGAAGGGCGTCGAGGTGTCCGTCGAGGAGATCACGCAGCACGCCGGCGTCGGGATGGGAACGCTCTACCGCCACTTTCCGACGAAGGACGAGCTGATCGACGCCGTGCTCGAGGATGCCTTCGCGGAGATCATCGAGATCGCGCGCGAAGCGGCCGACGCCGAGGACGCGTGGGCCGGGCTGACGAACTTCTTCGAGCGCATCCTGGCGCTGCATGCGGCGAATCGCGGCGTCAAGGACATCGTCGCGGCGCGCGCACACGGCGCCAGCCGTGCAGAGGCGATGCGCGCTCGCATCCGGCCGCTGCTCGCCGGCGTGATCGAACGCGCGCACGAGCAGGGGGCCTTGCGCCGCGACTTCACCATCGACGACGTCCCGCTCGTCATCTGGACGGCCGGGCGCGTCATCGAGCTGACGGAGACCGCCGCGCCGGGTCACTGGCGCCGGTACCTCGGCTTCCTGTTCGACGGGCTGCGCCCGGCTGCGGCAACGCCGCCCGCCGCACCGGCGTTGACGCGCCCGCAGCTGACCCGCGTGCTGGAGAGCCAGCACCGGTGAGCGAGGGCCTCGAAGGCCGGGCGCTGCGGATGGTGTTCGCCGCGCTGATGCTCGGCATGTTCCTCGCCGCGCTCGACCAGACGATCGTGTCGACGGCGCTGCCGACGATCGTCGGCGACCTCGGCGGCCTCAACCATCTCTCCTGGGTCGTGACGTCGTATCTGCTCGCGTCGACGGTTTCGACCCCGCTCTACGGGAAGCTCGGCGACATGACCGGGCGCAAGCCCATCTTCCTCGCGGCGATCCTGATCTTCCTGGCGGGCTCGATGCTCGCGGGCCTGTCGCAGACGATGGAACAGCTGATCGCCTTCCGTGCGCTGCAGGGAATCGGCGCCGGCGGCCTCATGGTCAGCGCGCAGGCGATCATCGCGGACATCGTTCCCCCGCGCGAGCGCGGGCGTTACATGGGCTTGATCGGCTCAGTGTTCGCGGTGGCGTCCGTTGCCGGGCCGCTGCTCGGCGGCTTCCTCGTCGACAACCTCTCGTGGCGCTGGGTCTTCTACGTCAACTTGCCGATCGGCGCGCTCGCCGTGCTGATCGTCATCACCCGGCTGCACCTCCACACGCCGACGGTGCGCCATTCGATCGACTGGCTCGGCGCCGCGCTGCTGAGTGCGAGCGTCGCCTCGCTGATCCTCGTGGCGACCTGGGGCGGGAGCCAGTACGCGTGGGGCTCGTCCACGATCGTCGGGCTGGGGGTTGTGGGAGTCGTGCTCCTCGGGACGTTCATCTGGTGGGAGACGCGCGCGGCGGAGCCGATCCTGCCGCTGAAGCTGTTCCGCTCGAGCGTCTTCGCCGTGTCGAACGCGATGGGCTTCACGATCGGGATGGCGATGTTCGGCGCGATCGTCTTCATCCCGCTCTACCTCCAGCTCGTCTACGGCGCGAGCCCGACGAGCTCCGGCCTGCGCCTGTTGCCGCTGATGGCGGGGCTGCTCGTCGCGGCGATTGCCTCCGGGCGCATCATCAGCCGCATCGGGCGCTACCGGATCTTCCCGATCGTCGGCACGCTCGTGCTCGTCGTCGGGATGTTCCTGCTCTCCCGGCTCGGCGTCGGCACCGCGCCGTGGCTCGCCTCGATCTACATGCTCGTCGTCGGAGTCGGCATCGGCCTGGTGATGCAGGTTCTCGTGCTCGTGGTGCAGAACGACGTCGCACCGAAGGACATCGGCGTTGCCACGTCGACGGCGACGTTCTTCCGGTCGGTCGGCGGCTCCTTCGGCGTCGCCATCTTCGGGACGATCTTCGCCACCCGGCTCGCCGACCAGCTGGCGAAGCTGCCGCACGGCGTCACGGCACGGCTCGGGAGCGGCGTCCACATTCAGCCGGAGCAGGCGAAGCACCTGCCGCCGCTCGTTCACGCCGACTTCCTCACTGCCTTCGCGCAGGCGCTGCACGGCGTCTTCCTCTGGGGCGTGGTCTTGGCCGTGATCCCCGCCGGGCTCGCCTGGCTGCTGAAGGAGGTGCCGCTGCGGACGACGGTCGGCCCGGTGGCCGAGGTCAGCAGCGAGCAGGCGGCCGCGGGGGCGACGCCGGAGGAGCGCCTACAGCCTCGAGCAGCTCGTCGAGCGGGCGCGGCACCCTAGCCAGGTCGAGCTCGCCGACGAGCAGCTCGGCGTATCTGATCTTCCGGTTTGCGAGAAAGACGCGAAGCTGCTGCTCAATCGTCCGCGCCCGCTGGAACGGCTGCTTCTGCAGCGTGCGGAACGACTGCAGCTCGCCCTGCGCCTCGATGATCTGCTGGAGCCGCTCGGCACCGACGGCCCGGATCAGCTCGTCTTCGAGGTCCGGGTCGCAGACATAGACATGCTCCAGCGCACGCGTGAACTCACGCTCCTCGCCGGCGTCGCAGAGCCCGACGAGCCTGGCGCGCGGCGCCGACGCAAGGAACCGCGGCAGCGCGTGCGCGCCGCCGATCGCGACGACGTCGACACCCTCCGCGTGCAGGTCGCGACCCCGGCGCTCGGCGAGCTTCAGGAGCGCGGCGCGGTCGCTCGCGCCTTCGACGAAGACGACGGTGGATGGCTGCTCTGGCATGGTCGAGGTACGCCGGGTCGTCGTGGACCACGAAGCCGACGTCCCCATCATTCCGTACGCGTCGAGCTCGAACGCGACCTTGGCCGGCGAGTCCGACGGGTGCCTCGGGATGATCTGCATCTACGAGGCGTCGAGCCCTGAGAAGATCCGCGAGCATGCGTTCCGCCCGGACATGCCCGCCGCGGAGCTTCGAGGGGCCGACACGGTGGTCGTGAGGCCGGACCCGGTCCCGGCGGCCACATGACGATCCTCGACGCGATCGGCAACACGCCGCTCGTCCGCCTGACACGCTGCGCGCCGGCCAACGGCGCGCAGCTGTGGGTGAAGCTCGAGTACCGCAACCCGAGCGGCTCGCTCAAGGACCGGATGGCCGTCGCGATGATCGAGGGTGCCGAGCGCGACGGCCTGCTGAAGGACGGCGACACCGTCGTCGAGTACACGGGCGGCAGCACCGGGCCGGCACTCGCTCTCGTCTGCCGCGCCAAGGGCTACCGCTGCGTGATCGTGATGGCGGACTGCTTCACGCAAGAGCGTTTTCAGCTCGTGCGCGCGCTCGGCGCCGAGCTCGACGTCGTGAAGTCCGTCGAGGGCCGTCCGCGCGTCACGCCGCAGGACATCCAGAACATGATCCAGCGGGCCGGCGAGCTCGCGGCGCTGCCGGGTCACTACGCGACGGATCAGTTCAACAACCCGTATCCGATCCCGCACTACCGCGACCACCTCGCCGCGGAGATCTGGGAGGGGACACGCGGCCGCGTCACCGCGTTCTGCCACGGGCTCGGGACGGCGGGGTCGGTGCTGGGGATCTCCGAGGGGCTCAAGCCGCGGGGCGTCTTCATCCAGGCTCACGAGCCCGCCGGCTCGGCGGCGATCACCGCCGGGACGTCCGGATCGTTCGCGATGCAGGGATGGGCCGGGTTCGTGATGCCGTTGTGGGATGCGTCGAAGGTCGACCACATCGAGGCGATCGAGGACGACGAGGCCCTCGCGATGACGCTGCGGCTCGCGCACGAGGAGGGGATCTTCGCGGGGATCTCGACCGGCGCGAATGTCGTCGGCGCGCACCGGCTCGCGGAGCGGCTCGGTCCCGACGCCGTCATCGTCACGCTCGCCGTCGACAGCGGTTTCAAGTACATGAGCGTCCCGCCGTACGCGTAGGGAAGAAAACCGCGCTGCTGCGCGTCCTCCGAAGACAGTTGCGAGACATGAGGTTTCACTCTTTGACGCGTGCGGCCGTGGCGGTGCTGGCGGCCGTTTTGCCGCTTGTCGGCCTTGTCTCGCTGCTCCTGCGCAGGGAGCTCGATCCGCATTTCGAGAACTACCGGGCGCACTTCGTCGTGTTCGGGTTCGTCGGCGGCCTCGCGTTCGTGCTCGGGTTCGCCGCCGGCGAAGCGGCCAACCGCCGTGGCGACGCGCGCGTGCTGCTGCTCTCGCTCGCGTTCATGGCGACAGGCGGCTTCCTCGGCCTGCATGCACTCGGCACGCAGCAGGTGCTGTTCACGAACGAGCACCCGGGGTTCATGGTCGCGATTCCGGTCGGCCTGTTCGTGGCGGCGTTGTTCGCCGGCGCCTCGGCATTCGTCGACGAGCGGCCGACGTTCGGAGGTGCGCTGATCCGTCACCGGACGCTCTTGCGCGCGGGCGTCCTGCTGACGATGATCGTGTGGTTCGTCTGGACCGTGCTGGACCTGCCGCCGCTCCGGACGCAGAACGGCGAGGCCGCGACCGACCGCCTGATCCTGGTGATCGCAATCCTCGGCACCGTCGTCTACGCGGTCAGCGCGGCGCGCTACTGGCAGATCTTCCGCCATCGCCGCAGCTTGCTCGCGGCGTCCGTGATCGCGTGCTTCCTCCTGCTGTCAGAGGCGTTGATCGGCGTCGCCGTCACCGGCGAGCGCACGTGGCACGCGAGCTGGTGGGAGTGGCACGGCCTGATCGTCGCCGCCTGCCTGGTCATCGGCTTCGCCGCGCAGCGCGAGTGGCGTGACGAGCGCTTTCGCAAGCTGTATCTGCCGACGACGCGTGAGCGGCGGCAGAACGTCAGCGTCCTCTTCGGCGACCTCGGCGGCTTCACCGGCTTCGCGGAGCGGTCGTCGCCGTCGCAGGTCGCGGCCGTGCTGAACGCGTACTGGAGTGTCGCCGCGCCGCTCCTCACCAGCCACGGCGGCGTCGTGGAGAAATTCATCGGCGACGGGATCGTCGCCGTCTTCAACAACCGCGGCGACCAACCGGATCACGCCATCCGCGCCGCCGGCGCCGCGCTCGCGGTGCAGGACAGCTTCGCCGACCTCGCTGCGCAGCATCCGGATTGGCCGCGCGTGCGCGTCGGCGTCAACAGCGGCGAGGCCGTCGTGCGCGAGATCGGCGGGGCGGGGCACGTCGCGTATCCGCTCGTCGGCGACACCGTGAACACGGGCGCTCGCCTCGAGAGCCTTGCGCCGGCGGGCGGTGTGCTCATCGGCGCCGAGACGGACGAGCAGCTGCCGGACGGAGCCGTCGTCGAGCGGCGCAGCGGTCTGCGCGTCAAGGGCAAGGAGGATGCGCTCGAGGCGTACCTCCTGTTCGCGCTGCCGTAGCTCAGCGCGTCAGCAGGCGGTCGGTCGCGACCTGCTGGAAGCCGAGACCGCGATAGACGGAGAATCCCAGGTCGCTCGCTTGCAGCCACGCAAGCTCGGCGCCGTCGTCGAAGCCGCCGCGCGCTGCTGCCGCAGTGACCGCCGCTCCGTACCCGCGTCCGCGGTGAGCGGCCGGCGTCGCGACGTTGAAGATTCCGGTCATCTCGCCGAGCGTGAAGCCGATCGACGTCGAGACCACCTCGTCGCCGGCGCGGGCGAGGTACACCCACAGGCCCTCGACGGCGAGCACGTGCTCGCGGTAGATCGGCTCGAAGATCGACAAGGGCGCCCCGAAACCCGCGGCGGCGGTTTCCATCGCCAGCCTACGGTCGTCGTCGCTGCCCACGGTCGAAACCGCGAGCCCGTCGACGGCTCGCTCACGGAGATCGGCCTCGCGAACGACCATCGCCGGCATCGGCAGCTCGCTGATCAGGCCGAGCCGTCTCGCCTCGGCCTCGCAGGCCGGCGTGGTGCCGTCGCGCAGCTGAACCGAGCACGGCACTCCGGCAGCTTCGATCTCCGCGAGGGCGGGGGCCAGCTGCGGCGCAGCGTCGTCGTCGAGGGGCCAGACGCCGTTGAAGGGCGCGATCGGGATCTGCGGGACGAAGAGGAGGTCGTAGCCGTCGCGCCGCTCGTAGCGTGCGCCCTCGAAGAGGGCGTACAGGCTCTCGAACGCCTCGCGCAGTGCGTCGTGCATCCGCTCCGCATCGGTCACGCGACGACTATGATGCACGCGCGCCCGTCGATCTACCAAGGAGCGAGATGCGCACAGCGTTCATCCCAATCGAGAGGACTTCAGTGACCTACTTGGAGGGTATGACGCGTGCTTCGCAGAACGCTGAACTTGGGGATCGTTGCGCATGTAGACGCCGGTAAGACAACTCTCACCGAGCGGCTGCTGCATGCGGCCGGCGTGATCGACGAGGTCGGCAGCGTCGACAAGGGGACGACCCAGACCGATTTCCTGCCACTCGAGCAGCAGCGCGGCATCACGATCCGCGCGGCCGTTGTCTCGTTCGAGCTGAACGATGTGACGGTCAACCTGATCGACACCCCCGGCCATCCGGACTTCATCGCCGAGGTCGAGCGGGTGTTGAACGTCCTCGACGGCGCCGTGCTCGTCGTTTCTGGTGTCGAGGGCGTTCAGCCGCAGACACGTGTGCTCATGCGGGCTCTGCGACGGCTGCGCATCCCCACGCTGCTCTTCGTGAACAAGCTCGACCGCGCCGGCGCCGACTTCGACCGCGTCGTGCGCGACATCGCCGAACGCCTCACACCGGCCGTGGTCGTCCCCGGCCGCGACATCGAGATCCTCGCCGAGAACGACGACGAGCTTCTGGCCGCCTACGTCGACGGCAACGTCGCGCCCGAGCGGGCGCAGGCCGCGCTCGCAGAGCAGTCGCGGCGCGCACTCGTGTATCCGGTGTTCAGCGGCTCGGCGATGCGCGGCGAGGGCGTCGACGAGCTCGGCGCGGCGCTGGGCGAGCTGCTTCCGCCGGCCGCCGGCGGCCCGGACGGGCCGCTGTCGGCGACCGTCTTCAAGATCGAACGCGGCTCCGCCGGCGAGAAGGTCGCCTACGTTCGGCTGTTCTCCGGCACGCTGCGCACGCGCGAGGCCGTCGACGAGCAGAAGGTCACTGCGCTTGCGGTCTTCGAGCGCGGCGGCGCCTTCCGGCGGCCGAGCGTCGGCGCGCGCCAGATCGCCAAGGTCTGGGGACTGAGAGACGTGCAGGTCGGCGACACACTCGGCGAGCCTCCGCCGCGAATGCCGCGGCGGGAATTCGCGCCGCCGACGCTGCAGTCCGTCGTCGCGCCGCGTGATCCCGAGGACGCCCGCCGCTTGCGCCTGGCGCTCGCGCAGCTCGCCGAGGGGGACCCGCTGATCGACGTCTGCGACGAGGCTGGGCGCGACCTGACGGTCTCGCTCTACGGCGAGGTGCAGAAAGAGGTGATCGAGGCGACGCTCGCCCAGGACTTCGGTGTCGACGCCGTCTTCCACGAGACGACGCCGATCTTTGTCGAGCGACCGGTGCGGTCGGGCGAGGCGCTCGAGGTCCTGCACGCCGAGACGAACCCGTACAACGCGACGATGGGGCTTCGCATCGGCCCCGCTCCGGACGACTTCGGGCTGGAGTTCCGCCTCGACGTCGATACACGGAACGTGCCGCTCTACGTCTACAAGACGCGCGACAGCTTCCGCGAGCAGATGGAACGCTACGTGCGCGCTGCGCTCCGTCAGGGACTGTGCGGGTGGCAGGTCGTCGACTGCGTCGTGACGATGACACAGTGCGCGTACAGCGTCGCGGACGGGCCGCCGTCGCTCCGCGGGCCGACCAGCACGGCGGCGGACTTCCGCAAGCTGACGCCGCTCGTGCTCGCGCAGGCGCTCGAGCGTGCCGGGACGGTCGTCTGCGAGCCGGTCGTGCGGCTGACGCTCGAGGTGCCGACCCGCACCGTCGGCGCTGTCCTGCCCGCGCTCGCGCGGCTCGGTGCCGCGGTGGAGGCGCCGGTCCCGCACGGCGCGCTGTCGACCGTCGAGGCTCTCCTGCCCGTCACCCGTGCGGACGAGCTGCAACGGCAGCTGGCGGGATTGACCGGTGGCGAAGGAGTTGCCGAGTCGGCGTTCGGCGGCTACAAGCCCGTCAGCGCTTGACCCGGTAGTCGACGAAGGTCGCGTAAGCCGATTGCCGCACGCCGACCTGCTCGAGCTCGAGCGAGTTCGCGAATCCGTCGAACAGTCGCTTGCCGCCCCCGAGCACGACCGGCGCAATGATGATCGTCAGCTCGTCCACGAGACCGTCCTCGAGCGCCTGCCGGATGACGTCCGCGCCGCCCATCACATGCACGTCCTTGTCACCGGCCGCCTCCTTGGCGGCATCGATCGCCTCCCGGACGCCCGAGACGAACGTGAACGCGCCGCCGGCCGGCTGCTCCTCGGGCCGGTGTGTGACGATGAAGAACGGCAGCCCCCACGGGTTCTCGTCACCCCAGTGCCCTGCTGCCTCGTACGTCCAGCGGCCGCCGACCACGGCGCCGATGCGCGACATCGCCTCCGCGAGCCACGATGCATCTTCGGCGGTCGGCTCTCCCTGCGGCGCATCGTAGGTCCAGGGGCCGCCGAAGACCCAGTAATGGAGGCGCTCGCCGCCGTCGCCGAGCCCGTTTCCCGGACCGTCGTTCGGGCCCGCGACGTAGCCGTCCACCGAGATCGTGATCCCCGCGAGCACGTTGCTCATCGTGTCTCCTTTCGTCGATCTGGGGCTCAGACCGCCGCGGTCGGCGAAACTCATCGCTGGGGCGCGAACGCGTAGACGACCTCGACCGCACCCGTGGGGAGCGAACGCTGCTCCTCGAGTTGCAGTCTCGCGTCGGTGCTGAGTGCCGGAGTCAGCTGCAGCCCGCCGCCGACAAGGATGGGGAGGACGATCAGCCCGAGCCGGTCGAGCGCGCCGAGGCGGCGGTAGGTCTCGATCGTACGCGGGCCGCCGACGAGGTGGACGTCGCCGCCGTTGTTGGCTGCGCACACTTGCTCGAGGAGCCGAACCGGGTCGCCTTCGAACACGACGTCGTCGGGCGTCCCCGCCGGCCGTTGCGAGCCGAGGACGAACACGTCGAGCCCCGGCCACGGCCAGCGGTCTGCGCCGAGGGCAGGCTCGAATGTCGTCCGGCCCATCAGGACCGCGTCGAGCGTCTGCTGGAAGTCGACGAAGCCGAACGCCTCGGGGCTCCACTCGGGATCGGCAAGCGCCACCGGCCAGCCGTCGGGCGTCGTCACGTAGCCGTCGAGGCTGACGCACATGCGTGTGCGGATCTGCATGGGGCGGAGCCTACGGCGGCGCGCCCGCGGGCGCGCCGCCGAGCCCTGCGGCTAACCGTTGTCGTCGTTCGCAGCTGCGGTCGCGGCGGCCTCCTCCGGCGTCAGCCGGACGACCTCCTCGCAGCCGTGCAGGCGCACCGGGTCGTGCACGATCAGGTACGCGACGTCGTAGCCCGGCCCACAGTTCAGGACGTCGGGCTCGTTGTCGTTCGCGAGCGCGTGGAGGATGTCGTTGCCGTTGCCGCCGTACTGCACGTCCGCCCCGGCTCCGACCCACAACACGTCGTTGCCGTCGCCGCCGTAGAGGACGTCGTTCCCGGGCCCCCCGCGCACGACGTCGTTGCCGCGGCCGCCGTAGACGACGTCGTTCCCTTCGTGCGCCCGGACGATGTCGTTGCCCGCCCGCGCATAGATGATGTCTGGGCCGTTCGTGCCGTTGAGCGTGTCGGGACCTGGTGTCCCGTGGATCAGATCGAGACTTGCCGCCGCCGCGGCCGCGGTAAACACGAGCATTGCGGCGACAGCAGGGATGATGAGCTTCGCCTTCACGATGAGCCTCCGGGAAGTCGCTGACGCGCTCGTTATCCCAGCTGCGTGTGTGAACAGCTTGAGCGCTGCGTAAGCGCGTGTAAAGCGTCCGGTTGCGGGAGCCGGATCGTGAACTCGGTTCCGCCCGTGGAGCTCTCCACGTCGACGTCTCCCCCCATGGCGACCGTCAGCTCGCGCACGATCGCGAGCCCGAGACCCGTGCCGACTGCGCGGCGCCCGTCGTAGCGGCGATAGAGGAAGAAGCGGTCGAACGCCCGCGGCAGCTCTTCGGGTGCGAGCCCGGGCCCCGTGTCTCGCACGGTCAGCTGTCCCGGCGCCGTTGCGATCGTCACCGCGCCGCCGGGCGGCGTGCATCGCAGCGCATTCTCGACGAGGTTCGACGCCGCTTGCAGGACGCGGTCGCGATCGGCGAGCGCCGGTGCGCAGTCGCCCGACGACTCGACGTCCAGCGTCACCCCGAGATCGCGAGCGCGCGCTGCATGCCGGAGCGCGACCTCGGCGGCGACGTCGTCGAGGTCGACGGGCTCCGGGTGGATGTCGAATCGACGCTGGTCGAGCCGCGCGAGGTTGAGGAGGTCGAGGATGAGGCGCTCGAGCCGCGCGGCTTCGGTGTGGACCACGCGCGCGGCGGCCGTCGGCGCGAGCACGCCGTCGTCCAGCGCTTCGGAGTAGGCGCGAATTGCCGTGAGTGGCGTCTTCAGCTCGTGGCTCACCGACAGCAGGAACGAGCGCTCGGCCGTACGCGCGCGCGCGAGCTCGGACGCCATCGCGTTGAACGACGCCGCGAGGTCACGGAGCTCGCGCGAGCCGCTGAGCGGCAGCTCGCCCGGGTCCTCGCCGCGCGCGAGCCGGCCGGATGCGCCCGCGACGAGGCGGATCGGGCGCGCGATGCTCCTCGCGAGCACGGCGGCGAGCGCTGCCGCGACGACGGAGCCGAGCGCGCCTGCGGCGAGGAACGCGAGCCAGAACGGCTCGCTCTCCGCCTGCACGGAGCTCGCCGTTCGCAAGAGCACGACGACGTCGGGGCCGCTCGTCCTGGTCGCGTACAGATACTTCCGGCCGTTGATCGTGATCCGCCCGGTCGGTGCCTGGGGCAGCAGCAGGCGGGCTTGCTTGGCCGGAAGGATCGAGAGCCGTTCGTCCTGCGTCTCGAGGAACCGCCCGAACGAGCCGGCCGGCGGATGGACCTCCTCGCGCGCGAGCAGTGCGACCTGGCGGCGCAGCCCGTTGAACGCCGCGTGCTCCAGCGATCGACGGACGAAGTACACCCCGACGAGGAGCGACAGCGAGACTGCGGCCAGGACGGCGACGCCGATTGCGAGACGAAGGCGTCCCTGCAGCGAGCTCATGCGGGCACGTCGAGCAGGCGGTAGCCCACGCCCCGCACCGTCTGGATCAGGTCCGGGCGGCCGAGCTTCTTGCGCAGCTGCGCCACGTGGACGTCGACAGTGCGCGTTCCGCCTGCGAACGACAGGCCCCAGACGCGCTCGAGCAGGCGGTCGCGCTTGACGACGTGCCCGGCGCTGCGTGCGAGCTCCGCCAGCAGCTCGAACTCGAGCGTCCGCAGCTCGACGGGTACGCCGGCGACCGCGACGGCGCGCCTGCGCAGGTCGATCTGCAAATCGCCGAGCTCGACGACGCCGCCAGTGCCGGGCTCCGTCCGCCGCAGGACCGCGCGCGTGCGCGCGACGAGCTCGCGCGGTGAGAACGGCTTCGTCAGATAGTCGTCGGCTCCGAGCTCGAGGCCGACGATGCGATCGAGCTCGTCGTCGCGCGCCGTCAGGATGAGGATCGGCACGTTGCCGCCGTCGCGCAGCCGGCGGCAGAGGTCGAGGCCGTCGACGTCGGGAAGGCCGAGGTCGAGCACGACGAAGCGCGGCTCGTGCCGGGCGACCGCGGCCATCCCGTCCTCGCCGGTGCACTCGCGGATCACGTCGAACCCGGCCCGCTCGAGGTACGTCCCCACGATTGCGCCGATCGCTTCGTCGTCCTCGATGACCACGGCGACGCCGCTCACGGCCGAACGGCCTCGATCGCGGTTGCGAGGCGGCCGACGTGGTCGACGGTGACGACGTCGCCGCGGCGCAACCGGCGCAGCCGGACGCTTCGCCCGTCGAGCGTGATCAGCGTTGCGCTGTTGACGCGGAACGCGGCGCGCGTGCCGTCGAGCTCGCGAATCGCAAAGCGCGGCGGCTGCACCCGGACGACGAGCCCGCGGTCCACTCTCGCGGGAGCAGCGCCGGCGACGCCCGCCGACAGGCAGGCGGCGCAGAGCAGCACCAGCCAGAGCCGTCGCATGACCCGGATCGTCGCCGACCCGCGTCAGCGCGGCATGTGGTCTCTGTTAAGCGAACGTAAAACGCTTGCGCTAGTCGATCCTGACGACCAGCTTGCCCTGAACGTGGCCCTCGCCCATCGTCGCGAGCGCATCCTGGATCTCGGCGAACGAGTACACGCGGTCGATCGCCGGCATCAGCTTCCCGGCTTCGATCAGTTCGCGAAGGGTCTGGAGGTTCGGCTTGTTCGGCTTGCAGACGAAGAACTTGAGGTTTCGCCGGAGCATGCGGGCCGCCAGGAACGTCCGCGCGAGGCGCGGGAGCGGCCCCGTCAGGTGGTTGCCGGTCGGCATGCCGACGACCACGAGGGCGCCGTCGGGGAAGAGGACGCGCCGGTTCTGACGCCACGAGCGGTTGCCCGCGATGTCGACGATGAGGTCGCAGCGCTCCCCGCTGAGCGTGTAGTCCTCGCGGGTGTAGTCGATGACATGGTCGGCGCCGAATGCGCGGGCACGCTCGACGTTCCGCGTGCTGCAGACCGCAGTGACGTGCGCGGCGCCGAGCGCCTTCGCGACCTGGACCGCGAACGAGCCGACGCTTCCCGACGCGCCGTTGACGAGCACTCGCTGACCCGGCCGGAGCTGGCCGCGGTCGCGGACCGCCTGGAGCGCTGTCAGCGCTCCGACCGGGACGGCGGCCGCCTCCTCGAAGGAGAGGTTTGCCGGCTTCCGCGCGACCGCGTTCTTCGCGCAGACGTACTCGGCGAACGCGCCGGTCCGCACGCCGTACACCTCGTCTCCCGGCTGGACGTCCGTTACGTCTTTGCCGACCGCCTCTGCGATGCCTGCGAAGTCGCCCCCGAGCCGCTCGTTCTTCGGTCGCCAGAAGCCGCCGATCAGCGGACGCATCAGCACGCCGGCGCCGCCCACGGCGTAGTAGTCGCCGCGGTTGACGGACGCTGCCCGAACGCGAACCAGAACCTCGTCGTCTGCAGGCTCCGGCTTCGGGAGCTCCGCCAGCTCGACCACGTCACCGGGTCGGCCCCAGCGCCTGCGCACGACGGCGTGCATCGTCGACGTCGCGTCCAAAGCCATTGCCATCGTCGCCATCTCTACCTCCCATACGCCGTAAACTTATGGCGTAAGCTAAACGTACAGCGTAAGCTTGTCAAGCCGTGGCGACGAGAGCCCGCAACCGGAAGCCGCTGACGAGGGAACGAGTCCTCGAGCAGGCGATCGCGCTCGCGGACAAGGACGGCATCGACGGCCTGAGCATGCGCAAGCTCGGGCAGGCGCTCGGCGTCGAGGCGATGTCGCTCTACAACTACGTCGCCAACAAGGGCGAGCTCGTCGCAGCGATGGTCGACCGCGTGATCGAGCAGTTCGAGCTGCCCGAGGACGAGCCGCGCTGGGACCGCGCGATCCGCCGCTGCGCGATCGCCGCGCACGACCTCTTGATCGAGCATTCCTGGGCATGTGGCCTGGCGCTGGTGCCGAGCGACATCGGCGTCGTCGGCGGGCCGCGCATCCGGTACATGGAGTGGCTGCTGCGCCGCCTGCGGGAAGCCGGCTTCTCACCGAAGCTCACGTACTCCGCGTACCACACGCTCGACAGCCACATCTTCGGCTTCACGTTGTGGCAGCTCGGTCACGTGGAGGCGGCACGGAGGCTCACGCCGCCGGACGGCAGAAGCGTCGAGGAGTGGGCGACGCAGTTCATCGAGCAGATGCGGCCGGGATATCCCTACCTCGCCGAGCACGCCGACCAGCACATGGTCGCCGGCGCGCGCGACGGTCGCGACGAGTTCGAGTTCGGCCTCGACCTGATCCTCGACGGGCTGCGGAAGCGGAAGCGCTCGTCGTGACGTTCGGGAATTCTCAGGTCGCCTCGGCCCGCTAGGACGGCTCGGCGAACGCGCGCCGGAAGACCTCGAACGGCTGCGCGCCGAGCACGATCAAGCGCCTGTCGAGCAGAAATGCCGGGATCGCGTTGATCCCGATCGATTGCGCCTGCATCGTCGACGCCTCGACGCGATCGAGGTAGGCCGACAGATCGGCGATCACGCGCTCGACCTCGGTCTCGTCGATCCCGACCTCCGCCGCCAGGCGCCTCAGCTCGTCGGCACTGCCGATGTCCGTCGCCTCGGACCAGTACGCGTCCATCAGCCGGTCGTGGAACTGCATGTGCAGCCCGCGTTCCCGCGCGAGCTCCGTGAGACGCAGCGCGAGCCGCGTGTTCGGGACGACCGCCGGGCGGTTGTACTCGAGGCTCGCGGCGGCGAAGCGCTCGTGCAACGGATCGTCTGAGCCGGTGCCGATCCCGTAGCGGCGGTGCAGCTCGGCCAGCGGGATGCCGTCCGGCGGGTACTCGGGATGCAGGTCGAACGGGAGCCAGAGGACGTCGGCGTCGAACTGGCGCCGGGCCCGCTCGGCCGTCTGCTGGCCGAGCCGGCAGAACGGTCAGATGTAGTCGCTCCAGACGATGATCGAGTGTTCTGCCACCTCGACCGAAATGTACGTTTCGGAGGTGGGGGATGCGCAGGTGCTCGAGGTCGCGGGGCAGTCGATCACGATTACGAGCCCCGACAAGGTCTTCTTCTCGGAGCGCGGGGAGACGAAGCTCGACCTCGTCCGGTACTACCTCGCCATCGCCGAGTCGTTGCTGCAGGCCGTCGGCGGGCGTCCGACGCTGATGCAGCGCTTCCCGCACGGCGCCGAGGGCAGCTCGTTCTTCCAGAAACGCGTGCCGGACGGCGCTCCCGAATGGCTGCAGACGACGATCGTCAGCACGCCGAACGGCACCACCGCGCGTGCCCTCGTCCTCGCCGACATGGCGCACGTCGTCTGGGCCGCCAACCTCGCCTGTCTCGGCTTCCACGTCTGGCCGTATCTCGCGGAGCGTCCGGACGTCGCGGACGAGCTGCGGCTCGACCTCGATCCGCAACCGGGCGTCGACTTCGACGAGGTGGGTGCGGCCGCGACCGAGGTTCGCGGCCTGCTCGACGAGCTCGGGATCGTCGGCTATCCGAAGACGACCGGGAACCGCGGCCTGCACGTCTACATCCGCCTCGAGCCGCGCTGGGACTCCTATGAGGTGCGGGCCGCGGCGGTCGCCGCTGCCCGCGAGCTCGAGCGCCGCAGGCCGGACTTGCTCACCGCCGCGTGGTGGAAGGAGGAGCGCGGCCGTCGCGTCTTCCTCGACTACAACCAAAACGCGCCGCACAAGACCGTCTTCGGGCCGTGGTCGGTGCGAGCGCGGCCGGGCGCGCAGGTCTCGACCCCCGTGTCGTGGGACGAGCTCGCAACGATCCACCCCGACGAGCTGACGATCGCGACGCTCCCGCGGCGCGGCAATCCGTGGGCCGAGATGAACGCGACGCCGCAGTCGCTCGAACCGCTGCTCGACCTGCACGAGCGCGACCGTGCCTCAGGTCTGCTGGACGCCCCGTGGCCGCCCGTGTACCCCAAGCAACCCGACGAGCCGCCGCGCGTCGCGCCGAGCCGAGCGCGGAGCCACCCCCGCGGGCTAGATTGAACGCATGACAGAGAAAGCATTGCTTGCCGGCGGTTGCTTCTGGGGGATGCAGGATCTCTTCCGGCGCCAGCCGGGCGTGATCTCGACGAGAGTCGGCTACAGCGGCGGCGACGTCCCCAACGCGACGTACCGGAATCACGGGACGCACGCCGAGGCGATCGAGGTCGTCTTCGATCCGGAGCAGACGTCGTACCGCAACCTGCTCGAGTTCTTCTTCCGTGTCCACGACCCGACGACGGCCAACCGGCAGGGGAACGACATCGGGACGAGCTACCGCTCCGCGATCTTCTACGAGGACGACGAGCAGCGGCGCATCGCCGAGGAGACGATCGCCGACGTCGACGCTTCCGGCAAGTGGCCGGGGAAGGTCGTGACGGAGGTCGCGCCGGCGGGGCCGTTCTGGGAGGCCGAGCCGGAGCACCAGGACTACCTTCAGAAGTACCCGCACGGCTACACGTGCCACTTCATCCGTCCGGACTGGGTCCTCCCGAAGCGGGCGGAAGCGACTAGGGCGTAGTCACGATCAGGATGTCGAGGAGCCGCACGGCGCTGACGTCGTAGTCGCGCCGCGCGAGCTCGCGCTCGACCGCCCGCAGGGCACGCCGGTTGCGGTCGATGTCGCGCTTGTAGCCGTGGACGAGCGCGATCGCCCGCTCTGCGAACGGCGCCTTCGGCCCGGGGTCGTCGTCCACCAGATATGCCTGGACGATGCTGTCGAGCATCGGGATCAGCGCCGGCCTTTTGCGATGCAGCGCCTTCGTCATCTTCGAGAAGCCGACGCCGTCGATGCCGGCGAATGCGTCGAAGAGCTCCCGCAGCGGTGGCCAGGGCACCTGTTTCGCACGCCCTGCGAGCGATGCGTCGGGCGCGATCTCGCGCAGCGCCCGCTCGATCTCACGCCGTCGCCGGAGGATCGCTGCGATCTGCGCCGCCGAGATCCGCGCCCCTTGGCGATTTGCCAGCCGCAGGTCGGCCTCGCCGAACAGCACCGGCCCGTTTGGATCGGCGTCGTCGCGGCCGTAGGTCTCGAGAAAGCCGAGCGCGAGCCCGAGCGGATGCTCGATTGCGACACCGTTCCGCAGGGAAACCGTCACGTCGAGCGATGAGTTTGCCGCCCCGGTCGAGTCCGAGCTGCACAACACCAACGCGAAGGAGGCCGACACATGCCTGAGCACAGGACCGGAACGCGCGAGGAATGGCGGGCCGCGCGCGACGAGCTCGCGAAGCTCGAATCCGAGCACGCACAGCGAAACGAGGAGCTCACTCAGAGGCGGCGCGAGTTGCCGTGGGTGCCGGTCGAGAAGGAGTACGTCTTCGACACGGAGGACGGCAAGAAGACGCTCGCGGAGCTGTTCGACGGCCGCTCCCAGCTCCTCGCCTACAACGTCATGTTCGGCCCGGAGTACGCGAACGGCGCGTGTCCCGGCTGCTCGAGCCTCGCCGATTGCCTCGACGGTCCCTTTGTCCACCTCAGGCACCGCGACGTGACGCTGCTCTGCTTCTCGCGGGCGCCGATCGAGCGGCTTGTCGCGTACAAGCAGCGGATGGGCTGGCAGTTCCCGTACGTCTCGACGTACAACACCGACTTCGCGTTCGACTTCGGGCTCGCGATGAGCGAAGAGCAGGCGGAGCAGGTGCCGCAGGTGCGCGAGCTCGTCGAGAATCCGCCCGACTGGCTCGAGGAGTGGTCGGGGCAGATCGGCGCCGAGCTGAAGGACGGGTTGCGCGAAGGGCCGGGCTGGATCGCGTTCGCGCGCGAGAACGGCACCGTCTACCACACCTACACGGTGATGGCGCCAGACCCGTTCGTCGCTCCCTACTACAACTTCCTGCTCGCCCGTACCCCGATCGTGCCGCCCGACGAGCCGCGTGCCTGGCGGAAGGACGAGTACCCGGCTGCTTAGCCGCTCGCTACGTCTCGGCCTGGTGACGTGGACGTCCGTGCTGCGGGCGCGGCAGTAGCGTCTTCATCTGCTTCCAGCCGAAAGCCCAGAGCATCACGGCGACACCGAGGACGACGTTCCAGAGAGTGATCACGGAGTCCTGCGTGATCGAGAACGCGGCGACGCTGTGGCTCGACGCATAGTTGCGAAGCGTCGCGATGTCGAGCGCCTGCGTCTGTCCGACGCCGCCGGGCGTGATCGCGAACAGCTGGGACAGCATGTGCGACGACGCGACGAGAAAGACGGTGTAGAGGGTGACGGGAATGTCGAATGCAGCCATGAAGACGACGTTCACCCCGATGCGGCAGCAGTACGACGCCGTCGAGGGCAGCGCGACGTCCCGCGCGTAACGTCCCCAGTCGCCGAAGATGCTCGCCCCTTGACGCGCCTTGTGCCACTCCGCCAGCAGGCGTGGCTTGAGGCGCGGCCAGAGGAAGTAGAGGATGACGGCGGCGACGACGAGCGCCGCCGGCACGACCCACGGATGCGACGCGAGAAAGCCGCCCGTCTCGTTCGACGGTGACCCCTTCGACACCGTGTGCGGTTGGGCGACGGCGGTGCCGATGACGATCACGACGCTGACGGCGAGGAAGAAGAGCGACTCGACGACGGTCGCCACGGTCAGGCCCGAGACGCTCGATCCCGGAACCGTCGTGCGGAGGATGGCGATCATCGCCGCCGTTCCGCCCTGCGCGGGGAGGACTGCGTTGATCGCAGTCCCGCCCTGCGAGGCGCCCCACGCGGTGCGGAAGCGGACGCCGCTCTTCGGATACGACGCACGGAGGATGTTCCGCCACACCAGCCCGATGAACGCCGATTCACAGGTCTTCAGCGCGAGCGCCAGCACGAGCCAGTAGGGAGAGAGGTCCCCCATCCGCTCGACGACGTGGACAGCCCAGTGCCACGCCTCTCCGAGAGCCGACGCGGCCAGGGTCAGGTCCGGGAGCACCCTTCGAGTATCTGCCAGTCGAGTGGCAGCCGCGCGGCACAGCGTGGCAGCGGTTTGGCAGCGGCCCGCGCGATGGTGTCGCTGTCAACCGGCCTATCGAACCAAAGGAGGAGCAATGGCAGAGAACGTGGTAATCGTTCGCTTCGACGAGACGAGCAAGGCGTACCAGGCGCTGAGCGTGCTGAAGCAGTGCGACGCGGAAGGGCGCATCGGGCTCGAGTCGGCGGCCGTCGTGGAGCGGCTGGATGACGGCGAGCTCAAGATCGAGGAGAGCGCCGACAACGTCGGCCTCGAGAACACCGCGGGCGGCTCGCTGATCGGGATGCTCGTGGGCGTCCTCGGCGGCCCGGTCGGGATTCTGGTCGGGTGGGGCGCCGGCGCGCTGATGGGCGGCGCGTTCGACCTCGACAGGATGGAGACATCCGACGAGGCGCTCACGGTGCTCGGGAAGGCGATGCCGCCGGAGACGACCGCCGTCATCGCGAGCGTCGACGAGCCGGTGGTCGAGGTCATCGACGCCGAGATGTACAAGCTCGGCGGCGAGGTGACCCGCCGGCCGGTGAGCGACGTGCTGGCCGAGCTCGCGGCGGCGGAAGAGGCTGCCGACGCGGCGGCGCGCGCAGCGCGACACGAGCTGCGCGAACAGCGCAAGGCCGAGGTGCACTCGAACGTCGACGAGCGTGTCGGACAGCTGAAGGAGAAGCTCCACGTCTCCTGACCCGACGTCGCCGTCGCGTTCTCCGAAACCCGCCGTCGGCGGGTTTCGGCGTTCAGGATGCAGCGATCCTGACGCGAAGCGCGGCGGGGCGGATGGCAAAGCGGAGCGGCGGGCGGAGCTCGACCGCCTCGCCGTCGATGCCGGCGTTGACCGCAGTGGGAGCGGTCACCTCGAAGCTCGTCGCCGTCCACGTGCGCGCCGGCGGCGGCTCGGCGCGAGGTCGCTCGAGGACGACGACCCCGAGCCGCCCGCTGTCGAGCGCCGGCCGCCTGCCAGCGAGGAACGGACGGTCGAGCGCGTAGGGATTGTTCGAGACGAGGACGACGGCGGGGTCGCGGTGCTCCCGGCCGACGTCGTCCACGAGCTGGAGGTCGGCGACGGACGCACTCGGGCCGAGGACCTCCGTCGCGGTCTCGAGCAGGGTGCGTGCCTTCGCGTCGCGGTACGCGGGTTGCTGAACCGCATCGCCGTAGATCCCGAGAGAGACGTTGTTGAGGAACAGCCGGCCGCTCACCTCCGCCACGTCGATCCGGCCCTCGAACGCTTCGCCGAACGCGTCGAGCGAGCCCACGAGGTCGTGGCGGTCGACGCCGAGGTCGAGCGCGAAGTGGTTGCGCGTTCCCGCCGGCACGCAGACGAACGGGAGGTCGTGCACCGTTGCGACCGCGGCGACGACGGCAAGCGACCCGTCGCCGCCGGCCATGCCGAGGGCGTCTGCGCCGTCCGCCGCGGCCTGCTGCGCGAGTGTCTCGAGCCTGTCGCCGGCAGCGAGGGCGACCACCTCGATCCCGCGCGCCCGCGCCCGCTCGGCGAGGCCGGTCCGCTCGGCCTTGCCGCCTCCCGACTTCGGATTGACGAAGAGCACCGGCCGCCGCGGCGGCTCGACAGGTCGCCGGCCGTGATCCATGACGGGGATGTTGCCGAGGACTCGGGCGCCCGGTCGGCCCGGTCGCGCGGACGACGTGAGAGACTCGCGGCAGGAGCGACGGCCGCGTGCAGAAGTTGCTGGAAATCCGGGTTCTCGGGCCGTTCGAGGCGCTTGCCGGCGGGACGCCGGCGAACGTGGGCGGCTCGAAGCGCCAAGCCCTGCTCGCGATGCTCGCGCTCCGCAACGGGCACCTCCTCGGCGTCGACATGCTGATCGACGGGCTGTGGGGCGAGGATTTGCCGGCCGCGCCGCGCAACGCGCTTCACCATCACGTCGCCCGCCTCCGGGCGACGCTCGGCGAGGATGCGATCGCCGGCTCCGCCGACGGCTATGCGCTGAGCGATGCCCGCGTCGATGCGGCGGAATTCGAAGCGCTCCTCGCGGAGACGCGCGCCGCGTCGCGCGCCGGCGACGTCGAGGCCGCCGCAGAAGCCGTGGCCTCCGCGCTCTCCCTCTGGCGGGGACCGGCGCTGCAGGGGCTGACCGAGGCGGCCTGGTTCAGCGCCGAGGCACGCCGCCTCGAGGCCCTGCACGTCGACGCGCTCGAGGAGCAGTTCGAAGCGGCCCTGGCGCTCGGCGAGCACCGCGAGCTCGCGCCGGCGCTCCGAGCGGTGCTCGAGGAGAATCCGTTCCGCGAACGGATCTGGGGGCAGCTGATGCTGGCGCTCTACCGCGGCGGCCGCCAGGCAGATGCGCTCGAAGCGTTCCAGGACGCGCGCCGCGTCCTGGCCGACGAGCTCGGGCTCGAGCCCGGCCCCGATCTGCGACAGCTCCAGGAGGCGATCCTCGCGCACGACCCCGCGATCGCCCCGGTTCCGGTCGCCCGCAGGCGGCGCGGAAACCTGCCCGCACCGTCCACCTCGTTCGTCGGTCGCGACCACGAGCTCGCGGAGGTTGCCGGCCTGCTGCACGAGCACCGGCTCGTGACCCTCATCGGGCCGCCCGGTGCCGGCAAGAGCCGGCTCGCCGTCGAGACGGCCCGCTCGCTCGACCGCGAGCTCCCGGACGGCATCTGGCTCGTCGACTTTGCGCGTGCCGGACAGGCCGGCGACGCCGTGCGCCTCCTGGCGGACGTTGTCGACGCCCGCGGTGCGGAGCCGCTCGCGCGCGTGACCTCGCGTCTTCGTGCTGCGGCGGCGCTCGTCGTCCTCGACGCTTGCGAGCACGTGCTCGAGGAAGCAGCTCAGGTGGTCGCCACGCTGCTCGCGGAGTGTGCCGACGTGCGGATCCTGGCGACGAGCCGCGAGGCGCTCCATCTCGACAGCGAAGTCCGCGTCGCCGTCGGACCGCTCGGGCCCGCGGGCGTCCAGCTCTTCCTCGAGCGTGCACGCGCGGCGCGACCCGGCTTCGCTCCCGACGCAGAGGACGTCGCGCTGGCCGAGGAGATCGCGCGACGGCTCGACGGGCTCCCGCTCGCGATCGAGCTTGCGGCTGCGCGCGTCAACGTGTTGGGGTTGGCCGAGGTCGCGTCGATGCTCGAGCGCCGCGGGGCCTTCTTGCGCGACAGCCCGGAGCCCGATCCCGGCCGCACGGCGTTGCAGGCACTCGTCGACTGGAGCTACGACCTCTTGCACGACGACGAGAAGACGCTGCTCCAACAGCTGGCCGTCCACCGCGGCGGCGCGTCCCTCGCCTCGCTCGCCGCCGTCGGGGCGGGGCAACGGCTGAACGAGGCGACGGTCGCCTATCTCGTCGCAGCGCTCGTCGACAAGTCGATCGTGTCGGCGTCGTTCGTCGGCGGGGTGGCGCGGTACGACATGCTCGACACCGTTCGCGAGTACGTGCTCGAACGGCTTGCCGAGACGGGCGCTCTCGAAGCGGCGCGTCGTGCGCATGCGGAGCACTTCGCGACGCTCGCCGACGAGGCTCGAGTCGAGCTGCGCGGCCCGGAGTGGCTGCGGTGGGAAAAGCGCTTGCAACTGGAGAACGACAATCTCTGGGCAGCGGTCGCGTATGCGGGGGAAGCCGCCGACTCGCACGTCGCCGCTCGGCTCGGCACGCTCGGGTGGTACTTCGCGCTTGCCGACCGGGTCTCGGAAGGGCGACGCTTCCTCGAGCTCGCGCTGGCAGCCACCGATGACGACGAACCGCTCGAGCTGCGCGTCGCGCAGCTCGCCGAGCTGTGCTACCTCGCCGCGGAGGAGTTCGACGTCGACGCTGCCCTGGCGGCCGGCGAGCAGGCGCTTTCCCTGGCCGGAGGCGAAGACCTTCCACGGCAGCTCGGCCTCGCGCAGCTGACGCTCGCGCTGGCCGTGGCTCAGTCCGGCGACGGCGCCCGCGCCGACACCCTCGCGCAGGCCGCGTCCGCGACGTTCGAGGCTTCCGGAGACGACTGGGGCATCGCCGCCAGCAGCCTCATCCGCGCGACAGGCGCCGCCCGGGCAGGCGACCTCGCCACGGTCGCCGCAATGGCGTCCGCAGTCGGCAGTCGCTCGGACGCGATCGAGTACGACGCGTTTCGCGTTCCGGCGTTGATGCTCGAGGCGTGGGTCGCCGAGCAACACGCAGAGCCCACTGCCGCGGTCGACGCGTGGCGGCGCGCACTCGAGCTTGCCAGACGCATCGATTTCGGCGATCACGCCGCCTTCGCCTTGTCGGCCCTCGGCTCGAACGCGCTCGCGGCCGGCGAGCGGCGCGAGGCCGAAGAGCTCGAGCGGCAGGCGGTTGCGCTCGCCGAGTCCGCCCAGGCCCCCTTGGTCGCGGCTTACGCACGCGTGCAGCTCGGGCGCGTCGCCGCGGCGGGCGGCGATGCCGAGACGGCCGAGAGGCTCTACCGCGAGGTGCTCGAGTGGTCGGAGCTCGAGCGGCCGCACCAGGCGCGTGAGAGCCTCTTCGCCGCGCTCGCGGGGAGCCCGGCTGCGGCGGCGCTCAGCGCCCGCGCCGAGCTGGCGCCGGCCTGAGCTGGCAGCGCCGCGAGCACAGCTGGCAGAGCGTTGGCACCGGCACCGGAGACCCTCTGTCTCGTCGTTCAACTGAAAGGAGCAGGAACATGAACCTCGGGGCAGAACTGCAGGACGGCGAGCGGGCGCTCGCCAACATCTGGAAAGCCGCCGCAGTCCGCGGCGTCCTGGCGATCCTGTTCGCCGTCGTCATCCTCGTGTGGCCGAACATCGGGCTCACGGCATTGCTCGCGCTGTTCGGCGCGTTCGCGCTCGTCTCGGGCCTGTCGACGATCGTCGCAGCGTTCAGGCTCCCGGTCGAGGGCAGCCGGCGAGCCTGGCTCGTGATCGACGGCCTGCTCGGTGTCGCGGTCGGAGTCGTCGTCTTCGTGTGGCCCGACCTGTCGGCGCTGGGCCTGCTCTACGCCATCGGCGCATGGGCGATCGCGCTCGGCATCTTCGAGCTGTCGCTCGCGTTCGCGCTGCCGCTGAGGGGCGGGCGGGTATTGCTGGTCGTGCTCGGCGGGCTGCTCTCGATCGCCTTCGGCGTGATCATGTTCGCGCATCCAGGCGCGGGCGCAGTGGCGCTGCTCGCACTGATCGCTGCGTTTGCGCTCGTGGCCGGGATCATGCAGATCGCGTTCGCAATCGAGCTCAGGCGCGTCGCCGTCGACGTGCGGAGTCGCGTCGAGCCGCGCGCGAGCGCGCGGCCCGTAACGCAGGGCTGAGGGAGGGTCGGAGGTGCAGACGATCGCTTCGACACTGGTGGCCGCTCTCGTCACAATGAGCGCCGCGATGCTGATGGTTCACGCGGGAGTCGCGAAGCGCCGGCTCGCCTGGCGCGCGCGAGGGACTGACCGCAATCCGCGACGGCGGCGTTGACGTCCGGCACGTCGAGGCCGGTGCGGCGCAGCCGCGTCGCGCCGGCCTCGCTCGCCTCTCCTTCGCAGCTCCGGGCTCCGTTCGCTGGAGCCCGTCGCGGTCGAGCGGGACACGGACGAGGTGCTGTAGCGGATCGCTGCTCGACTCGAGCACGGCGACGGGGCGGCGATCGACGAGGCGCCCCTGCCGAGGGTCGAGTTCCTGCGCTGGCTTACCGAGCGCAGGCCGGTCCTCTTTCACGGGTCGGCGCGCAGCGACATCGCGACGCTGGAGCCGATTCGCCTGTCCAGCGACGCGACGGAGTTCGGCAACCAGCAGGCGGTGTATGCGAGCAACGACCCCGTGTGGGGAATCTCTTTCGCGATCCTTCGCCGCGATCCGCCGTTCGGCACGCGCAACGGGTCGATGGGTGTCGCCGGATCGGCCGTGTATCCACGCTGGTACGACTTCTCGCTCTTGCCGCCCATCGATCCGGACAAGCGCTTTGGCGCGGGGTCTCTATACGTGCTGCCGCGCGCGCCGTTCCGGTCGCAGCCACCGCTTCTCGATGTGCTCGATACCGCGCAGTGGGTTTCGGAGGAGTCCGTCCGGCCGCTCGCGCGCATCGACATCGCGCCGAGTGACTTTCCGTTCCTGAGCTCGGTTGGTCCGTACTCGGAGCGCGAGCCGATGCTGTTCACGATCTTGCGCGCCGCACTCCGCAACCGCCGGCAGCGCACGGTAGGACACGCTTGAGCCGAGCGCAACCGCACCGGCCGGGGGCGGGGAAGCCCGCCCCCGGCCGCGGTGCGTCGCCGCTAGCTCCCCGCGAGCTTTGCGGCTCGACGTAGCAGCTCGGTCACGTGTGACAGCCCGCTCTGGATCTCGCCGTGGTTCGGGGTCTTGCCCGCTGCGGCGTCCGTCAGCGTCTGCTTGATCTTCGCCGCCGCAGTGTCGCGGTCGGCGGCCAGTTGCTGCAGCGTCTCCTGCTCGGTCGCGTAGGCCGAGTCGTCCGAAGCGGATCCGGACGCCAGCGCGTTCGAGTCAGCGATCAGCGTGTCGGTCGCGAACTGCCCGACGCTCGAGTTGATCTGGTCGTAGCCCCGCGCCAGATCAGCCGTCGCCGCGAGAGCCGCGGGCACGGACTTGAGCGCCTGTGTGATGACGTGGCCGTCCGAGAGGTAGTCGTCCTTCAGGCCCATCAGGTACAGCATCGTCGGCCGGATGTCCGTCTCCTCGACCCACGTCCCGACCTTGCTGGCCTCGGGCACCGTGTTGTTCGCCTCCGGGTCGTGCGCCTGGTTCCCGCCGGCGGGTTGTGGGCCGTCGACGCCGCGGACGGCGACGCCGGGCCCGGCCATGCCGACCCAGGTGATGTCGATGTTCGGGCTGTAGTAGCCGTGGTCGTAGGCGAAGCTCGTGTTGACGCTGACGTTCGGCCCTGACGTCGAGAAGAAGTAGTCCCCCTTGGGGAACAACGTGTACGTCGGCGTCCGGAGTGGGTCCGACGTCTGGATGTGCAGCACGCGCTGCTCGACCGCGCCCGCCTGGTACTTCGTGATCTTCTCGCTGTTGACGCCGCTGTACGGGTCGTTGCCGGTCATCGCCGCCGTATCGCGCTCGAGCTGGCGGACGGTCGGGTCGTTCGCGGCCGGCTGGCCGTGCACGTAGATCGACGCACCCTGCGGCTCGATGTCGAACGGCGTCGATGCCGAAGCCGTGCCGGCGAGCAGGCCCTTGATGTTCGCCTGCAGCTCGCCGATCTTGCCCGCCGGGTAGTCGCACGGAGTCGTGACGCCGTCGCACCCCGCCGGGGACGGGACGTTCGCGCGGCCGACGTTCGCTCCGGCGAACTGGTCGTTCTCCTCGGCGCTGATCACGAACAGGGTGTTCGCCGGCGTGATCCCGTCGGCCGCGAGCCGGTCGAAGAACTTCTGGAACGCGGCGTCGTAATGCTGCGCGTTCGCGACATAGCACGAGTCGCCGGGGCCGACCGGGCGGCCCGTGGTCGCGGCGTTCGCGGTCGTGGTGCAGCCGACCCTCGTATCCGACTTCTTCTCGTGCAGGTCGGAGATGTAGCCGTAGGTGACCGGAATTCCCGCCTCCTGCATGTCGGCGAGGACGGCGAGCGACTGGGTCGCCGTCGGGTTGAACCCGGGGAACCCCGGCGTTCCGGTGAACGGCTCGCGCAGCGTGTTGCCGTCGAGGTCGACGAGGTTTCCGTTGGCGTCCGTCACGCGGAACCCGTTGTGGAACTGGTTCGGGCCGCCGCCGACGGCGGGCGCCGTGTACTGCGCGCCGAACAGCGCCTGATAGCCGCTGTAGCCGCCGGGCTCGTCAGGCAGCAGATCGGCCACCGGCCTCGACGAGGACGAGCAGATCGTCGCGCCCTGGGCGCAGTGCACCGCCTCGCCGACGTACTTCGCGACCTGGACGTCCTTGAACGGGTCGGGGTTCGCCGCTGTCTCGACCGCCTCCGGCGAGCTCGCGCCGAACACGGTCGGCACGTCGACGGCTGCGTTCTCGAGCACCATGTTCGCGGTCGAGAAGTCTCCGACCGTGCAACCGGCGCGCGTGAAGGGCACCCACGGCGCAGGCGTCACCTTGTCCCTCGTGCCCCCGTACACCATCGACGGCGCCGTGTCGATCGGGTTCGCGAACGGCGGGTTCGTCTTCGTGTCGATGATCGGCGACGTCCAGTAGGTGAACGACGTCGCGGGGTCCGTCGAGCCGTCAGGGTTGTAGGTCTTGTACGAGTTCGACAACCCCTGGCCGTGACGGTCGCCGTACAGGCCGCTGTAGATGGTGAGGCTGTCGTCCGCGGTGTGCGCGATCAGCGGCGTGTGCGAGTTCGAGAAAACAGTCCCGTTGTTCCTCAGGAAGTTCAGCAGGTGCGGCATCTGCTCGAGGTCCGACGGGACGTTCGGATTGTCTCGCGCGAAATGCACGTTGTCGAAGACGATGTTGATCACGTGCGAGATGCCGTTGCCGAGATTGCATGACGTCGCCGCCGGTGCGCTTTCGGCGCGAGTGGCCGCCGAGCCGGCATTGGCAGTCGCCGATATGGCAGCGACGGCAGTGAGCGATGCGAGTAGGCCGAGCACCATGAAGCCGCGCCGACCGAGAAGATGCTTCATCAAGTCCCTCTCCCCTTTCCTCGGGCTGTGACCTGCGGATCATTACCGGTCCGGCGAGGACGGGGTGGTGACGACTTGGTGGCAGTTCTGCACAAAGGTGCGCTCCTCGGAACGTGACGCCCCCGTACCAGCACCCCGGCGCGAACGCCGTCTTCTGGGCTCTTTTCGGTGTCTTCGCGCTCGGCGAGTATGCGACGCGCTTTCGGAGCCGCCGCAACCGGCGAGGGAGCCCGACGGAGCGGTGGACCCTCGCGGTCGTCAGCGCGTCCGCGTTGGGCGGGACGGTGGCAGCGATCGAGCTGGCGAAATGGGGCGGCGGCTCGATCGGGGCCGCCGCCTGGCCGTTGTTCTTCCTCGGAATCGTCCTGATGGTGGCGGGCATCGTCATCAGGCAATGGTCGATCCTGACGCTCGGTCGCTTCTTCACGATCGACGTGCGCGTGGCCCCTGATCAGACAGTCGTCGACCGGGGGCCCTACCGGTGGGTTCGGCATCCGTCCTACACCGGGCTGATCCTCTTCTTCGCCGGGTTCGGGCTCGCACTCGGGAACTGGGGGTCGCTGATCGTGCTCGCGGTCGTCCCCACGGCAGGCCTCGTCGTGCGCATCCGCTCCGAGGAGCGAGCCCTGCTGACGTCGCTGGGCGACGACTACCGCCGCTATGCGGCAGGACGCCGGCGGCTCCTCCCCGGCATCTGGTAAATCCATACGCTGCTAATATAAGCGCGTTATGGATACACGGACGGCGAGGAGACGCTCTCGGCAGCTGGACGAGCTCGCGGCGGCGCTTCCGCAGCGAGCTTCGGACCTGACGCGGATCTTCTTCGCGCGGACGAAGACCGGGCTCTCCCGCACCGAGGTGGGGTTGCTCGCAGCCCTCTCGACGCGACCGCGGCGAATCACCGAGCTGGCCGCGATGGAGGGGATAACGCAGCCGGCGGTGACGCAGCTGGTCAATCGTCTCGAGCGGCGCGGCTGGGTCGCGCGGCGGCCGGACGAGCGCGACGCCCGTGCCGTCCTCGTCGCCGTCACAGCTGCCGGCCAGGCGGCGCTCGAAGGCGTGCGTGCGGAGTACCGCGCCCTCCTCCACGAGGAGATGGCGAGCCTCGACGACGAGGAAGTCGAGACGCTGGCCGCTGCAGTCGACATTCTCGACCGGCTGATCGAGCAGATCGGCGGCGCGCGCGAGGCTGCATGAAGCCGCCGCCGAGGCTCGACTACAAGTGGGTGGCGTTGTCGAATACGACGCTCGGCATGCTGCTCGCGACCCTCAACTCGTCGATCCTCCTGATCGCGCTGCCGGACATCTTCCGCGGAATCGGGATCGACCCGCTCGCGCCGGGCAACACGAGTTACCTCCTCTGGCTGATCCTGGGTTTCCTCGTCGTGATGGCGGTGCTGCTGGTCAGTCTCGGGCGCCTCGGGGACATCTACGGCCGCGTGCGGATGTTCAACCTCGGCTTCGCGGTCTTCACCTTGTTCTCGATCCTGCTCCCGGTCACGTGGATGCACGGCGGTCTCACTGCACCGCCCGGCGCAGCGAAGCGGCGGCTGGTTGTCCGTTGCACCCATGGATAGATGCCGAGGAGCGGGAGCGCGCGCCGCATACAACGGGCCCCGACGACCACGCCGCGAGTGCGGAAAACTACCGACGCGCGTCAGCGTGGCTACGGATGTGCGCCCCGACACCGCGCGGCAAGATTCGGAGTGCTCAGAGCACAGACCGCGAGTAGGAAGAAGCTTCGGCGAGGTAGGCAGCAGGAAGAACCCACCGAACGCCGCCGGCTGAAGTGGACGAAAGCGAAACTGACTCTCCGAAGGTCATCGAGAGGGCCCGAAAGGGCCCTCTCGCCTCTCTTCACGAACGGCCGGCGCGGCTCCGCGCGCCCGCGCGCGCCTCGCCCTCTCTCTCGCAGCGGCCGCTCGATCGTCTCGTCCCGCGTCTGCCTCGTGTTTGGCGTGGAGCTCATGCAGCCGGACGATGTCGTCGGCGCTCGGATTGCTCCGCGGGTGTACCCGTTTGAGGGTGGCGAGCGTCTCGCGGATTCGTGCCAGGTTGTCCATGCGCCCGCGAGTTGTCTCCAGATCTCGGCCCGTTAGTCCCGGTCACCGGGCGGGCCCGTCAGGCGATTTCGCGTTGGACGACGGCGGGCACGCCGACGGCGACCACTCCGGCCGGCAGGTCGCGGGTGACGACCGCGCCCGCGCCGACGACGGTGTCGTCGCCGATCGTCACACCGGGGCAGACGATGACGCCGCCGCCGAGCCAGACGTTGTCGCCGAGCGTGATCGGCAGGCCGGACTCCCAGCCCGCGCGCCTCGGTTCCGGGTCGACCGGATGCGTCGCGGCGAGCAGCTGGACTCGCGTCGCGATCTGACAAGCCGCCCCGATGCGGATCGGGGCGACGTCGAGCATCACGCAGTCGTAGTTCACGAAGGTCCCGCTGCCGACCGAGATGTGACTGCCGTAGTCGCACCGAAACGTCGGCATGACGACGACGCCTTCCCCCACCGCACCGAGGAGCTCTCGCAGCAGCCGGTCTCGCTCCCCGGCCTCCATGTGGCGCGTGCTGTTGAAGCTGTCGAGCAGCGCCCGCGCCCGCGCTCGGCCGGCGACGAGCTCCGGATCTTCGGCCCGGTAGAGCTCCCCCCGGAGCATCCGTTCCTTCATCTCCGACATGCAGCGCAGCAGGATCGCACAGGAAGGGACGCCGGCACTCCCTGACGGCCGCAGCTCTCGGGTTTGCGGGAAGGCCGCGGTTCTGTTGGGTGGGCTCGCGGATGCGCGTCGCGGGGGGTGTCCGCACGCTGCTGTTGAGATGGTCGCCAGGGCAATCGAAGATGCGGATCGCCGCTTGCACGACCTCCGGCAGGAGCAATGGGGGGAAGGCGCGGTTGCGGCCGCTGCGCTGGCACTCTCGGTCGCGGCTTCGGTCGCGCGACCCGAGTTTGCCTTGCCGCTCTTCGTCGGCGGCGCTTTCGTCGCCGCCCGGGCGGTCGTCGCCGGCTGGCGCCGTTGGGACCTCGTCGACCGGCTGCTTGTCGACCGCGACGCCTATGCGATCGCGGAGGTGCGCGCCCGGGGCAAGCGGGAGGCATCGATGTCCAACAGGCGCTGGTTGAGCCTCGTCATCCGCTCGCGCCTCGAGCTGGGCTCGAACCCTCGGATCGTCGCGAATGCCCGAGAGCTCTGCGACCTCGCCGACGAGCTGATCGACCCAGAGCTCGAGCTCGACCCCGCCTGCGCGGCCGCCTGCTCGCGGTTCCTGTCGGACGAGCTGGCCAGCCCGCTAATCAATCACACGTTGCCCGCAGAGGATGTTCGTTCGCGACTCGTGCAGATTCGCGCTGGCTTCGACCGGCGAGATTAGATCGCAGGCGCCGGCGGCGCCGCGAACTACTTCGTCCTGATCAGACGCGTCTACGACCCACGGCGTGTGTGGGATCGCCGCGGCCGCCGAGCCTGACAGCCAGGACGGCGGCGGCCAGTGCAGGCCTGTACGTCGGCACCCCGAGGCGGTGCGCCGGCGCTACGCCTTCTGCACGGGCCGGACGAAGAGGTACACAGGGCCTGACCGCGAGCAGGCAGAAAACGGGAACGGAACCAGCTTCGACGCCGTCTGGTTGGGTGGATAGACGCGCAGCGCAGCCGCGACGCCCGGCCGGCACGTCGAGCGCGGGAAGTTGTGCACGTTCACGAGCTGCAGGACCGTAACCGCAGTGGCGTTGTTCGGCAGTCGAACCTGCCGCCGCGTTCCGATGTGACTTCGCGCCGCCGCGCGGCCGAGCTGACCGCCGGCGATGCCGACCGCGGAGACGCCCGGGAACCCTTGCAGCGTGCACGCGTGTCCCGACAGGTTGGTGAATTCGAGCTTGTAGTAGCTGCTGCCCGCGGCGTGATCAGCCGCCGTGTTCAGCCAGACCACGAGCCTCGAGGTCGGGCAGCTCGGTGCCGTCGTCGCCGATGCCGAGCGCGCGGAGGCGACTATGGCGGCGGTCGCGGCGACGACGCACAGCGCCGCACGACAACACAGTACGAGTCGGCGCATCGGTTCGACTGTAGCGGTGGGACGTACCGGACGCTCAGTGCGGAAGCGGCGCTCCCACCAGCGCAGCGACGACGCCGGCGGCGCCGGCGAGCACCAGCGTCAGCACAACTCCGCGTCGCAACGCGAAGAGCAGAACGGCGGCCGCGGCGAGGATCCCGTACTGCCACGAGTCGCTCAGCGCGCGCGTGAGCGGGATCGCGGTTCCGAGGATCGCGCCGATCGCGGCCGGGCCGGCGCCGTTCAGGAACGCCTGCGCGCCGTCGTTGCTGCGCAGCCGGTCGAAGTGCGCCGCTCCGAGCACGACGAACGCGAACGACGGCGAGAAGGCCACGAGCGCGGCGAGCAGCCCGCCGCCGACTCCGGCCGCGGCGTAACCGACGACCGCGACCGTGTGGAGGACAGGGCCCGGAGTGACCTGCCCGAGCGCGACTGCGTTGAGGAACTGCGCCGCCGTCAGCCAGTGATAGCGGCCGACGGCATCTCCCTGCATGAGCGGGATGATCACGAACCCGCCGCCGTACGAAAGGGCTCCGACCTTGAGCGCGACCCAGGCGAGCGTCAGCAGCCCGCCACTCGCGGCGGCCGCCGCCAGCGCCGGCAGCGGCGCGATCGCGGAGGCTTCGCCGCGGCCACGCCGCCGGGGCGAAAGCTCGAGCAGGCCACACCCGAGCAGGACGAGCACGAGCCAGGGCCCGATCGTGGCGGCGGAGATCGCTCCGGCTGCGACGTATGCGAGCCAGCGGGCCCGACTGGCCGTCCTGCGTAGGCTGTCCGGGATGAGCCTCGCCCCGGCGTGGACGGCAACCGCGGCGACCGCGGCGCCGGCGCCCGCTCCAGCGCCTTTCACCCACGCGGGCGGATCGCCGGCGAGGAAGAGGGTCGAGAGGCCGAGGATGAGGATCAGGCCCGGGACGATGAAGCACATGCCGCCGACGAGCGCGCCGACACCTCCGCGCAGACGCCACGCGCAGAAGATCGCGAGCTGCGTCGAGGCCGGGCCCGGCAGGAGGTTGCACGCTGCGATCGCGTCTTCGAGCTCGCGCGGCTCGAGCCAGCCGTGCTGCTCGACGCAGAGCTCGCGTAAGAGTGCGATGTGTGCCGGTGGGCCGCCGAACCCGACGCAGCCGATGCGCCCCCACTCGCGTGCGATCGTGAGCAGGCCCGGCTCAGGACTGTGACACCTCGTTGAAGCCGGCGGCATCGCGCGGACCAGCGTCGATCAGCTCGCCGCCGGTGTCGGTCTCGAGGACAACGGCCAGCTCACCGTTTCGACTCGCCCAGCACGTAGCGCAGCTCGTCGAGGCGGCATACCGCCACCCGGCGGAGCTGAGCCATGACGTCGTTGTCGATGAGCCCGCATCGTCGAAGCTGGTCGGGTCGCAGCTTTCCATGGTCGCGATAGCGCCGGGCCGCGGCGTTTCCGCGGAGCAGCGAAGAAACGCCTGCCCGCCCTATTTGAAACCGCGGGCAGGACGGTTATAGAGTCGTCCGGCAGGGTCGCCAGGCCCCCAGTCCCTCCGCAACCGATCGTCCCAGCCCATCGATCCGAGGAGGTCACGTGATGAGCAGCCCATTTCGGCGCTCGCTCGTTCTCACGACCGTTCTGGCCGTCGTGCTCGGGGCAGTCGGCGCCACCGCGCCGATCGGCTCCGCGGCCAACCCGCCGAACACGAAAGTCGCGGGTATCGACGTCGACACGACGACGATTCCGCAGCTCGAGGCGTTGATGAGCTCGCACCGTCTCAACGCCGTCAACCTGATGAACTTCTACCTCCAGCGCATCCGGCAGCTCAACCCGACGCTCAACGCGGTGATCACGGTGAGCCCAACGGCGCATGCCGACGCAGTTGCGGCCGACGCGGCGCGGCGCAGCGGCGACCGCCGTCCGCTGCTCGGGATCCCGATCATCGTCAAGGACAACATCGACACGACCGGGATGCCGACGACGGCCGGCTCCTGGGCGCTCGCCGGTAGCACGCCCTCCGACGCGTTCATCGCCAAGCAGCTGAAGGCGGCGGGCGCGATCATCATCGCCAAGGCCAACCTGTCCGAGTGGGCCAACTTCCGGTCCGCTCCGTCGTCGAGCGGCTGGAGCGGCATCGGGGGTCAGACGAACATGCCGTACGTCCTCGACCGGAATCCGTGCGGCTCGAGCTCGGGCTCGGGCGTCGCCGCGGCTGCCGATCTCGCGGTCGCCGCCGTCGGCACCGAGACCGACGGCTCGATCGTCTGCCCGTCGGGCGCGAACGGCGACGTCGGGATCAAGCCGACACTCGGCTTGTGGAGCCGTGCGGGCGTCGTGCCGATCAGCGCCGACCAGGACACGGCCGGCCCGATTGCCCGCAACGTCACCGACGCCGCGGCCCTGCTCGGCGCAGCGACCGGCGTCGACCCGGCCGATCCCGCGACCGCCGCCCAGGTCGGTCACGCGTTCACCAACTACACGCAATTCCTCAACTCCCACGCCCTGCAGGGCGCGCGCATCGGGATCTGGCGGGACGGGACCTTCACCCCGGAAGTGACGGGGTCGGTGGTCGACCCGCTCCTCGCCCAGGTCAAGGCCGAACTCGAGGCCAACGGTGCAACCGTGGTCGACCCGACCAACGTCGATCTGTCGTCGACGGTCGACGAGGGCCCCGCGCTCAACTGTGAGTTCAAGTCCGACATCGCGAGCTATCTGCAGACCTACGTCCACGGGACGAACCCGGTGACGGGCGAGCCGTACCCGCAGACGCTCGCCGACCTGATCGCGTTCAACAACGCGCATCCCGATCTCGAGGGACCGTGGAACAACGCGGTGTGGGACGCCGCCGAGGCGACAGGCGGACGTGACGCCGCTTGTGCTGCCCTCAGGCAGGCGACGACCCCTCCCGTGCAGCAGTCGATCGACGGGCTGATGGCAACGAACCACCTCGACGCGATCGTCGCGCTGACGAACAACCCGGCGTGGCCGACGGACGACAATCCGAACGAGGGCGACCTCGCCGGCCACTTCGAGTACTTCATCAGCTCGTCGAGCGCCGGCGCGGTCGCGGGCTACCCCGACGTCACCGTGCCTGCCGCCCACGACCAGGGTCTGCCGATGGGGATCACCTTCATCTCCGGCCGCTGGGACGAGCCGAAGCTGATCGGCCTGGCCTACAGCTACGAGCAGGCGACGCACGTTCGCGTCCCGCCGCAGTTCATCCCGACGATCGGCGACGCGCTGTTCCCGGGACTCCCGAACCCGGCCGACCAGGTGCAGGCGTTCAGGACGCAGGCGAGTCACGCTCAGCGCGACTCCGGCGCTCGGTTGCGGTAGACGCAGCCGGCGCGGAATGGCGAAGCCCGGCCTGAACGGCCGGGCTTCGTCCTTCACTACGCGCCCTGAGGCTCGAACGCCAGCGCGGTCACGACCTTCCGCGAGGCGGGCGCCGGCTGATCCTGGCTGGAGTACGGACGGTTGAGGAGGTGGCCGCGGTGGACGAGCGTCGTCGAGCCGCCGCCGTCGAGATTGATTGCGGTCTCGGCACCCAGGGCGACCATCACCTCTGCCAGCTCGAGCATCGAGAGCCCTCCGTCGACGTTCGAGCGTCGTCCGTCGCATGCGACGGCGACGAGAGACTCGGTCGAGACGCCGAGAGCAGCGCGTGGGTAGCGCCCGGCCGTGATGTCCGAGTCGAACTGCCCGGCACCGGCGGAGAAGCCTTCTCGGTCGTCTGCCGCGTCGAAGACGATCGTCCCGTCGGCGACGAGAAGCGGCCCGGCCTGCACGAGATCGCCGAGCGGCTGCGCCGGAGCCCCGGCGCGGTCGACGAGGCGGACGTCGCCGTCGTCGATCACGACGCTGCCGCGACGTGCGGCGTGCGGCGCCGCGATCGGCTCGTGACGCAGGGGACGTCCGTCGATCCACAGCTCACCGAGGGGTCGGTACGGGTCCCGGACGAAGAAGCCGCCGACGACCGCTTCCTCGACGCTGTTCCTCCGGCACCACACGTCGAGGTGGTCGGGGCGGGCGAAGTACACGACGCGCGCGTGCGTCGATCGCCTGCGATAGCGCACGGCATAGACGGTTGTCACCTTGCCGTCCGCGAGTTCATGGCGCCAGAAGAGATATTGCATCCTGTTCACGCTTAGAATCGCCGAGTCAACGAGGAGGTATCGAGGTGTTTACGGCGAGTTACACGTTCGCGAGTTTCTTGTGGGACGCGCTCCTGGTCTTCGCGTGGATCATCTGGTTCTGGCTTCTGATCACCGTGTTCGCGGATCTGTTCCGGCGGCACGATACGTCCGGCTGGGCGAAGGCTGGGTGGATCGTGTTCGTGATCCTGCTGCCGTATGTGGGCGTTCTCATCTACTTGATCGCGGAGCATGACGGCATGGCGCAACGGAACACTCAGCAAGCCCAGGCCGCACAGGGGCAGTTCGACCAGTACGTGCGCTCCGTGGCCACGCAAAACGATCCGTCGGAGCAGATCGCAAAGGCGAAGACGCTCCTGGACAGCGGTGCGATCACGCAGGCCGAGTTCGACCAGATCAAGGCGAAGGCGCTCGCTTAGACCAGCGTCGTTTCGGAGCGGCGGCAAAGGAAAGCACAGGTGGATGGCGCGGAACTCCATCGACGTTGCCGCGCGGCCCGAGCCCGAGGCTGAGCTCGAGTACGAGCTCGGCCTCGGCCCGCTCAACGCTGCCGACCACACGGGCGTCGTCGAGGCGGATGCTTCGCGCACGCTCGTTCCGCGAGCCGAGTTTCGCCATGCGGGCGCCGTCCTGATCCACCTCGAGCTCGAGCCGCCCGGCGCCGAACGCGGCGCCGCGCTGCAACTTCGCAACGACGTCGCGCTCGGTCGCCTACGGGCGCTCGCCGAAACACGCCGTTGACGCAGCTCGCGACGGACGGTGCACGCCGTGGCAGCGCGACGTCGCGGGGCATCCGGATGCGCCTGGGGTATGCGTGCATCAACACGCAGCTGCCGTCGCCGGCTCGCACGCTGCGGCTCGCAAATGCGACGCCTGAACGGTTTCGCAAGCTGATCGCAACGAACCTCGACGCGCTGGAAGTGATCCTGCGCTGGAACTCGGCGCACGACGTCCAGGTCTTCCGTCTGACGTCGAACCTGATCCCGTTCGGGTCGCATCCGGTCAACACGCTCGCGTGGTGGGACGAGTTCGGCGACCGCCTCGCCGCGATCGGCGACCTGTTGCGCTCGTTCGGCGCGCGCGTGTCGACGCATCCCGGCCAGTACACGGTGCTCTCGTCGAGCCGGCCGGAGGTGGTCGCCGCGGCTGTCGCCGAGCTCGAATACCACGACAGACTGCTGTCCGCGTTCGGCGTCGACGCGTCGCACAAGATCGTGCTGCACGTCGGATCGGGAGCGGGCGACCCCGGCGCGCCTGCGCGGTTCGCGGCTGGGTTCGCACGGCTGTCGGAGGGTGCTCGCATGCGGCTCGTGCTCGAGAACGACGAGCGCTCGCCGCTCGAGCAGGTCCTGTCGATTGCCGAGCCGCTCGAGCTCTCCGTGGTGTTCGACGCCTTCCATCACCGCCTCGCGCCGTCCTTCAACGGGCTCGACGTCCGCGAGACCGTTTTGCTCGCGGGGCGAACGTGGCTCCCGCAGGACGGCCGCCAGGAGGTGCACTTCTCGACGCAGGAGCCGGCGAAGCGTGCGGGCGCGCACGCGCAGTCGATCGACCTCGCGGCGCTCGAGGCCTTTCTCGACGAGGTCGGCGACTTGCCGCTCGACTGCCTCCTCGAGGTCAAGGACAAGGAGCGGTCGGTGCTTCGCGCCCAGGAGCTGCTGCGCACCGTGCACGGCAGCTGAGAATGCCGGACGCAGTCGTCATCGGCGCCGGCCCGAACGGTCTCGTCGCAGCGAACCGGCTCGTCGATGCGGGTTGGTCGGTGCAGGTGCTCGAGGCGCAGTCGCAGCCCGGCGGCGCCGTCCGCTCGTCGGACGCGCTCGGGCCCGGGTACGTCGTCGACCACTGCAGCGCGTTCTACCCGCTCGCCGCGGCGTCACCGGCGATCCGCGGGCTGGGGCTCGAACGCCACGGGCTGCGCTGGCTGCACGGCCCGCTCGTCCTCGCTCATCCGAGCAGTGACGGCTCGTGCGTGGTCCTGTCGCGCGACCTCGCGGAGACGGCCGCATCGCTCGACACGTTTGCCGACGGTGACGGGCAGGCGTGGCGCGAGCTCTTCGCCTTCTGGCGCCGGGTTGCGCCCGCCGGCCTCGACGTGCTCGTCACGCCGATCCCGCCGGTTCTGCCGGCGCTGCGGCTCGTGCCCGCGCTCGCGCGCACCGGCTACATGCGCGCAGCGCGGCTCGCGCTTCTGTCGGTGCGCCGCTTCGGCGAGGAGCACTTCGCGGGTGAAGGTGGACGGCGGCTGATTGCCGGCAACGCGCTCCACGCGGACGTCACGCCCGAAACGGCAATCGGCGGCTTCTACGGCTTCGTCCTCTGCGCACTCGGCCAGGACGTCGGGTTTCCGGTTCCGCAAGGCGGCGCGGGGAAGCTGACGGAGTCGCTCGTCCGCCGTCTCCGCGACCGGGGTGGGGCGCTCGAGTGCGGCGCACGCGCCGAGCGGATCGTCGTCCGCCGTGGCCGCGCCGTCGGCGTCCGCACCGCCGACGGGCGCGAAGTCGGCGCGCGGCGTGCGGTGCTCGCGGCCGTCGACGCGCCCCAGCTCTACCTGCGCCTGCTGAACCGCGCGGACGTTCCGGCGTCGGTGCTCGGCGACATCCGCCGCTTCGAGTGGGACTGGAGCACTGTGAAGTTCGACTGGACGCTCGACGGCCCGATCCCGTGGTCCGCCTCCGACGCGCGCCGTGCGCCGGTCGTCCACGTGACCGACGGCGTCGACGCACTGACAGTGCAGTCCTCGCAGCTGCGCATGGGCCTGATCCCGGAGCACCCATTTCTCGTCTTCGGCCAGTACTCGATGGTCGACCCGTCGCGTCAGCCGGAAGGCAAGGAGACGGCGTGGGCGTACACGCACGTACCGCAGCGAGTTCGCGGCGACGCCGGCGGGGCGCTCACCGGCCGTTGGGATGATGCCGAGCTCGGTGAGCTGGCCGCGCGCTGCGAGGGGGAGATCGAAGAGCTCGCGCCGGGGTTCCGCGCCCTGATCCGGCAGCGGCGCGTCCTCGGCCCCGGGCAGCTCGAGAGGGAGGACCCGAGCCTCGTCGGCGGTGCGCTCAACGGCGGCACCGCACAGCTGCACCAGCAGCTCGTGTTTCGGCCCGTCTCGAGCTGGGGGCGGCCGGATACGCACGTTCGCGGCCTGTACCTCGCGTCGGCCTCCGCGCACCCGGGCGGCGGCGTGCACGGCGGACCCGGAGCGATCGCGGCGCGCGCCGCAGTCAACGAACGCCGCGCCGGCCGCGTCGCCGTCGCGCTCGCCGCCGGCGCGGCCGTCTACAGACTCGCGGCGAAGCGCGGCCGATGAAGCTTCGAGCACCATGGCCGGCAGTGTTCGTGGCAGTGGTGCTGCTCTACCGCCGGACGCTTCGGCGCCGGGTCATGACCTGGGGTGCGACACCTGCGGAAGCAGCGATGCAGCTTCCTGGAGACGAGTTGCTTCCGGACGCCGACGGCGTTGCGACCCGCGCGATCACGATCGACGCGCCCGCGTCGGCCGTCTGGCCGTGGCTCGCGCAGATGGGGCCGGCGCCGCGCGGCGGTGCATACACGTATGACTGGATCGAGAACCTCCTCGGCCTGAACATGCACAGCGTCGACCGCGTTTTGACCGAGTACCAGGAGCCGCAGCTCGGCGACGGCTTCGGCTACGGAGCGAACGCGATGAGCTTCGCGATCGTCGAGCCCGAGCACGTCCTCGCAACTCGTTCCGCGGACGGCAACTGGGTGTGGACGTTCGTCCTCGAGGAGCGGGACGGCCGGACGCGGCTGATCAGCCGCAACCGTTTCCGGTTGCCGAGTCTGAAGGACAGGCTCGGGATGATTCCGATGGAGGCGGGCTCCCTTGTGATGGAGCGGAAGATGCTGCTCGGGATCAAGGAGCGAGCCGAACGGCTCGCCGCGGAGAACGGCCCCTGAGGGCTCAGGCGGCGACGCCGGCCTATGGAACGGCCGGCAGTTCCACGGTGACGCGGAGCCCGCCGGCGGCCCGAGGGGTGAGGGTGAGCGTTCCGTCGTGCGCCTCGGTGATGCTCTTGACGATTGCCAGGCCGAGGCCGACCCCTGCATGGTCGCTGCGTATGCGTCTGCTGCCGCGCTGAAACGGCTCGGCAAGCGCGGCAAGGAGCTCCGGTGGGAGCTTGACGCCGCTGTTCTCGACGGTCAGCACCGCGTTCCGGGAGTGAACGCTCGTCGACACCCAGACGGTGCCGTGTCCCTGCAGGTTGTGGACGATCGCGTTGTGCACGAGGTTCGTGCTCAGCTGCAGCAGCAGCGCGTGCGAGCCGACGGCGGGGGCGGTGTCGCCGGAGTTCTCGACGGTGAGGCCGCGTTCCTCCGCGAGGGGAAGGAGCGTTTCGGTGGCTTCTTCGGCGATGAGGGAGAGATCGACCTGCTCGCGGGCGAAGGACCGTTGGTCGGCGCGGCTGAGCAGGAGGAGTGCTTCGGTGAGGTCGATCGCCCGGGTGTTGACGGCCCGGAGGCGGTCGACGAGCTGGTCGGTGTCGCGGTCTCGATCGTTACGCGCGACGTCGAGAAGGGTTTGCGTAATCGCCAGCGGCGTGCGCAGTTCGTGCGAGGCGTTCGCGGCGAATCTCTGCTGTTCGGCGACGTGGGCTTCGAGCCGCGCCAACATGGTGTCGAAGGCATCGGCGAGCTCGCGGAACTCGTCGTTGTGGCCCTCCATGCCGATTCGGTGGGAGAGCGATCCGGTCGCGGCGATGCGTGTTGCATCGGTGATGCGAGTCAGCGGCGCGAGCATGCGGCCGGCCAGAAGCCACCCTCCCAGCAGACCGAACACCAGCAGGAACGTCATCACGATCGCCGCGATCGGAGCGAAATCGCGCAGCAGGTCGGCGTGGCTGCGCACCAGGAAGATCACACCGGGGTGCACACCGCGTGAAAGGGAGAAGTACCCGGCCGTGAGCAGCAACGCGCCGGCGAGCATGAGGAAGCCGGCGTAGCTGAGGGTGAGTTTGAGGCGAACGCTCAACCCTGGCGCTCTATCCACGCTCCCCTCTCTCTCGTCCGCTGTCCGGGTGAGCGTCGATGCGATAGCCGACCCCGGGCACGGTGGTGATGATCCAGGGCTCGCCGAGGCGTTTGCGCAGTCCCGAGACGGTGATGCGGACGGCGTTCGTGAACGGGTCGGCGTTCTCGTCCCACGCCCGCGCAAGGAGCTCCTCGGCGCTGACGACGCCGCCTTCGGCGGCGACGAGGACTTCGAGCACTGCGAACTGCTTCCGGGTCAGCGCGACGTAGCGGTCGTTGCGGTAGACCTCGCGGCGGAACGGATCCAGCCGCAGGCCTGCGATCACTTGCACGGGCGGCCTGTTGCGGCCGCGTCTGCGGTCGAGCGCCCTGAGACGGAGCACGAGCTCGCGGAGCTCGAACGGCTTCGTGAGGTAGTCGTCCGCGCCGAGCTCGAACCCGGTCGCCTTGTCGTCGAGGCGGTCGGCGGCCGTGAGCATCAGGATCGGCATGCCGCTGCCGGAGGCGACGATATGTTCCGCGATCTCGTCACCGGAGGGCCCTGGGATGTCGCGGTCGAGGACGGCGATGTCGTAGGCGTTGAAGCTCAGGAGCTCGAGAGCGGCATCGCCGTCGCCCGCGATGTCGGCGGCGATCGCTTCGAGGCGCAGGCCGTCGCGGATGGCTTCTGCCATGTAGGGCTCGTCCTCGACGATCAAGACGCGCATGCTCCGATGCTAGAGCCGCCGCGTTTCGTCGGCATATCGAAAAACCGGTACGGGCGGGCAACACGCGGCTGCCTTCAATGGCTGCATGTCCTACGGCAAACGGGTACGGGCAGCCCGTCCGACGCCGATTCGCCGGCTTCGCGTGGCCGGTCTGCTGGTCGTCATCGCTGCCATCGCCGCAGCAGCGGGCTACCGCTTGTCGGCGTCCTCGACGGCCGGATCACCGATCGCCGCTCTTCGCGTCGCGCCTGGTGCGCGCGCCGACGTGTGGCCGGTACACGGCCAGGCCGCGTTCGTCCTGACAGGACGGTCCCGGCTCCAGGTCGGCCCGAACCAGCATCCCGCAGCGATCGCGAGCATCGCGAAGGTGATGACGGCCTATCTCGTGCTCCGTGACCGCCCGCTGCGGCCCGGTCAGGACGGCCCGTCGATCACGCTCACCGACGCCGACGTCGCCGACGCCGACCGCCGGCGCGGCCAAGACGAGTCGGTCGTCCCCATCGTCGCCGGCGAGCAGTTGACCGAGCTGCAGGCCCTACAGGCGCTGCTGCTGCCGTCGGCGAACAACATCGCCGGCGTCCTGGCGCGATGGGATGCCGGCTCGGAGGGCCGGTTCGTCGACCGGATGAACGCCGCCGCTCGCTCGCTCGGGATGACTCACACCCGCTACACCGACCCGAGCGGTTACGACGACGCCACCGTCTCGACGGCCGCCGACCAGGTGCGCATCGTCGCTCGGGCAATGCGCCTGCCGGTGTTCGCGAGCATCGTCGCGACGCCGAGCGCAACGCTCCCGGTCGCCGGCACCGTGCACAACACCGACACGCTTCTCGGGCACGACGGGTTCGTCGGCGTTAAGACCGGCTCCGACGACGCGGCCGGGGGCTGCTTCGCCTTCGAGGCCGTCCGGTGGATCGACGGCAAGCGAACCACGATCATCGGCGTCGTGCTGGGCCAGCCCGGCGACGACAAGATCGCAGCGGGTCTCGCGGTCGCCGCCGCCATCGTCGACCGCATCACCGGTCGGCGGGCGACGCCGGGGTTAAAGCAAGGAGCCCGTGCGCTGCGCTGTCGGTCTCAGCTCCGAACGTGCCCGGGCTCACCGCTGCGCATGAGCGGTCGCTGAACCCAGTAGCCGTCCTCTCGCAACGCCGGTTCGGCGTCGTCGACCCTGTGGTCGGGCGCCGTGAAGAAGCCGATCTCGCGGAGCTCGTCGTAGCGTTCGAGGCCCACGAGGAGCATCGATCGGCAGTGCGGATCGCTGCACTCGCAGAGCATGGGCACCCTAGACACGAAGCGGAGGCGAACCGCCCGCTCGGCGATGTGATCGTTCGAGGCGCGAACCTCCTCTGCCCGGCTCAGTTTCACCCTTTCTCTCTGGGCCGACATACCTGGAAAACGCATATACCCCGCTCGGAGTTTCGCTGTAACCTCGAACGCGATGAATCTCCCCGAAGAACGTGCGGCTCGCAACGAAGCGCTGTTCCGCGAAGTCAACGAGCAGGTGCGCAGCATCTCCACCCTGCAGCCGTCGACGCCGGCCGAGGCGCTGCTGATCATCTGCGAGTGCAGCGACGACCGCTGCACCGAACGCGTCAGCCTGCCGCTTGCGGTCTACGAGTCGGTACGGGCAGATCCCCGCCGCTTCGTGGTGGTCCCTGGGCACGACAACGACTTCGAACACGTCGTCGACTGTTCCGACGGCTACGCGATCGTCGAGAAAGAAGGCCAGGCGGGCCGCGTCGCCGAGCAAACCGACCCCCGCACGTAGACGCGAGATGACGCAGCCCGCGGGCGAGACCGTCGGCCTGCAGACTGGTGCCGAGATGCGAGTCACCGGCGACGGTGCGACCGCGGTCGTGTGCGTGAACGGCGGCCAGGCCGGGGAGGTCGAAGGCACCTGGAGCGCATCGCTCGAATGGCTTGTGCGCCGCCTCGCGCCGCGCTTCCGACAGCTGGTCTTCGCCGAGGTTCGCTACCGCATCAAGTCGTGGCGCCGACTCGAGCGTTGCATCGACGACGCACGCGCCGCCGTGGCCGCGCTCGGCGCGGAGCGGACGCTGCTGCTCGGCTTCTCGATGGGCGGCGCGGTCGCAATCTCGGCGGCCGACGAGTTGTCGGTCGAGCGGGTGCTCGGGCTCGCGCCGTGGATTCCCGACCGGCTCTCGCTCGAGCCGCTGCGGGGAAAGCGGCTGGACGTGTTGCACGGCTCGCTCGACCGCTGGCTGCCGGGGATCCCGGGGGTGTCGCCTGCGCTGTCGCGGCGCGGCTTCGAGCGCGCCCGCAGCCTCGGCGTCGCGGGCGGGTACGAGCTGATCCCGGGGGCGCTGCACGGGATCGCGCTGCGGGCACACTGGGGCCGGCCGGTGCCGCTCCCTCGCGCAGCGGCATGGGAGCGGCGCGTCGCGGCTCAGCTGGCGGCGCTCTGAAGCCGGCGCCGCTCGCGCTGCGCGGAGTCAGGCACCTTGACGTTCCACACGAGCCCGAGCCGCTCGAGGCCGCGGATCACCCACCACGACACGTCGATCTGCCCACGATCCAGCCCGTGCCGCGCCGAGGCGGGGAAGGCGTGGTGGTTGTTGTGCCACCCCTCGCCGAAGACGAGCAGGGCGACGAGCCTGTTGTTGCGCGCCTCATCGCGTGAGCGATAGTCCTGGCGGCCGAACATGTGGCAGATCGAGTTCACGCTGAAGGTCGCGTGCTGGTAGGCGAAGATACGGATCAGGCCGCCCCAGACAAGACCCTCGAGGCCGGCTGCGACGGTGCCGCCCAGCCAGTACCCGAGTAGGAAGGGCAGCCCGAGCGTGAGCGCAACCCAGAGCAGGTAGGCGCGGTCGATCAGGCGGAGCAGGCGGTCGTCGTAGAGGTCCTTGCCGTACTCCCGCCCCTGTTCCATGCCGAGGTTCGAGAAGAGCCACCCGACATGCGCATGGACGAAGCCGCGCAGCGCGCCGAGGGGGCCGTCGCCGCGGCCGATGTGCGGGGAGTGGGGGTCGCCGGGCTTGTCGGAGAGGGCGTGGTGCTTGCGGTGGTCGGTCACCCACTGTGTGAGCGGTCCCTGCATCGTCATGCAGCCGAGCACGGCCAGCACGACCTTGATTGCAGGGCCGGTCTCGAACCCGCGATGGGTGAAGTAGCGGTGGAAGCCGATCGTCGTTCCGAAGGCGCAAACGGCGTAGAAGCCGGCGAAGAGCGCGAGGTCGAGCGGGTGGAAGGCAACTCCCCAGAGAAGCCCCATCGCGGAGGCGAGGCCGAGCGGCGGCACGACGACCGCGACGAGCGTGACGGCCTGGCTGATGCGGCTCGTGCGGAGGCGGACGGTGGCGATCTGCGATGTCGTAGAGATTTCGTTCAAGGCTTGTGTAGACTATCAGGCATGCGGATTGCGATCGTCGGCAGCGGTATCTCCGGGTTGGGTGCGGCCTACGCACTCTCGCGCCGCCACGATGTGCACGTCTTCGAGCGGGAGCACCGTGCGGGCGGGCACGCGAACACCGTCGTCCACGACGGTCTGCCGCTCGATACCGGTTTCCTCGTCCACAACGTGCGCAACTACCCGCTGCTGACGCGGCTGTTCCACGAGCTGGGCGTCGCGACGCACGAGTCGGACATGTCCTTCTCGGTCAGCTGCAGTGGGTGCGGCCTCGAATACTCGGGTCGCCACCCGTTCGCGCAGCCTGCGAACGCGGCGCGCCCACGGTTCCTCGCGTTGCTGTGGGAGGTCGGTCGGTGGCTGCGGACGGCGCAGCCGGACGACGAGTCGCAGTCGCTGGGCGAGTACCTCGACGCGCACCGTTACTCGCAGCAGTTCCGCCGCCACTTCCTCGTGCCGCTGACGTCGGCGCTCTGGTCGACCGCGCCCGGCCGAGCGCTCGAGTTCCCGGCGGCGTACGCGATCCGGTTCTTCGCCAACCACGGAATGCTCGGCTTCGACCGCTTCGGCTGGCGCACGGTCACCGGCGGCAGCCGCCGCTACGTCGATCCGATCGCGGTCGGCCTCGGCGACCGGCTCCGCCTGGGGCAGGGCGTGCGCTCCGTTCGCCGAGCGCCGGACTTCGTCGAGCTACGGGTCGGCGATGAAATCGAGCGCTTCGACACGGTCGTTCTCGCGACGCACGCCGATCGCGCACTGGCGCTGCTCGAGGACCCGACGCCGGACGAACGGCGCGTGCTCGGCGGGTTCGAGTACACGACGAACGAGGCCGTCCTGCACACGGACGGCTCCTTCCTGCCGCGCGCTCGGCAGGCGCGCGCGTCGTGGAACTACCGTCTCGGCGCCTCGGGCCGGCCGACGGTCACGTACCACCTGAACCGGCTGCAGGCGCTCGACGCCGAGCGCACTTACTGCTTGACGCTGAACCAGGACGTTCCGCGGGAGCACGTGCTCGAGCGGTTCACCTACGAGCATCCGCTCTACACGCTGGCGACGCTGCGCGCTCAAGCCGAGTTGCCGCGTCTCGCGGGCGGGAGAACGCACTACGCCGGCGCCTACTTCGGGAACGGCTTCCACGAGGACGGCCTCGCGAGCGGTGTGGCGGTTGCCCGAGGGCTTGGGGTCGAGTGGTGAGGTCGGCGGTCTACGTCGGGACGCTGATGCACGCGCGGCGCGCGCCGGCCCGGCACGTCTTCCGCTATCCGGTGTCCTATTGGCTCTTCGACCTCGACGAGCTGCCCGAGCTCGAGCGGCGGCTGCGGCTCTTCTCGGTCGACCGGCCGAACGTCGTCTCGCTCCGCAGCCGCGACCACTTCGACGGCGCGCTTGCGCTGAAGCAGGCGGTGATCGCGTTCGCGGCCGACCCGTCGATCGAGCGCGTGCTCATGTTGACGCAGCCGCGCGTCCTCGGCTACGTCTTCAACCCCGTCACCTTCTACTGGTGCTACCGCGGCGACGGCTCGCTCGCATGCATCGTCGCCGAGTTGAGCAATACGTTCGGCGAGCGGCTGCCGGAGGTGCTGCGCGGGCCCACGCTCCGCTACGAGCAGCGCAAGCGCCTGCACGTCTCGCCCTTCTTCGGGCTCGACCAGAGCTACGAGTACGCGTTCTCGCAGCCCGGGGACGAGGTGTGGGCGCGCATCCATGTGCGCGACGACGACGGCGCACGGCCGCTCACCGCCGTCTTGCACGGGCGCCGACGGGAGCTGACGAATCGCTCGCTCGCAGCGCTGCTGCTCCGCTATCCGGTGCAGCCGCTGCAGGTGATCGCGCTGATCCACTTCGAGGCACTGAGGCTCTGGCTCAAGGGCGTGCCGTTTCACCGCAAGCCGCCGTTCGTCCCCGGCGAGGGGAGCGTGCGCACATGAGCGTGCGCGCCGAGCCCGTCGCGGCCCGCGGCCGGTTGCTCGAGGGCGCAGCGAGCGCCGTGCTCGAACGCGCGCTCGCCGGCCTCGAGGGCGGCACGCTCGAGGTCGAGCTTCCCGGCGGGCGCACGCAGCGGTTCGGGGCCGGCGCCCCGGTTCGTCTCGAGATCCATGACACGGCCTTCTTTCGTCGGTTGGCGACGCGCGGGAAGCTCGGCCTCGGCGAGTCGTACACCGCCGGCGAGTGGGACACGGACGACCTCGTCGCCCTCTTCGAGCTGCTGCTGCGAAACGCCGAGCAGGCCGCCGTCCGCCACGCCCGTAGCCGCCGCCTGATCGAGCTCCGGCCGCGGCTGCAGCGGCGCAACGGGCTGCTTCGCGCGCGCAGCAACATCGCCTACCACTACGACCTCGGCAACGAGCTCTTCGCGCTCATGCTCGACGAGACGATGACCTACTCCTGCGCCGTCTTCGAGCGACCGGCAATGACGCTCGCCGAGGCACAGCGCGCGAAGTACGACCGGCTCTGCAGGCTGCTCGACCTCGGCCGCGACGACCACGTGCTCGAGATCGGGTGCGGCTGGGGAGGCTTCGCGCGCTACGCCGCCGAGCGCCACGGCTGCCGCGTCACCGGCATCACGATCTCGCGCGAACAGGCATCGCTGGCACGCGAGCGGACGCGCGGGCTCCCGGTCGACATCCTCGAGCAGGACTACCGCACCGTCGACGGGACGTTCACGAAGGTCGCATCGATCGAGATGGTCGAGGCGATCGGCGCCGATCAGTTCGGCTCCTTCTTCGCAACGATCGACCGCGTCCTCGCCCCGGGCGGCCGCGCCGCGGTGCAGTCGATCCTCGTGCCCGAGCAGCGCTGGGATCGCTACCGGCGCACGCCGGACTGGATCGAGCGCTACGTCTTCCCCGGCTGCCTGATTCCCTCGCTGGAGGCGCTGACGCAGGCTGCGGCACGACACTCGCGACTCGGGGTCTACGGCGTCGACGAGATCGGCGTGCATTACGCCGAGACACTCCGCCGCTGGCGCGGCAGCTTCCAAGGGCGGATCGAGGAGGTGCGAAACCTCGGCTACGACCGTCGCTTCGAGCGAACCTGGGACTTCTACCTCGCCTTTTGCGAAGCGGCGTTCCGCACCGGCGCGCTCCGCGACGCGCAGCTTCTGCTCGCACGACCGGGGACAGCGGCGTGAACACGTACGAGGTCCTGCACCGGATCGGCCTTCGCGCCGCGCTCATGCGTCTCTACCGGATCGAGGTCGTCGGCGCGGAGCGGATGCCTGCCAGCGGTGGCGCGATTGTCGTCGCGAACCACGAGTCGATCTGGGACCCGTTCGTGCTCGGCGCCGCGACACGGCGCGAGATCCACTACATGGCGAAGGCTGAGCTCTTCCGGCTGCGCCCGCTCGCCGCCGCGCTGCGCGCGCTGAACGCCTTCCCCGTCGAGCGCGGCAGCGGCGACCGCGCGGCGATCGGCGAGGCGGCGCGGCGCCTCCGCCGGGGCGAGCTGCTCGGCATCTTCCCGCAGGGCACCTCCAAGCCCGAGCGGCAAAAGGGCTGGCACCGCGGCGCCGCGCGGCTTGCGCTCGCGACCGGGGCCCCGATCGTGCCGGTGCGTCTCACCGGCACACGTCCGCTCCCGCTGCCGACGCGGATTCGCGTCGTCGTCGAGGAGCCGATCCAGGTCCCGGTTGCGCGCCCGACGGTCGCGGCGGCGCGCACGCTGACGGCGCGGGTCGAGCAGGCGGTGAGTGCGTGGCCGGCCTAGCGCTCGTCGATCGGGTGATCGAGACGGGCCGCGTGCCCGATCCCGTCGTCCGCGCGGGAATTCGGGCCGTCTGCGCGAGCCGCCTCCGGCGCGAGCGTCGCCGCCCGCCCGGTTTCAAGGACGCCTTCGTCCGGCGTCTGCGCGAGTCGCCGATCGCCGAGCAGGTCGAGAAGGCCAACGAGCAGCACTACGAGGTCCCGGCGGAGTTCTTCAGACTGGTGCTGGGGCCACGGCTCAAGTACAGCTCCGGGTTGTGGGCCGACGGAGTCGAGACGCTGGCTGACGCGGAGGACGCGATGCTCGAGCTGACCTGCGAGCGGGCCGGAGTCGAGGACGGGATGACGTTGCTCGACCTGGGCTGCGGCTGGGGATCGCTGGCCGGTTGGCTGTCCCAGCGCTACCCGGCCTCGCGCATCGTTGCGGTCTCCAACTCGCGCCCGCAGCGCGAGTGGATCGAGTCGCTCCGCCTACGCAACGTGCGGGTCCTCACGGCCGACGCCAACGAGCTCGTGCTCGACGAGCGCTTCGACCGGATCCTGTCCGTCGAGATGCTCGAGCACATGCGCAACTACGAGACGCTGTTCGCGAGGATCGCCTCGTGGCTCGAGCCTGACGGGCGCTTCTTCTGTCACGTCTTCTCGCACGACCGCTTCGCGTATGCGTACGACGATGGCTGGATCGCGCGACGGTTTTTCACCGGCGGGACGATGCCCTCCGACGACCTGCTGCCGCGCTTCGACAGCCACCTCCTCCTCGAGGACCGGTGGCGCGTCTCCGGGCTCCACTACGCGCGAACCGCGGAGGCGTGGCTGGAGCGGCTCGATGCGAACCGGGCCGAGGTGGTGCGAGTCGTCGGACCCCGTCGGGCCGCGAACTGGCGCGTGTTCTTCCTCGCGTGCGCCGAGCTCTGGGGATACCGGCATGGAAGGGAGTGGCTCGTCTCGCACTACCGCTTTGCGCCGAGAACGGCCGGCGTCTAGCTCCGAGGGGGGAGGGGGACGAGGATGCTCGTCCGCCGCTTGTAGTCGCGGTACGCGGGGTCGTCCCCGTACCTCTCGTCGGCGCTGCGCTCGACCAGCGGGATCCCGCTCACGAACAACAGCAGGACGGTGATGTACAGCGGCCCGATGACGATGGCGAACGCCGCTCCGTGCAGCACGGGAACGACGTAGACGAAGAGGCCCCACCAGACGAGCATCTCGCCGAAGTAGTTCGGATGGCGCGAGTAGCGCCAGAGCCCGCTCGCGACGAAACGGCCGCGGTTTGCGTTCTTCGCCCTGAAGGCCGACTTCTGCGCGTCGGCGACAGCCTCCACGAGGAGCCCGACGAGCCAGACGAGGGCGCCCGCGATGCTCCAGGAGCCGAAGCCCGAAGGATGGTCCTGATCGAGGAGGTAGGACACGGGCAGCATGACGACGGCCACGGTGATCGCCTGCAGCAGCCAGAAGCGGGCGAACCGCAACGGGTTCTCTCTCATTCCGTCGAAGCGGTGGTCGACCTTCATGCGCAAGATCCGCCGGAAGAGGTAGGTGCCGAGCCGCAGTGCCCACACGACGACGAGCAGCGAGGCGACGAGCTGCACCGGCTTCCCGGCGCCCGTGAACGGGAGGACGATCGCCAGCAGGGCGAACGTGAGGCTGTAGGACAGGTCGGTGACGACGTCCGTCTTGCGGGCGGCGGCAACGGCGAAGAAGACGCCGTTCACCGCGAGCGCGACTCCGAGAGAGACGAGGATCGCCGTCACGTGCTCGGGAGCCTGGGCAGATCGCTGACCGCGCCGGCCGCCCGCACCAGGTCGCCGTCGAGCCGGTCGATTCGCAAGCGGGAGCAGAGCTCCTCGGACGCGCCCGAGCCCGAGAGGACGAGCGGCGCCGACCGTCCAAGCCGGCGCAGATCGCTGCCGACGGCCTCCAGGAGCGCACCGTCCATGCTCGCGACGACGACGAGGCGCGGGTCGGTCTGAGCGACGGCGCGACCGAGCGTCGCGAGCGGCGTATCGGCGCCGAGGAAGAGGATCCGCCAGCCGTGCGAGCGCAGCACGAGCCCGAAGGCGATCAGGCCGATGTCGTGCCGCTCGCCGGGCGCGCAGGCGAGGATCGCGAGCGGCCCCCCGCCGCGTCCCCACAGGCGCGCGAGGGCAAGCAGTCGCCCGCGGACGAGGTTGCTGGCGAAGTGCTCCTGGCCGATCTCGAGCGTCCCGCTTTCCCACTCCGTGCCGATCTCCCGCAGAGCGGGGAGGATCAGCTCCGCCAGGACTGTCTCGAGCGAGAACCCGGCGACGGCCTCGTCGAGGGTTGCGTGCAACGCTGCTTCGTCGTAGGTGTGCGCGGCGGCAACTAGACGCTCGCGCGCCCTGTCGAGCGTGCGCTCGGTCGTGCGTTCCTGCGCGAGCGCACGCCGCGCCGCCTCGGCGGCCGAGAGGCCCTCGTCGAGTGCCCGCTTCATGCGCGCCACCCGCTCGGCGTCGTCGTCCGTGTAGAGCCGGAAGCCGCCCTCGGTGCGGATCGGCTGCAGGAGCCCGTAACGGCGCTCCCAGGCGCGGAGGAGCTCGGGGCTCACCCCGACCCGACGCGAGAACTCGCCGATTCGCAGGGCTCCGCCGTCGCTGCTCATGCGATCACTATACACACGCTAGACAGATATTTGACAACGCCGCCGCCGTTCCTGTACAGTTCTGTTCAATGTTCGTAGAGAATCCGTATAGAGGAGGGGAGATGAACAAGGCGACGGCGGTGGCGGGTCAGTACGAGGCCCTCGGCCGCGGGCTGATCCTGCTCGGAGCGTTCGTGTCGTTCGTGCTCTCGGTGAGCCTCTGGTTCACCGGGCACCACGACCAGGGCATCTTCGTCGGTCTCTGGGTGCCGTCGATCCTCGCCCTCGGCGGGCTCGCGCGCGAGCGGTCGCGATGAGCAACGGCTTGCTCTTCGGGATGGGGGTGCTCGTGACGGTGCTCGTCGTCGTCGGGCTCGCCCTGCCGATCTACGGCGCGATCCTCGACGGCCGCGATCAGGCCGAACGGAAGACCGCCCCGGTTCGGGACTTGTCCAACCCCGCGGACCGGCCCGCCGGCCGGCCGCTTCACGAAAGGAGCTGAATGACGAGCTCGAACGGCGGCGCCTTCACCGAAGGGTGCGGCGCCGCGAACCGCCTCATTCACGTCAGAACCGACCGAAAGGAAACCAGATGAAACGCATCCGCACCATGATCACCGTGCTCGTCGTCGCCGCCCTGGCGGCCGCGACGCTCGGTGCTTTCGCCTCTGCCTCGACCGCGTCGAGGTCGGAGGGCGACCAGAACATCGTCCAGACCGCGGCCGCGTCGGGCCAGTTCACGACGCTCGCGTCGCTTTTGACGAAGGCGGGCCTTGTGGACACGCTCTCTACCGGCGGGCCGTTCACGGTCTTCGCGCCCACCGACGCGGCGTTCGCGAAGGTGCCGAAGGCGACGCTCGACGCGCTCGCGGCGAACCCCGCCCGGCTGAAGTCGGTGCTCCTGTACCACGTCGTGCCCGGCCGGGTCACGGCCGCGGACGTCGTCAAGCTCGACTCCGCGAAAACGCTCGAAGGCCAGTCGGTCGCGATCAAGGTCGCCGACGGCTCCGTCTACGTCGACAAGGCGAAGGTGACGACCCCCGACGTCATGGCCTCCAACGGCGTGATCCACGTGATCGACTCCGTGCTGATCCCGAAGGCCGCGCCGGCGCCGAAGAACATCGTCCAGACCGCGATCGCGGCCGGGCAGTTCAAGACGCTCGCCTCGCTGCTGAAGAAGGCCGGTCTCGCCGGCACGCTGCAGGGCAAGGGGCCGTTCACCGTCTTCGCACCGACCGACGCGGCGTTCGCGAAGGTGCCGAAGGCGACCCTCGCGGCGCTTGCGAAGAACAAGGCGAAGCTTCGCGCCGTGCTCCTCTACCACGTCGTCAAGGGCAAGGTCACAGCCGCCCAGGCGATGAAGCTCCGCTCGGCGAAGACCCTCAACGGGAAGTCGGTTGCGATCCGCGTCCACGGCACCAAGGTGGTCGTCGGCGGTGCCACCGTCACCAAGGCCAACGTGGGCGCCTCGAACGGCGTCATCCACGTCATCAACAAGGTGCTGATCCCCTAGCGGGACAGTCGGTGGCCGTCCGGCGCGGCGCGCCCGCGCCGGACGGCACCGAAGCGAGCCTGATCCTGAGGTCGTTGCTCGCGTGGCAGGTCTTCGCTGGCACGCTCCAGACCCCATGAAGGCGGCACCGAGCACCCGGCGGTGGCTGGGCCTCGTCTCCCTGACGATCGGCGTGGCGATGATCATCGTCGACGCGACGATCGTCAATGTCGCGATCCCTTCGATCATCCGCGACCTCGGGATCGGGATCACGCAGGCGGAGTGGGCGAACTCGATCTACTCGCTCGTGTTCGCGGCGCTTCTGATCAGCGTGGGCCGCGTCGGCGACGTCGGTGGGCGTCGCCGCGTCTTCGTGCTCGGGCTCGTCGTCTTCCTGGCCGCGAGCCTCGTCACCGCGCTCGCGCCGAACGGGACCGTGCTGCTCGCGGGCCGCGCCTTGCAGGGCGTCGGCGGCGCGCTGATCCTGCCTTCGACGCTCTCGATCGTCAACGCCACGTTCCGCGGACGGGCGCGGGCGGTGGCGTTCGGGGTCTGGGGGTCGACGATCGGCGGCATGGCCGCCCTCGGTCCGCTCGCGGGCGGCTGGTTCGTGACCCACCTCAGCTGGCGGTGGGCGTTCTACGTCAACCTGCCGATTGCGTTGCTCGCGCTCGCGGGCGCGTTTCTCTTCGTGGACGAGAGCCGCGACCCACTGGCGCGTCCCGGGTACGACCCGCCCGGCGTCGTGCTCTCGACGCTCGGTTTCCTCGGGATCGTCTTCGGGCTGATCGAGGGACAGACCTACGGCTGGTGGCGCGCCGAGCGGGAGCTCTTCGGCCTCGCGCCTTTCGGGCACTCGGTGATCCCGTTCGCGTTCGCCGCCGGCGTGGCGGCGCTCGGCGGCTTCGTCCTCGTCGAGCGCGCTCGGGCCAAGGCCGGGCATCCCGTGCTCGTCGACTTCGCGCTCTTCCGAATCCCGACCTTCGGCTACGGCAACATCGCGGTGCTGATCGTCGGCCTCGGCGAGCTCGGCCTCGTCTTCGTCATCCCGCTGTTCCTCCAGTCAGTGCTCGGACTGTCGGCCTTCGAGACCGGACTTGTGCTTGTCGCCCTTGCGGGCGGCGCGTTCGTCGCCGGCGGATTCGCCGCGCCGCTCACGCGCCGCATCGGCGCGACGCGGGTCGTCCAGCTCGGGCTCGCCGTCGAGATCGTCGGCATCGTCGCCGTCGGGCTGACGTTCGCGGCCGACCGGCCCGCCTGGCAGTTCTGCCCGCAGTTGTTCGTCTACGGGCTCGGCGTCGGCTTTGCCACCGCCCAGCTGACGGGCGTGATCCTGGCCGACGTCCCGTCGGCGCAGTCCGGCGAGGGGTCGGGGATCCAGAGCACGTCGAGACAGGTCGGCTCGGCGCTCGGGATCGCGATCCTCGGCACCTCGCTCACGACCGGCCTCGCGACCGGGACGGCCGACCGTCTCGCAAACACCTCGATTCCCGCGCCGCAGCGGGCAGCCATCGTCACCGCGGTCGAGCAGAGCGGCGGCGCGGTCTTGCCCGTCTTTCGGAAGAGCCCCGCGCTCCAGCCGGCGGTCGGGCCGGTCGAGGACGCATTCGTCGCAGGCGCGAGGCGCGCCGCTCTCATCGCAGCGGCGTTCGTGTTCGTGGGCCTCCTCGCGTCGCTGCGGTTACGCAGCAGCTGAGCGCCGCCGCCGCTGCTACCGGTTCCGAGCCGGCGCTGTCGCCTTGGCGACGCGGATCCGCAGGTCGCGGCCGCTCCTCGCGTCCGCCCCTTCCGCCGACTCCGGCACGTTGGCCGGTGACGAGATGCGAGCCGTCTCAGAGCGGCACGAGGGCGGTACGTTGTTGTCCGCTGCTTTGCGGGACGACTCGACCCGCGTTGCGCAGGGCGAGCGTGACGAGCGCGCCGAAGGCAAAGCCGCCGACATGTGCGAAGAAGGCGACGCCGCCGCCGTTCGCTCTCGCCGACGTGAGGCCTGCGTGCCCCTCGACGAGCTGGTAGAGGAACCAACCGCCGAGGTAGATCCACGCGGGAATCTGGACGAAGAAGACGAGGACCAGCGTGCAGATCTGCGCCGTCGGGTAGAGGATGAAGAAGGCACCCAGCACGGCGGCGATCGCGCCGCTCGCACCGAGGTTCGGAACTCGTGCGGCGGCCGCGGTGCCGAACAGCAGCGTGATGGCGGTCTGCGTCATCGTCGCGACGAAGCCGCCGGCGATATAGAAGGCGAGGTAGCGGAGGTGCCCGAACGCGTCCTCGACGTTCTTGCCGAAGATCGCGAGGAAGAGCATGTTGCCGAGGATGTGATCCCAGCTGCCGTGCATGAACATCGAGGTCAACCAGCTCACCCCCCACGGTTCCGGCGAGCGGCACGCGTTGTCCACCGCGCACGGGTAGAAGGACGAGTGGTAGACGGCCGAGTCCAGGTGCGGCAGCTCGTAGAGGATCCAGACCGCGAAGTTGGCCGCGATCAGCGCGACGTTGACGATCGGGAACCGCCGCGGGTGGAGGCCGTCGGAGAGCGGCAGCATCGCGATCCCTACGACCCGAGGAGGGTCGCGGGGTGCGGCCGGCGGTCGTGGGTTGAGGACGGGCTCATCTCACCGAGAGCGTGCGACGCGCCGCTGCCAGCCGGCTGCCAACCACGGCGACGCCGATGCCAGCGAGTCGTACTCACGCCATGGCAGCACAGATCCCGCCGGCGGCAGCGGTTTGGCAGCGCCCTTCGGCAAGCTCGGTCGCAATCCACCTAAGGAGTTGCGATGACCACCACGGCAATCGAACAGAGAACGCGCTGGGTCGTCGACCCGGAGAGCACGTCGGTCGAGTTCGCCGCCAAGACGTTCTGGGGCCTGACGACCGTCCACGGCCGCTTCGACCGCTTCGACGGCTCGTATGACGTCGGGCCCGACGGTTCGACGATCGAGCTGACGATCGACCCGGACAGCCTCGACACGGGGAACAAGACCCGTGACGGGCATCTGCGCTCGGCCGCCTTCTTCCACGTCGCCGATCATCCGCAGGTGCGGTTCGTCTCGACGCGCGTCCACAACGTGGGCGACGGGTTCCTGCACGTCGTCGGCCATCTCGAAGCGGCCGGACGTAGCGTCCCGCTCGAGTTCCCTGCAGCGCTTCGGCCCGCGGGCGGTGCCCTCGACATCGAGGCAACCGCGACCGTCGACCAGCGCGAGCTCGGGATGAGCAGCGGTACCTTCGGGATGATTCGTCGGCCGGTCACGCTGCACGTCAAAGCACGGGTCGCTCTGCAGTGACAGCGCGCGGGGGCGGCTCGGAGAAGCCGCGGACGGGCCGGAATGAGCGGCGGCCGTAAGAGTGCGGACACTCGAGCGTCGCGACTTTCCGGCCGCCGCGCCGTGGCGGGGTGGAGGCGCGATGCAGCGTCTCGACCGCGTGAATGCGCGCCTCCGCCGCCGAGCAGCGGCGATGCATACGGCAACCCTGCGGCAGGGATTGGAGAACAACGAGCAGCAGTCACGCATGCGCGGGCTCCGGGAGGAGCCCCGGGCGCTCAGGCGGCGTGCCTGCCTTGACGGCGTCCAGGACGTGAGCTCGATGAACGACAAGAGCTAGCTGCTCGCCGCTGCGGAGCGGCGAACGCCGCGTGCTACCGTGGTCGCACGGCTGCCGATCGGCACCGTGAGATCGGCTTCTCGTTCCTCCTTCTCCAGGCGTTTCGAGTCTCTCTATCTCGACCTGGTGGGACAAGGAGTGAACACATGCAGGAATCGTTCTCCGCGCTCGGGGTGAGCGCACGCGTCGTGCGCGCCCTCGAGCGCCGCGGCATCGAGGCGCCGTTCGCGGTGCAGCAGCTCGTCTTGCCGGATGCTCTCGGCGGCGCAGACGTCCTCGCGACGTCGCCCACCGGCTCCGGCAAGACACTCGCCTTCGGCATACCCGTCGTCGAGCGCAGCGCGGGCGCCCCCGGGCGTCCGGCCGCGCTGATTCTCGTCCCGACGCGCGAGCTCGCGTCGCAGGTCGTCGACGAGCTCGCACCGGTCGCCGCGGCGTGCTCACTGAGGATCGCCGCCGTTTACGGTGGCACTTCGGTGGGCGCGCAGGCAAAGCGCGCGCGCGGCGCGCACATTCTCGTCGCGACGCCCGGACGTCTCCACGATCTGATCGAGCGGAAGCTCGTCTCGCTGCGCGGCGTACGCGTGCTCGTCCTGGACGAAGCGGATCGCATGCTCGACATGGGGTTTCGGCCTCAGGTCGACCGCGTCCTGCGCGACGTGCCCGCGAACCGGCAGACGCTGCTCTTCTCGGCGACGCTTGAAGGGCCCGTTCTCGACTTTGCGCGTCGCTACACCGTCAGTCCGGTGCATCTGCGGCTCGAGACGACTAAGGCCGCGCAGGCGCACGGGGAAATCGACCACCAGTTCGAGCCTGTGACACTCGAGACGAAGCTCGGCCGCCTCGCGGAGACGGTCGGCGAAGCCGACAGGCTCTCGCTCGTCTTCGTGCGCACGAAGCACGGGGCCGATCGTCTGGCCCGCAAGCTCGCCCGCGAGCACGGCGTGCGCGCGGTCGTGATGCACGGGAACATGTCGCAAGACGCACGCGAGCGCTCGCTCGCGCAATTCGACACCGGCAAGGCCTCGACGCTCGTGGCGACCGACGTCGCTGCACGCGGCCTAGACGTCGCCGCGATTACACACGTCGTCAATTTCGATCCACCACGAACGGAGGACGACTACGTCCATCGCGTCGGCCGCACGGGCCGCGCCGGCCGCAGTGGCACGGGTGTGACCTTCGTCCTGCCGGATCAGCGCTCCGATGTCGCGAAAATCGCCGAGCGACTGGGCCACGCCGACGCCTTCGATTCGTCCGTCGGTCGGTCGCCGGTTCAGCGGCGGCCACGGCGGTGCCGCTGAGGCGTCGACCGGAACCGATGCCGGGGTGGCTGACGGATCGGCCTACCTCGAGGGGATCCGAGCGCTCATGCGCGAGCGATGCGACTCTCTCGTCGGCGGAATGCACTGCCTGGCTCGTCGAGCCGGAACCATGAAGGGGCCGCGCCGTCGAACAAGCTCGCCTCGGCATACGTCCAAGGACGACTCACCGGCCGGTTCCAGTTGGCGAACGACGCGTCCAAATTCTCGCCCCGAGGCGCCGGCGCGGCATCCGCGCGATCTCGGCGTCGATGTCACGAAGTTCGCGTTGGGCATCGCGAACTGCTGCGTCGGCGGCTACTTCAGCATCTCCCAACCGTCCCATCTCCTGCGGCCGCTCGTGTTTCACTCCCGCGCGATCTCGGGCGAGCGCGTCGCTGTTGTGTCGGAACGTGTCGTCTCGCTTTTTGCTCAATTCCGGCAGCGTTCGCGTCAGCTCATCCCGTCGCTGCTCTAGTTCAGATCTCTCTTTCGTCATCAGTTCCTCCGGTCTGTGTTTCGTCGGCGGGGCAAGCGGCTTACGTTCCTCGCGGCTGCGCGGCTGCCATCGCGGCCATCGCGGCCATCAAGCGTCGGGTGCCGGCCTCTTCACGCTGTTGATCGTCCACGGCCGAACCGCGCTTCGAGGGGACGAGACGGAGCCGTGCCGGCGGCGTTCGCCATTCGCGTCCTTGCTTGTAGGCCGCATACGCGGACACCGCTTCCGTGTCGTGCCGTCTCCGCTCGGGAAAGTAACGGGCAGAGAAGGCCTCCCATTCAAGTGCTTCTGCTGCCTCCGCAGCGTTCAGAAGCCGAGCCGAAGACGGCGCACGCGAGTTGTCTTTGCGTACGCACGGCCAACGCGAGTCGAACGGGCCATGCTTTCGTGACGCATCCACTGCTGCTCACCTCCGCACGAAAGCGGGAGGACGCAGGAGCGTCACCGGGTTCGCTTAGCTACCTGCAGGCTAGCACCCGCAGGTGAAACCAAAGAGGTCCGCGGCGGGACGCGATCGTGGCTATGGTGGCTTTAGCGCATAGACCTAGCGCGGAAGCCGCTGAGGCTCCGAGGTTCCCTCTTCGACTTGCGAAACCTGGCCTAAGTGCGACAGGAGAGCTCGACTCGAGCTCTCCAACCCTGAAGCATGAAGTTAGGAGCAGCAGATGTATGCCACCCACAGGCGCTACGAGGGCATCGATCAGAGCCGGGTCGACGAGCTGACACGGAAGGTGAACGAGAGCTTGATCCCGCGGTTGAGCAAGTTGCCGGGGTTCAGGGGCTACTACCTGATGGCGGCCGACGACGGCGTTGTCGGGTCGACCAGCCTGTTCGAGACCTCCAGCCAGGCCGAGGACTCGACTCGCGTCGCGGCCGAGTGGACGCAGGAAGAGAAGCTCGAGAAGCTCGTCCCGAATCCACCGAAGGTCACGCTTCGAAAGGTGATTGCGCACGAGACGAAGGCACCGGCTCTGGTCTGAGTCGTTTGCTCGACCCGAACGAGCAGAAGGCCCGCGAGAGCGGGCCTTCTATGCGTCACGGCGAGCCTCCCGATCCAGCGACGCGCGCGCGGATACCTGAGATAGCGACGCGGCGCAACTCTCGGCGGTTCTGCGACCCGGTGGCGCCGAGACGCTCGCGTCGGAACTAGCAGCGCGCTAGCTCGTTGTTCCTGCTTGCGTCCGGTTTGGTCGTGTCCACGGAGCTGCTCGGCAGGGTCGCATGCACACGCTCCATCGGCGCGCTCATTCGGCTGGCGGGTCGACCTTTCGACTCGGACGAACGCCGGGGGCGGATCCCGGCTCGTTCGCGTCCGGCGCCCTGAATGGGATCACGAGCTCGAAGCGCGCGCCGTGTGGCACGGCCGGCTCGTAGACGATGTCTCCGCCGTGGGCTCGCGCATAGGCGCGCGCGATCGCGAGCCCGAGACCGGAGCCGTCCGTTCGCGCTCGCGCCTCGGGACTGCGCGTGAATCGGTCGAACAGGCGAGGGACGAACTCGCGCCCAACCCCTTGGCCGCGATCCTCAACCGCGAGACGCAGGTGTGTGTCGCGCTGGGCAGCCGTTACTGTGACCGGCGGCTTGCCGTGCCGCAACGCGTTCGCGATCAGGTTCGAGAGCATCCGGTCGAGCGCGCTCGGGTCCACCAGGGCTTCGAGATCGGGCGGCACAGCTACCGTCACCTGCTCCGCACGAGCACCCGCCACCGTTCGAACGACTTCCTCGATGTTCGGGCGGAGGCGAAGGGTTTCAGGCGAGACCGGGAGCGCCACGAGGTCGAAGCGCGAGAGGTCGAGCAGCTGCTCGATCAGGCGTCGCATCCTCTGCGTCTGCTCGCGAAGCGCGTCCCGCACGGCCAGGCGGTCCGATTCGGCGAGTGCGTCGCCGCGCTCGTCCAAGGTGACGAAAAGCCCGTAGATGCTCGACAGCGGGTTGCGGAGCTCGTGGGCTGCGAGCGCGATGAACTCGCTCTTCAGCACGTCGAGCTGCTGAGCCTCGTCGCGAGCGAGTACGTTGTCGAGCAGAGTGGCGGCGACAACGCCGACGGTCTCGAGTGCTGCCGCCTCGCCCTCGTCCGGCGACCCTATGCGCCGGCGACTCCCGGAGAGGAAGCCCAGGCAGCCGTCGGCGTTGGTGAGCGGTAACGCGAACGCAGACTCGATGTCGCCGCCGTCGTCGCCGGAGACGAGGACGAGCGCCTGGCTCTTCCAAGCACGTAGGAGCAAAGGCTTCCCGGCTATGGCCCGGCGGCGCTCCTGCTCAGCAGGCCGGCCACCCGCGACGGCGACCTCGCTCACCTCTTCCGCGTCGGTGTGGAATCGGAGCGCGGTCACGTCGTCGAATGCGAGCACCTCCGCGACGGCGCCGCACACTCGCTCGAGAAAAACCTGCGGACCGACGCCGCCACGGCTCGCCAGCGAGACCTGTTGGACGAGGTCGAGCGTGTTGCGACGATCGGCTGCGAGAGCGATCATCGGCCGGCCACCAGGCGAGGCTGCCGCCTGAGCCCGTGGACACCGGTGTCATCGGCGACGCGTATCTCCACCATCGGTCCCCCCGGCTCGAAGCTTCATCGCCGACCAGGCGTGAGGTCGGCCCGTACCGCTCCAGCCTGTGTCGCTCAGGATGGACCTTTGCGGGACCGATTGCGTTCGACCCCGCCCCGTGCGTCGCAGCGCCGGAGGCTGAGGCGCCGCGTGAGCAGGGTATCACCGTCCGGTAGAGGGCCGAGGAGCCGGCAGTCGGCGCGCTAAACTGCCGCCGTTGCTGTCGCTCTCGGCCGGGTGGAGATGACCCAGGACGAACCGCACCACCTGCGGGTGCTAATCGCGAATGAGAGGCGTGACCGCCTCGAGCTGCTCGCCCAGGTCGTTCTGGGGCTCGGCCACGAGGTCATCGCGCGTGAGATCTACGTCAAGGAAGTCGGCGCCGTCACTGCGCGAGAACGTCCGGACGTCGCGCTTGTCGGCCTCGGGCTGAGCTCCGATCACGCGCTCGAGCTGATCACCGAGATCGTCCGTGAGGCCTACTGTCCGGTCATCGCGTTGCTCTCCGCGAAGGATCCGGCCTACGTGCACGAAGCTGCGAAGCGCGGCGTCTTCGCATACATCGTGGACGGTGACGCCGAAGAGCTGCAGAGCGCCATTGACATCACCCTGCAGCGATTCGCCGAGTACCAGAGCCTGCAGGGGGCGTTTGGCCGGCGCGCGCTGATCGAGCAGGCGAAGGGCATCCTGATGGCCCGGCACTCGGTCGATCCTGATCGCGCCTTCGAGATGCTTCGCGGCCACTCGCAGCACAACGGCCGGAAGGTGGTCGACGTGGCGCAGGCGATCGTCGACAGCCATTTGCTGTTGACGCCGCCGCTCGCCGAACGGCCGGCGGAAGAGCCGAGTCTCTAGACCTACACCCCAGCAACGCAAGAGCGGCTATTTGCGAGAACTGTGGTCCGCGCGCGCGCGCAGGAAGCGGTTTTCGCCGCGGGCCGGTGGTACAGTCGTCGCGCCGCGCCTCAGTGACTGGCGCGGCGAACGGCCCCGCGGGCCATAACAATCGGTGCCGCGAAAGGTCCGCCCTCAGCAAAGCGGGTTGGAGCGCGATTCTGGCCGACCTCAGACACGCTGGTCGGTGACGTACCACGTTCTGCTGGAAGGGCTGAGAACTGGAATTCCGCAACTCGACATCTACCGGCCTTGATCTGCTGCCTGCGGGGGAGGCAGGCAGCGGGTCGAGCAGGGGTGCTCGCTCACCTCGACCGCGAAGGGCTCCCGATCTAGGGGGCCGGAGCCCTTCGCTCCTTCACCCGAGCGGGGTGCACTCCGTTCGTCACGCGAAGCCCCGCCCCGGGCTGCATCTCGCCCCGCGCGGGGCTTCGCGGCAATGAACCTCACCCTTCTCGGCGCCGCCACCGTCACCAGCGTGGCCGCCCGACGACGAAGCTCAAGTTGTGCCGGAGACCAGGGAGGCCGGCATGTCACAGAAGATCTTCCGCGCGGCCGTCGCCTCCTTCCGCCTGCAGCCGGCGACGACCAATGCAGCCGCCGCAGTGTCGTGATCACCGGCTGAACAAACGAGGCCGTCAGGCAGACGGAGCTCCACAAAACGCTCCGTCAGCGATGGTCAGCTTTGACGGCGACTAGGCTCAGCTGACGCGGCTGATTTGCCGATATTCGGTGGATGCGGACCGCAGTTGCGGCAGTCGATCCCCTGCTCGAGCAGCGTCTGACGGAGGCGAGGACACGGCTCGTACGCCGCCCGGCTGGGCGGGAGGCGCTTGTCCGGGTGCTGCTCGCAGCGCTCTTCCTCGTGGCGGCGGCGACGCTGGCCGCTGCGATGGCTCGCGCCGGCGCCCCGGCGTCGGCAAGGGAATGCACCTGTACTGCCTTGCTCGTCGGCTACCTCTTGCCGAGTTTGGCGTGATCTGGTATTCGCGCGCGCGCGTGAAACAACAAACCCGCACGTGATGTGACTGGGCGCCCGGTACTAGGCGGCTTGTACGGGCTTCCCCGGTAACCGGCGAGTGAGCCAGAGCGAGAGCACGGCGAGGAGCGCGACCGCGAGCATAGAGGTCTTCAACGCGTCGAGCTGCGCATCGGCGTAGTCGTTGGTCACGGCGGTCGCGTCGGCGGGAGACAACCCGCCGTCGCGCAGGGACTGGTATGCCTGGTCGGTCGTCACAATGGGGATGCCGGTCTCGGTGGCCGCCGCAATCTGGTCCTTCGCGTCGCGGGACAGAGCGGGGTTCTCCTCGATACGCGAGTTGAACCCGTTCAGCAGCCCGAGCAGGAGGACGGAGCCGATCAGCGCGGTGCCGAGGGATGCGCCGAGGTTCTGTGCCGTCCCCTGAAGCCCCCCGGCCTCGTTCGTCTCGTCCGGCGGCACCGAGGACATGATCACGTTGCCGAGCTGCGACATCAGGAGCCCGGCGCCGATCCCGAAGAAGACCAGCGACACCGCGAAGGACGCTCCGTTCAGCTTCACGTCGATCGTTCCGACGAGGACGAGCGCTGCGATCGCCATCGCGCCGAGGCCGACCTGGACGACGAAGCGCGGTCCGAGCCGCGGTGCCACCTTCGGCCCGATCAGCGCAGCAGCCAGCATCGAGACGGACATCGGAAACAGGCGCTTGCCGGTCTCGAAGGCGTCGAAGCCGAGCACGACCTGCAGGTACACCGGCAGGACGAAGAAGGTGCCCATCACGATCAACTGCTGCGAGCAGAGGCACGAGAGCCCGGCGCGCAACGTCTCGATCTTCAGGAGCGCGCGGTTGAGGAGCGTGCTCCTACCGTGCTGCTCGCGGCGCTCCTCCCACGCGAAGAAGGAGCTGAGGACGACGAAGCCGCCGGCGAGCAGGAACGGCACCACCGAGAATCCGAGCGGTGTGATCTCGTGCCCGCTGATCGTCGGGGCGTCGATCGGCCTGATCCAGCCCCAGACACTGCTCTTGAGGATCCCGAAGACGATCAGGCCGAGCGCAATCGCCGAGAGCGCTGCTCCACCGTAGTCCAGCTTCGGCGGGTGCTCGGGCTTCGGCGCGCGCTTCATGCGACGGTGGACGGCAAGCACCAGGAGCACGACAACGACCTCGCCGACGAAGACGTACCGCCAGCTCCAGGTCGTCGTCACGTAGCCGCCGATCAGCGGGCCGGCCGCGATCGCCGCCCCGGCGGCGCCGCCGATCATCCCGTAGGCGAACGCGCGATCCTTGCCTTCGTAGTTCGCCGCGGTCAGGGCCGCGATCGCCGGGATCACCAGCACAGCGCCGAGCCCTTCGATGCACGACCAGCCGAGCAGCAACACCGTGAGGTTCGGGCTGAGCGACGTCGTCAGCGAGCCGAGCCCGTACACCGCCAGACCCAGGCCAAAGGCCTTGTCGCGTCCCAGGATGTCGCCGAGCTTCGCGCCGACGAGCATGAACGCCGCCATCACGAGCGTGTACAACGTGATCGCGCTCTGCACGCCGGTGATCGTCGTGCTCAGGTCGTTGGCGATCTGCGAGATCGAGACGTTCATCACGCTCGAGTCGAGCACCATGATGAACTGGGCTGCCGCGAGGATTATGAGTGGCAACCACTTGCGCACTGCACGACTCTAGGGACTGCGGGCGGTCAAAGGGGGGACTAGGGCCAGCCGCTGCGGTCGGAGCCGATTCACCTGGGTGAATGCGTTGTGTGCGCGCCCGGCCGGTGCTAGAACCGACTACACCTACCGGAAGTGCGTGCGAGCGAACGCTCGCGCTTCTCTCCGCGTGAATACCAGAAGGGAGACGGAACATGTGTCGTTGGCTCGCGTATTCCGGAAAGCCGGTCCTGATGGACAAGGTCCTCTACGGGCCGCAGCACTCCCTGATCGAGCAGAGCCTCGAGTCGCGTATGGGCGCCGAGCCGACGAACGGGGACGGCTTCGGGATCGGCTGGTACAGCCGGTACGGGCCGGGCACCTTCAAGAGCATGGAACCGGCCTGGAACGACCGCAACCTGCGTCAGCTCGCCGGCCACGTCGAGTCCCACCTCTTCATCGCCCACGTCCGTGCGACGACGGGAACGCCGGTGCAGCAGACGAACTGCCATCCCTTCGGTCACGGCAAGTGGCTGTGGGCGCACAACGGCGTGGTGTCGGATTGGCTGCAGGTGAAGCGCGACCTCGTGCTCGCGGTCGATCCTGAGCTCTATCCGTTCATCGAGGGCACGACCGACTCGGAGGTGCTCTTCTTCCTCGCGTTGACGCTCGGCCTCGACGAGGATCCGCCCGCGGCGGTCGCCCGCACGCTCGGGCTGGTCGAGGAGGTCGGTCACCAGCACGACGTCGAGTTCCCGTTCCAGGGGACGATCGTGACGACGGACGGCGAGCGGTTGTGGGCATTTCGCTATTCGAGCGAGGGAAAGTCGCGCTCGCTCTTCTTCTCGAGTAAGTACGAGACGCTCAAGGCGCTTTACCCCGACGACGAGCGCCTCGGCCTCTTCGACGACGAGACCCGGGTGGTGGTCTCGGAGCCGCTCGGCGATCTACCCGGCGTCTGGAACGAAGTGCCCGAGGCGAGCTACGGGATCGTCCAGCCCGGCCAGGACGAGCTGCACCCGTTCCAACCGGTCGTACCCGCGCACGTCGCATAGTCGGACCGGGACTGTGGACGACCGGGCGCTTCGGCGCGGCAACGCGTTGCTCGCTCTGCTCTACGCGTCACTTCAGCGGCTCGTCCACGTTCATCTCCGACGCGACGGGCAAGGGAGTCGAGTTCCTCGCAACCGGCTCGGACAAGGTCTCCCTCGTCGACAACGGCGACGGCACTTACAGCGTGGTGGACGAGCACTCTGGATCGGGCATCCGGACCAAGACGCCGAACGGCGGCGAGTTGACGCAGAACCTCGGCGCCGGGCACTCCGTGGTCGCGGACGTCTTCCAGATGCCTGCCGGTGGGTTGGCCAATGCGAATCCGGACGTCGACGGGTACATCAGGACCGACGTGATCTTCCAGCCGCCTCGCCACCTCCCGGGAGACGGGGGTGACTTTTGCGCGGATCTGGTCGTTCCCGCGCTGACGTAGCGGGACCCAGCCAGGCGCTGACGGGAGGGCGGCCGAAACCGGCCGCCCTCCCGCTGCCGAGAATGCTCGCGCGGCCTTCGAACCGAGAGCGTGAACGTGGCGCGGGAAGACGCGACGCGCGACCTCCTTCCCGGCGGCAATCGGGCCGTTTCGGCCCTGCCGTTCGCCCGGTCAAGTCATCTGTCGTCCGCTCGCGACGCCACTAACGTTCGTTGAACAGGATGCGAGTGGCCGGGATCACGGCACGCGGCGAGCCCGTCGAGATCTTCGAGGTGGACGAGCCGGCGCCGCCTGCCGCAGACGAGGTCCTGCTCGACGTCGCCGCCGCCGGCATCGGCAATTGGGACGAGCTTGTCAGGATCGGCAGCTGGCAGCTCGGCGGCCGGGCTCCGATGGCGCTCGGGACGGAGGCGGCCGGGACGGTCGTAGCCGTCGGCTCTCGTGTGGCCGGGGTGCGCGAAGGGGACGAGGTGATGACACATCCGCTGCCGCTCCGGCGTCACGGAACGTGGGCGGGCAGGGTGCTGGCGCCGGCGGTGACCGTCGCGCCCCGGCCGCGGGCGGTGTCCTGGGAGGCCAGTGGAGCGTTTCCGATTCCTGCGCTCACCGCGGCGCAGGCACTCGACGAGGCTCTCGGGATCGAGAGCGGCGGCTGGGTCGTCGTCAACGGAGCCGGCGGAGTCACGGGTGGCCTGCTCGTCCAGCTTGCCGCAGCTCGCGGCGCCCGCGTGATCGCGACCGCGAGCGCGAACAAGGCCGCGCGCGTCCGCGCCTACGGCGCGTCGGAGGTGCTCGACTACCACGGCGACTGGCCTGCGCTCGTTCGGGAGATCACCGGCGGCGGTTCCCCCAAGGCCGTCAACGCTGCCCGCGGGCTGGCGGCCACCACGTTGAAGGCTGTGGCCGACGGCGGCCGCCTCGCCACGATTACGGGCGACCCGCCGCGGGAGGAACGGGGCGTCGCCGTATCCGACGTCTACGTCCGACCCGACGGTCGGCAGCTGTCAGCACTCGCGGAGCTGCTCGCCTGCGGCACCCTGAGCGTGCCGATCGCGTCCGTCCGTCCGCTCGAACAGGCGGCACAAGCACTGCGCGAGGTCGTCGCGGGAGCGGACGGCGCGATCGTCCTGTCACTCCGAACCTAACCTGGCCGCGCGCGAGTTGCGCGAGTCCCGGTGCGCGCAGTCCAGCGGGCTGGAGCTAACTCCCCAGGCGTCATGCCGGAACGCGGGCGCAGGCGCCGTCTCCGAGTAGGAGGTGCCAGCTGGCAAGATCTCCTGAGGAACGACGTCCAACAGCGGCAGCAGGGGGGCGGTGTGCTAGCGGCGCGGCTGCGCGATGACGGCTTGAAGGTTGAGGAGATCGAGACGCCGTCGCCGGATGCGGGTGAGGTGCTGGTGCGCGTGCATGCTGCGGCGATTACGCGTGGCGAGCTGGAGTGGCCCGTCGATCGACTGCCGGCGACGCCGTCGTACGAGCTTTCGGGCGTCGTCGTCGACAGCGGTGACGAGGTCTATGCGCTGACCCCTTTCGATCGCGACGGCGCGGCTGCCGAGTACGCCGTCGTTCCGGCGGAGGTGCTTGCACCGAAGCCGTTGCGGCTGAGCCACGTCGAGGCGGCAGCTCTGCCGATGGGCGGGCTGACCGCCTGGCAAGCATTGTTTGTGCACGGGCGGCTCGCCCGAGGCGAGCGGGTGCTGGTCACGGGCGCCTCGGGCGGGGTTGGGCACATCGCCGTCCAGCTTGCGCGACACGCCGGGGCAACGGTAGTGGAGAGCGGGCCGGTCGATCTGGTCTTCGACACCCGTGGCGGCGAGGTTCCCGCCGGCGAGCGCGTGGTCACGATCGCAGAGGAGATACCGGGCGCGATCTACTTCATCGTCGAACCCAACCACGAGCAACTGACGGAGTTGACAGCGCTCGTGGACGCAGGTGAGCTTCGCGCGGAGGTCGACTCGGTCTTTCCGCTCACGGAGGCCCGTGCGGCGTTCGAGCGAGTCGCGGCCCGCGGGAAGCGTGGCAAGGTCGTGCTCGAGCTTGACGCTGACTAGCCGGCGGGCACAGATGCACGCTCTACCAGAGACGACTCGCCACTGACGCCCTCTTCCGGACTCGAAGCGGAGACCCCCTCCTTACCATGAATGTGAGGAGGGGGCGTGGCGTGCGACGTGGTACGACCCGGGCGCTCGTCGCGGATCAGCCCCGATGCGTCTCCGCGTGCTGCCGCTCGTGAGCGGAACGGTCGCGGCTTCCGCGGTCGCGGCTGGGCGACTCTGGCCGACGGTTGTGTTGGCTGCGATCGCGCGTACCCGCGTTGCGGTCGAGCGACGCCCGCTCGGCGGCGTGGGAGGGCGACGAGGCTGCGACGGCGACGCCGCTGAAGGCGCCGCCGGCGAGTGCGGCAGTGGCGAGGATCGAGGCGGAAAGCTTGCGCATCGTGGTGCTCCTTTCGTTCGTTGATGCGCTTGTTTTACGCCGCATAGAGGAAGCGTCGGGGCAAGGCTTGGCAAGGAATTTGAAGCGATCGACCAAGATCTGGACCGGTTCGCCGTCGGCTCCGTAGTTTGCCGCAGGCTCTCGCGGGGCTGTTCCGATGCCCGAGAGTCTCGTCGCCCGGAGGATGCGGTTGTGCGACGTCTCCGTATGACGGGCAGGCGCCGTGTCCTGTTATGGGGGGCGGTCGGCGCATTCGTGTTGTTCGTGCTGATCCAGGTTGTCCCGTACGGCCGGAACCACTCGAATCCGCCGGTGACGATGGAGCCGAAGTGGGACTCGCCGCAGACGCGCGCGCTCGCCGCGCGGGCCTGCTTCGACTGCCACAGCAATCTGACGAAGTGGCGCTGGTACTCGAACGTGGCCCCGGCGTCGTGGCTGGTGCAGCGCGACGTCGACGGCGGGCGCGGCAACTTCAACTTCTCGGAATGGAACCGAGCCCAGGACGTCGGCGCCGGCGACCTGGCTGAAGCGATTCGAGGCGGGTCGATGCCGCCGTGGTTCTACACGATCCTGCACTCGAACGCGCGCCTCAGCGCGGCTGACAAGGAAGCACTGGTCCGGGGCCTGAACGCCACTCTTGCGGCCTCCCCGCCGAAGGGCGGAGGCGGGTGAAAGTGAGACCGGCGTGCGGGGCCTGCTCTTTCTCCGCTGGTTAGGGCGAGCTGCCTCCAGTGACGAGGACGACCGCTGCCGTCGCTGCCGACAGGACGTGTCGGAGCGCCTGATTGACGCTGGTGTTCTGTCTCTCGGCTCTCACGATGCGGTGATCGCGAGATAGGCGGTTTCGCTCTCCTTGCTCGCTTTGCTGCCCGGCTTCGTCACGAGACGGTAGACCGGCAGGATGAGGATCTTGTCGATTCGATACTTCTCGGCCATCAGGTCATCGACTAGCGCGTGATCGGCGTCGGCAAGGAACTCGACTTGGACGGGGATGGCGTCTCCCTTGGCGACCCGCGCGCGTTCCAGGGGGCGACCATCGCCGCCGGGTTGTGCCGGAGCCGTCTCGCCTTGTACGAGTCGGCGGCGGTGGTGACGAACAGCCGCCCTCGGTCCTCGACGAACCACACCGGGGTGGAGACAGATGAGCCGTCTCGCCGGTAGGTCGAAAGACTCAGGTACTTGCCCGCGATGTTGAGGCTGGGGGTGGCGCGGTGGGTGGTGGCGTGTGTGGTGGCTGACATGTCGCTGCCTTTCCTTTCATCGCTGCACGGTGTCTTGCGGTGGATCAACGCTCGCAGGAGGGCGGCTGCTGCCGCGCCGATCGCAATCGCCCATGGCCAGTCGACCGAGGCGAGCAAGTGAACGATGGCGGCGATGCCGACGAGGATCGCGATCCTCTCGGCATACAGAAGTGTGTTCTTCACGAAAAGGCCTCATCTCAGGGATGTCGCGCGAGACGGAGAGCTGCGCGTACGTGGAGGCGCGGGCCTGATTGCAGGAGCCCCGCGCCGTAGATGCGTCCGGCGAGGCGGACGAGCGCGTAGATCGTCGCGACAACGACGACGAGTGCGAGTGCGTGTTCCCAGATCGGCACGCCGACGAGCGCGCTGCGCGCGGGCAGTATGAGCGGTGCCGTGAGCGGGAACACCGTGAGCAGGTGTGCGAGCAGGCCGTTGGCATTGACGGAAACGACCATGTAGCCGAGGAAGAAGGCAGCGATGAGCGTGTAGGTGATGGGCATGCCTGCTGAGTTGGCGTCCTGGCTGCGGGAGGCGATTGCGCCCGCGGCGGCATAGGCAACCGCGTAGAGAGCGAAGCCGAGCGCGAACCAGGGCACGATCAGCGCGACGCTCCCGCTGAGGGAGGCGGGGGCATGGAAGACCCCCGCGGCGAGGAGGGTCACGGTCAGGCCGCCGATGAGTGCGACCTGGGCGAGGCCCAGAAGACCGATCCCGATCACCTTTCCAGCGAGCAGGTGTCGAGGCCGCACCGTGGCCACGATCACCTCGACGACGCGGTTCGTCCTCTCTTCGACGACGCCGGTCAACACCCATTGCCCGTACACGGCAATGGTCGCGAGCAGCAGCGACGCGCCGAGCAGTGCGGTCATCACCTCTGCATCGCTCGATTGTGGTTTCGGCGTCTCGAGTGTGACCGGGTTGAGCTCGGGTGTCGGTGGCAGCTGCCGGCGGACGGCTCGAACCGCGCTGTCTGCGATCGCGGCGAGCTCCGGGTCGACGTTGTCGTGAAAGGCGATTCGATCGCTCGGCAGGACGAGCAGGGCGTCGATCCGCTTCGTCCTCAGCTGCTCTCGTGCACGCCCCGCGCGTAGGACCTGGAGCCTGACGCGGGCGTCGAACGGCTTGGCCGCCCGCTGCAATGCCGCGTCAAGGCCCGGGGGCGCGGACGCAACGACCGCGACGTGATAGGTCTTGGTCGTGTTGATGAGGGTCGGTAGAGCGCTTCCGGCGGCGACGACGGCGAGCATGAGCAGGGTGGAGTAGAGGAAAACGCGGCTACGAAGGCGCTCGCGGATCTCGCGCCAGGCAACGAGAGAGATGGTCTGCCGGGCGCTCATCGCTCGACCAGCTCCAGGAAGAGCTCGGCGAGTGACGGCGGTCGGTAGCTGAAGCTGACCACCCGCGCCGCTCGCTCCGCGGCGGCCAGCACCCGCTCCGGCTCGACGTCGTGATCCGCGGACAGAAGGAGGTTGCCGTTTCGGCGTTCGAGCAGTTCGACGCCCGCCGCGGCTGGGACCCACTCGGAAGGCGCGCCGTCGAGCTCGAGCGCGATGAGACGGTGATGCGAGCGGCGACGCAGGTCGTCGAGACCGCCTGTTGCGACGATGCGACCGTGGTCGATGATCGCGACGTCTTCGCAGATGTCCTCGACAAGATCGAGTTGGTGACTCGAGAAGAGGACGGCGGTGCCGCGCTTTGCCTCGTCGCGGAGAACGTCAGCGAGCGTCTGCACGGCGACCGGGTCGAGACCCGCGAAGGGCTCGTCGAGGACGAGCAGCTCGGGCGCGTGCACGAGCGCTGCCGCCAGCTGGGCGCGTTGCTGGTTTCCATGCGAGAGCTCTTCCACCCTTGCGTCTGCGCGTCCGCCGAGGTCGAGGCGCTCCAACCACGTTCGCGTCGCGGCGCGTGCGGCCGCGGCGGACAGCCCGTGCAGGCGGCCGAAATACGCAACTTGCTCGCCGACCGGCATCCTCGGGTACAGCCCGCGCTCCTCGGGCATGTAGCCGAAGCGGAGCCGCTCGGGCATTCCGATCGGCAGCCCATACCAGAGCACGGTTCCAGCGTCAGGTTCCACGAGCCCGAAGACGGCGCGCATCGTCGTCGTCTTGCCGGCGCCGTTGGGGCCGAGGAACCCGACCATACGGCCGCGCTCGACCGCAAACGAGCAGTCCGCGAGCGCTTGTACAGCTCCGAACCGCTTGCCGACGTGGACGAAACTCAGCACGACCGCTCCTGTGACGGCGGTGCGATTCGTGCGAAGAGAACGGTGCAGGACGCGTCTCGGGCGATGCGTTCGGAGACGCTGCCGAGTGCTTTGAGGCCGTGCAGACCGCGGCTGCCCACGACGAGCATGTCCGCGTCGCGCGACGCCTCGACGAGTGCCGCGACGGGGTGCTGTGCGGCGACTTTCGCGCCTGTTCGCTCGCGGACGCCGCCGAAGCTGATCTCGGTCGTGCGGCGATGTTCGTCCCTGCTGAAGACGGATCTGCCGATTGCCGTCCGGGTGGACTCGTTGGCGGGGGTTGCATTCGTATCCATTTGCAACCTCCCTAGCCTGGTACTGGGTGCGAGCGGTAAGCGACGGGAACTTCCGCTTGGGCGGGGAGCGGGTGGGGCGTGCGCGCGAGGAGAACCGCACTGCCGACCAGCGAGGCGAAGGCGACAAGCTGGAGAACGCCGCGGGCGCCGTCGGGAAGCTGTTCGCCGAAGACGAGAAAGCCGGCGCCGATCGGCACGGCGTTGGTTGCGAGCGTTGCCAGGCCGGCGCCGGTGAGTGCGTCGCCGTGCTGGAAGGCGCCCTGCAGGATGCCGGTGCCGAGCGCGTAGCAGCCGATCAGGGCGCTGACGGCGACCAGCCAGATACCGCCGTAGACGACGAGCTTGGCGGAGATGTCCCCGCCGGCGAAGAGCAGTCCGGCCGCAAGTCCGAGCGAAGCTCCGCGGGCAAGCCCGGCGCCGAACCGCGCCAGGACGAGGGCGGCGGCGCTGGACGCACCGAGCCAGAGCAGGACAGGCGTCCATTGGGGTGGATGGTCGGCCTGGTGCGCGTCGACGAGAGAGAGCGCGAGCAGGACGAGCCCCGTGACCGCAAACAGCACGGCGAGTCGCTCGCGGCCGGCGAGCCGTTCGGGGTGACCGTGCACGCTCGCGAATGCGAGCACTGCGATGCCCGAGGCGCAGACGGCCTGGACAAGGGAGAGCGGGGCGATGCGCAGCGCGGCGACGTAGACGACCCAGCCCGCGGTCTCGGTTGCGAAGCCGCTCCGCCAGCGTCGGTCGCCAAGCAGGAGCGAGACGAAACGGCGCGGATGCTGCGGCGAGAACGGAGGCATGGCCGCGGCTGCGTCATGCTCGCGCGAGTAAGCCCAGTTGACGGTGATCGCCGAGATCAGCGCGAGCGCGAGTCCGAGCCAGAGCTGCATCACGGGTCACTCCCAGCCGCCTGTCGTTCTCCCCGCCACGGCCCAGTGGTCGTGGGTCGCACGACGAGGTGTTTGACCGGCTGCGGGAAGCTATGGCGGGCGCGGTCGATCACGCTCTTGTGTAGCCAGGTCGAGGGCCGTTGGGGCGCGGTGACGATCAGGATCTCCTCCGCCGGGAAGTCGTGGAGCGCGTCGGCGATCGCGCTGACCGGGTCGGGGTCGGCGAGTCGGCCCTCCGCGTGGATTCCGGCGTCGGCGAGGCAGTTGACGCAAACGCGCAGGCGCTGAGTCGCGTCGGCGCGGGCGGCGTCGTCGTCGATGTACCACTGGGTCGCGGCCGAGCCGTGGGCGGGGGCGATGATCAACGCTTCGATTGGCTCGCGCGCGGCCTGCTCGCGCACACTCGTACAGAGGCTGGGGGACGGGCACGGCTCGTCGACGACGACGAGGACGTGGTGACGGTGCGAGCGGAGCTCGCGGGGCGGACTGAGGGATGCGGTTGTCATGGCGTGATCCTCCGTTCCTAGTTCAGGGGCTTGCGAGGTCGCGGCGCTCGAAGGCGATGACCGCGGCGGCGGCGGCGGCGACTGCGAGCAGGAGCAGGAATGCGGTATGGCCGGCGGCCAGGCCCGTGCGCAGTGAGTCGCCGGCGGCGTAGTGGTAGAAGGGCGAGGTAACGCGCAGCGGCTGCAGCGGTTCGACGAGCTCGGCGAGCGAGCTGAGCAGGTAGGCGGCGACGGCGCCGGCGGCAGCGATGCCGGTTGCGACGGCGCGCCGGCCGGTCGCCGCGCCGAGGAAGAGCGCGATTGCGCCGTAGACGAAGGCGAACAAGGCCGCGGCAACGGTCGCGGCGGCGAGGTGCGCGACCGAGACGTCCATTCCGATCGCCTCGACGCCGACGACGAGCGCCAGCCAGAGCACGAGCGCGAGCAGGACGAGCTCGGCCGCGAGCGCGGCGAGCTTGTCGAGCACGAGCCTGCGGCGCGAGATCGGGTTGGCGAGGAGCAGGTCGAGCGTCCCCTGTTCTTCCTCGCCGGCGGTGGCGCGGGCGCCGGCGCCGATTGCGGCGATCAGCAGCAGGAGCGGCACCATGAACGAGAACAGCTCGCTGTTCAGGTAGCCGACGGCGGACGTGTAGTCGACGTTCTCGCCGAGGCCGAAGAAGGCTTTGAAGGCGTCGGGGTAGTCGTCGACCATCTTGTTCAGCTCCGGGTTGTCGCGCACGGAGGGGTAGACGGCGACCATCAGCGCTGTCATCGCGACCAGGCCGAGGCTCCACCAGGCGATCGCGCGGCGAGCGTCCCGGAGTGTCTTCAGGAAGGCGTTATGCAGCATCGCGCGCCTCGCCGCGGTAGAGGCTGAGAAAGACGTCTTCGAGGTCGGCCTCGTGGCTGTCGAGGCTGAGCACGCGGAAGCGGGCGAGCGCCTTGAGCAGCGGGTCGATCTCGCCTTGGAGGGCGAACAGGACCGTCTTGCCGTGACGGTCGATTTCTCGTACGCCGCTGATCTGTGCGAAGGAGCCGGGCGGCGGTGCGGTCGCGAAGGTTGCCTCGACCCGCGCGAAGGCGTGCGCGCGAAGCTCGTCGACCGAGGCAACCAGAACGAGCTGCCCGTCGCGGATCAGCGCGACGCGGTCGGCGATGTGCTGCACCTCCGGCAGGACGTGGGAGGAGACGAAGACGGTGGCGCCGGCTGCGCGCGCGTCGGCGACAAGCGTGTAGAACGTCTGCTGGATCAGCGGGTCGAGTCCGGCGGTCGGCTCGTCGAGCACGAGCAGGTCGGGTTCGTGCATGAACGCCTGCACGAGGCCGACCTTCTGGCGGTTGCCCTTGGAGAGCGAGCCGATCGGCCGGTCGAGCGGCAGCTCGAGCCGGGCCGCGTACTCCTCGGCCCGGCCCAGCCCGCGGAGGCCACGCAGATGTGCGAAGTAGGTTGAAAGCTCGCGCGGGGTCAGGCGTTCATAGAGGCGGAGGTCTCCCGGCAGGTAGCCGATCCGCCGCCGGAGGGCGGCGTCGCGGCGCGGGTCCGCGCCGAAGACCTCGATGCGGCCGCGGGTCGGCCGGATCAGGTCGAGGATGAGGCGGATCGTCGTCGTCTTGCCGGCGCCGTTGGGGCCGAGGAACCCAAAGACCTCGCCGGCGTCGACGGCGAAGGAGAGGTCGAGCACGCCGCGCGCTTTCCCGTACAGCTTGGTCAGCTGCTCGGCACGAATCGCGGTCGCCCTGTCCGGCATTCCTACTCCTAGCGCCCAAGTTCTTCGGCCACCCGCTGCCAGCTGGGCTCGCGGACGACGAGCGTCGAGCAGGAGGCCGTGTGCGCGACGCGTTCGGAGACCGAGCCGAGCGCGCCCAGGCCGTGCAGGCCCCGGCTGCCGACGACCACTAGGTCGGCGCGTTCAGCAGCGTCTGTCAGTGCGTGGGCGGGAGCCTCGTGGCGGTCTTCGTGCTCGCCGTCGGTGATCGCTGCGACGAGCCGCTCGTTGACGTCCTTGCCGCCCCAGGCTACAAGCGGGTGTAGCTCCGCATCGAAGCGCTCGGCCAGGTAGCGGCCTGCGGCGTAGGCGGCGGCCGACTCGACCGAGCCGTCGACGCCGACGAGGATTCGCTGCGGGAAGCCGTTTTTCGCCTGGCGCACCACCAGCACCGAAGAGGGGGCGCGGTGGATCAGTTCGGTGGCGACGGCGCCTTCGACGATCCCGAGCAGCCGACCGATGCCGCTGCTGCCGATCGAGATCAACGTGTCTTCGTCGCGCTCGATCTCCCCGAGCAGCGCGGCCACGGGCGTGCCGTGCACCAGCTTGGCGGTGGCGGCGGTGTAGGGGGCGACGTATTCGGTCGCCGCGCGCAACCCCTTCTCCGCGGCCGTGCGCTGAAAGTCCTCGTCGAGGTAGTAAGGGATCCTTGTGCCGGTACCGCCCATGACCGGCGCGGTGTCCCAGGCCGCGAGCAGCGTCAGCTGCCCGTCGACGTCCTGCAGCAGCGCAGCTTGGCGTGCCGCTTCGAGCGCTTGCTGGGAGCCGTCGATGCCGACGAGGATGCGCGTGAAGAGTCGCCGCCCGGCCTGAAGGCGCATCTGGTTCGCGGTTGCTGCCATCGCGTACCTCCTTGTCGCCTGTGTCCTCCGCCGCGCCGGTGCTCGCGGTTCGGCGGTTTGCCGCACGGACGGGGCGGAGGAACTACGGAGCCGTGCCGCCGCTTTAGGCGCCGCGCGCCGCTGTCAGATCGGCAGCCAGCTCGCGCAGCGCCTCGTCTTTGAGGACGCGGGTCCGCTCGGGGGACAGGTGGAGGTCAGAGGCGATCTCGACCAGCGTCTCGGGTGTGCCGTCGATCCCGTAGTGGCGCTTGACGATCGTCTGCTTGCGGGGGCGCAGTCGGTGGAGCGCACCGCGCAGTATGCGTCGTTCCTGCGCGCTGACGGCTTGGGCGTCCGGCCGCTCGCCCTCGCTACCCGCGAGGTGGTCGCCGAGCAGGGTCCCGTCGGCAAGCGGCTGGTCGAGCGAGGCGACCTTGCCCGGCGCCAGCGCTTCGGCGACCGCCGCTACCGGCAGCGAGGTTGCGGTTGCCAACTCGCTCATGCTCGGCTGGTGTCCGGGCTCGGTCAAGAAGTCGCGGGCGGCCTTGACTTGTCGCCGGCGCTCGAGCAGCGGTCGCGGGACCCGGACGAGGCTGCCGCGGGCCGTGACAGCGTGCGTAACGGCGGCCCGGATGCGCCAGAAGGCGTAGGTCGAGAAGCTCGTGCCGCGAGCAGGGTCGTATTCGTCGACCGCCGTCAGAAGACCGATCGCGCCTTCTTGCACGAGATCCTCCTCGGGCACGCCGAGGTTGCGGTAGCGGGCGGCGATCGAGCGGACGAGGCCCATGTGCTCCTCGAGAAGCGCGGTGCGGGCGGCGCGGTCGCCGCGGCGAACGCGCGCCACGAGTCGTTCGGAGTGGCCTGCGGCGTGCGCGCGCGCCGGCGCGGGCGCCGCGGCTGCGACGAGGGCTGTGGCGGCAAGGAGGGCGATCGCTCCGCGCATGTGTCTCCTTCGGCTTGTGGTGCCGAAGGTCTCTCCCGGCCGGGCGGGCCGCGCGAATCCGGGCCGTAGCCGTGTTGACGGACTCGCGCCGCGGGGATACTCCCCTTCGTACTGCCTCTGATACCGGCGCGGCGAGCATACCGCCTCCGGGTCACCCCTGTCCGCGAGGGGAGAAACTACGGATTGCCTCGGCGCCGTCGGCGGACGATCGGCGCACGAGCAGCTTGCCGAGCTCGAGCACCGGCACGATCGTCAGCGCGGCGCCGACGATCAGCGCCCAGCGCCCGGGCGAGAGGTCGGTCGTGCCGAAGGCTTGCTCGAGCAACGGGACATTGATCACGAGCGTCAGGAGTGCGATCTCCCAGGCGACCGCGAGGTTCAGCCACCGGTTCCTGAACGTGCCGACGAGCAGGATGAGGATCAGAGCGTTTTCGAATTGCTCGAGCAGCAACCGCCACCATGGGATTGCGGGTGCAGCCTCGAGCTCGTTGGGGCCGCAGGCGGAAAGGCGCTGCGCTGCCTCGGTCTCGTCCAGCCCGACGCTCGCGGACGTCTCGAGCTCCGCCGCGACGCTATCGGGCTCGCGGGCATGCCACTCTGCGAAGCTGTTCGATGGGGCCGACGCACGCGGTGTGTCGGTCGAGAGCGTTCTCATGGACGCGGCGACCGTGGACTCTGGTGGAGCTCCCGGCTGACGTCGCAGGTATCACGGCAATGCTGGCGGCCCGTCGCGCTGCAGCCATTCGTAGAAGCCGCGGTTTGAGCCGGCGAACGCACCCCTCCCCACGGCGGGCGCCGCGACTATGTGCCTCAGCGGAAGCACGCGCGTGCAGCTCTCACTCGTCCCTCGCGGCGCATCGATCGAGACTGTTCGCGATTTCGGTTCTGCCGCGGACGCGATGAGCGCGGGGACAAGCCCTACGCCGACTTGGGCCGGCGCGAGTGCCGGCAGCCTCCGTCTCGCGACCCCTCCGGACCGTCTCACGCGCAAGTGGACCTCCTAGTCGCTGCGGTCATCCCTCGCGCCCATGAGCCGGGTTCCGCGAGATCCCGCGCGCCGACTGCGGGTTAGTGCGGAGGGTTCGTCTCGACGGCGGGGGACGATCGAGGCATGACCGCGCTGATCGCATGGGTCCGGCAGAGCTCGGCGCGCGTGGTTGCGACCGCCGCGCTCGCTGGCGTTCTGGGTGGAGTCGCGCTCGCTGCGCTCGATCTCCATCGACCCGCCGACTGGCTCTGGGCCGCGACGACCGCGATGTTGCTCGTGCCGCTGACGTTGTCGGTGCTGCGGTCGCTGCTGCGAGGTGATGTTGGTGTCGACGCGATCGCCCTCTTCTCGATGGCCGGTGCGCTCGCGCTCGGCGAATACCTCGCAGGGGCCGTCGTCGCGCTGATGCTCGCCGGCGGTAACGCGCTCGAGGAGTCAGCGAATCGGCGGGCGCGCCGCGAGCTGACCAAGCTCGTCGAGCGGGCGCCGAGATCGGCGCTGGTTCGCCGTGGCGACGAGCTGGTCGAGCTCCCGATCGACGACGTCGGCGCTGACGAGATCGTTCTCGTGCGTGCCGGAGAGGTCGTGCCGGTTGACGGGATGGTCATCAGCGACGAGGCGATCGTCGACGAGTCCGCGCTCACGGGCGAGCCGTTGCCGGTGACGGTGCATCGCGGCGGCAGCGTCCGCAGCGGCACTGCGGCGACAGGCAGTTCGTTCGAGCTCCGGGCCTTGCGGCCCGCTGCAGAGAGCGCCTACGCCGCACTCGTGCGACTTGTCGAGCAGGCCGAGGAGGAACGCGCGCCGTTCGTTCGCATCGCCGATCGTTACGCCATCTTCTTCCTGCCCGCGACGATGCTCGTCGCCGCCGGCGCATGGGCCGTGTCGGGCGACCCGGTTCGCGCGCTCGCCGTCTTCGTCGTCGCGACGCCCTGCCCGCTGATCCTGGCCGCACCGATCGCGCTCATATCCGGCCTCTCGCGCGCCGCACGCGCGGGCGTGGTCGTCAAGGGCGGCGCGACGATCGAGCAGCTGGGCGAGGCACGGTCGGTGCTACTCGACAAGACCGGCACGATCACGCTCGGCCATCCGCAATTCGACCGCGTCGTCGCGGCCGACGGCATTCCTGCGGACGAGACCCTGCGCCTCGCGGCCTCGCTCGACCAGCTCTCGTCACATCCACTCGCAAAGGCCCTCGTCGCCGGCGCAGAGCAGCGCAACCTCGCGCTGACGATCCCGGAAAGGGTGGAGGAGCAGTTCGGAAAGGGTGTCAGCGGCACCGTCGGAGACCATCGCGTCCTCGTCGGCAGCGCTGGCTGGCTGCGGACGCACGACATCGAGCCCGAGCTGCCGACGAGCCTCGACGGCGGCGCAGCCAAAGTCCTCGTGGGCGTCGACGGTCGCCTCGCGGGTGTTGTGCTAATCGGCGACCGCCTACGGACTGACTCGGCCGATCTGGTGCCGCGGCTGCGCGACGTCGGCGTCCGCCACGTCGCGCTCGTCACCGGCGACAAGACCTCCGTTGCGGAGACCACCGGTGAGACCCTCGGTGTCGACCGGGTCTACGCCGAGCAGACGCCGGAAGAGAAGGTCGAAGTCGTACGAGCGCTCCGCGACCGGCCCGAGCTGCGCGGTGTCGTCATGGTCGGCGACGGCATCAACGACGCCCCCGCGCTCGCGCTCGCCGACGTCGGCATCGCCATGGGCACCGCCGGCGCGACCGTCTCCTCGCAGACCGCCGACGCCGTGATCGTCGTCGACCGCGTCGACCGCGTCGCCGACGCGATCAGGATCGGACGACGCTCGCTCTACATCGCCCGTCAGAGCGTCCTCGCCGGAATCGCTCTCTCGCTGGTCGCGATGGGCTTTGCCGCCGCCGGCTACCTCCCGCCGGTCCAAGGAGCCTTGCTGCAAGAGGCGATCGACGTCGCCGTCATCCTCAATGCCCTGCGCGCGCTCACAGACTGAGCATGCCAATCCGTAGTTCCTCCCGAGCCCCTGCGGCAAATCGCCGAACCGCTACGACCTCCTCGTGGGAGGAGCCGAGCGATGAGGAGTTTTCGGCGCCAATGGCGCTGCGGCGCTTCGTGCCGGCCGGAGAGATGGGGGTGGTGGCGACACACTTCGACGCCGCTCAAAGTGACTTCCGTCTGCACGAGGGCGCAGCGCCCACGGCCCCGCCCACCCGCAAGCACTTCTGGGTTGCCCACTCGCTCGGCTCCGGCACGCAGACACTCTCCTGGTCGCCAGCGAACGGCGACTATCGCATCGTCGTCATGAACGCCGATAGCTCCGCCGGCGTCCACGCCGATCTCGCGATCGGCGCCCGCTTCCCACACCTGCTCGTGATCGGAATTGGTGTGCTTGGCGCCGGCGCGCTTCTGCTGCTGCTGGGAGGCGCCGGGCTCTACGCCGCCGTACGCCGGCGCGCTTGAGTGACGAACGAGCGACGTGGCTCGCATTCGAGTCCGATCGCTTCGCCATGTTCTGTCGACCTGCCGCGTTTCAGTACTACCCCGCAGTCCGCGTGGGCCCGATGCTGATGGTACGGGCCGACCGCAGTGGTACACCTGAACCGAGGAGGTGAGCCATGCTGTTCCTCTGGCTGCCGAATGAGCCGCACTTTCATGTGCTAGCGAGCATTCTGGGAATGCTGTGGCACGGCGTCATCCGCTCCTACCCGTTCCCGTTTTAGGCCCTGACCAACTGTCAGCCGGCCACGGCGCTCGATAGTGAGCGAAGTCATTTCGCATGAGACCTTGCGAAACCTTCCGCCGACGTGCGAGGGGCCCAAAAAGGGCCCTCTCTGCTTCGGACACCTCAATCGATTTCTGCGTTCGTGGCATGGTCGCACGCGTTTCGCGGTGCGGACGCGCCCTCGGCTCGGGCATGTGCTGCATGCGCTTCTCGCGGCGGCGGTTCAATCGGCGGGTCGGCCGAAGCGTTGCGCGAGGTTGTCGAATTCGCGCTGGAGCGACGCGTACTGGGCGTCGAACTGCTCGTCAGCCTGTCCTGGTCCCTGGAACATGGTGAAGGTGAAGGCGCTGCCGCCGTCGGCCAAGGCGACGACGCGACTGGGGAAGAGGGCGAGCGCGTCCTCGCTGGGCCCGGCGAGCATGTCGATCACACCCGAGCTCGGGTCGGCGCGGATCTCGAAGAAGAACTCGCCGAGGCCGTTCACGACCTTGTAGCGCCCGTCGATCAGCTTGAGCTCGCGGGCGAACTCGGTCGCCCACTCGGGCAGAGTCTCGATGTCGGCGAGATAGGTGAAGACGTCGTCGCGAGGCGCGGCGAAGGTCGCTGTGAGCGTGTGATGGTTCATGTCTCGATCCACTCCTTCAGGGTCTGTTTGAGTGCTGCGAGCCGTTGCTCGCCGAGCTGCTCGTGGGCGAGCCTTCCGAGCTCGTCGAGCGTCTGGTGTGCTACTGGCTCGAAGCGCCGTGCTTTGGCGGTCAGAACGACGCGCGAGGCGCGGCCGTCTTCGGGGTCGGACTCGCGGCGCGCGAGCCCGTCCCGCTCGAGCAGACGCACCATCGTCGTCATCGTCTGCTTGGAGAGCCGGGAGCGGCGTGCGAGCTCGCCCATACGCAAGCCGTCCTCTTCGAACAGCGGCACGAGGATCGAGCCGTAGCTCGGCCGCACGGCTCCCCATCCTGCCGCGCGGAAGCGCGCCTGGAGATGCTCGTTCCAGCGTTGCGTGGCCTTAGCGAGCAGAAAGCCGAGATCGTCTCGATCCACGATAGTCTTATATCAGACTATTTTGGTTGACGAGCGTTGCGCCGTGCGCGGTTCGACCGGGAGACAGCCCGCTTGATGGTCAGCGGCGGCGCAGGATCCAGCCGCAGGCTCTCGAAGCGGGCGCAAGTGCTGCGGGCTCGCTACAAGTCGGCTCTGCGTGCGACGGTCACGGCCAGCGCGGCGCCGTACGGTTACACGCTGACGATCTGGACGAGCGGGGCGGTGCTCTCGCATGCGCGCGGGATCCCGAACACGACGGAGGCGTTCTTGTTTCTGATTGGTGCGGTTGCCGCCTACGCCCTTGTCGGCGGGCTCGCCTTCGGCGGCTTCTCCGAGCAGCTGGTACCGGAGCCTGCGCGCTCGGCTGTCTGGGGTGGGCTCCAACTCTTCTCGGTCGGTCTCGCGATCGGTGCGGCGTCGCTCGTAGCGCACGCCGTCCACGACGACGCCGCCTGGTCGCTCGGCGGGTTTCTCGCAACGGGGCTCTACCTTGGCGCCTCCGCGTCGCAACTCGCCGTCGCGCATGCCTTCCGCCCCGATCGTCGGCAGCACTCCCAGGGGCGATGACCGGCCACCCACCCCGGCCTCGGCACCGCACCCCACAATGGAAAGGGCTGCTGAGCAGAGCGTCTTCGTACGCCCTCCGACTGACTCCCTGGTAGCGGCGACGTCGGAGTGTCGGAGCCTGATGCGGGAGTGGCGGTACGTACGCAGGAGTGAGGCGACCGGCGCCACGTCGTCCTGCACGGCCGACTCCCGGTCCGCGACAACGGCGGCAGCTTCTCCGTCTAGGACTGTGACGACGGCTCGTTGATCCGGGCGTCGACCCTCGAACCGCTCGACCCGGGCGCAACCGACAAGCTTGCCCGGATGTGGCGGGGATCGCTGCCGCTCGTTCTCGGAAGCCTCAAGCGGCTCGTCGAGAGGTCGGCGGCGTGAGCGCGGCCGCGATGGCCGAGCGGCGCCTGCGAGGAAGTCGGTCTGGCTGTACACGGATAGCGCCAGGGTCATAGTTGCGCCGCTTCGAGTGCGGGGGCGGTCTCGGGTGGGGCTGGTTCGCCGCGGGTGTTGGTGGCGCGGAGCGCGATCAGCGCTGCGGCGACGAGGAAGATGCTGCAGGCGATGAGGGCGTGGCGGAAGCCGGAGGTGAGCGCGTCGGACTCGCTCGCGTGGTTGGTCAGGAGATGCTGGGTGCGGGTGGTGGCGATGACGGAGAAGATGGCGAGTCCGAGCGCGCCGCCGAGCCAGGTGGAGGTGTTGACGAGCGCCGCGGCGAGTCCCGCTTTGTCGGGCGGGACTCCGGCGTTGGCCGCGGTGTTGACGCCGACGAAGACGAAGCCGAGCCCGAACGACATGATCAGGAGGCCGGGCAGCAGGTCGCCCACGTAGGAGCCGTCGACGGGGATCTGCGCGAGCCAGTAAACGGCGCCGGCGGAGATGAGAGCGCCGGTGACGATGATCGGGCGGGTGCCGACGCGGGCGAACAGTTGCGAGGCGACGCCGGATGAGATCGCGACGCCGGCGGTGGCGGGGAGGTAGGCCGTGCCAGCCTGGAGTTGGGAGAAGCCGAGCACGTTCTGCATGTAGAGGGTGAGGAAGAAGAACATCGAGTAGAAGCCGGCCATCGCGATCGCCTGAGTGGCGTCGGCCGCTGCAAGTCCCTTGATCCGGAAGATCGAGAGCGGCACAAGCGGGTTGGGGTCACGACGCTCCTTGGCGACGAAGGCGAGCAGGAGCAGCGCCGATCCCGCGAGACCTCCGATCGTGCGCGTCGTATCCCAGCCGGCGCTCGGCGCGTTCACGAGCGTGTAGATCAGGAGAAGCATTCCGCCCGTCACGAGCACGGCGCCAAGCGCGTCGAAGTTCTTTACCGGTGCTTTGGGCCGTTCGCCGCTGACGATGCGGAAGGTCGCGGCGAGCAGGATTGCGCAGACGGGCAGGTTGACCCAGAGGACCCAGCGCCAGCCGACGTCCTCGGTCAGCAGCCCGCCGAGAAACACTCCCACCGCGGACGCGAGCCCGGCGATCGCGCCCCAGGCGCCGAGCGCCGTGTTCCGATCCTTGCCCTCGTGGAAGCTGGTGGTCAGGATCGAGAGCGTGGCCGGCAGCATCATCGCTGCCCCGAGTCCCTGGACGAGACGCGCGCCGATCAGCGTCGCCGAGTCGGCGGCGAGTCCGCCGACGAGCGAGGACAGTGCGAACACGGTCATGCCGGCGACGAGGATGCGACGGCGGCCGAGCAGATCCGCCGCACGGCCGCCGAGCAGCATGAAGCCGCCGTAAGTGAGCAGGTAGCCGCTCAGCACCCATTGCAGGCCCTGCACCGAGAAGCGCAGGTCGTGCCGGATCGTGGGCAGGGCGACGTTGACGATCGAGGCGTCGACGAAATCGAGGAAGCCGACCATGCACAGGAACAGGAGCGTCAGCTTCCCCCGACGCGTTCCCAGGAACGACGGCTGCCCAGGAGCCTCACGAAGAACAGCTTGGGACGACATGCAGCACCTCCGAGTTAGTTAGCTGACTAACTCGCGAGACGTTACCTGACGCTGCTACCTTCATGAGTGAGATGACTAACTCAGCAACGGAGAAGCGGCCCGGCAAGCGGCAACGTCTTGTCAAGAGCGCGCAAGCGCTGATCCACGAGCAAGGCGCCCATCGCACCACGCTCGCCGAGATCGCAGACCGTGCCGAGGTCCCGCTCGGAAACGTCTACTACTACTTCAAGAGCAAGGACGAGTTGATCGGCGCCGTCCTCGACTCGTACCAGGAAGAGGCGGCAGCGCTGACCAGGGCGTTCGAGCGCCACCGCTCTCCACAAGCCCGACTCAAGGCGCTCGTCCAGAACTGGTCAGCCATGCGCGAGACCGTCGCCCGCCTCGGCTGCCCGATGGGGACACTCTGCGCCGAGCTCGACAAGGACGCGGGCGGCCGCGATCGCGACGGCGCCGCCGTGATGGCAATCATCATCGATTGGGCCGAAGACCAATTCCGGCAGCTAGGCAGGCGCGACGCACGCGACCTCGCGGTGGCGCTTTTCGCCGGCATCCAGGGCGCCGCCCTCCTCGCAAACACCTTCCGCGACCCCACCATCCTCACCCGCCAGGGACACCACCTCGAACGCTGGATCGACGCGCTCACACGCCCGTAGCGCGACCGACCTCACGCCGTCGGGTGTCCGCAAAGCTGTCCCCAAGCATCCGGTCCGTTTCTCTCAGGGGGGCCGCGACGGCGACCTTCGCCATCTCGATCCCCTCCTCATCAGGGAGGTGCTCGAAGCACTCGGTTCAGACAAACCTCCGCTTTACGGGGGTTTTGGACCCCTGTAGTGGCCGCGCTGACCCGGCCGTGCCGCGCTTCCCGGCTTTGCCCCAGGTCCTGAGATGACGGCGACCTTGGCTGCTCGGCTGGCTCTGCAGCGAATCGTGTGGAGCCTCGGGCCTAGCTGCTGATCCAGCTTCGTGCTGCGGCCACACCCGTGAGCGAGGCGTAGCGGCTTCCGTGGTCGACTCATTCGGTCTTCCTCGACGCTGAGGACGAGCACTGTTGCAGGCGCACTTTGGGGGAAGGCTTGTTCAAGCGGTTCGTCGAGGTTCAAGAGTGTGTTCCGCCCGCGGTTGGTTCGCGGCAGCCACGATCCCTCGCGAAAGCGAAACGCGACAAACTTCTTGGCCGAAGTGGAACGCACAAAGCCGAATGTCGAGGCGTTGCTGGACGTGCTCAACGAGCACGGGGTTGAATATGTCGTGACGGGATCTGCCGCGGCGCTGCTTCACGGTGTCGCGCTCGAGCCCGGAGACCTCGACATCACTCTTCGCTTGACCACGAGAACCTCGAGCGGTTGGGTCGCGCCCTGCAAGCTATTCATGCGCGTCAGTACGAGGATGCCGCGTTTGGTCACTGGGAGACGAACGCAGCCGGCGAGCACGGCTGGGTCCAGGAGCAAGCGACGCCTGCGAGTGTCGCCGCACGCGCCAACTGGTTACCGAACCCAGCCGATCCGGCGACCTTCGATCATCTCCTCGACTCCGACTACGGCTCGATCGACATCGTCCCCGTGGTCAGCGGTACATACGAGCAGCTTGCACCCCGCGCAGCCAGCTTTCGAAGAGGTCAACACTCGTTCCTCGTCGAGGCGCTCTCAGATCTGCTCGCCACGCTTACCGTTGCACGGCGAGAGAAAGACGCCGACAGCGTGCGCGAGCTCCGTCGGCTTCAGCGCCAACAAGTAAGCGCAGGCCGCTGATCGGACAAGTGGCTTGGGTGACGTTCGCGAACGCTGGCCTACGCTGTCGTCGTCCCGCCGCGAACGGAGCCGTCGACGCCCTGGATCTCTGTTGCTGCGGGTGAGATAGTCCCATCCGCGGGGGTCACCGTACGACCGAGAGGAGTTGTGATGCCGACGGTGTTCGGTTACCACCACGTCAAGGACACAGACCATTGGCTCGCGTCACCGAAGCGGGAGGAGTTCTTTGGCCCGCTGGGCGTCACGAATATTCGTACCTTCGTGGATCCGGAGCAGCCGACGCGGGTCGGGGTCTTGATGGATGTTGCCGACATGGGCGCCGTGATGGCGGCGATGGAGACCGAGGAGGCGGCGGAAGCGATGGCGTTTGACGGGGTGCTGCCCGAGACCCTGGTGCTGCTAGTCGAGCACTAGTCGCTCGCCGCGCGTTGCGAGCATGTCCGACCCACCTGCGGTTCCCGTGACCGGCTGAGTCGCGTCGCGAGGCCGGCGCGCTCTGCAACGACCAGCCCCGCCGACACGTGCTCAGGGTCGTTCCCGGACAGGCCTGGGTCGCTAGCGGGTTCCTGAACATTCCTCTTCCGATCGGCACTGGTGCGTCGAACAAACTCCTGCCCGTCTCCACGACTGTGGAATGACGCAACTCAGCGCGGCTGTCGACCCCAGCATCGGTAGAAGGCTCGGTACATCACGGCTGAGACCGTGCATTTCACTGATCGACTGCCTGGTCACGTACCAGAAGGCCACTGGCAGCCTTTCGGGCTACACGCGCGCGCGCATGTAGACCAGATCTGAGCATCGGCATCAAGCCGCCGGAAGAATGTGAAACAACGGTTCAGCCACCAAGAGTGGTGTCTGTGGCCGGCCAACGGTTTTCGTGTGGATGGGACCGCGGAGGCTCCTGGAGTGGGGCACGGCGATCACGCTGGCCCCGTGAGACCTCCCACAACCTTCCCACAGGAGGAAAAGAGGCCCTCGGAGGGCATCTTTGTTTCGCGATCCCGCTACAGTGGCGGCCTTGCCCTCTTAGCTCAGTTGGTAGAGCACCTCCATGGTAAGGAGGGGGTCTCCGGTTCGAGTCCGGAAGAGGGCTTCTGCTAAAGCCCCGCTCAGGCGGGGTTTTTTGTTGGACCGGAAGGCGCGGCGACGGAGTGTTGGCTGCAAAAACAGGCGTCTTGGCTGCAGTCGTCCCGAGTCCTGAGACGGCCGGGAATTCGTGTCTGGTGGACCTCTTAGGATCGTCGTGTCGTGCGGCGACGGTCCGGCAACGCAGAGACACTCCAGAAGGCGGGTTGTGACAACGCCGTATGGGAAGCCGTGAACGCCGCAGCGAACGCCGACGAAGCCCCCACACCGACCCGACGCCAACCCCCAGAAGGCCCACCGTTCACATCAGAGACAGCACGGGAAGCCGGGAAGCGGAGCGCGGCCCTCCGCGCCAAGCGCAGGGATTTGCCCCCCGGATCCAGCGCCTTCTGACGAGGCGATCGAGATCGGCCTTCGTCGTCGGGCGGTCGAGTCCGCCAAGGACGCCGAGGTGCTGCTCAGATGGCTCTCCAGACCTCGTTCTTCCCCCTCCGGACTGGGTCTCGAGGAGATGGGAGAAGAGGAACTGGAGGGCTTGTATGCGGGGCTTCTGCGTCTGGCTCGTCTCGACGAGGACGAGCTTGCTCGCCTGCTCTCATCCTCGTAGCCTGGTGCCACGCTCGGTCTGACCTCCGAACCCCGTAGCTGGGGGTCATCGGCTCGTGCCGATCAAAGAAAGCCCTGCTAACGCGCGCGCTTCTGGGCGGTGCGGTTCGGGCTGTGGCTGCGGCTAGACGCTTGTAGGCACGAGTCGAGGTCGATCGTCGTCTCGAGACCCGAATCCGCTGGGAGGGCCGGCACCCCCCTGCGATTGGGACTTCCGCGCCGTCGCACCGACGGATGGGAGCAGGCATCGGAGGAGGACGGCCGCCTCGGCGTCGACTGGATCAGCGGCGGGTATCGGCGCGTCGCGACGGGTTAAACGGGCTCGAGTACGAGCGGCGCTCGCCCGTCGGGACGCGCGAGCCGGCGGCCTGATCAGGCGCTCAGCCGCTCGGCTTCCGCGGGCTGCTCGATCAGCTCGAAGCGCGGCCGCGCCGGTACGGCAGGACCGAACGGCAGCACGTACAGACGGCGTTCAACGTCGCGGGCGAGCACCAGGCAGAGGACGGCGAGCGGCAGCTCGACGAGCGCCGCCTCGACGACCGCCACGACGAACTCCGCCTTGGTCGACGAGGTGAGAACGTCGAACCAGGCGTCGACGAACAGGAGCGTCGCGGTCGCCGTCGCCGCACCTTCGAGCCAGGGCGAGCGCCGCCAGGCGGCGACCGCCACGGCGAAGAGCAGCAGCGCCAGCGCGACGTCGAAGCCGGCCCAGGCGATGTCCCAGTGCGCCGAGCGGTGCGCGGAGGGCAACGCGAAGAGCAGCATGACGACCCACGGCAACAGCAGCAGGGCCGCCAACCCGAACAGCGGCACGACCCAGCTCGGCGGCCGCCAGCCAGCCGCCTCGGTCACCGTCTCTCCCCGCGCGTGACGCATTCCATTGAGGTCTCAACGACGGACGGCGGCGACTCATTTCCCGCAGGCCGCCGATGCGTCAGCGCTCGCCGGCGATGCCCGCGAGCACGGGCGTGGTGCCAAGATCTGCGTCACCACCGCGATTCCGCGGACGCGGTCCGAATCTTGGCACCCCACAGGGCTCGAAGGCCGGGCCATCAAGCCGTGGCGGCGCAGTAAGAGTGAGCCTCCGCCTGACGCCGAGATCGAACGTGGTTTGCGTGAGCGCGCGGTCTCGGATCCCCGCGCTGCCGAGATTCCTCTCCGTTGGCGGCAAAGGGTGCGTCCTCCCGATGTCACTCCGGGTGTGGATGTCGACGCCACGTCGGAGGCACAGCTGGAGCGTCTGCATGCGGGTTTGGTCAAGCTCGCGTCGATGGACGAACCCGTCCTCGCCGCGCTGGTCGAGCACGTGCTCGGCGACGGGGACGGGCTCGCCTCGAGTTCGTAGTCCTCGCGCGTGAACAAGGAAACGGCCGACGACGAGTTGCACCCCGAGCGCGCGGGACTCCAGGCCGCGCGGTGGTCGGGGCGACATCGCGAGGCCCGAACGCGGGCTGCGGCGCGCCGACCACGGCCTCCGCGCTGAGGACGAGAAGCTGCGGGGGGCGTAGAGTCGTGGGGGACATTCCCGGTGGGAAGGAGACTTGAGATGCCGCTGTTGAGAGGCCGTCGCGACGACGACGGGGGGACGAAGTACCAAATGCGCGAGAAGATGTTCGCGATCGGCGACGACTACTGGATTGAGACCGACGGCGGCGAGCGCGCGTTCAAGGTGAACGGCAAGGCGCTGCGGATCCGCGACACGCTCGTCCTCGAGACGCTCAGCGGCGACGAGGTGTTCACGATCCAGGAGAAGAAGCTGAGCGTGCGCGACAAGATGGAGATCGAGCGCGACGGCAAGACCGTGGCGACTGTGAAGAAGGCGCTCATAAGCCCGTTGCGCGAACGCTTCTCGATCGACGTCGAGGGCGGCGAGGACATGGAGGCAAAGGGCAACATCGTCGACCACGAGTACAAGATCGAACGGGGCGGTGACGATGTCGCTGAGGTGTCGAAGCGGTGGTTCAGAGTGCGGGATACGTACGGCATCGAGATCGACTCGGAGCAAGACGACGCGCTGATCCTGGCGATCACGGTGTGCATCGACCAGATGACACACGACGTCGGTTAACCCCAGCCGAGAGGTTGGCGTTACCGAGGTGGTTTACGTGATTAAGTCAACGCGCCGACGTCGGCGATGGACGAGAGTGTCCTCGCCGCGCTGGTCGAGCACGTGCTGGCCGACGACGAGCTGGACTCGAGCTTGTAGTCCTCGCGCGTGAACAAAGAACGCGAGCTCGAGCGGTTGCACGTGGGCCTCCTGAGGGTTGCTGCCTTGCCCGAGGAGGAGCTACGAGCGCTAGTTGGGAGCTTGCTCGCGGAGGCGTAGGACAATTAGCGTGGCTGGACGCCCATGAATGGGATCACGAGGATCGGGGAGATCCAGATTGAGCGGCCCCAGGCAGCGCGTTGGAAGAGTGGGCACTTGGCTCCAGAGTGGAGAAAGAAGTTCCCAGATCTCTTCGATGACGACGACCTTCGCCTCGCCACCTCGCAGCCGGGCGTCCACTTCTACGAGTGGCTGGGCGCCATTGTGCTTCACCACGCCACTGGCTACCTGTCGCTGGTCGAGAAGTACGAATTCGGAACGCATCCCAGGAAGCAGGACATCGTTGCCCAGCTACTGCCGCCTCCCGTCCGGGATGTGCTCCGCGACCGAAGTAAAGGCCGTGCGCAGGGACCAGATCTCCTGATGTATGCGCGGGATCTCTCGGATTGGTTCTTTTGCGAGGTGAAGGGACCATCTGACCGCCTGCGCAGTGAGCAGATCCGGAAGTTTCAGGTGCTTGCGGACATGACAGCGAAGCCCGTTCGGCTCCTGGAGTTCAAGACCGGGCCTCCCACTCAGGGCGGCGCGGTTGCAACCCGTCCCGTGATGGCTCGGCGAAGTGATCGAGTTCGCAAAGAGGAGCCGAACGGCCGCACGGTAAGCGGATGGCAAGCCGCCAGCCCGGAGGGTGGCACCCCCGCGCAGTTAGGAGTCCCGCGATTCACGAGCGCCGGGTACGCGCAACGCGCAGAGAGCGTGAGCCTCCTTCTGACGCGGAGATCGAGCGCGGCTTGCGCGAGCGCGCCGTCTCAGATCCGCGCGCCGCGGAAATCCTTCTGCGCTGGCGACAAACGGTACGCCCTAGCGACGCGCCTGCTGGGGTGGATCTCGAGTCCCTATCGGAGAGAGAGCTGGAGCGTTTGTATGCGGGCTTGGTGCGGCTCGCATCGCTGGACGAAACCGTGCTCGCTGCGCTGCTTGAGCACGTCCTCGCTGGCGAGGAGCTGGGGTCGACCTCCTAACGAGTGGCTGCATGTGGACAGGAAGCTGGCCGCGGTTCTCTCGTCCTGCAGTCGCTAGCAGCCATGAATCGAGAAACAGTGGAGCAACGCGATTTTACGAGTCACTTCGAAGCTCTCGACCACACCCGCGCCACACTGAGAGAGGTACCCCCGCGCAGATCGGAGTCCCGCTCGCTGAGCCTCAACGGGGCGACGGAGTAGCGGTAATACCCGACTACGTGGGCAGGGCGCTCGCCCAATCTGGTCGTCTTTGCTTGCCTGCTATTCGGCCTCGCAAAGTTAGGGGCCCAAGTACGGAGAAGTTGCCGCTGTCGACTCGACTGATCTGCCAGCATTCGGCAACGAGTGTGGTTGGCAACTCTGTTACAACTTGTCGCTTTGCGCGTGCAACTCGGTCGCCCATGTGGCGTCAGGATCAGAGAATCGCGTCCGTTCGGGCCCGGTTCCACGCGCGCGGCATCTATCGCACGTATGAGCTCCTCAACTTCTGGAAATGCGACGACCGCGCGCAGGGTCGGAACGTCGCGACGACGAGGTACGCTTGCCATGACCGGAGTCCCTTCGGTCGATTTCTGGCCCCCGACGTGTCAGCGCCGGGGGCCAGTTTCTTAGACCTTCGCGCTACTTCTGCTGGCGGCAGCCTCCCGATTCCTCCGCCGCGTTTCGGCGGCCTTGACAGCGGCCTGATGTCGGTTCTCCTTCTTGCGCTCAGCCTCAGATGCGGCCGGGTCAGCCGGAGGCGCGAGCGGATCGGCGTCACGAGACTCGCTCGAGAGCCGATATGCCCCACGGCCAAGCTTCCTGACGTGGCCGTCCTCCGCGAGTCGCTGAAGTGTCACCTGCACGTTCGAGCGCGCGACGGAACGTCCGTAACGCACCTCGTCGGATTCATGACCCCACAAGACGCGGTGCGCCGTAACCGAAGTCGACCTCGTAAAGCCGTCGTGGATCCTCTACACGCCTCTCCGGGTTGGATGCAACCACCAGGACGTTTGGATCGGCTTTCGGCTCTTGCGAGTTGAAAGCAGGTCAACCGGCCTATAGCGTCACGCCCGAATATTTCGCGTCTTAGTGACTTTCACCGGGGAAAGGGGCCAGGGGTGTCTGCGGATCAAAAGCGAGCGCGCTGGTTCGGTGTGCTCTACCTCCTTACGTTCATCACGTCCATCCCGGCGCTGGTGCTGTACGAGCCTGCGCTCCGTCATCCGGTGGCCTTCGTCGCGGGCGCTGGGAACGTCAACAAGATCTATCTCGGAGCGCTGCTGGAGTTGCTGCTGATCCTCGCGAACATCGGAACTGCAGTCGTGATCGTCCCGATCATGAGGCGGCAGTTCGAGGACCTGTCGATTGGCTACGTGACGGCGAGGATCGTGGAGAGCACGTTCATCCTCGTCGGCATCCTCGCGATGCTCGGCATCGCCACCTTGCAACAGCAGTCTGCGGGCGCGAGCGAAGCGACGGTCGCTTACACGCTCGCGGCGATCAAGGACTGGACATTCATCCTCGGCCCGGGTTGGATGGTCGGCTGGGGGAACGGGTTGATCCTCGGTTACATGATGTACCGCACACAACTCGTGCCACGCGCGTGGACCTGGCTCGGGCTTATCGCCGGGCCGCTGATCATCCTCACGGGCACGATCGCCATGTTCCGCGGTGGCCACCCAAGCGGCAGCCTGCAGGGCCTCGCGACGATTCCCGAAGCCCTGTGGGAGTTGTTCCTCGGCGTGTACTGCACGATCTGGGGGTTCAGGTCCGATGCGCCGATCCTTTCCGAGGGCAGCCGATGACGACGCAACTCGTACCGACTCCGCAAACCTCCGACACTGCGGCTGACGCGCTCCCCGGGTCGTGGCAGCGGCTCTTGGCCCTTTCCGGTGCGGTGTTCGCCCCGCTGTTCGTTGTTGGCTGGTTCACAAACGGTGGACTGACACCCCATTACAACGAACCTGATCAGGCGTGGGTGAACTGGGCGCGTGACAATCAGTGGCATGGCCGCATCAGTGCTTTCCTAATGCTGCTCGCGGGCTTCGTCTTCTTGCACTTCATGGGTGCGATGCGGAGCGTGCTCGGGGGCGCGGAGTCTCCGATTCGCGGGTCTGCACAACTCGCTCGCGTCGCGTTCGGCGGTGCCCTGACGGGGATGGCGGGAATAGCGATGGCGTCTGTGACGCTTGCCGCCGCGAGTACGAACGGTGGCGACGTGAATCCGGTCGTGAGTAAGGCAGTGGCCACTGCTTCGGGCGGGCCTTTCCTGGTCGCCGCAATGGGCTTCGCCGCCTTCCTGATGGCGGCGGGACTGCTAACGCTGCGAACGGGAGTTTTCCCACGCTGGACTGGCATCGTGGCGCTAATAGGCGCGATCTCATTCCTCATCACGTTCCTGACAGTTCTCGACGGGACGACCGACGGCAGCGCGTTCGGCTACGGGTTCTTTCCAGGCATTGTGGCGCTGGTGACGTGGACGATCGCGACGAGCATCGCCAGATATAGGGCAGTTGCGACGTAGCGTCCGCGCATCGGCGCGCTAGGAGGGTCTGGGGCTTCTTAGCGGACTCTTGTATGCGCTGCTCGTCGGGCGTAGTGTGGTTCTCCTATCTGCCGGATGGTCGCGGGATCAGCCTGCTGGCCGTCGACGGGGTCTGGGGTCTCAAATGGATATGAAGTCCAAGCTCTCGCTGCTTTGGATCTTCTACATGTTCAACGCCGCCTACATCGACATCACAACGCTGTACTACAGCGTCTTCATAAACCACAAGCCGGAGGTTCACTTCACCCAGCTGTTCCTCCTTGGTGCCGCCGTCTTGGTCGAGATCTCGATCGTGATGATCGTGCTGTCACGCCTACTCAAGTATCGGGCGAACCGCAGAGCGAACATCGGTGCCGGGATATTTCTGACGGCTGTGCAGGTCGCGACACTCTTTGTTGGAACCCCGACGCTGGCCTACGCATTTCTGTCGATCGTCTTGATCGGCACCACGGCGATCATCGTCCGGTATGCGTGGGGGTGGACTAACGCCGAGGATCCGTCGCAGGCCGAGGTTCAGCCCGCTAGTGCTGGTGCCCTCGTGGCGCAACCCACACCGTAATGGATTGGGACGAGGACGCTCGCCTGGGCGAGCGTCCTCTCGCCTGACGGTCGGCCATGGTCAAGACCGCAGGTGAGTCCCGACGACCTTCTGCCCGACTGAGTCCTTGCTACTCGGCGTGGGAAAGGCCGCAGCCGCCGCGAGACGCGATGAGTTTCACATCAAGCCGCTAGTAACATGCTCTCGCCGTCCGATCGCGACGGCCTCTAGCCGCGAGTGAGCGTTGAGCGTGCGCATGAGCCGGCGGATGTGGTTCCGCACCGTCTCGCTGCTGAGGTGAAGCTCGTGCGCGATCTGCTCGGTCGAGCGGCCGTGCTCGAGCAGGCGCAGCACCTCCGCCTGCCTCGCCGTCAGGTGCGGATGCGGCGGCCGGGGCGGCTCGTCGTCCTCGATGTCCTTGACCTGCCCGAAGACACCGATCACACGGCCACCCTTGCGAAGAGGAACTGCGCTGAGCTCGACGGAGACGCGCTCGCCATCGGCGTCGATGAGCACCCCCTTGTTATCCGAGCCGGCTGAGGGCCCGAGCAGGTTCCGGGTAAAGATCCTCCGTGCCCGCTGCGACTCCTCGGGTGCGACGACAGAGGTGAGTTGGCGGCCGCGAACGTCCCCAACGAGCTTGCGTGCTGCTGGGTTCAGCCAGCGGATGATCCCGTGGCGGTCGATCACGTAGGCGGGGACACGGACCCGGTCGATTGCATCTTCCACCTCGCCGCCAAGGGACTTGAGCTCGGACATTGGCTTCGAGTTTCGTACTCGCGCAACTCCGGCGCAAGTTCGAGCTACCGGCGCGGTTAGCTAGTGGCGACCGAACTCCCGCTCGGAGCACTCGGGGCAGTAGAACAGCAGCTTTTCTTCGGGGCCGTCGTCGATCCAGTAGGCGCGCCAACGCTCACCGTTCAGGAAGGGCCAGACCCGCAGGCATTCCACGCACCGGACCACACGCTCATTCACAACTAGCCGCCCCATCCTCATGGGACAGGGTAATGCGGTCCGAGAGGCGCCGCGATTGTCCGAAACGGCCGTCGCCCCAGCGGCATCCAATCGCGATGACCAGCCAGGGCACACCACACGGACGGTTCCCAGCGGGCAATCCACGCTCGGCACGTCGGGAATGCGGAGCTGGCTGCACCAGAGGGATCCAAAGCCGCTGAAGGAGCGGCCGCTTACGCCAAGCCGCGCCTACCCAGCGGGGAGAACAGGGCCGACGACGGAAGCAAACCGCCCGATGGTCACGGTATGGCCGTCCTGCGCGATTCGTGTGACCCACTTAGGTCAAATTGCCCGAGAGGACTCTTCTCTTAAGAGGCCATTTCCCGGTTAGCACAAGCACCGAGGCAGGCTTCCACATCGGGCTCTGTTCAGCCGCCCTGTCAGTATTGGTCGCGCCGTTGCCCCAGCGGCATCTCCCGATGACCAGCCAGGGCACAGAACACGGCCGCTTCCAACGTGCAATCCACGCCCGCCACGTTCGAAACGCGGAGATGGCCGCGCGGGAGATGGGTGGACTGTCACTCGCCGACGCCCTCCTACTGTGCGAGCTACTGGCGAAGGCTGATCCGGCGCGTTACGAGCGGGCCGCGTCGCGCTGGCTACAACGGTTCATCGACGAGCGGTTGCCGCCGCTTAGCGAGGTCGCTCTTGCGGCATCGGCGCTCGCGGAGCTTCGCCACGGAAGGCGAAACGTTGGCGTTAAGACGCTCAAGCTGATGCTCCGTCGATGACGGTTACGCACGTTTGCGCCACGCGTGGCAACCTTTCACGGGGTTCGGGCCGACCAGTTAGCCAGTTCGTGTCATAGCGCGGCTGCTATCGACAGACGAAGATGCCTACCAGGGGTCAAGAAGCGGGAGGGGCGTCGCTGCGGAGGCGCCCTCCGTTTCAGCCACGTTCCACCCTCCTTCTTTGAGGAGGCCGTCTCGGTATTAGGCTCGGTGCGTGGCTTCTGCGGCGCCGCTTCCTCAGCCGATGCTCGCCCGCTCCGGGCCGATCCCCACCCGCGGCGACTGGTCGTTCGAGGTGAAGTGGGACGGGTTCCGGGCGATCGTCTCGACCGAGGGCACACCGTTGCGCGTTCGCAGCCGCCGCGGTTGGAACATGACCGACCTCGTTCCCGAATTGTCGGCGTTCCCGGTCGCGGCGACGCTCGACGGCGAGCTCGTTGCGTTCGGGCCGGACGGCTCACCGGACTTCCCGCTGCTGTGCGAGCGGATGCTGATGCGCCGGCCGGGGATCGCGGTGACGTACATGGTGTTCGACCTGCTGAGCCTCGACGGCGACGACCTGACGCGGGCGCCGCACTCTGAGCGGCGCGCGCAACTCGAAGCACTCGACACAAACGGTGTTCACTGGCAGACACCCGAGACGTTCGACGATGGCGAGGCGCTGTTCGAGGCTGTGTGCGCGCACGAACTCGAGAGCGTCGTCGCGAAACGCCGCAGCAGCCGCTACCGGCCGGGGGAGCGCGGCTGGGTCAAGACCGAGAACCGCGAGTACTGGCGCTACGAACTGGAGCGGGAGAGCGCGTTCAATAAGCCGCGCGTGAAGCAGTTCGTCTGACTCACCGCGACTTTTACGCGGCGCGGTAGCGGGCTAGCTGAGCTGCCTACACAGGTTGTGAACGGCTGAGGGTTCATCCGGCCCTCCTTTGAGTGTGTGCGGGTCCGCCAAGACCTGCTCCCAAAGGAGGGCCGGGATGAATCTGCACGCTAACGCGAAGCTCGGACTGGCCGGGCGTCGTCAGCTGGTGCTGGCAATCGAGTCGGGCGCGTCGATGAGGGCAGCCGCGGCTGCTTTCGGAGTCTCGCCCGCCACCGCGCATCGCTGGTGGCACCGGGCGGTCGATGGAGGTTCTCTTGCTGATCGTTCTTCTCGTCCGCTGCGGCAGCCGCGGCGTCTGACGGCGGCGGAGGAAGAGCCGATCCTGCGCGCCCGTCGCGAGACGAATCTCGGCCCCGGGCGGCTGGCCGGGATCGTGCAGCGGGCGCGCTCAACGATTTGGAAGGTGCTGCGCCGGCACGGTCTCTCGCGCCGGGCGCGCGGACAGCGGCAGAGCTACCGCCGCTACGAGTGGTCGCGGCCGGGCGCGTTGCTGCACATGGACGTAAAGAAGCTCGGCCGGTTCCGTGTTCCCGGCCACCGCGCGACCGGCAGCAGGGTCGAGCACGACCGCAGCCGCGGCATCGGCTACGACTACCTCCACTGCGTCCTCGACGATCACAGCCGCCTCGTCTACGTCGAGCTGCACCCACGCGAGGACGCCGAGACCAACACGCGCACGCTCGAGCGCGCGCTGCGCTTCTTCGCCGAGCTCGGCCTCGAACCGCCCACGGCCGTGATGACCGACAACGCGCTCGTCTACCGGCGCAGCCGCCGTTTTAGCGAACTCCTAGCCGCTCACTCGATCGACCACATCCGTACCCCGATCTACACCCCACGCTGGAACGGCAAGGTCGAACGCTTCATCCGCACACTCCAGGACGAATGGGCCTACAGCCGCACCTGGCCCAACTCCAACAGCCGCGCCCGCAGCCTGCAAAGCTTCATCCGCTACTACAACCGCAGACGCCCGCACAGCTCAATCGGCGACCGACCCCCAATCAGCCGCGTTCACAACGTCTGTGGGCAGTACAGCTAGAGCCGCGTAGCCCCGCGAAGGGCCGTCATGCCCACCGCTCGCCTAAGATCAGGCGAAACGAGGTCGGGTCGCTCGCGACAGAGCGAGACGAGTCGTTTGAGCTCGGCCCTGCTGACGCCGAGCTTCTCCACAAGCGGCGCGTTCGCTTCGAGGGATCTTCGGCGAATGGGGCCGAACATCTCTTCCACCCAATCAGGGATATCCATCCACTCGGGCATAAGCCCGATTATGCCGGTGGCGTGCCACCGCGCCGTCTTTGCGCCGCGCAGTGGCATGATCTCAGGAGCGATGGCGACTGAAGACGAGTCTCAAAATCGTTTTGAGACTGACGACAAACAACGCCGGCGCCAGTACGTCGCCGACTGGGCACATGAGGCACTGCGTCTTCTTGACGAGCGCAGCGACTGACCCGGGGCGGCATTCCCGGCGCGCGGGCTTAACGGGCCTCAGGCGCAATGTACGTCTCTGAACTTTTCGTAAAGCCTTCGTTGCGTGGTGCGTGTTCTCACCTGCGTCGGGCACTACTAGTAGGGGAGGCCCTCGCAGGGGAGGCGCGCCAGCATTGCGGCCGTGCCAGCGCGACGAACGAGGGCCGCCCCGCTTCCGGGTCTAGCACGATCGGCGACTTTCGCGGGGCAATCTGAATGATGCCATCGAAGCTGCCGCGTGGTCGCATGCGCCAACGACCTGATTCATCGAGCAGCCACGCAGCACAGCGCTGAGTAGGCCGTTCACGCGGAGACCCCGCGCTGGAGCTCGCAGTTCTTTCGGCAGCTCCCGATTACCCGAACCGGCGGTCTGGGCGGATCCGAGTTGGTTGGATCCGAGTTAGTTGTTTCACGCGCGCGCGCGCGTGATTACCAGAAACTCCGCTTGCTCGTGTCGGTCCCAGTCACTTCGAGACCTTCATCCCACTCGGCAGAAGCCGGCGCGAGCCCGGCGGGTAGGAACGACCTCCTGGGTGCGATAACGCCGCTACGTTGTGCCCTGACACTTGTGCCGCTTGTTCAAGCGGTTTGAGGCGTCCTTAGTTCTGCCAGCTTCTCTCAGTTTGGTAGCACGGTTGGTAGATCGGGGTGAAGCGTGTGCTTCGACGCGCGGCGCTGGATCGGTCTCGGTCCCACGCTTGGAGAGAACCTCGAACGAATCGCGAACTGTGGCTCATAGCTGTTCAATGCGTAGTGCGTCGACCCGTGCAGCAATCTCTTTTCGGGCCCCGAAACACGCCGTTCTCCCTGCGATCTAGCTCGATGGCGCCCTCTGCGAGCAGGCCCGCGGCTGCTCAGCCCCCACCCTGCGTGTCGTCTCGTCCGACCTCGGGTACCGACCCTGCAGCGGAGCCGAGCGCCTCGGTGAACTGGCCACGATCGTAGGTGCGGTTGGCCTCGAAGCCCGGCGGAGCCGGCGCGATGGGAATGAACGCGCCATCGTCGGCGCCCTTTTTGGAGGAAGGCTCCAACCAGACGCTCATTAGGTAGAGCGCTGGAACGTTGAGCATGCGGAGTTCGAGTTGCCGCTCGTCGGCATTTGCGATTCGCTCCGCAACAGCCAACGCTTCGACGGTACCGCTCACAAACGGACCAACATTTACATGCGAGAACACTTGGCGCCCGCCTTCCGAGCGGGTCTCCGCGCTCGCAAGGACCTGTTCGTCGACGGCGAGGAGGTATCGCCAGCCCGTTGGCCGCGCTGCCTCGATCTTCCCCGTGCGCGCACCGTTGAGCGTGAGGTTGAAGACCGGATGCGGCACGGTCGCGCTGATCTGTTCGGGTCGCGCCTCGCGTAGACCGCGATCGCTAAACGACCCGCGGGTCGCGAGCGCATTCAGCGACTCGCGAAGGGCGGCGAGCGACTCCTGCGGTGCGTCGGAGATAATCAGTCCCATGGTGGCCCTAGGCCTGTGTGTAGTAGCTGTGCGTCCACGTACCCGAGCCCTGGTAACTCGTCTCGAGCGTCGCGTAGGTCAAGTCCGACTTCCCGTAAATCGGATCATCGACGGCAACGTAGTCCGTCGCGCCTTCGAGGTAGCCGATGACCGTGAGAAAGTGGGCGCCACCGCCAGACCACGCGACCCGGATCCCGAGCGGCCGTCCTGCGTCGATCTCATCGTCCACGGCCTGGAACGAAGCAACGGCCGAGTCCATGTGGTCGAGGTGGCCAACGCGCGTCAGCGCCGTGTCGAGAGTTCCGTAGACGTTGCAAGACGTGCTCGCGCCTACTCCGCAGCAATCCGACCGCCCGAGCTCACCGTTCGCGACCGTGCACTGCGTCCACGTGCTGGCTGAGTCGTAATAAAGCGCGACACTCGTCGAGACCGCGGCCCAGCACCAATTCGTCTGCTGTTGATGCTGCATCTGAAAGTTCAATCGATCCCACCTCGGAAGCGGCCACCAGATGTACTTCCAGAGCCCCAATCGGCGCGTGAGCGGAACAAGCACCTCACCGACGGCATCCGCGACCGTACGTTCCACCGCCGTTCCAGTCAGCTCGGGGCGATCGTGAAGTCCGAGCGGCACTCGGGTTCGATTGAGAAGCGAGGGAATCGCCATCGCGCAACCCGCACTGTACGCCAGCTCCCCGGTGGCCGAAGTCACAGACGTTGCAGCCAGCTTCTGGCCCTGGCGGAAACCACAATCCCGCCTGTCAAAGACGTTTGGCTGTGGGCGACCTTGCGCCTGACGTGACTTCTAGGGACTAGCGTAGTGCAGAAAGTGCAAGAACCCTAATCTCTGCGACCGCGGTCGCCGGCTTGTCTCAGTCTGGTAGACGAATAGAGGCGAGGCTCAGCGTCGTCGGCGCGTGGGCTCCTCAGGGTAAGCACCCTCGCACACCCAGCGGCATGAGTCGCGTCGCTGACGAGCGTCAGGCATCTCGGTCGCGGAGTCCGACGGGGTCGTGCCTCCAGAAGGCTTCGGAATACACCAGGGTGCCCGTCATCCAGGGCTCGTAGGCGGGCAGCAGGAACACCTGGAACCCCGCATCCGGGATGCGCAGCGACGGCTTCCTGAACCCCTGCTTCAGCGCTGGCCGGAACCCGAAGCGTGCGTGACGTTGGGGATCCTTCAAGGAAGACGAGAGGCATCTTGCGATCTGCAAGCAATTCGAGGCCGCGGCGGATCAGTGTCGTCCCTACGCCGCTGTTCTGCCACGCAGGGAGCACACCGATCCGGCTCACACCTGCACGGGCACCAAGCGCTTCGGCGCGTCGAGCAGGCTCGGGCTGAACATGACGTGGCCCACGATCTCGTCTCGCTCCTCCGCGACGAGTGAAAGGCCCTCGCCTCGGGCCACAGCGTCGCGTAGGTCGTCCACGAGGTTCGCGACGACGTGCCCATGATGTGGGAACGCCGCCAGATGCACCGTCCGCACCGCCGCCCAATCGCTCACCGCTTCAGCGCGCAAATTCACTTGGCGAGCGTAGTAGCGGGCCGAGACGTCGGGGTCTGGTGACATTCGCGAACTGTGAGTGTGTGAGCTGTCCCGTCTGGAGCGTTTGTCAGGTTGGCGTCGGTGCTCTTCGTTTGTGACTCGATTCGCGAATGACTCCGCTGGCGGATGTCTTTCCAATGATAAGTCCGAGCGAAGAGACCGGTGCCGGCCTGGCGTCCGCTTGCTGGCCTGATCAGAAGCCTGTCCGCGTTGTGAGCGCGTGACCCGTCACAGTTATGCCGCCAGCGGTCTCAACCTCCAGACCGACACCGGATGTATCCCCCAACGCTTCGGCTGGAGGTCGGTTAT
>CAWHYL010000006.1:0-529498 GCA_963833655.1 uncultured Actinomycetes bacterium | reverse complement strand
ACCTCGGCGACGAGCAGCTCGCGCACCTCACGCGGGATGGCACGAGCCTTCAGGCGAAGCTCCCCGTCGAGGATCGGCTGACCCTCGGCGAAGAGCGCGAGTTCTCGGTGCCGCGCAACAAGGTCATGCTCTTCGACGAGACGACCAAGGAGCGCGTCGCCGGCAACTGAGGCTAGAGCGCGCGTAGCAGCCCGAGGATCTCTGACTGCGTGTCGAGCACGATGTCGGCTTGTTCCTTCAGCTCACGCGGGCCCTCGGCGGACACAACAGCAACGCGGATGCCGAGCTCGAGCCGTGCAACTGCGGCGAACGCGTCGAGGTCGGTCGTGTCGTCGCCGGCGTAGAGCGCACGCTCGAGGCTCCGTTCCTCGAGCAGGCGACGAACGGCGGTCCCCTTGTTCGCCTCGAGCGGGGGAATGATCTCGAGGACCTTGCGACCGTGACGGGCGACGAATCCGGCAGCACGTGCGCGCTCCGCGATTGCGTCGAGGTCGCGCTGCGCGGCGCCGTTGTCCAGGTTGCGGTAATGGAGCGCCGCGGTTAGACCCTTGTTCTCGACCCGCGGCCACGCCACGGTTGCGAGGAACGCGTTGAGCCGCTCGACCCACTCGGCAGCATGCGGCTCGAGCTCGAGGCCGTGGTTGCCGACGTACGTGAGCTCCTGCACGCCCACGATCGCGCGCGCGTCGTTGCCGGCGCGGCCGGACACGCAGGCGACGATCGCGTAGATCGCCGCAAGCCGCCGAAGCTCCGCGCGCGTCCCGTCCGGAACACGTGCGTCCTCGGGTCGCGGGACGATCGGAGCTAGCACGCCGTCGACGTCGAGGAAGATCGCCGCGCGGCGCGGATCCTCCGCCAGCCGGGCCAGCAGCTCCACCTGCCTAGGATACGAGCGTGCGGCTCGTCCTCATCGGCCTGGTCGCAGGCTTCTTCAGTGCGATGTTCGGAGTCGGAGGCGGGATCGTGATCGTCCCCCTGCTGCTCCTTCTTTGCAGCTGGCAGGCGCAAGCGGCGACGGCGACGTCGCTCGCCGCGATCGGGATCACAGCCGTCTCCGGCGTGATCGCGTATGCCGTTCACGGGGACGTCGACGTCGCCTATGCCGCCCTGGTCGGCGTCCCTGCCGCTGCCTCCGTCGGCTTTGCGACCGCGCTGCAGCAGCGGTTGCGGACGCGCACGATCGAGCTCCTCTTCGCAGCCTTTCTCGTCGGTGTCGCGGTCTGGCTCTTTCTCAAATGAGCTACGTGCTCGCCGTTGTCCTCGGTCTTGCCGCCGGCGTGCTCGCCGGGTTGTTCGGCGTCGGCGGCGGGATCCTGTTCGTGCCGACGCTCGTCGCGCTCGGCCTCAGCCAGCACGACGCGACCGGGACGTCGCTGCTCGCGATCATCCCGACGGCGCTGGTCGGGACGTGGCGCCAGGCGCGCTACGGGAACGTGCGCTGGCAGGCCGCGCTCGTGATCGGCGTCGCGGCCGCCGCGGCTGCACAGGGAGGCGCGGCTGTGGCCGAGGCGCTGTCGGGGCCGACGTTACGCAAGCTGTTTGCGGGGCTGCTGGTTGTCGTCGCCGTGCAGATCGGGTGGCGAGCGCGCCGTTCCGACCGCTGACCGTCCCATCGCGAATCGCCGGCACACGCACGTGCGAGCTCCCGCCAGCCGCGCGTCTATTCTGTGCTCATGGCAGGCCCGGAAGACGTCTGGCTGCCGCTCGTCGACGAGCCAGTCGGTGACATCGTCGCGCAGATCCAGGCCGAAGACCCCGAGATCGAGAAGCTCGTCGGCTCGCCGCATCGCATCCTCGCGTTCAGGACGTTTGCGTACATCCGCGTCGGCCTCCTGCTCGGCGAGCTCCTCTTCGAGCAGGAGCGCACGCCGGAGGACGCAGACGAGACGTGGGTCGAGGCACTGCTCCGCGATCCGAAGCACCACGACGCGCTGCACAGGGAGGTGCGCGCTGTCGCGGACGAGATCGCCGCCGACCCGAAGTACGCCGACGACGAGCCGCTCGGGCCGGACGACGGGGCGCGCGAGCGCTTCCGGGAGTTCGCGCGCAGGCAGTTTGCAGGCGAGTAGCCGGCGCTCATGCGCCGCAGGCTCGCAACGCTCCGTTAACAGTCTTTTCGTGGGGCGAGGCGTCTAACCGGACGATGGCGACCGCCGATGCGCTCGAACGCCGTTCTCGGCGGCGTGCCCGCCGGAAGCTGCTGTGGGAGGCCGTGATCGTGCTCGGCGCGACGCTGATCGGCGCGCTGATCGTCTACCTCGTGTACCGCCATCCGATCGGTAGCCCGTGGAAGGTTGCGGGGACGAACGTGCAGGACGTCTCCAATCAGCCGGGGGTGCAGACGGAGGTCGCGCTTGCCGTCGACCCGTCGAACCCGCGGGTGCTGTTCGGCGCGTCGAACGAGTCGCTCGAGCCGGAGATTCGGGTCTACGCGTCGAAGAACGGCGGTCGGACGTGGACTGAGCGCGCGGGGCCTCAGCACAACCCGAACAGCTGCTCCTGGGGCGACCCCTCCGTCGCGGTCGCGCGCGACGGACGTCAATACGTGGCGTTCACCGAGAAGTCGATCTGCGTCCCCGGAACCGATCTGACCCCCTACCTCGTCGTCGGCACCCGAAAGCGGGACGGCGCGGCCTGGACGGTCCGGCGCGTCACCAGGCCGGCGACCAATTTCGGCTTCGACGACAAGCCCGCGATCAGCGTCGGCGACGACGGCCGCGCATACGTCGCCTGGTCGCGACTCTACGGGCGGAAGTTCCAGACGACCGTGATCAGCTCGAGTGACGACGGCGGACGGACGTGGTCGCAGCCGGCGATCGTCCACCGCAAGCTCATCCAGCCGCAGCTCGTCACGATCGCAGCCGGTGCGCGCGGCGTCGTCTACCTGGCCGGCGTCGACGCGAAGGGGATCTGGGTCGCGCGCTCGACCAACGGGGGCCGCACGTTCGCCGTCCGACAGGGTGTGGCCTCGCTGCCGGGAAGCCAGGCCGCGAGCTGCGTCATCTTCGGAAAGTTCGTGCTGCCGCAGCAGGCGGTCAGATGCCTGGGCCCGAATCCGACGATCTCGCTGGGCAAGGACCGTGTCTTCGTCACGTACGGCGTCAACGGCCCCGACCAGTCGCAGGACGTCGCGGTCGCCGTGTTCGACCGAGCGCTGCGGCCGCTCTGGCGCGGACCGATCGGGCCCGTCAAGAAGAAGACGGATCAGTTCTGGCCGTCCTCCACGGTCGACGCGGCCACCGGGAAGCTGTGGGCCTGCTACTACGACACGAGCGGCGACTCGCAACGGCAGCACGCATGGTTCGTGTGCACGTCGTCGCGGGACGGACGCCGGTGGTCGACGCCTGTGCGTGCCGCATCCGCGTCGGAGAGCCCCGGCGTGTTGTGGGAGGACGCGAGCATCGGCGGCTTCGGCGATAGCACGGCGTACGGCGGCTATACGGCCGTTGCAGCGGCGCGCGGCGTCGTCCATCCGATGTGGATCGACACGCGTGACGTCGGCGGCAACCGCGAGGAGGCCTTCGCGTCCGTCGTGCGTTAGTCCGTGCGTCTGAAGTGCATAATTCACCACCGGTGCTGAAGCGCGCGATCGTCGCACCCCTCGCCGCCGTGCTCCTGCTGGCTGCCGCGTCGGCCGACGCGGGCCGGCAAGGCGCGCAGGCCTCCGGGTCGACGGCCCGCGCGCAGGCGATCCGTGTCGTCGTTCCCAACGGCCCCGGCGGCGCGACGCCCGCGGTCTCGGCGCCGGACGACCACGTCGCGTTCAGCGGCGGCTTCACCTACGAGGATCCGACGTCGCATGCCCCGCTCGTGACGACCGGCTCGGCGAACGCGAGCGCCTCTGCCTCCACGGACGTCGAGGCGAGCGCGACCGCTTCCGCCGCGGTCAGCAACCTCGACGTCTTCAACGGCGAGATCACGGCATCGAGCATCGTCGCGCAGGCGCACGCAACGGCACGCGTCGGCGCGGCGAAGGGCGACACTGCAGGCTCCGCCGTCACCGGCCTCGTCGCCCTCGGCCAGCCGGTGTCGGGCGGGACCGTCGCGCTTGCCGACTGGGGGTCGCTGACGGCGCTGGCCGGCGGCGGGAACGGGTCGGCTGCCACGGGCTACCGAGGCAGCATCACGGCGCTCGAGATCCGCCTCACCGCGGACCACGACGGGCTTCCGGCCGGTACGACGATCCTCGTCGGCTACGCCGAGGTCGCCGCTCAGGCCGTGGCGGCGCCTCCGGCGCAAACGCCGAGCCGGACGAACAACAAGCCGAAGCCGGCGAAGTCGCCGAAGGCGGCGGCACCGGAGCCGGGCACCGGCATCCCGGTGCGCCAGCCGCCGACGGTGACGCCGAAGCTGACCGCGGGCGGCTACGTCTTCCCCGTCTACGGGCCGTCCTCGTTCACCGACACCTTCGGCGGCCCCCGCAGCGACGTCTCAGGCGGCTGGCATCACGGCGACGACCTCTTCGCGCCCCTCGGCGCGCCGGTGCTCGCCGTCGCGTCCGGCACCGCCTTCTCCGTCGGCTGGAACACGGTCGGCGGCAACCGCCTGTGGCTGCGCGACGGACAGGGCAATCTCTTCTACTACGCGCACCTCTCGGCGTTCACGCCGCTCGCCGTCAACGGCAACAAGGTGAACGCGGGCGACGTGCTCGGCTTCGTCGGCAACACCGGCGACGCGCAGGGGACGCCGACCCATCTCCACTTCGAGATCCATCCGCTCGGCCTGATCGCGCTCGGCTACGACGGCGCCGTCGACCCGACGACGTACCTGATGGCGTGGAAGCACCTCCAGGACGTGAGCTTCGCCGGGGGCAATGCATGGGCGCCGGCGCACTCGCTCGGGAACGCGCCGAGGCCGGGCGCGATCCTCCTGACCGCGTCCGACATCTCGTCCGCGGACGGGCTCGTGCCCGGCTCGCTTCAGCGGGCGATGCGGCCGCTCGTGATCGGAACGTCGAAGCGCTAGTTCGAGCCTACGAGGACGTGACGCCCGAGTTGCCGCCGCCCTGATACGTGAACTCGTCGGTCGGACCGAAGACCTTGTCGGACAGCCACTTGCGCGTCTGCCCGCCGGTGACCGGGTTGAAGAGGATGCCGAGCATGATCCCGGTCAGCAGCAGCGTCGTGTTGCGCGCGCCGTGGTCGCTTTTGCCCTGGACGCGGTCGGCGGCCTGCCGAAGTTCCTCGATCGCCTCGCGGAGCCGGTCCTGGATCTCCTTGTCGGTCGCCACGCGAGTCGCCACGGGGAGCGCGCCGCGGCCGCCGAGCAGCTCGTTGTAGACCTCGCGGGCCGACTCGAAGGCGTTGCGCAAGTTGTCGCGCAGGTCCTCGTCGGTGAACGCCCGCTCGATGTACGGCCGGGCGCTGCCCGTCCGGTCCAATAGCTTGTTTGTCGCCTTGCTCATGCGTCGATCGTCCTTTCCTGGTGTCTCAGCCCGTTCGTACCCGTGAGGAATCGTTGCAAACGAGCGGCTTTCGCTCTCACCCTACTGACGTTCGCCGGGTGCGGGGGCGGCGGACCGCCCGCGGTGAAGCTCGTGCGGGGCGAGGGTTACCGCTTTTCGGCTCCGGCGGGCTGGGCCGTCGCGCGCAGCGGCCGGGAGGTGCAGGCATCCGAGGGAGTGCAGCTCGTGTCGGTCACGCGCTACCCGCTGCTGCGCCGCTTCCGTCCCGCGCTCTGGGCAAAGGTCGTGCCCGAGCTCGACGGCGCCGCTTCGGAGCTCGCGCGGCAGCAGAACGGCACGGTCCGGAACATGGAGACCGTGACGATCGCCGGGCGGCAGGCGCGGCGGTACGATATCGAGTACACCCGCGACGGCAAGCAGCTCGTCGAGCGGATCGCCTTCGTCCTCCGCGACAAGACCGAGTACCTCCTGCTCTGCCGCTACGAGCGCGGTGGCAGCACCGACGCCTGCGACCGGCTGCTGACGACCTTCAGTCTCTGACGTCGGAGCTCGGCCCGGAAGCCATCCGCACGGCCGGCTGAGCCGCGGCGGCTCGTCCCTTCACGGGCACCGGCTTCGAGCGCGTTGCTTCCTTGCCGTTGAACGCCGCCTCGAAGACCTCGTCGATCGAGTCGACGAGGACGAACTCGAGCTCGCGCTTCGTCTCGGCCGGCAGCTCCGCCAGGTCGGGCTCGTTCTCGCGCGGCATGATCACGCGCTTCAAGCCGGCGCGCTGCGCGGCGAGCGACTTCTCGCGGATCCCGCCGATCGGCAGCACCTGTCCGGTGAGCGTGATCTCCCCGGTCATCCCGACGTCGTCGGAGACCGGTTCCTGCCGGACGAGGGAGGCGATCGCGGTTGCCATCGTGATCCCCGCGGACGGCCCGTCCTTCGGCACGGCGCCGGCGGGCACGTGCAGGTGCACGTCGTGCTCACGGAACCACTCGGCATCGAGCCCGAGCTGCGCAGCGTGCGCGCGGACCCACGAGAGCGCCGCCTGCGCCGACTCCTGCATCACGTCGCCGAGCTGACCCGTGACGGTGAGCCGGCCCTTGCCCGGATACGCCGCCGCCTCGAAGAAGAGGATGTCGCCGCCCGTGGCCGTGAACGCGAGGCCCGTCGCGACGCCGGGGTCGGCCGTGCGCCTGCGCACCTCGCCCTCGAAGCGGCGCGGTCCGAGCGAGCTGCGGACGCGGCGCTCGTCGATGCGGAGGACCTTCGCGCGCGTCTTTCCCTCGGCGATCCGGCGGGCGGCCTTGCGCAGGACGTCGCCGAGCCGCCGCTCCAGGTTCCGGACACCGGCTTCCCGCGTGTACTCGCGGATGATCAGCCTGAGCGCGCGGTCCGAGACGGCCACGTGCTCGGATGACAGGCCGTGCGCCTCGAGCTGCTTCGGCACGAGATAGCGCTTCGCGATCCCGAACTTCTCGTCCTCCGTGTAGCCCGACAACTGGATGACGTCCATACGGTCGAGCAGCGGGCCGGGGATCGTGTCGAGCGTGTTCGCCGTGCAGATGAAGAGCACCTTCGACAGGTCGAACGGCAGGTCGAGGTAGTGGTCGCGAAAGTGCTTGTTCTGCTCCGGGTCGAGCACCTCGAGCATCGCGCTCGCGGGGTCGCCGCGGTAGTCGGCGCCCATCTTGTCGATCTCGTCGATGAGCAGGACCGGGTTGATCGACTCGGCGTCGCGGAGCGTGCGGATGATCGTCCCGGGCATCGCGCCGATGTACGTGCGCCGGTGGCCCCGGATCTCGGCTTCGTCGCGCACGCCGCCGACCGACAGCCGCGCGAACTTCCGGCCGAGAGCGCGAGCGATCGACTGGCCGAGCGATGTCTTGCCGACGCCGGGCGGCCCCACGAAGCAGAGGATCGGCCCGGAGACGTCGTTCTTCAGCTTCGACACGGCGAGGTGCTCGAGGATGCGCTCCTTGACCTTCTCCAGATCGTAGTGGTCGGTGTCGAGGACGGCGCGCGCGTGTTTGAGGTCGAGGTTGTCCTCCGTCACCGTGTTCCACGGCAGCGAGACGAGCCAGTCGAGGTACGTGCGGATGACGCCGTGCTCCGCCGCGGCGGACGGAATCTTCTCCAGGCGTGACAGCTCGCGGTCGACCGTCTTGCGGACCTCCTCGGGGAGCTCGAGCTCCGCGAAGCGCTCGCGCAGCTCGTTCAGCTCGGCCTGCTCGGCGTCGCCCTCGCCGAGCTCGTCCTGAATCGCTTTGAGCTGCTGGCGCAGGAAGAACTCGCGTTGCCCTTTCTCCATCTCCTCTTGCACCTGCGACTGGATCTTGGAGCCGAGCTCGAACACCTCCAGCTCGCGGCTGAGGATCGTGGAGACGGCGCGTAGCCGCGCTTCGACGTCGCGCTGCTCGAGCAGTGCCTGCTTCTCCTCCGTCTTCAGCCGGAGGGTGGATGCGACGAGATTGCAGAGACCGCTCGGGTCCTCGACGTTCGCGGCGGCGATCTGCAGCTCCTCCGGCAGGTAGGGGACGAGCCCGATCACCCGCGCAAACAGGTTCTGCACGTTCCGCGTCAGCGCCTCGACCTCGCGCGTCTCCGCGAGCTCGTCCGGAAGCTCCGAGAAGTGCCCCGTGAGGTACGGGTCCTCCTGGACGGCGTGGTCGAGGCCGATCCGCCGGCCGCCCTCGACGAGGATGCGCAGCGTCCCGTCGGGGACCTTGATCATCTTGTGGATCACGGCCGCCGTGCCGACGTCGTAGAGGTCGCTCCAGCCGGGCTGCTCCGCCTCGTCGTTCTTCACGGTGACGAGCGCGAGCGTACGATCGCCGGAGACGACGTCCTCGACCAGCCTGATCGAGCGCTCCTGCCCGATGGCGAGCGGCGTGGGGAAGCCGGGGAAGACGACCGTGTCCTTCAGCGGCAGCACCGGCAGCGTCGCCGGGAGCGTCAGCTCGTCTGCGGTTTGCTCGATCCCCTCGTCGATCGTCTCCGACATCAGGCCGACGTCACCTCGATCGACACGCTCTCCTGGGGCGCCGGACGCGGCGCGAGCGGCAGGCGCACCGTCAGCATGCCGCGGTCGTACGTCGCGGAGGCCGCCTCCGGGTCGATGTCGTCCGCCAGCGTGATCTGACGCTGGAACGGCCCGTAGTCGATCTCCATCTGCTGGTAGTGCCCACCGTCCTTGGGACGCCGGCGCTCGCCCGCGATCAGCAGCGCCCGCGGCGACGCAATCAGCCGAACGTCCTCGGGATCGATCCCCGGCAGCTCGATCTGGACGATCAGGTTCGGCGGGTCGTCGCTGCGGTAGACGTCCACCTCCGGCCGGTAGCCGCGGCGGAGGCTGCGGGAGAACGGAAAGACCTGCCAGAGATCGGCGAAGAGCTGCTCGATCTCCTCGGCAGCATGCTCGAAGTCGCGGCGCTTATCCACGTTTGGAGAGTACCCCGCTGGCTAGTGTCACAGGCATGGTCGGCTGGACCCGGACCGTCCTTCGTTTCCGCTGGCCGATTCTCGCCGTCTGGCTCGTCATCCTGCTGCTCGGGGTCGCCGCGACGTCGAAGCTGCCGGCGCTCCTCTCGAACACGTTCACGGTTCCGGGGTCGGACTCGGAGCGTGCACGGACGATCCTGCAGGACCGCTTCGGCGATCGCAGCGACGGTGAGTTCCTGATCATCTACAGGGTCCGTAACGGCACCGCCGGCGCGCGTCTGAAGCTCGAACGGAGCATTCGCCGGGCCGCGCGCGCCGTGCCGACCGGCCAGGCGACGCCGCTGCGCGACGCCCGAGGCGGCGTCGTCTACGGGAGCGTCCTCAGCACGCTCAACCTCGCGGACGCGAAGGGTTACACCGACGACATCCGCCGCGCGCTCCGCGCGCCGCCCGGCGTCGACGCGTACGTGTCGGGGCAACCGGCGATCCAGCGCGACCTCGACCCGATCTTCAGCCGCGACCTCGCACGCGGAGAGTCGATCGCACTGCCGATCGCGCTGGCAGTGCTGCTGGCGGTGTTCGGCCTCTCGCTCGCCGCGACGATCCCCTTCCTGTTTGCAGCGGCGACGATCACCGGCACGCTCGGGATCGTCTACATCATCGCGCATCACCTGACGATGGCCACGTACGTGACGAATCTCGTCCAGCTGATCGGGCTCGGGATCGCGATCGACTACTCGCTGCTGATCGTCTATCGCTTCCGCGAGGAGCTCGCGCGCGGCGGCAGCAAGGACGACGCGATCGTGCGGACGATGGCCACCGCCGGCCGCGCGGTGCTGTTCTCCGGCGCGACGGTCGCGATCGGCCTCGCGCTGCTGCTGTTCATGCCGTTGCCGTTCATCCGGTCGATCGGCGTCGGCGGGTTCCTGATCCCGCTCGTCTCGCTCGCGGGCGCTGCGACGCTGCAGCCGGCGTTGCTCTCCGTGTACGGGCGGCGCGGCACGAAGCGCGTGCACGTGGCCGAGTGGCTGCGCGGCAAGGGCGTCCGGCTGCCGCATCTCGCCGGCCGCGACGTGGAGCACGGCTTCTGGGCGCGGCTGGCGCGCTGGATCATGGAGCGCCCGGTCGCGTTCTTCGGCATCGGCGCCTGCGTGCTGGTGCTCGCAGCGCTGCCCGTGCTCGCGCTGAAGCTCACGCCCGGCTCGGCGCAGGGCATCCCGCAGACACCGTCGTCCGTCCGGGGGCTGAACGTCCTGCGGGCTGCGGTCGGCCCGGGAGCCCTGTCGCCGACGCAGATCGTCGTCGCCGGCGCGCGGACGCCCGGCGTTCAGCCTGCGCTCGCGCGGCTGCGCGCCTCCCTCGAGGCCGACAAGGAGGTCGCGTTCGTCCAGATGGGGCGCGGCCCGCGCTTCGTCGACCCGAGCGGCCGCTACGAGCAGATGATCGTCGCCGGTAAGCACGAGTACGGCGACGAGCCGGCGCAGTCATTCGTCCACCGCCTGCGCGGCACGATGATTCCGAATGCGAGCTTTCCGCCCGACGTCCGCGTGTACGCCGGCGGCGGCCCGCCGCAGGGCGTCGACTTCCTGACGAAGTCGTACAGCGCGTTCCCGTGGCTCGTGCTCGCGGTCCTCGTGTTCACGTACCTGTTGCTGATGCGCGCGTTCCGTTCGGTGATCCTGCCGTTGAAGGCCGTCCTGCTGAACCTGCTCTCCGTCGGCGCGAGCTACGGGATGCTCGTCGTGTTCTTCAAGTGGGGACTCGGGAGGGACCTCTTCGGCCTCTACCAGTTCCCGCAGGTCGAAGGCTGGATCCCGATCTTCCTGTTCGCGATGCTGTTCGGCCTCTCGATGGACTACGAGGTCTTCCTCGTTTCGCGCATGCGTGAGACCTGGGACGAGGAGCACGACAACGTGCGCGCCGTCTCGTACGGGCTCGAGCGGACCGGGACGATCATCACCGCCGCAGCGATCATCATGGTCGCTGCGTTCAGCGGCTTCGTCGCCGGCAGCATCGTCGGACTGCAGCAGTTCGGACTGGGGCTCGCCGTCGCCATCCTCGTCGACGCGACGATCGTGCGTGCACTCCTCGTGCCCGCGCTGATGGCGTGGTTCGGACGTTGGAACTGGTGGCTGCCTCCCCGGCTCGCGCGGATCGTGCGCGTGAAGCCGTCGCCGCTCGCGGAACCTGCCGGCTGAGCGTCTCGCCTTCAGCGGGTCTGCCATAGGATCCGGCCGGTGAAAGGCGTTGTCCTGGCGGGCGGGACGGGGTCTCGCCTCGAGCCCCTGACTCGTGTCACCAACAAGCACCTCCTGCCGGTCGGCGACAAGCCGATGGTGCAGTGGGCCGTCGACTTCCTGCGCGAGGGCGGGATCGAGGAGCTGCTGCTCGTCACCGGCGCCGACCATGTGGACGACTTCCGCCGCTATTTCGGGGACGAGCTGCAGTTCGCGAAGCAGCAGCGCGCCGGTGGGATCGCCGAGGCGCTCGGTCTCGCGCGCGGCTTTGCCGCCGGCGACCGGATCGTCGTGATGCTCGCCGACAACTTCTTCAGCGGCCCGATCAGCGCGACCATCCGCCAGTTCGACGCGCAGGAGCGAGGCGCGCGCGTGCTGCTCGCCCGCGTGCGCGAGCTCGAGCACCTACGCCACCTCGGCGTCCCGCGTCTCGTCGACGGCCGGATCGCCGAGATCGTCGAGAAGCCGGACGAGCCGCCCAGCGGCCTCGCCGTCACCGGGGTCTACTGCTACCCCGCCGACGTCTTCGACGTCGTCGAGCGGCTCGAGCCGTCCGCCCGAGGCGAGCTCGAGATCACGGACGTGAACAACCACTACGTTCGCGAGGGAACGCTCGAGTACGACGTCTTCGACGGCTACTGGGGCGACGCCGGCGAGTCGGTCGACGCCTATTACGACGTGATCGAGCGCGTGCGGCGGCCGCATTTCGGCTCGGATCGCACGCGGCCCGTTCCTCTGCGGCGGTTCGAGGACGCGCGCGGATGGCTCGCGGAGATCGCGCGCACGAGCGGCCTCCCGAAGCCGATCCGGCAGACGAACGTGTCGTTCTCGCGGGCGGGGACGATCCGCGGCCTCCACTACCACGAGCGCGGGCAGGACGATCTGTTCGTGTGCCTGCAAGGCCGTGCGCGCGTTGTCGCCCTCGACCGCGACACCGGCGAGACCTTCTGCGAGGACATCGGCGACGACCACTTCGCCGCCGTCCACGTCCCGGGCAATCTCGCTCACGGGTTCGAGGCGCTGACCGACGTCCTCATGCTCTACCACGTCAGCGAGGAGTACGACGCGGACGATCCCGACGAGCACGAATGGCCGTGGGACGATCCGCGCGTCGTCGCCCTCTGGAGCACGAGATCGCCGATCCTGTCGGAACGGGACGCCGCGGAATCCTGATCACCGGCGCGGGCGGGCAACTCGGGCGCGCGCTCCGGGAGACCTTCGCCGAAGCCGAGGACGACGTCGTCGCGCTGACGCACGCAGACTGGGACGTCACGCTGCCGGCGCCGCCGGGGCTCTCTCCCCGGGTCGTCCTGCACGCCGCCGCGTGGACCGACGTCGACGGTGCCGAGACCGATCCGCAGGAGGCGGCGGCGGTCAACGTCGGCGGCACGCGGCACGTCGCCGAGCTCGGCGTGCCGCTCGTCTACTACTCGAGCGACTACGTCTTCGACGGCGCGAAGACGGAGCCGTACGTCGAGTCGGACCCGCCGAACCCGGCGTCCGCTTACGGCCGTACGAAGCTCTACGGCGAGGGGGCGGCGGGCGAGCGGGCCTGGATCGTCCGTACGTCCGGTCTCTACTCGGAGACCGGAACGAATTTCGTGCGCACGATGCTTCGCCTCGGCTGCGAGCGTGACGAGGTCGCCGTGGTCGACGACCAGCGCTCCTCGCCGACGTACGCCGGGCATCTCGCCGGCGCGACACGAGAGCTGCTCGACCGTCCGTTCGGTGTCTGGCACCTCGCCGCGGCCGGGGACTGCACATGGGCCGAGTTTGCCGAGGCGATCTTCGAAGCCGCGGGCCTCGACGTCCGCGTGCGGCGCATCACCACTGCGGAGCTGGGCCGGCCCGCGCCGCGGCCGGCCTACTCGGTCCTCCGGAGCGAGAAGGGTGCTCCGGTTCTCCCGCACTGGCGTGAAGGCCTGCGCGAGTGTCTCGAAGGGCTGGGGTCAGGCACGGAAGCTGCCTGACCCCTGGCGCCGTTACCCCGATCGCTTGAGCTTGCCGTGCTTCTTCGCGTGGAGCTCCCCGCGCCGGAACACCCAGATGCCGAGCGGCACCGAGACCACGCCGATGATCACCATCGGCCAGATGTCCCCCCACACCTGCCCGACGCTCGCACCGTCGAGGATCGCCGAGCGTTCGCCGCGCAACGCATACGTCGCCGGCGAGATCTTGGCGATGTACTGCATGAACAGCGGCAGCACCGTCACGGGGTAGTACACGCCGGAGACGACGAGCATCAAGCCCTGCGCGACGTAGCCGAACTGCGTCCCCTTCTCGGGCGAGATCAGCGGCAGGACCGCCGTCATCATCCCGATGCCGACGAACGAGACGGACGCGACCGCGATCAGGACGAGCGCCGTGGCGAAGTTCGCGTTCGGCATGTGCAGCCCGAAGAACGCCGCGATCGCGACGAACACGACGGACGCGCGGACGATCCCGTAGCCGATCGCGAAGATGCCGGTGCCGAGCAGGTGCACGGCCCGCGACAGCGGTGCCATGAACGTGTACTCGATCGTCCCCTCCCAGCGCTCCCACGCGACGGTCTCGATCAGGAGCTCGAAGATGATCCCGAGGTACGACCACATGACGGCGCCGATCAGCAGGATCGTCGTCAGTTCGTCGATGTTGACCTTTCCGCCTGTTGCCTCGACGCCCTTGGCGATGAAGACGATCGTGAGCGTGTTGGCGGCCGTCCAGAAGAAGAACGCGATCTCCCACCACGCGTAGCGCTTGATCAGGTACCAGTTGCGCTCGACCATCCCGTAGAGGCCGATGAACTCGCTGCGGGTCGTTGCGGCTGCTTCTCTCACGCGAACACCCCCCGTTCCGCATCCTCGTCCTGCTCTTCTTCGAAGCTTCGCCCGGTCGCCGCGAAGAATGCGTCCTCGAGCGTCTCGGCCGCGAATTCCTCCTTCAGCACCTCGGGCGGGTCGAGCGCGATCAGCCGGCCGCGGTCGAGGATCCCGACGCGGTCGGCGAGCACCTCGGCCTCACGCAGGTCGTGCGTGCAGAGGAGGATCGTCGCGTCGTGCGACGCCCACACCTCCCGGATGAACTCCTGCACCTCGAGCTTCGAGCGCGGGTCGAGCCCGGTCGTCGGCTCGTCGAGCAGGAGCAGGACCGGCGACGTCAGCAGTGCCCGCGCCAGCGCGACCTTCTGCTGCATCCCGCGCGACAGATGCTCCATCCCCTCGTGCCGGCGCCCGACCGGGAACCCGACCCGCTCGAGGATCTCGGGGATGGCGCTCTTCGTGACGCTCGGCGGCAGCCCGTAGAACCGCGCCGCGTACGCGAGGTTCTCCTCGGACGACATCTTCTTGAAGAACGCCGCCTCGACCGACACGCGGTTGACGAGCCGCTGGACGGCGCGCGAATCCTTCACCACGTCGTGGCCGAAGATCGTCGCGCTGCCGCCGTCCGGCAGCAGCAAGGTCGACAGCAACCGGACCAGCGTCGACTTGCCCGACCCGTTCTGACCGAGGATCGCGACGCACTCGCCGCGGTCGATCGTGAAGGTCGCGCCTTCGAGAGCCGCTACACGCCGACGCCGCTTCCGCCCGCGCGTCCGCGTCGCATCGCGGCGGAGGAACTCCTTGCGCAGATTGTGAACTTCAACGGCAAACACCATGAACTCCTACGACTCGGCGGAACACGAACATGTGCACAACACCTGCAAACGCAGGCGGCGCACGGGGCGTGAGGACTCAGCCGAAGAGGAAGTTCATCCCGGGAGACCGTAGCAGCCGTGTCAAGCCTGGGGTCTGACCTTGCGGTCAGCCGGTTTCTGTACGCCGCTTCGCGGAAAACGCGCGCGGGCTGAGCCCGCGCGCTTTAGTGGTGGGGGGCGGTTGTTTGCTTCCGTGCGGCGCCAGCATGCTTCGCGTGCTCGCGTCGCATCAGTTCGCCTGCGCGTAAGCCGGCTTCGCCCGGCTTACGCTTCGGCTCTTGTCGTCGCGCTAGTCCGGCGTTGCTTCTTGCTCGACGTCGTGGATGAGCCAGAGCCCCTCGCCGGTTTGCGAGTCGTTGCGGCTCTGCGCGGTGATCTGCTTGGTGTCCGGATACTCGACGACCTCCGGCGAGACGCGGATGCCGGCGACGACGAAACGAACTGGCTCGTCGGTGTCGTTCCGCATCCCGTGCGCGCCCTCCGGGCCGGTGCCGAAGTGGACGACCTCGCCCTCGGCGAGCTGGCGCTCGCCCTCGGCCGTGCGCAACGTCGGCCGGCCGCGGAGCACGATCAGCAGCTCTTCGGAGCCGTGGTGGAAGTGGTAGGCGCTGAAGTTGCCCGGACCGAGCTCGTACAGCGTCGCGCCGAGGTGTACCCCGGGCTCGACGAGGCGCCTCGACTTGGCGCCGCCGCCGGACCAGTCCTCACCCTCGTCCCACTCGTCGCGGAAGACGTTCACGCCGCTTGTTGCGGGTCTGGTTCCTCGTCCGTCCACGGCTCCGGTCGCGGCACCACGACGAGCCTGAGCCGCTCGAGGCGGCGCTCCTCGCGCTCGACCTCCGACTGTTGTTCCTGCTGCTCCTCGCTCATGTCGGGAGCCTGACAGATATACATGCCAGCTTCTGTCATGTATATTCACGCTCGATGCGGGCGACGCGGCTCGTTTCGCTGCTCCTCCTGCTCCAGATGCGGGGCCAGCTGACGGCGCAGGAGCTCGCGACGCACTTCGAGGTCTCGATCCGCACCGTGCACCGCGACGTCGAGTCGCTGGCTGCCGCGGGTGTTCCCGTGGAGGCCGTCCGCGGACCGGCCGGCGGCTACCGGCTCGCGGGGGGCTACCGCACGAAGCTGACGGGGCTCACCGCGGCGGAGGCGGAGGCGCTGTTCGTCGCGCCCGCGCCGGCCGCCGAGCTCGGCCTCGGCGGCGTGCTGGCGAATGCGCGGCTGAAGGTCCTCGCGGCGCTGCCGGCCGAGCTGCAGGAGCGGGCGAGCCGTGCCGAGCGCTGCTTCCATCTCGACGCGCGCCGCTGGTTCCGTGCCGAGGACACCGTGCCGCACCTCCCGACGATCGCGTCGGCGACGTGGCAGGAGCAGCGTCTGAGCGCGCGCTACCGCGAGGGGCGCCGGGTCGTGCGCCGGACGCTCGATCCGCTCGGGCTCGTGCTCAAAGCGGGAGCCTGGTACCTCGTCGCGCGTCGCTCCGCGGGGATGCGCGTCTACCGCGTCTCGCGGTTCGTGTCGGTGCGCGTTCGCGACGACACGTTCGAGCGTCCCGAGGACTTCGACCTGGCCGACTTCTGGGACGAGTGGTCGCGGACGTTCGAGGCGTCGCGGCCGCGGGTCGACGTGACGCTGCGCGCGAGCGACCTCGTCCTCCGCCAGCTGCCGCGTGACCTGCAGGGCGATGACGGCGTCTACACCGTCGGGTTCGAGAGCCTCGAAGAGGCGTTCCGCGAGCTGCTGAAGTTCGGCCCGGACGCCGAGGTGCTCGAGCCTGCCGTGCTCCGCGACCGCATCGCGACGGCGGCGCGGGAGGTCGCGGGCTTGTACGGCGTCCGCGAGGTCCGCTAGGGTCGGTGCAGGTCGTCCGCCGGTGCAGGCGGGCGCCGAGGCAATGGAGCCTCAGGACTCGCGGAGTCCTGGGCTCTTTTTTTGTGGTCCCGAATCGGAAGGAGCGGCATGGCAGCGCAAGAGGCGAAGCACTACCTCGCAAACGGTGCCTCCACGGCACCCGATGCACGCGAGGCGCTCGAGTGGGCGCGCGAGACGACGGCGCAGATGGTCGACCTGAAGTTCTGCGACCTGCTCGGAACGTGGCAGCACATGACGCTGCCGATCGCTGCGTTCGACGAGTCTGCCTTCGACGACGGGCTCGGCTTCGACGGCTCCTCGATCCGCGGCTGGCAGGGGATCTCCGAGTCGGACATGCTGCTCATGCCGGACGCATCGTCGGCGATCCTGGACCCGTTCACGGAGGCGCCGACGCTGTCGCTGATCTGCGAGATCGCGGACCCGCTGACCGGGAACGGCTACGCCCGAGACCCGCGGCGCGTCGCAAAGCGCGCGGAGGAGTACCTGCGTTCGACGGCGATCGCGGACACGGCGTACATGGGCCCGGAGTGCGAGTTCTTCGTCTTCGACGAGGTCTCGTACGAGCTCGGCCCGAATACCGGGCGCTACCTCGTCGACTCAGGCGAAGGGCACTGGAACTCGGGCAAGCCAGGGCTCGGCTACACCGTGCGCGAGAAGGAGGGGTACTTCCCGCCCGCCCCGCACGACACGCTCCACGACCTGCGGACGCGCATGGTGCTGACGCTCGAGCGGCTCGGGATCCCGTGCGAGTTCCACCACCACGAGGTCGCGTCCGGAGGCCAGTGCGAGATCGACCTTCGCTACCAGACGCTCACGCGCATGGCAGACCAGGTCATGACCTACAAGTACGTCGTCAAGAACGTCGCGCGTGCCGCGGGCAAGAGCGTCACGTTCATGCCGAAGCCGATCTTCGGCGACAACGGCTCCGGCATGCACACGCACCAGTCCCTCTGGCGGGAGGGGACGCCGCTGATGGCCGACAAGTCCGGCTACGCGGGGCTGTCGCAGCTGGCGCGCACGTACATCGGTGGGCTGCTCGCGCACGCGCCTGCGCTGCTCGCATTCTGCGCGCCGACCACGAACTCGTACCGCCGGCTCGTCCCCGGCTACGAGGCGCCGGTCAACCTCGTGTACTCGCAGCGGAACCGCAGCGCGTGCATCCGCATTCCGATGTACTCGGACTCGCCGAAGGCGAAGCGGATCGAGTTCCGCTGCCCCGACGCCTCCGCGAACCCGTACCTCGCGTTCGCCGCGATGCTGATGGCCGGCATCGACGGCATCCAGAAGGGCCTCGACGCAGGCGAGCCGGCCGACTGGGATCTCTTCGAGGAGGATCGCGGCGTCGTGCAGGTGCCGGGCTCCCTCGACGAGGCGCTCGACGCGCTGGAGGCCGACCACGACTTCCTCACGGCGGGCGGCGTCTTCAGCGAGGACCTCATTCGCACCTGGATCGCCTACAAGCGGGAGAACGAGACGGACGTCGTGCGGCTGCGGCCGCACCCGGCGGAGTTCGCCCTCTACTACGACTGCTGATGCTTGCCACGGCGCCGCCGACCGTCGACGTTCGGGCTCTCCTCCCCGAGGACTGGTCGGCGGTTGCCGACATCTACTGGGACGGGCTGCGCACGGGCCTCGCGACATTCGAGACCGAGGTGCCGTCGTGGCCGGCGTGGGATGCAGCGCATCTGCCCGGCCACCGGCTCGTCGCCGAGCTGCTCGGCGAGGTGGTCGGCTGGGCGTCGCTGGGGCCGGTCTCGACTCGGCGCTGTTACGCCGGCGTCGTCGAGAACAGCGTCTACGTCGCGCGCGCCGCGCAGGGACGAGGCGTCGGCCGCCGGCTGCTCGAGGCGCTGATCGAGGGCGCGCGGACGGACGGCATCTGGACGATCCAGACGTCGGTCTTCCCCGAGAACCCCGCGTCGCTGGCTCTGCACGAGCGCTGCGGCTTCCGCGTCGTCGGCGTGCGCGAGCGGATCGCGAAGCGCGACGGAATCTGGCGCGACACCCTCCTCCTGGAGCTGCGGCTCTGATCAAGGTCGAGGCGATCGTCATCCGTGAGCGCGTCGAGACGGTGATCGACACGGTCGAGCACGAGACGGGCCACGTCGGCGTGACCGTCGTCGAGGCGATCGGGCACGGCCGTCAGCGCGGCGTCACGCACGAGTACCGGGGCCGCGTGTTCGAGTCGCGCTTCCTGCCGAAGGCGTTGCTGACGTTCGTGGTCGAGGACGGCATCGCTCCCGCCGTCGTCGCCGCGATCGCGGACGCCGCGCGCAGCGGCAACGACTCCGGCGACGGGCTCGTCTGGACGAGCCGCGTCGACAACGTCACGCACAATCGGACGGGCATCCGCCTCGAGGAGCTCGAGGTCGGGTGAAGACGAGCGACCTGCTGATCGCGGCCAACACGGTGTGGGTGGTCGTCGCGGCAGTGCTGGTGATGTTCATGCAGGCCGGCTTCGCGTTCCTCGAGGCGGGGCTGACGCGGATGAAGAACGCCGCCCACATCGCGGGCAAGAACGTCCTCAGCTTCGGGATCGCGTCGCTCGTGTACTGGGCGGTCGGCTTCGGCATCGCGTTCGGCGACGGGAATGCCGTCATCGGGACGCACGGGTTCTTTCCGTCGAGCGCCGCGCTGCTGTCGGTCGGGCAGGCGCCCTACTCGTTCTTCACGTCGATCCCGGGCGCGAGCGCGTATCTGTTCGAGGTGGTGTTCGCGGGCGTCTCCCTCGCGATCGTCTGGGGCGCGATGGCCGAGCGCGCGAAGCTGTGGGTCTACTTCGCGTTCGGCGTCTGCTTCACGCTCATCTACTCCGTCACGTCACACTGGATCTGGTACGCCGGCGGCTGGCTGTTCGGGCTCGGGATGCAGGACTTCGCCGGCTCGACCGTCGTCCACTTCCAGGGCGCGCTGGCCGCCCTCGCGGGCGCGCTGCTGCTCGGGCCGCGCATCGGCAAGTTCGGGCAGGACGGGCGTGCGAACCCGATCCCGGGTCACAACCTGCCGTACGCCGTGCTGGGGACGATCATCCTCTGGTTCGGCTGGTTCGGCTTCAACCCGGGCTCGACGCTCGGCGTGGTCACCGGCGACAAGCTCGGCTACTTCGGCTACGTCGCGCTGACGACGAACCTGGCGGCGGCCGCCGGCGCGCTGGGCGGGATCCTCAGCGCCTGGGCGATCCTCCGCAAGCCCGACATCTCGATGATGCTGAACGGCGTTCTCGCCGCGCTCGTGGCGATCACCGCGGCGTCCGGCTTCGTGGCGCCCTGGGCCGCGGTCGTGATCGGCCTCGTGTCCGGCTTCATCGCAGTCGTCGGCGTCCTGTGGGTCGAGGGGATCGGCATCGACGACCCGATCGGCGCCGTCGCCGTGCACGGGATGTCCGGTGTCTGGGGAACGCTCGCGACCGGGTTGTTCGCGGTGCCGGCGCTGGCGGCGAACCTCGCGACCGGAACAGGCGGGCTCGTCTACACCGGCTCGTTCCACCAGCTCGGCGTGCAGGCCCTCGGTCTCCTCGCGGTCGGCGCCTTCACGTTCTCCGCGTCGTTCGCGTGCCTGTGGACGATGAAGCGGGTGTGGGGCATCCGCGTCGAGGAGCACGTCGAGACGGCCGGGCTCGACGTGTCGGAGCACGGCATGTGGGGCTATCCCGAGTTCTACATCCCGGTCCCGGGCGGCTACGGGACCGACGCGCATGCGCACTTGCTTGGGCGGGTGCGCCGGCACCCGGCGGCCCCCGAGGCCGAAGCCGCCTGATGTGTCGGCCATGTCCAGGCGAGCGTCTTGCGGACCCTCCGCAGGGCGCGCACGATGTCTCGTTTTGGACGAGCCTCTGATCTCTCGTGAGGAACTGACCGGTACGTTGTTTGCGATCGCGGACATTCGCGAAGATGTTCGAGAGATCCGAGACCTGCTGAGCGAGGGTGACGATGGCCAAGACGCCGAAGGGACGACCTGAAGAGCGAGCGGCGCGGTTGAAGCGGGAAAAGGACTTCCGCGCACTGCTCGAGAGGCGCCGGGCACTGGACGAGCGGCTCGCGGCAGACCGCCGCCACCGTCGTATGTCCTAGCTCAGACTCGCCCCCTTGCGCGTCTCAGCGCGAGTTCTTGGTTCTCGCCCTTGCCCCGGCGGCTACGGGACCGAGAGCCACGGTCACCTGCTCGGTCACGTGCGCCGGCATCCGGCGCTAGAAGCCGACGCGGCCTAGGTGTAGAGTCGCGCCCGTGATCCGAGGCACGCTCGCCGCGCTTGCGCTGGCGCTTGTTCTGGCCGCGCCGACATCGGCCGCCCAGCAGTACAACGTCAGCTACCACGCCTTCCCGCTGCCGAAGGGCGGCGTCACGAGCGGGACGTGGACGTCGCCGTGGTTCTCGACCGGCTTCGGCTTCACGGAGCTCATCTCGTCCTGGAACGCGGCGACGCCGGCCGGGTCGTGGATCGAGGTGCACATGCGCGCGACAACGGACAAGGGAACGCCGACCAAGTGGTACACGATGGGACGCTGGGCGTACGGCGACGGCGACATCCAGCGCACATCGGTCGGCGGGCAGGGTGATGCCGACGGCTACGTCTCGATCGACACCTTCTTCGCGAAGGATCACCCGCTCACGGCGTATCAGCTGAGCGTCACCCTGTACGGATCCGGAGCGAGAGTCACGCGACTCGGCGCCGTCGCGTCCGATCCCGTCAACGTCAACCCGTACGTACCGAGCACGACGACGATGACGCGCCAGATCGACTTGCACGTCCCGCCGTACTCGCAGGAGATCCACGCGGGGCAGTACCCGCAGTTCGACGGCGGCGGCGAGGCGTGGTGCAGCCCGACGTCGACGTCGATGGTGGTCGCCTACTGGGGCAAGGGCCCGACGCCGTCGGATTACGCCTACGTCCTCTCCGACTATCCCGGTATCGCCGATCCGTGGGTGGATTACGCCGCCCGCTACACGTTCGACTACCACTACGACGGCGCCGGGAACTGGCCGTTCAACACGGCGTACGCCGCGCATTTCGGGCTCGAGAGCGAGGTCACGCAGCTGCACTCGCTCGCAGAGGCGGAGGCGTTCATCAAGGCCGGCATCCCGCTCGTCGCCTCGATCGCCTTCCAGCCGAACAAGCTCGACGGCTTTCTCTTTCGCGGCACGGACGGGCACCTGCTGGTGATCGGTGGCTTCACCGCAGGCGGCGACGTGATCTCGTACGACCCGGCGTCGTCGAGCGACGGGACCGTCCGCCACGTCTACGACCGGGCGCAGTTCGAGAAGGCGTGGATGGCGGCGACAGGCGGGATCGTCTACGTGATCCATCCGGCGTCCGTCCCGCTTCCGCCGTCGCCGCTCGGTAACTGGTAGCGCGGCCCGCGCCGTTCTCGCTCGACGGGCGCCACGCGCTCGTCAGCGGCTGCGGCAGCCCGGAGGGAATCGGGTTCGCGACGGCGCGGCTGCTCGGCGGCCTCGGCGCGCGCGTCTCGGTCACGTCGACGACCGAGCGGATCCGCGATCGTGCTGCCGAGCTGGGAGGCGTGTTCGCGCACGTAGCCGACCTCACGGACCCGTCGCAGGCGCACGCGCTCGTTGCAGCTGCGCGCGACGCGAACGGTCCGATCGACGTGCTCGTCAACAACGCGGGGATGGTGCAAACGGGCCACGAGACTGCGGGCGACATGTTCGCCGTGCTCAGGCCTGAGGCGTTGCGGCGGCAGCTGGCGATCACGTTCGAGACCGCCTTCCAGCTCACGCAGGCCGCGATTCCGAGCATGGTCGCGCGCGGGTACGGTCGCGTCGTGATGGTGTCGTCCGTGACCGGGCCGCTCGTCACGGCGTCCGGCTCGGCCGCCTACGCCGCGGCCAAAGGCGCCCTCGACGGGCTCATGCGGACGATCGCGCTCGAGCACGCGCCTGACGGCATCACGGTCAACTCCGTCCTGCCGGGATGGATCGCGACCGCGTCGTCCGAGCCCGATGAGCTCGAAGCCGGGCGGCATACGCCGGTCGGCCGGCCCGGAGCCCCCGACGAGGTCGCCGCGGCGATCGCCTTTCTGTGCTCCGCGGAGGCGAGCTACGTCACCGGCCAGACGCTCGTCGTCGACGGGGGCAACATCGTCCAGGAGCACCACGGTTGAGCGGCGTGCGTTACCAGTTCGTCGACTGCCGCTGGGAGCTCGGAAACCCCGGCCGCGGCCGCGAGCTCTACCTCGCGGGTCACGTCCCCGGTGCGAGCTTCCTCGACGTCGACGCCGACCTGGCGGCCGAGCCGGGGCCGCGGGGACGGCACCCGCTCCCCGACGCACAGGCATTTGCGCGAGCGGCAGGCCGCGCCGGGATCGGAGCCGGTGCATTCGTCGTCGCGTACGGGAACATGGGCGGCGCCGAGCGCCTCTGGTGGCTGCTGCGCCACTTCGGCCACGATGACTGCGCCGTCATGGATCTCGACGGCTGGCACGGACCGCTCGCCGAAGGTTCCGAAGAGATCGAGCAGGCCCGATTCGTCACGCGGCCACGGCGGGACGACACGATCGAGGCGGAAGAGCTCGCACGGCGGCTCGACGAGCTGGTGGTCGTCGACGCCCGGCTTCCCGGCCGCTGGCGCGGCGAGCCGAACCCGATCGACAAGAAGCCGGGGCGGATCCCCGGCGCCCTCAATGCGCCGTGGAACGAGCCCCTGCCGGAGCTACCCGGCGGCGAGCTCGTCACCTACTGCGGCTCGGGCGTCACCGCGGCCGTCGCCCTCCACCGCCTGCATCTCGCCGGTCGCGACGGCAAGCTCTATCCGGGCTCCTGGAGCGAGTGGGAGCAGCTCGATCTGCCGCTCGAGACGGGCTAGAGCCGTCTCAAGCCGCCGCTGTCGCCGAGCCCCAGCTGGCGAGGTACGGCTGCCAGCCCGAGGGGATCTTCGGCGCGGCGAGGCGGATGAACAGCACCGGCGCCGGCGCCTTCGGCAGGTGGAGCAGCTCCATGCTGACCTCCTCCAGCAGCCGGTTGCCCTTCTTGTGGTTGCACGGCGCGCATGCTGTGACGACGTTCTCCCAGACCGACTCGCCGCCGCGCGAGCGCGGGACGACATGGTCGAGCGTGAGGCGCCCCGACGTGGTCCCGCAGTACGCACACTTCCAGCCGTCGCGCGCGAAGAGTGCACGCCGCGAGATCTTGCGCTGCACCGCCCGCGGCACGCGCACGTACGCGACGAGCCGGATCACGTGCGGCCAGGGGAACGTGTCGGTCGCCGAGTGCAGGTTCTGCGTGAGCTCCTCGATCACCTCGGCCTTGCCCTTGAACACCAGCACGTGGGCACGCCGAACAGTCGTGACGTTCAGCGGCTCGTAACTGGCGTTCAGGACCAGAACCTGCTGCATCTGGGCGGAAATGTAGCGGCTCGAGCGGTCTCGGCCACGCCCGCAACCGGCGGCGCGTCCCGAGGGTCAGCAGCGCAAGCGGCGCCTCAGCTGGCCATCGCCCGCTCGACCGCCTCCTCCGTGGGGGAGAGGGCGACACTCGAGGGGTCTCCGCTAGGTCTCTTGGGTCGACCGGTCGTTTCAGACGGACGCGCCGGGATCCGGCGCGTCCTGAGGGTCGGCGCCGCAAGCGGCGCCTCAGCTGGCCATCGCCCGTTCGACCGCCTCCTCCGCTGGGGGAGAGGGCGACACTCGAGGGGTCTCCGCTAGGTCTCTTGGGTCGACCGGTCGTTTCAGACGGACGCGCCGGGATCCGGCGCGTCCTGAGGGTCGGCGCCGCAAGCGGCGCCTCAGCTGGCCATCGCCCGTTCGACCGCCTCCTCCGTGGGGGAGAGGGCGACACTCGAGGGGTCTCCGCTAGGTCTCTTGGGTCGACCGGTCGTTTCAGACGGACGCGCCGGGATCCGGCGCGTCCTGAGGGTCGGCGCCGCAAGCGGCGCCTCAGCTGGCCATCGCCCGTTCGACCGCCTCCTCCTCCTCGGGGGAGAGGGCGACGTTCGGGCGGCCGCGGTCGAGCTCCTTGACGTAGATGCGGGCGTAGTCGCGGCCCTGGATCGCGCTCACGACGACGCCGCTCCGCCCCGCGTCGAGGAGCGCAATCGACGCCGACTGGTGGCCGCCGGCGCCCTCGTATGCGTCATAACGGACGAGCGAGGTCTTCGACACCGCCGTGTCGACGCGGCGGTCGACTCGGGAGAGACCGGCGGCGATCTCGTCCACGGCACGGTGCAGGTCGTCGATCCGCCCCTGCAGCGAGACGGCGAAATCGACGAGATCCTGCTTGCCGCCGCCGAGCAGCACGAGCTGTGCGTCCCGCACCGCGCGCAGCTTCCACCACGCGAGCAGGGCGACGAGCAGCGCGAGCCCGGCGACCACGCACGCCCCGATCGCGATCCACTCGGCCGTGGAGAGGCTCATTCGTTAGCCGAGCGAGAAGATGACCCTGTACTCGGCCGAGTTGTTCGACGTGGTGACCTCGCCTGGCACCGGCTCGACGTCGACCTTGATCGTCGTGGGCAGTCCGAACAGCCCGTTGATGTCGATGTTCGTGAAGGTCACCGTCTTCGTCTCGCCGGCGTTGATGACCGGGATCTTCTTGCGCAACACGATCGGCTTCGGCGATTTCTGGATCGTCAGCGTCACGGGCACGTTGAACTCCTGGAAGTCGCCGGAGTTCTCCACCGACACCTGGAACGCCAGGTCGGTCGACGCGGTGATCTCGTTCTGGCTCGCGCTCGCGCCGGCCTGCAGCACCTTCCCGTCGGGCAGCGCCTTCACCGGCCCGAGCGCGCTCCCGTGCTTGCCGCCGGGATTGCCGCCGGTTGCCGCGCCGTGCACGCGCTGCCAGACGGACATCATCGCCTGCGTGCTGGCGAGGTCGGGGTTCGGGAAGAACTTCGATTGCGGCACGGTGCCGACGTCGCTGACGTTCTGCTTCAGGAGCTCCTGCTCGGTCGGCTGCCTGAAGTAGTAGTCGTAGTTCACGTCGCTCGCGGTCAGCAGTCGCGCCTGCGCAGCGAGGAGCTGCCCGGCCGCGGTCGCGTTCTTCGCCGTGGCCGTCTGCCGGAAGGCGTCCGCGAGCCGGCTGAGACCGCTCGCGCGCAGGCTCAGCACCTGGATCAGCTGGTCGTGCTCGACGCGCAGCGGCCCCGGCGGGTTGATGTCGCGCGCCTGCGCGACGCCCTGCTGCTGCTGGGCCGCGAGCCCCTTCAGCTTCAGCTCGAGCTGACTCTCCTTGATGCCGGTGGCTGAAAGCGTCTGGTTGAGCTGCGCCCCGATCGCCGTCGAGCTGTTGGCGACCTTGGTCACGTCCTTGACGTAGTTCTCGTAGCGGGCGTGCTTGCTGTCGGACGCGCACCCGCGGACGGCGACGACGAGCAGCACGACGGCGAGGATCACGAACGCGATCAGGCCCGCCAGCCGCAGCATCGGGATGAGCCCGGACGGGGGTCGGATCGGCCGCCGCGGACCACGCGGACCTTGCCGCCGCGGCGCCCGGACGCGTTCGCTTGCCTCTTCGGTCTCGGGCTCGTCGAAGAAGTCGAACTCGATGTCGGTATCGCGCTCGGTCATGGATGCATCGGGGCCCAGCCGAAAGCGTTGTCACTCTAACCCGTAGCCCGGCCGGGCAGGACTTGGAAACGGCCTGGCCAACCCAGGAAAGCCGATGTCGAACGCCGCCCCAGCCGTCCTTCAGAGCGAGCTCGTCCTCGAGCGGTACCGGCCGCTGAAGCCGCTCGGCAGCGGCGGCTCCGGATCCGTCTGGCTCGCGCGCGACGAGCAGAACGGGCTCGACGTCGCGCTCAAGATCGTCCCGCGCGAGGGCAAGGCGGCATCGCGTGCCGAGCGCGAGGCGGAGGCCGCCGCGCGGCTCCGCCATCCCGGCTGCCAGCGCGCCTACGGGTTCGGGCGCGACTCGCAGCACGTGTACATCGCCTACGAGTACGTCCCGGGCCGCACGTTTCGCGAGGCGATGCGCAGCGGGGAGCTCGACGACGCTGCCGCGATCGAGGCCGCGATCCAGATTCTCGACGCGCTCGCGCATGCGCACGGGCGTGGAGTCGTGCATCGCGATGTGAAGCCGTCGAACGTCCTGCTCGCCGAGGGCTCACGAGTGTCCGTCCGCGTCCTCGACTTCGGGCTGGCGCAGATCCAGGAGGCGGAGACGCTGACCGCGCAGGGCGACGTCCCCGGCACGCTCGCCTACATCGCGCCCGAGCGGCTCGCCGGCGCGGAGACGACAGAGGCCGCCGACATCTGGGCCGTCGGGGTGATGCTCTGGGAGGCGCTTGCCGGCCGTCATCCCTTCTGGCGCAGCTCGCTGCTCGAGACCGCGCGCGCGATCGAGGAAGGCGCGCCGCCCCTCGAGACGCAGCGGCCCGACCTGCCGAAGCCGTTGCTCAATGCGATCGGGCGTGCCCTCGACGTGAACCCGCTGCGCAGACCGGACGCTGCCTCGTTGGCGGCGTCTCTGCGCCTCACCGGCCGCAAGCGCCGCGGCGGCAGGCGCCGGGGCCAGGCCCTGGCCGTTCCTGCGGTCGTGCCGCGGCTGCTGCCCGTGGCGCTGGCGCTGGTGTTCGTCCTGTGGACGACGCTCGTGCTGCCGTTCTATCCGACGGGCTGGCCGTTCGGGCTTGCCGCTCTGGCCGCTGCCGCGACCTTCGTGCGGCCGCGGCTGGGCCTGGCGTTCGCGCTCTTCGTCCCGATCCTCCCGCTGGGGAACTACGCGCTCGGCGCAGCGGTGCTGTACGCCGCGATTGCCGCCTGCCTGCTGGCCGTGTGCTGGCGGGACGCGCAGCACGGGCTGCTCTTCGTCGCCGGGCCGCTACTCGCGCCGCTGGCGGCGCTCGGGCTCCTGCCGCTCGGCGGGCTGGCCGTGCGCTCGCCGGTCCGTCGCGCTCTCCAGGTGGCCGCGGCAGTGCTCGCTGCGGGCCTCGTCGCCGGGGTGCGCGGGGGTGCGCTTCCCTTCGACGGGTCCGCCGCCGGCGGCCTCGGCGTCGCGGCGAGCGGCGACCCCTTCTCGGTCGCGGCAGCCTTGTGGCATGCGATGCCTCCCGCTCTCGGCGTGGAGGCCGTCGTGCTCGCCGCGGTCGCCGTCCTCTTGCCCCACGCACGCCGCCGCGGCCTCTGGGCCGTCGCCGTCCTCGGTGCCGGCTTCCTCGCGGGCGCCCTCCTAGCCGTGCCGGCGGTGGCCGCGGCGCCGCTCGTCGTCGCCGTCTGGCTAACCTGTGCCGCCGTGGCCGTGCGTTAGCATCGCCTGCCGGGGTATCTCCGGTACATGGTTTTACGCGCAGTAGAGCGAAAGATCGAAGCCCTTTTCGAAGGTGTCTTCGGCCGCGCGTTCCGGACGAACGTCCAGCCGGTCGAGCTTGCCCGGAAGCTCGCGAAGGAGATGGACGACCACCGGAACGTCTCGGTCTCACGCGTGTACGTACCCAACGAGTACACGGTCTACCTCTCGCCTGACGACCGCCAGCAGTTCGAGAGCTACGAGCAGAACTTGCGCGGCGAGCTCGAGGAGTACCTGTCGGAGCACGCGCGCCGCGAGGACTACGCCCTGCTCTCGCAGCCGCGCGTGCTGATGGAGACCGATGCCGACCTCGACATCGGCGAGTTCGGGATCGCGACGCGGATGGTCCATCCGGAGCGCCGCGGCGGCGAGGAGCCCGTCCCGGAAGTCGCCCCCGGCGCGACGATGATCTACAAGCCGAAGGCGATCCCCGAGCCGACCCAAGCCGTCTCGGCCGAGGAGCTCGGCGTCGAGCCGGAGCTCGTCACGCTGAGCTGGAACGGCAGCAGTCACGAGGTGAAGCAGCGGCGCGTCGTGATCGGGCGCTCGCGCGACTGCGACATCCAGCTCGCGGATGCGAACGTCTCCCGACGGCACGCCGAGTTGAGGCAGGAGGGAGCGTCGTACTGGATCGTCGACCTCGGGTCGACCAACGGGCTCGAGGTCAACGGCAAGCGGGTCAAGCGAGCGAAGCTGCACAGCGGCGACAAGATCACGCTCGGGTCGACCGAGCTGTGCTTCGCCCGCGAAGCGGAGTAGGCGGTGGTCTACAACTCCGCCGCCGTCGATCAGGTCCTCCTCGTCCTCAAGATCGCGTTCCTCGTCCTGCTCTATCTCTTCATCTGGCGGATCGTGCGGACGGCGAGCCGCGACCTCCGGCTCCCGCAGGAGAGCTTCATCCTCGCCCCCTCGGCTCAGGCTGCCGGCCAGCCGGCCCGCAGCAGCCGCGTCAGCGGCAGGCTCGTCGTCGTCAAGAGCCCCGACCTCGTCGAGGGCCGCGACTTCGAAGTCGACTCGGCCCAGCTGACGATCGGCCGCGGCGGTCAGAACGACATCTCGATCCGCTCGGACGAGTACGCGTCGGCGCGACATGCGCGGTTCGAGCCGCGCCAGGACGGCGTCTGGGTGCAGGACCTCGGCTCGACCAACGGCACGTACCTGAACGGCGCGCGGTTGGATCGTCCGCGCAGGCTCAGCCCGGGCGACGTCGTCCGCGTCGGCGAGACCGACCTGAGGTTCGAGAGTTGATCGGGCGCGCCGCCGCCGTCACGGATCCGGGCCGCACGCGCCGTCACAACGAGGACGCGTACGTCATCGAGCCGCCGCTCTTTGCGATCGCCGACGGCATGGGGGGTGCCCAGGCGGGCGAGGTCGCGTCGCGGCTCGCGACCGCCGCGCTCAAGGAGGCCGGCGCGAACGGCGGCGGTGAGCAGCGCATCGCCGACCTCATCCAGAAGGCGAACCGCCGCGTCTACGACCGATCGAGCAGCGACCCGAACACGTCCGGGATGGGCACGACGATCACCGTCGCCCTCGTCGAGGACGACCACGTCGCCTTCGGCCACGTCGGCGATTCGCGCGCATACCTGATCCGCCAGGCGCAGATGGAGCAGTTGACCGAGGACCACTCGCTGGTCAACGAGCTCCTCAAGACCGGGAAGCTGTCCCGCGAAGAGGCCGAGACGCATCCGCAGCGCTCCGTGATCACGCGCGCGCTCGGCACCGACCCTGACGTCGACGTCGACACCTTCAGCGTGCGCGCCGAGGACGGCGACCTCTTTCTGCTCTGCTCGGACGGGTTGACGGACATGGTCTCGGAGGACTCGATCCTCGACGTCGTCGAGCGCAACCGCGGCGACATCGACGCGGCGCTTCGTGCGCTCGTGAAGGCGGCGAACCGGGGCGGCGGCCAGGACAACATCACCGTCGTGGCGTTCGAGATCGCGGACGGCGTGCTCGCGAACGACGGCGAGACGCGCGAGCAAGCGCTGCCGCCCCCCGAGGACGAGGACACGCTGGACGAGACGGACGCCGTGCCGGTCGTCGACACCGGCGTCGTTCACGTCGACGAGATCCGCGCGGAGGACGAAGCGGTCCGCGGCCGCCGCCGGCGTCGCCGTCTGCTCGCGTGGCTCGCGATCCTGCTGCTCGTCGCCGCCGTTGCGGTCGCCGTCTACGTGGGGTTCGTGCGCTGACCCTCAGCTTCCGCAACCGAGAGCTCGTGTTCCTGATCGGCGTCGGTGTGCTGACGGCCGTCGGGTTCGCCAGCGTCTACATCGCCCGACAGGACGTCGTCTCGACGGCCTCGCTGACGTACGCCGCCTTCTTCTTCCTCCTCTACGCCGTCGCGCACGTCGTCGCTCGCTTCACCGTGCCGTTCGCGGACCCGTACCTGCTGCCGATCGCGGGGCTGCTGACGGCGATCGGACTGACCGAGATCTACCGTCTCCACCCGGCCGACGCGTTCAAGCAGGCGACGTGGATCGTGGTCGCCGTCGCGCTGTTCGCGCTGACGCTGTTCCTGCTCCGGTACGACTACCGGCGGCTCGAGTCGTACAAGTACATCTTCGGGCTGACCGCGATCGGCCTCCTGCTGCTGCCGATCCTGCCGGTGATCGGGCTCACGGTGAACGGCGCGCGCCTGTGGGTGCATTTCGGCGGCCTGCGGTTCCAGCCGGGCGAGCTGGCGAAGATCGCGTTGATCATCTTCCTCGCCGGGTACATGCGCGAGAAGCGCGAGGTGCTCGCGCAGGGACGGCTGAAGGACTGGGGCCCGTTGCTCGTGATCTGGGTGCTCGCGATGCTCGTCCTGCTCGAGACCCGCGACCTCGGCGGCGGCCTTCTCTACTTCGGGATCTTCCTCGCGATGCTCTACGTCGCAACCGCACGGCTCTCGTACGTCGCCGCCGGGCTCGGCCTCTTCCTGATCGGCGCCGTCGGCGTCTGGAAGGTCACGCCGCACGTGCAGGATCGCGTGACGATCTGGCTCCATCCCTGGACGACCCACAAGGTCTACTGTCCGCTCAACGGTGAGCTGGCGCTCCGCCAGAACTGCCAGAGCTTCCAGCTCGTCAAGTCGCTCTACTCGATCGGTCACGGCGGGTACGCCGGCACCGGCCTCGGCAAGGGCACGTTCACGACGATCAGCGGCCAGCCGCTGATCCCCGGCGCCAGCACGGACTTCATCTTCTCCGTGATCAGCCAGGAGGTCGGGCTGATCGGTGCGGCCGGGCTGCTGCTCGTCTACATGATCTTCGTGCTGCGCGGCATGCGCATCGCGCTGCTCGCGCAGGACGGTTTCTCGAAGCTCCTCGCCGCGGGGCTGACGTTCGGCTTCGCCCTGCAGACCTTCATCATCGTCGGCGGCGTCCTGCGCGTGATCCCGCTCACCGGCATCACGCTGCCGCTCGTCTCGTACGGCGGGTCGAGCGTCGTCGCGAACTTCCTGCTGCTCGCAGGCCTCCTGCTCGTCTCGAACCGGGCGAACCGCGAGATGCTGCGCTGAACAAGCAGATCTCCCACCTCGGCGTCGCGGCGCTCGTGCTGCTCGCCGCGCTGATCGTCGGCGTGACGTACTGGCAGACGTGGGCGAACGCAGGCCTGTCCGCGCGGCAGGACAACGACATCAAGCTCGTCGCCTCGTTCTCGATCAAGCGCGGCAAGATCTACGCGGCGGACGGCCGGACGATCCTCGCCACGAACGTGCGCAAGAACGTCGGCGGCCAAACGCTCTACTTCCGGCGCTATCCGACGGGCCCGCTGTTCGCCAACGTCGTCGGCTACTCGACGCAGTCCCGCAACCGCAGCGGCCTGGAGCAGTCGTACAACGACTTCCTCACCGGCTCGAACGCGAACCTCGACACGGTCTTCCGCTCGACGCTCGACAAGCTCAAGGGCTCGACCGTCACCGGCAACAACCTCGTCCTGACGATCCGCCCGGGGCTGCAGGCGATCGCGCGGCGCGCGTTGCAGGGCAAATGCGGGGCGGTGGTCGCGCTCGAGCCGGCGACAGGGCGTGTGCTCGCGATGGTGACGAACCCGACGTACAACCCGAACCTGATCGAGAAGCACTTCAAGCTGGCGACGAGAACGAATCTCCCGTGCGGTGCGACGCTCCTGAACCGCGCGACCGCAGGCAAGTACCAGCCGGGGTCGACGTTCAAGATGGTGACCGCAGCAGCCGCGCTCGACACGGGCCGCTTCAGCCCGAGCTCCCCGTTCTACGACCCCGGCTACTGCATCGAGTACGGCAAGCCGGTGCGCAACGCCGGCAACCCCGAGGCACCCGAGACCTTCGGGCACGTCGACCTCGCGACGGGCTTCGAGCACTCGATCAACTCGGTCTTCTGCAACATCGGGAAGACCCTCGGCGCCGGCACGGTGCTGCGGTACGCCGACCGGTTCGGCTTCTACAAGACCCCGCCGCTCGAGACGCCGGAGAACGAGCGCGTGCCGAGCGGGCTGTACGACCACGGCAAGTTGTTCGTCCCGTCGAACCCGGCGACGCAGGTCGACCCCGGCCGGCTCGCGTTCGGGCAGGAGCGTTTGCAGGTGACGCCGCTTCAGATGGCGATGGTCGGCGCGACGATCGCGAACCACGGCGTCCAGATGAAGCCGCAGGTGATCGAGCGCATCCTCTCGCCCGGCGGCAACACCGTCACACACCTGAAGCCGGAGCGCCTCGGCACGCCGATCAAGCGCCAGACCGCTGCCGAGCTCACGCAGATGATGGAGCTCGCCGTCGAGGGCGGCACGGGCACGGCCGCGCAGATTCCGGGTGTGCGCGTCGCAGGGAAGACGGGAACGGCCGAGACCGGACGCGGCAACATCAACACGACGTGGTTCGTCTCCTTCGCGCCCGCCGACGCGCCGAAGATCGTCGTCGCGGTCGTCGTCGAGAACCAGGCCGGCGGCTTCGGCGGCACGGTCGCGGCGCCGATCGCGAAGCAGCTGATGGAGGCAGCGCTCCGGTAGGGGCGAAACCCTACTCTGAGATAGCCCCATGGCCGTAACAGACACCCTCCTCAACACCCTGTTCGACGGGCGCTATCGCATCGTGCGCAAGCTCGGCACCGGCGGGATGGCGAACGTCTATCTCGCGGAGGACGAGGTGCTCGGCCGCCGCGTCGCGATCAAGATCCTCAACGACCGCCACGCCGGCGACGACCAGTTCGTCGAGCGCTTCCGTCGCGAGGCCAAGAACTCGGCGAGCCTCTCGCACCCGAACATCGTCTCGATCTACGACCGCGGCGAGGCCGAGGGCACCTACTACATCGCGATGGAGTACCTCGACGGCCGCTCCTTGAAGGAGCTGATCGTCGCCCGCGGGCCGGCGCCCGTGAACGTCGCGATCGACTACGCGCGCCAGATCCTCGCCGCACTGCGTTTCGCGCACCGCCACGGGATCGTCCACCGCGACATCAAGCCGCACAACGTGCTCGTCGACGCCGAGGGCCGGCTCAAGGTCACGGACTTCGGGATCGCGCGCGCGGGCGCAAGCCAGATGACGGAGGCCGGGTCGATCATCGGCACGGCGCAGTACCTCTCCCCCGAGCAGGCGAAGGGCGCGCCGGTCGACCAGACGTCCGACCTCTACTCCGTCGGCGTCGTCCTCTACGAGCTGCTCACCGGCGTCGTCCCGTTCACGGGCGATACGCCGGTCGAGATCGCGATGAAGCATCTCTCGAGCACGCCCGAGCCGCCGTCGGCCCGCCGCGCCGAGGTCCCTCGTGACCTGGACATGGTGGTGCTGCGCGCGCTTGCAAAGGATCCCGACGACCGCTACCAGAGCGCCGAGGAGATGGACGCCGACCTCGCGCGCGTCGCGAGCGGCGCCGCCGTCTCGCCGGCGACGGAGGAGGCTGCGACGGCGATCATCTCCGGCCCGCCCCCGACGGCCGTGACGGCGATCACGGCGCCGCGCGCGCGCGAGACCGTGCCGTACGCGCCGCCGGCTGCGTACTACGACTACGACGAGCCGCGCCGCCGTGCGGTCTGGCCGTGGATCGTCGCGCTGCTGTTCGTCCTCGCTGCGATCGTGGGCGGCTACTTCCTCTACAACCAGATCCAGACGCAGCTCACCAACTCGAAGGTCGCCGTCTCGAACTACGTCGGCCTGCGGGAGATCGACGCGGTCAAGCAGATTCATGCCAAGGGCCTCCGCGTGCAGGTCGTGCGCCAGTACAACGCGAAGACGCCGGAGACGTTTGTGTTCAAGCAGGATCCGCAGCCGGGCGAGAAGATCGAGAAGGGCAACTACGTCACGGTCTTCTCGTCGGCCGGCCCACCACAGACCGACGTGCCGAGCGTCATCGGGGAGCCGCTCGACCAGGCGTTGTCCGACCTCCGCGCAGCGAGCCTGAAATGGAAGATCCAGAACGTCGACAACGATGCGCCGCAGGGCCAGGTCTTCGCGCAGACGCCGAAGGCCGGGGCGCGCGTCGATCAGGAGTCGAGTGTCACGCTCAAGGTCTCGAAGGGGCCCAAGCCGGTGATCGTCCCGAGCGTCGTCGGCTCGACGTTCGCGAGCGCGAACTCGGCGTTGCTCGGCGCCGGTTTCGCCGTCCGGCGCAGAGACGTCGACGACAACGCGCCGAAGGACTCGGTCATCGCGCAGAGCCCCGACGCCGGCACGTACCAGCCGCCGGGCACCACGGTCACGCTCACCGTCTCGCGGGGCCCGAAGACGTCCACGATCCCCGACGTCACCAGCCTGGCGCAGGCGGACGCAGTCACGCAGCTGAAGGCCTCCGGCTTCGGCGTCAAGATCGTCACGCAGTCCGTCAACGACCCGGGCCAGGACGGGATCGTGCAGACGCAGGATCCCACCGGCCAGGCGCCGCCGGGGACGGTCGTGACGATCGCCGTCGGCAAGTACACGGCCACCACCACGACGGAGCCCGGCCCGCCCTGATGCCGCGACTCCGGGTCGCAGTCCTCGCGGGCGGCCGTTCCTCCGAGCACGACATCTCGCTTGCCTCCGCGCGGTCCGTGCTCGAGTCCCTCGATCCGGAGCAGTACGAGGTCGTGACCGTCGCGATCGGCCGAGACGGCCGCTGGGAGCTCGGCTCCGGTGACGGGACGGTTGCGGAGACGCTCCCTGTGCCCGCGGCGAATGCGCCCGCGGCTCTCGGCTCCGTCGACGTCGTCCTGCCGATCCTGCACGGGCCGTTCGGCGAAGACGGCACCGTCCAGGGCCTGCTCGAGCTTGCCGGCGTCGCGTACGTCGGCGCTGGCGTCGCCGCCTCGGCGCTCTGCATGGACAAGGACCTGTTCAAGAAGGTGCTTCGTGACAGCGGCATCCCGGTCGCGCGGCACGTCGCGCTGCGGCCGGGAGACGCGGTCGGGAACCCGTTCGGCTATCCCTGTTTCGTCAAGCCCGCCCGGCTCGGCTCCTCCGTCGGCATCAGCAAGGTGCACGACGACGGGGAGCTAGGCCCGGCGGTCGACCTCGCGTTTCGCCACGACGAGAAGGTGCTGATCGAGGAGTTCCTGGACGGGCTGGAGGTCGAGGTCGGCGTTCTCGGCAACTTCGAGCCGATCGCGTCGCTGCCCGGGCAGATCGTCCCGCTCGGGCACGAGTGGTACGACTACTCGTCGAAGTACGACGCCGGTGGAATGGATCTCGTCGTTCCGCCCGACCTTCCCGAGCACGTCCTCGAGCAGGTGCAGACGACGGCCGTCGAAGCCTTTCGCGTCACCGAGTGCGAGGGGATGGCGCGGGTGGACTGTTTCGTCGTCGACGGCGACCGCGTCGTCGTGAACGAGCTCAACACGATCCCGGGGTTCACCGCGACGAGCGTCTACGCGAGGCTCTTCGAGGCGTCCGGGGTCCCGTATCAGCAACTGCTCCGACGCCTCGTCGACCTTGCGCTCGAGCGGCAGCGACGCCGCGCGAAGCTGCAGTACTAACGCGTGAAGCCGCGCACCTCGTTGACGTGCGCGTAGTTCCGGTCCTGCGGCAGCCGCGTGATCCAGATGACGTAGTAGCGCTTCGGCCCCGAGGGCGAGATCTCGAAGGAGGTCGTCGGCCCGACGACCTTGGGCGCCGACACGGCCTCCGTCGTTCCGCCTTCCGTGTTCGTCGCCTTGATCTGCGCTTTGAACCCGGGCGTGTCGGTGACGAGCGTCAGGCGCGTGAGCTGGACGAGTGTCCCGGCGTCGACGACGACGCCGACACCGGGCTTGTCGAGCGACGGCGCGTCGTTGTAGTGCTCCGTCGACCAGTACGTCGCCTGGTCTCCGTCGGTGACGTTGGGAGCAGCCGCGGAGTTCTCGGTCTTGTTGTCGCCGTAGGGGTCGTACGACATGAGGCCCGTCAGCCCCACGCGCGTGGTCGCCGGCGGCGGGCTGCTGTCGTTCTTCCCGGGAATCGCGAGCAGGCCGATGACGATCGCCGCGATCGCGGCGAGCGCGAGCACGCCGATGACGATCGGCCAGCGTGAAACCTTCCGGTGTCGAGGCTTCGGCGTCGGCGCCGCCGGCGGGATCACCATCGTCGCGTCGCCGGCGTCGCCGCGGTCGAGCTCCGCAAGACATGCCTCGAGCTCCGCGGCGAAAGCGTCCATCGTCGGGAATCGCTGCTCCGGATCCTTCTCGAGCGCACGGTCGACAGCCGCAGCGACGCGAAGCGGGACGTCGCCCCGAACGTCGAGCAGGCTGGGCGCAGGTTCGTGCATGTGCTTCATCGCGACGACGACGAAGCTCTCGCCCGGAAACGGGACCTCGCCGGTGAGCAGTTCGTACAGGACCGCGCCGAGCGCGTAGACGTCGCTCTGCCCGTCCACCCGCCCACCGCTCGCCTGCTCGGGGGCGATGTAGTTCGACGTCCCGAGGATCGTCCCGGTCTGGGTCATGCCGTCGACGTCGACGGTGCGGGCGATCCCGAAGTCCGTCACCTTCGCGCGCCCGTCGCCGTTGAGCAGGATGTTCTGGGGTTTCACATCACGGTGGACGAGGCCCTGCTCGTGCGCGAACGCGAGGCCGCGCGCGACCTCGACCGCGATCTCGAGGGCCTCGCGAACCTCGAGCCTCCCGTTGCGGACGACGCGCTCCTTCAGGTTCTCGCCGTCGACGTACTCGAAGACGATGTACTGGCGTCCGTCCTCCTCGCCGCGGTCGATGACCGTGACGATGTTCGGGTGCTGGAGCTGCGCGACCGCCCGTGCCTCTCGCTTGAAACGCTCGACGAAGTCCTCGTCGTTGCTGTACTGCTCGTGGAGGACCTTCAGAGCGACGTGCCGCTCGAGCAGCACATCTCGCGCCTTGTAGACGCTCGACATGCCGCCGTGCCCGACGAGCTCCTCGACGTCGTATCGTCCGGCGATCGTCTCCCCGACCACGAGCGAAAGCTACCCAGGGGTCGCATGGCGTAGACGTCGGAGCCGCGCGCCGAGCCAGAGGCCACCGCACCAGATCGCGTAGAGGAGGACGACCATGCCGCCGACGTACCAGAGCGGCACCGCGGTGCTGTCACTCGCGCGCTCGGCGGCGAGGGCGATCAGCCACCCGAAGGCAAGCACTGCACCGACCGTCGCCACGACGAGGGGACGCCCGAGGCCGAAGCGGCCGAGGAGGAAGGGGAGGAGCGCGGCGAGAGCGGCGATTGCGAACCCGGCCATCCCGGGCTCTATCGGTTGTGAGCGGCGGTTGCGTGAGCAGATCGGCCTGTGTCGACCGGTCAGTTCAGACGGATCGGAGGCAAGCCTCCGACCCTGAAGTCGGCGCCGCAAGCGGCGCCTGAGCGGCGGTTGCGTGAGGAGTTCGGCCTGTATCGACCGGTCAGTTCAGACGGATCGAAGGCAAGCCTCCGACCCTGAAGTCGGCGCCGCAAGCGGCGCCTCGGCAGCGGTCGCGTGAGGAGTTCGGCCTGTGTCGACCGGTCAGTTCAGACGGATCGGAGGCAAGCCTCCGACCCTGAAGTCGGCGCCGCAAGCGGCGCCTCGGCAGCGGTCGCGTGAGGAGTTCGGCCTGTGTCGACCGGTCAGTTCAGACGGGTCGGAGGCAAGCCTCCGACCCTGAAGTCGGCGCCGCAAGCGGCGCCTCAAGCGTCGGTCGCGTGAGCAGCTTGCGCCGTGCCGACCGGGGAGCCGGCACCGCGAGCGGTATCTCAGCCGGCGAGTGCCGAGTCGAGGGCGTCTTCCCAGACGCCGAGCGCCTCGTCCAGCTGCGCGTCCGTGATCACGAGCGGGACGAGGACGCGGATGCAGTTCGAGTAGATCCCTGACTTGAGGAGGAGCAGGCCGCGCTCGGCGGCCGCCTCGACGACTTTGGTGGCGGCCTCGGGAGCGGGACGCTTCGTGACCGGATCGTCGACGAGCTCGATCGCGAGCATGGCGCCGAGGCCGCGGACGTCGCCGATCCCTGGATGGCGCTGCTGCCAGCCGAGCATCCGCTCGCGGATCGCATCGCCGACCTGAGCCGCGCGCTCGACGAGGCCGTCCTCCTCGAAGACGTCGAGGACGGCGAGCGCCGCCGCCTGCGCGACCGGGTTGCCGACGTAGGTGCCGCCGATCGCCGAGTCGCCGGGCGCGTCCATGATCTCGGCCCGTCCGAGCACGCCCGAGAGCGGAAGGCCGGCCGCGATCGACTTCGCGACGCACATGAGGTCCGGCTCGACGTCGTAGTGCTCGATTCCCCAGAGCTTCCCGGTGCGGCCGAAGCCGGTCTGCACCTCGTCGACGACGAGGACGATGCCGTTCTCGTCGCAGATCCTGCGGACGCCGGCGAGGAAGTCGGGCGGCGCGACGACGAAGCCACCCTCGCCCTGCACGGGCTCGATCACGATCGCCGCAACGCTTTCGGCGGCAACCTGCGTCACGAGGGCGCGTTCGAGCGCAGCGAGCGCCTCGGTCGCGTCCGGGCCGCGGTAGTCCTGTGCGAACGGGACCCGGTAGACGTCAGGCGCGAACGGGCCGAGCCCTGCCTTGTACGGATGCGTCTTCGAGGTGAGGGAGAGCGACAGCAGCGTGCGGCCGTGGAACCCGCCTTCGAACGCGATCACGGCCGGTCGCTTCGTGTACGCGCGCGCGAACTTGACGGCATTCTCGACCGCCTCGGTGCCGGCGTTGAAGAAGGCGGCCTTCACGGGGCCGGAGATCGGCACGGTCGCGACGAGCCGCTCGGCGAGCGTGACGTAGAGCTCGTACGGGACGATCGTGAAGTCGGTGTGGAGGAAGCGTGCGGCCTGCTCCTGAACCGCTTCCGTGATGCGGGCGTTCGCGTGGCCGACGTTGAGGCAGCCGACCCCGCCGGTGAAATCGAGGAACGTGTTGCCGTCGACGTCCGTCAGCGTCGCGCCGTCGCCGTGGTCGATCACGACCGGCATGTAGACGGAGAGCGGGTCGGCGACGACCTGCGCCTTCCGCTCGAGAATCTCCTGCGAGCGCGGGCCGGGGATCGCCGTCCGCAGCTCGATTGCCTTCGTCGCCGCCATCGACGTCCACGATAACGCAGCGACCGGCCGCGCTGCATACCTGTATAGACAGGTTTCAGAAGGGCTTTGTCGCCAGCGCCCTGACCGTGTAGACGCCGGCGGCGTTCCAGAGCATGAACCCCTTCACGTGCTCGAGCCGGGCCGCCTGGATCTGATCCTGGACGTCGGCGAGCGTGTAGGTGCGGCCGAGCGAGAAGTCCTGAAGCCACGGGACGAGCAGCGTCTTGCGGCCCTGCACCTTTGAGCGGAAATCGCGCAGCGAGTACGCGACTGTCGTCCCGGGCCGGTCGTCCGGGTTGACGATGTTGTACTCGCCCGAAACGTAATGCGACGGGTACACCATCGGGTAGATCGTGTCGACGAGCGGTGCGATCCGTGCCGGGAACTGGCCGATCCCGAGGTCGCGTGTCGCCGACAGGCCGAAGACGTCGACGGACAGGCGCACGCCGAGGGGGTGCAGGCGTGAGCGCGCGTACTTGAGGAAGGCCGGGATCGTCCATCCCATCGGCTGCGAGTGGGCGCCCGGATAGCGGATCTGCGAGAGGTCGCCGTCGCTCGGGAAACGGACGTAGTCGAACTGGATCTCGTCGAACCCGAGCTTCGCGGCCTGAACCGCGATGTCGACGTTGTACTTCCATACGCGTTTGTCGTACTCGTTCGTCCAGCCGAGGCCGCCGCTGTTCACCCAGCGCGAGCCGTCGGCGCGGCGGATCGCGAGCTGCGGCGCGTTCTCCGACAGCACCGGGTCCTCGAACGTCACGACCCGGCCGATCAGGTAGAGGCCGGCGGCATGGATCTTGGCGACGGCCCGCTCGGGGTTGTAGTAGCGCATGGCGGAGCCGACCCTGCGCGCCAGCGGGACGTTCACCGGCCAGCCGACCTCGCCGTTCTCGTCCTTGACGTCGAGCTCGATGGTGTTGAGGCCGCTCTTCTTCATCGCGACGTACTGCTCGAGCTTCCCCGGGATCCCTGCGAGAGCCATTGTCACGTGGACGCCGTGCACTTCCTTCGGGAGCGGACGGGGCTGCAGGCTCTTCGCTCGGTGTGGCGCCGGCTGCGAGCGCGCCGACGCGCGCACGGGGTCGTGCCCGTGGACGTGCGTCGCGATGACGCCGCCGATCACGCCGGCTGCGATCAGCGCGAGCAGGGCGCCGGCGATGCGCAGGCGCTGCTTGTGGCGACGCTGCCGCGCCTCGGCCCGGCGCAGCTTCGAGCGCGCGCTGGGGTCGACCGGCTGGAGGACGTTGCTGGGCGCCCTCGGGGGCCTGGGGGGCCTGGCCTGCGGCAAGGCTGGGAAACCTAACACCTCCTGAGCCGCCCGTAGAATCGCGCCGTGGTCCTGTCAGACCGGACGATTGCGCGTCTCTTGCAGGAAGGCCGAATCGAGATCGAGCCGTACGACGACTCGCTCCTGCAGCCGTCGAGCGTCGACGTTCGCGTCGACCGGTACTTCAGGGTCTTTCACAACAACCGTTACCCGTACATCGACGTGCGGGAGGAGCAGGAGGATCTCACCGAGCTCGTCGAGGTCGACGAGGACACGCCCTTCGTCCTCCATCCCGGTGAGTTCGTGCTCGGCTCGACGCTCGAGCGTGTGCGCCTGCCCGACGATCTCGTGGCCCGCCTAGAGGGAAAATCGAGTCTCGGCCGTCTGGGACTACTCATCCACTCCACGGCAGGGTTCATCGACCCGGGCTGGGACGGCCACGTCACGCTCGAGCTCTCGAACGTCGCCAACCTGCCGGTGACGATCTACCCCGGCATGAAGATCGGGCAGATCTCCTTCGTGCAGCTCACCGAGCCGGCGGAGACGCCGTACGGCACCGGCGAGATCGGCTCGAAGTACCAGGGGCAGCGCGGCCCGACGCCGTCCCGCTACTGGCAGAACTTCCAGCGCGAGCCGGCCGGTTGATCCTCGTCACCGGGGGGACAGGGTTCGTCGGCGGCCACGTCGTTCACGACCTGCGCGGGCGCGACCTCCCGGTTCGGTGCCTCGTGCGCGACACGCGCAAGGCGTCGACGCTCGCGGCGTGGGGATGCGAGCTCGTGCAGGGCGACCTGACGGACCCGGCGGCGTTGCGCCGCGCCGTCGACGGCGCCGATACGGTCGTGCACCTCGTCGCGATCCGCCAGGGGCGTGAGGAGGACTTCCAGCGGATCATGGTCGACGGAACGCGGAGCCTCCTCGCCGCAGCGAGCGACGCCGGCGTCGGGCGGTTCGTGCACATGAGCGCGCTCGGCACGAGCGAGCAGACGAAGGACCTCGTTCCCTACTACCACGCCAAGTGGGAGACGGAGGCGCTCGTCCGCGACTCGGGGATTCCGTACGCGGTCTTTCGGCCGAGCTTCGTCTTCGGACGCGACGGCGGGATCCTGCCGACGTTCGTGAAGCTCGCACGCCTCTCGCCGGTCACGCCGATCACGGGTAGCGGACGGCAGCGAATCCAGCCGATCTGGGCCGACGACGTCGCGTCGTACCTCGGCGAGGCGGTCACGCGCGACGACGTCTCGGGGCGCGTCTACGACCTCGGCGGCCCCGACGCCGTCACGTGGAACGAGTTCTGGTCGCGGCTCAAGCGCACCCTCCGGCAGCGTCGCCCGAGCGTCCACGTCCCGATGGTGCTGATGCGCGCGAACGCGCTCCTGACGGAGCGGCTGCCCGGGAACATCCCGCTGACGCGCGACCTGCTGAAGATGCTCGAGCACGGCGACAACGTCGTCTCGAACGATGAGGCTGTGCGGACGTTCCAGCTCCCCCTGGTGCCGCTCGACGACCAGCTGCGCCGCGCCGTCTGAAAAGACAGGGGCCGCCTTGCGGCGGCCCCGATCCGGTTACCAGCGATGGATTAGTAGAGGCGCTTCCTGCCTCGGCCCAAGAGCCGGGCGGCGCGTAACGCGTCGTCCCCCACGCTGGCTAGGCGATTCCCCGTAGGTCCCGGGGACGCACCTCTACCCGCTGGTACCTCCACTGCCCGTACTGGAAATCTCCACTCTCGGACCACCTCCTTTCCGCGGTTGACCGCAGAATATCAAGCGTCGCGGAGTACGACGCTGAGCTCCAGGCCGCGGTCGAGCGGGACGGTCACGGACAGGAGGCTGGGGTCGCTCTGGCGCGCCTGTGAGTACGCCCCGAGGGTCTCCTGGTGCGAGAGCACGTTGTCGGCGACGACGAGGGCGCCCGGCTCGAGCTTGGCGCGCGCCTTCGCGAAGAGCTCTTCGTAGTCGCCCTTCTCCGCGTCCAGGAACACGACGTCGAAGACGTCCTCGATCGCAGGCACGGCGGCCTTCGCGTCGCCCTCGACCAGCTCGGCCCAGTCCTCGAGCCCGGCGTCGGCGATGTTGGTGCGCCAGGCGGCGACCTTGCGGGGGTCGTGCTCGACGGAGAGCACGCGCCCACCCAGGTTGCGCACGCCTGCCGCGAGCCAGGTCGTCGAGTAGCCCCGCGAGCCGCCGAGCTCGAGCACCTCGCAGTCGGTCTGCGGCGCGACGAGCGAGAAGAGGAAGCGGCCGGTCGTCGGCTCGACCGCGCGCGACCGCTCGGCGGGCGGCAGGCCTGCCGCCCGCTCGGCTGCGTCCTCCTCCTCGAGGCGGGACAGCACCCGGCGTACGCGGTCGTCAAGCAACGGCATCGATCTCCTTCTGCACGGCCGCGCGGACGAAGCAGTCCGCAAGGTGGTCGTTGACGACGCCGCAGGCCTGCATCGCCGCGTAGACGGTCGTCGGGCCGACGAAGCGAAAGCCGGCACGCTTCAGCGCTTTCGACAACGCCACGGACTCCGGCGAGGTGGCCTGCCAGTCGCCGTTCCCGCGCGGCGCCCGGTGCTTCGCCGGCCGATGCGACCAGAGCAGCTCCTGCAGCGGCGTTCCCCGCTCGCGCAGCTCGAGCGTGCCGCGGGCGTTCGCGATCGCGGCCTCGATCTTGCCGCGATGCCGCACGATCCCGGTGTCACCGAGCAGGCGCTGCACGTCGCTCTCGCCGAACCGCGCGACCGTCTCGGCCTCGAAGTTCGCGAACGCGGCGCGGAAGTTGTCCCGCTTGCGCAGGATCGTCAACCAAGAGAGCCCGGACTGGAAGCCCTCGAGGCAGAGCCGCTCGAGCAGCCCGCGCTCGTCCGTCACCGGCCGCCCCCACTCGTCGTCGTGGTATGCGTTGTAGGCCGGATCAGTCGTCGTCCAACAGCGCTTCGGCTCGCTCACACCTGAACCTTGACCACCCCGTCGACCACATGGACGGGATAGGTGGCGACGGGGTCGACGGCAGGCAGCGTCAGCGCACGGCCGGTACGGATGTCGATGTTCGCGCCGTGCCGCGGGCAGATCGCGATCCCGTCGTCGCAGTCGAAGTCGCCTTCGCACAGCGGCCCGTCGTCGTGCGAGCAGCGGTCCTCGAGCGCGTAGTACTCACCGTTCAGGTTGTACACGCCGACTGCCAGCGACCCGGCCCACACGATGCGCACCGAGCACGAGGGCAGCTCCTCGACCGGGCAGACGTCGAGCTCCGGCACGTGCTAGTTCAGCTCGAGGTCGGAGGAAGCGCCCGCCCACTCCTCCGGGAGCGGCGTCCCCTTCGCCTTGTGCAGCGCCAGCTTCAGCGTCGAGAGGCCGAGCAGTGCGCACTTCAAACGCACCGGCGTCAACGGGATGCCGATCTCGTCGAGCAGCTCCTCGCGCGGAAGCGTCGCGACCTCCTGAGCGCTGCGGCCCTGCACGAGCTCGGTCAGCATCGACGTGGCGGCCTGCGAGATCGCGCAGCCGCGGCCGGAGAACTTCACCTCGTCGATCGTGTCGCCATCCTCGCCGAACGCGACGTAGATCGAGACCTCGTCGCCGCAGAGCGGGTTCTGGCCTTCGGCCTCCGCGTCGGCGTCCTCGATCAGCCCGTGGCCGCGCGGGTTCTTGTAGTGGTCGAGGATCACCTCGCGGTACAGCTGGTCGAACTCGCTCATACGGCTAGAAGCTTATGGGCCTTGTGCAGGCCTTCGGCGAGGCGTTCGATCTCCTCGGGAATCGTGTAGAGGTAGAAGCTCGCGCGGTTCGTCGCCGCGACGCCGAGCTTCGCCATCAGCGGCTGGCAGCAGTGGTGCCCGGCGCGGATCGCGACGCCTTCCATGTCGAGGATCTGCGCGACGTCGTGCGGGTGCACGCCCTCGAGGTTGAACGAGACGATGCCGGCGCGGCGCTCCGGGGCCGGGCCGTACGCGGTCAGGCCGGGGACCTCCGCGAGCTTCTCGAGTGCGTAGACGAGCAGCTCGCGCTCGTGCTCCTCGATCGCCGCGACGCCGATGTCGGTGAGGTAGTCGATGGCGGCACCGAAGCCGACGGCCTCGGCGATCGGCTGCGTCCCGGCCTCGAACTTGAACGGGATCTGCCCCCAGGTCGTCTCTTCGAGCTTGACCGACCGGATCATGTGGCCGCCGAGGTTGAACGGAGACATCGACTCGAGCAGCTCCGCTCGCCCCCACAGCGCGCCGACGCTCGTCGGGCCGCACATCTTGTGGGACGAGAAGGCGAGGAAGTCGCAGCCGAGCTCCTGCACGTCGATCGCGTGGTGCGGAGCCGCTTGCGCCGCGTCGACGACCATGATCGCGCCACGCTCGTGCGCCCACGCCGCGAGCTGCTCGATCGGGTTGATCGTTCCCAGCGCGTTCGAGACGAGATTGTTCGCGACGACTTTCACGTTGCCGCTCCGGCCCAGCTCGTCGAGGGCGTCGAGCTGCAGCTCGCCGTGCTCGTCGAGCGGGATCGCCTTGAAGTCGGCGCCCGTCCGCTTCGCGATGTACTGCCACGGCACGAAGTTGGAGTGGTGCTCGAGCTCGGTGACGACGACGACGTCGCCGGGCCCGAGGTTGTCGAGGCCCCACGCGTAGGCGACGAGGTTGAGGCTCTCCGTCGCGCCGTGCGTGAAGATCAGCTCGCGTGACGCGGGCGCGTTGATGAAGTGCGCGACCTTGTCGCGCGCGCCCTCGTACTCTGCCGTGGCGATCTCCGACAGCGTGTAGACGCCCCGGTGGACGTTCGCGTACTCGGTCTCGTAGAACGTGCGCAGCTTGTCGAGGACCTGCCGCGGCTTGTGGGCGCTGACGGCCGAGTCGAGATAGGCGAGCGGCTTGCCTCTGATCTCCTGCTCGAAGATCGGAAAGTCGGCGCGCAGCTTGCGCGCATCGAGCCTCGCCTCGGTCTTCACAGCCACCAGCTCACTGTACCCGGGGGCTATGGATGGAAGCGGACGGTGGCCCCCATGGCGGAGGCCTTCGTGAGCGTGACGCGCCAGGAGAGCGGGATCCTGTAGGTCTCGCCCCTCACGATGTACGGCCGTGCGCGCTTCGTCGGCTTGAGGATCAGGATCGCCGACGGCGCGTAGGGCGCGGAGTGGTTGTCGGCGTCGACGAAGCGGAAGACGAGCCCGCGGAACGGCCGCGCGCGGTACTCGATCCACCACGTGCCGCGCGCCGTCTCGACGACGAGCGCCTGCGGCAGCTTCGAGCGCGCGGTGGGCGGGGCGAGGACGTAGCTCCTCGGCGAGGTGACGTGCGGCTGCGGTGGGATCCAGCCGAGCAGCGACTTCTCGTAGGCGCTGTAGTCCAGCGACCCGGAGCCCATCGGGCTGAGCGTGTCGCCCGTGTCCTCGAGGGAGCAGCGGAGGTAGTCGATGCAGTCGGCTGCCATCGCGTGGCCGAGGCCGAAGGTATGCCCCAGCTCGTGGGCGAGCAGGTCGACCGTCGGCGGGTGGGTGAGCATCACCTGGTGACCGAACGTGGCGCCGAAGAAGCCGCAGCGTGCGTCGGGCAGCTCGTACACGACGGTGTCGTAGCGGGATGCGTCGAAGCCGGCCCCCGCCGCAGCGTTCCGGGCAGGCGCGAAGATGGAGTCGACGGTGGTATCGCTCGCGCCGCAGGCGGGCTTCGCCGTCAGGTCGGTGAGCCAGGGCGTGACGTCCGCGTCGAGATGGACCTGCCCGAACGACGCTCGCTGGAGGAAGTCGTTCGCCTGTGCGAAGACGCGCTGCACGTCGGCGACGGAATACGGTTTCGCGCCCGTCGAGGCGAGGACGACGAGCACGCGCTCGTTCGCCTTGGGGGCCGCTCCCGCCGACGGCAGGGCAACGGCCGCCAAGAGGGCCACCACCGCGAGCAGCGGGGCTCGGCGCACCGCCCGAGTATGAGGCTTCGTGCGGCTAGTTGCTAGCCCTGCGGGATGCGCGCTTCGAGCGCGCTCGCGAGCGCCTCGCGCACGGGCTCGAGCTCGACGCGGGCGAGCACGTCCTCGAAGAAACCGCGCACGATCAGCCGCTCTGCCTCGCCGCGCGAGAGGCCGCGGGCCATCAGGTAGAAGAGCTGCTCGCGGTCGACCCGCCCGACGGTGGCCCCGTGGGTGCAGCGCACGTCGTTCGCCATGATCTCGAGCCCGGGAATCGGCACGGCGTGCGTCGTCGGGGACAGCATCAAGTTTCGGTTCTCCTGGTACGCGTTCGTCTTCTGGGCGTCCGGCTCGACTCGGATCATCCCTCGCCACACCGCTGTCGAACGGTCGCGCAGCGCGCCTTTGAACGCGAAGTCCGATGTCGTGCTCGGTGCGATGTGCTCCTGGAACGTGTCGTAGTCGAGGTGCTGGTCCCCATCGGTGAAATAGGCGCCCGTCACGCGGGAGGTCGCGCCCTCGCCCGCGAGGTCGTTCTGGATCCGCACCTTGCCTCGCTTCGAGCCGAAGCCGCCGGCGACCCAGTCCAGCTCCGCGTCGCGCTCGACGCGTGCGTGGTGCGACGCGAAGTGCCACGTCTCCCGTGACAGGTTCTGCAGCGACACGTACTCGAGCTTGGCGCCCGCGCCGACGAAGAGCTCGGCCGCCTCGTTCGTGTAGGCGCGCACCCCCGGGTCGGCGGAGACGATCTCCTCCACGAGCGTGAAGCGTGCACCGGGGTCGGCGACGACGAGCAGGCGCCAGAAGAGCGCCGCGTCGTTCGCCGCGCTCGTGATGCGGACGTACAGCGGCTTGTCGAGCACCACGTCCTGCGGGACGTGGACGAGCAGGCCGTGCCGCCACACCGCCGCGTTGTGCGCCGCGAACTTCTCGTGCCAGCCGACGAGCGAGTAGAGCCGCTCGTCGCCCTCGTCGAGCGGCTGGAACGTGACGCCCTCGGGCGCGCGCTCGATCGTGATGCCGCTCTCGCCGATGGTGGCGAGCCCCGCCACGTCGAGATCGAGCATGGTCTCGGCCGGACGTGTCTCAGGGTCCGACCCCGGGACGTGCTCGAACGAGTCGGGGTCGAAGCCGCGCAGGTCCGTGAAGCGCCAGTGCTCCTGCGTCGTGTCCGGCAGCGGCAGCTCCTGATAGCGCGCACGTGCCTCAGCGTTCACGGGGCGCGTATCTCCGGTGCAGCATGAGCTGGTTGCCGTCGGGATCCTTGAAGAACGCGAAGTGGCACACGCCGGTGTCGACGATGTCGCCGTCGAACTGCACGCCCTTCGCCTCGAGCTCGGCGCGCGATGCGGCCACGTCCGGCACGCGAATCGCGATGCCGGCCGGGGTCGGCGCGAACTTCTGGCCGATGCTGGAGGGGTCGAAGACGTCGAGCGTCACCTGGCCGAGCGTGAACTCGAGGTCGTTCTCGCCCTCGGTCTCGAGCGGCAGCCCGAGCGTCTCGCCGTAGAAGCGCTTCGCGCGCGCGATGTCCTCCGTCAGCACGGAGACGAAGTCGACTTCCTCGACCTGCATCAGGGCATGCTGCCGTCGGGGTACGGCGCGTAGCGCCGGTGCAGCAGGATCGGGTTACCGGACGGGTCCTTGACGCCGGCGCCTCGACACGCGCCGGAATCCCACGGCTCGTTGACGTCCACCCCGGCCGCTTCGAGCTTCGCCTTCGCCTCGGCCACGTCGCGGACGCGCAGGGCGATCGCCCCGGGCGGGAGCGGCGTGAACTCGTACTCGTGCGTGTGCGGCGTCATCACGGCGAGCGTGACGTTGCCGGCCTCGTACTCCACCCAGTCGTCGGCGGGGGAGTTCGGACTCAACGGCAGGCCGAGGAGCTCCCCGTAGAAGTGCTTGGCCTCTTCGATGTCTCTGACGGGGACGCGGATGTAGTCGACGCGCTCGACGCCAACGTCAGCCAACCGAACCTTCCATCTGCAGCTGGATCAGCCGGTTCATCTCGACGGCGTACTCGAGTGGAAGCTCCTTCGTGATCGGCTCGACGAAGCCCGAGACGATCAACGCGGAGGCCTCTGCCTCGGAGAGCCCGCGCGACATCAGGTAGAAGAGCTGCTCCTCGCCGATCTTCGACACCGTCGCCTCGTGGCCGATGTCGACGTCGTCGGCATCGATCTTCATGTACGGGTACGTATCCGACCGCGAGTCCTCGTCGAGGATGAGCGCGTCGCAGACGACCTTCGACCTCGAGCCGACCGCATCCTTCGAAACCTCCAGGAGCCCGCGGTAGCCCGCGCGGCCGCCGTTCTTCGAGATCGACTTCGAGGTGATCACGGACGAGGTCTTCGGGGCGACGTGCACCGCCTTGCCGCCCGCATCCTGGTGCTGCCCGTTGCCCGCGAACGCGATCGACAGCACCTCGCCGTGGGCGCGCTCGCCGAGGAGCCAGATCGCCGGGTACTTCATCGTCAGCTTCGAGCCGAGGTTGCCGTCGACCCACTCCATCGTCGCGCCCTCGTAGGCGACCGCGCGCTTCGTGACGAGGTTGTAGACGTTGTTCGACCAGTTCTGGATCGTCGTGTAGCGGCAGCGTGCGTCCTTCTTGACGATGATCTCGACCACCGCGCTGTGGAGCGAGTCGGTCGAATAGATCGGCGCCGTGCAGCCCTCGACGTAGTGCACGTACGCGCCCTCGTCGACGATGATGAGCGTCCGCTCGAACTGGCCCATGTTCTCGGCGTTGATGCGGAAGTACGCCTGCAGCGGCATCTCGATGTGCACGCCGGGCGGGACGTAGATGAACGAGCCGCCCGACCAGACGGCCGAGTTCAGCGCCGCGAACTTGTTGTCGTTCTGCGGGATGATCGTCCCGAAGTACTGCTTGACCAGGTCCTCGTGCTCGCGGAGCCCCGAGTCCATGTCGAGGAAGAGCACACCCTGCTTGGTCAGGTCTTCCTGCAGCTTGTGGTACACGACCTCGGACTCGTACTGCGCACCGACCCCGGCGAGGTACTTCTTCTCCGCCTCGGGGATGCCCAGCTTGTCCCACGTGTCCTTGATGTCGGCCGGCAGGTCCTCCCAGGAGTTCGCCTGCTTCTCGGTCGGCTTGATGTAGTAGTAGATGTTCTCGAAGTCGATGTCGTTCAGGTTCCCGCCCCACTGCGGCAGCGGCCGGGCGAGGAAGTAGTCGAGCGACTTGTGCCGGAACTTGCGCATCCAGTCGGGCTCGTTCTTGTGCTCGGCGATCGCCTCGACGACCTCGTGCGAGATCCCACGGCCCGACTTGTAGAAGTACGCCTCGGCCTCGTCCGGGTTGGAGAACCCGTACCGGTACTCCTCGCGAATCTGCTTGACGGTCTCGGTCTCGGTGGCCATCAGGCCGCCTTTCCATAGCGTTCGTAGCCCTCGGCCTCGAGCTTGTGCGCCAGCTCGGGACCGCCTTCTTCCACGATACGCCCGTTCACCATCACGTGGACGAAATCGGGCTTGATGAAGTTGAGAATGCGCTGGTAGTGGGTGATCACGAGCGCGCCCATGTCCGGGCCGACGAGCTCGTGCACGCCGTTGGCCACCACGCGAACCGCGTCGATGTCGAGCCCGGAATCCGTCTCGTCGAGGATTGCGATGCGCGGCTTCAGCATGGCGAGCTGGAGGATCTCGATCCGCTTCTTCTCGCCGCCCGAGAAACCGTCGTTGAGGTAGCGCGAAGCGAGCTCGCGCGACACCTCGAGCCGGTCCATCTGCGCGAGGATCTCCTTGCGGAACTCCGGAATCGGGATCGGATCGTCCGCGCCGCCGTTGCGCGCCTTGCGCACGGAGTTGATCGCGCTGCGCAGGAAGTTCGTGACCGTCACGCCGGGAACGGCGTGGGGGTACTGGAAGGCGAGGAAGAGGCCGCGCTGCGCGCGCTCGTCCGCCTCCATCCCGAGCACGCTTTCACCGTCGAGCAGGACGTCGCCGTCCGTGATCTCGTAGGTCGGGTGGCCCATGAGCGCGTAGGCGAGCGTCGACTTCCCGGAGCCGTTCGGCCCCATGACGGCGTGCACCTCGTTCGTGTTCACCGCGAGGTCGATGCCCTTGACGATCTCGGTGCCGTCCTCCAGGGCGACGTGCAGGTTTTTCAACTCGAGAAGTGCCAACTTTGTGACGTCCTGTTACGTGGAAGGAAGCGGCCTGGGCAGCCTGCTCGTAGCGTCATCGTATCCAATGGGGGTCTTTCCCCCGCCTGCCCATCCAAACGCGCTACCCTGAGCCCATGCCCAACGTCGGCCCCTGGGAGATCGTCCTCCTCCTCTTGCTGGCCCTCCTGCTCTTCGGCGCGAAGCGCCTCCCGGAGATCGGCAAGTCGATGGGGAAGGGCATGCGCGAGTTCAAGGACTCGCTCGCCGGCAAGGACGCGGACGACGATCCCGCCGAGCTTCCCGTGCAGACCACGGATGCGACTGCCGCCACGCGCGAGCGCGACACCGTCTAGCCAGCCATGAGACCGCTGCCTCGCCGTCTGAAGCACGGTGAAGAGGCGACCCTCGTCGAGCACCTGGAAGAGCTTCGCGTCCGCATCTTCGTCTGCCTCGGGGCGCTTGCGCTCGGGTTCGTGATCGCGTTCGTCTTCCGCGGCCATCTGCTGCACTGGCTGAACGCGCCGCTGCCGCAGAAGGACTTCAAGCCGATCACGCTGAGCGTGGCAGAGCCGTTCCTCACCTCGATGAAGGTCAGCCTGCTCGCCGGCCTCGCGCTGGCGCTGCCGGTCGTGCTCTGGCAGCTCTGGAGCTTCCTCGCGCCGGCCGTCGACCCGCACGCCGAGCGGACGGTGCTGCTGTTCGTGCTGCTCGCCACGGTGCTGCTCGTCGCGGGGGTCGCATTCGCCTACTGGGTCGTCCTGCCGCAGGCGGTCCACTTCCTGACGAATTTCGACGACCAGTACTACAACTCGCAGCTGCGGGCGCGCGACTACTACGGCTTCGTCATGACGGTGCTGCTCGCGGTCGGCCTCGTCTTCGAGCTCCCGATCTTCATCCTCGCGCTCACGCGGCTGGATGTCCTCTCGACCACGACGCTGCGGAAGCAGCGCCGGCTCGGCTACTTCATCGTCGCCGTGGTTGCCGTGCTCCTGCCGGGCGTCGATCCCGTGACGACGACGTTCGAGATGGTGCCGCTGATCGCGCTCTACGAGCTCTCGATCTGGCTTGCGGTGCTCGTCGAGCGCCGGGCGGCCGCGCGGATGGAAGCGGCTAGCCTTACCGAGCCGTGAATCGCGTCATCTCCGCCGACTGGGTCCTGCCGATCGAGGGGCCTCCGCTTCGCGACGGCGCTGTAGCGATCGAGGACGGCCGGATCACGGCGGTCGGTCCCGCGAGCGAGCTCGGAAGCGGGACGCATTACGACGACGCCGTCGTGCTGCCAGGGTTCGTCAACGCCCACTCGCACATCGAGTACTCCGTCTACGGCGGGTTCGGAGACGGCCTGGGCGACTTCGCCGAGTGGATCTCACTGCACGTCGAGCGCAAGGCGCGCATCGGCTGGGACGAGTACGTCGACGTCGCCCGCCTCGGTGCGGCGCAGTGCCTGGCGTCGGGCGTCACGACGCTCGGAGATTGCAGCTACAGCGGTGCGGCCGCCGTCGCGTGCGCCGAGCTCGGCCTGCGTGCGACCGTCTACCTCGAGGTGTTCGGCGCCGACCCGGCGCCGGCGCTCGAGAGCTTCGCCGCGCGTCGCGAGCGGGTGCAGGGGTCGTTCTCGGAGCGAGTCCGGGCGGGCATCTCCCCCCATGCGCCGTACTCCGTCTCCCTCGAGCTCTACCGCGCCGCCGCCGAGTTGGGGCTGCCGGTGGCGACGCACATCTCCGAAAGCCCGTCCGAGGTCGCGTACCTGACGACGGGGGAGGGTCCGTGGGGCGCCTACACGGACCTGCTCGTCACGCCGGCCGGCACGACGGGCACGCGCCTGCTGGCGGAGCAAGGGCTGCTCGGCCCCGACGTCGTCGCGGCCCACTGCGTGATGGTGGACGCCGACGAGATCCGTCTCCTTGCCGACACGCAGACGGGCGTCGCCCACTGCCCGCGCTCGAACGGCGCGCTCGGCTGCGGCGTGGCGCCGCTGACGGAGCTGCAGGAGGCCGACGTGCACGTCGGCGTCGGTACGGACAGCCCGGCGTCGGCGCCTTCCTTCGACTTCTTCGAGGAATTGCGGAGCGTTCTGTTCACCGCCCGCGCACGCGCCCAGCGGCCGGATGTCTTTTCCGCGGCCACGGCGCTCGAGCTCGGCACGCTCGGCTCCGCCCGTGCACTCGGGCTCGGTGACGAGCTCGGCTCGCTCGTGCCGGGCAAACGTGCGGACCTTGCCGTCGTCTCACTTGACGGGTCGGCATACCTCCCCGTCGAGGACCCGGCCGCCGCCGTCGTCTACGGCGGCACCCCGGAGCGAGTGGTCGCAGCGTTCGTCGACGGTGAACCGCGGTACGAGAGAGGAGGGATGGAGTGGCACGAGCTGACCGCCGCCGCGCACAGCGCGAGGCGCGCCATGCTCGCCGTAGCACCGGCCGCCGAAGCGGCTCGGGTGGCGGGTCCGCACGCGTAGCCGAAAGCACGATGTTCTTCCCGCGCCTGCGCAGCCAGGCGAAGTGGGCTTTCGTTTTCCTCATCGTCGTCTTCGCGGGCGGCTTCATCTTCCTCGGCGTCGGCTCGGGCGGGCTCGATCTCGGGCAGCTCATGCGTGACGCGTTCGGCAACGGCGGCTCGTCGGGGCCGTCGATCTCCTCGGCGCAGAAGAAGGTCGCCGAGCGGCCGTTCAATCCGCAGGCGCGCAAGGAGCTGGCGCAGGCCTACGAGAACAAGGGCCGGACGGCAGACGCGATCGCGGCCTGGCTCGAGTACGGGAAGCTCCGGCCGAAGGACGCCGTCGCCCTGCGCCACCTCGGAGACCTCGAGTTCGGGCAGGCGAACACGTATCTCCGGCAGGCCCAGCTCGCACAGGTGCAGATGTCACAGGTCGGCGCCGGCGGTCAGTTCCTGCCGTCGTCGGGCAAGCTGGGCCAGGCAATCGGGCAGGACCCGCTGACCTCGGCGGCCACGACGAACGCGAGCAGCGCCTACCAGGCGGCGATCTCGAGGTACCAGACGTCGGCGAGCCAGACGATCACCACCTACAAGCAGGTCGCCAAGCTCGAGCCGAAGAACCAGGAGGCGCTCTTCGCGCTGGCGCAGGCCGCCGACAGCCTTCAGCAGACGGGCGCCGCGGTCAGCGCCTACAAGCGGCTGCTGAAGCTCGACCTCGACGCGGCCACGAAGGCGCAGATCCGGGCGCGCATCAAGACGTTGCAGGCCAGCGGGCACGGTTAGACTCCGCGCCGACGGGAAGAGGCCGGGACGATGAACTTCGACATCAAGACGGAACAGCTCGGCGACGACGCCTACGTGATCTCGCTGGCGGGCGAGGTCGACCTGTACACCGCACCCGAGTTCAAGCAGCAGCTGCTCGAGGTGATCGGGCACGGTGGCAAGCAGGTGGTCGTCGACTTCAGCAACACGACGTTCATCGACTCCACGACGCTCGGCGTGCTCGTCGGCGGCGTCAAGCGGCTCCGGACGAACGACGGTCAGCTGTCGCTCGTCTGCAGTGACCGAAACATCACCAAGATCTTCGAGATCACCGGCCTCGACCGCGTCTTCACGATTTATCCGACCCGCGACGAAGCCGTCTCCAAGCTGAGGGCGGCGGAACAGCCCCCAGCGTAGACTTCGACCTTCCAGCGTGTCGACCGGTCAGTTCAGACGGACGCGCGAGCAGAGCTCGCACGTCCTGAGGGCGGCGCCGCCAGCGGCGCGGCGGGCCTGACTTGCGGTTCTTCCTGGCTGCCCTCGGAGGAACAGCGATCGCGGTGACGCTGGCTGCCTGCGGCACGGGCGGCAAGGTCTCGTCGTCGGCGAACGCCCAGAACGGCAAGGCGATCTTCCAGCAGAAGTGCGCCGGGTGCCATGCGCTCGAGGCGGTCGGCTCGACGGCGAACATCGGGCCCAACCTGGACGACGCCTTCGCCGAAGCGCGTTCCAACGGCTTCGACGAGTCGGCGATCGCGAACATCGTCCACGACCAGATTCGCTTCCCGGGGCAGTACGCGACGGCGCAGAACAACCCGAACTACCTGAAGGCGAACATGCCGGCGAACCTCGTTCGCGGCCACGACGCCGAGGACGTGGCGGCTTTCGTAGCGGCGAACGCGGGCGTCTCGGGCTTCGCCGTGTCGAAGGCGATCTCCGGCGTGAACGGCAAGAGCATCTTCAAGTCGCAGTGCTCGAGCTGCCACACGCTGAAGGATGCAGGCGCGACCGGCACGGTCGGGCCCAATCTGGACCAGCTCAAACCGCCGTTCCCGATCGTCCAGAACCAGGTCATTCACGGGGGCGCTGTCATGCCGGCGTTCAAGGGCAAGCTCACGGACGCGCAGATCAGGGCTGTCGCGAAGTACGTCTCGTCGGTCGCGGGCAAATAGTTGCCGATCGACATCCAGGCGTTCGTCGAGGCCGGGCGAGGCCGCCTGCCTGGCCTGCTCGGGATCGAGATCGACGAGATCGAGGCCGGGCACGTCCGCATGCGCCTGCCGCTGCGCCCGGAACTGCTCGCGCCGAACGGCTACCTGCACGCCGGCACGGTCGTCGGGCTCGCCGACTCGGCGTGCGGCTACGGCTGTATCGCGTCCCTGCCCCACGGCGCGACCGGCTTCACGACGGTCGAGCTGAAGACGAACTTCCTCGCGACGGCGCTCGACGGAACGCTCGTCGCCGAGTCACGCCGCGTCCACGGCGGCCGCACGACACAGGTATGGGACGCGACCGTCAGGGACGAGAGCGGGAAGACGCTCGCGCTCTTTCGCTGTACGCAGCTGCTCCTCTACTGAGCGGCTTCGCCGCTCAGTAGAGGAGGTGTACGGCGTAGAAGCCGGGCGAAGCCCGCCTCCCACGCGTCAGTTTGGTGCTCGGCGATGGGGGCCGATGGTGCGACGCGCGGCTGGCTTCGCCGATCGCACGTCGCATTGGTTCGCCTCCCGCTAAAGGCCGCTTCGCGCGCCTTAGCGTCCGGCTCTGGTGTCTGGGCTGCCTCCGGCGGTCTGACGCAGCTCTGCTGTATCGCTAGCCAGAGGAGGGTCTGACCCCGCAGGGTCAGACCCGAGCAGCTCGCTAGCGCTCGGCATCGAGATCGACGATGACGTGCCGGATGGGGACGGCGAAGCGCTCGCGCGCCTTCGCGACGACGTCGCGCTCGAGCCAGTTCGAGCGGCCCTCGGGATGGGTCGAGATGAGGATCTCGTCGGCGCCGAACGTCCGCAGCGCGTCTTCGATCGCCTGCAAGGGATCGTCGTCGCCGATCTCGCCGCGCGCCTCGACCCCGGCTTCCGCGAGCTTGGCGAGGCTCGCGTCGAGCCGCTCCTGCGCCGCCGCGCGCGCGTCGTCTTCATCCGACGTCCAGTGCTTCAGCGGCGAGTTGAGCGCCGGCGTGACGACGAGCACCTGCTCCGCCACGTCGAGGCTGCGCTCGAGGATCAGCGAACGAAGCGTGTGCCCGCCGACGGTCTCGTTGGCGACGACCAGGATGCGCCGTTCCCCTTCGGCGTGCGGTCGCGGCGCGGTCTGGCGCGGCCGCTCCACGCGCCGTGCGCGCAGCCACCACACGAGCACGGCCAGCGTGAGCACGATGAAGACGGCGAGGCCGAACCACTTGTCGATCAGCGCCGCGATCACGATCGCTCCGAAGTAGACGATCGAGGCGATCAGGAACCTGAAGGCCTCGGCTTCGCTCCGGAGCGGATTGATCACGGCGTCAGAGGAGGTAGACGGTGGTGTAGACGACGATCCACATGACGTCGACGAAGTGCCAGTAGATGCCGCCGATCTCGACACCGTGGTGGTGCTCGGGGGAGAAGTGGCCGCGGAACGCGCGGATCGTCATCGCAAGGAGGATCGACAGGCCGACGAAGACGTGCGCCCCGTGCAGGCCGGTGAGGCAGTAGAAGATCGTCCCGAACGCGCCGTTGTGCGGCGCGAAGCCGACACGCGAGTACTCGCGGGCCTGCGTCAGCAGGAAGACGAGGCCCATCAGGAACGTCAGCAGCAGGCCGCCCTGAAGCCCGGCGCGGTTGCCGCGCTTGATCGACTGCAGCGCCCAGTGCATCGTGAAGGACGACGTCACGAGGATCGCCGTGTTCACGCCTGCGACGAACTTCGGCAGCTCGAACGGCGCCGGCGGCCACGGAATCCCGTTCACGACCCGGACGAAGAAGTAGGCCGTGAAGAACGCGCCGAACAGCATGATCTCCGACGCGATGAAGAGCAGCATCCCGAGCGTCGACGCGTTGACGCGCGAGCTCTGGTTCGCGATCGGGGGCCCGTGGTGCGCTTCGGCGTGAACGGCCACTAGGCCGGTACCTCGCTCGTCGCCATCACGTGCTCGACGGGGACGCCCTCGCCGCGCAGCCGCTCCACGAGGTCGCGGCGGAGCCAACCGGACTTCTCGGGCCCGAACGTCGAGACGATGATTTCGTCCACGCGCTCCTCGCGCATGGCCTCCTGCGCTGCCGTGAATGGATCCGGGTGCGCGACCTGGCCGTGCGCGTCGATGCCCTCGCCGCGCAGCTCGGCGACCGCACGCCGCAACCGCCGCTCCGCCTCCGGGTGCGACACCTCCGCGGCATCGCTCTGCGGCGAGATCAGCAGGAAGCTCGCGTCGCCGTGCTGCGCGCGCTCGCGGACCCTGTCGAGCAGCTGCTTCCCGAGCACGGTCTCGTTCGCGATCACGAGCACGTTCTGCTGGCCTGTCTCCGCTGCGACGTCCACGACGACGTGCTCGACCGGGCGGTCGCCGGCAACGTCGCGGATCCGGTCGACGACGTTCCTGCGCAGCCAGCTCGACTTCTGCTGCGGGTGCGTGGCGACGAGGATTGCGTCGACGGGCGGCTCCAGCTGTGCGAGCGCGTCGCGTACGGCGGTGACCGGATCAGTCTCGACGACCAGGCCGTGCGCGGGGATGCCCTCCTCGCGCAGCAGCGCGAGCGTGCGGTCGAGCCGCCGTCCTGCCGCCGAACGGCGGGTGTCCTGGTAGACGACGTATCCGTGCTCGGGCTGGTTGACGGGTGCGATGACCGTGACGCGGAGGTCGCCGTCGCGATGTTGCTCGACGGCCTCGATCAGCTTTCGGCCGGTGACGGTCTCGTTGGCGACGACGAGCAGGTGCATCAGTGCACCTTCACCTCCTCCGCCGTGCGGTCACCGTGCAGAACGGCATGCCGCGCACCGGGAACGCCGTACTCGTACGGGTTGCCCACGACCTGCGGGATCTCGTCGAAGTTGAAGACCGGTGGCGGCGACGTGACCTGCCACTCGAGCGTGAGCGCGCGCCACGGGTTTCCGGGCGCCGGCTTGCCGCGCCGCATGCTGACGATCATGTTGTAGAGGAAGACGAGCGTCGATGCGCCGAGGAAGAACGACGCCACCGAGATGAACATGTTCCAGTGCGCGAACTGCGGCGCGTAGTCGGAGACGCGCCGCGGCATGCCCTCGGTCCCGATGAGGTGCATCGGGAAGAACGTCGCGTTGAAGCCGATGAACGTCAGCCAGAAGTGCAGCTTGCCGAGCCGCTCGTCGTACATCTTTCCCGTCATCTTCGGGAACCAGTAGTAGATCCCCGCGAAGATCGTGAACAGCGAGCCGCCGAAGAGCACGTAGTGGATGTGCGCGACGACGAAGTAGGTGTCGCTGACGTGGATGTCGATCGGGACGGCGCCGAGGTAGATGCCGGAGAGGCCGCCGATGACGAACATCGACACGAAGCCGGCGGCCCAGAGCATCGGCGTGTTGAAGTGGATCTTTCCTTCCCACATCGTCGCCAGCCAGGAGAAGACCTTGATCCCGGTCGGCACGGCGATCAGGAGCGTCGTGATCATCATCGGGACGCGCAGCCAGGGCGCCATGCCCGAGACGAACATGTGGTGCGCCCAGACCGAGAAGCCGAGCACGAGGATGGCCATCAGCGACAACGCCATCAGGCGGTAGCCGAAGATCGGCTTCCGCGAGAACGTCGAGATGACCTCGGACGCGATGCCGAAGCCGGGCAGCATCATGATGTAAACGGCCGGGTGCGAGTAGAACCAGAAGATGTGCTGGTACCCGAGCGTGTAGCCGCCGCCCGCAGGCTCGAAGAAGTCGGTGTGCAGCACCCGGTCGAACATGACGAAGAACTGCGAGCCGGCGATGAACGGCGTGGCGATCACGACGAGCAGGGAGGTCGTGAAGTTCGCCCACACGAGGAGCGGCATGCGCCAGAACGTCATTCCCGGCGCGCGCATCGTGATGATCGTGACCAGGAAGTTGAGCGCGGTCATGATCGAGCTCGCGCCCGCCCACTGGACGCCCATGTTGAAGAAGATCGTGCCAATGGGCTGATGTACCGACAGCGTCGCGTAGCCGGTCCAACCCGATGCGAACGCGCCGCCCGGAGCGAGGAAGCTCGACACCATCATGATCCCGGCGATCGGGAGCAGCCAGAAGGAGAGCGCGTTCAGTCGCGGGAACGCCATGTCGGGCGCGCCGAGCATTAGCGGCACGACGAAGTTCGCCAGGCCGGCGAACGCCGGGATGACGAACAGGAAGATCATCAGCGACGCGTGGACGGAGAACAGGCCGTTGTAGGTCTGGTTGTCGAAGAACTGCATCCCGGGCTTTGCGAGCTCCGCGCGGACGAGCATCGCGAGCAGGCCGCCGATCAGGAAGAAGATGATTGTCGTGACCAGGTACTGCATCCCGATCACCTTGTGGTCGGTGTTGACGCGGAAGTAATCGCGCCAGCTGTAGGCGCCGTGGCCGGAGTGGTCTTCCGGCACCGTTGGGGCACCGACGGCGTACCGGACCCAGTAGTCGAACGCGCCGATGCCGGCGAGGAAGCCGATCGGCGCCGCGATCAGCGCACCGACGAGGACGATGATCTCGCCGAACCAGAACGGGTGCCAGCCGCCCCACCAGCGGCAGAGCACGACGATGCCGCAGCCGATCCCGAAGAAGAGCGGCGTCATCCACGCGGCCCGCACGAAGCCTGGGTAGAGCAGGCGGCGGAGCCCGCCGGGCGGCGGCGGCAGCCCCTGGTGCACCGGGTGGGTCTCGTGCTCGACGACGGCGGCCGTCACGTGCCTCCTTTCGTGTTCGCCCACTGCTCGAACGCGGCCGGCTGCATCACGACGACGCGTGAGCGCATGAGCGCGTGACCGAGGCCGCAGAGCTCCGTGCAGATGACCGGGTACGTGCCGACCCTCGTCGGCGTGATGTGGAGCGTCGGGTGGATGCCGGGAACGAGGTCCTGCTTCTGGCTGAACTCAGGCACCCAGAAGGAATGGATGACGTCCTTCGAAGTCATGCGGAGCACCACCGAGCGGTTTACCGGAAGTCGCAGGATGTCAGACGGTTTGTTGCCGTACTCGGGGTAGCTGTAGCTCCAGAAGAACTGCTGCGCCGTCACGTCGACGCGCAGCGGGTCGGCCCCTTGCGCATCGTCCTTGGCCAGCACGATCGCGCTGACGATCGCGATCGCGGTCACCAGCACGGTCGGGACGGCGGTCCACGCGATCTCGAGCCCTGTGTGCCCGTGGATCGGCGGCCCGTCCGAGTCGTCGTCCGGCTTCACCCGGAACTTCCAGATTGCGTAGAGGGTGACCGCAGCGACGATCGAGAACACGAAGATGCAAATGCCGGTGACGAACCAGAACACGAAATGGATGCGGCCGGCTTCGCGTGAGGCGGGCTCGGGCAGCCACGGCGGGATCCCCAGATGGCCAGGCACGAGCGCAACCGCGGAGGCGACGGCGCCGGCCACGATGCCGATCAGGATCAACTGAACGATCGAGCCCCTCCGCACGCCGCCGCGAGCCTACTTGAACGACGCAACCAGGTGTGGGACCTGGCAAGTGCGGGAATCCACCAGGCACACCGAAGGAGGTCGAATGGGACTCGGAGTTGGAATCTTCCTGATCGCGGTTGGCGCAATCCTCACGTTCGCCGTCAACGCGACGTCGAGCTCGGTCAACGTCGATGCGGTCGGCTGGATCCTCATGGGCGTCGGGCTCGTGAGCATCCTGCTGTCGCTGCTCTTCTGGCAGTCGTGGGCCGGTCCGGGCTACTGGAGCCGCCGGCGCACCACCTACGTCGACGACGGCCCGCCGCCGACGTACTAGAGCTCTGGTTCCCGCTCGCGGCCGGGCTCGTCGGGCTCGGCCGCGGGCTTGGGCGTGCCGCCGAACATCCCCTTGAGCCAGCGTCGCAGCCGCCGCGCGGCGAAGGTCTCGTCGACGTCGCCGTGAGCCTCCGAGTCGGGCGCGAGGTCGTCGCCGTCCTCGTCGGGCACTTCAGCCCACAGCACCGAGCCGCCGCTCATGCAGCAACTCTCGCACGACTTGTCGAGTTTTTCTAGCCGGCGAGTGGGAGTTCCGCGACGAACGTCGAGCCGCCGTCGCCGCTCGACTCGACCCAGATCTCGCCGCCCATCCGCTCGAGCAGCTCTCTGCTGATGTAGAGGCCGAGGCCGGTGCCGCCGACGCCCCGGGTCAGGTCCGGGTCGAGGCGATAGAACTTCTCGAAGATCCGGCGGTGCTCGGCCGGCGGGACGCCGAGGCCCTCGTCGCGCACGGAGTAGCGCAGCCGCTGGCCGACGACGGCGACCTCCACCGTGACGCGGCCGCCGTCGGGCGAGTACTTCACGGCGTTCTCGACCAGGTTCGTGAGGACCTGGCGGATCTTGTCTCGGTCACCTGCGACCTGCGGAACGTTCCCGTGCGGCGCCACGAGCTCGAGCGTGATCGTCGGCGGGATGTACGACTGGGCCGCGTCGACGACTCTGCGTGCCAGCTCGACGCCGTCGCACGGCTCGATCACCGTCCGCAGCCCGTCCGATTCGAGGCGGCTCACCCAGAGCACGTCGTTGACGATGCGCGCGAGCCGGTCGGACTCGCTGGCGATGACCTCGAGCAGTCCCTCCCGCTGGGGCTCGCCGAGGAGGACGTCCTCGCGCCGGAGCGTCAGTGCGGCGCCGTAGATCGCCGCGAGGGGCGTCCTCAGCTCGTGCGAGATGGTCGAGACGAAGTCTGATTTCAGCGTCTCGACGGCGCGCTCTTCGGTCAGGTCGCGGAACGCGAAGACGCTGCCGTCGTCGAAGCCGACGGCCGTGATCGACAGCCACAGCTCGCGGTCGTTGATCCTGACGGGCTGGGTCACCGGTCGGTGCTCGCTGCTCTCGGCCAGGCCGGCGATGGCAGGCCAGCGGGCGAAGATCTCGGCGGCGGGCCGGCCGAGAGCCTCGTCGGCGTGCACGCCGGTGATGTGCTCGGCCGCGGGGTTCCAGAGCCGGATCACGCCCTCGTTGTTGACGAGGAGGACGCCGTCGGCGACGTGCTGGACGACGAGTGCCGCCCGCGCGCGGCGCTCGGACTGCCGGTAGAGACGGGCGTTGTCCACGGCGACCGCGGCCCTCCGCCCGAGGTGCTTCGCAAAGTCGAGGTCGTCCTCGTCGAACAGGCGCTTCGGATCGGACGACACGAGCATGAGCGCGCCGAAGGTGCGGCCGGCCGCCGTGAGCGGCACGCACATCGCGGATGCCATGCCGAGCTCGCGCAGCACCTGATGGTGCTCCGGGCTCAGGGTCGACGCGGCGAGCAGCTCGTCGCTGATCGTGCGGTAGAGGACGGCCTCCCCCGTCCGGGCGACGCGCGCAGTTCCTTCGAGCTCGTCCCGTTGCGGCGCGAACAGCTGCATCGATTTCTCCGCCCATTCCTCCTTCGACGAGTCCCTGTGCACGACGGCGATACGCCGGAAGCGGGCTCCGTCGACGACGTCGACCGCATACCAGTCGGCGAAGCGCGGGACGAGCAGCGTCGCGAGGTTGGCGAGCGTCGACTCGTAGTCGAGCGAGCCCGCCAGCCGCTGGCTCGCCTCCGCGAGGACGCTGAGCCGTGCGCCCGCCGCCTCGGCCGCTGCGCGTGCCCGTTCGCGCTCCGTGACATCCGTGATGACGACGCCGACGCCGAGAATCGCGTCCGCGGCGTCACGCACCGGGTAGTAGCTCACGAGCCAGTTGCGCGTCTCGCCTGGAGCAGCGGCCGTGCGGCCTTCGACCGCCAGGTCGAGAATCGGCTCGCCCGTCTCGATCACGTGCCGGTGGTACGGCTCGATCGTGTTCGCCAGCTCCTCCCCGAGCACGTCCCGCAGCGAACGGCCGAAGTGCTCGTCCACAGAAAGGCCGTTGATCTGCGCCAGCGCCTCGTTGACGCGGACGTAGCGGAAACGCGTGTCCATGAAGGCGAGGCCGACTGGGGCCGCGCCGAAGATCGCGTCGACCACCGCGAGCGAGTCCTGTGCTTCGCGGCGGGCCGACTGCGTCTCCCGAAAGAGCAGCGCGTTGTCGACTGCGGTTGCCGCGCGATGCGCAAGGTCCAGCGCGATCGCGAGGTCGTGCTCGTCGTAGCGGCGGCCGCTCTCGGCGGCGATGAACGTGATCGCGCCGAGAGCGCGTTCGCGGGCGATGAGCGGCACGCACATCGACGAGCGCAGGCCGAGCTCGCGCAGGAGGCTCAGCAGCTCCGGCGACTCGGCCGTCGCCTGCACGAGGAGCTCGTCGCCGATCTCCGCGAACAGCTCGGGCCGCCGCGTGCGGATGACGTTCGGCACGCCGTAGGCGGCGCCGGGGTCGGGCGGGTACTTCCGCGCGAGCTCCTTCGCGACCTGCACCTTGCTCGGGTCGACGTGGGCGGTCGCGAGGCGGCTGAGCGTCCCGTCCGGCTCGACGATGTCGATCGCACACCAGTCGGCGAACTTCGGGACGGCGAGGTGGGCGACGTTGGAGAGCGTCCGCTCGTACTCCAGCGACGACGCGAGCAGCTCGCTCGCTTCTGCCACGAAGCGCTGGTCCTCCGCGAGCCGCCGCTGGGCCTCGTACAGCTCGGCGGCGCCGATCGCCGCGGCCGCGAGGTTCGCGAGCAGCGAGGCGGTGTTCTTCTCGGACTCGCCGAATGTTCGCGGCTGCCGGTAGTAGAAGACGAGCGTTCCGACGACGCGATCGCGGTAACGGAGCCCCGCGACGAGCATGGCCCGCGTGCCGGCCTGTGCGTGCGCCTGGCGATGCTCGTCGCCGATCCACTCGGCGGTCGCGATGTCCTCTGCGACGAGCGGCTCGTCGAGGAGGATTGCATCCCCCCGACCGCGGATCGCGGCGGTCGCGGTATCGACGTATGACTCGGGCAGCCCGGCGTAGGCGGCCACGCTCCACGACGCGTCGGCTGGGCTCTTGCGCCAGAGGGCGTAGGCGTCGGCTGCGAGCGTGCGCCTCGCGAGCCCGAGAATCTCCGGAAGCATCTTCTCGACCCTGAGCGAGCCGAGCAGCGTCGATGACGCCTCGAGCAGCAATCGCAGGCGCTCGATCTCGTCGCTGAAGAAGCGAGCGTCCTCTACAGCCCCGCGTTCGATGTCTTGAGTCGCCAACGAACCCCCGTGGTTGGGCGAACGCTCTGACTTTACTCGGCTGACGCCGAATTTCCTCACGGGGCCAGCTCCGCTAGGCTCGGCGCCGCGCGGATCGCGGGGCTGAGCGTGCCCCACGCTGCGAGCGCGAGGCCGCCGAGCGCGAAAACGGCGACGGTCTCGCGTGCGCTCGTCACGCCGAAGAGCCAGCCCGCGAGGAGCGGTCCGAGCGGGCTCGCCACGAGCGAGATCGTCGTGCGGACGCTCTCGACGCGGCCGACGAGCCGGTCCGGCGTCATCGCCAGCCGGTAGCCGACGACGACCGAGTCGGTCACGGGCGCGGCGATCCCGAACAGCAGTGCCCAGCCCGCCAGCACCCACGCGTGCGGCCAGACGACGAACGCCCAGACGGCGAGCCAGGTCCAGAGCTCGAGCAGGAGGATCGTGCGGACCGCGAGCACCTTGCGGAACCACGGCGACGTCAGCGAGCCGACGAGCGTCCCGGCTCCGACCGTGGCGCTCAAGAGGCCGATCTCGCCGGGCGTCAAGCCCTCGCTCTCGCCGACGAGGACGAGCAGGAGGAACAGCGCGGTCGTGAGGAGGTTGCCGGCGCCGTAGACGAACGCCGTCGTGCGCAGAAACGCGTGGTCCCACATGTACCGGAAGCCTTCGGCGAATTGGGTGCGAAGGGACGTGCCGGCACGCTCCCTCGCCTCCTCGAACGGCGTCCGCATCGCGAGCAGCGCGACGGTCGAGCACAGATACGAGACGGCATTCGCGGCGAACGGGACGGCGCGGCTGATGCCGTACAGCGCACCGCCGAGCGGCGGGCCGCCGAGCCGCACGACCGACCGCCGCGCCTCCCGCGTCCCGGCCGCCGCGGGGAGTTGCCGGGCGGGGACGACGGCCCGCAGCGCACCGGCGTCGGCCGCGACGAAGAATGTCGACCCCGTCCCTTCGACGAGCGCCACGACGAAAATCGCCCAGAACGGAACGTCCCCGCCGAGGAGCGCGATCGCAAAGGTTCCCATCGCGACGAGCCGGACGGCGTCGGCCGCGATCATCAGCCGTTTGCGGCTCCAGCGGTCGGCCGCGAGCCCGGCGACGAGCGACAGGCCGCCGAACGGCAGCAGGCGCGCGAACGTCACGAGGCCGGCCTTTGCGGCGGAGCCGGTGACGGAGACGGTCAGGAGCGGGTACGCGATCGTCGTCAGCGAGGTGCCGACGGACGAGAGCAGCAGCCCTGACTCGAGCAGGACGAAGTCGCGGTTACGCCAGAGCGGTCTGCCGCGGGTTCCAGATGACTTCCCAGAGGTGTCCATCGGGATCGCGGAAGTATCCCGAGTAGATGCCCCAGGGGCGCTCGCGCGGCGCCTCCGTCAGCGTCGCGCCGGCGGCTTCGGCGTCGGCGAGGACGGCGTCGACGTCCTTCCGTTCGGCGACGAGGTGTCCGATGCTGAACTCCCCGCGCCCGGGTGCGTCGAACGTGGCGTTCGCGTCAGCCGCAAGATCGTCTCGCCCGTAGAGCGCGAGGATCAGTCCGTCGCTCAGCTCGAACATCGCCGCCGTGCCGCCGGGAAACTCGGTGCCGATGACTCCCTGCGACTCGAGCCCGAGGGCGCGGTAGAACGCAAGCGACCGCTCGACGTCGGCGACACCGAGCGTGAGTACATGAATGCGCGGCTTCATGGAGGCATTTTCGCCGCCGATGCCGGCTTAGCCGGCCTCGGCTAGCAGCGCTTGAATCGAGACCATCCGACCGAAATCATCATGGCGCGCGAAAGCACGCCATGTTTCGGTCGGCTATGGGCCGTGCAGGGATCGAACCTGCGACCTTGGGATTAAGAGTCCCCTGCTCTACCAGCTGAGCTAACGGCCCCAGCACGGGTGCCTAGTGTAGCCAGCCCTCCGCGTCAGTAGCCTTGCGCCGGATGAAGCCGGATGTCGCAATCATCGGAGCGGGTTACGTCGGCATGCCGCTGGCGAAAGTCTTTGCCGTTGCGGGCAACAACGTCGTGCTCCGCGACGTCGACGGCGCCGTCGTCGACGGCATCAACCGGGGCGAAAGCCACATCGGCGACGTCGCCTCCGGCGAGCTGAAGCGACTCGTCGACGCGGGCCGGATCAAGGCCACGCTCGACATCGGCGAGGCCGCCGAAGCCGACGCGATCCTGATCGCGCTCCCGACGCCGCTCTCCAGCCAGCGGGAGCCGGACCTGTCGATCGTCACGGCCGCCGTCGCCGAATTCGCGGCCCACCTGCGCAAGGGCCACCTCGTCGTGCTCGAGTCGACGACGTACCCCGGGACGACGCGCGAGGTCGTGCAGCCGATCCTCGAGCGCGGCGGCCTGAAGGCCGGCGTCGATTTTCACCTCGCGTTCTCGCCTGAGCGCGTCGACCCCGGCCGGACCGACTGGACGACGCACAACACACCGAAGGTCGTGGGCGGCGTGACGCCGGCATGCACCGAGCGCGCCGCCGAGCTCTACCGCAGCGCCGTCGAGACGGTGGTGCCGGTGTCGTCTCCGGATGCGGCCGAGCTGACGAAGCTCCTCGAGAACATCTTCCGCGCCGTCAACATCGCGCTCGTCAACGAGCTGGCGCAGCTGTGCGAGCGCATGGACATCGACGTGTGGGAAGTCGTCGAAGCTGCGGCGACGAAGCCGTTTGGCTTCATGAGCTTCAAACCGGGGCCGGGGCTCGGCGGGCACTGCATCCCGATCGACCCCTTCTACCTCACGTGGAAGGCGCGCGAGTACGACTTCTACACCGAGTTCATCGAGCTCGCCGGGAAGATCAACGCGAACATGCCGTACTTCTGCCGTTCGCTGATCTCGCAGGCGCTGAATCACGGTGCGCAGAAGTCGCTGCACGGATCGCGGCTGCTCTTGCTGGGCGTCTCCTACAAGGCCGACGTCGACGACGTGCGCGAGTCGCCGGCGGAGAAGATCATCCACCTGCTCCGCAAGGCCGGCGCGGACGTCGAGTACCACGACCCGCACGTTCCGGAGTTCGACGGGATGCGCTCGGCGGAGTACCGGCCCGAGGACTACGACGGCGTCGTGATCGTCACGGCGCACCGCGCGATCGACTACGACGACCTCGTCGAGCGGGCGCAGATCGTCGTCGACTTCCGCAACGCAACCGGCAGGAACGGCACCGGCACCGGCAAGGTGTGGAAGCTCTGATGGCCCGCATCGCACAGGTCGGGCTCGGGCAGTGGGGCAAGAACCTCGCGCGGAACTTCGCCGACCTCGCCGAGCTCGCGTGGCTCTGCGACCTCGACGAGTCGCAGCACGACGGGCTCGCGCAGCGCTACCCGCAGGCGCGCCTGACTCCGAGGTTCGACGACGTGCTCGCCGACGAGTCGGTCGAGGCGGTCGTGATCGCGACGCCGGTCCCGACGCACTACGCCTTGGCGCGCCGCGTGCTGGAGGCCGGGAAGCACGTCTTCGTCGAAAAGCCGCCGGCGATGCGCGGCGCGGAGCTCGAGGAGCTCTGCGACCTCTCGGAGGATCACGGCCTCGTGCTGATGCCGGGCCACCTCCTCCTCTACCACCCCGGTGTTCGGAAGTTGAAGGAGATCGTCGCGTCGGGCGAGCTGGGGGACGTCCTCTACGTGTACGGCAACCGGCAGAATCTCGGCACCTTCCGGACGAACGAGAACGCGCTGTGGTCGCTGGGAGTGCACGATCTCTCGGTGCTGCTCCACCTCGTCGAGGAGGAGCCGAGCGAGGTGCGCGCACACGGCAACGCCTTTCTCACGGGTGGAGTCGAGGACGTCGTCTTCTGCTACCTCAACTTTCCGTCCGGGAAGATGGCGCACATGCACCTCTCGTGGCTCGACCCGCACAAGATCCGCCGGATCACGGTCGTCGGCAACGAGCGGATGGCGGTGTTCGACGACATGGAGCGCGAGCGCAAGATCACGGTCTACGACAACTGGCGCACGCGCACCGGCGACGTCTACAGCCCGAAGGTCGACGCGACGGAGCCGCTGCGGCTCGAGTGCCAGCACTTCCTGCGGCTCGTCGCGGGCGAAGGCGACCCGCACAAGGCGGCGCGCGACGCGGTGCCGGTCGTTCGCGCGCTCGAGCAGCTGCAGGCGTCGCTCGAGTCTGCCGTCGTGTGATCGCCGACACGGCCATCGTGTATCCGGGGACGATCGTCCCGGACGACTGCACGATTCTCGACTACGCGGTCGTCGGGAAGCAGCCGACGCTCTCGGCGCGCTCAACGGCGACACGGGAGGAGCTGGGGCCGCTCGAGCTCGGCGCGGGCACCGTCGTCTCGACCGGCGCGATCGTCTTCGCCGGGACGCGAATCGGTGCGGGCTCGATCGTCGGCGACCAGGCGTGCGTGCGCGAGCGCTGCGTGCTCGGCGACGAGGTGGTCGTCGGTCGCGGGTCGCTCGTCGAAAACGACACGACCATCGGCGCGCGCACGAAGATCCAGGCGATGGTGTACGTCACGGCGTATTCGACGGTCGAGGAGGACGTGTTCATCGCGCCGTGCGTGCAGACGTCGAACGACAACTTCATGGGCCGTACCGAGCGGCGGCATGAGCTGCGCAGAGGCCCGACGATCCGGCGCGGGGCCCGCGTAGGAGCGGGCGCCGTCCTCTGCCCGGCCGTGGAGATCGGCGAGGAGGCGTTCGTCGGCGCCGGCGCCGTTGTCGTGAAGGACGTGCCCCCGCGTGTCGTCGTCGTCGGCAATCCGGCACGCGTCCTGCGGGACGTCGCGGCAGAAGAACTGCTCGGGAGCGGGTCGTAATCAGCTCAACGGCATCGACCCGTCGTTTCGGACGGACAACGGGCCGAGCCCGTCGTCCTGATGTCGGCGCCGCTCGTCGGCGCCTCAGCGCGAGCGAGCGATCGTGAGCGCGTACGGGCCCGAGCCGCGCGTCGTCAGCTTCACCTCGACGTAGTACCAGCCCTTCTTCCGGACGCGGTAGCCGAGGCGGTGCGACGCACCCGGGCCGATCGCCTCGGCTGCGCGCAGGTTCTGCGTGCGGAGGTCGTTCACCCGTTTCGTCCCCGGCTTCCAGAGCAGGAGATTCGACGTCGCGCCGGCGGGCGCGTCGAGCGCGAGCCGGAGCTTCTGTCCCCTGCGCAGGTAGATGCGGTAGACGTCGATGTTGTCGTCCCAGAAGTCGACCGTCGCCTTCACGGAGGTCACGGCCGCCGTGAGCTTCGTCGCCTGCGTCCCGGCGTCGTCATTCGGCTCGTAGCGATCGGGCGGCGGGAGGACGCCGTCGAGCGAGGCGATCGCCCTGGCGACGTCGAGCCGGCCCCAGCCGCTCAGCGAGTCGCGGAGCAGCGGGCACGACTTGCAGCCGTTCGAAGCGTTCACGTCCGTTGCGGAGCGCTCGAGGATGTTCGCGACCTGGTCGGCCTGCAGCGTCGGCTTCAGCGCGAGCAAGACCGCTGCCGCCGCCGTGACTTGCGGTGCCGCGAACGACGTCCCTGCCGCATGCCGGAACTCGTCGGGGCCGCAGTCCGAGTAGCCCTGGTTCTGGCAGAGCGGGCGGAACGAGGTGAGAGCGCGCGGGAGCGTCGAGTAGATCTCCTGCCCGGGCGCGGAGATGTCGTTGTAGATGCGATCGCGGTCGGAGAAGCTCGGCACGTTGCCCGTGGGCGACAGCGCGCTGACGCCGATCACGTGCGGTAACGCCGCCGGATAGCTCGCATACGGCCACGGGGTTTGCGGCGCCGCGTCGGAATTGCCGACGGCCGCGACGAGCACCGCCCCCTTGCGCACGGCGTACTCGACCGCAGCGGCCTCGATCTTCGAGTACGTGTCGGTGCGCCGATTGAACGGGTTGCGGAGCCCCCCGATCGACAGGTTGATCACGCGAGCGCCGACGTCGGCGGCCCAGCGGATGGCCTGCGCCTCGTCGCGCACGTCGATCGACTGATCCGACCGTGCGATCTTGGCGATCACGAGCTGCGCGGGGAATGCCATGCCCGCGATCCCCTCGTTGTTGTCGATCGCGGCTGCGATCTCCCCGGCGACGAAGGTGCCGTGGCCCTGCTCGTCCGTCAGTGCGCTGCCGCCGACCCAGCTGCGCGCCTGCCAGATGCGCGAGCGCGGAAACTCCGGGTGCCCGCCGTCGATCCCGGAGTCGATGACGGCGACGCGGACGGGGTTGAGCACCGGCAGCTCGGGCCCGAACGCATCGAAGGCGTGATCCTGGGCGAGGTAGTACTGGCGTGAGGCGAGCGGGTCGTCGGGCGTGAACGCGGCGCGCGCCGGGCGCGCGTCAGCGGCGGCCGGGGCGAGAGCGAGTACGAGGGCCGCGGCCGCCGCGGCGCGCCTCACTGGTTCGAGACCTGCAGCAGCGGCGTCACACCCGCAACGTAGCCACGTCCCGAGCCGACACGCGCGCGGTAGACGCCGTCGGTGAGCTGCAGCTTCGCGAGAAAGCTGCCGTTCGCCGTGACCGTCGCCCCGGCGGCAGTCGCCCACCCGGAGCCCTGCTGGCGCTGGATCACGACGCGTGCGCCGGCGAGCGAGAGCGGGCGGACGTAACCGCTGAGCTGGTCGGGCGTGCGCGGCGCATAGAAGCGGACGAGCGACGCGACCGGAACGCGCACGGCCGGCGCGCTGACCTTGCCGGTCGCCAGCCGGTAGCGCGTCGTGACGGCCGGCTTCATCGTCAGCGTCACGGCGCCGTCCTTGTCCGGGGTGACCGCGCCGAGGTCCTTCCAGGTCGCGCCGTCGAGCTGCTGCAATGTCGCGCTGCCGACGCCGCGCGCGATGCCCGACAGCTGGGCGCGCGAGCCGTAGACGACCGTCGCCGTCGGCGCCGAGAGTGACAGCACACCGACCGTGAACCACGTCGACTGCACGCCGAGCCGCTGCCGCACGCTCGCCCCCGGGATCTCGAGCGTGCCCTGCGAGCCGATGACGGTCAGCGTCTTCACGCGGCCCGACGAGTTGAGCTCGGACTGCACGTCCATGACACGGCCCTTCATCTTCAGCCGCTTGGCGAGCCCGGCCCCGGTGTACGCGACCGGTCCCCAGGTGTGGTGCGGCGAGATCGAGTCGTACGGGTCCGGCACCGAGACGAGGTACGGGACGGCCTCGCCCCACACGTCCTCCGCCGAGGCGGTGCGTCCGCCGGACGTCGAGAAGAAGAACGTCTTCGCAACCTCGCCCTGGTACAGCACGACCTGGCCGGCGGTCGCGTCGACGGCGGCCGTCGTCGAGGGCTTCTCGTGCTCGATGCCGAGATAGACCTGGCTCCGCGTGTCCGGGAAGAGATCGAACGCGCCGGTGCGGCGCGTCGCGAGCGCGTACGACCTCGCGACGACGGCCTGAGCCTTCAGCGCCTCCGGTGCCCACGAGAACGGCATCTCCGACGGCACCACGCCGTACAGGTACTGCTCGAGGCCCACGACGTTGATCGCGCGCAGCTTCCCGCCGACCACGTCCACCTGCATCGAGCCGCGGTACAGGTGTTTCAGCTGCAGCGGTGCCGTCCCCGGCTGGAAGAGCAGCGGCCCCGGCAGGACATGCGCGGCCGTCGCACCGTCCACTTTCAGCTTCAGCGCCGGGGTGAGCGTGTACTTCCCGGCGGCGACCGTGTGCACGGCACCGGTTGCATCCTTGACCTTGAAGTCGGCTGCGGATCCGATCGGCAGCGTGGCGACACCGCTCGTCATCAGGACGCGGACCTTCGAGATCGGCGCCTGGCCGAGCTCCGTGCCGGGGAAGTAGTGCAGCACGATCTTCGCGAAGCCGTAGCCCTTCTGCGCGTAGCCGTACGCGCCGTACTGGCTCATGCCGACCCCGTGGCCCCAACCGTGACCGGTGACGACGAAGGTTGCGGCCCCCGCAGCAGCCCTGGCATGCGCTCGTGCATGCGCTGCCGGCGCGGCGCCGAGCAGGAGGATGGAGGCGATCGCGAACGTTCGACGCATCGAGGTGACCCCAGCGAGGACGCGCACGAGGCTAGCAAAGGCGCTCATGTGCAGCGGGTTTTCTTTACGGAACGCTGACTTCATCGTTTGCGTGACCGGACTTCGGGCACATCCGTTCAAGCTTTGTGGCCCTGACGACCGACATCCTTCCGTCCCGTTACCGCAATCCCGAGGGCATCGGGCGCGGCGGCATGGGCGACATCTACCGCGCAAGAGACTCGATGCTCGGTCGCGACGTCGCGGTGAAGATCCTGGGCGACCGGTACGCGCAGGACGGCTCGGTTCGTCAGCGGTTCACACGCGAGGCGCTCGCCGCAGCCCGGCTCTCGGGCCAGCCCAACACGGTCACGATCTTTGACGTCGGCGAGCACGAGGGACGCCCGTACATCGTCATGGAGTACCTCGCCGGCGGCTCGCTCGACGACGTGCTGCGCGAGGAGGGCGCGCAGCCGCCGCAGCGTGCCTTCACGTGGCTCGAGGAGGCGGCGCGCGCGCTGGACGCTGCACACGCGCTCGGCGTCGTCCACCGCGACGTGAAACCGGGCAATCTCCTGCTCGACCGCGAAGGGAATGTCCACGTCGCCGACTTCGGGATCGCAAGCGCGGCCGGCATGGACTCGCTGACGATGACCGGCACGGTGCTCGGCACCGCGGGGTATCTCTCACCTGAGCAGGCGCAGGGTCAGCGTGCGACGGCCGCAAGCGACCGCTACGCGCTCGCGGTTGTCGCCTTCGAGCTGCTCACGGGATCGCGGCCGTTCGAGTCCGACAATGCAACGGCGGAGGCCGCGGCACACGTCAACGCGCCTGTGCCGTCGATCTCGGCGCGTACGGACGTGCCCCGCGAGCTCGACCGCTGCTTCGCGCGGGCGCTGGCGAAGGAGCCGCAGCAGCGCTTCGCGACGTGCGCCGACTTCGTTGCCGCATTGCGTGCCGCGTACGCGGACGCGGCCGGCGAGACGCGTCGGCTCGCCCCGGTCGCCGCGATGGCCGCGACGGCGCCCGCGAGGCGGCCGCCGGCTCGGACCTCCGCCGCGTGGCCGGCGCTTGCGGCGCTGCTCGTCGTCGGTGCGATCGCAGGGGCGCTGCTCGCGTACTTCCTGACGCGTCACAACGGAACCTCGCCCGCAACGGCGCCGACGACGGTCGTGACGCACCTGCAGACGGTGACGTCGCAGGGACAGGTGACGACGGTCGAGCGGACGGCGACCGTGACCACGGCACCGGCGACGACGGCACCGGCCACGACGGCCTCTACGACGCCGCCTGCGGCGTCGCCCTCGTCACAGAGCGGGCCCGCGCTGAACAACGCCGGCTACGCGAAGATGCAAGCCGGCGACTACGCCGGCGCGCTCCCGCTCCTCGAGGCGGCGGTCCGAAAGCTCGACGGGACGGGGGCGCTCGACGAGGCGTACGCGAAGTACAATCTGGCGTACACGCGCTATCACCTCGGAAACTGTGACGGCGTGCTCGACCTGCTCGATCAGGCCCAGGCGATCGAGGGGCGCAAGGCTCCGATCGACCGCCTCCGCGCGCAGGCGCAGCAGAGCTGCTAGCGATTACGCGAGCCGCGCGGCGTACTGCCGGTCGTAGAACTCGCGGAACCCGTCGGAGCGCTTGATCGGCTCCCACCAGTCCCGGTTCTCGCGGTACCAGTCGATCGTGGCGCGAATGCCGTCTTCCCAGGTTCGGCGCGGCGCCCAGCCGAGCGCGCGCAGCTTCGACGTGTCGAGCGAGTACCGACGGTCGTGGCCGGCGCGGTCTTCGACGTGACGGATCAGCGAGCGGTCGGCGCCGAGTTGTTCGAGCACGAGATTCGTCAGCTCGACGTTCTCGTGCTCTTCGTTCGCGGCGACGTTGTAGACCTCGCCGGCCTGGCCCTCGCGCAGGACGAGCTCGATCCCGGCGCAGTGATCCTCCGCGTGCAGCCAGTCGCGCACCTGCCGGCCGTCCCCGTAGAGCGGCAGCGGCTCGCCGTCGAGCGCGTTCGTGGTGAAGAGCGGCAGCACCTTCTCCGGATACTGGTTCGGCCCATACGTGTTCGAGCCGCGCGTGATCGACGCGTTGACGCCGAACGTTCTCACAGCGGCGAGCACCTGGAGGTCGCCGCCGGCTTTCGACGCGCTGTACGGGCTCGACGGCCGCAGCGCATCGTCCTCGCGCGACGACCAGCCGGGCTCGATGTCGCCGTAGACCTCGTCCGTCGAGACCTGCACGAACCGGGCGCTCAGCTCCCGCGCGACCTGCAGCAGCACGAGGGTGCCGAGGACGTCGGTGCGCACGAAGTCCTCCGGGCCGTGGATCGAGCGGTCGACGTGTGTCTCGGCGGCGAAGTTGACGATCGCATCGACCGCGCCGACCTGCTCGACGTCCTCCCGCACGGCGATGTCGCCGCGATACACATCCGTCCCGTCGGGGAGGTTCGCCGCATTCCCCGCGTACGTGAACTTGTCGAGGACGACGACGTCCTCGCCGGCAGCATGCAGCCGTTTGACGAAGTGCGAGCCGATGAAACCGGCGCCGCCTGTGACTAGAACTCGCACGCCGTCACGGTATAGTCTCTTCTCGTCTTCGAGGCAACGGGGCCTCGGGCGCTGCCGGCGCCTGAGGCTTTTTGCGTTTCAAGGGAGGAATCCATGGTGCAGGTCGAGACGAAGAACAGGGCCACGTCGAGCGAGGAGACCCGCAGGGAGGTGCGCGCGCGGATCGAGCAGGAGGGCGTCGAGTTCGTCCTGCTCTGGTTCTCCGACATCGAGGGCCACCTCAAGAGCTTCGCGGTCACGCCGAGCGAGATCGAGGATGCACTCGACGACGGGATGGGCTTCGACGGCTCGTCGATCACCGGCTTCAACGCGATCGAGGAGTCGGACATGATCGCGATCCCCGATCCCGACACCTTCCAGCTGATGCCGTGGAAGGAGGGCGAGACGCGGGTGGCGCGGATGATCTGCGACATCGTCACGCCCGACGGCAAGCCGTACGAAGGCGACCCGCGGTACGTCCTCAGGCGCGCGCTCGAGCGGATGTCGTCGCTCGGCTTCGACACCTTCAACGTCGGGCCGGAGCTCGAGTACTTCCTCTTCCGCGACGACAAGGGGACGGAGACGCTCGACGAGGGCGGCTACTTCGCCATGACGACGCTCGACGCGGCGAGCGACCTGCGGCAGGAGACAGTCCGCGCGCTCGAGTCGATGGGCATCCCGATCGAGTACGTGCACCACGAGGTCGGCCCGTCGCAGCACGAGATCGACATGCGCTACGCCGACGCGCTCTCGATGGCCGACCACACGGTCACGTACCGGTTGATCGTCAAGGAGATCGCGAAGAAGGCGGGGTACCACGCGACGTTCATGCCGAAGCCGCTCTTCGGCGAGAACGGCTCGGGCATGCATACGCACCAGTCCCTCTTCAAGGACGACCGGAACGCCTTCTTCGACGGTGACGACAAGTGGCACCTCTCGGACGCGGGCAAGGCGTTCATCGCCGGCCAGCTGCGGCACGCGCGGGAGATCAGCGCCGTCTTCGCGCAGTGGGTGAACTCGTACAAGCGGCTCGTGCCGGGCTACGAGGCGCCGGTCTACGTCGCGTGGTCGCAGCGGAACCGCTCGGCGCTGATCCGGATTCCGCTGTACAAGCCGGGCGCCGAGCAGGCGACGCGCGCGGAGATCCGCTGCCCCGATCCGGCCTGCAACCCGTACCTCACGTTCGCCGCGTTGCTGCACGCCGGGCTCGAAGGAATCGAGCAGGGCTACGAGCTCCCGGAGCCGATGGAGACGAACCTGTACCACCTGACGGCCGAGCAGCGCCGCGAGCGCGGCATCGTGTCGCTCCCGGAGACGCTGGGCGAGGCCATCGACGAGCTGTCCCAGTCAGACCTGGCTCGGAAGGCGCTCGGGCCGCACATCTTCGACCGCTACGTCGAGCTGAAGCGGGGGGAGTGGGACGAGTACCGCGTCCAGCTGACCGAGTGGGAGCTGCGGAAGTACTTGTCCGTTCTCTGAAAAAGGGAGAGAATCGAGCCTGATCCCGCGAGCTCTGCGGCCTGCGGGGTCCAACTGACGGCCGACTGCGAGCCGTGGCGGCTAGACGCGCGGCTCGTGGTCGTTCTGGAGACCTTTAGAGGAAGCGGCGAATGGCTTCGCGGGCGACGCGAAGGCCGACGACGCGGCTCGCCTGGTCGACCTCGGCGATCGTGTCCGCAGGGACGAGCCGGCGCTGACGCGAGAGGAAGCCGCTCTTCACGGCGAGTGCGTCCGGCACGTCCGGGAGCGTCCCGTACATGGGGCACTCGACCTTCCCGACGAGCCGGCCGCGATTGTCAGCGACCAGGAATCCGGTCGTACCGGAGAGATTCAGGGGCACAGCTGACACGTTCGGAATCTATTCCCCGTCTCTAAGGAAAATCCCCTGCACGGCGTAAGAGTTCTGTTAACTGCCCGGTTTACCTGTCATGGCGACCATGGCCACGACGAGCGCGATGAAGTAGACGCCGGTGATGATCGCCACCGCGCGCAGCGGCCAGCTCCGCTGAGGCCGCCGGACGCCGACCGCAGCAAAGATCGCGGCGAGGATGAGCAGGACGAAGCCCGCGTCGGCGACGAGGTAGCCGATGCCGAGCCAGCCGGAGCCGTTGCCGATCGAGGAGCGCGAGTCCTCCCAGGCGCCGCCGACCCGCATCAGGATCCATGCCGGCAGCGCCGCAAGCAGCAGGGCACGAGCCACGACCACACGCAGCCACGGCCAGCGTCGCTCCGAGGCGGCAGTCACGAAGACGGCTGCGGTTGCGCCGGTGACGACGGTGGCGCCGAGCACGTGGAGGAAGAGCGGGAGGTTCCAGCTGTCCGGCCGGAGGATCGCGAGCATCAGGACCCCGGCTTCCAGATCATCAGCGCGAGGATCGCGATCACGACCACGCCGCTGCCCCAGCTCAAGGCGAGCGTGATCGGATCGCGCATGCGGGCGCGCAGCTCACTGCTGGGTGCGTCGCCTTCAGCGGCGAGCCGCTGCGCGATCACTCGCGTCTCCTTCTCGCGGCGCCCGCCGATCCCGCCGAGCGCGTTCGCGAGCACCCAGCCGACGAGCGCCAGGATCACCCATGCGTGGCCCAACTTGACGAAGTCGAGATCGGCCACGAGCCAGAGACCGAACGCGATCGTCAGCACCATCCCGAGCGAGACCGCGCTGACCGCGATGCGCACCAGCCGGTACAGGACGACCACCTCGCTCGGCCGGTCGCGACGCATCGCAGCGGTGTTGAGGATCGCGGCGTATGTGGCACCGCCGAGTACGAGAAAGGCGCCCGCAACGTGGAAGACGAGCAGCCAGTGATAGCGATCCACGGGGCTACCCTACGAAACCAAGTGGACGTCCGAGAGCGCCATCTGCGCCTTCTCACCGACACGATTGCGGCGGTCAACTCGACGCTCGACCTCGAAGAGGTGCTTGCCCTCGTCGCGCGCAAGGTCGCCGACGTGCTCGGCGCCGACGCCTGCTTCGTCTACCTGTACGACGAGCGCAGCGGCGAGCTCGTTCTGCGCGCGACTCACGGCACCAAGGTGGAGGAGATGACGAAGCGGCCGCGCATGCGGCCGGGCGAAGGCATCACCGGCACGGCCGCGGCAGAGCTCGGCCCGATCATGATCCCCGCCCAGGCGCATCTCGACCCGCGCTTCAAGCTCTTCTCGAACCTGCCGGAGGATCAGTACGAGTCGATCCTCGCCGTTCCGATCGTCGCGCGCGCCCGCCTGGCCGGCGCCCTCAACGTGCGCACGATCGAGCCGCGCGAGTTCGGCGCCGACGAGATCGAGCTCGTCTCGGCGATCGCCGCGCAGGTCGCGCAGACGATCGAGCACGCGCAGCTCTACGCGCAGGCGCAGCGCCGCGTGGCCGAGCTCGAGGCGCTCGCGAAGATCTCTGAAGCCGTCTCCGAATCGCTGTACCTCGAGGAATCGCTCGAGGCGATCGTCAAGACGACGATGGAGGCGGTCGACGCGACGGGAGCGGCGCTCGTGCTCGAGGACGGCAACATCGCGTGGCCGGAGGGGCGCTCGGGCGAGCATGCCGTGCGGTTGCCGCTGCGCTGGAAGCGGCGTCAGATCGGCGAGCTCGTCTGCGACCGCGACACGCCCTTCACGGCAGAGGAGCGTGCGCTGCTCGCCTCGATCGCACACCACGCTGCGGTCGCCCTGGAGCACGGGCGGGCTGTCATGCGCGGCGTGCTTGCGCAAGAGATCCACCACCGCGTCAAGAACAACCTGCAGACGGTCGCGTCGCTGCTGCGGCTGCAGGCGCGGTCGCCGCACGCGGATCCACGCAAGGCGCTCGAGGACTCTGTCAACCGCATCCTCGCGATCGCCGCCGTCCACGAGGTGCTGACCGAGCAGCGCGAGGAGGTCGTCGAGCTGCGCGAGCTGATCGACCGGCTCCGCGCGATGCTCGTCCAGGGGCTCGCCGCCGGGAAGGAGGTGCGCGCGGAGCTGCAGGACGTGTCGCTCGCCGGCAACCGCGCAACTGCGCTTGCGCTCGTCTTCAGCGAGCTCTTGCAGAACGCCCTCGAGCACGGCGGCGAAGCGGTCGACATCGAGCTGGCGCAGCGCAACGGCGAGGTGCTCCTGGCGATCTCGGACGACGGCGAGGGAATCGACCCGGACGCGTCCGGAACGGGCCTGTCGATCGTCCGCGCGCTCGTCAAGGACGAGCTTCAGGGAAAGCTGGATCTAACCAGCGACAAGGGAACGAGGGCGCAGGTCGTCTTTCCCGCGTGAACGACGCCCCCAAGAAAGCCGGAGGCTAAGCCAGGCGAAGCCGGCCTAGCCGGAGGCGAGCTGATCCGCGCGCCGATGGCCGAAGGCCACCGGCAGGCGGACGGTCGAGCCAAAGCGCCGACCGTCAAAAGAGCGCGCGGGCTCCGCCCGCGCGCGTTAAAGCGCGAAGCGCCGTACCCAACAAGGCGAAGCGAAGCTTCGCCGCGTCAAAAGACGCCGCCGTCGCCGCCGGCCGGGCGCTGCCACCAGGCGGTGTCGGCGCTGGGGTTGCTCATTGCGCCCTGAAGCTGGTCGACGTAGCTGACGAGATCTTTCTCACGCCGCTCGAGCGTCTGCTCGAGCTCCTCGAGCTCGGTGCGCCACCGCTCCATTCGATCCTCGCGCAACTGCACGTCCGCCTCGAATTCCGCCTCGCGCAACTGGAGCTCGCCCTCGCGCTGCTCCAGCTCGAGCACGCGAGCGTCCACGACCTCTTCCGAGATCGGCGTCGCCGGCGCGGGCGGCAGAGCCGCGCCGCTGAAGAGCGGGGCGAGGGCGCTCGCCTGCTCCGCCGAGATCTCGACCCGGAGGATCAGGGGCTGACGAGTGGGAGTGAAATCCGATTCAGACATCGGTTGCCGCACAACCTCCATCGCCGCTCACGCCACATGCCGCCATCCCTCAGGCGAGCGTTTTGCAGCAAACTCACCCACAGATGAGGATCCTGGTCGCCGAAGACGAGACGATCATCCGGCTCGACCTGCGGGCGTTGCTGGAGCGCGCGGGCTTCGAAGTCTGTGCGGAGGCCCGCGACGGGGAGGAGGCGGTGGAGCTCGCTCGCTCAGAGCGCCCGGACGTGGCCGTGCTCGACGTCAAGATGCCCAAGCTGGACGGCATCGAGGCTGCGCGCCGCATCCTCGACGAGCGGCCGATCCCGATCGTGATGCTCACGGCCTACGGCCAGGACGAGCTCGTGCAGCGGGCCGCCGAGGCCGGTGTCTTCGGGTACCTCGTCAAGCCGTTCCGCGAGGCGGACCTGTTGCCGGCGATCCGCACGGCCCGCGCGCGGCACGACGAGCTGACGGCGCTGCGCGAAGAGGCCGAGTCGCTCGCCGAGGCGCTCGCGGCGCGCAAGGCGATCGAACGCGCGAAGGGCGTGCTGATGCAGAAGGAGGGGCTGTCGGAGCCGGAGGCGTTTGCGCGCCTGCGCAAGGCGAGCCAGATCTCGGGGCGTCCGCTCAAGGTCGTCGCCGAAGCGCTCCTGGCGACACTCGACGTCGACTAGAACGGCCGCGTCAGGTCGAACAACACGCCGACGCCAATGAGCACCAGCCCGATGATGAGGTACCCCTCTTGCCGCGAGCCCGTCGGCTTCCGGCGGGTGATCGTCCCTCGGATCATCGAGAAGCCGCCCGACGGGAACATGCCGATCAGGAACAGTGCGGCGCCGATGAGGTAGCACGCGCCGGCGATGCCGCCGGCGATGTCGTGACCGGTCGCGACGGCCACGACCGCGCCGATCGCGCACACCCCGACCACGATCGCGAGCGTCTGCAGCGCGAAGCGACCGAGCGCCTCGCCCATGCCGGTCCAGCGGCCGACCTCCGGCGGGGTCGGCTCGGTCACGTCTGTGCCCGCTCGAACGCCGTCTCCCACCGCTCCAACAGCGCCTGCAGCTCGTCGCGCGCGTGGCGGTGGGCCGCGAGTGTCTCGACGTCGTTCCAGTCCTTCGCCAGTCGGCGCTCGAGATCGGCGACCGTCGATTCCCGCTCGGCGATCTGCGCCTCGATCCGCTCGAGCTCCGACGGTGCCGGCTTGCGCGGGGCGCGCGGCTTCTGCGTCTTCGCGGCCTTGGGCGGAGGCGACGGCGGCGGTGCGACGCGCGCTTCCCGCGCGCGCACGTACTCGGCCCACCCGCCGTCGTAGGAGTTGAGGTGCAGGTCCTCGATCGCCAGCGTCCGCTGAGCGACGGCGTCGAGCAGCGCCCGGTCGTGCGACACGAGCAGGATCGTCCCCGGGAAGGCCTCGAGCGCGGCCTCGAGCGCCTCGCGGCTTTCCAGGTCGAGGTGGTTCGTCGGCTCGTCGACGACGAGGAAGTTCGCGCCCGACGCGACGACCAGCGCGAGCGCCAGGCGTCGCCGCTCCCCGCCGGAGAGCGCGACGACGGGCTTCTCGTGCTCGGCCCAGCCCGAGAACAGGAACTTGCCGAGGAGGTTCTGCGCGTCCGGCCGCTGCAGACCGGTCGCGCGTTGCACGCACTGCAGGACGGACCCGCGCGTGTCGAGCTCCATCTCCTGCTGGGAGAAGTACGCGGGGATGACGCCGTGGCCGAGGCGGACGGTCCCGCCCTGGGACTTGCGATGCTCGAGGATCGTCTCGAGCAGCGTCGTCTTGCCTGAGCCGTTCGGCCCGACGAGCGCCACGTGCTCGCCGCGCTCGATCGCGAGCGTCGCGCGGTCGAGCAGCACGCGGTCGCCGATCGCGATTCGGAGAGCTTCCGCCTCGAGGACGGTGCGTCCGCTGCGCGGCGGCTTGAGGAACTCGAAGCCGAGCTTCCTCGTCTTGCGCGTGAGCAAGTCGATCTCCGCGGTCGCCTTCGAGCGCTCCTGCTTGTAGCGCTCGATCTGGCGCATCTTCACCTGCGCCTGGCGAGCCATCTTCTCGGTGGAAGCCCGGAAGCGAGCGACGAAGCGTTCCAGCCGTTCGATGTCCGCGCTGATCCGGCCGGCGGTCTTCGTCGCGGCGTGCAGCCGCGCGGCCTTCTCGATCCGCCATTCGTGCCACGGCCCCGCGAAGTACGTCGAGCGTCCGGCATCGAGCTCGAGGACGGCATTCGCGACCGCTTCGAGGAACCAGCGGTCGTGCGCGACGATGATGACGCCGGCGTCGAGCGACTGCAGCTCGCGCTCGAGCCACTCGAGGCTCTCCACGTCGAGGTGGTTCGTCGGCTCGTCGAGGAGCAGGAGGTCAGGGTCGCCGCCGAGCGCTCGGGCGAGCGACGCGCGCGTCAGCTCGCCGCCCGAGAACGTCTCGAGGCGGCGGTCGAGATGGTCGTCGCGAAAGCCGAGGCCGCGCAGGACGGCCGTCGCGCGCTCGCGCCAGTCGTAGCCGCCGGCGTGCTCGAGCCGCGCCTGAGCCTCGCCGTAGCGGCGCATCGTCCCGTCGGAGTGGTCACCGTCCGCCATCGCCTGCTCGAGGCGCCGCAGCTCGTCCTCGAGCGCCAGCAGGTCGGTCGCGCCCGAAAGGACGTAGTCGCGGAGCGTGAGGTTGCGCTCGAGCGGCGGGCGCTGGTCGTGCAGCGCGACGCGCGTCCCCTTCTGGAACGCGAGCTCGCCGCCTTGGAGGCCCGTCTCGCCGACGAGCGCCCGCAGCAGCGTTGTCTTGCCGGCGCCGTTCGGCCCGGAGAGCGCCACGCGATCGCGGCGCTCGACCTTGAACGAGACGCCGTCGAACAGCGGGTCGCCGCCCAGCTCCTTGCGCAGGTTGGATGCGATCACGACGGCCATCGCTGTAAGGGTACGGCTCGTGCCTCGAGTTCTCGCCATCGACGTCGGGACGTCCTCTGTCCGCGCGCAGGTGTTCGACGCGGGTGCGGAGGAGCGCGAGCCGGCCGACCGCAAGTACGCGGGAGAAACCGACCCGGCTCGGATTGTCGCGCTCGTACGCGAGACGGTGGACGAGGCGACCGCCGGCGAGGACTACGACGCGGTCGGCGGCTCGTGCTTCGGCCACAGCCTGCTGGCGCTCGACGAGCGCGGGCGGCCGCTGACCGAGATTCTCGGCTGGCGCGACACGCGCTCGGCAGATGCGGCGGAGTGGTTGTCGCGCCGCGTCGATCCCGAGGCGATCCACACTCGCACCGGCTGTCACATCCATACGAGCTACTGGCCGGCAAAGCTGGGGTGGCTCGCGGCCGACCGGCCGGACGTCTGGCGCGCGACGCGCAAGTTCGTGTCGTTCTGCGACTACCTGTACGGCGAGCTGCTCGGGCGGCCGGTGCCGGCGAGCACGTCGATGGCATCGGCGACCGGGCTGTTCGATCTCCACGGGCGCGCGTGGGACGGCGAACTGCTCGCGGCGCTCGACGTCGACGTGGAGCGCCTGTCCGAGATCTCCGACGCGGCCGTCGACGGCTGGTACCCGGCGCTGCTCGACGGGGCGTGCTCGAACCTCGGCGCGGGCTGCGTGACGCGCGAGCGCGCCGCGTTGATGATCGGCACGTCCGGTGCGTTCCGGACAGTGCACGAGACAGCTCAGGCGCACGCGCGGCCGGGGTTGTTCATCCACTGGATCGACGACCGCCGCGTGGTCGAAGGAGGCTCGCTGTCGGACGGCGGCAGCCTCGTGTACTGGCTCGGGGAGACGTTGAAGGACGCTGCGGGGTCGGTTGCCGACCGCGACCCCGACACGCACGGCCTGACCTTCCTCGCGCTGCTCGGCGGCGAGCGCAGCCCCGGGTGGCACCAGCACGCGAAGGGAGCGATCCAGGGGCTGACATTCGCCACCACCCCGCTCGACATCCGCCAGGCGGCGCTGGAGGGGGTTGCCTTCACGTTCGCGGCCGTGGCCGACCTGATGCCGGAGGTCGAGGAGGTCGTCGCGACCGGCGGCGCGCTACTGAAAGAAGACGGCTGGCTGCAGCTCATGGCCGACGGCCTCGGGCGCCCCCTGACGGTGTCCGGCGTCCTGGAAGCGTCGCTACGCGGGGCTGCAGTTGTTGCGCTCGAGCGGCTCGGCGAGTCGCCGCCGGCGGGTGCGCTCGGCCGCGTCGTCGAGCCGCGTCTCGACCGCGCGGACGCGTACCGCACCGCACGCGACCGGCACCGGCAGCTCTACGAGGCGGCGATCGGCTATCGCCAGGCGCCGTCTTGACGGCGCCTGCCATAGAGGCTGCGCGGGCTCTGCCCGTGCAGCCGTCTAACCCACAATCGCCAGACGCCGCGCTAGGAGGCGGCGATCGGCTCTCGCCAGGCGCCGTCTTGACGGCGCCTGCCATAGAGGCTGCGCGGAGCTCTGCCCGTGCAGCCGTCTAACCCACAATCGCCAGACGCCGCGCTAGGAGGCGGCGATCGGCTCTCGCCAGGCGCCGTCTTGACGGCGCCTGCCATAGAGGCTGCGCGGAGCTCTGCCCGTGCAGCCGTCTAACCCACAATCGCCAGACGCCGCGCTAGGAGGCGGCGATCGGCTCTCGCCAGGCGCCGTCTTGACGGCGCCTGCCATAGAGGCTGCGCGGAGCTCTGCCCGTGCAGCCGTCTAACCCACAATCGCCAGACGCCGCGCTAGGAGGCAGCGATCGGCTCTCTGACGAGCTGACGCGCGGTGTCCGCGATGCCGTCGGCGTCGATGCCGAAGGCCGCGAGCAGTTCAGCCGGCTTGCCCGAATGCGGCATGTCGCGGACGGCCAGCTTGACGACGCGAGCCTCTGCGCCCGTCTCGGCGAGCGCCGCGAGCACGGCGTCGCCGACGCCGCCCTCGGGGTAGTGATCCTCGACGGTGATGATCCGACCCGTTGCCTCAGCCGCCCCGCGCAGGGTCTCGGCGTCGATCGGCTTGATCGAATAGAGATCGATCACACGCGCGCCGATGTCCTCCTGGGCGAGCGTCTCCGCCGCTTTCAGCGCCTCGTGAACGGTCACCCCGCTGGCGACGATCGTCACGTCGTCGGTGACAGTCGAACGGAGCACGCGGCTGCCTCCGATCTCGAATTCCTCGTCCGCGTCGTAGATGACCGGAGTGTTCGGCCGGAGCGTGCGCAGGAAGACGATTCCCTCGGTGTCGGCCATGGCGGCGACGAGCTTCGCCGTCTGATTCGCGTCGCACGGCTGCAGCACGCTGCTCGAATGCACCGCGCGCAGCGACGCGATGTCCTCGAGGGCCATCTGCGACGGCCCGTCCTCGCCGATCGACACGCCGGCGTGCGAGCCGGACAGGCGCAGGTTGACGCGGCTGATCGCGGCCATGCGGATGAAGTCGTATGCGCGCGAGAAGAACGCCGCGAACGTCGACGCGAAGGGATTCCAGTTGCGTGCGCTCAGCCCCACCGCCGCGGCGAGCAGCTGCTGCTCCGCGATGTACATCTCGAAGTACCGGTCGGGATGCGCTTTGCCGAAGATCTCGGCGAACGTCGAATTGCTCACTTCCCCGTCGAGTGCGACGACGTCGCCGCGCGCCGCCCCGAGCGCGGAGAGCGCCTCGCCGTACGCCTTGCGCGTCGCCACCTCGTCGCCGAGCTCGTAGCGCGGCAGCTCCAGCGTCCCGTTCGGGAACGTGTGCGCCTCCGCCGGCTCGGGCGTCGCGACCTCGACCTGGATGTTGCGGATGCCGCCGAGCTCCTCGATCGCCTCGTCGGCGTTGTCGAGCGCCTTCCCGTGCCAGCCGAGCTGGTTCTCGACCGCCTTCACGCCTTTGCCCTTGATCGTCCGTGCGATCACGACCGTCGGCTTGCCGTTCGTCCCGCCGGACGCCTCGGTGAAGGCGCGGTCGATCGCCTCGACGTCGTGCCCGTCGATCTCGATCGCCTCCCACCCGAACGCGTGCGCGCGATCGCGGTACACGTCGAGATCCCAGCCGACCATCGTCTCGCCGCGCTGTCCGAGCCGGTTCACGTCGAAGATCGCGATCAGATTGTCGAGCTCGTAGTGCGACGCATGCTCGAACGCCTCCCATTGCGACCCCTCCGCCAGCTCGCTGTCGCCGCACAGCACCCATACGCGCGACGGGAGCCGGTCGAGGTACTTGGCGGCGAGCGCCATCCCGACACCGATCGGCAGCCCCTGCCCGAGCGACCCGGTCGCAACGTCGACCCACGGGATGCGCGGCGTCGGGTGCCCCTCCAGGATGCTGCCGAACTGCCGGTAGCGCAGGAGCTCCTCGTCCGTGATCGCGCCGACGGCGCGGAAGATCGCGTAGAGCAACGTCGAGGCGTGACCCTTGGAGAAGATCAGCCGGTCGTTCTCCGGCCGCTTCGGATTCTCGAAGTCGTAGCGGTAGTGATTCGCGACGAGGACCGCCATCAGGTCGGCTGCCGACATGCCGGAGGTCGGGTGGCCGGACTTCGGGGCCGCGGCGCAGCGGATCGCATCGACGCGGAATTGCTGGCCCAGCTCTCGTAGCCCGTGCGCGTCCATTGCAGGCCATTCTAGGTACGGTCCAGCTGTGAAAGTCGCGGTCGCCTTCGATCACCGTGGCGTCCATCTCCGCGACGCCGTCCTCGAGGCGCTCGCGGCGCACGAGGTGGTCGACCTGGGGACGGACACCGACGCAGTTCGCATCGACTACCCGGACAAGGCGCGCGAGATCGGCGAGGCCGTCCTCGGCGGCGAAGCGGAGCGCGGCGTGCTCGTCTGCGGCTCCGGCGTCGGTGCCTCGATCGCGGCGTGCAAGCTGCCCGGGATCAGGGCGGCCATCTGCCACGACGTCTATTCGGCGCACCAAGGGGTAGAGCACGACGACATGAACGTCCTCTGCCTCGGCTCGGAGGTCATCGGACCGTCACTTGCGCGTGATCTGATCGGCGCGTTTCTGCATGCACGGTTCGACGGCGGCGAGCGGTATGTGAGGAGACTGAAGAAGATCGAAGACCTTGAAAGGGCGATGACGAATGCCTGACTCGAATTTGCAGAAGCTGTCGGCGCTGGGACAGAGCGTCTGGCTCGACTACCTCTCGCGCGAGATCCTCCAGACAGGTGAGCTGGAGCGAAAGATGCGCGACGACGCCGTCGTCGGCGTCACCTCGAACCCGACGATCTTCCAGAAGGCGATCGCCGACGGACACCGCTACGACGACCAGCTACGCGAGATCCTCGACGCGGGCGAGGACGACCCGAAGGAGATCTTCCTCCGGCTCTCCTCGCATGACATCGCGGACGCCTGCGACCTGCTCCGGAAGGTGTGGGACGAGGGGAAGGGCCTCGACGGCTACGTGTCGTGGGAGGTCGACCCGACGCTCGCGTACGACCGCGATGCGACGATCGCCGAGGCGAAGCGCTTGCACGAGTGGATCGACCGGCCGAACCTCTACGTGAAGATCCCCGCGACGGAGCCGGGCGTTGCCGCGATCGAGGAGATGATCGCGGCCGGCAAGAACATCAACGTGACGCTGATCTTCTCGCTTCAGCGGCACAAGGAAGTGATGGAGGCCTACATCCGCGGCCTCGAGCGTCTCGTCGAGAGCGGCGGGGATCCCGCGACGGTGCACTCCGTCGCGAGCTTCTTCGTCTCGCGCGTCGACACCGAGACCGACAAGCGGCTCGACGCCGCCGGCGATGCCCCGCAGCTCAAGGGCAAGCTCGGCATCGCGAACGCAAAGCTCGCGTACCAGAACTACCTGGAGACCTTCTCCGGCCCGCGCTGGGAGGCGCTCGAGGGGAAAGGCGCGACGAAGCAGCGCTGCCTCTGGGCGTCGACGTCGACGAAGAACCCGGAGTACCGCGACGTGCTCTACGTCGAGGAGCTGATCGGGCCGGCGACGGTGAACACGATGCCCGAGGAGACGATCGATGCGTTCCAGGACCACGGCCGGGTCGCCGAGACGCTGACGGACGACATCGATGCCGCGCACAAGGTGTTCGACGACCTGCGGGAGGCCGGAGTCGACTACGACGACGTCACCGACACGCTCGAGCGTGAAGGGGTGAAGAAGTTCGGGGACTCGTTCGCGGACCTGAAGCAAGGCATCCAGTCGAAGCGCGGCGAGCTGGTCTCCGCTTGAGCGTCGCCGCGCAGCAAGAGCTCGTCGAGCGGATCTGGGCGCGAGACGCGAGCGTCTGGACCGATAGCGGCGAGGACAAGTGGCTCGGCTGGCTCGACGAGCCGAAGCGAATGCAGGAGCGCGCGGGCGAGCTGCGCGAGTTCGCCGCCGACGCGCGGTCGCGCTACGAGACGTTCGTGCTGCTCGGGATGGGCGGCTCGTCGCTCGCGCCCGAAGTCCTCAAGCGCACGTTCGGCGCGACGAACCTGCTCGTGCTCGACACGACGCACCCGGCGATGCTCCGCCATGCGGAGGACTTCCTCGATCTGTCGAGGACGATGTTCATCGTGTCGTCGAAGTCGGGCACGACGCTCGAGACTCGGTCCCACTTCGACTACTACTGGGAGCGGGTCGGCGGCGACGGCGAGAGGTTCGTTGCCGTCACCGATCCCGGCTCGGACCTCGAGCAGCTCGGCCGGAAACGCGGCATGCGCGTCTTTGCGGGCGAGCCGACGATCGGCGGGCGCTACTCGGCGCTGTCGCCGTTCGGCCTCGTTCCGGCCGCGCTGATGGACGTCGATCTCGAGCAACTCCTCGCGGGCGCTGTTCGGGCGGCGGACGACTGCCGCGGCGAGACGAGCCCCGGCCTCTCGCTCGGCCTCGAGCTGGGCGACGGCTGGCGCAGCGGGCGCGACAAGGTCTGCATCGCCGAGACCGAGGGGAGCTTCGGGCTCTGGGCCGAGCAGCTCATCGCCGAGTCGACGGGCAAGGGGGGGAAAGGCCTCGTGCCCGCCCCGGGCGAGAGCCCCGACGGCCCCGACCGGCAGCCGGCGGAGGTCCGGCTTTCGGAACCCACGGCGATCGGCTCGGAGTTCTTCCGCTGGGAGTTCGCCGTCGCAGTTGCCGGCTCGATCCTCGAGATCAACCCGTTCGACCAGCCGAACGTGCAGGCGGCGAAGGACAAGACGAACGAGGTGCTCGCGTCGGGCGAGGATCCGCAGCTGCCGGAGGAAGGTTCGCTCGACGAGCTGCTCGCCGGCGCCGAGCCTCCGAACTACGTCGCGATCCAGGCGTTCATCGACCCGATGCGGGCACGCGAGCTGCAGCCCCTGATCGACCGCGCGCACAGGACGGGCTGCGTCGTCACGCACGGCCTCGGCCCCCGCTATCTGCACTCGACGGGCCAGCTGCACAAGGGCGGTCCGCCGACGGGGCTGTTCGTCCAGGTCGTCGACGGCACCGGCGACGAGATTCCGATCCCGGGCAAGGACTTCGGCTTCGGCCGGCTGATCCGCGCGCAGGCGGAAGGCGATTTCCGCTCCCTCCGCGATCTCGGCCGCAAGATCGTCAGAGTGCGCATCTGATGGCGCAGCTCGGGATGATCGGGCTCGGCCGGATGGGCAACGGCATGACCGAGCGCCTGCGCGAGGGCGGTCACGACGTGAAGACGTACGACCCGAACGTCGAAGCCAGAACGGCTGCCTCGCTCGAAGAGCTCAAGGGACAGCTCGAGGCGCCGCGCGCGTTCTGGCTGATGATCCCCGCCGGGAAGATCACCGAGGATGCGTTCCAGGAGCTGCTCGGGATCGCGGAGCAGGGCGACGTCATCGTCGACGGCGGCAACTCGAACTTCCGCGACTCGCAGCGGCGCTACGCCGAGGCGCAGCAGCGCGGCGTCCACTTCATCGACGCTGGCGTCTCGGGCGGCATCTGGGGGCTCGAGGTCGGCTTCTGCCTGATGGCCGGCGGCGATGACGAGCCGGTGAAGCGGCTCGAGCCGATCTTCAAGACGCTCGCGCCGGAGGAGGGGTACGCACACGTCGGCCCGTCCGGCGCCGGCCACTTCGTGAAGATGGTGCACAACGGGATCGAGTACGGACTGATGCAGTCGTACGCGGAAGGGTTCGAGATCATGGAGCACTCCGAGTTCCCACTCGATCCACAGCAGATCTCCGGTATCTGGCGTAACGGCTCCGTCGTTCGCTCCTGGCTCCTCGAGTTGCTGCACTCGGCGTTCGAGCAGCACGGGTCGAAGCTCGAGGACATCGCGCCGTTCGTGGAGGACTCCGGTGAGGGCCGCTGGACGATCACCGAGGCGATCAACGAGAACGTGCCGGCGCCGGTGATCTCCGCATCGCTGTTCGCCCGCTTCGCGTCACGCGACGAGATCAAGTTCTCGGCACGCGTCGCCGCCGCGCTGCGCCAGCAGTTCGGCGGCCACGCGATTCGCGCGCTCGAGCGCGCGAAGGCGGGCGACGACCCGCGCTAGCGTGGCGACGACCCACGAGAACCCTCTCCTCGAGGGCCTGCAGCTCCGGCGCACGCCGGATCCGTGCACGCTCGTCATCTTCGGCGCCTCCGGCGACCTGACGCAGCGCAAGCTCTTCCCGGCCCTCTACTCGCTCGCGTTCCGTCACCTGCTGCCGGACAAGTTCGCCGTCGTCGGCGCGGCGCGGACAGAGGAGAGCGATGACGAGTTCCGCGACCGGATGAAGGGGGCGGTGCAGCGGTTCGCGCGCGACGAGTTCCGCGACGACGTCTGGGACGCCCTCGCGGATGGAATGCGCTACGTCGCAACCGATTTCGCGGACGAGGCTGCCGAGGACCGGCTGGCGGAGGTGCTGAACGGGCTCGACGAGGAGCGGGGCACCGGCGGCAACCGCGTCTACTACCTGGCGATTCCCCCGTCGGTGTTTCCGACCGTCGTGCGCGCTCTTGGCGAGCGGCGTGGCACGGACGGGTGGACGCGCCTGATCGTGGAGAAGCCTTTCGGCCACGACCTCGCGTCTGCGCGGGAGCTCAACGCGGCGATCGAGGAGCACTTCGACGAGCACGAGGTGTTCCGCATCGACCACTACCTCGGCAAGGAGACCGTCCAGAACATGCTCGCGCTGCGGTTCGCGAATGGCATCTTCGAGCCGATCTGGAACCGCCAGTTCGTCGACCACGTGCAGATCACCGTCTCCGAGTCGATGGGGATCGAGAACCGCGCCGGCTACTACGAGTCGGCCGGCGCTATCCGCGACATCTTCCAGAACCACCTGCTCCAGGTGCTTGCGATCACCGCGATGGAGCCGCCGATCGACTTCACCGCCGACTCCGTGCGGAACGAGAAGGTGAAGGTGCTGCGCGCAATGCACACGCCGGGCCCGAAGTCGGTCGTCCGCGGGCAGTACGGCCGCGGCTACGTCGAGGGCGAAGGCGTCGTCGGCTACCGTGAGGAGGAGGGGGTCGATCCGCAGTCGATGACGGAGACGTACGTCGCCGCAAAGCTCTACGTCGACAACTGGCGCTGGGCCGACACGCCCTTCTACGTGCGGATGGGCAAGCGCCTGCCGCGCCGCGAGACGACGATCGCCATCGAGTTCAAGCGCGCGCCGCATCCGCCGTTCGAGGAGCTCGCAGCCGAGGGGTTGCAGCCGAACGTCCTGCTCGTACACGTCCAGCCCGACGAAGGCGTGTCGCTCGCGATCGGCGCGAAGGTGCCGGGCCAGGGAATGTCCATCCGCACCGTCCACATGGATTTCCTCTACGGCGGTGCGTTCCGCACCGGGCTCCCGGAGGCGTACGAGAGACTCATCCTCGACGCGATGGTCGGCGACGCGACGCTCTTCACGCGGATCGACGAGGTGTACGAGCAGTGGGCGCTGGTCGACGCGATCATCGCCGCGTGGGGGCGCGACCGGCCGGCCTTCCCGAACTACCCCGCCGGCAGCTGGGGCCCGCCCTCCGCCGACGACCTCCTGAGAAGGGACAGGAGATCGTGGCGACGGCACTGACCTCGATTCGCGGGATCGAGCGCGAGCTCGCAACGTTGCGCGCCGAGCCCGGCGCCCAGACCCCGTATCAGCGCACGAGTGTCATGACGCACACGGCCTGGGTGCCGCCGGAGTGGGTCGAGGCCGCAGAGGACGTGCTGAGCGGGCTCGCCGAGCGGCATCCCTCGCGCACGATCGTGCTCTTCCCCGAGCCCGATGAAGACGACGGGCTCGACGGCGACGTCGAGGTCGGCGTGTATCCGACGAGCGAGGGGCGGCAGATCTGCACCGAGACGATCCGGATCCGGCTGAAGGGACCCCGCGCATCCGCGCCGGCAAGCATCGTGCAGCCTCTGCTGCTGCCTGACCTGCCGGCGTTCCTGCGCTGGCGCGGGCTGCCGCCGTTCGGGGCGCCGGAGTTCGAGCAGCTGATCGACGTCGTCGACCGGCTGATCGTCGACAGCACCGAATGGCCCGACCTGCCCGAGAGCTATCGCGGCCTGCTGAACATCTTCGACCGGGTCGCGGTGTCGGACATCGCCTGGGCCCGCACGAGCAGATGGCGCCCGATGCTCGCGTCGCTGTGGCCGGACATCGCCGGCGTCCAGCGCATCCGGGTCAAGGGCACCGCCGCGCAGGCGCACTTGCTCGCAGGCTGGCTGCGCTCGCGCCTGAACCATCCGGTCGAGGTCGAGCACGAACAGTCGGACCGGCTCGTCGGCGTGGACCTCGACGGCGAGCCGGCGCCGTTCCCGCCGGGCGATCCGCCGTCGGGCGCGGACGTCCTGTCCGAAGAGCTCGACCAGTTCGGACGCGACACGATCTACGAAGAAGCCGTACGCTCGACCCTCGCATGAGCACGAAGGGGACGCGCGAGGAGTGGCTTGCCGCACGACGCGAGCTGCTCGACGCCGAGAAGGAGCACACGCGCCGTGGTGACCAGCTCGGACGAATGCGCCGCGAGCTCCCGTGGGTTCGCGTCGACAAGGAATACGAGTTCGACACCGACGACGGCAAGGCGTCGCTCGCCGACCTGTTCCGCGGCCGCTCGCAGCTGCTCGTCTACCACTTCATGCTCGGGCCGGAGTACAAGGCCGGCTGTCCGTCGTGCTCGGCGATCGCGGACGGCTTCGACGGCTTCGCCGTCCATCTGATGCATCACGACGTGATGTTCACGGCCGTGTCGCGTGCGCCGTTGGGCAACATCCAGGCGTACAAGCAGCGTATGGGCTGGACGTTTCCGTGGGCGTCCGCGTACGGCAGTGACTTCAACTACGACTTCGGCGTCTCGATCACCGAGGACCAGCAGCGCGCGGGCCTCGTCGAGTACAACTTCAGCGAGGTCGACCAGCGTCCGCGGCTCGATCCCGCTGGTCCGGTCGCCGAGTTCGCGAAGACGGTCGGCACGGACGTGGCGACGTTCCTCCGCGAGGCGCCCGGAGTGAGCGCCTTTGCGTCTGAGGACGGCATCGTCTACCACACGTATTCGTCGTACGCGCGTGGGCTCGATGCCCTGTGGGGGATGTACCAGTGGCTCGACCGTGCACCGCTCGGACGAAACGAGAGCGGAGTATGGTGGCGCCGCCATGACGAGTACGACGACTGACTTTCCGACCCGCGTCAAGCCGCTGATCGCCGACGTCCCCGGCTGGCTCACCGACGAGGAGGGCGAGGCGCTGTACGAGCTCGCGCGGTCCTGCCGTGGCGACGGCGTGATCGTCGAGATCGGCTCGTGGAAGGGCAAGTCGACGGTGTGCCTCGGGCTCGGCTCCCAGGCGGGAAAGTCGGTGCCCATCTACGCGATCGACCCGCACGCGGACTATCGCTTCGGCGACTTCAAGAACAACATCGAGCGCGCCGGCATCGCTGAGCTCGTGCGCCCGATCCCGTCCCTGTCCCAGCCGGCGGCCGACACGTTCGAGGAGCCGATCGAGCTGCTCTTCGTGGACGGCTCGCACGAGTACGACCTCGTGCTCGAGGACTTCGAGAAGTGGGTCCCGAAGGTCGTCGACGGGGGCTGGGTCGCCTTTCACGACACGACGTGGACCGCCGGGCCGCGCAAGGTGGTGGGACAGGGCGTCTACCGGTCGCGGCGGTTCAAGGATGCTCGTTTCGTCGTCGGCTCCACCACCGTCGCGCGCAAGGTCGCGCACAACTCGCTCGGGGATCGTGCGCACAACCGCTACGTCCTCGGCGTGAAGACTGCGTTTTGGCTCGGCTCGTCGGCGGTGAAGAAGCATCGCCGCCTGTTGCCGGAGTCGGTCGAGCGCTTCGGCCGGCGCATGCTCAAGTCGATTCAGTGATGCGGCTCGAGGAGCACGCCGACGCGGCGGCGTTCCTCGAGGCGGCCGCTCCCGTGCTCGACGTCGACGAGGCGCGCCACAACCTCATCTACGGAATCTGCTCGACGCTGTTCGACCCCCGGCACCCGTACCAGGAGGCGCACCTGTGGACGGTCGACGCCGGTCGATCGCTCGCGGCCGCCGTGCTCACGCCGCCGTTCAACATCGTCGTCGCGCAGCCCCGTGTGGAGGAAGCGCTCCGCTTTCTCGCGCGCCGGCTGCGCGACCGGCTCGAGCTCCCGGGGGTTACGGGCGCGCTGCCCGAGGCCGACGTCTTCGCCGACGCCTGGGGCGCGCCGCGGCGGCTGCGGATGAGCCAGGGCATCTACGCCGCACGGAAAGTCGAGCTGCCCCATGTCGCCGGCCGGGCGCGGAAGGCGACGCTCGCCGACCGCGACGTCGTCGTCGGCTGGCTGCGCGCGTTCGAAGCCGAGGCCCTGCCGGACGACTCGCCGCACCTCGATCTCGAGCAGGCGTTCGAGCGGCGTGTGCAGAGCGACGACGCCGGGTTCTACCTCTGGGAGGGCGAGGGCGAGCCGGTCTCTCTCTGCGGCTCCGGCGGCCGCACCCCGCACGGCGTCCGCATCGGCCCTGTCTACACGCCGCCCGAGCGACGCGGCCGCGGCTACGGCAGCGCCGTCACGGCGCACGTGACGAAGGAGCAGCTCGATTCCGGGAGGGAGTACTGCTTCCTCTACACCGACCTGTCGAACCCGACGTCGAACAAGATCTACGTGAACATCGGCTACGAGCGAGTGTGCGACTCAGCCGAGTACGCCTTTGAGCCCGCTTGACAAAGGCCGGAAGTTCGTGCAGGCGGAGCCTGCACTAACTGAAGGCGAGCTCTCGGTGACAGCCTGCGGCCGACAGAGGAGTGCGCGAGCTCTGCTCCCGCACGTTCGCGCGACTCGGCCGAGTACGTCTTTCAGACCGTTTGAACCGTCACACGAACCGTCGGTGACAGTCTGCGGCCGACAGAGAGGAGTGCGCGAGCTCTGCTCCCGCACGTTCGCGCGAAGCGCCGTTCCTCAAGAGCAGCGAAACGCAGTTTCGCTGCTTCTATTTGCCGCCGTTGACGATTCTGAACTTGGGCTTCGCGACGACGATCCTCGACGGATCCGACCAGGACATCTGCTGGGCGCCGGTCGGCAGGTTGAGGTTGAAGCCGCGCACGCGGTACCACCAGGTTCCGGCGGAGAGCGGCAGCACGACCGACGTCCCGAGCGTCATCGTTCCGAGCGCTCCGCCGTTCTGCGGGTTCGGCTGCGGTGTGAACGGATAGCGCGTCTTGCTCCACTGAACCTCGTACGCGGACGCGCCGAGCGCCGGCGTCCACGCGACGAGCGGAAAGCCGTAGAAGGCCTGGCTGCTGCGGCCGGCCGTGAGGCGGCCGCTGGGCGAGAGGCCGGAGGCGAACAGCTCGCCGGCTGCCGTCAGCGACGGCTCGCTGTCCTTGCCGAAGCGCGCGACGCGTCCGGCGGCGCAGACGTCCTGCGGCAGCTCCAGGTCCTCGTACTGCAGGTTGCCGCCGGTGCGCACGATCGGCTCACCGGGCCCGTGCGCGAACTTCAGCGGTGTCGCAAACCCGAGCGTCGCACCGCTCACAGTCACGATCGTCGCCGACTCCTGGTTCCCGGCGTTGCCGATCAGGACGGTGTCCCCCGTCGAGAAGCCTGAGCCGTCGATCGCCGACGCCGACACGCTGCCGAGCGCGCTCGCGCTCGCCGTCGCCGTCGTGATCGCGCCGGGAGAGACGGCGGCGACCGCGACGACCGTCCAGTAGTAGCCGCCGCTCGGCCACTCGGTGTCCCACAGGTCGACGGGCGCGCCGAGGTCGCCGCCGAACTTCAGCTGCGGCGGGCCTGCCGGAGCGGACGTCGTCGAGGTCGAGTCGGAGTCGGCCGGGACGGCGGTCGTCGGCGTCGCCGCGGGCTCGGATTCCGTCGACTTCACCTGCAGGCCGTCGAACGCAAAGCTGTCGGGCTCGCTGCCGTCGCGGAGGTAGCTCGCGCGCGCTGCTGGCAGCGACGTCGGGCTGCTCGGCAGCGCGAGCGGGCCGTACGGGCGCGGCGCGTACGCCGGCCCGCCGACGATCGCGCTCGTATAGACGCGGTTCAGGCACTGCCGGTCGGTGAAGACATAGACGCGGAAGAGCTCCGCCTTCGTCCCGTCGAGCGCCGTGTCGCCGTTGAACGTGAAGCCGGGCATCAAGCGGTGTGCGGGCGACGACGGATCGCCGTTCGCGATCACGTCCGACACCGTGTCGCCGAGCTTGATCGGCCCGGTCGAGTACGGCGGGTTCGCCGAGCTGTAGACGGGGCTCCACGGCCCGTACGCCACGGCGGGAAGCTTGTTCTGGCGTGCGTCCGGATCGTTGTCGATGCGCAGTGCGCGGATGCGCCAGCGAATTGTCCCCGTCCAGCTGGCCGAGCGGTGGAACGTGTAGAACTCGCGCTCGTCGAGGACGTTGGTCAGCGACATCTCCATCTTCGCGGTCGGGTTGTTGATGTCGATCAGCCAGATCTGGTACATGTCGGCGCCCTCGATCGGCGTCCAGCGCAGCAGTCCCGGCTCGCTCGGCAGCGGTTTCGGCGCCGCCGCCGGCTCCACGTCGAAGCCGAACGAAGCGCTCCACGGCGTCGACGACGACCGCTTGATCGCTCGGACGCGGGCGAACAGCGCGTGCGGGTTGCCGGTGATCCACGGCAGTGTCAGCGTCGGCGCGACGACCGGCGTGGTGAGGTTCGACGCCGTATAGAGCAGTCCGCTGTCGCGGAAGGTTGAGCTCGTCGAGAGCTGGAACTGGTACCGCACGGCCCCGGCGACGGGGTTCCACGCGAACGCCGGCGTGCGGGGGAACGACGTCGCGACCGGCTCGTCGGCTCGCAGGAGGAAGCCGTGGAGCTTCGTCGGCGCCGTGCCCTTCACAGGCGCCGCCGCGTCGGCCGCCGAGGCAGCGCCGAGCAGGGTCAGACAGAGGGCCGCAAGAGTGAGGACGCGCATTTCCTCCTGGTTTGTCGGCAGTGCGCGTGCGCCGGCTGTCCCTCGGACGAGGGATGCCTAGGTGTCTGAAAGCGCTTCGGCAAGCCGTTCGCCGGCCGAGAGCACGAGTGCGTCGTCGCCGGCGCGCCCGACGAGCTGCAGCGACGCCGGCAGCCCGTCTTCCGCGGGGCCGCACGGCAGCGCGAGCGCCGGCCAGCCGAGCGTGTTGAACGGCAGCGTGTTCCGGACGAGCGTCGGCCGGAGGGCGAGGTCGCCGACGCCGGTCGGGGGCGCGACGCACGGCAGCGTCGGCGTCACCAGTAGATCGAAGCCCTCGAGCAGCTCCTCGCACCGCTCGCGATATTCCTCGCGGGCGCGCGCGGCGAGGGTTGCCTCGGCGTCCGACACCGCGAGGCACCGCTCGATCTTCGTGGCGACGTCGTCGCCGTAGAGCTCGCCGTTCTCGTCGTAGAGGCCGCGGTGGACGTCGGCGACCTCGCGCATGAACAGCGCGTCGATCTGTGCACGCGGGAAGTCGACCGTGCGGGCGCGCGGAAAGCATGCTGCCGCTTCGCGGACGCGCTCGGCGACGAGCGGCTCGGCGTCGTCGATCCAGGCGGCGGCAACCCTGACCTCCTCGAGCGATGCGAGCTCCGCGGCCTCGAAGCCCGGGACGAGCGCCTCGAGCTGCGCGCGGCAGCCCTCGACCGTGCGCGCCATCGGGCCGACGTGGTCGAAGCTCGGCGCGAGCGGAAAGCAGCCGTCCGTCGGGACGAGGTCGTACGTCGGCTTCAGGCCCACCGTGCCGCAGCATGCCGACGGGATCCGGATCGACCCGCCGGAGTCGGTCCCGAGCGCCGCGTCCGCGAGCCCGGCCGCGAGGGCCGCGGCCGAGCCGCCGCTCGAGCCGCCGGCTATGCGTCCGGGCGCGATGGGATTCGGGACGGTGCCGAAGTGCGGATTCTCCGATGTGATGCCGTACGCGAACTCGTGCAGGTTCGTCTTGCCGACGTTCGCGTACCCGGCGGCCTCCAGCCGCACCACCGCCTCGGCCGACCGGGACGGGACGTGGTCGGCGAAGACGGCGGAGCCGTAGGTCGTCGTCAACCCCGCGGTGTCGAGCAAGTCCTTCACGGCCAGCGGGATGCCGTCGACCGGCGCGTCCGGCCGCGCCAGAAAGATCGCCACGCGGGCGACTCTAGTGCTTCTTCTTCGCCGGCTTCTTCTTTGGCGGCTTCTGCACGATCACGTGGCGCGTGAACGTCGCGCCGTGCGTCCCGCCGGGCGACATGCTGGTCAGCTGCAGGACGCTTGACACGCTCCTCGTGCGCAGCGACTGGAACAGCCGCGTCGGCAAGACGAAACGGACGTCGTTGTTGCCGCTGCGCAGCGCAGCGGAGCCGAGGCCAAACGCGCCGAGCACCGCTCCGAGCTTGCCGTCACCGCTCGAGAAGACGACGAAGCGCAGCACCCGCGTCTTGCTCGAGACCTTGATGACCTCCGGTGCATAGACGTTCAGCGTCGGTGCGGGATCGCTTGTGGGAGCCGCAACAGGCGTGCCGATCACGTGTGCACCCGGCGGCGGGTCGGTGGGCGCCGCCGGTGTCTGGGAGTCGACGCCGACCGAGCCGCTCACCGTGAACTCCCGGCCGTCGGTGCCGAGGCTGTCGTTCGGCAGCGAGAGGTAGGCGAGCGGGCTCCCGGCGCATGTGTTCCACGGCACCCTGATCGACGCCGTGGACCCGGAGACGTTCAAGGGCTGCGGGGAGGCACCCTTCGTGTTCGCGTAATAGGTTGGCGTCGAGACGACGCCCGCCGGGATCGCGACGTTCAGCGTCAGCGTTGCCGCGAAGCAGGGAGCGGTCGGGTCGGAGCCGTGCGCGAACGTCATGTAGCGCACGGCGAGGTGGTTCACCGCGACCGGCGTGTCGGGAAGCGCACCGGTCGTCGTGGCGACAGGAATGCTCGCGAATGCCTCCGGACGCGTACCCGTGAGGGACGAGATCGTGAAGCTCCCGGTCATGCGCGCCGTCGTGTAGTCGTTGAAGAACGAGGCGAGCGACGTGCCGGCAGGCAGAACGTTGGCGAAGTCGGTCGTTCCGGGCGCGCCGGGATTCGCGACGGCCTGGTCCCACACGGTCTTCACGGAGCCGTCGCCGTACCGCTCGGCGAGATACTCGAACAGCATCCACCCGGGATACCCGTTCTTGTCGTACTCCGCGTCGCCGCAGCGCGAGCCGACACAGTCGAGCGCGCGATCCGGGTTGAGCTCGTCGCCGCCCGCCGCCTTCGTCGCGCGGACAGCGGCCCACTCCGCCGTGCCTTCCTGCAGCCACGGGTCGACGCCGGGAGCCATCGTGTCCTCGACGAGGTGAAAGACCTCGTGGGCGATGATCGGATACGTCAGCCCGGTGTGCGCGTCGAGGTGGATGTTGCCGCCCTCGACGAAAGCATCCCATCGGTCGAGCGGTGTCGCGACGCCGAGCGGCAGACCGCTGCCGAAGGGGGCGCAGGTGCCGCCGGCGGCGAAATCGTCGATCGACACGTTCACGCCCGGCGCGGGCGCCGGCCAACCCATCCCGGAGTAGAAGGTGCGTGCGCGGTCGAGCATTCCGAGGATGTCGCCGGCCTTTTCCTCGGTGACGGCGTCGGCGCAGTTCGTGTTGGTGTCGTCGCCGTTGTAGTGGACGGTGAAGTTCGTGTTCGACAGGGTCACGATTCCGTCGACGGGGAACGGGTCGGTCGCCGACGCGCTCGGCACGGCAACCGTCAGGCCGAGCAGCGTCAGCGCAAGCGCAGCGAGAGTCCGAAGCGACCGCATCAGAGGCCAGATCGGCCTCGGCAGCGATGGCCTTTAGTCGAAATGCAGGTAAATGAAGGACACGCCGACCGCCCCGGCCGCGATCAGGAGGGCGATCGCGAAGAGCGCCCAGCCCATGACGACGTTCTTGCGGGCGAGCTCCGGCGTGACCTCGACCGGCTCGTTCGTCGTCCGCGGCGGCAGTGGCGGCGGCAGCGGCTCGCTCATCCCACCACTGGGTCGACGGCCATCGCGACGAACAGCAGCGCAAGGTAGAGCAATGAGAAGTGGAACAGCAGGGCGGCGCGCCGAGGCGTCGTGTTGCGGCGAAGCCGGAGCGCGAGCCACAGGAACACCGCGCCAAGAGCAAGCGCGGCGATGAGATAGAGAACGCCGACGGTCCCCGAGAGGAACGGCACCGCCGTCACCGCGACGAGCACGAGCGCGTACAGCACGATCTGCCGCGTCGTCTCGCGCACGCCGCGGACGACCGGCAGCATCGGGATCCGGGCGGCCTCGTAGTCGCGGCGGATCAGCAGTGCAAGTGCCCAGAAGTGCGGCGGCGTCCAGAAGAAGACGATGAGAAACAGCCACAGCGCCGGCAGCGTCAGGTTCCCGGTGACGGCCGCCCAGCCGACGAGCGGCGGCACGGCGCCCGCCGCGCCCCCGATGACGATGTTCTGCGGCGTCGAGCGCTTCAGCCAGCGCGTGTAGACGAGCACGTAGAACAGGTTCCCGACGAGCGCGAGCGTCGCCGCGAGGACGTTCACGAGCGACGCGAGCAGCACGAACGAAGACGCGGACAGAGTCAGCCCGAACTCGAGCGCCCGGGTCGGCGGCATCCGTTCGGCCGCGACGGGCCGCGCGCGCGTGCGCGTGCCCATCAGCTTGTCGATGTCGCGGTCGAGCACGTGGTTCAGCGCCGAGGCGCCGCCGCAGGCGAGCGCGAGCCCCGTCATCGTCACGACGACGAGCCACGCCGCCGGCACGCCACCCGCGCCGACGAACATCGCGCAGAGGCCGGTGACGAGCAGGAGCGACATGATCCGCGGCTTCGTCAGGGTGACGTAGTCGCGCCACGAGGCAGGCGGCGCCTGCTCGCCGCGATACGTGGCGACCGTGAGGACGAGCGTCGCCGCGAAAGCGACGGCTGCGAGCGCGAGGTGCAGGCCTGGCACCGTGACGAGCGCTGCGATCCCGAACAGCACGAGGGCGCTCGCCGCGGGAAGGAGCAGCCGGCGGTGTGCGACCCACGCGGCGACGACGAGTGCGACGAGCGGCGGCAGGGCGAGCGCGGCGAGCACGCGGTGCGCAGCGCCGAGCGACGCGGCCCCGCTGACCACGGCAAGCAGCACGGCGGCGGAGGCGAACAGCGCCGTCAGGCGCAGCCAGGCGCCCGGTCTAGGCATCGGCGAGTCTCCTGCGCAGGTCGCGCAGCGGGCGCGAGCTGGTGACGTACGGGATCCGCTCGAAGTTCCACTCCGGCGGCGGCGAGCTGGTGTACCACTCGAGGGTGTCGGCCAGCCAGGGGTCGTTCGCGGCGCGGACGCCCGATCGCGACGTCTTCACGATGTTCCACAGGAAGACGACGAGGCCGATGGCCATGACAGCGGAGCCGATCGAGGACACGAGGTTGTACGCCTGCGTCAGCCCGTGCTCGCTGTACGTGAAGTTCCGTCGCGGCATCCCCATCAGCCCGAGCATGTGCTGGGGGAAGAAGGTGAGGTTGAAGCCGATGAACACGAGCCAGAAGTGGATCTTCCCGAGCCGCTCGTCGAGCAACCTGCCGAAGAGCTTCGGCCACCAGTAGTAGAGCGCGGCGAAGACGGCGAACACGCCGCCGCCGAACATGACGTAGTGCATGTGCGCCACGACGTAATACGTGTCCGTCACCTGCCAGTCGACCGGGAACGATGCGAGGAAGATCCCCGACAGCCCGCCGATCGTGAACACCGCGACGAACCCGAGCGCCCACAGCAGTGCCGTGTCGAAGATGAGGTTGCCGCGCCAGGTGGTCGCGATCCAGTTGAAGATCTTCACGCCCGTCGGAACGGCGATCACCATCGACGAGAGCATGAAGAAGACGTTGAGGAAGTTCGGCAGCCCCACGCTGAACATGTGGTGCGCCCAGACGAGCATCGAGTAGAAGCCGATCGCGACCGTCGAGAACGCGATCGCCTTGTAGCCGAAGATCGGCTTGCGCGAGAAGACGGGGATGACCTCCGAGATCACGCCCATCCCCGGCAGGATGATGATGTAGACCTCGGGGTGGCCGAAGAACCAGAACAGGTGCTGGTACAGCAGGGCGCTGCCGCCCTGGTCGGGGAGGAAGAAGTGTGTGCCCGCCTGCCGGTCGAGGAGCAGGAACGTCAGCGCGACGGCGATCACGGGGATCACCGCGAGCAGCAGCACCGAGTAGACCTCGATCGCCCAGACGAACAGCGGCAGCCGCATCCAGCTCATGCCCGGAGCGCGCATGTTGTGGATCGTCACGAGGAAGTTGATCGCGCCGACGAGCGACGAGACGGCGACGAGATGCAGCGAGAGGATCCACAGATCCTGTCCGTGCCCGGGCGAGAAGAAGTTCTCCGACAGCGGCGGGTACCCGTACCAGCCGGACTTCGCCGCGCCGCCGTTCGCGAAGAAGCTCAGGTACATCACCAAGCCGCCGAACAGGAAGAGCCAGTACGAGAGCGCGTTCAGCCGGGGGAAGGCCATGTCGCGCGCGCCGATCATCAGCGGGACGAGGAAGTTCGCAAGGCCTGCCCAGAACGGGACGATGAACAGGAAGATCATTGTCGTCCCGTGGATCGTGAACAGCTCGTTGTAGGAGTTGCGCGTGACGAAGTGCTCGTTCGCCTGGGCGAGCTGCGCCCGCATCAGCAGCGCGAGGATGCCGCCCGCCGCGAAGAACGCGAGCGACGTTCCGATGTACAGCAGGCCGATCCGCTTGTGGTCGGTCGTGGTCACCCACGATGCGACTCGGCCGCGGCGCCAGTCGGCCCGATAGGTCTCCGTCCTAACCGCCACTCGGCGCTCCCTTGACGATGTTCTTCTTCAGGTAGGCGTTCAGCGCCGTGAACTGCTCGTTCGTCCACCCGAGCCCGACCGGGGGCATGTAGGAAACCGTCGGCTTGAGGCGGTTCTGGCCGTTGACGAGCAGCGAATGCAGGCTCTGCGGCGTCGTGAGCAGCGAGCTGGTGGCGATGGCGGGCCCGTAGCCGCCCTGTCCCTGGAGGCCGTGGCACTGTGCGCAGACGCCGGTCCACTCGTTCTCACCGAGCTGTGACCGCGCGCTGGCGAGCCAGGATTGATAGTCCGCCGGCGACTGGGCGAGGACGCGCGCTTTCATCTCCGCGTGGAAGACGCCGCAGAACTCGCCGCAGCGCCCGCGATACGTCCCGATCTGGTTCGCCTGGAACCAGGTGCGGTTCTGGCGGCCGGGGACGGCGTCGAACTTCCCGCCGAGCTCCGGGATCCACCAGCTGTGGACGACGTCGTGCGAGAAGATGTTGACCTTTACGACGCGGTTCGCGGGAACGTGCAGGTCGTTGATCGAGATCGCGCCGTCCGGGTACGTGAACTGCCAGTAGAACTGGTGCGCGTCGACGCGGATGACCATCGGGCCGCCCTGGGCCTTCGCGGCGGGGATGTTCTTGATCCCCGGCAGCTTGTAGAAGATGAAGCCGGCGATCGCCGCCAGGATCAGCACCGGGATTGCCGTCCAGATGAGCTCGAGCCGCGTCGCGCCGTGGACCTGCGGTCCTTCAGCCGTCCGCGCGCGGTTGCGCCGGCGGTAGCGGAAGATGAACGCGAGGAGCGTTCCTTCGACGACGACGAAGATCGCACCTGTGTAGAGCGCGATCCACTTGTAGGAGGCGTTGATGCTCTGCGCGTTGGGCGAGTGCGGCGTCTCGGGCGCGAACCCCGCGTTGCCGGCGTAGGCGACGCCGGCGACCGCCAGCGCGGCGCCGAGAGCAAGCATCAGGACGAGGGTCTTGCGCCTCACCGGCGGTGGCATCCTACGAGATGGTCCCTTGTGAGTTCGGTTGAGTCGGTCAGCGATTTCCGACGGCCGCGCGGGCGGTGCCCGCACGGCCTGGAGGCGGCGCCGCAAGCGGCGCCTTGGAGATGGTCGCGTGTGAGTTCGGTTGGGTCGGTCAGCGATTTCAGACGGCCGCGCGGGCGGTGCCCGCACGGCCTGGAGGCGGCGCCGCAAGCGGCGCCTTGGAGATGGTCGCGTGTGAGTTCGGTTGGGTCGGTCAGCGATTTCAGACGGCCGCGCGGGCGGTGCCCGCACGGCCTGGAGGCGGCGCCGCAAGCGGCGCCTCAGGACCCGTGACGGCCTCGCGTGTACATCTACCGGCAGGCGTGGGAGATCGTTACGAGGTGTACGTGAACGGCGTTCCGCAGCAGCCGGGCCGCGACTTCGACCGCGTCGGCGACGAGCTCGTCTTCCGCCGTCCCCTGGCGCAGGAGGGCCGGCTGGGCCCGATCCGCTGGCTGTCGATGCTTCTCGGCGTCGCCGGCACCTACCGGAAGCACGAGAACGTCGACGTCGTCTACGAGCTGAACGGCCGCCGGACGGTCGCGACGCTGACGCCCGGGTCTGACCCGGGGTCTGACCCCGCAGGGGTCTGACCCTAGCCTTCACGACTTCCGGAGCCTCGCAATGGCCACCGTGTCGGCGGCGATGATCTTCGGCGGCAGCGTCGCGAACTGCAGGCCGGCCGCGAATCTCTGGCCGGGGCCGATCGCGTAGGTCAGGAACGGCCTCAGCAGCGGCGCCTTCGGCGATCGCTGCGGGACGATCGCGTAGGTGAAGGTCGAGATCGGGTACGCGGCCGCTGCCGACGCCGGCGGGTCGACGATCGAGACGGCCTCCCCCGCCCGGACGGTCCCGACCGTCGCCGCAGCCGCCGTCACGGCCGCCCGGTCGGGGAGGACGTAGTTCCCGGCGCGGTTGCGGATCGCCGCGTACGAGAGGCCGTTCCGGAGCGAGTAGGCAAGGTCGAGGTAGCCGATCGCTCCCTGTGCGCGTGAGAGCGCGGCCGCGACTCCGGAGCTGCCCTCCCCGCCCGCGCCCGTCGGGAACGCGACGGAGGTGCCGGTGCCGAGCCGGTGCTTCCACGCGGCGCTGACGCGTGAGAGGAAGTCGGTGAACGTGTAGGTCGTGCCGCTCGAGTCCCGCCGGAAGATCGGCGTCACCGGGACGGAGGGCAGCTTCACGCCGCCGTTCAGCTTGGCGATCGCGACGTCGTTCCAGGACTTGATCCTTCCGAGGAACATGCCGGCGATGACGGCGCCGGTCAGCTTCAGGTGTTTCGGTGCGCCGGCGAGGTTGTAGGTGATCGCCGTGCCGGCCAGCGACCACGGGATCTCGAGGCAGCTCTTGCACGCGCGGTGCTCGGCCGCCGTCAGGGGTGCATCGCTCGCGCCGAAGTCGACCGCGCGGTTCGACAGCTGCCGGATGCCGCCGCCGCTGCCGATCGGCCCGTACGTGATCCTGACGCCGTGCGTCTTCGCGTAGTCGGGGATCCACTTCGCAACGAGCGGAAAGACGAGTGTCGAGCCCGCGCCGACGAGGCTGCCGCCGCCGGCCGAGTCAGCGCTGTCGTTCTTGCTGCCGCAGCCTGCGAGCAGCAGGACGCCGGCAACGAGCACGAGCGGTCTCACGCACCGTCTTTGTCCGCTGGCTCGAGTCGGTAACCAACGCCGTAGCGTGTCTGGATGAAGGTGTGCCGCGGCGCGCGACGGTCGATCTTGTCCCGCAGTCTTCGCACGAAGACGTCGACGGTCCGATCGCGATGCGTCTCACGCCGGCCCCAGATCTTCTGCAACAGCTCGTCACGCGTGACCACGCGGCCGCGCTCCAGCGCGAGCTGATACAGGAGTCGGAACTCCGTCGGTGTGAGCTGCACGCTCTCGCCGTCGACGAACGCCTGCACCTCCCGTGGGTCGATGCGGAGCTCCTCGATGTCGATCGGCTCGCCGCGCGGCGCGTCGTCGCGCCGGTTCGCGCGCCGTGTCGCGGCGCGTACCCGGGCGACGAGCTCCTTCATCGAGAACGGCTTGACGAGGTAGTCGTCCGCGCCGATCTCGAGCGCGTGCACGCGGTCGTGCTCGGTGCCGCGCGCGGAGACGACGACGATCGGCGTCGCGATTCCCTCCGAGCGCGCCTCCTCGATCACGCTCCAGCCGTCGCGCTCGGGGAGCATCAGGTCGAGCACGACGACGTCCGGTCGCTCGAACCGCAGACGTGCGAGCCCCTGCTCGCCCTTGCCGACGACGACGGGGTCGAAGCCGGCGGTCGACAGGTGGCGCGCCATGCCCTCGGCGATGACGCGGTCGTCTTCGACGATCAGGACTTTGGCCATACTCGCTCCGAATGATGGAGGACGCGCGGGCGTACGAGGAGCTCAGAGTCGGCTTTACGGCCGCGGTCTCGCACGAGCTGCGGACGCCGCTGGCGCGGCTGCTGGCACTCCTGGACTCGGCTGACCTGCCCGGCGCAGATCGCGACGCCCTGCTTGCCCAGGCGCGGGAGCAGGTCGAGGAGATGCGCGAGCTGATCGACGACGTGCTGTTCCTGTCCGAGCTCGAGAGCGGCCGGCTGGTCGTCGCGCTCGGAGGCACGCCGGCGCTGCCGGTGCTCGAGGAGGCACGGGACAGGCTCGCGGACAGCGCGGAGCGTGCCGACGTCGAGATCCTCATCGATGCGCCGCCCGCCGCCGTCATCCCGCTTCGCCGCCGCATGCTGCAGGTCGTCGTCGAGAACCTGGCGCTGAACTCCATTCGCTATGCCGGCCCCGGCACGACGCTCCGTCTCGTTGCGCGACCGGGCGTGCTCGAGGTCTCGGACGACGGACGCGGAGTCGACGAGGACGAGCTGCCGCGCCTCTTCGAGCGTTTCTACCGCAGCGATCGTGCGCGCGCTTCGCGCGGATCGGGCCTCGGTCTTGCGATCGTCAAGCACGTCGTGGCCTCCGCGGGGGGTCAGGTGGAAGCGACGGGTGGCCCGGGGCGAGGGCTGCGCGTGGTCTGCAGCTTCCCCGCCCCTTAGCGCCTCCTCGAGCTAGCTGTGGATGAGTGCGGTCGTCTTGAGCGATGCCTTCCGGACCACCTTCGGGATCGGGACGAAGAGCAGTTTCGGCCCGTCCACCTGGCCCTTCGTCAATGCCCAGTTCACGAACTTCTTCAGGTCGGCCGCCTTCGACGTCTGCTTGGGAATGATCACGTACGTGAACGTGCAGATCGGGTAGGCGAGCTTCTGCGTCTTTGCCGGGTTGACGATGGAGATTCCGCCGTTGTCGGGGGCGACGCGGTTGATCGTCGCCGCCGCCGACTTGATTCCGGTCAGGCCGGGGAGTGCGTACGTGCCGGCTTTGTTCTTCATGGCCGCGAACTTGAGGTGATTCTTGAGCGTGTACGCGACGTCGACGTAGGTGATGCCGCCGTCGGTCGAGCTGAGCGCAGCCGCAACCCCGGAGCTGCCGCGGGCGCCGATCCCGGTCGGCCAGTTCACCGCGACGCCCTTCCCCTGCCCGCTCTTCCACGTCGGGCTGACGCGGGAGAGGTAGTCGGTCAGGTTGTAGGTCGTGCCGCTGTTGTCGGAGCGGTGGATCACGGTGATCTTGAGATTCGGGAGCGACTTGCCCTTGTTCAGCTTCTTGATCGCAGGGTCGCTCCAGTTCGTGATCCGCCCCTGGAAGATCCCGGCAAGGGTCTTGCCGTCGAGGTGGACGTGGTTGGGCAATGCGTCGCCCTTGTAGGCGATCGCGGTTGCCGACAATGCCCACGGGATCTGCACGCAGCCCCTGCAGGCGGCGAACTGATCCGGCGTGAGCGGTGCGTCGCTGGCGCCGAAGTCGACCGTGCGGTTCGTCACCGCATTGATCCCGCCGCCGGAGCCGATCGGCCCGTAGGTGATCTTCAGGCCGAGCGAGTCGACCTTCTGCGTCCAGACGGCGACGAGAGGCGCGACGAACGTGCTCCCGGCGCCGGTCAGCTCGCCTGCCTGTGGCCGAGCCTGTGCCGTCCCCGCCACGCTCGCGATCGCGATCGCCGCAAGGGCCGCAAGCACGCCGGCCGGCAGCGTGATGGTTTTCCTGCTCAAGTTGTCGTCCTCCCCGTATCTCGGTGTGAAGTCGATCGCGGCGAGCATGCAGCCGCAGGCATCCGGGGTGGGCAGACGCGAGGTGAAGGTGTGGTTACAGGCTGGTGAACGCGCGCATAGCCATGCGGGTTCGGGTTTAGGGTTGCGCTCCGGTGAGCGCCGTCCCGTCCGACTACTCGCTTCGTAGCAGCACCCGTCGGCTGACAGACCGCATCGGTGACGTTGCTCTGAGGGTCATCACGGCGCTGGCGGCGCTCGCGGCGCTCGTCCTGCTGGGCGCCATCATCTGGAAGGTCATCCACCTCGCCTGGCCGGCGATCCAGCACTACGGACTGAGCTTCATCACCGGGAAGACTTGGGATCCGGTCAAGCACGTCTTCGGCGCGCTCCCGTTCATCTACGGCACTGCGATGAGCTCGCTGATCGCTCTCGTCATCGCGACCCCCCTTTCGATTGCGATCGCGCTGTGGTTGAGCGAGCTTGCGCCCGGCGGTGCTCGCGGCGTCGTCGGGTCGCTGGTCGAGATGCTCGCCGCCATCCCGAGCGTCGTCCTCGGGCTCTGGGGCATCCTCGTGCTCGGCCCGTTCCTCGCGAACCACCTCGAGCCGTGGCTCCACGACCATCTGGGGTTCATCCCGCTGTTCGGTGCCCCGTCGCCGACCGGCACGGGGCTGTTCACCGCCGGCCTGATCCTCACGATCATGATCGTTCCGATCATCGCGAGCATCTGCCGCGAGCTGTTCCTGCAGGTCCCGAACGAGCTCGAGGAGGGAGCGCTCGCCCTCGGCGCGACGCGCTGGGAGATGGTGCGCGGCGTGATCATCCCGTCGACGCGGACGGGGATCGCCGCCGCGATCATCCTCGGCCTCGGCCGCGCTCTCGGCGAGGCGATCGCCGTGACGCAGGTGATCGGCGGCGGGACGACGATCTCCGTGAACATCTTCGGGCCGATCGACACGCTCGCGAGCAAGATCGCCGCGAGCTATCAGGGGGCGGCCTCCGGTCTCGAGGCGTCGTCCCTCCTCTACCTCGCCGCCATCCTGATGGTGATCGGGCTGGTCACGAACCTCGCCGCCCAGATCATCGTGCGGGTCTTCGATCCGCTGAAGGGAGCCCGCTGATGTCGGCCGTAACGCCGGCCGTCACACTCAAGCCGTCAGGCGGTCTGCGGCGGCGCCGGATCGTCAACAAGATCATGGAGATCATTGGCTGGGCCGCAGCACTGGCTGCCGTTGCCGTCCTGTTCATCGTCATCATCTCGGTGCTCGTGCGTGCCTGGCCCGCGCTGAGCTGGGACTTCCTGACGAAGCCGCCGGCGCTCTTCGGCCCCGGAGGCGGCATCTCGAGCGCGATCGTCGGCTCGGCGATCATCGTGGCGCTGGCGACGGCGCTGGCGCTCCCGGTCGGTGTCTTGATCGGGATCTACCTCACGGAGTTCGCTCCGCGCACGGTCGCGCGGCCGGTTCAGCTCGTGCTCGACATCCTCAACGGCCTGCCGACGATCATCACGGGCATCTTCGTCTACGGCCTGCTCGTCATCGGCCACGGGCAGAGCGCGTACGCGGGCGCATTCGCGCTTGCGATCGTGATGCTCCCGCTCGTCGCGCGGGCCGCGCAGGAGACGCTGCTGCTCGTCCCCTCGGCGCTGCGCGAGGCGAGCCTCGCGCTCGGTGTCAGCCGCTGGCGGAGCGTGACGGGCGTGATCCTGCCGACGACGCTCGGCGGCATCTTGACGGGCGCCGTCCTGGCCGTCGCGCGCGCGGCGGGCGAGACCGCGCCGCTGCTCTTCACGTGCTCGATCTTCAATCCCGCCGTATCGACGGACGTGACGAAGGCGGTGCCGAACATCCCCGTGCTGATCTTCACGTACTCCGAGCAGCCTGACGAGGCCCTCCACCAGCAGGCCTGGGGTGCGGCCCTCGTGCTGATGATGTTCGTGCTCGTGTCGAGCCTGCTCGCGAAGGCCTTGCTTGCCCGGTCCAGGAGGAAACTGGGAAGATGATGACCGACGACGTTACGATCCCTGTCGACGTGGCGCACGTGGAGATCGCCCAGAAGCGCGCGTCGGCCGCACCGATGCAGCGCAAGATCGTGTTCGACATCAACGATCTCGCCGTCACCTATGGGCCGGTTACGGCCATCACCGGCGTGAACCTCGAGATCTACGGGAACGTGATCACGGCGTTCATCGGCCCGTCGGGGTGCGGCAAGAGCACCTTCATTCGCTGCCTGAACCGGATGAACGACCTGGTTCCCGGAGCGCGTGTCCACGGGGAGCTGCTCTATCACGGGCAGGACGTGTACGCCGACGGCGTCGACCCGGTGGAGGTGCGTCGGCGGATCGGGATGGTGTTCCAGCGCGCGAATCCGTTTCCGAAGTCGATCTACGACAACGTCGCGTGGGGCCCGCGCGTCCTCGGGATGAAGAAAGGCCTGGACGAGCGCGTCGAGAAGGCGCTGACCGGGGCCGCACTCTGGGATGAAGTCAAGGACCGGCTGAAGAAGAACGCCCTCTCGCTCTCCGGCGGCCAGCAGCAGCGGCTGTGCATCGCACGCGCGATCGCGATCGAGCCCGAAGTGCTGCTGCTCGACGAGCCGGCCTCGGCGCTCGACCCGATCGCGACGGCCGCGATCGAAGAGCTGATGCACGACCTCAAGAACGAGTACACGATCGTCATCGTCACCCACAACATGCAGCAGGCCGCGCGCGTCGCCGACATGACGGCGTTCTTCTCGCTGCAAGTCGAGGACGGGAAGCGCTCGGGGATCCTCGTGGAGTACGACAACACCGACAAGCTCTTCACGAACCCGGCCGACAAGCGCACGGAGGACTACGTGACGGGCCGCTTCGGATGAGGAGCACATTCCAGGACGACCTCAACCTGCTCGAATCGACGCTGCACGAGGAGGGCGACCTGGTCCTCCGCGCCCTCCGCGGCGCGCTCAACGCGCTCGAGCAGCGCGACCACGAGCTGGCGGACGAGGTCATCGCCTTCGACGACGACGTCGACCAGCGGTACATCGCGATCGAGGAGGGGATCCAGACCTTGCTCGCGCGGCAGACTCCGGTCGCGAGCGACCTTCGTCTCGTGCTCGCGATCCTGCACGTCAACCTGCATCTGGAGCGGATGGCGGACTACTGCGTCACGATCGCGAAGCTGTCGAAGCTCGTGCCGGACGTCGAGCCGTCGCCGCGATTCATCGAGGGCTTCGAAGAGATGGGCGCGCGCTGCGAGGAGATGATCCGGATCGCGCTCGGATCGTTCGCGAACCGCGACCTCGACGCCGCTGAATCGCTCGTCGCTCTCGACGAGCTCGTCGATCGCGCGAACCGCCGAGTCGTCGAGCGGATCCTCGAGCTCGGCGAGGCGGAAGCCATGCGCGAGTACGGCTTGCGGATGGTGCTCGTCTCGCGCTCCCTCGAGCGCATCGGCGATCACGCGGTCGACATCGGAGAGCAGGTCGCGTACCTGCTCACCGCGGAGTTCCGTGAGTTCACCGACGCGACGCACCCGGCGGCGCGTGGCTCTTGACGAGCGTCGGCGAAGTGGGTCAAGATCGCTCTGCTCATGGCCCTAGACCCAGCCTTTGAGAAACGAATGAGGCAGGCCGAGGCCGAGGTCGCACGTGAGTTCCACACGATCGACCCGGACGACGTCCGCCGGGAGTTCGCACGCGTGACCGAAGAGCTGATGCGTGACGCACGAGTCGTGGACTTCGTGCCGGTCCTGGTGCACCGCCACGTCCGCGAGAACCTTCGCCTGGCCGCGTCCGCGTAGAACTGCCAAACTCCGCCGCCGGTGGCCCGGCTCTCGCTCGTCCCGCAGAAGCGCGAATTCTTCGTGCTGTACAACCGTGCCGCACGGAACACCGTCGAGATTTCGCGCCTGCTGGTCGAGCTGCTCGAGGAGTTTCCCCCGAGCGAGAGGCGGCTCCGCGACATCAAGGAGCTGGAGCACGAAGGGGACCGGCTGACGCGCGAGGTCGTCGACCTCCTCAACCGCACGTTCGTCACCCCCTTCGATCGCGACGACATGTACGAGCTCGCCAGCGCGCTCGACGACGTCTGCGACCACGTCGACGAAGCGGCCGGCAACATCGCCGGCTACGGGGTGACGGAGATCCGGCCGAACGCCATGCAGCAGGCGAGGGTGATCCTGCGTGCAACGGAGAAGCTCCGCGAGGCCGTCGAGCGGATCGACGGTTTCAAGGACGCCGACCGCCAGCTCAACGAGTTGCGCGACCTCGAGGACGAGGGCGACCGCTTGAACCGGGAGGCGGTGTCGCAGCTGTTCAAGACCGAGACGGATGCGATCACCATCATTCGCTGGAAGGACATTCACGAACAGCTCGAAGAAGCGGTCGACGCGTGCGAGAACGCTGCCGACGTGCTCGAGGCGATCCTCGTCAAGAACCGTTAGTCCGGCGTGAACGACGTCCTGTTCGTGCTGGTTGTCGTGATCGCTCTCGGATTCGACTTCACAAACGGCTTTCATGACACGGCGAACGCGGTCGCGACGTCCGTCGGCACGCGCGCGCTCACGCCCCGCGTGGCCGTCCTGATCGCCGCGGTCGCGAATCTCGCCGGCGCCTTCGTCACGACGGCCGTGGCGAAGAACATCGCGACCGGAATCATCGACGCGAATCTCGCGACGCTGGGAACGCTGTTCGCGGCGCTCTTCGGCGCGATCGCCTGGAACCTCTTGACGTGGCGTCTGGGCTTGCCGTCGAGCTCGTCCCACGCGCTCATCGGCGGTCTCATCGGGGCCGCCCTCGTTCAATCCGGGGCTGCGGGCGTTCAGTGGCACGGCGTCGCGCACAACGTCGTGATTCCGGCGGTCTTCGCTCCCGCGATCGCGTTCGTCGCCGCCTTTCTGTTCTTGCTCTTCCTCTACTGGCTGTTTCGCTGGCTCCACCCGGGATTCGCGTCACGCGGCTTCCGTCTGGGCCAGCTCGGAACGGGAACGTGGGTCGCGTTCACGCATGGGGCGAACGACGCCCAGAAGACGATGGGGGTGATCGCCCTCGCGCTCGTCCTGCACGACAACGGCGACGTCGCCGACCTCACCATCCCGTCCTGGGTGAAGGTCTCTGCCGGTGTCTCGATCGGCTTGGGCACCTACGTCGGCGGTTGGCGCATCATCCGCACGCTCGGCCAACGCGTCTTCCAGATGGAGCCCGAGAGCGGCTTCGCTGCACAGGCCACGGCGGGGACGACGATCTACCTCGCGACGAAGCTCGGCTATCCGCTGTCGACGACGCACGTCGTCTCCGGTGCTGTGATGGGCGCAGGGGCGACGCGACGGCTCTCGGCCGTGCGCTGGGGCGTCGCCGGCAACATCGTCGTCGCGTGGGTCCTCACCTTGCCTGCTGCGGCCCTCGTCGCAGGGGGCCTTTACTGGCCGATCCAGGCGATCTTCTGACCGGTACGATCGCATGGCGTGGCGACCGCGAATGGATCGGATCGGACCTTCACCGCCACGTACGTCGACACGCCGGACCGCCGCCTGACGCGCGCCGGGATCGCGCTGCGCCGGCGCGTCCAGAACGGCAAGAGCATCTGGGAGGCGCAGATCGGGGACGTGACGGTGTCGGCCGACGGCGGACCGGCGAAGCCGCCTGCGGATCTCCAGCGTTTGCTCGCGGCGCTTCTTCGCGGCGACGACGTCGTGCAGGTCGCCCGGCTGCGCAGCGGCGAGAACGACGTCGTGCTCCTCGACGGGCAGCGCGTCCTCGCGAGCTACGACGACATCGGTGCTGCGCTGAAAGAGGCGCTCGAACCTCCGCCGGAGGAGGCTGCGCCGACGAAGGATGCCCCGGCGGTCGAGCATCTGCGCGCCTATCTGCGCGCGCAGCTCGAGGCGATCGAGCGGCACGATCCGGCGGTCCGCGTCGGCTCGGATCCGGAGGACCTCCACAAGCTGCGTGTCGCTGTGCGCCGCTCGCGCGCTGCGCTCCGCGAAGGGCGTGCGTTGCTCGGCGACGAGCACCGACGGACGCTGCGCGACGAGCTCAAGTGGCTCGGCGGCCGTCTCGGTCCGGCGCGTGACCTCGACGTCCTGATCGCGCGCGTGCGCCGCGAGGCCGCCGAGCTCGACGGGCCGGATGCGGTGCCGGCAGGGAAGATCGTCATGCAGCTCGAGGAGGAGCGCGAGCTTGCACAGCGCGAGCTGCTCGAGGCGGTCCAGTCGGAGCGCTACGGGAACGTGCTCGTGCTGCTCGGGCAGATTGTCGACGCGCCTCCGGTCGTGGCGAGCGGCACCTCGCTCGCCCGGCTGACGGAGCGCGAGTACCGAAAGCTGAAGCGTCAGGTCGAGGCTCTCGGCCCCACGGCGTCGAACGACGCGCTCCACCGCGCACGCATCCAGGCCAAGCGGCTGCGTTACGCGACCGAGCTGTCGTCCCGGGTGCTCGGCAAGAAGGGCGACGGCGTCGTGTCGGCGGCGAAGACCTTTCAGGATGTTGTCGGCGCGCACCAGGACGCGGTCGTCGCGGAGGAGTACATCCGCAACGCCGTACGTCGCAGCCGCGGCGTCGGTGCCGGTGTTGCCGCCGGCCGCCTGATCGAGCGTGAACGTGCGCGGCGCGCCGAGGCGCGCGCAGGCCTGCCGGAAGCGTGGAAGCGCCTCGAGCGGCGCGCCAAGAAGCTCTGGGGCTGAGCGACATCCTCGGCGCGGTCGGCCGCACCGTGCGCCGCTTTCGCCTCTGACTACGCGGTCGCCGCGACCGTCGCGTCCAGCAGCTGCAGCGCGGCGCCCTCCCTGAGGCCGCCGCGGCCGATCTCGAGCGGGACGTCGAGGCGCCGCTGGATCTCGCCGAGGATGAGCGCGCCGGCCGTGATCGTGCGTGCACGCTGGCGGTCGAGCTTGTGCGTCTTTGCGATCTGCCGCGACGAGAGCAAGCTCAATTCGTCGACCGCATCGGCGAGGTCGTTCTCGGAGAGCGGCTCGCCGACGACACGCCGCAGCGCCCTCGCAGTGCCGCCGACGGCGAGCGCGCCGTCCGGACGTGGCGGCGTGATGTCGTCGAAAGCCTCTGCGATCGCGCGCGTCGCGCGCGCGACGTCGCCGGGAGTCGGGGGATCTTCGCGGAAGGCGCGCCGGGTCAACCGCAGCGAGCCGATGTCGACCGAGCGAACCCAGGTCGGCCCCGTGTCGTACGCCCCGACGGCGATCTGTGCAGAGCCACCCCCGACGTCGCAGACGGCGACGATGCGGGGGACGTCGTCCGCAGCGCCGACGGCGCCGCGCCAGGCGAGCTCCGCCTCTTCGTCCGCGGTGAGGACGCGCGTCGGCGTGCGTGTCGCGCCGGCGAGCCGCGACACGAGCTCTGCGCCGTTCTCCGCCTGTCGCCCCGGTGACGTGACGAGGATCTCGACAGCCGCGCTGCCGAGCTTCCAGGCCCGCCGGACGAAGGTGGCGGCCGTCGCGGCGGTCTCGTCGAGCTTCTCGTCCGAGATCCGGCCGTTGCGCTCGATCTCCTCGCCGAGACCGAGCTGGACGCGTTCTTCACGCACGGCGACGAGCTGTCCGTCGTCGGGCGTCCCGACCACGAGGCGCGCGGTATTGGCGCCGACATCGACGATTCCCACCCTCATACCAGCGATTCTCGCCACCCGGCCGGTCGTCAAACGCGACCTCGTCAGGCGATCGAGGATCCGGGAGATCAGCGTGCCCGGACGTTCGAGGCGCGGCGCCGGGCGCGGGCCCTGGCGCTGCGAATGAACACCAACTGTGCTGCGCGTCCGCGATCGCCCTTGCGCGGCCGCAGCTTCATCCAGTGTCCGTCCGGACTGAGCTCCCACGCCGTCGCGTTGTCGGCGAGCCAGACGTCGAACGCGCGCACGATGTCGCTCTGCGCCCGCGCGTCCTCAACGGGCGCGACGAGCTCGATCCGGTGGTCGAGGTTGCGTGGCATCAAGTCGGCACTCCCGAGCCAGTACGTCGACGTCTTGCCGGCGTCGAAGACGAACAGGCGACTGTGCTCGAGGAACCGCCCGAGGATGCTGCGGACGCGGATGGTCTCGCTGAGACCGGGGACGCCGGGTCGCAACGTGCAGATGCTGCGCGCGACGATGTCGATCTTCGCGCCTTCCTGCGACGCGCGGTACAGCTCGTTGATGATCTCGTCGTCGTTGAGGTTGTTCACCTTGATGCGGATGCGCGCTTGCTCACCAGCAGCCGCGGCGCGCCGCACGGCACGGATCTGCTCGACGAGGCCCTCGCGCAGCGAGAACGGGGCGACGAGGAGCTTGCGGAACGCCTGCGGGTGCGAGAAGCCGGTGAGGAAGTTGAAGAGGTCGGCGACGTCGGCGCCGATGTCGGGGTCGGCCGTGAACAGCCCGTAGTCCTCGTACGAGCGCGCCGTCAGGATGTTGTAGTTGCCGGTGCCGAGGTGGACGTAGCGCCGCAGCTCGTCGCCCTCGCGGCGGACGACGAGGGTCGTCTTCGCGTGAATCTTGAGGTTCGGGAAGCCGTAGACGACGTGGACGCCGGACTGCTCGAGCGAGCGTGACCAGCCGATGTTGCGCCGCTCGTCGAAACGTGCCAAGAGCTCGATCAGCGACACGCTCTGCTTGCCGGCCTCGGCCGCGTCGATCAGCGCCGGCACGACCGGCGAGTCCTCGCTCGTCCGGTAGAGCGCCGTCTTCAGTGCGACCACCGACGGGTCGGCGGCGGCTGCCTTGAGGAAGGACTCGAAGCTCGAGACGAACGAATCGAAGGGATGGTGGACGAGGATGTCGCTGCGCTTGATCTCGGCGAAGAGGTCCTCGGTCTCGGCGGCCGCCGCGAAGCGCGGATGCACGACGGGAGACCACGGCTCGTCCTTCAGGTCAGGCCGGTCGAGGCGGACGAGCTCCTGCAGCTCCGCGAGGTCGAGCAGCCCTGCGATGAGATAGATCTGATCGTCCGTCGCGCGGAGGCCGCGCTTGAGGCGTTCGAGCATGCGCGTCGACACCGAGCCCGACACCTCGACCCGCACGACGTCGCCGAACCGCCTGCGACGGAGCTCGTCCTCGACGGCCTCGAGCAGGTCGTCGGCTTCGTCGGAGACCTCGAAGTCCGCATCGCGCGTGACACGGAACGTGCAGCACTCGGCGATCTCCATGCCGGTGAAGAGACGGGGGAGGTAGTGGCGGATGACGCGTTCGAGCGGAAGAAAGAGCCCGCGGTCGCCGATCGAGAGGAAGCGCGGCAGCAGCTCCGGAACCTTGACCCGCGCGAAGCGCTCTTCTCCGGTCTCGGGATCCCGGACGAAGATTCCGAGGCTGAGCGAGAGGGGGGAGATGTACGGGAAGGGCTGCCCGGGCCCGCCGGCGAGCGGCGTCAGGATCGGGAAGATGTCGGTCTCGAAGCGTTCCTCGAGCTCGTCGAGCTCCTTCTTCGTCGCGTCGTCGACGTCGCCGACGATGATGCCCCCCTCCTCGAGGGCCGGGCGGAGATCGCGCTTCCAGAGCTTCGACTGCTCCGCGGTGAGCTCGAGTGTCTTCTCGCGAACGGCGGCGAGTGTCTGCTGCGGCGTCCGACCGTCGGGCGAGCGGACGAGCAGGCCCGACTCGTCCTGACCCATGAGGCCCGCGACGCGCACCTGGAAGAACTCGTCGAGGTTCGACGAGAAATAGGCGCAGCTGCGCGACCGTTCGAGAACCGGGAGCGAAGGATCTGCGGCCCGCGCCAGAACGCGCGCGTCGTAATCCAGCCAGGACAGCTCCCTGTTGAGCAGGCGGCCGTCGTCGGTCGCGGGGGCCGTCACGGCACGAGGCACGGATCCATCTTCGCTCCTGGACTTCGGCATCTGGGTTACGGAGTTGTGACTGACTCGGGTAGCTCCCGCCGTCACCCGTAGCGGGTGGGCCGTAACGAAAAACGGCGGTCAGCCGTTGAATCCGTGCGGAACCCACTCCGCCAGGTCGATTAACCCAAAGGGAGGCAAGAGAACGCAATGGGCATTCTCTGGATCATTCTCATCGTGGTCCTCGTGCTCGCGCTGCTTGGCTTCTTCTCGCGCGGGTACTGGTAACCAACTAGGACCGACACCTTTGAAGGATGGGCCGCCTGGCACTTGCCGGGCGGCCTTGCTATGGCGATCATGGCTTGGTGGACCTCGCCGCCGTCCTCCGCCAGCTCGAGCTGGCCGATGCAACGTCCTCACCCCGCCTCGGCGGGATGGCGCGCTCGCACGGCGTCGTGATCGTGAGCCAGCGCTACTGGGCGTACGCGGGCGTCGACGGCACCACGCGAGAAGGCGAGATGCCGCAGCCGCCGCGCGCGCTCCGGTGCGTTCCGTTCGCCCGCGGTCTCCTGCGTCTGGCTGCGTCGCTTTCGCCGCTCTTCAGGCGCAGGGGTGTCGCGCGCGGCCGCGAGCGCCTCTTCCTGCTCGTCGCCATCTTCGCGCCGCTCGCGCTCGTCTTCGCGCCGCACTGGGTCGGGCTCGCCGCCGGAGTCGTGATCACCTTCGCGCTGCTCGGCTGGCTGCTGCGCGGCCGCACGCTGTACCTCCACGGCGCAGAGCACCGCGCCATCGCCGCTGCCGAGGAACGTCGGCTCGTCGACACGTGGAACGGCGTCGCGCGTCCGTCACGCTTCTCGCTCCGCTGCGGCACCAACTTCGCGGCGCTGCTGATGCCGGTGGCCGTCCTCGGCGGCCGGGTCTGGCCGCTGCCGGCGACCGCGTTCACACCACTCGTCGTTTCGGTGCTCGCGCTGGCGCTGACGATGGAGCTGTGGCTGCTCGTGCAGGGCTCGCGGCGGCTGGCGCGCATCGTGCTGCTGCCCGGCCTCGGGCTGCAGCGCCTCACGACGCGCGAGCCGGAGCTCCACGAGACACGCGTCGCTTTGACGGCTGTCGCATCCGTGCTTCGGCGCGAATCGGCGCACGGGTAGCCTCCGAGGGGTTGGCCCCTCGCGAGAACAGCATCGAGGCTCACGGGCTCGTCCGTGACTTCAAGAAGGGCCCGCGCGCGGTCGACGGCATCGACCTGCGCGTCGACCCCGGGGAGATCTACGGCTTTCTCGGCCCGAACGGCGCCGGCAAGTCCACGACCGTTCACATGCTCACGACGCTGCTCCCGCCGACCGCCGGGACTGCGACCGTCGGCGGCTACGACGTCGTCCACGAAGGGCCGCAGGTGCGGAAGACCATCGGCGCGGCGCTTCAGGAGGCAGCGCTCGACCCGTACCTGACCGGTCGCGAGCACCTGCGGCTGCAGGCGACCATGCACGGCATCACCGGTGAGGAGCGCGCGGAGCGAAGCGCCGAGCTGCTGCACCGCGTCGGTCTGACCGAGGCGGCCGACCGTAAGATCCGCACGTATTCCGGTGGGATGAAGCGCCGCCTCGATCTCGCGCTGGCGCTCGTCCACCATCCGCGCATCCTTTTCCTCGACGAGCCGACGACCGGGCTCGACATCCAGAGCCGCACCGCCCTGTGGGAAGAGGTTGGTCGCCTGGCGAAGGAAGACGGCGTCACCGTTTTCCTCACGACGCAGTACCTGGAAGAGGCGGACGTCCTCGCCGACCGCGTCGGAATCATCGACCACGGTCACATCGTCGCCGAGGGGACGCCCGACGAGCTGAAGGCGGAAATCTCCCGCTCGACGATCGAGGCCGTTCCGGCCGACCTCCTGCAGAAAGGCGCGGTCGCTGCCGTGCTCGAACGCTTCGGGACGCCGACGGCCGGCTTCGGGCCGCAGGCCGTTGCGGTGCAGCTTGCGTCGAACGACGGCGACGTCGCGCAGATCGTCCGCGCGCTCGACGCCGAGAACCTCCGCATCTCGCACCTGCAGATCCACGAGCCCACACTCGACGACGTGTTTCTCGCCAAGACCGGGCGCCACCTCGAGGGCGCGGGCGACGCCGCGGAAGAAACGGCCGAGGTCGCCTGATGAACGTCGCCGTGCTGCAGGCGGCCACGCTCGGCCGCCGCGCCGTCATTCGTACGGCCCGGCAACCGGCGAACGTCGTCTTCCCGCTGATCTTCCCGATGCTGCTCTTCGCGGTGAACTCGGGCGGTCTCCGGTCGGAGACGCAGCTGCCGGGATTCCCGACGGATTCCTTCGTCGCATTCGCCATTGCAGTGCCGTTCATCCAGGGCGCGCTGCTCGCGACGGTGAACGCGAACGTCGAGTTCGCGCGCGACATCCAGACCGGCTTCCTCAATCGCCTCGCGCTGACGCCCGTGCGTGGGATGGTCCTCCTGGTCGGGCAGCTGGGGGGCCTCCTCACCATTGCCCTCGTGCAGGCCGTCTTCTATCTCGTCGTCGGCTACGCGTTCGGGGTTCGGCTCCAGACAGGCCCTCCCGGAGCGTTGATGCTGCTCGTCCTCGAGGGCGTCATCGCGCTCGCGTTCGCGTCGTTCGGGACGTGGGCGGCGCTCCGCACGGGCTCGACGGAAGCGGTGCAGGGTCTCTTCCCCGTCTTCTTCGTCTTCCTGTTCCTGTCCTCGATGAACATCCCGCGCAACCTGATCGAGACAGACTGGTTCCGCTGGGTCGCGACGATCAACCCGGTCTCGTACCTGATCGAGGCCGTGCGGGCGCTCGTCATCTACGACTGGCACTGGGAGCCGATCCTGCTCGGTTTCGCGGTCGGGATCGCGATGTGCCTGATCGGCTTCACGCTGGCGACGCACGCGCTCATTCAACGGATGGCGCGGTCGTGAGGGACATCTACAACGTCGCGAAGGGCGTCTCGTGGCGGCAGGCTCACAACTTCTTCACGAACCCGTCGTTCCTGCTCCCGTCGCTCCTGTTCCCGCTCTTCTTCTTCACGGCGTTCGTCGGCGGACTCTCCCGCATCACCCAAGTTCCGGGGTTCAACTTTCCGCAGGGCTACACCGCGTTCCAGTTCGTCTTCGTGCTGCTGCAGTCGGCCGCGTTCTCGGGCGTCTTCACCGGCTTCGGCATCGCCCGCGACTGGGAGACCGGCTTCATGCGGCGGCTGATGCTCGCCGCGCCGAATCGCGTCGGGATCGTGATCGGCTACGCGATCGCCGGCCTCGTCCGCTGGATCACGGTGATCGTCGTCGTCACCGCAGTCGCCTTCGCGGCGCAGATGAAGGTCGGCGGCGACGGCGTCGATCTCCTCGCGCTGTACGCGCTCGGCTTCCTGCTGAGCATCGTCGGCACGCTGTGGTCGACGGGCGTGGCGATGCGCCTGCGCACGCAGCAGGCGTTTCCGGTCATCCAGATGCCGGTGTTCATCCTGCTCTTCTTCGCGCCGGTCTACGTCCCGCTGGGGCTGCTGCAAGGGTGGCTGCACGGCGTCGCCCGCGTCAACCCGATCACGCCGCTCCTCGAGGAGGGTCGGGGATTGATCTCCGGCTCGCCGGACAAGACGCTGCTCGCATTTGCGATCCTGTTCGTCCTGCTCATCTGCTTCGGCGTCTGGGCCATTCGCGGCCTCTGGCGTGCAGAGGCTGCGGCGTGAAACAACTCAACGCATAATTCGACGATGGAGAACGAGGCCTGGCCCACTCCGCAGACCCCGTCCCGGGAGCCGCTCCCGCGCGTCGAGGATCTGCCGCTCGCCGACCAGGGGTACGAGCAGGAGAGCGTCCGCGCCGCGTTCGACGCCTTCTATCGCCATGCCGCGCAGCTCGACGCCGCGCTGCGAACCCTGGAGGCAGTCGATTCGTTCCACCGGCACGCGGCGGCGCTGCGCTCTGACCTGCGGCAGCTGCGCTCGGCCGGCTGGACGCAGCAGTCGTGGCCGAGCTCGCCGCCGGCCTACGGCTACGGCGCCCGCGCCCCGCGTGAAGGCGTGTCGCCCGTCGTGTGGCGCGTCGCGGGCGAGGTCGCGTTCCTGATCGCCGTCGCCGTCGCGCTCGGCCTCGCGAACCTGGCGTGGTGGACGATCCTGCTCGCGATGGCCGGCGCGCTCCTGATCGTCTGCGCGATCGAGTGGGCGGCGGGTCGAGACGAGCTGCCGCTCGCACAGCCGGCGGCCGCTGTGCCCTCGCATCCTGTCGTCGAGGCGCAGCGTGCCGAAGACACCGAGGAGCACGACGCGCTCGGCTGGACCGCGTTCGAGGAGGCGCAGGAGCCCTCGGACGCGATGACGATGATCGGCACCGCTCCGCGCGGAGACGAGCCGGTCGCCGTTGCGGACGAGCACGCCGAGCCCGAGCCGCAGCCGGAGCCGGAAACCGAGCCGGAGCCCGAGCTTCCCCCCGCGGCCGAAGAGCAGCCTGCGGCGGAGTCGAAGCGCCGTTGGTGGCGCCGCGATTCCGAGCCCGACGAGGAGACCGCGGAGTCGCCGGAGCCCGAGGCGCCGCGTCACGTACGCGTGCTTCCACAGGCGGAAGGCGACCCGTGGGAGCAGGGATTCGACGCGCCGGTCACGGCCGAGGCCGAGGAAGTCCGCGACGGCGAAGACGCCGACGTCGCGGAGGAGAGCGGCCGCCGCCTGTTCCGCAGGCGCTAGGCCGGCACGCGCTCCGGCGCCGCAACGCGTGCGGCGAGCTCGACCAGCCGATTCGAGTAACCCCACTCGTTGTCGTACCAGGCGACGACCTTGAGCTGCGTACCGTCGACAACGCTCGTCAGCGGCGCGTCGAAGATGGCCGAGTAGGGCGACTGGACGATGTCGGACGAGACGAGCGGCTCGTCGCTGTACGCGAGGATGCCGTTGAGCTCGTCGACGTCGCTGCGCTCCCGGAACAGCGCGGTGATCTCGTCCACATCGGTCGCGCGCTCGGTCTCCACGGTCAGGTCGACGAGCGATCCCGTCGGGATCGGAGCACGCACAGCGAAGCCGTTGAGCTTCCCGGCCAGCTCGGGAATGACGAGCCCGATCGCCTTCGCAGCACCCGTCGAGGTGGGCACGAGGTTGAGTGCGGCCGCCCGGCCGCGGCGCAAGTCCTTGTGCGGAAGGTCGATCAACCGCTGGTCCGCCGTGTACGCGTGGATGGTCGTCATCAGCCCGTGGCGGATCCCGACGGCCTCGTGGACGAGCGAAGCCACCGGCGCCAGGCAGTTGGTCGTGCACGACGCGTTCGAGATGACGTGATGCTCGGCGGCGTCGTACGTATCGTCGTAGTTGACGCCGAGGACGACGGTGGCGTCCGCATCCTTCATCGGCGCCGACACGATCACCTTGCGTGCACCGGCGTCCAGGTGCCCCGCCGCCGCGGCGCGCGTGCGGAAGCGTCCTGTTGCCTCGAGCACGACGTCGGCCCCGAGCTCGTCCCAGTGGAGTCCCGCCGGCTCTGCTTCGGCGAGCACCGGAATCCTGTCGCCGTCGACGTCGATGAAGTCGGGCCCGGCGACGACGCTGCCGGAGAACCGTCCGTAGACGGAGTCGTACTTCAGGAGGTGCGCGAGCGTCGCCGCATCGGCGAGATCGTTGATACCGACCCACTCGAGCTCGAGCCCGCGCTCGTGCGCCGCGCGGAAAGCTGCTCGCCCCACGCGGCCGAAACCGTTGATTCCAATTGAGGTCTTCATGGTTCCGACTCTTCCGCCACCCGGGGCGAGAGACATCCGCGGATGCACTGAAAGCGGCTGCGGAAAACCGTCCGGCGGCTCGCGCCACATTGCCGATGGCGGGCGCCGGAACGTCCACGATCATGAGCTCGACGAAAGGAGGGAACATGCACGTGGTGCCACTAAGCCTGATGATCGCCCTCGCTGCATGTCTGCTGCTTCTGCTCGCGTTCGGCCTGTACACGCGTCACGTCGATCACAGGAGGTACCGATGACGGAAAGTCGACGAACGAGCGTCGAGGAAGCGCGTCGCGTCGGCGACGCGATCGGGGTCGATTGGAACCGCTTCGACCTCGAGCAGTTTCGCGCCGGCATGGACGTGGAGTACGAGCACGGCAGTCACGATCCGCAGACCGACGTGACGGCTGACGACCCGATCGTCACCGGCAAGATCGCGCTCGCGCACATGAAGGAGTTTCCGGACTACTACGAGCGGCTCGAGCGGATGGAAGAAGACGCGAAGGCCGACTGGGCGCGGAGGCCGGGCTCCGCCTAATAAGCCGGCCTCAGCCGCACGACCGCCTCGAGCCCTCCGCTCGGGGCGGGCTGGAGCTCGATCTCTCCGGCGTCGGTCTCGACGAGACGGCGCGCGATTGCGAGGCCGAGGCCGCTTCCCTCGCCCGTGCGTCCGCGCCAGAAGCGATCGAACGCGCGCCGGCGGCCGTCGATGTCGAGCCCCGGCCCCTCGTCTCGGACGCGCAGCTCGATCCACGGCGGCGCCGTTCGCGCACTGACCGTGACGCTCTCGCCCGCGCTCGAGACTTCGAATGCGTTCTCGATCAGGTTGTCGAGCACCTGCCGGAGACGCTCGGGCCCTGCGCGCACGGGCCCGGCCCCGTCCGTATCCGCAACGAGCCTCAGGCCCCGCTCGTGCGCAAGCGCGGACCATGCCTCGACACGCTCGCGGACTGTTCCCTCGACCTCGACGACCTCGGCCGGCGCAGCTTCGGCGGCGGCGCGCGACAGTGCCAGCAACCCGTCGACGAGCACGCCGAGTCGCTCGACCTCCGCGATTGCGCCGTCCAGCTCAGTCCGCCCGGCAGGAGCGACGTCGCGCTCGAGGTTCTCGAGCCGCAGACGAACTGCGGTCAGGGGCGTGCGGAGCTGGTGCGACGCATCGGCGACGAACTCTTCTTCCGACTGCAGGAGCTGCTCGAGCTTCGCGTTGGTCTCGTTGAAGACGGCTGCGAGGGATCGAACCTCGGGCGGCCCGACGTCCTCCGGCGCACGGGCGCTCAGGTCGCCGCGCCCCACGGCGGCCGCAGCGTCCTCGAGCCGGGCGAGCGGGCGCGAGACGAAGCGAGCGACGAGGAACCCGACGGCCGCGGCGGCCGCGAGAGCGATGGCCGCAATCGCGGCGAGCACGAGCCAGTAACGGCGCACGCGCGCGTCGACCGCCGACGTCGGATAGGTGATGCGAACTGCACCTGCCACACGACCGGCGGCGGCCGCGGGAACGGCGACGTACAGCAACGTCTTGTGAAGCGTCTTGGAATGACGCGTGCCGACCGCGACGCGCCCGCGAAGAGCCGCCGCGATCTCCGGTCGCGACGCGAAGCTCTCCGCGCCTCTACCGCGCGGGCGCGTGTCGATGAGCGCGATCCCGCGGCGGTTGACGATCACGACCCGTCCCCCGGTCGCGCGGTCATAGCCGTAGGCGACGGCGCCGAGCGCGTGGACGTTCCTGTTGCTCGGCGAGCGAAGGGCATCTTGAGAGACGGATGCAAGCGCGGTCGCATCACGTTCGACCTTCGCCTCGAGATTCCGCCGTTCGGTGCGGGCATTCTGGATCCCGAGCGGCACTTCGAGCGCAGCGAGCACGACGATGACCAGGCCGACGTAGCCGAGAAGAATGTGACGGCTCACGCGCGCAGGCGAAAGCCGACGCCGCGAACCGTCTCGATCCAGGCGGGATCACCGAGCTTGCGGCGCAGCGCGGCGACGTGGACGTCGATCGTCTTCGACGAGCCGTACCAGCTCGTGTCCCAGACCTCTTCGAGGAGACGACGGCGGCTGACCACCGCACCGGGGTCGCGGGCGAGCGCCGCGAGCAGGTCGAATTCCTTTTGCGTCAGCTCGAGCTCGCGTTCGCGGAGCGTCGCTCGTCGTGCGCGGAGGTCGATCTCGAGCTCGCCGATGCGCGCCGTCGAGCCGTGGTGCTCGCCGCTCGCCCTCCTCGTGACGGCCCGAATCCGGGCGATCAGCTCGCGCAGGCCGAACGGCTTGACGACGTAGTCGTCGGCGCCGAGCTCGAGGCCGACGACGCGGTCGGCCTCCTCGCCGCGCGCGGTGACGACGATGATCGGCACGGCCGAACGGGAGCGAAGCTCGCGGCAGATGTCGAAGCCGTCTCGATCCGGCAGCCGGAGATCGAGCAACACGACATCGGCGGCTGTCGCAGCCAGCGCTTCGGCGCCGGTCGCTGCACGCGCGACGTCGAAGCCCTCGCGCCGGAGGCCCTCGGCGAGCGGCTCCGCAATCGCGTCCTCGTCCTCGACGATCAACACGCGCACGTTTGCATCCTGACGCACGATCGCGGGCGCGAACGACGGCCTTTGCCAAATCTTTGCCGTCGCCTTCCGAAGGTTTACGTGCGTCTGTCCCGGCCCTGGCGCGGACCGCCGTACGGTCGGGAGCATGAACAAGAGCCATGCACTCGCAGTCGCGGCGATCCTTGCCCTCGCCGCGGTCTTCGGCTTCTCGGCCGCGACGAAGACGGCCGGGTTGCGGTCGGCGAACGCGACCGCGTCGTCCGCCGGCATCACGGCCCGCATCCACCGGCTCGACCGCATCGAGGCGTCGCTGCACCGCGCGCTCCGCGCCAAGCCGCCGGCGCTCCCGTCGCTGCCCGCCGCCCGCGCCGCCGCACCGTCTGCACCGCAGGTCGTCTACCGGCGTCCCGCGCCGATTGTCGTCGTCAAGCACCGCCCGAACTCGGAAGCCGAGCACGAGGGAGAGTCAGATGACTAGCCACGTCGGCCGCCTCTACACGCTTGCCGCTGCGCTGCTCGTCTTCTTCCTCGCGTGGAGCGTGCTCGCCGCACGCCCGTGGGTTGCGAAGGCCGACCCGCGGCTCGTCGCGCTGACCGCGCGGGAGCAGCGGATCAGGCACGAGAGCCTCGTCGTCCACCGCATCGTGCAGAAGCGCTGGGCCGTCTATCGCGTCGAGCTGAAGAAGCGACACGCGCAGATCGCATCACGGCAGGCGCAACCTGCGCCGGCGCCTTCGGTGCGCTTCGTCACCCTGCCGCCCCTGACGGTCACGCGGACGTCATGAAGGACCCGACGTTCTGGATCCTCGCGCGCGCGAGCGGTCTGACGGCGTACGTCCTGTTGACGCTCTCCATGCTCGCGGGCCTCGTCCTGAAGTCGCGACCGTTCGGAGCGCGTGTGCGGGCTGCTGCCGTCACCGACACGCACCGCTTCCTCACGCTGCTTGCGCTCGGCGCAATTGCACTCCACGGAATCGCTCTGACGCTCGATTCGACGGTTCGGATGCGGCTGCCGGCGCTCCTCGTCCCGGGCCTCAGCGCCTACAGGCCGATCGCCACCGCGCTCGGAGTGCTCGCCGCGGAGCTCGCACTGGTTCTCGTCGTCTCGTTCCCGCTGCGGAAGCGAATTGGCGCGCGCCTTTGGCGCCGGCTTCACTGGCTGACGTACGGCGTCTTCGCCGCCGCAACGGTGCACGGCCTCGCGGCCGGTACGGACACATCCCGGAGCTGGGTCTTCACGCTCTATCTCGCCTCGGTGGCGGCCGTCGTGTTCGCAACTGCATGGCGCGCCCTTACGCGTCCCGTTCGTCCATCACTCCAAGGAGGAAGTCATGTACCGAGTTGAGATCGACCGCAGCCTGTGCAGCGGCTTCGGCGCCTGCGCCGACCTCGCACCGGAGCTCTTCGAGCTGGACGCCGGAGGCACGGCATCCGTCCGCGTCGGCGATTCCGACGATCCACGTGTGCTCGACGCGGCCGCCGCATGTCCCATGGCGGCCATCAGCGTGATCGAGATCCAGGCGGCATGAAGCGCCCGCGGTCAGTGCTGATCGTCGGCGCCGGGCTGGCCGGCGCGCGCTGCGCCGAGACGCTGCGCGCGGAGGGCTACGACGGGCCGATCAGGCTCGTCGGCGCGGAGCCGACCGCTCCGTACGAGCGTCCCGCGCTCTCGAAGGAGTTTCTCGCGGGCGAGCGGACGGCCGGCGAGCTGCTCCTTCGCCCGCCCGGGTACTGGAGCGACCACGGGATCGACCTCGTTCTCGGCTGCCGCGTCGACACCGTCCACCGCCGGGCGGACGAGGCGGTCGTCATCGCCACCGGCGCGCGTGCGCGACGCATTCGTGCACCCGGCGCCGACGCCGCGCACGTGTTGCGGACGCTTGCGGATGCGATCGCGCTGCGCGAGCGGCTCCGGCCGGGCCGGCGCCTCGTCGTCGTCGGCGGCGGCTTCGTGGGCGCGGAGGTGGCTTCCACTGCAACGCGGATCGGCGTGGAGGTGACGATGCTGGAAGCCGGACGGGCGCCGTTCGAGGCAACGCTCGGCGCGCAGGTCGGCGACGTCCTCGCCCGCCGGTATCGGGCGCACGGCGTCGACTTGCGCATCGGCTCCGCGGCGGTCGCGCTCGCACCGAACGAGGTCGCGCTCGCCGACGGCACGGTCGTCGGCTGCGACGTCGTGCTGCTGTCCGTCGGGGCCGAGCCTGCGTGCGAGCTCGTCCGCGACGGCTTCGTCGGGTGCGGCGACGCCGCCGGCGGTCCCGGCCATTGGATGTCCGCCGCCGCGGGTGGTGTCGCCGCGGCCCGCAGGATCCTCGGCCTCGATCCGCTTCCTGTGCAGCCGCCGTTCTTCTGGTCGGACCAGTTCGGCCTGAGGCTTCAGCTCGTCGGCGACACGCGCGCGGCGGCGCGGGTCGAGTGCGAGGGCTCTGACGACAGCTTCACGGCTCGGTACTTCAGCGACGAGAATCGGCTCGTCGCCGCGCTCGCGGCCAACCGTGCTGCGGACATCGCCGTCTTCCGGCGCGAGCTAGCGTTGGCTGCGTGACGCGTTTGCTCGTGACGGTCGTGCTGGTTGCGCTCGCCGCGGCTGCAGCGATCGCTGCGAATCTCGCGCTGCTCGGCTACGGCTCTTCCAGCAACGATCCGGTCGGGAAGTTCCGGCCGGTCGTGCACTTCCCGGCTGCCCCTGCCGACGTTGTTCCCCCCACGCGCGGCCCGGTCGAGAACGAAGGCGCGGACGACTAGGCCGACAGGGCCTCGCGCAGCTCGAGCAACGCACCTGGGCCGTCGAGGTTGCCGATGTGGAGCTCGGCGGCGCCGCTTCGTTGGATGTGCAGCTCGCCGCGTCGATAGTTGACCGCGACGATCTGGTCGCGCGGGATCGCAACTCGCCCGGAGCCGTTGCCGGACAGCAGGAGATGGAGATTCCCGAGCTGCAGCTTCCCCGCATGTCGGGTGCCGTCGGGCTCTTGCCACCACACGGCATAGGTCTTCTGGCGCATGCGAAGAGGATGCTCGGGCGCGACTCCGGCGGCATCCGGAGAAAGCCGCACAGACGATCGGGCGCTGCGCGGATGGCTCGGCAACAGCCGGCGACGACACTGCGCGCACCGTCCGAAGGAGGAACCATGTCGATCAGGAGCTCAGGCCTGCTCGTGGTCGCGGCAGCAGCCGTTGCCGTTCCCGCCGCGTCGGCCGCCGGCGCCCAGAGGATCACGATCAGCCATGAGACGAAGGGCTGCCACATGTGGCAGCTGAACAACGGCAACCCCAAGGTCAAGCTGTCGGTGACCCTCAGGCACGGCGCGACGCTGCGCTTCGTGAACAACGACATCATGCCGCACCGCCTGATTCAGCAGTCAGGGCCGAAGCTGACCGTGGCGCACGCCGGAATGAACCGCATGTCCGCGTCGACGGCGGTGACGTTCGCCCACGCCGGCACCTACCGCTTCACGACAAAGGCCGGCGAGGACTATCCGTGGATGAAGTCGATGGCGAAGACGATCGGGCCCGACAACGTGCTGCACCTGACGGTGCGCGTGCAGTAGCGTCACGGCGTGCACTCGTTCGAGATCGCCGCTGTCAGGCAGCGGCTTGCCGAAGCCGGCGGTGGGTACGAGGTCGTCCACGAGTCCGCCGGCCTCGAGCTGGGCGTCTACGTCCTCGTCGCGCCGGAGCCGGACCGCCAGCAGCCGCACGAGGACGACGAGATCTACGTCGTGCTCGAGGGGACCGGCGTCCTCGAGGTCGAGGGGAAGAGTGTGCCCGTCCAGGAGGGGACGGCAGTCTTCGTCGAGGCCGGTGCCGACCACCGCTTCACCGCGTACGAGCATCTCAGCGTCCTGGTCATCTTCGAGCGCAAGCCTGCGGGAAATCCGTAAGCGCGTCGCGCCGATCCACCGATGCCCCCTACCGGCTACGGCGCGAGGCTTGGCGAGAGGCCGAGTTGAAGGAGGAACCATGAACCGCTTGATGATCGTGGCCAGGTTGCGCGACGACGCCTACGACGAGGCGAAGACGCTGCTGCTCGAGGGACCGCCGTACGACCCGGAAGCCGTCGGGCTGGACGCGCATTCGGCGTACCTGACCGCCTCGGAGGTCGTCTTCGTCTTCGACGGCCGCGAGGTGGAGTGGAAGGTGAACGAGCTGATCGACGACCCGTCGATCGCGGTGTTCTTCGCGCCCTGGGAGAAGCTGATCGACGGCACCCCACGGCTGGCGCACGAGCACTACCACTGGAAGCGCGGCGAGGACAAGCTGGGACTGGGCCTCGGTGTCTAGCCGGGTTCTTCGTCCAGCAGGCCGTGCGTCAACGCGTAGCGGACCAGCTCCGCGCGCGTGGTGAGACGGAGCTTCTGCATGATGTGCGCCCGGTGCGACTCGGCCGTGCGGACCGAGATGTAGAGCTGCTGCGCGATCTCCTGGTTCGTGTGGCCGAGCGCGAGGAGCCGGAGGACCTCGCGCTCCCGCTCCGAGAGCGGATCGGCCTCGGACTCGGCGCGTTCCTTCGCCTCCGCCGCGACCATTCGCGCGCCGAGCGCCGGATGAACGTAGTTCCCGCCCGCCGCGACCTCGCGCACCGCCGACACGACCTCCTCGTCGGCGGCCTCCTTGAGGACGTAGCCGCTCGCCCCCGCCGCGAACGCCTCGCGGACGTAGCTCGGGTCGTCCTGCATCGAGAGCACGAGGACCTTCGTCTTCGGTGATTCCTTGAGCAGCTTCGGAAGCACCTCGATGCCGCTCTCGCCCGGCATGACGACGTCGAGGAGGATCACATCGGGTTTCAGCGCCCGTGCCCGGAACACCGCGTCCTTGGCGTTTCCCGCCTCGCCGACGACATCGATGTCCTCCTGGCGGTCGAGGAGCAGGCGCAGGCCGGACCGTACGACGTGGTGGTCGTCGACCAGCACGACGCTCGTCACAGCGGCACCTCGATGCGGAGGGTCGTGCCCGAGCCGGGCGCGGTCTCGACGGTCATGCGGCCGTCGTGCAACTCGACGCGCTCTCGCATCCCCTCGAGCCCGAGGTTGTCGTCACGCACGTCACCCGTGTCGAAGCCGAGCCCGTCGTCCTCGACGACCGCCGTCACCACCGAACCGCGCCTCACGAGCAAGATGCTGACGTTCTTCGCCTCCGCGTGCTTGACGACGTTCGTGAGCGCCTCCTGGACGATCCGGTAGATGGTCGTCTCGACGTCGGCTGGAAGCCGCTCCTTGCCGAGCTGCGCCTCGAGGTGGGTCGTGATGCCGCTCGATTCCGAGAACGTCTGCACGAGGCGCTCGAGCGCCGCCACGAGACCGAAGTCGTCGAGCGCCTTCGGCCTGAGCTGCACCGCCAGGCGCCGCACGTCCTGCAACGTCGAGACGACCAGCTCACGGAGGTCGTCGACGCTCGTGCCGCCGTCCTCTTCGAGGGCGCGCAGGCCGAGCAGGATCGACGTGAGCGCCTGACCGGTCTCGTCGTGCAGCTCGCGCGCGAGTCGCCGGCGCTCCACCTCCTGGCCTGCGACGACCCGCCGCAGCGAGTCGCGGGCGACCCGCCGCGAGAGGTCGACAGCGAGCGACGCCCGGACGGCGAACTGCTCCGCCAGTCGGAGGTCGCCGCTGCTGAAGCGCTGGTCGCGGCCGATCTTGTCATGCGCGATGAGCACGCCGATCGTGCGCTCGCGCGCACGAAGCGGCACGTAGAGGCCCGTCGTCGCGCCGAGACGGCGTGCGACGTCCTGGTCTACCTCCGGATCCTCGAGCAGTGAGTCGACCCGTTCGCTCTGTCCGCGCTCCAGGACGCGCTGCGTCTTCGACGATCCCGAAAGGTTGTCCATCGCCGTCATGGCTTCGCCGTTGTCACCCGCTGCAGCGGCGATCCGGAGCGCACCGGCGGCCGGAAGCGCGATCGCGACCACGCGCGCTCCGATCAGCTCTCGCAACCGCGCAGCGACGAGATCGAGCAACGGTTCGAGCTCCAGCTCCCCGACGAGGGCGGTGCCGACCTCGTTCAGCGACTCGAGCTGCTGCGACCACGCCGTCGCAGCCTCGTAGAGCCGCGCATTCTCGACGGCGACGGCCGCCTGCGCCGCGAGCAGCTCGACGAGGTCGACGTCCTCGTCCGTGAAGTCCCCGTGGTCCTTCTCCGTCAGGTAGAGATTCCCGAAGGCGACGCCGCGCAGCATGATCGGCACGCCCAGGAAGGAGCGCATCGGCGGGTGGCCGGGCGGAAAGCCGACGGAGCGCGGATCCTGCGACAGGTCGTGCAGCCGCAACGGCCGCTGGTCCTGGATCAGGACGCCGAGGATGCCCCTGCCGTGGGGTGGATGCCCGATCTGCGACTCGACGTCCGGTGTCAGGCCGTAGGTGACGAAGCGCTCCAGCCCACTTCCGGTGGGGTCGATCACCCCGAGCGCCGCGTATCGTGCACCGGTCACGCGTGCTGCCGCCTCGACGATGCGCTCGAGCACGCCGTCGAGCGAAAGCTCTGAGTTGATTGCGATCCCGGTCTCGACGAGCGCTCGGAGACGGCCTGTCTCCCGCAGCGAGTTCATCCAGCGTGATGTTCGCAGAATCGGAACGGGCACTGCCGCAGCGGCGAAACCCGCAGCGGCGTTCCGCGCTTCTCCCGATGGCAGCGCCGTGCCTCGCTGCCAGAGTTGGAGGGGAGAGGAGGCATCTATGTCGCCAAGCACGAGCATCGAGCTTCCGCGCGAGACCGACGCCGTCGACTTCGAGGACTTCGTCCGAGGCCTCGGGCTGCATGCCCGGCGCGGTGGAACAACGGTCGAGATCCTCGACGCCAAGTGTGTGGTCGGCGCAACGGTGACCGCGTGGCTGGCCGAGCGGCACAGGCCGCTCGTCCCGTCGGCAGACGGCGAGGGCGATCTGGTGCTGCGGCCGCCCGCCGCCTGAACCGGGTGTCAGCGCGTGTAGACGGCGACCGGCGGTCGCCGGCGGCGCCGCGCTGTCACGTCGGAGCGCACCTCGACAACACCGACCACAGACCGCACCGCGTGCGGCAGGCACTGCGCGTCGAGCTCGTCCTCGACCTCGCCTTCGAGCAGCACGATGCCGTCGGCGACGGCCACCGCCACGTCGTTCGGCGAGTCGTCGAGCGCGGGGAGTACCTCGTTGACGATCTCGGCTCGAATCTGCTCGTCCGAGCGCCCGAACGCGCGGACCAGGTCGCCACGCGTGACGATCCCGACCAGGCGGTCGTTCTCCAGCACCGGCAGGCGGTCGACGTCGTGTTCGGTCATCAGCCACGCCGCTCCGACCGCCGAGCTCTGGGGACTCACGGTCACCGGCGGCGCGGTCATCACGTCGGCGGCGACGACAGCCGCCGTCCGCGGTCGCCGGCGTAACGGGCGGCGACGGCGCCGCGCCGTCTCCGCCTCACTCTCCTGCTCTTTCGCAACGATGTCCGACTCCGACACCACCCCGACCGGGACGCCGTGCTCGACCACCGGGACGCCGCTGATCTCATGCGCCGACAGCAGGAGCGCGACGTCTTTCAGGCCTGTGCTGGTCTCGACGACCTCGACGTTGCGGGTCATCACATCCACGACTCTCATCTCGTCCTCCGTTCCGACAGGCCGAAGCGCGGCCCCCCGACTCCGTTCTCATCCTGCCGCAGAGGCGGCGCAGGGACATCGGTCCGCTCTCGCTTCCTGTCTCGGTACTTCTCCACAGCGCGGATCGGTGGCCGAACCGATGCCCTGCGCGCGCGACCGAGCGAGGATGAACGTGTCCGCGAAGGGAGGTGAACACATGACCACCATGCAGCTGTGGCCACCTCTTCGTGACGTCGAGACGATGGAGCGCCGCATGCTTCGACTGCTGGACGGCCTGACCTTCTCGCCTGTCGTGCTGCCCGCGACCGACATCTACGAGACCGGCGACGAGTACGTCGTCGAGCTCGAGGTGCCCGGCTTCGAGCGCGACGAGCTCGGGATCGAAGTGTCGGATCACCAGCTCACCGTCACAGGCCGGCGCAAGCAGGCCGAGGATCAGAGCGAGAAGGCCTTCCGCCTACGGGAGCGGCTCGAGCACGAGTTCGAGCGCCGCTTCGTCCTTCCGGCCGAGGCCGACACCGAGCACGTCCACGCGACGTTCGAGAAGGGCGTCCTCGAGGTGCACGCACCCAAGTCCAAGGTCTTGGAGCCGAAGAAGGTCGCGATCACGAAGGCGTAGCGCTTGCCGCCCGGGGCGGTGTCTGCCGCCCCGGGCGCGACGCCGGCTCCAGCAGGAGCAGGGCGAGGAGCGCCGTTCGCCGAATCGTCGCGCTGATGCAGATGTGCTCGTGTGTCGCGTGGTCGCCGTCGCCGATCGGGCCGAGGCCGTCCAGCGTCGCCGTGTGGCGGCTCGTCGTGTTCGCATCCGAGCCGCCCCCGACGAGCCCGGCGTCGGCGAGCGAAAGGCCGACGTCGCGGCCGACGCGCTGCGCGACCGCGAACAGCGCGCGGTTGCGCGCTGTTGCCTCCATCGGCGGTCGACTGATGCCGCCGCTGAGCTCGAGCGCGCTTCCGCGTAGGACGGGACGCAAGCGCCGGAGCGAGCGGTCGAGCTCGCGGGCGGCGCGAGCCGTCGGCACGCGCACGCTGATCTCGGCGCTCGCTTTCGGCGCGACGACGTTCGGGCGCGTTCCACCGTCCACGGTCCCGACGTTCACCGTCACACCGTGGCGGGGGTCGTTCAACGCGAACAGTCGCTGCACCTGATGCGAGAGCTCTAAGACGGCGCTGACCCCTTCGTCGAAGCTCGTGCCGGCATGCGACGCGCGGCCGTGAATCGTGAGCTCGTAGCGGCCGACGCCCTTGCGGGCGATCTTCAGGCGCCCGTCGGGGCCGTTGCCCCCCTCGAGCACGAGCGCCCGCTCGGCGTGCTGGGCGAGCCGCTCGATCGTCCGCTCGGACGTCGGGCTGCCGATCTCCTCGTCGGCGTTGATCAAGACGACAGGTGTGACGATCGGGACGAGGCCGCACGCTGCGAGTGCCCTCACGGCGAAGACGAACTGCGCCAGGCCGGCCTTCATGTCGTATGTGCCGGGCCCGAAGAGCAGGTCGCCTTCCCGGTGGACGGGCATCCGGCGGAGCGTTCCCACCGGCCAGACCGTGTCCATGTGCCCGACGACAAGCTGGAACGGGCCGCGCCGCCGGCGCTCGCCCGGCCGCGCGTAGAGATGCGCGCCGCCGTCCAGTCGGCCGACGCGTCGGACGTCGTACCCGACACCCTCGAGCTCGGCCGCGAGGGCCGCGAACACCGTCGCCTGCGCGTCCGTGTCGGGCGTCGGCGACTCGGCGCACGCAAGGCGCTCGACGAAGCGGACGAACTCGCTCTCGTGCTCCTCGAGCCAGTCGAGCACTCGGGCCGCCCGGGCGCGGGACATGCTCAGCGGCTGAAGCCGGTCGGAAGCGGGAACGAATACGTCTCGCGGACGATGCCGAAGCGGCCTGGCGAGAGGTAGACGATCGGATTCAGGTGCTCGAGCAGGTCGGCATCGTCCGTGTCCACCCCGCGCACGAACTCCTCTCGCGCACAGCTCGCGACGACGCGTCCGACGACGAGGCTGTTCTCGCCGAGTCCGTCGACGATGCGGTCGAGCTCGCATTCGAGGTACAGGTAACAGCCCTCGACGAGGACGCCGTCCACGTGTCGAGCCGGAAACGTGGGCACGGCGGCGAGCGTCGGTTTCGAGCCGTCTTCGAGGCGCTCGCCGGCCGCAAGTGTCGCATGGAGGATGCGGTCCGCGCGCGGGAAGCTCACGGTGAATGCGCCGTGCTCGACGACGTTGCGGTACGTCGCGTGTCTTGGTGTACAGACGAAGCCGAACGAATTGCCCCAGCCGAACGGGGACGCGAGATGCTTCGGGGCGATGTCGTGCCCATCGCCCTCCTTCGTCCCGATGAGAACGAGTGGGGCGACGGTGAAGACCTGCTCCCAGATGGGCGCGTCGTTCGGCAGCTCGACCAACCGCCAGTCGCGTACGGCGGCCGGCGACATCATCGTTTCGGGGCGCAAGCGTCGACGGGCGGCGGTGTCCGCCGTTTCGGCGGGACTCTGTGTGTCGTCAGGTAGCTCTGGGCGAGCGCCCAGCTCGTGAGGCGGTCGGCGCGCTCGATGAGGTGCTCGGCTCGCCGATGAGGAAGCGTGCGTGCGTTGCGCATGACTCCTCCTCCCTCAGAGGTCGCCGCGCGCGGGGTGGTCGTGCTCGAACCGGACCTCCCGCATCGCCCGGAGCACGTGCTCGAGCTGTGCCGGCCGCTCGCGCTCCAGCCGCGGCAGGTACAGGTCGTCCTCCTTCCGGAGATGCAGGCCGATGATCGCGTGCACGCCGTACAGGAGCTCCTGCAGCCCCGGGGTATTGCGGACGTCCGCTTCGCGCAGGCGGTCGGTGAGCCGCCGCACGGTGTCGAGGTCGTAGCGCATCCCGTCGCTCGCATGCGGATCGTCGAGCACGCGGTCGAGATACGGATAGAGCGCCCTTCTTTCGCTCTCGGCGTATGCGGCGAACGGCCCGCTGAGGAAGGAGACGATCCTGTCGACGAGCACGCGGCGGTCCTCCGGAGCGAGAACGGGCAACTCGAGCGCCGCGACGCGGATCTCTTCCGCGTGGTCGCGTAGACGCTCGTGCTCCAGCCGGATCGCGTCGGCCTGCGCGCTCGCAGGTGGTCGTTCGGTGATGGTCATCGCTGAACCTCCGCGTCGGTAGCTGCAGCGTCGCGTATCGGCCGCTGTTCGACATCGGGGGAGGCGGCGAACGGTTTGCGGGTTTCTGCGGATCCGGATGGGGTCGTCGTCCGATGCCGACCGCAGCGGCGTCCGTCACGCTCGGGCCGATGATCCTCGCGGTCGCCGCTGCTGCGGCTGCCCTGGGAACGAGCACCCCGGCGCTGTCGCTCAAGCCCTGCACGCTGCCCGGCGTGGTCGTGGCCCGCTGTGGTCGCCTTGCGGTGCGAGAGGACCGGCGCCTGCCGCACGGGCGCAGGATCAAGCTCTTCGTTGCCGTCGTCCGCGCGTGGGGAGGCCGTGCTCGCAATGCGCCGATCTTCTACCTCTCCGGTGGCCCCGGCGGCGCGGCTGCGAGCGGCGACGCAGGCTTCGCGGTCCGCGCGCTGACTGACGCCAACCGGACACGCAATCTCGTCCTCGTCGACCAGCGCGGCGTCGGCAGGTCGGCGCCGCTCCTGTGTCCGACTGTCCCGCAATCGGTCGAGGAGGCGCAGACGTGCCTGCGCGCGGTCGGCCGCGACCCACGGCTGTACACGACGGACGCCGCAATGGACGACGTCGATGCCGTCCGCCAGGCGCTGCACCACAAGCGGATCGTGCTGTACGGCGGCTCCTACGGGGCGACTGCCGCACAGGTGTACATAGCGCGACACGGCGCGCACGTTGCGGCTGCCGTTCTCGACGGCGCGTCGCTTCTCGACGTGCCGCTGTTCGAGCGGATGCCCCGGGCGACGCAGCGGTCGTTCGACGCGCTCGCCGCCCGCTGCGCGGCCGATGCCTCGTGCCGCAGCGTCAGTCACGATGTGGCAGGCGACCTCCGGACGGTGCTTGCACGTCTCCGGGCGTCACCCGTGCACGACGGCGCCTTCGCCTTCGACGTCGTTGCTGCCGAGGGAGCTGTTCGCCTTGCGCTCCGTGCCCCCGCGGCGACGGCGCGCCTTCCGCTCCTGCTGCACCGCGCCGCTGCGGGCGACTACCACGGGCTGCTCGATTTCTGGGAGGCGTCCGCACTGGAGGGAGACGTGGGCGCCCGTCAACTGATGTACTGGGCAATCGTCTGCGGCGAGGGCTGGGCGCGCGCGGACGAGGCGGAGGTCAGGCGGTGGGCAACCGGCACGGACTTCCTCGAGGACATGCTCGACCAGGCGCGCGCGATGCAGGTCGTCTGTCCACTGCTTGATCCGCCGCTGCCCGCCCCGGATGCCGGCGTCGTGCCGAAGTCGGCGGTTCCGATCCTGTTCCTCGTCGGCGCCATGGATCCGCAGGATCCGCTGGAGAACGTCGAGGCGGCGCCGGCGTCGTTCCCCAATGCTCTGATCCTCGTCGTGCCCGGCGCGGGTCACGGCTCGCTGCAGTACGGATGCCTTCCCGCTGTTGCGGCGCGCTTCTTCACCTCGCACCTGCTGACACCGGCCGACCGTTCGTGCGCTGCCGCCGTGCAGCCGCCGCCTTTCGCGACGTCCTAGCGTCTGCCTCAGGCCGCGAGGCCTTCGCGCTGACGAACACGCTCGTGGAACTCGAACCCCGTCTCGAGCGAGCGCCGGAGCGGACATGCCCTCGCCACCTTCTCCAGTCTCGCCAGCTTTGCGTCGTCGAGCTCGCGCTCGACGCCGATCGAGACGTCGAACCGGCGGGGCACGGCCGTGTTGTCGTAGACGACGTCGACCGACAACTCGCCGGTCTCCCATCCTTTCGTCCGCGCGTACGTGATGAGCGTCAGCGAGATGCACGAGGCGAGCGCGGCCGGGAGCAGCTCGTGCGGCGCCGGCCCCAGGTCGGTGCCGCCCAGCCGCTTCGGCTCGTCCGTCAGCAGGCGGTGCCTGCCGTCGATCAGCACACTCTGTCTCGACGTTCCGGGAATCGAATGTGCAGATGCGGTCAGGCTCACGGGCACAGCGTCGCCGCAACTCGTCCCGACCGCATCGGTGCGGCTACGGACACGCCGTTCGGGGAAGTACGGCGCCCTAGCCGAGCACGAGCTTCGTGCCGGCCGATCCGTGCACTGCCGCGAGCGCTCGCTCGCTCGTCCTGTAGAGGCTCGTGGCCTGTGCGAGCGTGAGCCGGTCGCAGACGAAGTCCCAGTGCAGCGACACCCAATCGCCGGGCACCGGCGTGACGAACCCGAGCCCGTCGTCGCTGAAGCGTGCCGTCCGTTGCTTCCACCAGCCGAGCGCGAGTCGGCTCCCGTCCCAGTCGAGCGCGGGCGCCAGCACCTTCACGCTTTCGCCCTCGACGCTCTGGACGAGGGCGGGCGTGATCCGGCAGCGGTCGAGCACCGTCAGCGGTTGTGCCGTGTCCCCCGTCCGCAGCAGCCCGAGCCACGGGTAGACGGCGAAGACGTGGAAGGTGTGGTGGGGCACGGCGCCCGCCGCCACCGCCTCGGCGATCCGCTGCCACGTGCGCCCGACGCGCCCCTTGAAGCGATCCTCGACGTGGCGCGCAAGCGTCTGCCCCGAGACGCGGTCGAGCAGCTCGTTGCCGACCCAGTACGCCTCCACGACGCGTGCATCGAGCGGGTCGTGGATGCCGTTCGCGCCGGCTATGAGCGTGAGGTACGGCCACGCTCCCTCGAACGCCCGCGCCAGCTCGGCGAGCCCGCCGTCCGACGCGCCGGCCGTTCCGTACTCGAGGAGCGTGCGCGACTCCTCGGCACCGCAGAGACCGAGCGCGTTGGGCGGATATGCGTAGCGCGCGAAGAGCAGCGGCCCGGGTGTCATGCGGGTTGCAGTCTCGGACGGCTGCCGGCCACGGCCGCGAGCGCAACGCCGATGCAGACGAGGACGACGCCGAGCCCGTCGAAGGCGACGCCGTCGGTCGCCTGTGCGAGGAACGCCGTCACAACCGCGCCGAACACGAGCACGGCGGTGACGTCGACGCACTGTGCCCGCGCCAGCGCTGCGTACCACGTCGCGACGTAAGCCGCGAGCAGAAGGCCGGTCAGCAACGCCCAGCTCCACTGGGACGCGGTGAGCCGGAAGAAATCGTCCGCGCGTCCCGACACGGCGAGCCACGCGAGCAGCAGGAGCGTTCCCAGGACCATTCGCGCCACTGCCAGAACGCGGACGGCGACGTCGTCGAGCAGCCGTTTCGCGATCAGGACCTCCACCGCCCAGAGGAGGGTCGCGGCGAGGATCATGGCCTCGCCCGTACCGAAGACGACGGTGCCCGCGCTGCCGGCGAGCACCGCCTGCCCGGCGATCACGAAGGCGATCGCCGCGACGTGGGCGGGGCCGATCCGCTCGCGCCGGAGCGGGATCGCCAGCAACGCCACCCAGATGACGAGGGTTTTCTGGATGAACGACGCCTGCGTCGCCTGCGCGCGCGCGAGACCCTCGAAAAAGAGGACGAAGGGCACGCTGCCGCCGACGACGGCGATGGCGAGGAGTGCCGGACGCCGGTTTCGCGGGAGCGGTGTCGCGCCGTCGCCCGTGTGCCGGAAGAGAGGCAGCGCGAGCGCGAGCAGGAGCAGGCCTGCGACGGCGTTCTTCGCGGTGGTGTAGACGGTTGCGTCGCCGAAGCGCGCGACCGCGTGCGAGTTGACCCAGATCGAGACGCCGCTGATGCACGCCGTCGCGAACGCGATCGCGATTCCTGTCATGCGGCGGCTCATCGGTGCGCTCCCGCACGCAGGGCGAGCGCGGTTTCGGCCTCTTCGCTCGCGAGCACCTCGACGGGAACGCCAAGGTGCACGAGCACGTGCACGCCTGGCTCGGCATCGGGGACGAACCCCAGGGTCACGATCGTGCCGTCCGCGAGCCGCCCGGCGCGCGCGCCGCCCTCCTCCCAGGCATCCTCGAGCAGTTGGATCGATCCGATGCACATCAGCGCGACACCTCCAGTTCGACGTTCTCGAGCACGACGCCGTCGGCGTGCGCGGCAGTCGGATCTGTCGAGAGGACGGCATCTACGGCTGCGCCCTCTGCAGGCGTCCCGCGCGCTGCGTCGACGAAGTGCTCGCGAAAGTGCTGCGGCGTGAAATGCGAGAGCGCGCCGAGGCGCACGCGAACGGCTGTCACCGCATCGGCATTCTGCTCCTCCGCGACCTCGACCACGCGTCGCACCAGCTGCTGCATCACCGCTCGCTCGTGCACAGCGCCACCTCCTCCAGAACAGACGAGGCTGCGCGCTCGACGCCTTCTGCCACTGCGCGGCTCAGCTCGCCGCCGGCGAGAAACGCGTCCCCTTCGACGCCGAAGACGACGGTTCGGCGCGGCAGGCGCCCGAGTGCGCGGGCGAGCTCCAGGGACTCGCCGACCCCGAGGGCGTGCGTCGACGAGCGCAGCTCGCGGCTCGGAACCGGTGCGGAGCTCGCGTCGAAACGATGGACGGTGCCGGGCGCGGCGCCGGTCGAGACTGCGTCGACGACGAACGCGACGTCGGCCCCCGCGAGGGCGTCGAGGAGACGTGAGGGCTCCTGCTCGCAGATGCGCACGTCGACATCGCCGGGTGCGCGCGCGCGTATGCGGTCCGCGACCGCCGGGCCTGCCGCATCGTCGCCGCGGAGACGGTTGCCTACGCCGATGACGACGACCGTCACCGCCGCTCGACCTCGAGCGTGAGGAAGTGCGTTGCGCAGGAGATGCACGGGTCGTAGTTGCGGATCGTCTGCTCGCACAGCTCCCGCAGGTCGTCGTCAGGCAGGTCCGCGTAGCTCGTGACGACGCCGCGCAGGTCGTCCTCGATCGCCAGCTGGTTCTGCGACGTCGGCGGCACGATCTTCGCGTCGCGAATCGTTCCGTCGGCGTCGAGGCGATACCGGTGGTACAGGAGCCCGCGCGGCGCTTCGCTCACGCCGTACCCCGTGCCCGCCGTCGGCTCGACCTCGACGGCGGCCTGCTCGGGCTCCTCGTACGCCTCGATCAGGCGGAGTGCTTCGTCGCAGGCGTAGACGAGCTCGACGCTGCGGACGACGATGCTGCGAAACGCATCACGGCAGTCGTCGCGGAGGCCTGCGTCGTGCGCTGCCTCGCGTGCCGCCGCCGAGAGACGGTCGGCGCCGAGCGCGTAGCGCGCCAGCGGTCCGCAGAGGTACGTCGTCCCGTCGGTGCGCCGCGAGTGAAGGGCGTTCGAGCGCGCGACGTGCTGCTCCACGAACTGCTCGTCGTACGCGGCCGGCACGATTTCGAGGCCGCGGTCGGACACGATGGTGCCGTCTTCGATCGCATATGCCTGCGGCTCCGATAGCGCGACCAGCTCGCAGTCGACCTCCCGCTCGGGAAACTCGAAGGACGCAGTCCAGCGCACCGTCTCGAGCGCCGCCGCTCGTGCACGCTCGAGCGGATCGACGAGCGTACGCAGCTCCGCCCGTGTCGGCGCGCGGTAGAAGCCGCCGACGCGGACGTTGATCGGATGGATCTCCCGTCCGCCGACGAGCGCCATCACCTCGTTGCCCGTCTTCTTCAGGGCGAGGCCGCGCTCGACCTCGCGCGGGTGCTCCTGTGCCATCTGCACGGCGCCGTCGTAGCCGAGGAAGTCGGGTGCGTGCAGCATGTACACGTGCAGCGCGTGGCTCTCGATCCACTCGCCGCAGTAGAGCAGGCGCCGCAGCATCCGGATCGGCTCGGGCACCGTCACGCCGCAGAGGTTCTCGATCGCGTTCACGGCGCTCGTCTGGTACGCGACCGGGCAGATGCCGCAGATGCGCGCGGTGATGTCCGGAGCCTCGCGGAACGAGCGGCCGCGCAGCAACGCCTCGAAGAACCGCGGCGGCTCGAAGATGCGGAGCTCGACGTCCTCCACCTGGCCGTCGACCAGCCGGACGGTCATCGCCCCCTCGCCCTCGACGCGCGCCAGGTAGTCGGTCTGGATCGTGCGGCGCGTGCTGCTCATGCCTCCCGCCTGAACGGCTCGGCGTTGAAGGTCTGCAGCGCACGATCGACCGCCGGGCGCTCGACCCCGAGCTCGTCGACCCACCAGGACGTGAGCGACGCCACGTTCGGCTGCTCCTTGGGGCCGAAGCAGCCGTAGCAGCCGCGGGCGTACGCCGGGCAGAGCGCGCCGCAGCCCGCGTTCGTGACGGGGCCGAGGCACGGAGTCCCGCGCGCGACCATCACGCAGGGCGTGCCGCGGCGCTTGCACTCGACGCAGACCGAATACGTCGGGACGTTCGGGCGCCGGCCGTGCAGGAACGCGGTGATCACCTCGAGCAGCTGGCGCTTGTTGATGGGGCAGCCCTGAAGCTCGAGGTCGACGGCGACGTGGTCGGAGATCGGTGTCGACGTGTCGAGCGTGGCGACGTACTCCGGTGTCGCGTACACGGCAGCGAGGAAGCCCTCGACGTCTGCGAAGTTGCGAAGCGCCTGGATGCCGCCGCCGGTCGCGCAGGCCCCGATCGAGATCAGGAATCCGGAGGCCTCCCGGATCTCGCGGATCCGCTCGCGGTCGTGGGGCGTCGTGATCGAGCCCTCGACGAGCGAGACGTCGTACGGCCCGTCGACCGTCGCGCTCGACGCCTCGAGGAACTGCGCGATCTCGAGCTCGCCGGCGATCGCGAGCAGCTCGTCCTCGAGGTCGAGCAGGCTCAGCTGGCACCCGTCGCACGACGTGAACTTCCAGACGGCGAGTGTCGGCTTCTCGCCCACTAGAGCTCCCGCACCGACAGCCACCGCGACATCTCCGCCCACGAGTACACGGGCCCGTCGATACACACCAATGTCGGGCCGATCTGACAGTGGCCGCACTGTCCGACGCCGCACTTCATCGAGCGCTCGAGCGAGACGTACGTCCGCTCGGCCGCGACGCCGCGCTCGAGCAGCGCCGCTGCGGTGAACCGCATCATCACCTCCGGCCCGCACATCAACGCCGCGGCGGATGCCGCGTCGAACGCGCCGCGGGCGACGAGCTTGCCGACGACGCCGACAGGCCCGTCCCACTCGGCATCCGCTGCGTCGACGGTCAGCTGCACGTCGAAGCCGGCCTCCCGCCAGCGCTGCAATTCGTCGAGGAAGAGCAGGTCGCCGGGCGTGCGCGCGCCGTAGAGAAGGACGAGCCGCTCGAACAGCTCGCGCTTCGCGAGCAACGCGTGCACGGCCGGCCGCAGTGGCGCGAGTCCCAGCCCGCCCGCGACGACCACCACGTCGGCACCGGCGAGCTCCTCGACGGGCCAGCCGCGGCCGAGCGGGCCGCGCACGCCGAGGGTCGTTCCGTGCTCGAGCGCGCAGAGCTTGTGCGTGACGGCGCCGACGTCGCGAATCGTCTGCACGAGCCGTCCCTTGTCTTCGACGGCGCTCACGGAGATGGGCACCTCGCCGACGCCCCACGCGTAGAGCATCGTGAACTGACCCGGACGCGGCGTTGGAATGCCGCCGTTTCGCGGCTCGAGCTCGAGCGTGAACGTGTCTGCCGTCTCGCGCCGCCGCGCGCTGACCAGATAGGTGCTCGGAGTCATGACGCTCACCGCGGCACCGCGTACACGTCGGCGACGCGCAGGCGCGTTGCCTGAAGCCGCTCGAGCATGACCTGGGAGAAGCGGCGCATCAGCTCGTAGCCGAGCGCCGGGTCGGCATCGCACTTGCTCCGCAGGCAGGCGCCGTCGACCTGGATCGCACGCACCGCGCCGACGGCGCGGCCGTCGAAGTGCCAGCGATAGGGCGGGAAGAGCCACGACCAGCCGACGACCTCGCCGGCCTCGATCGTCTCGATCGTCAGCGGGCCGCGGTTCGGGACGAAGAGCTCGAGCGCCACGCGGCCGCGTCGGACGATGTAGAACGCATCGGCCGCGTCTCCTTCGCGAAAGAGCGTCTCGCCGTCGTCCCAGCCTGTCGTGCGCGCGCAGCCGGCGAGCCGCGCCGCGTACTCGTTGCCGATGCCGGCGAAGACGGGCGCGTCGAGAACGACGGCGTCAAGACTGCGTGTCATCGCCCGGCGACGCCCGCAGCGCTGCCGCCTCCTCGGTGATGTCGATACCGACGGGGCACCAGGCGATGCAGCGGCCGCAGCCGACGCAGCCGCTCGTCCCGAACTGGTCCCACCAGGTGCCGAGCTTGTGCGTCAGCCACTGCCGGTAACGCGAGCGGCCGGTGGCGCGGACGCTGCCGCCGTGCATGTACGAGTGGTCGAGCGAGAAACAGGTGTCCCACGAGCGCCAGCGCTCGGCGTGCTCGCCGCGGACATCTGTGACGTCCTCGACGTTCGTGCAGAAGCAGGTCGGGCAGACCATCGTGCAGTTGCCGCACGTCAGGCAGCGCTCGGCGACCTCGTCCCAGCGCGGATGCTCGAGGGCGTCCTGCAGCAGCTCGCGCAGGCCCGTCGTATCGAGCTCGCGCCCCATCCGCGCTGCTGCGCTGCCGACGATCCGGTCACGGCTGGAGTGCTCTTCGGGCTCGGGATCGCGGCCTCGCAGCTCCGAGAGGATCTCCGCACCGCGCTCGCTGCCGACTCGCACGAGGAAGCGGTGCTCGCCGTCCAGCAGCTCCGTGAGCGCGAGGTCGAACCCGTCGTCCACGCCGGGGCCCGTGTCCATCGAGACGCAGAAGCACGTGCCCGCCGGGTCGGCGCAGTCGACGGCGACGACGAAGGCCCCGTCCCGCCGCGCGGCGTAGTCGTCGTCGGCGTACCGCCCGCCGAGCAGCACGCGGTCTTGCATTGCGATCGCGTGGCGGTCGCACCCACGTACGCCGATGAAGGCGAGCGGCCGGTCCGGTGCCGGCTCCTGCTCGATCGAGCCGTCCCGCTGTGCCTGCCAGAGCCGGACGTGCGGCGGCTGGAGGAACTGCTTCCACGAATGCGGTCCAACGGCGTAGCCGAAGCGCGCGTCGTCGCCGCGCCGAATGAGGCGATACGAGCCGGCCTCCTGCTGATCGCCCCAGCCGATCGGCAGGTCGGCGGCACCGGCGATGTCGTCGTAGACGATCGCGCCGTCCCGCGCTCTCGGCCCGATCACGCGGTACCCGCGCCGTTGTAGGGCGACGACGAGGTCGTCGAGCCCCTCGAGCGGGATGACAAACGCGGGCTCCGGGCGCTCGCTCAGGAGGCCGACGTTACCCCTTGCGGTGCCGGGGCTCAATGCAAGCCGTGAATCGTCTCGCCGTCGACGTCGATCCCGAAGGCCGCCGCTCTCGAAGGCAGGCCCGGCATCGTCTGCATGTCGCCGCACAGCGCGACGATCCATCCTGCGCCGGTGTACGGCCGGAGCTCGCGGACCGGGAGCGTGAAGCCGTGCGGCGCGCCGAGGGCGGCCGGGTCGTGCGAGAGGGACAGATGCGTCTTCGCGATGCACACCGGGAGGTGGTCGAGGCCCTCGTGCTCGAGCTGCTCGAGCTGCTTCACGGCCGCCGGCGCCAGCTCGACATCGGCGGCGCCGTATGCCTTCCTTGCGACCGCCTCGAGCTTGCGTCGCAACGGGTCGGCGGCGGCGTAGAGCGGCCGGAGCTGTGCCGGCCGGGCAGCGGCGGCCTTGACCGCCTCGGCGAGCGCCGCGGCGCCCGCGCCGCCGTGCACGTACCCGTCGTTGACCTCCGCGGCGTAGGCGCCGAGGTCGAGGGCGAGCTTCCGGAGCGCGTTCGTCTTGCTCTCCGTGTCGCTGGGGAAGCGGTTGATCGCGACCACGGGCTCGATGCCGGCCTCGCGGACGATGTGCAGGTTCGCTTCCAGATTCGCTCCGTCGGCCCCGTGATGCTCCAGAGCCTGCGTCGTCGCGACGACGACGACAGCTGCGGGACGCACGTCTGCCAGGCGGCACACGATGTCGACGAACTTCTCGAATCCCATTTCCGCGCCGAAGCCGCTCTCGGTGACGACGTAGTCGCCGAGCTCGAGCCCGAGCATGTCGGCGACGATCGAGTTGTTGCCGTGGGCGATGTTGGCGAACGGTCCGCAGTGCACGAGCGCCGGCACGCCCTCGAGCGTCTGGACGAGGTTCGGCTTGAGCGCATCGACCAGCAACGCCGCCATCGCGCCCGCGCCGTGCAGCTGTTCCGCGGTCACCCGCTCGCCGGCGCTGTTGCGGGCGACGGTGATCGCGCCCAGCCGGGCGCGGAGATCGTCGTAGTCCCGCGACACGGCGACGATCGCCATCACCTCCGAGGCGGCGGTGATGTCGAAGCCCGTTTCGCGCGGCGAGCCGTTGGCGCGGCCCCCGAGGCCGACGACGATGCGGCGCAGGGCGCGGTCGTCCATGTCGAGGCAGCGCCGCCAGGTGATCGAGAGCGGATCGACGCGGAGCTCGTTGCCGTGGAGCAGGTGCGCCTCGACGAGCGCGGCGAGCAAGTTGTTGGCGGCGCCGATCGCGTGGATGTCGCCCGTGAAGTGGAGGTTCACGAGCTCAGCCGGGAACAGTTGAGCGCGGCCGCCGCCCGTCCCTCCGCCCTTGAGCCCGAACACCGGGCCGAGCGAGGGCTCGCGCAGGCAGAGGACGGGGTTGTCGCCGCCCTGCCCGAGCGCGTCGGCGAGGGAGATCGCCGTGGTCGTCTTGCCCTCGCCGGCCTTCGTCGGCGTGATTGCGGTGACGCACACGAGCTTGCCGTCGCGCGGTGCGGAGCCGATCGCCGCGAGGTTGATCTTGGCGGCATAGCGCCCGTGGGGCTCGACGTCGCGGTCGTCCAGGCCGAGCGCGTTCGCGACAGCGGCGATCGGCCGGACTGCGGTCTCCGTTGCGACGCTCATGCGGTCCAGCTTCCTCGCGAGCACGCTCCCCGCCATCGGTTTCCGCGCGGGCGGGCGTTGCGGGAAAGCCGCACCGACTTCGCGGCTGACCCCCAGCAGATCGGCGGGTGCTCGCGGATGGCGGCATTCGCCCGCGTGGCTTGACTCCGGAGCAATCCCGGAACCACCACCGAAGGAGGATTCAGATGAGCACCATCGCAGCAAACCGGGTCGAGACGGACGCTCCCGCCAAGCACGACACGCTCCGGCGCGTGCTGGAGTGGGGCGGTTTCGTGGCAGGCGCCGTTCTCATCACCTTCGGCGTCGTCGCGATCTTCATGGGCTTCAACGGACGCTCGACGGTGTCCGACAGCCTCAAGCAGGAGAAGATCGTCGGCAGCGCCGACATGACGCCGTCCGCGATCAAGGCCGAAGCGCAAAAGGCGGGCCTCGACGTGAACGCCATCAGCCTTCCGACGGTTGCGGTTGCCGGCAAGGCGATCAACAGCGGCGACCGGGCTCGCACATTCGCGACCTACATGCGCGTCCACGCCCTCGAGGCCACGCGTGGCTACACGTACGCCCAGATGGGCCGCTTCGCGTCGAAGCCCAATGCGCCGAAGTCGCAGCTGGCGGTCGGCGGAGGCACTGACAACCCGCAGTGGGCGCTGGTGGATTCAGCCACCAAGCAGCCCGTCGCGAACGGCGCTCGGGACCTCTGGGTGACCGAGACCGCGCTCACGACGGCCCTGAACGCCTCGTACATGGCCGACAGGCTGGGAGTGTTCGGCATCGTCGTCGGAGTGGCACTGCTGCTGACCGGGATCGGCTTCGTGATCCTCGCGTTCGCGGTGCTGCACCGAAGGCAGGTTCCGGCGCAGGCGTAATCGCGCCGACACACGGGGCCGGCGCCCGGTGGTTTCCGCGTAACGCGCCGGCCCCGCTTCCTTCGGAGGCCGCTCTCACCGGGAGCGGCTTTTCTCGTTTCAGGCGCCGGTGGGGGTGGAGGCGCCGTGCGGGTCGAGCTCGACCTCGACCTCGACCGCTGCTCTGCGGGCGCCTTCCGGCAAGTCCGGGCTCAAGCCCAGCTCCTCCGCGAGGAACGGCGCCAGGTAGCGGCCGACGATCTTGGCCGGCGGCCACCACAACGCCTCCGTGTCCACCACGGACGTGCCCTCGCGAATGTCCGCACGGAGATACCGCGGGACGAAGCCGGTGAGGAGGACGCCGCGCAGCACCGGCCGGAACGGCATCGGCGCGACATCGGCCCCCGCGTCGCGGGCGATCGCGGCGGCGACGGCGTCCGCCTGCTGCGTCGCCAGCCCGCCCTGCTTTGGCCGGAACTGCGTCGCGTCGCCGGCGGCGTAGACATCCGTCAGTCCCGTAACCCGTCCCTCGAGGTCGGTCGGAACAAAGCCGAGGCGGTCGTGGGGCAGGCCCGGCAGGGCCGGGCCGACGAGCTGCGGCAGCGCGACGGCGGCGTCCGCCTCGATCGAAACGTCGCCGGCGACCGCGAGCACGCCGTCGTGCCACGACATCGCGGCGAGCCCAGGCTCGACCTCGATGCCCCGGATCTCGAGCAGCTCGGCGATCGCACTGCTCGCCTCGCGGCCGAACACGCCGAGCGGATGCTCCTCCGCCGTCACGAGCACGAGCTCGACCCCGCGGGTGACATGGTCGCTGAGGTACGTGCCCGTCTGGAGCGCAAGCTCGTACATCGGGAGCGGCCAGCTGATGCCGGCAGGCACGACGAACGCGATCCGTCGAAGGGCGCCGTCGGTCACGCGCTCCAGTAGCGCTGCGAGCGCGGGGTCGTCTTGCGGGCCGCGGAACGTGAGCGCGCCTTCGACCGCGTCCTGCGTGCCTGCGCCGACGGCGAGGACGAACGCGTCGTAGTCGACGGCCTCGCCGTCGCTCAGAACGGCCTGCTTCTGCTCGGGCTCGACGCGCGTCACGCGGCCGGGTCGGAGCGAGGCGCCCGCTGCCTCGACGAGGCGCTCGAGCCCGAACCGGCGGACGTCGTCCGTGCGGAACGGCTGAGCCACCGCCAGCGGCCGGTAGACGAATTCGGTCTCGGGAGCGACGAGCTCCACCGAGGCCGCGTCTTCGGCGAGCGCACGCAGCGCCAGCGCGAGCTCGAGGCCCGCAACGCCGGCTCCTGCGGCGACGACCTTCAATGCGGCGTGACTCGTGTCCGTACACCTCCCGCGGGCAGCGTCATCGTGCCCATCACACCACTTCGCCGCCATCGGGACAACTACTGATCGCAGCTCGTGGTCGGTGCCGATGCCGATGCCGACGCTCCGGCTGCACTGTACGGGAGCAGGAGGTTCCCAATGGAGAAGATCGTCATCGCGACCGACGGGTCGCCGACCGGGAAGGCGGCGGTAACCGCGGGTCTCGAGCTCGCTGCTGACGAGGGCGCCGGCGTTGTCGTCGTGCACGTCGTCTCGATCCTCGACTTCGCGGAGCACGACAACGGAAACGCGCCCGCAGGGCCGCAGCGACTGCCGCGCGCAGAGGACGATGCCGTCCTCCAGGATGCGCTTGCGGCCGCGGCCGAGCACGGCGTCGACGCGACGGCAGAGCTGCTCGTGGGGTACCCGCCGAAGCAGATCGCGCGCCTCGCGTCCGAGCTCGGCGCCGATCTGATCGTCGTCGGCTCGCGAGGGCTGAGCCGTCTGAAGGGCGTCGTCATCGGGAGCACGTCCCGTGAAGTCTTGCAGCAGGCCGGGTGCCCGGTGCTGGTCGTGCAGCCCGTGCGAGCAGCGGTCCCTGCGGGCGCGTAGTACTTCGCCGCACGCGCGTTCCGCGTCGCTGCGGATGGCGCTGGAGTCGTTCTCGCCGATCATCGCGGCGAGAACGTTTTGGGGAAGCGAGGAGTCATGGACCGAGTTGGCGACGTGATGCACCGAGGCGTCGTCGCCTGCACGCCGCAGACGCCGGCGACCAAGGTCGCGGCGATGATGGCGGCCCATCGGATTCACGCCATCGTCGTCATCGCGGCCGGGGAGCTACCACGCCTCGTCACGGCTGCCGACATCGCAGCGGCGCTGTACGCCGACGCGCTCGAGTCGAGTCGCGCGGGGGACCTCGGAGGCCCGGCTCCGCTCGTCCGCCTGTCGGACACGATCGACGAGGCGCTCGCACGTATGCACGAGGCGTCGTCGTCGCACGCCGTCGCGGTCGACCGCCTGAACAGGCCGCTGGGGGTCGTCTCCGTGCTCGACCTGGTGGAGGCGACGGCCTCGAGGGCGTGAGATGACCGTCGCCGAGTCGCCGCCCCTCGCCCCGAAGCCTCGGAGCCTGCCGCCTGAGCTGGCAAGGCGCTTCGAGGCGATCGTCTTCGACTGGGACGGCACCGCTGTGCCGGACCGCCGGGCAGATGCGGGGCGGGTGCGCGACCTCGTCGAGGAGCTCTCGGAAGCTGGCGTCCACCTCGCCGTCGTGACCGGAACGCACGTCGACAACGTCGACGGCCAGCTCGACGCGAGGCCGTCCGGCCCCGGGCTGCTCTACCTGTGCCTGAATCGCGGCTCCGAGGTCTATCGGGTCGGTCCCGCCGGCCCGGAGCTCGTCTTCCGCCGTCAGGCGTACGGCGCAGGAGGACGCCGCGCTGGACGCGGCCGCTGCGGAAACGGTGGCGGCGCTCGCCGCGCGGGGCGTCCAGGCGGCCGTCGTCTCGCAGCGGCTCAACCGGCGGAAGGTGGATCTCATCCCCGAGCCGGACTGGGCGGATCCGCCGAAGGCGCGGATCGGCGAGCTGCTGGCCGCCGTCGAGGGACGGCTGCGGGCAGCAGGCCTGGACGGTCTGCGCGACGCCGTCGCCGTCGCAGAGGCGGCCGCGCGCGGGGCGGGGCTGCCTGCGGCCAAGGTGACGAGCGACGCGAAGCACGTCGAGATCGGACTGACCGACAAGGCCGATTCGGCGCGCTGGATCCTCGCCGAGCTCTCGCGGCTCGGCGTCGCTGCGTCGCAGGTGCTCGTCGCCGGGGACGAGTTCGGACCGCTCGGCGGCATCCCGGGCAGTGACTCGTATCTGCTCCTCGGAAGCGCCACGGCGTTCTCGGTGGGGCGCGAGCCGACCGGGACGCCGCCTGGAGTCGTCGCGTTTCCCGGCGGGCCTGACTCGTTCGCCGGCGTTCTCGAAGACCAGCTGGCTCGTCGGCGCGCACACGAGCTGCCGCAGCTCGTCGACGACGAGCGCTGGTCGGTCACCGTCCGGGGCTTCGATCCCGAGCTCGAACGCGCGCACGCGACGCTGCTGACGCTCGCCGACGGGGTCATCGGGACGAGTGGCAGCCCCGTGGGAGCGCACGCGGCCGCACGGCCGCGCGTGCTCGCCGCCGGCGTCTACGCGGGCGCCGGAGCGGAAAGCGAGCTCGCCTCGTGTCCCGTGTGGACACGCCTCGACGGCGAGCTGCCCGAGCCGATGTGGTTCGAGCGCCGCCTCGATCTCCGAACCGGGACTCTGCGGCAACGGCTCGGGCGGGACGGCGAGGTCGATGCGCTGCTCTTCTCGTCGTTGGCACGCCCGGGCACCGCGGTGCTGCGAGCGCGCGGCGTGCCCGAGCTGCTCGAGTCCGAGCGCGCGCTGACCGCGGTCGAGGCCGGCGTGGAGGATGGCGTCATCGACGGCGTCGAGTGGGCCCGCGCCCGCGCCGGCGACGGAGGCGTTGTCGCTGCGGCACACGATTACCCGGAGGACGGCGTGCTCGACCGCGTCGCCGCATATCTCGCCAGCCCGACGACGCCTCCCGATCCGGAGGAAGTCGTCGACCACGTAGTAGTTGCGCGTCGCGCCGGGTTCGACCGCCTGCTCGGCGAGCATCGAGCGCGCTGGGCCGAGCGCTGGCGGACCGCCGACATCGTCATCGAGGGTGACGACGAGCTGCAGCGGCTCGTCCGGTTTGCCCTCTTCCACCTGATGAGCTCTGTCTCGGACGCAGGTGAAGCCGCCGTCGGCGCGCGGGGCTTGACCGGGCCCGCGTACCGCGGTCATGTCTTCTGGGACAGCGACGTGTTCGTGCTCCCGTTCCTCGCCGCGACGCACCCGCCGGCGGCACGTGCGATGCTCGAGTATCGGCTGCGCCGACTCGATGCCGCCCGCGCGAACGCGGCCCGTCTCGGTTGTGCCGGCGCGCGATTTCCGTGGGAGTCTGCGGCGTCGGGCGCGGACGTGACGCCGTCTCATGCCTTCGACCAGGCCGGCCGCGACGTTCCGATTCGCACCGGCGAGCTCGAAGAACACATCGTGGCGGACGTCGCCTGGGCGGCGAGCTTCTACCTCGACTGGGCTGCAGACGCTGCGTTTGCGCACGGGCCTGGACGTGAGCTCCTCGTCGAGACGGCTCGCTACTGGGCCTCGAGGATTCGCTGCGATGCCGTCGGACGCGCGCATATCGACCGAGTGATCGGGCCCGACGAGTACCACCAGCCCGTCGACGACAACGCGTTCACGAACGTCATGGCCCGCTGGAATCTCCGCCGCGCGGCCGCTGTTGCTGCCGGAGCTGTCGCGGACGACGAACGGCGCCTGTGGCTGGAGGTTGCGGACAGGCTCGTCGACGGCTTCGATCCGACGACTCGGATCTACGAGCAGTTCGCGGGCTTCCATCGGCTCGAGCCGCTGGTCGTCGCCGATCTCGGCCGGCGGCCGCTTGCTGCGGACTTGCTCCTCGGCCACGAGCGAGTCGCCGGTGCTCAGGTTGTCAAGCAGGCGGACGCGCTGATGTTGCATCACCTAGTGCCGGAGGAAGTCGCCGCCGGGTCGCTCGAGCCGAACCTGGCGTACTACGAGCCGCGGACCGCACACGGCAGCTCGCTCTCGCCCGCGATTCACGCTGCGCTGTTCGCGCGCGCGCGCAGGTTCGGCCCAGCCCTCGACGCGCTGAAGCTCTCGTGCCGGCTCGACGTCGACGATCTGACCGGCACGACGTCGGGCGGATTGCACCTTGCGACGATGGGCGGCGTCTGGCAGGCGCTCGTCTTCGGATTCGCCGGCGTGCGCGCAACCCCGCGGCGTCTAACCGTCGATCCGGCCTTGCCGGACGCGTGGGATGCGCTCGAAGTCCGGCTCAGCTTTCGCGGCTATCCGGTCCGCATCCGGATCGAGCACGACGCGATCACAGTCGACGCCGATCCAAAGGTGCCGGTGTCGGTGATCGGCGCGCGACACAGGGTCTTCTCGAAGGGAGCATGATCATGAAGAAAGTGATTGCAGCGCTCGACAACAGTGCCGCCGCGGCAACCGTGCTTGCGACGGCGCAGAAGCTCGGCGCCGCCTTCGGCGCCGACATCGATGCGGTTCACGTCGGCGAGGACGGCGACCGCATCGCGGCGGCCACGGCTGCGGCCGCCGGACTGGAGCTGCGGCGGCTCGAGGGAGACGTCGTCCCGGCCCTCGCCGGCGCTGCAGCGGCCGCGGACGCCGTCGCGCTCGTCGTTGGCGGCCGAGGTCTTCCGAGCGGACGCAAGATCGGCTCGACGGCGCTGGAAGTGATCACGTCGCAACCCAAGCCGGTCGTCGTCGTTCCGCCGAACGCACAGCGGCCCGGGAGGCTCGAGCGGGTGCTCGTGCCCCTCGAGGGGACGCCGCTCACCTCTCTCGCGCCCAAGACGCTCATCCAGCTCGCGGACGATGCGGAGATCGAGGTCGTCGTGCTGCACGTCCACGACGAGGCGACGTTGCCCTTGTTCACCGACCAGCCTCAGCACGAAGCCGACGCGTGGCGCGAGGAATTCGTGGCGCGCTACTGCCCGTGGGGCATCGGGAGCGTCAGGGTCGAGGTGCGCGTCGGGCGTCGCGAGGAGGAGATTGTCCTCGCGGCCGCGGAGGACGAGGCCGATCTGATCGCAATCGGCTGGGCGCAGAAGCTGGCCGCCGGTCGCGCACCGATCGTGCGCGAGCTGCTCGAACGCGGGCGGACGCCGGTGTTGCTCATTCCCCTGCGCGTTTCATCCCACCGTCACAGCACGAGGAGGACACCATGGAACAGCTTGCAATCGTCGCCCGCCTGAAGCCGGGCGCGGAGCCACGAGCCGCGGAGCTGATCGCCCGCGGCGCGCCGTTCGATCCCGAGGCGATCGGATTGCGCCGTCACACGATCTTCCTCTCCGCCGGCGAGGTCGTCTTCGTCTTCGAGGGCGACGAGGTCGAATGGACGGTCGACGAGCTCATCGACGAGCCGTTCCACTGGGACCTCCAGGCGGCCTTCGAGGACTGGCGAGACATCGTCGAGGAGCACCCGCGGATCGCACGGGTGGCCTATTCCTGGGTCGAGCAGAGCCGCGAACGGCTTGCGCCTTTCCACGGATAGCCCTCCGTAGCCCTACCGATCGTCGGCGCGCTTGCTCGCGGCGACCGCGAGGCGGCGGCCACGATCTTCGCCGAGGACCTGCTCGGCGGCACCTGCGCGCGGGTTTGACCCTCGAGACGCTCTGCGAGGCGGCGCTCGCAGCCGCCGGGGCTCTCGGCATGGACCTCGTCGGCGTCGATCTTCTCCCGCTGGACGGCGGCTACACCGTGCTCGAGCTCAACGGCGCCGTGGATCTCGACGGGCGGTACTCCCTGCCCGGCGGCGACGTCAACCTCGACGCCGCCGCGGGACTCGGAATTCTCGGCGGTTCAGCTGGCGGAGATGTCCGCCACGTCAGCGCCTGAGAGCGCGAGCAAGTCGCGCAGGTGCAGCTTGATCGACTGCGAATGCGTGCCCGCCTCGAGGACGACGTCCTCTTGCCAGGCCAGCCGCTGGTCGACGACCACGCGGTCGCCCGAAGGTCCGCTGAAGGGCGGCACCGCTCCGAGCTCGAAGCCCGGATAGGCGGCGGAGAGCTCCGCCTCCGTCGCGAGCCGGGGCTTGTCGACCGTGCCGATCGCTTTCCGCAGCTTGTGCAAGTCGAGCCGCTGTGACGCGGGCACGACGGCACGCACGAAGCCGTCGTCGGTCGCGACGACGACTGTCTTCGCGACGACGTGAGGGGCCACGCCGACGGCACGGGCTTCGGCCGTCGCCGTTTGCGTGCGCGAGTGGGGCATGACGGTATGTTCGACGTGCTTCTCGTTCAGCTCGTCGATGAGTTCGTGAATCATCACGGCTCCTTTCGCCGGGCCGGGCGCACCACCGCGTCGCTGCCCGGGTAGATCGTCGTCTCGCGCCCGCTCTCCCAGCGCACGCGGTAGTGCTCGTGCCCCGGTTCGCCGAGGACCTCGAGGATCTCGGCGAGCTGTGGCGTCTCGCCGACGTGGTGACCGACGACCTCGAGGAGATCGCCGGGAGCGGCGCGCCGTGGTGTCGCTGCTGGCTTGGGCATAGCAGCCTCCTTTGCGTCCACCTCGAGCTTGTCGCCTTGGTGGTGAGCGGTCATCGGTGCAATCTCGGACCGAACGTGCGGCTTCTCACCGATGGCGCGCATGCGGCGCGACGCGATTGTTCGAGCATGGTTGCGATCCACCCATCTGCGTCGTTCAGCGCGACGCTGCGCGCACATCTCGACGATCGTCCAGGCGCGTTCGCCGACCTCGCACGCGCGGTCGCCGACGCCGGCGGCTCCCTTGGTGCGATCGACCTCGTTCGCGTCGAGACCGGCAAGAAGGTGCGCGACGTGACGGTGTTCGCCGGCGACGCCGCACATCTCGAACGCCTCGTGGCCGCGGCCCGCTCCGTGCCCGGCGTCGAGATCGAGCACGTGTCCGACCGCACCTACCTCATGCACCTCGGCGGCAAGATCGAGGTCAACGGGAAGGTGCCGCTCAAGACGCGGGACGACCTCTCGATGGCGTACACGCCGGGGGTCGCGCGGGTCTCTTCGGCGATCGCCGAGGACCCGGAGCTCGTCTGGAACCTCACTGTCAAGCGGAATACCGTCGCGATCGTCACCGACGGCACGGCCGTGCTCGGCCTCGGCGACATCGGGCCGGAGGCGGCGCTGCCGGTGATGGAGGGCAAGGCGCTGCTGTTCAAGGAGTTCGGAGGCGTGGATGCGTGGCCGCTCTGCCTCGCGACGAAGGACGAGGCCGAGATCGTCGCCACAGTGCGTGCGATCGCTCCCGTCTTCGGTGGAATCAACCTCGAGGACATCTCGGCACCGCGCTGCTTCACGATCGAGCGGCACCTTCGCGACCTTCTCGACATCCCGGTCTTCCACGACGACCAGCACGGGACGGCGGTCGTGGTGCTCGCGGCATTTCTCAATGCCCTGCGCGTCGTCGGCAAGCGCGCCGAGGACGTGAAGGTCGTCATCACCGGTGTGGGCGCTGCGGGCGTCGCCACCGCGAACATCCTGTTGGCGGCCGGCGTGACGAACATCGTCGGCGTCGATCGCCGAGGCGCCCTTTGTGCCGGAGATCCGAACCTGACTGCCGCGAAAGCCGAGCTGGCCGCGAAGACGAATCCGGACCGGGAGCGCGGATCGGGCGACGATGTGCTCGCAGGCGCGGACGTGTACATCGGCCTGTCGGCGCCCGGTGCAGTGACGGCGCGCGGGATCGCGCGGATGGCGGACGACGCAGTCGTCTTTGCGATGGCCAACCCCACGCCCGAGGTCATGCCCGAGGAGATCGAAGGGGTCGCGGCGGTCGTCGCGACCGGCCGCTCCGACTATCCCAACCAGATCAACAACGTCCTCGCGTTCCCCGGCATCTTCCGCGGTGCGTTGGACGCACGCGCGACCGATATCACGGAGGCGATGAAGGTGGCGGCCGCCGAGGCGATCGCGGAGCTGATCCCGCTCGACGAGCTGAGCGCCGACTACATCATTCCGAGCGTCTTCAACCGAGACGTCGCGCCTCGCGTCGCGGCTGCAGTCGCCCGCGTCGCCGCCGCCGGCTAATCCCGTGGACAGTGCCGTGGTCGTCGAGCGGCTGCGGGTCGTTCGCGGCGGTCGCCTCGCGCTTGCGGACCTGAGTGTCGAGATCCGCCGCGGCGCAATCACCGGCTTCCTCGGCCCCAACGGCAGTGGCAAGAGCACCTTGATGCGCTCGATCGTCGGCGTCCAGCGGGTCGAGCGCGGCGCCGTCACAGTGCTCGGACTGCCCGCCGGCGCACCTGAGCTCCGCTCGCGGGTCGCATACACGACGCAGGCTCCGTCCGTCTACGGCGACCTGACCGTCCGCGAGAATCTGAGGTACTTCGCGCGCCTGCTCGGGAGCCGCGACGCCAGGGTCGAGGACGTCATCGAAACGGTCGGGCTCGTGGACGACGCCGACCGGGTCGTCACTCGACTATCCGGCGGCCAGCGTGCGCGTGCAGCTCTCGCGACGGCGCTGATCGGCAGGCCCGAGGTCCTCGTCCTCGACGAGCCGACCGTCGGTCTCGACCCGGTCCTGCGCCGAGACCTCTGGACGCATCTCGCCGCGCTCGCAACACAAGGCGCGACGCTGATCGTCTCGAGCCATGTGATGGACGAGGCGGAGCGTTGCGACGAGCTGGTGCTCCTGCGCGAGGGGGCGCTGCTCGCGGCCACGACGGTCGAGGGCCTGCGCCGCCAAACCGGCACGCACGACCTCGACGCAGCGCTGCTGGCTCTGTCGGAGGCACGATGAGCACCGCGGCAGCCGGCGGCACCTCGCTGCGTGTGCTCATGCAGCTACGGCGTGACCCGCGCACGATCGCCCTCCTTCTCGCCGTCCCGTGCCTGCTGGTGACCCTCCTGAAGTACGTGTTCGTCGGACAACCGGCGATCTTCGACCGGATCGGCGGCCCGCTGCTCGGGCTCTTCCCGTTCAGCATGATGTTCCTGGTCGCGTCGATCACGATGCTGCGCGAGCGCACGACCGGCACGCTCGAGCGGCTGATGACCTTGCCGCTGCACAAGCTCGACCTGCTCGTCGGCTACGCGCTGGCGTTCGGTCTGCTGGGCGCGGTGCAGGCAACGGTCGTTTCGGCGCTCGCACTGGGCGCGCTCGACCTCCACGTCGCCGGGCCGGCGTGGGCCGTCGGCGCGCTCGCCGTGGCGAATGCATTGCTCGGCATGTCGCTCGGACTGCTCCTGAGCGCGTTCGCACGGACGGAGTTCCAGGCGGTGGAGTTCATGCCGGCGGTCGTCTTCCCGCAGCTGCTCCTGTGCGGCCTGCTCGCCCCGCGGGCCGCGATGGCGCGACCCCTCGAGCTGCTCTCGTACTGCTTCCCGCTGACGTATGCATACGACGCACTCGACCGCATCACACACGACGGCACTCTCGGGGCAGCGGGGCTCGTGGACGTCCTGCTCGTGCTGGCGGCGATCGGCGCTTCGCTCGCATTGGGGGCGGCGACGTTGCGTCGCCGAACCGCGTAGGCCTCCGTAAAACGCCGCACCGAGATCAGGGCGCCGCCCGATGTCCACGCCCGGTGGCACGCGGACACTTGAGACGTGAGATCGACCGAGCCGAGGATCTGCAGGCTTCACCTCGCAGCGCACGGACATGCCGAGGCATGCGGGAGCGACCGGTGTGCCTTCTGGGAGCCGGGCGGAGCAGTCGTCGCGGGCAGCTGCCTGCTCGGACGACTCGGCGTCGATCTCGAGCGCCCCGGCCTGGCGGAGTACCTCATGACCGTCCGCGAGGACATCGAGGGGGCGCACGAGCGAGACGACGCCGAGGCAGCGCACCGCGAGTTCGCGCGCCGATTCGGCGGCGACGTCTAAACAAAGGAGGAAGCGATGAAACCGATCATGCTCGCCACAGACGGATCGCCGACAGCAGAGCAGGCGACCACGACCGCCATCGAGCTCGCTAAGGCGCTCGGCGCGGAGCTCGTCGTCGTGACGGTCTGGGAGATCCCGTACACGACCGTCGGGCTCGCGCCGGCGCCGGTCGCCGGCGACCTCGCGCAGCTCGGCGAAGAGGACGCGCGGAAGGTCGCTGCCGGGGCAGCGGCGTGTGCGGAGGAGGCGGGCGTCGAGACACGCACCGTCGTCTTGCGAGGCGTCACCGTCCAGGAGGTCTGCGCAGCGGCTCAGACATACGACCCCAGGTTGCTCGTGATCGGCTCGCACGGCTGGGGCGTCGTTCGCCGTACGCTGTTCGGAAGCGTCTCGAACGGTGTCCTCCACCACGCTCACTGTCCGGTGCTCGTCGTCCGCGGTGAGGACGCGGCCGTGAAGAACGGCAGCGGCGCCGCCGAGAAGATCCGCGCCTGACCCGCCCGCGTGGACGCAACCGCGCTCACGGTCACGGTGGCGGCCGTCGCCACCGCGCTCGCAACGGGTCTCGGTGCGATTCCGCTCGCGTTCGCGCACGGCAAAACGGACGCCTGGCTGCGGGGCGCGAACGCGGCCGCCGCGGCGCTGATGCTCCTTGCCAGCGGCCTGCTGCTCTACGAGGGGATCGCGAAGTCGCTCGGGAAGGCGTCCGTCGGCGCAGCCGCCGGCGTGCTGGCAATCGTGCTGTCGACGCGTTGGCTTCGCGCTCGTGCCGACTGGCGGTTCGACAAGCTGCGCGGCGCTCACGCGCGCAGCGCGCTCATCATCGTCGGCGTCATGACCGTTCACTCGATGGCCGAGGGAATCGGGGTCGGCGTCTCCTTCGGCGGCGGCTCGTCGGTCGGCCTTGCGACGGCAGCCGCCATTGCCGTGCACAACATCCCGGAGGGCCTGGCGATCAGCCTCGTGCTCGTCCCGCGCGGCGTGACCGTCTGGCGCTCGGCTCTCTGGAGCATCTTCTCGAGCGCTCCGCAGCCGTTGCTTGCACTGCCCGCGTTCCTGTTCGTCGAGGCTTTCAGCGCCGCTCTCCCGGTCGGTCTCGGCTTCGCGGGAGGCGCAATGGTCTGGATGGTTTTCGCGGAGATCGTCCCCGAGACGTTTCGCCCCGGTCGCGAGCGTCTAGCGTTCCACTGACGTGGCCCAGACGACACTCCGCAACGAGCCGCTGACTGCGGTCGAGGCCGAGCTGCTCGACGCCTACTGGCGGGCGGCGAACTACCTGTCCGTCGGTCAGATCTACCTGCTCGACAACCCGTTGCTCCGCGAGCCGCTCCGGCCCGAGCACGTCAAGCCGAGGCTGCTCGGGCACTTCGGGACGACGCCGGGCCTCAACCTCGTCTACGCGCACCTCAACGCGGCGATCCGGGAGCGCGACCTCCATGTCCTCTACGTCACCGGCCCCGGCCACGGCGGGCCGGGAATCGTCGCGAATGCCTACCTGGAGGGGACCTACAGCGAGGTGTATCCGCATATCGGGCGTGACGAGGAAGGGCTGCGGAAGCTGTTCCGGCAGTTCTCGTTTCCCGGCGGCATCCCGAGCCACGTGGCGCCGGAGACACCCGGCTCCATTCACGAGGGCGGCGAGCTCGGGTACGCGCTCACGCATGCGTACGGGGCGGCGTTCGACGACCCGGGCCTGCTCGTCGCGTGCGTCGTCGGCGACGGCGAGGCGGAGACGGGGCCGCTCGCGGCGAGCTGGCACGCGAACAAGCTGCTCAACCCGCAGACGGACGGGGCGGTCCTCCCGATCCTTCACCTCAATGGCTACAAGATCGCGAACCCGACGGTCCTCGCGCGCATCCCGGACGACGAGCTCGCCGCCCTGATGCGCGGCTACGGCCACGAGCCGCTGTTCGTCACGATCGCGGCCGAGGACGATCATCTCGACGCGCATCGCCGCTTCGCCGCCGTCCTCGGCCGGGCGCTCGATCGCATCGCGGAGATCCAGGCGCTCGCGCGCGCGAACGGCGCGGTCGAGCGGCCGACGTGGCCGATGATCGTGCTGCGCTCGCCGAAAGGCTGGACAGGGCCGCGCGAGGTCGACGGCTTGCCGATGGAGGGCACGTGGCGGTCGCATCAGGTGCCGATGACGGACGTGCGAACGAACGGCGACCACCTCCGCCTGCTCGAGGAGTGGCTGCGCAGCTATCGCCCCGAGGAGCTGTTCGACGAGAACGGGCGCCTGCGGCCCGAGCTCACGAAGCTGCCACCAACCGGTGACAGCCGCATGAGTGCCGTCCCGCAGGCGAACGGAGGCCGACTGCTGCGCGACCTCGACCTTCCCGAGTTTCGCGACTACGCGTTCGAGGTCGATGAGCCCGGACGCGAGCTCGCCGAGTCGACGCGCGTCCTCGGCGGGTTCCTGCGCGACGTCATCCGCCGGAATCCCGACAACTTCCGCCTGTTCGGCCCGGACGAGACCGCGTCGAACCGGCTCGGCAACGTGTTCGAGGCGACCGGTCGCGCCTGGGTCGCGGAGCGCGAGCCGACCGACGAAGGCCTCGCACCGGACGGTCGCGTCATGGAGGTCCTCTCGGAGCACCTGTGCCAGGGCTGGCTCGAGGGCTACCTGCTGACGGGGCGGCACGGCCTCTTCAACTGCTACGAGGCCTTCATCCACATCGTCGACTCGATGTTCAACCAGCACGCCAAGTGGCTCAAGGTGACGCGCGCGCTTCCCTGGCGCCGGCCGATCGCCTCGCTGAACTACCTCCTGAGCTCGCACGTCTGGCGACAGGATCACAACGGCTTCACGCATCAGGACCCCGGCTTCATCGACCACGTCGTCAACAAGAAGGCCGAGATCATCCGGGTCTACCTGCCGCCGGACGCGAACACGCTGCTGTCGGTCGCGGACCACTGCCTGCGCAGCCGCAACTATGTGAACGTCATCGTCGCGGGCAAGCAGCCGGCCCTGCAGTACCTCTCGATGGAGGACGCCGTCCTTCATTGCACGCGCGGAGTCGGCATCTGGGAGTGGGCTTCGAGCGACGCGGACGGCCAGCCGGACGTCGTCCTCGGTTGCTGCGGCGACGTCCCGACACTCGAGACGCTGGCGGCAGCGGCGATCCTGCGCGAGCGCCTCCCGCAGTTGCGTGTGCGCGTCGTCAACGTCGTCGACCTGATGCGCCTGCAACCGGACACGGAGCACCCGCACGGCCTGTCGGACAAGGAGTTCGACTCGCTCTTCACGACCGACCGGCCGGTCGTGTTCGCGTACCACGGGTATCCGTGGCTCATCCACCGTCTGACCTACCGGCGCGCGAATCATCGGAACCTCCACGTCCGCGGCTACAAGGAAGAGGGGACGACGACGACGCCGTTCGACATGGTGATGCTCAACGACCTCGACCGCTTCCACCTCGTGATCGACGTGATCGACCGGCTCCCGCAGCTCGCCGGCGAGGCGGACCACCTCCGGCAGCAGATGGTCGACACGAGGCTGCGGGCCCGCGCGTACGGTCGCACGCATGGGGAGGATCCACCCGAGATCCGGGACTGGACCTGGCCCGGCTGATCCTCGTTGTCAATGCGGGCTCGACCAGCCTGAAGCTGAGCCTGGTCGACGGCGACGAGTCCCACCCGGTCGGCGAGTTCGTGTCCGCAGACGCGGTCGCCCACCGGATCGTGCACATGGGCGGCCTGCAGGTCGCTGCGGCCGTCGTCGACGACCGGCTGCTGCAGCACATCGAGGAGGGTGCGGAGATCGCGCCGCTCCACAACCGCCCCGCGCTGCGGGCGCTGCGGGATGCGCAGCGAGCGCTCCCCGGCGTTCCGCACGTCGCCGTCTCCGACTCGTACTTCCACCGCACACTGCCGGCGGCGGCAAAGGAGTACGCGCTCCCGCGCGACCTGCGCGATCGCTACGGGATCGTGCGGTACGGCTTCCACGGCCTGTCGGTGGAGTGGGCGGCATCTCTCGTCCGCGTCCCGCGCCTCGTCGTGTGTCACCTCGGCGGTGGCTGCTCTGTCACCGCTGTCCGAGACGGGCACTCCGTCGACACGACGATGGGGTGGACGCCGCTCGAGGGGTTGCCCGGAGCGACACGCTCCGGAACGGTCGACCCGGGCGCGTTGCTCTACCTCCTGCGGCGCGAGCCAGTGGACGGCCTCGACCGGCGGCTCGAAGAGGAATCGGGGCTCGCGGCGCTCGGAGGGCTGGACGGCGAGCTCGGATTCGGTGTCTTCGTGCACCGTGTCGCGCAGGCGGCCGCAGCGATGGCGGTGGCTGCGGGCGCGCTCGACGCACTCGTCTTCACTGCCGGGATCGGCGAAAACCGCGCGGACGTCCGCGCCGCCGTCGCGGAGCGTCTGCGGTTTCTCGGCGTCGCGCTCGACGACGGCCGAAATCGCGAGGCGTTTCCGGATTGCGTCGTGTCGAAGGACGCCTCAGCCGTCGGCGTTCACGTCGTCCGCGCGCGCGAGGAGCTCGTGGCGGCCCGCGCCGCCCGCGCCGTGCTGCCCTCAGACGGCGAGTGTTGACGCAGCGAGCGGAACGCGCACAGTCGGCCGCGCGACGAGCACCGGCCGGTCGGCTCGGTGGACGACGTCGCTCGAGACACTCCCGAGCACGGCGCCCGTGACGGCGCCGCGGCCGCGGCAGCCGACGACGATCATGCCGGCCCCGTGTGCCTGCGCGACCTCGAGAATCTTCTCTGCCGGGTTGCCCTCGAGGATTTCGGTCTCGTACGGCACGTCGCGCTCTTCTGCGGAGAGAACGGCGTCGGCGATCGCCGTGCGTGCCTTCGCGAGATCGGCGGTCAGAGCGCGTTGGTAGTACGGCTCGCCCAGCACGAGCGACGGCTCCCGCGCGACGGCGACGAACGTCGCCCTCGCACCGAGCATCTTCGCCAGCCACACGCCCTGCTCGACCGCGAGTGCCGCGCCGGCCGATCCGTCGGTGCCGATGACAATCTCTCTAGTCTCCAAACGGTCTCGCATTCCAGCCTCCTTCATCTCCGTCAGTGTCGGTGCTCGGCGGCAGCGGCGCATCCGCGACCAGACCGGTGGAGGCTGCGGCGAAGCCGCAAACGGCGTACGGCCCTGTCCGGATGGCATCGCGCCGGACGACGCCGAGACTTCCGTCCATGGATGTTCTGTTGAAGACGCCGTCCGGCCCTGCCGACGTCGTCCTGCGCGACGGGTCGACGATGCGCTTTCGCGCGCCCACGCGCGCCGACGGCGGCGCCCTGCTGAGCTTCTTCGAGGGGCTCTCCGAGCAGAGCCTGTACCTACGGTTCCACGGGCATCCGCTCGTCGACGCCCACCTCGTCGAGCCTGTTCTCGACCCGGACTGGGCGGAGCGCGGCGCCCTCGTCGGGGAGCACGACGAGCGCATCGTCGCCGTCGCGAACTACGTGCGGCTGCGCGACGTGCGGACTGCGGAGGTCGCATTCGCCGTCGCCGACGACTTTCAGGGGCGCGGGGTCGGCATGCGCTTGCTCGAGCAGCTCGCCGAGGCTGCCACCGGGGCCGGCATCGAGGAGTTCGTCGCGGAGGTGATGCCGGACAACCGCGCGATGTTGCAGGTCTTCACGGATGCAGGCTTCGAGACGACGAGGCAGACGGTGCTCGGCACGACCGAGGTGCGGCTTGCGCTGGGCCCGACGGAGACGTTCCGCGGCCGGGTCGACGAGCGCGACCACATCGGCGTCGTGACGTCGCTCGCGCCGTTCTTCGAGCCGAAGACGCTCGCCGTCGTCGGCGCTTCCTCCCGGACCGGCTCGATCGGCGGCGAGCTCTTCCGGAACGTGCTGCGCGCCGAGTACGACGGCGTCGCGTATCCCGTCAATCGCGCCGGAGGCTCGGTGGCCGGCGTGCGGGCGTACGCGAGCGTCGCCGAGATCGGCGAGCCGATCGACCTGGCTGTCATCTGCCTGCCGGGACACGCGGTGATCGAAGCGGCCGCGGAGGCGCTCGACGCCGGCGTGCGTGCGCTCTGCGTCATCTCGGCCGGATTCGCCGAGACCGGTCCCGAGGGTGTCGCCCGGCAGGACGAACTGCTGGCGCTCGTGCGCGGCCACGGCGCGCGGCTGCTGGGTCCGAACTGCCTTGGCATCGCGGTTGCCGGGCCGCGGCTGAACGCGACGTTCGGCCCGCGGGCGCTCCCGCCGGGGACGGTCGGCTTCTCGTCGCAGAGCGGGGCGCTCGGTCTCGCCGTGCTCGAGCGCGCGGCCGAGCGGCGCCTGGGGCTCTCGTCGTTCGTCTCGATCGGCAACAAGGCCGACATCTCGTCGAACGACCTGCTCGAGTACTGGGAGGACGATCCGGCGACCGACGTCGTGCTGCTCTACCTCGAGTCGTTCGGCAACCCGCGCCGCTTCGCGCGCGTTGCGCGCCGGGTTGCGCGCAAGAAGCCGATCGTCGCGATGAAGGCGGGCCGCACGAGCGCGGGCGCGCGGGCGGCCAGCTCGCACACTGCCGCGCTCGCCGGTTCGGAGGCAGCCGTCGACGCCCTCTTCCACGAGGCCGGCGTGCTGAGGGTCGACACGCTCGAGGAGCTGCTCGACGTGACGAGCCTGCTCGCGACGCAGCCGCTCCCGCGCGGGCGGCGCGTCGCCGTGCTGACGAACGCCGGCGGCTTGGGGATTCTCTGTGCCGACGCGTGCGAGAGCGCGAAGCTGACGCTGCCGCCGCTCGGCGACGCCACCGTGGCGGAGCTCCGCGAGGTGCTCCCGGCCGAGGCGAGCACCAGCAACCCCGTCGACATGCTCGGGTCGGCCGTCGGCGCCACGTACGAGCAGGTGTTGCCGATCCTCCTTCGCGATCCCGGCATCGACAGCGTGATCGTGCTGTTCGTACCGCCGGTCGTCGCGGGTGCCGACGAGGTTGCGGGTGCGATCGCGCAGGCGGTGGCGACGGCGCGCGACCACGAGAAGCCGGTGCTGGCATGCGTCATCAGCGCCGACGGGATCCCGCCGGCGCTGCTGTCGGCGCCGCTGGCGGCGTTCTCGTTCCCGGAGTCCGCCGCGCGTGCGCTCGGGCGCGCGGCAGACCGCGCCGAGTGGCTGCGCGTCCCGCAGGGCCGCATCCCGGCGCTCACGGGTGTGGATCCGGTTCGCGCGAAGGGCGTCGTGCAGGTCGGCGGCGACCGCTGGCTCGAGCCGGCCGAGGCGCGCGAGCTGATGGAGAGCTACGGCATCCCCGTCGTCGCCGAGCGCGGCGCGGCGACGATCGAGGACGCGGTCGAGGCCGCGGAGAAGCTCGGCTACCCCGTCGTGCTCAAGACCGCGCTCGCCGGAGTGCACAAGACCGAACGCGGCGGCGTCGCGGTCGACCTCCGCGATCCGGAGGCAGTTCGCGAAGCTGCCGAGCGGATCGGACCGCCGTTCATCGTCCAGCCGCTCGTGCGCGGCGGCGCAGAGTTGCTCGTCGGCGCGGTTCAGGATCCAGTATTCGGGCCGCTCGTCGCAGTCGGCCCGGGCGGGACGTTCGCGGAGCTCATCGGCGACGCGAGCTTCCGGCTGGCGCCGCTGACGGACGCAGATGCCGCCGAGCTCGTGCACCACGGCAAGGTCGGGAAGCTGCTCGCCGGCTTCCGCGGCGCGCCTGCGGCCGACGTCGCGGCGGTCGCAGACCTGCTCCTGCGCGTCGGGCGCCTTGCCGACGACTTCCCCGAGGCTGCCGAGCTCGACCTCAATCCCGTCATCGCCGGGCCGCAGGGTGCGGTTGCCGTCGATGCTCGTGTTCGCGTCGCCGCACCGGTTCGTGCGACGCGGACGAAGACCTGGTAGCGCCTACGGGAAAGCCGCAGCGTCGTTCCGCCCCCGCCCCGATGCGCGTCCGCAGGGACAGCGCGACGCTTGGCTCGGAACGACAGGAGGTGTGTGATGCTCAAGGACTATCGCTTCACCGTCGAGACGAAGCGCACGACGCGCCGTCTCGTCACCATCGAGTCGGGCAACAAGCCACGGGTCGCGGTCGCGACGCCGCCCGAGTTCAGGGACGGCATCGCCGACGTCTGGTCGCCGGAGGACCTGCTCGTCGCCGCAACGGCGACGTGCTACGCCCTGACGCTGTCGGCGATCGCGGAGCGCCGGTCGATTCCGATCTGGGACGTCTCGGTGTTCGGCGCGGGTCACGTCTCCCGCAGGGCCGACAACGTTTTCGGCTTCATCGTGATCGAGCTGGCCGTCGAGGTGACGACCGAAGAGGGTCGCGAAACGGACGTCGAGCACTTGGCGGAGCTCGCAGAGCACGGGTGCATCGTGAACGACGCTCTGAAGGTTCCCGTCGAGGTCGAGCTGAAGGTGCGGACGAGGCAGGAGGCAGCACCAGCTCTCGCGTAGCCGAGCTTACGAAAGGAGGAAGACGATGTTGATCAGAGATGTCATGACAGAAAACGTGTTCACGGTGGCGCCCGACACGCCGCTGAAGGTCGTCGCGACACGCATGCTCGAGTACGGCATTTCCGGACTGCCCGTCGTCGAGGAGGAGGACCACGTGCTGGGAGTCGTCTCGGAGACGGACATCCTGTTCAAGGAGCGAACGGCGCCGGACCGTACGGGCCTCGTGGACTGGCTAGTCCATTACGGCGAGGATCCGCCGCTCGCGAAGCTCGATGCGCGGACTGCCGGCGACGCCATGACGACGCCCGCCGTCACGATCCCCTCTGGACGGTCGGTGGAGGACGGCGCGACGCTGATGCTCGACCTGAGCATCGACCGGCTGCCCGTCGTCGACAGCGGCCACCTCGTCGGCATCGTCACGCGCACGGATCTCGTGCGCGCGTTCACGCGTAGCGACGACGTCATTGCCGACGAGATCCGCGAGCAGGGACTGCTGAGACGATTCTGGGTCGGACCGTCCTCGGTCGTCCTCGACGTCGAGCAGGGGAACGTGGTGCTCGAGGGGCGGGTCGACACGGAGGATCTCGCCGAGGCGATCGTCGACTACGTCGGGCGCATCCCCGGCGTCGTGTCGGTCGAGCCCAAGCTCACGTGGCCCGGCAGGAAGACGCGCCGAGCGCAGAAGACGCCTGCGTGAGCCCCACCGAGATCAGCGGAATCGCGTAGGTCGAATCGGCAGGCGCACCGATGCTCGGGCCGACGCGAAGGCGCAACCATCGGTGCAGCGAGAAAGGAGGTGTGCCATGGCTGTGCTGACCAGTACGGGACGCCCTCCCGCCCTTCCGCCGGACGCGTGCGTCGAGGAGCTCCCTGCCGAGTACATCGTTCATCTATCGGTGCCGGGCTACGCGGTCACCGACCTCGACGTCGAGGTCTTCGACCACGTCGTCACGGTACGCGGCGACCACACCCGAGCGGATCTCGCCGGGTTTCGCGTGCTCGACCGGCTCGAGGAGCGTCTCGAGCTCCCGGCCGATGCCGACGCAGGCCGCTTGAGAGCGGCGTATGTCCGCGAAGAGCTGCAGTTGCACGCGCCGCGCTTCGAGGACGGAGCGCCGTCGCCGCGCAAGGTCGCGATTCAGCGGCCCTTCGCGGTGAACGCAGACGCGTCCGGCGTCTGAGAAAGGAGGACTGATGCGGAAGCTGATCATCGTGGGAGCGGGCGGTCGCGACTTCCACAACTACAACGTTCGCTATCGGAATGAGGTGCAGACGGAGGTCGTCGCGTTCACGGCGGCGCAGATTCCCGGGATCGACGATCGCGTCTATCCGCCGCCGCTCGCCGGCGCGCGGTACCCGCTCGGCATTCCGATCAGACCGGAGGAGGAGCTCACGGAGCTGATCCGCCGCCACCACGTCGACGAGGTCGTGCTCGCGTACTCCGACCTGTCGCACGAGGACGTGATGCACAAGGCTTCGACGGCGCTCGCTGCCGGTGCCAGCTTCACGCTCCTTGGGCCGAAGGAGACGATGCTGCCGAGCCGCAAGCCGGTCGTCGCCGTGACGGCCGTCCGCACCGGCTGCGGAAAGAGCCAGACCAGCCGCCGTGTCGGGCAGATCCTGCTCGACAGCGGCTACAAGGTCGCGCTCGTGCGCCACCCGATGCCGTACGGCGACCTCGAGAAGATGCGCGTGCAGCGCTTCGCGACGCTGGAGGACATCGACCGCTCGCACCCGACGATCGAGGAGCGCGAGGAGTACGAGGCGCCCGTGCGGATGGGCATGGTCATGTACGCCGGCGTCGACTACGAGGCGATCCTGCACCGCGCGGAGGAGGAGGCGGACGTGATCGTCTGGGATGGCGGGAACAACGACTTCTCGTTCTTCGTCCCGGACATCTCGCTGACCGTCGTCGACCCGCTCAGGCCGGGGCACGAGCTCAAGTACCACCCGGGCGAGACGAACCTTCGCATGGCCGACGTCGTCGTCGTCAACAAGATCGACGCGGCCGACGCCGAGTCCGTCGGCAGGGTGGTCGCGAACATCGAGGGCGTCAACCCGCGGGCACGCATCGTGCGGGCGGGGTCGCCGGTCGTCCTGGAGCACGGCCCGTCGCTCGTCGGCTCGCGGGTGCTCGTCGTCGACGACGGCCCGACCCTCACGCAGGGCGGTATGCCGTTCGGAGCAGGAACCGTGGCTGCACGTCAGGGCGGCGCACTGGAGCTCGTCGATCCGAGGCCGTTCGCCGTGGGCTCGATCGCCGCCGTGCTCGATCGGTATCCGCACCTGCACTCGCTGCCGGCGATGGGGTACTCGCCCGACCAGCTCGCCGAGCTCGAGACGACGATCAACGCCTCCGGCTGCGACGTCGTCGTGACGGGCACGCCCATCGATCTCGGCCGGCTGATCCACTCGGAGGTCCCGATCCGACACGCTCGGTACGAGCTGCGGGAGATCGGCGAGCCGACGCTGGCGGACGTGCTGGCGCCGCTCGGCGCCCGCGTGGCCGCGGTGCCGGCACTGATCTAGCGGATTCCGTAATCCGCCGCAACACGCTTAGGCCTCGCCCCCGATGTCGGGCCGGGGCCTAAGCGTGACAGTACGCGCAGAAACCGCATTCGAGCGCGAAAGGAGCGCGAGATGAGAGTCAGAGACGTCATGACACCCGACGTCACGACCGTCGCGCCCGACACCGACCTCCGAGACGTCGCCACAGTGCTCGTGCAGAAACGCATCTCGGGTGTTCCGGTTGTCGACGGCGAGCGCGTCGTTGGCGTCGTCTCCGAAGGAGACATCCTGTTCAAGGAACGGCCTTCGAGCGGCCTGCAGCGCGGAGTACTCGCGTGGCTGATGGACGAAGGCGACCTGATGCTGAAGATCGACGCCACGACGGCGCAGCGCGCGATGACGTCGCCGCCGATCACCATCGGCCCTGAGCGCACCGTCGCGGACGCCGCGGCGCTGATGCTCGACGAGCGTGTGTCGCGTCTGCCCGTCGTCGAAGGGTCGCAGCTCGTCGGCATCGTGACGCGGCACGACCTCGTGCGTGCGTTCGCGCGTGCGGACGAGGAGATCTGGCAGGAGATCGAGTCGGATCCCCTGATCAGGTCGTACTGGCGGCGGCCGACGGCGTACGACGTCGCGGTCGATCACGGGCGCGTGACGCTGAGCGGCAAGGTCGACTCGAAGGAGCACGCACACGCGGTCGAGGCGTTCGTCGATCGCGTCCCGGGCGTCGTTGCCGTCGAGTCGCGGCTGCACTGGGAGGGGCGGAGATGAACGCAGACGCGATCCTCATTGCCGAAGGTGTTCGCAAGATCTACCGCTCCGGAGCCGACTCGATCGTCGCGTTGCACGGCCTCGACCTCGTCGTCCCACAGGGCCAGTTCGTCGCCGTGATGGGGCCTTCGGGCTCGGGCAAGACGACGCTGCTCAACTGCGTCTCCGGCCTCGACGACATCGACGGCGGGCGCGTGCTCGTCGACGGTCTCAGCATCCACGAGCTCTCCGACAAGGAGCGCACGAAGCATCGCGCGAAGGACATGGGCTTCATCTTCCAGGCGTTCAACCTCATCCCGGTCTTCACGGCGACGGAGAACGTCGAGCTGCCGCTGCTGCTGGCGGGCGCACGCGAGACGGATGCGCGCATCCGCGCGCGCGAGACGCTCGAACGCGTCGGCCTCGGCCACCGGCTCGACCGCCGGCCGATGGAGCTCTCCGGCGGGGAGCAGCAGCGCGTGGCCGTCGCGCGGGCGCTCGCCGGTGAGCCGCGCATCGTGTGGGCGGACGAGCCGACCGGCAATCTGGACTCGGAGATGGCGGCATCCGTCATCGCATTGCTCGGCGAGCTGCATGCGGAGGGGCTCACGATCATCCTTGTCACGCACGATCCGACGGTCGCCGCCCATGCCGACCGGCTGATCACGGTTCGCGACGGCAGGCTCGTCGAGGACAAGCTCCTCGGCGCCCCGTTCCAGAAGGAGGTGCGGGAGGAGGTGGCGGTCGCATGAGCGCGATGCTCCTCATCGTCCTCGTCGTCGCGAGCCCGTTCCTCTTCATTCTCGCGCGTCGCCCGATTCTGCGCCGCCTTGCCGTTCGCAACGCGGTGCGCCGGCCTCGCGAAGCGTTGCTCGTCATCCTCGGATCGCTGCTCGGCGCCGCGATCATCACGGGCTCGGCCGTGGTCGGCGACACGATGGACGCCTCGATCCGCCAGGCTGCTCGGCAGCACCTCGGGCCGATCGACGAGCTCGTCGTCGCTCGAAATGCGGGGGAATGGCGTTCGCTCCAGGCGCGGCTGCGTGCGCTGCCGTCGTCGGCTGTCGACGGCGTCGTGCCGCTCGCGAGCTTCGACACGGCAACAACCGCGGGCCGCGGCGGCACCCTCCGGACCGCCCCGAACGCTCATGTCGTCGGCTTCGACTTTGCCGCGGCGCGCGCGTTCGGCGACGCCGGCAGCGCCACCGGTGTGACCGGCCCCACGCCCGCGGCCGGTCATGCGGCGATCACGACCGACCTCGCGAACGTGCTCGGCGTCGGGCCGGGCGCGCGCATCGACGTCTACGCCTACGGCCGCCCGTCGAGGCTGACGGTCGATCGCGTCTTGCCGCGGCTCGGGCTCGCCGGCTTCTCGCTGACGGGTCAGCAGGAGGCGCGCAACGTGCTCGTCTCACCGTCTGTCTTCGCGGCCATGGCGCAGCGAAGGCCTGCAGACGCCGCGCCACCGTCTCGATACGTCGCAATCTCGAATCGCGGTGGAATCGAGGGCGGCGCCGCTCATAGCGATCAGGTGAAGGCGCTGCTCGAGCGTCGCACCGCGCGCATCGATCCGCAGGTGACTGCCGTCAAGCAGCAGTTCCTCGACGCGGCCGACGAGACCGGCAAGACGTTCACGCAGATGTTCACCGCGATGGGCAGCTTCGGCGTCTTCGCGGGGCTGTTGTTGCTCATCAACCTCTTCGTGATGCTCGCGGCCGAGCGGAAGCCGGAGCTCGGCATGGCCCGGGCCGTAGGGATGCGCCGCTCGCAGCTCGTCGGCGCCTTCGCGACCGAAGGCTTCATCTACGCCCTCCTGGCGACGCTGCTCGGGACCATCGTCGGCGTCGGGCTCGGGCGTGTTCTCGTCATCTGGTCCCAGTCGGCGTTCAGCTCCGAGCACAACCGCTTCGACCTGTACTTCACGGTCAAACCGCAGAGCCTTCTCCAGTCGTTCGTGATCGGGTTCGTCGTCGCCGTCACGACGATCGTCGTGCTGAGCATCCGCGTCAGCCGCCTCAACATCATCCGCGCGATCCGCGACATCGCCGAACCGCCGGCGCGACGTCGCAAGCGTTGGCTGTACGTCGGCTTCGGCGCCGTCGCTCTCGGCGGTCTGTGGACGGTGAGCGCGGCCGCGTCGAAGGAGCCGTTCGGACTGCTCCTCGGACCGACGCTCGTGTTGGTCGGGCTTGCGCCATGGCTCACGCGCGTCGCGCCGGCGAAGACCTCAGCAAGCCTGCTGGCGGCGGCGACCGTCGTGTGGGGCGCACTCGTGTTCGCGCTGTTCCCGCAGGCCGCGGAAGGCGCGTCGATCATGGTGTACGTCGCGCAGGGGATCGTCATGACGGCCGGCGGTGTCGCGTTCGTGACGCTGGAACAGGATCGCCTGAGCTCGGCGCTACACCGCTTCGGCGGCCGCGTGCTCGCACTCCGGCTTGGGCTCGCCTACCCACTCGCTCGGCGTGGGCGGACCGGACTGACAGTCTCGATGTACGCCCTCGTCGTCTTCATCCTGACGTTCATCACGGCGATCTCGTTCATGATCGACAAGCAGGTCGGCACCGCAACGGCGAGCGCCTCCGGCGGCGCGCAGGTGTTCGTGCGCTCGAGTGCGGCGAACCCCGTCTCGATCTCGGCGCTGGCGCGGACGCCGGGCGTCGCCATGGTCGCTCCGCTCGCGCAAACCGAGGCGAGCTTCGCGTTGGCCAACTCGCCCGAGGAGCACTTCTGGCCGATGACCGCGTTCGACGGCAGCCTGCTCCAGCTAGGGCCGCCGAAGCTCGAGGATCGCGGCTTCTACCGGACGGATCTGGATGCATGGACATCGGTGCTCAGCGATCCGAACCTGATCATCGCCGACCCGCTGTTCCTGCAGCAGGGAGGGCCGCCGAACTTCAGTGTCAAGGTCGGCGACCGCATGACGATCATCAACCCGCTCACCGGCGCCTCCCGCGACGTCGCCGTCGCGGCGATCGCGAGCGGCGACGGGTTGATCGCGAACGGCATGCTCTACGGCTGGGGCGGCGCACACCGGCTGTTCGGCGATCGGCTCATTGCCAGCCGGAGCTACGTCTCGCTCGCGCCCGGCACGAAGGCGGAGCCGTTCGCGGCGCACTTGCAGAGCGACTTCATCACGAACGGCGCGGAAGGTTTCTCGATTGCTGCGTTGATGGACGAATCGTTCTCGATGACGCACCAGATCTTCCAGCTCTTTCAGGGGTACCTGGCAATGGGGCTCCTCGTCGGCATTGCCGGCATCGCCGTCGTGATGATCCGCGCCGTTCGTGAGCGTCGGCGGCAGATCGGGACGCTGCGCGCGCTCGGCTTCCCCGCGCAGGCCGTCGGACGCAGCTTTGCCATCGAAGCTGCGTATGTCGCGGTGCAGGGAACGCTGATCGGCGCACTGCTGGCGCTGCTGACCCTGTACACGATCATCGCGGGGTCCGATGCAATGGGCGATGTCTCGTTTGCGGTGCCGTACGGCCAGCTGGCGGTCCTGCTGGCAGGAACCGTTGTCGCGTCGCTCGCCGCCACGATTGCGCCGGCGCTGTCCGCAACGCGGATCAGGCCTGCGGTCGCGCTCCGTTTGACCAGCTGATCGCGAGGCATCCGTGGAAACCCGCAGCCGATTCGGCGGCTGCGCGGATGCCGCCTCGCACGACCTTTCCTAGCTTGAGCGCAACCGAGGAAGGAGACGACGATGCCCGAGACCCTCGAGCGCGCGCCGGCGAACGGCGCCCAGCCCGCTCCGACGTACTCACCACCCCCACCGCCCCCGCGGCGAACGCAGCGCAAGGGCGACAACAGCGGCTACTGGGCTGCCTTCTCGCTGCTGCTCGGGATGCTCGTTGTCGTCCTCGGCTTCGTCGCCGTCTGGATGGGCTTCTCGGCGCACGACGCGCGCAAAGATGCGAACAAGGCGGCTGCCGCGGCCTCGACCGGAGGCTCGATGCCCGGCATGGACATTTCGGCCGGCGCGACCGGCGGCTCCGAGCTGACGAGCTATGCGGGACAGATGCCTGCGAACGCCGACGCGCTCGCGAAACAGCACATTCCGATGAGCGCTGCGCTGCCGCCGGCCCCCGCCGGGCCCGTCGCGCACGTGCACCTCGTGCTCGTCGACAAGACGATCCAGATCGCGCCGGGCGTGAGCTACAGCGCTTGGGCTTTCAGCGGTGGAGCTCCAGCGCCGTTCATCCACGTCCGCCAGGGCCAGAAGGTCGAACTGACGCTCACGAACAAGGGTCTGATCCCGCATTCGGTCGACTTCCATGCGGCGCGGATCGCGCCGAACGTCGCCTTCAAGGACGTGCAGCCGGGTGCTTCGATCCACTACTCGTTCGTCGCGAACGATCCCGGCGCGTTCATGTTCCATTGCGGGACGAAGCCGGTGCTCGCGCACATCGCGAACGGGATGTACGGCGCGATCGTCGTCGAGCCGCGTACGCCGCTTCCGCACGCCGACAAGAACTACGTCCTCGTGGCGAGTGAGTGGTACTTGAGCTCGCCGGGCTTCCCGAAGCCCGCCACGCTCGACATGGCCAAGGCTCAGCGGCAAGAGCCGGACTGGGTGACGTGGAACGGCTACGCCTCGCAGTACGTCACGCATCCGCTGACGGCGGATCCCGGTCAGACGGTCCGCTTCTGGGTCGTCGATGCAGGCCCGAGCTTCGACACCGACTTTCACGTCGTCGGCACGATCCTCGACCGCGCATGGGTGAACGGGGACATGACGCAGTACCAGCGCAACATCCAGACTGCGCTCGTCCCCGCAGGCGGCGGCGGCGTCTTCGACGTCAACATCGACCAACCCGGCCTGTATCCGTTCGTCAGCCACTCGTTCGCGGCTGTCGACCTCGGTCAGGTGGGGCTGCTGAACGTTGGCGGGGTCGAGGGGACGATGTCCCATTAGCCGGCGCGGGATCGGCGTGATCTTCGCGGTCGCGGCCGCCCTGGCCGCGACGGCTATCGCCGCAAGCCAGATCGGCGCCGGCCACCGACGACAACCGGCGGCCTCACCGGCGCCGGCGTCGCTGTTCGCAGGCATCGAGCAGCACGGTGCGGCCCTCGGCAGTCCGCGCGCGCCGGTGACGCTCGTCGAGTACGCCGACCTCCAGTGCCCCTACTGCGCCGAATGGTCGCTGCAGGCGCTACCGCCGATCGTGGCCGGCTACGTCCGTAGCGGCCGCGCGCGCATCGTCTTTCGCGGTCTGGCGTTCCTCGGCCCGGATTCCGAGCTTGCGCTGAGGATGGTCGTCGCCGCAGGTGCGCAGAACAAGCAATGGAACCTGCTCCACGAGCTGTACCGGCGCCAGGGCTACGAGAACAGCGGCTGGGTCGGCGACGAGCTGGCAGGCGCGACCGCCGCCGCCGGCGTCGACGCGCAGCGTCTGGACCACGTCGCCTGGGGCGCGGCGACGACCCGGACGATCGAAAGCAACGCGCATGCCGCGCGCACCGGCGGCGTGCAGGGGACGCCCTCGTTCGAAGTCGGGCGGACGGGCGGGCGCATGCGGCTCGTTCGCGTGACCTCGCTCGGAGCCGACGGGGTCCGGCCCGCGCTCGACGCGGCGCTCGCGCGGTGAGCGATCGTTCGTTGCGACTGGGTGTCGCCGCCGTCGCAGCCGCCGGGCTCGCACTGACGGCCTACCTCCTGTACGCACGGGATACGGGGGCCCAGCTCGCGTGCACGACCGGCGGCTGCGAGACGGTCCAGAGCTCCCGCTACGCCGAGATCTTCGGGCTCCCGGTCGCGGCGCTCGGGCTCGTGAGCTACGTCTGGTTGCTCCTCACCTCGTGGTCGCGGAGCGAGCTCGCCCGGGCTGCCCAGGCCGCGATCGCGCTCGCGGCCTGCGCGTTCAGCACCTACCTCGTCTATGTCCAGCTGCACCTGATCGGCGCCGTGTGCGAGCTCTGCCTCGTCAGCGACGGGCTCGTCGCGGTCGCTGCGGTGCTTGCGCTGCTGCGGCTGCGCGTGGCGTAGGTCCGGGTTTCCCCGAAGGCCCAATCGTCGGTTTCGCCGATGGCAAACGGCGTCGGGCAACGCATGATCGAGTGGAGATGGAAGCGCGGTTGCACGCGGCGCCGACGTACGAGCTGAGACAGTCGCCCGGCGGGCATTTCCTGCCTCGAGGCCGTGCTGACCTGGCGCGCCAGGTGGCGATCTGGTCCAGCTTCGCGCTCGCGTACGAGGTCGCACGCAGCTTTGCCGATCGCAGCACGGCGACGGCGCTCGCAAACGGGCGAGCCGTCCTCCACACCGAACGCTGGCTGCACCTCTTCTTCGAGCAGCGGCTGCAGCACGCACTGCTCGGCTTTGGTGGGTTGATCACAGCGCTCGGCTGGACGTACTGGCTGTCTCAGTTCCTCGTCGTCAGCGCGGTGCTGCTGTGGGTCTACCTGCGGCACCACGACTCGTATTTCCGGCTCCGGAACGCGCTCATCATCGCCAACACGCTCGGCCTCGCGATCTACGTCGCCGTGCCGAGCGCACCGCCGCGGCTCCTGCCGGGGCTCGTCCACGACACGCTGGCGGCCTCGGGCTCGCTCAGGCACGGCAGTGGCCTCGTCACCTTCGCCGAGAATCCCTATGCCGCGATGCCGAGCCTGCACGCCGCCGACGCGCTGCTGATCGGCATTGCACTGGCGATGGTCGTCCGGCGCCCGTGGCTGAAGGCGCTGTGGTTGCTCTGGCCCGCGTGGGTTGCCTTCGCACTCGTCGTGACGGGCAACCACTTCTGGCTCGACATCGCAGCCGGGGCGCTTCTGGTCGCAGTTGCGCTGCCGGCCGCGGCCGTGCTCGAGCGACGTCGTGTCTCTCTTGAGAAAGGAGAATCCAATGACCACCATCAAGGACGCCGCGGCCGAGTTCCTCACGCACAAGCGCGTGGCCGTCACCGGCGTCTCGCGGACGCCGGCGAACCACGGCAGCAACGTCGTCTACAAGCGCCTGCGGGAGCGGGGCTTCGACGTGTACGCGGTGAATCCGAATGCAGAGGTGGTGGAAGGCGATCGCGCGTACCACGATCTGCGCTCGATCCCCGGCGGCGTTGAGGCGGTGGTCATCGGCACGCGCCCCGAGCTCGCCGAGGCCACGATGCGCGAGTGCGCCGACCTCGGGATCGACCACGTCTGGATGCACCGAGGGCCCGGCCGCGGCAGCGTCTCCGAGACGGCGGCCGCCTACGGCAGGGAGCACGGCATCACGGTGCTCGACGGCGGCTGCCCCTGCATGTTCGGGCCGACCGCCGACCCGGGCCACAAGGCGATGCGCGTCGTCCTTACGCTCACGGGCCACGTGCCGAAACGCATCTGAGCCTAGTGGCGGAAGCCCGAAGCGCTCGCGGCGTCGTGAGCCGGGGCAGCCTGCGCCTGGAGCCGTGGGAGCACCCGCTCGAAGTCCGCGACGAGCAGATCCGCCATGTCGTGCCCGAAGCCCTGGCGCACGACCACTCGTAGTGCGGCGAGGTCGGTGCGGTGCTCCGGGAACGTGTAGGCGGGCACCTGCCAGCCGCGCTCGCGAAGCGCGGTCGACACGTCGAAGACGGTGAAGTTGTCGACCTCGTCGTTCAGCGTGAACGCGAACACGGGCAGCTCGTCGCCCCTCGTCAGCAGCCTGAACGGGCCGAGCGACTCGATGCGGGCCGAGAGGCTCGTGGCGACATCACGCGCGTAGGCCTGGACCCGGCGGTAGCCGTCGAAGCCGAGTCGCAGGAGGTTGTAGTACTGCGCGACGACCTGGGAGCCGGGGCGGGAGAAGTTGAGCGCGAACGTCGGCATGTTGTCGCCGAGGTAGTTGACCCAGAAGATCAAGTCCTCGGGCAGCGCGTCGGCGTCCCGCCAGACGACCCAGCCGACGCCCGGGTACACAAGGCCGTACTTGTGGCCCGACGTGTTGATCGACGCCACCCGCGGGAGCCCGAAGTCCCACTCGAGCTCCGGATCGATGAACGGCGCGATGAAGGCGCCCGAGGCGCCGTCCACGTGCACCGGGATGTCGAGGCCGGTCCGTTCCTGCAGATCGTCGAGCGCCGCACAAATCTCCGCAACGGGCTCGTACGACCCGTCGAAGGTCGAGCCGAGGATCGCGATCACGCCGATCGTGTTCTCGTCGCAGAGCTTCACGGCCTCCTCCGCGGAGAGATGGAAGCGCTCGCCTTCCATCGGGACGAGCCGCATCTCGACGTCCCAGTAGTTCGCGAGCTTCTCCCAGCAGACCTGGACGTTGATGCCCATGACGAGGTTGGGCTTTTCCGTCGGCTTGCCCTCGGCCTCGCGCCGCCGGTGCCAGCGCCGCTTGAGCGCGAGGCCGCCGAGCATCGCCGCTTCGCTGGAGCCCGTCGTCGAGCAACCGGTCGCCTGTTCGCCGTCAGGCGCATGCCACAGACGGCTCAGCATGTTGACGCAGCGCATCTCGAGCTCCGCCGTCTGCGGGTACTCGTCTTTGTCGATCATGTTCTTGTCGAAGCACTCGGCCATGAGCTTCTCGGCCTGCGGCTCCATCCACGTCGTCACGAACGTCGCCACGTTCATCCGCGCGTTCCCGTCGAGCAGCAGCTCGTCGTGGATGATCTGGTAGGCGACGTCCGGAGGCATTCCCGCCGCCGGCAGCTCGTGGCGCGGAATGTGCGCTTCCTCGAGCTCGAAGATCGGCGGGATGGAGAGCTCGCGAGCGGCGGACGTGCTGTTCTTCGGGTGCGTGAGCGTCATCGGGGTTCCTTTCGGCTGGTCTCAGGCGGTCGGGGTCGGCGTCGCGCGCTCACGAGCCGGAGAGCGTCTTGCACGAAGAGGCCTGCGAGAACGCACTCTTCCAGGCACCCTTGGCGTCGACCGACTCGAGCTGCGTGAGAGCCGTGGACGCGGCCTTCGCCATGGACGAGACCGTTGCGCCCGCCGACGAGACGGCGTTCAGCACGCCCTGAGCGCCGGCGACGTCGGACGCCTCGGACTTCAACTGGTCGGCCCCGCTGCTCAACTGTTGCCTGAGCTGGTCGACGTCCCCCTGCACCTGCTTCGCGGCAGGTGTCGGCGGCGTGCCGAGAGTCCGGAGGCTGTCGGCGAGCGTCTTCGTGGCGCTCTCGACCTGGCCCGCTGCGCTCGACAGCGCCGCCTTCGAGCGGTCGTTGCCGCTCTGCAGCTGCGTGACCACGGATTTCACGTCCGACTTCCACGTTACGAGCGCTCCACAGAGGCTGTTCGCCCACTGCGTCCGCGCCGCCGCGGCGCTTTCGGTCGTGGTCGTGCTCTTGCTGCTGCTCGAGCCACACCCCGCAGCGACGGCCACTGCGGCGCAGACGACGGCTGCTGTCACTTTCGTTTCGAAGCTGCGCAAAGTTGCTCCCTGTTTTCGGTGGCGATGCCTAGAGACGATCTGCTACACGGCAGCTCCGCGCATCACCCAGCGGGGATGAGGTTTCGCTCTGGTGGGCTTTTCAGAGCTGCATCGACGTGAGAAGGTAGGCCCGTGGACGGCACCAGCACCGGCGTCGGTACGACCGGCGGCTACCCCGTGCAGTTCGCGGTCGCGTATCCCGACCGTGAGCTCAACCGTGTCACGACGTTCTTCCGAATCTTCGTCGCGATCCCGATCCTGATCGTCCTCGGCGCCGTCGACGGCGGCGGCAGTTACGGCTCGCATGCCGGCCACTACAGCTGGAGCGTCGCTGCGGGTGCGGGCGGGGTGCTCGTGTTCGGGCCGCTGCTGATGATTCTCTTCCGCGAGAAGTACCCGCGCTGGTGGTTCGACTGGAACCTGCAGCTCATGCGCTTTTCGGCCCGTGTCGCCGTCTTCCTCGCGCTGATGGACGACACCTATCCGTCGACGGACGAGGAGCAGGCCGTTCGCCTCGACTACGCCTACCCCGACGCTCAGCGGGAGCTGACGCGCTGGATGCCCCTCGTGAAGTGGTTCCTCGCGATCCCGCACTACATCGTCCTGGTCTTCCTCAGCATCGCGGCGCTCGTCTGTGTCCTGATCGCGTGGTTCGCGATCCTCTTCACGGGCCGCTACCCGCGGGGGCTGTTCGACTTCGTCGAGGGCGTCTTTCGGTGGTGGACACGCGTGATCGCGTACGCGTTCGTGATGGTCACGGACGAGTACCCGCCGTTCAGTTTGAGCGCATAACTGCCGATACAGACGCCATGCGGCGGCGTCCGATCGGTCAGATCCTGGTCGAGCAAGGAGAGATTTCCGAGGCCGACCTCGAGGCTGCGCTCGCAGAGCAGGAGCGCTCGGGACGTCGTCTCGGCGAGATCCTGATCGAGCAGGGCCGGACGTCGTGGCTCGCGCTCGCGCGCGCCATCGCCGAGCAGGTGCTCGACATCCAGAACTCACCGGCCGTCCCCGAGCGCGAGCCGGAGCCCAAGGCGGAGCCGGCGCCCGATCCCGTGAAGATGGTGCGCGAGCTGGCCGAGCGTGTCGCCAGCCTCCCGCCGGTTCCCGACCCGCTGCCGCCGCCGGTGCCGGCGCCCGCGCAGGATTCCGAGCACGAGCTCGCTCGTGCCGTGGCCGAGCAGGTCGCGAATCTCGACACGCCGGCGCCGCAGCCGCAGGAGGCCCGGCTGCTGCAGCTGACGCCCGCGCCGCAGCCGCCGCCGGCGGTGCCCGACGACGAGCGGCTCATGAGCGTCGAGGCGCTGCTACGAGAGCGCCAGCGCGCGTTCATCGAGCTCGTCACGACGACCGAGACGCTGCGCATGAAGGTCGCCCGCCTCGAGGAGATCCTCGAGGAGCGCGACCGCGAGCTGGCGAAGCTCCGCATCGCGCGCGCGGTCTAATCGAGCGCGCGACAACCGCTCCATCAAAGCCGCGGCTTCGCCGGAGGCGAACTGATCCGCGCGCCGATGGCCGAAGGCCACCGGCAGGCGGACGGCTCGAGCCATAGCGCCGAGCAGCAAGAGCGCGCGGGCATTGCCCGCGCGCTCTTCCGCGAAGCGGCCTACCCTCACTCGAGCGAAAGCGAAGCTTTCGCTCGACCCTCAGCGCTGAAGGGTCTTCGAGACGGACAGCACCTTGCCGTTCGCGTCAAGTGCCCGAACGGCGACGTACTTGCCGCCCTGGGGTAGCGCGATCGCCGTCTCGAACCCCGTCTTGGTGACGGCCTTCGCGGCTGACAGCGAGTCACTCGCGTCGCCAGTGAGCAGCTGCCAGCGCTTCACCTCGGTGGCGCCGTTCCAGCTGACGAAGACGTTGCCGTTCGCGAGCGCGATCGCCGGCACGTCGGTGGGGTGGCCGTGCCAGACGAAGCGGTAGGCGCGGTAGCTGTCGGCGTCCTGGCCGGCTGGCTTGCCGTGGCCGAAGTACGCGTCGAAGAGGACGCGGCCGTCGCTGCTGAACTCGGTCACGTACGGCCAGGCGCCCCAGCCCACGAGGACGTTTCCGTTCGGAAGGAACTGGGCGTTGCCCTCGAACGGCGTCAGCAGCCGCTTCGGGTGGTGGTAGCTGCGCACGAGCGTCGCACGCTTGCGCGCCATGTCGAGCCGGAGCACGAGCACGCGCGTGAGCTTGTGCACCGCCGGCGTCGCACCGTTGTCGAAGACGGTGATCCTGCCGTCGGGCTGTCGCTCGACGTCGTGCTGCCATGCGAACCGCGCTCCGGGCCCAATCGCGAAGCTGCTCTTCTTGCCGCCGAGCCGCCACAGCACCTTGCCGCTCGTGCGGCTGACCTCGTACACCGCATGCGTGTTGCGGCCCGAGATGAGCAGGTTGCCGTTCGGCTCCTCGGCGATCGAGTTGAGGTGGATGTAGTCGTACGGGAACGGCTTCGTGCCGAGCTGCTTCTTCGGCGGCCTCGAGTACGACTCCTGGACGCCAATCTGCGGATAGCTGTGCCACTCGAAGAGCACGTGCCCGGTCGGGATGTCCACCTCCTGGACGATCCCGTCCCAGATCAGCCCGCCCTTCGGGCCGCCGATCGACGTGAGGTCGACATGGCGGCGGTGGTAGATCGTCATCAGCGCCGTATCGCGGGACGTCAGCCGGAACTCGTGGACGTCCCCGACCAGACCGTGTCCGGGACGCACCTCCGCGATCGGCCGGTACGAGCTGTCGTAGATGACGTACCAGCCGTTGCCGACGCCGACATTCGAAACGCGGCCGCGCCACCACGTCAGCACCGCCTTGCCGCGGTAGCGCTGCGCGCGGAAGTCCGTGACACCCTTCGTCAGCTTCAACGGATGGAACCACACGACCTGGCCCTTGTTGTCCATGATCAGCGGCCCCGCCTGCGCGACCGCCAGCTTCGGCGCGATGAAGATGTACCCCGGCGCCGTCTCGTGGGCGGGCGTCCGGATCTTGATCACCGGCGGGCGGAGGTCCGGCCGCGAATAGAAGTGCTGCGTCGGGCCCGGCCGCGGCCCGGCCTTCGCGACCGGCTTCGGCGCCGACGAGTTGCCGCTGCACGCCGCGCACGCGAGCGCGGCCAGCAGCGAAACGAGAGGGACGCGCCTCACGCGCGCCCCACCGTGGCCGAGCGGGCGAGTGACCGGCCGAGCCGGTCGAGGGCCCGCACCGCGACCCACGGCGCGTTCGCCGGCAGCGGGATCGCCGCCTCGAAGCCGGTCTTCGGCACGGTCAGCAACGGTCGAAGCTTCTTCTTGTCGGCGCCGCCGAGCAGCTGCCAGGAGCGGACTTCGGTCGCGCCGTTCCAGCTCGTGTAGAGGGTGTTGCCCTCGACGGCGACGGAGGGCTTGCTCCGCGGGCGACCGACCCAGGGGAAGCGATACGCCCGGTACGAGTCGACGCCCGACCGGCCGAAGCGGAGGTCGAGCAGCGTCTTTCCGTGGGCTCCAAATTCGGTCACGTACGGCTGATGCCCCCAGCCGACGAGATAATTCCCGTTCGGGAGCTTCTGCATATTGCCCTGGTCGACGGCGACGAGCGGCGGCGTGTGGACGAAGCTGTGCAGCAGCGTTGCAGTCTTGCGCCGCTCGTCGATGCGCAGCACGAGCCCGCGCGACTGCTTGCGGAGCTTCGGAGCCGCTTCGTTGTCGAACATCGTCAGCGTTCCGTCCTTCTGGCGGCGGACGTCGTGCTGCCAGCCGAACGCGACGCCCGGGCCGAGCTCGAAGTCGCTGCGCTTGCCGCCGAGGCGCCAGATGATGTCGCCGGTCCGGCGATTGATCTTGTAGATCGTGTGCGTGTTGCGCGACGACACGAGGTAGTTGCCGTCGTGGTCGATCTCGATCGTGTTGATGTGGAAGTAGTCGTAGGTCCTGTCCGGGTTGCGCGGCAGCCGGTAGTACGACTCGGTCAGCGGAACGTGGTCGATGCTGTGCCACTCGAACAGCACGCGCCCCGTCCGGATGTCGACTTCCTGAAACGCTCCCTCGAGCACGTTGCGGCTCTTGACGCGAACGCGGTGCGACAGTGTCATCAGTGCCGTGTTTCGCGGCGTGATCTTGAACTCGTGCATGTCGCCCGAGAGGCCGTTTCCCGGGCGGACGTACTTGATCAGGCGGTACGAGTCGTCGTAGATCGAGTAGCGGCCGAGCCGCTCGTTGTCCGCCGACTTGCCGCGCCACCACGTGAGCACGGGCTTGCCGCGGTAGCGCTGCACGCGGAAGTCCGTCACGCCGCGCCGGTCGACCGGCAAGAACCAGATCAGCCGCCCCCGGTTGTCGAGGATGAGCGGGCCGCCCTGCTCGACCTTCTTCTTCGGCGCGATGAAGATGTAGCCCGGGGACGCGTAGCGGGTGCGGACGAGCAGCTTGACGCGCGACGGCTTCAGGTCCGGCCGGGACACGAAATGCCGGTACGGCGCGTAGGACGCGTGTGCCGCCGGTGCGAGGAAGAGCAGCAGGCTGAGGACGGCGACGCGTCTCACGCCGTCTCCTGTACCGGCGCCCCTGTGCTCGGCCGCGCGATCAGCACGATCGGTGAGACGACGATGACCGTGGCGCCGATAGCGAGGGCGGCGACGCCGATCGTGTCGAGGGCATAGCCGCCGATCAGCGCGAGCCCGGCGGCGAGAAACGCACCGATCTGGTCGCTGAAGCCGAGGAGCCGGCCGCGCTCTGCCGGGCTCGTGCGGTCGGCCATCTGCGCGGTCGCGGCGACGAACGAGATGTTCCAGCCGACTCCGAGCCCGAGCAAGAGCACCGCGGTCGAGAACACGCTCGTTACCCACAGGAGCGCGATCGAAGAAAGCGCCATCACGACGAGGCCGACTTCGAGCGCCGGCGTCCGCCCGACGCGGTCGATCAGAGCGCCGACCACGAGCACGAGCGCGTACATGCCGAAGACGTGGGCGCCGATGATCGGGAAGACGGAGCTCTGCGGATGGTGATGGTGCTCGACGACGACGTAACCGGAGAGATTCATGAGCGAGACCATCACTCCGAAGCTGGCGAGCGCCGCGAGCATGGCCGGAACGACGCCGGGACGGCGGACGATCACGCGCAGCGGCGCCGGCGGCCCGGCTTCTGCCTCGTCGTCATGCGCGCCGATCATCTCCGCGATCTGCTTCGGATCCGGGCGAACGAACTGCACGATCGCGAGCGCGACGAGCGAGATGCCGCCCGCGACGAGCCAGGGCACGGTCAGCGCGTCGGCCTCGACGTCCTTGCCGGCGAACATCGGTCCGAAGACGGTCGGACCGAGGATCGCGCCGAAGACGCTCCCGAAGAGCACGTACGAGATGCCGCGCGCGCGACGGGCGGCCGGGTACATGTCGCCGGCGGCCGTCCGGATGAGCAGCGAGACGGCGCCGGCCGCGCCGATCAGGCCGAACCCCGCGATGACCGCGAGCGTCGAGTCCGTGCGCGTCGCGAGCGCCGTGACCGCACAGCCGACCGCGCCGACGACGAAGCCGACGCTCATCACGGGCTTGCGCCCGAACCGGTCCATCATCCGACCAGCCGGAACGGACGTAAGCCCAGAGGCGATGAGGAAGATCGCCGGGCCGAGCCCCAGCAGCCCGCGGACGCCGGTGACGAGCACGAACGTCAGCGAGGAGACGGCCGCGACGAGTTGCAAAACAGCGGAGTTGACCGCCATCGTGGCCGCGAGCAACACCGTATTGCGCCGAACCACCGCGTCATTCAATCAGCGGCTTCGGCGCCTCCGTTGCTTCAATTGCTCGCGTGAAGCTTGCAGCGATCGCAATTCTGCTCGTAGTGGCCGCTGCGGGTTGCGGCTCGTCGTCGCCACCGCAGATCACGATCGGCGCCGCGAGGACGTTCAAGCTTGCGGATTGGTCGCCGGCGCTGGTCCGGGAGGGGAAGCCGACGGTGGTGTCATTCCGGATCGAACAGCCGTCGGGCGCGCCGCTGACGCAGTACCGCACCGGGAGCGGGCCGCATACCGGCGTCCACCTGATCATCGTCCGCAGCGACCTCGGCACGATCGTCCACCGCCACCCGAAGCCACAGGCAAACGGGATGTTCAGCCAAGCGGTCACCTTCCCGACGCCCGGCCGGTACAAGGTCGTCGTCGACGCGTATCCGCAGCTCAGCGGGCCGCTGCGGAATTTCCAGCTGACGCGCTGGATCACGGTTCCCGGGAAGGCGCCGCACCAGGCGCTGCCGCCGTTCCGCCCGGTCACGACCGTCAACGGCTATCGCTTCGCGCTGCAGGGAAAGCCCCACCTTCGCGCCATCCAGCCGAATTTCCTGACGCTGCGTGTGACGCGTCCGAACGGCACGCCGGCGACGTTCACGCCATGGTTCGGCGCCCTCGCGCACGCGATCTTCTTCCGCACCGGCGACCTCGCGTACTTCCACACGCACGTCTGCTCGGCGCAGACGAGCGGGTGCACCTCCGTCCTCGGCGCGACGCGCGTCACGGGGACGCAGACCAAGCCCGGCGTGCTGCGCGTCGGCGTGCTCCTGCCCGTTGCCGGCACCTGGCGCCTGTTCCTGCAGTCGAAGGTCGACGGGCACGTGATGACCGCGCCCTTTACCCTGAACGTGCGGTGACGTGATCCGAAGGATCCTCGTCGCCTTCGCTGCGGTTGCGGCCGTCGTCCTCTCGGCGCGGTCGCTCGCGTATCTCGCGGTGCCGGATCCCTCGGCGCGTTTCCTTCAGCACCGAGCCGGTGGGCCTGCATTGCCGGCGTTCGCGCTCGTCGCCCTCGCGATCTGCGCCGTGTCGGCCGTCATCGTCTGCTGGCTCGTCGCCGTCGGCGTCCGCGAGCGGGCGCTGATCGTCCGTCGCGAGGCCGCGCCGTTCGCCGTCGCGCCGACGCTCGTCATGGCGGCGGCCCTCACGGTGGCGACCAGCTTTACGGGCGGGATGCTGGAGGCCTACCTCCACTGGCGCGCCGGGCTCGGCTGGCACGGTCTGCACTGCCTCGTCGGCCCGGTGCATCGCGACCTGCTCCCCTTCGAGGCGGGGCTCTCGTTCGTCGCTGCCGCCGTCATCGCTGCCGCGCAGCACGTCGTTGCGTGGATGCGCTCGACATTCGCGCGGCTGGCCGCAGAACTGCCGGTGCTGGTGTTCGCGCCCTTCCGCGCGTTCGGTGAGGGAACGGCCGTGCGTCTGGTCGTGCGCGCAAGTGCTGCGTCGGCGCGCGCCCCGCCGTTGCCGGGTTGACCTGACCCGACAACGAAAGGAGCACAACCGATGCACCGTTTCGGCGTGTTCGTCGCCGTTCTTTGCGGCGCGCTGATCATCGCCGCGTCGGCCTCGGCGCACGCAGAGCTGAGCCCGGCTGTCGCGCTGACGAAGCACGGCCAGCTGTTCACGCTCGCCGTCCCGACCGAGAAGGCGGCGACGACGACCAAGGTCGAGCTGACGCCGCCCGACGGCTTCGCGATCGACTCGTTCGTGCCGTCACCCGGCTGGACGCGAAAGGTGAAGTCGACGGGGTCGGGCGAGGAGACGAAGATCGAGCAGGTCACCTGGTCGGGCGGTCACACGCCGACAGAGGAAGACGCCGTCTTCCAGTTCCTCGCCTCGGCCGACTCGGCGAAGACGTATTCGTTCAAGGTGCGGCAGACGTACTCGGACGGGAGCGTCGTCGACTGGACCGGTGCTGAGTCGTCGGACACGCCGGCGCCGCAGGTCGAGTTCAAGTCGTCGCTGGGCGGCGGCGGGACGAGCACGCTCGCGATCATCGCGCTCGTCGTCGGCGTCTTCGCGCTCGTGGTCGCGTTCATCGGGCTCTTCGCAGGCGGCGGTAGGCGCGCCCTCGCATGAGGCTCGGCCTCGCCCTCGTGGCGGCCGTCGCGGCGCTCGCGCTGCCGGCGGCCGCCTGGGCGCATGCGGGGCTCGTGCGGACGGTGCCGCAGGCGAACGTTGTCCTCGACCGGCCGCCGCCGGCGGTGAAGCTGACGTACACCGAGGCCGTCGAGCCGCGCTTCGCGGCGATCTCGGTGACCGACGCGGCCGGCCGGCAGCAGACGACGGGGGCGCCGCAGCGCTCGCCGGCGGACGCGAAGACCCTCGTCGTCCCGCTCGAGCATCTCGGCGAGGGGTGGTACCTCGTCTACTGGCGCGTCATCTCGGTCGACGGACATCCGGTCCGCGGCGCATTCACCTTCGCGGTCGGGCCCAATCCGGGGCCGCAGCCGCAGTTCGTCATTCCCTCGATCTCGGAGACCGCGGCGACGCCGCGGCTGATCGCGGCGCGCTCGGTCGTCTTCATCGCGCTCATGGCCGCGATCGGCCTGTTCATCCTGCGGATCGCGGCGGCGCGACCTGTCGTCCAGCGCGTGCCGGAATCGAGGCTGCGGCCGCTCGACATCACGTTCGGCATCGCGTCGCTCGTCGCGCTCGTCGCGATACCGGTGTATCTCGTCATGGCCACGGCGCAGTTCGCCCTGCGCTCGGCGTTCGACCTGGGCGCGCTGTTCCCGCTGCTGCGCGCTTCGGCATTCGGGCGCGGACTCGTCGACCTGGAGATCGTCTTTGCGCTGTTCGTCCTCGCCGGCGGGCTCGCGCTGTGGATCGATCGCCCGGAGCGCGAGCGGCGCTCGATCGCCGAGCTCCTCTCGGTCACCGGTGCGATCGCTGCCGCTGCGGCGGTGCTGCTCGTCCCGGGGCTCGCGGGCCATGCCGCACAGACGGCGCCGCGCGGCGCAATGCTGCTCTTCGACTGGCTCCACCTCGCCGCCGGTTCGATCTGGGTCGGCGGCCTGATCGGGCTGCTCGTCCTGTGGCGGAGCTTCCCGGTCGCGCGCCGGGTCGCGGGGCTCGTCGTCTGCGTCCCGCGGTTCTCGAACACCGCGTTCATCTCGGTGCTGGTCCTGATCGGCTCGGGCATCGGGGCGTCGCTCGTGCATCTGCCGACGTTCGCGTCGCTGTGGCAGACGGCGTATGGGCAGGCGCTGCTCGTGAAGATCGGGCTCCTGTGCACGGCGCTGCTGCTCGCGGCGGTGAACCTGCTGCGGACGCGGCCGCGGCTGCTCGCCTACCGCGAGCGTCCCGAGCTCGGGCCCGGCGCGGCCGCGCTCCTGCGTCGTCTCGTCGCCGGCGAGGTGCTCCTCGTCATTAGCGCGGTCGTCGCGGCGGCCGTCCTCTCGAGCCTGCCGCCGCCGTCGAAGGCGCTGGCGAAGGTCGGCGGCGCGAGCGCGCACGTCGGTCCCGGCCCGGTGGCGTCGGTCGTCAACAAGGACGGCTACCGCGTCGAGCTCCACGTCAGCCCGAACCGAGCTGCTGCCCAGAACATGTTCTCGCTGCGAATCACGCGGGGCGGCAAGCCCGTGACCGGCGCCGAGGTCGTGGTCGGAGCGACGATGCTGGACATGGAGATGGGCACGCAGTCGTACGCGCTCACGGAGACGTCGCCGGGCGTCTATTCGCATGCCGCGCCGGCGCTGGTGATGGTCGGGCACTGGGGCCTCTCGTTCGACGTCACGCCGAAGAACGGTGCGCCGTTTAGCGTTCTTCTCGTCGATCGGGCCAACGGATGAGGAACCGCAACGTCGCACTCGTGCTCGCTGCCGCGCTGGTCGCGCTGCTCGCAGGCGCCGGCGCCTGCGTTGTCGTCGCCCTCCTGGCGGTGAACGTCCTTGGCTAGGGGGATCGCGGTCGCGGCGGCGCTGCTCCTGCTCGCCACAGCTGGAGTTGCCCGCGCAAACGGTGATCCCGCCAGCGACTACCTGCTCGTGCAGGGCGTCTTCCTGCCGTTCAACGCGAAGGTTGATCCGAAGGCGTCGAAGAAGCTGGCGGACACGATCAAGGCCGCCGCCGACAACGGCTTCAAGATCAAGGTCGCGGTGATCGGCTCGCGCTACGACCTGGGCACCGCGTTCTCGCTGTACAACAAGGCTCAGAAGTACGCGCAGTTCCTCGGCCTCGAGCTTTCCTTTCAATATCGCGACCGGCTGCTCGTCGTGATGCCGAACGCGTACGGCTACGCGGTCGGCGGGAAGCCGGACCCGAAGGGGATTGCCGTCCTGCAGAAGCTGCCGCCGCCGGGCAAGGACGTGACGAAGCAGGTCGAAAGCGCGACGGCCGCGATTCGCAAGCTCGCCGCCGCGTCGGGAAAGCCGCTTCCGGCATCCGGCGGCGGAAGCTCGAAGACGCGTGATCGGATCACGATCGCGGCCGGCCTCGTCGCCCTCGCGGCACTCCTCGCCGCGATCGTGTTCTGGCGGCGCGAGCGGGCTCCCGCCCGAGAGTAGTCGTACGCTTCGACCATGCAAACCTGCCCGAGCTGCGGACACGAGAATCCGCCCGGAGCCCGCTTCTGCAACGCGTGCGCGTCGCCGTTGGCCGCGTCCGGGCCCGCTCTCGCAGAGGAGCGGAAGCTCGTCACCGTTCTCTTCGTCGACCTCGTCGGTTTCACCGCTCGCTCCGAGCAGCTCGATCCGGAGGACGTTCGCGCGATTCAAGCGCCGTACTTCGCCCGTGTTCGCGCGGTGATCGAATCGTTCGGCGGCACGGTCGAGAAGTTCATCGGCGATGCCGTGATGGCCGTCTTCGGCGCGCCTGTCGCTCACGGTGACGACCCGGAGCGGGCGGTGCGGGCGGCGCTCGCGATCGTGGAGGCAGTCGACCTCGATGTCCGGCTTGCCGTCAACACCGGCGAGGCGCTCGTGTCGGTCTCGGCCAATCCCGCCCAGGGCGAGGGAATCGTCTCCGGCGACGTCGTCAACACCGCCGCGCGGCTTCAGTCGGCGGCGCCGGTGAACGGGATCCTCGTCGGCGCCGAGACCTACCACGCGACCCGCAACGCGATCGCGTACGAGGAGCTCGACCCCGTCGTCGCGAAGGGAAAGCAGGAGCCCGTCGCCGTCTGGCGCGCGCTCGCGCCGCGCGTCGCGCTGGGCGCGCGCGCCGAAGGAAGCGTTCCGATGCTCGGCCGCACCTCGGAGCTGGAGGCGCTGCTGGGCATCTGGGAACGCGTGGTCGCCGACCGGCGGCCGCAGCTCGTGACGCTCTTCGGGCCTGCGGGGATCGGCAAGAGCCGGCTGAGCTCCGAGTTCACGAAGGCGGTGCAGCAGCGCGACGGACGGGTCGTCTGGGGGCGCTCGCTGCCGTACGGCGAGGTGACCCCCTACGGCTCGTTCGCCGCTCAGGTGAAGCAGATCGCGCACATGTTCGACACCGATCCGACGAGCGACGCCTCGCTGAAGCTCGAGCGGACGGCGCGTGAGCTCCTCGACGGTGACGCGGCGGAGGTCGCGTCGCACATCGCGATGCTGATCGGCATCGGCCGGGAGGGGGCGGCCGGAGACCGCCAGACGCTGTTCTACTCGGCGCGGCGGTTCGTCGAAGGAGTCGCCGCCGTGCAGCCGACGGTTCTCATCTTCGAGGACATCCACGTTGCTGCTCCGAGCATGCTCGACCTGCTCGAGATGCTCGCGTCGCGCGTGCGCGACGTGCCGCTGCTGCTGCTGACGCAGGCGCGGCCCGAGCTGCTCGCAGAACGACCGGCGTGGGGCGGCGGCCTCCCGACCTACACGGCGCTGCAGCTCGAGCCGCTGTCACAGGATGTGTCGGCGGAGCTGGCGCGCCGGCTGTTCGAGGCCGCGGGCACCCGCGACCAGGTTGCCGGGGCGCTCGCCGGGACGGCCGAGGGGAACCCGCTCTTCCTGGAGGAGCTCGTCGCCTCGGTCGCCGAGGGCCGCGGCGAAGCGCGCGGGCTGCCGACGAGCATCCGCGGCATCGTGGCGGCGCGGATCGACGCGCTCCCTCCCGCCGAGCGCGAGGCGCTGCTCGACGCGTCCGTCGTCGGCAAGGTCTTCTGGCCCGGAGCGCTCGGCGCCGGCACGTCAGAGACGCTGGACGCGCTGGAGGGGCGCGACCTCATCCGCCGCGACCCGGTCTCGCGCCTCGGCTCCGCCCACGCGCAATTCGCGTTCAAGCACCAGCTGATCCGCGAGGTTGCATACGCCACGCTTCCGCGTGCGCGGCGCCGGGAGCGGCACGAGGCGATCGCGCTCTTCCTCGAGGAGGCCGTCGGCGAGATGGGAGACGTCGCGCCGGCGCTCGCGCATCACTGGCTCGACGCGGGCGAGCCCGAGCGCGCCGTCCGCTACTTCGTCGAGGCGGGCGACCAGGCGAACCGCGCCTCGGCGAAGGGGGAGGCGGCCGGCTTCTACCGGCAGGCGCTCGCCGCAATCTCCGAGAGCGACGGCGACCTACGGCGCGACGTCACGAAGCGGCTGGTCGTAGCGCAAGCGGCTTCGGTTCACGAGGAGGAGGTGCGCGCCGGCAAGACCGCGCCGCGGACGCCTACGTGAGCGGAAAGTCGTCGGGCGTGACGTCGCCGGCGATCTCGTAGATCCCGTCAACCGTGTGCTGCCCGAGGTGATTGGCGTGCTGCCGCACGATGTCCTCGGTCGGCGCTTCGTACACGCAATACGTCCTCACTTTGCCCTCATCGGTGATGACGACGTGACTGTGGTGCCAGACGATCTCCGGGAACTGCTCGATGGCGATCCGCTTCGAGCGCTTCCCGACCTCGGTCATCTGGTCTTCGCCGACCTCGAAGCTGCGTTGAACGAGAAATTTCGTCATATCGAGTAACCCTACGCTCTCAGGAGAAACTTAGATTGCCCTGCTGTCGTATATGACTCTGTACAGGCGACGAGGGAGGCCTCAGTGAGCGAAGCCCAGGAGCGACTCGAGCAGGCGCTGTTCGAGATCCGACGCGTCATCGCAGGACAGGACGCGATGCTCGAGCGAGTGCTCGTCTGCCTGCTCGCGCAGGGCCATCTGCTCATCGAGGGCGTGCCCGGCCTCGCGAAGACGCTGACGATCAAGACGACAGCCGGCGTGCTCGGCGGGACGTTCGCCCGGGTGCAGTTCACGCCCGACCTCGTTCCCTCCGACCTGGTCGGCACGCGGATCTACCGCCCGGGCGAGGGGACGTTCGACACGGAGCTCGGCCCGGTGTTCTGCAACTTCCTGCTCGCGGACGAGATCAACCGCGCCCCGGCCAAGGTTCAGTCCGCGCTGCTCGAGGTCATGCAGGAGCGCCAGGTGACGATCGGCCACACGACATATCCCGTCCCGGAGCCGTTCCTCGTGATGGCGACGCAGAACCCGATCGAGTCCGAGGGCACGTATCCGCTGCCGGAGGCGCAGGTCGACCGCTTCATGCTCAAGATCCTCATCGACTACCCCGCGCACGACGAGGAGCTGACGATCGTCCAGCGGCAGCTGTCCGAGCCGCCGGAGCTGCGCCAGGCGCTCTCGCTCGACGACCTCAAGGAACTGCAGAGTGTCGTTGCCGGCATCTATGTCGATCCAGCACTGGTGAGCTACGCCGTCGACCTCGCGACTGCGACGCGGCAGCCGGGCGACGAGCTCAAGGAGTACATCGGCTTCGGTGCGAGCCCGCGCGGGCCGATCAGCCTCGTGCAGGCCTCGCGCGCCCTCGCGCTGCTGCGTGGGCGCGACTACGTGCTCGCCGAGGACCTGCAGACGCTGATGAAGGACGCGATGCGGCACCGGCTCGTTCTCACGTACCAGGCGCTCGCGGAGGAGATGTCGCCCGACGCCATCCTCGACCGCGTGCTCGCCGACGTGCCCGTGCCGGCGACCGATCTCGCGAGACCGAACGTCGCGTGACGCCGTTCCGCGCGCTTCGGGCTCAACCGACGCCCGAGCGGCCGGGACCGGGCCCGCTGCCCGACGCCCTGCTGCGCGCGCTCGAGGTCAGCATCGGCCGCCGTGTCGGCGGTCTCCTCGCAGGCGACTACCGCTCGATCGTCCTCGGCGACGGGACTGAGCTCGCCCAGGTGCGCCCGTACGTCGCCGGCGACGACGACGTCCGGCACATCGACTGGAACGTGACGGCTCGCACCGGCGAGCCGCACGTCCGCGTGCACCTCGCTGAGCGCGTGCTCGTCACCTGGCTCGTGCTCGACACGTCGCCGTCGATGCGATTCGGCACCGCCGACCGGCGCAAGGCGGACGTCGCCGAGGGAGTTGCGATCGCCGTCGGCCACATCGCGACGCGGCGGGGGAACAGGCTCGGCTTCGTGACCTTCGGCGACGAGCGCGAGCGCTGGCTGCCGCCGCGGCAGGGCCGACTCGGCCTGATCGGGCTGCTCGACGGGGTGCGCGTCGACGATCCCGAGGGTCGGGTCGGCGCGACGTCGCTCGGCGCCGCGCTGCGACGCACCGGCGCGCTCGCGACGCAGCGGGCGATCGTGATCGTCGTCAGCGACTTTCGCGGGCCGCGCGACTGGAAGCGGCCCCTCGTCGAGCTGGCGGGCCGTCACGAGGTGGTCGCGGTCGAGATCCGCGACCCACGCGAGCAGGAGCTGCCGAACGCAGGCGTCCTGTGGCTCGTCGATCCGGAGACGGGTCGCCAGGTGCGCGCCGACACGCGCAGCGCCAAGCTGCGCGCGAGGTTCGCCGCGGCGGCCGCGGCCGAGCGTGGCGAGGTGGCTCGTACGCTCGCGTCCGCGGGCGCACGCCACGTCGTGCTCTCGACCTCCGGAGACTGGCTGCGCTCGCTCGCCGTCTTCCTCCGCCGCGGACGGCCGCGGTGACGTTCGAGTGGCCCCTCGCGCTGGTCGGCCTGGCGGTCGTTCCGCTGCTCGTCGTGCTGTACGTCGTGTGGGAGCGACGCCGCACGGGCTACGCGGCGCGCTTCACGTCGCCGGGCCTGTTCCCGAATCTCGTCGACGCCTCCCCGCGGTGGCGCCGTCATCTCCCGCTGGCGATCCTGCTCGTCGCGCTCACGGCGATGGTCGTCGGCATCGCGCGTCCGCACGCGATGGTGAAGGTGAAGCGTGAGGAGGCGACGGCGGTTCTCGTCATCGACACCTCGCTTTCGATGGGCGCCAACGACGTGAAGCCTTCGCGGCTCGAGGCGGCACGGCGCGAAGCGCGCGCATTCCTCGCCGCGCTCCCGTCGAAGTACCGGCTCGCGATCGTCGGCTTCGCCGGGCGTGCGTACGTCGCGCTGCCGCCGACGGACGACCGCGACCTGGCGGTATCCGCATTGCGCTCGCTGCACCCCGCCGAAGGGACGTCGCTCGGCGACGCCGTCGCGCTGGCCACGCGGATCGCCGGCCGGCAACGTGCGTCCGACGGGTCGCGGCCGCCGGCGGCCATCCTCGTCATCTCCGACGGCGCGCAGGCGAGCGGCCGCACGTCGCCGGCCGCTGCCGCGCTGAAGGCACGGCAGGCGCACATCCCGGTCTACTCGGTGCTGATCGGCACGCAGGACGGTGTTATCACGGTGCCGCTGCCAGGCGGGCTGACCGAGCAGATGCGCGTGCCGACGAGCCCGCAGACGCTGCAAAGCGTGTCGCAGGTCACCGGAGGACGCTTCTACACCGCGCCGACCGCCTCGCAGCTACGCGAGGTGTACACGCACCTCGGGTCGCGGCTCGGGAGCCGCAGCGAGTCGCGTGAGGTATCCGACCTGTTCGCCGGCGGCTCGGCGGCGTTGCTCCTGGTCGGCGGCGGGCTCTCGGCGCTCTGGTTCCGGAGGGTGCCGTGAAGCCGGTGCTCGTCCTGTTCGCCGCTCTGGCGGCGCTCGCGGCAACCGCCGCTCCCGCAGGCGCAACGAACGAGTGCCGCGGGCTGAAAATCTGCGTGAAAGTCCCGGGGCCCTGGGTGGTCGTCCCGGTTGAGCTCGGCAACGTGCGCGCCGGCGCTCAGTTCCAGCTCTCGTGCCCGCGCGGGTACATCGTCGGCGGCCTCGATGCCGAGCTGAGCGACCGTGCCATCGACCTCGACTTTCCGGGGCTGCTCGGAAGCCCCGTCGGGCCGGGGACGACGACGTCGCGCTCCGTCGTCTTTCGCGGTGTCTACACGGGCGCGTCCGCGCGGAACCCTGTCTTCCGGCCGCACATCGGCTGCGTGCCGACGTCGGGCGGCGGAAGCGGGCCCGTGCCGTACCGCAGGCTCCAGTCCTTCCCACCCGGCCAGCCGGCGGTCCGCCGCGTGCGCAGTGTGCGGCTGCGCGCCGGGAGCGTTCGAGCCGTCGCCGCGTGCGGTGCGGGTGAGCGCCTCATCTCCGGCTGGCACTCGGTCGGCTTCTACACCGCGTCCGCGCCGAGCGCGTCGCTCGCGCGCACCGTGCGGGTCGCGCAGACCGCACGCGGAAACCGCATCTATGCGCGCGTGCGATCGGGCGCGGGTGTCACGGGCGTTCGCGCCGTCGTGCAGGTCGGCGCCGTCTGCGGAGGTGGGTCATGACGTTCGAGCAGCCGTGGCTGCTGCTCTCGCTGCTGCTCGTGCCGCTCGCCGTCGGGCTCTGGGTCCTTGCCGAGCGCAGGCGCATGCGCTACGCCGTCCGCTTCACGAACGTCGACGTGCTCGCCGGTGTGGTCGGCGGCCGCAACTGGCGGAGGTTCGTGCCGCTCGCCCTGTTCCTGCTCGCACTCACTGCTTTGTGTGTCGCGGTGGCGCGGCCGCAACACACGACGCTCGTCGCCAAGGACCGGGCGACCGTGATCCTGGTCGTCGACGTCTCCCGCTCGATGGAGGCGAAGGACGTGAAGCCGTCGCGCATCGGCGCCGCGACCGCCGCGGTGCGGAAGTTCCTCGACAAGGCGCCCGACCGGCTGCAGGTCGCCCTGATCGCGTTTGCGGGCGACCCGGCCGTGGCCGCGCCGCCGACGACCGACCACAGCCTCGTGCGGCAGGCGCTCGACACGCTCGAGTGGTACCCGAGCTTCGGCGGCACCGCGATCGGCGACGCGCTCGCGGAGGCGGTGCGGCTCGGCGAGGAAGCGGTCGGCGTGGGCAACGGCAACCTCGCCTCCGTGTCGTCGGCGCCCGCGCAGCCGACCCACGGCCTGGTCTCGATCCTCTTCCTCTCGGACGGTGCGCAGACGCGCGGTCAGCTGCTGCCGCTCGAGGGCGCCGACCGTGCAAAGGCGGCCGGCATTCCCGTCTACACCGTCGCGCTCGGCACCCCGAATGGCACGCTTCAGTTCGGCTTCGCGCGGCCGCCGCAGGGGTTTCCCGGCGGCTTCGGCTTCAGCCGCCGGGTGCCGGTGCCGCCGGACCCCGCGACGCTGCGGGCGATCGCCGACCACACGGGCGGCCAGTTCTTCGAGGCGCAGAACGCGAAGACGCTGAATGCCGCGTACTCCAGCCTGGGGTCGCGGCTCGGGCGCAAACCGGGCAAGACGGAGATCACGTACGTCTTCCTCGCGATCGCGGCCGCGCTGCTGGTCGGCGCCGGCGTGCTCTCCGCAGCCTGGTCTCCCCGCCTGCCATAGCACTAGATTTGGGCAATGCGTTGTCCGAACTGCGGGCAGGAGAACCCTCCCGGCGCCCGCTTCTGCTTCTCCTGCGGTAAGCCGTTCGAGGACGCGCCCGCGCGCGAGGAACGCAAGGTCGTGACCGTGTTGTTCGCCGACCTCGTGGGCTTCACGTCGCGCGCGGAGCAGATGGATCCGGAAGACGTGCGGGCTCTCCTCGCGCCGTACCACCAGCGGTTGCGCTCGGAGCTCGAGCGCTTCGGCGGCACGGTCGAGAAGTTCATCGGCGACGCAGTCGTCGCGCTGTTCGGCGCTCCGGTCGCGCACGAAGACGATCCGGAGCGTGCGGTGCGCGCCGCCCTCGCCATCCGCGACTGGGTCCGCGAGGACGAGGCGGACCTGCAGCTCCGCATCGCCGTCAACACCGGCGAGGCTCTGATCGCACTGGGTGCGCGTCCGGAAGCCGGCGAGGGGATGGCGTCCGGCGACGTCGTCAACACGACGGCGCGCCTGCAGTCGGCAGCGCCGGTGAACGGGATCCTCGTCGGCGAGACGACGTGGCGTGCAACGCGGGACCGGATCGAGTACGCGGAGCACGAGCCCGTGGCCGCCAAGGGGAAGTCCGAGCCGGTCGCCGTGTGGGAGGCCGTGGAGGCGACGTCGCGGCTGGGCATGGACCTCGAGCAGCGTGTGCTCACGCCGCTCGTCGGCCGCGAGCGCGAGCTCGGCGTCGTCTTCGACGCGTTCGACCGGGCGGTCGGCCAGCGTGAGCCGCAGCTCGTGACGCTCGTCGGCGTTCCGGGCATCGGCAAGTCGCGCCTCGTCGCCGAGCTCTTCCAGCGGATCGAGCAGATGCCGGAGCTGGTCCTGTGGCGGCAGGGTCGAGCGCTCCCGTACGGATCCGGCGTCAGCTTCTGGGCGGTCGGCGAGATGGTGAAGGCGCAGGCCGGGATCAACGAGAACGACGCACCCGAGACGGCCGCCGAGAAGCTGCACGAGTCGGTTGCGCAGGTGGTCGAAGAGCACGAGCGGGATTGGGTGGGACGCCATCTCCAGACCCTCGTCGGCCTGTCCGAGGACGCGGCGCTCGATCGGCATGAAGCGTTCACCGCGTGGCGGAACTACTTCGAAGGGATGGCGGAGCAGCAGCCTCTCGTGCTCGTGTTCGAGGACCTGCACTGGGCCGACGAAGGGCTGCTCGACTTCGTCGACGATCTCGCGGAGTGGACGTCCGGCGTCCCGATCCTCGTGCTCGTGAGTGCGCGACCGGAGTTGCTCGACCGCCGGCCGAACTGGGGCGGTGGCAAGCTGAACGCCGTCACTCTCGCGCTCTCGCCGCTCACCGACGCCGACGCGGCGCGCGTCATTGCCGCGGTGCTCGAGCAGGCGGTGTTGCCGGCCGAGACGCAGTCGGTGCTGCTCGAGCAAGCAGGGGGCAATCCTCTGTACGCCGAGCAATTCGCGCGGCTCTACCTCGAACACGGCGAAGCCGCAGGAGCCGGCGTCCCAGAGAACGTGCAGGGGATCATCGCGGCGCGACTCGACGCTCTGCCCGAGGACGAGAAGCGTCTGTTGCAGGACGCTGCAGTGCTCGGGAAGGTCTTCTGGTCGGGCGGCGTGTCGGGCGCAGCCGAACCGGCGTTGCATGCGCTCGAACGCAAGGGCTTCATCCGCCGGGAGCGACGCTCCGCCGTTGCGGGCGAGACCGAGTACGCCTTTCGGCACGTGCTCGTCCGAGAAGTCGCCTACAGCCAGATTCCACGTTCGGCCCGGGCCCGGAAGCATGTGTCTGCCGCGGAGTGGGTCGAGTCGCTCGGCCGGCCGGAAGACCATGCGGGGCTGATCGCGCATCATTACGGAGCGGCGCTCGAGTTCGCGCGCGCGTCCGGAGAGGAGACCTCCGAACTCGTGGACCGCGCTCGCATCACGCGGCGCGAGGCCGGCGACCGCGCCGCAACCTTGAGCTCGTGGGACGTGGCTGTCGACTTCTACCGTGCGGCGTACGAGCTGTGGCCCGACGACGCCGAGCGTCCGCGGCTTCTCTTTGCGCTTGGCCGCGCCGAGTGGACCGACGGTGACGCGTCGGCGGAGCGACTCTACGAGGCGGTTGACGCCTTGCTCGCCGCCGGCGACGCGGAGGCCGCGGGTGAAGCGGAAGCGCTGATCGCAGAGGCAGCGTGGTACCGGGGCGATGCGGAGGAGCTCGAGCGCGGGCTTCGTCATGCACTCGAGCTCGTCGATCCGCTGCCTGCGTCGCCCGCGAAGGCGGCGATCCTCAGCCAGGCTTCACGCTACGAGATGCTCGCTGCGGACTACGACGCCGCGATCGAGCACGGGACGCAGGCGCTCGCGATGGCGGAGGCGCTCGACCTGCCCGCAGTCCGTGCACACGCGCTGAACAACCTCGGATCCGCGCGCGAGCGAATCGGCCAGGGTGGTCTCGCGGAGCTCGAGGCGAGCGTTGCGCTCGCAGAGGAGATCAACTCGCCGGAGCTGGCCCGCGCTCTCAACAACCTCGCCTCGATCCTCTACGGCTTGGGCCGTGTCCGAGAGTGCATCGAGCTCGAGGAACGGTCGCTCACCGTCGGACAGCGCTTCGGCCTCGAGTCGCTGGTCATGTTCGAGCGCGCCAACATTCTCGGCAGCCTCATTCGTCTCGGCCGCTGGGACGAAGCGTCTGCACGCGCCGACGCTGTCATCGCCGACAAGCCGCCGGAAGGGATCGATGCGCATGCGCGGATGTTCCGGGCATGGCTACGAGTTGCTCGGGACGACCTCCAGGGGGCTCTCGAGGACAGCGCATTCGGAATGGACGTCGCGGGCCGGACCGACGAGCCACAGATGGTCTTGCCGACCTACGCCACTCGAGCGTATGTCCTCGATGCGTCCGGTGAACGCGAAGAGGCTCGCAGCCTCGTGCTGGAGGCCATCGAACGCATGAAGCCGTTGCGGGCAGCGGGTAACGTCGCCCCGCCGCTGCCTGGAGAGATCATCGACTCGCGCGCCCGCCTCATCGGTCGCGAGCCGACGCTCGAGTCACTTGCCGGGTGGAAGGTCGACTCGCCGTGGGTCGTCGCCGGACGTGCGCTCGTCGACGGACGTTTCGACGACGCGATCCGCCAGTACGAAGAGATCGGGTCGAACGCCGACATTGCGCTGGCGCATCTCCGTGCCGCCGAGGCATACGTGCAGCAGGGCGCCCGCGCCAAGGCCGATGTGCACGTCGCTGCGGCGCTGTCGTTTTACCGCTCGGTCGGCGCGAGTCGTTTCGTGCGGCAAGCGTCGAGCCTCCTGGCCGCGACGGCGTAGCTAACCTCCCGCAATGCCCGAGGACAAGCCGGAGCACCTGACGCAGGCGCAGAAGGACCAGCTCGAGGTCGAGCTGGCGGAGCTGGAGGGCCCGCGCCGCGCTGAGGTCGTCAACGCGATCGCGACGGCGCGCGGCTTCGGCGATCTCTCGGAGAACTTCGAGTACCACGCGGCGAAGAACGAGCAGGGCCTGCTCGAGCGTCGCATCCGCATGCTGCGCGACCGCCTGCAGCGCGCGGTCATCGTCGACGAGACCGCGCGCGCGACGGACACCGTCGGTGTCGGCTCGAACGTCGAGATCGAAGACGAGCAGGGCGAGCGGATGCAGGTCGAGATCTCGAGCGTCGGCGGCGTGTCGCCGGACTCGCCGGTCGGTCAGGCGCTGATGGGGCGCAAGGTCGGCGACGAGGTGACGATCCAGGCGCCGCGCGGTTCGTGGCGCGCGCGGATTCTCTCGGTCGGCTGAGCGGTCAGCCGCCGGGGCTGACGACCGGCACGTGCTCCTCCCGCGCGGATGCTTCGATCTGAATCCGCGGCAGCCACTCCAGCCACGACGGCAGGTACCAGTTCCACCTTCCGAGCAGGCACATCGCGGCAGGCAGCAGCACCGAGCGGATGATCGTCGCGTCGATCAGCAGCGCGACCGCGATCCCGAAGCCCATCTGCTGGAACATGACGAGGTCGCCCATGGCGAAGCCGCTGAAGACGGCGACGATGATCAACGCCGCCCCGGTGATCAGCCGTGCGGTCGAGGAGACGCCCCACTCGACGGCTTCGCGCGTGGAGCCGCTGATGTCGTAGCGCTCCTTGATGCGGCTGAGCAGGAACACCTGGTAGTCCATCGAGAGCCCGAACAGCACCGAGAAGAGGAAGAGCGGGACCCAGGCGTCGATCGCGTTCACCTTCTGGAAGCCGAGCAAGCCGCTGCCGGTCCCGTGGAGGAAGACGAGCACGACGAGGCCGTAGGCAGCACCGACCGAGAGGAGGTTCAGCGCCATCGACGTGCCCGCGACGACGATCGACCGGAAGGCGACGGCGATGAGCACGAAGCTCAGGCCGAGCACGAACGCGAACACCCAGGGAAGCCACGCATTCATGGCGTCGATGTAGTCGACGTTGTCGGCGGTATCGCCGCCGACCAGCACCTCCGCGCCGGTTCCCGCGAAGGCTCGCGGGATCAGGGTCGACCGCAGGTTGCGGATCGCCTCGAGCGCCCGTTTGCCCGTCTTGTCGCCGCCGACTTCGACGCCGATCGCTGCGATGTCGCCCGAAGAGGCGACCCGGAGGTCGCTGCGCCCGAACACGGGGTCGCCGGCGAGGCTCCGGCGCAAGCGGGCGATGGCCAGGCGCACCCGGGGCGACCGAACGTTGCCGCTGACGGTGATCAGCGCCGGGCTCGCGCTCGCCTGCGGGAAAGAGCGTGTGAGCGCCTGATAGCCCTGCTTCGACTCGAGCCGATCGGGGAGCGTGCTGACACCGCTCGCGCCGAGGCTCAGGCCCACTGTCGGAATCGCCAGCGCGATCAGCAACGCCGCGAACGTGACGAGGTAGAGGAGCGGCCGGCGCATCACGCCGCGCACGACGGCCCCCCAGAACCGGCCTTCGCCGCCGCTGCCGATGTTGCGGCCGACGTAGGGAAGCCGCAGCGCGTTGATGCGATCTCCGAGCAGGGAGAGCAAGGCCGGCAGGAGCGTCAGCGCCGCGAGCACCGAAACGATGCCGACGGAGATCGCTCCGACGGCAAGGCTCTTCATCACGTTGGACGGGACGAGCAGCATCCCGGTCAGCGCAATGACGAAGACCGACCCGCTGAACAGCACCGCGCGGCTCGCGGTCGCGCTGGCGGTCGCCACCGACTCGAGCTCGGCGACCCCGTTCACACGCTCCTCCCGGTAGCGGGAGACGACGAACAGCGAGTAGTCGATCCCGAGCGCGAGGCCCATCCCGGTGAGCATGTTCACGACGAAGACCGAGAGCGTGAACGTCGCCGCGATGATGCCGCAGAGCCCGAGCGCGACGACGATCGCGACGATCGCCATCAGCAAAGGGATCAGCCCGGCCACGACCGCGCCGAACACGAGCAGCAGGATGATCAGCGCCGCCGGCAGGCCGAACCGCAGCTCGCCCGACTTCAGGTCGTGCTGCGACAGGTCGTTGAAGTCGTGGTCGAGCGTGCCCTGGCCCGTCATCGCGACGCTGAACCCGTTCCGTCCGTCCGCCCGCTCGACCACGGGCAGGAGCGGGTCGACGTCCGCCTTGCGCTGGATCCCGAGTAGGACGGCGTGCCCGTCCTTCGAGACGCCCAGGAGCCGGGCCCGGTACACCGCGCCTGTGGCCTGCGCCTGGGCAAGCAGGCGCGTGCTGAACTGCCGGAATGCCGGCTGGTGCGCGCTGAGCGTCGCCGACCGCACCACGATCAGCTCGTCGACGCCGTTCGTGTCCGGCGGGAAGCGGTCGAAGAACAGCCGCTCCGCGCGCGCCGACTCCGGGCTTCCGGTCACGTGCCCGTTCGTCGTCAGGTTCCCGGGGAGCAGAACCGCGCTCAACACGAGGGCGACGACGATCGCTCCGAGCCAGGCGCCGACCACCCGCCATGGGCGGCGGCTCGACGCCCGCCCAAGCCGCTCGGTCACACCCATCTCTGCCCCAGGTATAGCGCAGCCGAGACCCCCGGTTGTGGCAGACGCGGACATGGGCCATGATCGGGGCCGTGCCTGACTAGGTCTCGGGGGTCAGATTGGAAGGGGTCAGGGGGACGGCAGGACTCGCGCAACCGCTGGTGGCCAGCCCCGCGCGCGCGGCGCGAAAGCTGCGCCGTGACATCGGCTTCCTCGGGCTCCTCTTCGCGTCCCTGGGATCGATCATCGGCGCTGGTTGGTTGTTCGGCGCGTTGTATGCCTCGTCGCTCGCCGGGCCGGCCGCCGTCATCTCCTGGGTGCTCGGCGGCGGAGTGGTGATGCTGCTCGCGTTGACGCACGCTGAGCTGGGAGGGATGTACCCGGTGGCGGGAGGCAGCGCCCGCTTCCCCCGCTATGCCTTCGGGAACCTGGTCGGCTTCACGAGCGGGTGGGTCGCATTTCTCGGCGCGGTGACAGTGGGGCCGATCATGGTCGAGGCCATGCTTCTGTACGCGTCGAACTACATCTCCTCGCTCACGACCGTGTCGGGCGGCCGGGCGGTCCTGACTGTTCAGGGCTACTTCGTCGCGGGGGCGCTGCTCTTGCTCTTCTGCACGATCAACGTGATGGGCGTGCGCTGGCTCGCCGACGTCAACATGCTCGCCGTCTGCTGGAAGCTGCTGGTTCCGGTCGTGACCGTTGCCGCGCTGATCGCGACCTCCGCGCACACGCAGAACTTCAGCGCGCACGGTGGCTTCATGCCCTTCGGGTGGAAGGGAGTGTTTCTCGCGCTGTCGTCGGGCGGTGTCATCTTCGCCGGCCTCGGTTTCGAACAGGCGGTTCAGCTCGGCGGGGAGACTCGCAACCCGAGGCGGAACATCCCCCTCGCGATCATCGGCGGGATGACGGTGGCGATCCTCCTCTACATCGCGCTCCAGGTGGCGTTCATCCTGGCACTCGATCCTTCGGAGCTCTCGCAGGGATGGGCGGCTGTCTCGTTCTCCGGAAACGGCCATTTGTTCGGTCCCTTCGCGGCACTTGCGACGGCACTCGGCCTCGGCTGGCTCGCGGTCCTGCTGTACACCGACGCAATCGTCTCGCCCGGCGGCACCGGTCTGATCTACACCGGCGCCAGCGCGCGTCTCACCTTCGCGCTCGCGCGCAACGGCTTCATCCCGTCGGCCTTCGCCCGCCTCACACCGCGCGGAACGCCTTCCTTTGCGATCGCGTTCTCGTTCATCTGCGGCTTGGTGATCCTCCTACCCTTCCCGGGCTGGCAGCAGCTGGTCGGCTTCATTTCGGCAGCGGCCGTCGCCGTGTACGCGATGGCGCCGCTCGCACTGGGAGCGCTCAGGCGTCAGGATCCTGCGCGGCCACGTTCCTTCAGGCTGCCGGCCGCGACCGTGCTGGCGCCCGGAACGTTCGTCGCTGCGAGTGAGATCCTCCTGTTCACCGGCTGGGCCGTGATGTGGAAACTCGTCGCGGCGATCCTGATCGGGTTTGCGTTGCTGGGCGTGTCGGCTGCCACCGATCCGACCGCGCGGAAGCTGCCGCTCGACTGGCGAAGCGCCGCTTGGCTCTGGCCGTACCTTCTCGGCATGGGGGCGATCTCGTACCTCAGCTCCTTCGACACGAAGACGCCCAGCTCGATCCCGCTGCTCGGCCTGCACGGGCCGCGAAACGAGCTCACGTTCGGCTGGGACATTCTCGCCGTTGCAGTGTTCAGCCTCGCCGTCTACGCGTTCGCGATCCGCAGCAGGCTCCCCGCACACCGGGCGCTCGAATACATCGGCGACCCGACCGTGGAGGAGCCTGAAGGGGTCGACGCTCGACCCTGACAGCCGCGTCCTAGCTGGCCAAGACCGTTTTCGCGCCGCGCCGACTGCCGGCCCGCGTACGCGCCTCGAACATGAGCAGTGCAGCGGCGAGCAGCGCGGCCCCGAAGAGGCTCAACCCGATCCCGACCCAGAGCGCCGCCGGAACCTTGACACCGACACCGAGGGTTGCCGCGACGCCGCGAGAGCCGTCTGCATTCATCACGACGATCGACCATTTGCCCGACCGGAGGTTCCACAGCAGTGGGCCTTTGCGACCGGAGACCTTGGCCGCCCAGAACGGCTCGCCTGCGGGCCGCCCGGGATCGACCGTCCCGGGGTGGTCGACGTAGGTGACCTTGAACGGATCGAGGCCGAGGTGCGTCGCTTCCGTGTGGTCGATCCGGGCCAGGTAGGCGTCGACCGTGCTCTTCGATGCGATCCCGACGAACAACGGCTTGTCGCCGGAGACGTCGAGTCGGACCTTTCCTGCGAGCCACGTGGGAACGTAGCTCCCGACGGTGATGCTCTCCGTCGAGATCGCCCGTGTGTGAGTCCCGTAGCGGTGCGCGTCGGCGGAGAAGTAGCCGTTGTCGTCGCGCTTCGAGGCGTCGGCCCAGATCGTCGTTGCGCCTGCGGCGAGCACCAGCACGCCGAGGGAGGCGGCGACCCAGGCACCGATCGGCAGACCGGTGCGCTTCTGCGGATGTGGCTCGGCTTGCATGAGTAGTACTCCTTTTCATCGAGGCGGCTGGACCTCCGGCCGGCGGGGCCGGAGGTCCAGGCCGTGTTTGTCTTAGGCAGAGAGCGCGGGCTCTGCATCCACTGCGGGCTCCGACTCGCGTCCTTCGAGCCGAGGAAGCCACTCGAGCCAGCGCGGCAGGTACCAGTTCCGCTCGCCGAGCAGCTTCATCGTCGCCGGCAGCAGCACGCCGCGAACGATCGTCGCGTCGATCAGGATCGCCGCCGCCAGCCCGACTCCGAACTGCTTGAACATCAACATCGACAACGTCGCGAAGATCGAGAACACCGCGACCATGACAATCGCTGCGCTCGTGACGACGCCGGCGGTGGACTTGATCCCGTAGGAGATCGCGTCGTCCATGCTCGCGCCGCGATCGAACGTCTCTCGGATCCGGCTGATGATGAACACGTGGTAGTCCATCGAGAGCCCGAACAGGATCACGAACAGGAGCAGCGGGACCACCGGGGAGATTCCCGCGGTCGAGCTGAAGCCGAGGATGCCCTTCCCGACCCCGTGTTGGAAGACCAGCACCAGGATCCCGAATGCCGCGCCGACCGACAGGAGGTTCAGGACGATCGCCTTCAAGGCGACGACGATCGAGCGGAATGCGATCAGCATCAGGACGAAGGCGAAGACGAGCACGAACGCCATGACGTAGGGGAGCTTCGACTTCTGCTGCTTCAGCTCGTCGCTCCAGCGCGCGGCGATGCCGGTGACGCCCACGTCTGCTCCTGGGACGGTGCCGACGGTCGCCGGTATGAGCTTGTCGCGCAGCAGCGCGAGCGCGCTCATCGAGGCGGCGTCGGTGCCGGTGCCCTTGATCGGCATCGTGATGTTCGCCACGGTGCCGCTCCGATTTGTCTCGACCGTGATCGGCTTCTCGATCTGTCCGGTGGCGAGCGCCCGACGTCGCAGCGCCGCGATCGCTGTGCGGAGAGACGGCGCGTTCACGTCGGACGCCTTGACGACGACGTTTGCCGGCAGCGCGTTCCCGGGGAACTCCTGCTGCATGCGGTCGTACGCCTTGACGACCGCCAGCTTCTGCGGAAACGTGTCCGGCCCCGGCGTTGCCATGTGGAGCTGCAGCGCCGGAATCGCCAGGGCAACCAGCAAGCCGGCGGCGAGTGAGGCGGAGAGGAGCGGTCGGCGCAGCACCGCGTCGACGATCCAACCCCAGGCGCCACCCTCGCGGGCGCTGCGCCGTCGCCGCCCGACGAGCGGGACGTGCAGCCGGTCGACCCGGTCGCCGAGCTTCGACAGCAGCGCCGGCAGAACCGTGAGCGAGCCGAGCATCGCCACCGCGACCACGATGATCGTCGCGTATCCGAAGGATGCGAATGTCGCATCGCCCGTCAAGAACAGCCCGGCCATCGCAACCATGACGGTCAGCCCCGAGATGAGCACGGACCGCCCTGACGTTGCGGCGGCGACTTCGAGGGCTTCCTCGGGACTCCGGCCGGCCGCACGCTCCTCGCGCTCTCGGCGCAGATAGAAGAGCGAGTAGTCCACGCCGACGGCGAGCCCGATCAGCAGCACGACGGCGAACGCCTCCTGTGCAAGGGGAAGCACGTGACTCGGCAACGCCGCGAGCCCGAAGGTTGCGACGACCGCCGTGAGGGCAAGCAGCAGCGGGATTCCCGCCGCGACCAGCGCGCCGAACGCCACGACGAGGATGATCAACGTCAGCGGGATCGAGAGCGCTCCGGCGCTCTTCAGATCGTCCGCGAACGCCGTGTCGACGCCCTTGGCAGCGCTGGCGCCACCGAACTCGCCGACGAAGAACGACGGATGGGCCTTGCCCGCATCGGCGACGCTCTTGAGCACGGGACCGAGCCGGTCGGCTGCGGTGTTCTTGTCGCCCGTGATGTCGAAATCGACCAGCACGGCGTGGCGGTCGCCGGCGATCTTCGGCGGCCGCACGTTGCGCACGACTGCCACCCTCGACAAGCGTGCGACGACATCGTCGACCGCGGCAGCGAAGGCGGGCGTTCCCGTCTGCAGCGAGCGGTTCTGGATCAGCACGCTTTCGCCCGCGGGCTGCTTGAAGCCGGCGTCGAGGATCTTGTCCATCCGACCCGACTCGCCCGGCCCCTTGGCGTTCGGATCGATCTGCTTCGTCCCGATCTGGCCGCCGACGGCGAAGGCGACGACGACGAGAGCGAGCCAACCAAAGGTTGCGGTCTTCCAGTGGGCGGCGCTCCAGCTGCCCATGCGTGCCGCCAGGTTGCGGTTCTGGTTCGTTCTGCGGGGCATGACGATTCTCCTTTCAGCCGCTAGGCGGCGTACGCGAATGGGTGGTAGAAGGCGTCGAGGGCCTCTTCGGGAGCAACTGCGAGTTGGAAGCGGTCTCCGCGGCGGCCGTCCTCGACGGAGACCGTGACCGCGTCCTCGCGCGGGTGCCAGAGCAGCAGGACGTAGATGCCGTCGCTCTCTCGTGCGGCGAGCTCGCGGGTGTGCGGATGTGCGGGGCTCATGTGTCCTCCTGTCATGGGATGTCGACCTCGCTCACGCTCGTGGCGGTCGTGCGCTCGGCGACGTAGCGGGGCAACAGACGGAGTGCGTCCTCTTCGGTCACGCTCTCGACCGTCCACCAGATCGCGTGACCGCCGGAGCGGCACGAGGCGAGCGTCGGCAGGTGACGAAGCGGGCTTTCGTGCCCCTTGAACGAGGCGAAGACGGTGCCGCACTCGTGGGGCTCGTGGTGGTGGTGGAGCAAGTAATGGGCCACCCGCCGAGACTGGCGCAGCGCCGCCGGCCCGACATCGGGGCGGCACCCTGATCCTGCACCCTGATTTTGGGATCGGGCACAGCTGATCTACCCTGGCCGGAGAACGAAATGGCCCTGCTAAACGACCAGTTCGTCGGCCGCGCCGAGGAGCTCGGCACGTTCGACCGAGTCCTCGCCGAGGTCGATCAGGGGATCCCCTCCGCGGTCGCCCTCATCGGCGAGCCGGGGATCGGCAAGACACGTTTTCTTGCCGAGTTCGCGGGCTCCGCCGACCGTGGCGGACGCCTCGTCCTCGCCGGCTCGGCTTCCGAGCTCGAGCGCGACCTGCCGTTCTCGCTCTTCGTGGACGCGCTCGACGAGTATCTGCGCGGGCTCGGTCCCGATCGCTTCGGCGCGTTGGACGAAGACGTGCGCGCGGAGCTTTCGCAGGTCTTCCCTTCGCTCTCCGCCCTCGGGGCAGCGAGCGGCGTTGCACTCCACGAGCGCTATCGCAGCCACCGGGCGGTGCGCGCCCTGCTCGAGGAGCTGGCAAAGACGCGGTCGCTGGTCCTCGTGCTCGACGACGTCCACTGGGCCGACCCGGCCTCCGTCGAGCTTCTCGGTGCGCTGCTGCGGCGGCCCCCACGCGCCGGCGTCCTCATGGTCGTGGCCGTCCGTCCGCACCGGAAGGCCGAGCGCTTCTCGGTCGCAATTGAACGGGCCGAACGCGCAGGGGCGTTGATCCAGATCGAGCTCGGCGCGTTGAGCGCGCTCGAAGCTCAGGAGCTCGTCGGTGAGGAGGCGGCCGTCCTCTATGACGAGAGCGGCGGCAATCCGTTCTACCTGGAGCAGCTCGCCCGCTCGCTCGACCGTCACGGCGGAACCGGCACTGGCCCCGATGTCTTGCTCAGCGGGATCGAGGTTCCATCCGCTGTGGCCGCATCGCTCAGCGAGGAGCTCAGCCTCTTGTCGAGCGATGCGCGCCGCGTGCTCGAGGGAGCGGCGGTGGCCGGCGACCCCTTCGAGCCCGAGCTGGCTGCCGCAGCTGCCTCGACGTCGGAGACCGCGGCCATGGAAGCGATCGACGAGCTGCTCGTGCTCGACCTCGTTCGGAGCACCGAGGTGCCGCGACGCTTTCGGTTCCGTCATCCGCTCATCCGTCGCGCCGTGTACGAGGCGACGCCCGGCGGTTGGCGACTGGGTGCGCACGAGCGCTGCGTGGACCTGCTCTCCGCGCGCGGCGCGACAGCTGCTGCGCGCGCGCACCACGTCGAACGCTCCGCGCGCGAGGGCGACCTCGGCGCAGTCGCCGTCTTGCGCGAGGCGGGCGAAGGCGCCGCGCGTCTCGCACCGGCAAGCGCGGCGAACTGGTTCGCCCAGGCTCTTCGCCTGCTTCCGGCGAGCGCGCCCTCGAGCGAGCGGATCGAGCTCCTGCTCGCGCGCGCTGCAGCGCAGACGGCGAGCGGCCATTTCGCTGACAGTCACGACGTCCTCCTGGAGGCACTCGCGATCGCTCCCGACGACGCGACGGTCGCGCGCAGGTGCGCCGCCGTCGAGGGTTTGCTCGGACGGCACGAGCAGGCCGGTTCGCGCCTTGCGAGCGCGATCGAACGGCTTCCGGATCAAGGCTCCGCCGAAGCCGTGGAGCTCATGAACGAGCTCGCGGTGAATCTGGTCTGGCGAGCGCGGTATGACGAGATGCATGCCTGCGCCGAGCGTGCGGTCGCTGCGGCGCGACGGCTCGCGGACACGCCCTTGACCGCGGCGGCGCTCGCCCTGCTCACGATGGCGGAGTCGATGACGGGCGGGGCCGAGCGCGCAGAGGCGTGCCGCCGAGAGGCCACCGCCCTCGTCGATTCGCTGACTGACGAAGACCTCGCCCGCCACCTCGAGTCCGCGACCAGGCTCGCCGGGACGGAGCTCTACGCCGGTTGGTACGCCGACGGTGACAGACACGCGAGCCGTGCGCTCGCCGTGGCACGCGCAACCGGAAAGGGGGGCGAGCTCTTCCTCGTCCTCGTCCTGACCTTGGGTGGCCTTTGGCGCATGCGCGGCAAGCTGGCCGAGTCCGGGGAGCTCCTCGACGGTGGCATCGAGGCAGCACGCCTGCTCGGAAACACGCATGCGCTGGTGTGGAGTCTCGGCAGCCGTTCAGCGGCGGCGCTGCATGCCGGCGAGGTCGCCCTGGCGCTCGCGGCCGCACAGGAGGCGGTCGAGCTGAGCGCGGATCTCGACGCGGGGTTCCACTCAGCCGAGGCGGCCGTCGACCTGGCCCGTGCGTTGCTCGAGACCGGGGAACCACAACGCGCCGTCGACTTGCTGCTCGGTTCTGCGGGAGGCGAGGAGCTGGTGCTCATCGCCGGCGGGCCGAGGGCGCATTACCTCGAGTCGCTCACGCTCTGCTGGCTCGCGCTCGACCGTCCCGGCGACGCGAGACGCGCAGCCGATGCTGCTCGGGCCTGGGCCGACTCGCTCCAGCTTCCGATGGCGATCGCCTGGGCCAATCGAGCCGCGGCAGCGGTCGACCTCCATACGGGGAACGCCCCGGCGGCGGCCGAACGAGCCCGCCTGGCGGTGTCGGGCGCCGAGGAGGTCGGAGCGCCGATCGAGGCAGCCCTCGCGCGCACGCTGGCCGGACGGGCTCTGGCGCAAACGGGCGAGCGTGATCGAGCCGCCTCGGAATTGCAGCAGGCGGCCGCAACGCTCGAGGCGTGCGGCGCACTGAGGTGGCGCGACGAGGCCGAGCGCGAGCTGCGCAAGCTCGGCCACCGCATCCACCGTCGGACGCGGCCCGGCAAAGCCGGCGCGACGGGGCTCGAGGCCTTGACCTCGCGAGAGCTGCAGGTTGCGCGCCTGGTCGTCGACCGCAAGACGAACCCGCAGATCGCAGCCGAGCTGTTCCTCAGTCAAAAGACGGTCGAGGCGCACCTGCGCAACATCTTTCGCAAGGCCGACGTCTCGTCTCGAGTGGAGCTCGCGCGCGCCGTCGAACGCGCCGACAGCAACGGTCTCTAGCGTGCCGGCGCCGTTTCGAGGCCTTTTTCGCCGGGTGTCCGCAGTGCCCCGGCCGGAATCGAACCGGTCCACGCGTTTTACGAAGCCGCTCGATCGCTGCCCGTGGTGCAGGTCTGCGTTCGCTCAGCCAGCTCCGTCCCCATTCGGACGTGCATCGAGTACTCTGAGTACAGCCGAGTACGTCTGGTTCCGGCCTCCCCTGGTAGACGGCTGGTAGACGGAGAACCGTCGAGCGTAGGCCACGCTGGCCCAGACCGGCGCTTTGTGTCGCTTTGCTGCGCGAGCGGCTCGACCCGAACTGATCGAACGCCGGCCGCCGCGACGAGCTGTGCCGTCGACTCGCTGATTTCGTCGTCCTCGGCGCTGCCGACCCAGGTCGGGCATGTGATGCGCCCGGCTCTGCCGGCAAGCGTGTACTCGCGGAGGCTCTCGATGAACCTGATCGTGAACATCGCCGACCACGGCCATGAGGACGCGTCGGGGTCCGAGTAGCGTCCGCGGCACGGCCGCCGAGCAGCAGGAAGCCGCCGAACGTGATCGCGTAGGCGTGATGACCGATTGCAGGCCGTGGCGAGAAGTGGAGGTCTTTCGCGATCGTTCGCAAGGAGACGTTCGTCGCGACGACGGCCAGGAAGCGCCAGCGACTTGGATTCGAGGCAATACGCCGACCTAACAGAAGGCTGGGGTCTGACCCCAAGATGGGTCAGACCCCAGCGCGTTCAGCTCAGATCTTCCCGAGCTTGCGCCACTTGGTGTAGATCCCGCGAATCTCGCGATCGGCGGCGTTCATTGCCTCCGAGGCGGTCATCTTCTTCTGCGCGACCTGCGCGAACATCTGCGGAATCATGAACTTGCTGAACATCTCGCCGAACGCTGCGTTGGCGTAGCCGGGATGCCCAGGGTTCGTCGTGTACTTCTGCGCGATCGTCGTGAGGATGCCGTACTTGCCGATCGGCTTGTGCCGGTCGGCCGCGACGGACTTGCGAATCTTGGCGAAGGGGTACGCGCCGGGGAAGCTTGGGAAGTTGTAGAACTTCGATGCGAGGAACGCGTCCTTGTAGTTGATCTCGAGGTCTGCGAGGAACTTCTTCGCGGCGGCCTTGTTGGCGGAGAACTTCCAGATCCACCAGCAGCCCATGACGTGCTCGTAGCCGATCCGACCGTGCGGGCCCTTCGGGATCGGCCAGATCCACAAGTCGTCGGCGAACGGCAGGTGCGTGTCCTCCGGCGTGCGCGTCGCCGAGATCGCGTTCAGGATCAGCGAGCCCTTGCCGGAGTAGAGGAAGTTGTTGTTGCCGGACGGATCCCAGCCGAAGACCTCGTTCGTCTCGCCGTTCTGGAAGATGCTCGCCATGAAGTTCAGCGCCTCGACGGTGTGCTTGTTCTTCAGGGTCACCTGATGGTGCTCGTTCTGGACGAACGACCCGAAGCACATCAGGAACGACGAGAGAGCCATGTTCGAGTCGAGCTCCGCCGACATGCCGATCCCCAGGGGGTGCCCCGCGGCCTTCAGCTTCGGCGCGGCCTTGCGCACGCTGTCCCACGTGTTCGGCGACATACCAACGCCGTTCCAGATGTCGTGCCGCCACACGACGGGATCGGGGACGTAGTTGTCGGAGAAGGCGAAGTACTTCTTCGTCTTCGGGTTGTAAGTAGAACGATGTGCGATTCGCCCGATCTTGCCGACCTTGTGCTGCACCTGCTGCACGATCTCGTTGTGGTTGATCACGTTGTCCTCGTATTGGGGACGGGGCGCCAGGTCGAAGAAGATGTCGTGACCACTCTTCGCCGCGACTTCCGCCTGTGCGCGCGCCGGCAGCAACGTGTTGTTGATGTGGTCGACCTTGACCTGGACGTCGTTCTTCTGACCCCACTCCGGTGCCCATGTCTTGTCGAACCAGACGTCGAAGGCCGGGACGAAGTGGGCCCAGGTGATGAGCGAGAGATCGCCCTTGAGCCAGCGCCCTTTGAACCGGAGCGGACCGTAGAACGCCTGGCCGAAGCCCGAGCCCGCGACTCCGACCGAAACCGCACCGACGCCCGCGCGCCGGAGCAGCTCGCGACGGTCATACCTCCCTTCGCGATGACTCGGATCGTCGGAACTTGCCATCGATCCTCCTTTCTTCCGCTAGCTCCTAGCGGAATGCCCCGCCGGTGAATCCCGCGATGAACCGGTCGAGGAACGTGTTGTAGAGGAGCGCGAGCGGGATGCTCGGGATGAGCGCGGCGACCATGATCGCGCCCCAATTCGGTAGGTCGCCGCGAATGAGGTCCGTGTAGACGCCCGTCGAAACCATCTTGTGGGCCGACGGCGAGATGAAGGTGAACGCATAGACGAATTCGTTCACTACAAGCGAAAACGAAAAGATGACGACCGTTAGGATTCCCGGGACGGAGATCGGGAAAACGATGCGCACGAGCGTATTCAGCCGTGACGCGCCGTCGACGCGCGCGGCGTCCTCGAGCTCCAACGGGATCGTCTTGAAGAAGCCCATCAGCAGCCACGTCGAGAACGGCACGGTGAAGGACGGATAGACGAGCACTAAAGCCCAGATCGAGTCGGTCAGGTGCGCCCGCTTGATCACGGCGAAGAACGGGATGAAGAGCAGCGTCGGCGGAATCAGGTAAGTCAGGAAGATCCCGATGCCGAGACTCTGGCCAATGCGCCCGGCGAGCCGCGCGAGGGCATAGCCGGCCGGCACCGCGAGCACGAGCGTGATCGCGACGACGCAAATCCCGACGATCGCGGTGTTCTTGAGCCATGTCAGGTATGGCGTTTGGTGGAAGAGGAACGCGGCGTTGGCGAACGTCGGGCTGTCCTTGCCGAACCAGTACGGGTTGATCGCCGGGTTGTAGAACTCCGTCTGGTTCTTGAAGGCCGTGATCACCATCACGTAGAACGGAAACGCGAGGACGATCGCGAACGGGCCGACGATCAGGTACGAGAGCGTCTTCTGTCTCACGAAACCTCGGCCCTTCGGGCGAGCAGCAGCATCGCGATGCTCACGACGGCGAGGACCGGCAGGAGCGCGAGCGAGATCGACGCCCCCGGGCCGAGCGAGCCGGAGTCGATCGCCGTCTTGTACGACCACGTCGTCACCTGTTCGGTCGCGAACGAGGGCGGGGGGCCGCCCTGCGTGAGGATGTAGACGACCGCCATGTCGGTTGCCGTGAAAACAATTCCGAACAGCAGTGCGACCGTCGCGATCGGCAGGGTCAGCGGCAGCGTAACTGACCAGAACTTGCGCAGCCCGGTGGCGCCGTCGATCGCGGCGGCGTCGTCGACCTCCCTCGGGATCGATGACAGGCCGGCAATGAAGATCACGACGGCGAACGGGAGGATGCGCCACGCCTGCACGACGATCACCGAGGCGGTGGCGTATGTCGACTGCCCGAGCCAGACCGGTGGAGACACCTGGCTCACGAGGTGCAGGTGCTGCAGCGTCCAGGTGAGGATCGAGTAGGACGGGTCGAAGATCCACTTCCAGGCCATCAGACTCAGCGCGATCGGTGCGGCCCAGGGGAGCAAGATGATGAACCGGAGGATCCACCTGCCGCGGAAGTCGCGCATCAGGGCATGCGCGATCAGGCCCGCCCCGATAAGCACGATCGCCTGCGAGATGACCGTGAAGAGGAAGGTGTGCCAGACGGCGTGCTGGAACGCCGCGTTCCCCCACTCGTGCCGGAAGTTATAGAGGCCCACCCACTTGCCGTGCAGGCCGGTCGTCGCGTTCGTGAAGCTCAGCCAGATCGCGAGCGCAAGCGGGCCGGCGACGAGCACGGTGACGAAGATGACTGCGGGCGAGATGAGTACAGACGCAAGGACACCCGGGCGCTCGAAGACGTTCGTCCAGCGCCTTCCTCTCGGCCGTGAGACCGCGGCCGCCTCCACCGTAGTGCGATCTTAATAGAGTTCGTCACCAGTTCGAAATGGCCGAGATCACGCTCGAGAAGCTGACGAAGGTCTACGGAGATGGCACCCGCGCGGTGTCGGACCTCGACCTCGAGATCGGCGACGGGGAGTTCGTCGTCCTCGTTGGCCCGAGCGGGTGCGGCAAGACGAGCGCCCTCCGGATGGTGGCCGGTCTCGAGTCGATCAGCAGCGGGCGTGTCGTCATCGGGGGCGAGGTGGTCAACAGGCTGCCGCCGAAGGACCGTGACATCGCGATGATCTTCCAGAACTACGCGCTCTACCCCCACATGAGCGCGTTCGACAACATGGCATTCGGGCTGAAGCTCCGCGGAATGAAACGGGAGCGCCGCGGCGACCGCGTACGAACCGCTGCCGAGACGCTCGGCCTGGCGGAGGTACTCCCGAAGAAGCCGCGCACGCTTTCGGGCGGCCAGCGCCAACGCGTCGCGATGGGCAGGGCGATCGTTCGCGAGCCACGCGCATTCCTGATGGACGAGCCGCTCTCGAACCTCGACGCCAAGCTGCGCGTGGAGATGCGCGCCGAGATCGAGCGCCTCCAGCGCGAGCTCGGCGTCACGACGATCTACGTCACCCACGACCAGGTCGAGGCGATGACGCTCGGCGACCGCGTCGCGATCATGCGCGACGGCGTCCTCCAACAGGTCGCAAGACCACAGGAGCTTTACGACCGCCCCCGCAACCTGTTCGTTGCCGAGTTCATCGGCTCGCCGGCGATGAACCTCGTCGGGGCCGACCTCGCACGCGCCGACGGCGGCTTCGTCGCCAAGTTTGCCGACAAGGCGCTTCCTGTCGGTGAGCGCGTGCTGTCGACGCGGCCGGGATTACCTGGATTCGTAGGCCGCCGGCTGATCCTCGGCGTGCGTCCCGAGGACATCGAAGACGCGAAGCTCGGCAGCGGCGAGCCTCTGAGCGCGGTCGTCGACATCCGCGAGGACATGGGCTCGGAGGTCTTCGTGCACTTCGATCCCGGCGCGCATATGGTCGCAGGCGAGGACGTGATTGCCGCGGTCGGCGAGGACGCTGCCGAGGTCAAGGGCCGGGGATGGGTCGCGCGGCTGGACCGCGACACGACGGTTTCGGAGCGCGAGCGCATCGAGCTCGCCGTCGACACGAACCGCCTCCACTTTTTCGATCCCGAGACGGGCGACGCGATCTACTGAAATGCGTGCGGCAGGCGGTCGTCGTCCTGCTGTCTTCGGATCGTGATGCGGATCCCGCGCACCGGCCGTACTGCGAGGCCGCGCTGGAAAGAGCTCCTGCCGGTTGGTAGTACGCCCAAGTCCCTGTAGCTCCGGTCTATCCTGGTAGACGGCTAGTAGACGGAAGGCCGTCGAGCGTTAGCCACGCTGGCGCAGGCGATCTTGCCTGCGCTCGGTCTCGCTCGCTCCTAGCTCTACGATTCTTGCGACGTGCCGGGTTGGGTGGTCTGGGCGATAGTCGCGGTCGCGCTTGCGGTCGGCGAGATCCTGACGCCCGGGCTGTTCTTCCTCGGGCCGGTCGCCCTCGCAGCGGTCGTCGCCGCGATCGTCGCGTCGCTCGGAGCGGGCGCCGTGATCCAGTTGATCGTCTTCATCGCCGGCGCCCTCGCGTCAGTGGTTTTCCTGCGGCCGATCGCCCGCGCCCATCTCCGCATGCCCGCGATTTCGCGGACGGGAACGGCGGCGCTCGTGGGGACGAGGGCCGTCGTCGTGCAGCGCGTCGATGCGCTCGGCGGTCGAGTGCGAATCGGCGGCGAGGAGTGGACGGCGCGGCCCTACATGGACGGGCAGGTCTTCGAGCCTGGCGCGCGGGTCGAAGTCGCGGAGATCAAGGGCGCCACTGCGCTCGTCTACGAGTAGGGAGGTCGTCGTGGTTGCGCTCATCGTGTTGCTCGCCGTCGTCGTAGTCGTGCTGTTCGCGCTGTGGCGGACGATCCGGATCGTCCCGCAGGCGCGTGCGGGAGTCGTCGAGCGCCTCGGCCGTTACAGCCGGACGCTCAATCCCGGCCTCACGATCGTCGTGCCGTTCGTCGACCGGATTCGCGACATAGTCGACATGCGTGAGCAGGTCGTCTCGTTCGACCCTCAACCCGTCATCACCGAGGACAACCTCGTCGTCAACATCGACACCGTCATCTACTTCCAGGTTACGGACCCAAAATCGGCGACCTATGAGATCTCGAACTACATCCAGGGACTGGAGCAGCTCACCGTCACGACTCTGCGCAACGTAATCGGCGGTCTCGACCTCGAAGACGCACTGACGTCGCGCGATCAGATCAACGGGCAACTGCGCGGCGTGCTCGACGAGGCGACAGGGAAGTGGGGCCTCCGCGTCAACCGCGTCGAGCTGAAGGCAATCGACCCGCCGTCGACGATCAAGGACGCGATGGAGAAGCAGTTGCGCGCCGAGCGCGACAAACGGGCAGCGATCCTGACCGCCGAGGGCGTAAAGCAATCGCAGATCCTGACCGCCGAGGGCGAGAAGCAGTCCGCGATCTTGCGCGCGGAGGGTCAGAAGCAAGCACAGATCCTCGGGGCGGAGGGCCAGGCGGAGGCGATCGGGACGGTCTTCGACGCGATCCACCGCGGCGACGCCGACCCGAAGTTGCTCGCCTACCAGTACCTGCAGGTGCTGCCGCAGATCGCCCAGGGGGATTCGAACAAGCTCTGGATCATCCCCAGCGAGTTCCAGCAGGCGCTCGGCCAGCTGGCGCAGGCGCTGCCGAGCGGCGACGCGGCGCCGCCGGCGAAGCTCGAGGAGTAACCCTCAGCGAGGGCCGACGGCGCGCGGTTCCCCCGGCGTTCGCGCTGAACCTCGTTCAGCGTTCGTCCTTGGCGAGCCCCGGCTAGGCATTAGCCGCCAACTCCTCGACCCGACGTGGCGAGCGTGACCTCAGGAGCGTGCGAGAACTCCGCGGGCTCGCTGCACCGCGTCGGCTGGCTCGCCGAGTTGACCTCTGCGCCGCTCCGTCCTAGATTGGGTGCTGCGGTTTTCGCGGCGTGAGGGGCGGCCATGGCGATGATGACGCGTCGGCGTTTCTTGCAATACGGCGCCAGTGCGGGCGTCGCACTCGCCCTGCCGCGGACGACGCGGATACAAGCGGCGCGTGCGGCTAGCGGTTCACAGCTGAGGAAGTACGTGCAGCCAGTGCCTCTGCCGGGGAATGGAATCGTGGTCGCGACCCCAAGCGGCGCGAACGAGTACGGGTTCGTCCAGACGGAGATCACGCGCCGGTTGCACCCAGACCTGCCACCGACACCCCTGTGGGCCTACGACGACGGCTCGGGTCTCGCCGGTCAAGCGGGGTCGTTCGGGATGGCGGTCGTCGGGCAGAGCGGCACGCCGCTGCGCGTGAATTTCACCCACCAGCTGCCGGACGCATATCCGGCGTGGATTCCGGTCGACACGCGGCTGACGCCATTGGGGAACGAGGTGCGATTGATGACGCACTTGCACGGCGGCTTCGTGGCCGCCGACAGTGACGGTAACCCGGCGGTGACGCCGAACGGCTTTGGCCGCGGCGAGACGCAGAGCGTCTTGTACTCGAACCAGCTACCGCAGATGCCGGCCTCGCTGCTGTGGTTCCACGACCACGGCCTGGGCACGACCCGGCTGAACGTGTTCGCGGGGCTTGCGGCCGCCTACATCCTGCGTGACGAATTCGACACCGGCGAGGAACCGAACCCGATCGGGATCCCGGGCGGCGCGTACGAGATCCCGCTCGTGATCCAGGACCGGCAGTTCAACCCGGACGGCACCTTCCTCTATCCGGTGAGCGACATTCCAGGGGCGACCTGGATCGGTGAGTACTTCGGCGACGTGATGCTCGTCAACGGCAAGGTCTGGCCGTTCCTGGAGGTCGAGCCGCGCATGTATCGATTGCGGATCCTCAACGGCTGCAACGCCCGCATCCTCAGCCTCGATATCGGCGGCCCGAGGCTATGGCAGATCGGTGCCGAGGGCGGCATGTGGGATCAGCCGGTGCCGATGACGGAGCTGGTGCTGGCGCCGGCCGAGCGGGCGGACGTGCTCGTCGACTTCAGCAAGTTCCCCGGAGCCCGCCTGGTGGTGAAGAACCACAACCCGAGGAAGCCGGTCTCGACGCCGGCTCCGTCGCTGGAGCAGGTCATGCAAATTCGGGTCGCGACATCGGTCACCCAGCCGGGCCCGAGGTCTATTCCGTCGAGTATGCCGGGACGGAAGGCCGACCTGCCGGATCCGGCACGGACGCGCTACATCACCCTGAACGAGATCGACGTCGACGAGCCAACCTGGTTCCTGAACCTGAACGGCATGCACTTCGACGAGCCACCGGTGACGGAGGCCCCACCGGCGGGCACGATCGAGGACTGGGTCTACGTCAACCTGACCGCGGACACGCACCCGATGCACACCCACCTGGTCACCTTCCAGGTGGTCGGCCGCACGCCCTTCGACGCAGAGGCCTACGACGAGGCTAACGAGCCTTCCGCTGGAGGCGGTGTCCCCGGCGGGATCGACCCGACCCCCTACGCAACGGGTCCGATGGAGCCGCCCGACCCGAGCGAGCGCGGCTTCAAAGACACCGTCAAGGCGGACCCCGGCTACTTCACCACCGTGCGTGCCAGGTACGAGCTACCGACGGGCGTGACGGCACCGCAGACCTACGTCTACCACTGCCACATCGTTGAGCACGAAGACAACGACATGATGCGGCCGTTCACCGTCGAGTCGTAGCCCTATACCTCGCAGCCCGGGAGTCAAGGCGATCCGTCGGCGCGCGTGCCATGCTCGGTGCCCGACATCGGCACTTGCCGCGGCCGCAGAAGCGTGTCGAGCCAGTGAAGGAGCGGGCTGGTCGCCACGCAGAACGGCGGGGCGCGGTCCGAACGCATAAGCGAGACGCCACCCCCTTCAGCGACTCCCCTTCGCGCCTGCGGCCTGGGCGATGTCGAGGCTGGAAAGGATTCCGATCGGTGTGGCGTCGCCCCTGGCTGTGACGACGATGTGCGTGACGCCGTGGCGTGCCATTGCTTCGGAAGCGTCTCGCAGGTCGTGGTCGGGTCGGACGGTGATCGTCGGTTCGCTCGCCGCGTCTCGGGCCGTGAGGCGGTCAAGCTGTCCGCGCGCGTGAGCGAACACGACGTCGCGATCGGTCACGACCGCGCTGGGACCAGATTCCTCGGGCGCTGTGACGACGACCGCGTGGATGCGGTGCTCGGCGAGAAGCCGAGCAACGCTGCGCAGGCTCGCGTCGGGTCTGCAGGTGACGACCCCTGTGTGCATGACGCTTCTGACGGTCTCGTTCGCCTCTGTCGGCTGCGAGCTCATCCGGGCATCGTAGAGGGCCTACGGATCCGATCCGCTCACGTGTGGCGCTGGCTGCGATGATCTGACGACTCATGACTTTCGGTGACGACGCCGTGGAGCGATATGTCATCTCGGCGCGACTGAAGCCGGGAGGAGCCGCTGCAGCAGAGCGGACATTGCGGTCCGGGCCTCCGTTCGATCCCGCTGCGGCCGGTCTATCCGGACACGCGGCGTACCTGACCGAGGACAGTGTCTACCTCGTCTTTGAAGGCGAAGCAGCGCATGTGAAGGCGATGCGGGTGGCGCGCGAACATATGGGCGAGGTCGGCTCCTGGCAGCGCATCGTCGAGGGGCTTCCGCAGAGGGTTGAGGCTGTGCCGCTTGACGCCCGCTGCCTCTATCACTGGTCGGTCGAAGCTGCCCCACGCTCCTAGCTCCGATCCTGCCGCGGCGACACGTGAGACGGAGATTGTGGAGCTGTACGAGCAGCGGCTGCATGCCGACACCGCTCGCACGGGCTGAGACGATTCAAGTCGGAGCGTAGGCGCCCCTGTTTGCATCGCGTATGGCTGAAACGTAGCCCGCGCGCTCGTATGCGGAACGGTCGGCGTCGACCGGGACCGAAAGCATGCCTCGTAGCTCGTCCACGGAGTGAAGGCCTTTACGGCCCATCCAGCTGGTGAGACCGTCGAGCAGCACCCTCGCGTACTCCGGTCCGTGGCGAAGCAGCGCCGACGCGGTCATCACGACGTCTGCTCCGGCGAGGAGATACCTCGCGATGTCGGCTGAATCTTCGACGCCAGAGGTGGCTGCGAGCGCGGCACGCACCCTCCCGTGGAGCAGGGCGATCCACGTCCGCGGGAGACGGGCGTCGGTCGGATTCGAAAGCGTGACCCTGGGCACGATCGACAGTCCTTCGGGATCGATGTCCGGTTGCAGGAAGCGGTTGAAAAGGACGAGTGCATCAGCTCCGGTCTCGTCCAGCCGCTGCGCGAGCTCGCCGAAGGAGCTGAAGTATGGGCTCAGCTTTACGGCGACTGGCACCTGGACCGCCGTCTTCACGTGTCTGAGGACATCGACGTGGCGTTGCTCCACATCGCTGCCGGATACGTCCGGGTCGCCGGGGAGGTAGTAGATATTGAGCTCGATCGCGGCGGCACCTGCGTCCTGCATCGAGCGCGCGTAGTCCGTCCAGCCTTCGGGTGTGACGCCGTTGAGGCTCGCGATCACCGGGATGTCGACCGCGGCGGCGGCACGCTCGACGAGGCTCAGGTACCGTGAGGGCCCGGCGTCTTCCTTGACGACGGCCGGCACGTAATCGAGCGCCTCGGCGAAGCTCTCGGCAGGGCCGTCGACGATCTGCGCTCTGCGCGCTTCCTCCTCGCGCAGCTGTTCTTCGAAGAGCGAGTACAGAACGATCGCGCCGACCCCGGCATCGGCGAGCCGCCGAACTCCATCGAGCGTGTACGAGAGTGGCGACGCCGAAGCGACGAGCGGATTTCGCAGCTCCAGACCCATGTAGCTGGTAGCGAGCTCCATCAGTCATCCTTCCGGGCGTCTCGGGGGAACCCGCTCGCGGTTCGAGTGGCGAGCGCCTCGTACTCTCGCCAGCGCAGGTCGGAGGCCTGCTGAGCCAGCGCCTGGAGCCGCTCGGCCTCGGCAGGGTCGGCGTTCGCGAGCGCCCGGAATCGCAGCTCTCCCTTTCTGTAGTCGGCGAGCCGCATTCGCGGCCGCGGCGAGTCGAGCAGGAAGGGGTTCCCGCCGGCGCTGCGCACCGCCGGGTCGTAGCGGATCAGCGGCCAGTGCCCGCTTGCCACGGCGCGGTATTGCTGATCGAGCCCGTCGCGCATGTCGTAGCCGTGCGCGATGCAGTGGCTGTACGCGATCACGAGCGAGGGCCCGTCGTACGCCTCCGCTTCACGGAAGGCGACGAGCGACTGCTGCGGATCCGCACCCATTGCGACACGCGCCACGTACACGTTGGCGAACGCGATCGCCTGTAGTGCGAGGTCTTTCGTCGGCGTGGTCTTGCCGGCGGCGGCGAACTTCGCCACCGCGCCGAGCGGTGTCGCCTTCGACATCTGGCCGCCGGTATTCGAGTACACCTCGGTGTCGAGTACGAGCACGTTCACGTTGAGGCCGCTCGCCAGCACGTGGTCGAGGCCGCCGGAGCCGATGTCGTAGGCCCAGCCGTCGCCGCCGACGATCCAGACGCTGCGCCGGATCAGGTGGTCCAGGACACTCCGCAGGTCGGCCGCCGCCCGGCCGTCCAGCCCGTCGAGCCGCTGCTCGAGCTGGGCGAGACGCTCGCGCTGAGCGCGCAGCTCGGACTCGCCCAGCTGCGGCGCCTCCAGGATCTCGTCCACCAGCTCCGTGCCCAACTCGTGGCGGAGCTCGGAGAGGCGGCCGCGTGCGAGCTCCGTGTGCCGGTCAGCGGCGAGGCGCAAACCGAGCCCGAACTCGGCGTTGTCCTCGAACAGTGAGTTCGACCACGCCGGGCCGCGCCCGTCGGTGTCGACGGTCCAGGGAGTGGTCGGCAAGTTGCCGCCGTAGATCGATGAGCAGCCGGTTGCGTTGGCGACTGTCAATCGATCCCCGAAGAGCTGCGACAGCAGCTTCAAATACGGGGTCTCACCGCAGCCGGCGCAGGCACCGGAGAACTCGAACAGCGGCTCGAGGAACTGCGTGCCGCGTACCGTGCCGAAGTCGACGCGCGATCGGTCCGCTGGCGGCAGGCGTTCGAAGAACCCAATGTTGTCGCGCTCGACATCCAGCAGCGACTCGCGGTTGTCGAGATTGATCGCCTTGCGGACCGGGTCTCCTCCGGCCGAGACCGGACAGGCCTCGACGCACAGCCCGCATCCCGTGCAGTCCTCGACGTAGACCTGCAGCGTGTAGCGCGTGTCGGGAAGTCCGGGCCCGGTGAGCAGGGCCGATCGGAAGCTCTCCGGTGAGCCCTCCAGCTTGGATGGGTGGTAGTAGCGCGACCGGATCACACTGTGCGGGCAGACGAAGCTGCAGTTGCCGCACTGGATGCACAGATCTGGATCCCAGACCGCGACCTCATCGGAGATGTTGCGCTTCTCGTACCGCGTGGTGCCGCTCGGATAGGTGCCGTCGACGGGCAGCGCGCTGACTGGCAGCTCGTCGCCCCGGCCGGCCATCATCGCCGCGGTCACCGTGCGCACGAATTCGGGAGCGTCCGCTGGGACGGGCGGCGCTGGCTCGCGCGTCGCCGTCGCCCGCTCGGGAAGCTCGACCCGGTGAAGGCCCTCCAAGGCGCGGTCGACGGCCGCCTGGTTGCGCCTCACAACCTCGGCGCCACGGCGCGCGTAGCTCTTGGCGATCGTCGCCTTGATCCGCTCGATCGCTTGCTCGGGCTCGAGGATCGCCGAGATGGCGAAGAAGCATGTCTGCAGCACCGTGTTGACGCGTCCAGCGAGACCGGCCTCGCGGGCGATCTTGCCTGCGTCGACGACGTACAACTCGATCCCTTTCGCCAGGATCTGCTCCTGTACGGGCCGCGACAGGGCCTCCCAGACCTGATCCGCTTCGTGCGGGCAGTTGAGCAGCAGTGTCGCGTTTGGAGCCGCCCGCTCGAGGACCTCGCTGCGCTCGAGCAAGCCGAACTGATGGCAACCGACGAAGCTCGCCTGCGAGACAAGATACGGCGCGCTGATCGTCTTCGGGCCGAAGCGAAGATGCGAGACCGTCTGCGAGCCGGACTTCTTGGAGTCGTAGACGAAGTAGCCCTGCGCGTACAGGCCTTGCTCGTCGCCCAGAATCTTGATCGTGTTCTTGTTCGCGCCGACGGTGCCGTCGGAGCCCAGCCCGAAGAAGACCGCGCGCACCGTCTCCGGAGACTCGATGTCGATGGCCGGGTCGTAGGGGAGGCTTGTCCCGGAGACGTCGTCGTTGATTCCGACTGTGAAGCGCCGCCGCGGTTCTGCACGCGTCAGCTCCTCGAACGTCGCGGCAACCATCCCCGGCGTGAACTCCTTTGACGAGAGGCCGTACCGTCCGCCGATCACGATCGGCATCCGCTCGCGCTCGCCGTCAACGTGGGCCTCGTTCAGCGCCGCAACCACGTCGAGGAACAACGGCTCGCCGAGCGACCCCGGCTCCTTCGTGCGGTCGAGAACAGCAACCTGCCGCACCGTCGCAGGCAGCGCCGACACGAGCGCCTGTGCGGGAAAGGGCCGGTAAAGGTGCACTTGCGCGACTCCGACCCGCTCGCCTCGCGCGCGCAGGTACGAGACCGTCTCGCGCGCGGTCTCACCGCCCGAGCCCATCATCACCAGCACCCGCTCCGCCTCCGGATCGCCGCTGTAGTCGACCAGGCGGTACCGGCGGCCGGTGCGTTCACCGAGCGTGTCCATCGCATCCTGCACGACGTCGGGTACGCGCGCGTAGAAGGGATTCACCGTCTCGCGAGCCTGAAAGTAGACGTCGGGGTTCTGGGCCGTCCCGCGGATGAACGGCCGCTCGGGCGAAAGCGCCCGCGCGCGATGCTCACGCACCAGATCCTCGGAGATCAACGCGCGCAGGTCGTCATCGGCGAGCGACTCGATCGTGTTCAGCTCATGCGAGGTCCTGAACCCGTCGAAGAAGTGGACGAACGGCACGCGCGTCCGAAGCGTCGCCGCATGAGCCACCAGTGCGAGGTCGTGCGCCTCCTGCACCGACGCCGACGCGAGCAGCGCAAAGCCAGTCTGGCGCACCGCCATCACGTCCGAGTGATCGCCGAAGATGGACAACCCCTGCGCCGCCAGCGACCGAGCGGCGACGTGCAGCACCGCCGGGGTCAGCTCGCCGGCGATCTTGTACATGTTGGGAATCATCAGCAGCAGCCCCTGCGAAGCGGTGAACGTCGTTCCCAACGCACCGCCCTGCAACGCACCGTGCAGCGCGCCGGCTGCCCCACCTTCGCTTTGCATCTCCACCACGGCCGGCACCGTGCCCCAGACGTTCGGACGCCCCAGGCTCGACCACTCGTCCGCGAGTTCGGCCATCGGTGATGAGGGAGTGATCGGGTAGATGCAGCAGACCTCGCTCAGTCGGTAGGCGACCGATGCCGCCGCCTCGTTGCCGTCGACCGTCACGCGCATCTAGCCTGCCTCCGGAACCATCTCGATCGAGTGCACCGGGCACTGGTCGAAGCAGGCGCGGCAGCCCGTACAGCGGTCGTAGTCGAAGCGGTAGCGGTTCCCGGGGCCGAGCTTGATGACCGCGTCTTCCGGACACGCGCCGAGACACCCATCGCACTCGCAGCAGTTCCCACACGACAGACACCTCCGCGCCTCGAAGGTCGCATCCGGCGCGGAAAGGCTGCCGACCACCTCTGCGAAATCTCCGACGCGCGCAGAAGGCTCGAGCTCCGGCTGCTCTCGCTGAGCGGCGTCGCCGAAGTACCACAGGTTCAACATGTCGAAGCCCACCAGCGAGTGCTTCGGCGGACGGTCGGCCTCGACGCCGCGCAGCCACGCGTCGATCTCGCGCGCGGCCCGCTTGCCGTGGCCCACTCCGACGGTGACCGTGCGCTCGGCGGGAACCATGTCGCCCCCGGCGAACACGCCAGGGCAGCCGGTCATGAGCGAGGGGGAGACGCGCACGGCCCCGTCGCGCTCGAACTCGACTCCCGGCACCTCACGCAGGAAGGCGGTATCGCTTTCCTGGCCCAGCGCAAGGATCACCATGTCCGCTGACAGCGTCTCGAAGCGGCCGGTGGGCTGCGGGAAACCGGACTCGTCGAGTTCCATGATCTCGACCTCCAACTGCTCGCCCTCGAACGCCTTGATCGTTCGCAACCAGTTGATGCGCACCCCTTCCCGCTCTGCATCGCGTGCCTCTTCCTCGTGTGCCGGCATCTGCCCGCGCGTCCGTCGGTAGACGAGCAAAGCCTCCTCCGCCCCGAGGCGCCGCGCCGTCCTTGCTGCATCCATCGCGGTGTTCCCGCCGCCGTAGACGGCTACCCGGCGCCCGATCACCGGCCGCTCTCCCGACGCGACTCCGCGCAGGAACGAGACCGCATCCACGATCGGCCCCGCATCCATCGCCGGTATCTCCACGCGCTTCGACAGGTGCGCGCCGACAGCGACGAACACCGCATCGAATCGACCCTCTCGCCGTTCGGCCTCGAGATCGGACACACGGTGGTTCAGAACGAACCGAACGCCCAGCCGTGCGATCCGATCGACCTCGTCGTCCAGCACGTCCCGCGGGAGTCGGTAGGCCGGGATGCCGTAGCGCATCATCCCGCCCGGCTGCGAGCCCGCGTCGCGGATCTCGACCTCGTGGCCGAGCCGCGCCAGGTGATAGGCAGCCGACAGCCCGCTCGGGCCGGCGCCGATCACCAGAACTCGCTTGCCGCTTCCCGCTGCCGGCGGCTCGAACGACCACGCGTGCTCGCGCGCCAGATCACCAAGGAACCGCTCGACCGCGTGGATCGAGACCGCGCTGTCGAGATACGCGCGATTGCAGCTCGTCTCGCATGGGTGGTAGCACACCCGCCCGTGGATCGCCGCAAACGGGTTGTCGTCCACCAGCACGCGCCACGCTCGCTCGTGTTGTCCCGCCTGCACCTGGGCAAGCCACTCCTGGATGTTCTCCCCGGCAGGACAGGCCGCGTTGCAGGGCGGCAACAGATCCACGTAAACCGGACGCTCGGCGCGGACCGGGCCCCCGCGCGAGCGACCATGCGCGAGGTCCGGAACCGCGGTGATGTCCCGCGGCGAACCCACGTTGTCGACCCCGCCTTGGCGCGGCGCGGGCCGTCGCTCAGATCGCTGGAACCACCGCGGTGGCGTGGACACTCTTCCGATCTTCGCACAGCAGAACCCCGCCAACCGCGACGCCGGGCCAAGTGCACGGAGTCGTCAAGCTGCGCGAGGCCTGTGGGGGGAGAATCAGCGCGGGCCGCCCGGAATTCCATCTTGCTCTGCTCGGGCCGGTAGGACAAGCTTGAGCGCATGAGGCTGCCCGAGAGCGCTCGCAAGCTCGTCGAATCCGATGCCCTTGCGCATCTCGTCACGCTCAATGCCGACGGCTCGCCGCAGGTCACCTGCATCTGGGTCGGATTGGACGATGGCGAGATCGTCTCGGGACATCTCCTCGCCGATCAGCGGAAACTCCAGAACGTCGCCCGCGATCAGCGTGTCGCGCTCTCGATCGAGGGGACCGAGCTCCAGCCGCCCGGCCTGAAGCAGTACCTCGTCCTCCACGGGCGGGCGCGGCTCGAGGAAGGCGGGGCGCCGGAGCTCCTACAGCGGCTTGCCCACGTCTACCTCGGGCCCGACGTCAGGTTCCCGCCGATGGACGACCCGCCACGCGGACAGGTGATGCGCATCACCGTCGAACGAATCGGTGGGGTCGGTCCGTGGACCCGCTAACTGGCTCGACCGCCGTCGCGGCGAGGACGGTGCCGTGAACGCACGCTCACTCGGTGTCAGCGGGCCGCGCGTATCTGCGCTCGGGCTCGGCTGCCCGCGCATGCGCGAGGCGTTTCTGCCCGTACTTCCAGTTCGGCCGCCAAAGCTGGTGTAGAGAGCGGGAGCGACGGGGCTTCGACCCGCGAACGACACCACCTCGAGATCCGGGCCTGAAGATCTGCGAGGTTGTGCTCCATTTTGTGCGTTATGGATCGGGTCTGTGACGGGAGCTTCGCCAGAACCTCAGCGTCTACCTGCGCCGGGTGCGGCGCGGCGAGAAGTGGAGGCCTATCGGGGCCGATGCCTGAGTCCTACACCGACGCCGATGCGGGTGAGCGACCGTGATCGTCTCGCTTGTCCGCTTCAGGTCGGAGCTTGCGGATCGCGAGGTGCAGGCGATGTTCGAAGAGCGCTCCGACAGCTACCGGAATCTCCGCGGCCTCGTCGAGAAGCTCTATCTGCGCCTTCGTGACACGGGGGAGTTTGGCGCAGTCTACGTCTGGGAGTCCGAGGAAGACCTGATCCGTTTCCGGCAGAGCAGCATCGCGCGAACGATTCCGAGCGTGTATCAGGTCGAGGAAGCACCGACCGTCGAGATCGCTGACGTGCGTCTTCTCTCATCCAGTCGACCGCGGCCGCGATCTCCGAGTAGCGGCTCCGCGGCCGCGTCGTCTCGTGGCAGACCCAGAAGGCCGCGAGCGAATGGACTCGCGCGCCACCAGGCGTTGTCGGGGTGTATGGGTTCTGGCGCGATTCGGGTTCGTTGCCGGAGCTCTGATCGCGGGCTTCGCTGCCGACGCCGCGCCGCGCAGAGCCGCGACGCGGCGTCACGGCTGCCAGTGGTGATCGCGATCTTGTGGCCGCCACGACAGTCACTGCGGCCCGCTCACGTCCCTTAAGTGGTCGAACACAAAGAAAGGAGGAAGGGATGGCAGACAATGGCAAGGTTCTGATCAACCTCGCGACCGGAATGGAGGACTCCGAGCGAGTGCTCGTCGCTTTCCTGGTTGCTACAGCGGCGCAGCAGCAGGGCAAGAAGGTCAACGTTTGGACAACCAAGGACGCCGTGCGACTCGGCCTCCCCGGCGAACTGCAGGGCGTTGTCTGCAAGGGCTGCCCACCTCTCGAGCGGCTTTGGGAGCAGTTCATCGAAGCGGGCGGTGAGCTCTGGCTTTGCCCGATCTGCCTGAACTCGCGGGATCTCGGCGAGGCGGAGACAGTGCAGAACACGAAGGTGGTCGGCGCGACACCGATGTTGGAGTGGGCGGGAAACGACACAACCGTTTTCAGCTACTGAGGAGGCACTGATGATCGTCAGTACGAAGAAGCCGTCCGCGCTCGCGCGCCGCCCGGAGGAGAACCCGCAGCTACCAACGGCCGAGTGCGAGCGGTTTCCGGCTACGGCATCATGGGCTGCCGTTTCGCTCCGGGCACGTTCTCGGCCTGCGCCGAAGGACGGCGTCCTGCGTCGGCGCCGCCGTCGTCGGCTCCGGACCCCTCCTCGCAATCGACCCGCTCAGCGCCATCGCCCCCGACGGCGGTGTCGAAGAGATGGGAAAGACGATGGACGAGCGGATCGGATCCGAGCAGGCAGCCAGGGCAGCTGACCTCGACGCCCGAGCAACGTCGCCGGAGGGCTCCCCGGATGACGCCACGGAAGCAATGGGATCACGTGGGCCGGCTATTTCGCCTCGCCCGACGAGGTGCTCCCGATGCCGCCATTTCGCATCTCATCGCTGTGCAACGACGCGACGTTCGAGTCCATCTTCGAGCACTTCCAGGCCGAAACCCTCGTCCGGCGGCTGGGCAACGTGCAGCTGCCGACGGTGTTCGTGCTGGGCGCCGACAGCCCGCTCCGGCCTCGTCACAACATCTGCCACGGCGGCGCTCATGCCCAACGCCACCTACCAGATCGAGAGCGCCGGGCACATCGTCTGGATGGAGCGGCCCGGCGCCATCCGCCGCGCCCTCGACGGCCTCGCCGTAGCGCCGATCGGCGAACAGCATCGGTAGTTTTGCCGAACTTGGCTCCATGGGCACGCTGATGAATCCGAACGCGAGCGGAGGGATCCTGAGAGGTTGATGGGGCTCTAAGCGATGCCCCGAGTATGGAGGTGACGCATGTTCACCTATGTCGGGCTGTTCCGCGTTGCGCCGATTGCGCGGGAGCACCTCGAGAAGACCCCCGAGCACTTCGACAAGATCTACAAGATCGTCGAGGGTGAGGGTGGGACTGTCGAGCGGTTCCTCGCGGTGATGGGCCCGTGGGAGTACCTCGGGATCTTTACGTATCCGACGCTTGAGGTCGCGTTCCGCGTCCTCGGCAAGATCGCGAAGCTCGAGGTGTTCGAGACGGAGACGTTCCCGGCGGAGGACGTCAAGCTCTTCTGGAAGGAACTCGTCTAGCTGGCACCGAGCTACCTTCAGAGGCAGGAAACGGAGGCCGCCCCGCAACCCGGTGGGCGGCCTCCGCGAAAAGCGCTCCCTCTGCCTCCCCGACGCCGCTCCCAGCGCATTTCGTCCGACCTCGCTCTATGGCGGGTGGCGGCAATCGTGCGCGATCGTCCTAGTCGATTCAACTTGCCATAGCTTCAGTTGAAATGCTTAGACGATTGCCGTGAAAGACGGTCTATCCGCTTTGCACCGGGGGAAAGGGGAACGAGTGAGTCTTGATCAGAAGAGAGCGCGCTGGTTCGGGGTGCTCTACCTCCTCACCTTCGTCACGTCGATCCCGGCGTTGCTGCTGTACGAGCCGGCGCTGCGCCATCCGGTTGCGTTCGTCGCGGGCGCGGGGAACGTCAACAAGATCTACCTCGGCGCACTGCTGGAGTTGCTGCTGATCATCGCGAACATCGGAACAGCAGTCGTGATCGTCCCGATCATGAGGCGGCAGTTCGAAGAGCTGTCGATCGGCTACGTGACGGCGAGGATCGTGGAGTGCACGTTCATCCTCGTCGGCATCCTCGCGATGCTCGGCATCGCCACGTTGCAACAGGAATCTGCGGGCGCGTCTGAAGGGACGGTCGCGTACACGCTCGCGGCGATCAAGGACTGGACATTCATCCTCGGCCCGGGCTGGATGGTCGGCTGGGGGAACGGATTGATCCTCGGTTACATGATGTACCGCACGCAACTCGTGCCACGGGCGTGGACATGGCTCGGGCTTATCGGTGGGCCGCTGATCATCCTGTCGGGCACGATCGTCATGTTCCGCGGCGGCCACCCAAGCGGTAGCCTGCAGGGCCTCGCGACGATTCCCGAAGCCCTGTGGGAACTCTTCCTCGGCGTCTACTGCACCATCTGGGGCTTTAGGCGCGACGCCCCGATCCTCTCCGAGAGCGCCCGATGACGCCTCAAGGCGGTCGAGGCCCGCTTTTTCGTTTTCGATGCACTGCGTGCGCTTACGGCGCGAGCTTGCCGCGCCGCTTCCGAGCGTTGCGATGTGTGGTGGCTCGGCCTGGGAGTACGAAAGGTGGCGGCCCTTCTTGGCCCTCTTGGACGACCTCGCTCCCAACGACGGCATGCTGAGCGAGTCCAAGCTCGAATGAGAGGACGGAGGCAAGAGGCCGGAGGCGGGGTCTCGGCCTCCCTTCACCACGCCTTGACCGGCCTCCGTGGGCCGTTCGAGTACCCCCGAACACTCTGGAAAACCTGCGCGGCAACGAGGCGACTCGCGCACGGCAACCGTGGCGTTCGTCGATGCTCGGGTTTGCATTGTTGATCATTACCGCGATCTAAATCGCGATCCCGCCGACCAGAATCAGGGGCGTCCCGGCGCCGAGCGTGCTGATATCGATCCAGAGCAGTTGCGGGAAGCGGGCGCCGATTGCCGTTGTTCGGCGAGATGACGTTTGCGACGGGTTGCGCGCCCTGTCTGGTCCTTTCGATAGGCCCAAAAACGGCCGTTTGAACGTCGAGGCAATCTCAACACTGCCGGAGCCACGCCGGGGAGGATCATTGCCGCGATCATCGGTGGGAGTGGTTTACGGAGTTCCAGAGGCGGCCGAAAAGGCGGCTCAAGCGGGTACCATCGGGATCTCTCCGAGCGGTCGCTCGGCAATGAGAGGGTGACGGTGAAGGTTGTGAGGTGTCCAGCCTGCGGCGAAGAGACAGGCGTTCAGAGGTGCGGGTCCTGCGGCGCCGAGCTCCCGACCGGTGCGATTGATCAGTTGCGTGACCGCGCGTTGATTGATCGCGACCAGGAGGCGAGTGGTCGCGACCAGACGACGAGTGATCAGGATCAGACGTGGTCGGATCACGACCAGACGGCGAGTGAGCGTGATCAACGAAGCGCGGATGAGGATCAGCATGCCGCCGACGGTGATTTCGCCGCCGGTGGCGATGCGACCACTTACCACCGGAGCGCTCTGGCGCGGAAGCGGTCGGGTCGGGACCGTGACGACGTGTCGATGGTGCGCGCTGAGAGTGCTGCGGCGAGGCTGGGAACGGGGGAGGATCGTGATCGGGCCGCCGACCTTCGTGATCGTGGCGCGGCGGGCCGTGACGCGCTTGCTCGTCTGCACGATCTGCAGGATGACGCGGACGCGAGTCGGGAGGACATCCTTCTGCGCGCCGAGCGCGACCGGGCACGGGCGGCGGCCGACCGCGCGAAGGCAGCCGACGACCGGGCACGGGCGGCCTCCGACCGGGAAGAGGCAGCCCGCGAACGCGCCGAGGCGCGTGGGGACCGCACCAAATCTGCAGACAACTTGAAGCTCGTGGCGACGGACGAATTGACGGGGGCGTGGACGCGCAAACTCGGTCTTGAGGAAGTGTCGCGTGAGCTCGAGCGTGCGCACCGCACGGGCGCCAGGCTCGTGCTTGCGTTCATCGACGTCGACGGCCTCAAAGCGGTCAACGACAGTCGGGGTCATCTTGCGGGCGACGCGCTGCTGCGGCTCCTCGGCGAGACCCTTCGCGCGAATGTGCGCCCCTACGATGTGATTGTGCGCTACGGCGGCGACGAGGTGGTGTGCGCGATGCCGAACCTCGGCGTGTGCGAGGCGAGGGCACGCTTCGAGAAGATCGCCGCAGTACTGGCAGCGGCCGATGCGGATCACTCGGTTACGTTCGGTCTTGCCGAGGCGGAGCCCGCCGACAGTCTCCGAGAACTGGTCGCCCGCGCGGACGCCGACTTTCTCCAGGCGCGACGTTCACCTCCGCGCAACGGCTGATCTGCTTTCGGAGATCGGCCACTCCTCTTCAGGAGGACTCTGCCTGGTTGATTTCGGAGGAGCGCCGGGCAAGCGAGTGTGCCCCCGGCGAGCTTGCTGTAATCGATCAAAGTGCGTTCGCAACTCTCGGCAGACGCTCACGGGACGGGACTTGTTCGGCGACCTTCTCCGAGCGATTGCCACGGTGCGAACCACCGCTGATCTGCTCGACGAAGCAGACTCGCGGCGGGATCTCGCTCTCCGGCTCACCGTCGGGGCGTGCGGCGCGGCGGCTGTGCGTTGCCGCCAGGCCGGCCTCGATGAGTCGATCCTACGCTGTGCCGCCGCCTGTGAGCGGGCAGCTGACGAAGCCGAGCTCGTGCTGACGGCGATCGCACATGACGCCCAGGGTCACTCCTGATGGCGTGGCCGCGGGTGTTCGCGTTCAATCTCGGCACGTGCCTCGCCGGTCTTCTCGACGACGAGGTAGCCGGAGTGCCTCTCGACGACGTTTTCGACGCTCGCCTGTTCGTGTCCGGGTACGACGACGAAGCGTGCGCGGTGAGACGCGATCCGGTCGTATTCCGCGGGCGCAAGCTCGATCGCCTCCAGACACGCTTCGGTCGCGCACTCGCAATGGAAGGGCAGTAGCTGCTCCACGCCGTGCTGCTTGGCCCCTTGCTCGACCCGCTCATTGATCGACCGGAAGACTTCTTCGTTGTGCGCGGCCGCATCGGCGAAGCCCACGAACGCATTGTTCCGCGATCCGTTCCGGATGCCAAACGGGCAGCTTTGGAGGGCGGCGGTGTCCGCCCGTCTTGAGTCGGCACAACCCTTCGCGGCAGATCGGGCCAGCGCCGCGCATCGGCGGTAAGCCCCTGCGCCTCCAGCACGAAACGGGCGTGCCAGTGTGGGATCGCCGGTCCCATGCGCGCGTACGCCCTGGTTGAATCGGTGATCCGGAGGGGAGCGACATCTTCTTGCGGAGGTCGCCGGCGACGCGAGCAGCTCGACTAGGCGACACCCGATCGCCCCGAGCTCGCGGGTCGGGGGCCGTGCTGAACGAGGACACCAGCCGCTGCACGCGCGAAGCGAACGCCTACGTGACCGGTCTCGGGAGAACACGGCGGCTCGTCGTGTCCGACAGGCTGCTCGACGACGCGTCGGGGACGGAGATTCACGTGGTGGTCGCGCTGAGCTTGGCCACCGCCGGAGGCATCACGTTCTGCTCGGAACGCTGCTCTCGCTCGCCGGTGTCATCGTTACCACGATCATGCTTTGGGCGCTATTGGGAATGGGGGTTGCCGATCCGCACCGACTGCCGCTGCTCCTGCTGATCCCGTTGGGGTTCACGCTCGTCGCGGGTCCCGCGGCAAATGCGCTGTCGCGACGGTGGGAACAAGAGGCTTACCGCTTCGCGCTCGAGCTGACCGGCGACCGCGCCGCCTACGAGCAAACGTTTCGCCAGCTCGTTGCAAGCAACTTAACCGACCGCGACCCGCCCAAACTCGTGTACCTGCTCCTCTTCACGCACCCAACGCCGCCGCAACGCCTGGCGGCAGCCATCGCCGAATGAACCCAGGCGCCAACGAGCCTCCACGTGATCCCGACGACTGGTTCGACGAGCCACAAACGCTGCCGCCGCGACGACGCCGGCCGCCAGTGCAAGCCGATCCCGACGCACAGACACGCGAACACGCGGCTGTGCCCGTGGATGACTGGCTCGCGCCCGAGTCGCTGACGCGCAGACGGCCGGCGCGGATGCCGCCGACGGGGAGCCGCCGCATTCTTGCAGCACTCGGAATCGCGCTTGCGCTCCTCCTGATCGGCCTTGCTCTCGGCGGCGTCTTCTCGGGCACTGGCAAGAAGAAGGCGAACGCGCCGCTGACGACCGCAAGCGCTCCAACAACGACGCCGACGCAACCACAAACAGTCCCGCTACCAGCTGCAACCCTGAAACTCGGCGACCACGGCAACGCCGTCAAGCAGCTCCAACGCGCGCTCAGCTCGCTCGGCTACACCACCGGAACGATCGACGGTGTCTTCGGGGCATCGACCGAGCACGCACTGGTCGCCTTCCAAACCGCGGACCACCTCAGCCCAGACGGCGTCCTCGGCCCAGCCACACGCGCCGCACTCCTCAACGCGCTACGGCCAGGCTGATTCTCGTCGAAGCACCTCCGCAGGTCTTCTGAGCAAGGTGCTCATGGCGCCGTCGACCGAGCGCGGCGCGCGCGCGAGCAGTGAGACAACGGGTATCCGGTCAAAGAGAGCCGTCAGTTAGGACTCAGCATTGCGCGAGTAGCCCTCCGTCACCTCGCCCTTGTGCGCGGCAAATGCGGCGAGGACTTCTCCCTTCTCCCGCTCGGGCACGTTGAAGTGGTCAAGCGATCGCGAAAGCTCGGCCGCGACCTCGTCGAAGATGTCGGGGGAGATGTGCAGCGCGCGATGGGCTTCTTCCAGGCCGAGGTGAGTCTTGCCCGGCTTCGTGGCTGCATAGACCTGGGGGCCGCCGGCAATGTCGCAGACCCAGAGAGTGCGCATGAATTTCAGGCCTGGAAGCCTGGCCAGATCATTGGTGCTCCATTCGTGTAGTTCAGGGTCCTTCGATCCTTGACCCGCGATCGGGTTCCGCACGACCGCCTCGCTGAAGTGGTCGATGACTGCTGCGATGGCGAACGCACCACCGAGCCGTTCGTAAAGACTCGCTTCCGTCATGCCTTCCCTCCCGGGCTAGACGCAGAATGCTTCTCAAGCCACTACGCGGGCGGCGCGCCGACGGATGTCGTCAGATCGCAGGCGGTCGCGTCGAGACGATGACCGTCCCGCGATCACGCTTGAAAACTCCCCGCGCGGCAGCGGCGACAGGCGAGTAAAAGAAGTCTGGCGAGAACCACCTGCCGCCGACCTAGCCCGGGAACCGGCCCACAGGTACTCGCTGCGCGGCGGTCTGCGCCACGCCGCGCCCCGCCGCGGTCCCTTTCCGGCGGGAGAGCTCGAGGGCAGAATCGAGCGTCTCACGCTCGCCGGATACGTCCCCTGCGACTCGAGTATCTCGGCGGCCTCCTCCCGTGCATTGCGTCAGCGTTCACGTCACGGGTACGCGACTACCGAGCTATTGCACGGGCGCGTCGCAGGCGGCGTTGCTTCTAAGCAGGCGTCGCGGCTCGCGCCTCGGAGGCATTCCTTCGTTCTCGGCCGCGGTTTCGGAAACCCAATCGTCTACGGTGTCGCTGGAGTCAGCAGCGACGGCGAGGCTTAGGGTGGCGATCCGGTTTCTGGGCCAACTTGACCACGCCGGGGGTCGCGGTTGGGGGCTAGCAGCGCGCGACTGGCCACAGTTCAGGCAGATCGTAGTGCCACTCGCCGGTTCTGTGGTCGGCCACCGGATCGAGGGAGTGCTCCCGCGCCCGTCAGCCGCCCGCGCCACGTGCTCCGTCTCTCGCGCGCAGCCCGAGCAATAGCGTTGGAGTCCACTCTTGTGTCGTCGGTTGGGCGTAACTTGCCCGCGTCGGGGCCGCATCGCCAGCGGTTCGTGTGTCTTCGCGGCGGTAGGCATCGCTCGCGGCCGGGCGAGCGGAACCCTGAACAGGCCAGGACGTCAACCGCTCTGCGGGTGATGGGCAAAGCACTCACCGGGCGGCGCGGGCCCGGCGAGCGGTGCGTCGAAATCTCGCTCGGAGGCGAGGGCGCGGCCTGAGTTTGATCTCTGCGTCAATGTCACGAAGCTCGCGCTGAACATCGCGAATTGCTGCGTTGGCGGCTGTCTCGGCCTCTCCCAGCCGCGCCATCTCCTCCGGCGGCTCGCGCTTTACCCCGGCGCGATCGAGCGCGAGCGCGTCGCTGTTGCGGCGATAGGTGTTGGCTCGGTTGTCGCTCAACGCTGGCAGCGATTGCGTCAGTTCAGCGCGTCTTTGCTCTAGTTCAGATCTCTGGGTAGTCATGGGTTCCTCCTCGGTTACCTCCGGTCGGCGGCGGTCGCGGCGGGCAGACGTTGCGTTCCCGCGTCTTCAGCTGCCAGCTCGACGGCGGCTGGAACGTGCTCTGGTGGGACGATGCTCAGCCGCGCCGGCGTAGTCCGCCATTCGCGTCCCTGCGTGTACCTCGCATATGCCGTCACCGCTTCCATGTCGTGCCGTCTGCGCCCTGCGAAGTGACGGTTGGAGAAGGCTTCCCAGTCGAGTGCTTCAGCGGCCTCCGCGGCGCGAAGAGGCGGAGCGATTGACAATGCACCCTCGCTGTCTTTGCGCGCGGACGGCCAACGCGTGTCGAACGGGCCGTGCTTTCGTGACTCTTCCACCGCTTGTCTCACCTCCCGCACGAAAGCGGGAGGACGCAGCAGCGTCACCGGGTTCGCCTAGCTACCCACAGATTAGCAGTCGCAATGTGAAATCGGCGGTGGTCCGCGACGGTACGAGATCGCGGCTATGGTGGATGAGCGCGTAGACCTAGCGCGCAAGCCGCCGAGGCTCCGAAGTTCCTTTCCGACTTGCGAAAACTGGCCTGAGCGCAGCAGGAGAGCTCGACCCGAGTTCCCCAACCCTGAACAGAGTTAGGAGCAACAGATGTTTGCGACTGTGAGACGCTACGAAGGCATCGACGCGAGCCACAAGGACGAGTTGACGAAGAAGGTCGGCGAGAGTTTGGCGCCCCGCCTGAGCAAGCTGCCCGGCTTCAGCGGCTACTTCCTGATCGACACCGGCGAGGGCGTCATGAGCTCGATCGGGCTTTTTGACACCTCGACGCAGGCCACTGAGTCGACTCGTGTCGCATCCGAGTGGGTGCGCGACGAGAAGCTAGAGAGGATCCTCAAGACTCCGCCGAAGGTGACCGACGGCGAGGTCATCTTCCACAAGACCAACGGAGCCGTCCGGGCATAAGCCCCGGCTCGATGCAGGGAGGGTCCGCATCCGCGGGCCCTTTCATGCCACGGGACCGTTTCTAGTGAGCAAACGGATGACGAAGATGGAAACGCTGGCTGCGAAGCTGGTCGGGCCCTTCATGATCGACGGTGAGGCGGCCTGCGACCGGTTAACGACGGGTTAGCTGGCTGACTAATGCGGCGCGACAGCCGATAGCGGCCCTCGAGAACGACCGGTGCAGCCGAGACTGCGATCGTCGCCAGCGGATCACGCTCCGGGTGGACGTGCAGCGGGTCGAGCGTTGGGGGCCTGCCTCATGCGTTCCTTCCAGGAACCACCCGCAGCATGCCGCCTCCTGTCAGCGCCGCTCGGCGCTCCAGTCGACCAGGGTCGGGGGCGAGCGATGAACGACGACCTGGTCGATCTTTTGGGGGAAGGCTGCGAAGCGCGCCAAAAACGCCGCGGCGCCGACGGTGGTCTGATGGAGGGGCGATGCCGTCAGCTCTGCGGGCAGGTGATGGGGCGTTTGACGGTCACCGACGGAGGGCCCAGTCAGCGTGGCGAACGGCCGGGTTAGGTTTGGCGGTATGGGTGGGGGTCGCCGATCGCCGTTGAGCTTGAATGCGTTGCTTGCGGCGGTCGAGGCTGCGCCGCCGGTCGCGGCCGTCGATGTCCTGGCCACCGAGCTGGCGGAAGCGATCGGTGCCCGCGAGGTCAACTTCCTGATCGCCGACTTCAGTGGCCGGTCCCTGATTCGACTGGGCCACGCGGGCGAGAGGGGGCGACTGCGGTCGCACGGGAAGGAGACTGCGGAGCGCGTGCCGTTGGTCGGGACGCCGCAGGGGCGGGCGCTGGCCGCCCAGGCCGTCGAGGTGGTCGCCGAGGGTAGCGGCGCTCGCTTGTTCGCGCCGGTAACCAGCCGCGGTGAGGCGGTCGGCGTTCTTGAGTTGGGGCTGGACGACTTCCCGGTTGCACAGACGGTGGCCGATGTCGCGCTGGCGGCGCACTTCTTGGCGTACGTGGTGATTGCGAACCGGCGCTATACCGATCTGTTCGAGTGGGGGCAGCGCTCGGTGCCGTTGTCGCTGGCGGCGGAGATCCAGCATCGGCTGTTGCCCGGTGCCTTTACCTGCGAGGCGGGGCAGTTCACGCTCGCCGCCTGGCTGCAGCCGGCTGGTGAGATCGGCGGTGACACCTTCGACTTTTCGCTGGAGCGAGACACCCTGCACGTGTCGATGACCGACGCGATGGGCCACACGATGGACGCCGCCCTGCTGGCGACTGTGCTGGTCGGGGCTCTGCGAAATGCGCGCCGGCGGGGGGTTGGGCTTGCCGAGCAGTCTTGGCTAGCGAATGATGCGCTCGCCGAGCAGGCCAGCGAGGGCCAGTTCGTTACCGGCCTGCTCGTGCGGATTGACTTGGCCAGCGCGACCGCCGGGATCGTCAACGCCGGCCATCCTCCGCCGATGCGGCTGCGGGGCGGTGAGGTCGAGGACGTTCGGCTGGAGGTTGACCGCCCGTTCGGTGTGCAGCGCGGGCACGCCTACCGGGTGCAAGCGCTGTCATTGGAGGTGGGCGACCGGCTGATGTTCGTCACCGACGGCATGTTTGAGCGAAATGCGGCGGGTATTGACATCGCCGCCATCCTGACTGCGGCGAGCGACATGCATCCCCGCGAGGCGGTTCAGCACCTTACCCAGGCGGTGCTGCAGGCAAGCGGAGGTCAGCTACGCGACGACGCTACAGCGCTATGTCTCGACTGGCACGGCGGCCCTCCCCGTGATCGTGACGCCACCTCGGGAGCAAACCGCGAGAGGCAACTCGACCAAGCAGCGTCGGGCTGAACGCGCGGGCGAGGAGAGCACAACCGTGAGAGCGCCGAGCAGGCCTTCAAGGCGACGCGTGCGATCGCGAACGGCCAAGCCGCCAGCTTCTCGATCTCAGCGAGATGGGCGACGGTCACCGCTTTGGTTTCGCCGCCGAACACGAGGCTAAAATCGCCCCATGATCGTAGCCGCCTCCACCGTCGCGATCGTTGCTATCGCCGCTGCGGTCATCGTCGTTGCGCTTCTGGTCTTCTACGTCTTGCCGCGAGGCGGACGGCGCAAGCGCCCCCCTCGCACCTAGCGGGACTACCAAGTCGCGCTCGGCGGCTATACGCTCGGACCGCTTCACGTGCTTTGCCGATCGTGCAACTCACGACGCCGATCGTCGCCACCACTGACCTACGGGTGGCTCAGCGGCGCTAGCGGTCAAACGAATCGGCGCTGTCGAGCAGATCGCGGATGTCGTCAGCGGTTAGCCAGTAGTCGCTCATGACAGCGCGAATCTCAGCTTCAGGGTCCTCCCCTACCGGGATGACCTTGCGGTAGGCGACTACCCACGGATCGCCGCGCTTGTCTTCCCTCCATCCCAGCTCCCGGATTGCGTCCGCCTTCGCGCTGATTTCTGCGACAGGTGTGCGTGCGAAGCTCACCCGGACAAGCATTTCGCGGTTGGTCATTCGTGGAAGCCTAAAGGCCAATTGCGCATCAACCCGTGAGAAAAACTCCCTGCCGCCTGGTCGAGCCAATGACCCTGTAGGAGGTTCGGCGTGTCCATTGGCCCAAACGGGGACTGGTTCCTGCATGCAACAAGACTCGGAGCTGATCGCAGAGGAGCTCAGCGGGCTCGGGCATAGAGTCGACGATCTGGAACGGCGCTTGGCAGATGTCGAAACGGTGAATCGGCGGTTGCAAGATGCTGCCCTGACGACGGCTCGAGCGTTGGCCGAGATTCAGTTCACTGGGACGCCGTATACGAGGCAATGCGCCGCAAAGACATCCCAGGAGGCGTCGGACACGTGAGCGAGCGGCGCCCCTCGGCTGGGGGCTAGAGCGTTTCGATATTTCGTAGGGGCAGGGTCAGCGCTCAACGGCGCGGTCGATGACTCCGCAGTCAGACGTTTCTCCCCGTGAGTCTGAGATGCATCACTGGGTTGGACTCGCTGGACCGCGGCGGTAAAGATGGATCGAGCCGGAGCCTGGCCGCTACCCCGCTAACTCCCCGTGGTCGTGGGGCTCAAGGTCGTCGTAGACCCTCGTGTCTGGGCTCCTTACTACAGAACGTGACGACGTGCGGCTTGTCAATCGGCTGGGGCTCATCGCGATTGCGGTCTCCCGTTTGCGGGAGCGAGGTGTCGGGAGCGCCCGTTGGCGAAATGATCCGGCGTGGTGAACTGGCGAAGGTCGGATTGGGTGCCGACGGGGAAGGTGCGGCTGCTTTGGTTTGTTGCCGTCGCCGTGCTGCTCGTGTGGCTCATGCTGCTTCTCGTCGGCTTCGTGGCGGCGCGCTGAGCGCCGGGTGATGAAGTGGCCCGCGGATGCCACGCCAAAGGAAAACCTTGCGGAACTGTGGCCCAGGGCGCGGCACTTACGGCCCGTGCCGCGATAGCGGCCACCACCCGACACCCGGGGGACTGTGTCGTGGCCGGAACCGTCCCTGGGCCCGAACGCACGTTTCCACAATGCGCTGCGCATTGCTAGGCCTGTTCGAGTATGGGTTGTACTCGACCTGTCCGTCACCGACTAATTAGCCTCGCGCGTATTCCTCAGCCGAGCGCGATTCGAACTCAAATCCCACGAAGCCCTCGTCGCCAATCACCCACGCGTCGTGGCCGGGTTCGATCACATACGCCTCGCCAGGCCCGATCTCGACCTCGGTGCCATCCTCGTGCTGAACGCCCAGACGCCCTGCGTGAACGACGCCGACGTGTCGCGCTTGGCAGCTGTCGGTTCCAACAACGGGTTTCACGCACTCCGACCAACGCCACCCCGGCTCGAAGGTGAAGCGCGCCGCGGTCGTGTCGCCCATCCGTACAACCTCTATGCGCGTCTTGTCAGGAGTCCGTGTCTCGTCTGGTGAATCGAAACCGCGTGCTTCAACACCTGCCATTCCTCCGCTCCTTTCGTCCGAGGTTCACGTGCGCAAGGGGCGATCCTAGGGCACAGCGCACGAGAGACTGCCTCAAGACCCTTCGTTCGCAACTCGCGATCAATGGGCACTCAGGTTCGTCGCGCGGCTGGCGCCTGGCCGGACGGGCGTTGTGCCTCTCGAATCTGGGTCATAGCCTGTGCAGCAGACGGTTTCGGGGGTCGGTCCTCAATCTCCGGGAACCGTTCCGTGAGCCGGGACCGCGGAAGGTGGGTCGCCACCCGACGTGCGCCCCGGCTCACTCCCTTGCAAAAACGTGTCATCGGCGGAATTCGCGCTTACACTCCAGTTCGCCGGGCGCGCGGGCCTAGGGGAGGCCAAAAGTCCGGTTGGCGGCCCAACCGGCACCGAATCGATTGCTAGCGCGCCCGGCTAACGAGCTCCTGACCTAGCGTCATCACGCGCTAGGAAGACACTGCACAGGCGCAGCGCAGGCTCTGTCGCACGGTGGAGTGGGCGGGTTCTTGGCCCGGCGCTGCATGAACGGTGCGTGCAGGCACAATGGCTGGGATGGAGCAGTACCCTCACGAATGGCGCGGCTATCAGCCGATCCAGCCGCGCGGCGGTTGGGATTGGCGCGCGGCGCTAAGGAAGGTTTGGGCGCCGATCGCAGCGGTCGGGGCATTCTTGGCGAAGTTCGGCGTCGCTCTGCTCAAGTTCAAATTCCTGTTCTCGATGTTCGTCTCGGCCGCTTTCTATGTCTGGCTGGGTGGCTGGTGGTTCGGTCTCGGGTTGATCGTGCTTCTGTTCGTCCATGAGATGGGTCATGTCGTCGAGGCCAAGCGGCAGGGGCTTCCGGTCTCGGTGCCGATCTTCATCCCGTTCATGGGCGCGCTAATCACGATGAAGCAAATGCCTAACAACGCTTGGCGCGAGGCGCGGCTCGCGATCGCGGGGCCGCTGCTCGGGTCGGCCGCCGCGCTCCTGCTTTACATCGTCGCGCTCGTGTACGACTCGCAGCAGCTGAAGGCGCTTGCGTTTCTCGGCTTCCTGATCAACCTCTTCAACTTGCTGCCCGTGATCCCGCTCGACGGCGGGCGTATCACGGCTGCACTGCACCCGGCGCTCTGGTTCGTCGGCTTGCTCGCCCTGGTAGCGCTAGTGGTCTACCGGCCGAACCCACTCCTGATCATCATCCTGCTCCTCGCCGGCTCGGAGCTCTTGCGCCGTTGGCGAACGCGCCACTTCCCGCAAATGCGGGCGTACTACCGAGTGCGGCCGCTACAACGGCTAATCATCGGGCTGCTCTACTTCGGGCTCGCGGCCGCGCTCGTGCTCGGCATGCACGCAACGCACGTGCCGCACACCTTCTAGCGAGCACCGAGGTCGCTCGCCGGTCGCAGGTGGGCGCGGCGCAAAGGCCGCGTCCCAGTGTCGCTCACCGAGGACGTGAGCCATCTGGAGGGCCGCGTGTAACGCGCAGTGCAGCAGCGCGGCTCGGCGGAGCACAAGTCGACGCTGCTTCCCTTGTCACGAGTGGCATGCGACTTGGTAGACGAGAGCCAGTTTGAAGCTACGGGCGACGGTATGAAATGGGCGTGAAGCCGCTTCAGAAAAGGGCTCGCGCTAATGCCCCCGGCCGGAATCGAACCAGCGCACGCGGTTAGGAAGCCGCTCGATTGATCTACGTGGAGTACCTCTGGGTTCGCTCAGTCCGCTCCGTCCCTTTTCGAGAGCGCATCGACTACATCTGAGTACGCCCGAGTCCGTCTGGTTCCGGCCTCTCCCGGTAGACGGCTGGTAGACGAAGGGCTTCGTGCGTAAGCAGGCTGGTCCAGGCGACGTTGCTCTGCTGCGGCTCGTCTCTCGCGTCCGAGGACGACGACTTCCACGCGCTTTAGGCGCTCGTCTGCGGCGGGGGCCAGGCGGAAGCGCTGACGACGCCCGGTAGGGCCTTCTCGAAGAGTGCGGCGAGGCGGACGAGCTCGTGCTTGGTGAGTCGGCCGGTGTAGAGCTCGCGGACCGTAGCGTGGTGGACGACTTGCGCGAGCCGTAGCGCCTCGAGCCCGGACTGGGTCAGCGCGGCGAATGCGGCGCGTCCATCCGCCGGGTCGGGTTCGCGGCTAACGAGACCCTGTTCTTCGAGGCGGACGACCACTCGGGTGATCCCGCTCGGCGTGAGCATCCGCTGCGCGCCGAGGTCGCTCATGCGCAATCTCAGTCCGGGGGCGGTGACAAGGGTGATCAGGACGCCGTAGTCGGCGAGCGAGATCAGACCGTCGTGACGGAGGCGGCGGTCGATCTCGCGCATCACGGTTTCTCGGAGACGGATCAGCCCTCGCCACGCGTCGAACTCCCCCGGACTGAAGGCCTCCGGCTCCGGCAACTCCTCGAGCCAGTGCTCGGGTGCGGATCGATTACTTGACATGTTGAAATAAATTTGCGACCATCTACTTGCGTGTGTGAAGTATAACGACCGGCCCGGCCGGTCCTCCAGAAAAGGGGATAGAAATGACATCTCTTCAGACCAAGGTTCTTGCCGCAGGCGAAGGACTGCGACTCCAGTCCGGTCCGGGACGCGACCTCGTCTTCAAGGTCACCGGCGAGGACACCGGCGGAGCGTTCGACTACTTCACCGTCGAAGTCGCTCCAAAGAGCGGGCCGCCCCTCCACGTCCACCACCATCAAGAGGAGACGATTCACGCTCTGAAGGGCCAGTACAAGATTCAGATCGGCGACGAGACGTTCCACTGCACGGAAGGCGGCTTCGCCTACATGCCGTCGGGCGTCCCCCACGCGTTCCTCAACCTGACGGACGACCCGGGCCAGATCGTCGTGGTCTACACCCCCGGTGGCGGCCACAAGTTCTACGAAGAGCTAGGTCCGCTGACGCGAAATGGGACACCCGACCGCGCGGCCGTCGCCGCCGTCTTCGAGAAGTACGACATGACACTACTGGGGGCGCCACTGACCGATGACTGAACCTGAACACCTCTGAGGCGCAAATGAACTGCCGGCTCATGTGACATTCGCGAACGCTGGCGCAGCCGAGTGGGTGTGGCACCGGAGGAAGCGGATAAGGGAGCGTCAGCCGAACAGGAGGGTGGCGGCGAACGTGAAGACGAGATACGTCCCGATCACAGCGTTCACGACAATCCCTGTCGTTGCCAGGCGACGCTCGCCGAGGCGACGCGCGCGGACGCCGAGCACGATCCCCACGACAGCGGGCAGCACCATCAGTGCGAGGAGGAAGAATCCCGCAAGGTAGCCCCACACACCAGCCTCGGGCAGCAACTCTTGCTCCTCGAGGTCGAAGACGACGAGCCCCAGGAATGTTCCCACGATCCCGGCGACCACAGCCGCGACTGCCGTTGCGGCCACCATGAGCAGCGACTGCGTCGCTACGCGCCGTCCCGGATCCTCCGGGAGCGAGAACCGGTGTCGCTGAGGTGGAGTGACTGGCGCGGCCAGAATGGCCTCCTTCCCTCACCACCATCGTCGCTCGCAGAGACGGCTATGGCATCAGCGGGTTCGCTGATACGTCGGCGCGGCCTCCGGCATGCTCAACCGTCGCCGGTTCATCTGACCGTCCTTAAGCGCAGCCCGTCGGGGGTCATTGCCGCACGCTGGCGCAGGCCGTCGATGTGCAGAGGCTCATCCGCGAGAAGTACGGCTGGCAGAAGCGGCTGCTCGAGCTCTTGAGCCGCCGCAAGCCGGCTACGTCGGTCACGATAGCGATCGTCAATGCGTAACCTGTCGCGGCTTGTTCGCGGCGCAGACATGGTCGAAGCCCCGCCTGCGCCACAAGCCATGCGGTCACGCTAATCGGCGGGCTGATACGTGGTTTGTTCGGGTAGCGGTTTGGTTTGGCGGAGTCTGAGTCTCCGGTACTAGGTTGCCGTTCTCCGCAGGATCTTGAACAGCCGACGGCGCTCATCGCCGAGCTCAACTAGCGCCGCATCTAGCCGTCGTTCACCGGCCGCGGTAAGGGAGACTGAGATGCCGCGCCCACGCTCTCGATCCAGTTCGCGTCGCACAAGGCGACGCCTTTCTGTTCGCAGAACCAGCTCCGTGACCGTGCTCTTGCCAAGCTGAAGCCGCTCCTCGAGCTCGGCCAACGTCGCTCGTTCGTCGCCGTTCCGCGCAGTCTTGATCATCAACAGCAGCTGGTATGTGCGCGGTGTGAGCGCGTGCGCACTCGTGACTTCCTCAGTGCGCCGCTGGAATAGGCGCAGGGCTTCTCGTAGTTCGGCTGCGCGGTGGTAGTCGCGAGCTATTGCAGTTGGTTTACGCGTCTCAGCCATCGGTTAGGCATCGATCGCCGTTCGTATTACGACTGTTGTCGCTACACGAGCTTGCGAGACGTTAGCAAAATGTTAGGGCGCTGCATGCAGATGACGGAGCGCCATCCGGAATCCATCGCGTCAACGCGCTTGCCCCTGCATCGCGAACTTTTCGAGACCGTTCGTGCTGTCTTGCTCGCTCTTGGCTGCTAACCACGTACTACGACGGTCGTCGTAGCACGACTAGAAATGCGCATCCGAATGGGGGGATCAGCATGAACGTCAAAGGCAGGTATCGTCCGCTGCGCTCGGGCATCGTTCTCGTGGTCGCGACTGCGATCGCAGCTCTGCTACCAGTTGGAAGTTCCGCGCTACCACAGGCCGCACCGCAGCCAACCGGTGAGCCAACGATTTCTGGCAAGCCGATCGTTGGCAACGTCCTCACAGCTTCGAACGGATCCTTTAGTGGAACGAGCCCGTTCAACTACACCTACCACTGGCTCCGCTGCCCCGCCAGCGGCAGCGGCGGGAATGGCGCGGGCTGCACCGCCATCTCGGGTGCGACATTTCGGCGCTACGCCGTCCGAAAGGCCGACGTCGGCCGTCGTCTACGCGTTCGTGTAACCGCCGCCAACGCAGACGGTTCCGCTACAGAAACGTCAAACGCAACAGCGATCGTTCAGGCGGCGCCGGCGCGACCGCAAAACACCGCGCCACCGACGATCGGCGGCACGCCCCAGGTCGGTCAGACCCTCAGCGCAAGCAACGGAACATGGACCGGGCAGCAGCCAATCACGTACTCGTACCAATGGCGCCGGTGCGATCGCACTGGCGGTAGCTGCTCGAACATCAGCGGCGCAACGTCGAAGACATACGTCCTGACATCGGCAGACGAAGGCACCACGCTTCGTGTCCGCGTGGCCGTACGTAACAGCGCGGGCGCCACCTCAGTCGTCTCAGCACCCACCGCGGTGATCGCGAAAGCGGAGGCACCCGGCGGCACGACGGTATCGATCAGCGAAGTCACTCTGCCGAACCGGCTCGTGATCGACAGGTACACGTTCTCACCCAACCGGCTGCGGAAGCGCGGCAGCGTCATCGCGCGCTTCCACGTCTCCGACAGCCACAACCACTCTGTCGTCGGCGCACTCCTCTTCGTCGAAGGCGTCCCTCTCGGCCAAACTGCGCCGAGCCATGCGGAAAAGCCGACCGACGCCGCCGGCTGGGCCACCTTCGCGATCCGCGCGACATCACGCCTGCAGCTCCGCGGCAGCAACCGCTACGCCTTCTTCCTCCGCGCTCGCAAAGCCGGCGAAGACCCACTCGGCGGCGTGAGTGCACGCCGTCTCGTTGCAGTGCGACTCGGCTAGCTCGTCAGTCGTAATTCGCTAATGCGGGGCGCGACCATTTTTGTCGCGCCCCGCGAGAGCCATTGGCCCGACGGCGGCGGGCGTGTACCGACCGTGTGCTGAGCCGTGGCTTCTCATGCTCATCGCGGCGCCGTGCAGCTCAGCGATGCGAGTCTTCGTCTGCGATCAGACGAACTGCCTAACGCGCGGCTTGCTGAGCGCAACTCGCACTCGACTTCGCATCGCCAGTAGTTACGGTTCATGATCTTGATCTACGCGCGCTGACCGGGTAGGTGGCGCTCTCCACGCGACGCTTTGCGACGACGTTCTCCAGTTCGTGCGCGCACACGGTCTTCGAAGCACTGACCGCCTTGGTGCAAGTAATCGACCGGCGCGCTCCTCGCGCGCCGCGGTCACATTTGTAAGCACCGATCTCTCCTAGGAACGCGACGGGGAGGAGCCCGAGTGGACGGACCCGGGCGGCGCGACTTCTTGATCTCGAACACGCGGCTTCAGGCAGTGGTGCTTGTCGTCGTGTCGGGTTTCTCGTGCTCGGGCCTGCTCGCCTACCGCACCTCCATGGCCCATCCGCCGGTGCCGGCGCGCGTGGTCGACCGGCGCGGCATGGTTCTCTTCACGGCCGGGACATTGGCGCTGGTCAGCTCTTCATAAGGGATTGATGCAATACGGCTCGGTTTTTTGCCACGGGGCCTATCTCGGCCCGGACTACACCGCCGATTACCTGCGTCGGGCGGCCGAGCGCGTGCGGGACTTCTACGGTGGCCCGGCGTCGGACGCGGCTGCACGCAAGACGATCGAGGCACGCAGGCACCTCGTACTATCCCGCGGGTCTATACGAGGATCTTCGTGTAGCTGCGATCGGAGACTGGACGATGACGATTCGCACCGGCGTTCCGCAAGGGGCAACGCGAACGCGATTCAGTGGGCCCGGTGAGCGCGCGCTTCCACCGTTCGTGTTGCGCCGCGCCAAGACGATGTATTGGAGGAACGCAGGCTCGCTCTTCGAGGTCTTTCCCGCAGACCAGGCAAGCGCCCGCGGGGATCGTCAGCACCGAAGCGACCCACGGCGAGAAGCGCCTACCTGCTGGTCGCTATCGGTTCTTCGTCAAGGCGAGCGCGCCGGACGAGCCTGACGGTCACCGGCTAATCGTCATTCGCTGAATTTCGAGCGAGTTCGACCCGGCAAAGGGAGCGCGGGGCGGTGGACGAGGCAGGAGGCGCGAGATCAGCCGTGCGAGCGGTGCCGAGCAAACGACTCGGCGAGGGGCCTCCGACTTCTAGTCGCTCGCGCGTGGCGTGACGTAACTGCTCGCCGTGGAAGTTCTGCTCGTCTGACTAGGGGCGTCAAGCCGCGCTAGTGTGGCTCAGAGCCATTCCCATGGCGAGATTCCTCATGGTCACGGGGGGACTTGCACTCGCGTCGGTGCTGTTCGCAGGCTGCGGCGGCGGCGATGACGGGGCGAAGGTCGAGGCCGGTCTGCGGCACTACCTATCCACTTTCAGTCCGGAAGGTTCCCCCTTCCCGAGCGGAGCCGGCCCCCCACGCGTCAAGCACAACGGCTGCAGGGATCTGCATCGCAAGCTCAACCCACGCGGGCTCTTGCCGCCGGGTTGGACAAAGTTCGGCAAGGGCGACAGGTTCGCCTTCTGGGAGTGCTTCGTCAGGTTCAGGAGGCTCACATTGCCGGTGGCCGTCGCCGTGGACCACAGTACCGAGGTCGTCTGGGCGTGGCCTGGCAGCTCAAACAGTCCAGGAATCAGCCCGTCTCCGCCGCGTACATACACCGGCTAAACGCGCCCTAGCGGGCCTCCGAGAGCGGCGTCATGCTCTCGCCGTCGATCTGACCCCAATCTCGCTCACCGCACCCAACCACCCTTGCGCTCGAGGCCGCGCTCGGGGAAAGACCTTCCAATGGAGTCGAACCGTCGACTCCTCCTTCCCATGGAGGGTCTCAAATGCGGCCCATTCGTACCGAACCTCGGTCCGGGCGTGGTCGCGAAATACAGATAGCCGTGACTTGCAAGCGTCGGGGCTCAGGTCCAGGCTTGCCCGCTCTTGGTAGACCCCTGGTAGACGGACGCCACTCTCGCCATCTCGGGCTTGTCCTGAAACTGCCGCGAGGCCGCTTCGGAAAAGGCCTCGCGGATATGCCCCCGGCCGGAATTAGGAGGCCGCTCGATTGGTGCACTGGAGTACGTCTGCGTTCGCTGAGTCCGCTCCGTCCGTTCTCCGGAGCGCATCGAGGACGTCCGAGTACCGCTCAGTCCGCCTGATTCCGGCCGTCCTGGTAGACGGCTGGTAGACGGAGAGCATCTTCACGTGATGCCTTGACGGTCAGCCGGCCTCGAGTGCGGAGCGGTGTGGGTGGCGTCGCAGGAAGGCAACTGTGCGGAGCCCCCGAGCCGGCCCGCTTCCCGATATGTCTCGGCGGCTTCCCGCTGGCTTCCGTTGTCACAGCAGAACCAAGACGCGGCCTCCGCCCCCTCCCGATTCAGTCGAGTTCAAGAAGACCAAGAAGCGACAGCGGAGATGTCGACATGCAGGAGCGCCTTGCATGCGATTCATCTCTAGAGGTCTCTGGTGTTCCAGGCGAGAGCGCCGGCCGTCGAAGTTCTTCAGCCACCGCACTGCCGCCATCGCCCCGGACGCCGAGCTCGAGTACGGGGTTGCCGCCGAGGTCTGCCGGCACTCGACGGCTCCGACTCCCGTCGAACTGGCCGCTACGGAGAACTACGCAGGTCGACTTTGTCGAGCAGACGCTTCAGAACGCCTCGCGCTGCCTGGCGCTGGCGCCGTGTGCGACGACGTCGCCGAAGAAGGCGAAGACGACGAAGATCCACTCCCAGCCGGTGACGCCGCGCCCGCCGGTGTTCCAGAGGATGACGTAGAGAAGGGTCGTCAACGGCAGGAAGACGATCCCCAGGATCGGCCAGATGACAGGGCCGAACGCACGGTCGACCCAGGGCGTGAAGATCCACATCAGCGCGACCGCGAGGCGGGGCGAAAGGAGCGCGATCAATACGAAGATGCAGCCCACCGGGGACTCTTCGATGCGCGTGAAGCCTCACCTGCCTACTACCGGCGCGGCGCTGTGGCCTCGCTCGTGCGCCGCCGGCCGGGCAGAGCGACGATCATCGGTTGGTGACTGGAGACTCCGGGCTGGCTCGGTGTCGTCCGCGCTGACGATCGGGGTGGCGATGATCATCGTTGTCGCCACGATCGTGAACGTCGCGATCCCGGCAACGGGCGGAGCTTTCGCAGGTTACGGCGGCGCGGCCTGCGTCGTCGTGTAGCGATCGGGCGGCCCTCGGCTTCCGCGACTTTCCGCGCTCGGACGGCGTAGAGTGCGCGGCCGGGAGCCGCCTTTCGTGGCGATTCGGGGGAAGGGGGATTCGATGTTTAGACGGAGACTTTCGAGCGTTGGCTTCTTTGCGCTCGTAGGTTTGGTTGTCGCGCTGCCTGCTGCACAGGCGACGCCGACGAATGCGCGTCTGACGAACGATGACGGGTCCAACGGTGGCTATGTGAGCGACTACACGATGGTCACGGGGACTCCGTATACGGACGCGTTCTTGACGGCATGTTCGCAGAGCCGAGGTCGGCAGAACGAGCCGGGGGTGGCTATTGACCCGCGCAACCCGCAGGTGATCATCGGTAGCTCGAATGACTACTGCGGCGTTTTCGCGGCGGATGGAAGCTTGGTGGGGTTGGGCGACGTGTGGCTTGGTTACTACCGCTCGGAGAACGGTGGCGCGAGCTTTACGAGTTCGCTCGTGCCGGGCTATCCACTCGACAGGTCACCGTACGCCGCGGCGGCGCACATCCGGACAGCTGATTCGGGCGATCCGGTGCTGGCGTGGGACAATCATGGGCGCCTGTTCGCCGGCTCGGAGAGCTCGGGCGACCCCGAAGGAACGGCAAAGACGTTCGGTGACGTGTGGGTCGGGACGTATGAAAACCCGAGCGGCGTCAACGGTCCGACGAGCCAGGACGGTAAGCAGTTCGTCGGGTCGCTCGACGTGGCGACGGGTTCGGCGGCGCCGAATATCCTCGGCAAGTTCCACGACAAGACGGCGATCGAGGTCGACCGGACCGGTGGCTCCTGCGACGGGAACGTGTACTTCGCGTGGGCCCGGTTCACCGGTGGTGGGCCGAGCGGTTTCAACTCGAGCGTCTATTTCGTTCGCTCGACGGATCACGGACGGACGTTCTCGTCTCCGCAGAAGCTCAGCCAGACTGTGCACGACATCCAGTTCCCCGACATCTCGGTCACCGGTGACGGGCATGTGTACGTCACTTATCGCGAATTTGCCGACGTACGCAGTAACCAAGCGACCGACGCGATCGCGTACAACGCGTCGACGGATTGCGGCGCAACCTTTTCCGCGCCCCACGTCGTGACGCCGTTCGAGCCCTACGACCCGACCGACATCAGCGGTGGCGACGTCGTAGGCGAATGCGGCGACTCAGCATCGGCTTGCGACTCCGGGTACACGTTCATGCGTGGAGGCACGCAGGTACGAGCTACCGCGGACCAGGCCGATACGAGTCACGACTACATCTACGTCGTGTACGACCCGTCGATTCCGGGGACCGAGGTGCCGAGCGCAACGACCTATGGGTCGGTCGTCTCCGAGGACTTGCCGGTGAAGTACCACCAGGACGTCGGTAGCCAGTCCGGGATCTATTTCCTGCGGATCGACGGCGCGACGGGGACGCACACGACACCGGTCCTCATTGACGACCGTCGCGGTCAGACGGGGCTGCAGCGCTTCCCAGATATCTCGGTTGATGCCGGCAGCATGCACGTGCTCTGGTGGGACAGCCGCAATGATCCTTGCTACGACCCGGCCCGCCCGCTCGGTAACTGTGCCGGCGGCGGCACGACGGCGTCGCTCGACGCCTACGGTGCGTCCGCCTCGACGGCCACGCTGAGCTGGTCGGCCTCAACGCGGCTGAGCTCGGTTTCGAGCAACCCGAATTTCGAGCAGTTCTCGGGACGAACGGTGCCGTTCGGAGGCGACTACCTGTACGTCAGCTCCGTGGGAACGTTCTCGTTCGGCACGTGGACCGACTGGCGAAACGTCGTGCCGGGCCAGGACCCGCGTGAGGCAGGCGACAGCGACGCCGATGGCGCTGATGTCCACCAATGCCGCACGCAAAACAGCGACGGCAGTTTCACCGCCGACACTTGTCCCTACGCGGGAGGGCTCGACCAGAACATCTACGGCGCAAGCACACCCTAGGCTCCACGAGCGGTAGGGGGCGACATGTCCCCTACCGCCTTCTCTTCGCACAGTGCTTGGGCAGCCAGGCACAACATGCGTACGTGTTAGCGACCGACGAACGTCGAACCGGCGCATGTGAGCACGCGGGCCTTTGCAGGTCGGCTACCCCGGCGTGCATCGTCCTCATGTTCAGCATGGTCGCCTCGTCACTTCCCATAGCTGCTTGCTCTGCCTGAACTGCAGGTATTCGCTGCCGAGGAATCGCCGAGCTTGTCGTCTCCTAGCTGTACGGCTGGTAGACGGAGGGCATCTTCCACGTGATGCCTTGACGGTCAGCCGGCGTCAAAGGTTGAGCGATCTGAGTGGCGCGCAGAGAGGCGACTGCGCGGAGCCCGGAGCCAGCGCCCTTCCCGACATATCGCCGCGTTTCCCGCTGGCCTTCGTCGTCAGGCGAGTTATTGATGCCGCCTCCACTCCTCTCCGGGTCGCGCAGGTTCACGGAAGGCCGGGAAACGGCAGCGGTGACGTTCGATAGCGGGTCCGCATACGATCAAGCCTCGGGCGCGCGCGAGGTTCGTTCCGAAGCGAATAGGCCGACTCGACGGGACCCGCGCGGTTCGTCTCGGACGGAAGCATCTCGGTCGATTCGTCCGGCGCTCAGGCGAAAGTGCGGCGTCAGCCAGCGCTCGTTGCGATCGTTGCGGTCTCCTGGGCGATCGACTGGGCGACCGTCCGTAGGTCGCCGCTGTCGGCGAAGGTCGCGAGCTGCCGGTCGGCGCCGCTGCCGTCGCGGACGATCCGTTCGACGTCGTGCAGCGCTGAATCACTGTCGAACCCGAGCGCGCTGTCTGCGAGGTCGTCGAGGGTGCGCAGGACGTGTTCGCGGATCGGCATGGTGCTGCCGTCGGCCGCGGTCACGGTGGCGTCGAGCCCGTAGCGGATCGCCTGCCACTTGTTCTCACGCACGAGCGCGTCCTCGAGCGCGCTCGGCGGCCGTGGCAGCGGCGCCTCGACCGCCCGCTTGACCAGCGCCTGCACATAAGCCACGAGCGCGACGGCGTCCTCGACCCGCTCGACCGCGTCCATCACCCGCACCTCGACCGTGCCCAGCCGCGGGTGAGGCCGCAGATCCCACCAGATCCTGGTGTAGTCATCGATTCTGCCTGCCTGCTCGAGCGCCGCCACGAAGGTCGCGAACTCGCCGTAGTCGCGAAACGCCGGTGGCACGCCCGAACGCGGGAAGGTGGCGAAGACGCTGTGACGCGTCGAGTAAAGGCCGCTCACGAAGCCGCGCCAGAACGGCGAGCTCGCCGAAAGCGCGATCAACACGCCGATCTGCGGCCGCAGCAGCCGGATCGCCTTGATCGCCGCCTCGGGATCCGGAACGCCAACGTGGACGTGCAGGCCGAAGATCAGCTCCCGACGGGCGGGGTACTGCACCTGCTCGATGATCCCCTGGTAGCGGGCGCGGTCCGTGATCAGCTGGTCCTCATAGCGGGCGAAGGGATGCGTGCCGGCGGAGGCGAGCACGAGCCCCTGCTCGCCGACCGCCGCCTCCAGATGACCGCGGAGCCGCCGCAGTTCCGCCGCCGCCTCGGAGACGGTGGCGCAGATCGGTGTTTGGCCCTCGATCTCCGACTGGAACAGCTCGCAGCTGGTGCGGGCAGCAAACTCGCCGTCGCGGTCGGCGTCCAGAATCGTGTCGGCCCGCTGGACAAGATCGAACGTGTCGGCGTCGAGCAGCATGTATTCCTCCTCGACACCGAGCGTGTAGCGATCGGACGAACCGAAACGGTGTCGCTCGACACTCGACCGGCGAGACGGTCCCATACGCCTCTCCCTTCAGCACCACAATGGCGGCAGCCTGCTCGGACCGCATCGGGGCTGAACCCGATGGCCGCTTCGGATTTTCCGCCCAACCGAGGACGTCGGGCCCCCGAACCGGAGGACGACTCGCCCTTACTCGACGTCTTCGGTCGGCAGCCCAGCCCGTTGCCAGGCGACGAAGCCGCCGGCGACCTCCCTTGCGCCTTTGCGCAGCGTCGCCTTCGACCGCACCGCGTGCTGGCAGAGATAGATCGCTCCTGCGCCCTCGGGGTTCACGATGTGTCGTGCCAGCGACACCGGCTGCGCCCCGGGCGGTGCGCCGAAACGGCGACGTTCGACCTCCCTGCGCAGATCGAGTAGCTGGGCGTCTCGCCGTTGAAGCAGCGCCCACACCTCCCGCGGCTCGAGCGAGCGGCTCACCGATTGTCCAGCTCGCGGTAGATCTCGTACGCAAGCGTGCCCTCGACGAAGGGCATCGCACCCGCGACGCGGGCGTACTCCTCGTCCGCCGCGCCGCGCGCCTCTTCGCGCTCGTACGTATTCAGATCCGGATATTCGCACACGAGGCGAACCGCGTTCATCTCGCCAGAGAGCGCCTGCAGGATGCGACAGTCCGCGCTCCTCTGCGCGCGCGCCGGGACGCGCGCCACGCCTGCGCAGCCTGGACGAATTCGCCGAAGCGGCCAAGCTCGATCCTGCCCGTCACGTGCACTTCAACCGCCACAGGCGGACCATACGGGAGCGCATCTGCCGTAGCGCTCGAATCACCAAGAAAGTGGCGCGGGCCAGCTTCCTCTGCAGTGCCAGCCGGGGATGCGGCTGCCGTGGAAAGGAACTCTTCTGCCGCTCTTCTGCGCGCTCAGTGTGCAAACGGTGTTCATGAATAAGCTGCTCGCTCGGTGGCACGGGTAACCATGTGCGGGGACGGTGGCCGCGCGGAGCAAGAGATCGATCGCGAAACGCTCGAACGTCTGCGGAGTGGCGCTGAGCTAGGCGAGGCGCGGGTCACGCTCGGCGGACGTTACTCGGCGATTGGCTTCGTGATCAGCACGCGGGTCGTGGCCGGTGTCGACTCGGACGGTCAGGCCTGCGTCCTCGAGCTGCGTCGGCGTGCTTTGGGGCCTCGCGTGGCCACGCATGAACAAGTTCTTTGTCACCGCCGTCGCCATCGGACTTCTGCTCGTTTCTGGTTCGGCGCAGGCTCGCGAAGGCGAGCCGCGGGAGGCGGTGACGAATGGCTGGGCTGGCTACGTCGTCCGCATGGTGGTGCACCAAGGAACCCGAAGAACCTCTGGCCGGAGCCGCGAACGCAGGCTGACAAGTCGGACCCACTCGAGACGAAGCTCAAACGGCAGGTCTGCAAAAGCGACAGCGCCCGTTTAGCCAGGCTCTGAGGAACGGGCGGAGCGGCCACCGCTTTCGCGCAGCCCAAAGCGCAAGACGCCTCGGATCGCTCCGACTTGCCCGCCCCGCGAAGCGGCGCTTCGCGGGGTCGGGACGGGCGCCCCACTAGTGATGAGTTCGGCTGTGGCGTGCGTGTTGCAGTATCGGTGGGTTCCCGCAACAGCGACGAAGTCACTCTCAGACGCGGCACGCAAAGAAAGGACACGACCTTGAGGGAAGAACAAGACGAGCTTCGACCCGGAGCGCGCAAAGGAAGCACACGCGCAGGCGGTTTGGCCAACTCCTCCTCGTTGAGGTGACAGGCGGCCCCGGCTGGCGGGGCGCGCCGCCGCGGACATTCGGCCTGCCCGCCCCGTCGACCGACGAGGCGGGCAGGCGGGTCTAGCTTTCGCCGCGTCTACCCGGCAGCGACGAGGTCGGGGACGAGGTTGGCGGCGTTCGGCGTCCCGAGGCCGGTGACGGGGTCCCAACCAGGGGTCGCCGGGTATCCGGGAACGTCGGGTGCGCCGGCGCCGTTGTTGCCGACGACGACGTCATAGAAGTCCGCCGCGTAGCGGGCGGGATTGGCGGCCAGCGCGTACAGGGCGGGATTGAGCAGTCCGAGCCCGTGTCCGGCGAGCTGGTCGGCGAGCGAGATCAGACCCGCCCATTGCGGCGTCGCCAGCGAGGTGCCGCCGATGTCGTACCAGCCGGTCGAGCACGGAGCGGAGCCGCAGATCAGGCCGCTGTTCCCGTCCGGCGGCAGCGAGATGTAGATGAGCGCGCCCGTGGTGGCGCTCGCCTGCAGCGCGACGTCCGGGACGCCGCGAGACGAGGCCGGGATCGGCGTCGAGCCCGCCGGCAGCGTGTTCTGGTAGGACGGTCGGCCGAAGACGGCGCTGAAGCCGCCGCCGCTGTCGATCCAGCCGACCTCGGCCTGGGTCGGGTTCGCCAGGCAGCGGACCGGAGGGCCGGGGGTGATCGTGCGCGGCTCGTTCGTCGTCGCGGTCGGGTCAGTGCAGAGGTAGGTGCCGCCGATCCCGGTTACGAGCGGGTCGGAGGCCGGCCACCAAACGGCCGGGTAGGGCAGCAGCGATCCACCCTGCGAGACGGGCTGCTTGAGCACGCCGAGGCTGCCGAAGTCGCCGCTGCCGGCGACGACACTGACGCCGTTCACGGCCGCGTCCTCGAACGCATAGCGCAGCTGCTTGAGGGCGGCGAGCCCGTTGAAGCTCTGCTCGGTCGCGGCGAGGCTCATCGAGACGACGCTTGCGAGGTGGTGGGTGACGACGTAGTCGATCGCCGACATCATCTGCGGGAAGCCCTGGACGCCGAGTGTCTCTGCGGTCGGCGTCGTGACGAGCAGGATGTTCGCGCCGGGCGCCATCGCATGTGCCGTCTCGACGTCGAGGGAGACCTCGATCGCCCAAGCGCTCTTGTCCTCCTGGCCGGTGCCTTTGCTCTGCGAGGGCGGCGCCTTGGTCGCGGGCGTCCCCTGCAGCGCGAGTCGGCTGAACGTTGGCATCCCGGCGGAACAGGTAACGCCTTCCTCGCCGCACATCGCCGGGAGCCCGAAGGCCTGGTCGAAGACGTGCAGGTCGTGCGCGATCGTGTCGGACCCGTAGGAGTCGACGATGGCGATCGTCTGGCCCGCGCCGGTGAGGCCGCGTGCGTACAGCGGGCCGACGTTGTACGCCGACTGGATCGCCTGCGGTGTGAAGCAGCGGCGTCCGACGGACTGGCACTGCGCCTCCGTTGGCGGCGTCGTTCCCTGGCTGATCAGTTGCGCGTCGTTCCACATGGGTCGCGGAAGCGGCAGCGCATGGCGTGAGGCGCCCGCACCACCGGCCGCGGCCGTCAACGCGAGCACGCTCGCGGCGAGCGCGAGCACATGTCCTCTTTTCATTGGTCCTCCCCTCGAACAGGCCGGCGCCCCACCGCCGGCGATGCTGACGAGGGAGATCCTTCTCCGTTCGGGTGCCGCCGTCAATCCCCCTCGGTCCCGTGGCCGGAGGTGTCCAGCCGCGGCCGCGTCTCCGCTAGCGTCCCCCCAAGGTCACGGCGGTCCCGGCCCTTGCCGCTGTCACATCACGGCGTACGACCCGAGCTACCCGTACTCCCCTGATAGCGGGCGATCTCGTCGAAATGGGCATCCCGGAGCGAGAAGACCGACAGGGTGTGCTCCCCGGTCTGGTCGTAGTGGGTGTAAGCGCTGATCTCCATCTGCCTTGGTTCCATCAGCCCACCAAGGACGACAATGGCGCTGTCAGAGAGCCGGTCGTCGCCTGCGGCCTCGATGGCTCTTCGTGTGACTCAATGACCACATCATGCGTGGGCGACTCGAGCACGGTGGCCGCCGCTCCTCGAAGCGTGGGCGAAGCAGCACACGTGCGTCAAGAACTGGCGCGCGGACTGGCGCCTGTGCGGCCATGATTGCTTAGGTAAGCGGAACGTCGCCCGTCTCGATGATCTTCTCGAACTCGCCACCTAGGTGGACGCGTCGGCCGTGAAACCGTGATGCGTGGCGCGCAGCTCGAAGACGACAAGGTCTTGGTTCTTGTTCACCTCGACCAGATAGTGCGGCCCAAAGCGAACTTGAACGCGGACGACGTTCCCCGCCGCATCCTTGTGCGCCTCGACCTCGATGCTTGGCGTATCGGCCGCGCTTCTCACTTGCTCTCCGGGCGGGATCTGACGTTCCGACCCTACTGCGAGATTCCCAGCCGGTGTGATGCCGCACGGTCTGTTGGCCCCGAACGCAGAGCGATCTTGAGTCGAGTCGGAGACAGGCACTGCTGCTGCAGCCGGGGCGCTTCCGCATATGTCTCCGCGGCGTCCGCGGGCTTCTCTTGACACGCGAGAAGTAGATGCGGCCTCCCGTCCCTCCCGAGTCGCTCAAGTTCACGGAACGCCGACGAGTGCCAGGGAGTTCGACAGTCGGAGCGACTCGCGTTGATCAAGCCTCGTGCGCGCGCGAGGAGGTTCGTTCCGAGGCGAATACGTCACTTTGGCGGGACCCGCGCGTCTCGCTTCGACGGAAGCATCCGGGTCAGCTTCTCTGCGGCGCGGTCAGGCGAGAGTGCGCTTGCACACTCGACGCGCGCCTCGCCGGTGACTCCGAGAAGCGTGGTGGGCACTGAGCCTCGCAAGGCCGTTGATTTACCGCAGTCGTCCTTGCGCGTCTTCACTGATGCGGCGCTCGCCGCGGAGTGACACGCTTCGTTGGAAGAGAGGAGGTGTCAGCTATGGCGAGCGCACCGATGACTGACGCTCCGACGATCTCGACGACTCGGTTCGAGTATCTCGTCGTGCCGCTCAAGGAGGCGAAGAGCGTCAAAAAGGAAGAAGACGTCTTCGCACCCGAGCAGCTGAACGAGCTCGGAGAACAGGGCTGGGAGGCGGTTGGCCTGTCGCTGAAGTACGGCGACCTCATGGCTTGGCCCGTTGTGTTGCTGAAGCGGCCGCTGGACTAGGCACTGCGGCTAGCGCGAAGGGCACCGCCCACGAATGCGGTGCCCTTGCCTCGGGTTCACGGCGTTCAACGGGTCGCTGTCGAGGGTCGATACCCCGAGATCTCCGGGTGACATTCCGCATCGCTGGCGCAACCCACGCCTCTGTCGCCTGATTGGCAGCGCCTGAGGACGTTTGGGCAATCGCGCGAGCCCTGCGCGTGCATCGCGGCCTTGACATCGGCTTCGCCGTGCTGTGTCACTGCGATGGGCGCCCGGTCAGAGGACCCCCGCCATCCCTCGGCGCGTCAGGTCGCCTCTGACGCGGCCTGCAGCGGCGGGGATTTCGTCGGCAAGAGGGGGTCGGGTATCCGGTTTCCGAGTCGAAGGAAGCCGGCTCCGGTCAGTGCCAGCGCGAAGGCGCCGCCCGACCAGATGGTGTCGGGCGACGTTGCGAGCAGCACGCCGCCGACCGCGGGGCCGAGAGCCACACCGACCATGAAGCTGAGCTGGTAGAGCGACATGTAGCGGCCGAGCAGATGCGGCGGCGCGATTTCCGCGACTAGCGGGCCGAGCACGATGAACTGGCCACACTCAGCGATCGCGATCAGGATCGCGACGCCGGCCAAGACGGTGGTAGCGGCGAGCGTCGAGTGCGTGAGCGTTGCGAGCAGGACCGCGAGCAGGCCGACTGCGAATATGGCGCTGGTGGCGAACAAAGCGTGAGTGCGGCGCGTCCGCGCCACCACCCGTGTCGCCGGTACCTGCGCTACGACGATGAAGAAGGTGTTGATGAAGACGACGACACCGATCCCAACGGGCCCGACAGGTGTATGCGCCTCCGCAAACGGCGGCAGGATGTTGGAGAAGAACGCGCCGCCGATCATCACAAGCGCGAGGTTGCCCGCGATCAAGGCGAGCAAGAGCCGATCCCGAGCAACAGCTCGGAAACCCCGTGAGCCCTCGCTCGCCGACGGAGCATCCGCGAGGCCAGGATCCGGGATCCAGACGAGCACAACCAGCGCGAAGACGACGAACGTGACTGCGTCGAAGAGGTAGAGGCCCTGGAACGCCTGGAGGTGATGATGGGTGGCCGCGACGATGAAGCCGGCAACCGTCGCGCCGAGGCCGAGACCGAAGTTGCCTGCGACTCGTCGGAGCGCGATCGATGCGGCGCGCTGCTCCGCCGGGACCAGGGTCAAGGTCAGAACTTGGCCGGCGGTTCCCACGAATCCGAACCCGGCACCGCCGACGGCCGAGCAGACGAAGCCTTGCCAAGGACGGTCGACAAACGCCAAGCCCCCGTAGCCGAGTGCGTTCACAACATTCCCCGCGATCAGGATCCGTTTCGCACTGAAACGATCGAGGAGCGCACCCGAAGGGAGCGTTACCACTGCGGCCGTGCCCATGACCGTCGCCAGCACCAGCCCCGCGGTCGCCGTCGAGAAGCCGCGGGCCGCGTGGAGGTAGATGATCTCGAAGGGAAGGATCAGTCCGCTGCCGAAGTAGTTGAGCGCGTTCCCGCCCTGAAGAACGAGGACAGGCCTCGGTAGGCCCGTACGCCAAACGGCGAACACACGTGCGAGCGCGCTGCTCACTCTGTTGAGCGACCCGCCGCTCCACGACGGCGAGCGAGGCACTCGAGCTCCTCGCGGCAGGCGCTCAGCCGCAGCTCGATCGCCGTCCGCACGGGCCGGGGCGGGCGGATGTGGGCCTCCCGGGCCTGGCGGTACCGATCGGCATCGCGCTGGAAGCGGGCCATCCGCTCGAGCACTAGCTGATGAATCAGCTCGGGGTACATCGGAGGTCAAAGACACCGCGATGCCGCGAAACGGACCGCGGTCCATTTACGACGGACCTGGTGTCATTGATGCGATGACCGTCGATCTCGAGCGGGCCAGGGGAGGTGACGAGCGCGCGTTCGCGACGCTGGTCGAGCCGTTCCGGCGCGAGCTCCAGTTGCATTGCTACCGGCTACTCGGCTCCGTGCAGGACGCCGAGGATCTCGTTCAGGAAACACTGCTCGCCGCCTGGCGCGGGCTCAACCGCTTCGAGGAGCGGGCGTCGCTGCGCTCCTGGCTCTACCGGATCGCAACCCACCGGAGTCTCAACGCAATTCGCGAACGCGGGCGCCGCCCCGCCACGGAGAACACCATGAGACCGTCAAGAACCCGCCCCGCCGTCGAGCCCAGCTGGCTCGAGCCTTACGCGGACAGCGCGCTTCCGGATCCCGCTCCCGGGCCTGAAGCACGCTATGAGCAGCGCGAAGCGATCCAGCTCTCGTTCATCGTCGCGCTGCAGCAGCTGCCTGCGAAGCAGCGCGCAGCGCTCGTGCTGCGCGACGTGCTCGGCTTCCCCACCGACGAAGCCGCCTCGATCCTCGAGACGACGCCGCAGTCGGTCAAAGCCGCGCTCCAACGCGCACGCGCAACGCTCGACTCGTACACCGTCGAACGCGAGCAGGCGCCGCTTCCCGACTCGCCGACCGAACGGAACCTTCTCGCCACCTTCAGCGACGCCGTCGAAGCCGGCGACACGGCGCGCCTCCTAACTCTGCTGAGCTCCGACGCTCGTGTGACCATGCCGCCGAGCCCGGGCGAGCTCATCGGACACGAAGCAATCGGCGTGTACCTCGACCACGGCGCCGAGGTCCGCGGCGCCCCGCTACAGGTACGCCCGACCCGCGCCAACGGCCAGCCCGCCTTCGGCTGCTACCTGCGCTCGCAGCCCTGGGGCATGATGGTGCTCACCCTGAGCGGAAGCAAGGTCGACGAGATCACCTTCTTCATCGACCCAGCGCTGCCCGGCCGCTTCGGTCTTCCCGAACACATCTAGCCGGCAAGGATGGGTTCGACGTGAAATGGAAGCCGCCGTTCAGGGGTCGGTAAGACTCGGCGAGGGTGTCTGTCTGGGGCGCTCGCCAGCCTGGTTGTCGCCGTGCCGTGTGTGACTCGTCAGGGGATTGGCCGCTTCGTGTGTGCCTTGGGAATGAACTGTCTGCGCGTGCGCGGCGGCGCCGGTCTGGCGCCCGCTGCTGGCTTGATCAGAAGCCTGTCCGCGTCTCGAGCGCGTGACCCGTCACAGTTCTGCCGCCCGCGGTTTCCACCCCAGACCGACACCGGATGTGTCCCCCAACGCTTGGGCTGGAGGTCGGTCAACGGATGCTCGCAGATCAACTGGACTACGTCATTGGTGTCGATCCGCACCGCGACTCGCACGCGCTCGCGGTCGTGCACGTGATCAGCGGCGCGATCGTGTTCGAGGCGACTGTCGCCGCGAACAGCGACGGCTACGCACAGGCGTTGAAGCTCGTCGACCGGCACGCTCGCGACCGGCGCGCGTTCGCGGTTGAAGGGACCGGTTTCATTCGGTTCCGATCTAACACGCTTCCTCATCGGTCGCACTGAACAGGTGCTCGAGGTGGGCAGGCTGCGGAGGGAGCGCCGCTCGGGCGGCAAGAGCGACGCGCTCGATGCAGTCCGCGCGGCGCGGAGCGTGCTCAGCCAGGAACGGCCGGCGACACCGCGGGCGGGCGGTGAACGCCAGGCGCTGCAGGCGCTGGTGGCCGCACGGGAAGGAGCCGTCAACGCCAAGCGGGCCGCTCTCTGCCAGCTGCGTGACCTGCTGATCACGACACCCGAGCCGTGGCGCAGCGAGCTGCGGCCGCTGACCCGCGCACGGTTGCTGAGACAGCTCGCGGCAACTCGACCTGCCAGTCGACGCGATCCCGAGCTTCGCGGGAGCGCGCTCGCGCTGCGCTCGATCGCCCGACGCGTCCTGCAGCTGACCGGCGAGGAACGCCAACTCGCAGCCGAGATCGAGACGCTCACGCGCAAGCTTGCACCTCAACTGCTCGACCAGCCAGGCGTCGGACCGCACGCGGCGGCACAGCTCGTCCTCTCCTGGTCACACCCCGGCCGCATCAGCTCGGAAGCCGCCTTCGCCAGACTCGCCGGCGCAGCGCCGATCCCCGCCTCCTCCGGTCAAACGATCCGCTACCGCCTCGACCGCAGCGGCGACCGCAGACTCAACCGCGCGCTCCACATGATCCTCGTCACCCGCAAACGCTCACACCCCGCGACGATCGCCTACATCCAGCGGCGCCTCCAAGAAGGCAAGACGAGACGCGAAGCAAACCGCTGCCTCAAGCGCTACCTCGCCCGCAACCTCTACCGCCTCCTCGAACACGGACCGCCGCTGCACGCTTGACAAACATAGAAGCGTCACTCATATGGAGTGCGGCGCGTCAACTGCGCAGTGTCGATTCGCCCCGGCTGGTTGCGGGGTCTGAGTCGGCGGGGGGAGCGCTTCGGCTGTCGTCGACGTCTGTGTCGCGACTCATATGCGCGGGTTGGTGCCGCATGACCGGTTGTGCGAAATGAGGGGCGGTGCCGTTTTCTGGCGTCGAGCGTGACCCGTGCGGGCCGCTCACAGTGTTCTCTCGGGTCGCTGCTCGCGTCGTTGCGCCGGTGCGCTCTCCTCGCCGAGCCGTTGATCGTGACGGCTACTCCATCGTCGCGAGCGCCCAGCAGTGTCCAGCGAGCTCGCGCGCGACCGCGACCACGACGATCGAGCGGGGCTTGCCTCGGGCCTCGAGCGCGTGCCAGCGTCCGTGCAGCCGCCGAGCGTTGCGCTCGGCCTGGGCTTCTACGGGACGGGGTTTGCCGTTTCGTCTGCGTTCCAGCGTCACGCTCATGCGGAACGGGCGGCGCTGGTGCCAGGTGGTCTCGATCAAGAGCCGGCGTACGTGGCTGTTGCCGGTCTTGGTGATCCCGCCTTGACGGCGCCGCTCGCCACTTGAGTATTCGCTTGGCGTGAGACCAAGGAACGGCCCGAGCGACTCGGGACGGAACCTGTTCCAGTCGCCGAGCTCGACCGTCAACGCGAACGCCGTGAGCGTAGAGACGCCGCGCGGACAAACAAGCCGGCCGACGACATCGACGTACGGCGGCGTGGCGGCGAGCTCGGCGATCGCCTTGTCGAGCGTGTCGCGCCTGCTCTTCGCGTCGAGCATCCGGCCGTAGCACTCGTCGAACACGATTGCGAGCGGCCCGCTGTGGAGCCGCTGCCGGCGAAGCCACGCAGCGTGCGTCCGCGTCCACGCGGTCGCGTGATTCACCAACCCATGACGCAGCAGCAGCCTCGAGAGCCGGTGGCGAGCCCGCATCAGATCGCGACGGGCATCCTCGCGAGCACGAACGAGGTCACGCGCGGCCTCCTCCTCCGGTGCGGGAACCCGGATCGGCGTGATCTCACCGAGCCGAAGCAGCCTCGCCAGCCGCTCGGCGTCGCGCCGGTCGGTCTTGACACGGTCAGCCGCCGACCGGATCCGCGATCGGCGCCGCGACCACGCAATTGATCCCCGCCCCCGCGCACGCGCGCGCAAGCCTGTACCCAGTCGGCCCCGCCTCGTACACACCTGGACCGGCGCCGGCAGCGTCGTCAACCACGCAACCGTCTCGTCACACCCCGGCGGTAGCCGCAGCGACCGCACCCCACCGCTCTCCCTGCCGATCACGCCCGCGACCAGCGAGCGAGCGTGCACATCAAGTCCGACCCAGCCACCTTCGTTCATCACCGGCGCCTCGCGTAAATTGCGGCTCTACCGCCGGGCCACTCCCGACGGCAACCCGCGCCAACTTACGAGCGAAGCGCCGGGCACTCCATAACGGTCTGGCCTAGTCGACGTCCGCGGCTCTGCGCGCCCCTCGGCCGACGCGATCATGCGGGGCATGAGCAAGTCGAAGATCTCGGTCCGAGTGCGGGCAGGCGCCCACCGCGACGAGGTCGTTGGAGTCCTGGACGGGGTGCTTCTCGTGCGGGTGGCGGCGCCGGCGCACGAGGGGCGCGCAAACCACGCGTTGTGTCGCCTGCTAGCCAAGCGCTTGTCCGTCGCCCCGTCGCGCGTGGTGATCGTCCGTGGTCAACGCTCGCGCGAGAAACTCGTCGAGGTCGACGGGATCGACCAAGCAACCGTGGATCGTGCCCTTGGACTCTGAACCACCCGGAGTCGATGGCGCCTCATGCAGTCACTGGCCCAGTCGGCCGCTCTGTCTAATCGATCGCGCTGAACGAGTCGGCCTGGCTTGAACACGTGCCGGCTTCGGCGATGAGCAGGCCGCGGAAATGTCTCTTCACGCCTCTCCGCTGGCTTCCGTTGTCACACGATGAGTAGGTGCGGCCTCCGCCCATCTCGAGTCAGTCAAGTTCAGGAAAACCAAGAAGCGACGGACGTGCGACGAGGGCCCGCACGCGAACAAGCCTCGTGTGCGCGCGGAGGTTCGTTCTGAGGCGAATAGGTCAACTTGACGGGACCCGCGCGTTTCGCTTCGGACGGAAGCATCCCCAGCAGGTCGCTTCTGAGCGTCGGAAGAGGACCCAGGCGGCGCTCGAGGATGCGCTCCGCGACGAGCCGAGCTGGGCCGGGACGGTGCGCGTCGAGGCGGTCGAGCTCGACAAGCGGGATCTGTCGCCCAACTAGAGGCTTGATGTGAAACTTCCCGCGAGTTCTGGCCTCACCAGCCAGGGGTCGACCTGCTTGGTGTGGATACATGGCGGGCGTATTTGTTTCTTGTGACACAAGCGGTTACGGTGGAGCGGAGACGTTGGTCATCTGCGGCCGACCGCTTCCAAGGGGAGGGGAACGGAAATGAAGATTCGTCACTCACTGTTCTTTGCACTGGTGGCTGCTTGCGCGGTATCGCTGGCGAGCACCGCTGTCAGCGCCGTTGCGGCGGAAACTCCATTCAAGGGAACCGTCAGCGCGGTTGAAACGGGGACGACCGTTTTCCCGATCCGTACGACCACTCGGGAGGGCACAGGCACCGCCACGTATCTCGGTAGGTACACAGAGCACGTGACGGAGACGATCAACGTTCTGGCGATGTCTTCGACAGGCGCTGCAACGTTCACGGCGGCAAACGGCGACACCTTGCTCGCCACGGAGGTCGGACAGGCGACCCGGACGAGTCCCACCACGCTGTCGATTGTCGAGGTCTACACCATCACCGGCGGAACGGGACGCTTCGCCGACGCAACCGGCACCTTCACGTTGGAAAGCACAGTGGACCAGACGACGGGCGCTAGTTCCGGCGCGTTCAGCGGAGCCATCGACCACTAGATGCCGTAACGCACGCTTCGGGCTTCAAGGGCAATCCTCAGCGTGGGAGACCCGCAGGACGCACGACACCGTCGGAAGTTCACATCAAGCCTCTAGTGCGACGAGCGCTCGTCCTCGCGACGTTCTTGTTGGCGCCGCTCGGCGTGATGGCTGCGACAGCCCCAGCCGAGACGCACGACTCCGACACCGGCTGCAACGTCAGGTTGAAGGGGCTGAAGATGCTGAGCGACCCGCAACGCAAACTTGTCAACCTGCGACCGAAGGCCACCACGGTCGCGGCGATCAACGCCCTTACGCAACCTCACCCCACGCCGAAAACACGATCGACTGTTTTCAGTCGACGCGTGTGGCGGGTCAGCGCATAGATCACCGAGTTCAAGCTCGAAGGCGACAGCGACGTTCACCTGGTGCTGTTCGGCGATGGTGCTTACTTGATCGCGGAAGATGCCGGCTGCGCAGTGCATCCCGAACAAGGCGCGCGACCGCAAGGCGATGATCACGGTACGGAAGAAGTTCGAGACGCAATGCGGCAAGCCGACGAACCAGTGGCAGCCGCTCGGCGCCGTCGTGTCCATCAGCGGCGTCGGCTTCTTCGACATTCCGCATACGCAGAAGCCGCACGCCGGGAACTTCGCATAACTCCACCCGGTCACCGGGCTGAAGATCGTGTCCGGCTGCTGAGGATCTTGCGGACATCATCGGCGCTCATCCGCGCGCCGGCGTATCCCAACTCTCGATTTGCTGGAGGCAGACTCGACGGATGAGGGCGGTTCCCTTCCTGGTAGACGGCTGGTAGACGGACGCCAATTTCGCTATCTCGCAGCGGCTCGAAAATAGGCCCGAGGCCGCTTCAGAAAAGGGCTCGCATTAGTGCCCCCGGCCGGAATCGAACCAGCGCACGCGGTTTAGGAAGCCGCTCGATTGATGCACGTGGAGTACGTCTGTGTCCGCCGAGTCCGCTCCGTCCGCGTTCGAACGCGTATCGAGTACGTCTGAGTGCGCCTGAGTCCCTGTAGTTCCGGCCTGTCCTGGTAGACGGCTGGTAGACGGAGAGCATCTTCAGGGTGATGCCTTGACGGTCAACGGCCTCGAGCACCGAGCGATTTGAGTGGTGTCGCAGGAAGGCAACTGCGCGAAGCGTGGGAGCCGAGCGCGTCCCGAGATGTCTCCGCGGCTTCCCGCTGGCTTCCGTTGTCACGCGATGAGTAGGTGCGGCCTGCGCCCCTCTCCGGTCGCTCACGTTCAAAGGAAGGATCAGGTCAGTGGTCAGGTCAGCGACGGAGATCGGTGTCGGCCGCTTGACCCTCGCGGAACGCCCGCAGCTCTCAGGATCATGAAGTGGGGGTGTGTCTCTGTCACGATTGTTGCGAGGAGATGTCAGGCGAAATCGACGGCAGGGACGAGGAGCTCGGCTCCATTTACGTCTTTCTCGACCAGTCCGTCGAGGGACCGGCGGCATTGGTGCTCGAGGGCGAGGCTGGGATTGGGAAGTCCACGCTCTGGCAGGCGGGCGTCGAGGCCGCGCGTGAGCGGGGGTTGCGCGTCCTGTTATCGCGGCCTGCGGAGGCGGAGCGAGGACTTGCCCACGTTGGCCTGGGCGACCTGTTCGAGAACGTGCTCGAGAGCGTGCTGCCGACGCTGTCCGCGCCGAGGCGCCGCGCGCTTGAGGTAGCACTGCTCGTCGAGGATGCCACCGACGGCTCGGATCCGCGCACGCTCGGCGTCGCTGTCCGGAGCGCACTGGACGCTCTCGCTGCGGAGGCGCCAATCGTGCTTGCCATCGACGATGTCCAGTGGCTCGACGCGTCCTCGGTGAGCTCGCTGGCGTTTGCGTTGCGACGGATGCGCGAGCAGCCGATCCTCCTTCTGCTCGCCCGTCGCCTCAGCGAGGGAGCAGAGGCGTCGGAGCTCGAGCGGGCGATCGAGGGCGACCGTGTCGAGCGGCTGCCCGTCGGCCCACTCAGCCTCGGTGCCATCTACCGACTCCTGCAGGCACGGCTTGGGCGGACGTTCTCGCGGCCGACGCTGTTGCGCCTGCACGAGGTGTCGGGCGGAAACCCGTTCTACGCGCTCGAGCTCGCCCGGGTTCTGAGTGAGGACGTCGACTCGATGCAGCCGCTCCGCGTTCCCGACACGTTGGAAGGACTCGTGCGCGCGCGCCTCGAGGGACTTTCGCCCGCCACACGCGGGGCTCTGCTGCTTGCATCGGCCCTGGGCCGTCCATCCGCGGGGCTCGTCGTCGATGCGGGTCTCACCGAGGAGGCGCTCGAGCCGGCATTCGCCGCAGCTGTCATCGAGCGCGCGGACGGGGTGATCCGCTTCACACACCCGCTGCTCGCGTCCGTGCTTTACCAGAGCATGTCCGCGGACGAGCGGCGGCGCACGCACGGACGCGTCGCAGCCCTGGTCAAGGACCCGCTCGCCCGCGCGCGCCACCTCGCCCTCTCGACGGAGGGGCAGGACGCCGGAGTCGCCAGCAGCCTTGAGGAAGCTGCTGGACTGGCGAACGCCCGCGGTGCCATGGCTACGACCGCCGAGCTCGAGGAATACGCGCTCCGGTTGACGCCGTCGGATGCGCCGGAGGATCATCATCGTCGCGGGATCGCGGCTGCACGTGCGCACTTTGCCGCGGGGGAAAGCCGACGCGCACGTGCGCTCGCGGACGATCTCGTCGCCGGCGCGCGGCCCGGGCGAGAGCGCGCCGAGGCCCTCATTCTGCTCACCGACGTCGCTCCCTTTGAAGTCGGAGAGAACGCACGCCATGAGGCGCTTCGCGAGGCCGTAGATGATCCCGCCCTGCAGGCGCTGATTCACCAGCGGTTGGGCTGGGAGATGCTCTTCAGCGAAGGGCTACGGGCCGCGGAGCGCCACGCACGCGCCTCGCTCGTGCTCGCGAAGCGGCTCGACGACGACGCGCTGCGGGCGGGAGCGCTGGCGGCGGTCGCCTCCGTTCGCCTCCACGCTGGAGAGCCCGATGCTGTTCGCCTCGCAGAGGAGGCCTATCAGCTCGCCGCCACGGCCGCTGACCCGCAGCAGCGGCTCTCGACGGGGTTGCACCTTGCCAGCATCCTCGTCTGGTCTGCCCAGCTCGAGAGAGCGCGCGCCCTTCTGGAGACGCTCGACCAGGAGTGGCGTGACCGCGACGAGGAGGCAACCGGGCAGCTCCTCTGGCGCCGCAGCTTGGTCGAGCTCTTCGCGGGCCGATTCGCCCTGGCGGCTGACTACGCCGGCCGCGCGCACGAGATCGCTGTGCAGTACGCAACCGACGAGAGCGAAATGGTGGCATCGATCTGGGCCGTCGCGCTCGTCGCGGCACACTGCGGCGATCTCGACTTCGCCCGTGAGTGCGCCGAGCGCGGGGCCTTGACACGGGATCTGGTCTTCCTCGGCGGCCACGAGGGAGTGCTGGGGCTCGTCGCGCTGTGGAGCGGAGACGCGCGCGAGGCGGCCGCGCGCTTCGCCGCCGCGGAGCAGGCCAGACGGACTGTCGGTATGCGTGAGCCCACCACATTCTGGTGGCGTGCCGACTACGTCGCGGCTCTGCTCGAGCTCGGACGGAGCGACGATGCCGTCGCGGTACTGGATGCCTGGGAGGCGGACGCAGCACGGGTTGGGCGAGAATGGGCGCTCGCGCACGCAACGCGCTGCCGCGGTCTCGTTGCTGCCGCCCGCGGCGACATCGAGCAGGCGCTCTCGCTGCTCGAGCAGGCGGTCGCCCGACACGAGCGAGTCGGCGACCCATTCGGCCGGGCGCGGGCCCTGCTGGCGCTCGGCGTCGTCAGGCGGCGAGCGCGACAGAAGCGCTCCGCCCGGGAGGCGATCGAGGGGGCGCTAGAGAGTTTCGAGACGGCGGCGGCAGCCGGTTGGGCCGCGAAGGCCCGTCTCGAGCTCGGCCGGATCGGGGGGCGGACCCGGATCGAGGGTCTGACGCCCGCCGAGCGGCGGGTCGCGGCGCTTGTGGCCGAAGGACGTACGAACCGGGAGGTGGCGGCCGCGCTCTTCCTCGGCGAGCGGACCGTCGAGACACATCTTTCGCATGTCTACGAGAAGCTCGGCGTGCGCTCTCGAACCGAGCTCGCCCGCACATTCGAGCAGCGTTCCTGAGGCGTTCGAGCAAAGTTCCGGGAGTCTCACGATTCCAAGCTGATCAGCCGGACGTAGCGTCGGCTGGTGCCGAGCTACCTGATCGAGACCTACCTCAGCCGCGGCGACGCGGGCGCACGCCTGGAGCGTGAGCGGCGTGCGCGCTCGGCTGCCTCAGAGCTGACGCGCGCGGGGACGCGCGTCGGCTTCCAGCGATTAATTCACGTCCCCGAGGACGAGATCTGCTTCTTCCTCTTCGAGGCGCCTTCGGTCCTCGAGGCCGCGCTGGTCGCTCAACGGGCCGGGCTCGAGCCGATCCGCGTCGTCGAGGCGGTTCCATCCGGAAAGGAGAAACGATGAAATCCAGATTGGCTTTCCTGGCCGTTCTCTTGGGAGCGGTCGTTCTAGTCGGCGCCGGCCCGGGTGTCGGCGCAACACCGCCGCCGGCAACCCAGTGCGCGCCCGCGGCGACCTACCCTGCCGCGGCGACACCGGTCGCCTTCTGGAGCACGGAGGCCCGGTGCGCGATCGTACCCGCCGGCCCCGGCGGCATCTTCGGTTCGGAGAACTTCGGCAACAAGTTCCCGGGCGAGGCCGCCGTCTACATGGGCATCGTCCACGTCGCGATCTACGACGCAGCGGTAGCGATCGAGGGTGGCTACCAGCCCTACGCGGCCACACCCGTTGCGCCGGCTGACACATCACCCGAGGCCGCGATCGCGACCGCGGCCTACGACACGCTGACAGGCCTGCAGCCGCAGCTCGGCGCGAACCAGACGATTCTCGACAACGACTACAGCGCCTACCTGGCTGCCATCCCGGACGCTAGCGCGGCGGAGATGGCGGCGAAGCAGAACGGGATCGACGTCGGCCGGAAGGTCGCCGATGGTGTGCTCGCGCTGCGGGTGAATGACGGCCGCGGCTGCAGCACCACGCTCCAGGACCTCGGTCTGCCGGCACCCGAGCCTGGAGTTTGGGAGCCGAACTCCACGGGTGCCGTGCTCGGGCTCTGCCTCCCCGACATGCGGCCGCTCGCACTCGAGAGCGCGTCGCAGTTCCGGCCCGACGGCCCGAACCTGCTGACGAGCCGGGAGTACGCAGACGACTTCAACCAGGTCAGGGACCTCGGCCGAATCGACAGCACGACCAGGACGCCCGAACAGACGAACGAGGCGCGATTCTGGACCGACCACGACATCCGCCAGTGGAACGACGGCCTGCTCAGCCTCGCGCACGATCAGGGCCTGGATCTCCTGCAGACCGCGCGGATGTTGGCGATGGCGCACGTCGCCGGCGGCGACGCGATGATCGGCTGCTTCGACGCCAAGTACCACTACTGGTTCTGGCGCCCCTACCAGGCGATCCACCTGGCGGACACGGACAACAACCCCGACACGGTGGCCGACACAACCTGGCAACCGCTCGGAGCGACGCCGAACTTCCCGGAGTACCCGTCCGCGCACGCCTGCCACAGCACCGCCGTCGTCGAGGCGCTCGATGCCTTCTTCGGCACCGACAAGGTCTCGTTCACGCTCACAAGCCGGGCGCCCGGTGTGACGGTGAGGACGCGCACGTATAGCCGCCTCCACGACGTCGTCAAAGACGTCGACTGGGCGCGCGTCCTCGTCGGCTTCCACTTCCGCAACTCCGACCTGCAAGGCTCCGCCCTCGGACGCAAGGTCGGACGCTACGTCGCCGGCCACTACTTCCGGCCGGTCAGTTGAAGCAAATTCTCGCGGCACGGGAGGAACTGCCTCCCGTGCCGCGGCAGCACCGCTTCGCCAAGGAGGGGGCAAGGCCGTGTTGGAGCAGCTGCTCGGGCATCCGACGCACGCGCAAACGCGACGAAGAACGCATCGCCTGCGTGTCCACCTCGAAGCCGCCGTGCGAATACGTCTCGCAGTACGCGCCGATGTTCCGCCCCACGTCGGCGTACGAGTCGCCGAGCTCGTGAAGGAACCCGGGTAGGGGATCCCTTAACGTCGCTGATCAGAAACGTGATAGTGCCGGAGGCCAGGTCGGCCATCGCCAACGCGTAAGACGTCAGCAGTTAGTCGGATATGTCTCCGCGGCTTCCCGATGGCTTTCGTTGTCACGGGGGATATTGATGCGGCCTCGGCTCCGTCCGAGTTGCTCCAAGGTCACGGAAGACCGACGGAACGCCGGCGGGGGATTCCCCGACTGGCGGGACGTCCTAACACGAGCGAGACTCGTGCGCGCGCGAGGTTCGTCGCGAAGCGAATCAGTCAACTTGACGGGACCCGCGCGGTTCGCTTCGGACGGAAGCACCCCCAGTTATCTCCGCTGCCAGGCGAGTCTCCTCTCCTCGCAGAACGCCGGCGCGATGTCGCCCAACTGCTCTAGTCTTGGTAGACGGCTGGTAGACGGACGCCAATTTCGTTGGCTCTGGCCAGGCCCCAAATGGCCGCGAGGCCGCTTCAGAAAAGGGCTCGCATTAGTGCCCCCGGCCGGAATCGAACCAGCGCACGCGGTTTAGGAAACCGCTGCTCTATCCACTGAGCTACGGGGGCTCGGCCGGAGGGTAGCGGTCGGATCGTCGGTTGACGGACCTGCGCGCCCGTGGGATCGTAGGCCGCCTCGAGCTTCTCGTTGGACACTGCGGAAGGAGCTTTTGCATCGGTGCCGCCGACTCTGAAACGTGCTTTACGGGGATACGACCGTGCCCAGACCGATCAGCTGGTCGCTGACTTGACGGCGCAGTGCGACGCTCTCCGAGCCGAGCGGACCGGCCTCGAGAAGTCGCTCGACGAGCTCCGTGCGGAGCAGCGTGAGCACCAGCTTCGGGCCAACCAAGAGGCGAACGCGGTGCACCGCGAGCTGACGGCGCGCGAGCGGCAGGTGGCGGATCTCGAGCGCGAGGTCCGCGAGCTGATCCGGAAGCACGACCAGCAACAGGCGACGATCGAGCGCGTCGGAGACGACCTTCTGCGCGCGCGGCTCGACGAGCAGCGGCACCACGACGAACGGGCAGAGCTGCTCGCCCGCGTCGGCCGCATCGAGCTTCGCGAGCGCGTGCTCGTCGAGCAGCTCACGATCCTCAAAGGTGAGCTCCAGCAGACGACTGATCCACGCGCGGCGCTCGACCGCCTCGTCGAGACGGTCACCGAAGAGGCACGGCAGGAAGCGGAGCTGACGCTGAAGAAGGCGCGCGAGCACGCCGAGCAGATCGTCCGCACGGCCGAGAAGCGCGGGCGTGAGCTCGAGGCCGCTGTGGAGCTCCGCACCTCCGAGGATCTCGAGCGGCATCTGGGCGAGGCGCTCTGGACGTCGCGTCGTACCGCCGATCCAACGCGCACACCAGAGGAATGACGATCGCGGACCTCGCACTGCGGCGCCACGGTGACGACCGGTCCGAGCCGGATCGAGACGACGCGCTCGAGCAGGTCCGCGTGCAGCTCGACCGCCTGGCGCGCGACATCGACGAGATCAAGTCCGAGCTGTGGCGTGCACGGAGCGAGCGGCTCGAGGACCTGACGCTCGTCGTCGACTTGATGGCGACGAGCTGGCGCGCCGTCGACCGCCGCCTCTCCTCCATCGACGCGAAGCTCGACCGCGCCCACGGCGCGCCCATCCGCGGCCGCTCTCGACTGCCCTAGGCGGGCACTCCGCTCTACGCACAACGCCACGGCTGCGTCGCCGCCGATCGACCCGTGCGAAAATCGGCCGGTGCCCGAGATCGAGCGGAAGTTCCTCGTCCGCGATCTGCCTCTCGAGGCTCGCGGCGGCGAGCCCGACCGCATCCGCCAGGGCTACCTGACCGTCGATCCGGTCGAGGTCAGGATCCGCAGCCGCGCGGGCCCTTCCCACGAGCTGACGGTGAAGTCCGCCGGCGGGCTCAGCCGCGTCGAAGTCAACGTTCCGCTGACGGGCGAGCAGTTCGACGAGCTCTGGCCGCTCGTCCAGCGCGGCATCGAGAAGGAGCGGACGGTGCTGCCGGCCGGGGATGCGACCGTGGAGGTAGACGTCTACGGCGGCAAGCTCGCCGGCCTGGTCGTCGCGGAGGTGGAGTTCGCCACGGAGGCAGAAGCCCGCGCGTTCGATCCTCCGGGGTGGTTCGGCGCGGAAGTAACCGACGACGTGCGCTTCCGCAACGCCGCGTTGGCCCTGGCCGACGCGGCGCCGCAAATCACCCTTCCAGCATGACGACAGCAGCGAGCCGGTGGGGGATGATTCGCCCGATGTCCACGGCGACCGCCGAGCGTGCAATTCCTGCCGAGAAGCTCCCGGAGCTGCTCGACCTCGTGAAGGGCGCCGACAGCGTCGAGCTCAAGCTGACCGTCGCCATGAAGGACCGCGCGCCCGCGGCGAAGGCGCTCGGCGTCGACCCGCTCGATGCCCAGATCCGCCAGGTCTACTTCTTCGACACCCCGGATCTGTTGCTGAACGGCCGAGGGCTGGTCGTTCGGGCACGGCGCGTGCAGAGGAAGGGCGACGACTCCGTCGTCAAGTTGCGGCCGGTGGTGCCCTCCGAGCTCCCCAAGGACCTCCGCGCGTCGCCGAGCTTCGGCGTCGAGGTCGACGCGATGCCTGGCGGGTTCGTGTGCTCCGCGTCGATGAAACGGACGCTCGGGCCAACGGACGTCCGGCGCGCCGTCTTCGGCGAGCGTCCGGTCCGGAAGCTCTTCTCGAAGGAGCAGCGCTCTCTCTACAAGGCGCATGCGCCGGAGGGCCTTGCGATCGACGACCTCGCGATCCTCGGGCCGGTCTTCGTCCTCAAGCTGCGCTTCGTCCCGGAGGATTACGGTCGAAAGCTCGTCGCTGAGGTCTGGATGTACCCGGACAACTCGATGCTCCTAGAGCTGTCGACCAAGTGCAGGCCCGACGAGGCGTTCGAGGTCGCGGCAGAGACCCGCGCGTTTCTGGCGCGCTACAACATCGAGCCGAGCGCCGAGCAGGAGACGAAGACGAAGAAGGCGCTCGAGTTCTTCGCTGCGGAACTCTGACGGCTAGCCGAGGTCGACCTCCTCCTCGGCGGCTTCGCCGGCCTCAACGATGTCGCCCTCGGTGAAGAGGATCCGCTTCAGCTCCGCGCGCCACTGAGCCTTCCGGCGCAGCAGGAACTCGAGGTCCATCCCGAAGTGCTTGAACTCTTCGAGTTGCGCGTTCTCCATGATCGCCTTCGCCTGCGCATCCGGCTCGAGCGACATGCGCTGCTCGTACCAGCTGATCGCCTCCGCTTCTTCCGTCAAAGACGTGATCATCCGCGCGAACGTGCGCGTCTCGGCGCTGAGCTCGGACGCCGGCTCGTGATACTGCTCGAAACCCATCGAGACCTCCTTGGTGGAGTGACGCCGGCAGCGTAGGCTCGCGCGATGCCGCTTGCGACGCCCCTCGTCTGGAGCGATGGCTGCCGACTGCACGGGACGCGCGCCGTCTGATGTCGGTCCTCGAGACACAGCCGCCGCGTTTCAGTCCGGAGGAAGTTGCGGAGATCGCCGCGGACGTGTTCGGCGTCCGCGGCAGCGCCCGCGATCTGGGCAGCGAGCGCGATGCGACGTTCTTGATCGAGGGCGACGGCTCGGACGCCGTGCTCAAGATCTCGAACTCCGGTGAAAGCGAAGCGGTGCTCGACCTCGAGCACGCGGCAATTGCACACGCTCTCGGCGTCGATCCGACGCTCCCGATCGCACGCCCGCTCGCAGACCGAGCGCTATTCGGCGGCCACTATCTGCGTCTCTTCGAGCGCCTCCACGGGCGCACCGCCGGTCCGGAGCTCGGCGAGCGCGCCGTGTACGAGTTCGCTGCAACGCACGCGCGCCTGAACGTCGCTCTGAGGTCGTTCTTCCACCCTGCTGCGCGGCGAGACCTGCTCTGGAGCCTCGAGCAGACGCCGCAGCTGCGGCCGCTCCTCGACGCGATCGACGACACGCGCCGGCCGGCGCTCGTCGAGGCGGTCGTCGACACGTTCGAGGAGCGCGTCGTCCCGCACTGGTCGCGGCTTCGGGCACAGGTCGTTCACGGCGACTTCACCCTCGGCAACGTGCTGTTCGGGGCCGACGACCGCATCAGCGGGATCGTCGACTTCGGCGATTGCGCGTTCGGCGCCCAGGCGGGCGACTTTGCCATCGCCATCGCATCGCTCGTGCGCGGGCGCCGGCGCGACGACGTCTTCCGGATCGCCCGGATTGCCGTGGACGGCTACTCCTCGCGCCTGCCGTTCGAGCCTGACGAGCTCGCGGTGCTCGGCCATCTGGTCGCTGCGCGGCTGGCGATGATCGTCGCGATCAGCGCGTGGCGCGTTCGCCGGTATCCGGAGAACGCGGAGTACATCCAGGCGGAGGACGACGACTCGTGGGCGCTCCTCGAGCTCTTCGCCGAGCTCGGGCCCGACGTGGTCGCGCAGGAGCTCGGCGCGCCGCACGCGCCGGCGACGACTGCCGAGCTGGCGAAGCGCCGTGCGGAGACCGTCGGTGCGCTCCTGACGCCGTTGACGTACTCGCAGCCGGTGCACACGGTCCGCGGCGCGGGTGTGTGGCTCTGGGACGCCGACGGCAACCGCCTGCTCGACGCGTACAACAACGTCCCGGTCGTCGGCCATTGCCACCCGCGCGTCACGGAGGCGGTCGTGCGCCAGACGCGGACGCTCAACACGCACGCCCGCTACCTCTACGAGCCGCTCGTCGAGCTCGCGGAGCGGCTGCTGGCGACGATGCCGGCCGCCGCCGGCTTCGACACGCTGATGCTCGTCAACTCGGGCAGCGAGGCGAACGACATGGCGTGGCGGATCGCCACGGCGGCGACCGGCTCGCAGAACGCGATCGTCACCGAGCACGCCTATCACGGCGTGAGCGAGGCGATCGCCGCGCTGTCTCCGGAGGAGTGGCCGGCCGGCTACGGGCCTCCGAACGTGACGCGCATCCCCGTCCCGAGCCTCGAGGCGCACGAGGTCGCCGCGCTTGCCGCGACGTTCCTGGACTGCGGCCTGACCAGCGACGGCATCTGGATCCCCGCTGCTGAAGACGTCGCGGGACTCGTCGAAGCGACCCACGCAGCCGGCGGCCTCTTCGTCGCCGACGAGGTGCAGGCCGGGTACGGGCGCTTCGGCGAGAGCCTCTGGGCCTTCGAGCACTTCGGCGTGACGCCAGACATCGTCACGCTCGGCAAGCCGATGGGGAACGGCTATCCGGTCGCCGCCGTGATCACGCGGCGTGAGCTCGTCGAGCGCTTTCCGTTCGCGGGCGAGGTCTTCAGCACGTTCGGCGGCAATCCGGTCGCCGCGCAGGCGGCGCTCGCGGTCCTCGACGTGATCGACGACGAGCGGCTGCTCGAGCATGTCGCTCGTGTCGGTGCGCTGCTGCTGTCGACGCTCGCCGAGCTCGCGGAGGTTCGTGGTCGCGGGCTCCTCGTCGGCGTGCAGCTGGACGGCCCGGACGAGGCGGCGCGCACGGTCGACCGGCTGCGCGAGGCCGGCGTCCTCATCGGTCGCACCGGCCCGCGTGGTGACGTGCTCAAGATCAGGCCTCCGCTCGTCTTCGGCGACGAGCACGTGACGTTGCTCGCCGAAGCGCTCAGGGAAGCCTGACGCCCAGCTCGACCTCGAGCCCCGCGCGACCCGCGTCTGTTACCCGCAGCGCGCGCGTGCTCGCGCTCCGCTGAAGCCACTCGAGCTCGAGCAGGCGGTGCAGCAGCGACCGCCCGAGCAGGCCGGCGACGTGATGGCGTTGTTCGGTCCAGTCGAGGCAGGCGCGGGCGCTCTCGCCGGCGGAGGCGTCGACGCCGATCGCTGCAAGCCTGCGAGCGCCGGCCTCCGTCAACTCGAGGCTGTCGCGGGAGGCGACGACGAGCGCGCCCGCGACGGCGACGCCGAGCCGCCCGGCGAGATGGTCGTAGCAATGGCGGGCGTAGCGCAGCGCGTGCGCGCGGGTGCCGGCGCGCAACGACGTCACCGGCTGCACCGGCGCGACGCGGGCCACTGCCTCGAGCATCTCGGCGACGTGCGTTCCGGCGAGGGCGTAGTAGCGGTGACGGCCGCGCGAGCTGACGTTGAGGAGCCCGCCGTCGACGAGCCGCGCGAGGTGATGGCTCGCGGTCGACGGCGAGACACCCGCTTCCGAGGCCAGTACCGTCGCCGGGAGCGCGCGCCCGTCACCGAGCGCAAGCAGCACCTTCGCGCGGGCCGGCTCGGCGAGGAGGGTCCCGACAGCAGCCAGATCCGCGTTCATAGGCCGATCGTACGCAGCGGACGCTTCGATCTCCCTCGAAGCACGGCGCAAGTTTCGCGACGCCGCGGCGACTGACGGGCGTAAGGCCAACCCTCCCGACCCGAAAGGCATAGACGTGCAGAAACGATTCAGCCGACTCAGCCGGCGCTCGCTCGTCGGAGTCGCCGTCGGGCTTGCCTTCGCGGCGGCCGCCGGCGTCGGTCTCGCCCAGATCACGTCGCAACCGGCGTCGACGACCGATGTTGCGCTCAGCACGACCGACTCGACGAGCACGGCGACGACGCCGTCCTCCTCGACGAGCACGGATCAGGGGTCGACCTCGACGAGCGGCGGGCTCACGACGTCAGGGGAGACGTCGACGTCCGGCCAGACGTCGACCTCCTCAGAGACGACGACGTCCGGAGAGCAAACGTCGGCGTCCGGCCCGCAGACCACGACGGGCACCAAAACCGAAGGCGCGGGCCAGGAGAAAGTCGACGTCTGCCATGTGACCGGCAACGGCAGCTCGCACACGATCAACATCGCCGCGCCTGCTGTTCCCGCGCATCTCGCCCACGGCGACATCGAGGGTGCATGCGCCGCGAGCACGACGAGCACGTCGTCGTCGACCACGAACGCCCAGACGACGACGTCGGCGACGAAGACGAAGAAGCCGAAGCACCACCAGACCTCGACGACGAGTCACGGCAACTCGAGCCACGGCAACAGTGGCAGCACGTCGCACGGCAACTCGAGCCACGTGACGCACTCCAGCTCGACGCACCACTCATCCCACGGCAAGTCCGGCCACACGACCTCCCACGGCAACTCCGGCCACTCGAGTCACGGCAATTCCGGCTCGACCCATGGCTCGAGCGGCGGCCAGGGGAACGGTCACGGCAAGTAACTGAGGCGGCGCACGGGCGGGGTACGCTCCGCCCGTGATCCGCGAGCTCCTCGAAGCGCGCGCGGGCGAGGACTACGAGCTCTATGCGCGCACGATCAACCCGCAGTTCATGCGGGTGCTGAAGACGATCGGGTTCGACCGCGTCTGGAGGCGCGCGGAGGGACAGTACCTCTACGACGAGGACGGCACGCGCTACCTCGACGTCCTCGGCGGCTTCGGGATGTTCAACGTCGGGCGCAACAACCCGCGCGTGCGCGCCGCGCTGATCGAGACGCTCGAGCTCGAAACGCCTGGCTCTGTTCAGCTCGGCGTCTCCCTCCTGCCCGGCCTCCTGGCCGACGAGCTGCTGAAGCGGACGCCCGAACGGATCGCGCGCGTCCTGTTCACGAGCTCGGGGACCGAGTCCGTCGAGGCGGCGCTCAAGCTGGGCCGCGCGGCGACCGGTCGCTCGCGCGTCGTCACGACGGAGCACGGCTTCCACGGCCTGACGCTCGGCGCGCTGTCGGCGAACGGCGGCCGCCACTTCGTCGAGCGCTTCGGCCCCTTGCTGCCGGGCTTCTCGCAGATTCCCTTCGGCGATCTCGACGCGCTCGAGCGCGAGCTGCGCACCGAGAACGTCGCGCTCTTCCTCGTCGAGCCGATCCAGGGCCACGGCGTGTACTTCGCGCCCGACGGTTTCCTGCCGGCTGCGCAGGAGCTCTGCCGTCGCTACGGAACGCTCTTCGCCGTCGACGAGGTGCAGACCGGCTTCGGGCGGACGGGGCGGTTGTTCGCGTTCGAGCACTGGGGCCTCGAGCCCGATCTCGTCACCGTCGCGAAGTCGCTCTCCGGCGGCTACATCCCGGTCGGGGCGCTGCTGATGTCGCAGCTCGTCTATGACGGCGTGTTCGACTCCCTCGAGCACTCGGTCAGCCACGGCTCGACCTTCGCGCCGAACGACCTGGCAATGGCAGCCGGCCTCGCGACGCTGCGCGAGCTCGACGATGCGCGGCTCGTGGAGCGGTCGGCACAGCTCGGTGAGCTCATGCTGAAGCGAACGCGTGCCCTCGCGGCGGAGCACGAGGTCGTGCGCGACGTGCGCGGGCTCGGTCTGATGTGGGCGATGGAGTTCGCCGAGCCCGAGGCGGGCAGCATCTCCTGGCGCATGCTGGAGCGGATGCAGGCGGGGCTGTTCGCGCAGCTGGTCGTCGTCCCGCTCTTCACGAGGCATCACGTCCTCTCGCAGGTCGCCGGGCACGACCTGCCGGTGCTGAAGGGGTTGCCGCCGCTCGTGATCTCCGAAGAGGACGTCGACGACTTCGTGACGGCGCTCGACGACGTGATCTCGAAGGCGGCGCGGCCGAGCCGCGTCGCGGGGATGGCGTTACGCGCCGCTAGAGCTCGGTGAGCTCCGCACCGCGCTCGTTGATGCACTGGCGGGCCCAGATCTCCGCCAGAGTCACGAGACGCGTGCAGAACTCCGTGCGAGCGGCACCGTCGTCGGGCACCCCGTCCGGCGGCACGCTCACGCGCACCTGATGCATGACGACCTCGACGTCCTCCGTCAGGTCGTGCCGCTCCTCGCCGACGATCGACACCTCGCCCGCCTCGGGGACGAGGAGGCGGCCGAGCTCCTCCAGCTCCGCCGTGGTCGCATCGCGTCCGGCGAAGACGCCGAAGTTGACGCGGATCTCGAGGCCCGAGGGCTCCTGCTCGACCGCGAACGCGATGGCTTCCTCGACCCGCATTGCATGTCGTATCTCCGCGCCGGCTCGGACCTAACCCTCGCGTGGCTCCCAGCGGAATTTCCGCATGGCTACGAGGATTCCGGCGACGCCCCAGGCCGCGAGCACCGCGACGTCCGTCCATTCGTGCCACAGCTGGCCGCCGTGCAGATAGACGGAATTGATCGCGTCGAGCATGTATTTCAGCGGGAGGACGTCGCCGATGATGCGCAGCACCTTCGGGTAGTGGCGTGTCGTGCCGAACGACCCCGAGAGGAACGCCATCGGCAGGACGATCACGTTCAGCACCGCCGACGAGCCCTCGAGCGAGCGCACGAAGCCGGTGATCGCCATGCCGAGGCCGGCGAAGGCGCCGCCGCCGAGCGCGAGCGTCAGGATCATCGACACGAAGTGGCCGGGCCACGGTGTCGACTTCAGCAGCCGCCCGAGCACGAACAACGACGCCGCCTGCAGCGCGAACACGATCATGATCGAGACGAGCACCGCCGTGAGGTAGGCCGGCGTCGGCAGCGGCGTCGCGCGAATGCGCTTCAGGATCCCGAGCTCGCGGCGTGAGATGAGCAGCAGTGCAAGGCCGGCGAAGGCAGTGTTCGCGCACCCGTAGCCGAGCATCCCTGCGAGCAGTCCCCACGACGCCGGCCGGCCGTAGAGCCTGCCGTTGTACACCGCAGTCAGCAGTGCGAAGAGCAGCAGCGGGAAGAGGAAGACGAACACCGCGGCTTCGCGGCTTCGCCAGAAGACGAGCTGCTCCCAGCGGAGCTGGTGCCAGAACAGCCTCACGCCGCGTCGTCTCCCGTCAGCGAGAGATAGACGTCCTCGAGCGTCGGGCGTCGAACCGTGAGCCCTTCGAGGTCGCGGCCTTCCGCCAGCGCTTGCTCCGTCAGCTGGTGGAGCAGCTTCGTCGGCTCGGTCGTCCGAACGACGACCTCGTGGCCGTTGCGGCGATACCGCACCTCCGTTTCGTTCGTGTCGCCGGTGAGCTCGGAGGGGGCCCCTTCGCGCACGATGTGACCCGCGCGCATGACGGCGACGCGGTCGGCGAGCTGCTCCGCCTCGTCGAGGTAGTGCGTCGTCAGCAGGATCGTCTTGCCGAGCGAGCGCAGCGAGCGGATCATCTCCCACGCTGCACGCCGCGCGGCCGGGTCGAAGCCGGTCGTCGGCTCGTCGAGGAAGACGAGGTCGGGGTCGCCGACGAGCGCGACGCCGAGGTCGAGACGGCGCTTCTGTCCGCCCGACAACGTCTTCACGCGTGCGTCACGCTTCTCTCCGAGGCCGACGAGCTCGATCACCTCGTCCACGTCGCGCGGGTGCCGGTAGTACCCGGCGAACAGGCGGTGCGTCTCGCGCACGGTGAGGTTCGGCCAGAGCTGCGACTGCTGCAGGACGACGCCGATGTGCTCGCGATATCCGCGCTCGGCGCGCGCCGGATCGAAGCCGAGGACGTCGACGCGTCCGCCGTCGCGCTTGCGGTAGCCCTCGAGGATCTCGACCGTCGTCGTCTTGCCGGCGCCGTTCGGCCCGAGCAGCCCGAACACCTCACCCTCGTTGATCCGGAAGCTGATGCCGCGGACGGCCTCGTGCTCGCCGTACGACTTGCGCAGGTCTTCGACGACGATCGCGCTCACAGCTCGAGGATCTGCATGCTCGCAGGTGGGAACCGCGGCTCGCTGCCGCCGCGGACCGCCGCCGTGATGCGGCCGCAGTCGGGCTGATGCCCGACGACCACGATCGTGTCGCCGCGTCCGGCCACGGCCGCCCGCACGTCGTCGGCATTCGCTCCGGGAGCGAGCGCGTCGAGCGGCTCCGGTTCGCCGAAGCCGAGGTCCGTGGCCGTCTCGCGTGCGCGCAGCAGTGGGCTCGTCAGGACCGCGTCCGGCACGACGCCGTCGGTCCGCAAGCGTTCGCCGAGCAGCCGGGCCTGCTCGTGACCCGCGGGGGTGAGCGTGCGCAGCTCGTCGGGATCTCCCGGCGCGGCTTCTGCGTGGCGGACGAGCAGGACCTTCATCTGGACCGGCGCCGTAGGCTACCTGCGTGGCCTCTCTGCGCTACGTCGTGGCGGACGTCTTCACCGACACGCCGCTGACGGGGAACCAGCTCGCCGTCTTCACGGACGGTCGTGAGGTCGACGAGCAGCTGATGCAGAAGCTGGCGAAGGAGATGAATTTCTCCGAGACGGTGTTCGTGCTCCCGTCCGACGCCGACGCGCACGCGCGCATCCGGATCTTCACGCCCGTGACGGAGCTGCCGTTCGCGGGTCATCCGGTGCTCGGTTCGGCGTACGTCCTTGCCGGCCCGATGCAGCTCGGCGAGATCCGGCTCGAGACCCTGGCCGGCGTCATCCCGATCACGCTCGAGCGGGAGGGCGCGAGGATCAGCTTCGGCCGGATGCAGCAGCCGGTCCCGCGGGTAGAGCCCTTTGCGGAGGCGCGCGCCGTGGAGGAGCTGCTGGGCATCCGCTCGCAGGTCCCGGTCGAGCTGTACCACCAGGGACCGGGCTTCGCGTACTTCGAGGTGGACAGCAAAGAGGCGCTTGTGGTGCTGTCGCCGGACTTCGGCGCGCTCGGTCGGATCACGGACTACGGCATCAGCTGCTTTGCCGGCTCGGGGACGAGCTGGAAGACGCGGATGTTCGCGCCGGCGAGCGGTGTTCCCGAGGATCCCGCGACGGGCTCGGCGGCCGGCCCGCTGTGCATGCATCTCGCGCGGCACGGGCGCGTGCCCTTCGGCGAGGAGATCGAGATCTCGCAAGGCGACGAGATCGGCCGCCCGTCGAAGCTGTACGCGCGTGTCACCGGGGCGGCGGACGCGGTCGAGAGCATCGAAGTGGGCGGCTCCGCCGTTATCGTTGCGCGCGGCGAGTTCCGACTCTAGGTACGTCGAGCTGTTCTCATTCGGGGAGCCAGCCCGCGCGGTACGGCGTCGGCACCCGGGGCTGAACAGAGGCGTAAGCGGCGCTCCCGTCCAGCGTGTCTTCGTCCACGCTTGCCCCGTAGCGCTTCGCCGCTTCGTCGAGGGTGAAGCCGAGCGAGTCGCGCTCTCCGTCGTGCGCGCGAGCGCCGACCGCGATCACGAGACACGGTCCCGTGCCAGCCCCGACGATCACGTGCTTCGTCTTTGGCGGGCAGTGCACGAAGTCCCAGGCGCGCAAGTTCCGCTCCTCGCCTTCGACGACCAGACGAGCCTCGCCCGCGACGACCAGGAAGTCCTCCTGATCGGCCTCCCAGTGGTACATCGCCATCGCCTCGCCTGGCTGCAGCACGAAAGGATTGACCCCGAGTTGGGCGGTCTCCTGCCGGCGACCTTCGAAGTCGTCGGCGACGACGCACACGGCTCCGCGGCCGTCGGCGTGACGCCACTCGGCCTCGCGCATGTTCAGGACGTACCAGCGCTCGCGCGCTCGGTCGGGCATTCAGGAGAGCCTGTGCATGGCGAAGTTCAGCGACGTCCTACCAGCGAAGGACCACCGACGGCGCCGACCGCTCGACGGGGCCGTGATAGACGGCCTCGACGTTGTTGCCGTCCGGATCGAGAGCGTACGCGGCGTAGTAGCCCGGATGGTAAGTACGCTCGCCCGGAGCGCCGTTGTCGACCGCACCAGCCGCGAGCGCAGCCGCGTGGAAGCGATCCACGGCCTCTCGGCTCTCCGCCTGAAACGCCAGATGGAGCCCTTTGGTCGGCGTCCGGCCGCCGCTGACGAAGAGCTCGTCTACCGAGAACCCTCCGTCCGGGGTGTCGGCGAGACCGAGTCCCAGCGGCTCGAGCACCGCAGCGTAGAAGGCCCGGCTCGCCTCGACGTCGCGGACGTGGATGCCGACGTGGTCGAAGAGCCGCCCGGCATGCTCCTCCTCCATCCCGCCGAGACTACATTCGCAATGCGCCTACGATTCGAACCGTGCCGAATCACCTTCCGGAGCGGCGACGCGACTTCACCGGCCCCGCTGACGCTGCCACAACGTGGCTCCGCGTGATCCGGCGCATGCCACTGCACCGAAAGCCTGCGGGATTCCTTGCGCTGTTCGAGGCGGTCGCGCTCGCGGCGCGCAGGAACGCAACCCGCGCCTGGCGCCGGTAGCGTCGGCGAGGGGCTACCCACGCGTCCTCCGGCGTAGCTCATCGAGCCGCGGAGCCCGAAAGGTCTCCATGCTCGAGCGCGACACGTTGAGCACATCGCAACGCGGTCCGCAACGACGCCCGGGCGGCGCGCAAGTACCATTTTGCTCGATGAAACGTGTCGAGCTTCCGCTCGTTGCCGGGGCGCTGCTCCTTCTTCTCGGAAGCGCCCTCGTCTTCCGGGCCTTCGACCTCCATTCGCAGTCGGCTAGTGACACGCTTCGGCCGTTCGTCATCACCATGGCTCCTGTTTGGGCCGTCAGCGTCGCCGCAGCGCGCGAGCTCCTGCGCCGCCGCGACTGACTCGCGGCGGCAGCCGGTGTGCGCGCATGTCGCTTGGCGACCGATAATCGCGGCGAGACCGCTACGGCGACCGCGGCCGTCGAGGTGTCGATGATCAGCTGGCACGAGCTCGAGACGGCGGCACCGCCGATCGCAGAGCTGGGCCGGCAGCGGCTCGAACTGTTACGCGTCGCCTTGCTCGGAACGCTCCGCAAGGACGGCTCACCTCGTATCAGCCCCGTTGAGCCCTACCTGAGCCAGGGGCATCTGCTTTTTGGGGCGATGGCCTGGTCACTCAAGACACGCGACCTGCTGCGCGACCCGCGCTGTGTCCTGCACAGCGCCGTCACGAGTCCCGACGCGGGTGAAGCGGAGCTCAAACTCTACGGCCGCGCGATTGAGGCGGCGACCGAGCTCCGGCAAGGTTGCGCACATGGCTGGTGGCAAGCACAACCGTCCGCGGCCGCAGTCGTCTTCGAGTTGAGTATCGACCAGGCCACGCTCGTCGAGTGGGAGCTCGAACAGAGCCGCATGGTCGTGCGACGCTGGTCGGAACGCGGCGGTCTTACCGAGACAAGCCGCCGCTACCCCTAACCGGTCGTAACGCGCGAGCGTGCGCCAGTCCTCTGGAACGACGCCTGATCAGGGAGACGGCTCGGCAGGCTCCACGTCCCGCCCGGTGCCGGCTCGACGGCCCAGACCTCGACGTCGACGATCACCGTCGGACAGAACGTCAGTTCGCCGCAGGTTCGCTCCTCGGCGTGGGCTGCCAGCCGAAACCCGCTAGCGGGTCAGGCTTGGCTCACCGAGCCGGGCCAACGGGTGGCAAGCAAGAGCTGGCGTGCTATCTCGACCACGGCGACACCACCGTGGGAATTACGACGGCACCCGGGACGCCGTCGATCTCGCACTCGAGTTGTTGCCGCGCTGCTGCCACGAATCGTTCGAGCGCCTCAGGCGTCTGCGCCGAGGAGGCACCGCCGCGCTCCAATGCGTATCCGCCGGCATTGACGCGAACGTACTCAGTGAATGGGTCGCTGCCGCTGCTCAAACCGCTCGACTTCGGCGAGCCTCCTGGCCGCGAACTCGTCTGTCCCGCTGGGGTCCCAGCAGACGGCGGCTTCCCACGCGGCTCGTGCTTGCGCGGCAACGTCGTACGTGTCGTCGTCGAGGCCGGCGGCATTGTGTGGCAAAACCAGGTCGAGGTCGGGGACGTCGACGTGCGACTCGTCCCAATCGATCAGCGCTACGCGACCCGCGGTGATGCGGATGTTGCCCGGGTTGGGGTCGCCGTGGACGACGCACCGCTCTTTTCCAGTGAGCCGCGCCCACGCTGCACGGCATCGAACGACACCCTCGGGCGGCATCGCGCCGAGGTCGATCCTCGTCCCGGTTTCCGTGTGCAGGAGGTCGGTCGACGATCGCCAGCCCGGGCGTTGGGGCCAGCCGTGCGTGAGTCGGTGCAGCCGGCGGAGTGTGTCGGCGACGCGACGCCAGTCGGCCTCCGTCTCGGGCGGTTCGCCCTCCACGTAGGTCGTCAGGATCAGGCCGTCGGCGAAGTTCCGGCCGTCCGTGGTCGGGATCGGCACCGGCACCGTCATCCCTTCACGGTCGAGGTGTCGCAACAGCTCGGACTCCCACGAGAGGTCGGCGTCGCTGCGCTTGCCGAGCCGACCGACGGCGAGGTCCCCGTTGACGCGCACGCTCCACACCTCGTTCCCGACACCGGTCTGGAACCGTTCGATGCGAGCGACGTCGTCACCCCACTGATCGAGTGCCTTCCATCCCACGGCTGCATCCTTTCGGACGGTCATGAAATGTCGACGGCTGCTCAGCGAATGACAGCGCCGGCGGGCGAAAATGGGTCGGATGCAGGAGCCAGACGTTCTACGTGCGGCAGCTGCAGCCAGGGAGCTCGTCTCAGGGCTGGATTTGCCAGCCGCCGACGCAAGGGTTCTTCACAATTCGAACAAGCTCACGTTGCGCTTGCTGCCTTGCGACATTGTTGCCCGCGTGGCATTTGCCGAACTTGAGGCGTTCCAGGTCGAACTTGAGATTGCGCGACGGCTCGCTGAGATCGAGGCGCCCGTGGCGAGTCTCGAGTCGCGAGTGGAACCGCGTGTCCATGAGCGGCACGGATTCGTGGTCACGCTCTGGACGTACTACGAGCGGGCACGGCAGGAACTCTCACGAACCGACTACGCGAAGGCGCTCGAGCGGTTGCATGCCGGTATGGCGAACGTCGATGTCACGGTGCCGCACTTCTCGGAGCGAGTCGCGGAAGCCGAACAACTCGTAGCGAGCCCGGACCGAACTCCAGGGCTCGAGGACTCGGAGCGGGCCATTCTCAGCAGCACGTTGCGAAGCCAGAGACGTGAGATCAGTAAGCGCTCTCCCGACGAGCAACTGCTGCATGGCGAGCCACACGCGGGCAACCTGCTCAACACGAGGCGGGGGCCGTTGTTCATAGACCTCGAGACGTGTTGCCGTGGGCCTGTCGAGTTCGACCTCGCCCATGTGCCGGAAACGGTCAGCGAGTGCTATTCCGGCGCTGATCGAGAACTGATTCGCGCGTGCCGCCTCCTCGTTCTCGCAATGGTCGCCGCGTGGCGCTGCGATCCAGACGACCAACTCCCGAATGGGAAACGAGCAAGGCAAGAGCTTCTCGGCGCCCTACGCGGGGGCCCGCCATGGCCGACACTCGACGCCGTCATGCGGCGGGCACACGTTTAAGTCGACGCGGGCGAGCCGAGCCGTCAGTTGAACCGCACCGCGAGGATGTCTGATAGCTCCGGAACGAGCGCGCGCCAGAAGACGCCGCCGTTCTCCGACAGGTAGAGGCGGTTGCGCGCGGCGAACAGCATGCGGTCGGGGTTTTCGTCGTCGATCGCGATCGCGAAGCCGGCGGGGAGGCCGCCGCCTGCCTCGCGCCACGTGCTGCCGGCGTCATTCGAGATCGCGAGCGGGGGACGGCGGTCGACGACGGCGACGACCGTTGCGCCGACTGCCGCAGCGGCGACGACGCGGGGCAGCGCGACGCTCGCCTGCACCGGTTCGAACGGCTCCGTCTCGCCGATGACCTCCTCTTCCTCGAGATCGACGGCGAACGTTCCCTCCGTTGTCTGCACCGACGCGGTCACGACACCCGCCGCAGCAGCATCGCGCTGACGACGGCCGTCGCGCGCCGCGCCGCGGAGATCGGGGCCAGACCCACGGACCTGCCTGCGAGGTACGCGGCGGAAAAGGCGTCGCCCGAGCCGGTCGGATCGGAGGCGACCGGCCAGGCGCCGACGCGCTCCCACCGCCCCCCGTAGAGGACGCGCGAGCCCTTCGGCCCATACGTCACGATCACCTCGGCAACGCCGAGGCGGTCGACGGCGCCGATCACCTCCGCCTCCTCCTCCGCCAGCTTGAGAATCTGGACGTGCCGCAGCAGCGCGCGGTCGAACTCCGCGTCGAGGCGCAGCGGCCCCAGCTCGGCGGCACGCACGAGCCCTTGCCCGTCGAATGACAGTCGGCGCCCGCGCGCAAGCGCCGCGACCGTCTCCGTCGGGAACTCCGATCGCAGCAGCGGCGCCACGTGCACCCATGCACCCGGCGCGACGCGCCGGGCGTCGGCCGGTGTCCACGAGTCGCCCGTGTGCTCCACGGTCATCACGCGCACGCTGTCGACGTAGTAGAAGGAGAACGCCGTCGTCGCCGTCCCGGGAAGCATCACGACGGGGAGCCCGACCGAGATCAGGCGGCGGGAGTACGCGGCCTGTTCGTCCGGCCCGCAGCGCGTGTAGATCGTCGCGCGCGCACCGAGCGCGCGCCAGGCGCGCGCCGCGTAGTAGGCGCCGCCGCCGACCCGTGAGGGGCCACCGTCAACGACGTCCTGGGAGAGGTTCCCGACCAGCGCGAGCCGCGGCACGCGCCGAGCCTAACCAGCGGGCCGCTGCCGTCAGCAGGAACGCGACGACGAACGATGGCAGCGAGGCGCCGATCTCGTAGTGCGGCGTCCAGAGGTCGCCCAGCCAGCGTGACCAGAACCCGAGATCCGTCGGCTGGTACAGCCACTCGTAGACGAAGAAGCCCGCAACCCAGGCGAAGACAGAAGCCGGCCGCAGCGCAGGCGCCGCGAACACGTCGTCGCGCGTGTAGTGCATGCCTCGGAGCAGCCAGTCGGCGACGAGGACCCCCAGTAGCGGGACGAAGACGGCGCCGAGCAGGAGCAGGAAGCGCTGGTAGCTGCGCATGTCGATCGCGAGTGCGCCGGCCGTGGCGAGCACCGCGACGGCGACGATCAAGCCGCGCTGCCGGATCTGCGGTACGAGGTTCTGCACCGACACCGCCGTCGAGTAGACGTTCGCGAACGCTTCGTCCGTCTCGTCGACCGTGAGGGCGAGCAGCGCCAGCGCGGCAGCCGCGCCGCCGCCGGCGATGGCCGTCAGGATCAGCTCCGGATGATTCGGATCGACTCCGCGTGACAGCACGAGGATCGAGCCGAAGCCGAACTGGAACAGCGTGGGGAGCAGGTAGCCGATGCCGACGCCGAAGAACGCGCTCCGCCGGTTGCGCGAGAAGCGCGTGTAGTCGGCCACCAGCGGCGCCCACGACACGGTCACTGCGACGACCGTGTCGACGGCGAGCCAGAACGAGCCGTGGTGCCCGGGCTGCGACCAGATGGCGTGCAGGTCGGCGCCGTCGACGATCCACCAGGCGAGATAGACCACCGACGCCAGGACGGCCCAGATCGCGAACTTGCGGACGAACCTGCGCACGAATCCGATCGGCCCGAGCAGGGCGAGCACCGCCGCGACGCCGCCGAACAGGAGCTTCCAGAGCCAGACCGCCTCGAACCCGAACAGCTTGTTGCAGAGCAGCCCGGCTGCGGTGGCGATCACGATCAGCTCGAAGACGGCCCACCCGAGGCACTGGAGAATGTTCAGCGCGGTCGCGACGTACGAGCCGCGGCGCCCGAGCGGCGCGCGTTGCAGCACCATCGTCGGCACGCGCGCGTCGGCGCCGATGAGGCCCGCGACCGCGAGCATGCCGTTCCCGATCACAGCGCCGACGAGAGTCGCCGCGAGCGCCTTGCTCAGCGGCAGGTCGAAGTACGCCGGCAGGACGAGCACGAGCAGCGAGATGCCGAGGTTCGTCCAGAGCAGCGTCGTATCGAGCGTCCCCAGAACGCGGAGGCGCTCGGGTACCGGCTCAATTCCCCAACTGGGCGTGTCCTGCAAAGGCGCGGGTAGCGTACCGGCCACTGTGCTGCGCGCGTCTCTCCTCGTCGTCGTGTGTGCGATGTTGCTCGTCGGCTGCGGGAGCAAACCGAAGCCGGTCACGAAAGCGCAATACGAGCAGCAGTTGCAACGCCTCGGCGACGAGCTCGTCAGGACGGGGTCGCAGATCGGCCAGCGCATCGACATCGCGTCCTTCAACGAGGACGTCCAGACGTTTCAAGACCACTTGAAGACCGCCTCGAAGGAGCTCAAGGGCGTGAAGCCGCCGGCCGACGCGCAGGCCCCGAACCAGCAGCTGGCCGACGCGTTCCACGATCTCGCGGACGCGCTCGAGCCGGTGAAGGACGCGCGCCGAAAGAGCTTTCCCCAGGCGCTGAAGGCATTCAACGCCGCGCGCCTTGGGCCTGCCGCTCGCCAGGGCCGCGCAGCCGTCAGGCAGCTGCGGCGCCGCGGCTACGACGTCGGCCAGATGTCATCGCTCTAGCGTTCTCGCGCGGTCTGCTCGAGCAGGTCCAGCAGCAGGCGCTCGAACGCGGGCGAGAGGTCGATCGCCCCGCCCGCCTGAGCGTCGAGCAGCGCCTCGATGTCCTCGACGACGTCGCTGAGCTCGTCCGCCGTCAGGCTCGCCGCAAGCCGCTCGATCGCTGGTCCGCGCACGCATCCTCCCTGTCTGCTCTTCGTTCGCGGCAGGGTCCCGGCCACGGCCCGTGAAACGCTAGCAGCGCCCCGACTGCTAGAGAGCGAGCTCGCCGAAGGCCTCGCGGAGCTGCTCGCGCTCGACGTCGAGATGCGTGAAGACCTTGGCCAGACGGCGCTCGCCCTCGCTCGTCAGCCGGAGGTGCGCGATCCGCGCGTCGACGTCCGACTGCTCGCGCTCGATCAAGCCGGTCTCTTCCGCGCGGCTCACCAGCTCGGTGACGGTGCTCTGCGCGAGCTTCATTCGCTCGGTGAGCTCCGTGATCGTCGACTGCTCGCTCCCGTCGGCGGCGCCCTTGATCATCAGGAGGAGGAGGTATCGCTGCGGTGTGAGACCGTTCGCCCTGGCGATGCGCTCGCTGTCGTGAAGGAAGGTTCTGAGCGCGGCCCGGAACGCAGCGGCATGCACGACGTCCTGCGTATCCGGACGCGCTTTTCTCACGGGCAATTCTTCCTCGAGCGAACGCAGGGGGTCATTCTCTCTCGTGCGCCGGGCGGCGCATCAACGCCGGCAGCTGCACCGGACGGTATCGCGACCGCACGACGGGCAGCTGCGCGGGCGGCGTTTCCACTCGAGGGCGTTCTTGCCGAGGCCTCCGAGGATCATCAGATAGGCGACGCCGAGCGGCACCAGGAACACGACTGCTTCATGCAGCGGACCATGCATCGCATTCCGTTACTTCCACGACGTTTGTGGAGATAAACGCCGTTTAGCAGCGAGACAACGCCGGAATACGATGTTTTTGAGCGGCCCGTGGGAGACGAGCGGCGTGGCGAGACCTTGGAAGAACCGAGTCGCGCGACTGAGGGCGACGCCTGTGGTCGCGGGCGTGCTGCTGCTCGCCGGCTGCGGGCATACGCAGCAGAACGCGCTGGCGCCGAAGAGCCACCAGGCCCGCGACATCGCCAGCTTGTTCTGGTGGATGATGGGCGGCGCCTGGATCGGGCTGGGCGTCGTCGTCGCCTTGCTCCTCCTCTCCTGGGTCCGGCGGAAGCGCAGCGGCTGGGGCGCTGACACGGAAGGCGACAAGCCCGGCGAGCGGCTCGGCTGGTTCGTGGTCGTCGGAGCTGGGATCGTCCTGCCGATCATCGTCGTCTCGACGATCTTCGTCGTCGGCGATCTGTTCGTGATCCGCACGACGCAAGCCCCCGCGAGCACCTCGACGAGCCTGACGATCCGCGTGGTCGGCCACCAGTGGTGGTGGGAGGCGCGCTATCCCGGCACGAGCGCCGTCACCGCGAACGAGATCCATATTCCCGTGCACAGGCGCGTGCGGGTCGAGGTGCAGAGCGCCGACGTCATTCACAGCTTCTGGGCTCCGCAGCTCAACCGGAAGATGGACGCGATTCCGGGACGGACGAACGTGATGGAGCTCACGGCCGACATCCCGGGCCACTACCGAGGCGACTGCGCGGAGTTCTGCGGGGTACAGCACGCGCACATGGGGCTCGTCGTCGTTGCCCAGCCCGAGGCCGCCTTCCGTCGCTGGCTTGCTCGGCAAGCGCGCCCCGCGGCTGCGCCGGCGTCCGCGGACGCGCGCCGCGGGGAACGGCTCTTCATGGACGGAGAGTGCTCGAGCTGTCACGCGATCCGCGGCACCGATGCGCACGGCTACGTCGGGCCGGACCTCACGCATGTCGCGAGCCGCAACACGCTCGGAGCGCTGACGGTCTTGAACACCCCGGTCACGCTCGCCGCGTGGATCCGCGACTCGCAGCACTTCAAGCCCGGGAACCAGATGCCGGCGTTCCCGTTGGGGCCGACACGGATCCGGGAGCTCACCGCGTACCTCGAGGAGCGGAAGTAGTTGGCGATCGCGACGCCTCCGTCTCCGGCCGCGGCCGAGACCATGGAACGGCTCGAGCGGATGTGGCAGAGCCGGCCGGGCGTCCTCGGCTGGCTGACGACGACCGACCACAAGCGGATCGGTCTTCTCTACTTCTGGACGACGCTCGTGCTCTTCGGCGCTGGCGGCATCGAGGCGCTGCTCATCCGGACGCAGCTGATTGCGCCGAACCAAGACCTCGTCTCGCCGAGCACCTACGACGAGCTCTTCACCTTGCACGGGATGACGATGATCTTCTTCTTCATCATCCCGATGACGACGGGCGCGTTCGGGAACTACCTACTCCCGTTGATGATCGGGGCGCGCGACATGGCGTTCCCGCGCATGAACGCGCTCAGCTACTGGATCTTCCTCGCGTCGGCGATCTTCCTCTACACGAGCCTCTTCATGGGCATGGCGCCGAATGCCGGCTGGTTCGACTACGTGCCGCTCGCGAACCGCCAGTTCAACCCGGGCAGCAACATCGACTTCTACTGCCTCGGAATCATCTTCAACTCGATCGCGTCGACGCTCACTGCCGGGCAGTTCATCGTCACCATGTTCAAGTCCCGTGCGCCGGGCATGTCGTTCAACCGCATGCCGCTGTTCTGCTGGGCGCAGCTCGCGGCTGCGTTCGGGCTGCTGTTCGCGCTGCCGGCGCTGAGCGCCGACACGATCTTCCTGTTCCTCGACAGGAACGTCGGCACGCACTTCTTCGATCCGTCGCGCGGCGGCGAGACCCTGCTCTGGCAGCACCTCTTCTGGATCTTCGGCCACCCAGAGGTGTACATCCTCATTGTCCCCGCGTTCGGGATCGCCACCTCGATCATCCCCGCGTTCACGCAGCGGCGGCTCGTTGCGTTCCCGCTCGTCGCGATCGCCGAGATCCTCGTCGTCTTCATCGGCTTCGGCGTCTGGGCGCACCACATGTTCGCGACCGGGTTGCCGACGATCACGCTCGTCTTCTTCGCGGCCGCGACGGCGTTGGTCGTGATCCCGAGCACGATTCAGGTGTTCGCGTGGTGCATGTCGATCGTGCTCGGGCTCGCGCGGTTCAAGACGCCGCTGCTCTTCATCGCCGGCTTCATCTTCATGTTCGTGACGGGCGGGCTGACGGGGATCATGTTCATCGCGATCCCGTTCGACCAGCAGGTGACCGACACGTACTTCGTCGTCGCCCACTTCCACTACATCATCTTCGGCGCGGCAGTCTTCCCGATCTTCGGCGGGATGTACTACTGGTTCCCGAAGGTCACCGGGAAGCTGTATTTCGAGCTGCCGGGGCAGATCAGCTTCTGGGTGCTCTTCGTCGGCACGAACCTCCTCTTCTTCCCGATGCACATCGTCGGGTTGCTCGGCATGCCGCGCCGTGTGTACACGTACCCCGACGGCATCGGCTGGACGGCCTACAACCTGGCCGAGTCGATCGGTGGCTATCTGACGCTCGTCGGGATCCTGCTCCTGCTCGGCAACCTCGTCGTGAGCTACCTCCGCGGCGAGCCGGCGGGGGCCGATCCGTGGCACGGACCGACGCTCGAATGGACGATCTCGTCGCCGCCGCCGGAATACAACTTCGCCGTCGTCCCGAAGGTGACGAGCCCGTATCCGAACTGGGACGCCGCCGACCGGGAAGAGGATCGCCGTCACCTGGACGCAGGCGTCCTCGTCCTCCAGCGCGGGCACGAGCAGCCCGCCGTGACGCCGGTCGACGCCCGGTTCGCCGAGATCGTCGAGATGCCGCACGACTCGCCGTGGCCGATCGTCCTCGCCTTCACCCTCTCGCTCGTCTTCGTGATGCTCGTGAGTCACAAGTACGGCGTCGCGGGAATCATGGGCGTCCTCTGCCTGCTCGCGTTGCTCGGCTGGCATTCCAAGGAGCCGCAGGAACCGTGACGGACTACGCCGCCGTTCCGCGCACGACAGAGGCGACCGACACGCCGGCCGTGAGGCGCGTCGTCTCGCAACGTGCGTCGAAGCCGGCCGCGTGGTGGGGGATGATCATCCTGATCACATCCGAGGCGACGCTCTTCGGGGCGTTCGTCGGCACCTACTACTACCTCCGCTTCAACACGGCGGTCTGGCCGCCGGACGGGCTCCCGAAGCCTCACGTGGTCGTGCCGTTGATCCTCCTCGGCGTCGTCGTCCTCAGCAGCATCCCGATGGGGATCGCCTCGCGCGCCGCACGCGCCGGACGGCTCGCTCGCACGCGCGTCGCGCTCGTCGTCGCGCTCGTCCTGCAATGCGGGTACTTCGGCTTCGAGGTACACGACTTTCGCGACCAGCTGCACCGCTTCGACATCACGCGCGACGCCTACAGCTCGATCTACTACACGCTGCTCGGCGCCGACCACGGGCACGTCCTGCTCGGGATCCTCTTCAATTTCTGGCTGCTGTGGAAGCTCGCCCGCGGGCTCACGACGTACCGCGTGAATGCCGTGCAGGCGGTCGCGTGGTACTGGCACGCCGTCAACGTGCTCACCGTCGTCGTCGTCGGCACCCTCCTCTCGGCGCGGGCATGAGCCGGCGGCGTCTCGAGATCCTCCAGTGGACCGGCCTGCTTGCCGGCGGGCTCGTCTGGGCGGCGCAGCACGTCGTCGGGTACGGCGTCACCGAGGCGGCCTGCGGGACGGGCTCGGCGCAGTTCGGCATCAGCAACGACGTCTGGCAGGCATCGTTGATGGCGGCGGCGGCGGTCGTGATCCTCGGCGCGCAGGCCGCGGCGCTGACAGTCCTCCTGGCGACGCGCTCGTCGAGCTACGAGGCCGAGCCACCACCGGGCCGCATCCGGTTCTTTGCCATCACCGCGATCGTCGCGAACACGATCTTCCTGATGATCGTCCTCCTGGACGGCTTCGCGGCGATCTTCAACGTGGAGTGCCGACAGTCGTGAGGACGGCCCTCGCGATCATGCTCGTCGCGCTCGCTCTGCCCGGGGCCGGCGCGGCCGCGGCGCAGCCGCCGCAGGGGGACCTCGTCGCGCGCGGATACCACCTCTACGGGCAGTACTGCATCGTGTGTCACGGAGCAAACGGCCGGGGCATTCAGCCGCCGATTCCGAACAGTGCCGGCGCCGCGCCTCAGCGCGCGCAGAACCAGCAGCAGGCGGCCGGGCCGCCGCTACGCGGCGTGGGCGCGCTTGCTGCCGACTTCTACCTCCGGACGGGCTACATGCCTCTGCGGGAGGCCGGCAAGCAGCCGCGCCGTACGCGTGTGCTCTTCAGCGAGGGCCAGATCCGTGCGCTCGTCGCCTACGTTGCGTCCCTCGGCGACGGGCCGCCGATCCCGCGGCCGCAGCCGGAGCGCGGGAGCCTCTCGGAGGGGATGAAGCTGTTCACCGATCACTGCGCCGGTTGCCATCAGGTCGTGGCCGAGGGCGGCTACGTCACGGGGGCGGTTCCGCCGGCGCTCGAGAACAGCACCGCCGTTCAGATCGCACAGGCGGTGCGCATCGGCCCGTACGTGATGCCTCGGTTCTCCGAGCAGCAGATCTCCGACCGCGAGCTCGACTCGATCATCCGCTACGTCCAGTACGCGAAGCATCCGGACGATCGCGGCGGCTGGGCGATCGGCCACCTCGGCCCCGTGCCGGAGGGGCTCGTGACGTGGTTCCTCGCGGGGACTGCGCTGATCGGCGTCTGCATCGTCATCGGCAAGAGGCTGAAGAGTGAGTAAGGCCAAGGACATCCTGCTGTCGGGAGCGGTGCTCCTCGTCTCGCGGCTGCGGCGGAAGCCGAGGCTCGACGGCCGTGAGCGCGTCGTCCCCGCGGCGCCGGCGAGCCCGGGCTGGGAGCTGGTGGCGCTGCTGCTGCTGTTCGCGACGGCGGTCTGCGCGGCCGGCTTCATCGTCGTCTACGTCCTCGACCGCCTGTCGCACCAGACGCAGTGGCTCGGACTGTCGCTCGGCCTGTCGTTCGTCTTTCTCGCCGCCGCGCTGATCGTCACCGCGAACCACCTGATCGTGACGGAAGAGCTCGAGGACGACTACCCGGTCGTCGAGTATCCCGAAGAGCAGGAGACGATCGCGCAGGTCGTCGAGGAGAGCGGGAGCCGGCTGACGAGGCGGGGGTTGTTCAAGCTTGGGCTCGGCGCCGCCGGCGGCGCGCTCGGCCTCGCGGTGCTGACGCCTGTCGCCTCGCTCGGGCCGGGCATCGACATGGATGCATTCGTTCGCACCCCGTGGCGGCGCGGCCGGCGGCTCGTCGACGAGGAGGGCCGGCCGTGGCGTGCGTCCGACATCGAGGAGGACACCTTCTACACGGCGTTCCCGGAGCACGCCGACAAGGAGGAGCTCTCCTCGCCGCTCGTCGTGGTGCGGCTGCCGGAAGCGGAGCTGCGGCTGCCGCCGGAGCTCGCACGCTTTCCCGCGAAGGGCATCGTCGCGTACTCGAAGATCTGCACGCACGCCGGGTGCGCGATCAACCTCTACCGTACGCCGCTGTTCAAGCCGGTCGAGCCCAAGCCCGCGCTCGTCTGTCCATGCCACTACTCGACGTTCGACGTCGCGACCGGCGGTGACGTCCTGTTCGGCCCGGCGGGGCGGAAGCTCCCGATGCTGCCGATCTACATCGACGACAACGACGAGCTCCGCGCCGGCGGCAACTTCGACGGGCCGGTCGGGCCGTCGTGGTGGGGCGTGCGCATGCGCAAGCCGGAGAACGGGACCGGCGCGTGATCCGGAGGCTCGTCGCCGCCCTCGATCGCCGCAGCGGCACCGCGCCGCTGCTGCGGAAGACGCTGCGTTACCTGTTCCCCGACCATTGGTCGTTCCTGCTCGGAGAGGTTGCGCTCTACGCGTTTGTCGTCCTCGTCGCGACCGGAACCTATCTCGCGCTCTTCTACCGCGACAGCACGAAGGACGTTGTCTACCACGGGCCGTACGCGCCCCTGCAGGGGCAGCACATGACGGAGGCCTACCACTCTGCGCTCGACCTCTCCTTCACCGTCAAGGCCGGCTTGCTGATGCGCCAGACGCACCACTGGGCGGCCAACATCTTCGTGGCCGCGATCGTGCTCCACCTGCTGCGGATCTTCTTCACGGGCGCGTACCGGAAGCCGCGCGGGCTGACGTACACGATCGGCCTGCTGATGCTGTTCTCGGTTCTGCTCGAGGGCTACCTCGGCTATTCGCTCGTCGACGACCTGCTGTCGGGCATGGGCCTCGCGATCGGCTACGGGGTCGCGATGTCGATCCCGTTCTTCGGCGCCAATCTCGCGGCGCTGATCTGGGACGGGCCGTTCCCGGGGTCGCCCGCGTTCTTCTCGCGGATGTACATCGCGCACGTGTTCATCCTCCCGGCCGTCATCGCGACGCTGCTCGCGCTGCACCTCGCGCTCGTCGCGCTGCGCCATCACACGCAGTTCAAGCAGACGCCCCGGGAGACAGAGCGGAAGATCGTCGGCGTCCCGACGTACCCCGGCCAGACCCCGCGCTCGCTCGGGCTCCTGAGCTTCGTCGTCGGGACGCTGTTCTTGCTCGGCGGGCTCGTCCAGATCAACCCGATCTGGCTCTGGGGGCCGTACCACACGTACGCCGCAGAGAACGGCGCGCAGCCGGACTGGTACCTCGGCTGGCTGATCGGCGCGCTCCGGCTGATGCCGAGCTGGGACTTCGTCATCGGCCACTACACGCTCGTGCCGAATCCGTTCTGGGGCGGGGTGGGCTTCCCGCTCCTCGTCTTCGGCTTCCTGCTGGTCTGGCCGGCGCTCGAGCGGCGCTTCGCCGGCGACGACGCGTACCACAACCTCCTCGACCGGCCCCGCGATGCGCCGATCCGGACAGCTGTCGGCCTAGGGGTCTTCACCGGCGTGCTGCTCGTCTTCCTCGCAGGCGCGTCGGATCGAGTCGACGTCCTGTTCGGCATCAGCTACTCGGCGCAGATCTGGGTGTACCGCGTGCTCGTGTTCGTCGCACCGGTGGTCGTCGGGCTGATCGCGTACCGCGTCTGTATCGAGCTGCAGAAAGGCGAGCGGGTGGAGCGCGAGCGTAAGCGGGCCGAGGCCGAGGCCGAAGCCGACGCCGTCGCGCGGCGCGACCAGCTTGCGCGCGAGTACGTCTAGATGCTGAGCGTGCTGCAGGAGAAGCTCGGCGAGGCCCACGGCCTCGCGATGGCTGCGGCGACCGTGACCGAGAACGTCCAGGAGCGCACCGGCGACGCGGCGCTGCGCGGCGAGCTGCGCAGCATGCGCGAGGACGCCGAAGAGGCGCGCGCACGGTGCCTCGCGGCGGAGCGTGCGTTCGGTCCCGCGTCGGCCGACGAGATCCTCGCCCACGCGAACACGGTCAAGGAGAAAGCGAGCGACATGCTCGGCGTCTGGTTCAAGGCCGGCACGAGCCCGCTCGCCGCCTGGAGCTTCCTCGCCATGGGCGAGGCCGCAGAGGTGGCGACGTGGTCCGCCCTGATGCGACTGGCGCTGCGTGCCGATCCGCAGGGGATCGGCGAGCTCGCCGCGTGGGGGCTGCCGATCCAAAAGCGCCACCTGGACACCGCTCTCGACGGCGCGGTCAGCCTCGCGGAGCTCGCCGACCCGCACGCCGAGCGCTGGGGCTGAGCCAGGTTTCCATTCCCGGGGATCGGTTACATCGTGTGCCGTTACATTTTTCGGCACACCCGAGGAGAAGGGAAAGATCATGGCTCAGCTCGTCGCCGACTACGTCCTCGAGCGCCTGACGCAGTGGGGCGTTCACCGCATCTACGGCTATCCGGGCGACGGGATCAACGCTTTCCTCGGTGCGCTCGACCGTGCGGAAGGCGACCCGGAGTTCATCCAGGTGCGGCACGAGGAGATGGCGGCGTTCATGGCCTGTGCGCACGCGAAGTTCACGGATGAGGTCGGCGTCTGCCTCGCGACGTCGGGCCCCGGCGCGATCCACCTGCTGAACGGTCTCTACGACGCGAAGCTCGACCATCAGCCCGTCGTCGCGCTGATCGGCCAGCAGAAGCGGATGTCGCTCGGTGCGCACTACCAGCAGGAGGTCGACCTCCAGGTCCTGTTCAAGGACGTCTCCGAGTACGTCCAGTACTGCATGGAGCCGGCGCAGGCGCGGCAGCTGATCGACCGCGCGATGCGAATCGCCCTCGACGAGCGGGTCGTGTGCACGATCGTCTTCCCGGCCGACGTGCAGGAGGAGAAAGCGGTGACGTCGCCGCCGCGCATGCACGGTGCGGTGTACTCGAGCATCGGCTATGCGCGGCCGCGCATCGTCCCGCAGAGCGCGGAGCTCGATCGCGCGGCCGAGCTGCTCAACGGCGCGGAGCGCGTCGCGATGCTCGTCGGCCAGGGGGCGCTCGGCGCGAGCGAAGAGGTCGAGGAGACCGCCGAGCTCCTCGGCGCCGGCGTCGCGAAGGCGCTCCTCGGGCGAACGGTGCTCTCCGACGGCCTGCCGTACGTCACCGGCTCGATCGGCCTGCTCGGGTCGACCGCGAGCTACGAGCTGATGGAGAACTGCGACGCGCTGCTGATGGTCGGCACGAGCTTCCCGTATGCCGAATGGCTGCCGAAAGAGGGACAGGCGAAGTGCGTGGAGATCGACATCAAGGCCAGCATGATCGGGATCCGCTACCCGGTCGACGTCTTCCTGATCGGTGACGCGAAGGCGACGCTGCAGGAGCTGAACGCGCGGCTGAAGCGTAAGGACGACCGCTCCTGGCGCGAGACGATCGAGGCAAACGTCCGCGAGTGGTGGCGCGTCGTCGAGGACCGGGCGATGATGGACGCCGATCCGATGAACCCGCAGCGCGTCGTGCACGAGCTGTCGCAACGGCTCCCCGACGACGCGATCGTCACGGCCGACTCGGGCTCCTCGACGAACTGGTGGGCGCGACAGCTGAAGCTGCGCAGGGGGAACATGGCGTCGCTGTCGGGAACGCTCGCGACGATGGGCCCGGGAACTCCGTACGCGATCGCCGCCAAGTTCGCGTATCCCGACCGGCCGGTGATCGCGTTCGTCGGCGACGGTGCGTTTCAGATGAACGGCATGAACGAGCTGCTGACCGTGAAGCGCTATCGCGAACGCTGGCCCGACCAGCGCCTGATCTTCTGCATCTTCAACAACCAGGACCTGAATCAGGTGACGTGGGAGCAGCGCGTCCTCTCCGGTGATCCGAAGTACCCCGGCACTCAATGGCTACCGGACTTCCCGTACGCGCGCTACGCCGCGCTGCTCGGCTTCACCGGGATCTACTGCGACAACGGCGACGACGTCGGCGACGCGTGGCAGCGGGCGCTCGACGCCGGCACCCCGGTCGTGCTCGAGGTCAAGGTCGATCCTGAGATTCCGCCCTTGCCGCCGCACATCCGCGTGCAGCAGGCGAAGAAGATGGCCGAGGCGATGGTCAAGGGGGACCCCGAGCGCGCCGGCGTGATGGAGAAAGCGCTGCTCGGGAAGCTGGAGGAGTTCAAGGAGTCGCTGCCGGGCCGGAAGTGAACCTCGCGGCGAAGATCCTGAGGAATCTCCGGCGTGGCCGCGCGCAGAAGCTGCTCGCCGCGGCGACGGCGTTCAGCGCGCCGCCGCTCGCGTTCGAGATCTACCTCGAGCACTACAAGGCCTCGTTCGGCGACAAGTGGATGTGGACGCCCATCTGGCTGACGCCGCCGCTGACGGCTGCGGGCATCGCCGGCGTCTATTCGCCGAAGGTCGCGAAGACCGTCCTGCCCGCCGTCTCCGCGTTGTACTTCCTCGACGGCCTCATCGGCATCGTCACGCACGTGCGCGGGATCCGCGAGAAACCCGGCGGCTTCGGCGAGCCGACCTACAACCTCGTGATGGGGCCGCCGCTGCTCGCCCCCGGTTCGCTGTGCATGGTGGGAGCGTTCGGGCTCCTCGCCGCGGTCGTGAAGCGCGAGCGCTGACCTTGTCCGCCGCGCGGCACTTCCACGAGCCGCCCGGGCGGCGCGGAGAACAGGGGCGCGCCGGGGCGGGCGACCTGCCGCGGCAGCGACGCGGCACGACGCCGCAGATGTGCGGGCGCTATCCAGACTACGACGTGCTCGAGCAGGTCGGGCACTGGGACGAAGTGACACGAAGGGTCGTGCTCGACCGCGTCGAGAACGTGCCGCCGTTCCGGTTCTTCGACGAGCGCGACCGCGAGACGGTCAAGGCTTTCTGCGACGTGATCACGGCGCAGCCCGAGGACCCGCGCATCCCCGTTGCGGCCTACGTCGACGAGAAGCTCCACCAAGGTGGTTCGGACGGGTACCAGTACTTCGACATGCCGGACGACCGGGAGGCGTGGCGGCTGATCGTCCGCGGGCTGGACGAGGAGGCGCGCGCCCTCGGCGCTCCGACATTCGGTGACGCCGGCCTCGACACGCGTATCGACATCTGCCATCGCTTCTCGCAGGCGAAGCTCACGGGCGGCGCCTGGCGCGAGCTCAACGTCGCGCGTGCGTGGTCGCTCGCCGTTCGCAACGTCTGCGAGGCGTTCTACGCACACCCGTGGGCGTGGAACGAGATCGGATTCGGCGGCCCGGCCTATCCGCGCGGCTACTCCCGCTTCGGCAGCCCCCATCTCGACACCGCGGAGCGCGAGTCGTGGGAGGGCGAGCAGGCGATGGCCGTCGATCCGGTGCGCGACACGCAGGAGCGTGGGCTCGAATGAGCCTGCCGACGTTGTTCCGGAAGGGCGCGTTCGCGATGCCCGAGGAGAACGATTCGCCCTGGCTGCTCGACAAGCACAAGCGCGGGTTGCAGAACCTCGACCGAATGCGCCGGTACGGCAAGCAGGATGCGGTCGACCTGCTCGTCGTCGGTGCGGGAGCAGGCGGCATCACGCTCGCGCAGCGGCTCGCGCGCGCCGGCTGGCGCATCGTCATCCTCGAGAAGGGGCCGTTCTGGGACCCCGACCGCGACTGGGTCTCGGACGAAAAAGGCTCGGCGCCGATCTACTGGACCGACAAGCGCATCATCGGCGGCAACGACCCGGTCGAGATGGGCAAGAACAACTCCGGCGTCGGTGTCGGCGGTTCGATGACCCATTTCGCCGGGTACACGCCGCGGTTCCATCCCTCCGACTTCGAGGTCAAGACGCGCGACGGAGTCGGCGCGGACTGGCCGATCTCGTACTGGGACTTGCGCGACTCGTTCGCGCTCCTGGAGCGTGAGCTCCCGGTCGCCGGGCAGGACTGGCCGTGGGGCGATCCGCACCCCTACCCGCACGGGCCGCACCCGATCGCCGGCGCGGCCTCCGTGGCCTGGGAGGGTGCGCGTGCGCACGGCATCGAGATGCGTGTCGGGCCGGTCGCGATCACGAACGGCAAGTTCGGCAACCGGCCGCACTGCATCTACCGCGGCTTCTGCCTGCAGGGCTGCAAGGTGAATGCGAAAGCCAGCCCGCTGATCACGCACCTTCCCGATGCGATCGAGCACGGCGTGGAGGTCCGCGCCGACGCGATGGCGGTCCGCGTCGAGATCGACGAGTCGAGCGGGCGCTGCACCGGCGTCACGTACGTCCAGGACGGACGCGAGCACTTCCAGGCCGCCGACGCCGTCGCCGTGTGCGGCTACGCGATCGAGACTCCGCGCTTGCTGCTGCACTCGACCAGTCGCCGTTTCCCGAATGGTCTCGCGAACAGCAACGACGTCGTCGGCAGGTACGTGATGGTGCAGGGCGCGACGCAGGTCGCCGCGCGCTTCCCCTACGAGCTGCGCATGTACAAGGCGCCGCCGCCGGAAGTTTCCTCCGAGCAGTTCTACGAGACGGACGAATCGCGCGGCTTCGCGCGCGGGTTCTCGATCCAGACCATCTCGCCGCTGCCGATCGGCTGGGCCGAGCATGTGGTCGCCGAAGGGCACTGGGGCCAGTCGCTGCGCGAGTACATGCGCGACTACAACCACTGGACCGTGCTCGGCACGCTGTGCGAGCTGCTCCCGCAAGCCGAGAACCGCGTGACGCTCGCCGGCGAGCAAGACGACAACGGGATGCCGGTGGCGACGTTCAGCTACAGCCTCTGCGACAACGACAAGAAGAACATCGCGTACGCCACGAAGATCCTGGAGGAGATCTGGGACGGCGCTGAGGCGCAGGAGACGCTGAAGATCGACCGCTACGCCCATCTCGTCGGCGGCTGCCGGATGGGCTGCACGCCCGAGGATTCCGTCGTCGACTCCTCCCATCGCGCGTGGGAGGTGCCGAACCTGTTCATCTCCGACGGCAGCGTCTTCCCAACGCAGGGATCGGCGAACCCGGCGCTCGTGATCATGGCGCTCGCCGATCGTCTTGCGGCGTTGCTGAAGCGGAAGCAGACAGGACGGATGGCCGCGTGAGCGCGAAGCTCGCGAGCCCGCGCGACCTGTTCCTGCAGCTGCTCGCTCAGATGCTGTGGACCGAGCGGATGCTCGTGTTCGAGATCCTGCCCGAGCTGCACAAGCAGGTGAAGAGCGAGTCGCTCGCCGCGCTCGTCGAGGAGCACCTCGGTCAGACCCACCAGCACGTCGCCCGCGTCGAGTCGGCGTTCCGCGCGCTCGGCGCGGAGCCGGCGTCGGGACGCAGCGCGCCGCTTGCGGGCGCGAAGGACCAGCACGAGGAGGTCTCGGGGCAGATCACCGACCCGCGGCTCGCCGACCTGTTCCACGCCGGAGCGGCGATGCAGACGGAGCATCTGGAGCTCGCCGCGTACAGGCTGCTGCTCGAGCTCGCCGATGTGCTCGGCCGTGACGAGGTCGCACGCCTGCTCGAGGACAACCGCAAGGACGAGCAGGAGGCGCTCGAGCGTCTGCAGAAGCTGAGTTTGGATTTGCGACCCGGTGGCTAGATCGTTCTCCGATGAAGTCTGAGGTCGTCGTCGTCACCGGAGCCTCGGCCGGCATCGGACGCGCGGTCGCGCACGAGTTCGCCCGCCACGGCGCGCGTGTCGGCCTCCTCGCACGCGGGGAGCCCGGGCTCGACGAGGCGCGGCGCGAGGTCGAGGCGCTCGGCGGCGAGGCGCTCGTGCTCCCGACGGACGTCGCCGACGCGGCGCAGGTCGAGGCGGCGGCGGAGGCGGTGGAGCAGGCGTTCGGGCCGATCGACGTCTGGGTGAACGACGCGATGGCGACGATCTTCTCGCGCTTCCTCGACATCGAGCCTGACGAGTACAAGCGGGCGACCGAGGTGACGTACCTCGGCGCGGTTCACGGCACGCGGACGGCGTTGAAGCGGATGGTGCCGCGCGACCACGGCGTGGTCGTCCAGGTCGGCTCGGCGCTGTCGTACCGCGCGATCCCGCTGCAGTCGGCGTACTGCGGAGCGAAGTTCGCGATGCGGGGGTTCACCGATTCGGTGCGCACGGAGCTCCTTCACGACCGAAGCAACGTTTGGGTGACGATGGTCCAGCTGCCCGCGGTGAACACGCCCCAGTTCGACTGGTGCCGCACGAACCTCCCGGACCACCCGCAACCCGTCCCGCCGATCTATCAGCCCGAGGTTCCTGCGCGCGCGGTCTACTGGGCTGCGCACCACCGGCGACGCGAGGTCGTCGTCGGCTTCAGCGCGCTCAAGGCGATCGTCGGGAACAAGATCGCGCCCCGCTTCGCCGACTGGTACCTCGGGCGCACGGGCTTCTCGTCGCAGCAGCTCGAGGATCAGCCGGTGAACGGTCGCGTCGACAACCTCTTCCAGCCGGTTCCGGCGAAGGCCGCGACGCACGGCATGTTCGACACGCGCGCCCGGAAGTCGAGCGTTCAGCTGTGGCTCACGACGCACCGTCCGCTCGCCGCCGGCGCAGTGGCGGCCGCCGCGGCCATGGCGGCGGCGGTGCGGGGCCGCTGACCCCGGAGCTCGCCCAGACGACTCCTCACGTCCTGCGCGAGTACGCGCTGCTCGCCGACGGCGAGCGCGGCGCGCTCGTCGGCCCGCGCGGCGATTTCGCCTGGATGTGCTTTCCGCAGTGGGACGACGAAGCGGTTTTCGCGTCGCTCGTCGGCGGCGGCGGGACGTACGTCGTGGTGCCGGTGGGCCGATTCGTATGGGGCGGCTACTACGACGGCGGCCTGATCTGGCGGAACCGGTGGGTCACCGACGGCGGTGCGACCGTCGAGTCGCGCGAGGCCTTGGCGCTGCCGAGCGATCCTGGTCGCGCCGTCGTGCTGCGACGGGTCCTCGTTCGCGACGGCGAGAGCGAGATCGACGTCGTGCTCGCCCCGCGCGCTCGCTTCGGCGAGGACGCGCCGCGCGAGCTGAAACGTGGCGATGACGGGATCTGGCGCGGGCGCAGCGGCGACTGGTGGTTCGCCTGGCACGCCGGCGACGACGTCGCGGTTCGCGACGGCGCGCTCGCCGTGCGATTCGCGCTCGGGGCCGGTCAGCACCGCGACCTCGTCCTCGTGCTCGCTCGTCGAGCCGACGCGCTCGACGTCCCCGACGCCGACACCTCCTGGCGCACGACGGAGACGGCGTGGGCGAGGCGCGTGCCCGCCTTCGACGCGACGATCGCGCCGCGCGACGCGCGACATGCGTATGCCGTGATGGCCGGCCTGACGAGTACGGAGGGCGCAATGGTCGCGGCCGCGACGACGTCGCTTCCCGAGCGGGCGCGCGGGGGCCGGAACTACGACTACCGCTACGCGTGGATCCGCGACCAGTGCTATGCAGGTCAGGCGGTGGCGAGCGCCGGGCCGCATCCGCTGCTCGACGATGCCGTCCGGTTCGTCTCGGCACAGCTCCGCGAGGACGGTGCGTCGCTGAAGCCCGCGTACACGATCCGCGGCGGCCGGATTCCGAGCGAGCGCAGCCTCGACCTCCCCGGCTACCCCGGCGCGGACGTCGTCGTCGGGAACCACGTCAACGAGCAGTTCCAGCTCGACGCATTCGGCGAGGCGCTGCTGCTCTTCGCGGCGGCCGACCGTCACGACCGTCTCGAGTCGGAGAGCTGGAGCGCGGCCGTGACCGCGGCCGCCGCGATCGGCGAGCGGTGGCGCGAGCGGGATGCCGGAATCTGGGAGCTCGACCCGGATGCCTGGACGCACGGCCGCCTCATCTGTGCGGCCGGGCTCCGCGCGATTGCCGCCTGCTCCGCCGCCGGGCGGCGCGCGCCCGAGTGGCTGTCGCTCGCCGACCGGATCACCGCGGAGGCCGCGTCGACCGCGCTGCACGCGTCTGGACGCTGGCGACGTTCGCCGACCGACGAGCGCGTCGACGCCGCACTCCTGCTGCCGGCGCTCCGCGGCGCGGTCGCGCCGGACGACCCCCGCAGCATCGCGACGCTCGCGGCGGTCATGGAGGAGCTGACGGAGGACGGCTACGCATACCGGTTCCGGCCGGACGAGCGCCCGCTCGGCGCGGCCGAAGGCGCATTCCTCCTCTGCGGGTTCTTGCTGGCACTTGCATGGGCGCAACAGGGTGAGCCGGTGAAGGCGGCGCGCTGGTTCGAGCGCAATCGCGCCGCGTGTGGGCCGCCGGGCTTGTTGTCGGAGGAGTTCGACGTCGGCCAGCGGCAGCTGCGGGGCAACCTGCCCCAAGCCTTCGTGCACGGGCTGCTGCTCGAGTGCGCCGTTGCGCTCGCGGCGAGCGGCTAGGTCGCGGCGCGCTCGCGCTTCGGCCGGGCGCGCAGCCGCGCTCCGCTGAGGCGGCCTCAACGTCGCCGTCCTGACGACAGGCGCCGCCGGCGTCCTCGCCGGAGCCTTCATCTACGGCTCCCAACGCGCTACGGCGTGCCGGTCGAGCCGCTCCCGGCGAGGGCGTCCGAGGCGACGCACCGCCTCGAGGAGCAGTTGGCCGCGTGATCGGCTAGACGGGAAGCTCCGGCGCGACCCGTTCGGCGAGCGCCTCGGCGACGCTGCGCCCGATCTCCGGCGACTTCTTCAGGAGGTTGTCGAACGCACGCTCGGTGATGACGAGGACGTCGACCTCGCTTGTCGCGGTGACCGTCGCTGTGCGCGGCATCTTCGTGACGAGCGCGATCTCGCCGAAGAAATCGCCCTCCTTCATCGTGTTGATTCGCGAGCCGTTCTTCGTCACTTCCGCCTCGCCTTTGATCAGGACGAAGAACTCGCGGCCGCGGTCGCCCTCCGTCGCCATCTCCTTGCCTGCCGGAAGATCCAGCTCGTCTGCGATGTGCGCCACGTCCTGCAGGCCCTTCTTGTCGAGCTTCGAGAAGAGCGGGACCCGCTTGAGGAGCTCCATCTTGGCGTCCTTGTGGAGTTGCATGGAGCGAATCTAATCGCCTTCCGGGGCCGTGGCTAGGGTGAAGCGCGTGGACGTCGTACCGGAGCTCTTCGGCGCGGCGGCGGGTTTGGCCGGCCTGTTGCTCGTGTTCCTGGGAGTGACGATCTCCGCGTATCAGTCGTTCGGCGGCGACGTCCCGCCCTCCGTGACTGCCGGGTGGCGGCGTGCCGGAGTGTGGATCCTCGGCGCGTTCCTCCTCGGGCTCGTGACGGTGACGGTCGCGTTCGCGTGGCTGCTCTCGCCGTCGCGGGCGCTGCGCGACGCGGCGGTCGTGCTCTTCGCCGTCGAGCTTGCGGCGACTGCGGCTGCGGCCGTCACGACTGCGAGGGCGGCGCTATGGCGCTGAGCCTGCAGAAGCTGAAGCGCCTCGGCGATGCGAGCCTCGTCGGGCTGTTCGACGAGGACCGCAAGCTCTGGACGGCGATGGCGAAGGATGCGTACGGCTACACGCGCAAGTTCATCGGCTCCGATGTGCGCCCCGACGACGTCGTGCCGACGCTCGTGCCTGCGCTCGAGGTCTCGGACCGGCTGCGCACGTACCTCGCGTCGCGCAAGCTGACCCAGAACTACTGGTATGTCTGGTTCGCGGAGCTGATCGTCGACCGGCTGTGGGCTGACCTACACTCCTAGGCGTGGCGAAGACGCCGGATGCGGACCGGCAGGCGCGGGAGTACATCGACCGTGTGGTCGAGTCCCACCGCAAGAACGGCTACGGCCTCCACCTGTCGAAGAAGCGCTACGACGAAGCGGTCGAGCGTGTCGCGGACACGTTCAGGGAGCTGCTGGCCGCCAAGGGGTCTGGCCCCAAAGGGGCCTGACCCCAGCAGTGCAATCGGTCTCGCTTCCCCGACGGCCAGGTGTGGGGTACGGGGTCAGGCCCCTTCGGGGCCAGACCCCACGAGGCGGCGCAGGACGAACTGCAGGATGCCGCCGTGGCGGAGGTACTCGCGCTCGACGGGGGTGTCGAGGCGCACGCGGGCGCGAAACTCCTTGTCGTCGGCGCGGACGGTCACATCGCGCGCTTCGCCGTTGTCGACGCCCTCCACCGCGAACTGCTCACGGCCCGTCAGCCCGAGCGACTCCGCGTTCTCGCCGTCGAGGTACTGCAGCGGGAGGATTCCCATCATCAGCAGGTTCGAGCGGTGGATGCGCTCATACGACTCCGCGAGCACCGCCCGGACGCCCAGCAGGTTCGGCCCCTTCGCGGCCCAGTCGCGCGACGACCCCGAGCCGTATTCCTTCCCTGCGAGGACGATCAGCGGCGTCCCCTCCGACAGGTACCGCTGCGACGCGTCGTAGACGGTCATCTCTTCCCCGCTCGGGACGTGCACCGTCCAGGTTCCCTCGGACTCCGGTACGAGGAGGTTGCGCAGCCGCACATTGGCGAACGTCCCGCGCACCATCACCTCGTGATTGCCCCGACGCGAGCCGTAGGAGTTGAAGTCCTTGCGCTCGACGCCGTGCTCGACCAGGTATCCGCCGGCCGGCGAATCAGGCTTGATCGCGCCCGCCGGCGAGATGTGATCCGTCGTGACCGAGTCGCCGACCCACACGAGACAGCGCGCGCCGGCGACGTCCTCGACGCGGCTGGGCTCGCGCGACATCCCGTCGAAATACGGCGGCCGATGAACGTACGTCGACTCGGGATCCCAGGCGAACAGGTCGCCCTCCGGCACCGGCAGCTCTCGCCAGGCGGGGTCTCCGGTGAACACGTCCGCGTACGTCCGCGAGAACATCTCGCCGCGAACCGCGCGCGAGATCGTCTCCTGGATCTCCTGCGCCGTCGGCCAGAGGTCGCGCAGGTACACGTCCTCGCCGTTCGCGTTCTCGGCGAGCGGCTCGTTCACGAGGTCGATGTCCATCCGGCCCGCGAGCGCGTATGCGACGACGAGCGGAGGCGACGCGAGGTAGTTCGCCTTCACCTCCGGATGGATCCGCGCCTCGAAGTTCCGGTTGCCCGACAGCACCGAGCACACGACGAGGTCGCCTTCTGCGACGGCGTCGGAAATCGACTCCGGGAGCGGCCCCGAGTTCCCGATGCACGTCGTGCAGCCGTATCCGACGGTCTGGAAGCCGAGCTCGTCGAGGTACTTCGTCAGCCCGGCCTGCTCGTAGTACTCCGTGACGACCTTCGACCCCGGTGCGAGGGAGGACTTCACCCACGGCTTGCGCCGGATGCCGCGCTCGACCGCCTTCTTGGCAAGCAAGCCGGCGCCGATCATCACCTGCGGGTTGGAAGTGTTGGTACAGGACGTGATCGCCGCGATCACGACCGAGCCGTGCTCGAGCTCGAACTCGTCGCCGTCGAGCGACGTCCGGACGCTGCGCGGTTCCGGCGCGGCGTGCCCGTTCCCGGTCTCGACCTTGGCCTTCGAATCTGCCTCGAGCGTGGCCGGCGGATCGCTGGCCGGGAACGACTCCGCCACCGCCTCGTCGCGGCCGTTGCCGTAGTCGATGCCGAAGCTCGAGAGCGCATCGCGGAACGAGCTCTTCGCCTCGCGCAGCGGCACACGGTCCTGCGGGCGCCGCGGCCCGGCGAGCGAGGGCTCGACCTCGCCGAGGTCGAGCTCCACCACCTGCGAGTACTCCGGTTCGACATCCGCGTCGTGCCAGAACCCGTTCCCCTTGCAGTACGTCTCGACGAGCGACACGTGCTCCTCCGATCGCCCCGTCAACCGCAGGTACTTCAGCGTCTCGTCGTCGACCGGGAAGAAGCCGCACGTCGCGCCGTACTCGGGTGACATGTTCCCGATCGTCGCGCGGTCGGCAAGCGCGAGCCCGGCGAGCCCGCGCCCGAAGTACTCGACGAACTTCCCGACGACGCCCGTCGCACGCAGGATCTGCGTCACCGTCAGCACCAGGTCGGTCGCGGTCGCGCCTTCCGGCAGCGACCCGCTGAGCTTGAAGCCGACGACCTGCGGGATCAGCATCGAGATCGGCTCGCCGAGCATCGCCGCCTCCGCCTCGATCCCGCCGACGCCCCAGCCGAGCACGCCGAGGCCGTTCACCATCGTCGTGTGCGAGTCGGTCCCGACGAGCGTGTCGGGGAACGACACGCCGTCACGCGTCTCGACCACGCGCGCGAGGAACTCGAGGTTCACCTGGTGGACGATCCCCGTGTTCGGCGGGACGACCTTGAAGTTGTCGAAGGCCTCCTGGCCCCAGCGCAGGAACGCGTAGCGCTCGCGGTTCCGCTCGAACTCGAGCTCGGCGTTCCGGAAGATCGCCCGCGCGGTCGCGTACTCGTCCACCTGCACGGAGTGGTCGATGACGAGCTCGACCGGGAGCTGGGGGTTGATCCGCGCGGGGTCGCCACCCAGGTCGGCCATCGCGTTCCGCATCGCGGCGAGGTCGACGACCGCCGGCACGCCCGTGAAGTCCTGGAGCAACACCCGGGAGGGCCGGAAGGAGATCTCCTGCGCCGGCTCGGCGTGCGGATCCCAGCTCCGGATCGCCTCGGCGTCGCTCTCCTCGCCGTGGCGAGCCGCGTTCTCCAACAGGATCCGCAGCGTGTAGGGAAGGCGCTCCACTCCTTCCGACTCTACTTGCGATTTGACGTCCTCCGACGTTCTCCCTAAAGTCCACCAACTCACTGGACTGATAAGGAGAATCGATGAGAAGAATTAGCCTGATTTTGCTCCTGGCCCTTGCCTTCCCGGCCCTTGCGACCGGGGCGGCACGGGACACCAAGCTGGCGCTCGTCGCGTACTCGACGCCGAAGGACGCGTACGGCCAGCTGATCCCGGCGTTCCAGAAGACGCGGGCGGGGCAGGGCGTCAGCTTCTCGCAGTCCTACGGCGCGTCGGGCGACCAGAGCCGCGCCGTTGCGGCAGGGCTCCCCGCCGACATCGTCGCGCTGTCGCTTGCGCCGGACATCAGCACGCTGGTGCAGAAGCACCTGGTCCCGCAGAGCTGGAACAAGGACACGTACCACGGGATGGTCACGCGCTCCGTCGTCGTGTTCGTCGTGCGTGACGGCAACCCGAAGCACATCAAGGCATGGAGCGATCTCGTGAAGCCCGGCGTTCAGATCGTGACGCCGAACCCGTTCACGTCGGGCGGGGCACGGTGGAACGTCATGGCTGCGTACGGCGGCGCGCTGCGTGCAGGCAAGACGCCGAAAGGCGCTCAGGCGTACCTCGCGCAGATGTGGAAGCACGTGGTCGCGTCGCCGTCGAGCGCGCGCGAAGGGTTGCAGACGTTCCTCGCAGGTCGCGGCGACGTCTTCCTCGCGTACGAGAACGAGGCGATCTTCGCGCAGAAGCACGGTCAGCCCGTGCAGTTCGTGATCCCGAAGGCGACGATCCTGATCGAGAACCCGATCGCGGTCACGTCGACTTCCCAGCACAAGCAGCAGGCGCAGGCGTTCATCAAGTTCCTGCGCACGAAGCCGGCGCAGCGCATCTTCGCGGAGAACGGCTACCGCCCGATCGTCAAGGGCGTGTCGGAGGGGCTGAGCTTCCCGGTGCGGCCGCAGCTCTTCACGATCAAGTACGTCGGCGGCTGGCAGTCGGTGGAGACGAGGTTCTTCGACCCGAACCACGGGATCATGGCCAAGATCATCGGCTCGAATGGCGGCTAGAGCAGAGGCTCTTCCCGCGCCGAAGGCCCGGCGCTCGGCCGCGCCGGGCCTTGCGATCGGCCTGAGCACCCTCTACCTCAGCGTCGTCGTGCTCCTGCCGCTCGCGGCGCTGGCCTGGCACGCCCACGGCTGGGACGCGATCAGAACCCCCCAGGCGGTTGCGGCCCTGAAGCTGACGCTGTCGTTGTCGCTCGTCGTCGCGCTGATCAACGCGGTCGCCGGGACGGCGATCGCCTGGACGCTCGTGCGAGATCGCTTCGTCGGCCAGAGCGTCGTCAACGCCGTCGTCGACCTGCCGTTCGCCTTGCCCACGATCGTCGCAGGCCTCACGCTGCTTGCGCTGTACGGCCCGAGGTCGCCGGTCGGCGTCGACGTCGCGTTCACGCGCTGGTCGATCATGTTCGCGTTGCTCTTCGTGACGCTGCCGTTCGTCGTGCGCACCGTCCAGCCGATGCTGCTCGAGCTCGACACGGAGATGGAGGACGCGGCGGCCTCGCTCGGCGCGTCGCGGTTCGCGACGTTCCGGCGCATCATCCTGCCGAACATCCTGCCGGCGATCCTGTCGGGGGTCGCGCTCGCCTTCGCGCGCGCGATCGGCGAGTTCGGCGCCGTCGTCCTCATCTCCGGCAACCTCCCGTTCAAGACCGAGGTCCTGTCGGTCTACGTCTTCGGGCGGATCGAGAGCGGCGACCCCGGCGGCGCGGCGGCCGCCTCCGTCGCGATCCTCGGAATCTCGTTCGCCGTCCTGCTCGCGATCGGCGGTCTGCGCCGCCTCGTCACGCGCCATGATCGGTAGGTACGTCGTCCGCTTCGCGGCGCTCGGCTACGTCGCGCTGCTCCTCGGCTTTCCCGTCGGCTACGTCTTCTGGCGGACCTTCCGCCACGGCTTCTGGCCGGCCTGGCACGCAGTGACGACGCCCGACGCGCTGCACGCGCTGAAGGTGACGCTCGTCCTCGCGGGCGTCGCGGTGCCGGCGAACACGATCTTCGGGGTCCTCGCCGGCCTCGCGATCGTCCGCTACCGCTTCCCGGGCGCAGGCGTCTTCAACGCCGTCGTCGACCTTCCGCTGGCGCTGTCGCCGGTCGTCGTCGGCCTCGCGCTGCTGCTCCTCTACGGGCACGGCGGCTGGCTCGGCGGCCACAACGTCGTGTTCGCGATTCCGGGGATGGTGCTCGCGACGATGTTCGTGTCGTTGCCGTTCGTCGTGCGCGAGGTCGTGCCGGTCCTGCGCGAGATCGGCACGGAGCAGGAACAGGCAGCGGCGACGCTCGGGGCGAACGCCTGGCAGACGTTCTGGCGCGTCACCTGGCCGGCGATCAGGTGGGCGACCGCATACGGCGTGGTGCTGACGACGGCTCGAGCGCTGGGCGAGTTCGGCGCCGTCAGCGTCGTCTCGGGGCGGCTCGCGGGCCAGACGGAGTCGCTGACCCTCTATGTGCAGGATCGGTATCAGGGGTTCGACGAGGTCGGGGCGTACGCCGCGGCCGTCGTGCTCGCGCTGATCGCCGTGACGACGCTCATCCTCATGACCGCGCTCAAGCCCAAAGAGGAAACCCGGTGATCGAGGTCCGCAACATCGTCAAGCGCTTCGGCGACTTCACCGCGCTCGACGACGTGACGGTCGAGGTCCCGGCGGGCTCGCTCACCGCACTGCTCGGTCCGAGCGGGAGCGGCAAGTCGACGCTGCTGCGCGTGATCGCGGGCCTCGAGCGGCCGGATGCCGGGATCGTCTGCCTCGACGGCGTCGACGTGACGAGCGTGTCGCCGCAGCAGCGCGGTGTCGGCTTCGTCTTCCAGCACTACGCCGCGTTCAAGCACATGACGGTGTGGGACAACGTCGCCTTCGGCCTGCGCATTCGCCGGCGTCCCCGAGTCGAAGTCAAGCAGCGCGTCGCTGAGCTGCTCGCGCTCGTCCAGCTGTCGCGGCTGGCGAAGCGGTACCCGGCCCAGCTCTCCGGCGGGCAACGCCAGCGCATGGGGCTCGCGCGTGCGCTCGCCGTCGATCCGAAGGTGCTGCTGCTCGACGAGCCGTTCGGGGCGCTCGACGCGCGCGTGCGCAAGGAACTGCGCGTCTGGTTGCGCCGCCTGCACGACGAGACGCACACGACGACGGTGATCGTCACGCACGACCAGGAAGAGGCGATGGACGTCGCGGACAACGTGGTCGTGATGAACGGTGGTCACATCGAGCAGATCGCGCCGCCGCGCGAGCTCTACGACCACCCGGCGAACGAGTTCGTCATGTCGTTCGTCGGCCCGGTGAACCAGCTCGGCGACGCGTTCATCCGGCCGCACGACGTCGAGCTCCTGCTCGAGCCGAACGGCGCGACGCAGGAGGCGATGGTGCAGCGGCTCGTCCACCTCGGGTTCGAGGTGCGGGTCGAGCTCGTCCGCGACGACGGCGAGGTCCTGTCGGCCCAGCTGACGCGCGAGCAGGTCGAGGCCCTGGAGCTGCAGCCGGGGCAGATCGTCTACGTCCGCCCGACGCGGCAGACCGTCTTCAGCTAGCCCAGGGCAGCCGGCTCCAGTACGACGGTCGTTCGCGCCGCGAGGGCTCGAACCGTCCGGTGTACGCCTCGCGCGGGCTCGTCGCCTCGCGCTCGACGCTCGCGCCGTAGCGTGCCGCGAGCTCCGACACCGGAAAGCGCACGTGCCAGTCGCCGCCGCGGGCGCCGACCATGAAGATCACGCACGGTTCGTCGCCGGCGCCGACGAAGACGTGCTCCGTCCCGGGCGGCGAGTGGAAGAAGTCCCACTGCTTCAGCCGCCGTTCCTGGCCTTCGACGAGCAGCGTGCACTCGCCCGAGAGGACGAGGAAGTCCTCCTGTTTCGACTCCGCGTGATAGCAGCCGTTCGGCTCGCCCGGCGGCAAGACGTGGATGCGGATGCCGAGCTGCTCGAACTCCGCGTCAGCCGGCTCGAAGGTGCACTCGGCGCCGGATGACTGCAGCTCGCCGCCCTCGCTCGTGAGCCACTCGGTGTCGCGGACGTTGGCGACGAACCAGCTCATCAGTGCGGTTGCCACGCGTCGGGATTCCCGGCGAGCTCCTCGATCGTCGCGGGGAGCTCGCCGCGCGCGACGTCGGCGATCGTCACGTGCTCGAGCACGGCCCGGAGGCTCGCACGGACCGCGATCCAGACGTCGCGAAGTCGCAACGCGGAGCCGGCGTACTCGACCTGCTCGGGCCCGACGCCGCGCACATTGGCGATCGGCCCTTCCACCGCGCGGACGACCTCTGCGACCGTGATCTCGTCGGCCGGCCGTGCAAGCCAGTAGCCGCCCTCGACGCCGCGCTGGCTGCGGACGATTCCCGCGTGCCGGAGGTCGCCGAGGATGTTCTCGAGGAACTTGAGCGGGATCTCCTGCGCCTGGGCGATCCGCTCGCCCTTCACCGGCCCGCCCGGCGCCGCGGCGAGCTCGATCACAGCGCGCAGCGCGTAGTCGGCTTTCGCTGACACCCGCACAGCGCGGATCGTAAGGGTCAGACCTTCGCCAGCAGCTCGCTCTTGGCGAACTCGAGAAATCCCTGTTGGTCGGCCCCGACCTGGTGAATCACGACGTGTGTGTACCCGGCCTCGTCGTACTGCCGGATCTGCTCGAGGTACTCCTCAACGTCCGGTCCCAGCGGAATCGTCCCGTCGATGTCTTCGGGGCCGCGGTCCTGCACGAGCTGCTCGAAGTGCTCCGGCATCGGCAGCTCCTGCGACGCCGCGCCCTCCGCGAGGACGTTCGGCCAGTTCTCGAACGCAGTCTTCTTCGCCTCGTCCTTCGACTTCGCCCAGCACACTGTGATCTGCCCGTACTTCGGCTTGTCGCTGCCGCCGGCGTCGTCGAACTTCTCGACGATCTCCTCCTTCGGGGCGACGTTGATCAGCGCGTCGCCGATCCTGCCGGCGAGTTGCGCGGCCTGCGGCTGCATGGCTGCGACCGCGACCTCGATCGGCTCGTCGGGCAGGTCGAAGATGCGCGCGTGCTCGACGGTGTAGTGCTTGCCGCGGTGCGTCTGGTAGCCGCCTTGCCAGAGCTGCCGCATCACGGCGACGGCCTCCTCGAGCATCTCGAGCCGTTCGTCGGGAGCAGGCCACTTCGCCCCGGTGACGTGCTCGTTCAGCTTCTCGCCGGTGCCGACGCCGAGGAAGAAGCGGCCGGGCATCAGGCACGCGACGGTCGCGGCGGCGTGCGCGACGATGACGGGGTGGATGCGGATCAGCGGGCACGTGACACCCGTGCCGATGCGGAACCGCTCGGTGTTCTGCGCGATCGCGCCGAGCACCGACCACACGAAGGGGCTGTGCCCCTGCGCGTCGACCCACGGGTGGATGTGGTCGGAGATCAGGCCGAAGTCGAGACCCGCTTCCTCCGCGGCCCGCGCGTGATTGACGAGATCGAGCGGCGAGTTCTCCTCGGACGACAGGGCGATGCCGAGCTCCATTGGCGTCCCGTACCTGCCTGCTACGCGGAGCAAACGTCCGTGGAGCCCGGGCGACGAAGAGCGGTCCGGGCTCCACGGTGCAGGTCGACTACTGGCCCATTTTGATTCCGGGTTCGGCCCATTCGAGTTGGATTGGCTGGGTTGGGCGTTTGCCGGGGATGTTGGCTTCGCGTTTGTGTTTGAGGGTTGGCAGGATGGTGCGGCCGTAGGCGTGGGTGAGCAGCATCGCGGCGGCGGTGTACCAGGCGAGGCCGGCGGAGATGACGAACAGCCAGCCGGCGACTTGCGTCCAGCCGTGGGAGCCGTAGATGAAGGCTCCGGCGAGGACGCCGGCGCCGGCGGCGAGTGTGCTCAGCACGGCGACCAGCGCGAGGCTTTCGGCGAAGGCTGCGAGCGCGGCGATCGCGGTCGTGATCGCGAGCGCGAAGAACCAGAAGCCGACTTCTGGGTTGTGGTACCAGGGTGTCGGTTCGGCGACGACGTGGGTGCCGACGAGGATGTTGAGGATCAGGTAGGCGAGCCAGAACGATCCCAGCTGCCGTGCGCGAGCGTCGCGATCGCGTCGCGGGCACGGTACGACCACATGCCGGGGGTGAACTGCGCCAGCCCGCCGAACATGGCGGCAAACGGTGCCAGCGCCAGCGGCGAGTGCGACGTGCCCCACCAGCCGGCCAGATTCGACGCGACGATGAACGTCGCGCTCGCGAACCCCGCCAACCCCAGAATCGACGGCGCCGCGATCGGCTGCAGAACAACCCTCGTGGCGAAGCCGTCACGGGACTCGGGAACGCCGGCCGTTGCGATCTCTCGGCGCTCTTCGAGCGTGCTCATGCTTGCCCTCCTTACATCGGATTACGATCTGGTTTTTCCACACTCGGCCCGAGATAAACAACGCACTGCGATATGTTTCACCGCCCGTGACGGTGGTAGGTAGCGCGGCAGTGGGCTTGTCGAAGCTCGTCGATTCGTGGCCGCTTCTCCGCCAGCTGCGCGAGGGGGATCCGCTCGGCCTCGGCAAGGCCGTCCAGTCGCCGCGCTCGAAGGCGCTGAAGCCGCGGATCGACGAGGCCGACCACGTCGCGCGCTCAATCTGCCCGTATTGCGCCGTCGGCTGCGCGCAGCTCGTCTACGTCAAGGACGGCGAGGTGACGCAGATCGAAGGCGACCCGGCGAGCCCGATCTCACGCGGCCGCCTCTGCCCGAAGGGCGCGGCCTCGAAGAACTACGTGCAGGGCCCGTTGCGCGAGTACAAGGTCAAGTACCGGCGCCCGTACGGGACGGAATGGGAGGAGCTGTCGCTCGACGACGCAATGGACATGATCGTCGAGCGTTTCCTGCGCACCCGCGACGAGACGTGGCAGGCGGAGACGGACGACGGCAAGCCGGCGAAGCGCACGCTCGGCATCGCGAACCTGGGGGGCGCGACGCTCGACAACGAGGAGAACTACCTGATGAAGAAGCTCCTCACTGCCGCGGGCGTCGTGCAGGTCGAGAACCAGGCGCGTATATGACACAGCTCCACGGTCCCCAGTTTGGGGACCTCGTTCGGACGAGGCGGCGCCACCGACTACCAGCAGGACCTCATGAACGCCGACGTGATCACGATCATGGGGTCGAACATGGCCGAGAACCACCCGGTGGGATTCCAGTGGGTGATGGAGGCCAGGGAGCGCGGCGCGACGGTCGTCCACATCGATCCGCGGTTCACGCGCACGAGCGCGATGTCGACGAAGTTCATCGGCATCCGCGCCGGCAGTGACATTGCCTTCCTCGGCGGCGTGATCCGCTACATCGTCGAGAACGAGCGCTACTTCGAGGAGTACGTCAAGAAGTACACGAACGCGGCGACGATCATCACCGACGAGTTCGAGGACACCGACGAGCTCGACGGGTTGTTCTCCGGCTGGGACCCGGAGAAAGGCGAGTACGACATCACGACGTGGCGCTACGAGGGGATGGAGCCCCACGGGGCAGCCGGTCAGCGCGAGGAGGGCTTCAAGGGCGGCGCCCGGAAGGGCGAGCAGGTCGGCAAGGGCGGCGGCGGGCCGCATCTGCACCACGGCGAGCCGCCGGAGGAGGACGAGACGCTGCAGGATCCCCGCTGCGTCTTCCAGATCGTGAAGCGGCACTACGCGCGTTACACGCCGGAGTTCGTCGCGGAGACGTGCGGCTGCACCGTCGAGGAGTTCCTCTGGTACTGCGAGCAGATCTGCAAGAACTCCGGGCGCGAGCGCACGGGCGCGTTCGCGTACGCGGTCGGGTGGACGCAGCACACGGTCGGCGTGCAGTACATCCGTGCCGCCGCGATCATCCAGCTGCTGCTCGGGAACATCGGCCGTCCGGGCGGCGGGATCATGGCTCTGCGCGGCCACGCGTCGATCCAGGGTTCGACGGACATCCCGACGCTCTACAACATCCTGCCCGGCTATCTGCCGATGCCGCACACGCACGACTACGGCGGGCTGGCGGAGTACATCGACATGACGGCCTCCCCGACCGGCTGGTGGGGGATGATGGACACCTACATCATCAGCCTGCTGAAGGCGTGGTGGGGCGTCGCCGCCACGAAGGAGAACGCCTTCTGCTTCTCCTACCTGCCGCGGATCGACGACGACAACTCGCACTACTGGACCGTCCGGCAAATGCTGGAGGGCAAGGTCAAGGGCTACATCATCGCGGGCGAGAACCCCGCGGTCGGCTCCGCGAACGGGAAGGCGAACCGGCTCGCGCTCGCGAAGCTCGACTGGCTCGTCGTCCGCGATCTCGTCGAGATCGAGACAGCCGCATTCTGGTACGACAGCCCCGAGATCGAATCGGGCGAGCTGAAGACCGAGGAGATCCCGACGGAGATCTTCTTCATGCCGGCCGCCGCGCACGTCGAGAAGGACGGCTCCTTCACCAACACGCAGCGACTGCTGCAGTGGCACTACAAGGCGGTCGAGCCGAAGGGCGACTGCCGGTCGGAGCTGTGGTTCTACTACCACCTCGGCAAGAAGCTGCGCGAGAAGCTGAAGGGCTCGGAGGATCCGAAGGACAGGCCGCTGCTCGACCTGACCTGGTACTACCCGCCGCAGGGCTCGATCGAGGAGCCGACGGCCGAAGCCGTGCTCGCAGAGGTCAGCGGGTACGACGCGACCGGCCAAGCGCTCTCGGCCTACAAGCTCCTGAAAGCCGACGGGTCGACCGCCTGCGGGTGCTGGATCTACTGCGGCGTCTACGGCGAGGACGAGAACAAGGCGGCGCGGAAGAAGCCGCACTGGGAGCAGAACTACACGGCGCTCGAGTGGGCGTGGGCGTGGCCGGCGAACCGCCGCCTGCTGTACAACCGCGCGTCGGCCGACCCGGAAGGGAATCCCTGGTCGGAGCGCAAGCGGCTGGTCTGGTGGGACGCCGAGCAGAAGAGATGGACGGGCACCGACACGCCCGACTTCGACGAGGAGAAGCCGCCGGACTACGTCCCGCCTAGCGACGCGACCGGGCCGGACGCGATCCGCGGCGACCACCCGTTCATCATGCAGGCCGACGGGCAGGGCTGGATCTACGTCCCGCAAGGGCTCGAGGACGGGCCGCTGCCGACGCATTACGAGCCCCACGAGTCGCCGTTCGACAACCCGCTGTACTCGCAGCGCGCGAACCCGCGGCGGCAACAGAACAAGGACCTGCCCGAAGATCCGTACAACCCCGTCGACGGCGAGCCCGGCTCGGACGTGTACCCGTACGTCATCACGACGTACCGGCTGACCGAGCACCACACCGCGGGCGGCTTCTCCCGGTTCGTGCCGTACCTGTCGGAGCTGCAGCCGGCGATGTTCGTCGAGGTGCACCCGGACCTCGCGCGCGAGCGCAGGCTGACGCACGGCGACTGGGCGACGATCGTGACGGCGCGTTCCGCGATCGAGGCGCGCGTCCTCGTCACCGACCGGATGCGACCCGTGAAGGTGAACGGCCGCGTGCAGCACCAGGTGGGCCTTCCCTATCACTGGGGCTCGCGCGGGCTGACGACGGGCGGCGCGGCGAACGACCTCGCGCACATGGCGCTCGACCCGAACGTCCACATCCAGGAGGTCAAGGCGTTCACCTGCGACATCAGGCCCGGCCGCCGTCCGCGCGGTGCGCGCCTGCCGCAGTTCGTCGCCGAGGTCCGCGCGCGCGCACACGCCGCGCGCAGCCGCTCGCCGCGCGTCGAGCCGGAAGAAACGCGGGAGACGACCGGATGAGCGCGCTAGCCGAGCCGACCGGGCAGCCTGCAGCCTGGCCCGACACGTACGGCGACGAGGCGAAGCCGCGCATGGGCTTCTTCACGGACACGTCGGTTTGCATCGGCTGCAAGGCCTGCGAGGTCGCATGCAAGGAATGGAACGTCATCCCGGAGGACGGTCTCGTCTGGACGGGCGAGAGCTACGACAACACGTCGGCGCTCGGCGCCAACTCGTGGCGGCACGTCGCGTTCATCGAGCAACGCAAGCCGCTGCTGCTCGACGGCGAGACGGCGGCGCTCGACGCGGAGCCTCTCCGCTGGCTGATGGAGAGCGACGTCTGCAAGCACTGCACGCACGCTGCCTGCCTCGACGTCTGTCCCACGGGATCGCTCTTCCGCACGGAGTTCGGCACGGTCGTCGTGCAGGAGGACATCTGCAACGGCTGCGGCTACTGCGTGCCGGCGTGCCCCTTCGGCGTGCTCGACAAGCGGCACCTCCCGCGCAAGCCGGACGACGCCCCGCTCGCGCTTCCGCTGCTCGGGAAGAAAGAGGACGGTCGCGTCTGGAAGTGCACGCTCTGCTACGACCGCCTCAAGGGCGGCCACGAGCCCGCGTGCGCGAAGGCGTGCCCCACGAACTCGATCCAGTTCGGCGAGCTCGACGAGCTCCGCGACCGGGCGCAGAAGCGTGTCCAGAAGCTCGAGGCGCAGGGGTGGAACGGGCCGCGTCTGTACGGCGCCGACCCCGACGACGGCGTCGGCGGCTTCGGCGCGTTCTTCCTGCTGCTCGACGAGCCGGAGGTCTACGGGCTTCCTCCCGATCCCGTCGTGACGACCCGAGATCTGCCCGAGATGTGGACGACGACGGCGATCGCCGCCGCGGCGACGATCGTCGGCACGGCGCTCGCGTTCCTCGGAGGCCGCCGTTGAGCTCGTCGATCACTCACGTCGGCACCGAGATGCAGTCGTACTACGGGCGGCCGATCGTGAAGGAGCCGGTGTGGCAGCCCGAGATTCCCGCGTACTTCTTCACCGGCGGCGTCGCGGGCGGATGCTCGCTGCTCCACGGTGTCGCGCGCGTCGCCGGCCAGGAGCGGCTCGCCAAGACGGCGCTCTACATCGGTGCGGTCGCCGACGTCGTCTCGCCGGCTCTGCTGATCTCCGATCTCGGGCGGCCCGAGCGCTTCCACCACATGCTGCGCGTCTTCAAGGTCACGTCGCCGATGAGTGTCGGCTCGTGGGTTCTCTTCGTCTCGGGCGGCGCTTCGAACACTGCTGCGGTGCTCGAGCTCTTCGACGTGCTGCGACCCGTCAAATGGGCGGCCGAGGCCGTCTCGTTCCTGGCCGGCGCGCCGTTGGCGACGTATACGGGGACGCTCATCGCCGACACGGCGATTCCTGTGTGGCATCAGGCGCGCAAGGAGCTGCCGTTCCTCTTCGGCGCCAGCGCAGCGGCGAGTGCTGGCGCGGCGACGACGATATTCCTGCATCCCGGCGAGGCCGGCCCGGCGCGTCGGCTCGCAGTGGCCGGCGTCGCGGCGGAGCTCGGGATGATGGAGGCGATGCAGCACCGGCTCGGGTTCGTCGGCGAGGTCTACAAGCAGGGCGCCGCCGGCAAGCTCGCGCGCGCCTCGAAGCTGCTCACGGCCGCCGGCGGCGCGCTCCTCTCGACCCGCGGGCGCCGCAGCCGCGGCGCGGCTGTCGCGGGCAGCGCGCTCGTGCTTGCCGGCGAGGTCGCGTTGCGCTGGTCGGTGTTCCGCGCCGGCTTCCAGTCGGCTCGCGACCCGCGCTACACGGTCATCCCGCAGAAGCAGCGGAAGGAGGCACGAGATGGGCGCAACTGAGACACGGCAGCCGCCGCAGGTCGAGAGCGCGGACGAACTGCTCGGCAAGCAGCTCGGCAAGCTGCTGACGATCGAGGAGACGCTCGCGCGAACCGTCCTCCCGAAGCTGCGGGAGGAAGCCGAAGACCAGCAGCTCGCGCAGACGTTCGCCGAGCACCTCGAGCAGACGCGCGGCCATGCCGACAACGTCCGCACGGCGTTCGAAGAGCTCGGCGCCCCCGCGAACGGCGGCCAGGACCTGGTGCTCGATGCGGCAAGGCAGGAGCGCGAGCACGACGTGCAACAACTCGCGCCTGCCCTTCGCGACGGGTTCAACGCGTCGGCCGCGATGGGGACGGAGCATCACGAGATCGCGGAGCACGAGGCCGCGATCCGCCTGGCCGAGGCGCTCGGGCACGACCGGGTCTCGGCGGTCTTGCGTGAGAACCTGGGCGAGGAGGTCGACGCGCTGGAGAAGCTCGGGAGCCACGCGACACGGCTCGCGCAGCAGGGCGCGCGGCAGCCTGCCGTGCGCTAGCTGAGCTGCTTCTGCCGCTCGGCCTGCTCCTTCTGCGTCTTCGACTGCTGCTCGAGCACCTTCTGCGGCGGGTTCGACGCAGGCCCGGACGGCCGCACGGCCCCCGGCTCGGCGTTGGGATCCAGGTAGGCGTCTCCTCCGGGCGGCTCGCCGCTCTCCTCACGCGGGCGGGCCGGGTCGGGATCCGCCCGGGACGGCTGAACAGGCGCGAGTGCCTCGCCGACCTCGTCGAGGGAGCGGTACTCGCGGTCGGGGATGGCTGCGAGCCGCTGCGCGGCGGCTCCGTCCTGCGAGCCGGCATAGGCGAGGAGCGCCCTCTTCGTCGCCGGAAGCGGCACGCCCTCGAGCACCACCTGGATCTCAGCGGCTTCGCGCGCGTTCACGCGGACAGGATTCCCGCTCCGCCTCCTGGGTAATCGCACGGAAATGCGCAAGCTCGTCTGGGTGATCCTCCTGTGATCGGGCTGGCGGCGCTCTGGTTGCTGTACCAGGGGGAGTGGAACGCGATCCAGCTGTACGCGGCGGCCGGGATCCGCTCCTCGCTCCGGAGCCGGGCGAGGAACCGCCGCAAGGCGAAGGAAGCGGCGCCCTGATGACCGGAGTGACGGCAGCCCTCGTCGCCGTCGGGCTCGCGCTGAGCGTCGTGCCCGGAATGCAGCACGCGAGTGAGCACGCAGCGGCGCGGTTCGTCGACCGGCACGCATACGTCGCGCATGTGCTGCACCACGTGCCCGGGCAGCCGCTGCCCTCGGTGCCGCTCACCGTCCCGGCGGCGAGCGGTGCGAGCATCGCGTATGGGCTTGGTGCGGCCGCCCTCACGCTCGTCGCGACGCTCTTCGGCCTCTACCGCCGGCGGATTCCGGAAGGCCTGCGCGCGGCAACGGCTCGCTTCGTCGAGCCGCCCGTCGCCGGCCTCAAAGCCGCCCACAGCGGCGTCGTCGGCGACTACGTGATGTGGCCCGCCGTCGGGACGGCTCTGCTGGGCGGAATCTGGCTCGTGACCTTAACCAAGGGTTAACGCATCACAACCCAGCATTAAGACCCGCTCGGTAGAACCAGGTGGGATGCATCGCACCCTCCTTCCAAGCCGCGCCGTCGGGCTGGTGTTCACCGCTGTCGTTGGCGGTGTCGTTGCGCTCGGCGGCGCGGCCGTGCTGGGGAAGCTGGGCAACAAGGCGACGATCATCCGCGAGGAGGTGGAGCCGCCGTCCTCCGCGCCCGCCTCCTTCCAGACGGGTAGGCGTGAGTCGATCAACGAGATCTACCGCTCGTCGGCGCCGGGCGTCGTGCACATCGAGACGACGCTGCGCGTGCCGCAGCAGAACGATCCGTTCTTCGGGAATCCGTTCGGGTCGACGACGCAGACGGAGCGCGCGCTGGGCTCGGGCTTCGTCATCGACCGCGCCGGCGACATCGTCACGAACTACCACGTCGTGCGCGGCGCGACCTCGATCCAGGTCAGCTTCTCGAACAACGAGCGCTACCGCGCGAGACTCGTCGGCAGCGACCCGTCGACCGACATCGCCGTTCTGAAGGTGCACGTCCAGGCAAGTGCCCTCAAGGCGCTGCCACTCGGGGACTCCGACGCCGTACGCGTCGGCGACCAGGTGATCGCGATCGGCAACCCGTTCGGGCTCGACCGCTCGGTCACCGCCGGCATCGTGAGTGCGGTGCAGCGGCGGATCGAGGCGCCGAACAACCTCTCGATCGCGCACGTGATTCAGACCGACGCCGCGCTGAACCACGGGAATTCCGGCGGCCCGCTCCTGGACGCGCAGGGTGAGGTGATCGGTGTCAACGCGCAGATCGAGACCGGCGGCGTGAGCCAGGGCAACGTGGGCATCGGCTTCGCGATCCCGATCAACACCGTGAAGGACGTCGTCGCGCAGCTGATCAAGCACGGGAAGGTCGAGCACGCGTTCCTCGGCATCGAGGGCAAGACGCTGACGCCGCCGATCGCGCGTCTGTTCCATCTGCCGGTCACGAGCGGTGTGCTCGTCGCGACGGTCCACCCGGGCTCGGGAGCCGCACAGGCGGGACTGAAGCCGGCAAACGACCAGGTCACGGTCGAGGGCGAGAGCTGGCCCGCGGGCGGCGACGTGATCGTCAAGGTCGACGGCGAGCCAATCGGAACCGTCGAGCGCCTGATCGACGTGATCGCGTCGAAGAAGCCGGGCGACAAGATCTCCGTCGAGGTCGCCCGCGGGACCTCGGACAAGACGCTGACCGTCAAGCTTGGGTGGCAACCCTGAACAGCCGCCGTCCCGACTGGCCCCGAACCCCTGGGGGCCAGCTTCCGCCGGAGCCGTAGGCCAGCACGGCGTGCGGAAGCGCCGAGCTGAGGGCCCGCCCGCCTGCCCGGGCCCTCAGCTCAACTTCGTGCGGCGCTGACCCTGGCAGGTCAGCGCCGTGGAGAGGTACGGCGCTTCGCGCGTGAACGCGCGCGAGCGGAGCCCGCGCGCTCCTGGGCCGTCGGCGAATGTTCCCTTCCGTCCGTGTGCCGGTGGCCTTCGGCCATCGGCACACGGATCAGTTCGCCTCCGCGGAAGCTCCGCTTCCGCTCCGGCTTCGCGTAAGCCTTCGGTTGGGGTCTGACCCCGAGGGGTCTGACCCCAGCCTTTCGTTCTTGTTGTACCGTCGTGCTCGTGGGGATCGTCTCGCGTGGCTTTCGTGGGCGCGGGCGGGGGGACGACAGCGGTCGTCTTCCGCCCGGGCAGTACGCGACGGACGACTTTCCTGTCCTCTCCGCAGGTCCGACGCCCCACACGGCGCTCGATCGGTGGAGCTTCACGATCTCCGGCGGGGCCGCGCCGGTGAAGTGGACCTGGGACGAGTTCCGGGCGCTGCCGTCCGAGAACGTCACGAAGGACATCCACTGCGTCACGAAGTGGTCGAAGTTCGACACCGACTGGGAGGGCGTCTCCGTCGACACGCTGCTCGAGCAGGTGGACCACGACGCCGCCTACGCGGTCGCCTACTCCGACGGCGGGTACACGACGAACCTCCCCGTCGAAGACCTGACCGGCGGGAAGGCATGGGTCGCGTTCGGCTACGACGGCGAGCCGCTCGACCCGGAGCACGGCGGGCCGGCCCGCTTGCTCGTCCCGCACCTCTACTTCTGGAAGAGCGCCAAGTGGGTGCGCGGGCTGCGGCTGCTGGACGAGGACGAGCCTGGTTTCTGGGAGACGAACGGCTACCACAACTACGGCGATCCTTGGCGCGAGCAGCGGTACTGGGGCGACTGACCTGGCTGGTCGCGGCGGTCACCGAGACGGTGACCGAGACGCCGCGCGTTCGTACCCTCGTCCTCGACGTCCCCGGCTGGTCCGGACACCGCGCGGGGCAGCACGTCGACGTGCGGCTGACGGCGGAGGACGGCTACCAGGCCGAGCGCAGCTACTCGATCGCATCCGCGCCCGGCGAGCCGCTCGCGCTGACCGTCGAGCGCCTCCACGACGGCGAAGTCTCGCCCTACCTCGTCGACGAGGTCGTCCCGGGCGACAGGTTCGAGCTCCGCGGCCCGATCGGCGGCTACTTCGTCTGGGAGCCCGACGGCGCGACCGACCCGCTCTTCCTCGTCGCGGGCGGCTCGGGGATCGTCCCCCTGATGGCCATGCTGCGCCTGCGCCGCGCGGCCGGCTCGACGGTTCCCGCCAAGTTGCTCTACTCGTCGCGGACGATCGACGACGTCATCTACCGAGACGAGCTCGACCACCTCGGCGCCGACGTCGTGCAGACCCTGACCCGCGCGCAGCCGCCGGACTGGCACGGTTATGCCCGCCGGGTCGACCTCGACGTTCTGCGCGACGTCGCCTACCCACCGCAGGAGAGCCCGCGCGTCTTCGTCTGCGGGCCGACGAGCTTCGTCGAGGCCGCGTCGGAGGGGCTGGTCGCGCTCGGCCACAGGCCCGGCCGCATCAGGACGGAACGCTTCGGAGGTACGTGAGCTGATCTACGTGGATGGAAACGCGATCGGCGGGCTGCTGACGGATGTATTCGGCCGCGACGCTACGGACGCCTCCGGCCGGTGCAGGTGGTGCGGCGCCGAGAACTTCGTGGGCGCGCTGCGCGTCTACCGGGCTGCGGGCGTGGTCGTCCGCTGTCCTTCGTGCGGCTCGATCGTGATGCGGTTCGTCGAGGGGCGCGATCAGGTGTGGGTCGACCTAGGCGGCCTGCTCGGCAGCGGCCTTGAGCCCCTCGCCGAAGCTCGGGTACACGTGGTGCACGGCAGCGAGGTCGTCGACGGTGGCGCCGAGCCGTAACCCCACCGCGAGCGCACCCACGATGTCACTCGCGCCGCGGCAGACGACGTGCACGCCGAGCACCCGCCGGCCCGCGCGCTCGTAGACGATCTTGTACAGCCCACGCTTCGCCCCGTAGTACTGGGCGCGCGTGACGGCGGTCAGCGGGTGCGTCGCGACGCCGACGTCGTAGCCGTGCGCACGCGCCTCGCTCTCGGTCAGCCCCACGGAACCGAGCTCCGGATCCGTGAAGACCGCCGTCGGCAGGACGGAGTAGTCGGCGGTTCTCGCGCGGCTCGGGCTGAACATGTCCTCGACGGCGATGCGCGCCTGGTACTGCGCCGTCGGCGTGAGCATCGGGCCTGCCGCGACGTCGCCGGCCGCCCAGACGCCGGCGGCAGACGTCCGCTGGTGATCGTCGACGACGATTCCGCCACGGGCCGTTTCGATGCCGACGGCCGCGAGGTTCAGCTCTTCGACGTTCGGGACACGGCCCGACGCGAGCAGGATGTGTGAGACCTCGAGCGTGCGCCCACCGCTGACCACGGCTTGACCGCGGCCCACTCGCTCGACGCCGCCGTTCAAGACGACCTCGATCCCCTCGTCCTCGAGCGCCGCCTGCAGCTCGTTCGCCGCATCCGTGTCGGCGCGCGCGGCGATCTGCGGCCCGTGGTTCACGATCGTGACGCGGGCGCCGAAGCGCGCGAAGATCTGCGCGAACTCGAGGCCGACCGGCCCGGCCCCGACGACGAGCAGCGACTCGGGCACCTCCGTCAGCTCGAGCGCGCTGATGTGGTCGATCCAGTGCACGTCGGCGATGCCGGGGATCGGCGGAACGGCAGTGCGCCCGCCCGTGGCGACCAAGATCCTTTCGGCGCTGAGCCTGGCGTCGCCGACATGCACCGTGTGCGCGTCGACGAACGCCGCCTCACCGGGATACACCCCGTAGCCGGCGTCGCGCAGCAACTTCACCCAGCTGTCCTGGTCGCGGCGCAGCGAGTCCTTCCACGCGCGGGTGCGTGCGAGATCGAGGGCGGGTGCGGGCAAGTCGATGCCGCGCTCCGCCGCATGCCGGCGGACGTCGTGCATCAGCTCGGCGGCAACGAGGTATGCCTTGGTCGGACGGCACGCGACATTCGGGCACGAGCCGCCCCAGCGCGTGCGCTCGACGATCGCCACACGGGCGCCGTGCTCGCGCGCCGCCATGCCGGCGCCGTCTCGGGCCGCCGAGCCCGCGCCGAGAACGATGAGGTCGTACGTCTCCGTAGTCATGCTGCGAGCGTACGACGCGGGGCCGGGCGGGCGCGGCTAAACGCGCCCTCACCCGATCCGACTGCGGCTGCGGATCGGGCAACCCGACCCCTTCCTAGAGTGCCCGATCTGAAAAGTTTCTGACGGGTACCCTCAGGCGGGTGGAGCAGGGCGGGATCGAGCTCATCCAGGTCGAGGAGCTCTGGACAGACGACGGTGCCGGGGAGCACAGCGGTTGGTTCTGCGTCCGCACGAATCCGTTTCCGTGCCCTGCGAACGGCTGCGAGTTCGTCGCCGAGTTCATGACCGCGGCGCACCTGATCCTCGTCTGGGAGCGCCGTGACGACCCGAACCTCCTGCATCACGCCCAGCGCGCGAAGGAGGTCGGCCGCAACCCGCGGATCGAGGAGTACGCCGCCGAGTACGGACCGAGCGCGTCGTACTACGCGTGGGAGGCCGCCGGCGGCCCGGTGCACGGCGTCCGCGCTCGGTGATCGAGCAACACTTCGGTCGAGGCCTCACCGTCGGCGTCGAGGAGGAGCTCTGGATCCTCGATGCGGAGACGCTCGAGCTTGCGCCCCGCGTGGAGACGCTCATCGCGGGCGTCGACGGGCGAACGCTGCCGGGCGTTCTGAAGACGGAGCTGCACGCGTCGGTCGTCGAGCTGACGAACGAGGTGGCGGCGTCGCCGGACGAGGCGGTCGACCGAATCGCGGAGCTGCGTCGCGCAGCGGCCGAAGTCGCGCACGCGAGCGGACTGACGGTCGCAGCATCGGGCTCGCACCCGACGAGCCGGCCCGAGGAGCAGGAGATCGTGCCGGACGAGCGCTATCGCGACTTCGTCGCGTACGCCGGACCGAGCGCGCGCCGTCAGGGGGTCAGCGGGCTCCACGTCCACGTGGGGATGCCGAGCGCCGACGACTGCTACCGCGTGTTGGAGACGATCCTCCCGTGGCTGCCGCTCGTGCTCGCGCTGTCGGCGAACTCGCCGTACCTCGCCGGTGAGGACACCGGCGCGCGCTCCGTGCGCGCGGAGGTGCTTGCGCTGCTGCCGCGCGCCGGTGCGCCACCCGCCCTGCGCTCCTACGGACAGTGGGAGGCGTTTGTCGAGCACATGGTCGCGACCGGTCTCGCGAGCACGTACACGAGCTTCTGGTGGGACGTGCGGCCGAACCCGCAGTTCGGCACGCTCGAGATCCGCGCGCCTGACCAGCCGACGTCGCTCGAGCACACGCGCGCGTTCGTTCGGCTGCTGCACGCGCTCTGTGCGTGGGCCCTCGACGCGCCGCCGCGGCCGTTCGAGCCGTCGGAGCGCGGCGTCTACGCGCAGAATCGCTGGGCGGCAGCGCGGTTCGGGCCGCACGGGAAGCTGATTCATCCTGATCGCGCGGAGGCGCTCGCGGTTCCCGACTTGCTCGCAGAGCTTCCCGTCGCTGCGGACGGCTTCGACGGCCTCACGTGCGAGGCAGACCGTCAGCTCGATGTCGGCAAGGACGGCGGCCTGCGAGCCGTCTGCGCAGATCTCGTCGAGCGCTCGGTAGCCTGAGGTTCATGCTGCGCGAGGAAACGCTTCAGGTGAGCGGTGTCCGCTGCGAGCGGTGTGTCATGCGGCTCGCGAAGGTGCTCGAGGGTCACGAGGGGCTCGAGGCGGCAAACGCGAACCTCATGGGGGTCGTCTCGCTGGCTTGGGACGACGAGCGCACCTCACGCGAAGCGCTGGTCGATGCACTGGCCCGAGGAGGGTTCAGGCCGCTCGATCAGGGTCCGGCTCGCTCGCCTTCTTGATCCTGTTGCCGACGACGCCCGGGAGCGGCTCGTGCCCTTCCGGATCCTCGTGCTCCTCGTCCACGCCGGTTGCATCGGAGATCTCCTCACGGATCTCGGCGCGCCGCTGTTCAACGTCTTTGTCCATGGATTTCGTGTACCCGGAATGAGTGTGGATAACCCGACGTTTATGCGGAGAAGGCCTTGCTAGGGTGGCTCGAGGGATGAGCGAGACGACTCGAGAGACCGGCGCTCGGCAAATCGCGACAGAAGCGCGTGACCGCGTGCGCTTCGAGGAGGAAGCACTTGCGCTGTCGGATCAGGTCTACCGCGTCGCCCGTCACCTCGTCGGCTCCCGCGAGGAGGCCGAGGATCTAGTGCAGGAGACGTACGCGCGCGCCTTCCGCAGCTGGCGGTCCTTTCAACCGGGCACGAACCTGCGCGCGTGGCTCCTTCGGATCCTGACGAACCTCAACATCGACCGCGGCCGCCGGCAGCAGCGGCGTCCCGACGAGCAGCCGCTCGAGGAAGGCGACTACTTCCTCTACAACAAGCTCGAGGCTGCGGGTGACGGCGACACCGACGAGAACCGCGTTGTCGAGCGCCTGTCGCAGAACGACGTCGTCGCGGCGCTGTCCGAGGTGCCGCACGACTTCCGCGACGTCGTCGTGCTCGTCGACATCGGCGACTTCACCTACGCAGACGCGGCGCAGATCCTCGACATCCCGATCGGCACCGTCATGTCGCGTCTGCATCGTGGTCGGCGTATCCTGAAGAAGGCGATGGCCGAGCAGGCGGTGGGAACGTGACGGCATACGACCCGTGCGCGCACTGCGAGGACGTGATGCAGCCCTTCATGGACCGCGTGCTGACGGACGCCGAGCGCTCGGAAGCGGAGGCGCATCTCGACGAGTGCGCCTACTGCCGCAAGCGCTACCGCTTCGAGGAGACGCTGCGCCAGTACGTCCGCCAAGCCGTCGCCGCCGAGCCGATGCCGGTCGAGCTGAAGACGAAGCTCGCCGCCCTTCGCACCCCTCTTCAATAACGAGCGAAAGCTTCGCTTTCGCTCGTTGGAAGATGGACGCCGCTTCGCGGGGAACGCGCGCGGGCTGAGCGCGCGCGCGCTCTCGCGGTGGTCGGCGATTGCTTCCTTCCGTGCGGTAGGCGGTGGGCGTTTGTTCTCTTCCGTGCGGCGCGCGCAGGCTGCGCGTGCGCGCGTCGCATCAGGTCGCCTGCGCGTAAGCCTGCGGCTTACGCTCCGGCTTTGAGGGGGTCTGACCCCAAAGGGGTCTGACCCCAGCTTTTTGGTCGAACGAAAGGCTGCGCCTTTCGTTCGGGGTTAGGTGCGGCGCTTCGCGCCGAACGCGCGCGGGCGGAGCCCGCGCGCTCTTTAGGTGGTCGGGCGTGTGTTTCCTACCGTGCGGCGCGCGCAGGCTGCGCGTGCGCGCGTCGCATCAGGTCGCCTGCGCGTAAGCCCGCGGCTTACGCTCCGGCTTTGAGGGGGTCTGACCCCAAAGGGGTCTGACCCAGCGGTTCGAGCTGTGGCTGGCGGCGGGGGCTCTTACTCGCCTGGCCCGCGTGCCGGGCCGACGATCACGTAGAGCTGGCACGCGCCCGAGCCGCCTGGAAGCGGCTTCGTCTCGACGCCGAGCTGCTTCGCGAGGCGGAGCGCGATCGCCTCGCAGCGTGGCGGGAAGTAGACGGCGGTTTGCGGGTACCCGAACGTCGCGGCGCGGCCGACCTTCTTGATCGTGTAGCCGTAGCCGCCGACGTGGCTCGCGACCTGCCGCGTGTAGTTGATGTCGCCGCTGCCGTTCAGGACCGTCACCGGAATCCGCCAGGGCGGTGGGAGAATCGCTGCGGTGGAGGCGGTCGCGTGCTTGCCGCCGGATCGCGGTACGACGAGCAGCGTCGCGACGACTGCGAGCGCGACAACGACGGCGCCGACGGCGACGAGGCGAGACAGGGGATTCCGCTGCGGCGGGAGGGACGGGACCGGCATCCCGGCGAGCGCGCGTGCTTCACGGTTGTCGATCCCCAGGGCGCTCGCATACAGCAAGGTGGCGGCGAGGGCGTCGTCGGGCCGGGCGAAGCGGTAGACGCGCCCGTCCTCGAGCCAGCGCACCTCCTCGACGGAGAGGCCGGCGCGCTTTGCGGTCTCCTCGACCGTCAGCTGGCGGTGCAGCCGGGCGCGGGCGAGTGCGGATTCCTCGCCGATCGGCTCGAGCGGCTCAACGAGCTCCATGCCGGTAGTCATTCTGCTCCTCGGGACCGCCACCTTTCAGGTCATCGGCAAAATCGACGTCGCCTGGAGCGTTCAGATCGTCACAAGCAACGAGCGCGGCGGGGAGGTCGCGGAGGCCTGCGTCCGGGATCTCGTCCCACACATCGCGGGCCAGCAACAACGGATGAAGCCGCACGCCCCCGTAGGTCGCGGCGACGCGCGCGCCCGCGCCGTTCCGCCACGCGGCGACGACGCGCTCGACTGCCCGCCGGTCGATGCCGGGGCCGTCCCCGAGGACGACGACCGCTGCCTCGACGTCGTCGGCGAGCGCTGCGAGGCCGCAGCGCAGGGACGCGCCGGGACCGCGCTGCCACTCCGGGCAGTGCACGACGCGCGCCGTCGTCCTCGCCTCGTGTGCCCCCAGGACGGCGACGACGTCGTCGACTGCGGGTCGCAGTCGCTGGACGATCGGCTCGAGCAGCAGCGCCTGCTTCGGCGCGCCGAACCGTGTCGACGCGCCGGCAGCAAGCACGACTGCCGCGATCACGAAACGGTCATCGTGCGGACGACGACGCGCTTCGTCGGCCGCTCGGTGACCGGGTTGCCGAGCCGGCCGATCCGCTCGACCACGTCGAGGCCCTTCGTCACGACGCCGAGGAGCGCGTAGTCCGGGGACAGTCCCGCGTTCGCGCCGGTCACGATGAAGAACTGGCTGCCTGCCGTTCCGCGCGGCTGCGCCTGCGTCTTCGCCATCGCGACGACGCCGCGCGTGTAGCGCGCGCCTTTCGGCGGCGCGTCGACGACGGTGTACCCAGGCCCGCCCGCGCCCGTCGCGGTCGGATCGCCACCCTGGATCACGAAGCCGGGGACGATCCGATGGAACACAGTGCCGTCGAAGAAGCGCCGGCGCACGAGCGAAGCGAACGACGACGTGACGCAGGGCGAATGCTCGACGTCGAGACGGAACGCGAAGCGGCCCTGGTTCGTGGTCACGTCGACGGTGTGCGGCTGCTTCGCGTCGAGCAGCGGAAACGTGACGCCTCGCCCCGTCGTCGGGCACGGCTTCGACGCCGTCGTCTTCCCGCCGCCCCCGCCGCAAGCGGCGAGCGCGACGACGAGGAGGATCAGCGACAGTCGCGCAACATGCGCCACAACCCCGTTACGTTAGCCACGTAGTCGAGCGTCTCCTGCGACGGCGCGCCACCCGCTCGCGCCACGGCCGTCGGCCCGGCGTTGTACGCGGCGAGCGCGAGGTCGGGTGACTGGAACTCGTCCAGCAGCTGGCGGAGGTAGCGCGCGCCGGCGAGGATGTTCGTCGCCGGACGGCTCACGTCGAGGCGCAATGCCGCACCGGTCGAAGGCAGCACCTGGAGCAACCCACGTGCGTCTGCGCTCGACCGCGCGTCGGGCGTCATCTGCGACTCGACCTGCGCGACGGCGACGAGCAGTGGGAGCGGCAGGCTCGCGTCGTCGGCGGCACGGACGAACGCCCGCCGATACACGGCCGGGATCGGGCATGCGGGTGTCGGGGCCGCGGCCGTTTGCACGGCCGGTGCCGCTACGGTGACCGACGCCCCGCCGCTGGCATTCGCGAACGTCGCGCTGACGGCGGCGGCGAGTGCTACGAGGACGACGGCTGCGAGCTGACGTGCTCGACCGCGCGCCGGACGAGGGCGCGGGCGATCTCGACCTTGTACGCGGTGCCCGGCAGCGGCGTTGCGTCGTCGAGGAGGGCGGCGGTCTCGAGCGTCCAGGGGATGGGAGCTACCCCGGCGAGCGCGATCCGAATCGCGCCGCCCGTCCGCACCACCGCGACGCCGACGAGCGGGAAGGCCCATTTCCGCCGGTCCATCGCCTTGAGGTACGTCGACGCGTCAGCGGTCGGCACCTCGAGCTCGAGGATCAGCTCGTCCGGGGCAAGCGTGGTCGTGTTCCGGTCCTCCGGCGTCGGCAGGCGGTACAGCTCCGAGACCGACAGCTCGCGGCGTGTCGTGCGAACCATCGCGCCGAGCGCGAGCAGCGCTGCCGCCACGTCCGACGGGTGGGCCGACGCGCAGTGCTCATTGCCGAAGACGGCGTGCTCGCGGTGGGCGCCGTCCCTGGCGAAGCAGCGCTCCCCGCCGTGGAGCCAGCAGTCGAAGCCGAGGCGCCAGTACCAGCAGCGGGTGGCCTGGAGGAGGTTGCCTCCGAGCGTCCCCATCGAGCGGAGTTGAGGCGAGGCGGCGAGTGAGCACGCCTCGCGCAGCGCCTGCGGGACCTGCGGGTCGTCCTCGAGCTCGGCAAGCCGCGTCGCGGCGCCGATGCGCGTCCCCTGGACGCCGCGCGGCACGGCGCCGCCGACGTCGACGAGCGTGTCCGCGTGGAGCAGCCCGTCGCGCAGCAGCGGGACGACCTCGGTGCCGCCGGCAACGGCGACGGAGCCGTTGCCGAGCGCCGCGGCCGCCTCGGCGGCGCTAGACGGCCGCAGGAGCTCCACGACCCTCCCTCTCGCGTGCTTCGCGCAGCGCGCGCAGCATTTCCTCGCGCGAGATCGGCAGCGAGCGCACGTCGGCACCCGTCGCGTCCCGGATGGCGTTCGCGATCGCTGCGGCCGTCGGGATGATCGGCGGCTCGCCCAGTCCTTTCGAACCGAGGTTGGTGAGGTGCTCGTCGGGGATGTCGATGAGCTCCGTGACGATCTCGGGCACGTCGGCGATCGTCGGAACCTTGTACGCATCGAGCGTCCGGGTGAGGATCGAGCCCGTCTCCGGATCGACGATGCGCTCCTCGGAGAGCGTGTGGCCGATGCCCTGGATGATCCCGCCCTCGACCTGGCTCGAGGCGCCGAGCTTGTTGATAACCCGCCCGACGTCGTGGATCGCGACGATCTTCTCGACGCGCACCTCGCCCGTCTCGATGTCGACCGCGACCTCGGCCACCTGCACGCCGAACGTCAGCACCTGCATCCCGGCCGGGTTCGGGCCGCGCGAGCCCTTGCCGAGGATCTGTCCGTCCTCGAGCAGGCCCGTGATCTCCGTCAGGGGCCACGAGCTGCCGTCCGAGGAGACGATCTGGCCGTTCTTGACGTCCAGCACGCGCTCCTCGAGATGGAAGCGCTGTGCCGCCAGCTCGATCAGCTGCCGCTTTGCATCGGCCGCTGCCGAGCGCACTGCTGGCCCCATCGACGGAATCGTCGACGAGCCGGCGGAGATCGACGCGAACGGGCCGCGCGCCGAGTCGCCGAGCGACACCTGCACCTGCTCGACCGGAACCCCGAGCTCCTCGGCGGCGATCTGCGCCATCGCCGTGCGTGAGCCGGTACCGATGTCCTGCATCGCGGTCACGACCTGTGCGTGGCCGTCCGCGCCGACGCGGATCCACGCGTAGGACGGCGGCCCGCCGCCGCCGTACCAGATCTGGGAGGCGAGCCCGATGCCGTGCCGCCACGGCCCGTTGCTGCGCGCGCGTACCTCGTCGCGCTTTGCCCAGTGCGGCTCGGCGCGCCGGTAGCACTCCTCGAGGTTCTTCGACGAGAACGGTCGGTCGTCGACGCGGTCGGAGCCCGCGTAGTTTCGCCGGCGCAGCTCGAGCGGATCGATGTCGAGCTTGGCCGCGAGCTCGTCGAGCAGGCACTCGAGCGCGAACGTCCCCTCGACGAAGCCGGGCGCGCGGAACGCCGCCATCGGCGGCAGGTTCAGCTTCGCCGGGTACTGGACGGTGCGAACGTTGTCGCACGCGTAGAGCATCTTCATCGGGCCTTCCGTCGAGGCCGACCAGCCGGAGAAGCCGATCGCGTTGACGAAGTCGCCGCCCAGCGCGACGAGCGTACCGTCGGACCTGGCGGCAGCCGTCAGCCGCTGGATCGTCGCGTTCCGGTTCCCCGCGGCGATGTTCTCCTCGCGTCGCGTGAGCGCGCATTTGACGGGCCGACCGGTCCGCTTGGCGAGTTCCGCCGCGATCGGTGTGTAGTCGCCGGGCCCGTTCTTCGCGCCGAATCCGCCGCCCATCGCCTGGCAGACGACGCGAACCTTGTCGGGCGGTAGGCCAAGATGGTCGGCGATCGAGTCGCGGATGCCCCAGATGTACTGCGTCGAGATGTACACCGTGATGCCGTCGTCCTCCCAGTGGCAGATCGCCTGGTGCGTCTCGAGGGAGTTGTGCAGCACGACCTGCGTGCGGTACTCGGCCTCGAAGACGACGTCCGCTTCGGCGACGCCTCGCTCGAAGTCGCCGCGCTCGTAGGTCTTGGGATCGGAGACGAAGGACTCCTGCCGCACCGCCTCGTCGGGATCGAGCAGCGGCTCGAGCGCCTCCCACTGCGGCACGAGCGCCTGCAGCGCCGCCTGTGCCTGCCCGAACGTCTCCGCGGCGACCGCGGCGACGGCCTGGCCGACGTAACCCGGCTCTTCGACGAGCACGTCCAACTCGCCCGGCGCGAGCACCGCCCGCACGCCGCGCGCCGAACGCGCGGCGGCGACGTCGAGGCTAGTTACACGCGCGCGCGCGTAAGGGCTGCGCAGCACTGCCGTGTGCAGCATCCCCGGCAGCCGGATGTCGGCGGTGTACTGAACGTTGCCGCGCACACGGTCGAGGCCGTCGACGCGAGGGACCTCGCGGCCCACCGTCGTCAGCGGGCCTGCGGGCCACTGGTCGAGCGCGTCCTCGTCGACCACGATCCAGACGTCTTCGTAGCGGCCTTCGACTTCCTTTTCCGTGCGGATCAGTCTTGCCAAGTGCTGATCGCCTCCTCGATCTTGGGATAGGTGCCGCAGCGGCAGAGATTCCCGGACATCGCGTGTCGGATCTCGTCCTGCGTCGGCGCCGGGTTGGACGCGACGAGCGCAGCCGCCGAGACGACCTGCCCCGGCGTGCAGAAGCCACATTGCACCGCGTCGGCGCGCACGAATGCGTGCACGAGGGGGTGGTCGCGCAGCCCCTCGATCGTGGTCACCTCGCGGCCGTCGACGGTGTGCACGAGCGTGATGCACGAGAGCGTCGGAACGCCGTCGAGCAACACGGTGCAGGCGCCGCAGTGGCCCTCGCCGCAGGCGACCTTCGTTCCGGTCAACCCGAGATCCTCGCGCAGCACCTGCGCGAGCGAGCGGCCGACGCGCGCGTCGACGTCGTACGTCTCTCCGTTGATGCGCAGCTCAGGCAACGGTCGTCACCGCCACGATGTCCGCCAGGTGGATGAGCCGGAAGGTCGCGCGGACGTGCGCCCGCTGGTCCTTCTCGTCGCCTTCGTCCGGCAGTGCGCGCCACATGTCGCGGGCCGCCAGCAGCAACTCGCGGATCTGGTCGAGCTCCTCGCGGTGGCCGTTCGTGCGGTCGTGCGTCGCGTTGAGCGCGAGGCCGAGCACCCCCACGCGGTCCGGCTGCCAGGTCCAGAGGAGGGGCGTTGCCATCGAGAGGTACTGGTGGATGCGGGCGAAGCTCATCGGCTGTGAGAAGGTGTCCATACCCTTTGGCGCCGAAGGCTCACGCGGCGGCTGCCCGCCGGCGATCCGGTCTGCGTTCCCCGCCAGCACGTCGCGCACCTGCTCCTCCGACAGCCCGCCGAGTCGCGCCGTCCGCAGCGAGGTCAGCAGCGACGCCGGCTGCTGCCCGTACGGATAGTCCGAGGCGTACAGGACCTGCTCTGGGCCGACGAGCCGGTAGAGGCTGAGGAGGTCGAGTGGGCTCCAGACCGAGGTGTCGAAGAAGACGCCGGCCTTGCCGCCGAGCCGGTCTGCGAGCGCCGCGAGGTCGGCGATACCGGCGTGGGCGACGATCAGCTGGGCGGACGCGTAGCGGTCGACGAGCCGCGCCAGGTCGTCGGCGATCGGCGGCAGCCCCCGGCCCCCGTGGATGAGGATCGGCACCCTCCGGTCGGCCGCGAGCTCGAAGACCGGCGCCAGCCGGTCGTCGTTGAGCAGGAACTTCTGCGCGCGCGGGTGCAGCTTGATTCCTCTCGCGCCGAGATCGAGGCAGCGCGTCGCCTCCGCGATCGGATCCTCGGACAGATCCAGGCGGACGAAGGGGATGAGCTTTCGGTCGGAGCGCTCGGCGTAGGCGAGGGTCCGGTCGTTGCCGGCGCGGAACCCGGGGTGCCGGTCGGGCTCGTCGAGGCAGAACATGAAGCAGCGGGAGATCCCGTACTTCTCCATCCCGCGAAGCAGGTCGTCGTAGACGCCGACCATCCCGTCGATGTCCGTGCCGAGGTGCGTGTGGGCGTCGAAGATGTCGGCGCCGTCCGGGAGCTCGCGGCGCAGCTCGTCGTCCCATTGCGCCATCAGTTCCTGGGCATGCTGCCGCGGGTCGTCCACGCTTTGGAGTCTATGTGCGGCCTGACGAGCTCCGCGGATAGGATCGCGCCGTGCCGGACGTCCTGATGTACGGCGACACGATGCGCTCGCCCGAGTTGCGCCACGAGGTGCCGGTGCTCATCCCGGACGCGTTTCTCTACGCCGAGAAGGACGGACGCCGCGTCGTCATCCTCCACTCGCTCGAGATTCCGCGCGTGCGTGCCGACGCGCCGGAGCTGGAGATCATTCCGGTCGAGCAGTTGGGTACCGACGAGCTCTTCGCGCAGGGCCTGAAGGGTTGGCAGGTCGAGCTCGAGACCGCTGTCCGCGGGTGCCGTGAGCTCGGCATCGAACATGCCATCGTCCCGCCCTCGTTCCCGCTCGGGCACGCCGACCACCTGCGAGCGAGCGGGATCGACGTGACGGTCGAGCGCGATCTCTTCAACGACCGCCGCCGCGCCAAGAACGCGACCGAGATCGCCGGCATCCGCCGCGCGCAACGAGCATGCGAAGCGGCGCTCGACGCCTCACGTGACCTATTGCGCCGCGCGCAGCCGAACGGCGCCGGGCTCGAGGTCGACGGCGAGCCTCTGACGTCGGAGCGCATCAAGCGGGTGATCGAGGACGTCTTCGCCGACCACGGCGTCGAGGGCAGCGACATGATCGTCTCGCATGGCCCGCAGACCGCGGTCGGACACAACATGGGTGCCGGGCAGATCGCGCCGAACGAGCCGATCGTCTTCGACCTCTTCCCGCGCGACAAGGCGACGGGGTGCTACTCGGACATGACGCGTACCTATGTGGTGGGCGAGCCGTCGGACGAGGTGAAGGAGTGGCATGCGCTGGTGAAGCACGCGCTCGAGACGTCGACGGCCGGCGTCAAGCCGAGCGTGAACGGCCGCGCGCTGTTCGAGGGGGTGTGCGAGCAGTTCCACGCGGCCGGCTACAAGACGCAGCTCAACAAGGAGCCCGGCGAGGTACTGGAGGACGGCTTCTTCCACTCGCTGGGTCACGGGGTCGGGCTCGAGGTGCACGAGCTGCCGTCGCTGGGTCGCGCCGGCCAGGAGCTGGTGCCCGGCGACGTCATCACGATCGAGCCGGGGCTCTACCGCTCGGGCTACGGCGGCGTCCGGCTCGAGGACATCGTGCTCGTCACCGACGACGGCCACGAGTTGCTCACCGACTATCCGTACGACCTCGCGCCCTGACGTGACGAACACGATCGACACGCTGCTGCTCGAGGAGCGGCGGTACCCGCCGCCACCGGGGTTCGCGGCGGAGGCGAGCGCGAAGCCCGACATCTACTCGCGCAGCTTCGAGGACTTCTGGGAGGCGGAGGGCCGCGAGCGTGTCGCGTGGTTCGAGCCGTTCTCGAAGCTGTATGAGTGGGAGCTGCCGTATGCGAAGTGGTATCTCGGCGGCAAGCTCAACGTCTGCTTCAACTGCGTCGACCGGCACGTCGAGGCCGGCAACGGCGGCAAGGTCGCCTACTACTGGGAGGGCGAGCCGGGGGGCGAGCGCCGTGAGCTCACGTTCGGCGACCTGCAGCGTGAGGTCGTCCGCTTCGCGAATGCCTTGAAGCAGCTCGGCGTTCGCAAGGGGACACCTGTTGCGATCTACATGGGGATGGTGCCCGAGCTTCCGATCGCGATGCTCGCGTGCACGCGGCTCGGCGCGCCCCACACGGTCGTGTTCGGCGGCTTTTCCGCCGACTCGCTCGCGGGTCGCATGAACGACATGGAGTGCGAGCTGCTGATCACGCAGGACGAGGGCTGGCGTGCCGGCAAGAAGGTGCCGCTGAAGGTGAACGCCGACGAGGCGCTCGCGTCGTCGCCGACCGTGAAGCAGATGGTCGTGCTCCGCCGGACGGGAGGCGACGTCTCGATGCAGGACGGTCGCGACCGCTGGTGGGACGACGTGATCTCAGATCAACGGGACGATCCGGAGTCGTGTGCGTGTGAGCCGATGGATGCGGAGGATTTGTTGTATCTGCTGTATACGTCGGGGACGACGGCGAAGCCGAAAGGGATCGTGCACACGACGGCGGGGTATCTGGTCGGGGTGGCGTCGACGCATCACTACATCTTCGATGTGAAGCCCGATTCGGTGTATTGGTGCGCGGCGGATGTGGGCTGGGTGACGGGGCACAGCTACATCGTCTATGGGCCGTTGTGTAACGGGACGACGGGGGTGTTGTACGAGGGTGTGCCGAACTTCCCGGATCCGGGGCGGTGGTGGTCGATCGTCGAGCGGTACAAGGTCGACATCTTGTATACGGCGCCGACGGCGATCCGTTCGCACATGAAGTGGGGGCCGGAGTGGGCGCAGAGGCATGATCTGTCGTCGTTGCGGCTGCTCGGCTCGGTTGGTGAGCCGATCAACCCGGAGGCGTGGGTGTGGTATCGCGAGCACATCGGCGGTGACCGCACCCCGGTCGTCGACACCTGGTGGCAGACCGAGACCGGGATGATCCTGATCTCGCCGCTCCCCGGAGTGACGACGCTCAAGCCCGGCTCCGCGACCAAACCCTTCCCCGGCGTCGAAGCGGCGGTCGTGGACGAGCAAGGCAACGAGGTCGGACCGGGTGCCGGCGGCTACCTGGTGCTGAAGCGGCCGTGGCCGGCGATGCTGCGGGGGATCTACGGCGACGACAAGCGCTACCGCGAGACGTACTGGAGCCGCTTCAAGGACGTCTACTTCGCCGGTGACGGCGCCCGCATCGACGAGGAGATGGACTTCTGGCTGCTCGGCCGCGTCGACGACGTCATGAACATCTCCGGCCACCGCATCTCGACGATCGAGGTCGAGAGCGCGCTCGTCGACCACCCCGAGGTCGCGGAGGCGGCGGTCTGCGGCCGCAAGGACGAACGCACCGGCCAGGCGATCGTCGCCTACGTCAGCCTCAAAGGCGGCCGCGAGGGCTCCGTCGAGAAGCTGGAGGAGCTGCGTGACCACGTCGGCAAGAAGATCGGGCCGATCGCGAAGCCGGCGAACATCGTCTTCACCCCCGAGCTGCCGAAGACGCGCAGCGGCAAGATCATGCGCCGCCTCCTCCGCGACGTCGCCGAGAAACGCGAGCTCGGCGACACCACCACACTCGCCGACCCAACCGTCGTCGAAGAAATCAAAGAGCGCGCGAGTGCGGAGACGCCGGAAGACGGAGCCTGACGCGACCCGGCGCTAGAGCTTGTCCTTGCAGGTGGCGGCCGCCTGCAGAATCAGGTTGCGGATGCGTGTCGGGATCTTGCCGCCCGAAAGCCCGATCCGCGCGAAGTCCTTCGTCGACACGTTGTTCGAGAGCTTGTCGAGCGTGCATGCGCAGTAGGCCTGCGTGACGTTGTTCTTCATGCAGCTGCGCATGTAGTTGTCGGTGACGTTCGCCGAATAACGGAAGCGTCCGTGCGTCGTCACCGTGACGGTGGCCGTGCCCGTCGGGTTCGTCGTCGTCAGCGTCTTCGTCGTGGTCGTCGAGGCCGACGTCGTTCCGCCGCCTCCGCAGCCGGCGGCGACGAGCAGGACGGCTGTGGCCAGCAGAGCCGCCCGCGTCACGCGAGGAGTTTTTCGAACCGGTCCGGATCGTCGAACGGGCCGATGACGGCCAGCTGCAGGCCTCGCTGCCCGATCAGGTCGCGAGCGACGCGTTGGACGTCGTCCGCGGTGACCTTGTCGATCTCTGCGAGGATGTCCTGCGGATCCGGTGTGCGGCTCTCCAGCACCTCGCGGCGGAGCCCGAACATGATCAGGCCCTGCGAGGTCTCGAGCTGCAGGACGAAGCGGCCCTTCGCGAAGCTCTTCGCCTTCGTGAGCTCGTCGTCCGGCACGCGCTCCTCCGCGATCTTGCGCAGCTCCGTGGCGACGGTCGAGACGGCGTCGTCGATGCGGTTGATGTCGACGCCGGCCTGCGCGTACAGCGAGCCGGCGTCGGTGTAGCTGTGGTTGAGCCCGTAGACGTAGTAGGCGAGGCCGCGGCGCTCGCGCACCTCCGTGAAGAGCCGCGAGGACATGCCGCCCCCGAGCACGGTGGCAAGCACCTGCAGGGCGTACCGGTCGGGATGCTCGAGCGGGTAGCTGTGCACTCCGACGCAGATGTGCGCCTGATCCGACGCCTTCGTGTGCACCTTGACCCCGGCGTCGCCGTTCACGCCCAGCGCGATCGGCGCCGGCTCGCCGGTGTCCGCGGACGGGAGGTCGCCGAGCAGCTCGGTGACGCGTTCGTGGAGGCCGTCGCCGAGGTTCCCGCCGATGCCGACGACCATGCGCTTCGGCCTGTACCAGTGGTCGATGTAGCCGCGGAACGTGTCGTGGTTCGCCCCGCGGATCGTCTCCTTGCGTCCGATGATGTCCCAGCCGAGCGGCTGGTCGCCGTAGAGGAGCTCCTCGTACACGCCGCTGATGAAGTCGCGCGGCGTGTCGTAGTACATGTTCATCTCCTCGATGATCACGCCCTTCTCGCGCTCGATCTCGTCGGGCTCGAACTTCGAGTTGCGGAGCATGTCGACGAGGACGTCGAGCGCGACGTCCCTTGACTCGGCGGCGCACTTGACGTAGTAGCCCGTGTACTCCTTGCCCGTGAAGGCGTTGAACTCGCCGCCGATCGCATCGATCTCCATCGAGATGTCGCGCGCAGTCGGCCGCCTCTCCGTGCCCTTGAAGAACATGTGCTCGGAGAAATGGGCGATCCCGTTCGTGTCCTCCGTCTCGTAGCGGGAGCCGGCGGCGAGCATGATCGCGCACGTCACCGACTGTGCCGAGTCCATCGGCGCGGTCAGGATGCGCAGGCCGTTGCCGAGGCGCTCGAGCTGAAAGGTGCTCACGCCCGCGCGATGGTACCGGCGGCCGTCTACGGCTTGCGGAGGTCGCGCTCGACGTCGACCCGGTCCCAGCTCTCGGCACCGATGCCGTGCTGCGGCTCCGAGTAGCCGTCCGGGACGTCGAGATTCGTGCGCTGCTCGCGCTCCTCGTCGGTCAGCGGGTGCTCGCCTTGCCATTGCGCCGGTCTCCACCAGCGCCTGATGCGATCCGAGAGCTTCATGACGCGACGATACTCGCGATCGCCGCCAGCAGCCCGTCGACCTCTTCGGCCGTGTTGTAGTGGACGATGCCCGCGCGGACGGCGCCGGCGTCCCCGAGCCCGAGGCGGTTCATCACCTCGAGGGCGTAGTAGTTCCCCTGCCAGACGGCGAAGCCGGCATCGCCGAGCCGCGTCGCGGCCTCGCGCGTCGGCACGCCTTCGACGTTGAAGGCGAACGTTGCGACGCGGCCGTCCATCGTCGGGACGCCGTAGAGCGTGACGTCGTCGGGCAGTCCCGCCAGGAAGCGCTCGCCCAGCGCGCGCTCGTGCGCCTGGATCGCGTCCCAACCGATCGACTCGACGTACTCGACGGCCGCGACGAAGCCGGCGAGAAGCTCGTGCGCCAGCGTGCCCGTCTCGAAGCGGTGCCCGAGCGGGAGGTTGGACGCGGGGCGCACCTTGTAGGGCCGCCAGCTCTCGAGCAGCTCGCTGCGACCGAACGCGACACCTAGATGCGGCCCGAAGAACTTGTAGGGCGAGCAGATGAGGACGTCGACGCCCCAGTCGCCGGCGTCGATCGGGCCGTGCGGACCGTAGTGGACGGCGTCCGCCCACGCGAGCGCGCCGACTCCGTGCGCGCGCTCGACGATGCGACGGACGTCCGTGAGCGTCCCGACCGCGTTCGACGCGACCGGGAACGCAACGACGCGCGTGCGGTCGGTCAGCAGTCGCTCGAGGTCGTCGAGGTCGAGCGTCGTGTCGTCGTGGATGTCGACGAACTGGACGACGAGGTCCTTGTCGTGCGCGAGCTCGAGCCACGGCGACACGTTCGCGTCGTGGTCGAGCTTCGTCACGACGATCTCGTCGCCCGCCCGCCACGTTCGGCCGGCCGTTCGCGTCAGCGCGAAGGCGAGCGTCGTCATGTTGGCGCCGAAGATCGTCTCCTCCGGGGCGCACCGCAGGAAGTCGCCGGCCGTGATGCGTGCTTTCGCCACCAGCGCCTCGGTCCGCCGGCTCGTGGCGTACGGGCCGCTGACGTTGGCGTTCGACTCCCGGTAGTACGCCGAGACGGCGTCGATCACCTCGTCCGGCACCTGCGTGCCGCCGGGGCCGTCGAACAGCGCGAGCGGCTGCCGCAACGCGGAGAAGCGCGCCCGGACGGCCTCGACGTCGAGCGCAACGGTCGACACGGCCGAGACGCTACTACGATTCGCGTATGTCGCCGGCGACGAAGGAGCGCATCGACGTGGGCAGCGGCACGGGCCTCGACGCACCGTGGAACGTGATCGTCCTCAACGACAATCACAACACCTTCCAGGGCGTCGCGGCGGCCCTCTCGGCGACGATCCCGAACGTCTCGTACGAGCGCGGCCTGCGCATGGCGGATCAGATCCACAACAGCGGCCGCGCGATCGTCTGGTCGGGCCATCGCGAGGCCGCAGAGCACTACTGGCAGCGCCTCGAGGGCTTCGGCCTGACGATGGCCCCCCTCGAGCGCTAGATCTCCGCGCCGTTGACGCGCCACCGATAGCGCGGGTGCGGCCGGAGGGAGGCGCCGACGAAGCAGTCGCGCTCGGCGAGGGCCAGCAGCTCCTGCAGCTCGTCGGGCGGCGGCAGCGGCTCGACCTCGAGCTCGATCGCCGCGTCGATCTCGACGAAGGCATACCGCTCCTCGGGTGCCGGCCGCGTCACCACGGCGGACACGTCGGCCGATGCGACGAAGTCGACGCCGGCGCGGTCGGCGTGGAAGCGAAGGCTCTGCAGCGTGCACCGGGCCAGGCCTGCCAGGACGAGGTGCTCCGGCGTCCAGGCCGGATCCAGGTCCAGCTGCGCCTCGCCGTCGGCCGTGAGCCGGCCGGCGCGGTCGAGCGAGATGGCATAACGGAATTCCTTGGCTCTCATAGGGAGGAACCGTCCGGGGTGCGGCGTACCCTTCGGCAATGCGACGGTTGCGTAGTCTGAGCGAAGCCGAGTGCTACGCGCGCTGCTACGGCGGCTGGGAGCCGACCGTCCAGGTACTGACGCTCGAGCCTCGCCCGTCACGGCACGTGCTGGCGGTGGAGGGAGAGGCATTGCGGCGCCGCTTCGAGGAATATCTCGACGCGCGTGACCCGCACGAGCTCGCCGAACCCGAAGCAGCCTGAGAGCGCCGTCCCCGACGTCCTCGGGCCCGGGCTGCGGGTCGTCTTCTGTGGGATCAATCCCGGACGTGTCTCCGCCGCTGCGCACGCGCATTTTGCGAACCCGCGCAACGACTTCTGGCGCCTCCTCCACGCGGCGCGCTTCACGCCGCGCCTGCTCGAACCTCAGGAGCAGTTCGAGCTCCTGAGGTACGGCGTCGGCGCGACGAACGCCGCGTCGCGCACGACGCCCGGGTCAGGAGACCTTCGCCGCGGCGACTTCACCGGAGCCGACGAACGGCTGCACCGCATCGCGGAGGAGCTGCGCCCCCGCTGGATCGGCTTCGTCGGCAAAGAGGCCTACCGCGGGACGTTCCACGAGCGGCCTGAGCTGGGCGTGCAGGAACGCCGGCTCGTCGAGACGCACCTGTACGTCCTCCCCTCGACCTCGCCGGCAAACGCCGCGGTGCCGTGGCTCGAGCGCGAGCGCTGGTTCCAGGAGCTCGCCGGGCGCTCGTCCGGCCTGCCGCTCCGCCGCGCCGTGCGCGCCCTCGTCATCGACGGCGACGACCGGGTGCTGCTCGTCCGCTTCGACTGGCCCGACAAGTCCGTGTGGGCGCTGCCCGGCGGCGGCGTCGATCCCGGCGAGACGCTGGAGCAGGCGATCGTCCGCGAGCTCGCCGAGGAATCCGGGCTGCGCGACTTCGAGCTCGGCCCGCACATCTGGACGCGGACGCACTGGTTCACCGACATGACCGGGTGGGCCGGCCAGACGGAAGAGGTCCACCTCGTCCGCACGGACGCGTTCGAGCCGACGCCGGAGTGGACAACGGCGCAGCTCGCGGCAGAGGGAATCGGCGACCAGCGCTGGTTCGCGGAGCACGAGCTGTCGGCGGAGCTGGTGTACGCGCCCCGCCGCCTGCAGGCGCTCGTGCGCGAGCTGCTCGCCCAAGGTCCGCCGAGCACGCCGGTCGACGTCGGCGTGTGAGCGGGTCGCTATCCGCGCCAGCGGTTCGTGATCGGCGTGCGCCGGTCCCTGCCGAACGCCTTGGGCCGGAGCTTCACGCCCGGCGGCGCCTGGCGGCGCTTGTACTCGGCGCGGTCGACCATTGAGACCGCGCGCTCGACGACGTCCTTCTCGAAGCCGTCGGCCGACAGCTCCTCGAGCGTGCGGTCGTGCTCCACGTACTCCTCGAGCACCTCGTCGAGCTTGGGGTACGGCGGCAGCGAGTCCTCGTCGAGCTGGTCGGCGCGCAACTCGGCGCTCGGCGGGCGGTCGATGATCGACCCGGGGATCAGCTCACGCCCGGCGCGCTCGTTCAGGTGCCGCGCGAGGCGGAAGACGTCCGTCTTGTAGACGTCCTTCAGGAGCGCAAAGCCCCCTGCCATGTCGCCGTACAGCGTCGCGTAGCCGACGGACAACTCGGACTTGTTGCCGGTCGCAACCAGCATCCAGCCGAACTTGTTCGACAGCGCCATCAGGAGCACGCCGCGCACGCGGGCCTGAATGTTCTCCTCCGTCAGATCAGGTTGGCGCCCGCGAAAGGCGTCGGCGAGCGCTGCGTCGAACGCGCCGACGACATCGGCGATCGGCAACTCGCGGAACGAGCAGCCGATGCTCTCGGCGAGCCGCCGCGCGTCCCCGCGCGTTCCCTCGGACGAGTACCGCGACGGCATCGATACGCAATGCACACGGTCGGGCCCGAGCGCCTCCGCCGCAAGCGCCGCCGTGACGGCGGAATCGATGCCGCCCGAGACCCCGACGACGACTTCGCGGAAGCGGTTCTTGTCGACGTAGTCGCGTAGCCCGAGCTCGAGTGCGAGGCGCATCTGCTCCAGCTCGTCGACGAAGGGCTCGACTGAGCCCGCGACCTTCTGGCCGTTCGTCGACGGCGCCCGCGAGCCGACGTGGATGACTTCCACCGGCGGGACGTCTTCGCGCTCGCGCGCGAGCGCGCGGCGACGAACGTCGCGTAGGCGTCGGCCGATGACCTCCTTCGGCTCGACGTCGACGACGAGCAGCGCCTCCTCGAAGCCTGGCGCGCGCGCGAGGATCGACCCCTCGTCGTCGATCACGACGGAATGGCCGTCGAAGATCAGCTCGTCCTGTCCGCCGACGGTGTTGCAGAACGCGACGAAGCACGAGTTGTCGCGCGCGCGCGTCACGAACATCTCCTCGCGCTCGCGATCGCGCCCCACGTGGAAGGGTGAGGCGGAGATGTTCACGAGCAGCTCCGCCCCGGCGAGGGCGAGATCGGTCGCCGGTGGCCCCGGCTGCCACATGTCCTCGCAGACCGTCAGCCCGACGAGCGTCTGCTCGTGCTCGAGCAGGATCAGGTCGCGACCGGATGCGAAGTACCGGTCTTCGTCGAAGACACCGTAGTTCGGTAGAAAGCGCTTGCGGTACACCGCCTTCACCTCGCCGCCCGAGAGGACGAAGCAGGCGTTGTAGAGGTCGCGATCGAAGTGCGGCCCGCCGACGAGCACGGTCGTTCCACGGGCCTCGCGCGCGATCGCCTCGACGGTGCGCTCGGCCGCGCGGACGAAGCCGGGCCGGAGCAGCAGGTCTTCGGGCGGATAGCCCGTGACCGCGAGCTCCGGGAAGAGGACGAGGTCCGCGCCCTGCCCCTTGGCCTCCGCGAAGCGCTCGAGGATCAGGCTCCGGTTGCCGTCGAGGTCGCCGACGACCGGGTTGATCTGGGCGAGCGCGAGGCGCATCCGCCTCAGTCTAACGCTGTTTGCGACTCTGAGGCGAAAACCGGCGGGAGGTCAGCGGCGCCGGCCGAACTCCATCACCCACAGCGACACACCGTCGCGGCCGAAGATCCGGCCGCGCTCGACGGCGATGCCGAGGTCGCGCCAGGGCAGCGCGAGCAGGTTCGCGCGGTGCGGCGGCGAGTTCAGCCACATCTGGAGCGTGCTGAGCGGCGCGCCGAGACCGGCTTGGCCCCAGGCGAGGTTCTCGCCGAACGCCCGCGCCGGGAGGTAGTGGGCGCGGCGGAACGTGTACGTGAACGACATGCCGCACGGCGTGTGCGTGAAGCCGCAGCGGCGAACGGCGTCGGCCTTCAGCTGTGACGATCGGTTGAGCGGGCCGTTGCCGCGGACGGCCGCGAGCCCGTACGTGCGGCGCACGACGTTGACGCCGCAGTACATCGCCTCGAGCTGCGCGTGCGTGTCTCCGGCCGTCGAGGTTGCGCCGCCGCAGGCCGAAGCAACGGCTTGCAATGCCGACGCATCCGACATTTGCGCGTTCGGCGCGGCCAAGCCGAGGACCATCGCGGTAAGGAACTGGGCGATTCCCATAGCGCGGTCGTGGAACTAATGCCACTTCTCGGCGGATCGCGCAGAGTCCTGCCGCGATTTTTACATTCTCGTTTGTAAGAGGTATTACTCTCGGCGCAGGCGAATCGCGTTGAGATCGCGCTCGAGGATCGCGTCGACACGCCGAGCGAGGGCGTCCGGCGGATCGTGCTCCGCGTGGAGGTAGCGGCCGCTGAGGCGATCGAAGCGCCCGGACGCGAGCGCGCGCACGAGACGCGGCGCCGCCTCCGGCGGCGTCCACGGCGCGTCGTCGGGAAGATGGCCCTCCGTCATCTCCGTGCGCACGAGCCCCGGGCTGATCACGAACACCGGGATCCGTCCTGCGAGCGCGTTGCTCAGCGTCTCGCCGTACCGGCAGACGGCGGCCTTCGACGCCGTGTAGCCCGTCTCCGTCGCGCCGGGAAGGTAGGCCGCGCCGCTTCCGACGATCACGATGCGGCCGGACGCGCCTTCAAGCATGCGCGGAACGACTGCGCTACAGCACAGGTGCACGCCGAGCACGTTCACCTCGAACACGCGCCACCACTCCGCCGGGTCGCTCTCCCACGACACGTCGCGATTGCCAATGCCGGCGTTCGCGACGAGCAGGTCGACCGGCCAGGCAGCAGCGACAACTCGTCGCACGTCGTCGGCGTTCGACACGTCGCCCCCGACGGCGACGCCGCCGATCTCCTTGGCCACTTCCTGCACCTGATCGCGTGAACGGGCGCTGACGACGACGCGCATGCCTGCGGCCGCGAGCTCGCGCGCGATGTTCGCTCCGATGCCGCGTCCCCCGCCCGTGACGAGCGCGCTCTGGCCGGCGAGCTCAGCCGACTGCACGTTGGATCTCGTCGAGAGCGTCGGGGTTCTCGAGTGACGAGAGATCGCCCGGATCCTTCCCGAGCACACGCGCCCGCACCGCGCGGCGCACGATCTTCGCGCTGCGCGTTTTCGGCAGCGCCGGGACGAAGACGACGCGCTCGGGCTTGAACGCCTTGCCCAGCTCGTCGGTGACGGCGTTCGAGATCTCGAGCGCGCACGCGGGAGTTGCGTCTGTGCCCGGGCGCAGCACGCAGAAGATCCACGCCACCTCGCCCTTGACGTCGTGCGGCACGCCGATCGCGGCGGCCTCGGCCACGGCGTGATGCCCGACGGCGGCCGACTCGAGCTCGGCCGGCCCGATCCGCTTGCCGGCGATGTTGAGCGTGTCATCGGAGCGGCCGTGCAGGAACCAGTAGCCGTCGCCGTCGATCGACGCCCAGTCGCCGTGCGTCCAGACGCCGGGGAACCGGCGCCAGTACGCGTCCAGGTAGCGCTCGTCGTCGCCCCAGATACCTCGGGTCATCCCGGGCCACGGACGCTTGCAGACGAGCTCGCCGACCTCGCCGCGGACCGGCTTCCCGTCGGCGTCGAAGACGTCCATGTCCTGCCCGAGCGCGGGGAAGCCCAGCGCGACCGGCTTGATCGGCTCGGTGATGCAGGTCGCGAGGAAGCAGGCGCCCACCTCGGTACCGCCTGAGCAGTTCACGATCGGCGTGTTGCCGCCGCCGACGTGCTCGAACAGCCAGAGGTAGGGGTCGCGGTTCCACGGCTCGCCGGTCGTGCAAATCGCCTTCAGCGACGACAGCTCGGCCTCGGGCTCGCCGTTCGGGATCAGGGCGCGCACGAGCGTCGGCGAGACGCCGAGCATCGTCACGCGCTCGGCTTCGACGAGCCGCCAGACGCGATCGGGCGGGAAGTCCGGCGCGCCCTCGGCGTAGACGACGGTCGCGCCGCAGGCGCCGCCGCCGACGACAGTCCACGGGCCCATGATCCAGCCCATGTCCGTCGCGAAGTGGATGCGGTCGCCCGGCTTGACGTCGGCCTGGTACGCGACCTCGCGCGCGATCGACGCGAGGAACCCGCCGTGCACGTGCAGCGCCCCCTTCGGCTTCCCGGTTGTTCCGGACGTGTACGCGAGCAGATAGGGGTGCTCGGAAGGGACTTGGACGGGGGACAGATCCCCGGACGTGTCCGCAACGAGCTCGTCCCACCAGCGGTCGCGCCCGAACGTCATCGGCACGTCCTCGAGCCCGAGCCGCCGCCAGACGACGGTGTGCGCGACGGTCGGCGCGCCCTGGACGGCGTCGTCGGCGATCTCCTTCATGGCCACGACCTGGCCCCGCCGCAGCGAGCCGTCGGCGGTGATGAGGGCTTTCGCCTTCGCGTCGGCGAGGCGAGCCGCGATTGCCGGCGCCGCGAACCCGGAGAAGATCGGCACCTGCACGGCGCCGAGATGTGCGCAGGCGTGTGAGGCGATCGCCACCTGCGGCGACATCGGCAGGAAGATGCCGACGGCGTCGCCCGGACCGATCCCGATCGACGCCAGGCCCTCCGCCAGCCGGTAGACCTCGTCGGACAGCTCGCGCCACGTCAGGCTGACGCGGCCCCCATCCTCCGGCTGCCAGACGGCGGCCTCTTCCTCCGCGAGCTCGCCCGCGGCCCAGCGGTGCACACAGCTCCACGCGAGGTTCAGCTTGCCGCCGACGAACCAGGTCGTCCACTCGGGGCCGCGCGAGACGTCGAGCACCTCCGTCCACGGTTCCGAGAACTCGAGCTCCAGGTCGTCGACGAGCGCCGGCCAGAACCGCTCGGGCTCATCGACCGAGATCCGATGCAGCTCGGCGTAGCCCTTCGCGCCCAGCCGGCGGGCCAGCCGGGTCACGTTCGCGGTCTCGACCTGCTCGGGGCTCGGCGTCCAGACGAAGTCCGCCACGTGGGAAGCGTACGGTTCTCTAACCTGCGGGGGGTGAGAGCACGCCTCTTCACCGCCGAGAACCGGAAGTGGTGGACGCTCGCGGCCGTCGCCGTCGGGCTGTTCATGATCATGCTCGACAACACGGTGGTGAACGTCGCGCTGCCGTCGATCCGCAAGGACCTCGGCATCAGCATCTCCGAGCTGGAGTGGGTCGTGAACGCCTACGCGCTGACCTTCGGCGTGCTGCTCCTCACGGGCGGGAAGCTGGCCGACCTGCTCGGCCGGCGCGCGATCTTCATCACCGGGCTGATCATCTTCACCGGCTCGTCGCTCTGGTGCGGCCTCGCCGGCGGCGCGGCCTCGCTGATCGCGGCGCGCACCGTGCAGGGCGTGGGCGCTGCGCTGATGAACCCGGCGACGCTGTCGATCATCACCGCCACATTCCCGCCGCGTCAGCGCGGGACGGCGATCGGCATCTGGGCCGGGACGGCCGCGCTCGCGCTCGCGTTCGGCCCGATCATCGGGGGCGTGCTGACGCAGGACATCAACTGGAGCTGGATCTTCTTCATCAACATCCCCGTCGGCATCGCCGGCGTGCTCGGTGCGTGGTTCCTGATCGACGAATCGAAGGACACCTCACGCGAGCAGCGCCTCGACGTCCCGGGATTGCTGACGTCCGCAATCGGGCTCTTCGCGCTGACGTACGGCTTGATCGAGACGAACGATCACTCGTGGGGGTCGACGCGGGTGCTGACCCTGTTCGCGATCGCTGCCGTGTCCCTCACGGCGTTCGTGCTGCTCGAGTTGCACCAGCGGCTGCCGATGCTGGACATGACGCTGTTCAAGAACCCGACCTTCAGCGGCGCGAACACCGTCATGTTCCTCGTCGGGCTCGCGATGTTCGGGATCTTCTTCTACAACTCGCTGTTCCTCCAGAACATCCTTCACTACGGCGCGATCAAGACCGGCGCAAGCTTCCTGCCGATGACCGTGCTGATCATCTTCGTCGCTCCGCTCGCGGGCCGGCTCGCCGACAAGATCGGCCCGCGCTGGCTGATGGCCGGGGGGATGACGCTGCTCACGGGCTCGCTGCTGCTGTTCGCGACGCTCGATGCCCAGTCTTCGTGGTGGGACATCCTTCCCGGCCTCCTCGTCGGCGGCGCCGGCATGGCGATCACGATGGCGCCGACGACGGCGGCCGCGATGAGCTCCGTCCCGGTCGACAAGGCCGGTGTCGGCTCTGCGGTCATCAACAGCATGCGCCAGGTCGGCGGCTCCCTCGGGATCGCCCTCATGGGCGCCCTCGTCGCCACCGCGGTCAGCGTCTCCCCGTTCAATCCCGCGTTCACCGGCCAGTTCGTCGAGGGCTACCACCGAGCCCTCCACGTCGGCGCCGCCATCACCTTCGCCGGCGTCTTCGTCGCGATCCTGACGGTGAAGACGATCCGTCAGGCGGAGCCGCGAGCCGCGACGGAGCCGGCAATAGGCGCTTAGCGCCTGAGACCGGAGGCTAAGCCAGGCGAAGCCGGCTTTAGCCCCCGGCGAACTGATCCGCGCGCTTCTCCGCGAAGCGCAGTTCCCCGTCCCCGCGAAAACGGGAAGCGTTTTCGCGGTCCAAAAAAGGAAGACCCCCGGCTGCGGCTCCGGGGGTCGATTCCTCTAGGCGACCCCACCTTGGTGGCTAGTCTCCGGAACTTGGCTCTGCGGCCCAGCCACGCCCCGAACGATCTAACCCGGTGAAGCGCCTCCTGCAGCCGACCCTGGCGTCTGGCTCGGTCGCAAGATGGGCTCACTGTAAGAGCCACGTCCGATCCTGTCAAGTAGCTCGGTCAAGTGATTTACAGTACCCTTGCTTCACCCGTTTTCCGGGCAAACATGACCTTTTCGGGTGATGTCCGAAAAGAAGCCTTGCGGATTGGTGAAGTATGTCGTCTACTACGCCGTACATGTCTGACTCGATCGCCACCCGGCAGAAGGAGCGGCTGTCGGCCGCGCAGGCGGGGCTCCGCCTCGGCGAGCGGCTCCGCCAGCTGCGCGTGGCAGCGGGGATGACGCAGACAGAGCTGGCGGGCGACCGCTTCTCGAAGGAGTACGTCAGCCAGATCGAGCGCGGCAAGACACGTCCTACGCCCGAGACGATCCAGTGGCTCGCGGCGCAGCTGGGTGTGGACGCGGGCTTCCTGGCGAACGGAGTTTCCACGGACGAGCGTGGTCGGGTCGAGTCGGCGCTCGCCCGCGCAAGCGCGCTGGTCGAGGCGCGTCGCAATGACGAGGCGCTCGAGGAGTTCGAGCGCATCGCGTCGGCCGTCCTCGCGACCGGCCTGCCGGAGCTCGAAGTCCGCGCGCTGTCAGGGCAGGCAACGGTACGAATGCGCCGCGTCGAGATTCGCGAAGCGATCACGCTGCTCGAGCGCGCGCGAGCGCTCACGGAAAGCAACGGGTTCTCGGATGTCGAGCGCGCCGACGTCCTCTTCCGCCTCGGCGTCGCGCGCTACAAGCTGAACAGCGTCCAGACGGCGATCGGGCTCTTCGACGAGGCGCTGAAGCTTGCGGAACGATCGGAGATCCCGTCCGACTACCTGCGCTCGAACGTCCTCGCCTGGCGCTCGCGGTGCTATCGGCGGCGGCGCGACTTCGAGGCCGCGCGGGAGGACGTCGAGCGCGCGCTCGAGCTTGCCGAGAGCCTGAACGACAAGCGCACGGCGGCCGACGTCTACTTCCAGGCCTCGATCATCGCCGACCGCGAAGGGCACTGGGTGCTGGCGCGGTCCTACGCCGAGCGGGCGAAGGCCGCGTACGAGGACATCGCCGACCGGAACAACCTCGGCCGCCTGCTCAACAACCTGGGCGGGATCAACTTCCTGCTCGGCCACGAGGACGAAGCGCTGGCGCTCCTGAAGGACGCGGTACGCATCGCCCTCGAAGTCGGCAACGACGACGAGGCGGCGCACGCCGTCAACGGCATCGCCCAGGTTCATCTCCGCACCGGCGACGTCTCGCGCGCGGAAGAGCAGGCGCGCTACGCCCTGCAGCTGCTGGGCGACCGCGTCGACGAGATGCATGAGATCGGCAACGCGCAGCTCGTGCTCGGACGCGCGCTGCTCGCCCAGGATCGCCTCGACGAGGCGGAGCAGGCATTCAAGGCCGGTGAGGCTGCGTACGACCAGATGTCGTCCGTCAGTCACCGGGCCGACGCCTGGCTCGCCCAGGGGGACCTCGCGGCGAAGCGAGGAGACGACCGGACGGCCGCGAAGCTCTATCGCCGCGCCGCCGACGCTCTGCAAGACGTTCGCTTCTAGGCCAGGGAAGGAGGTGAGTACGTTGACGAAAGCCCGTCTGATTTATGTCGCGGTCTTCGCGATCCTGATCGCGATGGCGCTGCTGCCCGCGCTCGGGTTCTTGCCGTACGGGGGACACGAAGGCAGCGACTTCTAGAGTGCCGATGTGCGCGTTTCGCTCGCGGCTCTTGCACTGATCTTCCTGGCGGTGGGCTGTAGCTCCACCACGAGCTCTTCGAAGCGAGGCGCGCCGAAGGCGGGGTCGCTCGAGGCAAACTGGCGCGACTCCGGGCAGAGCGTTTCGTTGATTCCAGGGACGTCGGACTACTCCCCTGGAAACGTTCGGGTTTCCTTCCTGGTCGTCGATCCGCGCGGCCGCGTCGTCTCGCGGCCGCGCGCGCGTGTGTGGGTTGCCCGCTCCCTCGGCGCGCGACCGTTCACGACGACCCTCGCAAGCCTCGAGCCGATCGGCGTGCCCGGAGAGTCGAGCGACGCCGACGCGAGCGCGATCTACGTCGCCCACGTGCGGGTTTCCGCAGCCGGGAAGTACCAGCTCGTCGCGCGCCCTGTCGGCGGCCGCGAGCGGATCGCCGGCGTCGCGGAGCTCGACGTCGCGCAGCGTTCGCTCGCGCCGATGGTGGGGTCGCGCGCGTTTCCGTCGCAGACGCCCACGCTTGCGGAGCCGCCCACGGGCGTGTCGGGGAGCTGACGACGAGAGTCCCGCCCGATCGCGCGCTGCTGCGCACGTCGGTCGCGGCCGCGCTCGCGGCACACGAGCCGTTTCTTGTCACCTTCGCGACGCCGCGATACTGCGAGAGCCGCATCTGCGGGCCTGTCGTCGACGTGGTGAACCAGGTTCGCAAGCGATACGCCCGCACACCCGTACGCTTCATCCACGTCGAGATCTACACCGACAACAACCCCAGCAGAGGACGGAACCGCTGGGTGCGCGCATGGCATCTACCGGTTGGGCCGTGGACGTTCCTCGTCGCGACGGGCGGATCAAGGCGAAGTTCCAGGGATCCGTCTCGGCCGGTGAACTGAACGAGGCAATCAGGCGACTGCTGCTGTAGGTTGGGCGCGGTGTCATCTGCGGAGCAGCAACCGGACAGCCTCGTCAGCGTTCGCGAGGTCGCCGACCAGCTTGGCGTTCACCCCGAGACCATTCGCCGCCTGATTCATGACGGCCGGCTGGACGCTGTCCGCGTCGGACGTGTCTTGCGCGTTCACCGCGACGCCGTCGACCACTTTCTCGCGCGGCAGCGCGTGAAGCCCTCGCGTTTCCAGGACTGACACGCCGGAGATACGCCCCTGGTGGGCGCGCGGACGGAACGGCTGAAACGTGCCGTTCACGTCGGCCGCGTGGCACGTCGCAGTGGCCTCCGACGCGTGCTGCGCGAGCTCGGGGTGTGGGGCAACCGCCCTGCGACACGCGACGGCGCGGAACAGTTCCGCGCCGCGCTCGAGGAGCTGGGGACGACCTACATCAAGCTCGGGCAGCTGCTCTCGTCGCGCCCGGATCTCCTGCCGGACGTCTACATCGAGGAGCTCGGAAAGCTCGTCGACGATGTGCCCCCGGTTCCGTTCGACGAGATTCGAGCCGTCATCGCGGCGGAGTTGCCGTCGGATGCGTTCGTGCGGGTCGATCCCGAGCCGCTTGCGACGGCATCGATCGCCCAGATCCACACGGCGCTGCTCACGAACGGGCGCGAGGCGATCGTGAAGGTGCGCCGCCCCGGCATCGAACGGCAGATCGACCTCGATCTCGCGCTCATGCGCTCGACGGCGGAGCTGCTCGAGTCGCGTTCGGAACGGGCGCAGCTGCTGCAGGCCCGCGCGCTCGCGGACGAGCTCGAGGTGCACTTGCGCGCGGAGCTCGACTTCGTCGAGGAGGCGAACAACGCCGAGCTCGTCGCCGGTTTTCTGCGCGAGTACGACGACCTCGTCGTTCCCGAGGTGATCCACCCCTATGTCACCGAGAAGGTGCTCGTGCTGGAGCGGATCGACGGGCGCAAGGTCGACGCGGACCACGGGCTTGCAGCTGAGCGTGCGCACGAGCTCGCGCGCCAGTTCTTCCGCGCGTACGTCCAGCAGGTGACGGTCGCCGGCCTCTACCACGCCGACCCGCACCGTGGAAACGTGCTGCTGACGACCGACGGTCGGCTCGCGCTCGTCGACTTCGGCCTGCTCGGACGCCTCGACGACGATACGCGCCGCAACCTTGCGCTGCTGCTGCTCGCCGTGGCTCAGAACCGTGCGGACGACGTCGCCGACCTGATCCTCGGCCTCTCACGCGTCGGGCTCGCCGCGGACGAGCCGGGGTTCGTCCAGGAGCTGCGCCGCAAGCTTCCGCGTTACCACTGGCGCCCGCTGTCGGGCATTCGCGCGGGCGAGGCGCTCGCCGACCTGCAGCGCATCTCGTTCGAATACGGCATCGGCCTGCCGACGAGCTTCGCCCTCGTCGGCAAGACGCTCGCGCAGGCGGACTCGATCGCGCGTGTGCTCTACCCCGAGCTCGACCCGATCGAGCTGATGGAGGAGGACGCGCTCGAGGTGATGCTCCGCGAGGGGGAGCGCCGCCTCGAGCCGAACCAGCTCTTCGCGTGGCTCTACACACAACTCGAGCCGCTCGGTCGCATGCCGCGCCGCGTCGGCCACCTGGTGAACAAGCTCGAGACCGGGACGTTCAAAGTTGGCGTGGCGCCGACGGATCTCGACGAGATCGAGCATGTCCTGCGCTCCGTCGGCAATCGCGTCGGCGGGGCGTTGATCGTCGCTGCGTTGCTCGTCGCGTCCGCGCTGATGGGCCAGGTGCACGACCTGCGCTGGGCAGCCTTCGGCCTCTTCTGCGCGGCGTTCGTGCTCGCGCTCTACATGATGTGGAAGATCGTCAGGACCCCGGGCGAGCTCTGACCTTACGAGCCGACCCGCTCCACCACCACGTGCGGGATGCGGGCGTACGGGCTCAGGCGTAGCAGGAGCCGCACGATCTCGGCGCAGTCCTCCGGTCGGATCATCTCCTCCTTCGGCACCGGATCCCAGTCGGTCATCGGCGTGTCGACGAAGCCGGGACTGATTGCGGTCGCGCGCACACCGTGGTCCTGTTCCCCGCGGTTGAGCGTGTCCGTGAACTGGATGACTGCTGCCTTCGCCGCGCCGTAGATCGGCAGGAACGGCGTGCCGGTCGTTCCGGCGATCGACGCGAGGTTGACGACGACGCCGCGTGAGTCGCGCACCAGCGGCAGCGCGGCGGCCGTGACGAGCATGAGCCCGCGCAGGTTGACGTTCAGCTGCAGGTCGATCTGCTTCGTCGACAGGTCGTCCACGTTGCCCGCGACGCCGACGCCGGCGGAATTGACGAGCACGTCGAGACGCCCGTAGCGCGCGCGGTGCTCGTCGACGATCCGGGCGCAGTCGGCAGCGTCGGCGACATCGGCGGTGACGGCGAGCGCGCCGAGACCGGCCGCGGCTGTCTCGACCTTGTCACGAGTCCGTGCGGCGAGGGTCAGCTCGAAGCCGTCCTCCTTCAGCGCCCGCGCGATCGCCAGCCCGATACCCGACGAACCGCCCGTGATCAGCGCTGCGCGTGCCACATGCCATCTTTGCAACTCAGAAGGTGACTGGACGCACATGCAGAACGAGGCGCGGGGGAACCGAACAGGCTCCTCCTCTCCCCTGACGGCGGCGGTGCTTTGCGCCGCCGCCGGCTTTTTCCTTACCCTTCGAAGTTCATGGAGACCGAGACGGGTCGCATCAAGCTCACCGACCTCGCAGCGTGCGGCGGGTGCGCCGCGAAGTACTCGGCTGCGCGCCTCGAGGAGCTGCTCGCCGGGTTCGTACCGATGGAGGCCGAGAACCTCCTCGTGGGGCTCGCGCCCGCCGACGACGCGGCGGTCTATCGCCTCGACGACGAGCGGGCGCTCATCTTCACGCTCGACTTCTTCCCGCCGGTCGTCGACGACCCCGGCGACTACGGCGCGATCGCTGCGACGAACGCCCTGAACGATGTGTTCGCGATGGGCGGGGTGCCACTGCTCGCGCTCTCGATCGCGGCGTTCCCGGAAGAGCTGCCGATCGAGATGCTCGGCGAGGTCTTCGCCGCCGCCGATGCGCAGGTGCGCGCAGCCGGCGGCTTGCTCGCAGGCGGGCACACGATCCGCGACTCGGAGCCGAAGTACGGCTTGGCCGTCGTCGGCACCGTCCACCCGGAGGGCATCTGGCCGAAGAACCGAGCCCGTCCGGGCGACTCGGTGTTCCTGACGAAGCCGCTCGGAACGGGACTGATCATGAGCGGTTACAAGAAAGGGCTCGCGGGCGACATGCAGCTGACCCGTGCGATCCGCTGGATGCGCACGTTGAACAAGGACGCGGCTGATGTGCTGCGTGCCGCCGAGCCGAACGCTGTCACCGACGTCACCGGCTTCGGCCTGTTCGGCCACGCGCACGAGGTTGCAAGCCGCAGCGGCGTTGCGGTGCGGCTCGAGTCGGAGCGCTTCCCGGCGATCGACGGTGCGCTCGACATCGCGCGCAACGGCGTGCGGACGAGCGGCGACCCGCGGAACCGCGACTTCGCGTCGGCGCACGTCACGGCGGACGGCCTGCCGGCGACGCTGGAGGCGCTCGGCTACGACCCACAGACCGCAGGCGGGCTGCTCGTCTCGATCCCCGCGGAGCGCGGGCCCGCGCTCGAGGCGGAGTTCGGCGCGAAGAGGCTCTTCATCCGCAGGATCGGTCGCGTCGAGGAAGGAAGCGGCGTCCTCGTCGAGTGAACGCAGGGATGGTGCACGGGCGCTTCCAGCCCTTCCACAACGGACATCTGGAGTACCTGCGCGGGGCGGCGGCACGCTCGGAGGTCGTCTTCATCGGGATCACGAACCCCGATCCGGCGCGCATCAAGGAGGAGCCGAACGACCCGCTACGCCACCTCCCCGAGTCGAATCCGTTCTCGTACGTCGAGCGCCTGCTGATGGTGGCGGAGGTTGCGCATGACGAGGGCATCCCGGCGCACGTCATTCCGTTCCCCGTGAACGAGCCGCAGCTCTGGCCGGCGTATGTGCCGTCCGGAGTGACGCAGTACCTCCGCCTGTTCTCTGACTGGGGCGGCACGAAGCTGGAACGGATGCGCGAGGCGGGTTACGACGTCGTCGTGTTGGACGAAGGCGTCGAGAAGGAGATCTCGGGCGCGGACGTGCGCGCGGCGATGCGGGCGGGCGACGACTGGGAGGCCCTCGTCCCGCCGGGTGTCGCGCGCGTGATCCGGTCACTTGACAGAGTCGCCGTCTGAGTGCTCCCGATCGTCCTCTTCCTGCTCGACGGGCTCGCGGACCGCGCGCACGATGCGCTCGGCGGCCGGAGCGGCGTCGAGGCCGCGGCCACGCCGAATCTCGACCGGCTGTGCGCGCGCGGCTCGTGCGGGCTGCTGTACGCCGTCGGCCCCGGACGCGCGCCGTCGAGCGAGGTCGCGCACTGGTCGATGCTCGGGTACCGCCCCGACGAGTTTCCCGGCCGTGCGGTGTTCGAGGCGCTGGGGCGGGGACAGGACGTCGACGCGGAGCACGTGTTCGCCTACGCAGCGCTACGGCCGGCCGAGCGGCGCGACGGCGGCTGGTGGCTGACGGGACGGCCCGATCCTCACCGTGACTCCGAGGAGGTCGAGCGTCTTGTCGCCCGCTGTGACGACATCACGATCGACGGGCTGCACTTCTCGCTCACGCACGTCTGGCGCGGCGAGGCGGTGCTGCGCATCGAGGGCGGCGCCGACGAACGCGTCACCGACACCGACTCCTTCTTCCGCGCGTGGTATCCGGTCCTGCGTCCGCAGGCGGCGGCGCCCGACGCCGAACGAACTGCACGCGCGTGCGAGGAATGGACGCGTGAGGTGATGCGTCGCCTCGAGAGTGAGCGCTTCAACGTGATCACCCTCAAGTGGTTCGGTCGTCCGCGCGCGGTCCCGTCCTTCCTCGAGCGCCACGGCCTCGCCGGCACCTTCGCGGCCGAGTCTGCGTTCCTGCGCGGGCTCGGGCGCTGCGTGGGGCTGACGCCGCACGAGCATCCGCACATCGACATGCGGGTCGTGAACGAGCGGCTCGACGCGGGCGACACGTTCGTCTACGTCCACGACAAGCGGGTCGACGAGGCGGGGCACACGAAGGATCCGAACGCGAAGCGCGAGGCCGTCGAGCTCCTCGACTCGGCGTTCGCGGAGCTTCCGGACGACCGCGCGATCGTGTGCGTCACCGGCGATCACGCGACGCCCGCGTCGCCCGATGTGATCCACTCCGGCGACCCCGTTCCGTTCGTCGTGGCCGGCCCCGGCGTCCGCGCCGACCGCGTGGTGGAGCTCGGCGAGGCCGCATGCGCCGAAGGAATCCTCGGCCACCTCCGCGGTCCGGACATGATGCCGGTATTGCTCAACGCCGCCGACCGCCCGCTCTTCCTCGGGTCCCGCCCGACGCCGTTCGTCGGCGCCGACGGCTATCCCGCCGTCCTCGACCCTTTGTGACATGTCTCAGGAACAGTCCCTAGGACAGGTCTCGCGCTGGCGCTCGGCGACGCTGTCGCCGTCGACGCTGCTGCCGCTCGTGCTCGCGGAGCTGACGACGCTCTGGCTGATCGTGGTCAGCGGCGCCGCCGTGCGCCTCACCGACTCGGGCCTCGGGTGCAGGCACTGGCCCGGCTGCGAGGAGGGCCACCCGCTGCCGGCGAAGAGCGGTCACGCCTTCATCGAGTTCGGGAACCGGCTGTTCGGCGCCCTGACCATCGCGGCCACGCTGCTCGCCTGGCTCGCAGCGCGGCGCACGCCCGCTCTGACGCGGACGCACGTCCGGCTCGCGCTCGCGATCTTCGTCGGGACGCTGCTGCAGGCGCCGATCGGCTACCTCGCCGTCAAGAGCGACCTGCGCTGGCCGATCGTCATGGCGCACCTGCTGCTCTCGATCGCGCTGCTCGGCGGCGCCACGGTGCTCGCACTCGAGGTGCGCGCGCTGCAGGTCGGGCGTGTCGCGCCGCTCGTGCCGCTCGAGCTCCGCCGGCTCGGCGTCGCGTTCACCGTCGCGTGCTTCGTCCTGATCGTCAGCGGCTCGTTCGCGACCGCGGCAGGGCCGCACTCGGGCGGCGGCAAGGCGGACAAGATCGACCGGCTCGGCCGCCTCGACCCATTCGTCTACGCACACGGCGCTGTCGTCGGCGTCTTCCTCATCACCTTCCTGTTCAGCCTCGGCTACCTCGCGGCGCGCCGCCAGCATGCACATCGTCTGTTCCTGCTCGGCGCGGCCGTATTCGCGGTGCTGCTCGCGCAGATGGGCCTCGGCGAGCTGCAGTGGCGCACGCATCTGCCGTGGGGGCTCGTCCTCGTGCACGTCTTCCTGGCCGCCTGCGTCTGGGTCGGGACGGTCGCACTGGCGACCCTGTTCTGGCGGCCGAACGCAGACTTCGCGGACTCCTAGCAGCTACCCGGCCGGGCATTCCTCCACCGGTCGAACCGGTCTATCCTCGAACCCTGAGCCGGACACTCGCACCTGCCGCACCCGACGAGCGCTCGGCCGTCGAGCGCCTCGACGCCTGGAAGCAAACAGGCTCCGGACGCGTCGCGCTGTACTGCCTCACCGTCGGCGCCGTCGCGGGGCTGTATTACGGAGCCGGGCGTGCCGGGCTCCACCTGGCATACCTGCAGGGAACGGTCACAGCGCTGTGGCCCCCCGTCGGCCTCGGGATCGCCGCGCTCGTGATTCTCGGGCCCGGCATCTGGCCCGGCATCGTCATCGGCGACCTGCTGCTCGCCGACTTCTCCACGCCGTGGGGCACGATCCTGGGCCAGACGGTCGGGAACACGCTCGAGGTCGTGGTCGCCGCGGTGCTGTTCCGCCGGTTGACGCACAAGCGAATCGCGCTCGAGCGGGTCTGGGACGTCCTGGCTCTCGTCGCGTGCGCGGGCCTCGGAACCCTGATCAGCGCCGTCTTCGGCGTCGTCTCGCTCGAGCTGGGCGACGTCATCAGCGGCGACGAGTTCGGGAGCGTCTTTCGCACCTGGTGGCTGGGCGATTTCGCGGGCGCGCTCGTCTTCGCGCCGCTGATCCTCGTTTGGGCCGCGCGCAGGACATGGCGGATGCCGCGGGCTCAACTGGTCGAGGCGGTGGTCCTCCTCACCGTGCTGATCGTCCTGATCGAGGTGCCCTCGCAGCGCGACGTTCCATACATCGTCTTTCCGGTCTTGATCTGGGCTGCGCTTCGTTTCGGCCCGTTCGGTGCCGCGACCGCGCTTGCGCTCACATCGTGCTTGACGGTCTGGAACACGGCGCACGGCTCCGGACCGTTCCTCCGGTCGTCGATCACACACAGCGTGCTCGCAAGCCAGCTGTTCGTCGCGGTTGCTGCGCTGACGTCCCTCATCCTCGCGGCCGTCACCGCAGAACGAGCCACGAGTGAGCGCGCACAGGAAGCGCTCACCGCCGAGCAAGCAGCCCTGCGGCGGATCGCGACGCTCGTCGCGGCCGAGGCCGCGTCGGACCGCGTCTTCGACCAGGTGACGATGGAGGCCGCACGGACGCTGGGGGCGTCCGGAGCGAGCCTGGGCCGCTTCGACGACGACGGAACGGTCACGTTCGTCGGCGGCTGGAGTGACACCGGCCGGCTCGCGTTTCCCATCGGCTCGTGCGTGCCGGTGGAGGAGACGGGGGTTCTCGCGAAGGTCCGACAGACCGGACAGCCCGAGCGCGTCGACGACTACGAGAACCTCGTCCCCGAGCTCGCGGAGCGGTTCGCCGGCTCCGGCTACAAGTCGGCGACCGCCGCGCCGATCAGGGTCGGCGGCAAGCTCTGGGGCGCCCTCGTCGCCGTGACACGACGCCACGAGCCGCTGCCGCCGGGATCCGAGCGCCGTCTTGCCGACTTCGCGGAGCTCGTCGCGCAGGCGGTCGCGAACGCCGATGCGTACACGAAACTGGCGTCCTCACGCATTCGGATCGTGGAGGCAGGAGACACCGAGCGGCGGCGTCTCGAGCGAAACCTGCACGACGGCGCGCAGCAACGGCTCGTCTCCCTGGCGCTCAAGCTCCGCTTGATCCGGACGAGCCTACGGAAGGATCCCGAAGCCGCGGACGCGCTTCTCACCGAAGCGGGCGCCGAGCTGAACCAGGCGCTCGAGGAGCTTCGCGAGCTCGCCCGCGGGATTCATCCGGCCGTCCTCACCGACCGGGGGCTCGAGGCGGCGATCAGGGCACTCGCCGACCGTGCGCCGATGCCGGTCGAGCTCACGCGGCTGCCCGAAGACCGGCTGCCCGACTCCGTCGAGGCAGCGATCTACTACCTCGTCGCAGAGGCGGTCACGAACGTCGCGAAGTATGCGCAGGCGACGCGCGCGACTGTTGCCGTCGAGCGCTCGAACGGGTTTGCGAGGGTGGTCGTGCGCGACGACGGAATCGGGGGCGCCGAGCCCCGCCCGGGCTCCGGACTCGTCGGGCTCGCCGATCGCGTCGAAGCGCTCGGCGGCCGCCTGCACGTCGAGAGCCCGGTCGGCGAAGGCACGGAGCTCACGGCCGAGATTCCGTGCCGCACCCACCTCAGATCGGAGTAGGGCTCGGCCCTCCACTACGTAGACTTGGCCGATCGCTGACGAACTTCGCATCGTCGCCAGGCCGGCGCTCCGTGCGCCCATCCTGATCTCCGCATTTCGCGGCTGGAACGACGGCGGCCAGGGCGCGTCGCTCGCGGGCGGCTACCTGGCGAAGACGTGGGAAGCGGAGCGCTTCGCCGAGATCGAGCCGGAGGGGTTCTTCGACTTCCAGGCCACGCGGCCGCACGTGTCGCTCGTCGACGGACGGACACGGCGGATCGACTGGCCGGAGAACGCCTTCTACCACGCGCCGATTCCAGGCCTCGAGCGCGATGCCGTGCTGCTGCTCGGGATCGAGCCCAACCTGCGCTGGCGCACGTTCTCGACGCTGATCGTCGATCTCGCCCGCGAGCTCGGCGTCGAGATGATGATCACGCTCGGCTCGCTCCTCGCGGACGTCCCGCACACGCGGCCGTCTCCGGTCACCGGCGGCGCGAGCGACACGGAGCTGATCGAGCGTCTCGGCCTACAGCGCTCGCGTTACGAGGGGCCCACCGGGATCGTCGGCGTGCTGCACGACGCGTGCAACGCCGCGCACATCCAGTCCGTGTCCCTCTGGGCTGCGGTTCCGCACTACGTGTCGCTCGCCCCGAGCCCGCGCGCCGCGCTCGCGCTCTGTCAGCGGCTCGGCGACATCCTCGACACGACGGTCGACACAGGGGAGCTCGACGAGGCGGCAGAGCGGTACAGCGAGCAGGTGAGCGAGGCCGTCGCGTCGGACGAGGAGACGGCCGCTTACGTCGCCGAGCTCGAGGAGCGCGCAGAGATCCTCGAGGACGACGAGGAGATCCCGTCCGGCGAATCGCTCGCCGCGGAGCTGACGCGGTTCTTGCGCGACCGTGAGCGCGGCAACGGCGGGCCCGAGTCGTCGGGGCCGCCCGGGCCGTCGGAACAGCCCTAGTCGCCCGCGACGTCGCGGCGCAGAAAGACCAGGTAGGCCGCGACGAGCGGCACGGCGATGTAGAGAGCGCAGACCCAGAGCGCGCGGAAGACCGGCGCCCAGTCGGCAGGGATGCGGAGGAAGCCGTGCCACGCTTCGAACTGCGTCCCGAGGAGATACGGCCGGATCGCCTCCGTCCCCGGCAGCACCCCGAGCAGCTGCATCAGCAGCGCCCACATCAGCGCACCGACGACGGCTGCCGCGCTGTTCCGGGTCACGCACGAGAGGAAGAGCGCGAACGCCGCTATGCCGGCCAGGGGCAGCACGTAGAGCGCGAGGCTCGCCGCGAGCAACGCGGTGCCGTGCCCCGCCGACACTCGGCTGCCCGACAGCGACGTCAGTGGATGGAAGCCCCACGAGATGCTGCCCGCAACCGCGCCGACGATCCCCATCGCGAAGACGATCACCAGCACGTACGTCGCCGTAGCCATCAGCTTCCCGGCGAAGACCTGCCCGCGGTCTCGCGAACGGGTGAGGATCGTCTTCAGCGTGCCGTTCTGCGACTCCGACGCGACGATGTCGCCCGCGACGAGCGCCGTGATCAGCGGGAAGCCCCAGATCGACATGAAGAAGAGGACGACGAACGGCGTCGCGAGCCCGGTGTCGCGGATGTAGCGCCCGAGCGGCACGTCGTTCGGCCCGCCCGACTGAAGGTTCAGCACGATCACGAAGATCAGCGGCACGGCCATCGCGGCGCCGAGGCCGAGGTAGGTCCGCTTCTGCGCGAGGAGCTTCACGATCTCCCAGCGGTAGACGGCGGTCATGCCACCGCCTCGCGGTCATGGTCCGACGACTCGCCGCCGGTCAGGCCGAGGAAGAGCTCCTCGAGGCTCGCCGTCTCCGGGACGAGCGCCGTGATTCCGATGCGCGACTGTCCCAGCGCGATCGCGGCGCGCGCCACTGTCTCCTCGTCGGCGGAGAAGCGCAGCTCGCCGTCGCTCAGCGCGACACCCTCGACGCCCGGTTGCGCAAGCAGGAGCGTTCGCGCACGGGCCGGCTCCGTCGTCCGCAGCCGGTAACCGGTTGTCGCAGTTGCGAGCAGCTCGCCGAGCCCGCCCTCGTAGACGATGCGGCCCTTGCGGACGATCGCGACGCGGTTACAGAGCTCCTCCACCTCGTTCAGGAGGTGACTTGAAAGCAGGATCGTGATCCCCTCGCCCGCGAGCCGGCGCACCAGGTCGCGCATGTCTCGCATTCCCGCCGGGTCGAGCCCGGTCGTCGGCTCGTCGAGCAGGAGCAGCTGCGGTCGGCGCAGGAGGGCGCTCGCGATCCCGAGCCGCTGCCGCATCCCATGCGAGTAGCCGCCGACGCGATCCTTGGCACGGTCTCGGAGCTCGACCACTTCGAGCACCTCGTCGATCCGCGAGCGCGCGCCGTCGCCGTCGTAGTCGGCGAGAAGCTCGAGGTTCTTGCGGCCCGACAGGTAGGGATAGAAGCGTGGGCCCTCGACGAATCCCGCGACGCCTTGCAGTGCCTTTGCGCCGTCGACGAGCGGATCGCGCCCGAACAGGCGCGCATCGCCGGCGGTCGGTCGAATCAGGCCGAGCAGCATCCGCAGTGACGTCGTCTTGCCGGCACCGTTCGGTCCGAGGTACCCGAAGACATCGCCGCGTTCGACCGTGAGGTCGACGTGGTCGACGGCGACGATCTCCCCGTAGCGCTTGACCAGCCCGCGGGTCGAGACCGGCGGTGCGTCGCTCACTCGAGTGCGCGCGCGGCAGACTCCGCCGCCGCGGGCGGCAGCGACCCGACGAGTACGAACGAGATCCCGTTGCGCGTCCACTGAATCGCCGTGCCGAGCTGTGTCGCGAGCTCGTGCCCCGTCAACCCGTCGAGCGCAACGGTCGGCAGCGCGGAGAGAACGCTGTTGCCCTGCGCTCCGCTCTGCGCCTTGTGCTCGAGGACGGCGATCGCGCCGAGACCTTGGCCGTACACGACGAGCTCGCCGCCGTCGCCGACCGCGCGCATGTCCTTGCGCGGCAGCCCGACGAGCGTGTCCGGGGCGACGACGTTGAAGTCCGGCTTCGTCGCCGGAGCCTGCGACTTGCCGGCGGACGGTGCGCTGAGGTCGATCGTCTTCACGCCCGCAGGCGGCGTGATCGTGACATCGCCGGACGAGACCGGGCCGTACGAGACGTTCGTCGCCGCGAGCTGCAGCACGGGGGTCGAGCTTCCTTGTGCATAGACGCCGAGGCGCAGCGGGACCGCGTGATCTGCGTCCCATGCGAGCTCCGCGTATCCGAGCAGCCCGCCGTCGTGCTTCGGCGAGATCTTGACGCTGTATGCCGGTCGGCCGGCGACGTCCGTCGGCCGTGCCGCCGAGACGTCGGCCTGCGCGGCGAGCTTCGTCAGGAAGTCGTTGAGCGCCGAGACGGACGGCGCCTGCCCCTTGTCCGTAGACGACGCGGACGACGGAAGCTTGAGCTTGTAGACCGTGTTCGCGGACGCGTCGTAGACCGTCACTTCGCCGTCGCTCCACATGATCTGCGCGTCGCCGGCGTCGGACTGCAGCTCAAGCCGTCCGCGGCCGTCGTTCGTCAGCCAGAGCCGGCCGCCGGCTCCGGAGAGGAGCGCGGACAGGTTGGCGCCGAGGAGCGAGCCGCTCGGGAAGAGGTGGTTCGTGAAGCGGATGCGGGCGGTCAGGCCCGGGACTTCGGGCGCCGCGAGCGAGTCGTGAAGCGCCTGCGCGAGCGGCTTGCGGGGCGGCGTCGGGCCTGCGCCCCGGCTCGCCGCGACCGCAATCGCGGCACCGCCGACGGCGAGGGCGACAAAGGAAACGACGACAACGACGAGCGAGCGGGTCGAGAGTGTGCGGAGGTATCTCATCCGCTCTTCGTTGTACCGGCGGACTCTGAGAGATCTCTGAGACGCGGCAGCTCGATCGTGAAGCTCGCTCCTTCGGCATAGGCGCGCCCGCCGTGGCGTTCGGCGATCGCACGGACGATCGGCAGCCCGAGACCGGAGCCGTTGCCGGTGCTGCGCCCGCGCCAGAAGCGGCGGAACGCGTGCTCCGCCTCGTAGGGCTGGAGCCCCGGGCCCTCATCGCTCACCGTCACCAGCGCGTGGCCGTCGGTTCCCGCGGCGGTCACCGTGATCCGCCCCTCCGGCGGCCCGTACTTGCGCGCGTTCTGCACGAGATTCTCGACCGCGCGCTCGAGCGCGGCACGGTCGCCCCGGACGCTGACCCGGTCCTCGATCACTGCGTCGACGCCGCCGTGGGCCGCGAGCTCCGCGACGAGCGCGGTGACGTCGACGATCTCGTCCGGAGGCTCGTTGCCCGACTCCTCCCGCGAGAGGACGAGCAGGTCGTCGGCGAGCTGCGCAAGCCGGTCGGCGTCTCGCTCGAGTTCCTCGATCACTTCCGGCGTTGCACCGTGACGGGCGACGAAGGCGACGTTGCCGCGGAGGGCGGTCAGCGGTGTCCGCAGCTCGTGCGACGCGTCGGCGAGAAAGCGGCCCTCGCGCTCGCGCGCTCGCTCGAGGCTCGCGAGCATCGCGTTGAGAGTGCCCGCGAGCTGCCCGACCTCGTCGTCGGACGCCGGCTGCGGAAGGCGGCGCCGCGCGTCTCCCGTGCGCTCGATCTCCGCCGCTCCGCCTGCGAGCCGGCGCAACGGTGCGAGCGCACGTCCCATCAGGAGCGCGACCGCTCCGGCGCCGAGGACGGCAGCGACGAGGCCAGTCGCGAGAACGAACAGATGCAGGCTTGCAAGCGTCTCCTCGAGATCGTGCGTCGATGCGGCGACGACGACCGCGCCGCCCCGCGCCGGCCCGCCCAGCTCTGCAAGTGGAGCGGTGTAGAGGCGCAGCTGCTCCGTCCCTACCCTCGCGGTCGAGTACCCGGAGCGCGCGTCGGCGATCGCAGCCTGTACGTTCGGGCCCGCGTGCAGGACGCGCCCGCCGAGCGAGAGCGAGCGAGCGACGATCGTCCCGTTTTTGTCCACGACCTCGACGAGCAGCTGCGTCCCGCCGATCGGCGAGTCGAGAGCGCCGGGAGTCGTCAGCAGCGCCGGCGCCGATGCGTTGAGCTGGGCGATCTCGACGGCGCGCTGTCGTAACGTGTGGTCGAGGGAGCTGTGAAGGTGACGTGAGACGAGGACGCTCACGAGAGCCCCGACGACCACGAGCGCGACGAGGATCCCGACCGCGGCCGCGACGACGGAGCGCAGGCGGAGCGTCATCGTCCCAGGACGAAGCCGACGCCGCGCACCGTCTGAATCAACGGTGGATCTCCGAGCTTGCGGCGGAGATACGAGACGTAGCGGTCGACCGCGTTCGAAGTCGCCGAGCCGCCCGCCCAGACCCGGGCGAGCGCGAGCTCCCGCGTGACGACTTGCTCCGGATTGCGGAGCATCAGCTCGAGCAAATCCGCCTCGCGCGCGCTGAGCTCGAGCGCGCGGGCGCCGCGCCGGGCGCGTCGTGAGCTCACGTCGAGGACGACGTCGCCGTACGCAAGCAGCTCCGCCGGCTCCTTGCCGCGCCGGTGCAGCGCGCGCACACGCGCGAGCAACTCCTCGGCCGCGAACGGCTTCACGAGGTAGTCGTCAGCGCCGGCATCGAGGCCGGCGACGCGGTCGGCGATTGCGTCACGTGCGGTGAGAAGCAGGATCGGCACCGCGAGCCCCTTGCCGCGCAGGCGGCGGCACACCGCCAGCCCGTCCACGCCGGGCATCGCGACGTCGAGGACGAGGACGTCCGGGACCGAGCGCTCGACTGCGGCGAGCGCCGCGCCGCCGTCCCCTGCGGTCTCGACCTCGTAGCCCTCGGCCGCAAGAGTGCGCCGGAGCATCCGCAGGATGGGCGCGTCGTCGTCCACGACCAAGACGGTGGACATGCGGCGACTGTAGCTCGCTAGCCGAAGGTGAACGCGTACGCCGAGAGCCCGGGCGTGAAGCTCAGCTCGAGCTGCCCCTCCTGTGTGCGCTTCTGCGCCACGAGGGTGTAGAGCTTGTCGGCCGTGACGTGCACCGTCCGAAGCGGCCGGCCGTTCAGCTTCACGTGCACGTCGCCGCGGCCCGTCAAGACGAGGTGCACGTCGTGTGCGAGGAAATTGAACCGCAGCCGCGCGCCGGGACCGGCCAGGATCCGGTCGCTCTCCACCGTCCACGTCCCCGCGTACGCGAACGAGTCCTTGAGCAGTGCCGCCGGGAACCTGTATTGCGCCGCGTGGTTCGTGCGGAGCGGCGAGCCGCCGTAGTTCCCGATCCGCGCGTAGCCGAGGTACGACTCCGGCGTGCGGAGCTCCGTCGGCGTCCGGTCCGGCTGTGCGAGCGCAGGCGGCAGCCGCGTCGCGAGCAGCTCGCGGATCTTGTGCTCCGTTTGCGCGTATGCGCCTTCACCGAAGTGCACGTCGCGGAGATGGCCGGTGCGGTCGATCAGGTAATCGGCCGGCCAGTACTGGTTCTGATACGCCGTCCACGTGCCGAAGTCGTTGTCGAGCGCGACGGGGTAGTGGATGCCGAGCCGTTTCACGGCCGCGCGCACGTTGTCGAGGCTGTGCTCGAACGGGAACTCCGGGGAGTGCACACCGACGATCACGAGGCCGTCCTTGCGGTAGCCCGCGTCCCAGCTCTCGAGATACGGGAGCGTGCGCAGGCAGTTGATGCAGGAGTACGTCCAGAAGTCGACGAGCACCACTTTCCCGCGCAGCTGTCGCAGCGAAAGCGGCGCAGAGTTGATCCACGCTCCGAGGCCCTGGAACTCCGGCGCGTCGACGAGCTTCGCCGCCGACGCCTGCCCGTCGAGCTGCGCGAGCTGGGTTTTCGCGGTCGCGCTGCCCTCGATTCGATCCTGCACCCATTGCGCATACGACGGCACCTTCGTCTGGAGGCTCTCGGCCCAGCCGTTGTAGATGACGACCGCGCCGACGGCCATCAGCACTCCGCCCGTCACTCGCACCGCCTGCGCGTTCCGGCGGAAGCTCGTCGCGACGCGGCGGCTGCCCGCCGCGAGCGCGAGCAGCGGCAGCGCGGCGCCGATCGCGTACGCGAGCGCGACGATCACGAGCCAGCCGCCGACGCGGTCGCGCGCGACGTTCGACGTCAGCGCGGCCAAGACGGGCCCCCCGCAGGGAATGAAGACGAGGCCGAGCGCGGCCCCGAGCAGGAAGCCCCCGCCGAGCTCGCCGAAGCGGAAGCGTGTCATGAACGCGAGCGGCCGCTCGACCCACTCCCCGAGCCGCGGAATGAGCAGCGTGAGCGCCAACAGGCCGAGCAGGATCGCGCCGATCTGGATCTGGTGCTGCTTCCCGACCCCGAGGAGCCCCCACAGCCACGCGCCCGCGAGCAGGAACGCCGTGAAGGTAGTCACGAGCCCCGCCGCGATGGCGTACGGGCGGCGCGTCGTGCCGCCGGCGAGCACGATCGGCAGCACCGGGAGGACGCAGGGCGTGAACACGGTGATCACGCCCGCCGCGAACGCGATCGGGACGAGGACGATCACTCTCTGTAGTCCAGGTTACGCCGCAGGCGTTTCAACCGGTTTTTGCTCGGCCTCCGGCGTGGCCGTTGCCTCGGGGGCGGCGTTCTCACCGGTCTTCTTCCGCCGCTTCCGCCGCTTGCGTCGGCGCGACCGGCCGGAGGTCAGCTTCGGCTGCGGGAGGTTCTCGGCCAGCGCGCCCGCGACCTCCTGCAACGTCGCGAGCCGCTCGCGCGCCGCCTCGATCAGTTGCGTCGCGCGCGGTGTGTAGCCCTCGGCCGAGGCGAGCAGCGCCGCGCCCACCGGCAGCGGCAGGTCGAGCGCGGCATTGACGAGCTTCGCGGCGTTCTCCTCGTGCCGGTGGCCGCGCGAGTTCGCCAGCGCGCCGAGCAGGCGCTTCGCCTCGGGGAACTCAGCGCTCGCACGCCGGTCCTGGAGCTTGCGCGACGCACGTGCAAGCCGCCACGTCCACCGCGCCAGGATCTGTTCGGGCGCATCGGCCTTTCCCTCCGAGATGGCGCGCAGGAGGATGCGCACGCCGCCCATGCGATCCTTCTCCCACGTCGGCGCTTGCGTCACGAGCGTCACGAGGTCGTCGAAGTCCGCGCGCTCGACCGTCATCGAGACGCGGTCGGAGAGCGCCATGATGCGCAGCCGGCGGTTCGGGTTCTCGGCTGCGCACGTCGCGAGAAACTGCTCGAGCGTTCCCTTCGACGCGCCGCGCGCGGTCAGCTTCTCGACGAACGCAGCGCGCTCGTCGAAGCGAATCTGCCGGCCGGCGATCGTCGCCCAGTAGCGCTGCTCCTCCTCGTCCAGATACTTCGGGTCGACGCGCTGCCACTCCCGCGTGATCACGGCGAGCCGCCGGCGCACGTCCGGGGTGACCGGCACGAGCCACGGTGCCGGCGTCAGCTTGCGCCGCGCGCGGCGTTGCACGCGGCGTCGCGGCGCCGGCGTGACGCGCGCGCCTTCGCGGTAGAAGTCGGCGTCGAGCAGCGAGTGGAGCGAGATCACCCGCTCGTTGTGTGTCGCCGCCTTCGGGACGAAGTCGACGACGATGCCGGCCTCCTTGCGCGGATGCATGCGCATGATGCGTCCGATCCGCTGCTGGTACACGCGCCTCGAGGCGGTCGGCGCCAGGTGCATGCAAACGGTCGCACGCGGCGAGTTCCAGCCCTCCGCGAGCAGCATCGCGTTGATCAGGACGTTGATCTCGCCGCGCTCGTAGGCAGCCAGCGTCTCGGCGAGCTTGACCGGGGGCGTGCGCCCGGACACGGCTTCGGCCGCGAGCCCTGCCGCGCGAAACTCCTGCGCGAGGTTGTAGGCGTGCTCGACGCCGGCGGCGTAGACGATTCCGGGCGTGTTGTCGAACCGGTCGCGGTAGAGGCTTGCAGCCGCCTGGTTCAGGGCCTGGTGGTCGAGCGTCTTCGCGAGGACCTCCTGGTCGAAGTCGCCCCCGACGATCGGCACCTGGTTGATCGCGGCGACGGGCGGCACGCGCAGGTCGCGCAGCGGCGCGATCAGGCCGCGACGCGCAGCATCCTGAAGCGGCAGGTCGTCGACGGACGCGGGAAAGACGTCGGACACCTGCTTCGCGATCAGCTGCTCCGTAGCGGTCATCCCGATGTAGATGGGCTCGGGGAACGCGCGGATCGCGCTCGACGTCTTCTCGCCGAGCGCGGTGTGCGCCTCGTCGCAGATGACGAGCTGGTACGCCTCGCGGGACAGCGACGCCTGATGGCGGGCGAACCACGCGTAGGTCTGGATCGTGAGCGGATTGCTGCTGCGCAGCGGCTCCTTGCCGCCTTCGATCGGCGGCGAGAAGCGGTCGGCGTAGCCCTCGTCGGTCAGGTCGCGCTGGAACTGCGAGACGAGCAGGCGGCGGTGCGTGAGGATCAGGACGCCGAGCGTGCGCGCCGCCTCGACGAAGCCGGCGGCGGCGATCGTCTTGCCGGACGCCGTCGGGTGGCGGAAGCGATAGCGCCGGATTGCGCCGGGATCGGGGCCGCTGAAGGCCGGCTCGTCGTCGTCTTCCTCTTCGAGCACGTCCTCGGCCGAATCCTCCTCCGGCTCCTGCTCCTCCTCGACCGACTCGACGACCGGGCCGTTGCCGTTCGCATGCTCCTCGTGCGAGGCGATGAGCTCCGTCAGCATCCCGGCGAGCGCGTCGACCTGGTGGCGACGCAGCTCGGTGCCGGATGCCAGGTGCGGCTTCGGCTCGGCGAGCACCCGCTCGAGCCCGAGCATCAGCCCGTACTGGACCTTCCACGCGGACGACGGCTCGCGCCTGCCTCCCTCGATCTCCGCGAGCGCGTCGTCGAGCGCGCGCCGGCGGGACGTCCCGGGGGCAAGCGAAACGGCCGGGTCCTCGCCCTCCCGGAAGAAGGGCTCGCCTGCCCAGGCTTCGGCTCGGAGGGCGGCGGCTTCGAGGCCGTCCGTTGCCTCCGACACTGTGGTCGGCTGCTCTTTGATCTCCTGCATGAACGCAGCGCTTAAGCGGGCGCTGCACCTGTCACAAAAGGGCGACCCCGCAAATCCCCATGGCGGCGATCGTGGCTCTGAGTATATCGGTCGGCTCGGCGGCGGGCGGTTCCCCCGCCGGGGTGACCCAGGTCTAGCCCCCGAGCCCCCCGAAGACCGCAAAGGGGTTGGAAGGCTGGACCTCGTAGACGAGCTCCCCGCCCGGCTCCACCTCGCCGTGGACGCGCCTGGCCAGCTCGACCGCCTGCTCGCGGTCGGCCGTGCCGGCGACGACGTACTTGAACGTCCGCGAGACGTCGAAGCCCTCCGCGCGCAGCTGGTCGGCGAGCTCGTCGGCCTCGGTCCGACTCTCGAGCTCGACCCGCACCTCCCACGGCGCGTAGCCCCGCTCGAGCAGGTCCTCCTCGACGTCGACCTGCTCCGGCTCGTCGTCCCACCGCTCCTCGTCGTGCAGCCAACGCTCGGTGACGAAGCGGGTGGGCGTCATCCCCTCGTCCTGCAGCTCTCGCTCGACGACGCGGCTCGCCTGCTCCGCCTGCATGCCGCTGGAGGCGTAGACGAAGACGGTCTCGCCGTCGCGCGAGACCGCGAGCCGCTGCGAGCGCAGCTCTTCCGCAAGCTCCTCGGCGTCGCCCTTGGCGAGCCCGAGCCGCTCGAGGAAACCGCTCGCGCCCTCTTCGTCGGGAAGCTCGATCCGTATGCGCCAGTCGTCGTGAGCCATCAGGCAGGCGCAGCTTCCCTCATCTCCGCGAAGGAGTGCCCGAAGAGGCGTTCCGACATGCCGATCTGGTCGAGGTGCTTCGTGATGCCGCCGAGGAAGAACGGCCACCCGGCGCCGAGCAGGAGCCCGGTGTCGACGTCGGCCGCCTCGGCCACGACGCCCTCCTCGAGCAGCCGGTGAACCTCGTCCGCGACCGCCTCGAGCACCTCCTCCACGATCTGCTCCCGCGTGCGCGGGGCGTCGTCCAGCACGACCGGCTCCTCGCCGTCGGCGAGCGCCGCGAGCGCCGGCGAGAGCGGGAACCGATCCGGGAACGCTTCGTGCATCCGTTCGAGCACGTGGTTCGCGACGCGCGGGCCGACCATCTGGAGCAGGACGGAGGGTGCCATCGGCATCCCGAGCGACATGACGGCCTCGTCGGCCTCCTCCACGGGTGTCCCGTGCTCGACCGCGTCCATGATCACGCGGGTCATGCGGGTCAGCACGCGGTTGACGACGAACCCCGGCGCGTCCTCGACGAGGATCGGACGCTTCCGCAGCTTCTCGCCGACCGCCCAGGCGGTCGCGAGCGCCACGTCCGACGTGTGCGCGGCGCGCACGACTTCGAGCAGGGGCATGACGCCGACCGGGTTGAAGAAGTGCATGCCGACGACGCGGTCCGGGCGGCGCAGGTGGGCGGCCATGTCAGTGATCGACAACGCCGATGTGTTCGTCGCGAGGATGCAGTCGTCCGCGACGACCGCCTCGAGCTCGCCGAACACCTGCTGTTTGACGCCGAGCTCCTCGAAGACCGCCTCGAGCACGAGGTCGCAGCCGTCGAACCCGTCGTAGCCGGTGCCGCCGCTGACGGACGGGCCGAGCTCGGCGAGCGCCTCGTCCACCAGCTCCTGCTTCACGTCGCGGATCACGATCGGCACCTCGAGGCGCTTCACGAACAGCGCGGCGATCTGACGGGCCATCAGTCCCGCGCCGACGATTCCCACCATCTGCACCTTTCGCGGCTCCGTGGTCGGGCGCTGGGGATGCTTCTTCGCCCGCTGCTCGACGAGCCCGAACGCGTAGATCGACGCCTGCGCCGGCGGGCCGGGCAGCAGGTCGCCGACAGCCTCCTCCTCGCGTGCGTAGCCCTCGGCGAGCGTCCACCGCTGCGCTCCCTCGATCAGCTCGAGCGCCACGTACGGCGCCGGAGCCGCGCCGTGCACGGCATCGTCGACAGCCGTGCGCGCGCGGCGCATGAGGGTCTCCACATCCGACCAGTCCGGTTCGGCACGCTCCAGCGGACGCTCCACGAGCTCGCGCGCGAACACCAGCGAGTCGTCGACGAACTCGACCGGCTCGAGCAGGCGGTCGGCGATGCCGAGCTCGGCCACGTCGGCTGCCTTCAGCATCCGGTTCTGGCGCAGCGGATTCGCGACGATCACCTTGATCGCCGCCTCCGGCCCGGCGAGCTTCGGCAACAGCTGCGTGCCGCCCCAGGCCGGGAAGAGGCCGAGGAACACCTCGGGGAAGGCGAAGTGCCGCACGGCAGAGGAGATCGTCCGCGCGGTGCAGTGCAGCGCGAGCTCGACGCCGCCGCCGAGGCACGCGCCGTTGATCGCAGCGACCGTCGGGATGGGCAGCGCGCGCAGCCGTCCGAACAGCTCGTGGCCGGCGCGTGCGCCTTCGACGGCGCGCTCCCGCGTGATGTTCGGAAACTCGGTGATGTCCGCACCCGCAGCGAAGAAGAAGGGCTTGCCGGTGATGACCGCCGCGCTGTAGTCGCCGCGCTCGAGCTCGTCCAGCGCGCGCTCGAGCGAGCGGAGCGCAGCCTCGCCGAAGAACGTCGGCTTCGTCCAGTCTCCGCCGTTGTCGATCGTCACGAGGGCGACGTCGCCCGCGCGCGCGACCTTGAACTCAGTCAGCTGCGCCAAGGTTTTCCCACAGGAGCGCGGCGCCCATGCCCATCCCGACGCAGAGCGCGGTCAGCCCGTAGCGCACGTTCGGCCGCTCCTTGAAGCCGTACGCGAGCTGTGCCATCAGGCGCACGCCGGTCGCCGCGAGCGGGTGGCCGCAGGCGATCGCGCCGCCGTACGGGTTGAGGCGCTCGTCCTCGGGATCGACGCCCATCCCGTCGCACCACGTGAGCACCTGCACGGCAAACGGCTCGTTCAGCTCGAAGAGACCGATCTCGTCGATCGTGAGCCCGGTCTGCTCGAGGACGCGCTTCGTCGCCGGGATCGGGCCGATGCCCATCAGCTCGGGCTCGACGCCGGCGAACGCGAACGCGACGAGCCGCATCTTCGGCGCGAGGCCGAGCTCCCGCGCCGTCTCCTCCGCGGCGAGGAACGCGGCCGTCGCGCCGTCGGTGAGGCCGGCGGAGTTGCCGGCGGTGACGCGGCCGCCGGCACGGAACGGCGTGCGCAGGTTCGCGAGCCCTTCGAGCGTCGTGTCGGCCCGCAGGAACTCGTCGCGGTCGGCCGGCTTCCACCCGTCGTCGGTGAAGACGCTCATCGGCACGACGGTTTCGCGCATGATGCCGTTCTGCCATGCGGCGGCGGCGCGCTGCTGCGAGCGCACGGCATAGGCGTCCGCGTCCGCCTTCGTGAGGTGCGGGAACGTGTCGTAGAGATTCTCGGCGGTCGCGCCCATCGTCACCGCCGACGTGTCCACGAGCCGCTCGGCGACGAAGCGCGGGTTGAAGTCGACCTCCTCCGCCATCGGGTGGTGCCCCATGTGCTCCACGCCTCCGGCGAGCACGACGTCGCAGGCGCCGTACGCGATCTCGCCGGCGCCGGCCGTCACGGCGGTGAGCGCGCCGGCGCACATCCGGTCGACGGCGAAGCCCGGGACCGACTGCGGAATCCCGGCGAGCAGCGCGACGTCGCGGCCGAGCGTCAGACCTTGGTCGCCGACCTGCGCGGTGGCCGCGAAGATGACGTCGCCGATTCGCTCGAGGGGGATCTGCGGGTTCCGGCGGATGAGCTCGCGCACGACCTTGACCGCCATGTCGTCGGCGCGCGTCTTCCAGAAGATGCCTTGCGGCCCCGCGCGGCCGAAGGCCGTGCGGACGCCGTCGACGAACACGACCTCGCGCCGTTCCACTACGGCAATGCTATTTCGACGTCTCGAGCTGAGCGCGCAGGTCTTCGAGCTGCCAGCAATCCGCCTCGTACGGCTCGCCCTGGTACTGCAGGACGACCGTCCCGCCGGTCTTGAGCTTCCCGTCGCGGCAGGCATCGAGCAGGCGCCGGTACGGGTCGAGCCCGTCGCCGGGCGCGTAGACCGCGTCGTCCGGCTCGTCGTCGTAGCGCGTGTCGTGCTCCGACTTGGGCAGGTACGGGAGGTTGGCGACGATCAGGTCGACCGGTGCCGGCAGCGGATCGAGCAGGTCGCCTTGCAGGACGTGCACACGGTCGGCGACGCCGAGCCGCTCCGCGTTCGCGCGCGCGAGCTCGACCGCGTCGGCATTCGTGTCCGTGGCCCAGACCTCGACGTGCGGCCGCTGCGTCGCGAGGGCGACTGCGATCGCGCCGCTGCCGGTGCCCACGTCGGCGATCCGCATCGGGACGCCGTCGATCCGCTCGAGCGCGGTCTGGACGAGCTTCTCGGTCGTCCGGCGCGGCGTGAACACGCGCCCGGGCGCGGTCTCGAGGTGGAGGTCGCAGAAGGTCGTTTCCATAAGCTCCGGCCGTGGTCGATTGGGCGGGGCATGCACGGCGCGAACAGGCACGGTATCGAGACGGCGAGTCACGACTGCCGGTTCCGGAGGATCACGATGCACGCCAGCGGCAGCTGACGCGGATCGGCAACGCGGCGGCGGCCGCCGGGCTGGCTGAGCTCATGGCGGGTAATACGGCCGAAGCGCGCGAGTGGTTCGCGCAGGCGGTCGAGCGCTACCGCGAGAGCTGGGACGACGCGCCGCCCGGAAGCTGGGGGAGGCCGATCGCGATGCTCAAGGCGCGGATCCTGGCCGAGGACTGGGACGGCGCCGCCCGGGACGCCGAGTGGACGCTCGGCGTCGGCGCCGCCGGGTCGGACTCGCCGATCGGCCGCTACGCAGGGTGCCTGGCACTCCTCGTGCTCGGCCGCGACGACGACGCGCGAGTGCTCGCGGACGGTCTGCGCACGCACGACGGCTTTCCGTCCGACGTCGGGGACGCGCTGGCGACGCTCGCAGCGCAGGACGTCCTCGGCTACGTGGAGGCGGTCGAGTCGGTGCTCGAGTCGTTCGAGTCCCGCGACGCGTACCTGGAGGACCTGCCGGTTGCGGATACCGTCCTGGTGCTGCAGGGCCTCGCCGCGCGGCGCGGGATGGCGGCGGAGCTCACCTCGCCGCTCCTTCCGGTACCGGATCCCTAATCCTCGGCAGGCGGGTGCGCGAAGAGAGTCAGCACGATCTTGTCCGCGCTCTCGTCTTCTGCGGCGCGCGCGTCGTCGAGGAACGCGGCCATCATCTCGAGCGCCTTCTCCATCGTCAGCTTGAGCTCGAGCTGCGCGCCTCGAAAGGCGCCTTCCTCGGCGTAGAGCGTGTGCGCCCGCTGCACCTGCTCGATCATCGCCGCCTGCAGGTCGCTGGCGCCGCCGGCCGCGAGCAGCTCGGGTGCGACGCGGAACACCTTCGCGACCGCGCGGTACGGCTTCTCGCGGCCGCGACCCTCGGTGGTGGCCAGCTCGATCAGCCCGGCCTTCAACAGCATGCGGACGTGGAAGTGGAGGTGGCCGGGATCAACCGCGAGCCGCTGCGCGAGCTCCCGGTTCGTGAGCTGCCACTCCCCGTCCTGGCCGAGCATCTCGAGGACGCGGACACGGAGGGGATGACCGAGCGCCTTGAGCTGCTCGGGCTTGTCGAGTATCAGCGTCTCCTGCACAGCCCCGGTTGACTTCTACATATAGAGACGGCTCTGTCAAGCGGGAAGCTTGGCTGCAGCAGCGCGATCCAGGATTGCAACCGTCCTGCCGTCGCTCGCGCGGACGAGGCTGGCGGGCGTGCCGGGGCTCGGCTCGCCCGCGAAGGCTCGGGCAGCCGCGTCGGCTTTCGACTGGCCCGCGATGAGGAAGAGGATCTCGCGCGCGCTCCGCAGCCTGGGCAGGCTGAGCGTGACGCGGTCGACGAACGGCTCGAGCCCCGCCTCGGCCGGGAGTGCCGGCGCGTCTTGATCGAGTGTCGGGGCGTTCGGGAAGAGCGACGCGACGTGGCCGTCGGGGCCCATGCCAAGGAGCAGGAGGTCGAGCGTCGCGCCCGCGATCTCCTCGGCGTATTCGGCGGCTCCACGTTCCTTTGCGAGCTCGCCCTTGATCCGGTGCACGCCGTGGGGCTCGCCCTCGATCAGGTCGAGCAGCGAGCGCTTCGCCATGCCGTAGTTCGACTCCTCGTGGTCGGGCGGGACGCAGCGCTCGTCGCCCCACCAGAGCTCGACCTTGCTCCAGTCCCCCTCCAGCTTCGCGGCCTCGCGATACGCCAGCTCCGGCGTCGTCCCGCCGGTGAGGACGACGCTCTCGCCGGCGCGCGCCGCGCGGACAAGGCGCTCGGCGACGAGCGCCGCAAGCGCGTCCTCGTCGTCGACGACGACGAGCTCGACGTCGCTCACTGCTCGCCCGCGGCGAGCTCTCGGCTCCGCTCCATCGCCGCTTGGATCGCGTTGAGGAAGGCTGCGCGCACACCTGCCTGTTCCAGTTCGCGGATCGCGCGAATCGTCGTCCCGCCGGGTGAGGTCACGGCCTCCCGGAGCTCGACAGGGTGCATCCCCTCGTCGCGCAGGAGCTTCGCCGTCCCGAGCATCGTCTGGACGACGAGCTGCGTCGACGTCTCGCGCCCGAGCCCGAGCAGGATGCCGGCTTCGATCATCGCCTCAGCGAGGAGCGCGAAGTACGCGGGGCCGGAGCCGGAGACCGCGGTGACCGCGTCCATGTACGTCTCCGGCACGCGCGCGACCGCGCCGAGGTGCGAGAGCACCTCCTCTGCGAGGTCGAGGTGCTCGTCGCCTGCGTGCGCGCCGGCGCACAGGCCCGCGATTCCCTCGTGCACGAGCGCCGGTGCGTTCGGCATCGCCCGGACGACCGGGACGCCGTTCACGAGCCGTGCCTCGATCTGCGACGTCGGGATCGCGGCGGCGACGGAGAGCACCGTCTGCTCCGGCGTGATCAGCCCGCCGACCTCGCCTAGCAGGACGTCGAAGTCCTGCGGCTTGACGGCGATCACGATCAAGCCCGCGCCGCCGACGGCGGCCGCGTTGTCCAGCGTTCCCTCGACGCCGTGGCGCTCTTTCAGCTCCGCGAGCCGCTCCTCGCGCCGGCCGGTGGCGACGATGTCGGCGGGCTTCCGCCACCCGGAGCTGAGCAGCCCCGCCAGCAGCGACTCGCCGATCTTTCCGGCGCCGAGGATCGCGATCCTGCGGTTGCCCGCCATGGCACCGCAGTGTACGGACAAGTAACACAGTGTTACTTGCATTTCGTGACGGAGTTGCGCGCCCGAGCTCGCGACAGTTCGTCAGTTGACGTTCTTCGCGCCTCGGATCGCGCCGGCTCTCCTCGAGGCGCTGGTGTCGCTCGACGATCCGGATGTGCCGATCGCGGAGATCAACCGCCGCCTCGGCGAGCACGCCGAGCGGCTCGGTCTCCGCCGGCCGAGCTACCAGCGTGTGCGCGAGCTCGTGCACGAGCTGCGTGCGCTCAAACGCGACCGCGGGCCAACGACGACGGAGGTCCTCCTCGACATCGTCTTCCGCGCCCGCCCGCCGGATGCCTTCCTCGATCACATCTCCGGTGTTGGCGTTCCCAGGCTGCGTCGGTAACACCCCGAACACGCAAGTAACACTGTGTTACTTGCTGAGGGCGGCGCGGTACGGGGCGAGCGTCGCGTCATCGCGAAAGACGAAGCGGGCGAGCTCCACGCTCGGGTGCGCGGCGAGGGCTTCCGCTGTCGCGGCGACGGCGACCGGAGCTGCGAGCTGCACCGGATAGCCGTACGCGCCGGTCGAGATCGCCGGGAAGGCGAGCGACCGGCAGCCGTGCTCGGCGGCGAGCTCGATCGCGCGCCGGTGCACCGACGCCAGCAGCTCCGCCTCGCCTTCGTCGCCGCCGTGCCAGATCGGGCCGACCGCGTGGAAGACGTACCGCGCCGGAAGGTCGCCCCCGCCGGTCGCCTTTGCATCGCCGGGCTCGCACCCGCCCAGCGTCCGGCACTCCTCGAGGATCGACGGGCCGCCCGCACGGTGGATCGCGCCGTCAACGCCGCCGCCGCCGAGCAGCGTCGGGTTCGCAGCGTTGACGATCGCGTCGACGTCCTGCTGCGTCAGGTCGCCGAGAACGACCTCGATCATGCGTACGCCGGCCGCGGAAAGCGGACGGGCCGCGCGGCCGGCAAGGTGATCAGGCCGCGCGCGAACGCTGCGATCAGGTACACGCTCGCGAGCCCCGCCCACTCGCCGTACGGGGCGAGCAGCTCGGCCGTCTCGTGACCCTCGACCCAGCGGCCGCGCAGCCGCGACATCAGCTTGATCAGCCCGAGGTCGCCGACGAGCCCGCGGTCGTACCGGCCGAGCCCTTCCATGCAGATCACGCCCGCCGACCACGGTCCGAGCCCGCGCTCGCGCTCGATGTACGCCGCCGCCTCCTCGGTCGGAAGCGCATGCAGCCGCTGGACGTCGATCGTCCGGCAGATCCGCACGAGCGCGGCGCCGCGCCGCGCGTGCAGCCCGAGCCGGCGGAGCTGCGCAGGCGCAAGGCGCGCGAACGTCGACGACGTCGGCGGCTCGCGCAGAGTCGTGTCGCCGACGCGCGGGCAAAGCGCGCGCAGGATCCGTACCTCGAGCTCGCGCGCATGGTGTGAGTCGATGAGCTGTCCGCAGAACGCGCGGAGCAACGACTGCGCCACCGTCGGCAGGCGGAGCTGGCGCATCCCTTGAAACGCGCGCGTCGCCTCGCCGATGAGCGGGTCGCGCGCGAAGCGCCGAAGGAACGCGGTGTGGTCGGCGTCGATCGGCACGACGAACCGGAGCTGCTCGAAACCCTCCTCGCTCTCAGCCCGCAGCACGACGCGCCCGTCGACCAGCTGCGAGACGGCGCCGAGCTCGACGCGATCGCCCACGCGCAATGTCGTCGTCAGCGTCCCGTCCCGCTGGTAGCGCGTCGCGTCGCTTGCATGGCGCAGTGACTGCGCGAGCGAGAACGGACCGGCGGGACGAACGACCCGCTCGAGCGTCAACGCTGCCGGGCTGAAGCAGTCTCGGCGTCCACGCCGAGATCGTACGCCCGGCGGAGGATCGGCTCCGCCTCGTCGCGGCGGCCCGCTTGCCGGAGCAGTTCCGCGAGCTCGATCGCTGCGCGGCCGGCCTCGTGCCGCTGCCCGTGCACGCTCAACAGATCGATTGCGCGGTGATACGCGTCGACCGAGTTGTCGAGGTCGCCTCGCAGCGCGAGCCCGCGTGCGAAAGCCCAGACGGCTGCGCCCTGCTCGCCGGCGTGCGTGCTGCCGAGCAGGTCGATCGCCGCGCGCGCGCTTGCGACCGCGGCCTCTGCGTCGAGCCTCAAGGCGGCGACGCGCGAACGCCCGATCAGCGACATCGCACGATCGACCGGCTCCGATGACGGGCCGAGCAGCCGCTCCGCCTCGTCGAGCTGCCGCTCGGCGACGTCGGCATTGCCCTCGTTCGCCTCGATGCCGGCGCTCATCAGGTAGGCCCGCGCGAGATGAAGAGAATCGTCGGTCGCCTTGAGCAGCGCGATCGCCTTGCGGATGCTGTCGAGCGCCTCGGCCGAACGGCCCTCGATGCCGGCCAGTCGCGCCCGCGACCAGTAGAGCCGCATCCGGGAGTAGGGGTCGGTGTCGACGCCGGCCCCGTCGAGCGCGCGGCGGATGACGTCACGTGCGCCGTCGTAGTCGCCGCTGTCGGTGAGCGCAGAGCTGAGGAGCGTGGCAAACCAGATGCGCGAAGCGGCGTCCTCCGCCCCGTCGCCGATCTCGTCGAGACAGCGCTGAAAGAGCCGGACCGACCGGTCGGGCGCACCGAGGAACGCGTAGGACTGCCCGAGCGTCGCGTAGACGTCCGGACGCGAGTCGACGGAGACGCCACCGTTCTCGAGGACGGCCTCGAGCCGCTCGACCGCGTCGAGATGGTTCCCCCGCTGGGCAGCGACGAGGCCGAGGACGAGCTGCGCCCGCGTCGCCGAGGCGACGTCGCCCGCGCTCAGCGCCTCGTCGAGGACCGCCTCGAGCTTCTTCTCGGCCTCCTCCGTGTTCTGCGCGACCCGCAGCTCGAGCTCCGCGTCCGCCAGCCGCAGCTCGCGGTCGTCGACGTCCCGGATGTCGCGGCCGGTCTCCAGGTACTCCACCGAGACGCCGAGCTTCTGGCTCAGCTTCCTCAGCGCCTTGACCGACGGCGTCCGGGCTCCGGCCTCGATCCGCGAGATGTAGGCGTACGACACGCCGGGCGACGAGAGGTCGCGCTGAGACAGGCCCCGTTGCAGACGTAGGCGCTTGAGACGCGCGCCGATCGTCTCTGCGGAACTGGCTTGCGACACGCTGGGCTGGATCATGAGCAGAGGTCGTACATAAGTCAAAAAGTCAATCCACGTTACCGAGCGGCAACATGACCGCCCACATTGCCGGAACTGAGGGCGGCATCAGGCGCCCCCGCCGGGTGGCCGCCCCAGTACGCTCGCCGGATGGCCGAGGCCATCGCTGTGCCGATCTACGGGCTCCTGCTGTGCGTCGGTGCGGTGGTCGTCTGGCGCAGGCCGGTGGCGGCGCTGTACGCCTGGCTGGTCGGGCTGGCCGCACACAACGCGGTCATGGCAGCTCTATACGGCGCCGGCGTCCGCGGCGGCGCTCTGACCGCCCTCCAGGCCTGGAAGGAGATCCTGCTCGCGGTCGCGCTTGCGCGCGTGGGCCTCGATGCGCTGCGGGCGCGGCGCCTCCCCTTCACGGTCCGCGCGGTCGACGTGCTCGCCGCGGCGTTCGCCGTCGTCGTCTGCGTGTACGCGGTGTTACCGCAGTCGTGGCTCGACGGCTCCGCCGACCGCTCGGCCGTCGGGCTCGCGCTCAAGCACGACCTCGTGCCCGTCGGCGCGTACTTCCTGGGCCGCTCGCTCCTGTTGCGGCGCGACCAGCTCGTCCCGCTTGCCTGGACGCTCGTCGGTGTCGCCGGCGCAATCGCGCTCGTCGGTCTCCTCGACGACTTCCTCGTGCCGATCTCCTGGTGGCGGAGCTCGGCGGTCGTCGATTACTTCCACAAGCAGCTCGGCTACGACTACAGGGGCACGGGCGGCCTGCCGGAGAACTTCATCTACAACACCGGCTCCGACGTGCACTTCCTGCGCCGGCTCGTCTCGCTCTTCCTCGGGCCGCTCGCGAGCGCGTACTGCTTCGTCACCGCGCTGCTCGTCTCGGCGGTGCTCCGGCAGCGGTTGCGGTTGCTCGTACCGCTCTGCGCGTTGATCTTCGTCGCCCTGCTGTTCACGTTTTCGCGGTCCTCGCTGCTCGCGCTTGCGGCCGGGCTCGTCGTCCTCGCCTACGTGCAGCGCGAGTGGTGGCCAGTCGCCGCTGCCGTTGCGACGCTCGCCGTCAGCGTCGCGTGGGTGCATGCGTTCCCGCACGTCGCACCGGAGGGGAAGTGGACGAAACAGGATCTCGTCCTCCAGCACAACATCGCGAAGGCGCACCCGGGCGCCACGGGCAACGCCGGCAGCATCAACGAGCCGTCGATCCACAGCCACTGGATCAGCCTGCGCGAAGGGGCGCGCACGGTGGTGCACCACCCGCAGGGGTACGGGCTCGGCAACGCCGGCCAGACCGCGTCGCGCACCGGCACGCCCATTCGCGCCGGCGAGTCGAACTACACCGAGCTCGGCGCCGAGACCGGCCTGCTGGGCGCGCTGCTCTGGATCGCCTGGAACCTCGGCATCTTCGGCGGGCTCGTCGTGCGGCGGGCCGCGGCGATCGCCGCGGCGTTCGGCGCAACCCTCGTTCTCGCAGTCCAGACGGATGTCATCGGCGACCCGTGGATGGGCTACTGCATCTGGGCGCTAGCCGGAATCGGGCTCGCCGCGGTAGCGTTGACGGTCGATGACGATCGATCCCCGGGCCGACATCGGCCACGTGCACCTGAAGGTGAGCGACCTCGACCGCGCAGTCGCGTTCTACCGTGACGTCCTCGGCTTCGAGGAGCAGCACCGCTACGGCGACCAGGCGGCGTTCCTGTCGGCCGGCGGCTACCACCATCACATCGGGCTGAACACCTGGGAGTCGAAGGGCGGCCCGCCGCCGCCCCGCGGGACGACGGGGCTGTACCACGTGGCGATTCGCTACCCGGACCGGAAGACGCTGGCGCAGGCGGTCCAGGCGGTCGTCGACGCCGGGGTGTCGCTGACCGGCGCGAGCGACCACGGCGTCAGCGAGGCGATCTACCTCCACGACCCGGACGAGAACGGCATCGAGCTCTACCGCGACCGGCCGCGCGAGCAATGGCCGGCGGAGATGTACACCGCGCCGCTCGACCTGCAGCAGCTGCTCGCCGAAGCATGAACGCCAGCAGGCGGCGTCTCGTGACGGTTCTGGGTCTCGTCGCCGTGTCGCTCTTCTGTGTCGCGCTCGTGCTCGTGCGCTACGCCCGCAGCGGGAGCACCGAGTACATGGGCCTGATCTGGAACCTGTTCCTCGCGTGGATCCCGTTCGTCCTCGCCGTCGTCGTCTACGACCGCTGGCGCCGGCACGGCGCCGGGCTCGCCGTGCTCGTCGTCGGTGCGCTCTGGCTGCTGTTCTTCCCGAACGCGCCATACATCGTCACCGACTTCGTGCACCTGCAGCAGCGCCCGGAAGCTCCCTACTGGTACGACGCCGTGACCGTCTCGGCGTTCGCCTGGACGGGGCTGCTGCTCGGGTTCGCCTCGCTCTTCCTGATGCAGACCGTGATGCGCCAGTGGCGCGGCGTTGCCAGCGGCTGGGTCTTCGCCGGAGTCGCGCTCGCACTCGGGTCGGTCGGCATTTACCTGGGACGCGTCCTTCGCCTCAACAGCTGGGACGCGGTCGAGCATCCGAGCCTGCTGCCGCGCATCGTGCACGCAGTCGCGCGCGACCCGTTCACCTACAGCGAGGCGATCGGCGTCACCGTGCTCTTCACGCTCGCGCTCGGCTTCGCGTACGTCCTGCTCTACAACTTCGCCGTCGTCGGGCGCGAGCTCGACGTCGAGCGTTAGTGCGCCGCCGCGCGAGGCACGCCGGTCTCACCGTCAACGTCGTCGCCGGGACGCACGTCGTCTTCTTCGGCCTCGACCTGACGCCCGGCAAGCGGCCCGGCTTCCGCGGGTTCGCCTTCAAACGCTTCGACCACAGCGAGGGCGACACGATCTGGCTGCAAGGGCTGAAGACGTTCGAGCAGACGGAGCCGCACGCGGCGCCGGGCGAGCGCTTCTCGACGTTGCGCCAGCCGATCCAGGGCTTCCAGTGGGCGGACTACAGCGCCAAGCCTGGCACGACGTATACGTACTCCGTCGTCGCGCTCTACGGCGACCCGGCCGACCTCGAGCAGCGCATGAGCGTCGACGTGGAGATCTCGACCGAGCCGGAAGTCGGCGTCGTGCACTCCGCGTTCTTCAACCGCGGCTCCGTTGCGACGCAGGAGTATGCGCGGCGGTTCCAGAACGAGCCGCCGAACGTCGCCGGGCCCGGCGCGTACGAGTGGCTCTCGCGCGGCCTGCTCGAAGCGTTCGTCGCGTTCCTCGGCCGCGCCGGCGCCGGCTGGGAGGTGCACGGCGCCTGCTACGAGTTTCAATGGCCCGCGGCGCTCGCAGCCGTCCGGGCAGCGCGTCAGCGCGGCGCCGAGGTGCACGTCATCTTCGACGACATGGGGCCGGGCCCGGAGAACGAAGCCGCGATCGCGTCTTCGAAGCTCAAAGCGCTCTGCCGCGGCCGTGCTCACGGCAAGCTGATGCACGACAAGTTCTTCGTGCTGAGCGAGCACGGGACGCCGAAAGCCGTCTGGACGGGATCGACGAACCTGACCGAGAACGGCATCTTCGGCCACGCCAACGTCGGCCATATCGTCGAGGACACGGCCATTGCGCAGGCGTTCCGCGATGACTGGGACCGGCTCGCTGCCGATCCGCCGGTTGCCGCCGCCTACCGCAGCGCGAACGAGGAGGCAACCCCGGCGCCGCCGCACCCGTGGAACGCGCCGACGACTGCTGTCTTCTCGCCGCGGGGCGGCGAGCTCGACGCGCTGCAGTGGTATGCGGACATCGCGGCGAGCGCGAAGCAGGGCCTCTTCATGACCTTCGCGTTCGGCATGCACCCGAAGTTCCGCGACGTCTACGCGAAGGACGACGACGTCCTGCGCATGGCGCTGATGGAGAAGGAGTGGGGGAATCCGAAGACCAAGGCGGAGGAGACGCGCGCCATCCAGCAGCTGCGCAACCGCCGGAACGTCGTCGTCGCGGTCGGGAACCGGATCGTCACGAACAGCTTCGACCGGTGGCTCGCGGAGCTCCAGCAGATCGATCCCGACGTGCACGTGTACTGGGTGCACACGAAGTTCATGCTCGTCGACCCGCTCGGGCGCCGCCCGGTCGTCGTCACCGGCAGCGCGAACTTCAGCAAGGCAAGCACCTACACGAACGACGAGAACGTGATCGTCATCCGCGGCGACACGCGAATCGCCGACGTCTATTTCGGCGAGTACCTCCGGCTGTACACGCACTACGCCTTTCGCGAGTCGGTGAAGATCTTCATGGAGAGGAAGAAGGCCGGGATCCCGGAGGACTGGACGCCGCAGTTCCTGGTCGACGACGACTCCTGGCTGGCGCCCTACTTCGACCCGCACGACCGCAGCGCCCGCGACACGCGCCGGAGGTACTTCGCCGGCCCGATGGCGGTCACGCAAGCGCTGCACTAGCCGGCGCACCTGCGCTAGAACTTCGTCGTGGCCTCGAAGCCCGTCGAGCAGCTCGAATCGGTCGTGATCCGGTTCGCCGGCGACTCCGGGGACGGGATGCAGCTCACCGGGGGCCGCTTCACCTCCGAGACGGCCCTCCTCGGCAACGACCTGGCGACCTTCCCGGACTTCCCGGCCGAGATCCGCGCGCCGGCCGGCTCGCTGCCGGGCGTCTCGGGGTTCCAGCTCCACTTCGCCGACCACGACATCCTGACGCCGGGCGATGCGCCGAGCGTGCTCGTGGCCATGAACCCGGCCGCGCTGAAGACGAACCTCAAGGACCTACCGACCAGCGGCATCCTCGTCGTCGACAAGGACGCGTTCACCGACCGCAACCTCCAGAAGGCCGGTTACACCGGCAACCCGCTCGAGGACGGGTCGCTCGACTCGTACGAGGTGCACGCGGTCCCCCTGACCTCGATGACGATCGAGGCGCTCAAGGACATCGAGGGGATCACGAAGCGCGAGGCGGAGCGCTCCAAGAACATGTTCGCGCTCGGGCTGATGTCGTGGCTGTACGGGCGGCCGACCGAGGGCACGATCGACTTCCTGCGCCGGAAGTTCGCGAAGCGGCCGGAGATCGCGGAGGCGAACGTCAAGGCCTTCCAGACCGGGTATGCGTTCGGCGAGACGACGGAGTCGTTCGCCGTCCAGTACGAGGTGCGGCCCGCCCCGCTAAAGCCCGGTCTCTACAGGAACATCACCGGCAACCAGGCGCTCGCGTACGGGCTGATCGCCGCGTCGGTGAAGTCCGGCCTGCCGCTCTTCCTCGGGGCCTACCCGATCACGCCTGCGTCGTCGGTGCTCGAAGAGCTGGCGCGGCACAAGAACTTCGGCGTGCGGACGTTTCAGGCCGAGGACGAGATCGCGGCCGTCGGCGCCGCCCTCGGCGCGAGCTTCGGCGGCTCGCTCGGCGTCTCGACCTCCAGCGGCCCCGGCATCGTCCTCAAGCAGGAGACGATCGGCCTCGGCATCACGCTCGAGCTGCCGCTCATCATCGTCGACATCCAGCGCGCCGGCCCGTCCACCGGGATGCCGACGAAGCCGGAGCAGGCCGACCTGCTCGGCGTCCTCTTCGGCCGCAACTCCGAGTCCCCGGTGCCGGTGCTCGCGGCGGCGACTCCGTCCGACTGCTTTCACGCGGCGATCGAGGCCGCGCGCATCGCCGTCAAGTACCGCACGCCCGTCTTCCTCCTGTCGGACGCCTACCTCGCGAACGGCTCGGAGCCGTGGCTGCTGCCGGACGTCGGCGCGATCGCGCCGATCGAGCCGGGCTTCGCCGAGGCGAACGGCGGCGAGTTCGAGCCGTACCGGCGCGACGAGACGACGCTCGCGCGCCCCTGGGCGGTTCCGGGCACCGCGGGCCTCGAGCACCGCGTCGGCGGGCTCGAGAAACAGGACGTCACCGGCAACGTGAGCTACGACCCGGAGAACCACGACCTTATGGTGCGTCTACGCGCGCAGAAGGTCGCCGGGATCGCGCAGGACATTCCCGAGCTCGAGGTCGACGACCCCGACGGCGCCGACACGCTCGTCCTCAGCTGGGGCGGGACGTTCGGCTCGGTTGCGGCGGGCGTCCGGCGCGTGCGGGCGCAGGGGAAGAAGGTCGCGCACGCGCACCTGCGCTACCTCAACCCGTTCCCGCGCAACACGGGCGACGTCGTGCGCGGCTACGACAAGGTCCTGGTGCCCGAGATCAACCTCGGGCAGCTGCAGAAGCTGATCCGCGCCGAGTTCCTCGTCGACGCGACCGGGTTCAACCTCGTGCGCGGGACCCCGTTCCGCGCCGGCGAGGTCGCGGACGCGATCGCGGCGATGGTGGACGCCTGACCGCCGGAAACGCCGGAGGCGGGAGCCAGAGGCATCGCGCCGGTCCCCGGCGGCGCATGCGTGGGAAGGCCGCTTCCCGTCTGACCCCCGCCTCGTGCAGGCTTGAGTTGCTCTCCCCTGCGACGCCGTGATTGACGCTTCCGTTCGTGCGTAAACGTGCGGCGTCCGCGGAATACGGTCTCCGCGTCGCGCGTTGGCTCACCTCGGTGCGGCGCTGATGCTCCTGTACGACAGCCCCGTGTCGGGCAACTGCTACAAGGTGCGGCTGCTGCTCGCGCACCTCGGCATCCCCTACGAGCGCCGGGCGGTCGACGTGGTCGACCGCTCGAACCGGCGGGAGCTCCTCGCCGGGCTCAATCCCGGGCTCACGGTGCCGACGCTCGTGCTCGACGATGGTCGGCCGCTCGGCGAGTCCGCCGCGATCCTCTGGTTCTTCGGCGAGGGCACGCGGTTCGTGCCGGACGATCCGTACGAGCGTGCGCAGGTGCTGCAGTGGATGTTCTTCGAGCAGTATCAGCTCGAGCCGACGATCGCCGTCGTGCGTTTCTGGGTCGCGTACTCCGGGCGGTCCGAGGAGTTCGAGCCGCAGCGTGAGGCGAAGCAGAAGGGCGGCGAGCGCGCGCTCCGGCGGCTCGAGGAGCACCTCGACGGCCGCGACTACCTCGTCGGCGGTTCCTTCACGCTGGCGGACATCGCCCTGTACGGCTACACGCACGTCGCAGAGGAGGGCGGGTTCGCGCTCGAGCCCTACCCCGCCGTCCGCGCGTGGCTGCAGCGGATCGCGTCGGAGCCCGGCCACGTTCCCATCGATGCCTGACCGGCTGCGACCGCTCTGGGACTTCGAGGACGTCGGCGGGACGGAGACCCGCCTGCGCGAGCAGCTCGAGCTGGAGGAGTCGGACGCCGGCCGCGCCGAGGTGCTGACCCAGCTGGCACGCGTCCACTCGCTGCGCGACGAGTTCGTCGAGTGCGAGGCCTTGCTGCAGCAGGCGGAGGCGCTCGCCGGCGACGACGGCCTCGTGCGCGTGCGGGTCGATCTGGAGCGCGGGCGGAAGCTCCGCTCGAGCGGGGACGGCGTCGCTGCGGCGCCGGTCTTCGAGTCGGCGTTCGCGCGCGCAGCGGACCTCGGCGAGTACTGGTTCGCCGGTGACGCGGCGCACATGGTCGCGATCTCGGTTCCCGAGCAGCTGGTCGAGTGGACGGATCGCGGTCTCCTGCTCGCGGCGTCGCAACCGGATGCCGCCTACTGGGCAGGGCCGCTGCTGAACAACCTCGGCTGGCACTACTACGACGCCGGCGCCTACGAGCACGCGCTCGAGGTGTTCGAGCGCGCGCTCGAGGTGCGCAAGCGAGATCCGGACAACCCGCAGGCAATCGTCTGGGCGCAGGAGGCGATCGGCGAGACGAAGAAGGCGCTCGCTAGCGCGACGTAGTCTCGAACTGCTCGGCGCCGTCGTCCGGCAGCGTCTCCCACGGCGCAAGCGAGCGGACGAAGAGGTGGACGCCGATGGTGGCGTCGAGCGGCTCCTCGATCGTCGTGACGCGGACGCTGCAGCGCTCGCTGTCGGGCCAGCCGCCGCCGAAGAGGTTCGCGCCGCAGTTCCGGCAGAACGTCTTGGCACTGCCGCCCTCCGGCGTGAAGCTCTGGATGAGCTCCTCGCCGTCGACGATTCTGATCGCCGACGGGGCGGCGGGGAAGTTGACGGTGCCCGCTCCCCCGGAGAGGTGCTTACAGCTGGTGCAGTGGCAGAAGCGGAGCGTCTCGGGGTCGGCTTCGACCTCGAACCGAATGCCCCCGCAGAGGCAGGTCCCGTGGAACGTCGTCATCGAAGGTGCGGCTCCCAGGCTGCCTCGACGACGTAGCCGTCGGGGTCGCGGCACTTGACGCTCACGTACTCGGGCTCCTCCCACTCGCCGACGATCGGCACGCCGTCCGCCACGAGGCGGTCGCGGAGCGCGCGCACGTCCGCCGGCGACCGGACATGGACGCCGAAGTGCAGGAACGGCGGCAGGGTGACTTTCTCGTCGCTGGCGCCGAGCGCCAGCGAGAACCCGTCCTCGTTGTAGAGCATCAACGTGTCGTCCTCGTAGCGGCGGGCCGGCTCGGCGCCGAAGCCGAAGTACGTCTCGTAGAAGCGGCGCGAGCGCTCCTGGTTGCGGACGGCGAGGGCGAGGTGCCTCATCGTGCTGTGTCTATCATCGATCTTGGTGGCCACGAACGGCAAGCTGACGGCCAAGGACTACAAGACCGACCAGGAAGTCCGGTGGTGCCCGGGCTGTGGGGACTACGCCATCCTGGCCGCGCTCCAGTCGTTCATGCCCGAGCTGGACGTTCCGAAGGAGAAGATCGTCTTCGTCTCCGGGATCGGCTGCGCGGCGCGGTTCCCGTACTACATGGAGACGTACGGGATGCACTCCATCCACGGCCGCGCGCCGGCGATCGCGACAGGTCTTTCCACGTCGCGGCCAGACCTGTCGGTCTGGGTCGTCACCGGCGACGGCGATGCGCTCTCGATCGGCGGCAACCATCTGATCCATGCGCTGCGGCGCAACGTGAACATCAAGATCCTGCTCTTCAACAACCAGATCTACGGGCTGACGAAGGGGCAGTACTCACCGACGAGCGAGCTCGGCAAGGTCACGAAGTCGACGCCGATGGGCTCGCTCGACTGGCCGTTCAATCCGCTGAGCGTCGCGATCGGGGCGGAGGCGACGTTCGTCGCGCGGGCGATCGACACCGACCGCGCGCACCTGACCGAGGTGCTGCGCCGGGCCGCCACGCATCGCGGCAGCGCGTTCGTCGAGATCTTCCAGAACTGCAACATCTACAACGACGGCGCGTTCGACTTCGTCCGTGACGACAAGACGAACCGGATCTATCTGGAGCACGGGAAGCCGATCCGCTTCGGTGCGGAGGGCGAGCGGGGCGTCCGTCAGCGGCCGGACGGCTCGGCCGAGGTCGTCGACGTCGGCGACGAGTCGGAGCTGCTCGTGCACGACGCGCATCACGTCGAGTCGAGCCTCGCGTTCGCGCTGACGCGGCTGACGCAATCGACGTTCGGGGCGACGCCCGTCGGCGTCTTCCGCGACGTCGAGCGGCCGGTCTACGACGAGCTCATGGCCGAGCAGCTCGAGACCGCCCGCGGGCAGCGCGAGGGCGATCTCGCAGCGCTGCTCGGCGCCGGCGATACCTGGACGATTTAGCTCGGCGGCGCGGGCGCGGAAGCGTCCGTCTGCCAGAGGCCGATCGGGTTGCCCTCGGTGTCCGTCCCCGTGACGAACCAGCCCATGCCGGGAATCGCCTGCGGGTCGTCGGCCTTACCCCCGAGCTCGTTGACGCGCGCGGCGCCGGCGTTGATGTCGTCGACGTCGAAGTAGACGCGGATCGCGCCGGGATCACCGGGGAACAGGCCTCCACCCGTGTCCTCGGAGAACCGGGTCGTGTGGTACTCCATCGGCCCTTCCATCGACTCGAACTGCCAGCCGAGCAGGCCTTTGTAGAAGTCCTGCGCGCGGCCGGTGTCCTGGGCGGCGATCTCGATGTGCACGGGCTTGCCGGGCATCAGCTTCTCCTTTCGCGGCGGGGTCTCGGGCGGGTGGCGAGGTAGGAGGACTTCGCCTGCTCGAAGAATCGCGGATCCCGGTCGCGCTCCGCAACCAGCCATTCGACAAACGCATCGCTGTACTGCGGGGACCCGAACTTCGGGACGTGGACGAATTCCGGCCGCGTCTCCTCGGAGATTGCGTGCACGCGGCGCACGCTCAGGACGTCGAACGCGTTCACGGCGGCGTCGCCGAGGCGCGCGTTGACCTCGCGGATGACCTCCTTCTGACGGTACGGGTGCGACTGATCCGGATCGACCTGTCCGTACAGCGGGGCGTGCGGGTCCGTCGTGAGCCGGATCAGCGTCGGCCGTCCCTCCTCGTCGCGCTCGGCCGTCTCGATCACGGCGACCTCGGCGCCGTCCGGCGCGTGCATCACCTGGCGGATGTTCGCCAGCCATTGCGTTCGCGTCGCGTCGAGCTGGCGGCGGATGAAGTCGCGGACGTCATCCCCGGTCGCGGCCTCGCTCTTCGCGCCGTGCCGGAAGTAGAGCCCGCCCGGCACGAACGCGACGTGATCGTGCACACGTCCGGTTTCGGCGAACACCAGCGGTGCGTTGTGGACGCCCTCGACGACGAGCGCCGTCGACGGTCGTCCGTTCCGCGACAGCGACTCGACCGAGAAGGCCTCGAAGTCCGGCTCGGCGTACTCGTGCAACCGTTCGTGCAGCAGTTCCTCGTCGATGCCGGCGATGCCGTCCAACACGACGACGCCGCCGCCGGAGTTGGCCATTGCGGCGATGTCCCGAACCAGCTCGACGTAGTCGACCGTCTCCCGCAGCGCCACTCGCTTCGAGCTTCGCGTCGCCCTTGCCGCGCGAGCGAGGAAGTTCGTGGCCATATGCTCAACCTAGTGGACAAGGCCGTACGCCGCGACGCGGAGATCGAATCGCGCTGGGAGGCCGGTCCGGCAATTGCGATTCCCATCTTTTTGCAGCTCGCCATCGCGACCACGAGCCGGGTCGAGGGCTGGACCACGTGGGTGCTCGACTGGTGGATCTGGCTCATCCCGGTGCCGTTCGAGGCGGCGATCTTCGCCCTGAGCACGTGGTCGCGCCCACACCGCATGTTCGAGCCGACGGGCGCCAGGCGTGAAGTCGGCATCTGGCTGCTCGCGTTCGCGAGCGCCGGAAACGGGCTGCTCGTCCTGACCGTGATCGCGTCGCTCGTGAGCGGGCACGAGACCAGCGGATCGCATCTCCTGCTCAAGGGAGCGACGGTGTGGTTGACGAACGTGATCGTCTTCGGGCTCTGGTTCTGGCTCTTCGACCGCGGCGGTCCCGCGAGCCGCCTCGACCCGGACCCGCCGCCTCCCGACTTCCAGTACCCGCAGATGGAGAACCCGGAGCTCGCCGCCCCGGGCTGGAGGCCGCATTTCATCGACTACATGTACGTCTCGTTCACGAACTCGATCGCCTTCAGCCCGACGGACACGATGCCGCTCAGCCGCTGGGCCAAGCTCCTGATGCTCCTCGAGTCGGCGCTCTCGGCGCTCGTGATCCTGCTCGTCGCGGCGCGAGCCGTGAACATCTTCAAGTAGTCCTAACGCCTCGGGGTTACCGTGTTCGCCGTGAGAGGGGGGGTCTTCTTCGCGATCGCGCTCCTGGCCGTCCTGTGGCCGGGTGTAGCGCACGCCGCCACCGGGGTCGTCGTGACGTCGGTCACGGCGAACCGCGCAGTGCTCCCGTCGCATCCGTTCTACGTCCAGGTGAAGCTCCTGAACCGCGCCGCGCACCTGCGCAGGGCGACGGTCACCGTGGCCGCAGCAAAGCGCGGCGTGACGGTCAGGCCGCGCCGCAAGACGACGGTCAAGCTGCCGGTCACGCTCACGACGCTCGGCCCGAACAGTCTCACCGTCGCGGTCAGCGGCGTGAAGCCGCGCAAGCTGATCGTCGACGTCGCCGAGTTCAAGGCGCGCACCGGCACCGTCCTCGTCCCGGATTTCGCCGGGTACGGCGGCCAGTTCAACCATCACGTCTACTCCGCGCTCAGCCGTGCCGCGGGGGTGACGGACGCGAACGTCGTCGACATGGAGACCAAGATGCGTTCGCTGCACCCGGAGTTCTCTCGCATCTTCTTCACGCCACAGGCGTTCACCGACCCGGACAAGATGCAGTCGTTCGTCCGGACGGTGCAGTTCGCGCAGAGCACCGGCACCGACATCGACATCACGTGGCAGGGCGGGACGTTCCAGCCGCAGAACTTCGCGAACGTCCTGCTCGACCTCGTCCGCAACAAGGGCATCACGCACCTGAAGTGGGTCACGCTCCAGAACGAGCCCAACCGCACGCGCATGACGATGCAGGCCTACGAGAAGCAGTACCGCGACCTCGATCCGCTGATCCAGAGCATCCGCGGCCAGGTCAAGTACATGGGCGGGGACCTGACGCGCGGCCCCGACACGGGCGCACCGAATCAGGACGTCTGGTTTCAGTACCTGGCGGCGCACATGTCGGACATCCTCGACGCGTACTCGATCCACGTCTTCTGGGACTACTTCGATACGCAGAAGCTCGTCGACCGCCTGACGGAGGTGCGGGCGATCGTCAACGCGCTTCCGCAGAACGCGCGCAAGCCGATCTTCGTGACGGAATACGGCGTCCGCGGGCAGCGCACCTTCAACGGCGCAGCAACCGTCGACCCGGGGGTCTGGGACGACGGCACGGCGATCACGCAGACGAACGTCAGCGCGTTCCAGCACGCGTGGTTCGACGTGCTCGCCGCCGACCTCGGCTACATGGGCACGAGCAAGTGGGACTCGTACTACGGCAAGTACGACAACGGCACGCAGGCGTACTACCTCATCGGCGCGCCGCAGAACGGCTGGCCGCTCTATCCGATGTACAACCTGCTGCAGCTCTTCACGACGACGGTGAAGCGCGGATGGCAGGTCGTCGCCACCGACTCGGTGCCCGGCAGCTCGCGTCTGCTCGCGTCATACGCCGGCAAGAAGAAGCAGCTCACGGTGATCGGCCTCGACACGGCCGGAGCGCAGCTGAACACCGGCACGACGGCGACGAGCTCCTACTCGATCGCCGGGTTCCCGCCGTCGAAGCCGGTCAACCTGTTGCTCTGGAACGCGAACGCCGATGGGCTCGTCGCGCCGAAGCAGACGGTGACGGCGGACGCCAACGGCGTCGTCAGCGTCACGGTCGCGCAGCACGAGGTGTTCGTGGTGACGACGATTCGGCTCGGCTGAACATTGCGGCACCCGTCTACCTCTTGCCGGACCGGGTGACGCTGTGAGGTTCCTCGCCGCCCTGCTGAGCGGTGCGTCGCTGCTCGGCCACTCCGTCGACGGCCGCCCCATTCACGCCGTCGAGGTCGGAGATCCGAACAGCCCGAACAAGGAGCTCGTCGTAGGTTGCATCCACGGCAACGAGCCCGCCGGCATCGCGATCGCGCACTGGCTCGAGCACCAATCGCCGGCCGGGGTCGACCTTTGGATCGTTCCCGATCTGAACCCGGACGGCCGGGCGCGCGGCACCCGCGGCAACGCGCACGGAGTCGACCTCAACCGCAACTTCCCGTTCCGGTGGCGGCCGCTCGGCCGCCCGTACGACTCCGGCGTGCAGGCGCTGTCGGAGCCTGAGAGCCGCACCGCGTATCGCTTCATCCGCAAGCTGCGTCCTCGTGTCTCGATCTGGTTCCACCAGCATCGCGACGCTGTCGACGAATCTGGTGGCAGCGTGGCGATCGAGCGGGCATACGCGACGCGCGTCGGGCTGCCGTTGACCCGGCTCGTCCGTGAACCCGGCAGCGTCGTCGGCTGGGAGAACCACGTCCTGCGACGCTCGACTGCGTTCGTGGTCGAGCTGCCGCGCGGGCGCCTCTCGCACGCGACGGTGGTCCGCTACGGGCGCGCCGCCGTTAGCGCCGGCCGCGGCTGACGGACATGTCCCAGGGACCGTCCCTGGGACATGTCATGTTCGTCGCTCAGTCTCAGTTGCCGTGGTCGCAGTGATGCGAGGTCGTCTGTGTCGTCGTGCTCGGTGTGGTGCCGGCGCCCGGCGACGAGCTCGAGTTGCCGCCGCCGGCTGCGGCGAGCGCAACTCCCGCGCCGCCGAGCGCCATCGCTGCGACGGCGGTGGCGATCAAGGCGGCGTGCCTCGTGCGGAACACGTGTGACCTCCTTTCGGTCGTGGTGTCCCGTTCATCGAACCGCGACGGCCTAAGAGCGGCTCAAGATTCGCCTAAGACCTCGGTGAACTCGAGCTGCTCGCGGCGGCGCAACCGCGGCGGCGTCACGAAGACGGCAAGCGTCGCACCCGCGAACGCCGCGACCGCGCCGATCGCGAACGCGATCTCGTAGCCGACGACCGACGGCACCCCGCCGGTCCGCGGAATCGTGTGCGCCGTCAGCAGCGCTGCGCCGACCTGGCCGCCGATCACGCCGCCGACGGTGCGCATGACCGTGTTCATGCCCGTCGCGACGCCGGTCTCGGTCGGGCGCACTGCCTCGGTGATCAGCGTCGCCATCGCGGCGAAGGCGAAGCCGACGCCGATGCCCAGCAAGGCCATGGCGAGCAGGATCTGCCACGGCTCGTCGTGCCACATCGCGAGCGAGGCCGCCGCGCCGGCCACCAGCAGCAGCCCGACCGAGAGCGGCCACTTCGAGCCCGTCCGCCGGCCGATCAGGCCCGCGATCGGCCCGGCGAAGAGCAGCGTGATCGAGCTCGGCAGCAGGTAGAGCCCTGCCTTCGTCGCGCTCGCGTCGAAGCCGTAGTCCACGAGCCGTTGCACGTGAAGCGGGAGGCCGTGCGGCGTCTCGACGAAGTTCGGCACGAGCACGAAGGTGCCGAACATCGCGAAGCCGGCGACGAGCGCCGTCAAGTTGGTGAAGAGCACCTGTCGCATCGCCATCATCCGCATGTCGACCAGCGGCTCCGGGACGCGCAGCTCGGCCACGCCCCACGCGATGAAGAAGACGAGCGCGACGGCGAGGAGTACGAGCGTCTGGGTCGACGTCCAGCCCCAGCTCTCACCTTCCGTCAGCGCGACGAGCATCGCGATCAAGCCGCCCGAGAGCAGCGTCGCGCCGACGAAGTCGACGCGCGACGGCGTCTTGATCGGCGACTCGGGCACATAGCGATGGACGAGGATCGCCGCCGCAGCGATGTTGACGGCTCCGACGATGAAGAGCCAGCGCCAGGAGAGATGGTCGACGATGAGGCCGGAAAGGACGATCCCGAAGCCGCCGCCGATCCCGAACACCGCCGAGATCAGGCCGATCGCCACGCCGACCTTCTCGCGCGGGAACTCGTCGCGGATGATCCCGTAGCTGAGCGGAAACACGGCCGCGCCCGCACCCTGCAGCGCGCGCCAGGCGATCAGCGCCCAGATGTTCCATGCGAGCGCGGCGCCGATTGAGCCGGCGAGAAAGAGCAGGAGCGAGAGCAGCAGCACCCGTTCCTTCCCGTACTGGTCGCCGAGCTTCCCGAGAATCGGCGTCGCGACGGACGCGACGAGCAGGAACACCGTCAGCACCCACGTCACCCACGTCGTGGTCGTGTTCAGGTCGTGCTGCAGCGTCGGCAGCGCCGGGATGACCATCGTCTGCTGCAGCGCGTACGCGATCCCGGCCAGTGTCAGGATCGCGAGCGTGACGTTGTAGTGCTGCCGCCCCCCCTCCACGTCCGGCAGCCTAGCCGCCGCGGCCGGCCGCTCTCAGCGGCGGGCGAAGCCGGCTTCTGCAAGCGTTCGCAGCAGCCACAGGGCGCTGACGAACGTGTACACGAAGACCGGCAGCAGCAGCGCGAGGACGCCCACGAGCTGACGGGCGGTGCCCGCGGTCTCGGTGATGACTCCGCCGGCCGCGACAGCGACGAGCTGGAGCAGGATGCACGCGAGCGCCACGTGGACGATGCGCCAGCGCGTCGACTGGGGCCGGAGCTGCTCGAAGCGAGCGTCGGACCAGATCGCGAGCAGGAATGCGCTCACCACGAGCGTGATCGTGAAGTTCATCGCGCCACTCCGATGACGAGCGACACGACGTACGCGAGGAGAACGAGCGCGGCGACGACGTCCGCGCGCACGCGCGGGGCATGTGCCGCTTTCGCCCTCGGGCGCGGCGCCTCGCTAAAGGACGCCACGGCCGTTCCCTGTCCTGGTTCCCCTCATCCCGCGTCGGAGTATGGGACGGCAGCGCCGTCGCGGCCCTAGACCAAGGTCCGAACCGTCCGAGCCGTCCGAGCCGTGCGGCTGCTACGCGGGCTGCTCTTCGACGAGCGGCACCGCCCGCGAGCGGAGCCAGACGGCCGCCGAGACCAGCAGGCCTGCGACGCCCGCGACGGCGAACCCCAGCTCGGTCCCGCCGGCGGCCGTCAGCCAGCCCATGAGGATGCCGCCCGCGGTTCCGGTCCCTGCGAAGGCGAAGAAGTACAAGCCGATCAGCCGGCCGCGCAGATGATCCGGCGCGCTCAGCTGCACGAGGGAGTTCGCGTTCGACGACCACGTGGTGAAGGAGATGCCGCCGACGAAGAGGAGGACGCCGATCGCCACCGCGGACCGCAGCGGGGCGATCAGCAGCTCCGACAGCGCGAAGCCGGCCGTTCCGAGGACCGTCGTCGCCATCGTCGCCCGGGCGATGTTCGCAGACACGAGCGCGCCGATCAGCGCGCCGACGCCGAAGACGGCGGAGAGGATTCCGAACACCTGGGGACCGGAGTGCAGCGTCTGCTTCGCCAACACCGGCAGCAGGACGTTGAAGTTGAGGCAGAACGTGCTCATCACGGCGACGAGGACGAGCACGAGCAGGATCTGGTCGTCGCGGCGCGCGTAGGCAATGCCTTCCTTGAGACCGCGGAGCAGCGTCCGCGGCCGGTCGCGGCGTTCGACCGCGTGGAACTCCTGCGGCCGCATCAGCGCCAGCCCGACGATCACGGCGATGTAACTGACGGCGTTGACGGCGAAGCAGACGCCGGCGCCGGCAGCGGCGATCAACACGCCGCCGAGCGCGGGGCCGAAGATGCGAGCCCCGTTGAAGACGCCGGAGTTGAGGCTGATCGCGTTCGGCAGCTCCTTCGGCCCGACCATCCGAAACGTGAGCGACTGGCGCGACGGCGCGTCGAGAACCTGGACGAGGCCCATCAGCGCCGCGATCACATACACCTGCCACGGCTGCGCGACGCCCGAGAGCGCGATCACGGCCATCGCCGACGCGAGCACCATCTGCGTGCACTGCGTCGAGATCACGGTCTTCCACGAGTCCAGCCGGTCGACGACGACGCCTGCGACGAGGCTGAAGAACGTGAACGGCATGAACTGGCAGAGCGCCAGGATCCCGACGGCGACCGGCGAGTGCGTCAGCGAGAGGATGAGCCACGCCTGCGCGACGCGCTGCATCCACGTGCCGATGTTCGAGATGACCTGGCCGGAGAAGAAGAGGCGGTAGTTGCGGTGCTTGTGCACGCTCACGAAGGTGCGTGAGCCGGCACGGAGGATCGCAGCGGTCAGGAGCGCTCCTCCTCCAGCTCGAGCAAGTGCGCAAGCGGCTCGATCGCGGCGTCGAGGGCCTCGAGCTGCTCCGGCTCGAGCTGCCGCAGACGTGCGGCGAGCCAGGCCGTGCGCTTGGACTTGACCGAACGCAGGACCTTCTGCCCGGCCGGCGTCAGCGAGAGGCCGACGCGGCGCTGGTCGCCTTCGACCGGCGCGCGCTGGACGAGCCCGGCGTCCTCGAGTTTCGCGATGAACTTCGACATACCGGGGACCGACATCCGCTCGACCGCGGCGAGCTCGCGCATGCCGATCCCGGGCCGCGTCTTGATCTGGACGAGGAGCCCGACCTGGCCGCCGGTCACGCCGAGCGAATGGATCTCGCGTCGCAGCTCGCGGTTGAGCTTCAGCAGCACCGGGCGGAGCCGGTTGGCCAGCCCGGTGGTGTCAAGCGTCTGAAGGGCCAGAGCAGAGAGCATTTCGTTAACCAGGTTAACGAATCGGTACCCTCCCAAGGTGGCCTAAACCCTCGGTCGAGGGGCAAAATGACCCTGCATGGCTAGAAACCCACTCGAGGACGTCGCGCGGGCGCTGCGAGAGCGGCTCACCGCCGGAGGTGGTGACCCAGGTGACTGGATCGCCGACCAGCTCGATTCGTTGCGGCGTCCGGAGCCGGCGCGGACGCTGCCGGAGCTCCAGGCCGAGCTCGACGCGCTCACGGGCCTCGAGACGGTCAAGGAGCAGGTGCACGCGCTCGTCGCGTTCCTGCAGGTGCAAGCCGAGCGCCAGCGCCACGGGCTCCCCGAGGTCGCAACGTCGCAGCACCTCGTCTTCCTCGGCAACCCCGGCACCGGCAAGACGACCGTTGCGCGCCTCCTGGCGGAGATGTACCGCGCGATGGGCCTGCTCCGCCGCGGCCATCTGGTCGAGGTCGACCGTGCCGCCCTCGTCGGCCAGTACGTTGGGATGACGGCGATCAAGACCGACCGCGTCATCCGGCGCGCGCTCGACGGCGTGCTCTTCATCGACGAGGCGTATTCGCTCTCCGTCGGCGACGAGCGGTACGACTTCGGGCCGGAGGCGATCGAGACGCTGCTCAAGCGGATGGAGGACTACCGTCATCGCCTCGTCGTCATCGTCGCCGGCTACCCGCGGCTGATGCAGCGGTTCCTGCAGTCGAACCCGGGGCTGCGCTCGCGGTTCTCGCGCGAGATCAGCTTCCCGGACTACTCGACGGACGAGCTCGTGGCGATCACCGTGAAGCTGGCGGGGGAGTACGAGTACACGCTCGACCCCGATGCGACCGAGGCGCTCCGCACGATTCTGGCGGGCGCGGCTCGGGGGGAGGGCTTCGGCAACGCGCGCTTCGCCCGCACGCTGTTCGAGCAGGCGCTCAACGCGCAGGCGCTCAGGCTCGCGCGCGTCGAGGGCACCGACCTCGCCGGCCTCGAGCGGTCGGAGCTGATGACGCTGCGCGCGCCCGACGTGCTCGCGGGTGCGAGAGCGCTCGGCGAGGAGCCCGCGCCGGACTCGGCGCGTGCCGGCCTCTTCCGCCGTCGTCGCTAGCTGAGCCAGGCGGCGATCAAGAAGCCGATCGCCGCGGCGGCCGCGAGGCCGACGAGCACGAGGTTCGCGGCGAGCAGGATCGCCATCCCGCGAGAGCGGCCGCGCTCGGGACGTCGCGCAGGCGCGCCTTCCTCGTTTCGCCAGTCGACGGCCGAGGCGAGCACACCGGTGATGAACTGGTTCAGGCTGACGCCGTCGCGCTCCGACGCCTTCGCCAGCTGCTCGTGCAACGTGCGCGGCATCCGCAGCAGCAAGCGGCCGCTGTACGTCCCGCTCTTTTGGCGCGGCCTTGCGGAGGGTGCGTCAGGCGGCGCGTCCCTGACGGCGTCTGGAGTCGCCATGGCCGGAGTCTAGCTCGCGCGAGGCCGGAAAATCCGTCTTTTCGTCCAGGTTTGCGCGCAGCTTCGCGAGGCCGGACGCGAGCAGGCGTGACGTGTGTGTCTGCGAGATGCCGAGCGCCGACGCGACCTCGGCCTGGCTCATGTCGCGGAAGTAGCGGCAGCGGACGGCGTCGCGCTCCCGGCGGTGCAGCGTGCGCAGGCCCCTCGACACGACGACGCGGTCCTCGCTCGCACCTAGCTCGTCGCCCGGAGCGGGCACGTCGTCGTGCGGCACGAGCATGACCGGCGCGTCCGGCTGTTCCCGCGGTGTCCGGATGAGCGTCGTGCGGTCGCGCAGATGCCGCTTGATCTCGCCGACGATCGTCGGCACGGCGTACGACGCGAGGTCGCCACGCGCGGGCTCGAAGCGATCGACCGCCTTGATCAGCCCGATCGTCCCGACCTGGACGAGATCCTCGACGCGTTCGCCGCGGTGCGCGAACCGGCGAGCGAGGGATCGCGCAAGCGGCAGGTAGGCCTCGATCAGCTGCTCGCGCGCGGCGAGATCGCCGTCGCACCGGTACGCGCGCTCCAGCGCCGCGACCTGCGCGTCTGAGAGTGCCGACCCCGGTCTCGCAGCGCTGCGCATTTTCTACGAAGTCACTCTAGACATTTCTTCATCCATTCACAAATTCATGGGTCATCGCCGCCATGCGTGGGTATTACTTCTGATGGACGTCCATTTCATCGGTGCAGGGGAGACTGGTGCAAGCGGCGCAGTTCGTGGGGGTGAAGAGAGGCGCGGCGGTCAAGTTCGCCGTGCTCCCGTTCGCGGGGATGGTCGCGCTCGCGTTCGCGACGCCGGCACGCGCGGACGATCAGACAGCGCCGCCGCCGCTCATGGTCGCCAAGACCGCCGTCATCGCACCCGATGAGCCCGACGCGACGGTGCCCGAGGACGCCGTCGCAACGCCGATCGAGAGCGCTCCGCCTGCACCGGCCCCTGATCCCGTCCCGGCGCGCGTAGTAGCAGCAACGGGCTGGGAACTCGCTGGAAAAGCCCATCCTGTGCGCCGCCCGGCACCCGTTCATGTGCACGTCCGCACCGTCTACAGGGCCCCGGCACCCGTGATATCAGCCGCCACGCGGCCGGTGCAGACGTCGCAGCCGCATCACGCCGCCAAACGGACGCGCCCGGCGGTAGCGAGAGTGCGAACCCGGTGGTATCAGCTCTCGCCGGCGCAGTATCGGCACGCGCACGCCGACAGCCACAGCGGCCGTCCGCAGGTCGCCGCGGCGACGCCGTCAAAGCCTGCTGCCGGCATCGCCGTGTCGGCCCCGGCCCCGCCGCAAAGGGCACGTGCGATCTGCGAGTTGCGCGTACAAAAATGCCTCCAGATCTGCAGCTGGAATGCGATGCATAACGGCCCGCAGAACGAGCGCTGGATCGGTGCGTGTATCTCCTCGTACGACCCCGGCCCGAAGCTCGACAACGTGCATGAGCTGCTCCTCCAGCGGCTGTGGTCGATCGCGCGCAACGTGCAGGAGGCGGCGTCGGGCCGGCAGTATCAGTGCTTCGGGACGCAGTATCAGCGCGGAACGTGCGCCGCGGCGCGATCGGAGCGTCCGACAAAGAATCCGACAGAGAGATTTCGGTCGCAGTTGCACCGTCGACCGCCTCTCGCTCCGGCGCACGTCGCCGCACGCAGCCTGGCGCAAGTGACGCGCCACGACCCTCGGCGCGCCGCGAGATCGGTCGCCAGGCACGGGGCCCGCTCGGCGACGAAGAGTGTCGTCCGGCAGCCGCGGACGGCGCGCGAGGTCGCGCCGGCGCGAGCGGGCGGCACGAGCACGTCCACCGACTGGCTGCTCCGCTCGCTCGTCGCCCTGATCGGCGTCGCGATGCTGGCGCTGCTGCTTGCCGCTTCCTCGCAGGTACCGGCGGCCGGCACCGCCGTCAGCGGGATGCGGACGCGTCTGGGAAGCAAGGGGCTGTCGAGCAGCCGCATCGACCTCGGCCGCGAACGCACCGCCCCACGGCGCGGCAGGGGCATCTCCTACCGCGACTGATCCGTCGCTTCGTCGCCCGTGGCGAGGGCGCGCAGCTGGTCGACCTTCAACGGCGTGACCTTCAGGTCCGAGCTGCGAGCCGGCTCGCCCGTGCTGTTGTAAGCGAGCGCCGCCCCCGACCGCGTCACGCCTTCGAGGAGCCCGAGCTCGGTCGCCTTGCGGACCGCCTCGATCCTGTTGCTCACCTCGAGCTTCCGCATCGCGTGGCTGAGGTACTCCTTGACGGTGTGCCGGCTCAGGTGGAGGCGGCTGCCGATCTCGGGGTTCGTCAGGCCTTCGGCAACGAGCCGGAGCACCTTCAGCTCCTGCCGGGTCAGTTTCGTCTCGGCCGCCGTCCGTCGTGCGTCGATGAGAGCTGCGGCGGCTCGCGGATCGATCACGCTTTCGCCCGCCAGCACCCGCTCGACGACGTCGCCGAGGTCGAGATCTTCGGCGTCCTTCAGAACGTAGGCCCGCGCGCCGCAGTCGATCGCGGCGGCGACGTCCCCTTCCCGGCCCGGCTCGGCCAGGATGATGACCCGGGTCTCCGGCAGCCGCGTCGCGAGCGCCTCGCAGACGTCGATCGCCGGCGCGTCCGGCAGCTCGAAATCGAGCAGGACGATGTCGGGGGCATGGTTCACGGCGGCGGCGATCGCCTCACCGCCGGAGGACGCCTCCGCGACGATCTCCGCCCCGTTGCGGAACAGCTCCGCCCGGATTCCGGCGCGGACGATCCGATTCGGCTCGACGAGCAGCACGCGGGCGCTCACGTGCGGATCGTAGAGGCGTCCACCCGCCCGGGGGGAGCGCAGACCCGCCAGCCGGGGTCTAGGACGCGCCCGCGTGAACAGGGAGGCTGGGCGCATGCGGTGGTTCGCACTGCTGTGCGCCCTGGCGGCGGCCACGCTGGCGCTCGCCCATGTCGGGACCGCCGCGGCGGACGCTTCGGGGCCTGCAGCCCAGCAGACGAGCTCGAACGAGGCGACCTCGTCGTCCTCGAACGACAGCACGACGAGCCAGAGCAGCACGCAGGTGCAGACCGGCGGCGGGTCGGGCAGCGGCCAGTCGCAGACGGTGGTGCAGTCGGCCCCGACGGAGCAGAACGCCGGGAGCGCCGCGACCTCGACCCAGACCCCGGTGAACGTCAGCACCGGCGGCCATGCGGCCGAGCAGAGCAACACGAGTGCCGCCACGAGCTCCGCCGGAAACACGAACACGACGAGTCAGAGCAGCTCGCAGACGCAGACGGCTCCCTCCGGTTCCGGCGGCGCCTCGACGGGTCAGGCGCAGTCCGCAGAGCAGAGCGCGCCGACGAAGCAGACGAGCGACGCCAAGGCGAAGTCGACCCAGCAGGCGCCCACCAACGTCAACATCGTCGTCCGGGTCGACAGCCCGGGCAACGACGGGCCGGTGACGCAGACGAACTCTTCGGTCGCCGACGCGACCTCCGGGAACACGAACCAGGTGACCCAGACCGGTACGCAGAATCAGGCGGGCGGCGGCACCGGCAGCGGTCAGGCGCAGGACGCCGTCCAGAGCGCGCCGACGACGCAGGTCGCGAACGCGGATGCGCGCTCGACCCAGGTGAACCCCTTGAATGTGAACATCGTCATCCGGAACAAGAGCCCGGGTGACACGGCGGGGGTCGCGCAAACCAACTCTTCGCAGGCGACGGCCGATGCCGGGAACACGAACGCCGTCACGCAGGCCGCGGGCCAGACCCAGACGGGCGGCGGCGCCGCGGGCGGCCAGTCCCAGGTCCTCGGCCAGGACGCGCCGACGTCGCAGACCGCCGGCTCGACCGCGACGTCCACACAGACCGCGCCGACCAACGCCGGCGTCTCGATCTCCTACGGGCCGGCGAACGACCCGGACGGCTACGGCGTGCTGGGCACGCTGATCCAGATCTGGATCCCGGCCGCGATCGGCTCTTCGACGAGCACGAACACGTCGACCGCGTCCTCGACGGCGGTCAACTCGAACACTGTGACCCAGACCGCCCAGCAGACCCAGACGGCCCCCTCGACGCAGGTGGGGGGATCCGGGCAGTCCCAGGTCGTGATCCAGAACGCGCCGACCACCCAGACGGCGACGGCGACCGCGTCGTCGGCACAGACGGCCGCCGGCGGGACGAGCTCCCCGACGAGCACGGACACGTCGACCGCGACCTCGACTGCGGTCAACTCGAGCACGGTGACGCAGACCGCCCAGCAGACCCAGACAGGCACCTCCACCCAGGCGGGGGGATCCGGCCAGTTCCAGGTGGTGATCCAGAACGCGCCGACCACCCAGACGGCGACGGCGACCGCCTCGTCGACACAGACCCGTGCAGGGGGGACGAGCTCCTCGACTGCGGCCTCGACTGCCTCGAGCTCTCACCACGTCACCCAGACGGCCGAACAGCAGCAGGCCGGCGGCGACGCCCAGACGCAGGTCGTCGAGCAGAGCGCCGGCGCCGGGACGTACGGCGACGCGTCGACACGGCGGCGCCACGACCCCGCCGACGGCTGGGCCTTCGCGCGTGACGCAGCGCCGCTCTTCGCCTCCGCCGCGCACGAATGGACGCCGGAGTACGGCACCGCCGCCGGCAGCAGCTCCCACCCCCGTCCCGCGCGCGCGCGCGCAGGCAGCAGCGCGCGGCGGACGCCGCAGGCGCCTCAGGTGCCGCTTCCGTCCCAGGCTCCTGCCGCGCTCGGCGCCGCAGGCGGCGGCTCCTCGGGCGGCGCGCTGTGGGGCTTCGCAAGCTTGTTGGTTCCGTTCTTCCTGATGGCCCCCTGGTGGGGTGGTCGTCAACGCCCGTCGGCCCTCCGGCGGCTGAGGGGCGTCGTCTCCCGTCTCGAGCGTCCCGGCTAACCCCTTCCCGCGGGATTCCGGGCCGCGGCGCCGGCGCGCCGTGGCCGAGACAGACGTAACGACGACAAAGGAGATTCGAACAAGTGATGAAGCGCCATCTCATAGCGGTGGGCGTCGTGTTGATCGCCCTCGCCGCGTGGGTGGGGACTGCTTCCGCCGCGAACGATCCTCCTCCGCCCGGTGCGGACCAGATGCTCGGCCAGGTGGCCGGAGCACTTCAGGGCGCACCGTCGGGGAGCCTCGCGGGACAGAACGCGTCGAACACGTCTCTGCCGATCGGCATCACCGGCAGCGGCATCTCCCTCGGTTCGGGCTCGGGCTCGGCGAATCAGACCGCCACGAACACGGCGAACGCTGACTCGTCGAACAGCAGCAACACGAACCAGGGTGCCACTGCCACTCAGACCGGCGGCAGCTCCGGCTGCCTCTCGGGCTGCGGTGGTGCAGGTCAATCGCAGAACATCGATCAGTCGGCCCTGACGAAGCAGGACGCCGGCTCCGATGCGAACGCGAATCAGAACGCGGTCAATGCGAACGTCCCCGTGAGCATCGCGGGTGGAAGCGTGTCCGGCGGCTCGAGCTCGGCGAATCAGACCGCCACGAACAAGGCGAATGCTGATGCGTCGAACAAGAGCACGACGGACCAGACGGCGACCGCCACGCAGACCGGCGGCAGCTCCAGCTGCCTCTCGGGCTGCGGTGGTGCAGGTCAGTCGCAGAACGTCGACCAGTCGGCCCTGACGAAGCAAAACGCCGACGCCGACGCCAAGGCGAAGCAGAATGCCGTCAACGCGAACGTCCCCGTCAGCATCGCGGGCGGGAGCGTGTCTGGTGGATCGAGCTCGGCCGACCAAACGGCCAAGAACACCGCCGACGCCTCCGCGAACAACAAGAGCACCACTGACCAGGCCGCGACCGCGACCCAGACCGGCGGCAGCAGCAGCTGCATCTCCGGCTGTGGCGGCGCGGGCCAGTCGCAGAACATCGATCAGTCGGCGCTGACGAAGCAGAACGCCGACGCCGATGCGAAGGCAAAGCAGAACGCAGTGAATGCCAACGTTCCCGTCAGCATCGCCGGAGGCGACGTGAACGCCGGTTCGAGCTCGGCAGACCAGACGGCCACCAACAAGGCCAACGCCGACGCTTCGAACAAGAGCAACACCGATCAGACGGCGACGGCCACGCAGACCGGCGGCAGCACCAGCTGCCTCTCGGGCTGCGGCGGTGGGGGCCAGTCGCAGAACGTCGACCAGTCGGCGCTGACGAAGCAGAACGCCGACGCCGACGCGAAGGCGAAGCAGAACGCCGTCAACGCGAACGTTCCTGTGAGCATCGCCGGATACGACGTGCAGGGTGGTTCCAGCACGGCGTCACAGGACGCAAGCAACAAGGCAAACGCTGACGCTTCCAACCGCAGCAACACGAGCCAGGATGCAACGGCGACCCAGACGGGTGGCTCGAGCTCCTGCTACTCCGGCTGCGGCGGCAACGGTCAGGAGCAGAACGTCGACCAGTCGGCGCTGACCAAGCAGAACGCCGACGCGGACGCGAAGGCGAAGCAGAACGCGGTCAACGCGAACGTCCCCGTCGGCATCGCCGGCTACGACGTGAGCGGCGGTTCGAGCTCTGCGGATCAGACGGCCACCAACAAGGCCGACGCCGATGCCTCGAACAAGAGCAAGACCGACCAGAGCGCAACCGCAACGCAGACGGCCGGAGACAGCCATTGCTTCTCCGGGTGTGGCGGCAACAGCCAAGAGCAGAACGTGATCCAAGACGGCAAGACGAAGCAGAACGCCGACTCGGACGCGAAGGCGAAGCAGAACGCCGTCAACGGCAACGCGCCTCTGCTTGCTGTCGGGGGAGATCCGAGCGGTGACTCGAGCTCGGCGACCCAGGACGCCAGCAACAAGGCGAACGCGGATGCGTCGAACAAGAGCAAGACCGATCAGAGTGCGACGGCGACCCAGACCGCCGGCGACAGCTGGTGCTTCTCCGGCTGCGGCGGTAACGGTCAGGAGCAGAACGTCGCGCAGATCGGCGAGACGAAGCAGAACGCCGACGCGAACGCGAAGGCGAAGCAGAACGCGGAGAACGCCGATACGCCGGTGTCCATCCTGGGCAACGGCCTGAGCGGCTCGGACCCGAGCTCGGCGGACCAGACGGCCAGCAACAAGGCCGATGCTGACTCGTCGAACAAGAGCAAGACCACTCAGGACGCGACCGCAACGCAGACGGCTGGAGACAGCCACTGCTTCTCCGGGTGTGGCGGGAACAGCCAGGAGCAGACCGTGCTCCAGGTCGGCAAGACGAAGCAGAACGCCGACTCGGACGCGAAGGCGAAGCAGGACGCGCTCAACGCGAACGCCCCGGGGCTGGCTGTCGGCGGTGACCCGAGCGGTGACTCGAGCTCGGCGACCCAGGACGCCAGCAACAAGGCGAACGCGGATGCGTCGAACAAGAGCAAGACCGATCAGAGCGCGACGGCGACCCAGACCGCCGGCGACAGCCACTGCTTCTCAGGCTGCGGCGGCAACGGTCAGGAGCAGAACGTCGCGCAGATCGGAAAGACGAAGCAGGACGCCGACGCCAATGCGAAGGCCCGCCAGAATGCGGTCAACGCGGACACGCCGGTGTCGATCCTGGGCGGCGGCCTGAGTGGCTCGGATCCGTCGGCGGATCAGACGGCCAGCAACAAGGCCAATGCTGATGCGTCGAACAAGAGCAAGACCACTCAGGACGCAACCGCGACGCAGACCGGCGGCAGCAGCTGGTGCTGGTCTGGGTGCGGCGGCAACGGCCAGGAGCAGAACGTGCTCCAGTTCGGCGAGACGAAGCAGAACGCCGACGCGGACGCGAAGGCAAAGCAGAAGGCGCTGAATGCGAACGCACCGCTCTCGATCGTCGGCGGGGATCCGAGCACGGATCCGAGCTCGGCGACGCAGAACGCCAGCAACAAGGCGAACGCTGACGCGCGGAACAAGAGCAAGACCGATCAGCAGGCGACTCCGACTCAGATCGCCGGTGACACCTGGTGCTTCTCCGGGTGCGGCGGTAACGGTCAGGAGCAGAACGTCGCGCAGATCGGCAAGACGAAGCAGCGCAGCAACTCGCACGCCAAGGCCAAGCAGAAGGCGCTCAACGCCAACACTCCTGTGGACGTCTACGGCGATTCGAGCTCGTACGGGAAGAGGGGGGTGATGGCGGAGTAGCGAACGCGCGCTGACAGAACAGGCGTCATAGACGCCATAGAGGTTCCGGAGCGACCGCCCAGCCGCAAGGCGTGTCGCTCCGGAATCTTCTTGAAGTCGAAGACCCTGCGAGTCACAGTGCTGCGATGATCGAGACGACGTTCGAAACGGCGCATGCCGGCGCGGAGACGACCTGTGACATCGACTCCAACGTCAGCGCCGAGCTGGCAGAGCAAGCGGAGCTCGTAGCCTTCGCGCACTACGTGGCGCGGATCTTCTTGCTGCTCGGCCCCGCGCAGGCAGGAGCGATCGTCGGCGTCCTCGTCTCGGGTCGCGACGTGGACCGGCCCCCGGTGGGGACGCCGTCGCAGACGCGGACGGTCGTGAGATTCATCGACGGAGCGTCAGGGCCGCGCCTGTACTTCCGGCTCGACGCGCGCGGAAAGCTCTACGCCAACCTGGCCGTCGGCGCATTGGGGAGGACGCTCCGCGAGCGGCATCCGGACGACCGTTTCGAGGGGAGCCTGACCCGCGTCGCCGAGCTCATGGCCCGCCTCGGCGCGACCGGACAGATCGGCGAGGACAACGAATTCGACGTCGCGCTCGCGGCGGCCGACGTCGCGTGGCGGGGTGCCGGCCGTGCGGCGAGCGCCGACCTGGACGTTGCCGAGCTGGAGTGCCGGGGTTGCGGGTATCGCGGCCCGGCGTTCGAACCGCGGCTCTGGCCCAGCGAGAGCGCAGTGCTCTGCAGGTGCGGACGATGCGGCGCCGGCGTCTGGTCGCGGGCCGGCCACCGGGCGCGATCGATCCGTCCCGACCTCTGGAGTGCGATGGAGACGATGCGGTCCGAGCTCGCGGGCGTATCGTCGGCGCAGGTCGAGCCTCAGGCGCCCCAGACCCTCCTGGGGGAGCTCAAGCGCGTCTTCCTCGAGAACGGCTGGCCGTACTCCGAGGTCGCCGGTGCGCCCGTGCTCCTGTCGGAGCTCTCAGGGCCGGAGGGAAGCTGGGACTTCTACGCACACGCGGTCGAGGAAAAGGATCTCGTCCTCCTGTACTCGATCGCACCCGACCGCGTCCCGGCCGAACGCAGGCTCCAGGTGTCGGAGTTTCTCACCCGCGCGAACCATGGTCTTGCCGACGGCAACTTCGAGCTCGACTTCGACGACGGCGAGGTGAGGTTCAAGTCGGTGCTGCACGTCCCGTCGGAGCTCGACGGCCTGCTGGTCAAGCGCGTCGTGCGGCTGAACGGGACGGCGCTGGAGACGTATCTCCCGAGCATCGCGGCGCTGATCGGCCGGTCCCCCAGCAATCGCCATTGAAATTCAGATCCCGCCGCAGTACCTTGCGGTCAAAGTAACGATCAACCGGGGAGGGGAGCGATGTTGAGCTCCCGTGGGAAAAGGTCGTTACTGCGGCGACAGCCAGGGGCCCTTGGGGCGGCCCTCTGCCGGAACACGGCCTTGCTGCGGATTCTGACGCGGAAATCCGCGTCACACGACGCTACGGTCGGGCCGCCGCGCGCTGTTCGGGAAGACGGGGAGGCGGCCATCCCTGCAGCCACTGCGCGCGCCCCGGCCGTCGCGACGGTCGTCGTGCTTGCGGCTCTCTGCTGCGTGCCGGCGGCGTGGGCCGACAGCGGCGCCCCGCCGACCACGACACCGACCTCGACGACCCCGGACGCACCGCCGCCCGACCCCTACACGCCGCCGGCGCCCGCCTCGAAGCCGAAGCCTGTGGCCAGGCCGACCGTCGTGCACTCGGCGCCGGTCTACCACGCGCCCGTTCGGACGTACACCCCCACGTACACGCCGGCACCCGCGCCGACGGTGCGGGTGCGGACGGTGCAGCCGCACCACCCATCGCGGACGCACCGCGCGAAGGTCGCTCACAGGCACAAGGCCCGCGTCGTGCATCGCCACGTGCCGGCGAACCCGAAGCCGGTGAAGGTGACGTTCAACCCGTTTGCGAACCTGGTCGCTGCGTCGAGCGTCCTGGATGCGGCAAGTGGCTCGAGCGATCGCGATCGCTTTCTCCGGCTGGCGGGACTCGCGTTTGCGGTCCTCGCTGCTGCCGGCCTGTCGTTACACACGCTCGTCGTAAGGACGGTCCGGTGACACGAGGCGCGAGAGCGTTCATTGCGCTGGTCCTGGTGTGCGCACCGCTGGTCGTCTTCGTGCCGGCGGCGAGTGCAGATCCCGTCACGTGGGGGTGCAGCCCAGGGGGCTGCTCCGGCGGGTGGTACACAACCAACGTCACGGTCTCGTTTTTTGTCGCCCCCGACCCAAACATCACTGGTACGCCCGGGTGCGGCGTATTCCAGGTGACGTCCGACACGACGGGTCAAACGTTCCAGTGCGAAGTCGACTACAACACCGGCGGCTCCTACAAGACCCCCGCCATTACCGTCAAAAGCGACGCGACGCCGCCGACGGTGAGTGGCGGCTCGCCGAGCCGAGGGCCCGACTCGAACGGCTGGTACAACCATCCCGTCGGGATCACCTTCAACGGAAACGACGCGACCTCGGGAATCGCGAGCTGCAGCGGTCCGAGCTACGGCGGCCCTGATACCGCCAGTGCGTCGTTCAGCGGGACCTGTACAGACAAAGCCGGCAACACGAGCTCCCCCGCGAGCTTCGGGCCGATCAAGTACGACGCGACACCGCCGTCCGTGAGCATCTCCCTCTCGCGCGGGCCCGATTCCGGCAACTGGTACAACCATCCAGTCGACTTCAGCGCCAGCGGCAGCGACAACCTTTCGGGCATCGCTTCGTGCTCCTCGGGCACGATTCCCGGCAGTACCGGGGCGAGCTGCACCGACGCCGCCGGCAATACCGCGTCCGCCGGTGTCGGGGTGCAATACGACGCCTCGGGGCCGTCGATCGACAGCATCACCTTTGACCGGCCGCCCGACAGCGACGGCTGGTACAACCATCCCGTTCAGGTCGTGTTCCACGGTTCTGACGGCGGCTCGGGGCTCGCCGGCTGCAGCGCCACGACCTACGCTGGACCCGATACCTCGAGCACCACGGTCAACGGCAACTGCCGTGACAACGCCGGCAACAGCACGGGCGGCACGTCGCCGGCGTTCAAGTACGACTCGACGCCGCCGACGCTGACGAACGTCGGCACCGATTGGGACGACGGAACGGCGACGCTGACCTGGACCGCGTCCTCCGACACGAAGCAGATCGAGGTCGACCGCGCGCCGGGCAAGGACGGCGCGCCGAGCACGATGGTCTACCAGGGGACGGCGTCGAATTTCGAGGACAGCGGCCTGCAGAACAAGGTCAAGTACACGTACACGATCACCGGCTTCGACGACGCGGGGAACAAGGCCGTCGACACGGTGAGCATCATTCCCGGCGCGAAGCTGTACTCGCCCGCGCGAGGGTCGAACGTGAAGAGCCCGCCGCTGCTGGCGTGGCGCCCGTACACCGGCGCGACGTACTACAACATCCAGCTGTACTTCGGCGTCGGCAGCTCCTTGCGTCAGGTCGCGTCGGCCGACGTCAGCGGACGCAAGGTGCTGAGCGCCTGGCCGCTGCAGACGCACTACCGACTCAAGAAGACGTGGAAGTGGAACAAGAAGAAGCGCACGCTCGCGCGCGGCCACTATCGCTGGTACGTCTATCCGGGGCTCGGCAAGCGGAAGGCGAACAAGTACGGCCCGCTGATCGGGTCGAGCGACTTCTACGTCGTCAAGCGCTGACGCTTCGTATCTGCCACGGCGCGAACGACAGCCTGTGCGCGCCGAACGTCGCCTCGACGTCGTGCGGGCTCTCGTTGACGAGCCGCGCCCGGCCCGGACGGAGCGACGTCAAGACCACGCCGTGTCCCTCGACAGCCGGGCCTGCCTGCGCGGCCAACTCCGCCCCGCCGCTGCCCCCCGCCGCCGTCACGAACGGGAGGCGGAACGCCTCGGCGTTCTCCAGCACGTCGTGGATGTTCGGCAGGTAGGCGAAGGAGAACGACCACGGCCCTCGCAGCTGTGCGGCCGGGATCGGCAGCGAGGGTCCGGCGGGATCCTCGCGGTAGCGGTTGTCGTTGCGGCTGATCAGGCCGGTCGAGCGCAGCACCGTCAGCGCGAGCTCGCCGTCGAGCAGCTCGTACTCCGTGACGTGCTCGAGCAGGAGCACGATCCCGCCTGCCGCGACGAACGAGCTGGCGGGATACGTCGCGAGCGCGACCTCGCCGTAGCCGCCCTCTGGATGCCGCCCGCGCTCGACGATCGCGAACTGCCCCTCCGCGAGCGTCGTCTCCGCAGGCTCGCGCAGCGGGACGTGCACGCGCACGCGCTGGTCGTCACAAGGATTCTCGAACTCGATCCGCACGCGCAGAAACCCTTCGTGCGCGCGCTGCTCGAGCCGCGTCGCGGTCGCCACCTCGCGGCCGTCCCAGACGTACGTTCGGTGAACGACGTCGATGCGGCGCACCGGCCCGTCGTCCACCGTCTCGCGCCGCTCGGCCAGCGGCGTGTCGACGAGCTCGTCGTCCTCCGGAGGCGCGTAGTTGTACGCGTCGCCGAAGTCCTTGCCGCGCACGAGCCGCGGCACCAGATCAGCAAGTAACACAGTGTTACTTGCCGGCGGGGGGACGGGTACCGGGCGGACACTCGTCCAGCCGAGCGGCGGCGCCGGGATCGCGGCGACGACTGTCCGTTTCGGGCGCGCGACGACGCGGAGGTCCCACGTTCCCTCGGCGGTCGCGACCTTGACGTCCTCCATCATCTGCTCGACGTCGAGCCACTCCGGGTCGGGCTCGTCGCCGACGTCGAGCACGGCGCGGCCGGCTTCGATCCGGTAGCCGTTGACGTAGCGCCCGAAGAGCTCACGGCCGTGCAGGCGGCGCACGATCGCCTCCGGGACGGCGGCGGCGACGAGCTGCCGTTCCCAGAGCAGTGGATCCTGGCGGCGGAGCTCCTGTGTCGGCACCTGCGTGCCGTCCGGCAGCTCGAGCGCGACCGCCTCCCACTCGTCCGGCACGACGAGCTCCAGCTCGACCAGGTCGGTGCGCTCCCAGGGCGACGGGTTCACGATCGCAAAGGCGCCGCGCGGAACGTGGCCCGTGATCCGCCGCAGCGCGCGCAGGGTGAGCTCGTCCGCGATCTGCTCCGCCTCCGCGTAGCGGACGAGCACCTGCGCCGACACCTCGTCGGCCGAGCAGCCGCAGATCGAGTCGTGCGCGGCGTTCTGGAACATCCGCGTCCACGCCTGGCGGAGAAACGGCTCGGGATCGCCGTCGCCGTACAGCGTCTGGAGCGGCTCGGCGTATCGCTCGAGCCCGCGCTCGGCCCGCGAGCATGCCGCCTTCAGGTCGATCCGTGCCGACACGACTCCCGGCAGCAGGTTCGCGCGCGCCGCCGACCGCATCTCGCCGCGCCACGTCGTCAGGCCGTCCGCCGTGGCGCCGAAGAGGTAGTCGGCGAGCGTCCCCAGCTCTGCGTTCGCCGGCAGGTCACGCACGAGCGGCGTGTGGTCGGTGCCGACCATGCCGAGGACGTCGTCCGAGCCGAACCACGGCCGGTAGCGCTGCTCGAGCGCGTCCGGATCCTGGACGTACGCCGCGTTGTCGTAGCCGCCGGGGAGGTACTCCGCGACGACCGACGACCCGTCCGGCGACTCCCAGACGAAGCGGTGAAAGGCGACAGCCTCCGGCACGCCGCGCCACACCACGGCTGTCTCGAGGCCTGCCGAACGCAGGATCTGCGGCATCTGCGCGACGTGGCCGAACATGTCCGGCAGGTAACCGACGCGCATCGTGCCGCCGAGCTCCGCCGCGCGTGCAAGCCCGGTCTCGAGGTTGCGCGCGATCGTCTCGCCGTCGACCAGGAACTCGTCGACGAGCGTCTGCCACGGCCCGAGCGCGAGCCGGCCCGACTGGACGAGGCGGCGGATCCGCCCCTCGGCCTCCGGGCGGATCTCCAGGTAGTCGTCGACCGTTGCGAGCTGCCCGTCGAGGGTGAACCGCAGTCGCTCGTCGCGCTCGAGCTCGTCGAGCACCTCGTCGACGACGTCGACGAGCGACATGCGAAAGGACTGGAACGGCCGGTACCACTCCCGGTCCCAGTGCGTATGCGGGACGAGGAAGACGCTCAGGACTTGACGGAGCCCGCGAGCAAGCCCTGCACGAAGTAGCGCTGCAGCGCGAAGAAGACGATCAGCGGCACGACCATCAGCAGGAACGCAGCGGCGGCGAGCAGGTTGTACTCCTGCCCGTACGTCGAGAGCAGGTACGGGATGCGGACCGTCATCGGCTGCTTGTTCGGGTCGGAGACGAAGATCAGCGCCATCAGCAGGTCGTTCCAGACCCAGAGGAACTGGAAGATGCCGAACGACGCCAGCGCCGGCACGGACAGCGGCACCACGATCCGGCGGAAGATCGACAGGTTCGACGCGCCGTCCATCCGGGCGGCCTCGATCAGGTCCTTCGGCAGCGTGATGAAGAAGTTCCGCAGCAGGAAGACCGCAAGCGGAAGGCCGAAGGCCGTGTGCGCGAGCCAGATCCCCCAGTAGCCGTTGTTGAGATGGCCGTGCTCGGCGAAGAGCTTGAGCAGCGGCACCAGCGACGTCTGGATCGGGACGATCATCAGCGCGACGATGATCAGGAACAGCGTGTCCCGGAATGGAAACGGCACCCAGGCGAAGCCGAACGCGGCGAGGGCGCCGAGCGTCAGCGGCAGGAGTGTCGCCGGCACGGTGATGATCAAGCTGTTCACCCACGCATGCCCCATGCCGGTCGCGTGGATCACCGAGCCGTAGTTGTGCAGCGTCCAGTCCCACTGCGTGAACGCATGCCACCACCCGCTGTTGGCGATGTCGGTCGGCTGGCGGAACGACGTGATGGCGAGGCCGACGGTCGGCACCAGCCAGATGACGGCGATGGCGACGAGACCGATGTGGATCGGTGTCCGCGTCAGCCAGCGGACGAGGCGTTCGCTGCGCGTGCCCGCGCGAAGCGGTACGGCCTGGTCGACAGTCGCCATCAGGCGACGACCCGTTCGCTGCGGAACCGGCGCACGTTCAGGATCATCACCGGCGCAATCAGCACGAGCATGATCACGGCGACCGCGGCGCCGTAGCCGGGCCGGCCGTTCTGGAACGTCTCCTCGTACATCGTGAAGGCGATCACCCGGCTCGACGTTCCGGGGCCGCCGCCCGTCATCACGTAGATGATGTCGAACACCTTGATGACGTTGATGAAGAGCCAGATCGTCACGACCGAGATCGGCAGGCTCAGCATCGGGAACATGATCCGCCGGAAGATCTGCCACTCGTTCGCGCCGTCGACGCGTGCAGCTTCCATCACGTCCGCCGGCAGGCCCTTGATCGCCGCCGACAGGACGACCATGACGAAGCCGACCGACGCCCAGATGTACGCAAAGATCAGCGCGTAGTTCACGAGCGACGGGTTGCCGAGCCACGACTGCGTGTGGAAGCCGCCGCTGCGGAGGAGCCCGTTGAGGACGCCGATGTCCGGGCTCGGGCTGTAGACCAGGAGCCAGATGATCCCGACGGCCACCGCCGAGATCGCCATCGGCAGGAAGATCGCCGTCTTGACCCAGCGCTCGTAGCGCACGCGCACGGCGAGAACGGCGAGCCCGAGGCCGATGAGCAGCGAGAGCGAGATGTAGAAGATCAGCCAGCGCAGGTTGTTGATCAACGCGCCGCCCGGCGGGAACTTGCTCAGGTCGAGGAAGTCCTTGTCGTTCGTCAGCAGCTGCTTGAAGTTGTCGATGCCGAGGTAGTGGAAGAACCCGAAGTGGAAGTCGCCTTCGTAGAAGGCAAGCCGAATCGTGTAGTAGGCCGGGTAGATCAGGAAGATCACGAGGATCACGAGCGCCGGCAGCACGAACAGGAATCCCTGCAGGCTGCCCCTGAGGGACCGCGGCGAGAGGCGTCGGCCTTTGGCGCTCGGGGCCGGTGCTGCGGGAGCGGGTAGCGGCTGGCTGCTCATCTCCTCCGGTCAAGTGAGACGGCGGCGCCTCCGAAAGGCGCCGCCGTCTGCCCAGGGCCTAGAACTGGCCTTTGATCTTGTTCTGGAAGTCCGACAGGATCGACTTGATGTTGCCCGGATGCTGGATCACGTCCTGGAGCGCGAAGCCCCAGGTGTCCCCGAATGCGCCCGGCAGCAGGTCGGAGCCGTCGAACAGGAACGTCTTCGCCGTCGCGAGCTGGTGCGCCTCCGCCCGCGCAAGCAGGTTCGGATAGGCCTTGCCCGAGACCCGCTTGTTCGGCGAGTTGACCGCACCGGTCGACACCCAGATCGTGCCGGCCGCCTTGGTCGAGATGTACTTGAGGAACTGCCGCACCTCCGGCGTGTCCTTGAACGCCGCCGCAAAGTCGGCCGCGCCCACGATCGGGTGGTCGAGGCTCTTCTTGATCGTCGGCCAGGGGAAAGACGCGATCGTCTTGCCCGGCTTCAGCTTCGTGTTGACCTGCTGAAGCGCGATGCCTCCGACGAACCCGCCCTCGAAGTACAGCTGTGCCTTCGGGCTCGTCCCGAACACGTCGGTGATTCCGCCGACGAAGCTCTGGCCGAGCACACCCTGCACGCCGTTGAGGACGTACTTGTTGTTGATGATCTGCGTCATGATCCGCGCCGCGTTTGCGACGGACGGGTCGGTGAACGGCAGCTTGCCGGTGAAGAGGCGCTGGTACTTCGCCGGGCCTGCCGTCCTCGCGTAGATGTTCTCGAACCAGTCGGTCAGGGTCCACTGGCTTTGCGACGGACCGGCGCCGACCGACCACGGGACGAGCCCCTTCGCCTTGTACTTCTTCGTGATCGCCAGGAGCTGGTTCCACGTCTTGGGGATCTTGAAGTGGTACTGCTTGAAGGACTGCGGCTTGTACCAGATGACGCTCTTCGAGTTCGCCTTCGCCGGCACGCCGTACAGCTTTCCGCCCGAGCTGCCGAGCGCGAGCCAGCCCGGCCCGTAGTTGGACTTCATGTACGCGTTCGTCAGGCCGAGACTGTTCAGCGGCTTCAACACGCCCTGCTTTGCCAGCGTCCCGATGTAGCCGGGCCGCGGCAGGATGCCGATGTCCGGCGGGTTGCCGGCGGCGAGACGCGTCCGGATGTCCGGAATGAAATCGCGAGCCGACGTGTACTGCACGTTGATGCCTGTCGCCTTCGTGAAGGCAGCCGTCACCTTCAGGAACGCGTCCTTTTCACTGCCGCCCCACAGCGAAAGCACTTCGATCGAATTGGCATTGCGCTTCGCCGGCTTCGCGCTGATCGCGGTCGCCGTGATTCCGGCGACGACGAGCGCGAGTACGGCGGTGAGCGCAATGAACCGTCTCCGTTGCTTCACACCTTCCTCCTCCCTCGTGGCGGCCGGGAGGCACCGCCGTTACACGACCCAGAACTCCCTGCTGAACCCCCGTTCGCCCCGGATCGTACCCTCAAAGCGAGGGCGCCCTTCAAGCGCCCGAGGTGAGCGTCTGCTCCGTCTCGGGGTCGAAGACGTGGAGCTTCTCCGACGGGATCGCGAAGGTCACCTCGTCGCCGGACTGCACTTTCTGGTCGGCCGGCACGAGCGCGACGATCTCGTGCCCCTCCGACTCCGCGTGGATGAGCTCCTCGTGGCCGAGATATTCGACGACGTCGATCTTCGCCGGGAACTTGACCGCGCCGGAGCCGGGATGACCGTCGATCCGAAGATCCTCGGGGCGGAAACCGATCACGAGGTCGCGGCCTCGGTTTTCCTGCGCGGCCTTCGCTGCGCGGCCGCTGAGCTCGAGCTTGGTCCCGCCGAGCTGCAACCCGTCCTCGTGCGCCTTCGCGGTCGCGAAGTTCATCGCCGGCGAGCCGATGAAGGCGGCGACGAACCTGTTCACCGGGTTCTCGTACAGCTCAGGCGGCGTGCCGATCTGCTGGAGGACGCCGAGGCTCATGACGGCGATGCGGTCGCCCATCGTCATCGCCTCGACCTGGTCGTGCGTGACGTAGATCGTCGTCGTCCCGAGACGCCCCTGCAGCCGCAGGATCTCCGCACGTGTCTGCACGCGCAGCTTCGCGTCGAGGTTCGAGAGCGGCTCGTCCATGAGGAACGCCGCCGGCTCGCGCACGATCGCGCGGCCGAGGGCGACGCGCTGGCGCTGCCCGCCGGACAGCGCGCGCGGCTTGCGGTCGAGCAGGAGCTCGAGGTTGAGGATCTTGGCCGCCTCCTCGACGCGGCGGCGGATTTCCGCCTTCGGCGTCTTCAACAGCTTGAGCCCGAACGCGAGGTTGTCGTACACCGTCATGTGCGGATACAGCGCGTACGACTGGAAGACCATGGCGATGTTGCGGTCCTTGGACGGCACGCGGTTGACGACCCGCTCGTCGATCTTTATCTGCCCCGAGGTGATCTCCTCGAGCCCCGCGAGACACCGCAGCGCCGTCGTCTTGCCGCAGCCCGACGGCCCGACGAGCACGAGGAACTCCCCGTCCTTGATCAGGAGGTTCAGGTCGTCGACCGCGACGGCGTCGTCGGCGTAGGCCTTCGTGACGTGGTCGAAAGTGACGCTCGCCATGAGCGCCGGAACTCTACTCCGCCAACGCGTCCATGCAAAGCCGCTGGAAATGCGCGACAAGCTGCTCGCTCTCGCTCAGCAGCCGTCCCTCCGGGAGCAGACCGCTCCGAACCCCTTGCTGAACGCCCTTGACGAGCTCCGTGTCCTCGTCGCCGACCTGCGTGTCGAACGCGATCAGCTCGTCGATCCACGGCTGCTCGACGCTCGGCCCGAAGAAGTAGTCGAGGAAGCGCGCGGTGCGCTCCGGGCCCAGCGGCGAGATCGGGCCGCAGGACAGGTTCGCCTGTCCGGGGAAGATGTTGATGCCGAAGTTCGGCCAGACGAAGTGGAACTGGCTGTGCGGGATCTCGCCGTCGGCCAGGAACGAGCTGCCGTTCTCGCGCAGCGGCCCGAGCTGGCTGGACGTCAGGCCGTCGGACTCGAGCCGGTAGGCGTCGGGGGAGATGTCGACCTCTGCCGAGAACCCCGGGTGGGCGACGGCGCAGTGGTAGCACTCGAGGAAGTTCTCGCACGCGATCTTCCAGTTTGCGTCGACCTCGAACTCGCTGCGGAAGCGGAACTCGAGCGTGTCGACGTCCACGACGGTCGCGACGCGCTCGGGCACGTCTCCCAGCGCTTCCGGGAGCGGCGGCGCGTCGGGATCGGGGTTGACGAAGAGGAAGGGCCCCCAGGTGCCGACGGCGATCTCCTTCAGGCCGAGCTCGGCGAAGTCGAAGCCGGGCTCGCGTTCGGCGCGAGGCGCGGCCCGGAGCGCGCCGTCGAGCCCGTACGTCCAGGCGTGGTACGGGCACTGGAGCGTCTCGCGCTTCCCGGCTCCGTTCGCCAGGACGTGGCCGCGGTGGCGGCAGACGTTGAGGAAGGCGCGGAGCTCCCCGCCTCGCGCGCGTGTAACTACAACCGGGATCTGGCCGGCGGCGGCGGCGAAGTAGCTGCCGCTGTCCGCGTGCTGGCCGGTGTGGCCGACGTACTGCCAGGCGCGCGCGAAGATGCGCTCATTCTCACGCCGCAGCACCTCGGGGTCGCTGTACCACGACCAGGGCAGCGTCCGTTCCACGCGGCGAACTATGCCCTGCCGTCGACTAGCGCGTCCGCGTGATCTTCGTCAGGCCGAGCGGGCTGTCGATGTCGACGTCGCGCAGCTTTGCCAGCTCGACCGCGATGATCTGACCCGGGACCACCGTCAGCAGCGGCGCGAGCCATCCCGGCAGGTCCGGCACCAGCGGGAACGCCGTCTGCACGCTCGCGAGGAACCCGGCGTCGTTGCTGATCCCGATCATCTCGGCGCCGCGCTCGCGAATCTTCTCGATGGCCGCGCGCATGCTGTCGAGCGTCCGGCCGCTGCGCGTGATGACGATCGCCGGCCGACCCGGCTTGACTGCCGCGATCGGTCCGTGCAGGAGATCCGCGGACGAGAACGCCTCGAACGGCGCGCCGGACAGCTCCCGGATCTTGAGTGCGATCTCGTATGCCGTTCCGTAGTTGACGCCTCGCGTGACGACCGTGCCGCTCTCGACGTCGTTGTATCGCGCCAGCTCCGGCGCGACCGGCAGCGCGAGGTCGATCTGCTTTGCGACCGCCGCCGGCGCCGAACGCAAAGCCTGCAGACGCTCGGAGTCTCCGAGGGCGACGCTCGAGAGCAGGGCGACGGCTGCGATCGAGTTGAGGTACGTCTTCGTCGCCGCGACCGCTCGCTCCTCGCCCGCGTGCAGCGGAAGCACCCAGTCGGCGGCGTCCGCGAGCGGCGAGCGCGGGTCGTTCGTGATCGCCAGCGTGGGCCTTCCCTGGCGGTTCGCCTCGTCGAGCACGGTGACGACGTCCGGTGACGCGCCGGACTGGGAGATGCCGATGACGGCAGCCGCATCGAGATTCGGCGGTGCTTCGTAGACGGTGTACAACGAAGGCGTCGCGAACGCGACTGTCAGCCGGTTGGCGGTGCCGAAGAGGTACTGCAGATAGCGCGCGACGTTGCTCGAGCTTCCGCGCGAGACGATCAGCAGGTAGCGGATGTCGTCCCTGATGAGCCCGCGCGCGATCTCCGTCGCGTGCGCAGTCTCCGCCGCGAGAAACCGTTCGAGCGCCGTCGGCTGCTCGCGCAGCTCCGTCTCAACCCACGACATCGGCAACCGCCTCCCGAACGACGCCGCGCGCCGCCGACAGCCGCGAACGCGCCGTCGCCGCGTCGACCCCTGCGAGCAGCGACACGATCGCGACCTTCGCGTCGCCGCCGGCTGCGGCCATCGCCGCACTGACGTCCTCTTCGGGGGCTGCGGTGGCCAGCGCGACGGCTGTTCGTGCCCTCGCCCGCAGCTTGTCGTTCGACGGTGCGACGTCGACCATCAGGTCCCCGAACGTCTTGCCGAGCTTCACCATCGTCACCGTCGAGAGGGTGTTGAGCACGAGCTTCTGCGCGGTGCCGGCCTTCATCCGCGTCGACCCCGAGATGAACTCCGGTCCGACGTCAACCTCGATCGCCAGATCGGCGGCGCGCGCAAGGTCCGACCCACGCACACACGCGAGCCCGATCGTGAATGCCCCGGCGTCTCGCGCACGGCCGAGCGCGCCCAGCGTGTACGGCGTCCGCCCGCTGGCGCTGACGCCGAGGACGACATCCTGCGGCCCGACGTCGACTTGCGCGAGGTCTGCGTCGTCCTCCTCGGCGTCGACCTCGCTATGCACGGCCGAGATCAGATCCGTCGAGAACGTCGGCCCGCACTCCGCGGCGTCGGCAGCGGCGACGCGGCCGGACGTGCCGGCGCCGACGTACACGAGCCGGCCACCCTCCCCGACCCGCTCGACGATCGCGTCGATCGCCGCCGTGATCTGCTCGGTCGCGGCGGCAACCGCATCGGGAACGGCGGCGTCGCGCACGTTGATCGACCGGACGAGCGTCTCCGTCGGTCGGAGCTCGAGCGCCGGAGGCCGCGTGAGCGCACGGGTGACGGCTTCCCACACGAGCGGCGCGTCGGGCGTTGCGAGGTGAGTCATGTGCCCGCACGCTTCGTAGGCCCACGTCCAGATGTCGTCGATGCCTGCCGCCCGCGTCGACTCGATCGCCGCCTCCAGGTCGGGGATGTCGTCGCGCGTGAGGCCGAAGCTCGGAACCCACAGCTGCGGCCGCACGCCGTGACGCGCCGCCGTCTCCGCGAGCAGCTTCGCGAAGCGCCCGACGAACGCCCCCGGCTCCTCGTCGAAGTTCTTCCAGTAGGGATCGGTTGCGAAGACGTCGAGCCCCGGAAGCCCGGCGACGGCGTCCCAGTCCTTGATCCCGTGCGAGCCCTCCGTGAGAGGCAGCAGGCAGATCGTGTTCTTGCCGCCCTTCGACGCGACGTGCGCGGTCATCTCGCGCAGGAAGTCCACGAGCGATGCCTCGCGGAAGGCCTGCGTCACCTCGCCGCCCGCGAGCTCGCGGCAGAGGTCGCACGTGCACGCCCAGCGCTCCGCGTCGTCGATGCCGACGTGCTCCGGCACCGTCCAGTGCGGCTCGTCCCAGAAGACGTAGTCCGTACCGCACTCCAGCGCGGCGTCGGCCCACGACTTGCAGAAGGCGCGGTACTCCGGCTGGTTGAGGCAGCCCGTCGCGACGCGCCGGCCGTCGTCGAGCACCTGGCACGCCTCCGGGTGCATCGTCACCCACCGGCTCTCGGCTTCGCCGCCGAACGTTCGCCCGACGCCCCACGGACACATCTGCACGTCGAGGCCGACCTCGTGCGATGCGTCGACGATGTCGGCCATCGCGCCGCGGTAGTACGCGAGGTCGTTTTCCGAGAAGGTGTGCAGCACCGAGGTGTAGCCGCGCGCGGCGATGTCGGCGAGGTCGCGGCGGACGTGACGGAGGACGCGGACGCCGAAGTACGAGACGCCCGCGCGCGTCATTCCGCGCCCACGAGCGCAGGTGGCGTGTACCCGGGCCGGTCGCGCCGCTGCGACAGCTCGGCGACGAGGCGGTAGCGGTCGCCGCGATAGAGCGAACGCACGAACTCGACCGTGTCGCCGTCAGCCGAGCGGCTCGTCCGTTCGAAGAGGAAAGCGGGTGAGTGCAGCGGCACCGTGAGCAGCTCCGACTCCTCCTCGTTCGTCACCGTCGGCTCGATCGACTGTGTCCCGTCCGAGATGACGACGCCGTAGTCGCGCTCGAGCAGGTCGTAGAACGACGAGTTCTCGAGCCGCTCGCGCGTCAAGCCCGGTACGAGCGCCGCCGGCACGTGCAACGTCTCGAGCGCCATCGGCTCGCCGTCGGCGAGGCGGAGGCGGCGGATCAACATCACGCGCGCGTCGGGGGAGATGTTGAGCGCGCGGCCGACGGCGGCGCCGGCGTGGATCTTGCGGAGCTCGATCGTGCGGCTCCCGGCCGTCATTCCCCGGCGGCGCATGTCCTCGCTGAACGAGGTCAGCGTCAGCTGCTGCGCGATCTTCGGCTCGCTCACGAACGTTCCGGCCCCGTGGCGGCGCTCGAGGTAGCCGTCGCGGACGAGGTCGTCCAGGGCGGCGCGGACGGTCAAGCGTGAGATGCCGAGGTCGCTGCTGAGCCGCCGCTCCGACGGAATGGCCTCACCGACCTGCAGCTGGTCGATCAGCTCGAGGACGCGCTGCCTGGTCAAGACTTGCTTCCGCATCGCTGGACGGTAGGAAAGCACAGTATTCGAGTCATGGTCAAGACCACTGCCCTATCACCTGCGTGTTTTTCCCGCACTTGACACGTTGATTGGTCTATGCCAATCTCCGCCGCGGTGGGTGGTGGTCTAAACCAATCCGGGAGCCTCGACGGTTCCCGGGAGCTCCGGGAGGCGACATGAAGGTTCGGTACCTGGCGGCGGGATTGCTCGTCGCCATGCTTGCCGTCGCGGCTTCGACCGCGAGCGGCGGCACCTCGCGGAGCCATGCCACGAAGATCGTGGTCTGGCTCCAAAACGATGCGCAGAACGGTTGGCCGGAGGCAGTCGCGATGGCCAACAGCGCGTTCAAGGCGCAGCATCCGGGCGTCGACGTCGACGTCCAGTACCAGAGTTGGGGAACGCACCTGACGAAGTTCGACGCCGCGCTTGCCGGCGGCGACGCGCCCGACGTCATCGAGATGGGCAACACCGAGATGACGAAGTACATGGCGGCCGGCGCGTTCAAGACGCTGAGTCAGGGCGCGTTCCCGAACAACAAGACCTGGCTTCAGGGTCTGAAGGGCTCGTGCCAGTACAACGGCAAGCTCTACGGCGTCCCGTACTACGCGGGCGCGCGTGCCGTCATCTACCGCACCGACCAGTACAAGGCGGCCGGCATCAAGGGCACGCCGAAGAGCCTGTCCCAGTGGATCGCCGACAACAAGAAGCTGATGAAGAAGTACGGCAAGGACAGCGGCTACTCGGCGCTCTATTTCCCGGGCAAGTACTGGTACTTCGCGATGTCGGTCGTCTACGACTACGGCGGCAAGATCGCCGTTCGCGCGGGCGGCAAGTGGAAGGGCACGCTCAACAGCCCGCGGGCGTTGACGGCGCTCAACAAGGTGAAGACGCTCTTCGCGCAGAGCCGGGCGAGCAAGACCGGTGACGAGGCGAACCCGCAGCAGGCACTCGTCTTCGCCAAGGGCAAGGTCGGCTCGTTCGTCGGCAACGGCTGGGAGTGGCCGTACGCACTCGACACGAAGGTCGGGAACCCGGCCCTCGACGGGAAGATGAACGCGTACCCGATGCCGAGCCACACGAAGGGCAAGTACATGCCGACGTTCCTCGGTGGCTCCGACCTCGCCGTCCCCGTGACGACGAAGAACCAGGCCCTCGCAACCGACTGGATCAAGGCGTTCACCAGCACCGCGGCAGAGAGCCAGATCGCGAAGGCGGGGAACATCGCCAACACGACGAAGCTGCTTGCCTACAACGCCTCGAACCCGAAGCTCGCGCCGTTCGCGCGCGCGGCGAAGTACAGCTGGTTCGTGCCCACGAGCCCGAACTGGGCCAACGTGGAGAATGGAAACGTGCTGCAGAGCATGCTCGTCAAGATCGCAACCGGTCGCGCGTCCGTGAAGGCCGCGGCCACGAGCGCCAGTAATCAGATCACGAGGATCCTGAACACCGGCGCGTGAGTCGCCTCGCGCCCGAAGGAGCTGCTGTGGCGTCCGTCGCCGAGAGCGGGTACATCCCCGCCTCTCGGCGGCGGCGCTTCAGCCGGCGCCGCGTCGGGCAGGCGGCTGCTCCCTATCTCCTGCTGCTACCGGCAGCGGCGGTTATCGGCCTCGTCTTGGCCTACCCGCTGTACCTGCTGGTCAAGATGTCGTTCCAGAAGTACGGGCTCTTCGAGCTGATCCAGCACAAGGGCCACTGGATCGGCACGGCCAACTACGCGTCGATCTTCCAGGACGGCGAGTTCTGGCACGTCGTGCTGCGAACCGTTCTCTTCACGGCGGTCTGCGTCTCGCTGACGATGATCTTCGGGACTGCGATCGCGCTCCTGCTGCTGCAGGTGAGCCGCTGGGTGCGGATCGCACTCACGAGCGGGCTGGTGCTCGTCTGGGCGGTGCCCGTCATCGTCGCGGTCAACATCTGGCGCTGGATGGTCGACTACCAGTTCGGTGTCGCGAACTGGGCACTGACGAAGCTGCACATCGGACACTTCGTCCGGTACGACTGGTTCGCGAACCCGTGGACGGGGTTCGGCGTGTTCGCCGCCCTGATCGTCTGGGGTGCGATCCCGTTCGTGACGATCACCGTCTACGCCGGGCTCGCGCAGGTGCCGAAAGAGCTGCTGGAGGCGGCCGAGATCGACGGCGCAAAGCCGTGGGCGATCTTTCGCGAGGTCACGTTCCCGCTGCTGATGCCGATCTTCGTGATCCTGGCGAGCCTCTCGATCATCTGGGACTTCCAGGTCTTCCAGCAGATCTGGGTCATGCTCGACGCGAGGCCCTCGAGTGACTACTACACGATGGCGATCTACGCCTTTCACCAGTCGTTCCAGATCAGCGAGTACGGCCTCGGCGCGGCCATCGCCGTCGTGATGGTCGGGTTCATGTTCGTCGCGACGCTCGTCTATCTCCGTCAGATGCTGAGGACGGGTGAGGTGTATTGAGCCGCAAGCGGCTCCGCAGGATCGGTTGGGACGCCCTGGGGATCGGCGTCCTCGTGGTGATGGTGTTCCCCGTCTACTGGATGGTGTCGACCGCGTTCAAGCCGGGACAGGAGATCCTCAGCTACACACCCAAGTGGTTTCCGACGCACCCGGTGCTGTCGAACTTCCGCGACGCGATCCACCAACAGTTCTTCTGGGATGCCGTCAAGAACAGCCTGATCATCACGAGCGTCGTCGTCGTCTTGTCGCTCGTGCTCGCGTTCCTCGCGGCGCTTGCGCTCGCGAAGTTCAGCTTCTACGGGCGGAAGCCGTTCATCGTCGTCATCCTCGGCGTCCAGATGGTGCCGCTCGCTGCGCTGATCATCCCGCTCTACATCATGATGGCCCGGATCAACCAGGTCGACAGGCTTTCCGGCGTCATTGTCATGTACCTCACGTTCGCCTTGCCCTTCGCGGTCTGGACGTTGCGAGGATTCCTGTTGGGCGTGCCGAAGGAGCTGGAGGAGTCGGCGATGGTCGACGGAGCGACGCGGCTCGGAGCGTTCGTCCGGATCCTGCTGCCGCTGCTCGGCCCGGGTCTCGTCGCGACGTCGCTCTTCGCGTTCATCCTCGCCTGGAACGAGTTCATCATCGCGTACGTGTTTCTGCACACACCCGAGAAGCAGACGCTCATGGTCTGGCTCGCCTCGTTCACGACGCTGCGCGGCACCGACTGGGGCCCGCTGATGGCCGGCGCCACGCTCTGTGCGCTGCCGGTGATCATCTTCTTCCTGCTCGTCCAGCGCCGCATCGCGTTCGGCCTCACCGCCGGGGCGGTGAAGGGCTGATGGCCGAGATCGAGTTCGTTCACGTCAGCAAGGTCTACGGCGGCGAGACGCCCGCCGTCCGCGACCTCAACCTCAAGGTCGGAGAAGGGGAGTTCGTCGTGCTCGTCGGGCCGTCCGGCTGCGGGAAGACGACCGCGCTGCGGATGGTCGCCGGCCTGGAAGAGATCACCGACGGCGAGATCCGCATCGGCGAGCGTGTCGTGAACGACCTCGCGCCGCGCGACCGCGACATCGCGATGGTCTTCCAGAACTACGCGCTCTATCCGCACAAGACCGTCTACGAGAACCTCGCTTTCGGGCTGCGCATGCGGAAGGTGCCGAAGGACGAGCAGCGCCGCCGCGTCGAGGAGATCGCCCAGAAGCTCGGGCTCGCGGACATGCTCAACCGCCGGCCGGGGCAACTCTCGGGCGGACAACGGCAGCGCGTTGCGATGGGCCGCGCGATCGTCCGCGAGCCGAAGGCGTTCCTGATGGATGAGCCGCTGTCGAACCTCGACGCGAAGCTGCGCGTGCAGATGCGTGCAGAGATCGCGCGGATCCAGAAAGCTCTGCAGGTCACGACGCTGTACGTGACGCACGACCAGGTCGAGGCGATGACGATGGGAGACCGCGTCGCCGTCATGCGCGACGGCGTCCTCCAGCAGGTGGACAGGCCGCAGAAGCTGTACGACTCGCCGTCGAATCTCTTCGTTGCCAGCTTCGTCGGCTCGCCGCCCATGAACCTGTTCCAGGCGACCGTCGAAGGCGGCGGCACGCAGATCGCCTTCGGCGAGACGCGCCTCGACCTCGGCTCCCGTTCGCTACACGACTATGCGGGCCGGCGGATCGTCGTCGGCATCCGTCCCGAGGAAGTGCGGGAGGCCTCAGGCTGGGACGGTGCGCGCGTGCGCGGCCGCGTCCTCCTCGTCGAGGCGCTCGGCGCAGAACAGCTCGTTCACATCGAGATCGCCGCAACCCCGCTCGAGCGGGCGGATCTCGTCGACGCCGCGGCCCAGCCCCCGGGGCCTTCCCTCGGCGTCGAGGACCTCGAGCGGTCGGTGACGCTCCTTGGCCGCTTCGACCGGCACCTCCTCCTCACGCCGGGCGAAGCGGTCGAGGTGGCGATCGACCCGCGGTTGCTGCATTTCTTCGATCTCGAGACGGGCAGCGCGGTGCCGACGGCCGATGTCCCGGCCGTCGCCGGAGTGGCGGGCTAGACGTGCGGCTCGGCGTCGGGGCAGCGCTGGTCGACGGTGAGCTCGTGCCCGGCGACGTGGAGGTTGCGGACGGGAAGATCGCCGCAGTCGGCCTCGAGTCGGCAAACGGAAGCGGCATCGCGTCGCCTGGCTTCGTCGACCTGCAGGTGAACGGCTTCGCCGGCGTCGATTTCTTCTCGGCGGACGCGGACGGTTACCGCCGCGCCGGACGGGGGCTGCTCGAGTGCGGCGTCACGTCGTATCAACCGACGTTCATCACCTCGCCGGAAGAGAAGCTCACGGCGGCACTTGCGGAGGTTCCGGCGAACGGCGCTGCGCCGCATGTGCTCGGTGCGCACCTCGAGGGACCGTTCATCTCGCCGCACCGCCTCGGAACGCATCCCGCCGACGCGCGGCGCGATCCCGACCCGGCGCTGCTCGAACGGCTCCTGGCGGCCGGGCGCGTCAGTCACATGACGCTCGCGCCGGAGCTGCCGGGCGCGCTCGGGCTCGTCGAGCTGCTGCGCGAACGAGGGGTGATCGTCTCGTTCGGACACTCGGACGCGACCGCGGCCGAGGCGCGGGAAGCCTTCGCGCACGGCGTCAAGACCGTGACCCACATCTTCAACGCGATGCGTCCGTTCGCGGCGCGCGAGCCGGGGCTCGCAGGCGCAGCGCTCGTGACGAACGACGTCGTCGTCCAGGTGATCCTGGACGGCGTCCATCTCGCCGAAGACACCGCGCGCCTTGTCTGGCAGGCCGCCGGCGGACGGATGGCGCTGGTGACCGACGCGATCGCAGCGGCGCACGCGGGCGACGGCGCCTACACGATCGCCGGCGTCGACTTCGAGGTCGAGGACGGCGTCGCGCGGAACGCCGACCAGGTGCTCGCAGGGAGCACGGTCTGCATGATCGACGCAGTGCGCAACCTCGTCGCGCTCGGCGCGCCGGTAGAGGCCGCGCTGTCGGCGGCATCGGCGCTGCCGGCGCAGATCGCAGGCCGGCCGGAGCTGGGAACCCTTGCGCCGGGAACCGTCGCGGACGTGCTCGTGCTCGACGACGGGCTCGAGCTCCGCCGCGTGCTCGTCGGCGGCGACGACGCGCTCGCCTGAGTTGGGTATCCGCTTCCTCAAGCAGAGCGAGCTTCCGGCCTCGAGCTTCTCCCGCGAGCTGATCGGAGCCGACCACGGTGGCGTCGCCGCCTCCGTCATCTTCGTCGACGCCGAGCCGGGAAGCGGGCCGTGCCTCCACAGGCATCCGTATTCGGAGCTCTTCTTCGTGCTCGAGGGCGAGGGGACGTTCTCCGACGGGACGCAGGAGCGCGTCGTCGGGCCGGGGGAGATCGTGATCGTCCCGCCGGACACGCCGCACGCGTTCGTCAACACAGGCTCCGAGCGCCTGCGGCAGATCGACGTCCACCTCAGTGCGACGTTCGAGACCGACTGGCTCGATACCGGCTAGACGTTCGGCGGTCCCTCGCTACTCTGCGCGGATAGTCGAAGGGGAGGGGTCACGTTGAAGAAGCGCATCTTTGCGGCGGTTGCTGCGATCCTCACGGCCGGGGCGGTCGTCGGCGGCGCCCTCGCGATCACGAACGGCCAGCCGGACGGCAACGGCCACCCGGAGGTGGGGGCGCTGCTCGCGCAGCAGGCGTTCTCGGACGGGACCTGGGAGGAGTGCACGGGGACGCTGATCGCGCCGCGCGACTTCCTGACGGCCGAGCACTGCGACGAAGGCGTCAGCCGCGTCGAGGTGACGTTTGCATCGAGCTTCGATCGAGCGACCAGCACGACGTACTGGGGCACCTGGCACGGCGACCCGCAGTACGGAAAGTCGCAGAGCGACCCGCACGACATCGCCGTGGTCGTGCTCGACCATCCGGTACGCGGCATCACGCCTGCGCAGCTACCGGCGGCCGGAGCCCTCAGCGGCCTCTCGGGGTCGCAGCAGTTCACATCGGTCGGATACGGCGCGCAGGCCGTGACCAACGGGCCCGGCGGCAAGACGTTCCACTACGCGGACGTGCGCTACGTCTCCGTGGGCACGCTCAACTCGGCTCCCGGGAACGATTCCTGGCTGCGCATCTCCCAGAACGCCTCGACCGGCAACGGCGGGACGTGCTACGGCGACTCCGGCGGGCCGAACTTCCTCGGTGCGGGCGCCGGCGAAACCCGCATCATCGCCGCGACGACCATCACGGGCGACACGTCGTGCCGCTCGACGAACGTCGACTACCGCATGGACAGCCCGTCGGCTCGCGCGTTCCTCGCGCAGTTCGTCACGCTGCCGTGACCTGAGCAATGCGAGGAGCCCCGCGTCCGCGGGGCTCCTCCGCTCACAGCCACAGCGCGTACGCCTTGACCACCTGTCCGACCCTCACGAGGGCGTTCAACCTGCCGTGCGCGCCGCCTCGATAGCGCAGCGGAATGACGAGGCGCGAGCCGGGCGCAAGCTCGCGGCCGCCGACGTATCGGAGCCGCGAGATGACCCGGCCGCGGCGGACGAGCCTGATCGCGACACGTCCCCGTAGCGGCTCCGTGACGTTGCCGGCGTTTGCCACGGACACGAGCAGCAGGCGCGGGCGCGCATGCCTGCGCACGCGCAGCCCCAGCAACGTGATGTGCCGCACGAAGCGGCCCGGCACGCGGACGCGCAGGCGGACGCCGATGCGCATCCGCACGGCGACGCCCGACCGCTCGAGTGGCTGGGCCAGCAGCAGTACCAGCAGCTCGTGATCGCCCGCTCGTGCCCGCGCGGAGGCGCGGACACGAGCGGTCAGGAGCCGGTGCGAGCCGGGTCGCAGGGCGATCCGGGTCGGGCGTACGCGCAGCAGCTGCGTCGGCGGGCTCTTCACCGCGACCTCGACGGTCGCGGTGCCCGTGTTGCGAACCTCGATCGTACGCGACGCGGGGGTGGTCAGCACGGCATGCGCCGGTGAGACCGTGAGCGCGATCCCGCCGAGCAGCGCCGCGATCACCGCGCGACCACGCTGTACGTGACGGTCGCCGCGTAGCGGCCGCTTGCCACGAGCGGGATCGGCGCCGAGAAGCCGATGCGGGTCGCCCAGACGTCGCCGGCGGTTGCGCTCGCCGCTCCCTTCGTGCCGATCGAGAGCGCCGCTGCGGGCGCGACCGGGATCGGCGCGAGCGCTCCACCTGCAAGCGGCGGCGCGAGCGTTGCGCCTGCAGGGGCGGTTGCGCCGAGCGCGAGGGGCAGGTCGTGCGGCGAGAACGCCGTGCGCGCGACGGTGACCGAGTAGCCGGTCGCGTTGTTGCTCGACACGGTCACGTTCTCCGGCAGCGGCGCCGGCGTCGTCCCGGCGGCCGCCGCTCCGAAGCTCAGCGACGAGCGGTCGAGCGACACCGACAGGACGGAGCCGACGTCGACGTCGACCTGCGCCGACCCGCTTGCACCGGGGGAGGACGCTCCGGCGCAGGCGTGCGCCGCGGAAGCAGAGTTCCGCGGGTCGGGCGTCGTGGTCGCGTAGTCGTTCGCGTTGTCGCCTGTGTCTCTGCATCCGCCGTCACCACGCACGGCCGACAAGGTGCTCGACGGCGCCGCGGCACTGCCGGAGCCCTCGAAGTCGGTGGCGTCGCCGTAGCCGACGAGGTCCTCCACGCCCGGCGTCGCCGAGCAGCTGCCGGCCGTCGCGCCGCACGTGAGCGCAGTCGTGCTTCGTACGAGGGCGATCTTGCCGCTGGTCGCGGCAAGGTTGCTCGTCCCGGTCGCGTCCGGCGCGGGCAGTCCCGCCCCCACGGTCCCACCGGACGCCAGCTGCACGAGGAAGTAGTGGCCCGGCCCGATCGACCCCGTCAGCGGGGTCGTCTGCCAGGACGTTCCGGTGGACGTGGCGTACTGCACGCTCCAGCCCGACAGGTCGGCCGACGCCGAGCCGCCGTTGAAGAGCTCGACGAAGTCGTTGCGGAAGGTCGCGCCGCTGTTGCCTCCGCCGCCGTAGATCTGGCTGACGACGACCCCCGACGTCGACGCAACGGCAGCGCTCGGCAGGAGGAGTAACGCGGCGAGGACGACGACAAGCAGTGTTCTTGGCATGCCTGCTCCGATCGGTCGAAGAACGAGTCGCCGTTCTGAATAGACGAGCGTCGGCCGTCGCGAAAGTGTCCGTCTGTGTTCCGGCGCACCTCGGGCACGAAGGTGTAACGCTTCTACGCAGGCCAGCCTGCGCTGCGCACGACGGACCCGTTGCGCCGCACGAGGAGCGCCGGCAGCCCGTGCGCCTCGAGCCACGACGGCGCGGCGTCGCCACGGAGAATGGCCGCCGTCGCAGCGACGTTCGCGGCCAGGCACGTCGGCGACGTCACGCTTGCCGTTCGCCACACTTCGGCAGCCGGAGCGCCAGTCACCGGATCGACGATGTGGTGCATCACACCGTCACGCGAGCGCCATCGCCGCACGCACGTGCTCGACGTCGCGAGGCCGCCGCTTCGAATCGCAAGCGTCTGCGCGACCGCAGCGCCGCCGCGGCTGTCGTCGGCGACCGCGATCGGCCAGCCGCCCCCGGGCGGCTCGCCCGCGACGGCGACGTCTCCGCCGAGGGAGACGAGCGTCGGCGAGCCGGTCGCGGCCGCGACGTCACTCGCGATGCGGTCGGCGGCGAAGGCCTTGGCGGTTGCGCCGAGATCGAGCTCGGCTCCCGGCGGCAGCGTGACGCCGCGCGAGGCGGAGTCGACTCCCACGCCCCGCCAGCCGACCGCCGGGACGAGCTCGATCCGGCGGGCTCGCCGGTGCACGATTGCGTCGAAGTCGCGGTCGTACCCCAGCGAGCGCACGGCGGGGCCGACGGTCGGGTCGACGAGGCCGTCGCTCCATCGCGCCGCATCGAGCGCCGCGCGGATCAGCTCGAGGAGGAGCGGCGAGACGACCGCACTACGCGCGGAGTTGAGCCGGCCCAGCTCGGAGTCGGCGCGGAAGCGGCTGCACGTGCGGTCGAGCTCGGCAACTGCGGCCTTCGCCATCGCGGTCGCCTCCGGCAGTGCGCGCGGATCGCACACGGTGACCCCGTTCAGAACGCCGATCGCGTCGAACGTCGCGGTGTGGAACATGGCCGCAACCGTGCCCGAGCGGCTTGAGAGACGCCTATGAATTGACCCCCTCACAACCTCTTCTTAAGGAGGATTGGTTACCTGGTGGCGTGGCTTCCGAGCAGCGCACCCGCGACGGGGATCGGATCCGGCTCACCACCCGCTGGCTCCTCTACGGGTCGCTCGCGGCGACCGCGATCTTCGGCGGCCTGGCCGCTCGCGCGACGCACGCGCATGCCTCGAACGGGTCGGACTCGTCCGGCGTCGTGAGCTCGGACGAGAGCTCCGACGACAGCTCGGACGACGGCTTCGGCGGCGCCGTGCCGCCGTCGTCGAGCACCCAGCCGCCCGTGACGCAATCCGGCGGCTCGTGACTCACGCACCGGCCGTCTGGTACCTGATGCGCGCGACCGGGATCGTCGCGCTGCTGCTGTTGACGGTGTCGTTCGCTCTCGGCGTCGCGAACACGAACCGCTGGCGCCCGCCCGGCTCACGTCTCTACGTGACGACCGAGATCCACCGCTACGTGTCGCTGCTCTCGGTGGCGTTCGTCGCGGTGCACGTGGTAACCGCCGTCGTCGATCCCGATGCGCAGGTGGGGGCGATCGCCGCGGTCTGGCCGTTCGGGTCGCCGTTCTCGCTCGCCGTGGGCGCGCTCTCGCTCGACCTGATCGCCGCGGTCGTCCTCACGAGCCTTGGGCGCCGGCGCTTGCCGTTCAAGGCGTGGCGCTTGATCCACTGGTCCGCCTACGCGGCGTGGCCGCTGGCGTTCGCACACACGATCGCCATGGGCACCGACGCACACCTCTGGTGGCTCGAGCTGCCGATCCTCGGGTGCACCGCGGCGATGGGTGCGCTGATCAGCTGGCGCGTGCTGCGGCCGGCGGTCTGAGCGCCACCTTTCCGTCAGAGCCCCGTTTCAGCAACCACCCGGCCGGACGCGACCGCCTCCTGCAGCGCGTTGTAGTCCCGTTCGTTCTGGTCTGCGTACGCCTCCGCGAATGCCGAGAGCGCCCGGTCGAACGCCGCGCTGCCGCCGAGATACGACGCGATCGCGACGGCGTCCCCGGAACGCGCATGCGCCTTCGCCAGTGTCCAGCCGCAGACCTTGGCGTACCACGTCAACGCGCTCGGTGTCATCGTCTCGACGGTGGCGGCCCCCTTGGCGTCCCAGAGCTGGCGGATGTAGAAGTCGCGCTCGACCCCGTCGAGCCCGATCGTGCGAATCCAGCCGAGCATGATGTCGCTCGCTGCCTGCATCAGGCGTTGGCCTTCGACCACGCGCTGCCCGTTGTTGGCGAACTGGCTCTTGCCGAGATAGGGCTCGAGGACCGACGGCTGCGCTTCCTTCGCCTGCAGGAAGAGTGGATCGTCGCCGTCGCGGCCGAGCATGAGAACGATCCACGCGCGGGTGCCGACGCTGCCGACGCCGACGACCTTCCGAGCCGCGTCCACGTACCGAAACCGCTCGAGCAGCAGCCGCCGCTCCCGCGAGAGCGTCCGCCGGTACGAGCGGATCAGCACCCGCAGGGCCTCGTTCAAATCACCCGCCGGCAGATCCCCGACGAGATCGTCGATCCGCGCGATCAAGGGCGGATCGCTCACGATCCGGCGCTCCCCGTCGACGACCTCGGTGAGCTTGGCGAACGCCTTCAGGCTGTCCTTCGTTCTCGCTTTTGCAAGGTTCCGTTCAGCGCGCTTCTTCTCTTTGGCGGTCGCCTGGGACGTGAACTTCGGCAGCTCCGTTTCGACGTCGATGCGGGCGTACCACACGTCAAGGTTCCGCATCTGCGCGAACGTGCGCATCGAGTCGCGGTAGGACTGCGCGACGGTTGACGCGACGGCCGCTCTGACCTTGGCGCTGAGCCCGAGCTCGCGACCGGCCACCGCGAAGCTCGCGACGAGGCGCATGACATCCCATTCGAATGGTCCCGGCAGCGTCTCGTCGAAGTCGTTGACGCCGAAAATCAGCCGGCGATCGGGAGCCGCGAAAGCACCGAAGTTCGAGAGGTGAGCGTCGCCGCAAAGCTGCGTTCGCAAGCCCGACCGTGGAGACTCCGCGAGGTCGGCCGCCATCAAGGCCGCCGCTCCGCGGTAGAACGCGAACGGCGAGACGAGCATCCGTCCATACCGGATCGGTACGAGCTCCGGCACCCGCGTCCGCCCCTGCTCCTCGAGGACGTCGATCGGATCGCGCCGCCCCGGCGCGGGGCTCCAGTCTGCGAGGGCGCTGCGCGGAAGCTCGCTCCGTGCCGTCTTTCCGCGGGCCGTCCGTTCCTCGACGCTCAGGTGGTCGATCTTCTTCGGTGCCGTGGTTTCCGCTTGGCTGGTCATCGCTCTCCTTCTGTGCTTTTGTTGTTCCGGGCGGCATGGAAGGCCGCGCGGGCGGACTCGAGACTGTCGAAAATGTGGTCAGCCCCGATCTTCTGCGTGACGCCGAAGCGGTCGAGCTCGCGGCGTAGCTGGGGCGAGGCGTCGGCAACGGCGAAGACGATGTTCCGGCGTGTGAGCTGCTCCGCAAGCTCGGACAGCGCCTGGCCGCCGGTGTAGTCGACGTCGTCGATCGCGACGGCGTGCAGCACGAACCACTGCGGCGGCTCGGCGACGATGACGAGGGCCATCACCTCTTCCGTAAGGCGCGAGACATTCGCGTAGAAGAGGCCGACGCCGAACCGGTAGACGACGAGCCCCGGCTCCGAGACTTCCCCGGCCGCGACCGGCAGCGTCTCGAACTCACCTGCGCTGTCCCAGCTCACGACCGCGTTGTGCGGCCTGTAGTGCCGGTTCACGTGCAGGATCAGCGAGACGACGATCGCGAGGATGATTCCCTGCTCGACGCCGACGAAGACGACGACAGCGGCGGTGAACGCCGCGACCCAGAACTCGTCTCTCCGCAGCCGCCAGATCTTCCGCATGTTCGCGACGTCGACGAGCTTGACGCCGATCAGGAACACGACCGCGGCCAGGACTGCGTTCGGGAGGTACTGCAGCGGTTTCGTCAGAAACAGGAGGACGAGCGCCACGACGCCGGCGGTCGTGAGCTGGGCGATCTGCGTGTGGCTCTTCGCCTCGTCGACCATTTCCGTCTTCGTCGGGCTGCCGTTGACGACGAACGTCGAGCTCAACCCGGCGGTGAGGTTCGCGGCGCTCAACCCGACCAGGTCGTCCCCTTCGACGAAGTTCTCCTGGTACTTCACGGCGTACGCCCTCGACGTCGCTGCGCTCTGAGCGAGGATCACGAGGAACATCGACGCCGAGGTCGCAAGCAGCCCGGTCGTGTCGCCCCACGTGATCCCCTTCGGAAACCCGATGTGGGGCAGGCCGCTGGGCACGGGGCCGAGGACCGAGACGCCGTGCGCGCTGAAGTCGAAGATCCAGCTGAGTGCGATCGCGCCGATGACGGCAACGAGCCCGCCCGGGACCGCCCTGATCCATCGCTCGAACACGATGAGCGTGGCGAGCACGGCGAGTGAGACCGCCAGTGTGGTCCAGGACGTCTGGCCGACCTCTTTCAGCGTGTCCCAGAACTTCGCGAGTGTGCCGCTGAGCTGGCTGAGGTCGACCTTCGGCGACGCGACGCCGAGCATGCCGGCAAACTGACCCAGCGCAACCTGGATCCCGACCCCGGTCAGGAAGCCGACGAGCACGGTTCGGGAGATGAAGTTCGAGAGGAAGCCGAGTCGCGCCAGCCGTGCGAGCACCAGGAAGCCTGCCGCCAGCAAGGCGCTGAGACTGGCAAGCGCGAGCCACTGCGAAGTGTAGGGCTGGAGCCCGGCAACTCCCAGAGACGCGATCCCGGCGAACATGATCGCGGCGGTGGCCGAGTCGCCGCCGACGACGAGGTGCCGCGACGACCCGAAGAGCGAGAACGCGAGGATCGGGATCAGGATCGTGTAGAGGCCCGTGATGACGGGCGTGCCGGCGATCTTCGTGTATCCCATGACCTCGGGGATCGCGAGCGCTGCGAGCGTCACGCCGGCGATCACGTCGCGGCTCAGCCACGCGCGCTGATACGGCCTGATGCTCCCGAACAGCGAGACCCAGTGCCGTGCGTCGGCAGGCGCGGGTGCCGTCTGCGTGCTCACCCGTAGGATCGTCCGCCCTCGCGCGGCGAGGTGTTGTCACCCGAATCGGACGAAACAGGCTACGGAATGCGGGACGCGCTCGTCAGCAGTCGCAGTCCGGGCCGCAATCGCAGTCCGGGCCGCAGGGGCAGTTCGGGTTGTCGCAGGCGCTGAGCATGTTCACATCGTACGTCGTTACGGGCTCATCTGATTCATCTGCGTCATCATCCCGTTGTCCGGGATCGTGAGGCCTGGAATCGCATCGGGGGTCGTAAAGAGGAGGATGCCGAGCACGAGGAGGACTCCGGCCGTGCCGAACGTGGCGACGCGGCGCCACGGCAGCGTCTTCTCGATTGCGATCAGGCCCGCGACGATCGCCATCCAGACGACGCTCATGATGCCCAGCGCGAAGAACGACGCCATCAGCGCCCAGCAGCAGCCGACGCACCAGGCGCCGTTTCGCACGCCCATCCCGAGCGCGCCTCTCGTGCCGTCCCGCCACGACCCGAGCAGCAGCCCGAGCGGGCTCCGGCATTTGCCGAGGCACACGTCCTTCAGCGGCGTCAGCTCGTAGACAGCAGCGACCACGAGCGTCGTCGCCGCGATCCAGCGACCGCCGCGGTCCCACGCGAGGACGTCACCGACGATGCTGCCGGCGGCGAACGCGCCGGCGACGACGAGCGCGCCCGCCGCGGCCCACGTGACGAGGTACCCGGCGGCGAACACGAGCGGACGAACGATCGACTGCTCCCCCGTCATACGCGAGTACAGCGCCACCGTCGGCGAGACCGACGGGAACATCATCGCCGCCATCATCACGACCCAGACACCGAGGAACCAGCCGGCCGCTCCGAGGGCCGTCCACGGCCCATTGTCCATTCCGTCCATCTGGTCGACGGTCCACCACCAGCCGACGGCCGCGAGCGCGAAGAGTGTCGCGATCAGCCCGAGGCGTGTGCGCGCTGCCGCCAGCAGCGGCGCGAGGCCCTCGCGGCGTTCGAGCTGTTCGCCTGCCGAGACGGCCAAGCTCAGGCGGCCCAGGAAAACTCGGACGTCGAGAGGCCGGTCTTCCCTTCGTACTCGATCCCGAAGGCATTGATGCGCGACCGCTTGGCCTCGGCGATCGTGAGGTTCGAGCCTGCGGGATGGAACATGCCTTGGAACCGCACCGGCTCACCCGTCTCGACGCCGAACGGGACGATGTCCTCGATCTCGAAGTCGATCACGTCGCCGATCCGCACGCTGTGGCGGATCCCGTCGTCCTGTACGTCGAATGCCGCCCGCTCGATTCCGAGAACTTCGCCGACCAGCGGCACCAGTCCGGCCATCGGGCCGCCGAGTTGTCCGGTGAAGACCTTCGTGAGCTTGTCTGCCTGCTCGTCGCTGGCGTTCTCGTCGACGAAGACACCGAGCTTCCAGTTTCCATCCGTCATCACCTTCGGCGTGTCCGCGATCGCGGCGACTTTGAGGCCGCCGATGTTCGTGCCCTCGATCTCGCCCTCGCGGATGTTGAAAACGAGCGTGACCCGGCAGTAGTCGTAGGTGGCGCCGTGGTCGAATGTCGCGTTGCACGGGCAGATCAGGTCGCACGAGCATGTCTCGATGTAGCTGCCTTTGAGGTTCCAGGCCATCTCGCCCTCCTCCGAAATTGACGCGCCGATTCTATGCGCCTCGGAGGCTCGCGAATGCAAGCGACCTGCAAGGCCGTCTACAGCGGCTCCCACGGGACGGAGGCGTAGGCACGGGCGAGGAGCTCGAGATGCTTGCCATCGATCGCGAGCACCGTGTCGTCGATCGTGCTGACGGCGGCAACCCCGCGTGCGTTCGTCGCGAACGCTCCACCGAACGACGTCACGTCGCCGATTGCCACCGGTACGCGCGCAGTCGGAAGCTCGAGCTCTGCCAGCCGGCGCTCGAGCAGCTGCATCGTGATCCCGCTGAGGTGCGGCGCGTCCGGCCAGACGAAGCCGGCGCCGTCGAAGAAGCAGATGTTCGCCGTGGCCGTTTCGGCGATGAGCTCGTCGTCACCGGTGAGCAGGGCGTCGTCGAAGCCGTTGCGGCGAGCGAGGCGTGTGTAGAAGCCCTGGCCGGTGGCGAGGTGCTTGAGGTGCGGGTCGGGGCGCTGGTAGCGAACCGATTGCAGCCGCTGCGACGGCGCCAGCTCCCCGGGCGGTCTGACGGTGACCATGGTCGCCGGCTCGTCGCCGGCCTCGAAGACGTACACGCGAAGCGACACGTCCTGCGTGCCGCCGAGCGCGTGGCGCATCAGGTGGCGGACGCGGTCACGGTCGAGGTCGGCGTCGAAGAGCTCTCTGTTGGCGGCCGCGAGCCGGTCGAGATGAAGAGGCAGGCCGCGCGTTCGCCCACCGCGCACCTGCATCGCCGTGAAGTGCCCGAAGGCCGAAGCGATCGACCAGAGCGTCTCGGCGTTGACGGACCGTCCGTCGATCTCGATCCTCAGCGTCGTCTCCATCCGCGAAGACTTGCAAAGGGGGAAGCCGGCAATGACCGACGGGCGATTCACGAAAGAGGAACGAGCTGCGATGAGGGAGCGCGCCAAAGAGCTGAAGGCAGCTGCACGTGGGAGCAAAGACAGAAAGGAGGGGGAGCGGGCGGTGCTCGAGAAGATCGCGGAGATGCCGAAGCCGGATCGTGCGCTGGCGAAGCGGCTCCATGCGATCGTCAAGGCGAACGCGCCGGACCTCTCGCCGAGAACGTGGTACGGGATGCCGGCCTACGCCAAGGACGGCAAGGTCGTCTGCTTCTTCCAGAGCTCGCAGAAGTTCAAGACGAGGTATTCGACGTTCGGCTTCAACGACTCGGCGAAGCTCGACGACGGTGTGATGTGGCCAGTGGCATTCGCCCTCACGCAGTTGGGAGCCGCCGAGGAGAAGAAGATTGCCGCGCTCCTGAAGAAGGCTGTCTAGGCGCCCAAGCGCGCCGCAGCACCGCCGATAGTCAAGAGCACCTCGACGGAATAACTCGAACGTCCCCCCAGCCGTCGCACCTCGAGGCGGGTGCGTTTGGAAAGCGGGTTCCCGCTGGCGGTCAGCCCAAGCGCGCCCTCGAGGCGGCCCCAGCGGGACGGATCAGGATCCGAACCAGCGCTCCTTCCGAGTCGAGGCGAACGCCGCCTTGTCCGCCGCGAGCTCTCGCGAGGGCCCGACGAGCCGCGCGGTCGGTCGGGGCCCGCCGAGGAAGTTGGCCTCGACCATGCCGACCATTCCGTCGCCGAACTCGAGGTAACAGGTGCCCGCGCCCTCGTAGGGGTGCGTCAGGTCTTCGCCGTGGAGGCGCGCGGCGATGTCGTCTGCGACGACGCGTGCTGCGGCCTCCGCGAACACGCCGGCCTTGGCCATCGGCAATGCCGTGATGTCCCCGACCGCGTAGACGTCCGGGAAGCGCGTGGCCAGGTTGGTCTTTTCCACAGGCACCCAGCCGTTCACCGAGAGCCCCGCCTGTTCGACGACGTCGGGCGCGCGGTGCACGGGTATTCCGACGAAGAGGTCGTAAGGAATGCTGCCGCCGCTCGCCAGCTGCGCTTCGTTCTTGTCCACGTCGAGCGCCGCGATATCTTGGCTCGGCACGTACTCGATTCCTCGTTCGGTCAGCGCGCCGAGAACGGTCTGCGACATCTCCGGCGTGATCGGCACCGGCGCAGCCATCGGCCCGGCGACACGAATCTCGACGCGGTCGCGGATGCCGCGTTCGACGAAGTGCTCGTGGAGGAGGAAGGCGCCCTCGAACGGCGCGGGCGGGCACTTGAACGGGTGGCCCAGGATCCCGATGAGAATCGTTCCCGACTCGAAGCCGGTCACCACGTCGTGCATGCGCGCCGCTCCCGGCACGGAGTAGTACTCGACGCCTCCGTCCGCGAGCCCGGGCGTGGCCGCGAAGTCGTAGTCCGCGCCGAGCGCGACGACGAGGATGTCGGGGTCGTAGGAGCCGGCATCGGTCGTGACGTGGCGCGTCTCCGGATCGATCGACGTCACGCGCTCCCGGCGAAACTCGATTCCGTCGCGGGAGATGTCGTCGTAGGGCAGCAGGACCTCCGACATCGTCTTGCGGCCGAACAGGATGTCGAGCTTCGAGAAGCCGAAGCTGAAGGCGTCGTTCTTGTCGACGAGCGTCGTGCGCACCTCGTCGGCGAGCGTTTCGGAGAGACGCGTCGCCAGCTCCAGGCCCGCGAACCCCGCCCCCAGAATCAGGACGTGTCTCACGCAGTTGCGACCGTTGGGCCGACGGGGATGAGCCGTTCGATCTCGTCGAGCAGCGTCGGCGAAAGCGCGAGCCGCGCGCCGGCGGCGTTCTCGCGCATGTGGCTCCCGTCGCGGCTGCCGGCGATCGCCGCCGCGACCCCCGGTTGATGGAGCACCCAGGCGATCGCCACTTGCGCGACGCTCGCGTTCACGGCATCGGCGATCGGGTGCAAGCCGTCGGCGACGGCGAAGCTCTTCTCGGCGCTGCCGGGGGCGAGCAGCCGCTTGTAGAAGGCTGAGTCGCGCCACGGGCCGGTCCAGGTCGCCTGTATCTGCTCGAGCGTTCTGCCGCTGAGGATGCCGCCGGCGAGCGGCTCGTAGATCGTCACGGCGATCCCGAGCTCGCCGCACCTCGCGATGTCGTCGCGGTCGTCGAGGTAGTCGATCAGGTTCAGCCCGATCTGCACGGCGTCGACCGGGCGCTCGCGATGGCAGCGCTCCACGTCTTCGATGCTGTAGTTCGAGAGTCCGACGGCGCGGGTCAGGCCGGCATCGCGCAGTTCGGCCATTGCTCCCCAGGTCTCTTCGAGCGGCACGCCGGTGCTGTCGGGCCAGTGCAGGAAGTAGAGGTCGAGCGATTCGCGTCGCAGCCGCCGCAGGCTGTCGCGGCACGCCTGGAGGACCTGCTCGCGACGGAACCCGCTCCCACCGCCCGTGATCGCGGCGCCCGGCGCGACCTTCGACGCGACGAGGAACTCCTCGCCGACCTGTTGGAGGGCGGCGCCGATGACCTCTTCGTTGTGCGTCGCGAGGTAGTTCTCCGACGTGTCGAGCCAGTTCACGCCGCAATCGATCGCCGTGCCGATCACATGCGCGGCGCGTTTGACGTCGGGCGTCTCGTCAGGCTCGGGCCCGAGCTCGTACCCGCCCAGGCCGACCCGCGAGATCCGAACACCGCTCGACCCGACCGCACGGCGCTCGAGCTCTGCCACCCGGCGACCCTACTACGTCTCAGCCGCCGCTGATCGCCGCGATGATGTCGACGCGGCAACGGTCCGCAACGGACGTGTCGAGTTGTGCACGCTCCTGGTTGACGTAGACGTGAATGTGGCGGCGAAGCGCCGGTCCCGGCTCGCACAGGCGGTCGCGGATTCCGGGCCAGTCCCGGTCGAGGTGGTCGATCACCTCGCCGACGCTGACCGCCTGCACGTCGATTTGCCGGGGTAATCCGGGGAAGAGCGGCTGCAGCGTCGACGGGAGGCGGACGTCTGCCATCACTCGATCGTCGCGACCTCGACCGAGGAGATCGGCGGCAGGAAGTCGGCGACCTGCGTCCACGTATCGCCTTCGTTCGTGCTCGCGAAGATCTGCCCGGTGCTCGTGCCGAAGTACAGGCCGGGATCGTCCTCTGCATCGACGGCCATCGCCTCACGCAGGACACCGACGTACGCGTCGCGCTGCGGCAGCCCCTCGTCGAGGCGCTGCCAGCTCGAGCCGGCATCGCGCGTTCGCCACACGGCGGCATGGCCGTCGGGCATCGTCCGCCCGTGACCCGGATCGAGCGGGATGACGTAGAACGTGTCGCGGTCGTGCGGATGCGTGGCTGCGGCGAACCCGAACTCGGTCGGCAGTCCCTCGGTGATCTCGGTCCACGTCTTGCCGCCGTCGTCGCTGCGGTGCATGCCGACGTGGTTCTGCTGGTACATGCGGTCGCCGTCGAGCGGTGAGCGAACGAACTTGTGCACGCAGAAGCCGACCTCTTCGTGGTCGCGTGGCCAATCGGCGCGGAGCCCACGGTTGCGCGGCGTCCACGACTGCGCGTAGTCGGTCGTCTCGAAGAGGCCGATTCCCTGCACGATCGCCCAGAACCGATCGGCGTCGCCGCGGTCGAACGTCAGCGCCGAGATCCCCAGATGGCCGGGCGGCTGGTTCGCCGGGTCGTCCCAGTGCTCGCTCCCGGGTTGGCCGGCGAGCGTCGAGAGCAGCGACCACGTTTCGCCGTCGTCGCGGCTCTCGAAGATCCCCGGCGCCTCGACGCCGACGAGCAGGCGGCCGTCGCTCACGGCGAGCGTCGAGACCTTCGAGACCTTCCGGCCGCTGTCGGGGTCGTAGGCGATGCCTTCGCTCGAGTGCGCCCAGGACTCGCCGAGGTCCGGGCTTCGCCAGACGGCCTGCCCGTGCCACTCGCTTGCGGCCGCGGCATAGACGGCGCCGCTCTTCGGGTCGTGGATGAGGTGGTAGACGGGCCAGCCCTCGCAGAAGGGGCCGCGGAGCTCCCATTTCTGCCTGTCGTGGCTTTCGAGGAAGAAGGCGCCTTTGCGTGTGCCGATGAGCAGCAGCGTTCGTGGCATCGAGCTCATACCTCCGGGTCGGAATTCACTGGCTTACCTATCAGACCGGCCGCGCGGCGGAAACTCATCGCTCGACCCGGTGCGGGCCCGGAGCCGGTCCGTCAGGGATGGTTGTCGCGCGGGTCCCAGAGCGGGATCGACGCCGTCTTCTCGTATGCCATGCCGTGCGGGTAGCTGATCAGCTCGACGTCCGTACCGAACGGATCGTGGAAGTAGTTGATCGACTGTCCCGCGGCCGGCCCGTCCGTCAGCGTCACGGGCCCGAAGAGCTTCGTGCCCGCCTCCGACTGCAGTGACTCGACGCCTTTGTCGATGTCGCGGACGTAGAACGCGAGGTGGTGGCCGAACCAGTCGGAGTTCATCCGGAACGAGGTGTCCTGATCCGGTGACGTGTACTGGAAGAGCTCGACGCCCGGGCCGTTGCCGCCGCGCAGGACGCGGATCTGCTCGACGACCGCCCGCGGATGGACGTCCACGAGGTCGGTCATGAACGTGCCGCTCGGATCGCTGAACGGGCCGAACGTCAGCGGGTTTGTGAAACCGAGCTTCTGCTCGAACCATGTGGCCGCGACGGCGAGGTTCGGCACGGTGATCCCGATGTGGTCGATGCCGAGCAGGCCCGGGACCTTGGTCACAACCGATTGAGCTCCGTTCTGCTTCGGCGACCAGAGCGGGTGCACGCTCGGAACGTCGTAGGCCATCCCGTTCGGGTAGCTGATGAACTCGATGTAGCTGCCCCACGGCGTCTGGAAGTACTGAATCGTTTGACCGGCTGCAGGCCCCTGCGTGAGCGTGAACGGGCCGGCCGGCATCCGTCTGACGCCCTTTTCGACCATGTAGTCGATCGCCGCCGCGATGTCAGTGACGTAGAACGCGACGTGGTGCCCCGTCCAGTCGGAGTTCTTCGGGACGTCGTGCCGCTGCCCGTCGGGCGCGGTGTACCGGAACAGCTCGATGTTGGCGCTGTGTCCGATCCGGAGCATCGTGATCTGGTCGATCGACGCCGTTTGCGCGACGTCGACGACACTTGCGACGAACGCTCCGGCCGGAAACGGGCCGAACGTCAGCGGCGCCGCGGCGCCGATCACGTCCTCGAACCACTCGATCGCCTGGTTGAGGTCCGGGACCGTGATGCCGACGTGATCCATGCCGACGAGCCCGAGCTCGCCGCGCCCGAATGCTCGCTCGGCGCCGGCCCGTGCGCCGGCGACGCCGACGAGCGGGGCCGCGGCCGCGGCAGCCAGGGCCGCTGCGCCCTTCGTCAGGAACTCCCTTCTCGGAATGCCCGCGTTCTCGTTCACGCACCACCCTCCCCGTAGCCGGTGTCGCACTGTCTCATGCCTGCGGCCGCATGTCGACTCTCGCGTTCAGTCGTCGCGGCGACCTTGACTCGATCTTGCTTCGGTGTTACGAACGCGATGCCGCCAGCACGCCTTTGTGCGCGCGCGAATCGCCGCCCAGACCGAGGAGGACGCAATGCCGCAGAAGATCGAGACCGGCGTCGAGCCGTACGAAGTCGTCCTCGGCGAGCCGAAGCTGACCGTCCACTCGCCGTCGCCGCTCGATCCCGAGACCGCGCGCGGTGCGATCACGCTCGCGAACGGCATTCGCGGGGCCGTGGCGCTGTCACGCGACGGTCGCACGGCAAGATTCCTTCCCGACGAGCCGATCCCGCCGGGAGCGCACACGCTGACGGTGTCCGAGCTCGTGTCGAAGCGCGGCAAGCACCTGTCGGATCGCCTCGAGATCCCGTTCGTCGTCGCCGACTCGAGGGCGAGAGTCCGCTCGAGCCTGCGCGTCGAGAACATCGTGCGCCTGCGCGTCAACGGCACCGAGACCGAGCGCCTCCCGCTCGGCGAGCCCGTGAGCGGCAAGTACGTCGAGGTGATGAAGGCCGTCGACCGCAGGACGGGCAAGCCGATCGAGCTCGCGTTCGACGACCGCGGCAAGCCCGTCGATCACGAGCGGCTGTTCGCGAGGCTCGAGAACAGCCGCCGCAGGAAGTACGGCAAGGTGCATCCGACGCTGCACGCGCAGCTCGCTCGTAGCAACCGCCGCGTGCCGGTCGCCATCTGGGTCACGGTCGACGACGAACCGCTTCCCGAAAAGCGCGAGCGCGGACAGACGAAGCGCCGGCCGAGCGCGGAGCGCCAGCACGCGAAACACATTGCCGAGATGAGGGAGATCGCGGCCGACCTCGCCGACGACCACGGTGCAACGGAGATCCGCACCGACGAAGCAGCTCCCGTCGTGTACGCACGAATGACGCCGACCGCGATCGCGAACCTGCAGCGACGCCGGGAGGTCGCGGCGATCTTCCTGCACGAGACGGAGGGGGTCCTCGACCTGAAGGACTCGATGGCGATCGCGCAGTCCGACAAGGTGCAGTCGAACCTGAGCTTCACCGGCAAGGACGTGAACGTCGCGGTCTACGAGGACGGCCCCGACGACACGACGAACCTGTCGATCACGGCGCAGTACGAGTCGCATCCGTCGACGACTCAGCATGCGCGGCACACGCACGGAATCATCAAGAACATCGAGCCGAACAAGCCCCACGGGCACGCGAGGGACTGCAACCTCCACTCGGCGAACAGCATGGATCTCGACGCGATCAAGTGGGCCGCGCAAACGCGCGGCTGTACGGTGATCAGCCAGAGCTTTCACCGCGATTCCGAGCAGACGGACTCGGGTCAGTCGTTCGACGACATGTACAAGGACTGGCTCGTCCTCCACTGGCCGTGGCCGACGATCCTGCAGGCGGCCGGCAACGGCGACAGCTCGGAGTACGTGAACCACAAGGGTTACAACAGCCTGACCGTCGCGAACCACGACGACACCGCGGCAACGCTCGCGAGCGACTCGTGCTTCCGGAACCCGAGCTCGGGACACGGCGACCGTGAGCTGCCGGAGATCGCTGCGAACGGGATGGGCGTCACGTGCGTCGGCCTGACCTTCAGTGGCACGAGCATGGCCGCTCCGGCAGCGGCGGGCGTCACCGCGCTGATGCAGCAGGCGGCTCCGACGCTCAAGTCTTGGCCGGAGGGCTGCCGCGCGATCCTGCTCGCGGGTGCGAGCAAGAACATCACCGGCAACACGTGGTGGGCGGACCGAAACGCCGGCATCGATGCGTCGGACGGCTCGGGTGCCGTCGACGCGCTCGAGGGCGTGCGGATCGCGCAGAGCCGGAAGTCGCGCAACGCTGCCGCGTCGAGCCGCGGCTGGGACGTCGGCACCTTGCGCTCGTCCGACATCGGCGCGAACGGCGAAACGACGTTCACGTACCAGGTCGTCGTGCCGCGGTTCCTCTTCGGCGCGCGTGTCAAGGTCGCGCTCGCCTGGGACAGCCTTGCGGCCGTGGTCGACACGCCGTTGTTCCAGTTCGGAATCGACCAGCTGAAGATCGATCTCGACCTGCACGTGTACGACAGCCGCGGCAACCAGGTCGGCTACAGCGGCTCGTGGGACAACAGCTACGAGATCGCCGAGTTCCCCGCCAACCGAGGCGAGACCTACACGATCAAGATCCGGCGCTGGTCAGGGACGGACGACGTCTGGTACGGGATCGCGTGGACGGTGCAGGGAACCCCGTTCATCCGGGAGGACTGGGGGCTGACCGAGGCGATCGTGCGCGCGGCCGGGGGCTAGCGTACGACAAGACGCACGGCCGCCGTACCGATCAATATCGTGGGAGTTGGCCGCTTCCTGAATCTCGACCGGCTCGCGGCACGCGCCAAGCGGTGGATCGGAGCCACAGCGATGGCGGACAAGGCGGCGCCCGGCGATGCGAAGAGCTCGCACGATCCGAGCGCCGTCGTCGGGGTGCTCGGGGAGCTGGAACGCCGAGTGAGGTGTGTGGTCAAGCGGCGACGGAAAGTTCCGCGGTGCCACCCAGGAAGGCAGCGAACCTCTCGACCTCGTCGGCCAAGGCCTTTCGGACGCTCGAGCTCGGCTCGGTGAACAGCTCGACTGCGACGCGAACCCGCTCCTTTTTTTGCTCGTGCGACCAGACGCCCGCAGCGTGTCCGTCGACCAGCACGACGGACGTGACTCGGCCCTGCGGGCGGAACACGCGGCGCAGCTGCTCGGGCGCAACGAATCCCTCGCGCGGGCGCGGAGCCATGAGGTACGGGTCGAACGCGGGCAGCAGATGCAGACCGCTGGGTCGGCGGCGCAACGTCAGCGTCTCGATGTCTCGCCCGTGCGCCCAGGCGGCACGTCCCTCGACGTCGACCTCCACGAGCTCGTCGCGACTCGCTTCGACCAACTCCTTCGCGATCCGGGAGCTCTCCAGCCAGCGGTAGATGTCGTCGTAGCTGGCGACCCCGTATGCCCCGAGCATGCGGCGAACGAACTCGCGTCGTGCTCCCAGCGGATCCATCGTGCGTAGCGGCCGCCGTAGCCACCGTTCGGGACGCACGAACGTGATGTTCCGGTCGCGGCTCGGTCCGAAGCAGAGGTCGCCGAGGTGCGCGGACACCTTGAGCACTCCGCCCCAGCTCTCGAGCGCAGGCTCGCGCACGTCCGGCCCCGCGAGCTCGGCGAGACGATCCGCGAGCCACTCGCGCGTCCGCGGCCGTCCGTCGAGTGCACGCGGGACGTTCTCCACGATCGCCTCGTACTGCTCGCGCGTCACGCGGCGCTGGCGGAGCCAGCCGTCGCTCGGACCTTGCGCACGCGGACGCAGCACCGCGACGTACAAAGAAAGATCGTCGGCGGGCACCAAGTGCACCGTGTCGCGGATGGTCCAGGTCCGGACGAGCGTCCTCTCCTCCTCCAGCGCACGCTTGACGGTGCCTGGCACGAGCCCTTCGATGCGTGCCCACAGAGCAAGTTCCGGCGAAGACGCCACCTGTGCGTGCAGTCCGCAGACTGCGCTCGCGACCGACAAGACTTTCCCTCTCGGCGCGAGCTTCGTCAGGAAATGCCGCTCGAGTCGGAACGCGAGCACCTGGTCCCACGACAGCTCGATCACCGCCGGCGCACTCTAGTGCGAACTGGAGCGGCGGGACTCGAGCCCGCACCAGAAGTCCTCAATCCGTAGAAAACGCTGACTGCCGCGCAGTCCTTCTACCGATGACGCGCGCGTCGCGCCCGTGCAGTGATGGCAGCCGGCCACAGGAGACTTGCCCTTGCGAGTTGTCGCAAAGGAGGAGCGATGAGTTCTGCGACACAGGAACGGATGAAGCGTGTCGTCGTCGATCACTTCGGAGGTCCCGATGTCCTGAAGGTGGTGGACGATGTCGTACCGCGGCCGGGGCCGGGCGAGGTCCGCGTGAAGGTTCTCGCCGCCGGCGTGTCGTTCACCGATGCGCAGCTGCGCGCCGGCGCGTATCTCGGCGTGCCGAAGCCGCCGTTCACGCCTGGCTACGACCTTGTCGGCGTCGTCGAGGAGGTCGGCCAGGGCTGCACGAGGCTGCGCGTGGGAGACCGGATCGCCTCGCTGACGGTCTGGGGCGCCGACGCGGAGCGCGTTTGCGTGCTGGAGGAGAACGCGGTTGTGGTGCCTGACGACCTCGATCCCGCAGAAGTCGTCAGCCTCGTGCTGACGTACATGACCGCCTACCAGCTGCTGCACCGCTCGGCCGAGGTCAAGGCCGGCGAGACGGTGCTCGTCCACGGCGCGGCCGGCAGGGTGGGCGCTGCGGTGCTCGAGCTCGGCGCACTGGCCGGCGCCCGCCTCTATGGGACGTGTTCAGCTCGCGACCGCTCGGCCGTCGAGCGGCTCGGTGCCGTAGCGATCGACTACCAACATGAGGACTTCCTGGCGCGCGTGCGCGAGCTGCCAGGAAAGGGCGTGGACGTCGTGCTCGACGGGCTCGGCGGCGTGCTGTCGCTTCGGTCCTTCCGCGCGCTACGGCCTGGAGGACGGCTGGTCGTCTTCGGCCACTCGGCGACGCTAGTTCATGGGCACAAGAGTCGGCGAGGCTGGATCGAGTGGTACGCGGCGACCGCGGCCGTCGCGCTTTGGGGGTTGCTCTCGCCCCGCCGGCGGGTGTCGGCCTACCGTATCCAGAAGTTGCGGGAGGGCCACCAAGTAGTCCCGCTGGGAAGTCGCCGGCCGCTTCCGGTCGGTGGAGGTCCCCGCGACCCGGAATGGTTCCGCGAGGACTTCGGCGCGCTGCTCGATCTGCTCCGCCGCGGGGAAATCCACCCGGTTGTGGCGGAGCGCCTGCCACTGGCCGACGCGCGCCGCGCGCACGAGCTGCTCGAGACCTCGGCGGCGAAGGGAAAGCTCGTGCTCGTGCCCTGAGCCGATGCGAACGACCGCGTTGAGACCCGGGTCTGAGGATCTCCGGACGAGTCGCGCGACGACCGCGCCTGATCTACATCGATTCTTCGGCGCTCGTGAGGCTTGTCGCCGGAAGCCGGAGAGTGCCGCGCTTCGCGCTCTGCAGAGGGAGGACCCTGATCAGGTCGCCAGCGCCGTCGTCGAAGTCGAGGTCGTGCGTGCGCTGCGGTCGCTCGGCGCGCGTCAGCTCGCAACTGCACTCGAGATCGCCGACGAGCTGGATGTGCTTGTCACGTGCGACGGTCGCATGTCCGCTGCCGCCGAGACGTTGGGTCTGCGAGTGCTCGCTCCTACCCAGTACGTCTCAGCGGGAACCACGCGTTGCCCCGACCTTCCGGCGACGAAAGGGCGCCGAGCGACGAGCAGCCACGCTCACGTCAGCGCCGCGACGATCGCGTCGCACCCGGGTGCGCGCGGGCCCGCGACCTTGACCACGCTGAACCCGAGGTCGTTTCCCTGGCTGTCGAACTCAGACGCGAAGGTGATCGAGCCGATGTCTTTCACGATCACCGGGCCGTTGACGAGCTTGTAGATCGAAGAGGTTCCGGTGACGGTGATGTACTGGGTGAACGTGCCGTCCCCGTTGTCGATCGGCGGCTGCACGATCACATTCCCGGCCATCCGGAACTCGACCGTCTTTCCGCTCGCCGTCGCGGTGAATGTGCTGGCCGCATTGGCCGGGTTGACGTTGAAGCCGCTTGCGAACGCGACGAACGATCCGACGACAACATCGTCCTCGGTCCCGTCGATCCCACAGAGGTTCGACGCGTACGGGCCGGAGTCGAAGCGGAACTGGCCCTGGTCGACCGGCGCGGCCGCGCTGGCGTTCGACGCGAAAGCTCCGAGGACGACTGAGGCCGCCAGCACCAGGGCTGCGACGAGAGCTCGTTTCTTCAGCATCTTGTTCTCCTCCTTCAGGCGAGGGTGGTCGTGCCGGTGAGGGAAACGACCTGGACGTTGCCGGCGGTCACGTTGCGGCCGATGCCGGTTCCGCTGCTGCCGGCGAAGACGCCGCTGCTGGCGGTGCCGTCGATCGTCCAGGTGAACTCGACGGTGTTGGCGTGCCCTCCGTCGCCGAGCGGGCACCGGGTGCCGGTGAACGGTGAGACGAGGGCGCCGCCGCCGTCGTCGAGAGTCATCTGGCGCACGCCCGCGACGTCCGCGCAGGCGGTGCCCGGGATCGGGACGTTGCGCGTCACCCGCACGACCGTGCCGGCCGGGCCGAAGCCGTCGATGACACCGCTCCCGCAGAAGACGATGGGTGGAACGCAGCTGTTCTGGAACGAGACGTCGTGGAAGATGGCGTGGAAGTCTTGACTCGTGGCGGCTGTGACCGGCGCAACGGCAGTCAGCGCAGCGGCCGTCACCAGAAATGCGGTCGCGCACACCAATCGGCGGATACGCGAGCTCGTAGTTCCTCGTTTGAGTCGTGCGAACGGCGGGCGCTTCACCGCTTCTCCTCCGGACGGGCGACCCTCATTCGGGTCGTCGATTGCGCCCGTGAGCTTCGCGCGAACGTGTTGCGAGAACGTGGAGAAATCGTTGAAAACGTGCTTTTCTAAAGCTGTGGAGATCTGCGTGCTGGGTCCGCTCGAGGTGCGGATCAACGACGCAGCGGCGCCGTTGGGCGGGCCGAAGCAGCGGGCGCTGCTCGCGCTGCTGTCCGTGCATGCGAACGAGGTCATCTCGCGCGAACGCCTGATCGAGGGCCTGTGGGGCGGGTGCCCGCCGGGGAGCGCGCAGCGGTCGCTCGACAGCTACGTCTCACGCTTGCGCACGCTGCTCGGCGCCGAGCGAATCGAGCGCCGACCGCCCGGCTATGTCTTCCACGTCGAGCGAGGTGAGCTCGATCTCGAACGCTTCGATACGCAGCTCGAGCAGGGTCGGGCTGCTGCCGCGGCCGGCGACGCGAGGGCTGCAAGCGAGCGCTTCCGCGAGGCGCTCGCTCTCTGGCGTGGTCCTGCTCTCGCCGACCTTGTCTACGAGCCGTTCGCGGCGTCCGAGATCGAACTGCTCGATGACCGTCGCCTGCTCGCCCTCGAGGAGCTGGCCGAGCTGCGCCTCGCGCTCGGTGACGATGCGACGCTCGTCGCCGACCTAGCCGGCCTCGCCCGCGATCATCCAGACCGAGGGCGCCTCCTCGGGCAGCTGATGCTCGCCCTGTACCGAGCGGGCAGGCAGACCGAGGCTCTCGCGGTCTTCCGCCGAGCGAAGGCGAGGTTGCGAGAGGAGCTTGGGCTCGATCCGGAAGTCGCGCTGCAAGAGCTCGAAAAGCGGATCCTGAACCAGGATCCATCACTCCTTCCCTCGACGGCCGTTGAGCGGGGCGCGCCACCGCTTGCGCGAACGCGGCGGAGCAGACGTCCGGCCCTCGCCACGGGAATTGCGGCCGCGGCCGCGGCGGCGAGCATCGTCGTCCTGGTCGGCGGCCGGCACGGCGCCGGAGGGGCGATCGCTCGCTCGAACGAGCTCGTCGGGCTGGGGCAGGGTTCTGCTCGCACGGTCGAGGTCGACCTGCCCGGTACCCCGGCGGTGGTCGCGTCGGGCGGCGGAGCTCTATGGGTTGCCGACGCGAACAGCGGGTCGTTGATCAGGGTCGATCCGGCGCGGCGTGCCGTTGCGGACAGGATCCCGATCGGGGGAGGCCCGGGAGCGATCGCGATCGGAGGAGGGTTCGTCTGGGCGTCGAGCGTCCTCGGTGACTCCGTCGCCCGGGTGGATCCGGCGACCGGGACGGTCAGCCAGAGGATCCCGCTCCGAGGCGCGGAGGTCGCCGCTCTCGCGTTTGGCCGTGGCGCACTGTGGGTGGCGGATGCGACCGACGATTTGTTGTTCGAGGTCAACCCGGTCAGCGGCGCTGTGCAGCGTACGTTGACGCTCGACCTGCGTCCGTCCGCGCTCGTGGTCGGTGCACGTGGCATCTGGGTCGCGGACTACGCCCACAACGAGGTCGCCGAGATTGATGCGGACTCCGGGCAGACGGTCGAGACGATCGACGTCGGGACGGGACCGTCCGCGCTGACGCTCGCCGACGGGCATCTCTGGGTGGCCAACGCCCTCGACTCGACGGTATCGAAGGTCGACCCGGTCAGCGGGGCAGTCGTCGCGGTCGTTCCGGTCGGGAGCGGGCCGACCGCGCTCGCCGCGACGCGGGGATCCGTCTGGGTGGCGAACGAATTCGGCTCCACGATGTCGCGCATCGACAGCCGCCGCGCCGTCGTCACGCGGACTCTGCCCGTCGGCGGCCTGCCGACCGCGGCCGCGGTTCTCCGAGGCCGGATCTGGGTTGGCGTTCGTCCGGCAGCCCTGCACCGCGGCGGGACGCTCCGGCTCGTCCACGCGCGTCCGCTCATCGTCGACCCCGCCCTTCAGGAGGACTTGCCACCCCCGCAAGCCGACGGCCTGACGGGAGACGGCCTCGTGACGTACGACCACGTGAGCGGCCCGGGGGGCACGCAGATCGTTCCCGACCTCGCGCTCGCCATCCCGAACCCGACGGACGGCGGGACGACCTATACGTTCCGACTTCGACCGGGGATCAGGTACTCCGACGGACGCACGGTGAAGGCGAGCGACTTTCGCCGTGCGCTCGAGCGTGTGTTCGACCTCCGCTCGTACGGCACCGCTCTCCTGTCTGGACTCAGCGGCGGAGCGGCGTGTCTTCGCCTCGGCAGCACCCACTGCGATCTGTCTCACGGCGTCGTCGCCGACGATCGGTCAGGCACCGTCACGCTCCACCTCGATACAGCCGACCCCGATTTTCTCGTCAAGCTCACCAACAGCGGCCTCGTGACTCCCGCGCCGCCGGGAACACCGCTCGATCGAAGCCCGCCGAGACCGATCCCGGGAACCGGACCCTACGAGATCGAGAGTGCGAACCAACGGCAGATCACATACGTCCGCAACCCGTACTTCCACGAGTGGTCGCATGCCGCTCAGCCTGCCGGCTTCCCGAGTAAGATCGTGTGGCGGTTCGGGGCGTCACCCGCCGAAGAGGTGCGCGAGGTCGAGAGCGGCGCAGCCGACTGGATGGCCGACGCCGTACCCGGGCAGCTGCTCGCCGCCGTCGCCGCGCGTCGACCAGGTCAGCTGCGCACGTTTCCGACGACCGAAACGGACTTCTTCCAGCTCAACACGACCCGCCCACCGTTCGACGACGTCCGAGTTCGGCGCGCAGTGAACTTCGCCCTCGATCGAAGAGCGATCACGCGCATCTACGGCGGCGCGAGCGCCGCGACGCCAACCTGCCAAGTGCTGCCGCCCGGAATTCCCGGCTTCCGCCGCTACTGCCCCTATACGGTGAGCCCCAGCAGCTCGGGACGGTGGATCGCGCCGGATCTCGCGCGGGCGAGGCGTCTGGTCGCGGCCTCCGGCACGCGAGGCGATCGCGTCACGGTCTGGGGGTGGCTCGACGACCCGTCGATCGCACCGGCAATCAGCGTCTACACCGCCAAGGTGCTCCGCCGCCTCGGCTACCGCACTCGCGTGCGCCTCATTCGCCATGCGCAGTTCGACCGCCTCTCGGCCGCGGTTCGGAACACCATTCAACTGCTCCCCAGCGGCTGGATCGACACCACGCCAGAGAACTTCGTCTCGCTGTGGCTGTCGTGCAGCGGAGCCCACGACAATGGCTACTTCTGCGACCCCGCGGTCGACCGGCTGATGCGAAATGCAGACCGGGTTCAGGCGGCCAACGCGCGCGCCGGGGCCGCGCTGTGGGCTCGAATCGACCGTAAGCTCGTCGATCGCGCCGCTTGGCTGCCACTCGTGAACGACCGCCAGATCGACCTCGTCTCCGCGCGCGTCCAGAACTTCCAACACAACCCGTACTGGGACGTTCTCGCCGATCAGCTCGTAGTCCGGTAGGCGCGTGCTGAACGGGAGCGACGGGACTCGAACCCGCGACTCCATGACCGTGCCGGCGAGCTCGTCGCCCGGAAGGCGACGAGCTCGCTCTCTGCGAATGGAACTGCGTCGTTCAGCCGGCATGCATTACGCCGCGAGCGAGGCCTCCGGCTCCGCCGCGACTGTCGGCTCTTCCGTTTCCCCGCGCGTGTTCGTCGCCCGCAGGGCGATCACGGCGGAGGCGAGGACGAAGATGCTCCCCACGAGCAGCGCGCGCTGGAAGCCGGACGTGAGCGCCTGCGACGCCGGCGCCCCCGAGGCGAGCAGGTGGTTCGTCCGGCTCGTCGACACGGCCGTGAAGATCGCGAGACCGAGCGCCCCTCCGAGCCACTGCGAGGAGTTGAGCAGCGCGGCTGCCAGGCCCGCGAGGTTGCCAGGCACGCCGGCGTTCGCGGCGGTTGCGACGGCGACGAACAGGCCGGCGATACCGAGCCCGACGAGCAGCAGGCCGGGCAGCAGGTCTGCCGCGTACGAGCCTCCGACAGGGATGCGCGACAGCCAGTAGAGGCCCGCGGCGCCGATCAGCGCACCGACGACCATCACGGGTCGGGTGCCGACGCGCGAGAGCAGCTGAGACGAGATCCCGGCACTGACAACGGCGATGCCGCAGAGCGGCAGATACGCGAGCCCAGTCTGAAGCGCCGAGTAGCCGAGGACGTTCTGCATGTACAGCGTGACGTAGAAGAACAGCGCCAGGAAGCCGGCGAAAGCGACGAGCTGGGTTACGTTCGCGAAGCCCAGGCCGTTGATCCGGAAGATCGAGAACGGCACGAGCGGCGCGCGCTGCCGACGCTCGTTGACGAGAAACAGTGCGAGGACAGCCGCTGCAGTGGCCAGGACGCCGACCGTTCGCGCGCTGCCCCAGCCGGCGATTGGGGCACGCACGAGCCCGTAGACGAGCAGAAGCATCCCGCCCGTGACGAGCGCGGCACCGACTGCGTCGAAGTTCACGAGCCGACGACGTCCACGCTCGCCCTCGAGCAGACGGAAGACCGGCACGACCAGGAGCGCGCACGCGATCGGGTTGACGAACATCACCCAACGCCAGCCGAGACCCTCCGTCAGCACACCTCCGACGAGGACACCGATGGCGGAAGCGAGCCCGCCTGTGCCGCCCCAGGCGCCGAGCGCCGTGTTCCGGTCCCTCCCCTCGGCGAACTTGGTCGTCAGGATCGAAAGGGCAGTGGGGAGTGTGAGCGCCGCGCCGAGCCCCTGAGCGAGACGCGCACCGACGAGGACGCCCGCGCTCTGGGCGAACCCGCCGACGAGCGACGAGATTGCGATCGTTGCGATCCCGGTGACGAGAACGCGGCGACGGCCGAGCAGGTCGGCGAGCCGCCCGCCGAGCAGCATGAAGCCGCCGTAGGTCACCAAGTACGCGCTCGGGACCCAGGTCAGCCCGTCGACGGAGAAGTGGAGCGAGCTGCGGATGGACGGCAGGGCGACGTTCGTGATCGACCCGTCGACGAAGTCGAGAAAGGCGATCCCGCACAGGAGCGCAAGCGTGAGCTTGCCTCGGCGGGTCGCAAGAAATGATGGTTCACGTACTGCGGTGAGCATGATCTGTCTCCTTGCGATTCGGTCTGTTCGCTGTCTCGACGGATCGCAGGCAGGATTCGTGACCGGCGGCCGGTTGTCACAATCCGCGGCGTCAGTACGTCGTTACCGGTGAGATGAACGATCGAGACGTCCTCGCAAAGCGGTTCGAAAGGGAGCGGCCGCACCTCCGCCGCATCGCGTACCGGATGCTCGGCACGCTCGACGAGGCCGACGACGCCGTGCAGGAAGCTTGGCTCCGACTCAACCGCACCGACGACTCCTCAGTCGAGAACCTCGGGGCGTGGCTGACGACCGTGGTCGGTCGTGTGTGTCTGGACATGCTTCGAACGCGACGGTCGCGCCGCGAGGAGTTCGTCGGCTCGTGGATGCCCGAGCCGATCGTGGCCGTCGACGGCGGACCCACACCCGAAGAGGAGGTGGTGATCGCCGACGGCGTCGGCCTCGCCCTTTACATCGTGCTCGAGACGCTTGCGCCGGCAGAGCGACTCGCGTTCGTCCTGCACGACATGTTCGCGATGCCGTTCGACGAGATCGCGCCGATCGTCGGGCGCAGCCCCGAGGCGGCGCGCCAGCTCGCCAGCCGAGCGCGCAGGCGGGTGCAGGGTGCCACGCCCGTGCCGGACGTCGAGCTCGCCGAGCAGAAGCGAGTCGTCGACGCCTTCCTCGCCGCCGCCCGCGAAGGCGACTTCGACGCGCTCCTCGAGATGCTTGACCCTGGAGTCACGCTGCGGGTCGACGCCGGGCCGGGCAGCCCGCTCGCACGCGAGCCCATTGTCGGCGCCGGAGAAGTCCTCGCCGAGGCGCGGCGGTGGATGGCGCTCGCTCCGTACAGCCGCCCGGCGATCGTCAACGGCGTCGCCGGCGCAGTCGTCGGGCGGCCCGATGGGACGCTGTTCACGGTCGTTGCGCTGACAGTCGCCAGGGGCCGCATCACTGCGATCGACTTCGTCGTCGACCCGGCCAAGCTCTCCCGGGTAAAGGCGCAGATCTCCGGAGCGCCGTAAGCGACCCGATCAAGAGGAACTCAGCCGGGAGCGACGGGACTCGAGCCCGCGCTTTACCCCCGCGACCCGCTTGCGAACAGGGCCACCAGGTCCGAGACCGCCCGCCGACGACGTTCGGTGCCTCCCACCCGAGGGGGTCGTAGGCGCGCCGCGATCACGAGGAGCACGATGAGCAGGAGCGGGGCGGCGCCGTAGTGGACTCCATCCATCACCGCCGGCGTCGTCAAGCCGTGAAACGGATCCGCGGGAACGAGCGTCAGCGCAAGCACGATGCTGGCGAACACGCCGGCAAATGTGAGCACTGGGTCGTCGAAGAATGCGAGGAAGAGAACGAACCACGTCGCGTACCACGGCAGGAGGTACGGCAGCGACAGCGCGAGCACGAACATCGCGATTCCCCACTCCGCGAGAGGCGCTCGCACGTCCGCTTCTCGCACGCGTCGGACGAGTCGCCACAGGAGGACGGCGAAGAGCATGAGAAAGGCTGCCTCCGTCGCGACGCGTGCATCGTGTCCTGCATTCGCACCTGCAAGCGGCGTAACGAACGTCTGCACGACGACGGCGACGAAATGCGAGGGGCTGGCCCAAAACTCGATTCCTCCGAGGCTGGCGAACGGCGCCAACGGGTGTGTTCCCGAGAAGAATGCTCCCGCCGCCGCAACGGTGAGCACAACCGTCACGAGCAGGTGGGGTAGAAGAGCTCGGAGGCCGCGAGGACGAGCGAGCCACAAAAACCACAACAGGAGGATGGGCAGCATCACGGTCTTGACGAGACACGCCAGCGTGATCAGCGCGGTGATCGCGAACGCGCGTGCGGATCGGTTGCGCGGCTCCGTCACGACGAGTGCACACGCTGCCGCAAGCGGCACAGCAATGACCGCGTCGACGTGACCGCCTCCTACCGTGTGCACAACGATCACAGGATTCAGGCCGACCAGCGCGGCGGCAAGCGCTGCGCGTTCCGGGCGGATCTTCCGCGCGGCGACCACGACGAGACCCGTGGCTACCGCGATCGAGATGCCTGCGAGGACCTTGAACGCGAGGATCGTTCCACCCACCGAACCTGACCACGCCTTGGCGAGCCCTGCGCTCGCCAGGGTGAACAGCGGACCGTAGTGCGAGCGTGTGTGAAGCCACTGCACTGATGTCACAGCGACGAAACGATCGTGCGGAAACGCCGACAGAGTCGTGAGGTACGGATTCCCCCGGTACAACGCCTCGATGCGTCCGTAAGCCGCGTACGTATAGACGTCGCGCGAAAGGAGAAGCGGAGCTGCGACTGCGACGAGCAGGCTGCAAGACGCTGCACTCAGCACAGCGCCGAGTCGAATCCTTCCCGACCACGCCTCGAGGACGACGACCGCAAACGCCGCGACCACGACGATCAAGAGCACCCACGCGACTGCTGTCAGTCCGCGGCGTCCAACATCGGCAAGATCCGCCGCGTCGGCAAGCGAGCGCGCCCAGGTCGGCGGAGTCGCACCGTTCGGCAGCAGGACCGTGAGCGGCGAGTTCTGAGCGCCTGCCACGATCGCCATTGCGAAGTAGCCGGCGACGAGTGTTGCCAGAGCGGCCTTCGCGTGTCGGGAGGTCCGTTCAGGCACGGGAACGCACCCGACAAGTTGCGTCGACGCGCAGGAGCCGGGCCAGCCCGGAGCGATGACGGGCGACGAACCGATAGGCCCGTTCCGTGACACCGGGAAACGCTGCGAAGACGGCGGCGAGCGGGCGGCCACCGGGAAGCATCCCCGCGAGGGGTTCGGCGGCTGCCCCTGCCGAGAAGAGCTTCCCATCATCGCGGAGGAGGTGCCACGAATCGAGGCGCGTGTCGGGAGCGATCGACGCGAGCAGCTTCGACCCTTCGTCGCTCTGGATCGCAACCGGACGGACGCGCTTCGCGCGATCCCAGGCGAGGATCTTGTCGAGCGACCACCTGCAGAAGCCGCAGTCCTCGTCGTAAAGCAGGACGCTCTGCGCCTCGGAGCTCAACGCGCGATCTCCCGCCGCGCCGTGACGGGCGCCAGCATGCGTCGCGTCGAATCGAGGACGACCGGCCAATTGACGAAGACGATCAGCACGGCCAGCCACTGCGCCGAATAATCGAGTCCGAGGGCGATTCGAATCGCCACGTGCATCGTCACGACGGCCGGAATGAGCAGCCAGCGCAGCCTCGGCATGAAGAGCACGAGTGGAAACAATGTCTCGAGCAGCAGCGCCCCCGCCGCGAACAGATGCGCGAGTACTGGACGATCGGCGATGAACAGCGCGAATCCGTTCGGATGTGCTTGCGCGTACAGGATCCACCGGAGATTGTCGCTGGTGAACCAGGCGAATCCCGAGTAGCGCCACTTCTGAAATGCAGCGAAGAAGTACGCGAGCGCGATGACGACCATCGCGGTGCGGATCGGCCAGCCGTAGCGTTCGCCGAGCGCTTCCCGGTTCGGTGCGTGTACGGCCCAAACCTCCCCCGCCGCGCGTCCGGCCGCGACGATGACGGCGAGGCACAACATCAGGAGTGCATCTCGCACCATCACGCGGCCCGCGCTGTTGAGCATGCCGTCCAGGATCAGCCCGGAGACGAACGCAGCCGGGAGGGTGAACCGGAGTGCGAGGCCGAGCGCCGCAGCGAGCGCAGCGGCGATGCCGAGCGCCTGCAACCCGGTTGCGACGTCGGGCGACGGCATGTGCGCGAAGGCGTCCATGTACGAGTGCGGGAGGAAGCGGAAGTGGCGTGCAGCGAACACGTCGTAGTCGTGCGCGGAGAGGCGGTAGGCGAGCAGGAGGCAGAGGCCGATGCGAACGCCGGCGAGGCGCCTCGCATCTTCCGGTGCAAAGATCCACCGGTCAGCCCGGCGCACGCACGCCTTTCGCCGTGCAGGTGGCGACGAGCCTCCGATCAGGCGGCGTCGCTTCGGCAGCGATGCGGTCTGAGAGAAGACGCTCGACGTGATAGATCCGTATGCCTGTCGTCGGCCCGAACCGAGCCGTCGCGCTTCGCAGAAGCTGCGCACACGCCGTAGGCGATCCGACGGTGAAGTCCGAGACAAGGCCGTGGTGCAGGACGTCGGCTTCCCAGTAGGTCTGGACGGGCCCGCGGAGCCGGCTGAAGAGCTCCCAGTTCGAGAACGGCCAGAGGTTCAGCGGCGCCAGTGCGCAGATCACGACCATCGCGACGAAGACGGCAACAAACGGTCGGGCATGGCGCGGTGCTGCGCCCATCGAGCGCTATTCCAACAGTTCGAGCACTCGCGACGACGGCCGAACCCGAGCGCGCTGCGAACGAAGCGTGCAGACCTCGGCGGTCTAGCGGGAGCGACGGGACTCGAACCCGCGCTTTACCCCCACGACGTGCATACGGGTTCGCCCACAACGTTGAGCGCCTTCGACCATGCTCGAGCGAAGCCGGAACCAGCTTCATGACTTTCGGTGCCGTTCGCTGCAGTTGTGTCAGGTCATGAACTTGATCCCTGCCCCGTGCCGGGCTGGCTCAGCGCACGCGCGTCCATGTTCCCTCGTAGATCGCCCGCCGCTGGCCGCAGCGCTCGCGGAGGACGCTGAGGGTCAGCGCGTTACCGCTCACCGCCCAGCGGTAGGTGCCAAACGGTCCCGATTCGTCGCAGTCGATGCCGCCGCCGGCGGCGATCCGTGAGCCGAATCGCTTGATCTCGCCAGGGTCGCCGCTCGCCTGCCGTGGCACCATCTGAATCGGCGCCAGTGAGCGCAGTACGTTGCCGCTCACCGTGTAGCCCTGCACGATCCCGGTGCCGAGCGGGTCGAGCTCCCAAATGCCGGTCCTGTCGACGATGAGCCTCCACTTCCCGGGCGGCGGGACGTTGTCGGTGCCGTATCTGGGGTCCGCCTTCTTGGTGTCCGCGTCCTTCACCGTCCGCGTCCACGTTCCCGCGAGCGCCGCGGGCGGCGCGGGAGCGGCGAGGACGCGCGCGAGGACGACGTCGGTTGCGCTCCGCCCGCTGTTCGTCTTCACGCGGGCCGTGAACCGATGCTTCCCCGGCGCGAGCCAGCTCGTGAACAGGTATCCGAGGTGGCCCTTGTCGTCGTCGCTCCCGTAGTTGTATGGCGAGCGGTGCTCGACCCAGCGCAGCTTCCCGTCGATCAGGAAGTCGAGCTCGGTGACGTCGGCGGGTGCGACGTTCGGGTGTGCGACCCAGCGGGTCATCTGCGGTAGCACCTTCTTGCCGTCGATGCTCGAGGTGACGGTGAGGCGCTGGGGGCCGCTGACGGCAGCCGCCGAGACTGCCGTGGCCGCGATGGGTGTGAGCGCTCCGAGGAGCAACAGCCGGAACATGGCGAACCTCCTGTCCGCGTCGGGTTGATGCTTGCGATGGTGGCTCCGGCGCCTCGCACGAATGTCGTAATCGCGTCGCAAGAGTGCTTCACTAGCGACGTGGACTTCAGCGTTCTCGGCCCGATCGAGGCGCGTGACGAAGAACGGGAGCTGTCGCTGGGTGGGCCGAAGCAGCGTGCCCTGCTCGCCGTCCTTCTCCTCGAGCGGAACACAGTCGTCTCGCGGGACAGGCTGATCGACGCCCTCTGGGCCGAGCGGCCGCCGGCCTCGGCCGCGCATACGCTCGATGCGTACGTCTCGCGCCTGCGGAAGCTCCTCGGTGCGGACCGGCTGACGCGCCGCGCCGGTGGATACGTCCTACGGGCGGACCCTGCCGAGGTCGACCTCGACCGCTTCGACGAGCTCGTCGCGCGCGGACGCGAACAGCTTGCGACTGGCGAGGCCGCCGACGCCGCCGCGACGCTGAGTGCGGCCCTTGCCGAGTGGCGCGGGGCGGCACTCGCCGACCTCCTTTACGAGCCGTTTGCGGCCGAGGCCGCCGCAGCGCTCGAAGAACGCCGCCTCAGCGCCTTGGAGGAGCGGATCGAGGCAGACCTTGCCTCCGGTCGTGCCGCTGAGCTCATCGGAGAGCTCGAGCGGCTTGTGCGGGAGCACCCGTTCCGCGAGCGCCTGCTCGGGCAGCTGATGGTCACGCTTTACCGGTCAGGCCAGCAGGCCCGCGCGCTCGACGCATATCGCGCGGGCAGGTATCGCCTCGCGGAGGAGCTCGGGCTTGAGCCCGGCCGCGCGCTGCAGGATCTCGAACGGGCCATCCTCGCGCACGATCCGACACTCGCGCCGCCAGTTCCTCCGGCCGAGACTGCGCCGCGGTGGGGGTTGAACCGCCGGCGGATTGCGGCGGCCGCTGCGGCCGCAGTGATCGTTGGCACGGGCATCGGCGTGGCTGTCGCCCTCGGAAGCTCGTCGGATTCCGTCGCCTTCGGCTCCGACGGGCTCGTCGAGGTCGCGGCTCACGCGGACGCGCTGCATGCGGCGCTCGAAGTTACGGGCGCGCCAGCAGCGGTTGCGAGCGGGTACGGCTCGCTTTGGATCGCCGAACCGGGCCGGGGTGCCGTCGAGCGGGTCGACCCAAGGCGGCGGACCGTCGGGGACCGCATCACGATCGGTGGCTCGCCGAGTGTCCTCGCCGTCGGAGCTGGTTCGGTGTGGGCGGCGAACGTCGCCGGCGACCGCGTCGCGCGGATCGACCCATCGACCGGAACGGTCACGCAGACGATCCGGCTCGGCGGCAGCCGGCTGTCGGCGCTCGGCTTCGGGCGGGGTGCCCTCTGGATCGCCGATGCGACGGACGCCTCGCTGCTCGAGATCGATCCGGACACCGGGACGGTCCGCCGCACTGTAACCCTGTCGAGCCCGCCGAGTGCGCTCGCCGTGACCGACCAGGCGCTCTGGGTTGCTGACTACGACGGTGGGACCGTGAGTGAGGTCGACCCTCGCGCGGGCAACGTGCTTGCGACCGTTCGCGTCGGCGGGGGCCCAAGCGCCCTCGCCGTCACGCCGGGGAGTGTGTGGACGGCAAACGCGCTCGACTCGACCGTCGCGCGGATCGATACACGCAGCGGCAGTGTGACGGCGACGCTGCCGGTGGGGAGCGGTCCTTCGGCGCTGGCCGTGACAGACGGATTCGTGTGGGTGGCGAACCGTTATGGGCGCTCGGTATCGCGGATCGATCTGCATCGCGGTCTCGTTGTCAGAACGGCAGCGGTCGAAGGCAGACCGACCGCGCTCGCGGTTCTCGGTTCGCACGTGTGGGTCGGCATGCAGTCGGTTGCGCAGCGTCGCGGTGGAACCGTGACGCTCTTACACGCCCGTCCGATCACGATCGACCCAGCTCTCCAGGCGGACGTGCTGCCATTGGCATCGGACGCCCTGACACGGGACGGACTCGTGACCTACGAGCACGCGGAAGGGGTCGCCGGTACACGGCTCGTCCCCGATCTGGCAGTGAACGTTCCCGTTGCGACGGATGGGGGGACGACGTACACCTTCCGCCTGCGACCTGGGATCCGTTACTCCGACGGCCGTCTCGTGCGGACTGCCGACTACCGCCGCGCAATCGAGCGAACATTCCGGCTCGACGCGCTGACGAAGGACGCCTTCGAGGGTCTCGTCGGCGCGGCTGCCTGCACACCGTCGCGCTGCAACCTCTCACGCGGGATCGTCACGGACGAGTCGGCGCGAACTGTCGTGTTTCGGCTGCGGGACCCGCAGCCCGACTTTCTGGCGAACCTGACCGCCACCGCCGCGAGTCCGGTTCCGCCGGGAACGCCGTGGCGTCGCACGGACCCGACGCCGATTCCCGGCACCGGACCGTACGAGATCACGGAGGCGAGCGCGCAGAGGATCGTCTGGGGACGCAACCCGCACTTCCACGAGTGGTCACACGCCGCGCAACCCGACGGGAACCCGGATCGAATACTGCTGCGGTTCGGACTCTCGCCCGTGCAGGAGGTCCGCGAGATAGAGGCGGGGCGCGCCGACGCACTCATCGACAACATCCCCGCATCGCTGCTGCCGGGGATCCGCGCGCGCCGTCCGTCGCAGCTGCACAGCTACGTCATTCCGACGACCGACTTCTTCCAGTTCAACACGACCCGCGCGCCGTTCGACGACGTACGTGTTCGGCGCGCGCTGAACTTCGCAATCGACCGGCGGGACATCACGCGTCTGTACGGCGGGTCCGCACTCGCGACCGCGGCGTGTCAGGTGCTTCCGCCAGGGATTCCCGGCTACCGCCGGTACTGTCCGTATGCGCACGATCTCGACCGCGCGCGTCGTCTCGTGGACTCGTCGGGCACGCGTGGCCAGCGCATCAGGGTGTGGGGGTGGACCGACGACCCGACCATCAGCGAGGACGTCGTGCGGTACATCGCTGTCGTTCTCCGCCGGCTCGGCTACCGCGTCGAGGTCCACCTCATGTCGCACCGTTCCCTTACGCACCCGCCGCCGAGCACCTACGACTCGATCCAGTTACTTCCAGCGGCGTGGGGCGACACGCCATATGGCTTCTTCGCGACCTGGTTCGCGTGCGACGGTCCGAACGACTATGGATGGTTCTGCGACCGGCGGATCGACCGCCTGAACGGGCAAGCGCGATCGCTATTGGCGACGCGTCCTCGGGAGGCGGCGGACCTCTGGGCCCGCATCGACCGCGAGCTCGTCGACAGAGCCGTGTGGCTGCCGATGGTCAACGAGCGTGGAATCGACTTCCTCTCGACCCGCGTCGCGAACTATGAGTCCCACCCGTACTGGGGGCTGTTCGCCGACCAGCTCTGGGTGAGACGCTAACCACCACTCACACCCGATTCGTGGAGACGCCGTGGGGCGAGTCGAACTCAGCGGGAGCGACGGGACTCGAACCCGCGACCTCCGGCGTGACAGGCCGGCGTTCTAACCAACTGAACTACGCCCCCAAAGGGACGCCCAGTGTAGCGAGTACCCTGCGAAGCCAATGACCAAGGTCGACTTGATCGCCCTCGGGTTCGTTGTGCTGACGGCGTTCATCGGCTGGAAGAAAGGGCTCCTCGCTAGCGCGCTGTCCGTCGCCGGCATCGTGCTCGGCGCGTGGCTCGGCTCGCGGCTCGCGCCGTCGTTGCTGCAGGGCGGGAAGTCGTCGCCGTACACGCCGCTCGCCGCGCTCGCCGGCGCCGCCGTCGGCGCGATCCTGCTCGAGACGCTCGGAACGCTTGCGGGGACGTCGCTGCGCGCGCGGATCCGCGCCCCACGCCTCACGACGATCGACTCCGCCGGCGGTCTCGCGCTCGGCGCCTTCGCGGGGCTCGCGATCGTCTGGGTGCTCGGCGCCGTCGCCCTCCTGCTGCCCGGCCAGGCGGATCTCCGGCACGGCGCGCAGCAGTCGGCGCTGCTCCGCCGCCTCAACGAGGTCGTTTCGCCTGAGAAGGTGCTCAACGCCCTCGCACGCATCGACCCGTTCCCCGCGATCAGCGGCCCGGCCGCGCCTGTCGCTCCGCCGGACCCACGACTCGCGCGCGCGGCGGGCGTGCGCTCGGCCGCGCCGAGCGTCGTGCGTGTTCTCGGCACGGCCTGCGGCGTCGGCGTGGAGGGGACCGGGTGGACGGCGCGGCCCGATCTCGTCGTCACGGCCGCCCACGTCGTCGCCGGCCAGGCCGACACCGTCGTCGAGCTGCAGTCGGGAGGCCGGTTGCCGGCCCAGGCGTATCTGTTCGACGCGAGGAACGACGTCGCCGTCCTGCACGTCGACGGCCTCGGCCTGCGTCCGTTGCCGCTGGCGCCCGCCGTCGAAGGTGCGCCGGCCGCCGTCCTCGGGTTCCCGGAGAACGGTCCGTTCACGGTCACGCCGGCACGCGTCGGACGCACGTCGACTGTCCTGGCGGAGGACGCGTACGGCCGCGGTCCTGTTACACGCGCGATTACCTCACTCGGCGGGCGCGTGCGGCACGGCGACTCGGGCGCACCGGTCGTCGACGCGCATGGCGCGGTCGAGTCGACGGTGTTCGCGGCGCGTCTGCGCTCCGTCGGCGGCTACGGGATTCCGGACGGCGTCGTGCGCGCCGCGCTCGACGCCGCACGTGGGCCTGTCTCGACCGGCGGCTGCGCTCCCTAAGTCAGCGTCTCCGCCTATGGCGCGAGCGGCGACGCGGGCTCGCGGCGCAGAAACTCGCGCACGAGCTCGACGGATTCCTCGCGGCGCACGCCTCCCTCGACGGCGGGAAACCGATACGGCGCAACCGAGCCGGCCGCCGGGTTCCACACGTCGCCGATCGTCGTGCCGCCGTCCGTGGGCGACTCGAGGGCGAAGACGACGCGCACGGCGAACGCGAACATCGCGGCCGCCATGCAAAGCAGGCAAGGCTCGAGCGTCGTGACAAGCGTGAGCCCGCGGCAGTTCGCGCGCTGCAGCGCCACCAGTTCCGGATGGGTGAGCAGGCCGTCTCGTGACCGCCAGTAGGACCGAGCGACGACCTCGCCGCCCGCAACTGCGACGGCTCCGATCGGCAGCTCTCCGGCCTCGAGCCCGAGCGCGGCCTGCTCGAGGGCCGCGCCCATGAGCTCAGAGGAGCTCGAGGACACGCAGCGGCCGGCGGAACGGCGCGACGAGATAGACTCCGGCGCAGCGTTCGCGCGCGGCATCGATCAACTCGCGCGCGTGCGCGAAGCCGACGTCGGCCGCGTTCGACCCCGCCGCCTCGAGCGCGTCCTGCAGGTCCTGCGGCACGACGATGCCCGGCACCTCGTTGTGGAGGCGCAGCGCGAGGCGGTGGCTCGTCAGCGGGAAGACGCCGAGCAGCACCGGGATCGGCCAGGTGCCGCCGAGCCGCTCGACGAACGCCTCGACATAGTCGAGGTCGAAGACGATCTGCGTCATCGCGAACTTCGCGCCGGCCTCGAGCTTCCGCTCGAAGCGCTCGAGCTCGACCTCCGGATCATCCGGCGTGGGATTGACTGCGACACCGGGGAAGAACGACGTCGGAGCGTCGATCGGTCGCCCGTTGTAGTCCTCGCCGCGGTTGAGATTCGTCATCAGCTGCGTCAGCCCGATGGCGTCGATCTCGTAGACGCCGCGCGAGCCCGGATAATCGCCGACTTCCGGCGGGTCGCCCGTGATCGCGAGGACGTTGCGGACGCCTTCCGCGTGCGCGCCGAGCAGCATCGATTCCAGGCCCATCACGGACCAGTCGCGCGTCGTCAGGTGCGGAATCGTCTCGACGCCCGTCTGCCGCTCGATCGCGGCCGAGACCATCAGCGAGCTCATCCCGGCGCGGGCGGTGGCGTTGTCGTTGACGTCGACCCAGCCGACGCGGCCGGAGTCCCTCAGCGCGGTCGCGACCTCGAGCAGCCCGGCGCTGTTGCCGCCGAGCGGCGGATCGAGCTGCACCGACACGATCCACTCGCCGTCCGCGAGCGCGCGTGAAAGGCCTGTCTCACGCTGCTCCTCGCCGAGCGCGACGACGAGCTCTGACGACTCGAACACCAGCGGGGCACGGGGCTTGCGCTCGTCTTCGACGGCGGAGCGAATCGCCGCGATCTCCGCTGGCGTCGTTCCGCAGCAGCCGCCGATCACCTTGGCGCCGAGATCGCGCGCGTGCGCGGCGAACTCGGCGAAGTACTCGGGCGTGGCGTGCGGGTAGATGACTCGGCCGCCGGCGAGGCTCGCGAGGCCGACGTTCGGCAGCGCGGCGAGCGGCTTGCCGTCTGCGCCCATGTTCTGCAGCGCCGCGAGCGCCGCGAGCAGCCCGGCTCCGTGGTTGGCGCCGAGTGCGGCAACGTCGAGCTCGGCGAGTCGCTCCGCCGCCTCGGTCGCCGTCACACCGGCGAGCGTTTCCGCGCTCTCGTCGAACGTGAGCAGGGCGACGATCGGCAGGCTCGACACGGCGCGCACCGCCTCGACCGCGTCGACAACCTCCTCGAGGTCGTAAAACGTCTCGACCATGAACAGATCGACGCCGCGGCCGTCGAGGACCGTTGCCACCTCGGCGAACAGCTCGCGGCGGACACGTGACGACGCCGGCTCGCCGAGCGGGCCGATCGACCCGGCGATGAAGACCTCGCGGCCGGTGATCTCGCGCGCGTCGCGTGCGAGCTTGACGCCGGCGGAGTTGAGCGCCTCCAAGTCGTCCTCGAGGAAGTGGTGCGCGAGCTTGCGCCGGTTCGCCCCGAACGTGTTCGTCTCGATCAGCTCGGCCCCGGCGTTGATGAAGCTGACGTGCAGCGACACGACCGCCTCCGGAGCGCGGAGGTTGGCCTCCTCGGGCGAGCGAAGCCTGGGTACAGCCGCCGACAGCAGGGCGCCCATCCCGCCGTCGCCGACGATCGCCGGTCCGGCCTGCAGGCGTTCGAGAAAACGATCTTGGGCGGGCACTTCCTCTCCTTCCGAACTCGCTCGACACATCCCTCGGGCCGTGGCCCGACCGGGTTTGGCACCTTGCCGGGGAGGCAGGTTGCCGAAGGCGTCACAGGGCCGGTTCCCTCGGCCTTCTCTCGATGCAGAGCGGGACGCGCCCGCTTCCGCCGCCGATCTTACAGGCCCTGGAAAACGCAAGAGGGGCCGCCGCCTGGCCCCTCCTGGGTCTCCTTGGAAGGAGATTCACCGAGGTTGCCCCCGCCGCATCGGGGCCTCACTCGGTATGCCTCCTCAATATCGCGGTGAAGGGCCACTTCATCCATCACCCGTTCTCGGTTGATTCCTCCACTTGACGGCACTCAAGGAGGGAGCGTCGGCTGCCGATGCCGTTCTTGACTCCACGGCCAGGGACTGACGGCAATCACTCCTGCGGCCCAGGAGCCCATGCGGCGGCCGACGAGGACTCGGCCGCCACATCTCTCAGGTGTCGTGAACGACCCGGCCTTCCATCCCGCCGGCGACCGTGACGACCTGCCCCGTGACGTGGCCCGAGATGACCGGGGACGCGAGCGCGACGACCTGTGCCGCGACGTCCTCGGGCTGCGCGACCTTGCGCAGAGCCATCGTCCGGGAGATGCGCGCCACCTGCTCGTCCGAGACGTGCCCGCGGGTCATAGGCGACTCCGTCCAGCCCGGCGCAACCGCGTTGACGCGCACGCCGGCTGACCGGCGCACGACCTCGTTCTTCAGCGAGAGCAGCAGGCCGCCCAGCAGCGCCGACTTCGCAGCCGCATAGTCCGCATGCCCGGCCTCGCCGAACAGCCCGGCCGTCGAGCCGACGAGGACGAGGGCGCCGTCCCCGTCGAGCTGCCGCAGGAAGCCGCGCGCCGTCAGGAACGTCGCCGTCAGGTTTGCGTCGAGCGTCGCGCGCCAGCGGTCGAGCGGGAGCTCCCACACCGGCACGTCCTCCGTGGGCCAGACGCCGGCGACGGCCGCGCACACGTCGAGCCGGCCCGCGCTGTCGAACATGCGGTCGACGTCGTCCTCTCGCGTCAGGTCAGCGCCGGCGAGCCGGACATCCCCGAGCGCTTCCGCCCGATCGCGCCCGCGGTGGTAGTGAGCCACCACCTCGGCGCCCTCGGCCAGGAAGGCGCGGGCACACGCGCCGCCGATGCCGCCGGACGCCCCGGTGACGAGGACTCGCTTCCCTGCGAGGCCGGTGTTCACATATGTGATTCTCCCCGTTCTGTGGAACGCGAGTCGATGACCTGGGAAGACGTCGGCACAGCCGTCGACGACCTCGCCGCTCGAGTCGAGGCCGCGGAGTTCAAGCCGGACGCCGTGCTCGCGCTCGCGCGCGGCGGGCTTCCGGCCGGGGGCGCGCTCGCCTACGCCCTCGGGGTGAAGACGATGGCCACGCTGAACGTCGAGTTCTACACCGGTGTCGACGAACGGCTGGACGAGCCGCTGCTCTTGCCGCCGGTTCCCGACCTGACGGTGCTGCGGACGGAACGGCTGCTCATCGTCGACGACGTCGCCGACACCGGGCGCACGCTCGCGCTCGCCCGCGACTTCTGCGCGGAGCACGTGGGCGACGTGCGCACGGCCGTCCTGTACGAGAAGCCGCAGAGCGTCGTCCGCGCCGACTTCGTCTGGCGTCGCACCGACAAGTGGATCAACTTCCCCTGGAGCACGCCGGCGGCGGTGGCCGCGAAGTGAAGGTTTTCATCATCAGCGACATGGAGGGCGTCGCCGGGATCGTCAAGTGGCAGCAGACCGACGGCGCGAAGGAGAAGCGTGCGTACCACGAGGGCCGCGAGCTGTACACCGAGGAGATCAATGCGGCGGTGCGCGGCGCCAAGGCGGCCGGCGCGACGGAGATCGTCGTCATGGACTGCCACGGCGCCGGCGAGGAGTGGACGTTCAACTCGCTCATCCCGGACAAGCTCGATCCGAATTGCGAGTTCGTCGTCCAGAACGACTGGACGGAGTACACGGCGTTCCTCGAGCAGGGCGTCGACGCGGCGCTTTTCGTCGGGATGCACGCGAAGGTCGGGACACCCGACGGCGTGATGGCGCACACGGTTTCCGGGCAGGCGTGGCGCGAGCTGAAGTTCAACGGGACGTCGGTCGGCGAGACCGGAATCAACGCAGCGCTGTGCGGTCACTGGAACTGTCCGGTTCTGCTCGTGACCGGCGATGCGGCCGTAGGCCGCGAGGCCCGGGCCCTCCTCGGCGACGGGCTCACGACGGTCGCGGTCAAGACGGGAATCGGTCAGTTCAGCGCGCGCCAGTTTCCCGCGCTGAAGGCGCGCGAGCTGATCGAGGACGGCGCGAAGAGCGCGCTGAAAGATCTCGGTGCCGTGAAGCCGTACGACCCCGGCCGCCCGTGCGAGATCGAGGTGCAGTTCCACACCCCGGCGCGTCTCGTCGAGTACCGCAACCGCAGAGGCACCGAGCAGGTCGACGACCTCACGCTCGTCTCCCGCGCAGACGACTGGTGGAGCGCCTGGTCGCAGTTTTACTTCTAGGTCTGACCCTTTGGGTCAGACCTAGGGGTGGGACGCCGCTTCGCGGGGGAACGCGCGCGGGCGGAGCCCGCGCGCTCTAGTGCTGGTCGGCGGTCGTTTCCTTCCGTGCGGCGCGCGCAGGCTTCGCGTGCGCGCGCCGCATCAGTTCGCCTCCGCGGAAGCTTCGCTTCCGCGGAGGCCTCGAAGGGGTCTGACCCCGCAGTGTCTGACCCCGGCCTTTCGCGGGGCATCCACTTAGCGCTGGACAATTTCGAGCTCCTCGAGCAGCGTGAAGAACGCCTTCGCGAACGCGGAGTCCTGCGTTCGCGCTCGCACCTGGTTCCAGTCGACCTGCTCGCGTAGAGCACGCGCGAGCTCGAGGACGCTCGAGTAGTCGGGCTGCTGCTCGTTGAGGGCGAGCAGCTTCTGGACGAAGACGTCCTCGAGGGCCGATACGCGTAGGCGCGTTGCGTGCACCTCCAGGTCCTCGGCCCGTTCGAAGACTCCGTCGTCGATCGTGCCGCCACGCGGATCGAAGATCAGGTCGATCAGGATGCCGTCGTCGTAGGCCTTCAGCAGCCAGCCTTCCGGCGGGCTCTCGGTGCGCATGCCCCTCTCGGCCAGCGCCTGCTGGGCGCGCTCGGCGTCCTCAGGCCGGACGAGGAAGTCGACGTCGTGCTCCGTCTTCGGACCGCCACGCGCCCAGCACGCGAGGCCGCCGCCGAGCAGGAACGGCACGCCGGCGTCGTGCAGCACGCCGGCTGCGTTCTTCATCGCCTCGAGGAGGCGTTCGAACCGCTGATCGGGATCGTCGGCCATCCCGGGCCCGGTTTCCCTTCTTGTGTTCGTGTGGAACATGCAGGCGATGGTCACCATCGCGGCAGCCGGTGACGTCCACGCGTCGGAGGCGACACGCGAGAAGCTCGAGCGCTCGTTCGCCGAGCTCGAGGAGCGCGTCGACCTCGTGCTCCTGGCCGGCGATCTGACGACGCTCGGCGAGCCCGAGCAGGCGCAGGTGCTCGCGGACGCCTGCCGCGGCGTACGCGTGCCCGTGTGCGCGGTGCTCGGAAACCACGACCTCCACTCCGGGCGCGGGGAGGAGGTCGCCGACGTCCTGCGCAGCGCGGGCGTGCACATGCTCGACCGCTCGTCGATGACGCTCGAGCTCGACGGCGGCGAGGTGGGAGTTGTCGGCACGAAGGGCTTCGTCGGCGGCTTCCCCGGCTCGCACCTCCCCGACTTCGGCGAGCCCGACCTGCGTCGGTTATACGCCGAGACGAGCGCCGAGGTCGACGCGATCCGAGAGGGTCTGCAGGCGGTCGCGCACTGTCCCTTCCGCATCGTCCTCCTGCACTACGCGCCCACGTCCGACACGCTGCACGGCGAGCCGGAGGGCATCTGGACGTATCTCGGGTGCGACCGGCTGGCGACGCCGATCGCGGAGTACCGGCCCGACGTCGTCCTCCACGGCCATGCGCACTCCGGCAGCTTCGAGGGCGCGATCGGCACGACGCCGGTCTACAACGTCGCGGTGCACGTGACCGGCCGCGACTTCTACGTGTTCGAGCTGGAAGGACGCGACGTCCACTCACGCGCGAGCATCGCGTAGACGAGCTCGCTCTGCCACTCGCCCTTGACCCACTCGCTCTCGACGAAGTGTGCCTCGCGCCTCATGCCGAGCTTCTCGAGCACCCGGGCGGACGCAACGTTGCGCGCCTCGAGCCGGCCGACCACGCGGTGCAGCCCCAACGTCTCGAAAGCGAACACGAGCAGCGGCCGAGCGGCTTCGGTCGTGTAGCCGCGTCCGTGGTGCGCGGGGTGCGCGACGAAGCCGATCTCTCCCTGCTGGTGCGCCTCGCTCGCCCAGTTCAGGGCCAGGTCGCAGACGACCTCGCCCGTTGCGCGCAAGACGGCGGCGGCGCTGAGCCAGTCACCTTCGGCCCGCATCGATGCGCCCGCGATCTTCCGCTCGAGCAGCTCTGCCACCAGCTCCGCGGTCCGCGCGTCGTTGTAGAGGTACCGGGCATTTGCCTCGTCGCCGTGGATCTCGCAAAGCGCAGCGAGGTCGTCCGGCTCGAACGGACGCAGGACGAGGCGCTCCGTCTCGAGGGGCCAGGCGGGCGCGAAGCTCACGACTAGAGTCTCGTCAGTGGCGACCGTCGAGCGCATTTCCATCGCTCCCGTGAAGGGTCTCGCCCTCGTCGAGCGTGAGGAGGTTCTGCTGGAGGAAGCCGGCGTGCGCGAAAACCGCCGCTTCCACATCGTCGACGCAGACGGCCGGCGCTACAACCAGCTGCGCAACGGGGCGCTGGTCCAGATCAAGCCGGAGTACGACGGCGAGCGCCTCTCCTTGCGGTTTCCCGACGGAACGGTCGCCGACGCCGAGGTCGCCCTCGGCGACGAGATCACGACCGATTTCTACGGGCGTCCCGTCGACGGCCGTCTCGTCGAGGGCCCCTGGTCGGCCGCATTGTCGGAGTGGGCCGGCCGGCCGCTCAGGCTCGTGCAGTCGTCGCCGGGCGCAGCCGTCGACCGGGCAGGCGGCCCTATCTCGCTCGTCTCCCGCGCCTCGCTCGAGGAGCTCGGCCGCCACGGCGACGAGTCCGGAGGCGTCGACGGTCGGCGCTTCCGGATGCTGTTCGAGGTCGACGGCTGCGAGCCGCACGAAGAGGACACCTGGGTGAAGGGACGCCTCCGCATCGGCACTGCAGTCGCGTACGTCCGGCATGACGTCGGCCGGTGCGCGATCACGACGCAGAATCCCGACACGGGCGCGCCGGACCTCGACACGTTGCGCACGATCAGGGAGTACCGCGGCGAAACGCTCAACGAGAGTGGCAAGAGGCACATCCCCTTCGGGGTCTACGGCGATGTCGTCGAGCCGGGGCGCGTCGCCGTCGGCGACGCGGTCGAAAGGGCGTAGGCTTCGGGAATGGCGGCAGTCGACACGTTCGTCGTCGACGAGGCGGACGTCGAGCCCGAACGCGAGGACGGCGATACCGCGAGCGAGCGGCTCACTTTCCGGGTCGAGCACCTGGAGCAGCGCATCATCCGCTTCGCGCCGGGACGGTCGCGCGAGCGCACGGCCGAATCGAGGCACGACCTGCTCTACGTCGTCTCGGGCTTCGGGGAGCTCGAGCTCGGCGGCGAAACCCACGCGCTCGAGCCGGGGACGAGCGCGTTCGTCGCACCCGGCGAGACGTGGTCCGTTGACAACTCCGGCCGCGAGGAGCTTCTGATCGTCGACGTCTCGGCAACGGCCGACTTCCCGGTCGACGAGCGGCGCCGCAAGCGGACGATCCGCTTCGACGACCAGCCGGAGCACACCGCATCGGTCGAGCGGACGTTCCGCTATCTCGTCAACGAGGACGCCGGCTGCCTCGACGTCACCCAGTTCATCGGCATCGTCCAGCCGAGCAAGGCGCCGTTTCACAGCCATCCCTACGAGGAGCTCGGTTACATCGTGCAGGGCGACGGCGTTGCGCACGTCGGCGGCCGTTCCGTGCCGCTGAAACCCGGGTCCTGCTTCCACCTTCCCCCCGAAAAGGTGCACTGCATCGAGAACGTGGGAGCGGGGCCGATGCACATCCTCGGCGTCTTCCACCCTTCCGATTCTCCGGCGAATCGCGTATACCAGGACAACAAGTAGCCCCTCCTGGCGTCACAAGAGAGAGGGGAACGACCGGGCGTAATCATCAAGGAGGGGATTTAATGAGGAGAAGGGCACCTGCGATTGCGGCGTTGGTGGTGCTTGCCGCACTCGCCAGTGTTGCCGCGGCGTCTGCAACGGTCGATCGAGCGGCGCCATCGGCTGCCGCTTCGGCAGACCGGCAGCTGATCTCGTGCGGCAAGGTGGTGACCATGGGCATGCTCGCTCCGATCACCGGACCCGCGGCGTCACTCGGGAAGCCGCAGGTCGATTGGGCGAAGTACTACGTTGCGCAGCACAACAAGGTGAACAAGAGGCACAAGCTGCGGTTGCAGTTCGGGGACACCGTGCTCGGCGGCCCCGGCGGGACAGCCGAGGCTGTGAAGGCAGCGCAGTCCTTCGGCCGTAACGTGCTCGGAGTCGTTGGTCCGGCAGGCAGCAACGAGGTGAAGGCGACGACCGCGACGCTGAAGGGCGCCGGTGTTGCGTTCGTCTCGGGCTCGGCAACGAACACGACGCTCACCACTGACGGGACTCGCAGCGGCTTCTTCTTCCGGACGGTTCCTCCCGACGCCCAGCAGAGCAAGGACGTCAGCGCTTACATCGTCAAGACGCTGAAGGCGAAGAACGTCTACATCATCGACGACCAGGAGGCGTACAGCACGGGCCTCGCCGACGAGGTGCAGTCGCAGCTCAAAGCGGCGGGTGTCTCTGTCGGCCGCGACGGCGTCAGCCAGCAGCAGTCGGACTTCTCTGCGCTGATCGCGAAGATCCCGCGCACGACGGATGTCGTCTACATCCCGTGGCAGCTGCCGCCCAAGGGCAAGGCGTTGGGCGAGCAAATGCGATCGGCGGGCAAGGGAAGCATCAAGCTGATGGGATCCGACGGCCTGTTCGATCCGGACTTCGCCAGCGTCGGGACGAACGTGTACGACTCGTTCTTCCCGGTCAACAGCAAGAGCGCAGCCGTCAAGGCGTTCACGAAGTCGCACGGCGGCAACGGCGAGTTCTTCGGGGCGCCGTCCTATGTAGCGGCGCAGGTCATCGGCCAAGCGATCGACCGTGCCTGCAAGAACGGGACCGCGAGCCGGGCCGAGGTGCGCGCGCAGATGAGGAAGACGAAGCTGAAGACCTCGCTCCTCGGAATCCCGATCAGCTTCGACAAGTTCGGGGACATCAAGCGAAAGAAGTTCGGCATCTGGAAGTCGAACGGGACGAACTTCGTGTCCGTCGGCTAGGACAGCAGCGACGTTGCAACATGCGGCCCATCCTCGTGGTGGGCCGCATGACTTCTGTGCGAAGGTAGGCAGGCGGCCATGAACTGGAGCCTGTTCTGGGATCTGACCGTCAGCGGCGTGACGCTAGGGAGCGTCTACGCGCTCGTTGCCCTGGGCTACTCGATGGTCTACGGGATTCTGAAGCTCCTCAACTTCGCGCACGGCGACGTCTACATGATCGGCGCGTTCATGGGCTGGTTCGCGCTCCACTGGCTCGGCGGCCCTGTCAATCCCACCGTGACGGCCGGGCTGGTCGTGGTGTTCATGTTCGTGTTCGCGATGGTGGCGTGCGGCGCCCTCGGAGTGGTGATCGAGCGCTTTGCCTACCGTCCGCTGCGCAACGCCCCGCGGATCGCGCCGCTGATCAGTGCGCTCGGCGTGTCGTTCTTCCTGCAGAACAGCGCCCTGCTGCTGTTCGGGGCGAACTTCCGCGACTACGACACGTTCGATCTGATCGGCGCGAAGACCTACCACTACAAGGACATCTTCCTGTCGGTGCCGCAGATCCTGACGATCGTGTCCGCGATCGGGCTGATGATCGGACTGACGCTGCTCGTCGCCCGCACGAAGATCGGGAAGGCGATGCGTGCGACGTCCTTCGACCGCGAGGCGGCCTCGATGATGGGCATCGACGTCGACCGGGTGATCGCGTCGACGTTCTTCATCGGCTCCGCGCTGGCGGGCGCGGCCGGGGTGATGTTCGCCCTCGTCTTCGGCCAGATCTACCACTTCATGGGTTTCCTGGCCGGGCTCAAGGGCTTCACGGCCGCGGTCATCGGCGGCATCGGGAGCATCCCGGGGGCGATGCTCGGCGGGCTGCTCGTCGGGCTCGCCGAGTCGTACGCGACCGGCTACCTCCCGCAAGGGTCGACGTTCCAGAATCTCTACGTGTTCGCCTTGCTGATCGCGATCATCATCATCCGGCCTCAGGGCCTGCTCGGCAAAGCGGACGTGAACAAGGTGTGACGTGGCCGACGATGTGACCCAGCCGCGGATCGGCGTCGACGAATGGGTCGCGTCGGTCGAGGAGAAGCGCGAACGCTATCGCGGGCCGATCGGCTGGCTGCGCCGTGGCTGGGACTCCTCGCCGCCCGCGGCACGCCTGCTCGTCTTCGTTGTCCCGGCCGTGATCTTCCCGTTCGTCACGACCGAGGGCAACCTTTTCCGCTACGGCCTGATCACGCTGCTGTACGCGCTCCTCGGACTCGGGCTCAACGTCACGGTCGGTTTCGCCGGCCTGCTGGACCTCGGCTACATCGCCTTCTTCGGGTTCGGCGCCTATACGTACGGCTACGTCGCCTCGTCGCACGCCGGCCATCACTGGCCGGCCGAGCTCGCGATCCCGCTCGCCATCGCGGTCGCCGCCACCGTCGGCTTCATCGTCGGCTTCCCGTCGCGCCGCCTGGTGGGTGACTACCTGGCGATCGTCACGCTCTTCTTCGGCCAGGCGTTCGTCGTCTTCGTCAACAACGCCAACCGGATCAACTTCTGGCCGTTCAACCACACGGATCTGACGGGTGGGGCGAACGGCCTCGACAACATCGACCCGCTCAACGTGTTCGGCTGGAAGGTGAACACGACGAAGGAGTTCTACTTGTTCACTCTGGGCGCGTTCGTGCTCGTGATGATCCTGCTCTACTTCGTCAGCGAGTCGCGGACCGGCCGTGCGTGGAAGGCGCTGCGTGAGGATCCGCTCGCTGCCGAGGTGATGAGCATGCCTGTCAACCGGCTCAAGCTGATGGCGTTCGTCTTCGGCGCGGGCATTGCCGGCTTCGCGGGAGCGATCTACGGCTCCGTGCAGACCGGCGCGTTCCCGGGCGACTACGACATCGGCCTGCTGATCACGATCTACGCGATCGTCATCCTGGGCGGCGCCGGCAGTCTTGCCGGCGTGATCGTCGGGGCGCTGATCGTCAACGGCGTGCCGGAGCTCCTGCGCGATTCGAACCAGGCCGAGTGGGTCTTCTACACAGTTGTCGCCATCCTCGTGGTCACAAAGGTGCGCCCGTGGCAAAAGCTGGTCACCGTGATCGGCGGCACGCTCGCGCTCGGCTTCGCGCTGCACGCGATGGCCGACGCGTGGTTCCCGCGCTGGACCGCAGGCGAGCCGAACGCCGGCAAGCTCGCGCACTGGGTCAGCCACTGGATGCTCATGCCCAGCCATCCGACGCAGCTCGCGAACTGGGCGTACGTGCTGACGATCGCGCTGATCCTCGTGCTCACGCTCCTCCATGGCTGGTGGCGCACGATCGTGATGATCCCGACGATCTATGTAGCTGCGTTCGCCTGGGAAAACCTGCTCGTCGAGAACACCGCGGGCGCGACACGCTTCCTGCTCCTCGGCGCGCTGCTCGTCGTGCTGATGAACGCACGGCCGCAAGGTCTCTTCGGCACCGCACGGGTGGAGATCATCTGATGGCGGAGCAGCGCCTGCTCGAACTGCGCGGCGTCGACAAGGCGTTCGGCGGCCTCACGGTGATCTCCGGGCTCGACCTGCACGTGAACGAGGGCGAGATCGTCAGCGTGATCGGGCCGAACGGTGCCGGCAAGACGACGCTCTTCAACCTCATCACCGGCATCTACGGCGCGGACGAGGGCGAGATCCTGCTCGACGGCAAGAGCCTCGTCGGGCTCGAGCCGCACGAGGTGGCGAACCGCGGCGTCGCCCGGACCTTCCAGACGCTCCGGCTCTTCCTGAACATGAGCGTGCGCGACAACGTGATGGCCGTTCAGTACGGCAAGACCAAGAGCACGGTGTTCGAGGCGATGCTGCGCTTGCCGCGCTCGCGCCGCGAGGAACGTGAGATCCGCAACCGCGCCGAGGAGAAGCTCTCCTTCTTCGGCCAGCGCCTGGTCGGGTATCGCTGGGACCAGCCCGCGTACTCGCTGTCGTACGCGAACCGGCGGCGACTCGAGATCGCGCGCGCCATGGCGACCGAGCCGCGCATCCTGTTGCTCGACGAGCCGGCTGCCGGGATGAACCCCTCGGAGACGCACGAGATCACCCAGCTGATCGGGCAGCTGCGGACCGAGGGCAAGTACACGATCCTCGTGATCGAGCACGACATGCATGTCGTCGAGGGCATCTCCGACCGCGTCGTCGCGCTCGACCACGGCGTGAAGATCGCCGAGGGCACGTTCGACGCGGTCGCAACGGATCCGCGCGTCGTCGAGGCCTACCTCGGGCTGCGCAAGGCGGAGACGAAGTGAGCGCGAACGGCGCGGCGCCGCTCCTGCGGCTCGACGAGATCGACACCTACTACGGCCAGATCCACATCCTCGAGCGCCTCAGCCTGCTGGTGCGCGAGGGCGAGCTCGTCTCGCTCCTCGGCGGCAACGCCTCGGGAAAGTCGACGACGCTGAAGACGATCCTCGGGATCGTGCAGCCGCGCACCGGCGCGGTGGAGTTTCGCGGCGAGGACGTGACGAACAGGAGCACGAGCTACCGCATCCGCCGCGGGATGGCGATCGTCCCGGAAAACAGGCGGCTGTTCGGCCCGATGTCGGTGCTCGAGAACCTCGAGATGGGCGCGTATCTCAACCGCGAGGGGCGCGGTCGCAAGGAGGATTTCGAGCGCGTGTACACGCTCTTCCCGCTGCTGCACGAGCGGCGCCACCAGCTGGCGGGAACGCTCTCCGGCGGCGAGCAGCAGATGGTCGCGATGGGCCGGGCGCTGATGTCGCACCCGAAGCTGCTGCTGATGGACGAGCCGTCGATGGGGCTCGCGCCGATCCTCGTCGAACGCAGCTTCGAGATCATCCAGCAGGTGCACCAGTCCGGCGTCGCGATGCTGGTCGTCGAGCAGAATGCGAACATGGCGCTCTCGATCGCCGACCGCGGCTACGTTCTGTCGACGGGCCGGCTCGTCCTCGAGGGGCCGGCGAAGGCGCTGCTCGAGCACGAGGATCTCCGAAAGGCGTACCTCGGCCGTTGAGACTGCATCCCTGGCGTCGACCTGCCGCCACCGGTTCCCGATCTTCGGGTCGCGCGTCTACATCAACTCGTGCTCGCAGGGAGCGCTCTCGGACGCGGTGCGCGCGTCCTACGAGCAATACCTCGCGGATTGGGACGAGTACGGCGCGCCGTGGGAGTACTGGGTCGAGCGGCAGGAGGCTGCGCGGACGGCCTTTGCCGACCTCGTCAACGCGGCGCCCGACGAGGTCGCCGTCACGACGTCGCTCTCGGCAGGCGCCAGCGCTCTGGCGAGTGGGCTGCGCTTCTCGCGCCGCTCGAAGGTCGTGCTGACCGACTGGGAGTTTCCGACGATCGGGCAGATCTGGCACGCACAGGAGGCGCGCGGCGCGCGCGTCGTGCACGGCGCGAACCTCGACGAGCTCGACCGGTTGATCGACGACGACACGCTGCTGGTGTCGGTGACGCACGTCTCGTACCGCACCGGCGCGATGACGGATGTCGCGAAAGTCGTCGAGCTCGCGCACGAGCGCGGCGCCCTCGTGCTGCTCGATGCGTTTCAGTCGATCGGCTCCCTTCCGGTGGACGTGAAGGAGCTCGGCGTCGACTTCCTCGGCGCGGGCGTGCTCAAGTACCTGCTGGGCTCGGCCGGCCTCGGCTTCTTCTACTGCCGCCGCGAGCTCGTCGAGCGGGTGTGGCCGACGCAGACCGGCTGGTTCGCCGACGAGAACATCTTCGCCATGGATCACACCGACTACTCGCCTGCGCATACCGCGGCGCGCTTCCAGTCGGGCACGCCGCCGGTGCCGGCGATCTATGCGGGGATCGCCGGGATCGAGCTGATGCAGGAGATCGGCATCGCCGCGACGCGCGCGCACGTGAACGCGCTCAACGAGCACTTCGTCGCCGGCCTCGACGAGCTGGGGGCGACGCTCGCGACACCCCGCGACTTGCACGGCGCGTTGATGTGCGTGAAGTCGACGGACTCGCAGGCCCTCGTTGCCGCACTCGACGGCGAGGGCATCGTCACCTCAGACCGCGACGGCAACCTGCGCGTCTCCGCGCATTGCTACAACACCGTCGAGGACGTCGACGCCGTCCTCGACGCGCTGCGGAAGCACCGGCAGCTCCTGGCCTAGTCGGCGTTCCGCCCGGCGGAGCGCCCCGTTCGGCGACCTGACCGTCTCGATAGCATTCCTGGTATGCCGAGGACGGCCAAAAGCCCGCTCGAGCGGCTCCAGGAGCGCATCCGGACGGCCGACCGCGGCTGGTTCTTTGCCGCGATCGCGGACAAGGTGGCGGCGCGGCGTCAGGCCAGAGGCCTCTCGCAGCGAGAGCTGGCGGAGATCGTCGGCACCACGCAATCCGCGATCGCCCGGCTCGAGCGCGGCGGCCGGCCACCGCGGATCGATACCCTGCTGCGCATCGCCGACGCGTTGGATTGTGATCTCGTCGTCGACTTGGCACCCCGGAAGCCGTGATCGAGCACGAGGCAGGGGTCGCGGTCGAGCGGTTGCTCGCCGTCACCGCGGCGAGCTATGAGCGCCGCGCGCAGCTTCAGACTGCGCTCGAGTCCCGTGTCGTGATCGAGCAGGCGAAGGGCATCCTCGCCGAGCGCCATGGCCTGGAGCTCGACGAAGCCTTCGAGGTCATGCGCCGAGCAGCGCGATCCAACCGGATGAAGCTCCGCGAGCTCGCAGGTCGCGTCCGGCCCCGTCGCGAGACACCGCTCGAGATCGCGGCACTGCTCGACGTTTAGCGCCGGCCCGATCCCGGCAAAGCCACGTCGTGGGGGAGCGGACGAACGCACGGATCCAGCACAACAACAGGGTCTTCCGCGAGGCGAACGAGCGGATCAGCAAGGCCGCCGAGACACTCGACCACGGGCTGGAACGCGTGCCGTTTCTCTGCGAATGTCCGGCCGAGGATTGTGTGGAGGTGTTGCGCTTGACCGAGGACGACTACACCGCCGTGCGGGCGAATCCGCGGTACTTCATCACCGCCCCCGGACATGAAGAGGCCGAGAAGCCGCTCGGGCACGTCGTGACCCGCCGGGACGGCTACGTGGTGGTCGAGAAGTGACGAGCCCGAGCCGCGAAGAGCGCATCGGTATGAACGAAGCCGTGTTTCGCGACGTGAACGAACGGATCGAGGACGTCGCGACGGCCTTCAACCTCACATCCGAGCCGCTCGATCTCATCTGCGAATGCGGCGACGCCGCGTGCGTCGCGCGCATCAGCCTCAAGCGGAACGAGTACGAGCAGCTTCGGGCCGACTCGCACCTCTTCGCCGTCGCCCCGGGGCACGTCGCGCCCGACGTCGAGGAGGTTGTCGAGAGCCGACCGGGTTACGACGTCGTGCGCAAACACCAAGGCGTCCCCGCGGAGATCGCGCAGAAGACCGACCCGCGCTCGGGGGAGGGCTAGCGCGAGCCGGCGTTCCGCGCGAGGCGTTGCGGGACCGCCGCGCCGTCGAGCTGGGCGGCGACCTCCCACGGTGTTCGCTCCGACGAGACAACGCGCGACGCCAGGTCGCGAAGAGGAACGCGACTCGAGCGCGCGCTTCGCCGCAGCACCTCGAACGCGTAATCCGGCTCGAGGCGGAACCGTTCGGCGAGCACCCCCTTCGCCTGCTCGATCACGACGCGCGAGTCGAGAGCCTCCTGCAGCTGCGCGCACCGCCGAGCGAGCGTCGCCGTCACGTCGACGAGACGCCGGACCGCAGCCTCCGTGTGCTCCGGCGTTCCAGGTGGGAGCGTGATCTGCAGCAAGCTCTCGCCCGATGTCGTCTCAGCCATCGCCGCCTTCGACGAGCTGCTGGACGGCTTCGGTGAGGGACTTCTCGACACAGAAGACCGGCGAGAGGCCCGTGATCTCGATCACGCGGGTCACGCGCCGATCGTCCGCGACCAGGACCAGCTGTCCGCCGGATGACTTCAGCGCCTTCGCGGCCGCCACGAGGACTCCCAATGCCGTGGAATCCATGAAGGACACGCCCGTCAGATCGAGGAGGACGCGCCGGCCTCCAAGCTCGAGCACGTCGTCGAGCTTGTCCCGCAAACGCTCCGACGTGAACAGGTCGAGCTCGCCGCAGGCGGCCAGGACGAAGCTGTCGGCCCCGAACCGCGCGACGCTGACACGGGCATCGAGAATGGGCACCAGGCCAAGGTATGGCCGGGCACGTGAGGGTTCAGCGGAACTTCTGTGAGGCTTTCCTCACACGGCGGCGAGCTTGTAGCCGACGCCCCGAACGGTGAGGAGACGTTCACGCCCGATCTTCCTGCGGAGGTTGACGACGTGCGCGTCGGTTGCGCGCTGGTCGCCGACATACGAGCTGTCCCACAGGTGTTGCATGAGCTCGCGGCGTGACAGGACGCGCTCCGGGTTTCGAGCGAAGAGCGTCAGCAGCTTGAACTCCGACGGGGTCAGTCGCACCAGGGTGCCGTCGACCGTGGCCGTGTGGCTTTCCAGGTCCAGAGCGAGGGAGCCGACGCGGAGAGCGTTCGGTTGCGCGAGATCGAGCTGCCGTCGCCGCAGGATCGCGCGGACGCGGCTGATCAGCTCCGGCATCGAGAAGGGCTTCACGACGTAGTCGTCGGCGCCGGCGTCGAGGCCGACGACGCGGTCGACCTCGGCCGTTCGCGCCGTCAGCATCACGATCGGAATTGCGCTCTCCGCCCGCAGGCGCCGGCAGACCTCGACACCGGACACGCCTGGCAGGATCAGGTCGAGCAGCAGGACGTCGTAGCCGTCGGCGCGAGCCGCCTCGAGCGCACTCTCGCCGTCCTTCACCGTGTCGACCTCGAATCCCTCGCCGCGCAACGCGTAGGCGACGGAGTCCGCGATCGCCGCCTCGTCCTCGGCGATCAGGACGCGTGGAGTCATCGACGAGCTACACCCCCCCGGTTGGCATTCGAACGGTGACGCCACGCCGATCGAGAAAAAGATGCCCGCCCATCACCTCGAGCGATTGCTCCGCGATCGAGAGGCCGAGCCCGAACCCGCCGCCGTCGCGGCCGGCAGAGCTGCGGAAGCGCGTGCGCTGCCCGTCCGGCTTGAGCGCTCGACCGTCGTCGTTGCAGACGTCGAGCTCGACGAGACCAGCTTCCGCCTGCCGAACCTGGACGACGACAGTGCGCGCGCCGCCGTGTCGCTCCGCGTTGGCGACGAGGTTCGTCAGCGCCTGGATCAGGAGGTCGACGTCGGCGAGCACGGTGAGATCGGCTTCGCCGCGCACGACGACGTCGGCGTCGACGAGGCCGGCAACTTCGTCGAGCACCGGCCGCAGGCCGACGATCTCGAGCCGAGGGGGCTCCGCGCCGGACTGCGCGCGGGCGAGCACGAGCAGCGACCTGGCGATGCGGGCGAGCCGACTGCACTCGGCCGTGATGTGCGCGATGAAGCGGTCTCGATCCTCGGGGACGTCCTTCGCCCCGGCTTCGAGCACATGCGCCGCTCCGACGATGCCTGTCAGAGGTGTCAGCAGCTCGTGCGCTGCGTTTGCGATGAACTCGCGCTCGGCGCGGCCTCGCCGAGCGTGCCGCGTGATGTCGCGGAGCAAGATCGCGGCGGTCCTCTCGCCACGAGCGGTGAGCCCGTTCAACATGTAGGCGCGGTCATCGTCGATCTCGACACGCGTCTCCGCCGCGACGCCGCGCTCGATGAACTCGCGCACGTAGTGCAACAGCGAGAACGACTTCCACGGCTCGGACAGAGGGCTTCCGACACGGAGGTTGACGGGATGCAGCAGCCGCCGGGCCGACGCATTGGTGTAGGTGACCTCGAGCCCTTTCTTCTCGACGATGATGACGCCCGCCGGCAGCCGCTCGACGACCAGGGCGATCTGCGCCAGATCGTCGGAGAGCCCGAGCCTGGGTGAGCTCACGACTTCGAGCCGTCGGTGCCGTCTGGTCGCATCAGCATGATCACGCCGTTCGGCGTCCCCGCGCCTCGGACGAGCGGCATGAGCGCGATCCGCAGCGCCACCGCACGGCCACGCCTGTCTCGTCCCGACACCGTGAGCTCACGACCGTCTTCGCCGGCGAGCGTCTCACGGAGCGGCAAGCGCAGCTCTCCGACCGGCAGGCCGATGTCGAGGTTCAGAAAATGCTTGCCGACCACCTCGTCTCCACGCAGCCCCCACAGGTCATGTGCGGTGTCGTTCCACGAAGTGACGACGAGTTCATGGTCGACGACGACGACCCCGGCCCGGATGCTGCCGAGGATCGCGTTGAGGAAGGCGTTCACCGAGTTGAGATCCATGCTTCTGTCGTTGAGCTCGTCGTTCATCGTCTCGAGCTCTTCGTTGGTCGACTGCAGCTCCTCGTTCATCGTCTCGAGCTCTTCGTTGGTCGACTGCAGCTCCTCGTTCGTCGTCTCGAGCTCTTCGTTGGTCGACTGCAGCTCCTCGTTCGTCGTCTCGAGCTCTTCGTTGGTCGACTGCAGCTCCTCGTAGGCCGTCTCGATCTCGCGCTTCGAGTCCTCGAGGGCTTGCTGGAGCCGCCGATAGCGCGTCACCTCTGTGAACGTGATGCCGGCGCCGACCAGCTCGCCGGTCGACGCGACGAGCGGCGCGATCTGCACGTCGACATAGCGCGCGTCGGGGCCCGGGCGCCACTCGACGTCCCGCAGCGAGATGATGTGGCGTTCGCTGTACACCTGCTCGATGCGCGAGCGGAGCTCGACCGGCCGGAAGGAGACCTCGAGGTCCTTGAACGGCCGCCCGAGGTCGCGCGGCGTCAGGCCGAACAACGCGCGTGCCTGCAGGTTGGCGAGCGCGAGAGTCCCGTCGCGGTCGACGATGAGCAGCGCGGCCGGCGCAGCCTCGAACCCCGCCTCGCGGATGAGTGCGTCGGCCGCGAGCTGTGCGAGGTCCTCGGGCTCTCTCGCGGGAGCCACGGCGCGGACCGGAGCTTCCCGGGATGTCTTCATGAAGATCCGATGCTTCAGGTCAACCGGCACAAACAGGTCCGAGCGGGTGGCCAGCGCCTCCGATTTCCCGAGGAAGAGATAGGCGTTCTCTTGGAGCGAGAAATGGAAGCTGGAGAGGATGCGCCGCTGCGTGTCGGCATCGAAGTACATGAGCGTGTTCCGGGAGAGGAGAAGCGAGATCCGCGAGATCGGCGGGTCCTGAATCAGATCGTGGCGGCCGAAGATGACGGCACGGCGGAAGTCGTTCCGAAAAACGTAGTTGCCGTTGCGCTGCTCGAAGTAGCGCTCGCGCAGGTCGACCGGCACCGGCTGCATTGCCCTCTCGCCATACTCGCCGTGCCGGCCCTTCGCGAGGGCGTCTTCGTCGACGTCGGTCGCGTAGATCTTGATTCGCGACTTGAAAGCCGCCTCGCCGAGAACCTCGGCGAAGACCATCGCCAGCGAAAAAGCCTCCTCGCCGGTCGCGCAGCCCGTCGACCAGAGGCGGATCTGGGCGTCGACTCCGTCGTGCTGCTCGACGATCCTGGGGACGATCTCCTTCTGCAAGTAGTCCCACGCCGCCTCGTCGCGGAAGAACGATGTCACGTTGAGGAGGATCGTGTTGAAGAGCTCGACGAACTCGTCGGTGTTGTCGTTCAGGTAGTCCCGGTACTCGGCGTAGGTCTCGACGTTCGCGTCCTGCATCCGCTTGGAGATGCGACGCATCAGGCTCGGCCGCTTGTAGCCCGTGAAGTCGAAACCGCGCTCGTCACGGATGAACGAGAGCAGCTCCTCGAACTGCGGGTCCTGCGTCTGAGTGCTCACGGCCCCTGACCTGCAGGCTCGGTGAGCGGCGGCATGTTCGTGAGCGTGTCGCGCAAGACGAGAGCTTGCTGCACTGCGGCGTCGGCCTGCGCCTCGAAGCGGGCGGCCGAGACCTTGCTTCCCCGGCGCCGTAGGCGTCCGGCCATCCGCCTCGCCATCGCGGCGCGCTCCTCGAGCGCCCGCAGCGCGGCCCAGAGGGCGCTCTCGACGGTCTCGGTCTGCTCGGCCGCGAGCGTCTCGATCGAATAGCCGTGACCCGTGCGGCAGCGAAAGCGGAGCAGTCCCTTGTCGTCCTCGGACTCCCACAGCGCGCCGCCGCAGTCGGGACAGACGAATCCGGACGGGCTTCCGGCCTGCGGCCTGTCGCTCGCCCCACGATCGACCTCGATGTATTCCTCGTCGTCCAGTAGCGGGTCGTCCGTCGGCCCCATCGTCGCGGGCACTGCCTCGATTGCGAGCTGTGAGATGCGGTCGGCGAGCTTTTCCGCGGGCGCGACGAGGTCGGGTTCGGCGGCGTCGATGGCGCTGATCGGCATCATCGGATAGAGCGCGTCCTCCGGGTCCTGGACGAGCGCGCGGCCGCCGTGCGTCTTCACGGCGGCAAGCCCCGCAGTGCCGTCATCGAGCACGCCGGAGAGGATGACGCCGACGACGCGTGAGCCGTAGGTCGCCGCCGCCGTCCTGAACATCGGGTCGATCGCGGGGCGGTACCCGTTCTCCTTCGGGCCGCGATTCACTCGCATGAAGCCGGGCTGGATCATCAGATGGTGGTCCGGCGGAGCCGTGTAGATACGGCCGCGCTGAATTTCTGCACCGTCTTCCGCATGTGCGGCCGGCAGGTCGCCCGCGCGCTGCAGGATCGCAGGGAGCACGCTTGTCGCGATCGCCGGAATGTGCAGCACGACGAACACCGCCGCCGGCAGGTCCGGTGGAAGCCTCTCGCAGATCGCGCGCAGCGCCTCGACACCCCCCGCGGACGCGCCGACTACGACGATGTCATGCCCGGTTGTTTGCTCGTCTGGAGGCACGTACCCCCGAGTATCCCGCTCCGGCGTCGATGATAGCTCCGTGCGGGAGCAGCCGATCGTCGTCGCCGCGCTCGGCGACTCCATCACCGAGGGCTCTCCCGGACTGCGGGGGTGGGACGTCTGGGCGAGGCGGCCGGAGCTCGAGATCCGGAATTGCGGGATCTACGGGCAGCGAACCGACGAGATCGCCGCGCGGCTCGACGAGTGCGCGCGGGATGCCGAATTGTTGATCGTGCAGGGCGGGATCAACGACATCGCACAGGGACGCGAGGTCGAGGCGGCCGCGGCGACCCTGCGGATGATGGTCAGGCGCGGGAAGGAGCTGGGGCTGCTGGTCGTGCTTGCCGACGTCCTGCCGTGGAACAACGGCTGGCCGCACGCGGAGCCGAAGATCCGCAAGCTCAACGCGCTGATCGGCGAGATCGCGCGCGACGAGCATGTGCCGTTGCTGCGTTTCCACGACACGCTCGAGCATCCCGAGCGCCCGGGCCGCATGCGTGACGAGTGGACGTTCGAGGGCGACCATCCGAACGAGGACGGATACCGCCGCCTCGCCGAGGTGGTGCTACGCGAGCTTCAGAAGGTGTAGACGGAGCCGTCGGCGGCGCGCTCGATGCCGTCGTCGAGCGGCAGCTCGTCAGGGCGGTGGATGATCACGAGGCGCTTCGCGCCGGCGTCGCGGAACGCCGCGACGGCCTCCTCCGCCGACAGATGTCCGCGGATCCCGTTGCCGCCCTCGACGCTCTCGCGCAGCGTCGCCTCGCAGAGGAAGAGGTCGGCGTCGCGTCCGACCTCCGCGAGATGCGGGCTCGGCGCGGAGTCGCCGGAATACGCGAGCGTCGAAGCTCCGTCGCTGACCCGCAGCGCGTACGTCTGCAGCTGGTAGTGCGGCACCCGCAAGGGTGTCACCGTGAGGCCGCACGTCTCGAACGGCTCACCTTCTTTGTACTCGCGCGCGTCGAAGCCGTCCGAGAACATCCCGGGCACGCCGAACTTGACGCCGAACTGCTCCAGCTCGGCGAGACCGCCGGGCGGGAGCCAGAGCTCCGGCTTCGGCGCGTCACGGCCCGGGCCGTACATGGCGCCGAACGTCCACGGCACGAGATCGCCCCAGTGGTCGAGGTGGAAGTGCGTGATGACGATCGCGTCGACGCGCGGCCAGCCCTCCTGCTCTCGTAGGCGCGGGAGAACGCCCGGCCCGCAGTCGAGCAGGAGCCGCCCGCTTCCCTCGACGAGGTATCCCGACTGGGCGCCGCCGGGGTTGGGCCAGGCGGGGGAGCAACCGACGACGGTCAGCTTCACCGTGCCAGTGTGGCATAGTCCTCGCGTGGCAGAGCGCGCAGCCGAGCTTCTCCGGAGCGTTCCGCTCTTCTCCGACCTCGAGCGGAAGGAGCTGGAGCGCGTGGCCGCGTCCATGAAAGAGCGGACGTTCTCGGCCGGCGACACGGTCACCGCCGAAGGCTCGACGGGCGTCGGCTTCTTCATCATCGAATCCGGCGACGCCAAGGTCACGATTGGCGGCGAGGAACGCCGCCGGCTCGGGCCGGGGGACTACTTCGGCGAGGTCGCCTTGCTGAACGAGAGCGCCCGCACGGCGACGATCACGGCCGAGACCGACCTCACGTGCTACGGCCTCACGTCGTGGGAGTTCCGCCCGCTCGTCGAGACGCACGGCTCGATCGCCTGGAAGCTCCTCCAGGCGATGTCGAAGACGTACCAAGGTCGGTAGCCGGCACTTCGCCAGCAGTCGACCCAACTAGCTGGGTGAGACGGCACAGCAAGCAGCGCCTCAGCAGGGGCTAGCCGAGCCGTAGCGGCTCGTCGGCCTGCTCGATCAGGAGCGGGTCGTGGGTCGCGCAGACGACCGCGGTGCCGTACTCCCGGGCGAGGCGGACGAAGAGCGTTCCGACTGCGATCGCGTTTGCCCCGTCGAGCCGTGACGTCGGCTCGTCCGCGAGCAGGAGCTCGGGCCGGGGCGCGAGCGCACGCGCGATCGCGACGCGGCCGCGCTCGCCCGTCGAGAGCCGCGCCACGCGCTGGTCGATGCGGTCCTCGAGGCCGACGGCGACGAGCGTCTCGCGCGCCGCCTCGCGCGGGAGCCCGCGCAGCGCGAGCGCGAGCTCGACGTTCTCGAGCGCGCTCAGCGTCGGGGTGAGGCCTGTTTGCTGCCCGACGTAGCCGATGTGATCCCGGCGAAAATCGGCACGCGCCGCGCGGTCGAGTCGCGACACGTTCTCGCCCAGCACCGTCACGAGACCGCCGTCGGGAAGCTCGAGCCCGCCGAGGATGTGCAACAGCGTCGTCTTCCCGGACCCGGACGGCCCGGTCACCGCCGTCAGCGTCGACGACTCGAACGTGGCGTTCAGCCCGTCGAGGACGGCCCGTCGCCCGTAGCTCTTGTCGGCCCCCCGGAGCGCCGCGACCAGCTCGGTCTCGCTCGGACGTTCGACGGTAGGCGCGTCCGCCGCTGCCGCCGTCGTTTCCTCGCCGGAGACGACGATTGCTCGCCCCTCGAGGCGTGCCGTCGCATGCGTTCGAATGCCCGAGCGGCGGAGGAGCTCCTCCGGGAGACGCAGCCAGCCGCCGCGCCCGACGACGATCGAGCCTTCGCCGAGCGATCCACCGGACTCCTCGCTGACGCGGCCGTCCCGAATCCGGATCACACGGTCGGCGATCGACGCCGACTCGGGGTCGTGACTGACGATCACCGCCGTGCACCGTTCGCTGCGGATGAGCTCGCCGATCGTCGCGTAGACCAGCTGCGCGCTCTGTGCGTCGAGCTCGCCGGTCGGCTCGTCGGCGAGAAACAGCCTGGGGCGGTGCGCGAGCGACGCTGCAACTGCGACGCGCTGCTGCTCGCCGCCGGACAGCTGTGCGGGACGGGCGTCGCGCTTGTCGGTGAGGCCGACGCGATCGAGCAGCTCATCGGCGCGCCGCTCGCGCTCCGCCGCCGTTGCGCCCGCGAGCCCGAGCTCGAGCCCGACGAGCTCGCGCACCGTCAGCTCCGGCGTGAGCGCGCGCGCGTAGTGCTGGTCGGCGTAGCCGACCGTCCGCGTCCGATAGCGCGCCACGTCCCGCGCCGGAAGCTTCGCCAGCTCGATGCCGAACACCCGCACGGTTCCCGCCGACGGCCGGTCGAGCCCCGCGAGGATCCGCAGGAACGTCGACTTCCCGGACCCGCTCGGCCCGAGCACCGTCACGGTCTCACCGTCCCTCACCGTCAGCGAGAGACCCTGCAGCGCAGCGGCGTCACCTTCGGCGGTCTGGTGGACGCGGAAGACGTCGCGCGCGTCGATCGCCGCGGTCACGTCTCCACCTCTGCGAAGCGGCCGGCGACGTCCGCGCGAAACGCCCGGTGTGTCGCGGCGGACACGACCGCAGCTGCGATCGCCACGTACAGCAACAGCCCGAGCAGGACGACCGGCCAGTCGACGCCGAGCAGCAGCGGCAGCTCCGTCGGTCCCGCCGCTGCCGTCAACGTCACGAGCGCGACGACGAGCGCGGCGAGGACGATCCCGGTCACGACCCCTCCGAGCAGTCCGAACACCGCGACGAAGATCGTTCGCAGCCGGATGTGCCGGCGGAGCGTGGCAGGCGCTGCGCCCTGTGCCTCCAGGTCGAACAGCTCACCCCGCTCGTCGCGCAGATCCGAGACGACGACGAGAAGGAGGCCGACGAGCGCGAGCGCGAGGGCTGCCAGCGCGGCCGCCGCGAGCGTGAGCAGCGTCCCCCGCGCGAGCGGCTCCGACCGCAGGTCGGCGAGGAGCGCCGCGTGCGCGCGGACGTCGAGTGCGTCGAAAGGCGGCCCTCGTAGCGCCGCCGCGACGGCCCCCTCGTGTCCCGCGGGGGCGTCGAGCCACACCTCGTTCGGGGAGCCACTGCCGGGCGCCGTCGCGGCGAGCGCCGTCGCCAGCGTCGGGCCGTCCGCGATGACGGCGTCCTCGTCGACCGTCGGGATGCGCCTGACCGTGCCGACGACCCGTCCGACCACCGTGCCGGTGCCGACGTCGATCGGCAGGACGCCGCCGGGACCCGCAGCCGCGGCGAGCGTCGGCGACGCGACGATCGGGATCGGCTTGTCGTCGGTCGGCTGGTGCGCGCGAAAGCGGGCGACGTCGTTGCCGGTGACGAGGTAGCTGAGGGTGCCGCGACCGCTTGACGCGATCCCGCCGCTGCCGTCCCAGCGCCGGAAGTCGAGCGGAAGTGCTCTCCCGTCGACGCGCGGCCGGCCGAGGCGCACCGTCCCGCGCGCAACCGCTGCCGCGTTGATGCCGCCGTTCGGAACCCCGTGCAGGCCGGTGTTCGTGAGGTCGAAGACGAACGAGACGAGCATCCCGCCGCGCGCTGCGGCGGGAACGGCGGCTTCGAGACGGCGCGCGGCCGTCGTGCCGAGCGGAATGCCGACCGCGCCGCCGGTAGGTGTGATGACGACGGCGCGCAGCGCAACCTCGTCACCGCGTGCGCGAAACGGGAGCACGAGGCGCCGGGCATCCTGCGGCAGTCGCACGCCCTGGACTGCGACGCGTCCTGCCGGCGCCAGCCGCTGGGCGAGCTCCCGGCGCGAGAGCGACGAGTAGTCGCCACGCCAGCGCACGCTCGTCAGGTCGCGCGCCGGAATCCCCAGCACGGTGAAGCCCGGCGAGCCCTCGAGCCGGGGGACGTTGCCGCTCAGCCGTAGCACCGGCGTCGCATGAGCGAGCGCCTGAAAGCGCGGGAGCGGTGCCGCCTGGAACACGGGCACGAGCTTCGTCAGGTCTTCGCGCACGACGAAGTCGGCTGGGATGGCGAACGCCGCCTGGTCCGTCTCGCCGCGTGCAAGCGTCGACCGGTACGTCTCCGCGAACAGCGCGAGCCCGAGGCTGACCACGAGGAAGGCGACGGCGACGGCCGCGCGTCCGGGATTGCGCGCGAGCGAGAGTGCGGCAAGTCGCACCGGAACCGCGGCGTTCCGGCCATGCCGTTCGAGCGCGCGGAGTGCGGGAGTCAGGATGCGCGCCCAGACAACAGCAGAAACGAACACGATCAATGCGGGCAGCAGGAGCAGCACGGCGCCGGTGCCGCGCTCGTTCGCCAGCGCCGACGTGTTCGCCGCGCCGCGCACGACTGCGAGCACCACGGCGACGAGCGCGCCGACTGCGGCGACGTCGACAACGCGGCCGGCGCCGGCGCGGAGCGACAGCAGCACGACGAGCGACGCCGCGACGGCGATCAGTGCCGCGAGCGCGACGCCGCGCCACGACACGACCGAATGGGCGAGGACGGCGCCGGCCGGGACGCCGGCGCGGCCTGCGACGAGAGCGCCGATCCCGGTGCCGACGGCCCATCCTGCGAGCGCGCCGACGCCCGCGACGGCACCGGCTTCGGCGATCGACCCGACCGCCAGCTGCCAGCGCCGCGCGCCGAACCACGTGAGCCGCTGCCATTGCGCCTCGGTGTCACGACGCAGCCCCGTTGCCGCCAACACCGCGAAGGCGAGCAGGAGTGCCGCGGCCTCGCCGCCGATGAGCAGGAGCCGCCGCGCCGCGACCTTGCCGTTCTCGTTCGCGGCGTGCAGCTCCGCGAGTGGGGCGGTCAGGTCGAAGCGCAGCGACTTCGCCTGGAGCGCGGACCTCGTCTGCGTGACGTCTCGCGAGAACTCGTCGATCGACCACGGATGCACGGAGCCCGGCCGGAGCGGCGCCGCCCACGTGTAGCTGCGGAACGTGGGGACGAACAACGGAACGCGCGCGAGATCGCGCACGCCGCTCGCGAGCAGCAGCGGTGGCGTCGGGGCGGTGTGGTAGAGAAGCGCCGAGCTCAGCACCGATGCGTACGTCTCCCGCGTGATCAGGTTCCCGAACGGCAGCGGCGAGTCGAGCGTCGCCCTGCCGACCACGGCGAGCTTCAGGCCGGCGAGCTTCGGCACCGGCCCTGACCCACCGAGCTCGAGCACCTCGCAGCGCGACGGCACGCACCGCTGCGGCAGCCGTCCCGAGAGGACATGGACGTAGCGAGACAGCCCGTCGACCGCTCCGAGATCGAACAGATGGCCGTTCGCCTGGGAGGTGCGAAAGAGCATCGCCCGCGTTGGCGACTCGACGAGCCCGGCGAGCGCTCGCCGTGACCTGGCGTCGAGCCGGTCGACGTCCGTTCCCGGGCCGCTCGCGATCCCTCCCCAGACAAGCCGTACCGTTCGATCCTCGGCCGGAACACGAGCCGTCGCGCGCTCGACGCTCCGATCCTGCGCGACGAGGCTGCCGGCCAGCACCGCGGCAAGGAGCGCGGCGCCGGCAGCAATCCCGAAGAGGACGAGCAGCACGCGCTCGCCGCGGCGCGTCAGCCGCGCCCACGCGAGCCGAACCGGATACGCGAAACGTCGCAGCGCCGTCACGGCGCTGAAACTACCGCTCGCGCTGTCCGAGGCCCCCCGCGAGCTCGCGTCTGCGCGCCGGGCCGCCCGTCGCGGGCGAAAGCGGCGGCGTTTCGAGCCCGGCACCTTCCCGCAGTCCCGTGATCAGGTCGGCGATCGCATCTTCGCCGCTGTGCTTCGGCGACCAGCCGAGCTGCTCGCGCGCACGCGTCGTGTCGAGCAGCGGTGCGGCCAGGCCCATGTCGAGCCAGTCCGGCGGCAGCGGCGAGAGCCGGGCGCGGAACGCCGCGGACGCCAGCGCACGAGCAGTCCGCGCGGAAAGCGGGAACGTCCGCGCGTGCAGCAGGCGAGCGATCGTCGTCAGATCGAGGGGCGGCGGCGCCGCGATGTTGAACGCGCCGCGGGCGCCGTCGACGACGGCGAGCCGGTAGGCGTTACCGACGTCGTACGAGTGCACAGCCTGGAACGAGAGCTGCCGGATGTCGGGCACGAACGGAACGAGCCCACGGCGGAGCAGCGATCCCGCGACGAACGGCCCGCCGAAGAGCCGCCGCTGCCCGGAAGCGGACTCACGCTTGAAGATCAGCGCGGGGCGAAGGCGGACGACGCGGACGACCGGGTGCTCGCGCTCGAAGCGGTCGAGTCGCCGCTCCACCTCCACCTTCTCGCGCGAGTACTCGTTCGTCCGCACGCCCTCGGTCGGCCAGCTCTCGTCGACGGCGCGGTCCTTCGGCCCCGGGGAGTAGGCGGCGATGGACGACGCGTGCACGAGCGCCGGGACACCGGCGTCCGCGACGGCGCGGAACACGCGCGTCGACCCCTCGACGTTGGTGCGCCAGAGATAGGACGGGTCGCGCGCCGGCTGGATCAGCCAGGCAAGGTGGACGACGGCGTCGGCGCCGCGGAAGAGCCGGACGAGGTCCGATTCCGCGACGTCGGCTGTCGTCCACTCTGTCTTCGGGAAGTCGAGCTCCGGCAACCGGCGAGCGACACCGACGACCGAGTCGACGGTGTGCTCGCCGGCGAGCGCCTGGAGGACGCTCGTGCCGACATTGCCGCTGGCTCCCGTGACCACGACGCGCACATGGCTTGGATGCCTCGCTCGCCCCTGCCGAAACTACGAGGGCCGGCTCGCCAGGGTCAGCGAGACGGTGTGCCTTGTCCCGTTGCGGGTGAACGTCACGGTGACCTTGTCCCCCGGCTTGTGCGAGCTGATCGCGGAACGGAGCTCGTCCGAGGTCGAGATCTTCGTCCCGGCAAGCGACGTGATCACGTCCTCGGCGCGCAGCTTGGCCTTCGCGGCGGGCGTCCCCGACCTGACGGAGACGACACGCGCGGACGCCGTGTTGCTGCCGAGCTCGACGCCGAGATAGGCATGCTGCGCCTTCCCGTTCGAGATCAGCTGCGACGCGATCGACTTGATCGTGTTCGACGGAATCGCGAACCCGACGCCGTCACTGCCGCCGGAGTCGCTCTCGATCTGGGCGTTCACGCCGATGACGTGCGCCTGGTCGTCGAGCAGCGGGCCGCCGGAGTTGCCGTGGTTGATGGCGGCATCCGTCTGGATGGAGTCGTCGATCGCGAAGTTGTTCGGCGACGTCATCTGCCGGTGCAGCGCGCTGACGATCCCGGCCGTCACCGTCTCGGACAGGCCGAAGGGCGAGCCGATCGCGACGACGTTGTCGCCGACCTGCACCTTGTTCGAATCGTCGAGCGCGAGCGGGTACAGAACCGTGGACGGCGCGTCGACCTTCAGTACCGCGAGATCCGTCGACGGGTCGGTGCCGACGACGTGCGCGCCGTACGTCTTGCCGTTCCAGAACGTCACGCGCACCGAGGTCGCACCGTCGACGACGTGCTGGTTCGTGATGACGTGGCCGCTGGTGTCGTAGACGAAGCCGGAGCCTTCCGCCGACTGCGAGCGGCTCCCGCCGAACGCATCGGACGTCTGCGAATTGACCTTGACGTCGACGACACCGCGGTACGTGCGTTTGTAGATGGAGTTGACCGAGAGCCCGGTCGTCGATGCGGCCGGCTGGGAGTCCGAGACCGGCACCTGCCGAACGACGGTCTTGTGGTCCCCGGAAAGAGCGGCATACGTCCCGACGCCGCCGCCGGCGCCGATGAGGGCGCCGGCGACGACCGCCGCTGAGAGGATGAGGAGGGAGCGACGTGTTTTCATGCCTGCATGACACCGGTCCGGCCTAAGACCCGGCTGAAACGCGGGTAAGAACTCGTTAAGACGTCGCCTCACAAAGTTCTTACGAGCGTCTTAGCGCCGTCTTAGGGCGGGGTGACAGCCTCTGCTAGTGGACTCGTGGCGTCTGGAACACCAAGCGACCCTCCACCCGCGACGACCACGTCGGGCGGGCAGTTCCCCCTCCGCCCGTTGGCTGATGCTGTGCGCCGCTGCTGCCGTCACCGCCCTGGCGGCCGCGGCGGCTGCACAGGCGGCGCCGACGGCGCGCCTGAAGTCGCCGCAGCTCGATCAGATCGGGCGGGCCGACCAGCCGATTCGCGACAGCCTGATCAGCCCGCCGGCGACGCGGGCGCTCGCGCAGGCGCCGAACGGCTACTGGGGCGGCGTCTACAAGGCGTCAACCGGCGAGAGCGTGACGGTCTACGCGTCGACTGCGTATCCGATGGATCCCGCGCTCGGGCAGCGCTGGGCCGACTTCCTCGCCTCGCTCGTCCACGGATCCGAGCTCTCGAAGGTGACGGTGATGCTGTCGACCGACAGCGAGATCTCGCGCATCTGCGGCCAGGACGCGCTCGCCTGCTACAGCGACCGGGGCGCGCTGCTCTACGCGCCCGGCCAGGATCCGAGCTCCTCGCTCTCGGCGGAAGCCGTGATCACGCACGAGTACGGGCACCACGTCGCCGCCAACCGCTCGAACGCGCCGTGGGCTGCGCTCGACTGGGGCCCGAAGCAGTGGGCGTCTTCGATGCAGGTGTGCGCTGCGGCGAAGCAGGGTCGCCTGTATCCCGGCGCCGAGGATCCGGTGCGCTACCAGCAGAACCCGGGCGAGGCCTGGGCCGAGACGTACCGCGTCCTCAACCAGCGCAGGCTCGGACTGCCGGAGAGCCCGTGGGAGATCGTCGCCCAGTCGCTGTACCCGCCGAGCGCCGCGCTGACCGCGGCCGAGCAAGACGTGACGACGCCGTGGACGACGAACACGACGTCGACGCTCAAGGGCGCCCTTACCGCCCGCTCGAGGACGCGCACGTTCACGGTCTCCACGCCGCTCGACGGTGCGATGAAGCTGACGCTCGGAACGTCGCGCGGACTGCGGGTGTCCTTCGACGTGCTCTCGTCTTCGACGCGCGTCGCGCACGTCACCGGCTCCGGCACGCTGGCGCGCTCGACGAGCGTCTGCGGTACCCGCGCATATCGCGTGCGTGTGACGGAGCTGCAGGGACGCGGCTCCTTCCGGCTCGCGGTCTCGAAGCCTTAGCGGCTTCTTAGTCTTTCTCGCCAAAATGGCCCCGTGAAGATCCTCGTCGTCGACGACGAACGCGCCGTGCGCGAATCCCTTCGCCGCGCCCTGGAGCTGGAGGGCTACGAGATCGAGCTCGCCGGCGACGGCAGCGAGGCGTTGTCGGCGCTCGGCCGCGACGAACCGCAGCCCGACGCGGTCATCCTCGACGTGCTGATGCCGGGCGTCAACGGCCTCGAGGTGTGCCGGCGACTTCGCGCGTCCGGCAACCACGTCCCGGTGCTGATGCTGACGGCCCGCGACGAAGTCGAGAACCGCGTCGCCGGGCTGGATGCCGGCGCCGACGACTACGTGACGAAGCCGTTCGCGCTCGAGGAGCTGCTCGCGCGGATCCGCGCGCTCCTGCGGCGCGCCGCGGATACGGACGGCGGCGGTGAGGTGCTCTCGTTCGCCGATCTCACGCTCGACCTCGGTACGCGCGAGGTTCGCCGTGGCGGCCGGTTGATCGACCTGACGCGAACGGAGTTCGCGCTGCTCGAGCTCTTCCTCCGCAATCCTCGCCAGGTGTTGACCCGCTCGATCATCTTCGAGCGCGTGTGGGGCTACGACTTCGGCTTCGCGTCGAACTCCCTCGACGTCTACATCGGCTATCTGCGGAGGAAGACCGAAGCCGGCGGCGAACCGCGCCTCATCCACACGGTCCGCGGCGTCGGGTACGCACTGCGGGAGCAATGAGCTTCCGCGCACGGTTGGCGATCGTCGCCGCGGCTGCGGTCGCGCTCGCGATCGTGGCCGCCTCGTTCGCCGTCTACTTCGTCGTGAAGCAGCAGCTGCGCGGGCCGATCGACTCGAGCCTCCGCCACAGCGCCGTCGAGCTTCAGCAAACGCCCCCCGATGACATCTTGCGCGGGCTCTTCCACCTGACGGCTCAGCTGGGCGGAGCGCCCGGCTATCCACAGGTCGTCAAGCCAAGTGGGCAGGTGCTCGCGATCGGCGGTGGGGGCGCACCGACGCCCCTGCCGGTCGACGGCCGGGACATCGCCGTGGCGCGCGGTCAGGCCGAAGCGTTCCTCCGCGATGCGCACGTCTCGAACACGCATGTCCGGATGATCACCTTCCCCATCGGCGGCGTCGCCGTGCAAGTCGTGCGTCCGCTCACTGAGGTCGATCACTCCCTCTCGCAGATCGAGACCTGGCTGATTCTGATCGCGGGCGGCGGCATCGCAATCGCCGCGGCGCTCGGGCTACTGGTCGCGCGCGCCGCGCTCGCGCCCGTGCGACGGCTGACGTCGACGGCGGAGACCGTCACCGAGACCGGTGACCTCTCGCAGCGCATCGACGTCACAGGCCGCGACGAGCTCGCGCGCCTGGCTGCGAGCTTCAACGCAATGCTTGGCGCGCTGGAGGAGTCGACGCGTGCGCAACGCCAGCTCGTCGCCGACGCGTCGCACGAGCTCCGGACCCCGCTGACGAGCCTTCGCACGAACATCGAGGTGCTCGCGAGCGACAGGACGCTCCCGCCCGGCGAACGCGAGCGCCTCCTGAACGACGTCGTCGAGCAGCTGGGAGAGATGACGACGCTCATCTCCGAGCTGATCGACCTCGCGCGCGGCGAGCAGCACATCGCGGAACCGGAGGAGGTGCGGCTCGACCTGCTGGCAGAAGACGCGGTGGAACGAGTACGACGCAACCGGCCGGGCATCGAGTTCGTCACCGACCTGCACGAGTCCGTCGTGCACGGTGTGCCGTCGACGCTCGAGCGCGCGGTCGCGAACCTGCTCGACAATGCGGCGAAATGGAGCCCGGCCGGCGGCAGCGTCGAGGTCGGGGTGCACGGCGGCACGGTCACTGTGCGCGACCACGGGCCGGGGATCGACGACGAAGATCTCCCGTACGTGTTCGACCGGTTCTACCGCGCGCCGTCGGCGCGCGGGCTGCCCGGCTCCGGGCTCGGGCTCGCAATCGTGCGGCAGGTCGCACAGGCGCACGGCGGCACTGTCGTCGCGGAGCACGCGGACGGCGGCGGCACGCGGGTCGTCCTGCGACTGAACGGGAACGGGCCGCACAACTCTTAGAGTGTTCTTAGCGCTCTCTTAGAGCGCGCTGCGAGGCTGGGTCGCATGAACCGCAATCACAAGCTCGTCATCGGCGCGGCTGCGGTGGCGGCAATCGCGGGCGGGAGTGCCGCGATCGCAGCTTCCGGCTCGCCCTCGCCGTCACAGGAAAGCCAAGCGATCATCAACGACGCGGCCGGGCGCCTCGGCGTCACGCCGACGAAGCTGAGCGCCGCGCTGAAGCAGGCGCTGCTCGACCGGATCGACGCGGCCGTCGCGGCCGGCCGGCTGACGAAAGCCCAAGGCGACGCTCTGAAGCAGCGGATCAACTCGAACGACTTTCCGTTGATCGGAGGCGGACACCGCGACTTCGGCCACTTCGGCTTCTTCGGCAAGCTCGATGCAGCTGCGACGTACCTCGGCGTCACGGAGGCGCAGCTGCACTCGGAGCTTCGAAGTGGCAAGACGCTCGCGCAAATCGCGAAGGATCACGGTAAGGCCGCCGACGGTCTCGTCAGCGCTCTCGTGAATGCGGCGAAGCAGAAGCTCGACGCCGCGGTGCAGGCGGGGAGGCTGACGCAGGCTCAGGCCGATCAGATGCTGAACGACCTGCGCTCACGCATCACGGATCTCGTCAACGGAAAGCTGCCCGCGCCACCCGACGGCGACGGGTTTCGCCGGCCGTCGGGCTTCCGTCACTTCTTCGGTCCCTCGGCCTAGGCATCGCGCCGCTGCGCTCGACGCAATGCGTCGAGGCGGCGGCGCGCCTGCTTCGTCGGGCGCGTGCCGAGGTCGGCGCCGAGCGCGCGTGCAAAGCGCCGCTCGAGCGCGTGCTGCTCGCGCGCGGCGCGTGAGTCGCCGGTCTCCGTGTAGAGCGCCTCCGCGACGGCGGCCGGGCCGCGGCGCTCGGCCAGCTGCTCGACCCGGACGGTCCAGCGCTCGGTCCCACGGGTGATCTCGAGCACGTCGCGCGGGTGGATGAGCTTGGCGGGCTTGACCCGCTCGCCGTTCACGTGCACGCGGCCGCCGGCGACCGCCTCCGTCGCCAGGGCCCGGGTCTTGAAGAACCGCGCCGCCCAGAGCCATTTGTCGATTCGAACGCTCTCCACGCCCCAGATGATCGCAGCGGCGAGCCTCTGTTATAGTGAACCAGATGGTTCAGTATGTCGACAAGGCTTTCTCCGCCCTCGCCGACCCCACGCGCCGCGCAGTCCTGGAGCGGCTCGGTGCCGGGTCGGCGACGATCAGCGAGCTCGCAGGGCCGTTCGGGATGTCGCTGACCGGGATGAAGAAGCACGTCCTCGTCCTCGAGGACGCGGGCCTCGTCGTCACCGAGAAGGTCGGCCGCGTGCGTCGCTGCACGCTCGCGCCCTACGCCTTCGAGGGGATCACAGCGTGGCTGGGGCGGCTCGACCGCTTCGCCGATGTCGTCGAACGCACGAAAGGAGAACGATGAAGACACAGGTGACGACCCCGAACGAGCTCGAGATCCGCGTCGAGCGCGTCTTCGATGCTCCGCGCGACCACGTCTTCCGGGTCTGGACCGACCCGGTGCTCATTCCGGAATGGTGGGGTGACGGGACGACCGTCGAGGAAATGGACGTCCGCGAAGGCGGCCGATACCGCTTCCGCACGGAGAGCGGCATGGTTGTCGAGGGCGAGTACCGCGAGGTGAGCCCGCCCGAGCGGCTCGTGCAGACCTTCCAGAACCACCTGCAGACGCTCGAGTTCGAGGACGCCGACGACGGCCGCACGAAGCTGACGCAGACGATGCGGTTCGACACCACCGAGCAGCGCGACATGACGATGTCGTACGGCGTCGAGGCGGGGGCAGAAGCCGGCTTCGAGCGGGTCGACAAGGTTCTGCAGGCGTTGCACGCATGAGCTCGACAGGAGGCAGGGTGACGTGCACGTCGTCGTGAACCACCTCCACTTCCGCGACCCGGTGAGCGATGACACCGTTCATGCGTCCCGGGAGGCCGTGCGACAGGTCGTCGACGCGGGCGGGCTCGCCGCCCGCGTCGCCAAGGTTGACGACACGCACCTCGTCTTGCTGCTCGAGTTCGGATCTGCCGAGGATGCGGAGCGAATCGCGCGCGAGGTCGGAGGGCCTTGGATGCGCGAGAACATCGTTCCGTTGCTCGACCGCGCCACGGAGCGCAGCGTCGGCGAGGTGATCGCCTCGGCGCCTGCTGACTGAAGTCAAGCCCGGCTAACCAGGCTCTAAAGCTTCCACGGCCCGCGGTCGATGCCTGACCCGTGACTGCGCGCACTACCGCGGGCCGACGGGCGTCTGTGGCGGCTCCTCCTGCTTGGATCGACAAGTGGCTTGCCGCGTGTAAGGACCTGGCCGAGCTCGAGCAGTCGAACCCGATGACGGACGCCGTCATCGAGGAGATCGACGGCCGCATGATCCGCGTGGGAGAGCGGTGGCTCGCCGACTTCGCTTCGTGCAACTACCTCGGCTTCGATCTCGAGCGCGAGATCATCGAGAGCGTCCCCGCGTATCTCGACGAGTGGGGGACGCATCCGAGCTGGTCGCGCCTGCTCGGCAGCCCCGTGCTGTACACGCAGATCGAGGAGCGTCTCACGGAGCTCACCGGCGCGGAGGACACGCTCGTCCTCCCGACGATCACGCTGATCCACATGTCCGTCATCCCGGTGCTCGCCGGCGCCGGGACGATCTACGTCGAGTCGCGCGCCCACAAGACGATCTACGAAGGCTGTCAGCTCGCCGGCGCGCGCGGTGCGACCGTCAAGCGATTCGAGTTCGAGGACGCCGACGACCTGGAGCGGCTGCTGAAGCAGGGCGGACCGGCGCCTCGGCTGATCTGCGTCGACGGCGTCAACAGCATGACCGGGAACGCGCTCGACCTCCCCGCCTTTGCGCGGCTCGCCCGCGAGCACGATGCGCTCCTCTACGTCGACGACGCGCACGGCTTCGGCGTCATCGGCGAGCGGAGCGACGACGAGCTCACGCCGTTCGGGAATCGCGGCAACAGCATCGTCCGCCACGCGGGCGAGGACTACGACCACGTGGCGCTCGTCGCCGGGCTCTCGAAGTCGTACTCGTCGCTCGCCGCGTTCATCGCGTGCCCGCCCGAGCTGAAGCGGCTCTTGAAGACCGCTGCGCCGCCCTATCTCTACTCCGGCCCGTCGCCGGTCGCGTCCCTTGCGACCGTGATCGCGGGCCTCGACGTGAACGAGCGCCGCGGCGACGTAATCCGCGCCGGCCTCTGGCGCAAGACCGCTGCCGTGCTCGATCACCTCGATCGGCTTGGCGTCCACACGCCGAACCGTTCCGGCTTCCCGATCATCGAGGTGCCGCTCGCGCGCCACCGGGACATCGATGCAGTCGGCCGCTTCCTGTTCGACAACGGCATCTACGTCACCCTCGCGGCGTATCCGCTCGTCCCTCGGAACGAGGTCGGCTTCCGGATCCAGATCACTGCCGCCAACACGGATGCCGAGATCGAGCAGCTGAACGACGTGCTGGGTCGTCTCGTCAGCCGCTTCGACCTCCAGCCGGCCCGGCCGAAGGAGCGCGCTGCATGAACGTGCTCTTCCGCGGCGGCGCGAAGGAGCGCGCCTGGCTCTGGTATCTCGCCGGCACGGGCCTCCTGACGCTGCTCTACCTGTTCGCGCCGTCGCTCGCCGGGAACGGGCCGCTGATCAACTTCCTCGGCCTCTCCGGCGTCCTCGCGATCGTCGCCGGCATCAGGATGCACAAGCCGAAGGCCCAGCTGGCCTGGTGGCTGTTCGCAGCGGGCCAGTTCCTCTATTTCAGCGGCGACGTCTACACATACGGCTACCGGAAGGTCTTCGGCGTCGACGTTCCGTTCCCGTCGCTCGGGGATGCGTTCTACCTCTCCGTGTATCCCGTGCTGCTTGCGGGACTGTTCGTGCTCATCAGGCGCCGCAGTCCACGGCCTGATCGCAGCGCCCTGATCGACGCGCTCATCCTCACGATCGGCATCGGCCTTCTGTCCTGGGTCTTCCTGATCGCGCCGAACCTGCACGCGACCGACACCGCGTGGTTCATCAAGGTTCTCGGCGCGGCGTATCCGTTCGGCGACGTGCTCCTGCTTGCGGGCCTCATCCGTCTCGCTGTGGACGGGGGACGGCGCACGCCCGCGTTCTGGTTGATGACGGGAAGCATCGTCTGCCTGCTGGCGACCGACTCGGCGTACAACCTCGCGCTCCTGCAGGGCACCTTCAACTACCAGCTGTCGTACGACGCCGGCTGGATTCTCTACTACCTGCTCTGGGGCGCCGCCGCGCTTCATCCGTCGATGCGGACGCTCGAAGAGCCGGTCGAGGATTCGCGGACGCGGCTGACGCCGCTCAGGCTCACGCTCCTCGGCGGCGCGTGTCTCATCGCGCCCAGCATCCGCTTCGCCCAGGAGATCCACAACCCCGACGTGGTCGTCGTCATCGTCGCGTCGGCTGTGCTCTTCCTGCTCGTCGTCGCGCGCATGGCCGGGCTCGTCCGGCAGGAGGCGCGGGTCGTCGCGCGCGAACGCACATTGCGCCGCGCAGGCGTCGATCTCGTGGCGGCTGCAGGTCAGGATCAGGTCGCGGAAGCAGCCATCTCAGCCGTTCATCGGCTCGTCGATGCGCAACCGCCGGTCCGTCTCGTCATCGTGAACGGCGACGAAGCGGTCGTCGCCGCGTCTTCCGACGGCGCCTCGGGCGGACACGTCGCGAGCGAGACGCGCGACTGGCTTCGCGACGCCTGCGAGTCGAAGCGGATGGTTCATCCTCACGTCCCCCCGCACGTGCGTGGCGACCTCCGCCTCCCCGAGGACCAGGCCACGGTCGTGACGCCGCTGACGGTGCGTGGCGACGTTCGCGGAGCGCTCGTGATGGCGTCGGCCGACAGCGTGCGCGCGGACCTGACGGACGCGTTCGGCGCACTCGGGACGCAGGTGTCGCTCGCGGTCGAGGGCGCGTCGCTCGCGGCCGATCTCCACCGGCGTCAGAGCGAAGCGCGGTTCCGTTCGCTCGTCGCGCACTCGAGCGACCTGATCACGGTGCTCGACGCCGGAGGCGTCGTGACGTACCAGAGCCCGTCGATCGAGCGGGTGCTCGCCTACCGCGTCGACGAGGTGGAGGGAGCCCGTTTCGACCGCCTCCTCGTCGAGGGCGACCGGCCGCTGCTGGAGCAGCTGCTCGCGGTCGAGGGGAGCGAGAGCGAAGGCCACACGATCGAGTGCTCGCTTCGCCATCGCGACGGCACCGAGCTTCTGTTCGAGGTGCAGCACACCGACCTGCTTCAGGACGAGCACGTCCGCGGCATCGTCCTGAACAGCCGTGACATCAGCGAGCGCAAGGCATTCGAGGACCAGCTCGCGCACCAGGCGTTCCACGATCCGGTCACGAAGCTTGCAAACCGCGCGCTCTTCTCGGACCGCGTCGAGCACGCCTTGATGCGCGCGCAGCGCGGCCTGCCGGAGATCGCCGTGATGTTCATCGACCTCGACGACTTCAAGACCGTCAACGACAGCCTCGGACATGCCGCGGGCGACGAGGTGCTCCGAGAGGTCGGGCGGCGGCTCAGGATCGCCGTTCGCCCGACAGATACGGTCGCGCGCTTCGGCGGTGACGAGTTCGCCGTGCTGCTCGACGGCGTCACGGGGTCGGCGGAAGCAGCCGACGCCGCAGCGCGCATTCTGCGCGCGCTCGACACGCCGGTGGAGATCGACGGAAAGCGCGTGTTCCCGCGTGCCAGCGTCGGTATCTGCCTCGTCGGCGAGGACGTCGACACACCCGAGGCGGCCGAGCTCTTGCGCAACGCGGACGTTGCGATGTACATGGCGAAGCGCGACAGCAAGGGCAGCTATCGCGTCTTCGAGCCGACGATGCACGAGCGTGTGGTCGAGCGGCTGGAGCTGCGCTCGGACCTGCAGCACGCGCTCGCGCTCGAGCAGCTCGAGCTGCACTACCAGCCGCTCGTTCGGCTCGCGGGGCGCAAGATTCTGGGTGTCGAGGCGCTCGTGCGGTGGAACCATCCGTCGCGCGGGGTCATCCCGCCGATCCAGTTCATCCCGGTTGCCGAGGAGACAGGCCTGATCGTGCCGATGGGCCGCTGGATCCTCGAAACCGCATGCCGGGAGGCCGTCCGCCTGCACGAGCTCTTCCCCCGCGAGGAGCAGCTGACGATGAGCGTCAACCTGTCGGTTCGGCAGCTGCAATCGGAGACGCTCGTCGGCGACGTGCGGAAGGCGCTGGCACTGACGGGCCTGCCGGCCTCGGCGCTCGTGCTCGAGATCACCGAGTCGCTGATGCTGACGGACACGGACTACGCGTTGCAGCAGCTGCACGACCTGAAGGCGCTTGGCATCAGGCTCGCGATGGACGACTTCGGCACCGGGTACTCGTCGCTGAGCTACCTGAGCCGCTTCCCGGTCGACATTCTCAAGATGGATCGTTCGTTCGTCGGCTCCAAGGACAACGAAGCCCTGACGTCGGCGATCATCGCCCTCGGCACGAGCCTGTCCCTCGACGTGGTCGCCGAAGGGATCGAGCTGCCGGAACAGGCGAGCGCGCTCGAGGTGCTCGGCTGCGAGCTGGGCCAGGGTTATCTCTTCGCGCGGCCGATGGAGTCGCACCAGCTCGACGAGTTCCTGACGCTCGCGGACGGCGCCGGCGAGGCGACCGAGCCGCCTGCGACGTCGAATGCAGCATAGTCACGAGGCGCTCGACCGTCCGGGCGGCGTCGGCAGCGCGCGCATCCTCGCGCCGCTGAGACATCGCGACTTCCGCGTCCTCTGGGCGGGCATGGCCGTATCGCTCCTCGGCGACGGGATCTTCTTCGTCGCAGTCGCGTGGGAGACGTACAGCCTCTGGAACGCGCCGGCGGCGCTGTCGATCGTGAGCATCGGCATGACGCTGCCGATGATCCTGTTCCTCCTCGCCGGCGGCGTCGTCAGCGACCGCTACAACCGGCGCGCCGTGATGGCCTGCGCCGACGCGGTTCGGGCATTCGTGGTGGGCGTCATCGCCGCCCTCGTCCTCAGCGGCGGTCTGCAGTTCTGGGAGCTCGTCGTGCTCGTCGCCGTCTACAGCATCGGCAGCGCATTCTTCATTCCGGCGTTCGACGCCATCGTCCCGGAGCTCCTTCCCGGCGACGATCTGCCCGGAGCGAACGCGCTCGACCAGCTCGTGCGGCCGGTGGCGCTGCGGCTGCTCGGTCCGGTTCTGGGCGGCGCGCTCGTCGCCGCTTCTGCAGGCGTCGCCTTCCTCGTCGATGCCGTGTCGTTCGCGGCGTCGCTTGTCGCGGTCCTGGCCATCTCGAGCGCATCCGGTGTCGTCGTCGAGAAGGCGCAGTCTCCGGTCGCCGCCCTCGCCGAAGGGTTCCGGTTCGTGCGTGGCCGCGTGTGGCTCTGGGGGACGCTGCTTTCTGCGGCGTTGACGTATCTCGTGTTCCTCGGGCCGGCGGAGGTCCTGCTGCCGTTCGTCGTCAAGAACGGTTTGCACGCCTCGGCCGGAACGCTCGGCCTCGTGCTCGCGGCGGGCGGGCTCGGCGCGGTCGGCGCGGCCCTGTTGATGGGACGTCACGGACATCCCCGGCGCGACGTGACCGTCATGTACGTGACGTGGACGGTCGCGACGCTCGCGATCGCAGGCTACGGGCTCGCGACAGCCGCATGGCAGCTCATGCTCGCTTGCCTGGTCTTCAATGCGCTCGAAGCCGCTGGGACGATCGTGTGGGCGACGATCAAGCAGCAACACGTGCCTGGGGCGCTGCTCGGGCGCGTCTCGAGCCTCGACTGGCTCATCTCGATCGCGCTGCTCCCGGTCTCGTTCGCACTGACCGCGCCCATCGCGGCGGCGGTCGGCGCGCGTGCGACGCTGGTCGGTGCCGCCGTCATCGGCGCTGCGATCACGCTCGCCGCGTTGTTCCTGCCGGGGATGCGCGACATCGAGCGGCACGACAGCACCCCGCCGGTCGGCTGGCCGGTTGCGGTCGACGGAACCGCGCATCACTCGACCTAGGCTTTCGCAACGGCCGTCTCGCGCCGATGACGCGAGGGCTTGTCCTGAACTCGGCTGCGGCTCGACCCCGAAAGGGAGCCAAACGCTGATGTCCGGATCTCGAGAAGCGTCCCAGAGCTACGACCACTGGTCGCCGGCTGAGTCATGGCGGGCAGCCGAAGACCGGTCGCACGCGCGCCAGCCGGCCTTCCGGTTGCCGCATGTGTCGGCTCGCAGCCTCACCTATGCCGCCTGCGGTTTTGCGCTCGCCCTCGTCGCTCTGTTCGCGGCTCGTGCTGTCGACTTGCGACAGGTGCTTCCGGGCAGCTCGAAGCGCGCGGCGGCTGCAAAGCCCGTGCCGAAGACGTTCGCGTGGGTGCCCGCGCGCGGTGCACGGTCGTACCTCGTCGAATTCGTGGGCCATGGGCGGGCGATCTACATGTCGAGGACGAAGCACGCGCGGTTGAAGCTCCCCGCGCTCTGGACCTACCGCGGACGCCGGCATGCGCTCCGTCCTGGCGTCTACCACTGGTACGTCTGGCCGATCGTGCGGACGGCACACGGGCTCCGCCGGGGGCGCGCGTCCGTCAGTTCGAAGCTGACGATCTCCGGCTGAGTCAGTCGAGGCCGCGCACTACTGATCCACCGGCACGCCGCCCGACGAAAGGGCGTCAGCCGTACCGACGCCGCGCCGCCGGTGGTCAAGAGTGGAGCCATGAAGAAGCGACTGCTGATCACCGGGCTCGTCCTCGCGGCGTTGCTCCTCGCGCTCTACGGCGTGGTGTTCGGGACTGGCGCCAAGTGATTCCGCTCGCGATCGCTGTCCCGCTCGCCCTCCTGCCCTTCGTGAGCCTCGCTGGCGCGCTGCGCTGGATGTCCTCTTTCTGAGGCGGCGCGGCGACGCGCGCGCTTCAACGCACGAAGCTCGTGCGGACGAGGACCGTCAAGGCGGTGCAGGGGGCGATCAGCGAAGCGATGAGGAAGGGCGGGCCCGAGTTCCAGGACGTCGCCAGGAACCAGACGACCAGGGGGAACGTCGCGACTATCACCGCCGCTGCCCGCCAGCTCGACTGCGTCGCGGCGACGAGCCCTGCGGCGCCGAGCAGGGCGAACGATCCCTCGCCGATGGACACCGCCCGTTCGTAGCCGTGCTCGATCGCAAGCCTGAAGCAAGCCACCGCGAAGACTGCGTAGACGAATCCAGTCGCAGCGAGCGTGATGCGCGTCCCGAGCTTCACCCGTCGAGCGTATAACCCGGAGCCCGACAACACGGCCCTACCACCCCGACGGCATGCCGGAGTATGCTCGCGGGAGACGCCTCCTTTCTTCGCCCCGTGACTGCGGCGGCCGCGCCTGAGAGGTTCCGTCACTTCGACGGCACGCAGAAGGGAGAACCGTGGCTGCTTCGATGAGTGCAGCCGGTCTGGATCGAGGATCTGCCGCTGCCGTGCCGAAGGCGTCGGTTGCATTGGTAATTGGGATGGCGGCGTGCGCGGCCGGCGTCATCTCGTTCGCGCTCGCAATCGCCGGTGAAGGTGTCGGCGTGGAGATCGGCGAGCCGCTCGTGATCGCGGTGCTCACGGCTCTCATCACGCTCTCGTATGTGGCCTGCGGGCTCTTTGTGTGGCGACGGCGGCCCGCGAGTCGTCTTGGTCCGCTGATGATCGCCGGCGGTTTCGTCAACTTTGCCTCGACGCTCGTCTGGGCGACGAGTGTCGTTCCCTACACGGTCGGACAAGCGATCGACCTCGTCCCGCCCGTGCTGTTCCTGCACGTCTTCCTTGCGTTTCCGGACGGGCGTCTGAGAGGTCGGTTCGAACGGGCTGTGGTCGTGACGGCGTACGGCACGGCGATCGTCCTCGAGTTGCTTCGGATGCAGTTCGGCGAGTTCGGTCGGCACAACCTGCTCGAAGGCCACGCGCATCTCGGCGCAGCGGAGGTCGTCCGACAGGTTCAGCTGACAATCGTGAGCCTTGCCTGTCTCGTGGGCGTCGGCGTCCTCGCCCTTCGCCGATTGCACGCGGGAAGGCCGCTCCGCCGCTCCGTTGCACTGCTCGTGGACGCGTTCGGCCTCGCACTCGCGATGATCGCGTATCTCTTCCTGTCCGCCGCGTTCGGCGGACCTTGGGTCGCGCAGATCCGCTGGGGCGCATTCGTCACGCTCGCACTCGCCCCGGTTGTCTTTCTGACCGGCCTGCTTCAGGCTCGCTTGGCACGATCGGCTCTCGGCGACCTCGTTGTCCAGCTGCGCACGGACCTTGCGCCGGCCGATCTACGCGATGCGCTCGCGCGCGCGCTCCGAGACCCTTCCCTCGAGCTCGCCTACTGGCTGCCCGAGTTCGCCACCTATGCGGACTTCGACGGCCGTGCCGTCGACATCCGCGATCTGGGCCGTGAACGTGCGACGACCCTGATCGACAGGAACGGCGAGCGCGTCGCGGCGCTGTTGCACGACCCGTCGTTGCAGGATGAGCCCGAGCTCCTGACTGCGGTCACGGCGGCCGCGGCGATCGCGGTCGAGAAGACCCGCCTCCAGGCCGAGCTGCGAGCTCGACTCGAAGAGCTGCGGGGATCCCGCGCGCGAATGATCGATGCGGCGCAGAAGGAGCGGAAGCGGCTGGAGCGCAACCTGCACGACGGTGCGCAGCAACGGCTGATCGCACTCTCGCTCGAGCTGAGCCTGCTCGAACAGCGCCTCGAGGGCGACACGGAAGCGACGACGCGACTCGATCACGCGAGACGCGAGATAGCGCTCTCGCTCGAAGAGCTCCGCGACGTTGCACGAGGCATTCATCCCGCCGTGCTCAGTGGGCACGGCCTCCAGGTCGCGCTCGAGTCGATCGCCGCGCGCGCGTCGGTTCCGGTGCGGCTCACGGTTGCGTCCGAGGGACGCATACAGGAGTGCCTCGAAGTTGTTGCCTACTACGTCGTTGCGGAGAGCTTGACGAACATCGCCAAGCACGCTCGCGCGACGCGGGCGACCGTCGACGTCGGTCGCGACCAGGGGCAGATCGTCGTGGAGGTCGTCGACGACGGGATCGGGGGCGCCGACACCGAACGCGGGTCGGGTTTGCGGGGCCTCGCGGATCGCGTCGAGGCGGTCGGCGGCAGACTTCGCGTCTGGACACCGCGTGGAGGCGGCACGCGCGTCAAGGCCGAGATTCCATGCGCGTAGCGATCGCCGAAGACAGCTTGCTGCTTCGCGAAGGCGTCGCGCGGCTGCTCCGCGAGGCCGGAATGGAGGTGACCGCCGAATGCGGGGACGCGGATGAGTTGCTTGCCGCCCTCCGGAGTCATCCGGTCGACGTCGCGATCGTCGACATCCGGCTGCCGCCCACGCACAGCGACGAGGGGCTGCGCGCGGCGCTCGAGATCCGCTCCGCGAGCCCCGACGTGGGTGTGTTGGTGCTGTCGCAATACGTGGAGCTGGGGCTCGCGATGAAGCTGCTCGCCGACTCCGCCGAAGGCGTGGGATACCTGCTGAAGGACCGGATCAGCGACGTCAGTGAGTTCGTCGCGGCGGTGCGGCGTGTCGCGGCCGGCGGTTCGGCGATCGATCCGATCATCGTCGGGACGCTCCTGTCGCGACGCCGGGACAAAGACCCGCTGGAGCAACTGACGCCGCGCGAACGCGAGGTGCTCGACCTGATGGCGCAGGGAAATTCGAATCAGGGCATCGCCGAGGCGCTCGTCATCACGCTTCGCGCGGTGGAGAAATACGTCTCGAGCATCTTCACGAAGTTGCGGCTGCCGACCACCGGAACGGAGTCGAAGCGGGTGCTGGCCGTGCTGCTCTTCCTGCGGAACTGAACGTCCGCTCGGAAGCCACCAGAAACCCGCCCCGAAAGCCGCCTGTTTTCCGCCTTATGACGCGCAGGCGCACCTGCGACGGTGGACGCGTCCCCCACGTAGGAGCAAGCGATGAAGACGCGTGTCATCCAGGACGACGTCGTGCCCGCCGAGATGAGGATCAACTCGGCTGCACCGGTTGTCGGAGCGGGCGAGACCGAAATCGCCGCGGCTCCCGAAGTCGTCTGGGACGTGCTCACCGGCATCGAGCGTTGGCCGACCTGGAACCCGGACGTGAAATCCGTCTCCATGAACGGTGGCCTGTCCGAGGGGTCCGTCTTTCGTTGGAAATCGGGCCCCGGGACGATCACGTCGACGCTCGCGCACGTCGAATCGCCGCGAAGCGTCGCCTGGAGCGGCAAGGCCTTTGGCCTCAACGCGATCCATGTCTACGCCCTCGAGGCTCGCGACGTCACGACGATCGTGCGTACCGAGGAGTCGTATGACGGGCTCGTCGCCCTCCTCTTTCGCAGCCGACTCCAGAAGAAGCTCGACCACGCGCTCGAAAGCGGTCTGCAGCACTTGAAGGCCGAAGCGGAACGTCGAACCGCCCACCCAGCAGCAGAGCGAAGGAGCTGATCATGGAAGCCGTCGCAATTCCCGTGCCACGAGTCGAGGACTCGACCTACAGAGGGCCCGCCGTCGCCGCCGCAAGCCTGACGCGCAGATACGGCGAGGGTGAGACGGCGGTCGAGGCGCTCCGCGGCGTCTCGCTCGATGTGCCGAAGGGGCAGTTGACCGCCGTGATGGGGCCCTCGGGCTCCGGCAAGTCGACACTCATGCACATCCTCGCGGGGCTCGACAAACCGACGGCAGGCGACGTCAACATCGCGGGCACGAGCATCGCGGAGCTCAACGACAACGACCTGACGAAGCTTCGCCGCGAGCACATCGGCTTCATCTTCCAGTTCTTCAACCTGCTTCCGATGCTCACTGCGGAGGAGAACGTCGTCCTGCCGCTCTCGATCGCCGGCGAGAGGCCGGACAAGGCCTGGGTCGCCGAGCTGATGGAGAGGATCGGCCTCGAGGACCGAGGCAAACACCGGCCCTCCGAGCTTTCCGGTGGTCAGCAGCAGCGCGTGGCGATCGGCCGCGCGCTGGTCAGCCGGCCGACGATCGTGTTCGCAGACGAGCCGACCGGCAATCTCGATTCGAAAACGAGCGGCGAGATTCTCGAGCTGCTGCGGAGCTCCGTCGATACGTACGAGCAGACGACGGTCATGGTCACCCACGACGCGCGGGCGGCGGCGATCGCCGACCGCACCCTCTTCCTCGCCGACGGGCTGATCGTCAAGGACCTCGGAGGCTCGGAAGCTCATGAGGTCGACGCAGTGATGGAGGAGCTGGGGCAATGACCCGCGTAGCCCTCAAAGGATTACTCGGGCGCAAGCTCCGAACGTTGCTGACTGCGCTGGCGATCGTTCTCGGCGTTGCGATGATCAGCGGCACCTTCATCTTGACCGACACCATCAAGGCGTCGTTCACGAAGGTCGTCGACGGTTCGTACGAGAACGCCGACGCGGTGATCAGCGGGAAGGTCGCCTTCAAGAACAACGACAGCAACACCGCGACGACCCCGGCGTTCCCCGACAGCGTTCTCGCCAGGGTCAAACGGCTTCCGGACGTCGCCGCCGCAGCAGGCTCGGTGGCCGACGAGGCGAAGCTGGTCGACCGAAACGGCAAGGTCATCTCGACCAAAGGTGGCTCGAGCCTCGCCGCAAGCGTCGACCCGAAGAACGACGCCCGCTTCAACCCGCTCGAGTTGACGTCGGGCCGGTGGCCGGTCGGAAGCGGCCAGATCGCGATCGACCAGAGGACCTCCGAGAAGAAGCACTTCGGCGTCGGCGACACGATCGGCGTCGCGTCGGACCAGGGTGTGCAGGACTTCGAGATCACAGGAATCGCGACGTTCGCGTCGTCCTCGTCGATCGGAGCGTCGACCATCGCCATCTTCGATGTGCCTACGGCTCAGAACCTCTTCCACAAGGAGGGAAAGTTCGACGAGATCCAGGTCGCCGCGAAGGCGGGCGTTTCGTCCGAACGGCTCGTCGCCGAGATCCGGCCGCTGCTTCCGCAAACGGCGAAGGTCAAGACGGCCGCGGCTCAGACACAAGAGGCTGTCGACACCGTCAACCAGAGCATCGGCGTCTTCCAGAAGATCCTGCTCGCCTTCGGCTTCATCGCACTCTTCGTGGGAGCGTTCGTGATCGCGAACACGCTGTCGATCACGATCGCGCAACGGATGCGTGAGTTCGCGACGTTGCGGACCATCGGGAGCTCGCGCCGCCAGGTGCTGCGCAGCGTGATGCTGGAGGCCCTCGTAGTCGGAGTCATGGCATCGCTCCTCGGCCTGTTCTTCGGACTGGCCATCGCCAAGGGCCTCAGCGCCCTGTTCAGCGCGCTCGGCGTCGAGTTTCCAAGTGGTGGGACGGTGTTCGGCACGCGCACGATCGTCGTGAGTCTGCTGGTCGGGGTCGTCGTCACGCTGGTTGCCAGCCTGCGCCCCGCGATCAGGGCGACGCGGGTGCCGCCGATCGCGGCAGTTCGCGAGGGTGCGAGCCTGCCGGCATCGAGGCTGTCGCACTGGGGGCCGGTCATGTCGATCGTGACCCTTGCGCTCGGAATCCTGCTCCTCGTCTACGGGATCTTCGGGAGTGGCCTGACGACCGCCGCCCGCCTCTCGGCGCTCGGCTTCGGCACGCTGATCCTCTTCGTCGGCGTCGCGATGAATGCGAAGCGGGCCGTAGGTCCGCTCGCAGCCGTGCTCGGCTGGCCCGGCGCGCGGTTCGGCGGCACCGCAGGCACTCTCGCGCGCGAGAACGCGATGCGGAACCCGAGCAGGACGGCCTCGACCGCGTCGGCGTTGATGATCGGCCTCGCGTTGATCACCTTCGTGGCCATCGTGGGTGCCGGCCTGCGGACGTCGTTCGGCGATGCGGTCGACAAGCTGTTCGTCGCGGACTACGCGCTCACCGCCGAGAACGGCTTCGACCCGTTCACGAAGGAGGCGGACGCCGCGGTAGCCGGAACGCCCGGTGTGACCGCGGTCTCGGGGCTTCGAGCCGGCGACGCCCGCATCTTCGGCCACAACGTCCAGATCACGGCTGTGCCGCCGAATACGGCGCAGACGATCCGGATCGACTGGGTGAAAGGCGGAACTGGTGTGCCGGCGAGGCTGCGCGAGGACGGTGCCTTCGTCGACAAGGACTACGCGAAAGACCATCACCTGCAGATCGGTTCACCGATCGCCGTCGAGACTCCGACCGGCCGGGTGCTCCACCTGCGCTTGAAGGGCATCTTCGATCCACCGAAAGGCGGCTCGCCCTTCGGCGACGTGACGCTGTCGGCGGCGACGTTCGACGCGAACTACGCGAAGCCGCAGAACCTGATGACGCTCATCAACATCAAGGGCGGCGTCACCAAGACGAACACTGCGCGCCTGGCGCTTTCGCTGCATTCATATCCGGACGCGAAGGTCGTGACTGCCAGCCAGTTCAAGAAGAACCAGGAGGCCGACATCAACCTCACCCTGAACCTCCTCTACGGGCTGCTGGGCCTGTCGGTGATCATCAGCCTCCTCGGCGTCGTCAATACTCTCGTCCTGTCCGTCTTCGAGCGGACCCGTGAGCTCGGGATGCTGAGGGCCATCGGCATGACCCGCAGTCAGGTGCGGCGGATGATCCGCCAGGAGAGCATCGTCACGGCCCTGATCGGGGCGGCGCTCGGAATTCTCGTCGGGACGTTCCTCGCGATCCTGACGACGCAGGCGCTCTCGGACGAGGGCATCGTCCTCGCGATCCCGTGGACGACAATCGGCGTGTTCGTCGTAGCGACGATCGTCGCCGGCGTGTTGGCCGCGATCCTTCCGGCGCGGCGCGCCTCGCGCTTGAACATCCTCAAGGCACTGCAGTACGAATGAGCGCTCCCTCGCAGGCCCTCCCGGTCGAGGCGGACCGGGAGGGGCCGGGCACGCGCTCGGCACGACGCGGCGACGACATCCACGCAGCTCGGCGCACCGAAGCAGCGTTGCTCCGCGTCGCTGTCGGCGTTGTCGCGTTGCATGTTCTCGACGACAACTTCCTGCAGCCGCAACCCGGCACTTCCGCGGGCGACCACCTCGTCAGCGGTCTCGTCCCGTGCGCCGTGCTGCTGGCGGCTGTCGCGCTCCTCCCGCGCTTTCGTCCCGGCTTGCGCGCTGCCGTCGCAGCGGCGATCGGACTCTTCGGCATCGTCGCCGGGATCGAGGCGTTCTACTACGCCAAGGCCGGTCAGCTGTCCGGCGACGACTACACGGGCCTGGCCGCAGCCGCGGCGGGCGCCGTCCTCATCGTCGGCGCGGTGGTGACCCTCTGGCGGACAAGGCGAGTCGACGAGAGCAGGCTGCGACGGTGGTTGCGGCGCGCGCTCGTCGCGGCAGCGACGGTGGTGGCGACCTACGTCGTGATCGCTCCGTTTCTCGCCTCGTACGTCTTGACCCACACCGCCCGAGCCTTCGTTCCTGCGGATCACGTGGGGGCTCGGCACGAGGACGTCACGTTCACGACGTCCGACGGGCTCCGGCTCCGCGGTTGGTACGTGCCGTCGAAGAACGGCGCGGCGGTGATCTCGTTCCCCGGCCGCAAGGGCACGCAGAAGCCGGCGCGCATGCTCGCGCGTCACGGCTACGGCGTCCTGCTCTTCGACCGGCGCGGCGAGGGCGAGAGTCAAGGCGATCCGAACGCATGGGGTTGGGACGGCTACCGCGATGTCGATGCCGCCGTCCGCTTCCTTCAGGGAAGGCCTGACGTCCACGGCAACCGGATCGGCGGCATCGGGCTCTCGGTCGGCGGCGAGATGATGCTGGAAGCCGCGGCCAGATCCAAAGGCTTGAAAGCCCTCGTTGCCGAAGGCGCCGGCGAGCGATCTGTCCACGAGTTGATGGACATGACGGGCAACGACAAATGGCTCGCGCTCGCGTCGTACGCGCCCCTCACAGCCGGAATCACGCTCTTCTCCGGCGATGCTCCGCCGCCGAGCCTGGCCGACCTCGTCGGGCGGATAGCGCCGACGCCCGTCTTCTTCATCTATGGCGAGCACGGGCAGGATGGCGAGCGCAACCTCAACCCGACGTACTTCGCGGCCGCCCACGCTCCGAAGACGCTGTGGCGGGTACCGGGAAGCGGGCACGTCGGCGGCATCGACGCGCAACCGAAGCATTACGAGCGACGTGTCGTCGGGTTCTTCGACCGTGCTCTCTTGAACGCCCAGAGCTAGGCCCCCGAGTTCGATGATTCGTAGCGGGTGGTCCCGGTCGAGCTCGTCGGGCGTAGTTGGGAGTGGCCTGGAAGCGGTGGCGAGTGAGTCGTATTGTCGAGGGAACCGAATCCATGCACGCGAGAGACCCAGCGGCATCACGGGACGCGCGCTCCGGTGGCGGCGCCGGGTTTCTGGACGCGGGCGGGCGGGGTTTCCCGCTCGAGGTGCTGGCTGTGTGGTTGCTGTTCTTCGCGGACGCAATCGCGATGTTCGTGACGTACTCGCGGCTGCCGTCGAGCGAGCTGTACCACGTTTCGGGGAGCGGGATCGGGGGCGGTGCGAGCCGGGTGGTTGTGTTCGCGAACTACTCGACCGCGCTCGTGGCGATCCCGGTGGTTGCGATCGTCGCCGATCGCCTTTCGCGCCGGTGGGCGACGATCGTCGCAGTCGTCGCAGTGGTCATGTGTGCGGCCGTGTTCTGGCCGGGCGTCGTCGACCAGTCCGACCTCGACGCACGGCCGGTGAACGCGATCGCTGCGATCGGAGTCCTCCTTGCGCTCGCGCTGACGGCGATCGCGCTGCTTCGGCTTCCGGGTCCCCGCTTCGCGCAGCCGCAGCCGGGGGACAGATTGCGTGCGGGGGTCGCAATCGTCGCCGTGCTGCTGGCGTTGCCGTGGATCGGGGCCGACCTCGGGTTCTACCTCGACGGCGTGCCGGGGCTTCGCGACGTGTACCAGACCGGCAAGCTGACGTGGCAGACACCGACGCTGCATCATCTCTTCCCGACCGTCCATCACGGCCACCACCACGGCCTCGACGCGCTGCTCCTGTTGCTGACGGCGCTCGTCCTGTCGCGTGTTGTCCCGCGTGTTCGCCTGCGGCCGCTGCGGATCGCGCTCGGCATCTACCTCGCGCTGATCGTCGCCTACGCGATCGGGAACATGGCAAACGACGCCTGGGACGAGCAGGTCGTGAAGCGGGGCTGGACGGACTGGCTGATCCCCGACGTGGTGCAGCCGAAGCTCAGTGTCGCGTGGGCGCTGATCGTTGCCGGTGCGTTAGCCCTGTACGCGGGCGCCGGCTGGTGGAGGAACCGGCACCGGCCCGCCATCTCGCATTCGCTGCCGGCCACGAATGCGTGACCGGGCGAACGTGCGACGCCCACCCATTGGAGGCCGTTCCCGATGGGCCGGCCAGGTCTCGAAACCTGCGACCTTGGGATTAAAGTCCTGCATATCGACGGGAAACCGAATTTGAAAGAACGCCATTTCGAGCGCATGAATAAGCCTTTCCGCGACGCGCTCAAGTTGCTTTTGACGCCGGTTTTGTCTCGAACCGAGCGAAACATGGCTCGATTCGCGTTGCATTCGGCGCTCTCCCGAGCGGGCCCTTAGGAGTCAGTTGTGTTGGCCTGACTCGTCTGCAGTGAGGTCGACCTTCGAACCGGCGCCGCCTAGTAGCCGAAGTCGGCGGCAGTGAGCCGTCAGCGTGACCAGGAGGCCATTGCACCAGTTCGATCCGGTAGCCGTCGGGGTCGGTAGCCACGCCGTCTGCGGACCGTCGGGACCGCCGGAAGATTCCACGGGACCGGGGTCCACTCCGGAGCGCGACAGCGAAGCGATGATTGCGCCGAGGTTTGCGACCTGGACGACCAGTGGCTGAACCCGGTGCCGATGTCGACCGCGCCGTCACCGGGCCGGTGAACGAACTCGAGCGTCGCAACCTCTTCGTCCGGGAAACCGAGCACGGTCAGCGTCGTACCACCGCCAATATCAATGCGTCCGATCTCAACGTATCCCAGTGCCGAAGAGAAGCTGCGCAGGCAACTCGCTGACGCGATAGGCGGTGTGCGGGGGTCTTCACTCCTGCGAGCGCACCCATGCGGCGCAAGGTGTCCGCCACGTTCGGCAAGCGGCGAGTTCCACTGAGCGTCCGTCCCGTGGCCTGGGCAATGTCTTCTATGTCTGTCAAGTCGTCTCTGGTGGTCCGTGTTCGAGGAGGCGGTAGAGGCTGCGGGCGAGGTAGCGCTTGAGGCAGCGGTTTGCCTCGCGTCGTGTCTTGCCTTCTTCCAGCCGCCGTTTGATGTAGACGATCGTGGCTGGGTGTGAGCGTTTCCGTGTAACGAGGATCATGTGCAGTGCGCGGTTGAGCTTTCGGTCGCCGCTTCGGTCGAGCCGGTAGCGGACCGTCTGCCCGGAGGAAGCCGGGATCGGTGCCGCGCCGGCGAGACGTGCGAATGCCGCTTCCGATTCGATACGGCCGTGGTGTGACCAGGAGAGGACGAGCTGTGCGGCCGCGTGCGGTCCAACACCAGGCTGGTCGAGCAGCTGCGGTGCGAGCCTGCGGGTGATCGTTTCGATCTCGTGGGCGAGCTCCCGTTCCTCAGCGGTCAGTTGCAGCACGCGTCGGGCGATCGAGCGCAGCGCGAGCATGCTGCCGCGCAGCTCGGGATCTCGTCCGCCGCCGGGTCGTGTGGCTGCGAGGCGTTGCAGCAGCCGAGCGCGGGTGAGCGGCCGCAGCTGGCTGCGCAGCGGCTCGGGGGTTGTGATCAGCAGGTCGCGGAGCTGGCAGAGGCCGGCACGCTTGGCGTTGACCGCGCCTTCCCGGGCGGCTACCAACGCCTGCAGCGCCTGGCGTTCGCCGCCCGCGCGCGGTGTCGCGGGCCGCTCGCTTGCGAGCACACTGCGTGCGGCGCGGACTGCGTCGAGCGCGTCGGTCTTGCCGCCGGAGCGGCGCTCCCGCCGCAAGCGGCCTACCTCGAGCACCTGCTCGCCGCGCACGGTCAGGAAGCGCGTCAGACCGGCACCGAACGAGCCGGTGCCTTCGATAGCGAACGCTCGCCGACCGGTTGCGTGCTGGTCGACGAGCTTCAACACCTGCGCGTACCCGTCGCTGCTCGCGACGACCGTCGCCTCGAAGACGACCGCGCCGCTCCCGACATGCACGATCGCGAGCGCATGAGAGTCGCGGTGCGGGTCGACACCGACGACGTAGTCCAGCTGATCTGCAAGCATCCGAGAACCGACCTCCAGCCGAAGCGTTGGGGGACACGAACGGTGTCGGTCTGGGGTGGAAACCGCGGGCGGCAGAACTGTGACGGGTCACGCGCTCGAGACGCGGACAGGCTTCTGATCAGGCCAGCAAGCGGGCGCCAGACCGGCACCGGAGTCTCTGATCGGACAAATCACTGGAAAGACATCCGCCAGCGGAGTCATTCGCGAATCGAGTCACAACCAAAGAGCACCGACGCCAACCTGACAAACGCCCCAGACGGGACCACCCGCACACTCACAGTTCGCGAATGTCGCCGACCGATTGATCTTGCCGCGCACCTCCGTTGGACTCAACCTCGTCGGCCGGAAACGAAAATAGGCTGATGAGACTGGCGTCGTTTTTCCGAAGCGTCGTAAGACCAGAAGGGATGGGTGGCAATGAATCAAGCAAGAGAGGTGCTCGAGCAGGCGATCGAGTATTGGAACGCCGGGGATCGTGACGCGTGGGCCAGGCTTTATGCCGAGGATGTTGTCTACCAGGCGCCCGGCGGCCAGCGGATTTCAGGGCTGGCGGACTTGCAGGAGAAGTACTTCGACGCGCTCCTGACGGCCGCTCCAGATCGTATGAGTTGCGACGTCGTCTTGTTTGCGGACGGAGAGTCTGTGGTGGAGGAGGCGCGGTATGTGGGGACGCACACGGGTCCGCTGAGAACCCCGGATGGAGTTGAGGTTCCCGCGACCGGGAAGCGGTTTGACTTTCCGTTTGTCGGGATTTTTCGGTTCCGGGGCGGCAAGATCCGCTCCATCCGCATCTACTACGACCAGCTCGAACTCTTCGCGCAGTTAGGGCTGATGCCCGGAGCCGCGTCTACCTAGGCGCCGCGCTACCGGAGAGTGTGCGTGCGGTGGGCCGGTGATGCTTCTATGTCTGTCAAGTCGGCAGTGGTGCTCCGTGTTCGAGGAGGCGGTAGAGGCTGCGGGCGAGGTAGCGCTTGAGGCAACGGTTTGCTTCGCGTCGTGTCTTGCCTTCTTGGAGGCGTCGCTCGATGTAGGCGATCGTCGCGGGGTGTGAGCGTTTCCGTGTGACGAGGATCATGTGTAGGGCGCGGTTGAGTTTGCGGTCGCCTGATCGGTCGAGTCGGTAGCGGATCGTCTGACCGGAGGAGGCGGGGATCGGCGCAGCGCCGGCGAGTCGCGCGAAGGCGGCTTCCGATCCGATGCGGCCCTGGTGTGACCAGGAGAGGACGAGTTGTGCCGCTGCGTGCGGTCCGACGCCTGGCTGGCCGAGCAGCTGCGGCGCCAGCTTGCGGGTGAGCGTTTCGATCTCGCGTGCGAGTTCGCGTTCCTCGGCGGTCAGCTGGAGGACGCGGCGGGCGATCGAGCGCAGCGCGATCGTGCTGCCGCGGAGCTCTGGGTCTCGGCGACCGTCGGGTCGGGTTGCTGCGAGGCGTTGCAGCAGCCGCGCCCGTGTCAGCGGCCGCAATTGGCTGCGCAGCGGCTCCGGGGTCGTGATCAGCAGGTCGCGTAGCTGGCAGAGCCCGGCCCGCTTGGCGTTGACTGCTCCTTCCCGTGCAGCCACAAGTGCCTGCAACGCCTGGCGCTCGCCGCCGGCACGAGGCGTCGCCGGACGCTGCTGGGTGAGCGCACCGCGGGCGGCACGGACAGCATCGAGCGCGTCTGTCTTGCCGCCCGAACGGCGTTCCCGCCGTAGCCTGCCGACCTCGAGCACGCGCTCGCCCCGGCCCGTCAGGAAGCGAGTGAGACCGGCACCGAACGAGCCGGTACCTTCGATCGCGAACGCTCGTCGCCCTGCGGCGTACTGGTCGACGAGCTTCAGCGCCTGCGCGTAGCCGTCGGTGTTCGCGGTGACCGTCGACTCAAACACGACCGTGCCACTGACGATGTGCACGACCGCGAGCGCGTGCGAGTCGCGGTGCGGGTCGACACCGACGACGTAGTCCAGCTGATCTGCGAGCATCCGAGAACTGACCTCCAGCCGAGCGTTGGGGGGACACGAACCGGTGCCGGTCTGGGGTGGAAACCGCGGGCGGCAGAACTGTGACGGGTCACGCGCTCAGAACGCGGACAGGCTTCTGATCAGGCCAGCAAGCGGGCGCCAGGCCGGTACCGGACTCTCTGATCGGACAAATCACTGGAAAGACACCGCAACGACGGGTCATTCGAGAATCGAGTCACGAACAAAGAGCACCGACGCCAACCTGACAAACGCCCCAGACGGGACGCCGGCACACTCACAGTTCGCGAATGTGACTTGAGCGGGAAGAGCGTTCGTGCAAGAAATTCGCTTGGCACAGTGTCGACTCCGAAGGCAGCCGTTCGTCTAGCAGGAGAAGAGGCGGCCAGAGGAGGCCGCCGGGAGACAAGGGAGGCATGGTGACGCGCTACCTGATCTCGTTCGATGACGGCTGGATGACCTTCCCCGAGGATGAGCTTCCGGACGTGGCCAAGGCCGCGATGGAGGTGGTCAAGGAGGCGCAAGACGCGGGGGTCTGGGTCTATGGCGCCGGATTGGAAAGCCAGAGGGCGAGCATCGTGACAACCGACGGGCTGGTCACCGACGGCCCGTTCCCGGAGACCAAGGAGGTCATCGGCGGCTTCTCGATAGTCGATGTGCCCTCTCGCGAGGAGGCGCTGGAGTGGGCTGCCAAGATCGCCGCCGCCTGCCGCTGTGCACAGGAGGTACGGGTGATCCTGCCTGACCCGCCAGGGCTAGAGCAAGATGTCCCTCGGGCACGCTCGACGCATCAATCTGAACCTGTCCGCTAAGGAGGCCTTGGGCTCGGCGACGGTCACTGGGAACGTCCTGCGCAAGGCAGTCGGCGAGGTAAGGGTCGCCCGCTTGGGCCAGCGATGCTTCTATGTCTGTCAAGTCGGCAGTGGTGCTCCGTGTTCGAGGAGGCGGTAGAGGCTGCGGGCGAGGTAGCGCTTGAGGCAACGGTTTGCTTCGCGTCGTGTCTTGCCTTCTTGGAGGCGTCGCTCGATGTAGGCGATCGTCGCGGGGTGTGAGCGTTTCCGTGTGACGAGGATCATGTGTAGGGCGCGGTTGAGTTTGCGGTCGCCTGATCGGTCGAGTCGGTAGCGGATCGTCTGACCGGAGGAGGCGGGGATCGGCGCAGCGCCGGCGAGTCGCGCGAAGGCGGCTTCCGATCCGATGCGGCCCTGGTGTGACCAGGAGAGGACGAGTTGTGCCGCTGCGTGCGGTCCGACGCCTGGCTGGCCGAGCAGCCTGCGGCGCCAGCTTGCGGGTGAGCGTTTCGATCTCGCGTGCGAGTTCGCGTTCCTCGGCGGTCAGCTGGAGGACGCGGCGGGCGATCGAGCGCAGCGCGATCGTGCTGCCGCGGAGCTCTGGGTCTCGGCGACCGTCGGGTCGGGTTGCTGCGAGGCGAGCAGCCGCCCCGTGTCAGCGGCCGCAATTGGCTGCGCAGCGGCTCCGGGGTCGTGATCAGCAGGTCGCGTAGCTGGCAGAGCCCGGCCCGCTTGGCGTTGACTGCTCCTTCCCGTGCAGCCTCAAGTGCGGCATCTGCAACGTCTCGGCGATCTCGGCCGCCGTCATCCGCAGCCGTCGCAGCTTGACGATCACCGCGACCCGCTCCGGGTCGTGCGTTGCGACCCGCCGCGGCGCCGACGAGCGATCGAGCAGCTCGCCGATCGCCGCGCGCGGTAGCGGCCTACCCACTTGCGCGCACAGCGCACGCTGACACCGGCGGCCTCGGCCGCCGCCGTCAGCGTCCAACCCTGATCAACGACACGGCGCCGCGAGCTCGCGCCTGCCGCTCCAACTGAGAGCCGCGTTACCCTGCAGATCCATCCTGGTCGCCTCCTTGAGCTCCAGCTGCCTCGACAGCGCTCAGCCTCCGGTGTTCCGGATGAACCATCGACTCAGAACTACAACTAGGCCGTGCCACTGACGATGTGCACGACCGCGAGCGCGTGCGAGTCGCGGTGCGGGTCGACACCGACGACGTAGTCCAGCTGATCTGCGAGCATCCGAGAACTGACTCTCCACCCAGCCGAGCGTTGGGGGGACACGAACCGGTGCCGTCTGGGTGGAAACGCGCGGGCGACCTCGTGACGGTCACGCGCTCAGAACCGCGGACCAAGCTCCCCAGCGCCAGCAAGCGGGCGCCCGGCCGGCCGGACTCCCTCTGATCGGACAAATCACTGGAAAGACACCGCAACGACGGGTCATTCGAGAATCGAGTCACGAACAAAGAGCACCGACGCCAACCTGACAAACGCCCCAGACGGGACGCCGGCACACTCACAGTTCGGGAATGTCATTTGAAGCCCGGCCAGGAAGGCAGCAGCCGCCCTCACGCGAGGCGGGAGCGCGCTAGGTCGCCGGCATCAGTCCGAGTTGGCCGAGCAGTTCTGCCTGATCGAAGTAGAGGTGTTCCGAGGCCAGCTCGTCGCCGCGAACCTGATAACTCGACATCCAGCGCAAGTCGACGTCTCGTCCCGTGGCCGCGACATCGCCCGCCGGCGTGCGCATGACACCAGTGTGCGTGCCTATGAACCGGCCCTCGGCGGCGACGATGGATCCTTCGGCAAGCAGGCGCGAAGTCTCAAGACGCCCATCCGGGAACGCGTCCCAGTTCACGCCAAGGAAGCCCAGAACCTGCTCGCGGCCATGCATCGACGCGTTCGGTGCGACGAGTTCGCCGTCGTCGCTCCACGGCTCGGCGTCCGCGTCTCGCGCGTTGAATGCGTCGACATGCCGTTCGACGACGTGCTTGGGATCAGCCATCAGGCCGTACCTCCTGTCGGTTGCGGTGGGCCGGATAGTCCCACGCTGGACGGTCTCCTGACAATCGGAGGCGAGCGCTGCCCCGGGACGCCCGCTTTCGCCCGGGATCGGCAGCGGGGAGACGTCGCCGACTTGGGCCAGTGTTCCGGAATGACCCCTGAGCGATGGCTGGCTGCTCATCCGAAAGTAGACTCGCGGCCCAGTGTCGACGCTTGCCCGAGGCGGCCTGGAACTGCGATACGACGTGTGTGGTGGATCAGGCCCGGCGTTGCTGCTGCCCCACCTGAACTTCTCCTGGCCGGATTACCTCGATCTCAGCCCGTTCACCCAGCGCTTCACGGTAATCACGGCGAGCCCACGCGGGTTCGCCACCAGCAGCCGCCTCGACGCAGATGCTCCCTACCGAGTCCGCGACCTGGCCGATGATCTGATCGCAGTCATGCAGGCGGTCGGGTTCGACCGGTTCTTCGTTCTCGGCTACTCGTTCACCGGGGCGTTCGCCCCCTGGCTTGCGCAGCTCACGGGCAAAGCGGACGCGGTTGTCTCGGGTGGCTTTCCGATCGTCGGCGATTACACCTACCTCTACCCGGAAATCCAACGTCAAAGTGAGGCTGCGAAGTCCGATCCCGCTGCCTGGGCCCGCGTCGACGCCCATTTCGACAACCGAGCCGCGCTCGCCTTCTACCGTGAACTCTCAGAACTGCCTGCAGACTCGCTGGTCAGTGACCTGCCCTGCCCGCTGTTCGCATTCTGGGGGGACCAGGACGAGGAAATGGGCCCCGGTGGCACAGAGCAACTCGCCTCCGGCCTCGACCGCCACGGCCTACAACACGTCTCGTTTCCCCGCCACGACCACGAAGGCATGCTGACCAACATCAACGACGCGGCCCCCAACGTGCTCGCCTGGCTCGACCAGCTCTAGCGCTTACAGCTCTCGACACTCGGCTG
>CAWHYL010000005.1:0-741222 GCA_963833655.1 uncultured Actinomycetes bacterium | reverse complement strand
GTGCTCCTCGACCAGAGCGAAGGCATGCGCGTAGCCGTCGCCGTTCGCCACCACTGTCGTCTCGAACACGACCGCGCCGCTGACGATGTGCACGACCGCGAGTGCATGCGAATCGCGGTGCGGATCGACACCGACCACGTAGTCCAGCTGATCTGCAAGCATGCGATAACCGACCTCCAGCCGAAGCGTTGGGGGATACATCCGGTGTCGGTCTGGAGGTTGAGACCGCTGGCGGCATAACTGTGACGGGTCACGCGCTCACAACGCGGACAGGCTTCTGATCAGGCCAGCAAGCGGACGCCAGGCCGGCACCGGTCTCTTCGCTCGGACGTATCACTGGAAAGACATCCGCCAGCGGAGTCATTCGCGAATCGAGTCACAAACGAAGAGCACCGACGCCAACCTGACAAACGCTCCAGACGGGACAGCTCACACACTCACAGTTCGCGAATGTCACCAGACCCCGACGTCTCGGCCCGCTACTACGCTCGCCAAGTGAATTTGCGCGCTGAAGCGGTGAGCGATTGGGCGGCGGTGCGGACGGTGCATCTGGCGGCGTTCCCACATCATGGGCACGTCGTCGCGAACCTCGTGGACGACCTACGCGACGCTGTGGCCCGAGGCGAGGGCCTTTCACTCGTCGCGGAGGAGCGAGACGAGATCGTGGGCCACGTCATGTTCAGCCCGAGCCTGCTCGACGCGCCGAAGCGCTTGGTGCCCGTGCAGGTGCTGAGCCCGATCGGTGTGCTCCCTGCGTGGCAGAACAGCGGCGTAGGGACGACACTGATCCGCCGCGGCCTCGAATTGCTTGCAGATCGCAAGATGCCTCTCGTCTTCCTTGAAGGATCCCCAACGTATTACGCACGCTTCGGGTTCCGGCCAGCGCTGAAGCAGGGGTTCAGGAAGCCGTCGCTGCGCATCCCGGATGCGGGGTTCCAGGTGTTCCTGCTGCCCGCCTACGAGCCCTGGATGACGGGCACCCTGGTGTATTCCGAAGCCTTCTGGAGGCACGACCTCGTCGGGCTCCGCGACCGAGATGCCTGACGCTCGTCAGCGACGCGACTCATGCCGCTGGGTGTGCGAGGGTGCTTACCCTGAGGAGCCCACGCGCCGACGACGCTGAGCCTCGCCTCTATTCGTCTACCAGACTGAGACAAGCCGGCGACCGCGGTCGCAGAGATTAGGGTTCTTGCACTTTCTGCACTACGCTAGTCCCTAGAAGTCACGTCAGGCGCAAGGTCGCCCACAGCCAAACGTCTTTGACAGGCGGGATTGTGGTTTCCGCCAGGGCCAGAAGCTGGCTGCAACGTCTGTGACTTCGGCCACCGGGGAGCTGGCGTACAGTGCGGGTTGCGCGATGGCGATTCCCTCGCTTCTCAATCGAACCCGAGTGCCGCTCGGACTTCACGATCGCCCCGAGCTGACTGGAACGGCGGTGGAACGTACGGTCGCGGATGCCGTCGGTGAGGTGCTTGTTCCGCTCACGCGCCGATTGGGGCTCTGGAAGTACATCTGGTGGCCGCTTCCGAGGTGGGATCGATTGAACTTTCAGATGCAGCATCAACAGCAGACGAATTGGTGCTGGGCCGCGGTCTCGACGAGTGTCGCGCTTTATTACGACTCAGCCAGCACGTGGACGCAGTGCACGGTCGCGAACGGTGAGCTCGGGCGGTCGGATTGCTGCGGAGTAGGCGCGAGCACGTCTTGCAACGTCTACGGAACTCTCGACACGGCGCTGACGCGCGTTGGCCACCTCGACCACATGGACTCGGCCGTTGCTTCGTTCCAGGCCGTGGACGATGAGATCGACGCAGGACGGCCGCTCGGGATCCGGGTCGCGTGGTCTGGCGGTGGCGCCCACTTTCTCACGGTCATCGGCTACCTCGAAGGCGCGACGGACTACGTTGCCGTCGATGATCCGATTTACGGGAAGTCGGACTTGACCTACGCGACGCTCGAGACGAGTTACCAGGGCTCGGGTACGTGGACGCACAGCTACTACACACAGGCCTAGGGCCACCATGGGACTGATTATCTCCGACGCACCGCAGGAGTCGCTCGCCGCCCTTCGCGAGTCGCTGAATGCGCTCGCGACCCGCGGGTCGTTTAGCGATCGCGGTCTACGCGAGGCGCGACCCGAACAGATCAGCGCGACCGTGCCGCATCCGGTCTTCAACCTCACGCTCAACGGTGCGCGCACGGGGAAGATCGAGGCAGCGCGGCCAACGGGCTGGCGATACCTCCTCGCCGTCGACGAACAGGTCCTTGCGAGCGCGGAGACCCGCTCGGAAGGCGGGCGCCAAGTGTTCTCGCATGTAAATGTTGGTCCGTTTGTGAGCGGTACCGTCGAAGCGTTGGCTGTTGCGGAGCGAATCGCAAATGCCGACGAGCGGCAACTCGAACTCCGCATGCTCAACGTTCCAGCGCTCTACCTAATGAGCGTCTGGTTGGAGCCTTCCTCCAAAAAGGGCGCCGACGATGGCGCGTTCATTCCCATCGCGCCGGCTCCGCCGGGCTTCGAGGCCAACCGCACCTACGATCGTGGCCAGTTCACCGAGGCGCTCGGCTCCGCTGCAGGGTCGGTACCCGAGGTCGGACGAGACGACACGCAGGGTGGGGGCTGAGCAGCCGCGGGCCTGCTCGCAGAGGGCGCCATCGAGCTAGATCGCAGGGAGAACGGCGTGTTTCGGGGCCCGAAAAGAGATTGCTGCACGGGTCGACGCACTACGCATTGAACAGCTATGAGCCACAGTTCGCGATTCGTTCGAGGTTCTCTCCAAGCGTGGGACCGAGACCGATCCAGCGCCGCGCGTCGAAGCACACGCTTCACCCCGATCTACCAACCGTGCTACCAAACTGAGAGAAGCTGGCAGAACTAAGGACGCCTCAAACCGCTTGAACAAGCGGCACAAGTGTCAGGGCACAACGTAGCGGCGTTATCGCACCCAGGAGGTCGTTCCTACCCGCCGGGCTCGCGCCGGCTTCTGCCGAGTGGGATGAAGGTCTCGAAGTGACTGGGACCGACACGAGCAAGCGGAGTTTCTGGTAATCACGCGCGCGCGCGCGTGAAACAACTAACTCGGATCCAACCAACTCGGATCCGCCCAGACCGCCGGTTCGGGTAATCGGGAGCTGCCGAAAGAACTGCGAGCTCCAGCGCGGGGTCTCCGCGTGAACGGCCTACTCAGCGCTGTGCTGCGTGGCTGCTCGATGAATCAGGTCGTTGGCGCATGCGACCACGCGGCAGCTTCGATGGCATCATTCAGATTGCCCCGCGAAAGTCGCCGATCGTGCTAGACCCGGAAGCGGGGCGGCCCTCGTTCGTCGCGCTGGCACGGCCGCAATGCTGGCGCGCCTCCCCTGCGAGGGCCTCCCCTACTAGTAGTGCCCGACGCAGGTGAGAACACGCACCACGCAACGAAGGCTTTACGAAAAGTTCAGAGACGTACATTGCGCCTGAGGCCCGTTAAGCCCGCGCGCCGGGAATGCCGCCCCGGGTCAGTCGCTGCGCTCGTCAAGAAGACGCAGTGCCTCATGTGCCCAGTCGGCGACGTACTGGCGCCGGCGTTGTTTGTCGTCAGTCTCAAAACGATTTTGAGACTCGTCTTCAGTCGCCATCGCTCCTGAGATCATGCCACTGCGCGGCGCAAAGACGGCGCGGTGGCACGCCACCGGCATAATCGGGCTTATGCCCGAGTGGATGGATATCCCTGATTGGGTGGAAGAGATGTTCGGCCCCATTCGCCGAAGATCCCTCGAAGCGAACGCGCCGCTTGTGGAGAAGCTCGGCGTCAGCAGGGCCGAGCTCAAACGACTCGTCTCGCTCTGTCGCGAGCGACCCGACCTCGTTTCGCCTGATCTTAGGCGAGCGGTGGGCATGACGGCCCTTCGCGGGGCTACGCGGCTCTAGCCCGCTACCGCGCCGCGTAAAAGTCGCGGTGAGTCAGACGAACTGCTTCACGCGCGGCTTATTGAACGCGCTCTCCCGCTCCAGTTCGTAGCGCCAGTACTCGCGGTTCTCGGTCTTGACCCAGCCGCGCTCCCCCGGCCGGTAGCGGCTGCTGCGGCGTTTCGCGACGACGCTCTCGAGTTCGTGCGCGCACACAGCCTCGAACAGCGCCTCGCCATCGTCGAACGTCTCGGGTGTCTGCCAGTGAACACCGTTTGTGTCGAGTGCTTCGAGTTGCGCGCGCCGCTCAGAGTGCGGCGCCCGCGTCAGGTCGTCGCCGTCGAGGCTCAGCAGGTCGAACACCATGTACGTCACCGCGATCCCCGGCCGGCGCATCAGCATCCGCTCGCACAGCAGCGGGAAGTCCGGTGAGCCGTCCGGCCCGAACGCAACGAGCTCGCCGTCGAGCGTCGCCGCGACCGGGAACGCCGACAATTCGGGAACGAGGTCGGTCATGTTCCAACCGCGGCGGCTGCGAACGCGCAACGGTGTGCCCTCGGTCGAGACGATCGCCCGGAACCCGTCCCACTTCACCTCGAACGACCAGTCGCCGCGGGTGGGGATCGGCCCGGAGCGGGCGAGCATCGGCTGAGGAAGCGGCGCCGCAGAAGCCACGCACCGAGCCTAATACCGAGACGGCCTCCTCAAAGAAGGAGGGTGGAACGTGGCTGAAACGGAGGGCGCCTCCGCAGCGACGCCCCTCCCGCTTCTTGACCCCTGGTAGGCATCTTCGTCTGTCGATAGCAGCCGCGCTATGACACGAACTGGCTAACTGGTCGGCCCGAACCCCGTGAAAGGTTGCCACGCGTGGCGCAAACGTGCGTAACCGTCATCGACGGAGCATCAGCTTGAGCGTCTTAACGCCAACGTTTCGCCTTCCGTGGCGAAGCTCCGCGAGCGCCGATGCCGCAAGAGCGACCTCGCTAAGCGGCGGCAACCGCTCGTCGATGAACCGTTGTAGCCAGCGCGACGCGGCCCGCTCGTAACGCGCCGGATCAGCCTTCGCCAGTAGCTCGCACAGTAGGAGGGCGTCGGCGAGTGACAGTCCACCCATCTCCCGCGCGGCCATCTCCGCGTTTCGAACGTGGCGGGCGTGGATTGCACGTTGGAAGCGGCCGTGTTCTGTGCCCTGGCTGGTCATCGGGAGATGCCGCTGGGGCAACGGCGCGACCAATACTGACAGGGCGGCTGAACAGAGCCCGATGTGGAAGCCTGCCTCGGTGCTTGTGCTAACCGGGAAATGGCCTCTTAAGAGAAGAGTCCTCTCGGGCAATTTGACCTAAGTGGGTCACACGAATCGCGCAGGACGGCCATACCGTGACCATCGGGCGGTTTGCTTCCGTCGTCGGCCCTGTTCTCCCCGCTGGGTAGGCGCGGCTTGGCGTAAGCGGCCGCTCCTTCAGCGGCTTTGGATCCCTCTGGTGCAGCCAGCTCCGCATTCCCGACGTGCCGAGCGTGGATTGCCCGCTGGGAACCGTCCGTGTGGTGTGCCCTGGCTGGTCATCGCGATTGGATGCCGCTGGGGCGACGGCCGTTTCGGACAATCGCGGCGCCTCTCGGACCGCATTACCCTGTCCCATGAGGATGGGGCGGCTAGTTGTGAATGAGCGTGTGGTCCGGTGCGTGGAATGCCTGCGGGTCTGGCCCTTCCTGAACGGTGAGCGTTGGCGCGCCTACTGGATCGACGACGGCCCCGAAGAAAAGCTGCTGTTCTACTGCCCCGAGTGCTCCGAGCGGGAGTTCGGTCGCCACTAGCTAACCGCGCCGGTAGCTCGAACTTGCGCCGGAGTTGCGCGAGTACGAAACTCGAAGCCAATGTCCGAGCTCAAGTCCCTTGGCGGCGAGGTGGAAGATGCAATCGACCGGGTCCGTGTCCCCGCCTACGTGATCGACCGCCACGGGATCATCCGCTGGCTGAACCCAGCAGCACGCAAGCTCGTTGGGGACGTTCGCGGCCGCCAACTCACCTCTGTCGTCGCACCCGAGGAGTCGCAGCGGGCACGGAGGATCTTTACCCGGAACCTGCTCGGGCCCTCAGCCGGCTCGGATAACAAGGGGGTGCTCATCGACGCCGATGGCGAGCGCGTCTCCGTCGAGCTCAGCGCAGTTCCTCTTCGCAAGGGTGGCCGTGTGATCGGTGTCTTCGGGCAGGTCAAGGACATCGAGGACGACGAGCCGCCCCGGCCGCCGCATCCGCACCTGACGGCGAGGCAGGCGGAGGTGCTGCGCCTGCTCGAGCACGGCCGCTCGACCGAGCAGATCGCGCACGAGCTTCACCTCAGCAGCGAGACGGTGCGGAACCACATCCGCCGGCTCATGCGCACGCTCAACGCTCACTCGCGGCTAGAGGCCGTCGCGATCGGACGGCGAGAGCATGTTACTAGCGGCTTGATGTGAAACTCATCGCGTCTCGCGGCGGCTGCGGCCTTTCCCACGCCGAGTAGCAAGGACTCAGTCGGGCAGAAGGTCGTCGGGACTCACCTGCGGTCTTGACCATGGCCGACCGTCAGGCGAGAGGACGCTCGCCCAGGCCAGGGTCGCCCCCGCCGGCTCGGCGCACCCGCCTGGCGGTGGTGTCGCTGTCTCTACGGCACAGGGCGGGAGGTCGCAGTAGCTCGTCGCGTTCCCAGGAACGTACGGCTGAGCGGGAGGCACGTGAGGCCGAAGACGATCGTGTAGCCGACGATGCCGATCGTGCGCAGCCCGAGCATGTTCGCGAATGGCCCGACCAGACCGATCAAGCACATCAACCCGCTGAGGATGAGGCCGCGACGCACCCAGGCGTCCGCCCGATCCGCAAACGCCGGGACGGCAAACAGGAGAGCCAACCCGAAGAACACGTCCCACGCGACGATGTCGATGGCATAGAACGTCGAGGGCCATTTCCAACCGAAGATCGACGCATAGCCGGGGAAGGTCGCGGAGTTGATGCGTCGCGCCACCGTGAGCTGAACGAAATGAACGACCGTGGTGAACGCCGCGGCGGCCAGCATCCATCCGAGTGCCACCTGCGTGAAGGGCCTCGCCTGCTTCGGCGCGCACTGATTGATGGCGAGCATCAAGCAGACCAGGATCGGGGCCATGACCAAGATGAGGACCTCAGCAATGGCGAGGTAGGGATCGGGCAACGGTTTGCTGGTGTTGCGGATGGACGCGAATCCCGCGATGAACACCGCGACGTAGAGAAACTCCATGACAAAGATCGCGCGCGCTGACCAAAAACCGAGCATGCGCATGCCCTCGATGGCCAGAACCTCCTCGCCGTCAACCACATCGTCAAGCGCGGGAGGCATCTGGGAGATGATGCCCTTGCCGGCCCGAGTCCGCATCCCCATAAGCCGATATTCGGGGGTCATTCCGGAACGCTGGCCCACGCAAGCCGGTAGTACCCTTCGCGTCGCATGAGAAGGGCGCTCGTCCCTGTGCTCGCGCTCATCACAGCGCTCGCCACGGCAACTACGGCTAGTGCTGCGATCTTCATCCATCTCACGACGACCACAGTGCACCGCGGCGGCACCTTGCGGCTTGTCGGGGACGCAGCTCATATGCCGCTCTACGCGCTGCCGGCTGGCCGGATGCCTTGTGCTCGGTATGGCACCTGCCCGACGCCTATCCATCGAGCCGCAGCACCGAAACGGGAGCCGTTTGTGTTCTTGGGGTACACCCCCGGCGCGACCGGTGGAATGATCCCTAACCGAGAGTTCTCGATCCGCCTGCCGCAAGCGTTGCGTCCGGGCACCTACAAAGTCTTCGTATGGTGCGCGACGTGCGGCGGCTCACTGATCGTCGCCGGCTTCGATGCGGCCGGTCAGACCCTTCACGTCGTCCGTTAGACATCCACTCCGGCCTGCTCGGGTGACGGTAAGACTCGCCGGGTTGGTCTGTCTGGGGTGGTTGCCAGCCTGGTTGTCGCCGTGCCGCGTGTGACTCGTCGGGTGACTGGCCGCTTCGTGTGTGCCTTGGGAATGATCTGTCCGCGTGTGTGCGGCGGCGCCGGTCTGGCGCCCGCTGCTGGCTTGATCAGGAGCTTGTCCGCCTCGTTGGCGTGACTCATTACCGTCCTGCCGCTGCGGTTTCCCTTGCATCAGACCGGCACCACCGGACCCTACGAACAGAGGTCGGAGGATCGAGTCGGATGCTTGCAGATGAAGTGGATTACGTGGTCGGTGTCGACACGCACCGCGACGAGCACGTGCTCGCGGTCGTGACGGCGCCTGCTGGCGCCGTGATCGCCGGCACAGCTGCTGCCGCCAACCTGCGCGGCTATCGAGAGCTGCTTCGCGTCGCTACACGCCACGCGCCGGGCAGGCGTGCTTGGGCGATCGAGGGCACCGGCAGCTTTGGCGCTGGTCTTGCCCGCTACCTTGCCGAACGAGGCGAAGTCGTGCTCGAGGTCAGCCGCACTCCCCGGACAGAGCGGCGACTGCGCGGGAAAGACGACGCGCTCGACGCGGCGAGAGCAGCACGGGCGGCGCTCGCGAGCGAGAAGAGCCTGCGCGTTTTTCTGTGTATCGGTGGGTGGTTAGGTGTTGTCGGGGATGCGGTCTCCGAAGTGGATGCGCAGGACTGCCATCGCGTTTGTCCAGTTGTAACAGCTTCGCCATGAGCTCTTGGCGCGTTGGATTGCGAGCCAGATCAGCGGAGCGCGGCGTCGTCGTTGGGGAAGTGGCCTCGGGTCTTGATCGTCTTGCGGATCTGCATGTGCAGGCTCTCGACGGTGTTGGTGGTGTAGACGATGCGGCGGATCTCGTCGGGGAAGGCGAGGAAGGGGATGACGCGGTCCCAGGCGCGCTCCCAGACCTGCAGCGCGGCGGTGCGTGTCTTGCTGTCGGCCCACGCGTCGCTGAGCTCGTCGAGCACCTGCCGTGCGGCGTCGGCGTCGGCGGCGGTGTAGATCCGCCGCAGCTCGAGGCGCAGGTCTTGCGTTCCCTCCAGGAGAGGTAGCGCAGGCTACTGGCGGACGAGGTGGACGATGCAGGTCTGGTTGACCGCCTGCGGGAAGACGGCGTCGATCGCCTCCGGGAAACCGGAGAGGCCGTCGGTGCAGACGAAGAGCACGTCCTTGACGCCGCGGTTGCGGAGCTCGGTCATGACGCTCGTCCAGAAGCGGGCCCCCTCGGTCTTTTCGATCCAGAGGCCGAGGCAGTCGCGCGTTCCTTCGAGGGTGACGCCGATCGCGACGTAGACCGCCTTCTTGCGCACGACCTGCTGGTCGCGGATCGCGACCTGCATCGCGTCCAGGTAGACGACGACGTACAGCTCCTCCAGCGGCCGGCCCTGCCAGGCGCGGACGTCGTCCTGGATCGACGCCGTCACCTCGCTGATCAGTCCGTCCGAGACGTCGACGCCGTACAGCTCGCGCAGGTGCCGCTGGATCTCACGCGTCGTCATCCCGCCCGCGTACAGGGCGAGGATCTGCTCGTCGAAGCCGTCGAACGAGCGCGCGTGCTTGGGCACGATCCGCGGCTCGAACGAGGCGTCGCGGTCGCGCGGCAGCTCGACCGTGACCGGCCCGTCGACCGTCCGCAACGTCTTCGACGAGCTGCCGTTGCGCCGGTTCGACTGCGCCTCCGGCGCCTCGGCCGCCCGGCGGGTAGCCGAGGTGCTGCCCCAGCTCGGCGCCGGCCGCGCGCTCGATCAGCCGCTTGCGCAGCCGGTTGATCAACCCGTCCGGGCCGGTCAACTGCTCCGGCCCCTCGTACTCCCCGAGCAGCTGATCGATCAGCTCGTCCGGGATCTCCATGTCGCCCATCAGGGCCTCCTTCCGGGCCGTCCGGCGGAATCGCTCCGACCGCGGCTACGCCGCGATCGTCCCGACCCCGCCGGACGAACCAGTCGGATACACAGAAATCCGCGCACTACCGCGCTCCCTCCGCGGTGTGCGGCTGACCTCGAGCACGACCTCGCCGCGGCCGGCGAGGAAGCGGGCAAACCCAGCGCCGTAGCTGCCGCTTCCCTCGATCGCCCACGCCCGCCGACCGGGAGCGTGACGTACAGCGACGCGAAGCAGCTGTCGATAGCCGCGCAGGTTGGCGGCAGCAGCTGTGCCCGCAATCACGGCACCGGCAGGCGCCGTCACGACCGCAAGCGTGTGCTCGTCGCGGTGTGTGTCGACGCCGAGCACGTAGTCCAGCTCGTCTGCAAGCATCCGACTCGATCCTCCGACCTCTGTTCGTAGGGTCCGGTGGTGCCGGTCTGATGCAAGGGAAACCGCAGCGGCAGGACGGTAATGAGTCACGCCCTTCGGGCGGACAAGCTCCTAATCAAGCCAGCAGCGGGCGCCAGACCGGCGCCGCCGCACACACGCGGACAGATCATTCCCAAGGCACACACGAAGCGGCCAGTCACCCCACGAGTCACACGCGGCACGGCGACAACCAGGCTGGCAACCACCCCAGACAGACCAACCCGCCCAGTCTTACCGTCCCCCGAGCGAGTGCGCTACCGGCCGCCTCACCAGGGGGTGCGCTTTCGATCTCCTCGACGTCGTCGGCTGGTCGCCGTCAGGAGCGCTGGCCCAGTAGGAAGTCGAGCGTCGCGCGGTTGAAGGTTTCGGGGTCCTCGTGCAGCCCAGCGTGCGAGAGATGCTCGAAGACCACCAGCTTGCTCTCGGCGATTCCGTTCTTGAGCCGCTCCGCGAAGCGCTCGCCGCAGACGAGGTCGCGCGCTCCGAAGGTGATCAGGGTCGGAGCCTCGATCTGGCCCAGTACAGCGCTCGCGTCGTGGGCGAGGACCGCATCGGTCTGGGCGAGGAACGCGTCCACGGGCTGGGCGGGGCGGCCACGCACGAAGTCCACTAGCGTGTCGACAAACTCCGGCCGCTCTACGTACATCTCGGGCGTGAAGCACCACGGGAAGATGCCCTGGACCACCACGTCGGCGACGGTCGGCAGCGACGACGCGAGCGTGCGCCACTGCCCGAGGACGATCCTGAGATAGTTATCGGTGGTGTCCCAGCCGCTGTGCAACGAGAGCGAGCGCACGCGGCCGGGATGGCGGGCGGCCAGGTGGATGCCCACCGCCGCGCCGAGCGACATGCCCGCCACGTGCGGCCGCTCGACCCCGATCGCGTCGAGGAAGGCGGCAACCTGGTCGGCGTAGCCATCGGTCGAGTACGGTCCGGGCGGCTTGTCGCTCTCGCCCGAGCCCGGAAGATCGATCGCGATGCAGCTGAAGTGCTCGGTGTATGCCGGCAGCTGGAAGGCGTAGCAGGCGTGGTCGGCCGACGTGTAAGGGATCAGCAGGAGCGGCTCGCCCTCCCCCTGCACCTCGTAGTTGATCGTGAGTTGGTCCACCTCAACCTGCGGCATGGTCGGTCCCTCCTGGCTGTCCGGTGGCCTTGTCGAGCTGCGACACCATCATTGCCGCCGATCAACGATCTGGCAACATCGCTCCGCGCGTCCCCGCGAGCGAGGAGATGCGTTAGCGCACGCTCCGTCCCGCAAATCGTGGGCTGGGCCAGCGATGCTTCTATGTCTGTCAAGCGGCAGTGGCGGCCGTGTTCGAGGAGGCGGTAGAGGCTGCGGGCGAGGTAGCGCTTGAGGCAGCGGTTTGCTTCGCGTCGGGTCTTGCCTTCTTGGAGGCGTCGTTCGATGTAGGCGATCGTCGCGGGGTGTGAGCGTTTCCGTGTGACGAGGATCATGTGCAGCGCGCGGTTGAGTTTGCGGTCGCCTGATCGGTCGAGTCGGTAGCGGATCGTCTGACCGGAGGAGGCGGGGATCGGCGCTGCGCCGGCGAGTCGCGCGAAGGCGGCTTCCGATCCGATGCGGCCCTGGTGTGACCAGGAGAGGACGAGTTGGGCAGCGGCGTGCGGTCCGACGCCTGGCTGGTCGAGCAGCTGCGGTGCGAGCTTGCGGGTGAGCGTTTCGATCTCGCGTGCGAGCTCGCGTTCCTCGACGGTCAGCTGCAGGACGCGTCGGGCGATCGAGCGCAGCGCGAGCTTGCTGCCGCGCAGCTCGGGGTCGTTGCGACCGTGCGGGCCGGGTTGCTGCGAGGCGTTGCAGCAGCCGTGCGCGTGTCAGCGGCCGCAGCTCGCTGCGCAGCGGCTCCGGGGTCGTGATCAGCAGGTCGCGCAGCTGGCAGAGCCCGGCACGCTTGGCGTTGACCGCGCCTTCCCGAGCAGCCACCAGTGCCTGCAATGCCTGGCGTTCACCGCCCGCCCGCGGTGTCGCCGGCCGTCGCTGGCTGAGCACACTGCGGGCCGCGCGGACCGCGTCGAGCGCGTCGGTCTTGCCGCCCGAGCGGCGCTCCCGCCGCAATCGGCCGACCTCGAGTACCTGTTCGCCGCGGGCGGTGAGGAAGCGGGTCAGACCGGCACCGAAGGAGCCTGTCCCCTCGATCGCGAACGCACGGCGACCCGGCGCGTGCTCCTCGACGAGCTAAGGCCTGCGCGTAGCCGTCGCTGTTCGCCACCACTGTCGTCTCGAACACGACCGCGCCGCTGACGATGTGCACGACCGCGAGCGCATGCGAATCGCGGTGCGGATCGACACCGACGACGTAGTCCAGCTGATCTGCAAGCATCCGATAACCGACCTCCAGCCGAAGCGTTGGGGGATACATCCGGTGTCGGTCTGGGGTGGAAACCGCTGGCGGCATAACTGTGACGGGTCACGCGCTCACAACGCGGACAGGCTTCTGATCAGGCCAGCAAGCGGACGCCAGGCCGGCACCGGTCTCTCCGCTCGGACATATCACTGGAAAGACACCGCCAGCGGGTCATTCGAGAATCGAGTCACAAACGAAGAGCACCGACGCCAACCTGACAAACGCCCCAGACGGGACAGCCCACACACTCACAGTTCGGGAATGATGCTCCTATGACTTGTCAAGTCATCTGCGGCTCCGTTTGTTGCAGTAGTCGGTAGAGGTGGCGGGCGAGGTAGCGCTTCAGCAGTCGTGTTGCGTCTCGGCGGCTCTTGCCTTGGGCGAGCCGCTTCGCGATGTAGTCCTTCGTTGCAGCGTCGTGCTGTCGGCGGTGGAGGACGATCGTGTGCAGTGCGCGGTTGAGTTGGCGGTCGCCGCCGCGGCTGAGCCGGTGGCGCTGCGTCTGTCCGCTGGAGGCGGGGACGGGTGCGACGCCGGCGAGGCGGGCGAAGCAGGCTTCGGAGCGCAGTCGGCCGTGGTGTGACCAGGCGACGAGCAGTTGTGCTGCGACGACGGGTCCGACGCCTGCCTCGTCGAGCAGCGTTGGTGCGAGCGCCTGTACGTGTGTGAGCAGCTCGCGTTCGAGCTCGTCGGCTTCAGCGGTCGCTGCTTGGACTCGGTGGGCGAGGCTGCGCAGGACGAGTCGGGTGGCGATCTCGTCGGCTGTCCCCGACGTGCGGCGGAGACGGCAGCAGCGGTCGAGCAGCCTTCCGGCTGGGAGGCCACGCAGCTCCTGGCGGAGCCGCTCGGGCGCAGTGACGATCACCGCGCGCAGCTGGGTGAGCGCTTCGCGCCGGACGTCGACGGCGCTACGACGGGCGACCAGCAGCAGTCGCAGCGCTTCGCGTCGCTCGCCGGCGCGTGGCAGCGCGAGTTTCTCGCTCGCGAGCGCCGCCCGTGCTGCTCTCGCCGCGTCGAGCGCGTCGTCTTTCCCGCGCAGCCGCCGCTCTGTCCGGGGAGTGCGGCTGACCTCGAGCACGACTTCGCCTCGTTCGGCAAGGTAGCGGGCAAGACCAGCGCCAAAGCTGCCGCTGCCCTCGATCGCCCAAGCACGCCTGCCCGGCGCGTGGCGTGTAGCGACGCGAAGCAGCTCTCGATAGCCGCGCAGGTTGGCGGCAGCAGCTGTGCCGGCGATCACGGCGCCAGCAGGCGCCGTCACGACCGCGAGCACGTGCTCGTCGCGGTGCGTGTCGACACCGACCACGTAATCCACTTCATCTGCAAGCATCCGACTCGATCCTCCGACCTCTGTTCGTAGGGTCCGGTGGTGCCGGTCTGATGCAAGGGAAACCGCAGCGGCAGGACGGTAATGAGTCACGCCAACGAGGCGGACAAGCTCCTGATCAAGCCAGCAGCGGGCGCCAGACCGGCGCCGCCGCACACACGCGGACAGATCATTCCCAAGGCACACACGAAGCGGCCAGTCACCCGACGAGTCACACGCGGCACGGCGACAACCAGGCTGGCAACCACCCCAGACAGACCAACCCGGCGAGTCTTACCGTCCCCCGAAGTAGACGGCGAGAGCTAGTGGTTCAGCTTCGCCGCGAGAGCGCGGGCCGCGCGTCTAGAGGGGAGATCGAGCTGACCTCATCGGCACGAGAATTTCGGTGCTGGGCGTGCAACGGCAAGACGTGCCACGATCCGACTTCGGCTGTCACGTGCAACAAACGTCTTTGGTGATGCGGGGCACGGCAGAATCGCCACGAAGAATCGTGTTCCGGGGTCAAGTCCGCGTGGCGGCGCGATCGTCGGGCGGCGAATCGCCGGACGGTCGAAGAAACTGATCCGCACGGAACGCGCCCTTGCGAAGACGGGGCCGTAAACCAGAATCGGCGAGCCGCGATCAGTACCCGCCGTGTAGCTGATGCCGTAGCTGTTGGGGTCTCGAATCGAGCCGCACCCGCGTGAATCTTCGGCTCCCCGGCCGACGGTGTCGGCCATGCAGTAGAAGCCGCCGCGGTCAGTACTGGCGGCGACCTTCCAGGTGAGGCCATGCCAGCTCCCCTTGGCGACAGTCACCTCTGGAGACATGTTCGCGTCGCTCGCCGAAGGGGCGATTAGCGCGAGAAGCGTGACGGCGACTGCCAAAGCCGGGCGAACGGCCACACCACCCTTCTAGCTCAACGCCCGAACGGCCGCAAGCGGCGGCCGAACCTGGCGGGCCTGCCGGGTCTACTTGCAGCCCTTCACCCTTGCGGGTCCGGTCTAGCCCCTTACCGGCTGCACGCCAGCGGCGGCAGGGTAACCACTTGCCTGCGCCAGAGTTCAGTCCCCTGAGCCCGTGGCGACAGGTGGCCTCCCTGCTTTAAGACGATTCGCGCGGGGTAAGTCCGGGCCACAACGACACCAAGGAGGAGATCATGGCGGACCATGTCGCGACCGCAACAATCGAGATTGACGCCTCACCGGGCGACGTTTGGACCGCGCTAACAGATCCTGAGCAGATCAAGAAATACATGTTTGGTTCTCAGGTCGTGACCGACTGGCAGCCAGGCAGCCCTATCGTCTGGAAAGGCGAGTACGAGGGCAAGAAGTACGAAGACAAGGGAGAAATCGTCGAGGTCGAGCAGGCACGGCGTCTGAAACTGACGCATTTCAGCCCGCTGAGCGGCGACGAGGACATTCCGGAGAACTACCACACAGTCCTTTACGACCTCGAGGAACGAGGACAGAAAACGCGCGTCTCCCTCAGTCAGGACAACAACTCGAGCGAGGAGGCGGCAGAGCACTCAAGAGCCAACTGGGAGAAGATGTTGGCCGGCCTTAAGAAGGTCGTCGAAGCTGGCTAGTCGGCCTCGGACCGTGGAGGGTCGTCTGGGCCAGCGTTCGGGTCTTACCGTCCCCCGACGGCTTCGCGATCAGGTCTCTTCAGGTCTATGGCAAACGGCCTCCAGCTTGAACCCGTGTGGGTCCAGCCAGTAAGTCGCGAAGCAGTGTTCGCCGTGAGGGAACTCCGCTGGTTCGTCCAGGATCACCGCGTTTCGGGCGCGCGCCCATTCGTGGGCTTGACGAACGATCGCTCTGCTCGCAACCAGGAAGGCCAGGTGGTGGAGACCGGTCTCGCGACGTGAGTAGCTAGCCGATTCCTGTGCCTGGTAGACGAACAGCTGGTGAGCCGCGTGCACCGTCGGGTCCATGCGTTCAGTGGATCCCCCGGCGCCCTATCGAACCACGGACGGAGTCCGAGGATGGGCATGAGATCGTCGTAGTACTTCTTGGTTGCGTCGAGATCCGGAACGCCGATCCCGATGTGGTCGATGAACCCAGCTTCGGACGATGTGGTCGATGAACCCAGCTTCGGACAAGGTGACACTCCTACGCCGTGGACGGGGAGATCGTAGTGAGCGTGGAAACGAACGTCCGGCTGCATGAGCGTCCTTACGCCCTAGCCCATGGGATGGTCAATCCCCTGTCGGCTACCGACGACCCGATAAGTGGCGCAGGAGAATGCATTGGCCTGCTCCTCCGGGACGCGGACGAGCAGGAACGGCGAATCCGTTTCCTGCGAAAACGACGCCATTAATTCATCGATGTTCAGAGCGAGGTCTTGCATCGCGTCCTGGCGAAGAGCTAACTCCAGGTAACACGACCACTGCCTGATTCTCCCGAGGTAGTCAAGGCCAGCGGCCTCCGCCGCACATCGAGGTCATCGACGCGTGGAGCAACCGCGACTGGGAGATGCCCCACGGGTTTCGTCGGCGACGCCTGACCCTTGTGCCACCCACCTTGGGCTCCACGTGGGTTCCGTCGCCCGCTGCCTCAGGGCGTGAATGCAAGCCGGACTTCGTTAATAACAGCTCGAAGCTGGGCCCAGTCCTGGGTTGCCGCGGTCTCTGGGTGCTTCAGCGCGGCTTCTGCCTTTGCCCAGTAACGGGTGAGGATCTCATCCTTTCCCTCAATCACCCCCTGCCACGAGTTGACTCCGCGGATGAAGGCTGTCCAGCGCACGGGATGGAGGGTTCCCTGAGGATCAGCGAGGACATCCTGCCCGAGATACAGCTCGATGGAGCATGCTCGCCCATTGACGTCGTCGGCGACAAGTTCCCCGCTGGGCCCGATCGTCGGATACGCATGAGCGATCTCAATCGGTGGTAGGTGTCGCACTTGAATCGATCGTGGGAGCTTGTCTATCTCTAGCGACCTCACAGCATCGCGAGCCGCTGCATCAGCGTCGAACAGTGCGACGACCCTGTTGGTGATGCCCGCGGCCGCGAACGCCTTCACTGTCTTCACAAGGGCTGCCGCGTTGGACTCCGGCTGGTGGCTGAAATCCGAGAATCGGATGAAACCGCGAAGGTGAGGGTAGGTGACGGAGAGCGCTGTTTCGAGAATCTTCGCGTCGGTCGAACCCTCAGTAAGCACGACGATCGGACTTGCATGTCTCTCCGCCCAGCCAAACTGAAGGAGGGCTGTCTCGCGAGGGTCCTCATCCGGCAAGAGCCAACCTCCATCGATGAGGTCAGTCACGTCGACGGATACAAGAGAGTCCGGTCGGCACTCAAGGACGGCTCGGAGGCATAGCCGAACGTCCCCGTCAGACCAGAGATCGAAAAGCCAACTGCGGGTCCCCATTTCAAGACGGCTGGTGCCTGGCAGATCAGCTGGGGAATCGCGTAAAGCATCGATCCAGTCATCCAGGTCAAGCGAAGCGAGATACTCGACCTCTCGACCGATTCTCTCGCGCGGTTCCTCGCCTTCAAATGATTGGCGCACCTCGCTGAGCACGTCTCGCTTCTCGCGAACGAGCTCCTCGAAAGCCGCCGCAGCAGCATTCAAATCGGCTCCCGTCAGTTCGAGTCTGTCTCGCACGACGTCAGCACGCGCGACGAGCTCGGTGACCTCCCAAGACTCATCTTGGCCGTAGTACTCGAGCTCGTCGACGGTCGCCGGACGAGCACGCCGATCGTCCGCAGTAAAGACGAGCGCTACCCAGGGCTCGATCTCGCTCTTAAAGTGCGCGATCTCAAGGTCGCCGACCTTGAGCTGTGCGTAGCTGCCCATCGCCTTACGTGTTTACACGAGACGCATTGCGGCGTGTCCGACGGTCTCTATGGGGGCGGGGCGATTCAGCGCCTCAAAGCTCCAGGGGCAGCTCCATCCCGTTGCACCGTCTCAGCGGAGCGGAGGATTCATGGAATCACGGCTGCCGCCAGTCCGCCGCTTTGCGCTCGGCCAAGGCCCGGCGCCTCAGCCTGAGCCTCACCGTCTGTGCTGGAACAGACTCCGCCGGGCAGGCCACGAAGGTCACTCTCCAAACTGCCGCAGCGATCGCTTGTCGGCGGTACAGCCTATGCCTCAATCCCCATCACGACACGCGTGTCGCGCCCCGCCTTGACTGCCGAGCCATCGCGGTTCAAGCTCGGGACTCGCAGCGAAATGGACAGTCGTTGCCTGCGGCCTACGGCAGAGGGGGCAACGTTCTCAAAAACGCGCTCGCTGGCGGCATAGCCTGCATGCAGCGACTTAAGGAATCAGAGAGTACGAGAGATACGCCTGTCGTTGTTTTCAGCGCGTTCGTTGACGAAGAACTAGTCAAGGCAGCAATCAGGCCCTACGCACCGGCGGCTGTCATCGATAAGGTGGAATTGGAGCGACTGCCCGTAGTTGCGGACAACGTCTTGCCAAACCGTCCGGTGGTGTTTCGCGATGTCCTGCACCGTGTGTCGTTAGCGGGCGAACACCAGGTATTGAGGGTTGGCGCATTGATCGGGGCTGTAACAGCGATCGTCACCCTAGTCGCTCTAGTTGCGCGGTGGATCTCGTAGACGCTTCGGCGAGGCCCCGGCGAGGTCAACGGGGCGACCTCGGCGCCGCGCTGCTTGCCCATGCTTGCGTTGTCTGCCGGTAGCGGTCTCGGTAGGCGGGATGGGTGCAGGCATCGTTGGCGGCCTCGATGAGCGCCCAGGTACGCATGGCGTCTCCGTTACACCCGGAGGCGGCTCGACGATGACGGCGTCCGCGAGCTTCCAGACGCGGTCGGCCTTCCGCCGCACCCGATGCAGTCGACGACCTCGATTCTCACCCGCTCCATCTTCTTCCAGCGTCGCCAGATCGTGCTCCACGTCGGCCCGAGTTGTGCTGGTAAGGCGCGGTCGCTTGCAACTCGCGCGCAACGTGCAGCGCCGTTGCGAGCCGCTCAGGCTGGTTGAGGTCCTTAAGCCTGAGGGTCGCGAATTAGTCGAGCGTAGAGGTCGTTGCGAAGCTTCGGGTTGGACCTGATCCGTTCGATGACGTAAGCCTCGCGGAACTCAAGGAAGTAGTCAGGCGGTAGCCGAGGGCGCGAGCAACCTTTCTCGTCAGATCCGGGCTCGGTGTCTTGTAGTCGGCCCGGCGGAGGACGCGCGACAGGTGCGAATCGCTGATGCCGATCGTCGCCGCAAGAGCTCGCAGGCTCATACCTCGGTCATGAAGAAGTCGCGGCAGCTCCTCGATAAATGGCGTGTCAGTCTGGTCGGCCATCGCGACGCCATCACTCTGACTTGATACCCGGATGACGGTCGCTGACCAGCGTGGACAACATGATCAGTTGACGCCTATATTGACCAGTATGGTCAGCGTTTTCTTTCCGTTCGCCGCAAGACGTGGCTAGCCTGCAGGCCAAGCATTCCCGGCGCTGCGCTCTCGGTCGCTCCTGGACGTCGTTCGATGGAGCGAAGACCGGCTGCACTTGCCCTGATGGACCCGTCTACTACGTGGTGGTTCGCGACGGCGAGCAGGCCACAAGGAAGCTCGTCGGACGAGACCGCGAGCAAGCCGAGATGGCGCTGCGCCGAGTCGCGGACTCGCAGTCGAAGATGGCGAGTTTCGGCCGCGGCCGAACATCGGATTTGCCGAATGGGCCGAGCGCTGGCTCGACTCGCTCGAGCGCAAGCCCTCGACTGTCGGCTCCTACCGCTCGACGATCGCCCATGCAAAGGAGATGTTCGGCGGCCAGCGCGTCCGACGGATCGGTCCCGAGGACATCGCACGCTTCAACCGGCTCCTGCGGGAGCGAGGCTGCTCGCCCTCCACGCGGGCGAAGCACCTGCGCGTACTAGGCGCGTGCCTGCAGGCGGCCGTCTTCTACCGGTACGCGGAGTCGAACCCGGTACGGGAGCTGCCGCCGGCGCAGAGGCCTCGCCCGGAACGGAAGGAGGCGGCGTACTTCGAGAACGACGAACTTCCTCGCCTCTTCGCGCACCTCCACGAGCGAGCCCTATCGGTCGCTTTGCCTGGTCGCGCTCAAGACGGGAATGCGGCAAGGCGAACTGTTGGCGCTTCGCTGGAGCGACGTCGATCTCGAGCAGGCAGTCGTGCGCGTTCGTCGCAGCTACACGGGCGGCGCAGTCGGCACGCCGAAGAACCGCGAGCGTCGAGACGTCGACCTGATCTCCGACGTAGTCGAGCTCCTGGCTCGCTGGCGCGACGCGAAGCGCGGGCGCGAACGAAGAGCTCGTCTTTCCCGGCACGAACGGTCAGGGGTACCTGTCGCCGACCGTTGTGCTTAGACGTCACCTCTACCCAGCGATGACTTCCGCGCAGATCCCGCGGATCGGGCCGACGCAGGAGAAACGGACGTTCCACAGCTTCAGGCACACGTTTGCGAAGCGGGCGCTTGAGAGCGGTGCTCAGATCACATGGCTCTCGCATCACCTGGGCCACTCGTCGCTCAAGGTCACAACCGACATCTATGGCCATTGGGAGCGTGCCGAACGGAAGCTCCAAGCGGCCAAGATGGAGGAAGCGTTCCCAGTATGAAGCTCAGCCCGTACTGAATCCGTACTGGCGGACAACGAGTCCGCCGGAAGTCCGACTGGCAAGTCGCTGAGTTTGCCGGGAGTTCGGGGATGGGCCGGGCAGGTCTCGAACCTGCGACCTTGGGATTAAAAGTCCCCTGCTCTACCAACTGAGCTACCGGCCCCATGTTCCAGGCTACCGCTCTGGCTCCGCGGCGACTCCCGGCATCGGCGCCGGGGCCGTGGCTGCGCTCCGTCGGACGAGGAACGTCGCCGCGAGCGAGCCGAGGAACACCGTGATGCAGCCTATGAGCAGCACCAGGCGAAAGCCGCTCACGAACGCGGCGTTCGCCACGTGCACCAGCGAGACGCGACCGTGCGCGGCGCGCAGGCCCGAAGAGCTGATCGCCGACGCGAGTCCCTTCGTGTGGATGCCCGCCGATGCGAGGTGCATGCTGACGCGCTGTTGGAGGACGGCGCCGAGGCCCGCGACTCCCACTGCGAGGCCGCCGATCCTGCACGTGTTGCTGATGCCGGATGCCATGCCGGTCCGCGTCGGCTCGACGACGCGAAGCGCGGCCGCGGCGATCGTCGGGTTCGCGAGCCCGATGCCGATTCCCGCGACGATGAAGCCGGGCAGGAGCACCGTCCACGACGAGCCCACCGACACGACCTCCATCAGCAGGATCCCGCCCGAGACGATCGCGAGGCTGACCGCGAGCAGTGCCCACATCGGTGTGCGTCCCGCCAACCCGCGCGTCACGAGTGGAACGACGAACACGAAGACGGTGATGGGGAGGAAGCGAAGTCCCGCGCCGAGCGGCGACGCGCCGTCGATGTCCTGCAGGTAGATCGAGAGGAACGGAAAGAGCGCGAACATCCCGGCGCCGAGGCAGAAGGTCGAGATCTGAACGCCGAGGAAGACGGGCCGGCGGAAGAGCGAGACATCGAGCATCGGCCGCTCCTGATGCACCTCGATCAGCACGAACGCGACGAGGAGTGCGAAGCCGGCGACGAGCGAGCCGACGATCTGTGCGCTCGACCAGCCGGCGTCGTTTCCGCGGAGGAGCGCAAAGACGATCAGGAAGAGCGAGCCGGCGAGCGTCGCGAGCCCGGCGACGTCCGTGCGCTGTGCGTTCGGGTCGCGCGACTCGCGCACCTTCGTGACGGCGATCCAGGTCGCCGCAACGCCGATCGGGACGTTGACGAAGAAGATCCACCGCCAGCTGAGCGCGTCCGTGAGGATGCCCCCGATCAGAGGGCCGGACGCGACGGCGAGGCCGACGGTCGAGCCCCAGACGGCGATCGCCCGCCCCCTCGCGGGCCCGGAGTATTCGGCGCCGATGAGCGCGAGCGCCGTCGCGAAGAGCGCCGCGCCGCCGATCCCCTGGATGGCGCGGGCGATGTCCAACGTCGCGACGTCCCACGCGATGCCGCAGAGGAGCGAAGCCGTGCTGAAGACGAGGATTCCCGCCGTGAAGACGAGGCGGCGTCCGTAGCGGTCGGCAAGCGCGCCGGCCGTCAGGATGAGCGCCGCGAGCGTCAGCGCGTAAGCGTCGACCACCCATTGCAAGCCGGTCAAGCTCGCGTCGAGCCGCCGTTGAATCGACGGCAGCGCGACGTTGACGATTGTGATGTCGACGAGGAGCATGAACGTCGTCGCGCAAACGGCGATCAGCGTCCACCGGTGACTGCGCTCTTCAGCGATCGGGGCGTCGATGTCGCACCTCCAGGGCGTCGCGGGACGGAGACGTTCTACCGAAGATGCGGCCGCCCGAGCAGCCGCGATGTTCGGTCCGCCCGAGTTGCCGGCCCGACCGGGCCGGAGTAGATGTGCAAGGCGGCTATTCTGGCTTGGCCGCCCCCATCGACTAGCGGCCCAGGTCGCCACCCTTTCAAGGTGGTAGCGCGGGTTCGAATCCCGCTGGGGGCATCTCTGGCATGCTTCCCGTCATGAGGGTGGGGGTCGTCCTCGTCATGGCGTTGCTCCTGGCAACTCCTGCCGCCGGAGCGGATCGCGGCTCGTTCTGGTCCGTCGGGAAGGTGCTGCATCGCCTCGACAACGCCGTCGTGCAGGTCGGGCAGAAAAAGGTGAGGGTCGACAGCGCCACGGCTCTATGCGCCGGCTACGGCAAGTCGGTGCGCCCCGCGCGCGTTCGAATGTGGCAGCACTTCAACTGCACGTACACGACGTTCACGCGTGCGCTCGTGGACAAGGATCTGGACTTCCGGCTGCACGCGCGCGACCGCACGCGCTTCACCGTGTCGGATGCACGCTGGGTGCGAGGCGCGCTTCCTAGCGGATAGTGAGCGGCGTCCCCACCGGCATCAAGCGTGCGAGCCGGAGGATGTCCGCATTGCGGAGACGGATGCAGCCGTGAGAGACCGCACCGGGAACGAGTTGTGGCTCGTTGGTGCCGTGAATCCCGACGAAGCCCCCGTCCGGCCAGTCCGTTAGCACCGCCGACCGTGCGCTCGTGCCGTACGCGATCGGCCCGTAGAAGGGATCGCCGAAGCCACTGACGCGGTCGCGCACGTAGAACTCGCCGCTCGGGGTCGGCGATGCCGGGCGACCGACACCGACGGGCCCCGTGAAGATCGGACGTCCGTCGGAGAAGAGCGTCGCCCTGAGACGCTCGCGGTCGACGACGAGGTGGGTGTGGACGAACTGGTAGCCGCCGAGAGCCCCGCGGGGGATCCAGCCCGTTCGCCCGTTGGGCAGAACAGGCAGCTGCACGTGCACCCAGAGCCCGGTCGGCCGGCGTTGCTCGCCGAGGACGAGCACGATGTTGGCCGTCTGCTCGGGCGTGCGGGCGTCGACGCGAGCGACGGTCGGCGCGCCGGCTTCCGGATCGGACACTGCCGGCACCGAACGCAGCACCGGTGCGAAGCGTGCGACGGCATCGGTACGGCTCAGCAGGTGCGGACGCCCCACTTCGAAGGCCGGCTGCTCCGGCGGGGGCAGGGTTGCGGCCTCGCGCATCAGCCCGCTCGAGGTGTGGTCCTTCTCCGACGACGGCCACGACGCGCGTGCGATCGCAGCGACTGCAACCGCCGCGACGGCCACGAGAGCGCCGGCCGCGACGCGACGGCGCATGCTCAGCCGGTGTAGCGCGGTTTCTTCCGCGACGACGTGACCGGGCGCGAGACGAGGAAGTGCGTCGAGTCGATCAACTGCGCCATCTTGTGCTGCGGGGCAGGCTTGTCGAATGCCGTCGTCGCGGGTTGCAGGCCGACGAGGTGGCGAATCCACGCAGCATGACGCGTCTCGACGGAATGGAGGCTGACGGCGGCCGCGACGATCTCGCGGGAGTCGAGTCGCGGCGCCTGCCACTTCAGGAGCGCTGCGGTCAGGTCCTCGAAGCCGACGGCCGTCTTGACGAACGCCTCCTCGTCCGACGTCACGCCGCCATAGTTGAAGCCGGGGCTTTTCACGGCGTGCTCGCCGAGCAGCAGCTTGATCGCCTGCAGATGGGCGCGCTCGTGGGCGCCGACGACGCGCGCCCACGCAAGGGTCTCGGGCTTCAGCGCCCCGAGCCGCTCGGCCTCGGTGTAGAGCCCTGCCTGGAGGTATTCGAGGACCTGGTCGAACCGCAGGATCGCGATGTCATTGGCCGTCTCAGCGACCGCCGCGTCAGCCGTCGCCTCGCCTACGAGCGCGCCTGCTGCCGCCGCGGCGGTTGCTGTAGCGGCCCGGCACAAGAAACCGCCGCGCGTGACCGCCGCGACCGTCTCCTGCAATGCGCCGTCGACGTCGATCTCGGCGAGTGTGGGCTCGAGCTCGCTCACTTTGTCTTGACGAAGTGGGTCGACTGCAGTGTTCGGACGACGGAAGACGAGCTTGCGCCCGCGTCCGCCGCCCGGGGTGCCGGCGCGACGCCGGCGAGCACGCTCACCCACGCGGCATGACGCCCTTCCACCGAGACGATTTCGGCAGCGGCGGCGAGCGCCGGCTTCGTCAGGTTCGCCGCCTGTCCGTTGTACGCCGCGACGCCCGTGTTCTCGAGCAGCACGGCTGCATCGAGGAAGGAGCGTTCGTTCCGCGTCGCGTCACCGAAGTCGAACTCCGGCTTCGGACGCGCGTGCGCACCGAGGGACTTGCGAAGGAACTCGACGTGTGCCTGCTCGTGCGCGGCGACGGTCTCCGCGAACCGCCGCACGTCGCCCTTGAGTGCGCCGTGGCGAACCACCTCGGTGTAGAACGCGGCCTGCAGGTACTCGAGGAGCAGGGCGAAGTTGAAGATCTCGCGGTCCTGCGCAGGCGACGGCGACGCGGCGCGTGCCGTACCGGGGCGCGCTGCGACCAGCGACCCCGTCCCGAAGGCGAGCCCTGCCGCGACGAGCGCGCCACGCCGGAGCGCGTCGCGGCGCGACGGTTGTGCTGGGTTGGCCGCAGATGCCGCTTTGGATTCCCCCTCGTAACGCCCCGAACGGAGAGTCGCCGGGTTTTGTAGCAGAGCTTCTCCTTTGCGACAAGGGGTCTTGAGGTCTGAGCGTGGTATCCGTATCGCTTGTCAACTTGACAGATGCGGTCGTCCGACGTACTACTGCCGACCGTACGAGTTCGAAAGAACGATCTGCGGAGGACGCGTACGCGGGTTTGATGGCTCAGGTCTGTGGCAGACATCCCGGGCCGGTGGTCGCGAGGCGGCGACCTCGCGGACTCTCGGTTGGGCCCGCGTTCGCGCTGGGCGCGGCAGTTGCCGTGCTCGCCTTGACCGCCGGCGCAGCGCGGGCAGACAGTTCCCCGCCGCGCCCGCCACCGCAGCCGCAGAACCTCTGGCACGCCTACCCGCTCGATGCCGGATCGCCGAGCCCGAGTCCGTCCCGCGCGATACGCACGGCCGCGCGGTCGCCGAGCAACGACTCGCGTCCCCCGCTGCTGTTGTGGGTCGCGATCGCGGGATTCGGCGCGGCTGCGTTGGCATTCGTCGTCTCGCGGCGGAGCGGGCGACCGTGGCGGTTCGTCAATCGCCTCGCGGATCACCGTCTCGTCGTCGCCGCGGACGGCGCGGCGCTGGACGTCGAGCCGGTTCCCGCTGTGGATCCGCCGGCGGCTCCGAAGGTTCTCAAGGTTCCGAAGGCTCCCAAGGCTCCGCCGTCCGAGCGTGCGATGCTGAAGCGGAAAGAGACCGGCGGAACCGCCAGCGAGGCGAAGACGCTCAAGGAGAAGGAGCGCCGAATGCGGCCCTCGCGCACGGCGGACGATGTCAGCGTGCTGAGGGCGAAGCTTGCGGGCCGGAGCCCGCGGCCGGCGTCGAACCCTGCGCCGGTCGGCGCGCCCGCACGGCTGCGGCCCGTTTCCGCGACTCGATGTCACATCGGCTGGTGGCGCGGCTATGTGAAGTCGGAGTTCCAGGCGTACAGCGCGTCGCCCGGCCGGCAACCGGCGGTCGTGGCGACGTCCCCGCCGTTTCGCTGGAGCAAGTCGGAGCCACCGCCGGCGGATCTGGCGGAGGCCGTTAGCGCGCACGCGGTGCTGCGGGAGGAGCTCGAAGCAACTGAATGGGTTGCGACGGGGAAGCGGGAGCATTGGTATGCAATCGAGTTCGAGCGCCGGCCAAACGTTGCCCGGCGCGGAAGGGCGGAGCATGAGCACTGAATACGAGATGAGCCGCTTGACGACGTTGGCGCGGCAGCTTGTTGCGGCGACGTTGCAGCGAGTGGTGCGCTGGGAACAGAAAGACAGCGACGTCTTCACCTGGGGGGCGTCGGAGGGTCTCGTCACGGTTGCGAGCCGCGATCGCGACGGCGAGCCGCCGTATCAGGTGACCGTCCACACAGCTGCGGGAGCGAAGGTCGACGAGCTGATGTCTGAGCTTCTGCCCGACGACCAGCCGGCGCCGTGGAATGAACCACTCGCCGAGCTCTACCGCGTCGCGCGGCGGAGCGCACTGGGCGCGGACGACATCATCGATGCGTTGATCGAACGACTGCACGAGGCTGCCGGCGACGACGGGTCCGGGTCAGCGCGGTCGTTCCTCAGACGGGCCAAGGCGGGGGCCGCGACCGAGGAGTCGTAGCGCGGCACGCGCACGGCTACATTTGCGCGGCCGGCGCGGTTAGCTCAGCTGGGAGAGCGCCTGCCTTACAAGCAGGAGGTCGGCGGTTCGATCCCGTCACCGCGCACTGAACGAGAGCCCCGCCTCGGCGGGCTTTTGTCCGCGCCTTCGGTTCGCTCTGCGAAGGCAGGCCTGCAAGAGGTCAATGGCGCGCGCGATACGCCAGGCGACAAGGACGCTCGCGCACGCGAGACTCCGCAACAACCTGTAAAAGTGCTGCCGGATGCGCGAGCCTGCTTTAATGAGACAGTCCAGATCGGCATCGTCGTGCGGGACCTCGAAGCGGCGATGCGGAGCTACGTCAATGACTACGGGATCGGACCGTGGGACATCCATGAGTTCAACGCCGGGAATGCAGAGGCTTTGCACGAGCACGGCCAGCCGGTCGAACGCTCCTGGCGGCTCGCGGCGACCATGGTCGGCCAGGTGCAGTGGGAGCTGATCGAGCCGCTCGACGACGAGGGCGACTACGCGCGCTTCCTTGCCGAGAAGGGTGAGGGTGTTCACCACATCGCTGTTGCGCCCACGAACTACGAGCAAGCATTAGCGGACCAAGCGAAGAATGGGAGCGAGCCAGTTCTCAGTGGCACGTTCAGCGGCTTCAGGGTCGCGTATCTCCCGACCGAACGCGATCTTGGGGTGATCCTCGAGATCTTTAGCGCCCCACCCGCCGCCGAGCAGACACTGGACGCGCCCTAGCTGTAGCTCCTGAGCACGTTGGTTCATCCGGGCCGCCTTGGAGGCTGAGCGCTGTCAAGGCAGCTCGACTCCAAGGAGGCGACCCGGATGGATCTGCACGGTAACGCGGCTCTCAGTTGGAGCGGCAGGCGCGAGCTCGCCCGCCGCGTCGTTGATCAGGGTTGGACGCTGAGGGCGGCCGCCTTGGCTGCCGGTGTCAGCGTGCGGTGTGCTCGCAAGTGGGTTGGCCGCTACCGAGCCGGCGATCGCGAGCTGCGTGATCGCTCCCCGGCGCCGCGCACGGTTGCCAACCGCACCGACCCCGCGCGGGTGGCGGTGATCGTCAAGCTGCGTCGGCTACGGATGACAGCGGCCGAGATCGCCGAGACGCTGCAGATGCCGCTCTCGACGCGAGCGACGCGAAGCGCTGCGACTGCTGCTGGTCGCCCGTCGTAGCGCCGTCGACGTCCGGCGCGAAGCGCTCACCCAGCTGCGCGCGGTGATCGTCACTGCGCCCGAGCGGCTCCGCCAGGAGCTGCGTGGCCTCCCAGCCGGAAGGCTGCTCGACCGCTGCTGCCGTCTCCGCCGCACGTCGGGGACAGCCGACGAGGTCGCCACCCGACTCGTCCTGCGCAGCCTCGCCCACCGAGTCCAAGCAGCGACCGCTGAAGCCGACGAGCTCGAACGCGAGCTGCTCACACACGTACAGGCGCTCGCACCAACGCTGCTCGACCAGCCAGGCGTCGGACCCGTCGTCGCAGCACAACTGCTCCTCTCCTGGTCACACCACGGCCGCACTCGCTCCGAAGCCTGCTTCGCCCGCCTCGCCGGCGCCGCACCCGTCCCCGCCTCCACCGGACAGACGCATCGCCACCGGCTCGAGCCGATCGGCGACCGCCAACTCAACCGCGCACTGCACATGATCCTCCTCACCGCCGACAGCTCACGACCCTGCAACGATCGACTACATCGACGACGCGGCTCGCCAGAAGGCAAGAGCACGACGCGAGACGCAACACGACTGCCTCAAGCGCTACCTCGCCCGCCACCTCTACCGACTACTGCAACAAACGGAGCCGCAGATGACTTGACAAGTCATAGGAGCATCATTCGCGATCACTGGCGCAGGCGAGCGAGCCGCTCGATCTGCGCTAGACGGTCTCTGCCCGGTGCCAGCGCACGAGCGCAAGCGAGGCGGCGAGGGCGAGGGCGAGGAAGCCGAGCAGGCCGAGCTCCAGAAGTAGGTTCGTGAGCGTGCGGCCCGCCGCCGGCAGCCGCTCGAACTGCGCCGTCACGATCAAGACCCGCCGCACGACGGCGATCAGGCCGATGAAGAGGAACGGCTCGACCGCGATCGTGTGCGTCTGAAGGACGATGCGGAGCGTGTATACAAGCTCGGCGATGATCAATGTGAGCAGGATGCGATCGAGGACGGTGACTCCCGTCTGGACGGCGCCGGCCCCTGATGAGATGGCCTCGGCGAGCTCGTGCACAGTGCCGACCAGGACGAACACCGCCGCGACCGCGAGCAGGAGGCCCACCGCGCCGTAGAGGAGCACTTCGAAACCCATCAGCCCGGCGACCAGCGGCCAGGACCGGTCCCGCTCGGCTGGCGGCTCCGCCGAGCTCGGTGGCGTCCTCTCGGCCACGAAGGCAGCTTACGACGATGCCCACCTGCGTTCCAGCACTGTCCACCGTCTCAGTCGGTGGAGCAGGGACGCTTCCACGACGGAGAGCTCTCACCAGCGCAGCGCGGCCGTGGGGGCGTCCAGGTGACTCCGATGACACTCCCCGCACGCCTTGACATAGGAGCAACACTGGCCCACGCAAGGGCGATTCATCCGGGGCGTGGAATGTCGCTGAAGTGGCTGGGGTTCCACGTTGATCTAAACGTCTGCGGACCTGCTCCGATGATCAGCAGTGCCGTTCCTTCACCGAGTGCAGTCGCGCTACGGCTGACGGTAGGGTCGGAGATGGCGACCGCCGAGCCTCGACCAAGATGAGCCTCTTCGCCGTCCAGCTGAAACGCCACTTCTCCTTCGAGGACGATGTATAGCTCCTGCTGCCCGCTTTCGCGCTCGTCGTGATCCTCAACAAGCGTTTGGCCACGCTGGGTCGCCACGAAGAGGTTCGCGCCGAACGTGTCGATGCCGAGCGCGTGCTGGAGCGGATACCACGCGGGGTCTTCAGGGCCACCGTCCGAGACCGTGGGGATAGCGGCGATCTCCTTGACCGTCCAACGCGCCATGACGCGGGAGCTTAGGGAAGCGTCGACATCCGAATCTGTCGAGGGGCCTTCGTGAACGCCGGCCCATGCGAGCAGTGAGGTGGAACGCTTCGGCGACGCACTCGCGTCAACCTTCACTCCCGCAAAAAGCTAGGCCCTGGCGTATCGGATGTGAGTCACCCCTGGCGCCCCGACCGACTCGACCTGCTCGAGCTTCGCGTCACCCACGTTTTCGAACAACCGAGCGCCGCCTCCGAGCAGAATCGGGACGACTGAGACCACGACCTCGTCGAGCAGGCCTGCTGCGAGGTACTGCTGCGCGACGGACGCCCCGCCCCCGAGAGACACGTCCTTCTTTCCGGCTGCCGCCCGCGCCTGCTCGAGCGCCGACTCGATGCCGTCTGTAACGAAGTGGAACGTCGTTCCGCCCTGCATCTCCAGCGGCTCGCGCGGATGGTTCGTGAGGACGAAGACGGGATGGTGGTAGGGCGGATCGTCTCCCCACCAGCCCTTCCACGACTCGACCCACGGTCCGGGGCCGCCGCCGAACATGTTCCGGCCCATGATCGTCGCGCCGGCGCCGCCGAGGATGTCCTCGGCAAACGGCGTGCTCGCGTTGATCTCGCCGCCTTCCTCGCCGTGGCTCTGACGGAACGCCCTGAGTGGAACCAGCCAGTCGTGAAGCTGCTCACCGCCGACCCCGAGCGGATGCTCTCGCGACTGGTCCGGGCCGGCGACGTAGCCGTCGATCGACATTGTGATGTTCAGCTTCAGCTTGCTCATGGATCCTCCCTCTCTCGACATGCTTGTAGGACCGACCGGCGCGTCAGAAGTCATCGGCGGAACGAAGTCTCACCGCGCATTCAGGAGTCCATGGCATGGCAGTTCGCTAAGGCGTGGCTTGGGCATCATCTCGCGGACGATGGCGCGGTTCGTGCTCGTGCACGGAGCTTGGCATGGTGGTTGGTGCTTCCGCCGACTTGCGCGGGAGCTGACGGATCGTGGCCATGACGTCGCGACGCCGGACTTGCCCTGCTACGAGATCGGGCTAGTGCCAGTCGACTATGCGCGGGCCGCCGGGCCACAGCGGGACGCGATCGTCGTCGGCCACTCGCTCCGGTGGGATTCACGATCCCGCACATCGAGGCCCGTGCTCGCGTCTACCTCGCCGCGCCTCCGCCGCTGGCCCGCGCTGAGATAGACGAGTGCTTCGCCGAGGGATTCGGCGGAACAGTGCGCGACAGCCTCGACCGCTCCTACTGGCCGGACGCCGACGCCGCCGCCGCGCGAATGTACCCCGACTGTTCGCGCACCCAGTCCGACTGGGCGTTTGCGCAGCTCTGGCCCCCAGGCCCGGCTTGAACCGCTGTCCGCGCCTTTCGGGGCTAGGCGACGGCGTCATCGCAACCCTGCGGGATGCCGCAATCGATCCGGGCTGGCAGATTCGTACCGCCCGCTCTCACGGCGCGCGCGTGATCGAGCTCGACGCGGGCCACTCGCCGTTCTTCACGCAGCCGGACGAGCTGGCAGACATCCTCAGCTCGCTCGCCTGACGCTCGCGTCATTCCAACACTCGCGCGCACGCCATGTCATCGCTGACGCTCGGTAGCGTTGTCCCGATTTCCAGGATCTTGGTGACCGGGATGTCGGGAACCGGCAAGTCGTCGGCGCTTGCCGAACTCGGCCGACGCGGTTATCGCGTCGTCGACACCGATGATCCTGGCTGGCGCGAGTACCGGCCGTATGTTCAGCCCTCCGACGAGATGCACCGCGGGGAGTGGCTCTGGGTCGAGGAGAAGATGGCCCGGCTGCTCGACTCCGACGACGGCTGCTCGCTCTTCGTTCAAGGGTGTGTGAGGAACCAGTCGAAGTTCTACGACCGTTTCAACGCGGTCGTCCTGCTCAGTGCACCTGCTGACGTGATCCTTGACCGGATCGCGCGCAGAACGACGAACAGCTACGGGAAGACTCCAGCGGAACGAGCGATGATCTTGGCTGACCTCGCCAGAATCGAGCCACTCCTCAGGGAGAGCTGCACGCATGAGCTGGATGCCAGCCGACCGCTCGATGAAGTCGTCGCCGACCTGATCGCGATCGCGTCGCGCCCGCTGACGACGTCCTAGGCCGCCCGCCTTCGAGGAACATTCCGGAGCCTCGCTCACCCCTGTGTAGGGTCACGCGATGAGCACTTCGGGTGGAGTTCCTGGGTACGGGCGGCTCCATGCCGATACTGCGTGCGCTCTGCGATTGCGCTGTCTGCGTGCAGTTCGCGAGCGGGGCATCCCGTATGCGAGAAACAACCCGGGTGTCTGCGAGCGTCTCACCCTGATAAGCGCGCGCGAGCCGCTAGGTACAAGTCGCTTCTTGTGCACGAACAGGGGTGGGGAGCGGTGCGTTCCCCGAGTCTGGCTCTCGCCTTACAAGCAGGAGGTCGGGGTCGATCCCGTCACCGCGCATCTCGTAACCAGGCCGTTTGCGTGCACTTCGCTGTCGCGCAAGGCGTAGCGCTCGTGAGCTGACTGGTGAGGAGCACCCGCTGCGGCTGGTCGCAGCTCACGGGCGGCTCGGTCGTTGCCCGGGGTGCGCTGCAGCGGCGCCCGAGCGTCTCGAGCAAGACGGCGCGGTGGCGAAGTCGCCGACAATTCGATTGTGGCGCTCTAGCTTTTTCGCTGCGTCATGCTGAATGTCTGCATGCCGAGCACGGGGCCGTAGTTCTTCGCGGCGCGCTCGCCGAGGCCGGGCCAGACGTACCAGCGATACGTGCCCGGGGAGAGCGAACGGCGGCGGCCGCCGTAGCGCCATTGGCGCCGCAGAGCCAGACGCGCTTTGGCCGGCCAGGCGCTGAGGATCTTCGCGCCGTTCCGCCAGAGTTGGACGTTGTAGTAAGCCGCACCCGGAAGCGTTGCCCACGCTAGGACAGGAGGTCGCACTAGCCTTGCTCCGTCCTTTGGGGCAAGCAGGAGCGCGGCTTTCGGGATTGCCGTGACGATCGCGCCGCCTGCCCGGTTGCCGTTCTTGTCGACGGCCACGACGACGTACTGATAAGTGGTGTCATTGGTCAGGCCGCGATCGATGAGCCTCTTCGTGTGGCCGGAGTAGATGCGCGCCTCGACGGTGCCCGTTCCGATCGTCGAGCGGAAGACATCGACGTGATTGAAGTCGGTGTCTGGCGGGTCGTCCCAGGTCAGGGTGACCGAGCGGTCTCCTGCCATTGCCTCGAGAGATCGGACGTCCCGTGGAGGGGTCAGATCGGGCGCCGCAGGTGCCGGCGGCGAGCCCGCGCCCCCCTGCCCCGAGTTCGGAGGAGGCGGTGCGATCGTGATCGTCGACGTCGCGGCAGCCGTGTTGCCGGCCGCATCACGGGCTGTGAAGGTGACCTTGGTCGTACCCAATTCGAAGGATGACGGTGCATCCGTCGTGATGGTCGGATGCGCATCGACGAGGTCCGCAGCCCTCGCCGCTCCGAGAAAGGCAGAGATCGATGCGTTCGTGCTTGGAACGGGCCCGGCAGCGACGAGACTGGTCGGGCTCGGCACGGTTAGGCGGGGGGCTGTTGTGTCGACGACAGTCACCGTGAACGACCCCGCGGCCCTCACTCCGTAGCTGTTGGTCACGCTGCAGGTGACCGTCGTCGTCCCGAGCGCGAAGGTCGAACCGCTCGGCGGTTTGCAGGCAGTCGCGTCCAGGATCATCGGCTCGCCGTCATCGTCAGCGCTCACCGTGTACGTGACCTTCGCTCCAGCAGCGCTCGTCGCTTCGACGGTGAGGGGGCCGGGCAGCTTGAGGTTCGGCGGCGTCGCTCGCACGGTCCATGATTGCGCGGCCGGGGTCTGATCCCCGTTCCCGGCCGGATCAGTTGCACGCACCTGAAACGAGTGAGACCCGTCGGTGAGCCCCGAATATGTCTGGGGCGAGCTGCAGGGCTGGAAGCCGCCACCGTCGAGGCTGCAGGCGAACGTCGCTCCGGGCTCCGAGGCGGAGAACGTAAATGAGGCCACGGTGCTCGTCACCGTGCCGCTGGGACCGCCCGTGATGGTCGTGTCGGGTGCGCTGCGGTCGATCTTCACCGTCACGGAGCGTTGTGTGGTCAGGCCCGCACCGTTCGTCGCCGTGCACGTCAACGTTTGGCCGGCTGTGTCGGAGGTCAGCGCGGTCGTGCCGCAGCCACTCGATGAGTCGATATCCGATACCGAGTCCGACACCGACCAGCCGACCGAGACGTCACCCGTGTACCAACCGTTCGCACCGAGCTTGCCGGTGACCGATGGAGTGACCACCGGTGGGCTCGAGTCGTACTTGAAGGTTGCTGTGCCGGAGGTTGACAGTCCGGCGCCGTTCGTGCAGGAACCGCTGACGGCAGCGGACTTCGTATCCGGCCCGCCGTAAGCGATGGGAGCGGAGCAATTCGAGATCCCGGACACGGAATCGGCGCCCGAGAACGCGACAGTGAGAGGCTGGGTGTACCAGCCCTTCTGTGCCGGCTTCGAGGTCGGCTCTCCGGCTACGGCAGGACCGGTCGTGTCGACCTTCACGACGACGCTCGCCTGCGCGCTCAGGCCATCGGAGTTCGAGGCGCTGCAGGTGATCGTTGTGCCGGTCGTATCGGTGGAGATGGTGGTCGTGCCACAGCCCGAAGAGGCGGCGATGCCGGTTTCCGGATCGGTCACAGCCCATGCGACTGTGACGGGGCTCGTGTACCAGCCTCCGGTTCCTGCGGTTCCGGACACTTGGGGAACGATCGAAGGCGGCGTCGTGTCTGCAGCTGCGAGTCGCGTGGCCGGTTGGGCGGCCGTTGCGACCACGAGCGGCACGACCAGGGCGAGGGCAACTTCTGCGACTCGGCGGCCGAGCGTCATCGCGTGCGGACCCTTCTTTCCAGCCGGTCGCTATACCACTCGGCGCCTTGCCCGACGCGGACCCAGCCGTCTGCGGCGAGCACGTTGAGGAGTTGATCTCGCGCCGCAACGATGCCGGGTTCAGCCGTCGGCGCATCGACGTTCCGCCAGCGAAACCACTGCGACGTTCCAGCTGCATATGGCGTCTTGCCGTCAAACGGCCTCACCTCGGCGTAGAACTGCGACTTGAGGTAGCCGCGGAAGACGCGGATCTCGCATGTCGTCGCGGGCCCTTTTCCCTGTCGTGTCGGCGACACGTTGCCCCTCGGCAGCTCGCGGCTGCGCCCCGCCTTCTCAGGAGCGAGTGCTCTGCGCGGCTCCTCGGCTGCGCGCCGGGGTGGTACAGGAGGCGGGGTCGGTGCGGGTGGCGCGGGGCGGGCGTGGGCTGCGGGCCGGGCGGGTGTTCGGTGCGGTGGTGGGGTCTGCCGAGCGCGTGTCCGAGCGGGACGGCGCGAACGCCTCGGCAACTGCGTGGCTGCTGCGAGCTGCGGCGAAAGCATGCGGAGGACGAATAGCCCGAAGAGGCCCACGAGCAGGATTGCCGTCGTGACGAACAGCGGCGTCCTAGCACCGCCGACGGGCGACGCATCTGATCGTGCCGCCAGCGGCTGCAAGCGGCCCACCGCAAGGCGTTCGTGTGTCGGCCGTCGAATCTGTGGCGCGGAGGCTGGTCGTCTGTCGACTACTGCTTGTCGACGCTTGACGCGCGGCGCATGACGATGCGTAGGACGATGCGTAGGACGGCCGATGCGAGGCCGGAGCCGCGGTCTTTCCGGCTGCGTCCGGCTCTGTAGCGGAGCGCGAGGAAGACCTGCGGGTTGCGCCGCTCGGCCCGACGAGGTGGGTGCCACGGTCTCGTTACGGGTCGAGCGCGCCGGCTTGGAGGTGGACGCCGGCGGGGGTGGCGGGGAAGGGTCGGGAGGTGGATCGGGCTCGGCGGGCAACGTCACCGCCGGCGGGTCTACCGGGGGTGGCGTCGGGTCGTCGGCACGCGCACTCGATGCGAAGAGTGCACCGGTTGTCAGCAAAAGCAACAGCGCGCATCCGGCAGCGCGAGGCGGGCACCGGCGCCCGGGCACCCATGTTGGTCCAGTCCTTCTCGGCGGCGTTTCGATGACAGGACCCCTCCGCAGAATCTCTAGCCACGCCTACGCTCGCGCGCCCGCCGCGCCGGGACAACTGGCTAGACGGCCAGGTTTGGGCGCACCGCGAGCCGCTGGCCGTCGCGCGGGCCCGAAGATTGGCCCTGTCGAACTTCGTGCCGTCTCCCGCTGGCTTTCGATCTTCCGGCTGGGCTCCAGATCGACACCGAGCGCCTGCTTCGCCGAGCAAGCGCGAGAGTAGGTTCGTGGGAGTTGGCGAGCCGGCTTTTACCAGCGCCGCGCCTAGGCGCAGTAGCAACGACCGCGTCGGCGCCTAAGGCCCGCGTACGACGGTGACCATCTCGTCGAGTGCCCACTCCTTGACGAAGTCCGCCCGCCCCTCCACTCGCAGAGTGACGCGCACCGTGCTCTCCGTTCGATCAATCCGATCGATCCGATCGATGTCGCGCACGACCTTCGCCTCCACCTTCCCTTGCTGCTCGTCAAGGTCAACCAGGATCACATCGCCGACTTGCAGCCGCTGAACGTCGACCTCGATCGCCATCAGGCGATGTTACGGCCGCCGGCCGCGCCTCCGCTACGTCGTCCGCCTATCTGAGAAGGGGCTCAGCCTCGCCGGAGGACGCGGCCGATCGTCGTCGTGATGCCACCGCCCGGCGCGTTCTTGATTTCGTAGTCAATGTCGCGCAGCTGGAGTTGTAGATCTCGAACCGCCACCTCGGCTGCTGCGTGGTCTTCTGCGAGTCGGGCCGTCTCGGTTGCAGTGTGATGCGTTACGCCGAAGCGGTCGAGCTTCTCGGCGTCGCACCTCAACTGAAACACATGGTCGCGCCTTAGTGTCAATCCTGGAAGCTGGGCGGAGAGCTCTGCGCGCTTCTGATGCAGTTCCTTGGTCGTCATGGCGTCTCCTTCCTATTGCCCTTGCCAGGGATGTCATCGTCACTCGCCTGCCGCGCTCCGGGCATCGGCACGGAGTCGCATCCTCAATCCGGGAATGCCCTGATTCAGGTTCGTGTGTGCAGGTGCCGATCGATGGAACCAAGCGTCCTCCCTGACGTCGCAAGTCCGGGGAGGCTGTGTCGATCCGTAAACAATCTGGAAAGAGAGGGGCCGGACGCTTTCGCAGCGCACCGCGTCGGTGGCACACTTCCTCGATGCACGCTCTCTGGGTCACGCTCCTCCTCGCCGCTCCCTGGCTCGCGGCGATCGCTTACGTCTGGCCGCGCGCGCCGCGGCTGGACGGCCCGCCGCCGTCGATGGCGGAGCGCGCGCGCGAACGCCTCTGGCCTACGTCTTAGCCGCGAGCCTCACCCGAGGGCTGCCTGCAGCCGATCGAGGAAGGGAACCTGCGCGGCCTTCAGCCTTCGGCGTGCCTCGTCGAGCGGGAACCACTCGACGCGGTCGATCTCGGGGAATGTCCGGACAGTGCCCGAGCGCGGTGGCCACTCCATGTCGAAGGTGTTGCTCGTGGCGGTCGCTGGGTCGAGGTCTCCCTCAGCCGCCCAGCCCAGCACGAGCTTGCCCGACTTCTGCCTGATCTGCCCGAGCTCGATGAGCGGCTGGTTCGGAGCTTCGTGTCCCGTTTCTTCTGCGAACTCTCGGCGAGCCACGGTCACGAACTCCTCGCCCGGCTCGACCTCGCCCTTGGGGATCGTCCAGTGGCCGATGTCCTTCTTGACCCAGAACGGTCCGCCTTGATGGGCCAGAAGCACCTCCACGCGACCCTGCCGGCTGCGCCAGAGCAGGATGCCGGCACTCGTACGCCCCCGCTTGTCAGTGGTCATCGCTTCGGTCCTCGGTCGTGCGTCGGTGGAGCTCAGCCCAACTGCCTGGGAACAACGTAGTCGACGACCTCTGCCGTACCAGGGCTTAAAGCGGCCCAGTCGTCGCTGCCGACGACGAGCGTGGCGAGCGCACCGGTCGGGAATTTCTCCGCGAGGTGCGGTAGATCGGAGCCTCGCGAGGCGAGGACGAGCGCGAGGTCGTGCAGGCCCGGGTTGTGGCCGATGAGCATCACCGAACCCACGGAGTCGGGAAGAGCTTGGAGCTGTTCGAGCAGCTCCTGCGCCGAAGCGCCGTAGAGCTGAGGGGCGACCTCGACGACGCAGCGCTTGCCCAGTGACGCCTCGACGGCCTCGAGGGTCTGGCGGGTGCGAAGTGACGGTGAGCAAAGGACAAGGGCCGGCTGAATCTTCTTCCGCCGGATGTGCTTGGCAAGCTTCCTCGACGCACGTTTGCCTCGCGGCGCGAGTGGGCGATCGATGTCGGCAAGGCTCGAGTCCGACCAGCTCGACTTCGCGTGCCGGAGCAGGATCACCGTTCGCACCGTTCGACCGTGCCTGCGGCGACGGCCGGCGTCAAGGAGGCCGCAGCTGACGGTTTTCGGCGCGGACTAGGCTCGTGCACGTGCGCGACGACGTCGAACCCTGGCTCGCGGCTCACGGCGTCGAGCCGAGCGCTCCCGTCGAGACGATCCACGACCGCCCGTGGTCGACGGTCCTGCGCGTGCCGACGAGCGACGGCGATCTGTACCTCAAACAGGAGCAGCCCGTGCAGGCGTACGAGGTCCCGCTCACCGTCGCGCTCGGGTCGCGCTGGCCGGACCGCGTTCCCGAAGTCGTCGCCGCGGATGCGGAGCGAGCATGGCTGCTGCTGCGCGACGGCGGAACCCGCGTCGCCGACTCCGGGAGGTTCGAGCTGTTCCCGCCGGCGCTTGCGCTCTACGGCGAGCTGCAGGTCGGGGAGGCCGCGCACGTCGACGAGCTGCTGGCATACGGCCTCCGGGATCTCCGCCTGACGGTCGTCGCCGACCTCTACGAGCCGTTCTTCGAACGCGACCACGGGCTCGAGCCCGAGGAGGTCGCGCGGCTGCACGCGCTCGCGCCGAAGTTCCACGACCTCTACGGACAGCTGGCGGAGCTGGCCCTGCCGGCGTCGATCCAGCATGACGACCTGCACGAGTGGAACGTCTTCGAGCGCGACGGTCGCGTTGCGATCTACGACTGGGGCGACGCGAGCGTCGGCTTCCCGCTGTGGTCGTGGCTGAAGCCGTCATGGTCGCTCGACGACCCGGAGCCGGCCCGCACGGCGTATGCCGCCGCGTGGGAGGGGTTCGGCTCCGCGCCCCAGCTCCGTCGAGCACTGGAGGTCGCGACCCCGACCGGGCTGTTCCCGTACGTCCTCCAGATCCGGCGGCAGTACGACGCGACCCATGCGCACGCCGACTACGGCACGTATCTCCCGATGAGGGTCAGGCAGCTGCTGAGCGCGCTCGAAGCCGCGTAACGTTGGGTACGTGCGAATCCGCGATCTCAACTGGATGCAGCTCGAGGAGTACCTCGCGCGGGACGACCGGATCGTCCTGCCCGTCGGCTCGACGGAGCAGCACGCGTACCTCTCGCTCGAGACCGACAACATCATCGCGGAGCGGCTCGCCGTCGAGGCCGCCGAGCCGCTCGGCGTTCCGGTGCTGCCCGTGCTCGCCTACGGCGTCACCGGCTTCTTCATGTTCCCGGGCAGTCCGACGCTGCAGCCGGAGACGTACGCCGCCGTCCTGCGCGACCTCTTGACCTCGCTGCACGCACAGGGGTTCCGCCGCTTCTTCGTCGCGAACGGCCACAGCGGGAACAAGCCCGACGCCGCGCTCGCCTGGGCGGAGGCGACGCCCGGCGCCGACGTCATCTGGCACGAGGTGTGGGACGGCCGGCCGGACGAGGTCGCGGCGGCGATCGACGCAGACTACGACCACGCCTCGTGGTCCGAGAACTTCCCGTGGACTCGGCTGGCGGACGTCGACTCGCCGGCCGGCCGCAAGCCGCCGTACACGCGGCCCTCGGTGAAGACCGAGGCTGCGTGGCGCGAGGCGCTCGGCGACGGATCCTTCGGCGGCCCGTACCAGCTCCCGGACGAGCACGTTCTGCGCGTCTGGGCTGTCGCCGTCGAGCTCATGCGCGAGCGGCTCGAAACCGGCTGGTCGTAATTACGCTCTGAACGTGCACCACGACCACGACCACAGGCTCGTCGGCGACCGGCGGGCGCTCACCATCGCTCTCGGCCTGGTCGCGTCGATCATGGTGGCGGAGGTCGTCGCCGGTGTCTTCGCGCATTCGCTTGCACTGCTCGCCGACGCCGGCCACATGCTCACCGACGTTGCCGCGCTCGCCTTCGCAATGCTGGCCGCCGGAATGGCGGCGCGGCCTGCGGCGGGCCGCTGGACGTTCGGCTACTCCCGCCTCGAGATCCTCGCGGCGCAGGCGAACGGCATCACGCTGGGCCTGCTCGCCGTGTGGATCGTCTGGTCGGCGATCCACCGCCTGATCGATCCACATGACGTCCGCGGCGGCGTCGTCCTGGTCGTCGCGCTCGCGGGAGCGCTCGCCAGCCTCGTGGCAGCCTACGTCCTCGCGCGCGCGAGCAAGGAGAGCCTCAACGTCCGCGGCGCCTTCCTGCACGTCGCCACCGACGTGGCCGCGTTCGCGGCGGCGGCACTCGCGGGCGGGCTGATCCTCGCCACGGGCTGGAACCGGCTCGACCCGATCGCCAGCCTCTTCGTCGCGGCGCTGATGCTGTGGTCGAGCGTCCAGCTCTTGCGCGAGTCGACGAAGATCTTCCTCGAGCGCGCACCCGACGACGTCGATCCCGAGGCGATCGGCCAGGCACTCGTCCGCGAAGGCGGGGTCGTCGAGGTGCACGACCTCCACGTCTGGACGGTCACGAGTGGCTTCCCGGCGCTGTCTGCGCACGTGCTCGTGGAGCCGGGCGCCGACTGTCACGCCGCACGCCGCCGACTCGAGCAGGTCGTGGCCGACCGGTTCGGCGTCACGCACACGACGCTGCAGGTCGACCACGCGGAGCCTGCGACGACCCGCGTCTCGCTCGGAGACGCGGTCGCGCGCCGCACGCCGGTCGAGCGCCGCTAGAGTCCGCCGGTGCCCAGCCTGGCAGGCAAAGCGGCCGTCGTCACCGGCGCGTCGAGCGGGATCGGCGCGGCGACGGCGCAGGCGTTGGCCGCGGAGGGCGCGCGGGTTGTCGGCGGCGCCCGCCGGACGGATCGGATCGCAGCTCAGGTCGTCCCGCTCGAGCTCGACGTGACCGATCCGGCGAGCTGCGAGCGCTTCGTCGAGGCGACGCTCGACGAGCTGGACGGCATCGACATCCTCGTCAACGCGGCCGGCCTCGCGCTCGGGCGCGACCCGTTCGACAGCAGCAGCGAAGAGGACGAGCGGCTCGTGCTCGAGACGAACGTCAACGGGCTGATCCGGATGACACGACTCTGCCTCCCGCACATCCGCGACAACGGGCACATCGTGAACATCGGCTCCGTCGCCGGCCGGCAGGCGTACGAGAAGGGGTCGCTCTACGTCACCTCCAAGTTCGCCGTCCGCGGCTTCACGTACGCGCTGCGTGAGGACTTGCTCGGCCGCCCGATTCACATCTGCACGGTCGACCCCGGCCTTGTGCAGACGGACTTCTCGCTCGTTCGCTTCCGCGGCGACGCCCACACGGCGCGGAAGGTCTACGAGGGCGTCGAGGCGATGCAGCCGGAGGACATCGCGGAGTGCATCGTGTTCGTCCTCACGCGACCCGCGCGCGTGAATGTCGACGAGCTCGTCGTCAAGGCTCTTGCACAGTCGTCCGGCGGGCGCATACTGCGGACCGAGAGCTGATGAGCGGCGAGCTCCGCATCCTGGAAGGCGCGACTTTCTGCATCTGCGACCGACTGGGCGATCTGCACGGCAACGTCGAAGGCCTGTTCACGGAGGATACGCGCTTCCTCTCGATGCTCAAGCTGACGATCAACGGGCGGCGGCCGCTGCTGCTCTCGTCCGACAAGATCGAGTACTTCTCGGCCGCGTTCTTCATGCGGAACCCGCTGACCGACGGCCTGGCGCCGGACGTTCTCTCGATTCGCCGCGAGCGTTTCGTGGGCGACGGGATGCAGGATTCGTTCACGATCCAGAACCAAAGCATGGAGCGCGTCGAGTTCGACGTCGAGCTCGACGTCGGCGCGGACTTCGCGGACATCTTCGCCGTCAAGGATTTCGACTTCGCGCTCGGCGACCCGCTGCGCGCGAAGCCGCTGCCGCAGCCGCGACCGGTCGAGTACGAGCCCGACCGCAACCAGTTCCTGATCGCCGACGACGGCGACCTCCCGTTGAAGACGCAGGTGATCTTCTCCGAACGCGGCACGGTCGACGGCTCGAGAATGGTCTTCCATCTGTCGCTCGAGCCGCGCGAGCGCTGGGGCCTGCACGTCGAGGTCTTCCCGCTACCCGACGGAGAGCTCGTCGCGCCTCGCTTCGCGGAGCTGCGCTTCGGCGAGGAGGTCGGTCGCGTCCGCGACTCACTCGCGGCGTGGCAGCTGCGTGTGCCGCAGCTTCGCTCCTCGTGGGATGCGCTCTCCCGCGCGTTCGGACAGTCTGTCTCCGACCTTGCTTCCCTGCGCATGCGCTCGGACAACGGTGCGATCGGAAGGCTGCCGGGTGCCGGCGTGCCGTGGTTCATGGCGGTGTTCGGCCGCGACACGATCATCACGTGCCTGCAGACGCTGCTGTTCGGGCCGGAGCTCGCGCGCACCGCGCTCGAGGTGCTCGCCGACCTGCAGGCGAACGAGGATGACCCGTCGCGCGACGCCGAGCCCGGCAAGATCGTGCACGAGGTGCGGCACGGCAAGGCTGCGCGCACCTGGCACGAGCGCTACTACGGCACCCTCGACGCGACGCCGCTCTACCTGATCCTCCTGTCGGAGGTCTGGCGCTGGACGGACGACGCCGCGCTCGTGCGCGAACTGAAGGGCCCGGCGCTCGCGGCGCTCGACTGGATCGAGAAGTACGGAGACCGCGACGGCGACGGCTTCGTCGAATACGAACGGCGCACGGAGCACGGGCTCGAGAACCAGTCGTGGAAGGACTCCTGGGACTCGCAACGCTTTCACGACGGCACGCTTGCGAAGACGCCGATCGCGCCGTGCGAGGTGCAGGGGTACGTCTACGACGCGAAGCGGCGGATCGCGGAGCTCGCCCGCGACGTCTGGCGCGACCGCGAGCTGGCGAACCGGCTGGACCGCGAGGCCGACGAGCTCCGCAAGCGCTTCGACGAGGCGTTCTGGGTCGACGAGCGGGGCGGCTTCTACGCGCTTGCGCTCGACGGCGACAAGGCGCAGGTCGACTCGCTGTGCTCGAACATCGGCCACCTTCTCTGGAGCGGCATCGTCCCCCCGAGACGCGTCGATGCTGTCGTCGACCAGCTGATGGGCGACGACCTCTGGTCGGGGTGGGGCGTCCGGACGATGTCGACGGCCGACGCCGGCTACAACCCGCTCTCGTACCACAATGGCACCGTGTGGCCGCACGACAACTCGTTGATCGCCGCCGGCCTCGCGCGCTATGCACGGTGGCCCGAGGCGCAACGCGTCGTTCAGCGCATGCTCACGGCGGCGCAGCACTTCGACTACCAGCTGCCGGAGGTGTTCGCCGGCATGCGCCGCTCGGAGACGCCGTTCCCGATCGCCTACCCGACAGCCGCGCGGCCGCAGGCATGGGCCGCCGGCACGCCGGTGCTGCTCCTCCAGGCGCTGCTCGGCCTGCAGCCCGACCGCCGCCGGCACGCCCTCGAGACGGTCGCGCCGCCGGAGCTGCCCTCATGGGCTGGAGCGATCCGCCTCTCCGGCATCCGCGCGTTCGGGACGCTCTGGGACGCACGACTCGAGGACGGCACCGTGCGGGTGGACGCCGCGTGAGGATCGCCATCCTCGCGCCCGCGTGGTTCGCGGTCCCGCCGACGGGCTACGGCGGCATCGAGTGGGTGGTTGCGCTGCTGGCTGATGGCCTGGTCGATGCCGGACACGACGTGACGCTGTTTGCTTCGGGCGATTCGCGCACCAAGGCGAAGCTCGCGGCTGTCTTCCCGGTGGCGCCGAGCCGGCAGATCGGGCGCACGTTCTGGGAGCTGAAGCACGACCTCTCCTGTTTCGCGCGCGCCGACGAGTTCGACATCATCAACGACCACACCGGCATGCTCGGCGCGGTGCTCGGTGCGACGACCTCGACACCGCTCGTCCACACTGTGCACGGCCCGCTCGACGGCGAGCCGGGCGAGATCTACGAGCTGATCGCGAAGGTCGCGCCGCAGGTCGGCCTGATCTCGATCTCGATGAACCAGCGCAAGCCGCTGCCGAACCTGAACTGGGTCGGGAACTGCTTCAACGCACTCGACTTCTCGGTCTATCCGTGCAAGCCGCACCGCGGCAGCTACCTCCTCTTCCTCGGCCGGCTGAGCCCCGACAAGGGCGCACACCGGGCGGTCGCCGTCGCGATGCAGACGGGTCTGCCGCTCAAGATCGCCGGGAAGATGCAGGAGCCGAAGGAACGCGAGTACTTCCACGAGCTCGTCGAGCCGCACCTCGTCGACGGCATCGAATATCTCGGCGAGGTCACGCACGGCGAGAAGGTCGAGCTCCTCCAGGACGCGCGCGCCACGCTGTTCCCGATCGAGTGGGAGGAGCCATTCGGCCTGGTGATGATCGAGTCGATGGCATGCGGCACGCCGGTGATCGCGACGCGCTGGGGCGCCGTCCCGGAAGTCATCGAGGACGGCCGCAGCGGCATCATCGTCGACAGCTACACGGAGATGCCGGCCGCGCTCGAGCGCGCCGATGCGCTCGATCCGCTCGAGCTCCGGCACTACGTCGAGCAGGAGTTCTCGCCCGAGCGGATGGTCCGGGACTACCTCGCCGCCTACGAGGTCGCCATCGCGGCGGCCGGCAGGCGGTAGTTCCTGACCGCCGGGACGGCGACGACGACCGCCGTCGTGAGGAGGATCCAGACGGCGCCGAAGACGAGGTACGCCGACATGCCGACGGCCGCGGCGATCGGGCCTGCGAGCGCGTAGCCGAGCGGCAGGAAGACCATGGAGCACATCCAGCTGTAGGCGCTGACGCGGCTGAGCTTGTCGGGCGCGATCGCCCGCTGCACGCCCGTCTCGAAGATGACGGAGCCGAGCGAGAACGAGAAGCCGGCGATCACGGCCGCGGCCGCGATCAGGACGAACGACGCGTGCGCCGCGAGCAGGATGCTCTGCAGGGAGGTGAGCGCGAAGATCCCACCGACCATCACCCATGGCCGCGCTGGGCGCATGCGCAGCCCGACGAGCGCGCCGAGCAAGGCACCGATCCCCTCGCCCGTGACGACCGTCCCCCACTGCGCCGCCCCGCCGAGGTCGTGCTTCGCGATGTACGGTCCGAGCACGAAGAACGGCGCGTACGTGATCAGGAAGTACAGCGCGATCCAGACGTTCAGCAGCCACACCCAGGTGTGCTCGGTCCATGCCTGCCAACCCTCGCGCAGCTCGTGCAGGAAGTTCGGCGCCGTTGCTTTCCGTGCACGCGCGGGGAGGCTGATTGCGAACAGCAGCAGCGCGCTCGCCGCGTACGAGCCGGCGTCGACGAGCAGTGCCGCGCCGGGCCCGATCGTCGCCACGATCGCGCCGCCCGTGGCTGCGCCCAGCGGGAACGAGACGTAGCGCGCGATCCCCATCAGCGCGTTGGCTTGCTGGAGCCGCGCGGGCTCCACGACCGCGGGCACGAGCCCGCTCGAGGCGGGCGAGTAGAACGCCGTCGCGGCGCCGCCGAGCGCCTGCAGGACGAACAGGTGCCAGACCTGCGCATGTCCGGTCACGAGCAACACGCCCATCGTCGTGCGCACGAAGACGTTTGCGACGTCGGAGGCAACCATGACGACGCGCCGCGGCAGGCGGTCGGCGACGACGCCGCCGACCAGCAGCGTCGCAACCTGAGCGACCGTCCAGCACGCGAACGCGATGCCGGTGTCGGTGGCCGAGCCCGTGAGGTCGAGCACGGCGAACGCAACCGCGATCGGCGCGAGGTACGTCCCGAAGTACGAAATCGCGCGCGCAGCCAGCAGCAGGAAGAAGTTACGTCCCACGGCGCTTCTCCCAGTACCGCTTCAGGCCCGCGTACGACTGCCAGAACGGCATCGCCCGCTCGTAGCTCTCGTCCATGTCCCGCCCGACAGTCCTCGTGAATTCCTCTTCTGTTACACCCTCGAGCGCGACCCACCCTTCCAGCCGCCGGCGAAGCTCGTCGATGTGACGCGAGACGTCGTCGGCGACACCGAAGTGGATGAGCGCGAGGCGTGCCGGGGCACGCCGCTCGATCTCGTCGAGCGTCCGCAGCCACGTCTCGAGATCGAACTCCGGCGGCGGCGTCGGTGGAAGCACCTCGTCGTGCGGCTGAATACGCACGCCCGCTGCATCGCCGGCATACAGGGTCCCGTCCGGCGAGAGGTAGCAGACGTGATGCGTCGCGTGCCCGGGCGTCGGGAAGCAATCGAGCCCGAGCACGCGGTCGCCGACGACACGGACGTTCGCCTCCGGCACGGGCGCGAGCTCGCCCCAGAGGCGGTCGAAGGCGTCGACGTAGAGGCGTCGCGCGCTCGCCTCGAGGCGGCTCGGATCGGCCAGGTGCGGCGCGCCGATCGCCGAGACGTGCACCTCGAGCGCCGGATGCTCGCGCACGAGGACGCCGGCAGCCCCCGCGTGGTCGAGGTGGATGTGCGAGAGCAGCAGGTGGCGGATGTCCTCGAGCGCGAGCCCGCGCGAGCGCAGCCCGTCCTTCAGCGCCTCGACGCACGTCGTCGGGCCGCAGTCGAAGAGGGCCGGGCCGTCGTCGGTGTCGACGAGATACGACCCGATGACGCGCGGTGCGCCGAGGTGGCGAAGGTCGAGCGGTTCCGTGACCCTAAGCGTGCGTCGCCGACCGGACGAGCGCCGCCTCGAGATCAGCCACGAGATCCTCCGCGGACTCGAGCCCGACGGACAGCCTGATCAGGTTCCTCGGCGCGGCAAACGGCGCGTCTGCCGTCGACGCGTGCGTCATCCGGGCCGGATGCTCGATCAGGCTCTCGACGCCGCCGAGAGATTCCGCCAGCTTGAAGATCTTCGTGCGCGCCACGAGCCCCACCGCCTCCTCTTCGGACTCGACGAGGAAGGAGATCATCCCGCCGAAGTGCCGCATCTGCTTCGCCGCGATTTCGTGTCCCGGATGGGAGGGCAGGCCGGGATACAGCACGCGCTCGACGAGCGGATGGCGCGAGAGCGACAGCGCCACCACCTCGGCGTTGTCGCTGTGCCGCTGCATCCGCACTGCGAGCGTCTTGATGCCACGGAGGACGAGCCAGCAGTCGAACGGCCCGGGCACGGCGCCGAGCGACTTCTGCAGGAACTGCAGCCGCTCGGCGATCGTCGGGTCGTTCGTCGCCGCAAAGCCGCCGACGACGTCGGAGTGGCCGCCGAGGTACTTCGTCGTCGAGTGGACGACGATGTCGGCCCCGAGCTCGAGCGGCCGCTGCAGGTACGGCGTCGCAAACGTGTTGTCGACGACGACGAGTGCGCCTGCCGCGTGCGCGGCCTCGGCCGCCGAGCGGATGTCGATGACGTTGAGGAGCGGATTCGTCGGCGTCTCGAGCCACACGATCCGCGTCCGTTCGTCCAGGTGCTCGGCGAGGTTGCCGCCGATCTCGGCTGCCGGCAGCCACGTGAACTCGTAGCCCTTCGGCTCGTACACCTGGGAGAACATCCGGTAGACACCGCCGTAGACGTCGTTGACGGAGACGATGCGGTCGCCCGGCGAGACGAGGTGCATGATCGTCGTCACCGCGCCGAGGCCGGAGGCGAACGCGAGCCCGTGCTCCGCCGACTCGAGCGACGCGAGGCAGAGCTGCAGCGCCGTCCGCGTCGGATTTCCGACGCGCGAGTAGTCATAGCCCTTGTGTTCGCCGACCGCCTCCTGCACGTAGGTCGAGGTCTGGTAGATCGGCACCGTCACGGCGCCCGTCGTCGGATCCGGCTCCTGTCCCTCGTGGATCGCACGGGTCTCGAAGTCCATCAGTGCCCGATGCTACCCGCGCCGACGAAGGCCGCGAGCTCGCGCAGTGGCGTCGCGAGCGAGACTGCTTTCGCGCCCGCCTCCCAGTGCAGCGACTCGACGCGAAGCACGCCGCCCCTGCGGTCGAACACGGGCTCGACGCGCCCGACCAGCCGGTCGCCCCGTAGGATCGGCAGTACGTAGTACCCGTATTCCCGCTTCGCCTTCGGGACGTACATCTCGAGCCGGTAGAAGAAGTCGAACAGCGCATGCGCGCGGTCGCGGTCGTGGATCAAACGGTCGAACGGCGAGAGGAACGTCGTCCGCCGCGGCACCGGATCGTCGTTTGCATCTGGATGCGCTTCCCACTCTCCGGTTCTCGTCAGGCGGACGCCGAGCGATCGCCAGCGCTTCTCGTCGAGCAGTCGCTGCGCATCCGGCCACGGGATCGTCTCGACGTCCGGATACCAGCGCTCGGCGAGATCCCACAGGCGCTGCTTCCCGCGGCGGCCGACCACGGCGACAAGGCCGTGCGCCTCGAGGATCATCAGCATTAGCGCGACCTTGCGGCTGCCCCACCAGTCGTGCGGGTCGCGGGAGACCATCAGGTCGGCTGCGATCTTGCGCGAGACCAGAGGCCCTCGTTCCTCGAGCTCCTTCAGGACGAAGCGTTTGAAGCGGGCGTTCGTCTTCAGGAACGCCTCCTGGCGCTGCTCGTAGAGCTGCTTCCCGCGCGGGCGCAGCATCCGCGCGCGGATCAACGGGTAGTCCTCGATCGGCCGGATGAACGCGGCCCACTCGAAGAGCTTCCGCTCCTCCCACAGCAGCCGGTCGAGCTCCGCCGTGTCGAAGGATCCGAGGCGGCTCCAGAGCACGAGATGCTGCGGCGGCGCGACCGTCGAGATCGGGTCGATCTGGAGGAATCCGAGCGTCCTGACCGTGTCGAGGATGCTCGTCGCGTTCCCGTCGAGCAGCTGTGCGTGCACGGCGATGCGGCGTGCCTGTGCGACGCTGACGACCGTGGACTTCATCGAGTTCGCACTTTCGCACCTCCCGCCGGCGCCGCAGCGCGTGCTCGAGGTCGGCTGCGGCCACGAGGGCGGGGTCGCGCCCGGCGTCGCCGCGGCCGGGTACGACGTGATCGCGATCGACCCGGAAGCTCCGGACGGCCCGCTGTACCGCCGGGTGACGCTCGAGGATTTCGAGGACCCCGGGCCGTTCGGTGCCGTCGTTGCGGGCCGTGTCCTCCATCACGTGCATCCGCTCGAGCCGGCGCTCGACAAGCTGGCACGCCTCGCCCCGCTGCTCGTCGTCGACGAGTTCGCGTGGAACCACATGGACGAGCCGTCCGTCGACTGGTACGAGCGGCAGCATCGACTCCTCGTCGCGGCCGGCCGCCAGCCGAAGGGCCCGCCCGACTTGAGCGAGTGGCATCGCCGCCATAGCGGCCTCCATCCGTACGAGACGCTGCGCGCCGCGCTCGACGCGCGCTTCGAGGAGCTGTACTTCGAGTGGAGGCCGTACTTCTACCGCTGGCTGGACGGCCCCGCGAGCGAGGGGCTGGAGGCGGCGCTGATCGACGCCCGCGCCATCCGGCCGATCGGGTTTCGCTACGTCGGCAGGACGAGGTCGAAGCGGGCGCCGGCTTCCTCGTCAGGCTCGTAGACGACGTCGCCACCGTGTGCGCGCGCGTACAACCGCGCGATCGACAGGCCGAGGCCGGCTCCCGTGCCGGACTGACGGGCGGCGTCGCTGCGCTGGAAGCGGTCGAATAGCTGCGGCACGAACTCCGGGTCGATCCCGGCGCCGCCGTCGCACACGGAAATGCAGAGCTGCGAGTCGGTCTCGCGGGCGACGATGCGGATCGGCGGCGCCCCGTAACGGAGCGCGTTCGTCAGCAGGTTGCCGACGACGCGCTCCAGCACCGCGCGGTCGGCCGTGACGGTCTTGTCCGGCGCATCGATCTCGACCTCGTGCTCGCGACCGAGCGCCGTCGCCTGCACGATCTGCTGGAGCTCCGTTCTCAGCTCGATCCGCTCCGGGCTGACGCGAATCGCGGCGGCATCGAGGCGCGACATGTCGAGCAGCTGCTCGACCAGGCGGCTCATCCGCTCGGCTTGCTCGTGCAGCGTCTGCTGCAGCTGCGCCACCATCTCGGGTGCGAGCTGCCGGTGAGCGAGGGTCGCTGCGAGGCCGTACACCGTGGCCGCCGGCGTGCGTAGCTCGTGTGCCGCCAGCGAGACGAAGTCGCGCTGCAGCTGGGTCAGGCGGACGACCTCGTCGTAGGCGAGCGCCCGGTCGATAGCGATCGCCGCCCGGGCGGAGACGACCCGAAGGAGCTCGGCGTCGTCGGCGCTGAAGAGGCGCGGCGTCAGCGTGCCGACGTGCACGACACCGAGCACCCTGTCGCCGACGAGCAGCGGCGCACCGAGGAGCGACTTGACTCCTTTCTCGTGCAGGATCGGGTTGAGGACGTACGAGTGGTCGACGTCCTCGATCGTCACGATGTCGCGTGTCGCCGCGATGCGGCCCGCGAAGCCCTTGCCATAGGGGATGCGCGTCCCGCGCTCCACTTCCTCCTCGAGACCCTTCGCGGCGCGCGCGACGAGCTCCTCGCGCTCGGTGTCGAGCATCAGGAGCGCCGACGTGTCCGCCTCGAGCGCGTCGCGGATGCGTTCGAGCAGCTCGTCGAGGAGCTCGTCGAGCGCGAGGTGCGCGAGCGCCGCGTCGGTGACGGCCTGGAGCTTCCGCAGCGCTCCGGTCGAGGTCTCCTGGGCGGGGAATCCCACGCGCGCAGGATAGTGCGGGTTTTGTGGCTAGAGCACCGCGGCGGTCTGCTCGGCCCGCGCCTCGCGGTAGTCAGGCCCGAGCGACGACTCCAGCTTCGGCTCGAGCTCGCCGGCGGCCGCCAGCTCCTCCACGATGTCGGCGCCGCCGATCAGCTCGCCCTTGACGAAGACCTGGGGGATCGTCGGCCAGCCGGAGATCGTCGAGAGCTCCTGGCGAATCGCCGGATCGGGAAGGACGTCGACCGCCGTGACCGGCGCGCCCGCCTCGCGCAGCGCCCGCAGCGCGCGATCGGAGTTCCCGCACATGACGAACTGCGGCGTCCCTTTCATGAAGAGGGCAACCGGCTCGTTCTCGATCACGTCCTGAATCCGCTGTCGCAAGTCGTTCATCCGCTTCCTTTCGTCTTGATCCGGAGCTCGTGGATGGTGCCGTCGCGCAGCGGTTCGGCCAGCGCGTCGTTGACGAGACGGTGCTGCTCGAGCAACGGCAGCCCATCGAAGCGCGGCGACGAGACGATCACCTGGAAGTGGTCGCCGCCGCCGGTGCGGTCCTCGACTCGCACCTCGGTCGCGTCGGGAAACGCCTGTTGCAGCAGGTGCTGCAGCGGTTCGATCGCCATGTCGCGATGGTAGCCGCGAGAATCCTCACCATGGCGACCGAGCTCGCGCTTGCCGCGTACCGGCCGCGCAGCGGGCAAGACGACGCGCTGGCGCGGCTCCTGCACGACGACCTCGTAACGCTGCGGCGCCGCGGCCACGTCACAAGCCGGCCGGCACCGCTGATCCGAACCGGGCGCGGCGAGCTGCTCGTTGTGCTCGAGTGGTCGAGCGAGCATGCCGTTGCCGACGCGCACGAGGATCCAGAGGTGCTCGCCGTCTGGCGCCGGAAGGACGAGCTCGCGGAGTACATCTGCCCGCGAGAGCTGGCAGGCGCCGACGCGCCTTTCGCCCGCTGGGCCCTCGTTGCAGACTTGTAGCGATGGCACGCCACGACCCGTACAAGGCTTTCAACTTCCGCGTCGAGATCGACGGCATGGCCGGAGCGAGCTTCGCCGAGGTGAGCGGCCTCGAGAGCGAGGTCGAGGCGATCGACTACCGCGAGGGAGGCGAGGCGCTGCGGGTGCGGAAAATTCCCGGCGTCCACAGGTATACGAACATCGTCCTCAAGCGCGGCGTCACCCGTGACCTGGAGTGGTGGAACTGGCACAAGCAAGTGCTCGACGGGAACATCCAGCGCCGCAACGGCTCCGTTGTCCTGCTCGACGACCAGGGGCAGGAGCAGGTGCGCTGGAACTTCGTCGACAGCTGGCCCTGCAAGTACATCGGGCCGACGCTCGACGCGAAGGGGAACGACGTCGCGATCGAGACGCTCGAGCTGGCGCACGAAGGGCTCGAGCGGGTCTAGCGGCTACACGATCTGGCGCTGGTGCGCCAGGTACTCCAGCAGGTCGGAGCGCGTCAACACGCCGACCGGCTTGCCGTCCGTCGCCACGACGACGGCGTTCGTGCGGCCGGTGAGGGTCGCGAACACCTCGTCGAGCGTCTGGTTCGCGTCGACCGCGGCGAGCGGCGGTTGCATCGCCGCGGCGACGTCCTCGTGCAGGGCGTCCGGGTTCTTGAACACGCGGTCGAGCAGGTCGCGGTCCTGCAGCGAGCCGATTACGTCGGCGAGCGATGCCACGCTGCCGTCGCGCACGACCGGAAGCTGCGAGATCGAATAGCGCTGCATCACGTCGATCGCCTCGCCGACCTTCTGGTGCGCGGCGATCGTGACGAGCGCTGGCACCTCCGTCTCCTCCGCTCGTTTCGACCGCAGCAGCTCCGAGACCGTCGGCGGTGGCACACGCCGCTCGACGAACCCGTGCTCGAGCATCCAGTTGTCGTCGTAGAACTTCGACATGTACGAGCGGCCGGAGTCGGGGATCATCGTCAGGATCGTCGCGTCGGGGCCGAAACGCTTCGCAACCTCGAGCGCCGCCCACACCGTCGTGCCGCCGGAGCCACCGACGAGCAGCCCTTCCTCTCGCGCGAGCCGTCGGGCGGTGAGGAACGAGTCGCGGTCGGAGACGCGGACCCACTCGTCGACGACGTCAGGATCCATCGTCTCGGGCCATGTGTCCTTGCCGATCCCCTCGACGAAGTACGGGTGGACGTCGCTCTCGTCGTGCGCGGTGTAGACGGAGCCCTCGGGATCCGCGCCGACGATCAGCACCTCCGGCTTCCGCTGCTTGAAGTACCGGCCGACGCCGGAGATCGTCCCGCCGGTGCCGACGGAGATGACGACCGCATCGATCTCGCCGCCGGTCTGCTCCCAGATCTCCGGCCCGGTGACGCGATAGTGCGCCTCGGGGTTCGACATGTTCGAGTACTGATCCGGCTTGAAGCCGCCGGGGATCTCCTCGGCGAGGCGATCCGAGACGGAGTAGTACGACTCCGGTGAGTCGTGGTCGACGGCGGTGGGAGTGATCACCACTTCCGCGCCGTAGGCCCGGAGCATCGAGATCTTCTCCTGGCTCATCTTGTCCGGCATGACGAAGATGCAGCGGTAGCCCTTCTGCGCCGCCGCGATCGCGAGGCCGACGCCCGTGTTTCCGGAAGTCGGTTCGACGATCGTGCCGCCCGGCCTCAGCTTCCCCTCCTGCTCGCCCTTCTCGATCATGGCGAGCCCGATCCGGTCCTTGACCGAGCCGCCGGGATTCAGATACTCGAGCTTCGCGAGCAGCGTCGGCTGCACGCCGCGCCCGAGCGCGTCCAGGCGGACGATCGGCGTATTGCCGACGAGCTCGAGGACCGAGGAGTACTCGCGGGCCACTGCCGCGGAAGCGTACTCGGCGCGGGAATAGTTTCGGAAACGACTGAGGGGGAGCGCCATGAAGATCGCGGTTGTTGGCAGGGGAAACGTCGGCGGCGGGCTTGCCGACCGTTGGGAGCGCGCAGGACACGACGTCACGCGGATCGGCCAGGACGGCGGCGACGTGACGGACGCCGATGTCGTCCTCGTGGCGGTTCCGGGCGGTGCGATCGCGGATGCGTTCGACAAGGTCAGCGGCTGGAACGGCAAGACGGTCATCGATGCGACGAACCTGATTGGCTCGGAGCCGCCGGACGGCTTCTCCTCGAATGCGGAGTTCGTCAAGTCGAAGACGAACGGCCCGACGGCGAAGTCCTTCAACCTCAATTTCGCGCGACTGTACGACCAGATCGACAGCGCGAGGAGCCGGCCGTCGAACATCTGGAGCGGCGAGGAGGAAGCGCGCGACGTGGTCGAGCAGCTGATCCGCGACGCAGGCTATGACCCCGTCTATGCCGGCGGGATGGACAAGACCGGGGTGCAGGAGCAGGGGATCGCGCTGATCTTCGCGGTCTCGCAGGCGAGCGGGCCGTACTTCTACCGGATGGCTACGCCGGACGAGCTCTAGGAGATCCGCGCGCGACAACAAGTGACGCCCGTATCCGCGGCGTCGCAAGCGGGCTAGTGGCGGAAGTGGCGGCGGCCCGTGAGGATCATCGTCGCGCCCGCGCTGCGCACCGGTGCCACGACTTCGTCGTCCCGCTTCGAACCTCCCGGCTGGATGATCGCCGTGACCCCTGCATCGAGCGCGGCCTGAGGCCCGTCCGCGAACGGGAAGAACGCGTCTGAGGCGAGCACTGCGCCGTGCGTGTCGTGGCCGTGCTCGCGGGCCTTGTCGAGCGCGAGCTTGACCGCGTCGACGCGGCTCGTCTGGCCGCCGCCGATGCCGATGGTCGCGAGGTTCTTGGCGATGACGATCGCGTTGGAGCCGACGTGCTTGCAGACGCGCCACGCGAACAGCAGGTCACCCCACAGCTCCTCGCTCGGGTCGCCGCACGCGACCTCCATGCCCTCGCGATCCTCGATGTCCCAGTCGCGGTCCTGAACGAGCAACCCCCCGAGGACGCGCTTGAAGTCGCGCTCACCGCGTGCGAAGCCGCGCCGCTCCTTGTCGCGCAGGATCCGAATCGCCTGCTTCTGCTGGAGCGACTCGAGCGCCGCGCCGTCGTACTCCGGCGCGAACAGGACGTCGACGAAGCGCTCGGCCAGCGCCGCACCGAGCGGCGCCGAGACCGGACGGTTGAAGGCGCACACCATCCCGAACGCCGACACCGGGTCCGACGCGAGCGCCCGCTCGTACGCCTCCTCGATCGTCCCCGCGACCGCGACGCCGCACGGGTTCGCGTGCTTGACGATCACGCACGCCGGCAGCGCGAACTCGCGCAGCAGCAGCCGCGCCGCCGACAGGTCGAGCAGGTTGATCAGCGACAGCTCCTTCCCGTGCAGTTGCTCGACGCGGGACAGGAGGTGGACGCGCGCCCCCTGCTCGGCGTAGTAGGCGCCGCGCTGGTGCGGGTTTTCGCCGTAGCGAAGCTCGGCGACCTTTGCATACGCGGTCACGAGCGTCTCCGGGAACGTCTCGACGTCCCCGAACCAGCGCGCGATCGCGGCCTCGTACGCCGCCGTCGTCGCAAACGCATCGGCGGCGAGCGCACGCCGCGTGTCGAGCGACAGCTCGCCGCGCTCGCGCAGTTCCTGGACGAGCGCGTCGTACTGCTCCGGACGGCAGACCGGCGCGCAGTAGGCGAAGTTCTTCGCCGCCCCGCGCAGCATCGACGGCCCGCCGACGTCGATCATCTCGACCGCATCCTCCTCGCGCACGCCGTAGCGCCCGGCTACCTCGCTGAAGGGGTAGAGGTTCACGCAGACGAGGTCGAACGGCTCGATCTCCTCGGCCGCAAGGGTGGCGACGTCGTCGGCGTGGTCACGTCGCGCGAGGATTGCCGCGTGGATCCGCGGATGCAGCGTCTTCACCCGCCCGCCGAGCATCTCCGCCGAGCCGGTGAGGTTCTCGACCCGGTCGACGTCGACTCCGACCTCGTGCTCGAGGAAGTCCGCGGTCCCGCCGCTGGCGACGAGCTCCCAGCCGAGGTCGGCCAGCCCTCGCGCAAAGCCGTCGAGCCCGGCTTTGTTGTGGACGGAGATCAGCGCACGCACAGCTCTTCCACCACCTCGGTCAGCAGTCTGTGCTCGACGGCATGGATTCGCTCGACGAGCGTCCCGCGCGGCTCGACGCTGACCGGCTCCTGCCGGATCACGGCGCCCGTGTCGAGGCCTTCGTCGACGAAGTGGACCGTCACGCCGGTCGTGTCGACGCCTGCCGTGAGCGCATCGTCGATCGCGTGCGCTCCGGGAAAGTCCGGGAGCAGCGACGGATGCACGTTCACGATCCGGTTCGGGAAGCGGTCGAGGAACGGCGGCGTCAACAGGTGCATGTAGCCCGCGAGCACGACGAGGTCGACGCCGCGCAGCAGGAGCCAGTCCGCCAGCTCGCGGTCGCGGGCGGCGCGGTCCGCGTAGGCGTCGAGCTCGAAGACCCGCGCGGGAATCCCGGCTGCCTCCGCACGCGCGAGCGCTCGGACACCGCGACGGTTTGACGCGACGGCGGCGACCGAAAGCCCGGCGTCGATGAGCGCCTGCAGGTTCGAGCCTTCGCCGGAGACTAGGACGCCGATCACACCAGCTCTCCGATGACGAGGGCGTCTTCGGGCGGAGCGGGGACGACCGCGCACATCCCGATGCCGAGGTTGAACACGCGGCGCAGCTCCTCTTCCGCGACGCCGCGGTCGGCGAGCCACGCGAACACGGGCGGCCGTTCCCAGCTGTCCCAGTCGATCCGCGCCTCGACGCTGTTGGGGAGCACCCGCGCGAGGTTGCCGAGGATCCCGCCGCCGGTCACGTGCGCAAGCGCCCGCACGTCCGCTCGGGAGCGGAGCTCGCGCACCTCGTGGAGGTAGAGGCGGTGCGGTGCGAGCAGCAGCTCCGCGTCGATCTCCTCGTCGTCGCCGAGCAGTCGGCGAACGAGCGAGAAGCCGTTCGTGTGCAGCCCGCTCGACGGGAAGCCGACGACGAGGTCGCCGGCCGCGCAATGGGAGCCGTCGATCACGTGGTCGCGCTCGACGACACCGACGCACGTGCCTGCAAAGTCGAGCTCGTCTGGCTGGTAGATCCCGGGAAGCTCTGCCGTCTCGCCGCCGATCAGGGCGCAGCCGGCGTCACGGCAAACCTCGGCAGCCCCTTCGACGAGCTCCACCACCTGTTCCTCGTCGATGCGGTTCGCCGCGACGTAGTCGAGCAGGAAGAGCGGCTCGGCGCCTACGCAGAGGACGTCGTTGACGCAGTGGGCCGCGAGATCCATGCCCGCCCAGCGCAGCGTCCCGGCGCGCCGCGCGAGCATGAGCTTCGAGCCCACACTGTCGGTCGATGCAGCGAGGAGCCGGCGGTCATCGAGCCGGTAGAGCCCCGCGAAGCTGCCGAACGCCTCCGCGCCTGTCGACTCGACAGCGGCACGGAGGCGCCCGACGATGGACTCTGCGGTTGCGAGCGAGACCCCTGCCGACTCGTAGGTCTTCCCCGTCAAGGAGGACGAGTCTACGGCGCGGGGCGGCTAGGTCAGGGCGATCGCCAGATCCGCTTGCCGTCCCTGTCGAGGGCGGCGTAGCCGACCACCGGGCCCTTCGGCACGTCGGCGGCGGAGTAGACGTTCGCCGAGACCGGGACGGTGAGAGCGACGTCGCCGTTCGGACGGAAGAACTGGACTGCCGAGACACCGTCGGCGGCGATCCCTTCGACGCGGTAGAGCGAGAATTGCCTGACGTCGTGCCGGGTGTTCTCGTAGACCGAGAAGTCGACGATCGGGCTGCCCCCGCTCGGGAAGCCGCCCTTCGGGCAGATCACGGAGCCGGGTGTTCCCATCTCCGTTGCGGGCCCCGCGCCGAAGCACGGTGCGCCGTTCGCGAGCTCGAGGCGGTAGAGCGCCCGGCCGTGGCGGACGGCAAGAACGTGCCCCGATTTGATGGTCGCGAGCTTCATCCGCAGACCGCGGATGGCAATGGTCGGGCCACCTGCGTTCGACAGCTTCGTCGTGTCTCGCGACGCACCGCCGCGTGTGACCAGCACGCTGGCGACGGCCGCTCCGGCGAGGACGACGAGCAACGCGAGTGCGACTTTCATCCGGCCGTTCATCCGATTGCCGCCGCGTTGACCTGGTTGATCCCGGCGTACCACGTCACCTGTGCCCGCGTGAGCCCGCTCATGCCGAGATAGGACGGCCGCGTGTACACGGTCTCCGCCCTGTCCGTGAAGACACCGCGAATGCGATCGTGGTTCTCGAAGCCGTACAGCACGACGCCGGTGGTGCGGTAGTCCCAGTCGCAGCCGGGATAGCACGTCTTCGACATGCCGACGTTGAACCAGCTGTTGTAGTAGCTGCACACCTCGCCCGACGAGAACCAGCAGCCGGTGTACGTCGACGTCGACGGCCCGAGCAAGCCGTACCCGCTGCAGCTGGGCCAGCACCAGCTCGCGGACGCCGCCGTCGGTCGCGCGAGTGCGGCGACGGCTGCAACGCACGCACACGCGATGACGAACAACACGATTCGTTTCATGTGTTCGAGGATGCAGCGCGCTCTGCACGCCGTCAATTCGCAGTTTTGGACAGTGTCAGCTGCAGAGAACGCTCAAACGAACAGCTCTGCGTGCAGCTGCGGACGGCCCTGCGGGCCGCCCGGAACGAAGCGCACCGTCGTCTCGCCGACGAGCACCGAATCGGCCGTGTACGGCACCGCGAGCAGCTCGCCGAGCGTCGCCGCCTTGAGCTCCGGATCGTCCGCACGCAGATGGAGCTCCGCGAGTTGCAGCTCCGTCGAGCCTGCGAGCAGGTCGTCGAGCCAGTCGCGCGGCGGGTGGAGCTCGAGCCGGTAGCCCGCGTTCGTCGAGACGAACGTCCGGCGGCCGCCGTGCTCCTGCACGCGCAGCTCGCGCACGTCGGCGCGCGCGAGTGTCGCGAGGAAGTCCTCCTCGTCGAGGGCGAAGCCGAGATGGTCGACACGCGGTAGCTCCCACTGCCCGGGCTGGACGACGACGTTGACCGCGCCGCGCTCGAGCTCCGTCAGGCGGAGCTTGAAGCCCATGCCGTCGAGGTCGTCCCAGCCGTGGCCGGCCTCGAACGAGGTCGTGTCCTCGCCGATGCGCCCGTGGCGCGCGACGAGCGAGAAGCCGAGCTTGCCGACGTACCGGGCCTCGACCTCGCGCACCTTGCTCGTGACGAGGTGGTAATGAAAGAGGTGCAAGGCCGACATGATTGCTCACCTCGCGCCCAACACGAGCTGGACGCTGGATCCCCTCCAGATCGTCCCGACGCTCGTCGCCGCAGCGTTCTACGCACGCCGCGTCCTCACGCTGCGGGATCGCGGCACGCCCGTGCCGCGCTGGCGGATCGCGCTCTTCGCGACGGGCATCCTGACGCTCCTCGTCGCGTTCGTCTCGCCGGTGCACGCGCTCGGCGAGCGGATGTTCTCGTTCCACATGCTCCAGCACGTGCTGCTCGGCGACCTCGCGCCGCTCGCGCTGCTGGGCGGGCTGACGGGGCCGATCCTGCGCCCGGCGCTGCGCTGGCTGTACCGGTTCCGGTTCCTCGCGAACCCGTTCGTCGCGCTCCCGGTCTGGGCGGTGAACCTCTATGTCTGGCACCTGCCGTTCCTGTACGACGCAGCGCTCAGGCACGACTCCGTGCACGCGCTGGAGCACTTCTGCTTCTTCACCGGCGGGCTGATCATGTGGCTGCCGGTCGTCGAGACGCTGCCCGCGCCGGAGTGGTTCGGCACCGGCGCCAAGCTCGGCTACATCGCGATCGTGCGCGTGGTCGAGACCGTGCTCGGGAACATCTTCTTCTGGTCGGGCAGCGTCTTCTACGCGGCCTACGCCCACCAGAACCGGCTCTGGGGAATCTCGGCGATCGAAGACCAGAACCTCGCCGGCGGCGTGATGATGATCGAGGGATCGCTCGTGACGCTCGTCGCGCTCGCGTGGCTCTTCCTGCGGATGGCGAGCGAGGGCGAGCTGCGGCAGCAGCTGCTCGAGCGCGGGCTGGATCCGCGCACGGTGCGGCGGGCCGTTCGCTACGGGCGAGCGGAGGAACTGAGCCGCTCGCGCTGAAACCGGAGGGTCAAGCGTGCGGTCAGCCGGCGTCCACCACGTCGACCTTGTCGTCTCCTCGATCGAGCGCAGCCTGCCGTTCTATGCGGGGCTGCTCGGGCCTTTGGGCTTTCACACCGTCTCCGAGGTCGAAGGCGAGCGCGGCGAGACGATCTGGTACATCGGCGGGCCGGGGAGCTCCCTCGGGCTACGCGAGGCCCAGTCGGGCTCCGAGCCGTACGACCGTTACAGCATCGGCCTGCACCATCTCGCGTTCGAGGCCGCGTCGCGCGCCGACGTCGACGAGCGCGCAGACTGGCTGCGCGGCCAGGGGGTGGAGCTCGAGAGCGAGCCGCAGGAATACACCTACTCGTCGGGGTATTACGCAGTGTTCTTTTACGACCCCGACGGTCTCAAGCTCGAAGTCGTTCATGTGCCGGGCCTGACCGCTGCGTAGCGAAAGGAGAGCAATGTCCACGGCACCACCCGAGCAACCTCCGTCCTCCTCCCCCGGCGGCTATGGCAGCGGCGGAGGCCCGAACGTGAGCTTCAACCTCAGCGCGCTCCCCGTGACGCCGGGGAACGCCGAGCTGCTCGTCTACATCCTCGCGCTGATCATCGTCGCGATCATCGCGCTCGCGGCCGACTCCGTGAACTCGCCCGACTGGGTGGACTTCTTCAAGTGGGTGACGGTCGCGTACATCCTCTCGCGCGGGATCGCGAAGGCGTCGCGCGTGCTGGAGCAGTAGCTACACGGCTTCGAACTGCAGCTTGCGTGCCTCGCGCGGGATGCTCGTCGGATACTCCCGCGTGAGGCACGCGCGGCAGAACTGCGACGCGGGACGCCGCGTCGACGCCTGCAGCCCGTCGAGCGACAGGTACGCGAGTGACGTCGCGCCGATGTGCTCGCGCACCTCGTCGACGGTCTTGTTCGCCGCGATCAGCTCGTCCGGGTCGGCGAAGTCGATGCCGTAGTAGCACTGCGAGATCACGGGCGGGGCCGAGACGCGCACGTGCACCTCGGCGGCGCCGGCGTCGAAGAGCATCTGCACGATCTGCCTCGTCGTGTTCCCGCGGACGATCGAGTCGTCGACGGCGACGATCCGCTTGCCGGAGACCTCCGCGAGCGGGTTGAACTTCAGCCTGATGCCCTGCTCGCGCAGGCCCTGATCCGGCTCGATGAACGTGCGGCCCACGTAGCGGTTCTTGATCAGGCCCTCGCTGAACGGGATGTTGAGCGCGCGCGAGAAGCCGATCGCTGCCGGCGTGCCGGAGTCGGGAATCGGCATCACGAGGTCGGCCGCCACGGGCGCCTCGGCGGCCAGGCGCTCGCCCATCCGCACCCGGGCACCGTGCACCTCGACGCCGGAGAGGCGCGAGTCGGGCCGCGCGAGGTAGAAGAACTCGAAGATGCACAGCGCGCCGTCGCCGTCCTGCGGGACGACCTGGTGCGCTTGGAGCTGCTCGTCGATCACCAGCAGCTCGCCGGGCCGGACTTCGCGCTCGACGGCTGCGCCGACGAGGTCGAGCGCGCACGTCTCCGACGCGACGACCCAGTCGCCGTCGAGCCGCCCGAGCGATAGCGGCCGCATTCCCCGCGGGTCGCGGAACGCGACCAGCTTCCCCTCGCTCAGTGCGACGACGGAGAAGGCGCCGTCGAGGCGACGCATCGTGTTCGCGACCGCTTCGGCGAGCGGTGCCGGGTCGTTCGCGAGCAGTGCGGCGATGACTTCCGTGTCGGCGGTCGTCGCGAGCCGGTGCCCGTCGGCGGCGAGCTCATCGCGAAGCTCGGCGGCGTTCGTCAGGTTGCCGTTGTGGCCGAGCGCGACGGTCCGTGCGCTGCCGTGCTGCACGAGCGGCTGTGCGTTCCACCACTGCGACGACCCCGTCGTCGAGTAGCGCGTGTGACCGATCGCGAGCTCGCCGTGGAGGCCGCGGAGCTTCTGCTCGTCGAAGACCTGCGTGACGAGCCCCATGTCGCGCAGCGTCGTCAGGCGTCCCTTGTCGGACACCGCGATGCCGGCGGACTCCTGGCCTCGATGCTGCAGCGCAAAGAGGCCGAAGTACGTCAGGCGGGCGACGTCGCGCTCGGTGGAGCGGATGCCGAACAGGCCGCACATCAGCCGACCGTGCCGATCCGCTGCAGCCCTCGGCTCCCGAGCCGGTCGACGTCCCCCGGCGCGCACGCGAGCAGCACCTGGCCGCCGGGTACCGCGTCCGGGAGCTCGACGTGCGCGGCGATCCCGCTGTGCTCCGCTGCCTCGAGCAGCGCCAGCTCGAGCCCGCCGTCCGAGACGTCGTGCGCCAGCGTCAGCACCGGTGCAGCCTTCCAGACATAGCGGACGAGCGCTGCCTCGGCCGCGAGCTCGAGCTCGCCCGGCGCAGTCGCGACGAGCACGGCGTCCCCGGCCTGCCAGCGGTCGGGGACGAAGCGCACGTCCGGGACGAGCCCGACGCACCCGGCGACGGGTGTCGGCGGGATCGAGCGGCCGTCGGTGTCGTTGTACAGCGAGACATTGCCGGAGACGACCGGGATCTCGAGCGCCTCGGCCGCCGCGGCGAGCCCGGCGATCGCCTGCTCGAGCTCCCAGCCGATCTCCGGTTTCTCGGGGTTGCCGAAGTTGAGGCAGTCGGTGAGGGCGAGCGGCTCACCCCCGGCGCAGGCGACGTTCCGGGCGGCGGCGAGCACGGCGAGGACGCCTGCCCTGAACGGATCGCGCTCGCCCGGCGGCGGGCCTTGCAGCGAAACGGCGAGGCCGCGCAGCGTGGGGCGGAGGCGCAGCACCGCGGCGTCGAGGCCGGGCCGGCGCACGGTGCGCGAGCCCACGAGCTGGTCGTACTGCTCGTAGATCCACGCTTTCGAGCTGCGGTTGTGCGGCGACGGCTCTGCGGGCTCCACCGCATGCGCCTCGCGGTCGACCTCGTACCGCGGACACTCGTCCGTGAGGAGCCCGGCCTGGATGTCGCCGACGAGCTCGCCGTCGTGGAACGCGCGCAGCGCGCCGCTGTCGGTGACGTCGCCGATCGGCGTGCACGGCAGCTCCCACTGCGCGCACACCCGCTGCACGGCATCGAGCATCTGCGGCCGGACGACGGCGATCATCCGCTCCTGCGACTCCGAGATCATGATCTCCCACGGCTCCATGCCGCTCTCCCGCAGGGGCACGCGGTCGAGGTGGACGTCGATGCCTGCGCCGTCGCGCGCCATCTCGGCGAGCGCGGACGCGAGGCCGGCTGCGCCGCAGTCCTGCAACGACTCGACGAGCCCGCCGTCGACCAGCTCGAGCGAGGCTTCGATCAGCTTCTTGCCGGTGAACGGGTCGCCGATCTGGACGGACGGCCGCTTGTCGGGATCGTCCTCTCCGAGCTCGGCGCTCGCGAGCACCGACGCGCCGCCGATTCCGTCGCGGCCCGTGTGCGCGCCGAAGAGGACGACATGGGCGCCGATCGCGGTGGCGCGCGCGCGAGTAACCCGGTCGGCAGGGAGCAACCCGACGCACATGGCGTTCACGAGACAGTTGTCGCGGTAGGCCTCGTCGAAGACGGCTTCGCCGCCGACCGTCGCCACCCCGACCGAGTTCCCGTAGTGGCCGATCCCGGCGACGGCGCGGCGGAAGTGGTGGTCGGGCTCGGCGAAGCGCAGGCCGTCGAGGATCGCGATCGGGCGGGCGCCCATCGCGACGATGTCGCGCAGGATCCCTCCGACCCCCGTCGCTGCGCCCTGGAACGGCTCGACGGCCGACGGGTGGTTGTGGGACTCGACCTTGAACGCGACCGCCTCGCCGCCGCCGAGGTCGATCACCCCGGCGTTCTCGCCAGGTCCCTGGAGCACGCGCTCGCCACGCGTGGGGAGTCGTCTCAGCAGCAGGGCCGAGTGCTTGTAGCCGCAGTGCTCCGACCAGAGCAGCGAGAAGACGGCGAGCTCGAAGTGGTTCGGCTCGCGCGCGAGCAGCTCTCTGATGCGGTCGAGCTCCTCGTCGGTCAAGCCCAGTGCGCGGTGCAGCGGCTGTTCCGGCGCGACCTGCGTCAAGAGCTCGAGTCTAGCCGGGAACCCAGACAGGCTCGGGGTACTTTTCGAAGGCTGTGAGCCGTCGTCCGCTGCCGATGCTGCTGGCCCTCGCCGCGATCTGGGGGTCGTCGTTCATGTTCATCAAGGTCGCGGTGCGCGAGGTCACGCCGGGGGAGGTCGTCTTCGGCCGTGTCCTGATCGGGACGCTGGCGCTGCTGCCGGCGGTGCCGTTCCTCGGCGGCCTCCGGTCGACATGGGCGGGGCTTCGGGCCGACGCCCGGCCGCTCCTCCTGCTCGGGGTCTTCAACGCCGCGCTGCCGTTCTGGCTGCTCGCCTGGAGCGAGAAGCGGCTGGACTCCGGTCTCGCGGCGGTGCTGCAGGCGTCGATGCCGCTCTTCACCGCCCTGTTCGTGTACTCGTTCGCGCGCAGCGAGCGCGTCACCGGGGCGCGGCTCTGGGGTGTCGTGATCGGCTTCCTCGGCGTGGTGCTGCTCGTCGGCGTCCAGCCGAGCGGCGACGTGCTGTCCGCGCTCGCCGTCCTGCTGACGGCCGTGCTCTATGCAGGCTCGTCGGTGTACGCGGGAGTGCGGCTGCGCGAGACACCCGCGCTGGTCACGTCGCTCGGCGCCCTCGGGTTCGCGACGCTCGTGACGCTCCCGCTCGGGCTCACGGAGCTACCGGGCCAGACGCCGAGCTGGAAGGCGATCGGGTCGATCGTCGCGCTCGGCGCGGTCGGTCTCTCGATCGCATATCTCCTCTACTTCACCCTCATCGCCGGAGCGGGCGCGCCGTACGCGGCGCTCGTCACCTACCTCGTGCCCGCGCTCGCCCTCGTGTACGGCGCCGTTTTCCTCGGCGAGCCGATCACTGCGAGCGCGCTCGGCGGCCTGCTCCTGATCCTCGGCGGCGTCGCGCTCGGCACCGGCGTCGTAGGATCACGGCGCATGGGCGATCTGCTCCACGACCACGTCGACCGCTTCAACGCCGGCGTCCGCAGCGGGGACTGGGAGCCGATGGTCAGCGGCTTCACCGACGACGCCGAGATGGAGTTCAGGGGCGTCCCCGTCGGCCCGTTCGTCGGGCGGGAGGCGATCGCCTCGGCATACCGCGAGCAGCCGCCCGACGACGAGCTTCGACTCCTCGACCAGCGGCGCGTCGACGGCCGTATCGAGGCCCGGTACGCCTGGCTTGCGGAGCCGCACGTCGCGGCGGGGGAGTTGATCCTCACGCCCGAGAACGGGAGCATTCGCAAGCTCGTGGTCACGTTCGACCCTGGAGTCAGCTGGTAGAGGACGGGGATGGGCGGCAGGCAGCCGCCCCTCGCCGAAGGTGCTAGCTGCCGCGGCTTGCAGCAGCGCTGACGGCTTCAGCACGACCTTGAGGCAGTCGTCGCGCTTGTGCTTGAAGAGCTCGTAGCCGAGCGGAGCGTCCGACAGCTGCAGCTGGTGGGTGACGATGAAGCTGGGGTCGATCTCGCCGTTCTCGATCCGTGCCAGCAACGGCCGCAGATAGCGGTGCACGTGGCACTGCCCGGTGCGGATGGTGAGGCCCTTGTTCATGAGCGCGCCCACCGGGAACTTGTCCACGAGCCCGCCGTAGACGCCGACGACGGAGACGATCCCGCCGGTGCGGCAGCTCATGATCGCCTCGCGGAGCGCGAAGGCACGCTCGGACTCGCTCCGCATCGCCTGCTTCACGCGGTCGTACGCGTACAGCGCTCCGTGGTGGTGCGCCTCCATCCCGACGGCGTCGATGCACGCATCCGGGCCGCGGCCGCCGGTCAGCTCCTTCAGGACCTCCGGAACGCTGTCGACCTCCTCGTAGTTCAGCGTCTCGACGCCGGTGTTCGTGCGCGCGATCTCGAGGCGTTAGTCGAACCGGTCGATGACGATGACGCGCTCGGCGCCGAGCAGCTTCGCGCTCGCGGCTGCGAACTGTCCGACCGGGCCGGCGCCCCAGACCGCGATGACCTCGCCGCCGGAGATGTCGCACATCTCAGCGCCCGTGTAGCCGGTCGGGAAGACGTCCGACAGGAACAAGACGCTCTCGTCGGGGACGCCAGTCCACGGCCAGCTCCGGCCCGCGGTCGCCCGGCGCTTCCGCGAAGCTGACCGAGGCGCCCGCCTCTTCGACCTTCCGGCGCAGCTCCACGGCGCCGAGCCAGGCCGCCTCGACCGCCGTCCGCGGCTGGTGGATGGTGACCGCCTTGCGGATCCGCTTCCCGCTTTCGGGTGTGCGCGGCTTGCGCGCCAGGCGGATGCTCTCGCTGACGTCCGGAACTACGACTGCCGCGACATTCGCGACGGCGAGGGCAGTGCGCGTGCGGCGGCCCGGGTTGCGCGCGGCGGTGACGCCGAGCAGCGCGAGATCGAGCGCATCCCCTCCGACACGCGACCACACCCACGGCGCCGGACGCCGCGTCGCCAGGATGCCGCCGCGTGCGTGAGCTCGCGAAGGCCCATGAGCCGCATCAATGTCGGTGCACGGCCGTCCGGATGCGCACCGACGAGCCGGCAGAGCAGCCGCGGCGCAACGAGCTGCGCTGTGCCCAGGCCGATGCTGAACCAGCCGAGGAAGCGCGTGAGCGAGCCTTTGTCCGCCCGTACGCCTACTGTGGACATAGAACCCCTCCGTAGAATCGTGTCCCCGGCGTCTACCGGCGAGCGCTCCGCGTAAACCGGACTAGGATGCCGGCGTGGCCGAGTACCTCCACACGATGGTTCGCATCACGGATCCGGCGAAGAGCCGGGCGTTCTACGAGGCGCTCGGGTTCGCGTTCAGCCGCGACATGGACATCGTCCGAGGCGGCGAGGTCGAGGCGACGAACTACTTCTACTCGCTCGGCGATCACCAGAACGTCCTCGAGCTGACGTTCAACCACGACGGGCGCACGTACGACCTCGGCGACGCCTACGGGCACATCGCAATCGCCGTCGACGACCTAGAGCAGACACTCGCCGACCTGAAGACGCAGGGCATCGAGCCCGAGCAGGAGCCTTACCGCGTCAGCGAGCGCGGGTCGCTCATCTGCTTCGTCCGCGATCCCGACGGTTACCGGGTCGAGCTGATCGACCGCAGCGGCAACTAGCTACGAGCCGACGCGCGTGCACGCGTCACGCGTGGCGGTTTCCTCGTGCTGTGAGGCGCCCGCCACGGCGTCGATCCAGGCCTCGCGCCGCTTGATCCAGATCTCCGCCTCGGGCTCGAGCTCGAACGGCGCGTCGTCGAGCGAGCCGAGCCGGATCTCCGCGAGGTCGTCGCTGAGGCACAGCAGGCGCGAGCCGCACCGCGGGCAGAAGCTGCGGCCGTCGTAGGTCTCGAGCTCGCCCGTCAGCTCGAACGCGTCGCGCGGCCACTGGGCGTAGACGGTGAACGCGCTGCCGGACTCCTTCCGGCAGGCCGTGCAGTGGCAGCGGCCGACGTGGCTCGGCTCGCCGCGGACCGTGTAGCGGGCGGCGCCGCAGAGACAGCCGCCGGTTCGGACACGGCTTCCCATCGAACCGTCACGTTTCCGGCCCAGAGACGTTTCACACACGTGACACTTTTCCGCATACGTTGCCTTACATGGCGACGAAGACACGACAGCCGAAGACCGTCGCGACGCCGTGGGGCGCCGCGCATCCGGTCGAGCAGCTGACGGTGCCGCAGCGGGCCGGTGAGAAGCGGTTCGCGTCGGTGGTGCAGTTGCTGGAAGCCGAGGACGGTGAGCGCTTCGTCCGGTTCGCGTACACGACGGGCGGCGTTGCGCGTCGCGGGCCGGTGACGCTCAGGCTGCGCGATCTGGAGCGGCTCCGCGCCGCGCTGGCCAAGCACCCGGCGCTCGCGGACGCGCTGCTGGGGGGTGATGCCTGAGGCGCCGGCTTCGCGGGGGCCGTGTTACTCGGAGACCTTGCCGAGTCCAGGTCGGAGCCGGAGCTGCGCTTCGTCAGACAGTCGCGAGAAACCGAGCGCGAGCCGAATCGACGAGCGACGCTAGAAGGAAGGCGCCGTCTGCGGAGCCGAGCAGCGGATCGACCGCGTGCTCGGGATGCGGCATCAGGCCCATGACATTGCCGCGCTCGTTCACGACACCCGCAACGTCATTTCGAGAACCGTTGACCGGCTCTGCGTAGCGCAGCACGACCTGCCGCCGCGCCTCGAGCTCCGCGTAGCCGTCGTCGTCGACGTACCAGTTGCCCTCGCCGTGCTTCACGGGGATCGTCAGCCTCTGACCCTCTTCGCAGCGCGTGGTGAACGGCGTGTCGGTGCGTTCGACCACGAGCGGGACGTCGCGGCAGACGAACGCGAGCGACTCGTTGCGGCGCAGGACGCCCGGGAGCAGGCCGGCTTCGCAGAGGATCTGGAAGCCGTTGCAGATTCCGAGGACAAGGCCGCCGCCGTTTGCGAACTCGACGACGGCCTCCATCGCCGGGGCGAAGCGTGCGATCGCGCCGCAGCGGAGGTAGTCGCCGTACGAGAAGCCGCCCGGTAGGACGACGGCGTCGAGATCCGGGAGCTCCGTGTCCGTGTGCCAGACGAAGACGGCCTCCGCGTCGAATGCCGCCAGCGCCCACAGGGCGTCGCGATCGTCACACGCGCCGGGGAAACGCAGCACGCCGACGCGTGGCTGCGGGCTCGTCACGCAGACGGCTCCGCCAGCTCGATCTCGTAGCTCTCGATCAGCGGGTTCGCCAGCAGCTGCTCGCACATCCGCTCGACCTGCGCGCGTGCGGTCGCGGCGTCCGCCGCATCGACCTCGAGATCGACGACCCGTCCGATCCGCGCCCCACCGACCGAGAATCCGAGCTGGCGCAACGACGATTCCACGGCCTGTCCCTCGGGATCGAGGATGCCGTGCTTCGGGCGGACGAGCACCGTCGCCTTCACCGCAGGACCACCTCGGGATCTGCGAGGTAGTCGTCGAACGGGATCTCCGTCAGTCGCTCGAACGCCTCGACGTAGCGGGCGCGAGTGCCGGCGACGACGTCATCCGGCAGCTCCGGCCCGGGAGCCGCCTTGTCCCAGCCGAGGGACTCGCAGTAGTCGCGCGCGTACTGCTTGTCGAACGACGGCTGGCCGCCGCCGGCCCGGTAGCCGTGGGCGGGCCAGAAGCGCGACGAGTCAGGCGTCAGCGCCTCGTCGCCGAGCACCAGGCGATGCTCGTCGCCGAGCCCGAACTCGAACTTCGTGTCCGCGATGATGATCCCGCGCGAGCGGGCGTGGTCGGCGGCGAAGCGGTACAGCTCCAGCGACACCCGCTCCACCTGCTCGAACAGGTCGCCGCCGACGAGCTCGGCCGCCGTGTCGCGGTCGATGTTCTCGTCGTGGCCTGTCGTCGCCTTCGTCGCCGGCGTGAAGATCGGCTGCGGCAGCTGGGCGGACTCGGTGAGCCCCGCCGGCAGCTCGTGCCCGCAGACTGCGCCCGTCGCGGTGTAGTCCTTCCAGCCCGATCCGGAGAGGTAGCCGCGGACGACGCACTCGATCGGCAGCATCTCGAGCCGGCGGCACTCGGTCGAGCGGCCGTCCGGGCGCAGCGCGAGCAGGTGGTTCGGGCAGATGTCGCGTGTGCGCGCGAACCAGAATCCCGACAGCCCGGTGAGCACGCGGCCCTTGTCCGGGATCTCGGTGGGAAGCACGACGTCGAACGTTGAGATGCGGTCGCTGGCGACGAGCAGCAAGCGCTCGTCGTCGAGCGCATAGAGCTCGCGCACCTTGCCGCTGCCGACGTGCAGGGCGGCCTCATGCATGGACGGGTTCCTCCTTCGGGACGAGGGCATGCAGACGGTCGAAGACGGTGTCGACGTGGCGGACCGTCGCATCGAGGTCAAAGACGCTGTCGAGGTCGACGCGGCGGGCGAGCTCGTCGTCGGCTCGCACGAGCTCCGTGAAGTCGCTCTCCTCTTCCCACGCGCGCATCGCCTGCGCCTGGACGGCGCGATACGCCGCGTCGCGCGCCATGCCGGCTTCGACGAGCGCGAGCAGGAGCCGGTGGCTGAAGAACAGACCGTGGCTGGCCTCGAGGTTGCGTCGCATTCGCTCGGGATAGACGACGAGCCCGTCGACGATCCACCGGAAGCGGTCCAGCATGTAGTCGAGGGCGAGGAACGAGTCCGGGATCACGACGCGCTCGGCCGACGACTGCGAGATGTCGCGCTCGTGCCAGAGCGGAACGTTCTCGAGACCGACGAGCGAGTTGGCGCGGACGATGCGGGCAAGCCCGCAGATGCGCTCGGCGACCTTCGGGTTGCGCTTGTGCGGCATCGCGGACGACCCCTTCATCCCTTTCGCGAACGGCTCCTCGACTTCGCGCACCTCCGTCCGCGCCAGGTGCCTGATCTCCGTCGCGAACCGTTCGAGTGACGTTGCGACCAAGGCCAGCGCCGACAACAGCTCCGCGTGGCGGTCGCGCGCGATCACCTGGGTCGAGAGCGGATCCGGCTCGAGACCGAGCCGCTCGCACGCGCTTCGCTCGACCTCGGGCTCGACCTGCGCGTACGTCCCGACGGTGCCGGACAGCTGGCCGACGCGGTTCGTCTCGAGTGCGCGGAGCACGCGTGTGCGCGCACGGTCGAGCTCGAAGGCCCAGCCGGCGACCTTCCAGCCGAACGTCGTCGGCTCGGCGTGGATGCCATGCGACCGCCCGATGCAGATCGTGCGCCTGTGCGTCTCCGCCTGCGCCACGACCGCGTCGAGCGCACGCTCGATCCCCTCGACGATCAGGTGCCCTGCCTCCTGGAGCTGCAGCGAGAGCGCCGTGTCGACGACGTCCGAGGACGTCAGGCCGTAATGCACCCACCGCCCCTCCGGCCCGAGCTGTTCGGCGACAGCGTCGACGAATGCTGCGACGTCGTGGTCGGTGACGCGCTCGATTTCGGCCACGCGCGCGGGCGACGGAGCGACCGCACGTGCCCGAATCTCGGCGACGTCGTCGCGTGGGATCGCGCCCACCTCCGCCCAGGCCTCCAACGCGGCGAGCTCGACCTCGAGCCAGCGCGCGAGCCTGTTCTCGTCCGACCAGAGCCGCGCCATCGGCGGGCGGGCGTACCGCGCGATCACCGGCTCGATTCTAGAGAGGCGGCCCGATGATCCTGGCGGCGAGGACGGCGGCGTTCTTCGCGTTGTCGACGCCGACACAGGCGACCGGAACGCCGGGCGGCATCTGCACGATCGAGAGCAGGGCGTCGAGGCCGTCGAGGACGCTCTTCGACGAGCGGAGCGGGACGCCGATGACGGGCAGGTCGGTGTGCGCCGCAAGCACGCCCGGCAACGCGGCGGCGAGGCCGGCGCCGGCGATCAGCACCCGGAGGCCGCGCTCGCGTGCGGTGCGCCCGTACTCCGCGACCGCGTCCGGCTGGCGGTGTGCCGAGCGAACCTCGAACTCGTGGGCGATGCCGCGCGCCTCGAGCTCGTCGAGAGCGGGCTGCATCCGCTCGCGGTCCGACTCGGAGCCGACGACGATGCCGACGAGCGGCTCAGACATGAGCGACGGCGGCGGCGATGTCTCGGCGGTAGCGCATCCCCGGGAACGAAATCAAGTCGCACGCCTCGTAGGCGCGGTCACGCGCCGCCGCGACCGTCTCGGCGACGGCCGTGACGTTCAGGATGCGCCCGCCGTTGGTCACGAGCCGGTCGTCCTTCAGCGCCGTCCCGGCATGGAACACGAGCCCCCCTGCGGCCTCGGCGTCGTCGACGCCGCCGATCGGCGTGCCGGAGTCGCCTGCAGCCGGGTAGTCGCCGGCCGCGATCACGACCGTGACGGCAGCGTTCTCGGCGACGTCGATCGAGGCGCCGGCGAGGTCGCCGCCCGCCGCGGCCGCGAGCAGCTCGAGGAGATCGGATTCGACGCGCGGCAGCAGCGACTGCGTCTCCGGGTCCCCGAAGCGGCAGTTGAACTCGAGGACGCGCGGGCCGTCGTCGGTGAGCATCACGCCTGCGAACAGCACGCCCACGAACGGCGTTCCGCGGGCTGCGAGCTCGGCGAGCACCGGCTGGTGAATCGTCTCGACGAGCGCCTCGACCTCGCCGGCGACCGGCGAATACGACCCCATCCCCCCGGTATTCGGCCCCTCATCGCCGTCGCCGATGCGCTTGAAGTCCTGCACTGCCGGGAGTGGAAGCGCCCGGGCGCCGTCGCACAGAGCGAAGACCGAGACCTCCTCGCCCTCGAGCAGCTCCTCGACGACGATCGAATCGCCGAACGCTGCCGCTGCCGCCAATGCCGCGTGGAGGTCGTCCTCGCTCCGGCACACGAAGACGCCCTTGCCCGCGGCGAGGCCGTCGGCCTTGATCACGCACGGCGCGCGCGCGACGTCGAGCGTCTCTGCCGTCGGCACCCCGGTCGCTTTCATCACGTCCTTCGCAAACGACTTGGAGCCCTCGATCCGGGCGGCGTCCGCGCTCGGCCCGAAGACGGCGATGCCCAGGTGCCGGAGCTCGTCGGCGACGCCGGCGACGAGCGGCGCCTCGGGGCCGACGACGACGAGGTCGGCCTCGAGCGCCCCGGCGAGGCCGAGGAGCCCTTCACCGTCCTCGGCACGGATTGGATGGCAGCGGCCGAGCGTCGCGATGCCCGGATTTCCCGGTGCGGCGTGCAGCTCCTCGAGGCTCGCAGCCTGGGCGAGCTTCCAGGCGAGCGCGTGCTCGCGTCCGCCGGACCCGACCAGCAGCACCTTCACGCGGGCGAGTTTAGAGGCGGCGTCGCACGACTAAGCTACGACGCGATGCTGGAGCCCGGACTCGATCGCCACGAGTGGGAGAGCCGTTGGGCGTCGCTCGAGGAGGACCTCGAGGACTCGCCGCGCGACGTCCTGCCCGAGCTCGACGCTCTCGTGGCGCAGATGCTGCAGGAGCGGGGCTTCGCGATCGACGATCCGGTGGCGCGGGAGGGAGAAGGCCGCGAGGTCGTCGACGACTTCTTCTCCGCCCGCGAGATCACGCAGCTCCTCGCCGCGGATCCCGGCGCGGTGTCGCCCGGCGACGTCGCGGCGGCCGTGAACAGCTACCGCTCCGTGTACGAGTTCGTCCTCGAGGAGGACGCGGCGCCGTAACGATCGTGCCGTTCGAGGCGGCGTACGCAGACGGCCTTCGCTCGCTCGTCGCGGACACGCTCCGCGAGTTCGACTTCGAGCCGGATCCCGAGCTCGACGCGGACCTCGACGACCCGCAGCACACGTACGCGGCGATCTGGGTCGTCGTCGACGGCGGTGAGGTCGTCGGATCCGTCGCCCTGCGAGACCTCGGCGGCGGGGCGGTCCAGCTGAAGCGGATGTACCTTCGCCCGGACCAACGCGGCCGCGGGCTCGGCAGGGAGCTCCTCGGCGTCGCGCTCGACTGGGCGCGCTCGCACGGCATGCGCGTCATCCGCCTCGACACGAGCGAACGGATGGTCGCTGCCCAGCGGCTCTACGAGGCGCACGGCTTCGTGCGCGTCGCCGGCGATGCCCCGCGGCAGGGGCAGTGCCGGCTGCTCTACGAGCTCCGGCTGCCCTAGCGCAACGCGACGACGCGCTCGCGCTCGGCGCCCGTGCCGACGAGCGAGATCTCAACGCCGAGTGCCCGCTCGACGAAGTCGACGTACGCGCGGGCGGCGTGGGGGAGGCCGTCGCCGAGCGGCTCCTCCCAGCCGGCGAGCGTCTCGTAGACCGGCCTGCAGTGGTGGAAGTCGCTCTGGTGCGCCGGGAACTCGGCCGTCTCGCTGCCGTCGCGGAGGCGGTACGCGACGCAGACCGGGACCTCGGCGAACGAGGAGAGGACGTCGAGCTTCGTCAGCGCGAGCGACGTGATCCCGTTCAGCCGCACCGCGTAGCGCAGCGCAACGAGGTCGAGCCAGCCGCAGCGTCGCGTCCGCCCGGTGACCGTCCCGAACTCGCCGCCGAGCTCCTGCACGCGCTGCTGGTCCCCGCCCTCGATCTCGGTCGGGAACGGCCCCTCGCCGACGCGCGTCACGTACGCCTTCGCCACGCCGACGACACGGTCGATCCGGTTCGGGCCGATGCCGACGCCGGTGGCCGCGTTCGCCGCGATCGTGCTGGACGACGTGACGAATGGATACGTCCCGTGATCGAGGTCGAGCAGCGTGCCCTGACCGCCTTCGAGCAGCACCGCGTGTCCCTCTCGGAGCGCGCGGTCGACGAGCAGCGACGTGTCCGCGACGAACGGTCTCAGCCGTTGCGCGTACGCCTCGTACCGCTCGGCCAACTCCTCGAGCTCGAGCGGCTCCGCACCGTACACACGCTCGAGCCAGACGTTCTTCTCCGCGAGCGCCACCTCGATCTTCTGGCGCAGAATCTTCGGGTCGAGCACGTCCTGGACACGGATGCCGATCCGCGCCGCCTTGTCCGCGTAGCACGGACCGATCCCCCGGCGCGTCGTCCCGATCTGGAGCTTCCCGAGTCGCCGCTCCGACGCCTGATCGAGCGAGACGTGCCACGGCATGATCAGATGCGTCTCGCCGGACACGTGCACGTCGGCGGTCGAGTACCCGCGCGACTCGAGTTCGTCGACCTCACCGAGGAAGACCTCGGGATCGAGGACGCAGCCGGCGCCGATCACGCACGTCTTGCCGCGGATCACGCCGCTCGGGATCTGCCGGATCTTGAACGTCTCGTCGCCGACGACGATCGTGTGGCCCGCGTTCGGGCCGCCCTGGTAGCGGCAGACGACGTCGGAGTCGAGTGCGAGCAGGTCGACGATCTTGCCCTTGCCTTCGTCTCCCCACTGTGCGCCGACGATGACCGTCGCAGGCACGATCAGTTCTCCGGCACGCCGAGACGAGCAGGCGTGCAGCGGGGGATGAACCCAACGATCACTGTCGCGGGCACGTCGACGGAGTCTGCCAGACGCGCTGGATACGCTCCGACGCATCCACGAGGTCTTGCACTTCGGCGCGATCGTGCTGATCGTCTCCGGCGCGTTCGCCGTTGCCGTCCTGGCGAACAGCGTCAGCGAGCGGCTTCGCATTCCGGCCGCCGGGCTCTTCCTGCTCGCCGCGGCGATCGCGTCGGACATCTGGCCGAGCCTCGGGAACGCGCTCTCGATCCGCGACGTCGAGCGGCTGGCGGTGCTCGCGCTGATCGTGATCCTCTTCGACGGCGGGATGCGCGTCGGCTGGACGCGCTTTCGCGAATCCGCCGTTCCGATCGTGACGCTCGGGCTGCTCGGCACGTTCGCGACCGCCGGGCTGATGACGCTCGCGGCCCACTACCTGCTCGATCTCAAGTGGCAGACGGCGGGGCTCCTCGGCGCCGCCCTGGCGCCGACCGATCCCGCGGTGATGTTCTCGGTGTTCGGCCGCAGTGAGATTGCGGGCCGCACGGGGACGATCCTCGAGGGGGAGTCGGGCGCGAACGATCCCGTGGGCATCGCGCTGATGCTCGCCGCGATCAGCCTGGCCCAGGAGAACTCGACGTCGGTCGCGCACGCGATCGGCGACTTCTTTCTGCAGTTGAGCGTCGGCATCGCCGTCGGCGTGCTCGGGGCGTACGTGCTGATCCAACTGATCCGCAGGATCGTGCTGCCCAACGCAGCGCTCTACCCGCTCCGCACGCTCGCGTTCGCCGGTGTGGTCTACGGCGTCGCGACCGTCGCACACGGATCCGGCTTCCTCGCCGTCTACATCGCCGGAATCCTGATCGGAGACGCCGACATCCCGGCGAAGCGCGGGATCGAGCGGTTCCACACGTCACTCGCGAGCCTTGCCGAGATCGTCGTGTTCATCGCGCTCGGTCTCACGATCCACCTCACCGCGCTCGGGCAGAACCACCGCTGGCTCGACGGGCTCGTGCTCGCGGTGGTGCTCGCGGTCGTCGCGCGGCCGCTCGCGGTCGGCCCCTTGCTGTTGCCCGCCCGGCTGACGAGCCGGGAGCGGGTGTTCATCATGTGGAGCGGCCTCAAGGGCGCCGTTCCGATCCTGCTCGCGTCGCTTGCCGTGCTCGCGCCGGTCGACGACGCCGACCGGATCTACGGCATCGTGTTCGTCGTCGTCGCCTTCTCGGTCATCGTCCAGGGCGCGACGATTCCCTTCGCTGCCAAGCGCCTGCGGATTCCGATGTCGATCTAGCGCCCGTCGCGCTCGATGCGGATCTGGTGTCCGCGCCGGCACTCGATCGTGCCGCGGACGTGCTCGAGCGAGAGCGTTGCCTGCACGGACGGAAACGCCTCGCCGAGCGCAGTGCAGCGCTCGCACACGATCGTGAAGCCGGTCGCGCGCGGCGAGATCCACACGACCTGCTCGCTGGCGAGCGCCCAGCTCGCCATCAGGCCGCCAGATCCGCGAACTTCGCGTAGCGCTTGAGGAACGAGAGCCGCTCGGTGCCGGTCGGCCCGTTGCGGTGCTTCGCGAGGATGATCTCTGCGAGCCCTTGCTGGTCGGTCTCCTCGTTGTAGTACTCGTCGCGGTACACGAACATGACGAGATCCGCGTCCTGCTCGATCGAGCCGGACTCGCGCAGGTCGGACAGGATCGGGCGCTTGTCGTGCCGCTGCTCGACGGCGCGTGACAGCTGCGACATCGCGAGGATGGGCACGTCGAGATCGCGCGCGAGCACCTTGAGCGAGCGGGAGATCTGCGACACCTCCTGCACGCGGTTCTCCGCGGTCGTGCCGGAGGTCATGAGCTGCAGGTAGTCGACGATGATCAGGCCGAGGCTCGGCTCGCGCGTCTTCAACCGTCGCGCCTTCGAGCGGATCTCCATCATCGTGATCGAGCCGGTGTCGTCGACGTAGATCGGCGCCTTCATCAGCTTGTCGCCCGCTGCGACGAGTCGGGGCCAGTCGTCCTGCGCGAGCTTGCCGGTACGCAGCCGCTGCGACTCGACCTTCGCCTCGCTGCACAACAGCCGCTGCGTCACCTCGGCCTTCGACATCTCGAGCGTGAACATCGCCACCGGAGTCTCCGCTCGCAGGGCGAGGTTCGCGGCGACGCAGAGGCCGAGCGCCGACTTGCCCATGCTCGGACGCGCGGCCACGATGATCAGGTTGCCGGGCTGGAAGCCGGAGGTCAGCCGGTCGAGGTCCCGGAAGCCGGATGGAACGCCGGTGACGTCGGCGCCGGCCTCGTAGAGCGCCGTGATCCGCTCGAAGCTCTCCTTGAGGAGGTCCTCGATGTGGCTGAACTCCGTCGACACCCGGCTCTGCGAAAGCTCGAAGACCACCTGCTCGGCGCGGTCGACGAGCATCTGCGTCTCGCCTGGCCGCTCCCAGCCGAGCTGCGCGATCTGCTGGCCCGCGGAGATCAGCCCGCGCAGCGTCGCCATCTCGCGCACGATGCGTGCGTAGTGCGCCGCGTTCGCGGTCGCAGGCACGAGTGCGGCAAGCTCATGGAGACGAACGCGGCCGCCGACGTCTTCCAGCTCGCCGCGTTCCTCGAGCTCGTCGACGAGCGTGATTGCGTCGACGGGCTCGCCCTTGGCGTAGAGCGCGAGCGCCGCCCGGTAGATCTTCGCATGGCTCTCCCGGTAGAAGTCCCCGGCATCGAGGACCTCGCTCACCGCCCCGATCGCGCCCGGGGAGAGCAGCATCGCCCCGAGGACGGATTCCTCGGCCTCGAGGTTCTGGGGCGGCGCGATCGGAGCGGCTTCGGCGAGCTGGGCGACAGGTGTCACGTGGGCGGAGTGAAGCACCGTCGGAGTCGGTTTTCCATTGTGGATAGCGGTCTTTCGCACATGTCTTTTAGCGCCGATTTGCAGGGTAAAGGAACACATGTTCCCAGACGCTTCGGACGGAGCCTGTTGATCGTTCGTGCGCTCGGAGCGGGAAGTTCGTCCGCAATTCACACCCCGGTGGAAAGAGCTGTGCAAGGTTGTCCCCACGTTCTGCACACCACGGCTTGTCGAGCCGCGAAGATTGTGGATGCCGCCTGCGCGCGCCTTGCGGCGCGCTGCCGTGAGGGTGTTTGCGGGCCGGCTAGGTGGCTTCGGTGCCGGCGTCGACCGCGCGGTCGAACTCGTCGTCCGGCAGCTCCTCGGCGACGTCGTCGCTCGACGGCTCCCCCTCGGAGTCGACGCTGACGGTGGCGTCGTGCGCGAGCGCCGCCGTGTCGAGCTCGTCGAGGTCGAGCTCGTGCTCTTCCTCGGGCGGCGCGTGCTCCGCCGCCTCGACGGCAGCCATCGCTTCGAGCTCCTCCTCCGGCGGCAGCTCGCCGCCCTCGGGCACCACCAGCGTCCGCAGCTCGGCCGTCACGTCCTGGAACAGGTCGATCGGCACCTGGTAGCGGCCGATGCGCTTGATCGTGTCGGTGCCGATCTTGCGACGGTCGACTCGGATCTTGTGCTTCGACCAGAGCACGTCGGTGATGTCGGTCGCCGTCACCGAGCCGAACAACGAGCCGGTGGGGCCGGCCTTCACGTCGAACCGCAACTCGATCTTCGCGAGCTTGTCGGCGAGCGTCTGCGCCTCCTCGAACGTCTTTGCCTCCTGCTGCGCGCGCCGGTCCTCGACCTTGCGCACCTCGGCCACGCGCGCCGGCGTCGCCTCGTCGGCGAGCCCGCGCGGGAACAGGAAGTTGCGCGCGTAGCCGCGCGCGACGTTCACGACCTCGCCGCGAAGCCCGACCTTGTCGATGTCCTGACGGAGGATGACTTCCATCTACCGACTGTCCGAGACGTACGGCAGCAGCGCCATCTCGCGCGCTCGCTTGATCGCGACCGCGACCTGCCGCTGGTGACGGCGGCACGCGCCCGTGATGCGGCGAGAGCGGATCTTGCCCTTCTCGGAGATGTAGCGCCGGAGCTGGTTGGCATTCTTGTAGTCGATCTCCTCGACCTTCTCCTTGCAGAAGTAGCAGCCGCGCTTGCGAATCGGGCCGGCCGCACCCGGGCGCTTGCGCCCGGGCTGGCGGTCTCGGTCTCGGTCTGAGCCGCGCGGCGGCATCAGAAGGGAATGTCGTCGTCGGTGGAGCCGAAGTCCTCGTTGCCGGCACTCGCCGCCGCGGGGACGAACTGGCGCTCGCCGCCGCCGCCGTCGCCGCCTTCACCGCGCCCGCCGAGGAACTGGACGCTGTCGGCGATGATCTCGACCGCCTGGCGCTTCGTGCCGTCCTGCGCTTCCCACTCACGCCAGTCGAGCCGGCCGTCGACGCCGACCGGGCGGCCCTTCGAGAGGTACTGCGCGCAACTTTCGCCCTGGTTGCCCCAGACGGTGACGTCGAAGTAGTTCGGCTTGTCGCCCCAGTTGCCGCTGGAGTCCTTCTGGCGGGTGTTGACCGCGAGACGCAGCTTGCAGACGGCGGTGCCGCTCGGGGTATGCCGCAGCTCGGGGTCCTTCGTCAGGTTCCCCACGAGCACGACGCGATTGATGTTGGCCATGTCTTCTACTCCTCTTGCGAACTTGTGTTCGCTTCAGCATAGGCGGGCTCGGGGACGGCTTCGGGCTCGGGCTCCGGCGGCGGGCCGGGCGAGCCGCCTTCGATGCGGCGCACTGCAAGGTGGCGCATCACGCCGTCCGTGATGCGGAGGATGCGCGAGAGCTCCTCGAGCGTCTCCGGCTCGGCGTCGAGGTTGAGCAGGTGATAGGTGCCCTCGGCCTTGTGCTGGATCTCGTAGGCGAGCCGGCGGCGTCCCCAGGCGTCGTGCCCCACCCACGTCCCTCCGGCCTGCTGCACCAGGTCGCGCGCACGCTTGACGATCTCCTCCTGCCGGGCCTCCGGCAGCTCGGGATCGAGCATGACCAGAATTTCGTATGCAACCACGTTTCCCGAGACCTCCCTTCCTCTGGTCTGAATCGGCCCCGCCTGCGAGCGCCACTCGGGAAACGCGGCGCGATGGCGGGGCAGGAAGCGGCGGCCAGTGTAGCATCGGCGCGTGCGCCGTCCGTGGGCGTGGGCCGTTGGGGGGTTGGCATTGGCCGGCGTACTCCGCCGCCGCCGTGAGACCACGGCCCCGGATGTCGACCCACGTGCGGACGAGCTCCGCCGGAAGCTCGCGGAGTCGCGCGGGGAGCGCGACGACGAGCCGGCGTCGGAAGACCCGGAGTCGCGCAGGCGCGCCGTGCACCAGTCGGCGCGCGCGACCGTCGAGCAGATGCGCAAGCGCTAGGTCGCGGCTCGAGCGATCGCGAACGTGATCGTGAAGCCCGCGATCGTCAGCCCGACGCGTTTCCACGACGGATGGCTATGTGCCTCCGGGAGCAGGTCGGTCGCGCCCATCGACAGGAAGAACCCGGCGTAGAGCGCAAGCAGGTACGCGAGGCCGCGGTCGGAGATCGACACCAGCGAGCCGATCACGGCGCCGACGAGTGGCGCGAGCGCGTCCGCGGTCAGCCAGCGCAGCGCCTGGCGGCGATCGTCGCTCTGGAACAGCACGAAGCTGACCGTGTTCATGCCGTCGGCGAAGTCGTGGCTGACGACGGCGATGAAGACGAGAAAGCCCGTCGCGGTGCTGACCTGGAACGCCAGGCCGATGCCGAGGCCGTCGATGAGGCTGTGGACCGAAAGCGCGCCCGCTCCGATCGCACCCACGCGCGCGTGCGCGCGTGCCTGGTCGGGCTCGTCGCGGTGATGGAGGACGAGAACCTTCTCGGCCAGGAAGAAGAGCACGAACCCGACGCCGACGACCGCCATCGCGTTGCGCGGCTCGAGCGTCCGAAGCGCCTCGGGCAGCACGTCGAAGAGGGCAACCGCGACGACGACCCCACCGGTCAAGGCGATCACCGTCGTCAACTCGTCGCGTAGACGCAGGGCAAGCAGGCCGCCGGCGAGCGTCGACAAAACGGTGATGCCGGCGAGCGGGACTGCGATCCAGGTCAAATGAGAACGATTCTCGAAATCACGGCCGAACGATACACTCGAGCCGATGAGCTGGACCGAGGAGGCGCGCGAGACACTCGACGCGGCGGGGTACCGCAGAGGCGGCGCGCGCGCTGCAGTGGTGGAGTTGCTCGGCCGCCAGGACTGCTGCCTGAGCGCCCAGGAAATCCACGACCGCCTCCGCAAGGCGCGGCGTTCGGTAGGGATCGCCTCCGTCTACCGCGCGCTCGAGGCTCTTGCCGACCTCCGGCTCGTCAAGCGCGTCGACGCCGGCGACGGCGTCGCGCGCTTTGAGCCCGCGACGGCCGACGGCGACCATCATCACCACCTCGTCTGCCGCGACTGCGGGAAGGTCGAGGCATTCAGCGACTCACGCCTCGAGCGCGCGATCGACCGCGTCGCCGGCGGGCTCGGTTACGCAGTCGACGAGCACGAGGTGGTGCTGGTCGGCGCGTGCGCCGATTGCAGCTAGCCCGAGAGCAGGAACGCCTGCGCGCCGGCGACGAGCCCGCGCGCGATCTTCTGCTGGTACGCCGCCGACCGCAGCAGCCGGCCTTCCGCCGGGTTCGTCATGAAGCCCGTCTCGACCAGGATCGCGGGCACGTTGGCCCAGTTGAAACCCGTCAGGTCGGAGCGGAAGAGGATGCCGTCGTTCGTCGCGCCGGTCGACCGCACGAGTGCGGCCTGCACGTCCCGTCCCGCGCGCAGGCTGCGCGCGTAGATGTCGTCCGTCCAGCCGCGACGAACCGCAGGCACGAGCGTCTTGATCCCGTGCTGAGAGGTGTCGGTCGAGCCGTCGGCATGGATGCGGATCATCAGTGCCGAGCGGCGGGCGTTGCAGAAACGTGCGCGTGCGATGTTCCCGCCCGCGTACGTCGGCCCGGTGCGCGTCATCGCGACTCGGTAGCCGTCGCGCTGCAGGAGCGCGCGCGTGCGCAGTGCGATCGCCAGTGCGACGGGCGCCTCACCGGGCGCGCCGCCGCCGTCCTTGATCTTGCGAACCGTCGAGCCGGGGCCGATCGGCTCGGTCTGGCGGCCGACCGCCGGAATCGTGCCGTGGCCCGCATCGAGGCAGATCAGCGGGGTTGGCGCAGTGGCGAACACGGGGATGAAGTGTGCCTGTGAACGTGAAGCTCGCTCTCGACAAGGGTGTCGGCGACGCTGCGGAGTGGCTCGTGCGCTCCCATCACGGGCGCCGCCTCCGCCGGCTCGGGTGGGGGCAGGCGCTCGATCCGCCCGGCGAGGAGCTGTGGGCGGCCGGCGAGCCGCCGCCGCGCGGCGGCTGCTCCGTCGAGGTGCTCGTCGACGGCAGCGAAGCCCTGCCCCGCCTGGCTCAGGAGCTCGAGCGCGCGCGGTCGCATGTCCACATCGCCGGTTGGTACGTCACGCCGGACTTCAGGCTGACGCGCGACGGCGCGGACGTCGAGTTGCGCACGCTGCTCGCGCGCTTGGCGGAGCGCCTTCCCGTGCGGATGCTCCTGTGGGCGGGCTCGCCACTGCCCCTCTTCCACCCCGACCGGCGCGACGTTCGCGGCGCGCGCGAGGCGCTCGCGTCCGGGACGAAGATCCAGCTCGCGGCCGACGCGAAGGAGCGGCCGATGCACTGCCACCACGAGAAGATCGTCGTCATCGACGACCGCGTCGCGTTCGTGGGCGGCATCGACCTGACGACGTACGCAGGCGACCGCTACGACACGCCCGCGCACGAGGCGCGCGGCACAGTCGGCTGGCACGACGCGCTCGCCGTGCTGCGTGGGCCGATCGTCGCCGACGTCGCGGTGCACTTCCGCGACCGCTGGCAGTCGGTCACCGAGGAAACGCTGCCGCTTGCGCAACGGCCGGGCCCTGCCGGGGATGTCGAAGCGCAACTCGTCCGCACCGTGCCGGAGCGCGGATACGACGTCATCCGCCGCGGGGACTTCCGCATCCTCGAGGCGTACACGCGCGCGCTGCGCTCCGCGCGCGAGCTCGTCTACCTCGAGAACCAGTTCCTGTGGTCGAGCGAGATCGCCGAGATCCTGCAGGGGAAGCTGGCCCATCCTCCGACCGACGACTTCCGCCTGGTTCTGCTGCTCCCCGCGCGTCCGAACGACGGCGCCGACGACACGCGCGGCCAACTGGCCGACCTGATCGACTGCGACGGCGGCGCCGGTCGCCTCCTCGCATGCTCCGTGTACGCGCTTGGCGAGCGCGGCCCGCAGCAGGTGTATGTCCACGCGAAGATCGGCATCGTCGACGACCGCTGGCTGACGCTCGGGTCGGCGAACCTCAACGAACACTCGTTGTTCAACGACACGGAGGTGAACGTCGTGACGTGCGACGCACGGCTCGCGCGAGAGACACGACTACGCCTGTGGTCCGAGCATCTCCAACGTCCCGAGGCCGAGATCTCCGGGCCGGCGGCCCGGGTCGTCGACGAAGTCTGGAAGCCGATTGCCGAGGAGCAGGCGCGCCGCCGAGCGGCCGGCCGGCCGCCGACGCATCGGCTCTCGCTGTTGCCCGGCGTCTCCGGCCGAACGCGCCGGTTGCTCGGCCCGATCAACGGCTTCCTCGTCGACGGCTAGTTTCAGAAATTCGCATTGACGGGCAACTTGTGCGAATGGCCGCGCGCCAAGAGCTCCCCGCAGACGTCGCCGCCGCGCTCGACCGCGTCCCCGCGGCGGGCGACCGCTTCTCTGCCCTTCCGCCCGAGCGGCAGGACGAGTGGCTCGCGTGGATCGACCGTGCGCGCGGGCGGCGCGCGCGCGAGTCGCGAATCGACGAGATGCTGCGGAACCTCGGCGCCACCACGGCGACCGAGGAGGAGGTGGCAGAACCGGCCGGGCCGCCGCCCGAGCGCTACTGGTGGGTCTGGCTGCTCGTGCTGCTCGTGCTCGTCGCCGCCGGGCTGCTGATCTGGTGGCTGCTCTCGCGCGGGAGTGACAAGTCGACGGTGCCGGACGTCGTCGGCCTCAAGTCGGCGGTCGCGGCGCAGCGGATCCACGAGAAGCACCTCAACGTCGCGCCGGTCACGGGCCAGAGCAAGCGCCCGCCCAACGTCGTCTTCGCTCAGGCGCCTGGCGCCGGGACGCAGCTCAAGCACGGGCAGACCGTCACGATCTCGATCTCGAGCGGACAGATCGCAGTTCCGAACGTGACATCGCAGCCGTTGGAGCAGGCGCAGACGACCCTGACGAACGCGGGATTCGGGGCGCAGGTCAAGCGCGTCGCATCGTCGCGTCCGAAGAACATCGTCCTCACGCAGTCGCCGGCAGCCGGCGTCACCGCGGCGGCCGGGACGACGGTGCAGCTGACGGTCTCCAGCGGCGCGAAGCCGGTCGCCGTCCCGCAGGTCGTCGGTCAGACGCAGGGCTCGGCCGTGAACGCGCTGACCGGCGCCGGCCTCAAGCCGGTCCTGCACAACGTCGGTTCCTCGAAGCCCGCCGGGATCGTCGTCGCCCAGAAGCCGCCGGCCGGCAACGAGGTCGACAAGGGGTCGAAGGTGACGCTGAACGTCTCGACCGGGGCGCCGTCGACGACGACCACGACGACGACAACGAAGACAACGACCACCAAGACAACGACGACGACGGCTCCCGCCGGGACGGCGGCGGCGAACGTGAAGGTCCCGAAGGTCACCGGGCTTGCCCAGACGCCGGCGCTCCGGCAGCTCAATACGCTCGGGCTGCACCCGCAGGTCGTCTACCGCAAGTCGAGCCAGCCCGCGAACCGGGTGCTCGAGCAGGCTCCGGCGAGCGGGACGACGGCGCGGCGCGACTCCAAGGTGTCTTTGGTCGTCTCCGCCGGCCCGAACCCACAGCCGACGTCACCCGTACCGAACGTCGTCGGACAGGATCAGTCGACCGCGGCCCACAACATCAAGAGCGCCGGCTTCAAGGTCGTCGTGCTCAACCGGCCGGTCACGAAGTCGACGCAGGAGGGGGTCGTCGTCGACGAGCAGCCCCACGGTGGCTCCAGTATCCCCGACGGGTCGCAAGTGACCATCTTCATCGGGCGTTTCCAAGGCGGCTGAGGCGCCTCCGCGGTGTCGTGATCGACGGCTAGGCTCGCGGTTCGCCGCGCTCGGCCGCACGCGCGGCGCGCCGCAGTTCCTTGCGTGTCCCTTTGGCGCCGTGCGGAACGCGCCAGACGTCCGTGCCGCCGAACAGGGAGAACGCCCTGACGCGCAGCAGCGGCGCGCCTGGATGTGTCGGGAGATCCCCGCCGTGCTCGTCGGCGCCGCCGAAGAGCCCGACGCCGTTGAAGTCGACCTCGATCCCGTCCGGGACGTAGAGGTCGGTGCCGCCGAACAGGTCGACGATCGAGATCGTCGCCTCGCCGCCCTCGAGCGATGCCTGCCGCAGATCGAGATCGGAGCCGCCGAACATCGAGACGACCCAATGCCGGCGCGCGACCCGCCAGCGGCCCTTGCGGTCGATCCCGCCGAAGATCGAGATCGTGAAGCTGCGAGGCCGACGGCGCGAAGCGGGCGTCGCCGCAGCCGCCGTTGCGGGCAGGTCGCCGGTCAGCGACTCGAGCGCGTCCTGCGTCTTCGCCGCGTAGGCGTCCTCGACGCGCTGGGAGAACTCGTCGAGCGTCAGCCGTCCTTCGGCGGCCGCCTCCCGCAGCTTCGCGACCGTCCGCTCGCGCTCGGCGTCCGAGGCACGTACCGCGGGCTGCTCCACCGCTCTAGCCTAGCGCCGGGGTCAGGCTGCTTTGGGGCCGCTCATCGGCCGCTCGGGAGTGTCCTTCACGTGGCCGCACTCGAGGCACAGGAACGTGCCCGACTCGCGGATCTCGATCGCAGCGCGCTTGCCACAGGCGGTGCAGATCTCGAGCTCCTCAGCGGAGAACCATCGATGCAATTCGAAGTCGCGCATTTCGTCCCGCTGGGCTGTTCCGAATGATGAGTGTTGGTTTCTGGCAGGACAACGGGTCAAACGGATAGGTCACGAGGAAGCCCGGACGGCCGTCAATCCTCGAACGGATGGGCGACCCAGAGTTCGCCCACGCGTCAAAGCGCCCGGGCTCCCACAGAGGAGATGCCGTGCGTTCGAGACACTTGCGGGCCGGCCGCGGAGCAGGGGCGCGCCGCGGGTCGGCGAATAGCTGGCCGTGGTCAAGCGTCCGAAGAGCGTGATCGAGGCGCGCGTCTCGAAGCAGCTCGCGAAGCCGCTGAGCATCCGCTACGCGGCCCAGGCGATCGCACTCGTGACCGGCTTCCTGATGGTCGTCAGCGGTGCGCTCATGCGGGTCTTCGACCACGATCAGTTCCCGAACGTCTGGCTCGGAATCTGGTGGGCAGCGCAGACCGTGACGACCGTCGGTTACGGCGACGTCGTGCCGACGTCCGTCTGGGGTCGCCTGGTCGCCGTCGCCACGATGCTCCTGGGTGTGGCGATCGTCAGCGTCGTCACCGCGATCATCACGTCAACGTTCATCGAACGCGCCCGCGAAGAGCGGCTGGAAAAGGCCGAGTCGAAGGCTGCAACGGAGGCCAAGATCGACGAGGCGATGCAAGCCCTGCACGAACGGTTCGACGAACTGGACGCGCTCGTGCGGGCGGAAAAAACCTGAACTGGTTCAAGCCCCGCGCGGTGTGGCGTTCAGAACGCACGGGCTAGTCGTCGAGCCCTGCGCAGCGACGACTTAAGATCGCGCTGTGGTCGTGCACCCTCGCCTTCACGAACGGCCTCGTCCTGCCGGTGGACGTCGCGGTGAAGGGCTCCGAAGTCGTCGCGGGTATGGCGGGGAGCATCCCCGGGTGCGGCTAGGCAACCACCACCAACCGTCTACGAGGGCGGTCCGAAAGAGCCACGGCCTGATCGCCGATGCGGGCGCGAGCGTGGCGTCTAGCGGAGCGGCACAGGAGTCGAATCTGCCTAGCGTCGGGCTACGACGCCGTACTGGTTTTGAAGGTCTGCTGAGTGAGGTGCAGTTGGCTACAGGAGAGCCGTTCCGGCGTCGCTCCTGTACGTCTAGATCCGGTGAGGTGCGCTGAGGTCGGTACAAGGTTCGGTACAAGCAAGATCGACAGGGCGTCGCGCCTGCTTCTCGGCCGAGATACCGGAGCGTCAGGCGCCAGGTTCAACGACTACACATGAGAGCCGCGACCTCGTCGGCGTTCAGTGGCCGTCCGCTGCACCGTCAAATGCTTCAGCCAGGCGCCGAAAGCTCGCCCATGCGGCTCCCAACTCGCTCTCGACGTTTGCAGCTAGACGGCTTGTAAGACTGTGCGCGGCGACCGGCAATCTTGCCGCCTGCGGCTTCGGACAGACGAAGGCTCCTTGCTGGGCGCTCGTGACCGGCAAACGACGAGCAGGAGGCAGAAAAATGAGCACACGCAGGATCCTGGAGATCGGCGGGCTGGCCGCCGGGGCAGTGCTGATCATCTTCGGAATCGCTGTGATCGTCCTCGCGGTCAACGGCCACTCGACGGTCAGCTCCGAGCTGAAGAACCAGCAGATCACTGGGACTCCCGACATGACGCCGGAGGCGATCAAGGCTGAGGGCGCGCAAGCCGGACTGAAGAACGTCGACTACCCGACCTGCTCGGTCGCCGGGGAGCTGGTCGACACTGGCTCGGAGGCACGCTGCTTCGCGAAGTACATGAACATTCACGCGCTCGAGGCGACGGGCGGGCTCGTCTACTCGCAGATGCCCCGCTACGCATCGCCGGACGGCAAGGGCACGAACGACGCCGCCCAGGCGACCAAAAGTCCAAACGGCCAGCCGGTCTCGAACCCGGCCCGCGACCTGTGGGTGACCGAGACTGCGCTCGCGACCGCGCTGAACGTGAGCTACATGGCGACGCAGCTCTCCCTGTTCAGCCTCGTCGTCGGTATCGCACTCCTGCTTGCCGGAATCGGGTTCATCGTGCTCGCAGCGAGCGGCGTGCTCCGCAAGCAGGAAGCTTCTGCTTGAGTCGGCCTGTGTGTGCCGAGGCGGATGGGGGCCCGGCGACATTGAACCTCTACATAGCCGGCGGGCACGGGATGCTCGGCGTGACGCTGTCGATTCGCGGGTGATGACAGCTTTGATTGGGCAAGCGCGTCCTGAGCTCTGGTTCGCCGTCCAGGGATCGGCGTTGCTTCGCCGCTCGCGCCCTACTTCCTACAGAGGGCGCCCCGATTTGGGTTCCGCGCTGCGCGAGCCGTTGGCGGGGGTACGGGGCTTGCCGCCGTAGGACCCCTCCCGCCAAGGCGTGGACGCGGTCAGCACGGTTGCGGACACGTCCGAATCCGCAACAACGACTAACCGGTGTACTCGATGCCCAGCTGCTCGGCGAGATGCGGGCGCTCGGCCAGCAGGCGGCGCTTGAGCGCATCACGCTGCTCATGAGTCATCGACGCAATGTCGAGCGGATCATCGAGCGTCGGCAGCTGAGTCTCGATCGTCTCCTTCTGCCGGCCATGAACCCGAGAGATCCAAGCGTCCGCGGCCCGGTACGCGCGGTTCGGATCACCCGATCGGATCCCAGCAAGCTAGGCAGCAACGAGCTCTCGAACGTCGACTGTGGGCGAGCCGGTCAGTACAAACAATGCAGTACAAAGGCGCCGTTTCGCCGACGCCGAGGTCGAAGCACGTTAGGAGCGTGGAGCGTTAGGGCAGAACGGCGTTGGTTAGGCGAGAGGACGCTCGCCCAGCCGAGGGCAGTTGGGGTCATGCATCGAGTCGGAGCACGACCTCGTCAGTTTCCTCGTTGCGCCCATGAGCGAACCCGCGCCCCTCGCCGACGACGCGAAAACCGCACTTCGTCAACACACGAATCGACGCGGCGTTGTCGCTCGCGGCGGCAGCGTAAAGCGGCCGGCTTGCCTCGAGCTGCAAGAACTCTTGTAGAGCACGCGTGGCAATGCCGCGGCCCCAATCTTCACGGCCGATCCAATAGGTGACCTCGCGGCGACCCTCCAAGTCGAAGCTCGCGATGTGACCCACGACTCGACCGTCGATCTCGACGACCCTGTTCGTCGTAGACACGTCGCTCCTCAGCCGCGCCCACCGTCGCTCGAAGGCGGCTCGATCATTCTGATCCGGCGAAGTGAACGCGGCCATCCGTATCGCGTCGGGATTCGTCCAGTGCTCGAACAGCACGCCGAGATCACGATCTTCGATCTCGCGAAGGACAAGCTGTCCCGAGCCCTCCCGCACGGCCGTTAACCCTAACTGCCGCTACTCGGATGACTGTGAGTGGCGCACGTCAGGCCGCTACCGATTGAGTAGAGCGCGTGGGCGAAACACCCCGGTGTGCAGCGACTTCAGCTGTAACGGAGCGGCACAGGAGTCGAACCTGCCTAGCGTCGGGCTACGACGCCGTACTGGTTTTGAAGACCAGTTGGGGCACCAGCCCCGGCCGCTCCGTCGCGCAGGGTAACTACACGGGCAGTCCGTCCTCGACCCAGCTGCGCGTCAGGTAGAGCCAGAACGCCAGGCCGGACCACTCGCCGTAGCGCTTGAAGCGACGCTCGATCGTCGAGTCCTTCAACGCACCGCGCGCGCCGGCGAGTCGCGCGTACGTCGGGCGCGTCCACGAGTCGAGCACGAGCCGCGAGTAGCGCGCCAGCGACGTCAGCATCACGTGCGCGGCCGCGTACGGGCCGACGCCCGGCAGCGCCAGCAGCCGCGCCGCCACCTCCTCGTCGGGCAAGTCCGGGTCGTTCAGCTCCTCGAGGTCGATCCGTCCCTCGGCGACGTCGGCAGCGAGCGTCTTCAGATACGGGCCGCGATAGCCGGCGCGGATGACCTCGCGATAGAACGCCTCGTCCGCCTCCGCCATCGCTTCCGGCGTCGGAAATGCGTGCGCACCACCGGGCGCCTCGACGCCGAGGTTGTCGACAAGCGCGGTGGTCATCTTCCGCGTCCCGGACCAGGCGGTGTTCGTGGTGCAGATCGTCTTGACGACGTCCTCAAAGACGGTTGGCGCGCGCAGCATGCGCCCGGCGCCGAGCGCGCACCACGCGAGGTCGTCATCGCGCACGAGCTCGTAGAAGCCGGAGAGGTCCTCGTCGAGCCGGAACATGTGCGCGACGGTCCGCGTCAGTCTGGGGTCGGCGCTTCCTTCGATTCGCAGTTTCTTGCCGCGGGCGGTGATGCTGACCGTGCGCGCGCCGCGCGCGGTCGGAAGCGTCGTCTCGAGGGTGCGTCCTAGGAGGTCGACGCGGTTTGGCGGCAATTCTGCGACGCCGTGCGACGCGATCGTCCGGGCGAAGTCGATGGGCTCGCCACCGGCGCCGACGAGTGGGGTCTCTGCAATGAGGGTCAACTGAGCATCCTTTGGAGCCGGGACTGCGTCAGCATGCCTTTCCCTGGATCGCTGGCGCCGTCACCGCGCTTAGCCGGTTCGTCCTCGGAGGGTGATGCCAAGTCCGCCCTCGAGATCGAAAGATGGCCTCGACCCCAGAAGAGGAGCGGCTGTGCCTGATCCCACTGTCGAACGAGAAGTGCTTCCCATCCCCGACCGCGCGTACGACGGTCCGGTCTATGAAGATGCCAGCGACCCCAAGGCGAAGTTCCCGCCCATAGAGCCGTTGCGACCGCCGGAGGGAGCGCCGAACGTGCTCATCGTCTTGCTCGACGACGTCGGGTTCGCCGCCTCGAGTGCGTTCGGCGGGCCGTGCGAGACACCGACTGCGGAACGTCTTGCCGCCGACGGTCTCAAGTTCAACCGTTTCCACACGACTGCGCTCTGCTCGCCGACGCGGCAGGCGCTGCTCACCGGGCGCAATCACCACACGGTCGGCATGGGCGGCATCACCGAGCTCGCGACGTCGGCACCCGGCTACAACTCGATCCGCCCGAACACCTGCGCGCCGATCGCGCAGACCCTCAAGCTGAACGGCTACTCGACGGCGCAGTTCGGCAAGTGCCACGAGGTGCCGGTCTGGGAGACGAGCCCGCTCGGACCCTTTGACGCTTGGCCGAGCGGAGGCGGCGGGTTCGAGTACTTCTACGGCTTCATCGGCGGGGAGACGAATCAGTACTACCCCGCGCTCTATGAGGGGACGACTCCCATAGAGCCAGAGAAGACGCCGGAGGAGGGCTACCACTTCACCGTGGACATGACCGACAAGGCGATCAAGTGGATTCGGTCGCAGAAGGCGCTGATGCCGGACAAACCGTTCTTTGTGTACTTCGCTCCGGGCGCGACGCACGCGCCGCATCACGTTCCTGCGGAATGGTCCGACAAGTACAAGGGCAAGTTCGACCAGGGTTGGGATGCGTTGCGCGAGGAGATCCTCGAGCGCCAGAAGGCGCTCGGCGTCGTCCCACCGGATACGCAGCTGACCGCCAGGCACGAGGAGATCCCGGCGTGGGACGACATGCCTGACGAGCTCAAGCCGGTGCTTTCCCGGCAGATGGAAGTCTACGCCGGCTTCCTGGAGCACACCGACCACCATGTCGGGCGCCTCGTCGACGCGCTCGAGGATCTCGGCGTCCTCGAGGACACACTCGTCTACTACATCGTCGGCGACAACGGGGCGAGCGCAGAAGGGACAATTCGCGGCTCGTTCAACGAGGGCTTCATGTTGAACGGAGCATCTGCGCTCGAGACGACCGAGTTCATGGCCTCGCGGATCGACGCGTTCGGAACGCCGGAGGCGTACAACCATTACGCGGTCGGCTGGGCTCACGCAATGGACACGCCTTATCAGTGGACGAAGCAGGTCGCGTCACACTGGGGCGGAACGCGCAACGGCACGATCGTCCACTGGCCTCGCGGGTTCAAGGCGAGAGGCGAAGTGCGGCAGCAGTTCCACCACGTCATCGACGTCGCACCGACGCTTCTCGAGGCTGCGGGGATTCCCGAACCCGTAACCGTCGACGGCGTCGAGCAGAAGCCGATCGAGGGCGTGAGCATGGTGTATTCCTTCGTCGATTCCGACGCTGCTGAGCGACGTGAGACGCAGTACTTCGAGATGTTCTGCAACCGCGGCATCTACCACCAAGGTTGGACTGCGGTTACCCGCCACTCCACGCCGTGGGTGGTCGAGCCGCTCCCGTCGTTTTCCGACGACGTCTGGGAGCTCTACGACACGTCAGGTGACTGGAGCCAGGCGTATGACCTTGCTCGGGAAATGCCGGAGAAGCTCAGGGAGCTTCAAGAGCTCTGGCTCTCGGAGGCGCGCAAGTACAACGTACTGCCACTCGATGACAGACGCGTGGAGCGGTTCAACCCGGACATTGCCGGCCGGCCTTTGCTGATCAGGGGCAAATCGCAACTCCTGTTCACGGGCATGGGGCGCCTGAGCGAGAGTTCGGTGCTGAACATCAAGAACAGGTCCCATGCCGTCACGGCTGAGGTTGAAGTGCCCGAAACCGGAGCGGAGGGCGTGATCATCGCCCAGGGCGGTGCATATGCGGGCTGGAGCTTGTATCTGAAGGGGGGCAGGCCCGTCTACTGCTACAACCTGTTCGGCCTGCAGCGCTTCAAGATCGCGGGCGACACGCCGATTCCGGCTGGCACGCACCAGGTGCGGATGGAATTCGACTATGACGGTGGCGGCCTCGGAAAAGGCGGCACAATCTCGCTCTTCATCGACGGCGAAAGAGTCGGCGAGGGCCGTATTGACGCGAGCGTCCCGATGGTGTTTTCCGCCGACGAGACGGCCGACGTCGGCTGCGACAACAGCTCTCCTGTCAGTGACGACTACACACAGCAGACAAGTGCTTTCACAGGGACGGTCGCGTGGGTTCAGCTCGACATCGACGAGTCGGCCGAAGATCTCGACCACCTGATCACGCCCGAGGAGCGCCTCAAGATCGCGATGACAAAGCAGTAAGCACCACGGTGAGCACCACGCAAGCTCGCCGGAACATGCGGCGTATTCCGGGCGGCACGTTCCTGATGGGATCCGAGAACTTCTATCCGGAGGAGCGACCGGTGCACCGCGTCGAAGTCGACGGCTTCTGGATGGACGAGCATCCGGTTAGGGCGGCCGACTTTCGGCGCTTCGTCCGGGAAACCGGCTACGTCACCGTCTGCGAGAGGCCGCTCGATCCTTCCGACTTCCCGGAGGCCGACACCGCTGTGCTGGTTCCGGGCGCGCTCGTGTTTCGCAAGACCGCCGGCCCTGTCGATCTGCGGGACTTCCGCAACTGGTGGGAATACGTTCCGGGCGCGTACTGGAAGAAACCTAAGGGGCCGGGCAGCACGATCAACGGCCGTGACATGCATCCCGTCGTCCAGGTGGCCTACGAGGACGCGTCGGCCTATGCCGCTTGGGCCGGCAAAGAGCTCCCAACTGAGGCCGAGTGGGAGTACGCGGCGCGCGGCGGGCTCGAGGGCGCAGTCTTCGCGTGGGGCGACGAGCATTTCCCCGACGGAAAGCCCGCAGCGAACACGTGGCAGGGCGATTTCCCGTGGCAGAACCTGACGCTCGACGGGTACGAGGGGACGTCGCCGGTCGGCAGCTTCCCGCCAAACGGTTACGGCCTCTACGACATGACCGGCAACGTCTGGGAGTGGACAACTGACTTCTTCGCCACGCAACACCCGAACGAGATCGAGCGGGCCTGCTGCGCGCCGAAGAATCCGCGCGTCACGAGTGACGAACACAGCTACGCGGCCGGGGAAACGATCCCACGGCGGGTGATAAAGGGCGGCTCGCACCTCTGCGCGCCCAACTACTGTCTCCGCTACCGGCCGGCGGCTCGCCAGGGGGAGGCGATCGACACATCGACGAGCCACATCGGGTTTCGCTGCATCCTTCGCAGCTCGGACTAACCGGTCGCGCAGCCGACGCTCGACGACGTTCGTATCAGCGTTCGGATGGTCTTGACGACGTCCTCAAAGACGGTTGGGGCGCGCAGCATTCGGCCGGCGCCTGCGACGCACCAGCGGAGCTCGGGGTCGTCGCCGACCAACCCATAGAAACCGGAGAGGTCTTCGTCGAGCCGGAACATATGCCTGATCGTTTCGGCGAGGCCCTCGCGCAGGCGCACGCCCGAACTGCCGGCGACAATGTCAATCTTCAATGTTCCGTTCTGTTCGGTGATGCGCACCGTGCGTGCTCCGCGCACGACCGGCAACGTCGTCTCGAGCGTCCGCGCCTCGAGCTCGACCCGATTCGGCGGCAGCTCCGCGACGCCGTGTGAAACGATCGTTCGCGCGAAGTCGACCGGCTCTCCGCGAGTTCCTCTCAGGGGTATCGCGAGCGTCTCGGACACAAAGGAATACATGCCACACCACTCGCCCCCAACGTCGACCCGCGTTGGGAGCGCACCCGCCTCGAGGCGCTAGCGAAACATTGCGGCGGCGGCTTCTGCAAGCTCGTCCAGCGGGGCTTCCCGCAGATGCTGTGCGAGGCCCCAGCGGTGGCCGAAGGGGTCGGTGATCTGACCGTACCGCTCGCCCCAAAAGGCGTCATGGAGCGGTTGCCGCACCTCGGCGCCGGCGTCGAGTGCGCGGTTCCAGATCGCGTCCGCGTCGTCTGTATAGAGGTGCAACACCGTGGCCGTGCCGCCGATGCTGAGCGGTGACAGGACGGCCGCCTCGGGAACTCGTCCGCCAACATGACCGCGGAGTCGCCAAACCGCAACTCGACCTGCATGAGCTTCCCTCCGGGAACCTCTATGCGATTTCGCTCTTCCGCCCCGAGTATCTGCTTGTACCAATCGGCGGCGGCTGCCGCGTCGCCGACGACGATGTGCGGCGTGATCGTGTGCATTCCAGCGGATCTTCACGTTCGGCTCGCTCATATCGCGACGTCCTCGTAGAGCCGCTCGCCCCGGTGAAGTCGGCGCGCGATATCGAACGTCTGCCGCTGGGAACGGCTGGTGGCCGCGTGTGCGGCCAAGTAGCGCGCGGCGGCGATTAGCGGTAGGCCTGCGGCGTCCCCTGGCGCGAGCAGCTCGTGCTGGCGGGCCGCCGCCTCGACGCACTGGATCGTGTGGAAGTTGCGGTCCTCCCGCGCGAGTGCAGCGCCGAGCGCGGCGACGAGCCTGCGCGGATCGCCGCCGGCACCCAGGAACGAGGCGACGAGCTGTCCGGCCTCGAGGACCTGCTGCTGGCGGTCAAGCAGGCGCGGAAGCTCGTCCAAGAGCACGTCCGGGTTCGCGTCGAGGTCGGGCGCGGGCAGCCTTGCGGCCGGCACGTTGAGGAATCGGTCGAGGTGGATGCTCATCGCGGCGTCAAAGACGCCGCGGAGGAGTTCCGGTGATGGCGATCGCCGGAGTCCCTGCTCGACGGCGTTGGCGAACGTGAATGTGTGCAGCGCCGTGTCCCAGTCTCCGAATTCGTTGCTCGTCGGGAAGCGCACGATCCGCATGACGGCCGCTAAGGAAACCGCGGACGCAAGCTCGACTTCGGTCGCACCGTCGCTGAGAGCTATGAGCAGAGCCTCGATGCTCGCCGTCGGATCCTCACCGAGGACCTTCCCGACGAGCGCGTTGCGCCCCGACCAGCCGTCGACCGCCGCCCCCGCTGAGAGTGCGTCCGGTATTCGCGCGAACGCGTTGTCGAGCAGCACGACGAGATCGACTGGATTCCGCCACGCGTTCGCCTCCTCCATCCGTTCCGCGTTGGCGAGCTGCGTCGGCAGCGAAGCGAGCACCACGTCCGCGCGTTCCCAGCCGGCGACATCGAGCGCTTCCAACGCCTTGTTGACGAAGTCGAGCGTGTGCCCGCCGTCCAGGTATCGGTGGTCGGTCGCGGCTGCGAAGAGCATGTTCGCGAGTTCTCGAGATGACGCACCGGCTCGCGCAGCGGAGACGAGCGCGCGCTCCGCGCCTTCGGTGTCCCGCACCTCGATGAACCCCCGGAACCAGCGCGCAAGCTGCGATTGGTCTGCCGGTCCCGGGAGCGGGTCGAGCCGAAAATGTGGTGGCTCGCCTGCCGAGTCGGCAGCGACGTCCGCCAGCCCGTGATAGAGAGCGGCGGCACGGTCCGCCTCGTCGAGCCTGGGCAGAAGGTTCATCAAGCACGTAAGCGTCGTCAACCCTCGAAACCAGCCGCCTCCACGCCGCGCGACGCCGAAATCGAGCCCATTGCAGAAGGTCTCGACGCCGGCTGGATCTGCCTTCATGAGCGCAAGCGCCGCTTTCGCAAGCACGAGCGGGATGTCCCGCTCGAGCCCGTCACACAGCCGCCTGCGGTGATGCTCGACCATGTCGTCGCGCAGGCTGAAGTCAACGAGGACATCGTCGCCGCCAACCTCGACCGGGAAGCGACGCAGATCGTCGGCCCATTGGTCGAACGTGCCGCCTGTTGAGAGGTCGAAGCGGGCGTGGTGCCAGTGACACGTGAGGATCCCGTCGCACAGCGTGCCGCGATGGAGCGGGAAGCCCATGTGCGGGCAGCGATTGTCGACGGCATAAACCTCATCACCGTCCGCGAAGAGACAGAGTGTGTGCCCGTCGACGTGGACCACAAGCCGCCCCGACGCACGCAGCTCCGCGAGCGACGCGGCACGGACGAGAGGTCGGGTTGCGACGGCAGCCATCTGGTCCTCCTTCGTAAAGGTCACGCCGACAGGCTAGAACCTCAAGTAAGGTTTAAGTCAAGCGCGATGCCCAGTGAGCTGACGATCGGTGAAGCCGCCTCCCGCAGCGGGGTTGCTCCGTCAGCCCTCCGCTTCTACGAGGAAGAAGGCCTGATCGTTTCGCGCCGAACGACGGGAAACCAGCGCCGCTACGAGAGGGCCGTGCTTCGGCGGATCGCGCTGATTCAAGCCGGCCGCGCCGCGGGAATTCCGCTCGACCGGATCCGTGCAGCCCTTGCGACCCTGCCTGCGCACCGCACACCGAACCGACGCGACTGGGAGCGGCTGTCCCGCGGTTGGCGCGAGGACATCGACAGCCGCATCGCCACCCTCGAAGCACTCCGCAACCGGCTCACGACCTGCATCGGCTGCGGCTGCCTCTCGATCGACGCCTGCGAGCTTCTCAACCCCGACGACGAGGCGTCCGAGGCCGGTTCGGGTGCGCACTACCTCCAACAAGACAGCCAACGTGCTGACTCTCACGCGTAAACAGCGTTGGCGCCGCAAGCGGGCTTCGTCATCGCCTCCCCGGTCAGGCTTGTCTCCAGCCGGGCGATGTGGCTGTCGTTTCGGCCGCGAGCGCGAGGATCGTCGCGTGTAGGCGCTCGGGAACTTCGCTCTTCTCGATGTACGCGTCTGTTCCGCGCTCGTCTGGGTGAGGTCGCCTGTCTTCGAAGATCGAGCCGCTGATCAAGATCACGTGCACCTTTGGATAGCGCTCCTGCAGCATGTGCGCGCATTCGATCCCGCTCATCACCGGCATGAGCACATCGATGACGGCTACGTCCGGTTCGGCCCGCGTAGCTGCCGCAAGCGCCTCCGCTCCGCTCGCTGCCGTGGCGACGATCTCCAATCCTCGTGCGTCTGTAAGCAAAACCTCGAGCGAGCGGAGGAAGGACGGATCGTCGTCCACGAGCAGAACTCGGATCGGTCGAGCTTCCGTCGCTTCTGACCCCACCGGCTCGAGGCTACCTCCAGTCCATGAGCTTGACGCTGAAACTTCCTGCAAATTGCGACATTTGGGGCAGGTCTCGGGAGTGGCCATGGCGAGGGCCCGGCTCTAGGGGGACGCTGTTCGTGGATGCGATGCCCTCTTGGGCCTCGTGGCCCCGTCAGGCCGCATCAGGATTCGTATGAACTTCAAACGGCTTGACGACGTCCTCGAACACCGTCGGCGCGCGCAGCATGCGTCCCGCGCCGAGAGCGCACCACGACAGCTCACCGTCCTCGCGCACGAGCTCGTAGAAGTCGGACAGGTCCTCGTCCAGGCGGAACATGTGCGCGACGGTCTGGGTCAGCTTCGGGTGGGCGCTTCTTTCGATCTGCAGTTTCCACCCGTGCGCCGTGATGCGGACGGTGCGCGCGGCGCGCGCACCGGGGAGCGTCGTCTCGAGGACACGGCTTGCGAGATCGACATGGTTCGGCGGCAGCTCGGCGACGCCGTGCGAGACGATCGTGCGTGCGAAGTCGACCGGCTCACCGCCCGCACCGCGGAGTGGAATTTCGGCGACGAAGGTCAGCGCACGTCAACGTACGAGACTTCGAATGCGTTTGTTGCCATAGCCCAGCGGGTTCCAGCGCCCAGCACCTGATTGTCGATCGAAACGTCGCCGCCGCACGTGTACTCGATATCCGGAACTTCCATCGTCGTCCAATAGTCTCGCGTCAGCGACAGTGCGCGTCGACTGTGTCCACGAGCGCAACGATGTTCACGGGCTTGGAGAGGTAGCCGTCGAATCCGGCGGCCAGGAATCGTTCGCGGTCGCCTGCCATCGCCTGGGCTGTCAGCGCAACGACGGGGATGGCGGCAGTTCGTTCGTCAGCGCGCAACCGCGAGAGGGCCGCCAGCCCGTCGATGTCCGGAAGCCGGACGTCCATCACGACGAGGTCGGGCTTCACCCCGAGCGCGAGCTCCAGTGCCTGCCTGCCGCTCCAGGCCTCGAGTGTGCGGTATCCCGCGGCTCGTAGGACGTCGCGGACCAGCTTCATGTTCTTCTCGTTGTCCTCAACGAGCAGGATGCGTTCCCCCGTCAGCGGGTCTCCTCCGAGGGGAGGGTGAAGGCGAAGGTGCTTCCTTTCCCGAGCTCGCTCTCCACCCAGATCCGGCCGCCGTGCAGCTCGATGAGCCGTCTCGACAGCGCCAGGCCGAGGCCGGTGCCGTCCCCCTGCTCGGCTCCCGACTCCGTCTGCTTGAACTCCTCGAAGATGCGCGCATGGTCCGCCTCTGCTATCCCAGGCCCCGTATCGGTTACTGAGACGAGGACCTCGGCGTCGTGCCGCGTGGCGCTGACGTCGACGGCGCCACCGGCAGGGGTGAACTTCACGGCGTTCGAAAGCAGGTTGAAGACGACCTGGCTGATACGTCGCTCGTCCCCGGACACGCGGTCGGCCCCGCCGTTCGTGGCGAGCGAGACGTGCACGTCATCGTGTGCGGCCCGCTCGCGCACCATGACCACCCCGCGCTCGAGCGTCTCGCGCAGCGAGAACGGCGCAACGACCAGTTCGACCTCGCCCGCCTCCACCTTCGACAGGTCGAGGACGTCGTTGATGAGTGCGAGCAGGTGGTTGGCCGAGCTGAGGATGTCCTCGAGGTAGTCCTCCTGCTTCTCGTTCAGATCGCCGTAGAGCCGTTGCGCGAGCACCTGTGTGAAGCCGATGATCGCGTTCAGGGGTGTCCGCAGCTCGTGCGACATGTTGGCGAGGAACTGCGACTTGTGCCGGCTCGCTGTCTCGAGCTCACGGCCTTTCTCGTCGAGCTCTCGCAATGCCTCCGCCAATTCACGGGTCCGCTTCTCGACTTTGTGCTCGAGACCGGCATACGACTCTCGCAATTGGGCCGCCATGCGGTTGAACTCGTCGGCGAGCGCGCCGAGCTCGTCGTTGCTCCGGACCTCGATCTGCTGGTCGAGTGAGCCTGACCCGATCTTCGCCGCCGCCGACTGAATCGACTCGATCGGCCGAACGAGCCTCCGCGCAAGCAAGACGCTCGTGGCGATTGCCAGCAGCAAGAATGCGACCAGCAGCAATGCGGTGCGCCAGATCGCCGATTTCAGCGGGGCGAAGGCTTCGCTCAGCGGCTGCTCGACGAAGACGCGCCACCCCATCGGCTCGATCGTGTGGAAAGCGCTCAGGACTTTCTTTCCATCGCGGCCGCGACCGGTCGTCGTGGCGCCCGCCTCGCTGCGCGCATGAAGTGAAGCCTGTACCTGCGGTAGCGGGGCGAAGCTCGTATGCCGCAGGACGAGGTTGATGTTCGGGTGTGTGACGAGCCGTCCGCGTGAGTCGACCGCGTACGCGTATCCCGCCCGCCCGACGCGCGCGCGGTCGACGACCTGCCGGATGGAGCGCAGGTCGATCTCCGCGACCACGGCGCCTCGTCCAGGGGCCCGCTCGGCGACCGACACAGTCAGGTGGGGCAGGCCGTCCTCGAAATGGACCGAGCTGAAGTACCGCTGCCGCGCCCGCGCGACGAGAAACTCCGGACTGCGCGCGAGATCCTTGCCCGGCCGGAGGCGGTCTGTGTCGAGCGCAGACGTCCTCACTTGTTCCCGACCTCTAGCGTCGACGTAGCTCACTCGACTGATCGAGCTGTCACGGTCGAGCAGGCGATGGAAATCCTCATTGCGCTGTCGCCGGCCGGCGGGTCCGCCGGCCGCGGTCGGCTGTGCGACGGCATCGAGCTCGAGCAGGAGGTTCTGCACGAGCTGCTCGATCGACGTCGCCGCTGATGACGCCTTGTCACGCTCGAAGCGCGTGAGCGCTTTCTTGCTGTCCTGATACGAGAAGTAGAGTTCCGTGAGCCCGACGGAGACGACCGCGGCCACAACCAGGGTGACGACGACGGCGGTGTATTTCCAGATCAGTCGCCGGTGGGCTACCGGTACACCTCGTCTGCTCGGATGATCATCTGCTGTGGCACGCGGATGCCGAGTTTGCTCGCGGTCTTCAGGTTGATCGCGAACTGGACGTCCGGCACCTCCTCGACAGCGAGCTGGGACGGCGGCGTTCCTTTGAGGATGCGGTCGACGTAGCGGGCTGCGCGCCGCCCGATCGGTCCCAGGTCGGCGCCGTAGGAGAAGAGGGCGCCTTTTTGGACCCAATCCTTCCGGTGGGCCTGCACCGGGAGCTTCGCGCGTGTAGCCAGGCGAATCGTCAGTGCGGAGTCGTTGAGTCTGAGCGTGGGCGAAAGCAGGAAGGCGCCGTCGACCTCCCCGGGGCGCAGCGAATGGAACACGCGCCGGAGATCTCTCGGGGTCGACGCCTTCCGGATCACCAGCTGCACCGGCCTTGCCAGCTGTGAGTTGGCAGCGCGGTACTGCGCGAGCAGCCGTCCGGTTGCCGGGTCGTTCGGGTCGATCAAGGTCAGCACGCGGTGGAGGCCCGGCACGATCAGCTCGTACAGCTCGAGCTGTTTCGCGACGACGTCGCGCGCACCGAAGATCCCGGTGAGATTGCCGCCCGGGTGCGACAGACTCTTGACGAGGCCGTCGCGCACGGGATCGGACGGATGCAGGAAGACGACGGGGATCTTGACCTTCGCCGTCGCGGCCTGGGCGGCGCGAATCGACTGGTCCTCGAAGGCGACGATCACGTTGACCCGCTCGCGGACGAGCTCCGTGGCGCGCGCGTCGGCTTGATCAGGCTCGAGGTTGCGCCAGAGCAGCTTGATCGTCTTGCCGTCGACCCAGCCCATCTGCTTCAGGCGGGCCTCGAGCGTTGGGAGCGACGGTGGAATGTGGTCGGTTCCGACGTGCATCAGACCGACGCGAGGGATGGGCGGCGAGGACGATTTGTCGCCGTTGCCGCTGCAGGCGGTAAGCGCGGTGGCCAGAAGCAGCGCGCCGCCGAGCGCAAGTCGCGACATGCCGGTCGACAGCCCCATAGCTGCAAGCCTAGGACGATCGGCCGCCCCCGCCTAGCCTGGCCGCCAGTCTGTCGGCGGGATGCTGGCATCCCGACAGTAGGCGCGCACCTGCTTCGGGAAGGCCGCGACGTCGATCGGCTTTTCGAGATAGCCGGCGAACCCGGCGGCCCGCTCGCCGATGTCCGGAAGAGCGCTCAGTGCGACGACGGGAATGCCACGCGTCCGCGCTCGGCGCGCAAGCCTCAGCGCAACATCGCTGCCGTCCAAGTCGGGAAGCCGCAGATCGAGGAGAACGAGGTCCGGCAGCTCCTTTTCCGCCAGCGCGAGTGCGCCCGCGCCGTCGCCGGCGGTCAGCGTCCTGAATCCGGCCGCGTTCAACACATCGCAGGCGAGCTTCAGGTTGCGCTGGTTGTCGTCGACGACGAGCACGAGCGGGCCTGGAGCCGTGAACGTCATCGCCGTATCCTGCGTTCGTGACGATCCGGGTCGTACTCGCGGATGATCATTACCTCGTCCGGGAAGGCGTTCGTCGCCTGCTCGAGACGCGTCCCGAGTTCGAGGTCGTAGCTTCGTGTGACGACCTGACCTCGCTGCTTGCAGCCGTCGACTCCGAGCACCCCGACGTTGTGGTCACGGACATCCGGATGCCGCCCGGCGACACTGACGAGGGAATCCAGGCCGCGGAGCGATTGCGCGAAACCAAGCCGGATGTCGGCGTCGTCGTTCTCAGTCAGTACGCCGAACCGACGTATGTGCTCGCATTGCTGGAGGGCGGCAGCGGAGGACGTGCTTACCTCCTCAAGGAGCGTGTGGACGACCTCGATCAACTCGCCGGCGCGATCCACGCCGTTGCCGAAGGCGGCTCGGTCATCGACTCGAAGGTCGTCGAGGGCCTCGTGGCGGAGACTGCGCGTGGCGACGAGTCGCCGCTCGCCCAACTGACCGCCCGAGAGCGCGACGTTCTGCGCGAGATGGCCGAGGGCAAGAACAATGCTGCGATCGCCGAGGCGCTCGTTCTGACGGAGCGATCGGTCCAGAAAGTGATCCATTCCATCTTTCTCAAGCTCGATCTCACGTGGGAGGCGGCGATCCACAAGCGCGTCAAGGCTGTGATTCTGTACCTCGCCGAGAGTGCCTAGCCGACGGGAAGCTCGCCGACGATGCGGGTGCGACCTTCCGGCTCGGGTTCGGAGTTCAATCTGCCGCCGAGCGCTTCGACCCGGTCGCGCAACGGCTCGAGTGCTACGCCACCATCGGCAACGATCTTGAATGCCAGTCCGTCGACGTGGTTTCGCACCGTAATGAGTGCATGCCTCTTCCCGGCGGCTTGTTCGAGTGTCTCGAGCCAGCAGAGATAGATCGCCTCCATGACGAAGCGCGGGTAGCTCGCCTCGACGTCGAGATGGAGTTCGACAGACGCTTGGACTCCCGCCGCGGCGGCCGCCGAGCGGAGCGTGGCGGCAAGACCGCCGACATCGAGCGGCGGATAGAGCCGTTGCGCGAGCTGCGTCGTCTCCGCCAGCGCCGCGTGGACGTCGCGCCCCATCTCAGCGAGCAGCTCCCTCGCAGCAACGGGGTCGGAGTCGACCAACGCGCCCGCGAGTTGAAGCTGCACCACGAGCGCGATGAGCTGTTGGTGCACGCCGTTGTGCAACCGGCGCTCGATGTTGCAGCGCTCGCCTTCGGCTGCCAAGAGCAATCGCTTGCGCGACGCTCTCAACGCGTCGATCTGCTGATCCCTCGTCACGGCCTTGCAGAAGTTGTCCGCCATCGGGCGATCTTCGTCAAGGACAGAGGCATCCGCCGGACGGGATGCCAGCCTCCCCAGCATTTCGCCTGCTGGCCCCGTAGTTCCGGCGTTTCACACCTCCTAGCCTCGAGTCATCGGATCACGAGAGGGAGGCAACCGAATGAAACGCAATCACAGATGGATCTGGGCGCTGGCCGTCGCCGTCGCGGCTCTCGCCGCGTTGGCCGGAAACGTGCTAGCTACGCCGGCCACAACGCCGGGCTTCAGTGGCACGACGCTGGCGAAGGCTACGTTCGGCGAGCTCGACATCAACGCCAAGACGATCCCGGCCGACGTCTGGAAGGCCCAGCTCAAGACGAACGGGGATTCCGACCTCTACGTCCAGCAGAACACGTGGGATCCCAGCGCGTGCAACAACGCATGTATTCCCAGCTCCGGTTGGCACACACATCCCGGGCCGAGCCTTGTGATCGTGACGCAGGGCACGGTGACCGAATACGACGGCGACGATCCAGCCTGCACGCCGCACGTGTACTCGGCCACCGGTACGAACTCGTTCGTCGACATCGGCAGCGGGGCCGTCCACACCATCCGAGACGAGAGCGGCGCCTTGGCGAAGACCGTCGTGGTCCAGCTCATCCCGAAAGACGCCACCCGACGGATCGACGCAAGCCCGGCTCCCGGCAACTGCTCCTTCTGAGAGTCGTAGCCACCAGCGCCCTTCGGATTCGCGCGCTTCGGATTCGAGTGCTTCGGATTCGGGTTCTCCGGGGCCGGGTTAGCTCCCGGCCCCGGAGGCTCGTTCGAGCAGCTCGTCGAGCGGGGACCGGATCGAGTGACCTGAGCTGCAGGTCGGCGTCGTGCAACGCGAACGCGTCGGTGATCCGGTTCGGGACGGCGACGAAGCTCGAACCGTAGGCGGGAAAGGTGAACACCTCGGCACCGCCACAACTCTCCCGCTCACGAGCGCGTCTGCGAAGCCCTGCACACGCCGCGTGCCGCTCGGGTTCGTATCGGCGTTCGATTCGTCTTGACGACGTCCTCGAACACCGTCGGCGCGCGCAGCATCCGGCCGGCACCGAGGGCGCACCACGACAGCTCACCGTCCTCGCGCACGAGCTCGTAGAAGTCGGACAGGTCCTCATCCAGGCGGAACATGTGCGCGACCGTTCTCGTGAGCTGGGGGTCGGAGCTGCCTTCGATCCGCAAGTTCCTGCCGTGCTCCGTGATCCGCACGGTCCGCGCGCTGCGACGCGTCGGCAAAGTCGTCTCGAGGACGCGGCCGGCGAGGTCGACGCGGTTCGGCGGCAGCTCGGCGACTCCGTGCGACACGATCGTACGCGCGAAGTCGACGGGCTCCCCGCCCGCGCCGCGCAGTGGGACCTCTGCGAGGAGGATCACGCCGTTCGAATTCGCACGCCGAGGCGCAAGCTACCCGCCGATGAAGAGATCGCGTACAGGCGGCTCGTCGCGCAGGCCTTGACGGGATCGAGATCGATCAACCCGGCGACCTGGCCCGCGAAGGGCAAACGACGATGTCGTCCATATGGGAGAGCTGTTCGTGACGCCCGTGTAGAAGCGCGAGGCGCGCTGTCGGAACGAGGGGGTTGGCTCGGACGTCCGGACAGCGCCCTAGAAGGTCATGCTGATGCGGCCTAGGCTTACGGTCATGCAGATCTGCCCCAACTGTGGGCAGGAGAACCCCGAGATCGCGCGCTTCTGCCTCGGCTGCGCGACGGTGCTCGCCGCTGCGCCACAGAAGCGTGAAGAGCGCAAGGTCGTTACCGTGCTCTTCGCTGATCTTGTCGGCTTCACGGCACGTGCCGAACGGCTGGATCCGGAGGCCGTACGCGCATTTATCGCTCCTTACCATTCGCGGCTCCGTCTCGAGCTCGAGCGATTCGGCGGCACGGTTGAGAAGTTCATCGGCGATGCGGTAATGGCTCTCTTCGGCGCGCCGGTTGCACGGGAGGATGATGCTGAGCGTGCCGTTCGAGCGGCATTGGCGATTCGCGATTGGGTAGGCGAAAGCAAGGAATTTCACGTGCGCATCGGCGTGAACACAGGTGAGGCGCTGGTCGCGCTTGCCGCCCGACCGGACACGGGCGAGGGAATGGCGATGGGCGATGTCGTGAACACCGCGGCGCGTCTCGAATCTGCAGCACCGGTGGACGGCGTCCTCGTCGGCGAACGAACGTTTCGAGAAACAAGTCATGCGATCGACTATCGGGAGGCCGACCCGGTGCAGGCCAAGGGCAAGAGCGACCCCGTCCTGGTCTGGGAGGCGGTGGTGGCTCGGAGCGCGTTCGGCAACGAGCGAGCCCATGGGACGCCACTCGTCGGGCGACGCGAGGAGCTCGATTCACTCGAGACGGTGCTCGCCGACGTCCGACGCAACGGTTCGGCGCGGCTCGTAACGCTCTGCGCGAGCGCCGGCGTCGGAAAGTCGCGGCTCGTCCGCGAGTTTCAGGCACGGGCGTCGGGAGTCACCTGGCGCCAAGGGCGTTGCGTCCCGTATGGCGCCGGTGTGACGTTTTGGGCGCTGGGCGAGATCGTCAAGACGCATGCCGGAATCCTCGAAGCGGAATCGGTGCTGAAGGCTGCCGAGAAGCTGGAGGTCGCGGTCGACGAAACGCTTCACGATGACCCCGAAGCGAGGTGGGTGGAGGGCCACCTTCGCCCGCTCGTCGGACTGGGGACGAACGACGGCGCGTGGCAGGACCGGCGCGCAGAGGCGTTCTTCGCCTGGCGGCACTTCTTCGAAGCGCTCACCCGGATCCGTCCGCTCGTGCTTGTTTTCGAAGACCTGCATTGGGCTGACGGCGACCTGCTCGACTTCATCGAGCACCTGCTCGAGTGGGGAAGCGATGTTCCTTTGCTCGTCCTCTGTACGGCGCGTCCCGAGCTGCTGGAGAGTCGTCCCGGTTGGGGTGCGAATCGACCGAACAGCTCTCTGCTCAGGCTGTCGGCACTCCGCGACGAAGATGTCGCATGGATCGTCTCGGCGCTCCTCGGAGACGTCGCTCTGACGCCTGACACTCAGGCAGCGCTCCTTGAACAGGCCGGCGGGAATCCTCTTTACGCGGAGCAGTACACGCGTCGCTTTCTCGAGCTGGGTCGGGTTGAGGGATCCCAGCCGGCGACGCTGCAGGGGCTGATCGCGTCGCGTCTCGACGCCCTCGCAACCGTCGACAAGGAGCTGCTCCACGCCGCGTCCGTCATCGGGAGAGTGTTTTGGACGGGCAGCGTCACGGCCGTTGCGGGTCTTGACCGGTGGTCGGTCGAGGAGCGTCTTCGAGCGCTCGAACGCAAGGAGCTCGTTCGGCATACGACGGTCTCGTCGGTCGCAGGCGACAGCGAGTGGGCGTTCGGCCACATCCTGATCCGAGACGTGGCCTACGGCCAGATGCCGCGCGCCGACCGGGCCGAGAAGCATCGGATCACGGCTGGCTGGATCGAGTCGCTCGGCCGGCCGGAGGATCACGCCGAGATGGTCGCCCATCACTACCTCTCGGCGCTTGAGTTAGCCCCCACGGAGCCGCTTGCGGAGCAGGCGCGTCTCGCTCTTCGCCGTGCCGGAGACCGAGCTTTCGCTTTGAACGCGTTTGCCGCGGCGAGCCGCCTCTACCAGCAGGCACTCGAGCTCTGGCCCGTTGACGATCCGGATCGGCCGACGCTCGAACTCCACCACGGGCGGGCGCTCTACCGTGGCATCGGGTCAGGCGCCGAGGCCTTCGCCGCAGCCCGCGACGGGCTGCTTGCTGCCGGCGACGCGGCCGGCGCTGCCGAGGCGGAGATCATGCTTGCCGAGCTTGCCTCGTACATCGGTCACCACGATCGTGCGTCCAATCATCTCGGGCGCGCCCTGGATCTCATCGAGCCGGAACGCCCGTCATGGACGAAGGCGTTCGTTCTCAGCCGCGCAGCCCGGCTCAATCTGCTGCGGGCGAGACTGGAAGACGCAATCGAGGTGGGCCGACAAGCGTTGGCGATCGCCGATTCGCTCGACTTCGACGAGATCCGCGTCCACGCCTTGAATACGATCGGCACTGCGCGCGTGGAGCACAACCAGCCTGCAGGGCTCGCAGATGTCGAGCGAAGCCTCCGGCTCGCGCAGCAAATCAACTCACCCGAGAGCCCGCGCGGCTATCTCAACCTCGCCGTGTTGACAGCGATGGCGGGCGACCTCTCGCGTAGTTTTGCTCTGAATTCCGAGGGCCTTCGCGAAGCCGAACGTCTAGGAGTCGGCGGCTGGCACCGCTTCCTCCGAGGCCACAGGGCGCAATACGGCTACTGGCGAGGTGAGTGGGCCGACGCACTTCACTACGCGGACGAATTCCTCGCGGACATCGAGGCCGGCTCGCCGCACTATGAGGAGAACCAGAATCTCAACGTGCGTGCGCTCGTGCGGCTCGCTCGCGGTGACGACCACGGCGCACTCGCCGATACAGCAAGATCGCTGGCGCGCGCGCGTGAGGTGAAAGATGCCCAGAATCTGTGCCCGACGCTCGCGTTCCGGGCTTTCGTCCTCCTCTCCACGGGGCAGCCTGATCCAGCGCGAAGGCTGGTCAAGGAGATGTTCGAAAGTTGGTCCGGCGTCGAGCAGGTCGTGCTCACCTGGGCGGGTGTCGGCGCCCTCGTCGTCATCGCCAGCCTCGGGGAATGCGATCCGCTTGACGCCGTGGACACCGAAGGCTCCAGCCGAAGCAGGTGGGTCGCCGCCGCCGAGGCATATCTAGCCGGCGACTTTGCGCACGCTGCACAGATCTACGAACGCATCGGATCTCTCCCCGACGCGGCATACGCCCGGCTGCAGGCAGCCGAGCGATTTGCCGCGGACGGACGGCTGGCCGAGGCGGAAGCGCTCCGTGAGAAAGCGCTCGCCTTCTACGGCTCGGTTGGTGCAACGCGGTACATCCACGAAGCCGAGGCACTTCTTGCGGCGAAGTGATCGGTGCGCCGGTTCCTCCCCGGAAGCCGCTCTTGTTACATGAGCTGCAAATGAGAGATCATTCGAAGGCTCATGCTCGCGAAACGGGGGAGGCCCCATGCCCGTAGGCTTGATGAAACTGCGCACCGCGACGCCGCCCGAACTCGAGGGGTTTCGAGACGATCCGGAAGGGCTCTATAACTACGTGAAGGGGGTCGTCGAGCGTGCAGGAGCAGCGCTCGAAGCCCTCTACTTCGATATCGGCGAGGAGCAGGCGTTCGCTCTGGTGACCGGTCTCGACGACTACATCGCTGTGAAGGGAGTTGCGCGTGTTCTCGGTGCCGAGGGCTTCCTCAAGCTGATCACCGTGGATCAGGCAGTCGAGGCAGTCGAACGGGATCGGCAGATACGCGAGGACTCCGGAACCTCTTCATGACGCGCGCTGGTCGGCTCGCGGCAGTCGTCGCCGGACTGCGCGGCTAGCTCGTTTCAACGTTCGCGTCGTCTTTCACGCGTGCAGGATCCGGGCGGCGCCGAGCGCGCACCAGGCAAGGTCGTCGTCGCGCACGCGCTCGTAGAAGCTGGACAGGTCCTCGTCGAGCCCGACGCGCGAAGTCGACCAGCTCGCCGCCGGCGCCGCTCACGAACTGCATTCCGACGCTTGCTTGTAGCTCAGACGGGAGCGTCATAGGCTGAGGCTGACCGGCCATTTCGCGAAAGGGGCACACGTGCGGATCGAGTCGTCTGTCACGTCCATCTCATGGATTCCGTCCGAGGCGGTTGCGGGGCTACCCAAGCTGCCGTTCAGCGCTGGCGTCGCCCATTACGACGATCCACCGCCCGATCGCATCGATCACATCGAGACGATGCACCGGGCTGACCTTTTTCGCGAGGCCAACCAGCTGAAGGGCTGGATCGACGTCGCGGACGGCAAGATCGTGGACTACGGCCACGCGGGGCGCGGGCGCATCGGGCTCACCCGTCTGCGGCTCGGCCCGAAGGAGATCGCGGTCCCGGCGGTCGCGCTGCCGACACTTCAGAACACGGAGGTGGGCGAAGGCTGGGTCCGCTTCACCCAGACTGCAGGTGGGCGAACCGGCATGCCCGCGCCGCGGGCAGTGCGGGGCAAGCCGTACTTCAAGATCAACTCGGCCATCGCGTGGACGACCCTGACGCTGACGATTCATACGGACGGGGCTTCCGAGCACGAGCTGACCGGCGCGAGCCCCTTCCCAAGGCACTGGATCTACGACCGCGAAGGCAAGCTCGTCCAGAAGAGCGGTGCAATCGACTTCGACAAGTGGTACCGCGAGTCGCACGAGCAGAACACGCCGTGGGGGAAGGAGGATTCGCCTGCCATCGTCACTGCGGTCGAGTCGGCGCTCGAACGAGACCTCTCGCTCGAGATCATGGGCAAAGACCGCAAGCCGCGCCCACGCCAGCTCGCCGAAGGCGACGTCCTGGTCGAGCAAGGCGAGTCGGCCGAGGAGCAGGCCCTGGTCTTCCTCGTTCTCGACGGGGTCCTCGACGTCATCATCGACGGCGAGGTCGTCGGAGAGTTCGGGCCGGGAGCAATCGTCGGGGAGCGCGCGCAACTCGAAGGCGGCACGCGAACGGCGACTCTGCGCGCCAAGACGAAGTGCAAGGTGGTTGCTGTTCCCGGCGAAGAGCTGGATCGCGGTGCCCTCGAGCAGGTAGCTGCCGGCCGTCGACGTGAAGAGGCCCAGCTGTAGCGGCCACGCAGCCGCCGGCCGGCGTACTCACGCGCCAGTCGAAGTTCCCCGCTCGTCGCACGGAATCGCGAGCTTCTCGCTGATGAGGGCTGCTTCCTGGTCGAGGATGCGGATCGTCCGCGCCATCGCGACCGGCCGGAGGGCACCCGGGCCCGAGTGGTAGGGATGATCGAGGAACCACAAGAGGAGCAGCGTCGACGTGATCACGATCGCAACTCCGCCCATCATCGTTGCCTGGACGACGGCGCGTTCCGCGCTGTCGGCGAAGAACAGCATGAACACGAAGATGACCACGGCGCTGAGGAACAACACGATCCAAAGCTGCAGCGGGATCACCCCCTCGGCGCCGTGTGTGCGGTCCGCGCGCGCACTCTCGCGGTCGGTGCGCTGGTCGAGCCATTTCGCGTAGGCCGCCTGTTCGGACGCCGACCGCGGCTGCACGGTCTTGGTGATGCGGAACATCGCGAGCGTCCAGGGATTGACGGTATCCCCGAGGTTGCCCGCCTCCATCTTCGGCCACTCGCCGTGGATCACCGTGCGCGCGTAGCAGACGAGCTCGCCCGACAGGCGGGCACGCACAGCGACGGGGAAGAGCTGGGCCGTCTCGAACTGCTCCCTCACCACCTGCGCCTCGGACTCGGCGCCGCTTCGCGAGGTGTCGAAGCTCTCGAATGCCAGGAAGACGACGAACCCGAGGAGCACGGCGAACCCGGTCGCGAGGACACCGAAGACCCCGGCCGCGCGGTCGCCGTCCTCGAAGTAGCTTCCCGCCGGCGCCCGGCGCCGCACGATCAACATTGCCCCGATCGCGATCGCCATGACGGCCGCGACGACAAGACCGGCCCAGACGAGGCTCACGATCGGCTCAGAGGGTGTGCATCGCGATGGCGCGTCGCATCAGCGCCTCTTGAGTTCCTTCGAAGCCGACGATGTCGCCCGGTTCCGGGATGAGCTGAACGTAGGTTCCGTCCGCCTGCATGTCCCAGGCGTTGCGCCGGTCGGCGAGACAGACATCGAGGACCTCCCACAACCGCGCACGTAGCCGGCGGTTCTGGATCGGGACGGCGGCCTCGACTCGCTTGGAGAGGTTCCGGTGCATCCAGTCGGCCGAGCCGATGAGAAACTCTCCCTCGAGCGGATCTGCAGAGCCCGACGCGAAGTGGAAGATGCGCGAGTGCTCCAAGAAGCGGCCCACGATCGAGCGAACGCGAATGTTCTCCGTCCATCCTGGGACGCCGGGCGCGAGGCAGCACAGGCCGCGCACGATCAAGTCGATGGGAACCCCGGCCTGCGACGCCTTGCAGAGCTCGAGGCAGATATCGACGTCCTCGAGCTGATTCATCTTGCATAGGATTCGCGCCGGTCGCCCTGCTTTGTGGTGCTCGATCTCGCGCTCGATCAGCTCGTTGAACCGCCCGCGCATCTGCAACGGCGCGACGAGGAGCCGTCCGAAGGACGGCGTGCGTGAACGGCCCGTGAGGAAGTGGAAGAGGGTGACGACATCACTCGTGATCGCCGGGTCGGCGGTCAGCAGTCCGACATCCTCGTAGAGTCTGGCCGTTCGCGTGTGGTAGTTCCCCGTTGCGATGTGGGCATAGCAACGCATGCCGTTGTCTTCCTTGCGCACGACGAGCGCGGCCTTGCTGTGCGTCTTGAGACCGGTCACGCCGAACATGACGTGAGCGCCGACCTCTTCCAGCTCGCGCGACCAATGGAGGTTGCGCTCCTCGTCGAAGCGTGCGTTGAGCTCGATCACGCATGCGACCTGCTTGCCGGCTTCCGCCGCCCTGATCAGTGATTGGACGAACGGGGTGTCGTCGCCGACACGGTAGACCGTCATCTTGATCGAGACCGTCAGGGGGTCGTCGGCCGCCTCCCGGATGAACCGTTCCACGCTTGCGTTGAAGCTGTCGTACGGGTGGTGGAGGAGGATGTCGCCGGCTCGCATGGCAGAGAAGATGTCCGCGTGGACCGCCTCCAGGCCGACCGGTGGGAGGGGCGTCCAGCGCGGAAAGCGCAGCTCCTCGATCTCCAAGCCCGCGATCTCGAAGAGCGTCGTGTAGTCGAGCAGCGCGCTCATCTCGTAGACGTCGTCGGCTGTGAGCGCGAACCGCTGCATCAGCTCGGCCACCATCGCGCGATCCGCGTCCGGTTGGATCTCGAGCCGCACGACCGGCTCGAAGCGGCGCTGCATGATCTCCCGCTCCACGACCGTCCGCTTGCTCACGACGGTGTCGTCCTCGTCAGGCTCGACCTCAGCATCGCGGCAGACCCTGAAGAGGCTGGCGCTCAGTATCACCATGCCGGGGAACAGGCGGTCGGCGTTCGCGGCGATCACCTGGTCGAGGCCCACGTACCTTCGTTCAGACGCCACGACCCCGGCGCGGAGCCGCACCCATTGCGGCAGCTCCCGGGGCACCTTCACGCGTACCAGCACTTCCTCACCGCTCACCGGGTCTTCGAGCCGAAACGCCCACGACGTCGACAGGTTCGAGACGTACGGAAAGGGATGGGCCGAATCGAGGCTGAGTGGCGTCAAGACTGGCGAGATCTCCTGCGCGAAGACGCGCGACGCCTCGTCGCGCTGAGCGTCGGTGAGATCGTTCCAGTCGACGAGATGGATCCCGTGCGCGGCCAGCTGCGGCAGGATGACGTCGGTGTAGCAGGCCGCCTGTTGGGCCAGCATCGACGTGATCGTCTGGCGTCGCCTCGCGGTGACGTCGCGCCGCTCTTCGGCCGCCACGCTCGTGTCTTCCGGTAGCGGATGGATGCCCGCCATCCGCTTCATGAAGAACTCATCCAGGTTCGATGAGAAGATCGCGAGGAATTTGACGCGCTCCAGGAGCGGATTCCGCCCGTCGAGCGCCTCGCTCAGCACGCGCCGGTTGAACTCGAGCCAGCTGAGATCCCGGTCGAGCCACGCGTGTCGAGTCAACTCGGCCGTCGTGCGATCCGCGCGATCTGCCCCGCCTTCTTCGTCCGACTCGATCAGGGGTCTCGCGCTCACCCGGAAAGCCTACGCACAGTCATGCGGACACTCGAGCGCTGAGCGCCGCGTCACGCCGGGCGGATGACGAAGAACGCGATTGCGACGTACTGGCACGCCGCCGCCGCGATCGTCAGCGCGTGGAAGACCTCGTGGTAGCCGAAGATTGCGGGGAACGGGTTCGGCTTGCGTCGTGCATAGACGACCGCGCCAACCGAGTACAAGAGCCCTCCCGCAATCAGCAGCGTCAGGGCGGAAACTTGAAGCCGGTGGACGAGCTGCGGCAGCACGACCACCGCCACCCATCCGAGCGCCAGGCCCACCCCGGCCGCAACCCATTTCGGTGAGTCCACCCAGATGAACTTGAGCAGGATCGCCGTCAGCGCCCCGCCCCAGATGACAACGAGAATGACCTGTCGCCACTCGCCACGGAGCACGAGCAGGCAGACAGGCGTGTACGTCCCCGCGATCAAGAAGTAGACGCCGGCGTGATCGACCCGGCGCATCCAGCGGCGCACCGGCGGCGTCCAGGTGACGCGGTGGTAGAGCGCACTTGCGCCGAAGCACGCGCTCACCGACGCGGCAAAGACGGCCGCGGCGATGCGCGCAGTGGAGGTGTCGGCACTGAGGAACAGGAACGGCGCGACGATGATCGAGGCAATGAAGCCTCCCTGGTGCAGCACGCCGCGGAGGAGCGGCTTCACCGCACCCTCGTCGCCCGGATCGCCGGGCGTGGCGCCCGCGCTCACTCGGGCGGAGCGGGGCTCGTCTCGTCCGGCGCGGCGCTCGTCTCGTCCAGCGGATCCTCCTCGCCGAGCGGCATCGCGTCGTCGAGCGGCATCGCCTCGCCATTGGCAGCCGCCAGCTTGCGAGCTGCCGCTGCCTGCTTCTTCTCCAACTTCAGCTGCCGCCGTTCCTTCACCCTGCGTTCGCGCTGGAGCTTGGCGAAGGTCTGCTGTTTCTTCGCACCCATCGTGCTAGCGGCTCCGGCGCAGGCGCGCCCGTCGTGTGTCGGACTCCTGAACGAACGCCAGCGCGTACAGCTCGCCGCCGAGCCACTCGAACTCGACTGCCTTTCCAGCACACCGTCCCGACGGCTTCTCGCCGGGTGCAAAGGCGGCGCCCGGCACATTGATCCGGTCGCCGGCTTCGGTCACCAGGACGCCGACGTCCTTGACGTCGTTGAACCAGAGCATCGTGCCGCGATCCCGAGTGACAGGCAGGCTAGCCAAGGCGATAAACGATGCGGCCGCGTTTCAAGTCGTAGGGCGACAGCTCGATCCGGACGCGGTCACCCAGCATCAGGCGAATGCGATACCGCTTCATCCTGCCGCCGAGGTAGCCGAGAGCCTCGTGGCCGTTGTCGAGCTGAATCCGGAACATCCGGCCGCGCAGGGCTTCCATGACCTCGCCCTCGAACTCGACCTTCTCTTCTGTCTCGCCCATTGCCCTCCCCATCTGTGGAGATGTGGCCGCGGCGCCAGGGCCGCGGCCGACCTGCATTCCCTACGCGACCGGAGCCACGTTGGCTGCCTCGGGCCCCTTTGCGCCCTCGCGCTCCTCGTACGAGACGCGCGCGCCCTCGGCGAGCGACTTGTAGCCGTCGCCGGCGATGTTGCTGTGGTGCACGAACAAGTCCTTCGAGCCTTCATCGGGAGTGATGAAGCCGTAACCCTTGCTGTCGTTGAACCACTTGACGGTTCCGTTTGCCATGAAAAAACACCTCCCTCACACGTCGCGAACGGGTGAGGAACGCGTCCAAAGACGCAAACCGAACTCGCTCTGATCGTCAACAACCGTAGCAACCACGGGCCGCGGCTGCTAGTTCGTTGCGCGCGTCGCTTATTCGCCGACCGCGAACAGACGCCACTCACCGACGCCTTTGAGGTCGTGCACGCCGCGGTCCTCGAACGGAATCTGCGAGCCGGCGACCAGATCCTTGACCGTGCTGGAGACGAGGACTTCGCCCGCGCGTGCTTGTGCCGCGACGCGCGAGCCGATCGGGACCGCGATGCCCGTCGGCTTCGTTCCCATGAGCTCGCACTCGCCGGTGTGAAGGCCGGCGCGGATCTCGAGCCCCAGCGAGCGCACGTCGAGCGTCAGCGTGCGCGCACACTCGATCGCTCGCCGCGGGCCGTCGAACGCGGCGAAGAACCCGTCGCCGGCCGTGTCGACCTCGACGCCGCCGAACTCACCCAGCCGCCGGCGGACGACGGCGTGATGCTGCTCGAGCAGCGCCCGCCACGCGGCGTCGCCGAGCTCGGCCGCCCGCTCCGTCGAGCCGACGATGTCGGTGAAGAGCACCGTCGCGAGGATCCGGTCCGGCTGCTTCGGCGTGCCGATGTGCGGGAGGAACCGCTCCGTCTCGCGCATCGCCTGCTCGTGCACGTCGTCGTCGACCCACGTGAAATAGCCGCGGAGCTGCGGTAGCTCGACGACCTCGCTCACTGCGACGCGCTCGGCGACGTAGTCGGCTTCGGCCCGTTGCCCGGGCTTACAGAGGATCAGCGTCGGCACGCCGACCGACGGGAGGATGTCGCTCACGTCGGCGTCCTTCATCGTGCGGAAGAAGGCAAGCGCCGCACCGGGGCTCAGGCTGCGCCGCATGTGCGCGACGAACCAGCTCCTGAACGCATCGTCTTCGGCGACATCAGGTGCCCACTCGCGCAGCAGCTCGCCGAAGTACTCGCGTCGGCCCCAGCCCGTTCGCACGGATGCGAGGCGCGTGCGCCACTCGTCCTCGCTCGGCGCCCACGGATAGTCCGCGGTGCCGGTTCCGCGGACCGACGGCTCGAGCAGGACGAGGCCGGCCGTTCGCTCGGGATATGTCGCCGCGAACAGGAGCGCGGTTCGCGAGCCTTCGTGCGCGGTCCACAGCACTGCGCGCTCCGACGCCGTTGCGTCGAGGACTGCGCGCACGTCGTCCATCCGCGTCTCGAGGGTCGGCGCCTCGCGCACACGGTCCGACAATCCGGTGCCGCGCTTGTCGAGCATCAGCACGCGCGCATAGGCGCTCAAGTCGACGCCGTGCCGGTAGAGCAGCGGCTGATCCCACGTCGACAGGAGATCGCCGGCCATCCCGCGGAACCAGACGATGTCGAGCGGCCCGTCGCCGAGCACCTGGTACGCGACCGCGACGTCGCCGCTCCGCGCGTACTGAACGTCGGGGACCTCCACGGTGCGTCAGCCTCGCACGCGGGCGAGCAGCTCATCGAGCGAAAGCTCCTCGAGCGAGCCGAGCTGGACGTCGGCTTCGTCGAGCGCGAACGTCTCGGTGATCGGGTTCGGGACTGCGACGACGAAGACGCCCGCGCCCTTCGCGGCGCGGATGCCGTTCACGGAGTCTTCGAACGCGATCGCCTCCGACGGCTGCAGGCCCAGGAGCGAGAGCGCCTCGTCGTACAGGTCGGGGTTCGGCTTCGCGCGCTCGACGTCGCCGTTCGCGGCGACGATCGCGTCCCAGCCGTGGTGGCGCTCGAGCCGGCGCAGGTGCCGGTCGATCCAGTCGGTGGTACTGCTCGAGACGATCGCCGTCTTCAAGCCGTGCCGCCCCGCCCCATCCAGATACTCGGCGATGCCGGGACGGAGGTCCTCGAAGTCGCAGAGCTCGAACTCGCGTGCGCGCCGCCGCTCGGCGAGCGCGACCTGATCGAGCGGCTCTCCGACGAGCTGCTCGAGGTGCGTGTTCGGATCCCATTCGGCGCCGATGGTCCCGACGAGCGTCGCCCACTTGTCGAGTGGGAGCTCGTGCCCGTGGTCGCGGTACAGCTCCTCGTACGCACGCCGCGACGGCGTCTCCGTGTCGATCAGGAGACCGTCGAAGTCGAACAGCAGCCCGCGGATTGCCACGTGTCAGAGTCTTCCTGAATGGCGATCCTCGGCGTCGATGTCGGCGGGACGTTCACCGACGCCGTCCTGCTCGAGGACGGGTGCGTCTCGACGGCGAAGGTGCTGACGGCGACGCGGCAGGAGGAGTCCGTGCTCGCGGCGGCACGTGCGGCCGGCGCCGCGAGCGTCGAGCGGTTCGCGCACGGGACGACCGTCGCGACGAATGCGCTGCTCGAGCGCAAAGGCGCGCGCACCGCCTTCGTCACGAACGCGGGCTTCGAGCACCTCTTGCACCTGCGGCGGCAGACGCGCGCCGAGCTCTACCGCCCGTGCGCCGATTGGCCCGAGCCGCTCGTCCCGCTCGACCGCTGCCACGGCGTGCAGGGACGGATGGGCTTCGACGCGGAGCTCGAGCCGATCGACCTCTCCTCGCTGCCCGAGGTCGACGCGGACGCCGTCGCCGTCTGTCTGCTGCACGCCTACCGTGACGCCACGCACGAGCGAGCTGTCGCGGAGGAGCTGCGGCGCCGCCTGCCGCACGCGCGTGTCGTCGCCTCGCACGAGGTGGCGCCCGAGTTCCGCGAATACGAGCGCGCATCGACGACGGCCGCCGACGCCTACCTCGGGCCGGTCGTCTCGCGCTACCTCGAAGCGCTGTCGGCCGCGTGCACCGACGCCGGGATGCCCGAGCCGCTCGTGATGCGCTCGTCCGGCGGCGTCGCCACACCTGCCGAGGCGGCTGCTCACCCGGCGACGGTCCTCGTCTCCGGCCCGGCGGCAGGCGTCGTCGGCGCGAGCCGTGTCGCTGCGCTCGCGGGGGTCGACGACGCCATCGCCTTCGACATGGGCGGCACGTCGACCGACGTCTGCCTCATCTCCGGCGGGCGCGCCGAGCGTGCGAGTGAACGCGTCGTCAGCGGGTTGCCGATCCGGCTGCCGACGGTCGACCTGCACACCGTCGGCGCCGGCGGCGGCTCGATCGTCTGGCGCGACGCAGGCGGTGCGCTCCGCGTCGGGCCGCACAGCGCCGGTGCGAGCCCGGGCCCGGCCTGTTACGGGCGCGGCGGGACGCAGCCGACCGTGACCGACGCCAACCTGCTGCTCGGGCGGCTGCCCGAGCGGCTCGCGGGCGGCGTCGAGCTCGACCCGGCGGCGGCGGAGCGCGCGCTCGACGGTATCGATCCCGCCGACGTCGTCGACGTCGTCAACGCCGAGATGCTGCGCGCCTTGCGGGTCGTGTCCGTCGAACGGGGGCACGATCCCGCCCGGTTCGCGCTCGTTGCGTTCGGTGGAGCCGGCGCGCTGCACGCGTGCGAGCTCGCAGAGGAGCTCGGGATGCGGACGGTGCTGGTACCGGAGGTCGCAGGCGTGCTGTCGGCGCTCGGGCTGGTCGCCGCCGACGAGCGGCGCGACAGCGTGCGCTCGTACCTCGTCCCGCTCGACGAGGCCGGCGAGCTCCCGCGGGAGGGCGAAGCGGATCTGCGCTACGCCGGCCAGTCGTTCGAGCTGACCCTGCCGTTGCAGGACGAGCTCGGCGAGGCGTTTCACCGCGCGCACGCGGAGCTGTACGGCTTCGCCGAGCCGGAACGCGAGCTCGAGCTCGTCGCAGTCCGGACGGCCGAGATCCGCCGCGGCCCGCGGCTCGAGCTCCCGCCCGGCGAGCGCTGCGACGTGGCCGGGCCGAGCGTCGTCGAGCTCCCGGGCGCGACCTGCTGGGTTCCCCCCGGGTGGGTGGGGGTTAGGGATGGTCGCATGCTGCGGCTGACCCGATCGTGACGATCGAGCTCCAAATCCTCGGCAGCCTGCTGCGCGCGATCGCGGAGGAGATGGGCGCCGTCCTCGTGCGGTCGGCGTTCTCCGCGAACATCAAGGAGCGCCGCGACTGCTCGACGGCACTCTTCGACGCGCGCGGGCGGATGATCGCCCAGGCGGAGCACATTCCCGTCCATCTCGGTGCGATGCCGGACGCCGTCGCGGCCGTCATGGCGCACGACCCCCAGCCGGGGCAGGTCTGGATGCTCAACGACCCGTACACCGGCGGCACGCATCTGCCGGACATCACGCTCGTCTCCCGCACGGAGGTCGGGTTCGCCGTGACGCGTGCGCATCACGCCGATGTCGGCGGCCGCGAGCCCGGCTCGATGCCTGCCGACTCGCGCGCGCTCGACGAGGAGGGCGTGGTCATCCCGCCGTCGCTCTACGACGATGACATCGTCACGCGGATGCGGAATCCGGACGAACGTCGCGGCGACCTCCGCGCGCAGCTCGCCGCGCACCGCCTCGCCGAGCAACGCGTCGCCGAGCTGTGCGCGAAGCGCGCCCGGGAAACGGTGATCGCCGCGATGGACGAGCTCTACGCCTACTCCGAACGGGCGATGCGCGCCGGCATCGCGCGGCTGCCGGACGGACGGTACGAGGCCGGGGACGTGATGGAGCCGCTGGAGGGGTCGCTCGAGCTGCACGCCGCCGTCACCATCGCCGGCGACGAAGTGGCCGTCGACTTCAGCGGCACGTCGCCGCAGCACGACGGCAACCTCAACTGCCCCCTGTCGGTCGCGAAGTCCGCCTGCTTCTACGTCGTGCGCGTCCTCGTCGACCCCGACGTGCCCGCTTCGGGCGGCGCGTTCGCCCCGGTCACCGTGACGGCTCCGCCCGGTTGCCTCGTCAATGCGAGGCCGCCGGCTGCGGTCGCCGCCGGGAACGTCGAGACCTCCTCGCGCATCGTCGACGTCGTCATGCGTGCGTTCGGCCGCGCCGTGCCCGTGCCCGCGCAGGGGCAGGGGACGATGAACAACGTCACGCTCGGAAACGATCGCTTCACCTACTACGAGACGATCGGCGGCGGCCAGGGGGCATGCCCGCTCGCAAACGGCCCCAGCGGCGTCCACGTCGCCATGTCGAACACGCTCTCGACGCCGGTCGAGGCGCTCGAGCTGCAATACCCGCTCCGTGTCGAGCGCTACGGGCTCCGCCTCGGCTCGGGCGGCGACGGAATGCATCGCGGCGGCGACGGCGTCGTCCGCGAGCTGCGCGTGCTCGACGACTGCCGGCTCTCGATCATCAGCGAGCGTCGCGCCACCGCGCCGAGCGGCGAGCACGGCGGCGCTCCGGGAGCGCCGGGGCGCAACCACGTCAACGGCGAGCCGGCGCCCGCGAAGCTGACGCGGAATCTCGTTGCAGGCGACATCGTCACGATCGAGACGCCGGGTGGCGGCGGGTGGGGACGTTAGGCTTGACGTGATGGCCGGCCGCGTCGAGGGAATCTTCATCTCGCCGAAGAAGGGCCTGCTCCCCGAGCCGGTCGGCTCGGTGCGCGCGCTCGCCGGACGCGGGCTCGAGGGCAACCGCTATTTCTTCGACGGCGACGCGCCGCCGGGTGTCGCGCTGACGCTCATCGCAGCCGAGGCGGTGGAGGCGCTGGAGCGGGAGCACGGGATCTCGATCGAGCCGCGCGAATCGCGGCGCAACCTCGTCACCAGGGACGTCGACGTGAACGCGCTCGTCGGCAAGACCTTCCGCATCGGCGGGGTCGAGTGCCGAGGCGTCGAGCTGTGCGAGCCGTGCACGACGCTGCAGGCGATGACGAAGCCGGGGATCATCAAAGGGCTCGTGCATCGCGGCGGGCTCAACGCCGACATCCTCAGCGACGGCGAGATCGGCATCGGCGACGCTGTCGTCGCCGTCGACTGATCGCGCGCAGCGCCTTCGTCCTCGGCGGCACGGGCAACGTCGGGGGCGCAATTGCGCGCGCGCTCCGGGACGACGGGTGGGAGGTCACGGTCGGCTCACGCAGCACGACGAAGAGTGAGTTTGCGCTGGTGACGCTCGACCGTGACGAGCCCGGGGCGCTTGCCGTCGCCGACGGGTTCGACGTGCTGGTGGACGTGATCCCGTTCACGCCCGAGCACGCGGAGCAGCTGCTCGCGCGCGACGTCGGCGCCGTCGTCGCAATCTCGAGCGCCTCGGTCTACGCGGACGACGCCGGTCGCACGCTCGACGAGGCAACCGGCGTCGAAGACTTTCCGGCGCTCCCGGTCCCGATTCCGGAGACGCAGCGGACGGTGGAGCCGGGTGACGCGACGTACTCGACGAAGAAGGTGCAGATCGAGCGCCGCCTGCTCGAGAACGCGCGCACGCCGGCCGCGGTCGTCAGGCCGTGCGCGATCTACGGCCCGGGCGACCGGATGGCGCGCGAGTGGCACTTCGTCAAGCGAATGCTCGATCGCCGTCCGTTCGTCCTGCTGTCGAACCGCGGCAGCGGCCACTTCCACACCACGGCTGCTGCCAACGTCGGGGAGCTGGTGCGCGTGATCGCAGCACGCCCGCGCACCGGCGCTTTCAACTGCGGCGACCGAGACCCGCCGACGGTCCAGGAGATCGCACGCCGCATCGGCGACTTCACCGAGATCCTCCTCACCGGCGCGTCCGAGCTCGGCAGCACCCCCTGGTCGGTGCCGAAGCCGTTTCTCGTCGACATGACGAAGGCAGAGGGGGAGCTCGGCTACCGGCCCGCAACGAGCTGGGCCGACGCGATCGGGCCGCAGGTCGAGTGGCTCGTCGACGCGACGCGGGACCGCGACTGGCGCGAGGTGCTGCCGCGCGGCGCGCAGTACCTCAGCTTCGACTACGACGCCGAGGACGAGCTCGTGCGCTCGCTCGCGGCCTAGACTCCGAGCATGGAGTCGGCGGTCAAGGTCGCGTGCGTCCAGGCTGAGTCCGTCTACTTCGATCGCGCCGCGACGATCGACAAGATCGACGCCCTCGCGGCGGAAATCGCCGCGAACGGCGCGCGGCTCGCGCTCTTCCCGGAGACGTTCATCCCCGTCTACCCGTCGAGCCGGTGGGCTCGCCATCTCGCGGGCTGGGACGGCGGCAACGCGCAGTCGCTGTACGGACGGCTCGCGCGCGAATCGCTGGAGCTGCCCGGGCCGGACTCCGACCGGCTCGGCGAGATCGCGCGGGCCCGCGGGTTGTGGCTCGCGGTCGGCGCCAACGAGCTCGAACGCGGGACGATCTACAACTCGCTGCTGATCTACTCACCCGCCGGTGTGCTCGCGCTGCGGCACCGCAAGCTGATGCCGACGAACCACGAGCGGCTCGTGTGGGGACTCGGCGACGGCACCGGGCTCGAGACGATCCAGACGGACGCCGGCAAGGTCGGCGGCCTGATCTGCTGGGAAAACCTGATGCCGCTTGCCCGCTTCGCGCTGTACGAGACCGGCGTCGAGGTGTACCTCGCCCCGACCGCGGACGACAGCGAGTCGTGGCACGACTCGATCCGGCACATCGCGCGCGAGTCGCGCGCGTTCGTGCTGAGCTCGTGCGTGTTCGCGCGCGCATCAAGTTATCCCGACGACGTCCCGCTCGCCGACGGAGACGAGCTCGTCGGGCGCGGCGGCTCGGCCATCCTCGGGCCGGACGGCAGTTATCTCGCCGGACCGCTCTGGGACGAAGAAGGCGTGCTCTATGCCGAGCTCGATCCGCAGCGGCTCTACGAGGCCCGCCAGCGCTTCGATCCCGCCGGCCACTACCACCGGCCGGACGTGTTCCGGTTCAGCGCGGCGCCGCCGCGCGCCTGAGCACCCGCTCGTCGCCCACGCGCCGCGTCACGCCGTCGGCGTCGAAGCGCTCGAGTAACAGCTGTGCGGTCTTGCGCGAGGTCGCGAGCAGGTCGCGGAAGCGCGCGAGCGCGATGGTGCCCGCGGCCTCGAGCTCCTGTACGAGCACGCTGCGTGCGTGCGCGTACGCGGCCGGCGAGATCGCGTAGCCGTCGCCGACGCGGACGAGCCGGCCGTGCTCCTCCAGGAAGCGCGCGAGCTTCGCGTCCGCGACCTTGACCGGCTCGGCGCCGAGCTGCGCCTCGAGCTCGGCCGCTTCCGCTTCGCGGGGTCCGAGCGTCGCCTGCGCGCCGGGCCGGTAGAGCTTCGCGCCGCGCAGCTCGAGCCCGAGCAGCGGCACGAGCTCCCGCGCCTCCGCGGGGACGGGCACGCCGGGATCGAGCGGATCGGCAGCATCGAGCTGGCGTTCGAGCTCCCGCCGCAGCGCCGCGACCCGCTCCTCGGTGTCGTCGGCCGGAGCTTCGCCCGTGAACGGACGCCTCGGCGGCGCGGGGTCGACGATGCGCCCGCCGCCGACCGTCGTGCCGGCGCGCAAGACGACGCGGTCTCCGCGCGCGGCGACGACAGGAGCTGCGAGGCGAAGCTGCGCGAAGTCCCCGTTGCGGACGACGCGTGCGAGCGTCGCCGACGTCCCATGGTGCACGAGCACGCGCGCAGGCACCGCCCCGCCGAGCTCCACGAGCTCGACGTCGAGGCGGTAGCTCCGCGTGTACGCGCCCGGCTCGACGAGCGCGTCGCCGCGCGCGAGCTCGCGCCGCTCGACACCCGGTAGCGCAACTGCAACGCGCTGGCCCGCTTCGGCGGCATCCACGTCGCGGTCGTGCACGTGCACGCTGCGGACGCGGACGTCGCGGCCGGCAGGCTCCGCGCGCAACGTGTCGCCGGCGGCGATCCTGCCCGACCACAACGTTCCCGTCGCCACCGTCCCGATGCCGCGCAACGTGAAGACGCGGTCGACGTACAGGCGCGTCGGCGCATCGTCGCGCTCGCTCTCGCGTGCCGCGCGCGAGAGCGCGGCACGAAGCTCGTCGAGACCGGCGCCGGTCTTCGCGCTGACCGCGACGACCTCGGCCGCCGGCACGAGCTCGTGCGCCTCGACGAGCGCGAGCTCGAGCGTCTCGGCATCGACGGCGTCTGCCTTCGTCACCGCCACGACGCCGCGCTCGACGCCGAGCAGCCGGAGGATGGCGAGATGCTCGTGCGTCTGCGGCCTCGCCCCCTCGCCGGCGTCGATGACGAGCAGGAAGAGGTCGATGCCGGTCGCGCCGGCGACCATCGTGCGGACGAACCGCTCGTGACCCGGGACGTCGACGAGCGACAGCCGGCGGCCGTCGGGCAGCTCGAGCGGCGCGTAGCCGAGGTCGATCGAGATTCCCCGCACACGCTCCTCCGGCAGGCGGTCCGTGTCCTTGCCCGTCAGCGCGCGGACGAGCCACGTCTTGCCGTGGTCGATGTGCCCGGCGGTTCCGACCGTCAGCGGCATGCCGCCTCGATGAGCCCGTCCTCGACACCCGTGACTCGAAACCCCGCGTCGCCGAGGAGGCCGCGCCACTCCGCATCCGTTCGCTCGCGACCCCCGATGACGAGCATCAGCAGATCGAGCCACTTCGCCCCGTTCGGGTCGTTGCCGTGCTCGATGACGCTCTCGAGGACCAGGAGGCGCGCATGCTCGGGCGCGTCTCTCCTGATCGTCCGCAGGATCGCGCCTGCCCGCTCGTCGTTCCAGTCGTGGAGGATGCCGGCGAGGACGTAGGCATCGCCCGCGGGCACGGTCTCGAAGAAGCTGTCGGCCACGAACTCGATCCGCGCGCCGAGCGCCGCCTCGTCGCGCACGGTCTCGGGGAGGTCGAGGACGATCCCGCGCAGCTCGGGACGTCGCCGCAGCAGCGCCCGCAGCAACGCGCCGTTGCCGCCGCCGACGTCGACCACGACGTCTCCCTCTTGCCAGTCGACGCCGGCGAGCCGATCCGCCGGACGATCCTTCCCACCCGCCATCGCGGTGTCGAAGGCGGCGCGCTCCGCCGGTGTCGCCTCGAGCCACGACCAGAAGTCGGTGCCGAAGCGCCGCGCGAACGTCGCCTCCGACGTACCCGGATCGAGCGTGCCGAGGGCGTCGTAGAAGACGGAGCCGAACAGGTGCCCGAACGCGTGCCAGTCGTCCGCGCGCAGGCCCTCCGACAGCTCGGTGTTCCGGAAGACGCCGGGCTCGTCCTCGGCGAAGACGCCCTCGGTCGCGAGCGCGCGCATGATCCGGTAGAGCGTGTCGGGGTCGGCGCCCGTCGCCTGTGCGAGCTCCGCCACCGGCCGCGGTCCGTCCGCGAGCTCTGCGGCGAGATTCAGGTCGGCCGCGGCACCCACGGCCTTTGTGACCATGGCGCCGCGCATCAAGTCCCAGAGGGTGGTCACCTGCGCGCGACGGCGATCAGGCGTGCAACCTCGTCGACATCGGCGTCGGTCAGCGTGCGGCAATCGAGCAACAGCCGGCCGTCGCGAACGATCCCGACGACAGGCGGCTCGGCTGCGCGGAGCTTCTCGGCAAGCCCTTCCTCGACCGCGCATGCATAGCTCGGCAGCTCGGCCAGGGGCAGCCCGCCGCCGCCTGCCCGTGCAACCGTCTCCTCGACCTCGCCGGCGACGAGCTGCGCCAGTCGCGCGGCGCGGCTGCGAACCGCCTCGGCCGGCTCGCGGAGCATGCGGAGGACCGGCACCTCTTCCGGCCGCTCGAGCGCGAGGCGAAGCGTCCCTTCGAGCGCAGCGAGCGTGAGCTTGTCCGCCCGCAGCGCCCGCTGCAGCGGATGCCGGCGCAGACGCTCGACGAGGTCGGCGCCACCGGCGACGATTCCCGCCTGCGGCCCGCCGAGCAGCTTGTCGCCGGAGAAGCAGACGAGGTCGGCGCCGGCGGCGAGGCTCCCCCGCGGCGTCGGCTCGTCGCCGATCTCGACGAGCGCGCCGGAGCCGAGGTCGTCGACGAGCGCAAGCCCATGTCTGCGAGCGACCTGGGACAGCTCGCCGACCGAGGCCTGCTCGGTGAAGCCGACGACGCGGAAGTTCGACTGGTGGACGCGCAGGAGCACGGCCGTGTCCGGTCCGATCGCCTCCTCGTAGTCGCGCGCGCGGGTTCGGTTCGTCGTTCCGACCTCGTGCAGCCGCGCGCCGGAGCGCTCGAGCACGTCGGGAATGCGGAACCCGTCGCCGATCTCGATCAGCTCCCCGCGCGAGACGAGCACCTCCCGGCCCTCCGCGAGCGCCGCGAGCGCGAGCATCACGGCGGCCGCGTTGTTGTTCACGACGAGTGCGGCCTCCGCTCCGGTCAGCCGTCGCACGAGCTCGGCGACGTGTGTCTGCCGCGACCCACGGGCGCCGCGGTCGAGGTCGTACTCGAGGTTCGAGTAGCCGCGTGCCGCCTGGACGACGTGCTCGAGTGCGGCGTCGGCGAGCGGCGCGCGGCCGAGATTCGTGTGGACGATCACGCCCGTCCCGTTGAGGACGCGGCGCAAGCGCGGCGCATGTGCGGAGCCAAGCTCGTCACGAAGACGCTTGACGAGATCGCCCGGCTCTCTGCCGGCGCCTATCTCTTCACGCGCGCGTGCGAGGACTGCGCGGGCGGCATCGACGGCCAATGGGTCGTCCGTTGTGCGCGCAAGCTCGTCGACCGACGGAAGGTCGCGCAATCTCACTGCGCGATCGCCACCTCGAAGTGTTCCGAGCGCTCGTCGTGGCGCGTGAGCAGCGCACGCGCCTCCGGCTCGATGACTGCGCGCTCGTAGTCGGCGCCCGCAAACGCGCGCACCGATTCGAGCGACTCGAATCGCGTGATCGTCACGAATGCGACCTCGTCGCCGTCGTCGTGACGCAAGAGCTCGGCGCCCGCAAAGCCGGGCACGCGCTCCATCGACGGGAACATGTGCTCGCGCAGGAACCGTTCGTATGCGTCGGCGTCTGCCTGCGGCGTCCAGCCGCGCCAGAGGCGGACGATCACTGGGCGTCCGCCTTGGCCGGCGACGCCGGCAGCATCGCGCACCGTCTCTCGTAGCAGTCGAGCACCTGAGCGACTGCATCGTCGGCGTCGTCGGTGACGTGAAGGAGGTCGAGGTCTTCGGGGGAGATCATCCCGTCGGCCAGCACCTCGCCGCGGATCCACCCGAGAGGCTCTCCCCAGTAGTCCGAGTCGAAGAGGACGACCGGAAAGTGAAGAACCTTGCCGGTCTGAATCAACGTGAGCGACTCGAACAGCTCGTCGGCCGTGCCGAAGCCTCCGGGGAAGACGACGAAGCCTTCGGCCGCCTTCACGAACATCGTCTTCCGCGCGTAAAAGTGCCGGAACGTCAGCGAGATGTCGAGATACGGGTTGCTGCGCTGCTCGTGCGGGAGCTCGATGTTGAAGCCGACCGAGAGCCCGCCGGCCTCCTTCGCGCCTCGGTTGGCGGCCTCCATCACGCCGGGGCCGCCGCCGGTGACGACCGCCCAGCCATGCGCCGCAAAGCGCCGTGCGACGGCGCCCGCGCTGACCGCCGCGGGATGATCCTGGGCGACGCGTGCGGAGCCGAAGATCGTCACGGCAGGTCGATCGATCCGCTCGACCGTTTCGAAGCCTTCGCGAAACTCGTGCGCGATCACTGCGACGTGGCGTTCGAGGTCGGCGGCCGTCTCGACGGACGAGAGGATGCTGCGGTCTTCCATTCAGAGCCGGTGCTGCGTGACGTGCGTCGCGAACATCCCGATCACGAGCAGCGCCGCGAGCAGGCCGTAGAGCACCGCGATCTGGGTCGCGCGACTCGGCCCGCCGCCGGGGATCGCGATCGGATACGTGCTGCCCATCGCGAACTCCTGCCCGGGCGGCGCCGCGACCGAGTGCCGCGCGAGCTGCAACGAGCGCCAGATCTGGCCGCCGTCGAGGATGCCGATCGGCAGCAGGTTGATCAGGTTGATCAGGAAGCCGGCGTAGGCGAGCGCGCGCAGCAGGTCCGAGTTGTAGATCTCGCCGAGCCCCCAGCACGCGGCGGCGGCGGCGCCCCCGTACGCGGGCCCTGCCAGCGAGACGAGCGCGTTCCGCCACGGGTTGAGCGGCGCGTCCTTGATCAGCACGAACGCGCCGAAGAACGGGATGAACGTGGGCCAGGTCGAGTGCAAGCCCTGTCGCCGCGCCTCGAAGAAGTGGCCGAGCTCGTGCACGAGGATCAGGAGGACGAAGCCGATCGCGAACCTCCAGCCCCAGATCAGGGCGTAGCCGGCGACAGCGATGAAGATGCTGCCGAACTTCACGGCGGCGAAGCCGAACTTCGTGATCACGAGGACGACGGCGCCGATCGGCGCCCAGATCTTGCGCAGCAGGCTTCGCCAGTTCGTCCCGCGGCCCGGGTGGATCGGGTCGTACTGGCGCTCCATGTCGGCCATTGTGCCTAGCTACCCCTTCCGATCCACTCTTCGCCGCCCTCGTACACCTCCTTCTTCCACAGCGGCACCTGCTCCTTCAGCGTGTCGATCGCGTCCTTGCACGCCGCGAGGGCGTCCTGCCGATGTTGGGCGGAGACGGCGATGACGACGGAGGCGTCGCCGATCTCGACGCGGCCGACCCGGTGGTGGATCGCGACCTCGCACAGGTCGTAGCGCTCCTTCAGCGACGCCGCGATCTCCGCCATCACGTTCTCGGCCATGCCCTCGTACGCCTCGTACTCGAGGTGGTGGACGGTCCGGCCGCGCGACTCGAGGCGCGTCGTCCCGACGAACGTCGCAATCGCGCCGGCACGCGCGTCCCGCACTTCGTCGACCGCCGCGTCGAGCGAGAGCGCATCGGTGCCGAGCCGGAACGAGCCGCCGGAGACGGGCGGGATGATCGCGACCTCGTCGCCGTCCGCGAGCGCGCGCTCGCCGTCCGCGTACACCCTGTTCACGGCGTAGAGGAGGCCCTCCGGCTCGGAGCCGAGACCGAGCGCCGGCCACACGTCGCTCACGCGCGTGACGCCGTCGAGCTCGCGCTCGCCCCACCCGGCGCGCTCGCGGACCCCGGCGAACAACCTGACCTTCACCTTCACGACGTAGCATCTTGCCGATGGCGACCACCGGAGAGGAGCGGCGCGAGACCGACTCCGGCATCGAGCTCAAGCCGGTGTACACGGCGGACGATGCGCCCGAGGCGCTCGAGCCGCCGGGGGAGTTCCCGTTCACCCGCGGGCCGTACCCCGATATGTACCGGGGGCGACCGTGGACGATCCGGCAGTACGCAGGGTTCGCTTCCGCCGAGGAGACGAACGGGCGCTTCCGCTACCTGCTCGAGCGCGGCCAGATGGGCCTTTCGGTCGCGTTCGACCTGCCGACGCAGCTCGGCTACGACTCGGACGACCCGCACGCCGCCGGCGAGGTCGGCCGCACCGGCGTCGCGATCGACTCGTTCGCCGACATGGAGCTGCTCTTCGACTCGATCCCGCTCGGTGAGGTCTCGACGTCGATGACGATCAACGCCCCCGCGGCGTTGCTGCTCCTCCTGTACGAGCTCGTCGCGGAGAAGCAAGGGGTCCCGGGGAACGCGTTGCGCGGCACCGTGCAGAACGACGTGCTCAAGGAGTACATCGCGCGCGGCAACTACATTTTCCCGCCGCGGCCGTCGATGCGGATCACGACCGACCTGTTCGCGTACTGCGCGGAGCGGATCCCGAAGTGGAACACGATCTCGATCTCGGGCTACCACATCCGCGAGGCCGGCTCGACGGCGGTGCAGGAGCTCGCGTTCACGCTCGCGGACGGGATCGCCTACTGCCAAGCCGCGGTCGATGCGGGGCTGTCGCCGGACGCGTTCGGCGCGCGCCTGTCGTTCTTCTTCAACGCGCACAACCACTTCTTTCAGGAGGTGGCGAAGTTCCGGGCCGCGCGCCGGTTGTGGGCGCGCATCATGCGCGAGCGGTTCGGCGCAACGAACCCGAAGGCGTGGGCGCTCCGCTTCCACGCGCAGACCGGCGGCTCGACGCTGACGGCTCAGCAGCCGGACAACAACGTCGTCCGCGTCGCCGTGCAGGCGCTGTCGGCCGTGTGCGGCGGCGCGCAGTCGATCCACACGAATGGCTATGACGAGGCACTCGCGCTGCCGAGCGAGCACGCCGTCCAGATCGCGCTGCGGACGCAGCAGCTGCTCGCGCACGAGGCGGGCGGGACCGACACGGCGGACCCCCTTGGCGGCTCCTACTTCATCGAGGCCCTGACCGACGAGCTCGAGGCGAAGGCCTGGGAGCTGATCGGGCGCGTCGACGAGCTCGGCGGCGCCGTTGCGGCGATCGAGGCGGGCTTCGTGCAGGACGAGATCGAGCAGGCGGCGTTCCGCTGGCAGCAGGAGGTGGAGAGCGGCGAACGCGTGATCGTCGGCGTGAACCGCTTCACGGAAGGTGACGAGGAGCCGATCCAGCTGCACCGCCTCGACCCGGCGGCCGAGAAACGGCAGCTCGACCGCACGGCGCGCGTCCGCGCCGAGCGGAACCGCGAGGAAGCCGACGCGGCGCTCGCGGCGCTGCGCGACGTCGCGCGCGGCGAGGGCAATCTCCTCGTCCCGATGCGCGAAGCGCTGCGCGTGCGCTGCACCGTGGGCGAGATCTGCGACGCGTTGCGCGACGAGTTCGGCGTCTACGACGCGCAGCGGTGAGCAGCCGCGGCTTCTCCGAGATCGTCCTGATCGTCGAGGACGTCCCGAAGGCCGCTGACTTCTACGAGCACGTCGTCGGCCTCGAGCTCGAGCATCGCACGCGCGACGAGTGGGCCTGGTTCTTCGCCGGCTCGAACGACCGCAAGCAGCGCCTCGCGCTCCACCGTGGCCCGCTGATGTACGAACAGCACTCGCCGTATCCGGAAGGCGAGCGCTTCGGTCACGTCCACTTTGCCTTCGAGGTCGCGCGCGACGAGCTCGACGCCGCCGTCGACCGTGTCCGCGCGGCGGGCGTCGAGGCCTACGGGCCCGAGCAGCTCGATTGGATGAATGCCCGGTCGTACTACTTCTACGACCCGGACGGGAACCTGCTCGAGTTCTGGTCGCCCTCGGCCTAGGCCGAAGCGCCCGAGTAGTTCCGCAGGCCGAAGTGCCAGAACCAGCGCGTGAACGCGAATACCGCCACGCCGAAGAAGAGCGCGAAGACGAGTGTCTCCCACTGCAGCCGTGACGTCAGCGCCTCTGCCGGCACCGTCACCGCAAAGCCGATCGGGACGAGGAAGGTGACGCTGTAGCGCAGCCAGCCGGGATACACGGTGACCGGCCAGCGGCCGGTCTGGTAGATGCCTTCGAACAGCTCGAGGACGTTCTCCATGCGCACGATCCAGAACGCACCGGTCGTCATCACGAGCCAGAAGCAGTAGACGAGCACGCCGCCGATCAGGAGCGCGATGCCGAACGCAACCGCGTCGGCCGGGCCGATCTCGTTCTGCACGCCGGAGAGGCCGACGAGGAGCAGGATCAGTCCCGAGACGATCTCGACGACCTGCCACATCCGCACCATCCGCACGCTGATCAGCAGCTGCGAGTCCTCGGGCTTGGTCAGTGCGTAGTCGAGCGTGCCTTCCTGCACGTCCTGCATCAGCTGGAGCATGTTCGGCTGGATGAACGCGTGGATGAACCCGCCGAGGAGGACCTGGATACCGATCAGCGACAGCAGCTCCGGCTGCGTCCAGCCGTTCAACGCGGTCGTGTGCGAGTAGACGAGCGCCAGCATGACGAGTGCCGTCCCGACCTGGATCAAGGACTGCAAGAGCTGCACGAAGAAGTTGACGCGGTACTGCAGTTCGTTGATCACGCCGATCTTCAGGAACAGCCAGCTGACGCGCAGCGCGTTCAATTGCCCACCGAGACGAACCGCTTGATCGCGTGCGTCCACGCGAGGTTGAAAAGCACCAGCCCGATCCCGATCCAGAGCGCCTGGGCACAGAGGCCGAGCAGCAGGTTGCGCGTGGACATGTTGCCGACGAGCGCCTCGATCGGAAACCCGAACGTCCATTTGAACGGCAGGAAGTTGGCCAGGGTCTGCACCCAGCCCGGCATCAGCTGCAGCGGCACGAGCCGTCCCGACAGCAGCATCTCGACCGCCATGTAGAGGTCGAAGACCGCCGCGCCACGGGTCGTCCAGAAGTTGAGCATCCCGATCGTCCCCTGGAACATGCTGCGCACGAGGTACGCGCCCCAGATCGCGAAGATGAACACGACGATCTCGAGCGCCGAGGGGTCGAGGGTCGGGTGGAACACCGCCGCCAGCCCGGCCGCGATCGGGAGCCACATCGCGACGACGACGAACTTCCAGCCGGCGAAGTAGGCGAGGTCGTAGTGGAGGATGTACATCGGCTTCAGCAGGTCGCCGGCAAGGCGCCCTTCGCGGATCCGGTGCTCCCAGAAGGGCGCGCCGAAGACGATGTTCATGTTCCGGACGAGCGTCCAGACGATGTAGTACGCGGCGAACTCGCCGGTCGTGATCCCGTTGATGGCACCGCCCTGCTCCTCCGCGATCGTCGTCCAGACGACGAGGTAGACGACGGGCTCGGCGATCATGCCGAGCATGTAGAAGTAGTTCGTGACGCGGTACTGCAGTTGTGCGGCGACAGCCGTGCGCATCGTCGTCACGTAGAAGTCGTAGAGCGAGCGCCAGCGTCCCGCTTCGGGCAAACGAGCGACGTCGACGCTCATACGGTCGCCGGCTGGGCGAAGACGGACTCGATCACGTCCTCGATCGGCGGCTCCTCGATCGTCAGGTCGAGCACCTCGTGGTCGGCCAGCAAGCGCGCGGCCACGCGTGAGGTCTCCGCCTTCGGGACGCGCAGCGACACGCGGTCGCCTTCGTGATGGACGACCTCGCCGTATGCGTCGAGCGGCGCGCCGCCGTTCTGCAGGACGACGCCGATCGTCTTGTATGCCGCGAACTCGTCCGCGAGGGTCGCGAGCGCGCCGTCGAAGAGGATGCGGCCGTGGTGGATGACGATCACCCGCTTGCACAGCGCCTCGACGTCCGCCATGTAGTGGCTCGTCAACAGCACCGTCGCGCCGTGTCGCTTGTTGTACTCCGCGATGAACGTGCGGATCCGCTTCTGCATCGTCACGTCGAGCCCGATCGTCGGCTCGTCGAGGAAGAGCACCTGCGGCCGGTGCAGCAGCGCGCCGACGATCTCGACCTTCATCCGCTCGCCGAGCGACAGGTTGCGTACCGGCTTGCGGACGAGGTCGCCGACGTCGAGCAGCTCGATCAGCTCGTCGCGCATCGCGACGTAGTCCTCGCGCTGCAGGCGGTAGATCGCGCGGTTCAGCTCATACGAGTCGAGGGCCGGGATGTCCCACTGCAGCTGGTTTCGGTTCCCCATCACCATCGTCATCTGCCGCAGGTAGTCGCGCTCGCGTCTCGACGGCACGTAGCCGAGCACCAGGGCATTGCCGCCGGTCGGATACAGGAGCCCCGCGAGCATCTTCAGCGAGGTCGTCTTGCCGGCACCGTTCGGGCCGAGGAAGCCGACGACCTCCCCCGCGCCGACGTCGAAGGAGATCCCCTCGACGGCGCGCACGTCGCGTGTCTTGCGTCGAACGAGTGCTTTCGCGGCGGCACGGAGCCCGGCCTCGCGCTCGGGCACCTTGTAGATCTTCGTAAGCTCGGCGACGTGGACGACCGGGTCGGGCACGGGCTGCAAGCTATCTACACGTGAGAATCCTGCTTGTCTCGCAGATGTACCCAGGCCCGACCGATCCCGACCTGGGCGTCTTCGTCCGCAGCCTCGAGGAGGCGCTCGCCGCGCGCGGGCACGTCGTCGAGCGGGCCGTGCTCGACCGTCGCGGCGGCGGCAAGCGCAAGTACCTGACGCTGTCGGGGCTGACGTTGCAGGCGGCACGGCGGTTTCGGCCGGACGTGGTGTACGCGCACTTCCTCGTGCCGACCGGGCTCATCGCCGCGCTCGCCGGCGGTGCGCCGCTCGTCGTCACGGCTCACGGCCGCGACGTCCGGAACGTCGGCTGGCGGCCGGGCATCGGCGCGGCGACGCGGCTCGTCGTTCGGCGCGCAGCGGCCGTGATCGCGGTGTCAGACTATCTCCGGCGCGAGCTCGAGACGAAGGTGCCGCAGGCGCGCGGCAAGACCGAGGTCGTCGACTCCGGCGTCGACCTCGAGCGTTTCGCCGTCGCGCCGGCGCCGCACGACGGCCCGCGCTTTCTCTGCATCGCGTCGCTGATCGGGCGGAAGAACGTGCTCCGCCTCGCGGACGCGTTCGCGCAGCTCGGCCGCGGAACGCTGACCTTCGTCGGCGACGGGCCGCTGCGCGCACAGCTCGAGCGGCGTCCGGGCGTTCAGCTGCTCGGCCGGATCCCGTACGACGGCGTCCCGGCACAGATCGCGGGAGCGCACGTCGTCTGCCAGCCGAGCCTGATCGAGCCGTTCGGACAGGCGCTGCTCGAGGCAATGGCGTGCGGTCGTAGCGTCGTCGCGACGAGAATCGGCGGCCCGCCTGAGTTCGTTCCGCCGGAGGCAGGCGTGCTCGTCGACCCGGCCGACGAGGCGGCGCTCGCGGCGGCGCTCGAGGCCGCCGCCGGGCTGCCGTGCCCGAACCCGGCCGCCCGTGCGGCGGCCGAGCAGCACGACGTCAGGCGTCAGGCGGAGAAGGTGGAGGAGATTCTCGAGCGAGCCGCTCGAGGTCGGCGAGCCTGAGCGCGACGAGCGGCGCGATCGACTCCTCCAGGCCGGCCTCGCGCGCCTCCGCGAGCGCCTGTTCATAGCTCTGCCTGGCCTTGGCCGGGTCGACGCCCTGCTTGAGGCGGTTGTCGCCCGTCACGAGCAGCTTCTGAATGCGCTCGCGAGCGTCCCCCTTCACAAAATCACCGTAACAAGTCAGATTGTCACCGGGAGTAAGCCGGGTGGAGGCCGCCATTCGACCGCTGAACGAGAAGATCCGCGTGCTGATCGCGGACGACCACCGCATGTTCGCGGAGGCGCTCGAGGCGATCCTCGGCACGGATGACCGGCTCGAGGCCGCGGGCCATGCGGCGGACGGCGCCGAAGCCGTGCGCCTGGCGCTGAAGCTGCGGCCGGACGTGACGCTGATGGACATCGCGATGCCGGTCATGGACGGACTGCAGGCCACGAAGCAGATCCGCAAGCACTGGCCGACGGCCTGCATCCTCATGCTCACCGGCTCGAACTCCCGCGCCGACGTCGACCGCGCGCGCGAGGCGGGGGCGGCCGGCTACGTCACGAAGGAGCGCATCGCCGCCGAGCTGCTCGACGCCATCGTCGAGATCGGCAGTCGCTGACGCTGCTACCCTGGCCACGCGATGGCACCGGTGCTCGCGGTCTTCCAGGTTCTGCTCTCGATCGGGCTCTGCGCCCTGATCCTGCTGCACTCCGGGCGCGACACCGGGCTCGGCGGGATGGGGTTCACTCCCGCGTCGCAAGGCGGCACGCACATCGTCGAGCGCAACCTGACGCGGCTGACCGTCGTCGTCGCGGTCCTCTTCACGTTCAACTGCGTCGCTCTCTTCCACGCGCTGAAGTAGCGGCGCTCGGCGCCGTCCTCGCGCTCGCCGGCTGCGGCAGCGGCGACGGTCAGAAGCCGGTGGTGTCGTCCGCGCAAGGGCCGCCGAACGTCGTCCGGGTCGCGCTGACCGACTACCGCTGGCCGATCGATCCCGCACTCGCGCGCACGCGCGACGACACGACGCTGGCGCGCGCGCTCTACTCGACCGCGTTGCGCATCGATCCCGCGACCGGTGCTCCTGTCGCGGGCCTGTGCAGAGGCTGGGCGGCGAGCGATGGGTTTCGGAGGTGGACGTTCACCTGTCGCGACGCGCCGGCGATCGCCGCGGCGCTGCGGCGGGTGCAGCAGTTGCAAGACGCTCCGTTGCGCTGGTTGTTCGTCGGCGCGCGAGTCTCGGCTCCGGCCGCGAACCGGCTGGTCGTGCTGCTGCCGTACGCCTGGCGCCGCTTTCCGTACGCGCTGACGACCGTCGCCTCGGCGCCGCGCTCGGTGCCCGGCCCGTTCCACCTTGTCTCCGGCTCGGCCGACCAGTTCGTCGCGCGCAATGCGAACCTGACGCTGCTCTTCCGCCGGTACACGCCTCGCGCGGCGGAGCGTGCGTTCGAGCGCGGCGACGTCGACGAGGCGCCCGTGCCGGCCGGAGAGCTCGCAGGGACGCGCGCGCGGCTGGGGGATCTCGTCCAGGTGCGGACGCTGCTCGCGCTCGACGGCGTGGCCCTGCGGCGCGTGACGCCTGCGCTTCGCCGCGTGTACTGGGACACCGCGAACCGCGGCGACTACGCCGACCTCGTCACGGAAGCACGCGGCGCGGCCGCCTCGTCCGTCGTCACGACGGCGAAGAAGGTCCCGCCTCGGGCGTTTCGCGACGCGCTGAAGGCGATCGCGACGCTGCCGCGTGTCCGCGTCCGCATCGGCGTTCCCGACGACCCGGGGCTTCGGAGCGGCGCCCGCCTCCTCTACGGCGACTGGCGCGACATCGGGCTCGGGCCGTTGCTCGTCAGCGAGTCGGCCCCGGCACTCGACGGCTCGTTCGACCGCTGGGTCGCGGCTTACCCACAGGCGGAGGCGCTGCCGGCCGAGCTCGCCCTGCGCGACCGCCTCGGCTCGCGCCGCCTCCTGCTCCGCGCGCTCGGCGCCGGCGCGCAGGGCCCGGCGCTCGCGCGCTTCGACGCCGACCTGCGCGCGTCGGCGCGATTCGTTCCGGTCGCCTGGGTCGTGGATGCGCGACTGGTGTCGCCGCGGCTGCAGGGTTGGCGTGAGGACGCCCTCGGGGACGTCGACTACGCCGCGCTCAGATCCCTGGCGTCGAGCCGGCGCCCGTGATCGCGAAGCGCGCTGTCGCCAGCGCCGGGGCCAGCACGCCGTACGGGTAGCGGTCGCCGTAGAAGTTCTGCGAGTTCACCAGGGACGCCGTGCGCGTCAGGCCGTGAACCTCGCGGAGCATGTCCGGGACGGAGACCGTGAAGCGAAGGTTCACGAGCGGCTCGGCGATCTTGCCGTCGCGGATGCGGAAGGTCCCGTCGCGCGTCATCCCGGTGACGATGCCGGCACGCGGGTCGATCACCCCGAGGTAGTGGAGCCGCGTGACGTAGATCCCGTCGCCGACGAGCTCGGCGAGCTCGTCGACCGATTCGGCCTCGCCCGGTGAGACGGCGAGGGAGTAGGGGAGCGGTCCCCAGTCGCGCGACTCGAACGGGCCGGCGTGGCCCGTCGTCGACGCGCCGTTCCGGGCGCGCGCCGCGGTCGTGCGGTCCCAGACGACGCCGCGCGCGACGCCGTGGTCGATCAGGAGCACGGGCTGCTTCGGCGTTCCCTCGAAGTCGAAGGCCTTCGGCAGGCCGTGCGCGTCGAGCGGGTCGTCGCGGATCGTGATCTTCTCGTCCGCGACCTGCTCGCCGATGCGGTCGGCGAGATAACTGCGCCTCTCGAGGAGTCCGAGCGCGCCGAGTGAGTCGTGCGAGAAGTAGTCGAGCAGGTCGGCGAATGCGTACGGCTCGAGCACCGCGCCGTAGACGCCGGGCTCGAGCGTCCGCGCATCCTTCGTCCGCGCCGCTTTCTCGGATGCCTCGCGCGTCACGGCGGCCGGGTCGAGCTCGTCCGCGCGCCACGACGTCTGCTCGGCGTAGCCCGAGCATCCCTCGGCGGCGGCAACGACGAGCGTCGAGGCGTCCGTCATCCGCTGCTCGACCTCGAGCCCGGTCGACGACGCCACTGCGAGCGCCGACTCGGCGCTGGTGAAGAACCCATAGACCGGGATCTCGCCGGCCGCGTCGATCGCCTCCGCTGCGAGCCGCGCCTGGTCGTCCGGACCGAGCGCAGCAGTTGCGCCGTCGTAGGCGTCGACCTGCGCGGGCTGCGACGGCGGCGCGAGGCCGGGGAAGCTGTCGTCGGGCGGTGACGCTGCGGCTGCGGCCTCCGCCCGCCGGGCGAGCTCGGCGAGGCCGTCGGCGTCGATCCTGTTCGTCGTCGCCACGCCGGTGCGGTTGCCGCTCACGACCCGCAGCGTGACGACGGCGTTCTCGATCAGCGTCGGCTGGTGCACCTCGGAGCGGGCGAAGCGCGCGAGGCCGGATCGCTCCGATCGCGCGACGGCCTCGGCCTCACCGCCCGCAGCCTCGAGCGCGGCGCGCGCGACGTCGAGGGCCGTCACGCCGTCACCCCGACCTGCACGTTGCGGAAGCGCGCGGGCGCGGCGCCGTGGGAGACGTGCGCGCTCTGGCCGGGCTGGCCCTTGCCGCAGTTCGTCAGCCCGTAGAGCTTCCACTCGTCGCGGCCGGCGACCGCGTCGAGCGAGCCCCAGAACCTCGGCGTGATTCCGGTGTACGTCGCGTCGCGCAGCATGCGCCCCAGCTTCCCGTTCTTGATCTCCCATGCGACCTGCGTTCCGAACTGGAAGTTCAGCCGCTTGTCGTCGATCGACCAGCTGCGGTTCGTCTCCATGTAGAGCCCATCGTCGACACCGGCGATCAGGTCGTCGACCGACCCGTCGCCCGGCTCGATGTGGAGGTTCGTCATGCGAACGAGCGGCATCCGGTTCCAGCCGTCCGCACGCATCGAGCCACCGTTGCCGGCGCCGATGCGCGCGGCGGTCTCGCGCGAGGTGAGAAAGCCGGTCAGGCGTCCCGCTTCGACGACCGGCGTGGGCTGCGCGGGCACGCCCTCGTCGTCGAACGCAAAACTCCCGAGGCCGCCGCGCGTCGTCGGGTCGGCGGTGATGTTCATGTGGTCCGAGCCGTACCGCAGCGAGCCGAGGTCGCCGGGCTTGAGGAAGCTCGTGCCGGCGTATGACGCCTCCGTCCCGTACACGCGGTCGAGCTCCGTCGGGTGGCCGACGCTCTCGTGGACTTGCAGCGCGACCTGGTCCGCGTCGAGCACGACGTCGGTGATGCCGCTCGGGCACGGCTCCGCGCGCACGAGCGCAGCCGCCTGCTCCGCCACGCGCGGCGCCTCCTCGACGAGCCGCAAGCCCTCCACGTACTCCCAGCCCAGCTGCGAGCTCGATCCGACGTGCGCGCTCGGATAGCTGCGCAGCTGGAAGACGCCGTCGCGCGAGGCGGCGCAGTCCATGCCCGCGCCCGACTCGGTCAGGATCTGCTCCACCTCGGTTCCGTCGGAGGAGAGCAGGAGCTTGTGCTCGCGCCGCGCGCGCACCATCACCTGGCGCACGACGACGTCGTCGTGTTGCAGGGCGGCGTCGGCGCGGAGACAGAGGTCGACCTTGTCGGCGAGCGAGACGGCAAACGGATCCTGCTCGACGCTGCTCTCGTACCGGCCCACGCGCGGCTCGACGGGGGCGAGCGCGCGCGAATGCCGGCCGGCGACAGCGCGCGCGAAGCCGGCCGCGCGCGTCGCCGCGTTGCGGGCGCCCTCGTCCGTCAGGCGCCGGTCGCAGGCGAAGCCCCAGGCGCCGTTGACGAGCACGCGGACGCCGATCCCCTCGCTCTCGCTGTCGGTCATTCGGTCGACGACCCCGTTCTTCGTCGCGACGAGCTGGTCTCGCTTGAGCACGACCCGCGCGTCGACATACTCGGCCCCGGCGGCCGTGGCAGCTTCGATCGCGGCTGCGCAAAGGTCGCGCACGGCGAAGGACTCTAGCCACGAGCTTGCGGTTACACTGGCAGTCCCTCACGCGCTGGTGGCGGAATTGGTAGACGCGCTAGGTTGAGGGCCTAGTGGCCTTAAACGGCCGTGGAGGTTCAAGTCCTCTCCAGCGCATCGACGCCCCCGGCCGGGGGCGTTGCCATTTCCTTGACGCCGTCCGCAGGAGTCTCTACTCTGACCGGCGAACACACGTTCGCCCGGCCACCCAACCCTGGAGGCGAGATGCTGACCGGACGGCAGCAGGAAATCTGGGACTTCCTCGTCGACTACGTCGACCACCACGGCTATCCGCCGACCGTGCGCGAGATCGGCGAGGCCGTCGGGCTCGCGTCACCCTCGACGGTCCACGCGCACCTTGCGAACCTCGAGCGTGCCGGGCTCCTGCGGCGCGACCCGACGAAGCCGCGCGCCCTCGAGCTCGTCGGGCGTGAACGCTCGGAGGCGCCTGCGGCGGAGGTGGAGCGACTGCCGCTCGTCGGCCAGATCGCTGCCGGCGGACCGCTGCTCGCGGAGCAGAACGTCGAGGATCATCTCGCCGTTCCCGAGACGCTTCGCGGCGACTTCCTGCTGCGGGTGAAGGGCGACTCGATGGTCAACGCCGGCATCCTCGACGGCGACATCGTCGTCGTGCAGCGCAGCCAGGATGCACGGAACGGGGAGATCGTCGTCGCGCTGGCCGGTGACGACGAGTCCGCCGACGAGGCGACGGTGAAGCGGTTCTTCCGCGAAGGCGGGCGCGTGCGGCTGCAGCCCGAGAACGACGCGCTCGAGCCGATCTATGCGCAGCACGTCCAGATCCTGGGTCGTGTGACAGGAGTGTTCCGCGCGCTGTGAGCGCCGTCGCTCCCCTGCACCGCACGCTCGAGCAGGAGCTGCAGGCGCTGCTGCGAGGCGCGAGCCTCGAGTGCCTCGTCTGCGGCGAGTTCGTCCTGCATCGCGCCGGAATGATCACGTGTCCCGAGTGCAACTCGAGCCTGCGCGCGGGGCGTGAGCTGGAGGAAGCGCAGCTACAATTCGACACGCAGGCCGGGTGATCGCGGGCTACGGCTCGAGGAAAGTCCGGACACCGCAGGGCAGGACGCTGGGGCGACCCAGGCGGCGAAAGCCGACGGAAAGTGGCACAGAAAGGAGACCGCCGACCGGCGAAGCTTCTCTCCGGAGACGCCGAGGCAAGGGTGAAAAGGTGGGGTAAGAGCCCACCAGCGTCGTGGCGACACGGCGGCTAGCCAAACCCCGTCCGGTGCAAGGCAAACAGGTCCCGCCAGCAGGCGGCCCGCCGAGGGACCGGGTTGCTGCACAGAGGGATGGTCACCGCAAACAGAATCCGGCTTACAGGCCTGCTACGGAGAAGCCCGCGCCTCGCGCGGGCTTCTCTACTTGTCGCCGCATTCGCGGTTGCGCCTCCGCCCACTGCGACGCTGCCGACCTCACCCGCGCTCGTCGCGAAGGCATTGACGGAAACACACGCCGATCTCGACGCGTCGATCGTCCGCTGGACGCCGAAATCGGAGCCGGCGCCGCGCGACGTCGTCCTGTACGCGCTCTACGAGCAGCGGCTCTACCGGTTACTCGCGCGCGAGCCCCGGCTCGCCGCGGCCGCGCTGCCGGCGCTCCCCGCCGCCCTCCGTGCGACAACCCGCGATCTTCTCGTCGCACATCGCGAGCTCCACCGCCTGACGCCGCCGCTACCGGCGCGTGCTGCGATCAAAGTCGGTCCTGCCGCTCCCGCTTCGTCGTTGCTCGCCGACTACCGGGAAGCCGAGCGGCGGTTCCGCGTCCCGTGGAACGTGCTCGCATCCGTGAACTTCGTCGAGTCGAAGTTCGGCAAGCTGCGCAACGCAAGCGCATCGGGCGCGCAGGGGCCGATGCAATTCATGCCGGCGACATGGGCGGCGTACGGGCTAAGGGGGAACGTGCACGACCCGCACGACGCGATCCTCGGCGCCGCGGACTATCTGCACGCATCGGGCGCTCCGCTGAACCTGCGGCGCGGGCTGCATGCGTACAACCCCTCGCCGGCGTACGTCGATGCCGTCCTCCGCTATGCCCGTCGCATGCCGGCGATGTTCTACGACCTCTACAACTGGCAGGTCTTCCTCAAGACGCGGCACGGCGAGCGCCGCGTCACGGGCCCGCGCTAGACCAGATCTGCAAGGCGCCGACGGAACGGAACCCGAGGCGCCGGTACATGTTCACGGCTTCTTCGCTCGGCGCGAGCACCGACGGCAGCCCCGTCTCCGTGAGCAGCGCGGCGCGCGTCACGGCGGTCCCGTAACCACGCCCGCGCGCTGACGCGACCGTTGTCACCCCGAACACGCCCACGGCGTCGTCGAGCACGTATCCCATCGCCGCAGCGACGCCGCGGCCGTCGACCCGTCCGAGGAACATGTGCATCGCCTCGTCCGCGAGCACGCTCGGAGGATGCAGCGTGCCGGGTTCGACGATGTCGTCTTCCTTGCCGAAGCCGCGGACGCTCACGGCCTCGAACTCCTTCACCTCCGCCGGCGTGGTCACGCGTACGAGCTGCAGATCGGTGTCCGGCGAAGGCGGCAGCGGCACCGGCGCGCGGTAGAACCATGGTTCCGTCCGCCAGATGCGGAAGCCGTGTGGCGTCAGGTCGAGCGCATGCCACACGTCGCCGACACTTCCGGGAACGTCGGCAAGCGCACTGGACGGGACGGCCGGGTCGAGCGTGATGCCGGCGAGGTAGATGACCGGCGGCCGTCCGAGCGCGCGCCAGACGCCGTCGCGCCGGGCCGAGCGAAGGCCGAGCGCGGTCAGCCAGGACGTGTGCCAGCCAGCATAGGCCTCTGCGCAGAGAGTCACGGGGTCGCGCACGGCCGCAGCGTACGCGGCCGGATCCCCCGATTTGAGGAGGCCGCTCCGCCGCCGGCGGCCGAAATCACCTGCAGAACGTGCGGCTACAGGGAGTCCGATGCGGCGAGGAACACCGGAGATCAGCTTCTCGGAGCGCTACGGCGCGGCCACGCGCATGCGCGCGCACCGTCGCACGTCAACCGTCGTCGTCAGGGGAAACGGTCAGGGGAACCGGGGAAGGGCAAGGCCGAAAGTGAGCGCAGTTGCCCGCTGCCGCCGACAAGGCTAAGCGTGCGCCGCTGCTCCGGCGGCTGAGACGCACACGCACGGATCCGTCCGGCGTGCAGCGGCCGCCGCGACTCGTCCTGCGGTTCGCCGTCTCGACCGCGGTCCTGCTGGCCATCGGTGCGTTGGTCATCATCAGCTTCGTCCGCCAGCACGCGATCTCCCAGGCCGAGAGCGCAGCGGTCTTCCACTCACGCTTCGTCGTCCGCTCCGTGCTCGGCGACCGGCTGCGCCCCGGCGACTTCGCGCGGCCGGTCGACGCGGATCGCAAGGCGATGCTCGACAGCGTCGTGCAGTCAGACATCCTCGTCGGCGACAGCCGCGCGCTCGAGTTGTACAGCCGTAACGGAGAGCTCACCTACTCGACGAGCAAGCGACAGGTCGGAACGATCCCGAAGGACGCGGCGAGTGCGCGCTCGACGCTCGCCGACGGCGACGTCGCGAAGGCGGTCGAGACGATGAACGGGCGGAAGGTCTTGAAGGTCTTCGTCCCCGTTCCGTTCATCGGCGCAGAGGAGCCCGCCGGCGTGCTCGCGCTCGCTCAGGACTACGCGCCGATCACTCAGGCCGGCCGAAGAGGTCTCGTCCCGGTGATCGGCGTGCTGCTACTCGTGCTGATCACGCTGTACGTCTCGCTCTTCCCGCTCCTGCGCCAGGTTACGAGGCGCCTGCGCGGGCAGGTCGAGCAGATCGAGAAGCTCGCGCTCTACGACGCGCTGACGGGCCTTGCCAACCGCCGGTTGTTCGGGGACCGCCTCGAGCAGGCGTTTCTGCACGCACAACGGCACGAGACCGGCTTCGCTTTGATGCTGCTCGACCTCGACCGCTTCAAGGAGGTCAACGACACGCTCGGGCACCAGACCGGCGACGCCGTGCTCGAGCATCTCGCCATGCGGTTGCGCGAAGTTGCTCGTGCGAGCGACACGGTCGCACGGCTCGGCGGCGACGAATTCGCGCTCGTCCTCGAGGGTGCGCAGGATTCCGCGGACGCGCTGTACGTCGCCGAACGGATCCGCCGCGCGCTCGACGAACCGTTCGTCGTCGACGGCATGACGCTGCAGCTGGGGAGCAGCATCGGCATCGTGATCTTCCCGCGGCACGGCGACGATGCCGAGCAGCTCCTCAAGCGCGCAGACATCGCGCTCTACGCGAGCAAGGACTCGCACCAGCCGGTGGTCTATGCCGCGGAGCACGACCGCCATTCGGTCGACGGTCTCAGCCTCGTCGCGCAGATCCGCAACGCGATCGACAACGGCGAGCTCCTCGTCCACTTCCAGCCGGAGGTCGACCTCGCCAGCGGCGAGACGAAACGCGTCGAGGCGCTCGTTCGTTGGGATCATCCGGAGCGCGGACTCCTGCTCCCGGACTCCTTCATCAAGCTCGCACGCCAGAGCGCACTCGTGCGGCCGATCACGCGCTACGTCCTCGACGTCGCGCTCGGTCAATGTCGCGCGTGGCAGGACCTCGGCATCGACGTGGGCGTCGCGGTCAATCTGGCCGGGCGTGACCTCGACGACGCGCGTCTCGAGGAAGAGGTCTACGAGGCGCTCCGGCGCTGGCGGATCGAGCCCGGCCTGCTCGAGCTGGAGATCCCGGAAAGTGCGATCGTGACCGAGCGCGAGCGCGACCGCTTGCACAGGATGCTCGCGCGGCTCAGCGAGCGCGGCGTGCGCGTTGCGGTGGACGACTTCGGCAGCGGCTCCGCCTCGATCAGCCACCTCAAGCAGCTCCCCGTCGACGTGCTCAAGATCGACGAGTCCTTCGTCCAGAACGTCGGCAGGAACCACGCGGACGACGCAATCGTGCGCTCGACGATCGAGCTTGCGCACAGCCTCGGGATCACCGTGGTCGCCGAAGGCGTCGAGAGCGACGACGTCCTGGAGCGGCTCCGCGCGCTCGGCTGCGACTTCGCGCAGGGCTTCTGCCTGGCTCCGCCGGCGCCGCCCGACGACGTCACCGAGTGGCTGCTGGGCCGCAGGTCGGAAGCGGCGTAGGCCCTAAGCGCGCAAGACGACTTCGAGCGCGGTCCCGAAGCCGGGACGCGACGTGAGCGTGAAACCGCCCTCGATGCTCTTCGTGCGGGCCTCGATGTTCTTCAGTCCCTGGCCCTCTGCCGCAGCCTCCCCGTCGAAACCGGCGCCGTCGTCGCGGACCGAGACGAAGCGCTCACCGTCCCGGAGCCCGATCACGATCTCTGCTCGGTGCGCGTTCGCGTGCTTGCGCACGTTCGCGAGCCCTTCCTGCACGATGCGGAAGACCTCGATCTGCTCGTCCGGCGCGAGTCGAACGGCGGGATCGATCTCGATGTCGACCTCGAGCTCGCCGTCAGCAGTGACGAACCCGACGTAGCGACGGAGCGCGGCGTCGAGCGTAGCGTTCCCGGCGGCCGTCGAGAGCGCGAGGATCGCGTACCGCGCCTCCTGCTGCGCGGCGGTCGCCGCTTCCTTGAGCTTCGCGATCGTCGGCCCGGGCGGAGCGCCCTGCTCGAGCATCGTCGCGTGCGTCGAGACAGCGAAGAGGTACTGCGCGAGGCCGTCGTGGATCTCGCGCGCGACGCGCGCGCGCTCGTCGGCGACCGCGCGGCCGAAGACGGCGAAGCTGATCGCGCGCCAGGCGCCGACGAGCAGGAGCCCGTACGCGAGGAGCCGCAGGAAGTCGCCGCGCGAGACGGAGCTCGTCGCAAGCACCGGCGTAAAGATGTAGTGCAGCGACGCGAACAGCATCAGCGTCGCTCCGAGCGCCAGCCAACGGTCGAGGTCTTCGCGACGCTCGTAGAACCGCTTCCCGAAACCGACGAGCGCCAGGAGGTTGAGCAACGCCAGCGCCGACAGCATGCTCGTCAGTGCGAACGGCGTGTCCGAGTGCGGGTCGAGGGGCGGGAGGCTCATCCCGGCCGAGCGAAGGCCGAGCCAGCTGAGGAAGAGGCCGATCAGCGCGGCGCCGATCGTGTTCGCGAGCGCTCGCGGTCCCGAGCGGCCCCGTACGAACGGCGCCGCCGCGATGAACACCCACGCGTACGTGCGCCCGATGACCGCCGCCCACGCCTCCGGGCGGTGAACGGGGTGGCCGTTCAGCGCCGGGACGATCGAGAACGCCGCCGTCGACACGCAGGCGACGAGGAAGCCCGTCGAGAGCAGCAGGTCGAGCCGTCGGCCTTCGACTGCGTACCGGACGCCTGCGAGCACCGCGATGATCCCCGACGCGAATGCCGCGACCGTCTGCAGGACGAGACGCAGGTTCGGGAGATCGACCTGCGTCTGCAGTCGGCGGTTCGTCACGAACAGCGCCAGCGACGCCCCGAGCAGGCCGATGAGCAGGATCTCTCCTGCGAGCCAGGCCTGAAAGTCGTCCCTCTCGTCGTGCCGCACGTTCACTCTTGTCGGCAGATCGCCGTCTGCCGATAAGTCTCAGAGCCTGTGGCCGAACGAATCCTGCTCGTCGACGACCATCCGCTGACCAGGTCTGCGCTGTCGGCCCTGCTCACGCAGCACGGCTTCGACGTGGTCGGCGAGGCCGACGACGGCGGTGTGGCCGTGGAGCGCGCAACCGCGCTCGAGCCGGACGTGATCCTGCTCGACCTGTCGATGCCCGGCGTCGACGGGCTGACGGCGCTGCCGCGGCTTCGCGATGCCGCGCCGCAGTGCGAGGTCGTCGTGCTGACGGCGTCCGAAACCGAGGACAACCTGCTGGGCGCGATCCGCGCGGGCGCCGCCGGCTATCTGCTGAAGAGCGAGCCGCCCGAGCGGATCGTCGGATTCCTGCGCGGTGTCGCGAACGGCGAGGCTGCGCTCTCCGGCGCAGTCGCGCGGCGGCTGCTCGAGCAGGTGCGCTCGAACGGCGGCCGCGGCTCCGGCGTCCCCGACTCGATTGCGGCGGTGCTGTCGGCGCGCGAGCTCGAGGTGTTGCTGCTGCTCGACGAGCACCTCGCGACCGACGAGATCGCAAAGCGCCTCTACATCTCCGAGCACACGGTCCGCTCGCACGTCAAGAGCCTGCTGCGCAAGCTCAGGGTCTCCTCGCGCCGCGAAGCGCTCGAGGCGCTGGCGACGGCACGCGCCGCCTAGGCGAACCCCTCGAGCGCGGCTGCGACGAGCTGCGGCAGCGTCTCCAGGTTGTAGCCGCCCTCGAGCACCGCGGCGACCCGCGGCGCGAGCGTGCTGCAGCGGTGAGCGAGCTCGCGGAACCCGTCGTCGGTGACGCGCATGTCGACGAGGTAGATGTCCTCGTCCTCGTGCGCGTCGAAGCCGGCGGACACGAGCAATAGCTCCGGACGGAACCGCGCGATCACCGGTTCGACCTGGCGCTCGAACGCGTGCAACCATTCGGCGTCGCCTGAGCCGGGGCGGAGCGGGACGTTCACGGTCGTCGGGCCGCCTTCGCCCGACGCTCCCGTGCCCGGATAGATCCCGACCTGGTGCAGCGACGCGTACAGCACGGAGTCGTCACTCTCGAAGACGTCTTGTGTGCCGTTGCCGTGGTGAACGTCGAAGTCGACGATCGCGATGCGCTCGACGCCGTGCTCGGCCTGCATGTGGCGCGCCGCGATCGCGACGTTGTTGACGAGACAGAAGCCCATCGCTCCGCTCGGCGGCGCGTGGTGCCCCGGCGGGCGGACGAGCGCGAACGCGCCCAGCTCGGCGGCCTCGATCGCACAGCCGGCCGCGAGCAGGCACGCCTCCCAGCTCGTTTGCGAGGCGATCGTGTTGGGGTGCTCGATCCACGCCGGCTCGCTCAGCGACTCCAGGACCTTTAAGTACTCGTGCGCGTGGACCCGTTCGAGCGCCGCGCGAGCCGCCGGCGTTCCCTCGCGTGCAGCGGGGAACGCCTCGAGCAGGACGCCGAGCCGCTCTTCCGACTCCGGATGCCCGAACGTCGGGTGGAGCTGGGCGAGCGCCGGATGCGTCAGGACGTCGATAGCGCCGCGACCCGGTCGGCGAGGGCGTTCAGCCCGAGCTCCCGGACGAAAGCGGACGCCTCCGCCCATTTCGGTGTCTGACTCTTCAGGGGAGGTAGGGGGGCGGAGGCGTCCAGCGTTGCCATTCGCCGGTACATGCGGAGTTCCTCCGCCTGCGCGCCGAAACGGCCGTCGTCGAGCATCGCCTCGAGCGTGCCGTACTGAGCGAGCAGGCCGGCGGCGGTCTTCGGGCCGACGCCGCGCGCGCCGGGAAGCTTGTCGGACGGGTCGCCGCGCAGCGCGATGAAGTCGGGAACCTGCTCGGGGTCGACGTCGTAGCGCTCGCGCACCTCCGGCGGGCCGATCCGAGCGAGCTCAGTGACGCCGCGCGTCGGCTGCAAGATCGTCGTCTGCTCGCTCGCGAGCTGAAACGCGTCGCGGTCCGATGTGACGACGAGCGCTGTTCCGCCTCGCTTCTCTTCCTTGCGGGCGGCGGCGGCGAGAAAGTCATCGGCCTCGTATCCCGGCGCCTTCGCGGCGGCGAAGCCGAACGCGCGCACGAGCTCCGGCAGCAGGTGGAGCTGCTCGAGGAGATCGTCGTCGAACACACGGCCGGCTTGGTAGCCGGCGAAGAGCTCGTGCCGGTACGTCGGCGTCTCGAGGGTGTCCCAGCCGACGAGCACGGCCCGCGGCTGCTCCGCTTGCCAGAGCCGGACGATGAAGTTGGAGAAACCGAGCAGCGCGTTGCCGGGCTTTCCCTCCGCGCGGCGGAAGGTCTTCGGCAGTGCGTGGTACGCGCGATGCGCAAGCGAGTCGCCGTCGACGACGAGGAGCGGGCGGGAGGCAGCGGGCGGTGACATCCGGGAGATTGTGGGCTACGCTGACGCCAATGGCGGGGTCAACGTGGCGGGCGCTCGCAGTTGTCGCCGCAGGTGCGCTCGTTCTCGCGGGCGTCGCGGTCGCGGCCAATACCGCCTCGTTCAGCGACCCGGCCGGTGACTCGGGGTCGGCTCCCGACGTGACGGGCGTCGCGATGGCCAATGACGACGCCGGGAACGTGACGATCAAGGTCACGGTCTCGAATCGCAGCACCTTGACAGAGAGCGACGGCGTCGGCGTCGGCATCGACGCCGACCAGAATCCCGACACGGGAATGGTGTTCTACGGCGCCGAGTTCGAGATCGATCTCGAAGGAAGCACCGTCAGGTTCTACCGAAGTGACGCCGACGGTCTCTATCAAGAGGCAACCGCGCCGCCGTCGGTGCATGCGAGCTTCAGCGCCGGCGTTGCCACCTTCACGTTCAACCCGGCGGAGCTCGGAGTGTCGTCGGGGTTCAACGCCTACGCGCTCGGCTACGGCAGCACCTTCGACCTCGACCCCGCTCCGGACATCCGCGCCGTCAACTACCAGTTCGTCGGCGGCACGAAGCCGCCGGTGCTGGCGCCTGACAGGCGCGCGCCGCTCGACATCGCCTTCAAATCGAGCGGCACACACGGGAAGGTCGTGGCGCTGGGCTACGTGGCTGCCGACGGACGTGGCGAGACGTCCGACACGATCATCGTCTACAAGGGCAAGAAGGCCCTGAAACGCATCAACTTCCCGCTCGCGGACACGAGCCCGTTCTACCCCTACGTTGCCCGCTGGAAGGTGCCGAAGAAGACGAAAGGGAAGCTGCGCTTCTGCGTCACGTCGACCGATCGCGCCGGCAACAAGAGCAAACTGAGCTGCGCCGCGCTCACGATCAAGTAGCGCCGCTTCGCTCATAGCTCCGCGCCGAGCCGCTCGATCTCGGCCATCAACCGCTGCGTCGCCGCGCGCGGGTCAAGGCCGTCGAGGTCGATCTGCTTGCCGTAGCGCACGCGCAGCGGGCCGAGCCGTGACAGGCGGTCGGTGCCCGCGATGGCAGCGGGCACGAGCGGCACGCCCGCCTCGAGGGCGATTCGCGCGGCGCCCGTGTGCGAGCGCGGCTGGTACTTCTTGACGAGCCCCTTCCGCTGGCGCGTACCGTGCGGGAACATCACGACGGCGTGCCCTTCGCGCACGAGCGCGATCGCCTTGTTCATAGCGTCGGTGTCGCCCTCGCCGCGCCGCACCTTGAATGCGCCGCCCGAGCTGATCACCGGCCCCAGCGGCCACCAAAAGAGCTCGGACTTCGCCATGAAACGGAGATAGCGCTTCGGAAAGAGCGGAAGCCCCAGCGGCCACGGATCGAAATTGGACAGGTGGTTCGCGGCGAGCACGAAGCCGCCGTTCGGCGGCACATGCTGGAGACCCTCGGCACGAAGTCGGAACAGCCACTTGAGCGGTTGCGAGATGATCCCGACGAACATGTAGAAGGGGCTTGGCCGCACGCCGCCAAGTATCTCCGTCTGGCGGCGCTTCCAAGGCTCGCTATGGTGAAACGCATGGGTAAGACCCTCGTCATTGCCGAAAAGCCGTCTGTCGGCCGCGATCTCGCGGGGGCCTTGGACGGTCCGTTCCAGCGCCGCAAGCTCGAAGACATCAAGCCGAAGCGCGGCCGGAAGCAGGCCGACGGCGAGAGCCCGGAGGAGGTCGTCGAGAAGGCGACCTCGAAGCCGAAGTCCACGCGCACGCCTCGGGACGAGGCGGTTTTCCTCGAGTCCGACGACTACGTCATCACGTGGGCGGTCGGTCACCTCGTGCAGCTCGCCGAGCCCGAGGAGTACGACGAGAAGTGGAAGAAGTGGCGCATGGCCGACCTGCCGATCGTGCCGCCGAACGGCTTCAAGCTCGTCCCGCGCGACGCGAAGGCGAAGAAGCAGCTGAAGCTGATCGAGACGCTGCTCAAGCGCGACGACGTCGACCAGGTCATCAACGCCTGTGACGCAGGGCGCGAGGGCGAGCTGATCTTCGCGTACGTGTACGAGTCGGTGTTCGGCGCCTCGGCGACGAGCGAAAGCCCGCCGAAGCCGGTGCATCGCCTGTGGATCTCGTCGATGACGAAGCAGGCGATCCGCGAGGGCTTCGAGAAGCTGCGGCCGGGGCCGCAGATGAACTCGCTCGAGCTCGCGGCGCGGTCACGCTCCGAAGCGGACTGGCTCGTCGGCATGAACGCGACGCGCGCCGCGACGATTCGCGGTCGCGCGTGGGTCGGCGGCGTCGTGTCGCTCGGCCGCGTGCAGACGCCGACGCTCGGGATGATCGTGAAGCGCGAGCGGGAGATTCAGGCATTCGTCCCGGAGCCGTACCGGCTCGTGCACGCGACGTTCCAGCCGCCCTATCAAGGCCTGTGGTTCGAAGGCGACGAGACGCGCATCTTCGGTGACCTCGCGCGCGCCGAGCGCATCGTCGAGAAGGTGTCCGGCCAGGACGGCACGGTCGAGAAGGTCGAGCGCAAGGAACAGTCGGAGCGCGCGCCGCTGCTGTACGACCTCACGTCGCTGCAGCGCGATGCCAACCGGCGCTACGGGTTCTCCGCGCGTCGCACGTTGCAGGCGGCGCAGTCGTTGTACGAAGGCAAGAAGGCCCTCACGTACCCGCGGACGTCGTCGCGGTACCTCTCCGGCGACATGGTCCCGCAGCTGAAGCCGACCGCCGCGACGCTCGAGCCGATCGAAGATTTCAGGAAGGCCGCCGAGTACGTGCTCGCACTCGACCAGCTGCCGTTGCAGCGCGTCATCAACGACGCCAAGGTCGACGACCACCACGCGATCATCCCGACGGACGTCGAGCACGACGTCGAGTCGTTCACGCCGGACGAGCGCCGAGTGTTCGACCTGGTCGCACGCCGCTTCCTCGCCGTCTTCCATCCGCCGGCGCGCTACGCGCGAACGACCGTCGTCACCGTGGTCGAGGAAGAGCGCTTCCGCACGCGCGGCAAGATCACGCTCGAGGCCGGGTGGCGCGCCGTCTACGGCGTCGAGCCCGACCACGAACGGCAGTCGGAGGAAGAGGAGAAGGAAGGCGGCGAGATCCCGGCGCTGCAGGAGGGACAGACGGCCCGCTGCATCGCAGCCGAGATCGAGGACAAGATGACCAAGCCGCCGCCTCGCTACACCGAGGCGACGCTGCTCTCCGCGATGGAGACGGCCGGGAAGCTGATCGACGACGAAGAGCTGCGCGACGCGATGAAGGACTCCGGCCTCGGAACGCCGGCGACGCGCGCCGAGACGATCGAGGTGCTGATCCGGCGGGAATACATCGAGCGCGTCGGCCGAGACCTGCAGGCGACGCCGAAGGGCATCCAGGTGATCACGATGCTCGAGGAGCACAAGCTCACCTCTCCGGAGCTGACCGGCGACTGGGAACACAAGCTCGCGGAGATCGAGCACGGGCGCGGCGACCGCACCGAGTTCATGAAGGGCATTGCCGACTTCGCCAAGGACACGGTCGACCAGATCGCGGCGCTCGACAAGGAGAAGCTCCGCCCCGAGCGCGTCGAGCTCGGTCCCTGCCCGCGCTGCGGCGCCGTGACTGGCGAGATCATCCGCGAGAACTCGAAGGCGTACGGCTGCACGAGCTGGAAGAGTCGCGAGGAAGCCGGCTGCGGCTTCGTGATCTGGAAGCGGGTGGCGAGCCGGACGCTGACGCCGGAGATTGCGCGGCAGCTGATCGAGGAACGTCGGACCCGCGAGGTACTCTCTGGTTTCCGGTCACGGAACGGCAAACCTTTTCGTGCCCGGCTCGTCTTGAACGACGAGGACAAGATCGAGTTCGAGTTTCCTGTTCGCGCGCAACAAAAAGAGCCCGCGGCGACGGAATAACAGAGGGCACGATCTCGTTGCAGTTCCGGAACCGCCGTACGGGCGGTTCTGCCTGGAAAGAAAAGGGAATCCCGCCTACAGTGCGAAGGTTGGCCGCAGATCACAAAGTCAGAGCTGAAAGGGACAGTTGACACAAAACCAGCTGCACGAACTGCTTGATTCCGACCAGGCCAAGGCCCTCGTCGAGGGAGCCGAGGAGCGGGGCTATCTCGAGCCGGCAGAGCTCGAAGCCTTCTCGGTCGAGCACGACCTGAACGACGACGAGGTCGAGGAGCTGACCCGCGAGCTCGAGCGCATCGGGCTCGAGGTGCGCCAGCCTGCCGCCGAGGCCGAAAAAGAGGTTGAGAAGGAGAAGCCAGCCGAGCCGGTGGAGCAGCACGTGCTGTCAGGCTCGGCCGACAGCCTGCAGCTCTTCCTCGCCGACGTCGGCCGCCACAAGCTGCTGACCGCCGCCGAGGAGGTCACGCTCGCGAAAGCGATCGAGCGTGGTGACCCGGTCGCGAAGCGCCGCATGATCGAGTCGAACCTCCGGCTGGTCGTGTCGATCGCGAAGGGCTATCGCGGGCTGGGCGTCCCCTTCCTCGACCTGATCCAGGAGGGCACGCTGGGCCTGAACCGCGCTGTCGAGAAGTTCGACTGGCGGCGCGGCTACAAGTTCTCGACGTACGCGACCTGGTGGATCCGCCAGTCGGTGCAGCGCGCCGTGGCGAACCACGCCCGCACGATCCGCGTGCCCGTGCACGTCGTCGAGCGGCAGCAGAAGCTGTCGCGCGCGGCGCGCCGGCTCGAGGTCGAGCTCGGTCGCGAGGCGACGAAGGACGAGCTGGCGGAGGCCACCGGCCTGCCGATCCAGCATGTCGACGAGGCGCTCGGCGCCGCCCAGGCGTCGGTGTCGCTGAACCAGACCGTCGGCGCCGACGACGAGGGTGAGCTCGGCGACCTTTTCGCAGACCGCGAAGCCGCCGACCCGTTCGACGAGGCCGAGGAGTCGCTGCGCCGGCAGGGCGTCCGGCGTGCGCTCGATGCGCTCCCCGAGCGCGAGCGGCGCATTCTCGAGCTGCGCTTCGGCTTCGAGGGCGAGCCGTGGACGCTCGAGGCGATCGGCCACGAGCTCGACCTGACGCGCGAGCGCGTCCGGCAGCTCGAGGGCCAGGCGCTGGCGCGGCTGTCCGCGCTGCGTGACCTGATCTCGCTCGCCGCGTAAGGAACCGAACTGCGGGGGTCAGGCCCCATTGGGTCTGACCCCCGCGCAGGTTTCGTCACGTTCCTATCGTTTTCGCGGGGGTGGAGTCCTATTGAGAACGCCTGAACCTTCTGTTCATACTTGGGCGTCCGCTCTGGACGGGCGGGGAAGACGAAAGGAGACCGGGTGAGGGGGTACATGAAACGCTTCGCTTTGCCGATCGCGGCCGTCGCAGTGCTGGCCGCCGCAGGAACGGCGGGCGGAGCCTCGAGGGCGACGACGCTTGTGTTCGCAGGTGCATCGGATCCGACGTATCTCGATCCAGCGCTTGTGTCCGACGGCGAGTCGTTCCGCGTCACGAACCAGATCTTCGAGGGTCTCGTGCGGCTGAAGCCGGGAACGACGATCGTTCAGCCGTCGCTGGCGACCAGTTGGAGCTCGAAGGACGCGAAGAACTGGAACTTCAACCTACGCAAGGGCGTGAAGTTCCACGACGGGACGCCGTTCAACTCGGCAGCCGTCTGCTTCAACTACAACCGGCAGTACAACTTCACGGGCGCGTTCCAGGATGCGTCCGCCACGTACTACTGGCAGACCGTGATGGGCGGGTTCCACCACAACGCGAGCTCGAGCCTGTCGCCGAGCCTCTACATCGGCTGCACGCCGCACGGGCCCTACAAGGTGACGATCCACTTGCGGACGCCGTCCGGCCCGTTCCTGTCGGCGCAGGTGATCTCGTCGTTCGCCATCCAGAGCCCGACAGCGCTGAAGAAATACGGCGCCGACCAGGGCGAGCTTCGCAACGGCGTCTTCTACCCGACCGGCTCGTACGCATTCAGCCATCCGACCGGCACCGGGCCCTTCAAGTTCGTGTCATGGACTGTCGGTCAGCGCACCGTGCTCGCGCGGAACGCGAACTACTGGGGCAGGAAAGCGCGCATCGACACGCTGATCATCCGTCCGATCTCGGACAACACCGCGCGGCTCCAGGCGCTGCAGTCGGGTGACGTGCAGGGCTACGACCTCGTCGCGCCCGAGCACATCAACACGATCAAATCGAACTCGAAGCTGAAGGTCCTCAACCGGCCGTCGTTCAACGTCGCGTACGTGACGATTCATCAGGGCCCGGGCTCGCCGATGAACGATCTCAAGGTGCGTCAGGCGGTCGCGTACGGCCTCGACAGGGCTTCGGTCGTCAAGTCGTTCTACGCGGGCCGCGGCATCGTCGCGAACGAGTTCCAGCCGCCGCAGTTGTTCGGGTACAGCAAGAGCGTGACGAAGTACCCGTTCAACCCGACGAAGGCGCGGTCGCTGCTGAACTCGTCGAGCTGCCACGTGCCGTGCAAGATCGACTTCTGGTACCCGACGAACATCTCGCGGCCGTACATGCCGGACCCGAAGCGCAACTTCGAGGCGTTCGCCGCGAGCCTCGGTCAGGCCGGCTTCCAGGTCACCGCGCACAGCGCGCCGTGGCGGCCGGACTACGTGAAGCACGTCAACGAGGGCACGGCGGGCGACCTGAACCTGATCGGCTGGACTGGTGACTTCGGCGATCCCGACAATTTCCTCGGGACGTTCTTCCAGACCTACAGCCCGCAGTTCGGGTTCCACAACAACGCGATCTTCAACATCCTCTCGAAGGCCGAGGCGCAGAAGAGCCTCAAGAAGCGGATCGCGATGTACAAGCAGGCGAACAACATGATCATGAAGTACCTGCCGGCGGTGCCGTACGCGCACTCGCAGCCGGCACTGGGCTTCGAGAAGAACGTCAAGGGATACACGCCGAGCCCGGTCGGAACGGATCCGTTCGGACCGGTATTCGTGTCCGGGGGCGTCTAAGAGGCTGAGTAAGCAACCGGCGGACGACTGAAAAGTGCTTCGGTACGTCGTCCGCCGGTTGCTGCTGCTCGTTCCGATTCTGCTCGGCGTCTCGATCCTGATCTTCTTCTGGATCAGGGCGCTGCCGGGCAGTCCTGCAGAAGCACTGCTCGGCGAACGCGCGACGCCGCAGCTCGTGCAGCAGCTCCGCGACCGCTACGGCCTCGACAAGCCGGTCTACGAGCAGTACTGGGCCTACCTGAAGACGACGCTCGAGGGTGATTTCGGCGTCAGCGTCGCAACACATCGCAAGGTCGCGGACGAGATCAAGCAACGCTTTCCGGCGACGATCGAACTGGCCGTCGGAGCGATGATCTTCGCAGTCGCGTTCGGTGTGCCGCTCGGGTTCTTCGCCGCGAAGAAGTACGGCAGCGTCTTCGACCACGCGACGTTAGTCGGGTCGCTGCTCGGGATCTCGATCCCGATCTTCTTCCTCGCGATCCTGCTGAAGTACTTCTTCTCGGTGAAGTGGCATCTCTTACCGAGCGTTGGGCGGGAGGACGTCACGCTCAACACGCCGCATCCGACGAACTTCTACATCCTCGACGCGATCATCGCGCGCGACTGGAATGCGCTGTGGGACGCGATTCAGCATCTGATCCTTCCCGCCATCGCCCTCGGCTCGATCCCGCTCGCGGTGATCACGCGAATCACGCGGGCGTCGGTCCTCGACGTCCAGAACGAGGACTACGTTCGCACCGCGCGCGCGAAAGGGTTGGCGCCGCTCGACGTCGACCGCAGTCACGTCCTCCGGAATGCGCTGCTCCCGATCTCGACCATCATCGGCCTGCAGACCGGGCTGCTGCTCTCCGGCGCGGTGCTGACGGAGACCGTCTTCGCCTGGCCCGGCATGGGCTCGTGGCTCCGGGACGCGATCTTCGCGCGCGACTACCCGGTGCTCCAGGGCGGGATCCTCTTCCTCGCGGTCGTCTTCGTGATGGTCAACCTGATCGTCGACATCTCGTACGGCTTGATCAACCCGCGGATCCGGTACAGCTGATGTCGGTCGCCGAGATCGAATCACATCAACTCGAGCTCGACGCTCCGAACGAAGGAGGGTTGTGGAGCGAGGCGGTCTACCGGCTCAGCCGAAACCCGTCCGCGATCCTCGGCGCGTTCCTCGTTCTCATGTTCGTCATCGCCGCGGTTTTCGCCCCTGTGATCGCGCCGTATGGCCCGCTCGACCAGAACCTCGGCCTGCTGCAGGCCGGCGGCATCCCGCCGGGGCCGTCCGCGCATCACATCTTCGGCGTCGACCTCCTCGGGCGCGACGTCTTCACGCGCATCCTCTACGGCGCGCGGTACTCGCTGCTGATCGGTGTCGTGTCGGTGACGATCGGGCTGTCGATCGGGCTCCTGCTCGGCTCGATCGCGGGCTACGTGGGCGGAGCCGCCGACACGGTGATCATGCGCGCGATGGACGTCATGCTGGCCATCCCGGGCCTGCTGTTCGCAATCGGCATCGTCGCAATGCTCGGCCCGGGTCTCAAGCAGATCATGATCGCGATCGGTGTCGTGAACATTCCGATCTTCGCGCGTCTGCTTCGAGGCTCGATCCTCGCGCAGCGCGAGAACGACTTCGTGCTGGCGGCCCGCTCCGTCGGCGTTCGCCGCCGGGCGATCCTCTTCTCCCACATCCTCCCGAACGCGATCTCGGTCGTGGTCGTCCAGGCGACGCTCGCCATGGCGACGGCGATCATCGACGTCGCGGGCCTCGGCTTCCTCGGGCTCGGGCCGCAGGACCCGTCGACGCCGGAGTGGGGAACGATGCTCACCGACGTGAACAGCTACCTCGAGGCGGCGCCGTGGCTGGCGATCATTCCCGGACTGGCGATCGTCGTCTCGGTGCTCGGCTTCAACCTGATCGGCGACGGGCTCCGCGAAGCGCTCGATCCGAAGCTGCGCACGCGTGGATAGGCAGCCGCTCCTCAGCGTCGAAGACCTGCACGTCCGCTTCGAAACGCGGCGCGGCACGGTTCACGCCGTCAACGGCATCTCGTTCGACATCGCGCCCGGCGAAACGCTCGGCATCGTCGGCGAATCGGGTTGCGGCAAGAGCGTGACGTCGCTCGCGATTCTCGGGCTGCTCTCCCGCAACGGCCGCGTTGCGTCGGGCAAGGCCGTCTTCGGTGGACGCGACCTGATCAACTTGGGCGACCGCGCGCTGCGCTCGATTCGCGGCAAGGAAGTCGCGATGATCTTCCAGGATCCGATGACGTCGCTGAACCCGGTGCTCACCGTCGGGCGGCAGATTCGCGAAGCTCTCGAGACGCACTTCGGCATGAGCCGAAAGGAGGCCCGGCAGACTGCGGTGGAAGCACTCGACCGCGTCGGGATCCCGAATGCGGACGTGCGCATCAAGGACTATCCGCACCAGTTCTCCGGCGGCATGCGCCAGCGCGCGATGATCGCGATGGCGCTCGCATGCAAGCCGAAGCTGCTGATCGCGGACGAGCCGACAACCGCGCTCGACGTGACGATTCAGGCGCAGATCCTCGATCTGCTGCGCGCGCTCGTCGCGGAGGAGAACGCGGCGCTGATCCTGATCACGCACGACCTCGGCGTCGTCGCGGGTATGTGCGAGCGGGTGAACGTCATGTACGCCGGCATGTTCATGGAGACCGGCTCGGCAGACCAGCTGTTCGAGTCGCCTCGCCATCCGTACACGCTCGGGCTGCTGCAGAGCGTGCCCCGGCTCGACGCTGCGCGCCGCTCGCGGCTTCGTCCGATCGAGGGCTCGCCACCGAACATGCTCCGCGCGCCGACGGCGTGCCCGTTCCAGCCGCGCTGCCGCTTCGAGGTCGACCTGTCGCAGCGCGAGGTGCCGCAGCTCGTCGAGATCGAGCGCGGACATCGTGTCGCCTGCTTCAACCCGGTGCCGGTCGACGAGTGGGACCGCGCGAGAGCGGCAGCGACGGCACGAGCGTGAGTACGAACGGTGCCGGGCCGCTGCTCGAGCTCGACTCGCTCAAGGTCTACTTCCCGATCAAGAGCGGCCTCGTCCTCGACCGGCACATCGGCGACATCCGTGCAGTCGACGACGTCTCGCTGACGATCAAGCGGGGCGAGACTGTCGGGCTCGTCGGCGAGTCCGGCTGTGGGAAGTCGACCGTTGGTCGGACGATTCTGCGGCTCTACAAGCCGACCGCCGGCCGCATCATCTTCGACGGGACGGACATCTCGCAGCTCAGCGAGCAGCAGCTGCGCCCGATGCGCCGGCGCATGCAGATGGTCTTCCAGGATCCGTTCGCGTCGCTGAACCCGCGGCACAGCATCGGCAGGATCGTCGGCGAGCCGCTCCGCACGCACGGCCTCGCCGGCCGCAAGGAGGCGTCGAGCCGCGTGAGCGACCTGCTGCGGACGGTAGGGCTCCCACAGGACGCCGCCACGCGGTATCCGCACGAGTTCTCGGGCGGCCAGCGCCAGCGCATCGGCCTCGCGCGTGCGCTTGCGCTCAATCCCGATTTCATCGTCGCGGACGAGCCCGTGTCGGCCCTCGACGTCTCGATCCAGGCGCAGATCATCAACCTGTTCGAGCAGTTGCAGGACGAGTTCCAGCTCACGTATCTCTTCATCGCGCACGACCTCGCCGTCGTCCGCCACATCTCGGACCGCATCGCCGTGATGTACCTCGGCTCGATCGTCGAGGTCTCGCCGGCGGACGAGCTCTACGACAACCCGCTGCACCCGTACACGATCTCGCTGCTGTCGGCCGTTCCCATCCCCGACCCCGCCGTCGAGCGGGAGCGCGAGTCGATCCTGCTCTCAGGCGATCTGCCGAGCCCGGCAAACCCGCCGCACGCGTGCCGCTTCCACACGCGCTGTCCCTTCGTTCAGCCGACGCGCTGCCGTGAGGAGGTGCCGCCGCTGCGGCAGCTCGCGAGCGGGCACCAGGTCGCCTGCCACTGGGCTGAAGACATTCGCGAGGGCCGGTTCAAGCCGCACGAGCGCGCCCCGGTGCTCGTCGCGCCGCCGGTCGAGTTAGCGCCCGGGGAAGAGCCGCCGCCAGACTGAGAATCTCGTCCGCGTCCAGCGGCGCGACACGCAGCTCCGGCGGCGGGCGGCGAATGAACGTCCCGATCAGCAGCAGCTCGTCGAGGTCCTCCGGCCCGGGCAGCTTCGTCGCGGCGAGCCCGGCGTCGACCTCGACGCGGCTCGCGAGCGGCCGCACGTCTGCAATGCGCCCGTTCGCGACGAAGATGCCGCGCGCGTAGCCGGAGCCTGCCGCCGGGACGACGACGCAGCAGCGCATGTTGCGCGCGCGCTCGACACGGTCGACCGCGCGGATGACGTCCTCCACTGCGGACATGCGGTCGCGGAGGCGCGCGGCGTCTTCGAAGCGGCGGCAGTCGGAGAGGTCGCGCAACCGCCGCCGCAGGCGCGGCAGCGCACGGGCGGGATCGTCGAGCTCCTCGACCCGCAGCGCGCGCGCTGCGAGTCGCGCTCGTGCGCGGCTGCGCAGCGGACCGAGCGGGGAAGGCTTCGCCGAGCACACGACCGCGTCGCCTCGCCGGCGGAGGTAGACGTAGCGGTCGGGCCGCGACGCGCGCGCATTCGCCGGCGGGTGCAGCTCGCGGATCAGGCGCAGTTCCTCCAGCGCCGCCTCCAGCTCGGAGCCGCACACGCGCCACTCGATCCGCTCCAGCGCGGCGAGTGCGGATTCGACCGCGGGCCGCTGCTTGTCTGTTCGAAAGTACGAGCGCAGCCGCGCGCGCAGATCTCGGGCACGCCCGACGTAGAGCACCTGGTCGTGCGCGTCGCGGAACAGGTAGACGCCTGGGGCCGTCGGTGCGCCGAACGCGAGCGAGCGTTTCGCGTAGACCTTGCGGACGCGTGGGGCGGCGAGGTCGACCAGGTCGGCGACGTTCCGCGCGCCTCGCTCCTGCGCGAGGCCGATCAGCTGGATCAGGATCTCCGCCGTCGCCTGTGCGTCGGGTAGCGCCCGGTGGCACGGCTGCGCTGCCGTGCCGAAGAACTGTGCGAGCGTGGCGAGCCCGGCGCGCGGAGTGCGGCCGGCGAGCAGGCGTCGCGCGAGCCCGACCGTGTCGACGACGGGATTGGCGAGCCGGGCCCCGGCCAACCGCTCGGTCTCGCGGTCGAGGAACGCGAGGTCGAAGCGCGCGTTGTGGGCGACGAGCACCGCATCCCCCGCGAACTCAAGGAAGCGCCGCACCGCAATCGCCGGATGCGGTGCGCCGCGCAGGTCGGCGTCGCGCAGCCCGGTCAGTGCGGAGATCACAGGGCCGATCGGCGTTCCGGGGTCGACGAGGAGCTCGAACTCCTCCTCGAGCTCCAGTTCCCGCACGCGCACCGCGCCGATCTCACAGATCCGCGAGCTGCCGGGCCGGAGGCCTGTCGTCTCGAGGTCGACGACGACGAAGGTCGCGCGCTCGAGCGGCACGTCGGCGCCGGGCGGTGCCGAGAGCCCGACGGCGTCGCCGCGCCAAGCGAGGCGCGCGTCCTCGCCGACGACGTCCTCGAGCAGGCTGCGCGCCAGCCCGACCGGAGCATGGCGGAGCGCGAAGAGGCGCCGTGCCGCCTCGTCGACCAGCACGGGCCCACGCCGCTCCTCGACGAGCTCGACAAGCCGGTCGGCGGAGTCCAACCGAAGCTGCATGTCCAGAAGGTACGCGAACATACGTTCGATGTCTAGACTCGAAAGCGGTGAACGTCCTCTGCTCCGCTGAGGTCGCCGCGGTTCGTGCCGAGCCGCGCGACGACGCCGAGCGGGTGACGGAGCTACTCCGCGGCGAGGCAGTCGCCGTCGAGGAGCGCCGCGAGGGTTGGGCGCGAATCCGCACGGTCTACGACTACCCCGGCTGGGTCCGCGAGGACGAGCTCCGCGGCGGCGGCGACCCGGTCGCCGCCGCGCGACGATACGTGGGCTCGCCGTACCTCTGGGGTGGAATGACGGAACGGGGCATCGACTGCTCCGGGCTCGTCCACATGGCGCATCGGGCGACGGGCCGCCTGGTCCCCCGCGACGCCGACCAGCAGGAAGATGCGGGAGTGCCGGTCGCCGAGGGTGACGCGCGCCCCGGTGACCTCGTCACCTACGCGGAGGCCGGCGAAGGGCGCGCCACGCACATCGCGTTCTGGCTCGGCGCGGGGCAAATCCTCCACTCGACCGAGCGCGACGACGTCAACGGCGTCGTCGAGGAGGCCGAGCCGGAACACTTGAAGAAAATGCGAAGACGAATTGTTCGGCTGTGATTCGCAAACGCCACTAACGGCAAGGCAGAAAAGACGTCTGTAAGAATCGATCGATCCGCGTGCGGACGAGGGGGGTCTGCGGCCGCCGTGGCAGTTCAAGGGAGGAGTTTCCTAGTGACAAAGAGATCGAGGTTGACCCGCTTTGTCGGCGTCCTCGCCCTCCTCGCGGCTCTCGCCTTCCTCGCCGGCTGCGGCGGTGGCGGCAACAAGTCGTCGAGCGGGGGGAGCACGAGCGGCTCCGGCAGCAACAGCGGGAAGACGTATTCCACGTTGCGGGTCATCTGGGATGCGCCGGACTACATGGACCCGCAGCTCTACTACACGGTTGCGGCATACCAGCTCGACAACTACATCTGGAGCGGCCTGCTCGGGTACAAGCACGTCGCAGGCAGTGAGGGTGCGCAGCTGGTGCCGTACCTCGCCCAGAGCATGCCCAAGATCTCGGCCGACGGGACGGACCTGAAGTTCACGCTGCGGCCGAACCTGCACTACTCGAATGGCGCAACGGTCAAGGCGAGCGACTTCAAGTACAGCATCGAGCGCGCGTTCAAGATGGACTCGCCGGGCGTCGGGTTCTTCTCGGCGATCAGCGGCGTCAGCGGGCCGAACGGCTACGCGACGACGAAGAAGGGTCACATCTCCGGGATCATCACGAACGACGCGAACCGGACGATCGAGATCAAGCTCGATCACCCGGAGGGTGACATCCTCTACATCCTCGCGCTCGAGTTCGCGCACGTCGTGCCGAGCGGGACGCCGGCGTCCGACCAGTCGACCCATCCGATTCCCGCGACGGGCCCGTACATGCTCCAGAGCTACAGCCCGAACCGAGGTTTCGTGATCGTGCGGAACCCGCACTACAACAACCAGATCCCGACCGAGCCGACCGGCAACCCGGACAAGGTGGTCGGCACGATCATCACCGACCCGGTGGCGGCGTACCAGCGCGTCGTCAGCGACAAGGCCGACTACGACTTCCAGCCGGTCCCGAACGACCGGCTGCCGGAAGCCCAGTCGAAGTACAAGGATCAGCTGCGGATCTACACCAACGCGAACACGTACTACTACGCGTTGAACAACGCCATCCCGCCCTTCAACAACATGAAGGCGCGCGAGGCTGTGCAGTACGCCGTCGATCCGCAGGCGATCATCTCCGGCGTGTACGGCGGCCTCGGCCGGCCGACGCAGAACTTCCTGCCGCCGGGCTACCCGCAGTACAAGAAGATCAACGCGTGGAACTTCGACCTCCAGAAGGCGAAGCAGCTCGTGCAGCAGTCCGGCACGGCCGGCGCGACCGTCGACGTCTACGGGCCGAACGAGGACCCGTCGAAGGCCTCGACGGAGTACCTCGCGGGCCAGCTGACGAAGATCGGCTACAAGCCGAAGCTGCACCTCCTGAGCCACGCGGTGTACTTCCAGACGATCGGCAACCAGGCCACCAAGGCGCAGGCCATGTTCACGGACTGGTACCAGGACTATCCGCACCCGATCGACTGGTTCGACACGCTGCTCAACGGCGACCGGATCACCAAGGTGCACAACAACAACGTCGGCAACGTGAACGTCCCGAGCGTCAACAAGGAGATCAACGCGCTCAAGAAGATCACGACGCTGTCGCCGGAGGTGAACGACCGCTGGGCCAAGGTCGACAAGGACCTGATGGCCACGTACCACACGACGGTTCCGTACATGAACCGGTCGCAGACCGACTTCTTCAGTACCAAGATCGACATGAGCTGCTACGTGTTCAGCGTGGTGCTCTACTGGGACTGGGGACTCAGCTGCATGAAGTAGGACGCTTGTCACAGGAGGGCGCCGTGCGCGGCGCCCTCCTGGTTTGATTGGGTTTGAGGCGGTAGGGAAGACTGGGGACGCGTTGGCAACGGAGTCCACGACCGATTTCACGCTCGACACCGCCGCGGCGCTCGCCGCGGAGGACGAAGGCGCGATTGAAGGCAAGAGCCCGTGGTTGCTCGCCTGGCGGCGGTTGCGCCGCAACTACGTGGCAATCGGCTTCTTCTTCCTCTTCGTCGCGATCGTCGTACTTTGTCTGTGTGCGCCGCTCTATGCGCACCACGTCGCACACACGGGGCCGAATACCGGCCATCTCGGTGAGACGTTCACGCGTGACGGCCAGCAGATTGCGATCGTGTCGAAGGGCGGGTTCAACGCGAACGGCGAGTTCCACGCCGGAGGCATCCCCGTCGGTCCGCAGCTCTGGCACGCCGGCGGCAAGTACGTGTTCGGCGCCGACGACCAGGGCCGCGACGTGGCGGTTCGACTGCTCTACGGCGGCCTGAACTCGCTCCTGGTCGGCATCGGCTCGGCCCTCATCTGCACGTTCTTCGCGATCCTCTTCGCGCTGGTCGCCGGGTACTTCGGCGGCAAGACCGACTGGATCATCTCGCGCGGCTTCGACCTGATCTGGGCCTTCCCGGTCCTGCTGCTCGCCATCGCCCTCGGCACGGCGCTCTCGATCAACGGCTTCCACCACTTCGGGATCAACATCCAATCCGGCAGCCTCTGGATCCCGATCCTGGTCATCTCGATCGTGCTGATCCCGTACATCGGCCGCCCGCTGCGCGGCCAGATCCTGTCGCTCCGCGAAAAAGAGTTCATCGAGGCTGCCACCGCACAAGGTGCGAGCTCGTGGCGCGTGATGCTCAGCGAGCTGCTGCCCAACATCGCCTCGTCGATCCTCGTCTTCTTCACGCTGATCATCGCGAACAACATCCTCACGGAGGCGGGCCTGTCGTTCCTCGGCGCCGGCGTGCAACCGCCCAATCCGTCGTGGGGGACGATGATCGCCGACGGGCAGGACCGCATCGCGACCGCGCCCTGGCTCACGATCATCCCGGGCATCATGATCGTGCTCACGGTGCTGTCGCTGAACGTGTTCGGCGACGGGCTGCGTGACGCGCTCGACCCGCGCGCGAAAGTCAGGATGGAGCATTGATCGCGTTCATCATCCGCCGCCTGCTCGGCGCGATCCTCGTCCTGATCGCGGTGAGCTTCATCACGTACCTGATCTTCATCAAGATCCCCGGCGGTGATCCTGCGTTCCGCATCGCCGGCCGCACCGCGACTGCGCAGAACATTGCGGACATCCGCGAGAAGCTGCGGCTGAACGATCCGTTCTACGACCAGTACTGGGCGATGATGAAGTCGCTGTTCAACGGCAGCCTGGTCTCCTATTCCAGTCAGCTGAACGTCGTCGACCAGATCAAGTCCGGCATCCCGGCGACGTTCTCGCTCTGCATCGGCGCCGCGATCATCTGGCTCTTCTTCGGGATCCTCGTCGGGATCATTGCGGCGGTGACGGCTGGGAGGTGGCCGGACAGCGCGATCACGATACTCGCCTTAATCGGGATCTCCCTCCCGGTGTTCTGGCTCGGCCTGATCTCGCGCTACCTCTTCGCCCAGGGGCATCCATTTGCGTTCATGCCCGACGGCGGCTACGTGCCGTTCACCGCGAATCCGTGGCAGTGGTTCGTGCACTTATTGATGCCCTGGTGGGTGCTTGCAATCCTCTTCATCGGGTTCTACGGGCGTGTCCTGCGGTCGAACATCCTCGACACGATCAACGAGGACTACGTGCGGACGGCGAAGGCGAAGGGCTTGCCGTACCGCCGCGTGATGGTGAAGCACGTGCTGCGCAACTCGCTGATCCCGATCGTAACGCTGTTCGGCCTCGACTTCGCCGCGGTCATCGGCGGCAGCGCGATCTTGACGGAGACCGTCTTCGACCTGAAGGGCGTCGGCTGGTACGCGGCTCAGGCCGTGCAGGATCTCGACCTGCCGCCCATCATGGGCGTGACGATTTACGCGACGTTCTTCATCGTCCTGTTCAGCGTGATCGTCGATCTGCTGTACGCCTACCTCGATCCACGCATTCGGCCCACGTAGATGGCTGAGCGGCTGATCGAGGTCAAAGGCCTCAAGGTCCAGTTCGCGACCGAGGACGGGATCGTCCATGCCGTCGACGGCGTCGACTTCGAGCTCGACCGGGGCCAGGTGCTCGGAATCGTCGGTGAGTCCGGATCGGGCAAGAGCGTCACGGCGATGACGATGCTCGGCTTGACGCGCGATCGCAACACGCGGTTCGAGGGCGAGGTGCTCTACAAGGGCCGCAACGTGCTCGCGATGAACGAGGACGAGCTCCAGGAAGTCCGCGGCAACGAGATGTCGATGATCTTTCAGGATCCGATGACGTCGCTGAACCCGGTGTACAGCGTCGGCGCCCAGATCTGCGAGGCGATCCAGATTCACGAGCGCGCCGACAAGCGGACGGCGCGGCGCCGCGCAATCGACCTCTTGAAGCAGGTCGGCATCCCGAACGCGGACTCGCGCGTCGACAACTATCCGCACGAGTTCTCCGGCGGAATGCGCCAGCGCGCGATGATCGCGATGGCGCTCGCGTGCAACCCGGACGTCCTGATCGCCGACGAGCCGACGACGGCGCTCGACGTCACGATCCAGGCACAGATCATCGAGCTGATCGACCGCCTCAAGGACGAATTCAACTCCGCCGTCATCCTGATCACCCACGATCTCGGCGTCGTCGCCGACGTGGCCAACGAGATCCTCGTGATGTACGCGGGTCGCGTCGTCGAGCGCGCGTCGACGCGTGACCTCTTCTACGACCCGCAGATGCCGTACACCTGGGGCCTGCTCGGCTCGATACCGCGGCTCGACCGGCCGAGACAGGAGCGGCTGCACTCGATCCAGGGCACCCCGCCGTCGCTGATCCGGACGCCGACCGGCTGCAAGTTCCGGCCGCGCTGCCCGCACGCATTCGACAAGTGCATGGAGGAGCCGCGGCTCGAGAACCGCGTCGAGACGCCCGCCCATCTCGACCGTTGCTGGCTGAGCGTCGAGGAGAAGCGGCGGGTGCGCGAGCGGACGATCCGCGGGGAGGACGTGGCCGCGTGAGCTCGCGCAACGGCGGCGAGCCGCTCCTCGAAGTCCAGAGCCTGAAGACCTATTTCCCGATCCGCAAGGGCTTGCTGCAGCGCGAGGTCGCGCACGTGCACGCGGTCGACGACGTGACGCTGTCTGTGAGGGCGGGCGAGACGCTCGGTCTCGTCGGCGAGTCCGGGTGCGGAAAGTCGACGCTCGGTCGGACGATCGTCCGTCTCCTCGAGCCGACCGAAGGATCTGTCGTCTTCGAGGGCCGCGACATCTCGAAGCTGGGCAGGCACGCGCTCCGGCCGCTGCGGCGCGAGATGCAGATGGTCTTCCAGGATCCGTACGCCAGCCTCAACCCGCGCAAGCGCGTCGGCTCGATCATCGGCACGCCGCTCAAGATCCACGGCGTTGCCAAGTCCGAGCGCCGGCAGCGGGTGCAGGAGCTGCTCGAGACGGTGGGGCTGTCGCCCGAGCACTACAACCGGTACCCGCACGAGTTCTCCGGCGGCCAGCGCCAGCGGATCGGCGTCGCACGCGCGATTGCGCTCCGGCCGAAGCTCGTCGTGGCGGACGAGCCGGTGTCGGCCCTCGACGTCTCGATCCAGTCCCAGATGCTGAACCTGCTCGACGACCTCCAGAAGGAGCTGTCGCTGACGTACATCTTCATCGCCCACGACCTCGGGGTCGTCCGGCACGTCAGCAACCGGATCGCGGTGATGTACCTCGGGAAGCTCGTCGAGCTCGCACCCGCGGACGAGCTCTACGAGCGGCCGATCATGCCCTACACCGAGGCGCTGCTCTCGGCGGTGCCGATCCCGGACCCGGACCTGAGCCACGAGCGGGAGCGGATCGTCCTCCAGGGCGACGTCCCCAGCCCGATCAACCCGCCGTCCGGGTGCCGCTTCCACCCCCGGTGCCGGTACATGACAGAAGTGTGCCGCGAGGTCGAGCCGCCGCTGACCGACTACGGGAACCGTCACTTCGCCGCCTGCCACCACCCGTTGAATGTGGACAAGGCCACTTTGGCGCAAGTGACGGTCTCTGACCGCTACACGCCGGCCGCCGCCGACGAGCGCGCCAAGCCGCAGGATCCAGGCAAGGAGGAGGCCCACCCGATCCCTGGATCGGGGTAGGACGGGGCGCTAAAGCCGCTTGCCCAAGCGGCCGATAGCCCTGGCATGGACGCCGCGGAGCGCAAGGAGATCCTGAGCCGGTACATGGACCACCAGCGCCGCTTCGAGGCGGTCGCTGCGAAGCGCCAGGGCGGCAACGCCGAGGTCATCCCCTTCAACGGCCCTCTTCGTGAGCTGGAGCAGGAGCCCACGATGCGGGAGATCGAGGTGCTCCAGTTGATCTCCGACGGGCTCGTGAATCGCGAAATCGGCCACCGCCTCTTCCTCAGCGAGGAGACGGTGAAGTCGCACGTTCGCCACCTGCTCGCGAAGCTGCAGGCCCGCTCACGCGCGCATGCTGTAGCCGTCGGCTTTCGCCGCGGGCTAATCGCCTAGCGCTGCCCCTCTAGCGGCCGTTATCCACGAATTGTGGAAATCCCTCGACAGGGGGATGTCCACAGACTGTGGAGAACAGAAGCTACGCGGGCTCTACCAGGACTTCAGTTTCCCGCAACTGACGCGCGGGCGGCGAGGCGGATCACCGACTTACGCACGGTGAACTCCCTCCACGTTAGGGGGACTGACGGCGATGGGCGAACGTATACCCCTTTTGGGGGAGATTCAAGAGCTTTGAACGAGCTTTCATCAGTTTTTCGGGAGATGAATACGGGCCTCCGGCTCTGGATCATCCTCCTCTGGACTGTCGCGGTCGCCGAGCTGATATCCCTCATGAGGGTCGATTACGGACTCCCGCCGTGGTGGGTTCTTGCGGGCCTGGTCGGGATCGCCGCTCTCGCTGAACGCCAAAGCGTTGCGGTGACGCGAAACATCGAGACTTCCGTGTCTTTTCTCCCAACGGTGTTCACCGCAGTCGCGTTTGGCCCGCTCGCGGCGGCGCTGGTCAGCGGAGCAGCGAGCGCAGCTGACGTGCGGCCGCCACATGGTCGCTGGTTCGTCTACACGCCGGCCAGGGCGCTCACCGGCGCGGCTGCCGGTTGGTTCGCGGTGCCATTCATGACGGGGCACAATCCCGCGTTCGGCCGGATCCTGCTGGCGTCCCTCGCCGCGGCGATTGCAAATCTTCTACTTGACGGTGTCTTCAACATTGTGACGCTCGTTCTCCGGCGGTCCGCAAGCCCTCTCGCATTCATCGGAAATGTCGGACCCCTCCTCGCCCTCTCCCTACCCCTCTATGTGCCATTGGTCGCGCTCCTCGTTTACGGATACGAGGTCTATTCGTTCTGGGTGGTCGCCACTTTCCTGTTGCCGACGCTTGCGCTTCAGCGTCTGATCCACCTGTACCAAGAACAGAGGGAGGCTGTCGCGGGACTTGCTGCAGTCAATCATCAACTGGAGCGAGCGAATCTCTCTTTCGCTGGCGCGCTCGTTGCCACTCTCGACGCCCGCGACCGATACACGGCCGGACACTCCGCAGCTGTCGCCGTTTACTCACGTGACATCGCGAAGAGGCTCGGCCTAACAGAACAGGAGCAGCGGCTCGTTCATCTGTGCGGGTTGGTTCACGACATCGGAAAAGTCGGCCTGCCTCCGGGTCTTCTTGAGAAAGCCGGAGCACTCACTCTTGAGGAGCGCCGCCAGATGGAGCAGCACCCAGTCATCGGCGAGCGGATCCTTTCAAAGGTTGAGGACTACTCAGACATCGCTCGAATCGTGCGCCATCATCATGAACGAGTGGATGGCCTCGGCTATCCGGACAGGCTAAAAGCCGACGATATTCCGCTTCTCTCTCGGATCATCGCGGTCGCGGATGCTTATAACGCGATGACGTCTGACCGCCCATACAGAGATGCGATGCCTAGTCGCGTAGCGCGACTCCGCCTCGCACAAGCAGTCGAGAGCCAGTTCGACACAACCGTCGTGGCCGCTTTCGAAGCAGTCCTCACGGGTGCATCTGAAGCTTATCGTTCCGGTCAGAGAGAAGATTTCAGCTTCGAAGTGAAGCAGGCGGCACGGGTAGCCCTGCGCGTTGCCACGGCTTAAAGGACATCTCCCGCCATAGCAGCCGCTTCTGTTCGGGAGCGTGCGCCGAGCTTTTCGAAGACGTGCCTGATGTGCACTTTCACGGTTGACTCTGAGATCCAGAGCGTGCGCGCGATTTGTCGGTTGGAGAGGCCCTGCCTTACCAATTCAAGGACCTCGCGCTCACGACGCGTCAGAAGTTCGCCAACCTGCCGGCGCCGCGTCGGCGTAGCGAGCCCGAAAGAGTCGGCGAGCCCTCGATCAACGTCTCGCGCAAGCGCAGCAAATTGAAGTACGGCATCCCCGATACTCGCAAGCGTCCGTAGGAGCGCAGGGAAAGCCCTGTAGGACGTAACGAAGGCGTCGAAGTTGCCTGTTTCGCTCGCAACAGCGCACGCTTCACCGAGCGCCGCCACATGGACGTCCGCCTCGTTGCTTGAGAGATGTTTCGCGATCGCTCGACCGAAGGCGCTCAAAGTACGCGCCTCGAGATGAGTCGTTACGTCCTCTGCCAAGTCAAGCCACGCGAGGCCTTCATCGATCCGATTGGCGCAAATGAGCGACGTTCCCAGCGTGGCAAGGAAATCACCGTGCATACCTGGACTCGTAGCAGCGCCGTCACGACCTTCGAGAAGCGCAACCGAGCGCTCGGCCGCGCCGCTACACAAGTGAATTCGTGCTTTCAGGACGTCGACGTTGAGTTCGGTGTGCGCATTACCGGCAGCGAGTTCTCGCACACGGTTCAGTGTCTTCAACGCAGTCTGAAAGTCGCGACGCCCGACCGCTGCAGAGGCTTGCATCTCAAGGGCGTGCGGCAGAACCCAGTCAAGATGGAACCGTTGCGCTTCCTCAATCTCGCGTTCCGCGATGCTCGTAGCCTCGTCGTATCGCGCGGAGAGGATGAGTGAAATCCCGTAGGTCTGAAGAAACCCGGTTCGCACGAACGGATCCTCGGAGTGATCGACCAGCGACAGGGTGCGGGCTGCGGCGTCAAGTGCTGCGGGAACGCCGCCCCATCGCAATGCAGATTGGAGTCGGGCTTGACTTGCTCGTAGTAAGTCGTCGACGGCAAGAGGCGGCAGTTCTTCGAGTGTTCGCAATGCTTCCTCGGCGGCCTGTCGGTCGTCTAGGTCGGTGAGGCTCACGAACCGGCTCCAAACGGCCTGGCGCACGTCGGCAGGAGTGACTGCGGCTTCTTGCGCCTGTCCGAAAAGCTCGACAGCTTCATCAAGCCGATCGTCTAGATGGGCGATTTGGCCGGCGCGGAGGTAGATCCGCGATGCGAAAGGATCGGCAATGCCAGTCGAACGCGCTAGTTGTCGCGCATCCTCGCGCGCAGCTGCAACGTGGCCGGTGCGAAACGCAACCTCAATCTCCGCTAAACGCACAGCCGAGGCGGTTGGTGCTGAGACACGTGCCAATTGAAGCCACCGCTCCACAGTCGCAACGCGCCCCTCTGAAAGGACGGACTCGAGCGCCTGTTCCAGCACCTCCAGGACAACTTCATTGAGCCCGCATTCTTCCGCTACGGAGATAGCGTCGTCCCACAGGGAGCACTCCATGTAGGCGTGCGCGAGCGACGAGGCCGTTTTCGAAACCGCCGCAGCGTCGAACTCCGGGATCTTCGTGTGCAGAAATTGGCGAAGTAGCGGATGCATCTCGTAGCCGCGTAGGCTTTTCGAGAGAAATCCACAGCGGTCGGCGCGGCTGAGAAGACGTCCGACTTCATCGTCGAACACGCCCCGAATGACGCGCTCATCGATTGAAGGTGCGAGTGCCAGCTGAGCAAGTGACCATTTCAAGCTCGGGTCAAGGCCCTGGTACAGCTCCTCCGCGAAGAACTCGTGGAGCGTCTCCGGAACTTCAGCACTGTCAAGGTGGCTCGCGTTCGGTAGAAGGGCTGCGAGACCGATCACTGCTGGCCAGCCTTCGGCAAGTGAGACTAGACCTGGCATCTCGTCGCCCGCGTTCTGGAGTGTTGCGGATGCCTCCTCCCGGGTCATCGCTAGCTCCGTCCTACCTACCTCTCTCACGTCGCCGTAAAGAAGTTTCTTCGCTGTGATCCACGAGGGACGCTCGCGACTAGCAATCAAGAATGGGACTGACGTTTGCGAAACAAGTAACTCGATCAGGCGCTCGGCCGCAGCACTTTCGACGAGATGCTGGTAATCGTCGATGACGAGGCGCGCCGTGGTCGGCCAGCCAGCGAGTGCGGACGCCAATTCATCGGCCACGGCGGCTGTTGCGGTTGCAGGATCTGGGGCGACTTTCAGGTGCGCGCGAAGGTCGTCCAGCCTGGCGCCCACTAACTCAGCTGCAGAGTTGGCGAGTCCAAGCGCCAAGGCCGCTACGTCTGATGAGGCGGGCGTCGCCTGGTACCAAACGTGCTCGCGATCTCGGAGCCACTCGCGCGCCAGCGTCGTCTTGCCATAGCCCGCCGGGGCGACGAGCAGCATCACCCGGCTCTCAGACTCCGTTAGAAGGCGCGTAAGCCTGGGCCGCTCGATGATGCGGCGACTCGCGCGCGTTGTGTCCACTGCGGATGCCTTGCCCACCTGTGCCCCTGGGGCAGGGCCAGCTGCCCACGGGCACGATAGCCACGGCGTCCGGAGATTTCGAGTGTCCTTTTGAGCTGACCGTGCCTGCAACCCCGAGGGCGGCAGGCACGGTTGCCGTCAGCCCCCGTTGTCGACCGCGGCCGACTTCAGGCTTCGCGCGAGCGGGTCATCGCCGGTCAGAGCCCGGTAGGCCACGGGGATCTGGCGACGCCGGGTGACGCCGAGCTTCTGCCGCAGGACATCGGAATGCGCCTTGGCGGTGCGAGGGGAGATGCCGAGGCGTTCGCCGACTTCTTCGTTGGAGCAGCCGGCGGCGATCAGCTCGATGACCTGGCGCTGCCGCTCGGTGATCGATGGGAGCGAGTCCCGCAGTGCGTCGTACATAGCGGGCGAAGCTAAAGCGCCGCGGGTCGGCTGACCATTGGCCGAAAGGAGTATTTGGCGGAGTTACACCCTGGCGCGCGGGCCGCGGACGAAGCTCGCCTCGTGGCCGCGGCGGTTTGCCTCGTCGAGCTCCGTTTCGTCCAGCGCACCGATGCGTAGCAGGAGGTCGAACTCGTCGCGCAAGTGCGTCCGCATCATCTCGGGGCCGTCGGTGGCGATCGTGAACTGCACGCCTGCGTCGATGAACGCGCGGAAGGTGTCCCGCACGGCCTCGTCGTCGGGCAGCGCCTTCGTCAGCAGGTTCGACGTCGGGCAGATCTCGAGCACGATCTCGGCCTCGCGCAGGGCCGACATCAGCTCCTCGTCGCCGGCGGCGAGGATGCCGTGCCCGATCCGGTCTGGCCGCAGCGCCTCGACGACCTCGCCGATCTCTTCCCGACCGATGTCGCCCCCTTCCTCGCCGACGTGGATCGTCACGCCGAGGCCCGCCGCGCGCGCTTCGTCGACCATCGGCACAACCTGGTGGTAGTCGTACCGCGCGCCGTCCGGGCGCGGCCCGGCGATGTCGACGCCGACGATCCCGCGCGGCGCCCACCGAATGGCCTTCTCGACGATCACCGCGTTCAGCGCCGGGCTGAACGTCCGATCCATCATCAGGATCAGCCCCGCGCGCACCTGCGGATACTCGAGGCTGGCGCGGTCGAGACCACGGATCGCCGCGAGGATGATGTGGTCGAGGTCGCGTTCCCCGCCACGGTTTCGCTTCATCGGGTTGAAGCGCAGCTCGAGCGTGGTGATCCCCTGTGAGCGATAGGCGCCGCCGATCGCGGCGTGGACGGAGCGCTCGACGGCAGTGGGGCTCGACTGGATCAGCTCGGTCCAGTGGTAGATGTGGTCGAGCGCGTCGAGATTCGCGACGCCGCGAGGATCCGAGACTGTTACCAGCCGGTCGAACTCCCAGTAGTCCTTCACAGGCAGCGCGATGCCCTGCTCGTGCGCGAGGCTCCAGAGGATGTCGGAGGCAACCGAGCCGCCGAGGTGCGTGTGCAGCTCGGCGAGGCCCTCCATGCGGGGAGTCTAGAGTGACGGCGGCGTGCACCGGCGACCTCTGCCCCTGCTGTGTCTCGCCGTGCTCGCCGGGTGCGGGGGCGGTCAGGCGACGGTGACGATCCCCGACGGCTTCACCGTCCGAACCATCCAGAAGCCGGCGTTCTCGCTCGCGCTTCCGCAAAGCTGGCGCAGCTTCGGCGACAGCTCGCACGCGAGCGCGAAGAGCATCACCGGGGGAAATCAGCGCCTCCGCCTCGAGCTCGAGACGCTCGCGCAGTCAGACTCGCCGATCAAGCTCATCGGCGTCGATCCAACCGGCGGCATGCGCTCCGCGACGAACATGAACGTGCTGCAGACGCGCGTCCCCTCGAGCATCTCCTTCGACGAGATGACGCGGATCGAGGCGACGCAGATCCGCCGCGCTTCGGGCATCGCACGCATCGAGCAGGAAACGACGAAGGTGCCGGCCGGGCGGGCGCTGCATCTGACGTACCACCCGCGCGCGACTGCACTCGTCCAGCAGTACTTCGTGCGCCACGGCGACTCTCTGTACGTGCTGACGTACACCTCACCTTCGGGGGACGGCGCACGCTACGCCCCGCTTTTCGACCAGTCGGCTCACACGTTCGCTCTCGGATGAAGGTCGGCATCGTCGCCCCGTACTCGTGGTCCTTCTGGGGGGCCGTCGTCGAGCACGTCGAGCTGCAGGCGCAGGCGCTCCAGGCACGCGGCCTCGAGACGCGGACGATCATGGGGAACGACCCGCCGGGCAGCTTCACGCGCGTGCTGCACCCCAGGCTCGGGCGGCACGGCCATCCGCCGCCGGACGTCATCTCCGTCGGCCGGTCGGTGATCGTCCCGGCGAACGGCTCGCTGCCGAACATCGTGCTGTCTCCGACTGCTGTGCCCGCCATTCGCCGCGCCCTCGAGCGCGAGCGCTTCGACGTGATCCACCTGCACGAGCCGATGACGCCGGCGATCTGCATCGCGGCGCTGGCGCTCGCGCGGGTCCCGGTCGTCGCGACCTTCCACGCCCACGGAGCGCTCGGCTGGATGAAGCTCGGCGCACCGGCGTGGGGCTTTCTGGCCGACCGGATCGACTACCGCATCGCCGTCTCGCCGCATGCGCGCGACTCCGCCGCGGCGTGGCTGCCGGGGAAGTACCACGTCATCCCGAACGGGGTGCTGATCCCCCCGGACGCCGACCCGCACAGCCGCGAGCACCAGGTGATCTTCGCCGGGCGGCAGGAGCCGCGGAAAGGCCTGCCCGTCCTGCTGCGCGCCTGGCCTGCGATCCGAAGCCGCACCGGTGCGCGGCTGCGCGTCGTCGGCGCCGATCCCCTCGCGGTTCGGCTGCTGCTCGCACGGGAACGGCTGTCGGACGACGGCATCGACATCCTTGGATTCCTGTCACAGGACGACCTCACCGCGGAGCTGCTGGGGGCGAAGGCCCTCATCGCGCCGTCCCTCGGCGGCGAGAGCTTCGGCATGGTCCTCACGCGCGCGTACGCATGCGCGACGCCGGTTGTCGCATCGGACATCGACGGGTACCGGGAGGTGATGACGGACAACGCGGCCGTCTCCTTCCCCGCCGGCGACGCCGACGCGCTCGTCGACGCGGTGGTCGCGCTGCTGGAGGACGAGCCGCGGCGCGCGAAGCTCGGCGCCGGGGCTCGGCGCGAAGCCCTGGAGCACTACTCCTGGGACGACATCGCGCGGCGGCTGGACGAGATCTACACGAAGGTGGCCGCATGAGCCTTCTTCGCAGCGGCTGGGTGCGGGTTGCGCTGGTGATGGTCGCCGCCGTGGGGGTCGCCGCGCTGCTGTGGTGGCGGGGCCCGGCCTGGGGCGGCGTTGCGGATGCCTTCGCAGCGGTCGAATGGCACTGGGTCGCGGCGGCGGTCGGCTTGAACCTGCTCTCCGTCCTCGTGCGTGCGCTGGCGTGGCGGACCGTGATCGTCCAGGCGATGCCCCCGCCGCATCCAAGCTATCCCCTCGTGTTCTCCGCGTTTTCGGTCGGGCTGTTCGCAAATGCCGTGCTGCCGGGTCGGATCGGCGAGCTCGCCCGCGTCGCCGTGCTCAACCGCCGCATGCAGCGCGCCGGCGCATGGGCGACGCTCCTCGGGACGGTGTTCGCACACCGTGTCTTCGACCTGGTGGCGATGATCGTGCTCATCGGCTTCGTCGCCGCGACGGCGCACATCCCCAACTGGGCCGTCACGAGCCTGATCGCGGTCGTCGCCGCCGGAGTGACGTTGTTCAGCGTCGCGGTGCTGAGCGCGCGCTACCACCGGGTCACGCGGATCGAGGAAGGCCTCGCAGGGGTTCGCAAGGCGATCCGCCTCGCGCGCTACGGGCTCGGTGTGATGCGGCGTCCCGGAGCGGCAGTCGCAGCGTGTCTTTTCCAGATGCTCGGATGGACGTGCCAGCTGTTCGCCGTCTACACGTCGATGCGCGCGTTCGGGATCAACGAGCCGCTGCCGGCCGCGGGGCTCGTGCTCGTGCTGATGAACGTCGCAACGCTCTTCCCGCTGTGGCCGGGCAACGTCGGGCTCGTCCAGGCCGCTGTGGCGCTGCCGCTGTCGCGCTACTACGGGGTTGCGAAGGCGAAGGGGATCGCGTTCGGCTTCGGCCTGCAGGCGATCGAGGCCTCGGTCGGCGTCGGCGTCGGGCTGATCTTCCTCGCGCGCGAAGGCCTGTCGTTGGCGATGCTCAAGGTCATGCCCGACGCGGCGCAGGCGGAGGTGCCCGACGATGAAGAGCCAGCGGAGCGCGAGCAGGCGCCCACGCGCGCTCGCGTGCCCGGCTAGCCTCAAAGGCGTTCTCTCGGCGCGTGACGCGGCCGCCGCGCTCGCCGAGGGGTTGCGCGAGTGGTCGGACGTCGACGAGCTGCCGGTCGCCGACGGCGGGGAGGGATCGCTCGACGCGCTGTACGCGGCGACCGGCGGCGAATGGCGCACGTACGACGTGCACGACGCGTTCGGACGGCCGCGCCGGGCACGCGCTCTCTGGGACGGCGCCGACGTTGCGGTCGAGGCAGCCGAGGTCATCCCGCTCGACCCGGGCAGACTCGATCCGATCGCGGCGTCCTCGCGCGGGCTCGGTGAGCTGCTCGTGGCGCTCGCCCGGCCGCGCGAGCTGCTCGTGTGCCTCGGCGGCACCGCGAATGTCGACGGCGGGGCCGGCATGTTGAACGTGCTGCCGGAGCTGCCGGCTCCGACCCGCGTCGCCTGTGACGTCGACGTGCCGCTGTCGGACGCCGTCCGCGTCTTCGCGGCCCAGAAGGGCGCGACGCCGGCGCAGCTGCCCGAGCTCGAAGCGCGCCTCGCGCCGCTTGCGGCGTACGCTGCTGCGCGCGGTGGAGGCGCTGCCGGCGGGCTGGGCGCGGCGTTCGCATCGCTTGGTGCGGAGCTGCGGCCCGGTGCGCCGATGATCCTCGACCTCCTGCGGTTCGACGCGGCGCCGTACGCCGTCGTCGTCACTGGCGAGGGCACCGTCGACGCGACGACGTCGCGCGGCAAGGCGCCCGGCGAGGTCGCGCGCCGTTGCCGAGCTGCCGGCGTGCGCTGCATCGTCTTCGGCGGCCGGGTCGTCGAGCCGGTCGCGGGCGTCGAGACGGTCGAGCTGTCGGGCGAACGGAACCGCGCGGCCGAGGATCTACGCCGGCTTGGCCGACTCTGCGCGCCGGACTAGCTCCTCGATCTTGCCCTGCGCGGCGTCGAGCTGCCCGACGCAGTGCTTGTAGAGCTCTTCCCCTCGCTCCCAGAGCTTGATCGCCTCGTCGAGACCGGCGTCGCCGCGCTCGAGCCGCTCGACGATCTGCTCCAGCTCGCGCTGCGCCTCTTCGAACGTCACTCGACGCGCGCCCCGAAGCGGCCCTCGGCGACCTCGACGTCGATTGCATCGCCCGAGGACACCGCAGCCGCAGACCGGACGATTCCGTCGTCGTTTCGCACGATCGCATAGCCGCGCTGCAGCGTCGCGCGCGGCGAGAGTGCGCGAAGACGACCGGCGGAGTGCTCGAGCCGCGCGCGCTTCCGCTCGACCGTCAGCGCGGGTGCGCGCCGCAGCCGCTCGTGAGCCTGCCCGAGCCGCTGACGCCGGCGCTCGAGCACACCGCGGGCGCCGCGCGCCAACGCAGCCCGCGAGCGGTCGAGCCGATTCACCAGCTCGGCGGCGTCGGGAACGACAAGCCGCGCGGCGGCCGTCGGCGTCGACGCGCGCGCATCGGCGGCTAGGTCACACAACGGCGTGTCCTGCTCGTGGCCGACGGCGGACACGACCGCCACCGGACATGTCGCGACCGCGCGCACCAAGCGCTCGTCGCTGAACGGCAGCAGGTCCTCGAAGCTGCCGCCACCGCGCGCGAGCACGACGACGTCGACCTCGGGAGCCGCGCACACGTCGCGCAGCGCCTCGACCATCGCCGTCGCCGCAAAGGGGCCCTGCACATATGTCTCGGCGACGACGATGCGCGCGGCAGGAAAGCGGGCGGCGATTGTCGCCAGCACGTCGCGCTTCGCAGCGGCGTCGTTCCCCGTCACCAGCCCGATGCGTCTCGGCATGAACGGCAGCGCCCGCTTGCGCTCGAAGACGCCCTCCGCGGCGAGCTTCTTCTTGAGCCGTTCGAGCGCCGCGAGGTGATCGCCGAGACCGAACCGCTCGATCGAGAGCGCACGCATCCGGAAGTCGCCTTTTGCCTCGAACAGCTCTGGTCGCCCGAACACGTGCGCCCGCTCCCCGTCGCCGAGGTCGAGCCGCAGCGCGTCGAAGCGCGAGCGCGCGATCGTGACGCCGAGGCACGCCCCGTCGCTCGGATCCTTGAGCGTGAAGAACACGGACTGCCAGCGTGCATTCCGTCGCAGTTCGGTCACCTCGCCCTCCACCCAGATCGTCGGCAGACGGCTCAGCCAGTCGGCGACGCCGCGGTTGAACGACGCAACCGAATAGACCTTGCGGTCGCCGTACTGGATCGCCTCGACCTTCACCCCGGGATCGTATGCCCGGCGTGAGTGACGGCCAGGTTACGAATCAGACGAGGATCTCGACCGCAGTCTCGGGAGCGCAGCCTCGACCGACGAGCTCGACCGCGCGGTGCAGGTCGGCGTCGCTGCCGGCCAGGCGCTCCGCGAGCGGCAGCGGATAACCGGCCTCGATCAGCACGTGCAACCGCCAGCTCTCCACCTTCGAGCTCTCGCCGCCGTTCGGTTCGATGATTTCGGTCGTCTCGCTCACGGTCTGCCGATTCGCCCTTTCCTAGACGAACCCTCCCCCGGTTTGTTGGTTCGAAAACGGTTGTTAGCGCCGTGTAAGCGGCTCGTCGATCTTGCGCGCGAGCTCCTGCAGCCGTGCCTCGAGCACGGCCCGCTCGGCCTCGGCATCGGCCGCGAGCGTGTCGAGGCGCCGCCGCAAATCCTGCTCCGCCTGCGTCAGCCGGCTCTCGAAGTTCCCGATCGCCTCGTCACGCTGGCGCTCGAGCCGCTCGGTCACCTCGGTGAGGCGGCGCTCGAGCCGTTGTGCGCCGGCGTCGCCGACCTGCGCGAGCCGCTCTCCGAGCACCGTTTGTGCCTCGCGGACGAACGCCTGCACGGAGCGGTCGAGCTCGCGCGACAGGCGGGTTGCCGCACCTTCGCGCGTGCTGCGCACCGTGTCGGCGAACTGCTGGGCTGCGGCGTCTGAGTAACTCGTCGTAGCGCGCGCCAGGATCCGCTCCAGCTGCTCGACCTGCTTCCGCTCGACGTCCGCGAAGCCGGCCTGGATGCGGCGCATCGCTTCCGTCTCCTCGCGTTCGATCAGCTCCGCGAGCTGCCGCTCTCGCCGCCGCATGCGCTCGTTGAGCTCGTCGAGCGCGCGGCGGCGCTCGGACGCGAAGCCGTCGAGCTCCGACGAGCCGCCGGTCACCGCTTCCTGCGTTGCGCGCGCGAGGTCGTCCCGCAAGCGGACGAGCCCGGCGCGCTGCTGCTCGCTCTCTGCTTCGAGCCGCTCCGCGTCTGCGGCGATCCGCGCTTCCGCCTCCGAGATCAACTGCTTCTGGCGCTGCGCGAGCTGTGCCAGGTGATCGACGACCGCGTTCTGCGCGCGCTCGAGGTCGTCGGTCCAGGCGTGGAAGCGCGCCTCGACCTGACGCTGCGCCTTCACGAGCGCCTCTCCGAGCTCGTCAACGGCCGCGCGTGACCGCTCGGCGGCGGCCGCCCGCCGCTCCTCCGCGATCTTCCGCTCCTGCTCGATGAGCATCGAGGCCGAGTCCGCTCGTGCGCGTGCGAGCAGGCGCTCGAGCTCTGCCGTCCGCTCCTCGGCCTCGCGGGCGACGAGCGAGTGCAGCCGCGACTGCGCGCGGGCGAGCTGCTCGTCGACGCGGCCGGCCGCGCGCAGCAGGTCACCGACTCTCACCGCGAGTAGCTCAGCAGCGAACGCGAGCGTCATCCCTCCCGCGGCGACGGCGATCGCCGCGTCGCGTCGCCACACGAACGCGACCCAGGCCGCCACGGCCGCAGCGCCGATCGCGAACGCGAGCCAGAGGAGGACGCGCCGGCTTGCGCGGTCGTATGCGGCGGCGACGAGCGACGCCGCCGTCACGACGGCCGTGACGGCGAAAACGATCTGCGCGATCGCGACGAGGTCCACGGCGTCAGGTTACGCGGACGAGGACGAGGGCGACGGCGAGCGCGACCATGGCGGCCGAGAGGATGCGCAAGGCCAGCTCGGCCTGCTTCCCGTCCGCCTTGAGCGCGCCCTCCTGTCGGCGTTGGACGCGCACGGGCGTGGAAAGCACCCGCTGCGTCCAGCTGACGAGCGCGGCGAAGATCGCGGCGACGACGGCCTCCGCGCGGATCGTCTCCGCGGCTGCGAAGTACGTCGCGAGCACAGGCAGCGCGCCCCAGCCGAGCGCGAACCACAACGTCCCGTGGACGCGGCCGCCGAACAGCTCGAGGTTGTACGCGACGGCGATGAACGAGCCGACCGCGACGAAGACGAGCAGGCCGAGGCTCGTGTAGACGGCCGTGACGATGCCGATCGCCGCGGCGCCGAGCAGCGACAGCGTCGCCAGCAGGAGCAGCATCCGCGTCCCGATCCGCGTTTGCAGCGGCCGGCCCTGCAGCTCGTCGAGGGCGTGCGCGCCGACGCCCATCCCGAGGAAGAACGCCGCGAGCGCGAGGCCGAGGACGCCCGGACGCCAGTGCGGCGCGATCGCCGCGCCGAGAACGACGTACGACAGGTGCCAGGCCGTGTAGGGCGGATGGAGGAGCGTGACGTAGTCGCGCCAGCCGCCCGGCGCCAGTGCGTAGAAGGCGGGGCGCGTCGTCGCGCTCACGCGCGGTGGCCCCACGTGACGATCCCACCGCCGAGGCTCAACCGGCGCGCGCGGACCTCGCGGATGCCCGCGTCCGACCAGAGCTCGAGCAGGCGATGCTCCGGGTAGCGCTCGTAGAAATCGCGGATGTTCGGCCCGAGGAAGTCGCCGACGTCGGCCCAGCCCCGTGAGATGAGACGTCCCGCCGCCGGGAGCCCGACGCGCACGTACAGCTCCCACAGCGGGCGCCACAGCCCGTGGGGAACGGCGAACTCGAGCCCCGCGACAGTCCCGCCCGGCCGCACGACACGCGCCAGCTCGCGCAGCACCGCGGCCGGGTCCTCCACGTAGCGCAGCAGGTACGTGAACGTCAGCGCGTCGAAGGCCGCGTCGGGGAAGGGGAGCTGCTCCGCGCTCGCCTCGACCAGCTCGACGTCGGCAGGCAGGCGGCGGCGGGCCTCGGCGAGCATCTGGGGACTCTGATCGAGCCCGACGACCGTGCACCCCTTCTGGGCGAGCAGCTCGCGCGCCACGGCTCCTGTGCCCGTCGCGACATCGAGCACGGTCGCGCCGGAGCCGGCTTCGGTTCGCGAGACGAGGAAGCGTCGCCAGCGCGGATCCTGTCCGAACGACAGCAGTGCCGCCGTGCGGTCGTATGTCGGCCCGAGCGGGGCGAAGAGCGCCCGCGCGGAGACGGCTCCTCCCACGAGGGCGAGTCTATGCTCGTCCGGTGTCCCTGAGCGAGGACGTCAGCCGCGTCGCGGGAATCGCCGCGCAGCACCGCGTGCCGGGACAGCACGTCGTCGCCGTGCTGCCGGTCGAGTCTGCAGTCGGCCAGCGCCTGTACCTCTGTGCGTTCGCCGACGGCGAGGGCAACCAGCAGTGGCTCGCGCTCGACGCCGACGGCGTACCGGTCAGCGACCGCGCACGCGTGCGCGAGGCTGCGTCGATCGCCGCGCTGGTCGAGGTCGCGGAGGAGGCGGCGGAGCAGGTCGCCGAGGCCCCGCGGCTCGCCTCGCTCCCGTATCTCGACTCGATCGGCGGCGACAGCAGCATCGCGGCGGCCCTGCCCGCCGTCGAGGAGCTCACCCGTGACGTCGAGCAGCACTACAAGCTCGAGCTCACCTGATGCTCGCCGAGGGATCACTCGGCGGGGCGCGTCGCGCTCGTCACCGGCGGCGGCAGCGGGCTCGGCAGGGCGATGGCGCTCGAGCTGGGGCGCCTCGGTGCGAAGGTCGCCGTGCTCGGGCGGCGGCGCCACGTGCTCGAGGAGACGGTTGCGCAGCTCGCAGAGGGCGTCGCCGTTCCCGCCGACGTGCGCGAGCCGAACGCGGTCGCCGCGGCGTTCGACGTCGCGGAGGCTGAGCTCGGGCCGATCACGACGCTCGTGAACAACGCCGCCGGGAACTTCCACGTGCGTGCGGAGGAGCTGTCGCCGAACGGCTGGCGCGCCGTCGCCGGGACCGTCCTCGACGGGACCTTCTACTGCTCGCGCGAGCTCGCGCGGCGCGTGATCGAGCGCGGCGGCGACAATGCGCAGATCGTCAACATCGTGGCGAGCTACGCCTGGACGGGCGGGCCGGGCACGGCTCACTCCGCGGCCGCGAAGGCCGGTGTCGTCAATCTCACGCGCACGCTCGCCGTGGAGTGGGCGCAGCACGGGATCCGAGTCAACGCCATCTCACCCGGCCCCGTCGACACCGCCGAGACGCGCGAGCGGCTGTGGCCGACGGAGGAGATGCGAGAGCGCATCGTCGCGCGCCTCCCGCTCGCCCGCTTCGGCACGGAGACCGACGTCGCGAACGCGTGCACGTATCTCGTCAGCGACTACTCGGGCTACGTCACCGGCGACGTCCTCACCGTCGACGGCGGCGCGTGGCTGGAGCAAGGGATGTTCCGCTAGACCCGTTCCGGTTGCGGCCGTAACGCTGCTGCGCCATGCCGAGCGCGACGATGGCGAGCGCTAGCGCGATCAGCGCCAGCGCGAACGGCCAGCGGCGCTCGTTCAGCTTCTCGACCAGGAAGTGCACGACCGCGGCGTACGTGCCGAAGACGCCGTAGACGGCCCAGCTGGCGCGGCCGGCCGGCGCAGACGCGACGAGCAGGAACGCGCCCCCGAGCAGCATCGGGATCCAGCCGCGCAGCGTGTCACCGCCCGGCTCGACGGTGAAGTAGACGAGGCCGGCCGCGACGCTGAAGAGCCCGAGCACCTCGAACCAGAACGCTTCGCGGCGACGGGCGAATCCGTCCACGACGACGCCGACGACGAAGAGCACCGCACCCGCCACGACCGCCGTCGCCGTCCGCGCGTCGCCGCTCGGGCTCTCGGCGAATGACGGTGTCAGCAGCTGCGCCGACACGAGGACGGCGCCACAGGCGACGGCGAGGACGAACGGGAAGCGCGTCAGCCACCACGCTCCGAGCCCGACGAGCGTGCACGCGACCGCGACGCCGAAGGCGTAGCCGTTGAACCCCTGGAGCGGCTCGAGCACCGAGTCGCCCGGCCAGACGCCGACGAGCTCGAGGAACGCGACCGCAACCGCCGGGAAGACCGAGACCGCGAGCGCTGCCGCGAGGCCGCCGGGAACCCACGAGCCGCGGCGCAGCAGCACGGCCGCCCCGGCTGCGAAGCCGGCGATCAAGCCCAGCGCGGTCAGCAGGATCCAGAGCCCGCTCTGGCTCGGGGGCATCGTCTCGATCAGCTCGTAGACGGCGAAGCCGAGCGTGAAGGCGCCGAAGGACCACAGGACGTTCGGCGGATCCATCCGCGCCGCAGGGCGCTCCACGGACTCGACAGTAGTGCCTATGCTTGACGGCATGGAAGGCAGTTTCGGTTTCCCGATGGGCGGCGACCCGGAAGACCTCCTCCGCGGCCTCCGCGAGTTCGCCGAGCAGCAGGCGGAGACGGTGCAGGAGGCGCAGCGGGAGCAGTTCGCGACGCTGACGCTGAACACCGCCGTCGAGCTGACCGGCGCGGCGCTCTCTCAGATGCAGGTGCAGGGCAGCGCCGACGAGCAGGCGATCGCACTGCGCGACGCCATGCGCGTGCTCTTCCCCGAAGCGGTCGCGCTCGTCAGCGCGGCCCGCCAGGGGTTCATGCGCGAGCGGTAGTGCTGCAGCGGATCCGCGACTGGCGGCTCGACCGGATGGTCGACCGTGTCGCGCGGCGACCGAGCGGCCGCAAAGCGCGCGAGACGTACGGCGCCGACGACATCCATTCGTTCGCCTGGGAGCCAGTGCTCGATGCGCTCCAGCTCACGCCAGACGATGAGCTGCTCGACGTCGGCTGCGGCGGCGGCGTCTTCCTACGTCGCGCGCTCGCGACCGGCTGCGGGGCCGTCGGCGTCGACCACAGCCGGGACATGGTGCACCTCGCGCGACGGGTCACGAAGGGACGCGCGCCGATCGTCCATGCCTCGGCAGACAACCTGCCCTTCGCGCAGGGCAGCTTCACAGCCGTCTCGTCGATCGTCGCGTTCTTCTTCTTTTCGGACCCTGTTGCAGCCCTGGGCGAATTCCGTCGCGTCGTCGATCCGGAGCGCGGTCGGGTCGCAGTGCTCACGACTCCGCCCGAGCTGAAGGGGACGCCTGCCGCGCCCTACCCGCTCGCGACCCGCGGACGCTTCTACGAGGATCACGAGCTCGGGGCGCATGCGCGCGCGGCGGGCTTCCGCGACGTCGAGGTGCGGCGCGTGGCCGACGGCGCCCAGCTCCTCGCGGCGCGGCCGTAGAATCGCCGCCCGTGGCGATCTTCGACCGTGCGATCGTCCGCCTGCTCCCCGCCGTGCCGAGGCCGGTCGTGCGGAAGCTCTCCGAGCGCTACATCGCCGGAGCCGAGCTGAAGGACGCGCGCGAGACGGTGCGACATCTCAACGCCGAGGGAAAGGTCGCGACGATCGACGTCCTCGGAGAGGAGATCACGACCGAGGAGGAGGCGGCCGCGATCGTCCGCGCCTATCTGGACGTGTTCGCCGATATCGAGCGGTGCGGGCTCGACTCCGGCGTGAGCGTCAAGCTGACGGCGCTCGGGCTGAAGCTCGACTACGAGCTCTGCCGCGACAACTTACGGACGGTCGTCGAAGACGCCGCGTCACGCGGGAACTTCGTCCGGATCGACATGGAGGACTCGTCGACGACCGACGAGACGCTGCGGCTCTATCGCGAGCTGCGCGAGGAAGGGCGCGAAAACGTCGGCGTCGTGCTGCAGGCGACCCTGCGGCGGACGGCGGCCGACATCGCGGCGCTCGCCGACCTGAAGCCCAGCGTGCGGCTCTGCAAGGGGATCTACCTCGAGCCGCCCGACCTCGCGTACCAGGAGTACGAGGCCGTGCGGGCGTCATACGTCAGCGCGCTCGAGGCGTTGCTCGACGGAGGGTCGTACGTCGGGATCGCGACGCACGACGAGTGGCTGCTCGACCAGGCGCGGCGGATCGTCGCCGAGCGCGGCCTCGCGCACGACGAGTACGAGTTCCAGATGCTCCTCGGCGTGCGTCCGGAGCACGGCGACGCGCTCGTTCGCGAAGGACACCGCCTCCGCATCTACGTCCCCTTCGGGCGGCACTGGTACGAGTACTCGCTGCGCCGGCTGCAGGAGAACCCGAGCATCGCCGGCTACGTCGCGAGCGACACGGTCGGTCGGCTCATCGGCCGTAACGGCGCTTGATCTGGTCGCGCGCGGACGGCTGCCGCGTCTGGGACGAGCACGGTCGCGAGTACATCGACCTGACGGGCGGCTTCGGCGTTGCCGTCCTCGGCCACGGCAACGCCAGGATCCGCGACGCCGTCGCCGAGGCCCCCGTCGTGCACGCGCTGGGCGACCTCGCCGAGGCAGAGGTGACGCACCGTCTGCGCGACGCGCTGCCGTGGCCGGCGAAGCTCGGCGTGACCGGGGAGGACGCGGTCGAGATCGGATTGCGCACCGCACTGCTCGCGACGGGCAAGCCGGGCATCGTCGCCTTCGACGGCGCGTACCACGGGACCGGGCTGCTCGCGCTCGCGGCGACGGGGCTGGAACGGTTCCGCGAGCCGTTCGCTCCGTGGCTGCCGGGCCCGGTCTACCGGTTCCCGTACGGCGCGGATCCCGGTCCGCTGCCTGCCGAGACCGGCGTCGTCGTCGTCGAGCCGGTGCAGGGACGCGCGGGATCGCGCGTGCCGCCCGACGGCTTCCTCCGGGCGCTCCGCGGGCGCTGCGACGAGGCCGGTGCGCTGCTCGTCGTCGACGCGATCTTCACCGGGCTCGGGCGGCTCGGCGAGCTGTGGCCGGGTGCAGACGTCGCCGACGTGCTCTGTGTCGGGAAGGCGCTCGGTGGCGGGCTCCCGCTCTCAGCAGCGCTGTTCGTGCGGCGCGACCTCGAGGATGTCTGGCGGCTGGGCGTCGAGGACGTCTACACGCACACGCACACCGGCAATCCGCTTGCGTGTGCAGGGGCGCTCGTCGTGCTCGAGGAGGTGCCGAAGCTGCTGCCGCGCGTTGGCGAGCTGTCGGAGCGGTTCGCGGCAGCAGGGTGGGAGGGAGCCGGACTGCTGCGCGTCGTGGACATCGACGCGGCGCAGGCGTGCTCGGCGGGGGTGCTCACGATCCCGGTCGGCAGCCTCAGCCAGGCGGCGCCGCCGTTCACGCTGACGGACGACGACCTGGACGACGCGCTCGCGCGGCTCGCGGGCTAGGGAGGCGGCGGCCCGGGCGGTCCGGGCGGCGCATCCTCTTCGACGACCGTGCGCCGGCGTCCGTAGCCGGCTCGGCCTGGCCCGTATGGCGCGGGACCGCTGCTCCGCCCCCAGTAGCCGGGGCCCCAGCGCTCCCACAGCAGGAGGGAGAGGAGGAGGCCGACGATGCCGACGATCATCAGGATCCAGCCGACCACGTCGACGTCCACGGCCGCACCCGGGTCCTGGTTGACCGCGAACGCGAGGACGGCTCCGACGGCGATCAGGATGAGGCTGACGGGAATGCCCACACCGGCTCTATGCCCGCTGGGCGTAAAGGAGGAACGTCCCTGGGACGCGGGCGTCGTGCCGGCGCCAGCCGTCACCGCGTGCGGGATATTCCTCGAGCGCACGTATCACGAAGCCGTTCCGTGCGACCGACGTCACGATCTGCCCGAGCCGGCGCGAGCCCGCCTCGAAGTAGCTCTCGCGCCAGTGCATGAGACCGTCGACGACGAGCGCGACCGGATGCTCCTCGTAGAGGAGCAAGTCGCCGCCCTCCCGCAGCGTGGAGGCGATGGTCTGGAGCCAGGCGTCGAGATCGAGCACCGCTGTGAGCGAGCCGAGCCCTGCGTACACGAGGTCGAAGCGCCCGCGGCGCAGCTCGCGCGGCAGCGCCTGCGGGTCGGCCTGCACCCAGAGGATCGACGGCCACCTCTCTCGCGCCGTCTCGAGGGACGCGCCCGCCGCGTCGACGCCGGTGACGACGCCGCCGAGCTCCGCCAGCTCGGCGGTCGCCTGACCCGTGCCGCAGTGCAGGTGCAGCACGCGCTTGTCGGTCAGATCGGCGAGTGCGTGGCGCACCGGCTTCGGCAATCCGGGCTCCGACGCCTGCGCTTCTGCGCGGTGGCGGTGGACCTCGTCCCAGGCGCGACGGTTGTGCTCGGTCGGCTCCATCAGGCGAGCAGCGAGAAGCCGCCGTCCACGATCAGCGTCTGCCCGCGGACCATCTCCGCCTCGGGAGAGCAGAGGTACGTCACGGCTGCGGCGACGTCCTCCGGCTCGACCATGCGCCCCGCCGGCGTCCGTGCCTGCGCGGCTTTCAGCATCTGCTCGCGGTTCGGGAAGTACTCCAGCGCCTCCGTCTCGACGACGCCCGCCGAGACGGCGTTGACGCGGATTCCGCGCGGCGCGAGCTCGACCGCGAGATAGCGGACGACGGATTCGAGCGCCGCTTTCGACGTCCCGACGAGGACGTAGTTGTGGAGGACGCGGATCGATCCGAGCGACGAGACGCCGACGAACGACGAGCCCGGCTTCATGTCGGGCGCGCACGCGCGTGCGAGCGACAGAAGAGCGCGCGCGTTCGCCGCGAGCGTCCAGTCCCAGTGCTTGTCCTCCGTCTCGAGCGCCGGCCGGAGGACGCCGGTCGCCGCGTTGTGGACCACAGCGTCGTACGGGCCGTGCGAGGCGAACTCGGCGACGACCCGTTCGGAGGCGATGTTGCCGCGGACGAGGATGGGCTCCGCGCCCGCCTTGCGCAGCTCGCCGGCCGCTTCCTCGGCGGCGGCATCGTTCCGCAGGTAGCCGAGCGCGACCCTTGTCGCGCCGAGCGCCGCAAGTCGCCGCGCGATCGCCTTCCCGATCCCGCGCGTCCCGCCGGTCACGAGGACCGCGCGGCCGTCGAAGCTCACGGCCGCGGCGGGAGCGGATCGTACGCGGGCGCGGAGCTCGGCAGCTCGTCCCAGCCCGGCCGGGAGCGCGGCTCGCGTCCACCCTCCGCTGCCTTCGAGGACGCGTGGCCGAGCCGGTCGAGCAGCTCCAGCTGCTCGAGCGCGTAGCTCTTCACGGGGTGCGTGTCCGGCAGATCGAGGACCAGCTCTTCGACGCGCGCGCGGAGCTGGTACGCAAAGTGCGGCGTCGCAGGCCCAACGAGGGCGTCGACGTCCTCTTTCGTCGGCTCCGCCATTGCTCCAAGCCTAACTGCGGGTCGGTGCGAAAGCTTCGCTTTCGCACCGGATTGGCTACGCCGCTTCGCGGAAGAAACGTGCGCGGGTGGAGCCCGCGCCCTCCACGGTCGGCCGGATACGGGTTGGTGTGGTCCGCGACGGTGGGCCGTTCCCGCTCGCGTGAGTCCGGCCTGCGGTTAGTGCCGCTGCGCTCGCACGAACCACCGGCCTCCCGTGGTATGTCTGCTTCGGGCTACCGCGCGGGCGCCGCGATGTAGATGCGCGCCTCGAGCGGCGCAAGCGTCACGTCGAAGGCCCCGTCCTTTGCGGTGGCCTCGTGCTGCCCGTCGAGCGTGACGAGCGTGCGTTCGACGAGCGCGGGGACGGTGATCGTCGCGGTCGCCGGGGAGCGGCTCGCGTTCACGGCGATGACGTACACCGCGCCGTTGTGGTCGCGCGCGCCGACGCGGACGGTGCTGTCGAGCGAGGCGCTCGCGGCGATCGGCGGCTCGACCAGCGCGGGCGTGAGCGTCGAGATCTCGTGGTTCACCTGCGCGATCGCGGCACCGACGGCCCCGCTCCACTCGTTCGGGAAGTAGCCGATCGCGTGCGCGCCGCCGGCGATCGAGAGCCACGCCTCAGCCTGGAGTGTCTCCGGCGTCGGGACGAGCTCGGGGCCGGAGCAGTCCATCTGGCGAGCTTCGATCCACTGGAACGTCGGCTTCCCGCGCGCCAGCGCGACGAGGTCGAGCTGCGAGTCGAAGACGTCGGCGAAGCCGTCGAGCCGGCACCAGTTCTGCAGCGGATAGAGGTCGAAGCCGACGACGTCGGCGACCGCCACGAGACCGGGATACATGCCACGGCCCTGCGGCAGCGGTGCCGCGTGACGGTAGAAGTGGTTCGTCAGCGTCAGGAAGCGCGGCCCGGAGCCTGCCGACGGCGGGATCAGCCGGTTCGCATCCGCGGCCGTGAAGTCGTTCGGCAGATGCGTGTCCCACTCGTCCGGAAGGAAGGTGCCGACCGTCCCGGCGCGCGCGGAGGCTGTCTCCTTCGCGTCGCCGATCGCCAATGCGCTGCCGCTGAGCCACGTAGCGAGCTGGGCGCTGCTCCCGCAGCCGTTGCCCATGAAGAAGTCGATCCCGACCGACATGTTGCCTGCGACCGCGTCCGGGCACTGGTTCCAGACGAGCTTCGGGAACGACGGCTGCCCGTCGAGGAGCACGGCGCCGTCGGCGGTCGAGACCCGCACGGGACCGAACAGCGCCGGCGTGGTGAGCAGGAACTGCGAGACCGAGCTGCGGCCGTCCGCGGTCGTCGCCGTGAGGTCGAGGTGATAGGTGCTCGCGGGCGTGAGCCCGGACAGCGTCAACTGATGCGCCGTCGCCGAATCGGTCGGCGCCGTCCACACCACGGGCGTATCGAGGCCGTAGACGGCGCGGGACGTCGCCGCTTCGCTCGTGCGCCACGTGAGCGTCGCCGAGAACGGCGTCAACCCGACGGTTTGGACGTCGGCGATTGCCGGCGGCGGCCCGCTCGGCACCGCCGGCGTCGTCGCCGTCGTCGTCGTCGCGGTGGTCGGCTCGGGCGCTGCCGGCGAGGGCACGCCGGCGCCGCCCGGGAACGCCATGAACGTCAGGTCGCGTGCGTACGGCGCGCTGAAGGCGGTGCTGCCGGCGCCTGCGCCGTCATCGCTGACGGCGGCCGAAGCGGCCTCGACGCGGGCGACCTTCTGCAGGCCGACGGGCGCTTCCCGGCCGGTGTACAGGCCGACGGGCTTGACCGGACGGCGCTGGGTCGCCGGAGCGAAAGCGAGGCCGGCGGCGGCGTCCTGCTGCACGCTCGACGGCGACGCCGAGACAGCACCGCCGGAGCTCGGCAGCCCGATCTTGAGCCCGATCGCGGTGCCGGCAACGACCGCAAGCAGCGGCCAGCAGATGTGTCGCAGGGGCACCTAGTAGGAGTCGGCGTTTGACAGGCGCTCCTGTCCCTCGTTCGAGTGATCCGACCGGCTTTACTACGGGCGATGCGGCGTGACCCGACGGCGGATCTCATGCTGCTGGGAACGGTCACGCTCTGGGCCTTCAACTTCACGGTCTCGAAGTACATCCTCGACCAGGGCTTCCGGCCGCTCGCGTATGCGTCCGTGCGCTACGCGTGCGCGGCGGCGATCTTCGTGGCAATCACGCTCGTCTGGGAGCGTTCGCTGCGAATCGGCCGCGACCACCTACCGCTGGTCGTCCTCTGCACGGTCCTGCTCTTCACGAACCAGCTGAGCTTCGTGTACGCGCTCAAGTTCACGACCGCCACGACCGTCGCGCTCCTGTTCGGGACGCTCCCGATCTTCACGGCGGTCCTCGCGCGCGGATCCGGAGTTGAACGCCACAGCAGGCGCTTCTGGATTGCGGCGCTGGTCTCGTTCGGGGGCGTCGCGCTCGTCGCGTTCGGCTCGGGCGGCAGCTTCTCTGCCAACTTGAAAGGCGACGCGCTCGCAATCGGCGGGGCGATCACCTGGGCGGGGTACTCCGTCGCGATCGCGCCGCTGATGCGCACGTACTCGCCGTTTCGGCTAAGCGCGGTGTTCCTCGCCGCCGTGACGCTGCCGCTGGTGCTCGCGGGGTCGCGCCAGCTCGCGGACCAGAGCTTCGAGTTCGGCGCGCTCGTGTGGCTCGGCTTTGCGTTCGCCGTCGTCGGGCCGCTCGTGACGACAAACGTCCTCTGGTTCACTGCGATCGACCGCGTCGGCCCGTCCCGGGCATCGCTGTTCGCGAATCTCCAGCCGTTCCTCGGCGCGATCATTGCGTTGCTGCTCCTGTCGGAGAAGATCACGACGCTCGAAATCGTCGGCGGCCTCGCCATCGGCGCCGGGATCGCTCTCGCGCCGCGCGGATCCCCGGCGCCCGAGCCGCCGGGTGACTAATCTTCAAAGCCGGATGGGGCAGATCGACGACTTCCCGATCGACGGCTGGGATCATCTCGAGTTCTACGTCGGGAACGCCAAGCAGGCGGCCTTCTTCTACGAGCGCGCGTACGGCTTTGCGCGGACTGCGTACGCAGGCCCCGAGACCGGGGTGCGCGATCGCGCGTCGTACGTCCTCGAGCAGGAGGACATCCGTTTCGTCCTCACGACAGCATTGACGCCCGACAGCGAGCTCGCGCGGTTCCCGTGCGCGCACGGCGACGGAGTCAAGGACGTCGCTCTGACCGTGCCCGACGCAGAGCATGCCTATCGATACACGGTCGAGCGCGGCGCCCGCGGCGTCGTCGAGCCGCACTGGGTCGAGGACGAGTGGGGGCGTATCCAGCTGGCGACGATCGCGACCTACGGCGAAAACGTCCACACGTTCGTCAACCGCACCGAGTACTCCGGCCCCTACCTCCCCGGCTATCAGGAGGTGCCGCGCACCAACGGCGCCCCGGCGACCGGCGTCGGCCTGAAGACGATCGACCACGTCGTGGGGAACGTCGAGCTCGGCCGGATGAACCACTGGGTCGAGTTCTACGAGCGCACGATGGGCTTCACCAACATCATCCACTTCGGCGACGAGCAGATTCACACCGAGTACTCGGCGCTGATGTCGAAGGTGATGGCGGACGGGGCCGGGAAGATCAAGTTTCCGATCAACGAGCCGGCCGAGGGGAAGCGGAAGAGCCAGATCGACGAGTACCTCGAGTACTTCGGCGGTCCCGGCGTGCAGCACGTCGCACTCCTCGGCGACGACATCGTGGGCACCGTCGAGACGCTGCAGGGGCGTGGCGTCGCGTTCCTGTCGACACCCGACTCGTACTACCCCGACGCGGAGACCCGTGTGGGCGAGATCGGCGAGGACTGGGACGATCTCAAGCGATTGCGCATCCTCGTCGACCGCGACGAGGACGGTTATCTGCTGCAGATCTTCACGAAGACGGCGCAAGACCGTCCGACCCTCTTCTTCGAGGTGATCGAGCGGCACGGCGCGCGCGGCTTCGGCGAGGGAAACTTCAAGGCGCTGTTCGAGGCGATCGAGCGCGAGCAGGCACTTCGGGGCAATCTCTAGCTTCAAGGACCTCTTCGACGCGCCGTTGCGGCAAGCGTCGGCTCTGGAGGAGACCGAGCATCGGCCGTGGCCGGTCCCCGAGCGGCCGTGGGTGATGGCGCAGACCTGGGACGACTTGCTGTTCGCTCATTACCGCGTGCCCGTCGAGCAGCTGCGGACGCTCGTCCCCGAAGGCCTCGAGGTGCAGCAGCACTCGGGCAGCGGCTGGATCGGCGTGACGCCCTTCGTCGTCACGGCGCTCCGCGCGCGCGGGCTGTTGCCGCTCCCGTTCGCGTCGACCTTCCGCGAGCTCAACGTGCGGACCTACGTCACGCGCCACGCGAAGCCCGGCATCTGGTTCTTCTCCCTCGACGCCTCGAGCCAGCTCGCGGTCGAGGCTGCGCGCCGGCTCTACCGGCTGCCGTACTTTCGTGCCGAGATGTCCGTGCGCCGTCGCGGCGGCGAGCTGCTCTACGACTGCAGCCGCGGCGACGGGAAGGCGTTCAGCGCCGCATACCGAGCGGACGGCGAGGTGTTCCAGGCGGAGCCCGGCTCACTGGAGCACTTCCTGGCAGAGCGCTACTGCCTCTACACGGAACACGATGACGCGCTGTACCGCGCCGACATCCATCACCGGCCCTGGCCGCTGCAGCCTGCCGCGGCCCGCATCGACCTGAACACGATGCCCCCGCTGAAGGTGACCGAAGACGACCCCCTGGTGCACGTCTCCGCGCGGCAGGACGTCGTGATCTGGCCGCTCGAGCGCGTCTAGCGCGCCACAAGCTCGCGCGTGTTTCGGCATCTACTCGACGATGAGACGACTACTGACATACGCAGTCCTCGTCGCGGGCGCGCTGGCCCTCGCGACGGCCGGGCTCGCCGACCCGGGCGGCAAAGGCAGCAAGAACGGACACAACGCCCGCTTCTCGGCGGTCGTCACCGTGACGGATCACGGCTCCTGCGGGAACGCGTGGGCAACCGACACGAGCAGGCGCACCTGGAGCATCAAGCCGAACGGCAACGGCACCTTCCGCGTCACCCGGCGCGACAAGGGAACGTTCCTCACGCTTGCGGGACAGAGCCCCGGTGCGTGCGACACGACCGGAAGGCACGGAAAGCTCCTCGGCGCCGGCGCACACGGCAAGTTCCGCGGCTACCTGAGCGGAACTGTGTCCGGCGGAACCTTCGACGCAAAGGCGACGTGCAACGCCGCGTGTGTCGGCGACACGTCGGCGTTCGTCGCGGCGTTCTTCCCGGGCGGCACGTTCACGTGCCTGCAGGGCTACGCCGGCTGCAAGTTCAACTTCGAGTACGCGTCGCCGAGCAAGACGCTCGTCTTCCATCACTGGCAGGACAAGGGGACGAACGGCGTCAGCGAGCAGTTCACGGGAGACATCGCGAGCTCCTGAGCCGCGGAAGGGGCCGCTGCAGCGGCCCCTTCTGTTTCACTTGCCGCGTGCATCCGCAGCGGCGAACAGCTCTGATCTCGATCGGCGCGGCCGTCGCGCTGATCGCGCTGAAGCTCGGCGCCGGGCTCGCCTCGCACAGCCTCGGGCTCGTCTCCGAGGCGGCGCATTCGGGAACGGATCTGATCGCTGCGCTGCTCACGTTCTTCGCCCTCGGCGTCGCCGTGCGGCCGGCCGACGTGTCGCACCAGTACGGACACGGAAAGGCCGAGCACCTCAGCGCGCTCGCGGAGGCCTCGATCCTCGTCGTCGCCAGCGCGTTCATCGCGTGGCGCGCGATCACGCACCTCGTCGGCGACCGGCCGACAACCGTGCAGGCGACGTGGTACGCGTTCGCCGTCATCGGGATCGTCATCGTGATCGATCTCAGCCGCACGCTCGTCAGCTGGCGCGCGTCGCGCCAATACCACAGCGCGGCGCTCGGCGCGAGCGCGTTGCACTTCGGCAGCGACCTCTTCGGCTCCCTCGCCGTCCTGTTCGGCCTGCTGCTCGTCAGCAAGGGCTATCCGCGTGCCGACTCAGCAGCCGCGCTCTTCGTCGCCGCTCTCGTTCTGCTCGCGGCGGCACGGCTCATGAAGCGGAACGTCGACGTGCTGATGGACCGTGCACCCGCTGATGCCGAGGCGGCGGCGATCGCCGCGATCGAGGGCATCGAGCCGGCAGTGGCCTTGTCGCGCCTGCGGATGCGCCAATCCGGCGCGCGGCAGTTCGCGGACGTCGTCATCACCGTGCCGCCGGGCGCCGCCGTCGGGCAGGGGCATGCGGCGGCCGACCGCGTCGAGGCGGCACTGCACGACGCCCTTCCCGGTAGCGATGTCGTCGTCCACGTCGAGCCTGCCCACGACGAGGAGGCCATCCGCGACCGCGCGCACTCGGCCGCGCTCGGCGTCCCGCTCGTGCGCGAGGTGCACAACGTCAGCGTCCTCCACGTCGCCGGCGCGACGGCGGTCTCGCTGCACCTGAAGCTCCCGGGCGAGCTGCCGCTCGAGGACGCGCACGAGGTCGCGACGCAGGTCGAGCAGGCGATCAAGAAGGCCGCGCCGGAGGTCGGCTCCGTCCAGACGCACCTCGAGCCGCTGGCCGAGGCGGGAGAGGGCCGCCGCGTCCCCGACGACTCGGCCGAGCGCGACGTCGTCATGCGGATCGTCCGAGAGATCACGGGCCACGACGCCCGCGAGCTGCGGTTCCTGCGGACGGACGACGGGCTGGTCGCGCACCTCACGCTCGGGCTCGAGGGCGGGAGGCCCCTGAGCGACGCGCACGCGCGAGCGAGCGAGATCGAGGAGCGGATCAGGCGCGTGCGGCCGGAGATCGCGGACGTCGTGGTGCACACCGAGCCGTGAGACTCTGCATGTTCACGCCGCGCGAGCTCGCGCTCGAGCGAGGGTGGCCGGGCCTGATCGAGGGCGACACGGTCATCCAGCTCGCCGCGCAGACGCTGCAGGCGTTCCTCACCGGCGGCGGCACGGCGCGCCACCATGCCGAGTACCGGTTGGACGACGTCGACCTTCGGCCTCCGGTCTTGCACCCGCCGTCGGTGCGCGACTTCTACGCGTTCGAGCAGCACGTGAAGACCGCGCGCGCCTTGCGCGGCCTCGACGTCCCGGCGGAGTGGTACGAGCTTCCGGTCTTCTACTTCTCGAACCCTGCGGCGATCTACGGGTCCGACGACGAGATCCCGAAGCCGCCCGACACGCAGGAGCTCGACTACGAGCTCGAGGTGGCGGCGATCATTGGCGCGCAGGGGCGGATCGGCGGGTTCACGATCATGAACGACTGGTCGGCGCGCGACCTGCAGCGCGCGGAGATGCGCGTCGGTCTCGGGCCCTCGAAGGGCAAGGACTTTGCGACGAGCCTCGGGCCGGTCCTCGTCACGCCGGACGAGCTCGACGGGTCGAGCGGGACAATGGTCGCGCGTGTCAACGGCGAGGAGCGCTCGCGCGGGAACCTCGCCGACATGCACCACTCGTGGGACGCGATCGTCGCCCACGGGGCGCGCAACACCCGGCTTCTCCCGGGCGATGTCCTCGGCTCAGGCACCGTCGGCACCGGCTGCATCCTCGAGCACGGCGACGGCCGGTGGTTGCAGCGCGGGGACGTCGTCGAGCTGGAGGTCGAGGGGATCGGCGTGCTGCGAAATACGGTCGCTTGAAGCCAGACGACCGGGGTGTTACGTCGAGTGCTGGAGGTCCCTGATGCGGAACGCCGTGACGATGTCCCTGACGCCGCGGATGAGGGTGAACGCGGCGACCCAGGCAACCAGCAAAACCGCGCTGCGCCCCCAGTAGCCGGCGGCCCAGAAGCCGAGCGCAAGGAGGATGATCCCGCTGATCAGCTGGAGCCACCACGCGCCGGCATCGTTTCGCGAGGCGATCGAGATGATGATGTCGTAGACGCCGGCGAACACCAGCACGAAGCTGAAGATCGCGGCCAGCGAGGCGAACGTGTCGCCCGGATGGATGAACGCCACGATGCCGGCGGCGATGAAGATGACGGCGAGGATGGCGTTGAGCAGCTTCCACCAACCTTCCGCGATGAACACCATCGCGATTTCGAGAACACCGGCCATGATCGCGACGAACCCGAAGAGCAGAGAGATTGCGTGCACGGACGTGTAGTCGAACCGGAGGATGATCAGCGACACGAGGATCCACCCGACGCCCGTGACGAGCAAGAGCCACCACGGCGGGAGCGTGCTCCCGATCGCTCGGTCCATCGCTGCCCTGGGTGACGTAGCTGCGTGAGTCGACATCGAAGGCACCTCCCGGTCGTTTTGCCGCTCTTGTGCAATGTCTCACGACTCGCATGCGGCTACAAGGGGTGACAATGCGCGCGTGAACGCCGCCGTTGTCGGAGCGGGGATCATGGGGTCGGCGGCGGCACACGCGCTCGTGCGCGACGGCCATACCGTCGCGCTCTACGAGCAGTTCGAGGTCGGGCATGCGCGTGGCTCGAGCCACGGCCGGTCGCGCATCGTCCGCCTGGCGTACCCCGAGCTCGAGCTCGTCGAGCTGGCGAAGGAGTCGTTCGCAGGCTGGCGCGAGCTCGAGCGCGAGGCCGGCGTCGAGCTGCTCGAGCTGAAGGGCCTGCTCGAGCTCGTCGGCGATCTCGCTCAGGGGTCGAGCGCGGCGCTCGAGGCCGCCGGTGCGGAATACGAGCTGGTCGACGCGGATGCGGCACGCCGCCGGTGGCCGGTCGGCGTGCCCGACGGCTGGACGGCGCTGTTCCAGCCCGAGGCGGGGATCGTCCGTGCAGACCTTGCGCATCGCGCGTTCGTCGAGCGGGCCGTCGCAGGCGGAGTGCAGCTACGCGAGCGGACACGCGTCGACTCGCTCGACGACCTCGATGCGGACGTCGTCGTGCTCACCGCGGGGCCGTGGGTGACGCGGTTCTTCCCCGACCTGCCCGTGCACACGACCCGCGAGACGGTTGCGTACTTCCGGCGCGAAGGGGCGCCACTGCCGTCCGTCGTGCAGCTCGACCCCGTCACGCGCGGGCATGCGCTGTATTCGCTCCACGACCCTGTCCACGGTCTGAAGGCCGGCGCGCACCATGCCGGCACGCACGTCGGCCCCGACGAGAAAGGCAGTCCCGACCCGGCCCTCGTCGAGCGGGTCTCCGAGTGGGTCGCGAGAACGTACCCGGATGCCGATCCCGAGCCCGTCGCCGCCGAGACCTGCATGTACACGACGACGCTCGACGAGCACTTCATCCTCGAGCGTCGCGGCCGGATCGTGATCGGCTCGCCCTGCAGCGGCCACGGCTTCAAGTTCGCACCTGCGATCGGCAGCCGCCTGGCCCGGATGGCCGCTAGCCTGTAGCCGTGCCGTTCTACCAGCGCCTGGGGGACGTCCCGCGGAAGCGTCACATCCAGTTCCGCGACAACGGAACGCTCCTGACCGAAGAGGTCATGGGGATGGAGGGCTTCGTCGGGATGGAGTCGATCCTGTACCACCTCCAGTCGCCCTGCCGCGTGATGAAGGTCGGCGACTTCGAGGAGCTGGAGCGCAAGGAATGGGTGCCGGACACGCACGCGCACCGCCACTTCAAGACGTACGACGTCGACGCGCAGGGCGACGAGATCACGGGCCGCCGGGTGCTGATGTGGAACAACGACGTCGAGATCTCCCTCTGCCGGCCGAGCGGGGAGATGGACTGCTTCTTCCGCAACGGCGAGGGCGACGAGGTCGTGTTCGTCCACGAGGGCAGTGGCACGCTCGAGACGATCTTCGGCAACGTGCCGTACAAGGAAGGCGACTACATCGTCATCCCGCGCGGAACGACCTACAGGTTCAGGCCCGAAGGGCCGCAGCGCTACCTCGTCTTCGAGAGCCCGGGCCAGATCGAGATCCCGCACCGCTACCGCAACCAGTACGGGCAGCTGCTCGAGGGCGCGCCGTACTACCACCGCGACATCCACCCGCCGACCGAGCTGAACACGCACCGCGACAAAGGAGAGTTCCCGGTGAAGGTGCGCGTACGCGGCGGCTACCAGACGTACGTCCTCGACTACCACCCGTTCGACGTCGTCGGGTGGGACGGGTATCTCTATCCGTGGACGTTCTCGGTGCACGATTTCGAGCCGATCACGGGGCGCATCCACCAGCCGCCGCCGTCGCACCAGACGTTCCAGGGACAGAACTTCGTCATCTGCTCGTTCTGCCCGCGCAAGCTCGACTTCGACCCGTTGGCGGTGCCGATCCCGTACCACCATTCCAACCTGCAGTCGGAGGAGATGATCTATTACGTCTCCGGCAACTTCGGCTCGCGGCGCGGCGTCGAGGTCGGCTCGATCACGCTGCATCCCTCGGGGTTGCCGCACGGGCCACAGCCGGGCCTGGCCGAGAAGTCGATCGGCATGCACGAGACGACGGAGCTCGCCGTCATGTGCGACACCTTCTATCCGCTGAAGCTGTCGACGTTCGCGAAGGAGCTCGACGACGGCAAGTACGCGTATTCCTGGTACGAGAACGCGGCCGACGTGGCCGGCGCCGAAGCGGCAGCCGACGGTGATGCCACCGGCGCCGGGCTGACGTCGCATTTCTGAGGCGCTGGAAGCTCGAGCCGTCGAGGTGGACGGCCGGACTGCGCGGTTCACCGTCGCGGGCAGTGGTGATCCGGTCGTCCTCATCCACGGGCTCGCGGGCTCGCGCCGCTGGTGGTCGCCGTTGCTGCCCGCGTTCGGCGCGCAGCGTCGCGTCTTCGCGCTCGACCTGCCGCGGCCTAGCCGGGCGGCGCCGCCGAGCAGCTGGAGCACGTGGCTTGCCCGGTGGTTCGACGCCGCAGCGCTCGAGCGAGCAGACGTCGTCGGTCATTCGCTCGGCGGGATCGTCGCGGCCGAGTTTGCGAGTGCGTACCCGGAGCGCATTCGACGGCTCGTGCTCGTCGCCCCCGCGGGGATCCCGTGCGGGCGCGGCCTCGTCGGGCGTGCGATGCCGCTCGCGGGCGCACTTGTCGACCTCGGTGCGTCCTTGCCGATGGTCGTCGGCGACGCGGTTCGTGCCGGCCCGCTCGCGGTCCTCCGGGCGGCGACGTTCATCTTGACACGCGACCTGCGTCCGGAGGTGGGCGGCGTCCAGGCGCCGACGCTACTGCTCTGGGGCGATCGCGACCGGCTGGTGCCGCTCCACGTCGCCGACGAGTGGGCGCGCGTTCTCCGCGCTTCGCGGGTCGTCTACGTCCCGTGTGGTCACGTCCCCATGCTCGAAGCGCCGGAGCGGGTCGCTGCCGAGGTCCTCTCGTTCCTCGGCGAGGAGCTCGAGCACGATGTCGGCGACGAGGGCCGGACGCGTGTAGTGAACGGCGTGGGGCTCGCCGGGAACGACGACGAGCCGCCCGCGCGGTAGCAGCGCCGCCACTCGTTCGGCCCACGCGCGTCCGACGAAGGGGTCTTTCTCTCCCCAGATGACGACGGCCGGTTGCGTGAGCGCCGGGAGACGCTCCTCGATCCGGTCGCGCAGCGCGAGCCGCGCCGTCGCGAGCAGCGTGCCGATGCCCGTCTGCGCGTTGTCACGCGCGGCGATAGCAAGCAGCGAGAACGGCTCGCGGGCCGAGTCACGCAGAGCAGCCGCGAGCTGGCGCCGGCCTCGGCGCTGGGTCGGGTCGATCGTCGGCCCGATCAGCGCGAGGGGGCCGACCGATGCGGGCCGCCGCACGGCGAGGTCGGTGACGATCTGGCACCCGAACGAGTTTGCGACCACCGCGGGGCGGCCGAGCCCGACGGCGTCGATCCAGTCGCCGAGCAGGTCGGCAAGGGCGGAGATCCCGAGGGCGTCTCGCGGCGCGTCGCTCTTCCCTTGTGCCGGGAGGTCGGGAGCGTACGTCGTGCACGAACCGGCCAGCTCCCGTCCGAGCGGCAGCATGTAGGCGCCGGAGAGGCCGTAGCCGTGAACGAGCACGACCGGCTGTCCCTCGCCGCCGACGAGGGCATGGATGCGGACGCCGTCGATCGTCCTCCACATGCTGCGGATCGGTTCCTGCGACATCTGCCGACATCCTGCCTGTGCGCGTGTCGACGTTGCGTCATCCGATCAGGAGGATGCCGCCTTCCTTCGGCTACGATCGGAGCGATGATCTGGCGGCTCGTGGGGTGGTTCCTGCTGGCGGTAGTGCAGCGTCGTGTCGCGCTCGCGGGCGACGTCGATCGCGACCGCGCCGCCGCTCGACTTCGGGAGGGCTACGCGACCGGCCAGCTGACGCTCGAGGAGTTCTCTCGGCGTACGGGGCGAGCGCTGTCGTCGCGTTCGCGCTGGCAGCTTTCGCGTTCGCTGCTCGGTCTCTCGCGGCCGCCGCTGATCGAGTCGGTGCGTGACGTGGTGCACGCCGTCGTGACCGGTGCGTATCTCGTCTTCACGCTCGCACTCGCGCTCGTCCTGGGCGTGGCCGTCCTGCTCGGTGCCTCGGCGTCGACCGTCGTGGTGTTCGTGCTCGTGTGGCTCGTGCCGACGACGCTGTTCGTGCGCTTTCGGCGCCGGTAGGAGCCCACGCTCCCTCCGCCGGCAGGGCGTCGCGTGCACAACGTCGGTCCGAGAAGCACGCCGTCACCGCGCTTCGTTGCGCTCGAGGCGTTCGACAACCTCGACGACGACGTGCGCCAGTCGATGGCGCGGATCAAGGTTCATTCCGAAGAATGAACACGTCCGCGGCTTCGTCGACGCCGTCAAGACGGGCGGCCTCGACGCGGTGAACTAGCGCGCGGGCGCCGCGGTCGACCCGCGCACATTCAGGCGCGGGCGGAACGAGTAGTCCGGCAGCGGCTTCTGCGGGTCGTCGATGAGCGAGCGCAGCGCGTTGACGGCGGTCTCCGCGATCTCCTCGATCGGCTGCTCTACCGTGGTCAGCGGCGGCGATGTCCACGCGGCTGCGTCGATCCCGTCGAAGCCGACGACGGAGAGGTCCTCCGGCACGCGCAGACCGCGCGCGGCAGCCTCCTGCAGGACGCCGATCGCCATCAGGTCGCTCGAGCAGATGACGCCGGTCGGCGGTGACGCGCCGTCGAGGAGACACCGCAACGCGGCGCGCCCGTCCTCGACAGTGAAGTCCTTTGCGTACACCGCGAGCCCGTCGGGCTCGACGCCGGCGGCGTGCAACGCAGCCTCGCGACCCGCCTCCTTCTGCTGCGTCGGCAGGTAGTAGTCGGGGCCGCCGACGTAGCCGATCCGTCGATGGCCGAGCTCGAGCAGGTGCTGCGTCGCAAGCTCCCCTGCGCCGCGCTCGTCGACCGCGACGGACGGGACGCTCAGCGAGTTGAGCGCGCCGTTGACGAACACGATGCGCGCGCCTTCCTCGACGAGCCGCGCGTAGTGGTCATGGTCACCGCTCAGATTTGTCATCTCGCACGAGATGAAGATCATCCCGTCGGCGCCGCGGTCGAGCAGCATGTGCACGTAGTCGACCTCGCGAAATGCGGCGGCGGCCGTGTTGCAGAGGATCGAGGCGAAGCCCGCCTCGGTCGCCCGTTCCTCCATCGCCTGCGCGAGCGCGGGGAAGATCGGGTTCTCGAGCGACGGTACGAGCAGGCCGATCATGCCCGTGGCCGGACGGCGGCCGGGGGGCACGTACAGCAGCTCGCGCATCGCCCGCTCGACGCGCTCGCGCGTCTCCGAGCGCACGTTGTCGAGCCCACTCACGACGCGGGATGCCGTCGCGAGGCTGACGCCCGCGTGCTCGGCTACATCTCTGAGAGTCGGCATCGTTCCAGGGACATGTAACAGATTTTCACGACGATTACCAAGCAATCGCGCCGCTTGACAATTCTATAAGTGCGGTCTAGGCTCCCGGCTGTTTCATGGAATGTGGACATGTTTCATCGGCGGTCGGCGGTACCCGTTCGGGGTCGCGGACTGGAGGAGGAGGATCAATGAAGGTAGGAAGGCGTTCCGCCATCCTGCTCGTCGTCGTGGTCACGGCAGCGCTTGCGCTGATCGGGGCACGGGCCACGCCGGCGGCGCACGCTGGGGCAAAAGCGTCGAAGCTGACGATCTGGGTCGACAACGTCCAGAAGCCGGCCATCGACAAGGTGGCGTCGGCCTGGGGCTCGAAGCGCGGGGTCGACGTCAACGTCGTTTTTCACTCGTTCGGCAACATCCGCGACGACCTCAAGACGGTCAAGGCCGAGAACGCGCCTGACGTCATCGTCGCGGCGCACGACTGGACCGGCGACCTCGCGGCCAACGGCCTCGTATTGCCGCTCTTCCCGACGAAGGCGACGAAAGCGCAGTTCCCGAAGTACGCGCTCGATGCGTTCTCGTACGGCGGCCGGCTCTACGGCGCCCCGTACGCGCTCGAGAACGTCGGGCTCGTCGTCAACACGCGCCTGGTGAAGGTGCCGAAGACGTGGGCGCAGCTCGAGAAGGAGGCGCTGGCGTTCAAGAAGAAGGACGCGAACAACCTCGGCATCGCGGTGCCGCAGGGCTCCGCCGGCGATGCGTACCACATGTATCCGTTCTTCTCCGGCCTGGGCGGCTACGTCTTCGGGCGCACGAAGAACGGTGCGCTGCAGGCGAACAAGCTGGGCGTCGCGAACCCGGTCTTCCTGAAGAACGCGCCGCTGATCGACAAGTGGAACCGCGAAGGCCTGCTCGATTCGAAGGTCGACTACGGGACGGCGAAGAACGCCTGGCTGAAGCAGAATGCCGCGTTCTGGATCACCGGCCCGTGGGAGGTCGACTCGCTGAAGGCCAGCGGGAACCCGTTCCGCATCGTCCAGCTGCCGAAGATCAAGTTCCGCTCGGTGCCGTTCCTCGGCGTGCAGGGCACGATGGTCACGAAGTTCGCGCAGACGCACGGCGTGACGAGCCTGGCAAAGGATCTCGTCGCGAACGAGATGATGAAGCCGTCGTTCCAGCTCGACCTCGAGAAGGCCAACCTGCGCTATCCGGCAAACAAGATCGCCGGGAAGCGGGTCAACGACCCGATCCTGAAGCAGTTCGGAGCGGCCGGTGTCGGTGGCGTCCCGATGCCGAACATCCCGCAGATGGGCAGCGTCTGGGCCGAGCTCGGCGGTGCCTGGGTCAAGGCGACGAAGGGCTCCGGGGCGACCCCGGCGCGCTCGGCGTTCGCGCAGGCCCAGAAGAACATCCGCGACAAGATCGCGGGCGGCTAGTTCACTGAACGGGGTCAGGCCTCCCGCGAGGAGGCCTGACCCCAGCAGTACGGTCTTCGGAGGAGGGAACCGTTGAGCTCGACGGCTGTTCGAAGCCAGCTGCCCGCGCAGGAACGCGCCGCGGCGCGTGCGCGATCTCTGCCGACGCGGCTGATCACGACGTTCTCGGGGACGGTCGCCGTCGTCCTCAAGATCGTGTTCCTCTGCATCGTGAACGGCGCGGCGGTCTGGGCGATCGCGGTCCTGAGCGACCACCACCGGTGGAAGCCGCTGATCCTTCTCGTCGGCGCGACGGTCCTGCTCGACGTCGTCTACCTGCTCAATCGCCGCTGGACGGTGCCGCTCAAGTTCCTCCTGCCGGGGACGGTGTTCCTGATCGCGTTCCACGTCATCCCGGTCATCTACTCGGTCGACGTCGCCTTCTCGAACTACTCGACCGGGCACATCCTTTCGAGGTCGGAGGCGATCGCGAGCATCCAGCAGAACTCGCTCACCGAGGCCGCAAACGGCGCCTCGTACTCGATGACGCTGGTGCGCGACGACAGCCATCACCTCGTGCTCGCGCTGCTCGACCAGGGCTCCGGCAAGACCTACCTCGGCACGCCCGAGGGGTTGAAGCCGGTCCCGCGGGACAAGCTGACGATCGCGGACGGGACGATCACGTCCGTCCAGGGCTACACGAGGGTGCCGGAACGTGAGCTCGGCACGATCGACACGGAGCTGTCGAACTACAAGGTGCCGGTCGGCGGCGGCAAGGCGATCCAGCCGCAGGGGTTCGACTCCGCGGTCGTCCTGGAGCCGACCTTCCGCTACGACGCGAAGACCGACACGTTCGTCCGGATCAGCAATGGCGCCGTCTACAAGGACAACGGCCTCGGCTCGTTCGTGTCGGCGAGCGGCGACGAGATCGAGCCCGGCTGGAAGACCTACGTCGGGCTGCGGAACTTCAGCCGCATCGCGCACAGCTCATTGATCAGGGATCCGTTCCTGAAGGTGCTGCTCTGGACGCTGTTCTTCGCGACCTCCGTCGTCCTGCTGTCGTTCGCCCTCGGGCTGCTGCTCGCGGTCGCGCTGAACAAGCCCGGCATGCACTTTCAGCGGACGTTCCGAATCATCCTCGTGATCCCGTATGCCGTGCCGGCGTTCCTCGCCCTGCTCGTGTGGCAGGGGCTGCTGAACGACGACTTCGGCGTCGTGAACCACGTCCTGAACGCACACATCCCCTGGCTCTTCAACCCCTGGTGGGCGCGCGTCTCCGTGATCTTCGTGAGCGTCTGGTTGACGGTGCCGTACTTCTTCCTGGTCTGTCTCGGCGCGCTGCAGTCCATTCCGTCCGAGCTGACCGAGGCGGCGCGCGTCGACGGCGGCGGCCCGTGGCAGGTCTTTCGGAAGGTGTCGTTCCCGTTGCTGCTCGTCGCCGTGACGCCGCTGATGATCGCGTCGTTCGCGTTCAACTTCAACAACTTCAACAACATCTACCTGCTGACGGGCGGCGGCCCTGCCGTGGGCAACAGTCCGATCGCGGGGGCCACGGACATCCTGATCAGCTACACGTACAAGATCGCGTTCGCCGCCGGTAAGGGGCAGGATTACGGCCTCGCAAGCGCGATCGCCTTGCTCATCTTCATCATCGTCGGGACCATCTCCGCGATCTCGTTCTCGCGGACGAAAGCACTGGAGAACCTCGCATGAGCACTCGCGAAGCCGAGCTCGTAGTCCCGGCCGCAAAAGCGCGGCGGCGCAAGAAGCGTCCGCCCCTCGCGGACACCTGGTGGCGGTACCTGATCGCGCTGGTCGCCGCCGTCATCTCGCTGTTCCCGGTCGCGTACGTCGTCTCCGCTGCGTTCAACGCGGACAACTCGCTCAGCGGCTCGTCGCTGATTCCGCGGCATGTCACCCTGGACAACTTCCGCTCGCTCTTCAGCGGCCAGCAGAACGTCACCGGGCACGCGACGTACCAGAACGCGCACTACTTGCGGTGGTTCGCCAACTCGATGATCGTCGCGGGCGGGACGGCGATCCTGACCGTCATCCTGAGCGCGATGGCCGCCTACGCGTTCAGCCGCTTCCGCTTCAAGGGGCGCCGGCTGGCGATGCTGGCATTGCTGCTCGTGCAGATGTTCCCGCAGCTCCTCGCGATCGTCGCGATCTACCTGATCGTGCTCAACACGGGGGAGATCTTCCACTTCATGGGGCTGAACACGCTGCTCGCGCTGGTGGTCGTGTACCTCGGCGGCGCGCTGGGCGTGAACACGTGGTTGATGAAGGGGTTCTTCGACACGATCCCCGCCGAGCTCGACGAGTCGGCGCGCGTCGACGGCGCAACGCCGGCCCAGATCTTCTGGGGCGTCGTCCTGCCGCTGGCGGCGCCCGTCCTCTCCGTGATCATGCTGATCTCGTTCATCGCGACGCTGAACGAGTTCGTGATCGCGAGCGCCATCCTCGAGACACAGCAGAAGTTCACGTTGCCGGTCGGGCTGTGGCAGTACATCGACCAGAAGTACTCCGAGCACTGGGGGCCGTTCGCCGCCGGTGTCCTCATCGCCGCGATCCCGGCTGCGCTGCTGTTCGGCTTCCTGCAGCGGTGGATCGTCGAGGGCCTGACGGCGGGGTCGGTGAAGGGATGAGCGTCCTGCAGGCGCGGACGCTGCTCGACGAGCCGCATCACGACGGCTCCGAGCTCTACGTCGACGGCGACACGCTCCGCGTGCACGTCCCGGTCGGCGTCGAGTCCGTCGTCCTGCGCTACGTCGAGGACGGCGAGGCGCGCGGCGTGGAGGCCGCGAGCGACGGCGACAGCTGGTGGTCGGCACGGCTGCCGCTGACGAATCCCGTCATGAACTACCGGTGGCTCTTGACCGGCGGCGAGATCGGCTACGCATGGCTTAACGGCCGCGGCCTCGTCGAGCACGACATCCCGGACGCGGACGACTTCGTCTTCAGCAGCGATGCCGGCCCCGACTGGCACCTGCGCTCCGTCGTCTACGAGATCTTCCCCGACCGCTTCGCGACGACGGGGGCCGGCGGCGACCCACCCGAATGGGCCGTGGCTCGTGCCTGGCACCAGCTGCCCGAGGGGCGCTCGCCGGAGACGCCGTACGAGTGGTTCGGCGGCGACCTCCCTGGCATCGAGGCGCACCTCGATCACATCGAGCGGCTCGGGGCGAACGTCATCTACCTGACCCCGGTCTTCCCGGCGGGGAGCACGCACCGCTACGACGCGACGACGTTCGAGCGCGTCGATCCGCTGCTGGGCGGCGACGAGGCGCTCGCCTCGCTGTCGCGCGCAGCGCACGCGCGCGGCATGCGTGTGCTCTCGGACCTGACGACGAACCACACGGGTGACAAGCACGAGTGGTTCACGGGCGGCGAGCGCGAGCTGTACCTGTTCGACGAGAGCGGCGACTACGAGGCGTGGTGGGGGATCAAGACCCTCCCCAAGCTGAACTGGCGGTCGCCGGAGCTGCGCCGGCGCCTCCAGCATGTCGCCCGGAAATGGCTGCAGCCTCCGTACGAGCTGGACGGCTGGCGCGTCGACGTCGCCAACATGAGCGGCCGTACCGGCGCAACCGACCTGAACCGCGACGTGGCGCCGACGTTGCGACGCGTGCTCGACGACGACTCCCTGCTCGTCGCCGAGAACTTCCACGACTACCGCCCCGACTTCCGCGGCTGGCACGGGGTCATGAACTATGCGGGCTTCTCGCGTCCGGTCTGGGCATGGCTGCGCGGAGACCTGGCGCTCGGCTACTTCGAGCTGCCGATCCCGATGCCCCGCTTCGATGCCACCGCCTCGGTGGCGACGATGCGCGCGTTCCGCGCCGGCGTCCCGTGGAACTTCGTCCTCCAGTCGTGGACGATCCTCGACAGTCACGACTCGCCGCGGTTCCGGACGATGGCCGGCTCCGAGGCGCGACAGCTCGTAGGCGTCGGCCTGCAGATGACGACGCCGGGAGTGCCGATGGTCTTCGCCGGCGACGAGCTGGGCCTCGAGGGGGAGTGGGGCGAGGACGCGCGGCGCACGATGCCGTGGGGCGAGCCGCTGCCGCCGCTCTTCGAGCAGTACCGGCGGCTGGTCGCGCTGCGCCGCTCATCCGACGCGCTCGCGCGCGGCGGCCTCCGCTACGCGTATGTCGACGCCGACGTCATCGCGTACGTCCGCGAGTCCCGCGACGAACGGCTCCTCTGCCTCGCGAGCCGCGCACCCCACGAACCGGTTCGACTCCCCCTGACCGCCGAGGAGACGCTCTACGGAGACGATCCTGAAGACGGCGCGTTTCCCGCCGACGGGCCCTCATTCCACGTGTGGAGGCTGACGAATGGCTGACGTGATCTTCGACAAGGTCGAGAAGGTCTACGACAACGACGTGCACGCCGTGCACGACCTCTCGCTCGAGATCGCCGACGGCGAGTTCGTCGTGCTCGTCGGCCCCTCGGGCTGCGGCAAGACGACGGCCCTGCGCATGGTCGCGGGGCTCGAGGACATCACCGACGGGCAGATCTCGATCGGCGAGCGCGTCGTGAACGACCTCACGCCGAAGGACCGGGACATCGCGATGGTGTTCCAGAACTACGCGCTCTACCCGCACCTCTCGGTCGCGGACAACATCGGCTTCGGGCTGCGGCTGCGGCACACGCCGAAGGAGGTCGTCGACGAACGCGTCGCGTGGGCAGCGAACTTCCTCGGGCTGACGCCCTATCTCAACCGCCGGCCGAAGGAGCTCTCCGGCGGTCAGCGCCAGCGCGTCGCGATGGGTCGCGCGATCGTGCGGAAGCCGCAGGTGTACCTGATGGACGAGCCGCTCTCGAACCTCGACGCGAAGCTCCGCGTCCAGATGCGTGCCGAGATTGCACGAATCCAGCGGGAGATGTCCGTCACGACGATCTACGTCACGCACGATCAGGTCGAGGCCATGACGATGGGCGACCGCGTCGCAGTCATGCGCAGGGGGGAGCTGCAGCAGATGGCCGAGCCGCAGACCCTCTACGACTCGCCGAAGAACCTATTCGTCGCGAGCTTCATCGGCAGCCCCGCGATGAACATCGTCGAGGCGACGATCGAGCGCAAGAACGCCGGCCTGGCGGTTCGGCTCGGCGACCAGGAGCTCGACATTCCTCAGGACGTCGCCGGCCGGTGCCCGGCCCTCGCCGGCTACGCAGGCCGTCCGCTCGCCGTCGGCATCCGGCCGGAGCATCTCGAGGACGCGGCCGTCGCCCGCAACGGCGGCGCCAGGCTGCGCGGCCACGTCCTGCTGACGGAGGCACTCGGGTCGGAGATCCTCGCGCATGTCGAGGTGCACGCGAAGCCGGTCGTGACGGACGACGTCATCGAGGGCATCGCGGTGCAGTCCGAGGAGCAGGAGGTCGCAGCCGACGTGCTGACCGGCAGCAGCAACGGTGCGAAGGCGACCCTCGTCGGTCGGCTCGATCCGGCGTCGCGCGTGAGGCCTGACGACGACGTCGAGCTCGCAGTGGCGACCGAGAAGCTGCAGTTCTTCGATCTCGAAACGGGCTTCGCGATCTAGCTCGTGAATCCCGGCCCTGCTGCGATTCTCGGCAACGGGTCGCTGCTCGCGACGCTGTCCGCGCGCGGCGACGTCGAGCGGCTGTTCTGGCCGAGCGTCGACCGTGGCTCGCACCTCGGCGCGCTGCAGTTCGGCATCGCGCTCGATGGCGATGCGGAGCAGTCGTATCTCCAAGACGCCAACGTGCTGCTCACGCGCGCCGGCGACGTCGAGGTGACCGACCTCGTCCACGAGCGCGAGCCGGTGCTGCTCCGGCGCGTCCGAGGCGGCGGACGACTGACGGTGTTTTGCCGCCCCGAGCTGGACGGCTTCAAGGGCGGGCTCGCGTCGAGCGCCGACGGCAACCGCGTGGTCTTCTACCGTCGCGACGTCGCGCTCGCGATCGGCGCGGTGGGTGCGGACGCATTCGCGACCGGCCTCGGTGCCGTGCACGGCGGCCTGTCGCTGCCGGAAGGAAGCGACCGGGTTGTCGCCCTGGCCTTCGGCTCGACGTCGCGCGACGCCCTCGCCCGGCTGGACGCCGCGCTGCAGCAGGATTTCGATTCGCTCGTCGCCTCGCGCGTGCGGCACGACGCGACGCTGCTTGCGCGTTCCCAGGACTCGGTGAACGGTGCCGTCGGCCGCCTGTACCGGCGTTCGCTCCTCGCGCTGGAGCTGCTCTCCGACCGCACCAGCGGCGCCGTGATCGCGGCGCCGGAGCTCGATCCCGACTTCGTCCACTCCGGCGGCTACGGCTTCGTCTGGGGGCGCGACCTCGCGTTCATCGTCCTCGCGTTCCTCGCCGCCGGCCGCGACGATCTCGCGCGGCGTGCGCTGCGCTGGTTGCCGACTGCTCAGGAGCCCGAGGGGCTCTGGCTGCAGCGGCACTGGACGGACGGCGCGCTGGCGCCGTCGTGGTGCCGGCACCAGCTCGACGAGACCGGCGCCGTGCTGTTCGCGTACGACGCCGCGTGGGAGCAGCTCCGGGACGAGCAGCTCGACGAGGAGCTCTGGCCGTCGGCACGGCGCGCGGCGGACTTCCTGCTCGGCACGATCGAGCCCGACGGCCTCCCGCTCGCGACGGCCGACCTGTGGGAGGAGCGCCAGGGCCGCCACGCGTTCACCGCCGCCGCGATCTCAGCGGGGCTCGGCGCGGCCGCGGCGATGGCGCGCCGGCACGAGCCGGATCGTGCGGACTCGTACGCGGAGGCGGCCGAGATCGTGCGCGCGGCGCTCGAGCGCGAGCTCTGGAGCGACGTCCACGGCCGCTATCTGCGCTCGCTCGGCGACCCCACGCTCGATGTCTCGCTGCTCGGCCTGGCCTGGCCGTTCGCGGTCGTCGATCCCGGCGGTGAGCGCATGCGCGCCACCGTCGCCGCGCTCGAGGAGGAGCTGGGCTGCCCCGCCGGAAGCCTCCGCCGCTATGCCGGCGACACCTACGCCGGCGGCAACCGCTGGGTGCTGGCCGCTCTCTGGCTCGGTCTCTGGTACCGCCAGGTCGGCGAGGCCCCCGGTCTCGAACGCGCCCTCGCGTACGCGCAGAGCGCGCAGACGAAGCTCGGCCTGCTCCCCGAGCAGGTGACGGACGACGGCGAGCCGGCGTGGGTCGTGCCGCTCGCGTGGAGCCACGCGATGCTCCTCCTCGCCGCTCGTCCCGAGCTCAACGGCGCCTGACCCCGGCGCTAGCGTCAGGCTGTGGGCTTCGTCGCCGTTCCGCAGCCGTACGACTTCGCCGTCTCGCTCGACCGCTTCACGTTCTGGGGCGTCGACCGCGCGAACGTCTGGCACGACGGCGGCCTGCACCGAGTGATCGACGGAGGGGAGGTGCGGATCACGGAGGCGCCGGGCGGCGTCAACGCGGAGCCGCTCGACGAGACGATCGAGCCGACCGTGCGGCATCTGCTCGGCGTCGAGCTCGACCTCGACGGCTTCCGAGCGTTCGCGCAGGGGGAGGAGGTGCTTGCGGCGACGGTCAGGCGCTTCCCCGGCTTCCGGCCGCCGCTGGCGCCAGACTCCTTCGAAGCGCTCGTCTCGTCGATCACGGCGCAGCAGGTCTCGCTCCATGCGGCGTTCGCGGTCCGGAGCCGCTTCATCGACCAGTTCGGTGAGCCGGCCGGGCTCGCCGTCGCCTTTCCGACGCGCGAGCGCGTCGCCGGCGCGAGCGAGGACGAGCTGCTGGCGCTCGGCTTCTCGCGACGGAAGGCGGAGTACGTCCTCGGCCTCGCCCGCGCCGACCTCGACTTCGACGCGCTCGGCGTCCTGCCCGACGAGGAGGTGAAAGCCCGGCTCATCTCGCTGCGCGGAATCGGCGAGTGGAGCGCCGACTGGTTCCTCGCCCGCTACCTGGGCCGTCCCCATGCGTGGCCCGCGGGTGACCTCGGCCTGCGCAAGGCCGTCCTCGCGTTCTACCCTGACACCGACGACGTCCGCGCCGCGGCCGCCCGCTTTCACCCGTTCGAGAATTTGAGCGCCCACCACCTCCTCCTCGCACTCCGCTACGCGTGAGCATCCGCGACGCCCAGCCGAGCGACCTCGAGCTGCTGCATCGGCTCCGCGACGAGTTCCAGCAGGAGCTCGACAAGCCCCCGTTCTTCGGCGAGTCGTGGGAGACCGTCGCGGACGAGGTTGCGGACACGCTCGCGAACGGCGTGGCGCTGATCGCGGAGGACGACGGCACGCCGGTCGGCTACGCTCTCGCGTCGGTCGTCCCGCGCACGCCGATCCGCGGCCACCTCTACGACCTGTACGTGAACGGCGACGTGCGCGGCCGCGGCGTCGGCCGCGAGCTGATCGGCAGGACCGCGGAGCGGTTGCGACAGCGCGGCGTCACGCACCTGTCGCTCGACGTCGCGCTGACGAACGACTCGGCGCGCCGCCTGTACGAGCGGCTCGGGTTCCGCCCGTACGACGTGCTGATGGCCGCGCCGCTCGACGACCTCGAGCGGCAGCTCGCCGCTCGGGAGCAGGAGCCGTCGTTCGCGTCGACGCACGTGCAGACCGACGACGTCGACGGCGTGCGCCGCGCGGTCGCGCAGTTCATGCCGCGCGTCGGGCACACGGAATGGTCGGAGGTCTCGGAGGTGCGCAACGGCTGGGTGACGGTCACGGACGAGCTCTGCGATCGAGACCGCAGCGCGCAGCGCCGGCTCGGCGCGGAGCTCTCGGAGCGCATGGGCGTTCCGGTCGTCGCGCTGGCGCTCGAGGAGAATGCCGTCGTCCGCTTCCTCCTCTTCGATCGCGGCCGGATGGTGGACGAGTACCTCTCCGTGCCCACCTACTACGGCGACCTCAACACCGCCGACGAGCTCTCGCTCGCGGCGAACGCGACGCTCGTCGCGCGCCTCACCGGCGCCGACCCCGCGAGCGTGCGCGCCGTCGCCCGCACGGCGCGGACGACCTCGGACCTGCCGCCCGCGCGTGAGCTGCTCGACCAGATCGCCGGAGTCATGAACCTCGAGGCTACGATCGAACGGTGATCACGCTCTACGACGCCGACCGCTGTCCGTACTGCGCGCGCACCCGCATCGCGCTGGCGGAGAAGGGCGTCGAGTACGAGACGGTAGAGATCGACCTCGACGACCGGCCCTCCTGGATCTACGAGAAGAACCCGCTCGGACGTGTGCCTGTGATCGAAGAGGACGCGTTCGTGCTGCCGGAGTCGGCGGTGATCAACGAGTACCTCGAGGAGCGCTATCCGGAGCCGGCGCTCTGGCCGGCGGACGCGGCCGAGCGCGCGCTCGGCCGCCTGCTCGTCTTCCGCTTCGACCAGCTCTCGAAGCCCTACTACGCGCTTCGGCGCGAGGAGGACGGCGCGCGTGAGCGGCTGGACGCCGAGCTGGCAAAGCTGAACGCGGTGCTCGACGCGCAGCCCTATCTCAGCGGGCGCGGTTTCGGGCTCGCGGACATCGCCTACGTGCCGTGGCTGGTGCGTGCGCGCGACCGCATGCGCGTCGACCTCGGCCGGTTCGACTCGCTGGCGGAGTGGCTCGAACGGCTGTCCGAGCGTCCGGCGATCGCAGCCGAGCTCGACGTCGTCGCCGCTCTTTGACAGTCCTCTTGCTTCACGCGCTGCCGCTCGACGAGCGGATGTGGGCGGGGCAGCAGGACGTGCTCGCGGGCCGCGCCGTCGCGGCGCCGCGCCTGTACGGGCGCGGGCCGACGATGGACGCGTGGGCGGAGTCCGTCGCCGCCGAGGTCGAAGGCGACCTCACGGTCGTCGGCTGTTCGATGGGCGGCTACTGCGCGCTCGCCCTCGCGCGGCTCGCCCCGCAACGCGTGCGCGCGCTGATGCTCGTCGGCGCGCGCCCGGATGCCGACTCCCCGGAGCGCCGCGCCGGGCGTGCCGACACGATCGAGCTGATCCGGCGTGAAGGTGCAGACGGGCTCTGGAACCTGATGCTGCCGAAGCTCGTCGCCGACCCGAGCGTGCTCGACAAGTCGCTGCTCCACGGCGACGCGGGCGACCTGATCGAGGCGGTCGAGGCGATCCGCGACCGGCCCGACTCGACGGAGCTCGTCCGCAACTTCTCCGGGCCGCTCGAGTTCGTCGTGGGCGAGCACGAGGCATTCGTCACGGCGGACGAGCTGTTCGAGTTTCCGGTCCGCGAGGTCGCCGGCTCCGGGCATCTCGTCAACCTCGAACGGCCTGACGAGTTCGACGCCATCCTGCAAGAGTTCCTCACCCGTGTCTGACCTGCCCGCAGTCGTCGACGTCGACTGGCTTCAGCGCGAGTTGGGCGCCGACGACCTGTTTCTCGGCGACGTGCGTGGGCCGAATGCGCACGCGCGCGGGCATATTCCGGGCTCGCGGCCGCTCGTGCTCGGCTCGCCGCCGCCGATGAGCGACCGCCCCGTGTTGGAACAACTCGCGTCGGAGGTCGGGTTGCGGCTGCGCCGGCACGGGGTGACGGGGGAGGAGCGGCTCGTGCTCTACGACCGCGGCGACGGTGTCGGCGCGATGCCGGCGGCGCAGATGGCGGAGCTCGCCGGGCACCGCCGGGTCGCGGTCCTGCTCGGCGGACTTGCGGCCTGGCCGGGCGAGCCCGAGGTCGGCCAGGTCGAGCTGAAGCCGGTGAAGACCGCGTTCGAGCCGAGCCTCGAGGCCGTGCCGACGCGCGACGAGATCGCGGCTCGCCTCGGCGACCCCACGCTCACGATCCTCGATGTGCGGACGACGGAGGAGTACACCGGCAAGCGCGGCTATCCGTGCGATCCGCGCCAGGGCCGCATCCCCGGTGCGCGGCACGTGCAGGTCGAAGACCTCTTCGTCGCAGCGGGCGAGCCGGTGCCGGCCGACCAGGTCCGTGCGCGCATCGGCGACGCGGACGAGATCGTTGCGTACTGCCACTCCGGCTCGCGCTCGGCCGTCGCGACCCTCGCCCTGCGCGCCGCCGGCTACCGCGCGCGCAACTACGCCGGCTCGTGGCACGAGTGGTCACGCCACGGCGACTTGCCGCTCGAAAAGGGCTAGCGGGTCTGACGCTGCGCGTCAGACCCGGGTTGAGGTACGCCGCTTCGCGGGGGAACGCGCGCGGGCCGAGCCCGGGCGCTCTCGTGGTGGTCAGCGGTTGTTCTCTTCCGTGCGGCGCGCGCAGGCTGCGCGCGCGCGTCGCATCAGGTCGCCTGCGCGTAAACCTGCGGCGGGGTCTGACCCCGCAGGGTCTGACCCCAGCAGTTCGCCGAGTCCCCTCGAAAGGCTGGGGTCAGGCCACTTCGTGGCCAGACCCCGCCAGACCCCGTCAGACGCCGGCCGTCTCGCGTTCGGCGACGCCGACGAAGGCGTCGCAGAGGCTCTTGCCGAGCTCGTTCCAGTCGCCGATGCGGCCGCGCGTCTCGTCGAGCAGCGTCGGCGGCACCGGCTCGTCCTCCTGCGTCCACGCCTCCACCTGCGCGAGCGTCACCTCCGGATGGAACTGCACGCCCCACGCGCTGTCGCCCAGCCGGAACGCCTGCGTGCACACGTCGTTGCGCGCGAGCTCGACGGCGCCGGCGGGGAGGCCGTGCTTGTAGTAGTGCCACTGGAACGCCTCGAAGCGCGCCGGCAAGGTCCGAAGCACGGGGTCGTCGGCCGCGTCGTCTGTGAGCTCGACGCCGAACCAGCCGATCTCGGGCGCGTTCGCAAGCCCGACCGGCGCGCCGGCGGCCTTCGCCAGGAGCTGCGCCCCGAGGCAGACGCCGAGCACCGGCTTGCGGATGTCGAGCAGTCGCTGCAGAAAGAGGTTCTCCTCGCGCAGCCACGGGTGGTGGCCCTCCTGATCGGCGTGCATCGCGCCGCCGAACACGAGCACCGCGCCGTATGCATCGAGCGGCCGCGGCAGCGACGTCCCCCACGCGAGGCTCCACTCCTCGAGCCTGTGGCCGCGTTCCTTGACCGCGTCGCCGAACACGCCGGCGCGCACCGTCTCGCCGTGGATGACGGCGAGGACGTCCATCAGCGGCTGACCGGCACGTTCGCCGACTGCAGCAGCCGCTGCAGCTCCTTCGCGTTCGCCGCCGCCTGAGCCATCCGGCCCCCGCGACCGTCCGGGCTCGTCGCGTTGTTGTTGAAGAACGCATACGCCTGTCGCGCCTGGCCGGCCAGCTCGCGCAGCGGAACGACCCACTCCTCGAGCTCGTCCGACGTGTACAGGTAGTCGAAGCGCTCCGACGCGCTGCCGCCGCGCTTGTTCCACGTGTCTGCGTTGCGTCCGTGGAAGCGCACGTACACCGTCGGGCTCGTCAGCGCGAGCACCGTCGAGACGACGTTCTTCGCGCCCTCGATCCGCGGTGCGTCGACGATCACGTGCGTCGCGCCTAGCTGCTCGAGGAACCGCAGCGTCTCCTCGCGGTGCTCGTCGTCGAACCAGCTCACGTGGCGGAACTCGACGAGCATCTCGTCGTCGCCGAGTTGCTCCCGTGCCCACCGCAGGTAGTCGAGCGACCGATCCTTGTAGACCACGTACGACGGGAACTGGAAGAGGATCCCGCCCAGCTTGCCCGTCGACCGGAGCGGCTCGAGCGCTTCGAGGAACCGGCGAAACACCTCGCCGCGGAACTCGCGCGACGGTCGCTCGACGCGGCCCCTGTCGTCCGTCGGCGCGTCGTCGCGCAGGTCGGGCGGGAGCGCCTCGAGCTTCACCGGGTGCCGCGTCATCAGCCCGAACGCCTTTACGTGCATGACGAAGCCGTCTGGTGTGCGCTCTGCCCAGCGCTGCACCATCTCCTCCGCCGGCAGGCGGTAGTACGTGGAGTCGACCTCGACCGTGTCGAAGTGCTCGGCGTAGTAGCCGAGACGCTCACCCGCCGGCAGGCCTTTCGGATACCAGTGCTTGGAGAGCGCTTCGTCGGCCCACGAGCAGGTGCCGATCCGGATCTCCGCCACGACGTAAACCTAGCCGGGGTCTGGCCCAGAGGGGTCAGACCCCGGCGGTTCGCCTTACAGCTTGACCCGCACCTTCCGGCTGACGGTCGTGAAGCCCGACGCGGTCGCGCTCACGCACGGGAACGTCGGCAGCGTCGGCCCCTGGCACGCCGTGCTCGTGACGTCGCGCTCGGCGACCGTCGCACGTGCCTGGAACGTCGTCGTCGACTTGCGGCCCGTCTTCTTCAGGACGACGGTGTAGTTGCCGGTCGGCGCCGTGCGGGCGGTGAACCGCGACGCCGCGCCGTTCAGGAGCATCCGCACCTGCGCCCCGGCGATGCCGGCGCCGGCCTGCGACAGCTTTCCGGAGATGCGCAGAACGCGCTTCTTCTTGCTGGTGACCTTCGTCTTGAGCGACAGCGTGCCCTGCCCGACGAGCGCTCGCGTCTCGACGCTCCCCGCCTGGTTCGGGACGCCTGTGCCTGCTGCGTACGGGGTCGTCAGCGCCTTCCATGTGGTGACCAGTGCCGGCACCTGAAAGACGTTGTTGACGGTGAAGTTCGCCTCGAGCAACTGCGCGCCGTTCGGCGAGCGGCCGGGCGTCCCTTGCGGAACGTCCGCCGGCGCAAGACACGTGACGAGCTGGAACGAGCCGAAGGCGGCCAGCGGGCCGGGCGCAACCGGATCGACCGCGACCGGCAGGTTGATCGACTGGCCTGCGACCTGCAATTGCAGCAACCACACCGCGAGGTGTGTGCCTGTGAAGCACGGCGCCGCATTCGTATTCGGCGGCGCCACGACGACGTTGCCGGACAGCGGCAGCGGGATGTTCGCATCGCGGGCGAAGACCGATCCGGAGGTCGTCCCGATGGTCGTTCCCGGCGCGGCGGACGTGTTCAGCGTGTAGCCGGTCGGAACGAAGATCTGGATCTTCGCCGGCTGCGGATCGCTCTGCGCCTGCGTCACCTTGATCGTGAGCGAGGTCGCGGTCTGCGACACGCTCAGCTTCTGTACCGCCAGCGCGTTGCCCGCGAATGCGAGCGCCGCTGTTGCGGCACAGGCGAGCACGGCCAGCTTGGCCAATCTCTTCATACCCCTTCCTTTCCTACTTTCGAAATCGGAAAAAAGACCCTTCCTCTGAGACGCAGATTTCCCATGGAGGTTGAACCTAACCCGTCGCGGACACGAGGTTTCCGAAGAACTGCCAGTGCGCGCCGTGGTAGCGCGCGAGCTTCACCTTGTCCATCGGGTAGTAGTCGTTCGGGCTCGTCTTGATGCGCACGCCTGGGAGGAGGAACGGATTCGTCTCGTTGAGGTGCGTGGCCGCGCGAAGCACCGTGTCGCGTGTGAGATTCCGCCCGGCCTTCTTCAGCGTGTCGACCATCGTGTACGCGACTGCCATGCCGTAGTAGTTGAAGACGTCGTCCGGCTTCGCGCTCGGCAGGAAGCGCCGCAGGATCGACTTGTAGAGGCGGACGGTCTTGTCCTTCGCCCAACCCTTCGCCGTCGGATCCTTCACGAACGCGATCGAGATCGAGCCCTCCACCTGCTTCTGGCTCGAGCCGAACTTCGCGATCTTCATGATGTCCGGGGAGATCGACACCGAGGTGACGTAGTACTGCGGGTGCCACCCGAGGCGGAACGCTCCGATGTAGCCGAAGACGGCGAACTTGGGTGTTGCGAACAGCATCAGCGTGTTCGCTCCGGACGCCTTCAGCTTCGCGAGCTGTGAGTCGACGTTCGCATCCTCGATCTCGTAGGACTGCGTCCCGACGATCTTGGCCTTCCCTCTGAGCCCGCGCCTGAGCCCGTTGAGCATGTCCTTGCCGAACTCGGAGTTTTCATAGAGAACGGCGATGCGCGCCTTCAGCTGGTGCGACGAGATGTAGCGACCGTAGACGGCGCCTTCACCGTTGAAGCTCGGCAGATAGCCCATCGACCACGGGTACTTCTTGTGCTCGGTCGCGAGGGTCGAGACGCCGCTGCCGACGAACAGCTGCGGCACCTTGAGCCCGTTCAGGTAGGGGCGCACGGCGAGTGCGTGCTCCGTTCCGACGCTGTCGAAGATGGCGAGGACGTTGTCCTGCTCGACGAGTTGGCGCGTCAGCAGGATGGTCTTCGCGACGTCGAACTCGTCGTCGTCGTACTTGAAGACGATCTTGCGCCCGAACACGCCGCCTTTCGAGTCGACGTACCTGAAGTACGCATCGGCGCCGCGGCCGACCGACGCGTATGCCGCTGCCGGGCCGCTGAGCGGAACGGTTCCACCGAGCGTGATCTGCGTCGCCGTCACGCCGGGTGTCGCCAGCGCGACCGCGGCCGCGGCGAGCGGCGCGATCATCTCGAGATGGGTTTGCGCAACACGGCAAGCCTCAGGGTCACGCCTCTCACCGTCGCTTTTGAGCCGTCGGGGACGGGAATGAGGTACACGAGGTTGTTGATGCTCTGCACAGTCGAGCGCGCGCCCAGCGTCACCCGCAACCGCGAGTCCTTTGGAATTGACGTGACCTCGTTCTGCAGCCTGATTGTCACTACCCCGGCGCGGTTCGTCGCGACGGAGGTGTCTGTCCCACCGTCGGCGACGACGATCTCCTTGCCGCCGGGCGTCAGCGCGCTGAGAACGGCGACGAGGTGTTTGTACCCGGTGACGCCGCTCGAGAAGTGGAGTCCCACAACGGGAGAGCCGAACGTTTCGAGGTGCGCGACGCGCTTTGTCGTACGCACGATCTTGCCGTTCGCCGTCAGGACGCTCCGCTTCGGAGCGAACGAGAACTTCAGCGTGCGCGTCTTCGGAAGGGTCTTGAAGGAGGTCGTCGGCCGTCCCCATGGATCCGGCGCGACCTCGACCGGCGCGCGCTTGTCGATGCCGTTCGGAATTCCCTTGAGGAAGCGGTCGAACCAAGCGCGCAACTCGAGCGCGATGTACGCGAACTCCTCGGGCGGATTCGGCGCAGGCGTGTGACCGAAGTCGCCGATGTAGAGGCGCTTTGGCCCGCGCACCCGCTGGTACGCGGCAATCGCCTGGTTCGCATCGAACGCGAAGTCACGCCGGCCCTGCAGCATGAACGTGGGAATGCGAACCGATCCGAGTTGCGGCCGCGTCGACCGCGAAGCGAGGTACGCGCGGAACGCCGTGACGTTCCGTTCGGCGGTCGCGTCGGAAAGGAGTTGTCGCTCCTCCGGACCGTATCGGTCCTGCGGAATGTCCTGCGAGAAGCCGAGGAGGATCCCGGCGCGCAGAAGTCCCTGCGGCGCCAGCGCCTGGTTGAGATCCGTCCACGTCGCGGTCGGGGCGATCGCAGCGAGCGGTAGGCCTTCGACCGCGGCCTTCCACACGAGACCGCCGCCATACGACGCGCCGTATGCGCCGACATGCTGGGCGTCGACCGGATGTTGTGTCGTCAGCCAGGTCAGCAACTCGCGGAAGTCGGCCAGCTCCCGCGGCCCGTCCAGCGTGAACTGGCCTCCGGACTCACCGTGCGCCCGAGCGTCGTAGGTCAGCACCGCGTAGCCCTCGGGCGCGAGGTACTGCGCGGCCATCGAGTTCGGCGACCAGTTGACGAAGTCCGACGTGTTCCGCGTCTGGCCGAGCCCATGCAGAAGCATGACGGCGGGCCACCCCGCGGCCGGCGGCGTGCCCACCGGTTGGAAGTAGCTGACGGCTACCTGCACGCCGTCGCTCATCGTCACCTTCGTGTCGGTCTTCGTGAAGTCGGCGGCTGAAGCGTGTCCGGCGGGAAGCAGAAACAGCCCAGACAAGACCGCGAGCATGAGGCGGCGCACGTCCGCAAGCCTAGTCGCGAGTTAGCATCGGCGGGCATGGATCCCCGGCCTGTCGGCGTGTTCGATTCGGGCGTGGGCGGGTTGACCGTCCTGCACGAGTGTCTCGTCACGATGCCGCACGAGGACTTCGTCTACCTCGGCGACCACGCGCGGCTCCCGTACGGCCCGAGGCCGCTCGGCGAGGTGCGACGGTTCGCGCGCGAAATCGCCACATATCTGCAGGAGCAGGGCGTCAAGCTCGTCGTCAATGCCTGCAACACGGCGACGTCCGCCGCGCTGCAGCAGCTCCAGGAAGAGCTGGAGGTTCCGGTCGTCGGGGTCATCACCCCGGAGGCCCACGCGGCCGTCCAGGCGACGCGGAACCGCCGCATCGGCTTGCTCGCGACCGAAGGCACCGTCGAGGCCGGCCGCTACCGCGAGCTCGTGCACGCGCTCGACGCGGGCGTCGAGCTCCTCTCCGTCGCTTGCCCGCGGCTCGTCCCGCTGATCGAGAGCAGCGAGCCGTTCGGCGCCGAGACGACCGCCGCTGTGCGTGAGTACGCCGTGCCGCTCAAGGAAGCGGGCGTCGACACGGTCATCCTCGGCTGCACGCACTACCCGCTGATCCGGCCGATCTTCCAGCGCGTCTTCGGCCGCGACGTGACCTTGATCTTCTCCGCGGAGGAAACCGCGCAGGAGGTCGCGCAGACACTCGCGCGTAAGGGCTACGAGAACGACCCGGCACGCGAAGGGACGTATCGCTTCTTGACGACGGGTGACCCGCACGCGTTCCGAGAGATGGGCGCGCGCTTTCTCCAGCTGCCCATCGCGCGCGTCGAGCACGTCGAGGTCGCCGAGCTGGCAGCCGCATGAGCCGCAACGACGGACGCCGTCCCGACGAGCTGCGGCCGCTCGAGCTGCAGCCCGACTACCTCGAGCAGCCGCACGGCTCGGTGCTGTTCGGCCAGGGAAAGACGAAGGTGCTGTGCACGGCGTCGATCCAGGAAGGTGTTCCGCGCTGGCTCTACGGCAAGGGACGTGGCTGGCTCACCGCCGAGTACTCGCTGCTGCCGGCGTCGACAGGCGACCGCACGGACCGGGAAGCCTCGCGCGGAAAGCAGGGCGGCCGCACGGTCGAGATCCAGCGGCTGATCGGCCGCTCGATCCGGGCGGTCACGGACTTCGAGGCGCTGGGCGAGCGCACGCTGTGGGTCGACTGCGACGTGTTGCAGGCGGACGGCGGCACGCGCTGCGCTGCGATCTCCGGCGCCTACGTCGCCGCGAGGCGCGCGCTCGACCGCTTCGGCCTTTCGAAGGCGCTGACCGGGTCGGTCGCCGCTGTGTCGGTCGGCATCGTCGGCGGCGCGCCGCTGCTCGACCTCGACTACTCCGAGGACTCGACCGCCGAGGTCGACATGAACGTCGTCATGACGGGTGCAGGCGAGCTGGTCGAGGTACAGGCGACGGCAGAGCGGACGCCGTTCAGCCGCGCGAGCCTCGACGAGCTGCTGGAGCTGGCAGCCGCGGGGATCGAGGAGCTCGCAGCGGCGCAGGGCGAAGCGGTTGCCACCGCTCGCGTCTAGCGCCTCGCTGCAGCGCGGCTGGTCCGATTGAATGCCGTTCTCGCGTCGCGGAACGCACACAAGGCGCGTGAGCTCGAGCGGCTGCTGCCCGGATGGCACATCGACGTCCTCGAGGCGGACGACTATCCGGCGGAGGCCGGTGAGACGTACTACGAGAACGCACGTGCGAAAGCCGTTTTCGCGCGCGGCCGCGCACCGACAGAGGCGTGGGTGCTCGGCGAGGACTCCGGCATCGAGGTGGAAGCGCTCGGCGGCGGCCCAGGCGTTCGCTCGTCGCGGAGCGCGGCCGGCGACGAGGTCGGCTGGATCCTGCACCAGCTTCTCGGGATCGACGGCGACGGGCGCGGCGCTCACTACGTGAGCGAGCTCGTCGCGCTCGCGCCGGACGGCACCGAGCTGCGCGGCACCGGCACGCTTCGCGGCCGGATTGCGAGCGCTGCGAGCGGCGGAGCCGGTTTCGGCTTCGACCCGGTCTTCGTCCCGGAAGGGGAGGAGCGCACCGTCGCGGAGCTCGGCGACGAGTGGAAGGCGCAGCACTCGCACCGGGCGAACGCGGCTCGCGCGCTGCTTTCGCTGCTGGATCGTGATCGCAGACGCGGGTGAGCCGCGGCGTGATCACGCCAGGCCGGGTAGCTCCTCGTGGGCCTGCTGCTCTCGCCGTCGCGAGCGCCACCAGTTGAGCTCGGCGCCGAAGACGATGATGTTCGCCATCACGTAGAGCCAGACGAGGAGGATCGCCGGCGCGCCGAACGCGCGCAGCCCCGGGTTGAGGTCGGCATAGCGCTGGTAGAACGGCAGCACCTGGAACGTCGCCTCGAGCAGGATGCTCGCGAGGATCGCGCCGGGCAGGACCTCGCGGACGGTCACGACGGCGTTCGTCAGCGCGTAGTAGCACGTGACGAGGAAGATGAAGATGCCGGCGAGCGACACGCCGATCGAGACGATGTAGGCGGTCACGACGTTGCCCGAGAAGCCAGGGGCGTACTCCTTCAGCGCCGAGACGCCGAGCGATCCTGCGAGCAGCGACACGAACAGCGTGCCCAGCGCACCGACCATGAGGATCGTCGCAAGCCCCTTGCCGTGGAGGAACGAGCGGTTCGGCCGCCCGTAGACGATGTTGAACGCGGACTCGAGCGCGCTGAACAGCGACAGCGACGTCCAGATCAGCGCGGCGCCGCCGATGATCCCGAGCGCTGCCGCGTTGTCCTGCACCGTGTGCACGAGGCTGACGATGCGGTCGATCGGCGTGCCCGGCAACGTTCGCTTGATCTCCTTGACCAGGAACGACGACTCGTCAGCGCGGCCGCTCAGGCCGAGTAGCGAGAGGGCGAGAAACGTGAGGGGCACGAACGAGAGCAGCGCGAAGTAGGCGATCATCGCCGCGAGGTGCGTGCCCCGGTCGGCGAAGAACTTGCCGACGAGATCACGTCTTCGCACCCGCACCGGCCGGACCCTAGACTGAAGCCCGGTGGATGCACAGCACGCGCTCTCCGACCTGACCGAGATCTCGTCGCAGATCGAGGCCGCGGTCGTGTTCGACGACAAGGGCAAGGTCGTCGGCTCGACGCTGCCGGAGGCGGACGCGTTTGCGAGGTCGGCCGCCGAGTTGTTCACGGCGGCCGAGGAGGTGCGGACGGGCGACTCGCCGCTGACGCAGCTGGAAATCTCCACGGGTGACGGCAGCGTCTTCCTCGTGCGCGACGGAAAGCTGACGATCGCGGCAACGACGGGGCCCGCGCCGACCGTCGGCCTGGTCTTCTACGACCTCAAATCGGCGCTCCGGAGCGTCAAGCCGCAGCCGCGGCCGCGCGCGAAGCCCGCGACCGCCAAGAAGCCGCCTGCGCCGAAGAAGCCCGCGGCGCCGCGCGCGAGGAAGAAGCCGGATGCGACGTAGTGCCGCCGCGATCGTGGGCGTCGCGACCGGAATGCTGATCGGGGCGGCATTCATCAGACGGCGCGCCGTCAACGCCGAGCGGGCCGATCTCTACTTCGAGGACGGGTCGATGCTCTCGCTCTCGAACGGCTCACCCGGTGCCGACCGCCTGATCCCGCTCGCACGGCGGATCATCAGCGACTCGCATCGTTCTTGACCGATGCCGAGCTGAGGGTCGCGCTGCGCGAGGCGGCGTACCTCGAGGGCGACTTCGTGCTCCGCTCCGGCCGCCGCTCGCGGTACTACCTCGACAAATACCGCTTCGAGACACGGCCCGACATCCTTGCCGCGCTCGGCAAGCGCATCGCGGCCGCCGCCGATCCTGACGCCGTGCGGCTTGCCGGGCCGGAGCTCGGCGCCGTGGCGCTTGCCGCCGCGGCGTCGCTGGCATCGGGGCTTCCCTTCATCATCGTCCGCAAGGCCGCGAAGGACTACGGGACGTCGAACCGCTTGGAAGGCGTCTACGCGGAAGGCGAGGGCGTGTGCCTCGTCGAGGACGTCGTCACCTCCGGCGGCGCTTTGCTCGAAGCGGTCGCGGCGCTGCGCGAGGCCGGCCTCGTCGTTCGGAGCGCCGTCTGCGTCGTCGACAGGGAGGAGGGAGGGAGCGAGGCGCTGGCTCGAAACGGCGTCGAGCTCCGCCCGATTTTCGGTGCGAGCGAGCTTCTGGAGGCCGCCAAAACCCCCGCAAAACCGCATGGTTGAGCGGATCCGACCCGGCTGTTAGGGTTTTTCCGCGTGGTCTGAACCGTCGACAGGAGGAGCGGACTTGACCAAACAGGAGTTCGTCAACGAGGTCGCCAACAAGTCGGGCCTCTCGAGCCGTGACGCCGCGAGGGCCGTCGACGCCTTCCTCGACGCGGTCACCGACACACTGCGGGGGCGCGGCGAAGTGACCTTCACGGGCTTCGGCAAGTTCACGACCCAGGACCGTGCCGAGCGCCAGGGCGTGAATCCCCGGAACCCGTCCGAGAAGGTGACGATCCCGGCGGCAACCGTCCCCAAGTTCACGGCAGGGAGCCAGCTCAAGCAGGCCGTCAAGGGCGGCTAGCCTCGCGCCTGAGCTTTGATCGCGAAGGCCGCGCAGTGCGCGGCCTTCGCCGTCTTTCACGCTCAGTACTCTGAGCACCGTGGCGACCGTCGCGACGACGAACTTCGCCGACCGTCTCGCCGAGGCCGTCGAGCACAAGCGCTCGCAGCTCGTCGTCGGGCTCGACCCGCGACCGGACCAGCTGCCAGTCGAGCTGCGTGGCGAGGCGCATCGCGGCCGCGGTGAGGCAGCTGACGCGTGCGCGCGCTTCTGCCGTGGGATCGTCGACTCCGTCGCGCCGTACGTCGTTGCGGTCAAGCCGCAGGTCGCGTTCTTCGAGGCGCTCGGCTCGGACGGCGTCCGTGCCTTCGAGGACGTCTGCGCGTATGCCCGCGCGGCGGGGCTGCAGGTGATCGTCGACGCGAAGCGCGGCGACATCGGCTCCACCGCCAGGGCCTATGCCGCGGCGTACCTCGAGCGCTCGGGCGGCCGCGAGCCGCTCGCCGACGCGGTCACCGTGAACCCGTATCTCGGGCGCGACTCGGTCGAGCCGTTCCTGGCCGCGTGCCGGCGGGACGGTGCCGGCGTCTTCTGCGTCGTGAAGACGTCGAACGCAGGCGGCGCCGAGGTGCAGGACCTCGTGCTCTCCGACGGGCGGCACGTGTGGCACCAGGTCGCGGAGCTCGTCGCCGACTGGGGCGACGACCTGATCGGTGAGCATGGGCTCTCGGCGGTCGGCGCGGTCGTCGGCGCCACGCATCCGCGCGCGGTGGGCGAGGCACGCCGGTTGCTCCCCCGTGCGATTCTGCTGCTCCCCGGCGTCGGCGCGCAGGGCGCGACGCCGGCGGACGTCGCGCGCGCCTTCACCAGCGGTCCGGCGAGCGCACTCGTCAGCGTCGCGCGGAACGTCATCTACGCGTTCCGCGTTTCCGGGATGGACTGGCGCACCGCAGCGGCCGCCGAGGCGTCGAGGTACGCCCGCGACGTGTGGGCCGTCTCCGGCTGGTAGACACCGCTCATGGATCCGGCCAGGCGCCGCGAGCTGACGCGCTACGGCGCGCCGGCGGCCTTCCTCCTCGCCGTGACGATCGCGGTGCTCCTGATCAAGTCCGGGCTCGACAGCGGCTCGAAGAAGCAGACCGTTGCGGCGCCGACGACGACCGCGCACACCACGACGGCCGCAGCGACGACCACGATCACGCTCACCGGATCCGCCACGGTGAATACCACGACCTCACCGGCGAACGCGCAGTACTACACGATCCGAAGCGGTGACACGCTCGGCGCGATCGCGGCGCAGTTCAACACGAGTGTCGACCAGCTGCTTACCTGGAACGCTGGGCTCGACCCGGCCGGCCTCCAGCCCGGTCAGCGGATCCGGGTCGGCTAGCCTTGAGGCTCGTGAGGCTTCGCCTGCTTGCCGTTGCGGCCGCCACGCTCGTCTTCGCCACTCCCGCCCACGCCGGCGCGCCCGCCGTCTCGGCTCGTGCGTACTTCGTCGTCGATCCGGCGACGGGGGAGGTGCTCGCGCAAAAGCGCGCGTGGTCACGGGTGCCGATCGCGAGCATCACGAAGCTGATGACGGTCATCGTCGCGCTCGAGCATGCGAAGTGGAACGACGTCGTGCGCGTGCGCTCCGACGCCGCCGACGTGGGCGAATCGACGATCAACCTGCGCACGGGCGAGCGCATCACCGTCGGCGACCTCGTCAAGGGTGCGCTCATCCAGAGCGCGAACGACGCAGCCGACGCGCTTGCGGCCTATGTCGGGCGCGGGAACGAGCGCGCGTTCGTCGGGATGATGAACGCGAAGGCGTCGCAGCTCGGGCTTGCGCGCACGCACTTTGCACGACCCGACGGCCTCGATGCGCCCCGCCACTACTCGACGGCGGTCGACGCGACGCGCCTCGCCGAAATTGCGATGAAACTGCCCCAGATCCGAACGGTCGTGCGTGAGCGCACGGCGTCGATCTCCGGCGGCAGGACGCTGCACACCTGGAACGACCTGCTCGGCGTTTTCCGCGGCGTCTACGGCGTCAAGACCGGCCACACCTCTGCTGCCGGCTGGTGCCAGGTCGCTGCGGTGCGCCGGAACGGGGTCACGCTGTACACCACGGTGCTCGGCAGCCCGACGCGCTCGCAGCGAAACGCCGATCTCGCCTCGCTCCTGCGCTGGGGCATCTCGCGCTACCGGCCGGCCTGGATCGTGCAGCCGCGGCGCGTGTACCTCAGGGCAGCCGTCGGCTACGGGAAGCCCGCCGTACCGGTCGTCGCCGCACGCGGCGCCGTCGGCGCCGTCCGCGTCGACCGGCCGCTCGTCGAGCGCGTGGTCGCGCCGTCGGCCCTGCACCTGCCCGTCGCCCGCGGGCAGCGCGTCGGCGAGGTGCGCGTCTACTCTGGCAAACGGCTCATCGCCCGACGCGCGCTCATCGTGCAGCGCTCCGTCTCACGGCCGGGCTTCGGCGGCCGCGTCGGCTTCTACGTCTCGCGTACGTTCCATCACATCGGGAGCTGGTTCTCGTGATCGTCACCGTCACCTTGAATGCCGCGGTCGACCGGACGTTGACCGTGCCGAACTTCCAGCTCGGGCAGCGCCATCGCGCGAGCCAGGGCCTGACGCTCGCCGGCGGCAAGGGCATCAACGTCGCCCGCGCGCTGAAGCGACTCGACGTGCCCGTCGTCGCGACCGGGCTCGCCGGCGGCCGCACCGGCACCCGCATCGTCGAGGAGCTGACCTCGGAGGCGATCCTCAACGACTTCGTGCGCATCGCGGACGAGTCTCGGACGTCGACTGCGGTCGTCGACCCCACGACCGCGACGTACACGGAGATCAACGAGTGGGGGCCGCACGTCGAGCCGGAGGAGCTGATGATGCTGTCCGAGAAGATCAGCTACCTCGCCCGCGGCGCGGACATGGTCGTGTTCTCGGGGACGCTCCCGCGCGGCGTCGAGGACTCGTTCTACGCCAATGCGATCCGCGACCTGAACCGCCGCCACGTGCGCGCCGTCCTCGACTGCGAGGGGACGCCGCTCCGCCTCGGAGTCGAGGCGGAGCCCTTCCTGGTGACGCCGAACCAGCGCGAGGCCGAGGGACTGGTGGGCCAGGAGTTCCGCGACGACGAGGACTACCTGATGGCGGTCGAACGGATCGCGGAGATGGGGGCCCGGAGCGTCCTGATCACGTCCGAGACGCGGAGCTTCGCGCTCTTCCGCGAGGAGCGCAAGCGATTGCGGTTGCGGGCGGTCGCACCGCAGGTCGAGCCGGTGTCGGGGGTCGGTGCGGGCGACGTGCTGCTTGCCGCGTTCCTCGCAGCGCGGACGGCGGATCGCTCGCTGGAGGACTCCCTGCGCGCCGCGGTCGCCGCAGGCGCGGCCTCGACGCTCGAGGTCGGAGCCGGTCGCTTCGAGCCGCGCGACGCCACGCGGCTGCAGAACGCCGTCGACGTCCGCGAGCTCGAGCCCGTCTCGACCTGACGGGGCCGTCGGGGCCCGTCGTTATCCTGATCCGATGGAGGGTCTGAATCTCGACCAGGCGCAGCTGGAACGCCTCGTCGAGCTGGACCGCAAGTTCTCGCGCGAAGGCCTCACGTTCGACGACGTCCTGCTCGTCCCGGCCGAGTCGCACGTCCTGCCGAACGACGTCTCGACGGCGACACAGCTGACCCGCGAGATCCGACTCGAGATCCCGATCGTGTCGGCCGCGATGGACACTGTGACCGAGGCGCGACTCGCGATCGCGCTCGCGCGAGAGGGCGGGATCGGAATCGTCCACCGCAACCTGCCGATCGACGCGCAGGTCGCGGAGGTCGACAAGGTGAAGCGGTCGGAATCCGGGATGATCGTCGAGCCGGTGACCCTGCCGCCCGAGGCGCTCGTGTCGGATGCGCTCGAGCTGATGGCGCGCTACCACATCTCGGGCGTCCCGATCACCGACGCTGCCGGGAAGCTCGTCGGGATCCTCACCAATCGCGACCTTCGCTTCGCACCTGACGCGTCGCAGCCCGTTGCGGCGCTGATGACGGCGGACGGTCTCGTGACAGCGCCCGTCGGCACGACGCTCGGCGAGGCGGAGGCGATGCTGCACCGGCACAAGATCGAGAAGCTTCCCGTCGTCGACGGCGACGGCCGCCTGCGCGGGCTGATCACCGTCAAGGACATTCAAAAACGGATCGAGTTCCCGAATTCGACGAAGGACGACCGCGGCCGGCTGCGCGTCGGCGCCGCCGTCGGTGTCGGCGCGGACGCGTGGGAGCGCGCGGGCGCGTTGGTCGAGGCAGGCGTCGACGTGCTCGTCGTCGATACGGCGCACGGCCATTCCGAGTCGGTGCCGCAGATGGTCGAGCGCGTCAAGTCGGAGTGGGACATCCAGGTCGTCGCCGGCAACGTCTCGACGGCCGACGCCACGCGCTCGCTCGTCGCTGCCGGTGCAGATGCGGTGAAGGTGGGTCAAGGGCCGGGGTCGATCTGCACGACGCGCGTCGTCGCCGGCGTCGGCGTTCCGCAGGTCACGGCGATCTATGAATGCGCGCGGGACGCGACGGTGCCGATCATCGCGGACGGCGGCATGACGTCTTCCGGCGACATCGCCAAGGCGCTCGCGGCCGGCGCCGACAGCGTCATGGCCGGGTCGCTCCTCGCCGGCACCGACGAGAGCCCCGGCGACGTCGTGCTCCACCAGGGCGAGCGGTTCAAGGAGTACCGCGGCATGGGCTCGCTCGGCGCGATGCGCGCCCGCGGCTCGTCGCGCGACCGCTACTTCCAGGGCGACGTCGAGGACGTCGAGAAGCTCGTCCCCGAAGGCATCGAAGGACGAGTCCCGTACAAGGGGCCGGTCGCTGCGATCCTGCACCAGCTCGCCGGAGGCGTTCGCCAGGCCATGGGCTACTGCGGGGCGGCGACGATCGAGGAGCTGAAGACCGCGCAGTTCGTCCGCATCACCGCCGCCGGCTTGCGCGAGAGCCATCCGCACGACGTCACGATCACGAAGGAGGCTCCGAACTATCGGCGCTGAGATCCTGCCGCTGCCGGAGCGCGCTCCCGAGGAGCGTCCCGTTCTGGTGCTGGATCTCGGCGGGCAGTACGCGCAGCTCATCGCGCGACGCGTACGCGACGCGCGTGTGTACTCCGAGCTCGTCGGCCACCGCGTGACGGCCGATCAGGTCCGCGCACGGAACCCGCACGCCCTGATCCTCAGCGGCGGCCCCGCATCGGTGTATGCGGACGGCGCCCCGCGCATCGACCCGCAGCTGTTCGAGCTGGGCATCCCGACGCTCGGCATCTGCTACGGCGCGCAGCTGATGGCGCTCGATCTCGGCGGCAAGGTGGAACGGACCGGTGTCTCGGAGTTCGGGAAGACGGCGATGACGGCGGTCGAGTCGGAGCTGTTCGCCGGTCTGTCCGACGAGCAGACGGTGTGGATGTCGCACCGCGACACGGTCACGGCGCCGCCGGCCGGCGCAGAGGTCGTCGCCGAGTCCGCGTCGACGCCGGTCGCAGCGTTCGAGCAGCGCGAGCGCGGTCTGTACGGCGTGCAGTTCCACCCGGAGGTCGTGCACACCCCCCACGGGCAGGATCTGCTGAAGAACTTCCTCTACAACGTCGCGGGCGCGCCGCCCGCCTGGACGCCGGCCGCGGTCATCGAGGAGCAGGTGGAGCGCATCCGTGCGCAAGTCGGACGCGAGCGCGTGCTCTGCGCGCTGAGCGGCGGCGTCGACTCCGCTGTCGCGGCGCTGCTCGTGCACAAAGCCGTGGGCGACCAGCTGACGTGCGTGTTCGTCGACCACGGCCTGCTACGCGAGAACGAGGCGGGGCAGGTCGTCGCGACGTTCGGCGGCCACTTCCATGTCCCGCTCGTCCACGTCGAGGCACAGGACCGGTTTCTCTCACGGCTCGCGGGCGTCGAGGATCCGGAGGAGAAGCGGAAGATCGTCGGCGAGGAGTTCATCCGCGTCTTCGAAGAGGAGGCCTCGAAGCTCGGCAACGTGCGCTTCCTCGTCCAGGGAACGCTCTACTCCGACGTGATCGAATCGGGCGGCGACGACGAGGTCGCGGCCAAGATCAAGTCTCATCACAACGTCGGCGGGCTGCCGGCCGACATGCGCATGGAGCTCGTCGAGCCGCTGCGGCTCCTGTTCAAGGACGAGGTGCGGCGCGTCGGCGAGGAGCTCGGCATGCCGGAGCGGATGGTCTGGCGCCAGCCGTTCCCGGGCCCGGGGCTCGCGATCCGGATCATCGGCGAAGTGACGGCCGAGCGACTCGAGCTCCTGCGCGCCGCCGACGCGATCCTGCAGGAGGAGATCCGCCGCGCGGGCCTCTACCGCGACCTCTGGCAGTCGTTCGCCGTGCTGCCGGCGATCCGCTCGGTCGGCGTGCAGGGCGACGAGCGCACCTACGCGTACCCGATCGTGCTGCGCGCGGTCACGTCGGAAGATGCGATGACGGCCGACTGGGCGCGGCTGCCGTACGACCTGCTCGAGACGATCTCCAGCCGCATCATCAACGAGATCCCAGGCGTCAACCGAGTCGCCCTCGATCTGAGCTCGAAGCCTCCCGCCACGATCGAGTGGGAATAGACGTGTCCTAGGGACAGTCCTAGGACACGCGAAAAGCGGACAGGCCTTCGGGTTCCTCGTCGAAGACGTCGATCGCGTCGACCTGCGCGCCGCGCGGGCCCGCGCGGCAGAAGTCGACGAGACGCTCGACGGCGTCGGGCTCGCCTTCGAACACCGCCTCGACCGTCCCGTCGCGGCGGTTCGCGACAGAGCCGGCGACGCCGCGCTGATGCGCGAGGCCCCGCACCGACTCGCGGAAGAACACTCCCTGCACGTGGCCGTGCACGACGACGCGGCGGCGGATCATCCGCCGTATTCTCGCCGGGTGGAGCTGAGGGAGATCCTCGCGCGCCGCCGGATGGTGCGCGCGTACCAGCCCGACGCGGTGCCGCGGGACGCGATCGAGCGCATCGTCGCGACAGTGCGCCGCGCGCCGAGCGCAGGCTTCAGCCAGGGGCAGCGCCTCGTGGTCGTCACCGAGCAGGAGACCCGGGACCGCATCGGCGGGCTGCTCGGCGACATGCAATGGGTGTGCGAGGCGCCCGTGCTCGTCGTCGTCGGCGTGCGGGAGGACGACTACCACGAGCGGTACCGCAAGCCGGACAAGCTCGTCGAGGGCGAGGAGATCGAGTGGCCCGTCCCCTACTGGCACTTCGACGCGGGCGCCGCAGCGATGCTGATCCTGCTCGGGGCGATCGACGAGGGCTACGCGGCCGGGCTCTTCGGCGTCTTCGCCGAGGCGATGCAGCCGTTCAAGCAACTCCTCGACATTCCCGACGACGTCGCGGTCACGTGCTGCATCACCATCGGCAAGCCGGCTGACGACTCCAGCTGGGATACACGCACGAGCCGGCTCACCCAGGCGCGCAAGTCGGTGGACGACCTCGTTCACTGGGAGCGCTGGGCTACGGCGTCCTGAGCTTCACGACCAGCTGTTGCTGGTGAAACCCGGGGTTCTCTCCCGACGCGTTGTACGTCTCGACCGACGACGTGTACGTGAAGCCACCTCGTGAGTCGACGCCGAAGTAATCGCCGAGGAAGGTGCCGTTGCTGCAGATGCAGTCCGGATGCGGCGAGGAAAGCTGCGGATCCCACGTGTGCGGCGACAGCCGGATGTTGTGGCCCAGCGGTTTCAGCGTCGCCGTGTAGAACTGGATTGCTGTGTTGATGCAGTAGTTCGAGCGCCCGAACGCGCCGTGAGGGTCGAAGCTGAGGCCGGCGGTCGTCGCCTCGGGCGTGTCGCGGGCCGGGCAGGGAAGGCGCCGGTCGTAGAAGGCAACCGCGACCCTGCCGTTGGGCGCGACCGCGATGTTCGGCTGCAGCGCCTCGCCGCCGTTCTGGCTGTCGTTGACCTGCAGCGGCGCGCGCCAGTCCTTGCCGCGGTCGACCGACGCGCGGATGAACAGGTTCGTCGGGCCGTTGCCGACCGCGTTCTCGTAGACGGCGTAGAGCGGATAGAAGCGGCCGACTCTCCGAGTCCCGACGTCGAAGGCCTCGCCGAACGCCGGCCGGAACGTCGTGTTCTTGTAGCCGTTGACGTTGTGTCGCGCGATCCCCCGGCGCTTCGCCCACGTCCGGCCGCCGTTCGTCGACGACGTGAACGACATCGTGTAGGGGAGCCCGAAGGTGACGGTGCTCGAGGTCGCGAGCCAGACGCGGCCGTCAGGCGTCACCCGCGGCAACGAGCCGTTGTCGCCGATCCCGCGCTGCTGCTGCATAACGCGCTTCGGTGTCGACCAGTTCGTGTGCGTGCCGTTCCGGCGCGCGTCGGCATAGGACAGGTAGATGCGCAGGCCGGCATCGTCCGTCCCGATCGCCCACGACACGTACACACGGCCGAAGTGCTTGCTGTGCGGGTTGCGGTCGATCGCGATCCACTGCTTGTCGAAGACGAGCCCCCCGTTGAACGGCGCCCGGCGGACGAGGTCGGGCGCGCCGCTGTGCGTGACGATCCACGATGCCGGCGTCGAGGCCCCGTGCGGGCGGACGGCGACGCCCAGTCCCGATCGCGGCAGCCCCGGGTTGACGTCCGGCGCGAGGAAGAAGTGCTCGCCGGTATTGAGGTACCGAAACATGTACGGCAGGACGACGGCGTAGAAGTTGCCCCATGGATCGAATGCACCGACCGGATCCGAGTTGTCGGTCCAGCCTTCGTAGCCGGGGATGTGGCCCTGCTGCGGCCACGTCGCGCCGCCGTCGAACGACTCGTAGAAGCCGGCGAGGTGGTTGTAGCCCTCGGCGTTGACGAACCACTTGCTGATGCCGATCACGTGCGCCGGGTTCGTCGGGTCGACGTGGAGGTCCGACTCCGAGAAGTCCTTCGCGCGCAGCGGCAGGTTGGAGACGTCCTGCGAGCCGAACGGGCCGATCACCTCCCCCGTCGTCGCCGCGCCGGCGCACGGTGTCGCGCCGCCGTCGGGATAGCCCTGCGACGGTGACAACGCGCCGGCGTAGAAGACCTCCGGCGTGTAGCAGCTGACGCGCTGCGTGGTCGCGACGACGCCGGCGACCGAGTGCACCGCGTAGCTCGCGGCGAAGTCCGCATCCGATTGGAATCCCTGCGGCGGCGCCGCGTGCGCGCCGGCCGCGCAGATGAGGCAGATTGCGACTGTGGAGGCGAGAGCTTTCGTGGCGTGGCTGGCAGCGGTCCGCATCGGCGAGACGTTCAACTTCTACCGGTACGGACGCGGCGCCGCTCTCCGGAGGACTCGCCTCGAGAGCTATCTGGAAGCGCGCGCCGACTCGCGGCTGCTGCTCGTCGGCGAGGCCGCGGGCTATCGCGGCGCACGTGTTTCCGGGATCCCCTTCACCTCCGAACGTCAGTTGACGGGCCGCGGGCCCGCCGAGGCGACCGCCACGATCGTCCAGCGGGCCCTCGGGGAGCTGGGCCTGGAGGCTCTTTGCTGGAACGTCGTACCGACCCATCCCGGGACGGCGTCGTCGAACCGCCGGCCGACGGGGTTCGAGGTCTCCGCGGCCCGTCCGTTCCTGGCCGAGATCTCGGCGGGGCGCCGGATCCTCGCCGTGGGGCGGCTGGCAGCCGAGGTCACGGGCGCCCCGTACGTCCGCCACCCGAGCCATGGCGGCGCGGCCGAATTCCGGGCAGGGCTGCTACGATTCGCCGCCGGCGGACGCCTCTGAGCGCCGCCTTTTCTCCGAATGAAGACCTACAGCGCAAAGCCCGGCGAGATCGCCCGCGAGTGGTACGTCGTCGACGCCGAGGGCCAGACCCTCGGCCGGCTGGCCACGCGCATCGCGGACACCCTCCGCGGCAAGGGCAAGCCCGCATACACGCCGCACGTCGACACGGGGGACTTCGTGGTCGTGGTCAACGCCGAGAAGATCCAGGTCACGGGCAACAAGCTCGACCAGAAGCGCTACTACAGGCACTCGGGCTATCCGGGCGGGTTGCGCAGCCGGACGCTGCGCGACCAGCTCGACCGCCGCCCGGAGGAGGTCCTGCGTAGTGCCGTCAAAGGCATGCTCCCGAAGAACCGCCTCGCGCGCCGGCAGATCACCAAGCTGAAGATCTACGCCGGCCCGGAGCATCCCCACGGCCCGCAGTCCCCGAAGCCGCTCAGCTGGGAGGACGCATGAGCACGATCGCGCAGTACCGCGGCACCGGTAAGCGCAAGACGTCGGTCGCGCGCGTGATCCTGCGACCCGGAGACGGGACGACGTGGTTCAACGGGCGCACGATCGAGGACTATTTCCCGCGGCAAGCACATCGGACGATCGCGTTGGCGCCTCTGCAGGTTGCCGGCGTCGAAGGGACGTACGACATTCGCGTGCGCGTGCACGGCGGCGGCCCGAGCGGTCAGGCGGGCGCCGTCCGCCATGGCATCGCCCGCGCGCTCGTCGAGTCCGATCCGGAGCTGCGCGCGCCGCTCAAGCGGGCGGGCTTCCTGACCCGCGACGCGCGTATCGTCGAGCGCAAGAAGGCCGGCCTGCACAAGGCGCGCAAGGCGCCCCAGTTCTCGAAGCGGTAACGCTTGGCCCGCCGGTACTTCGGCACGGACGGTGTCCGTGGCGTCGTCGGTGAGGACCTGACCGCCGACCTCGTCGAGCGTCTCGGCCGCGCGGCGACGCTGTGGTCGGGTCGAGGCCGCATCTTCGTCGGGCGCGATACGCGTGCGTCCGGCGTCGAGCTCGAGCAGGCGCTCGCCCACGGCATCTCGTCTGCCGGCGGCAACGCCGTCGTCGCCGGCGTGCTGCCGACGCCCGCGGTCGCCCTGCTGACCCTCGACCTCGGCTGTGTCATCACGGCGTCGCACAACCCGCCGGAGTACAACGGCGTCAAGTTCTTCGACCGTGACGGCCAGAAGCTGACGGACGAGCAGGAGGAGCAGATCGAGGCGCTGCTCGACCAGCCGGCCACCGGGGGCGGCGAGATCGACGAGGTCGGCGTCGCCACCGACAGCTACCTCGAGCACGTGCTCGAACGGTTCGGGTCCGACCTGTCGGGGCTGCGTATCGGCGTCGACTGTGCGAACGGCGCGTACTCGGATCTCGCGCCGAAGGCGTTCGAGCAGCTCGGCGCGCAGGTGGACACGATCGGGAACTCCCCCGACGGCACGAACATCAACGTCGACTGCGGCGCCACCGATCTGCGTGCGCTGCAGGCACTCGTCACGCGCGAAGCGCTCGACCTCGGCGTCGCATTCGACGGCGACGGCGACCGGATGCTGGCCGTCGACGGAAACGGCGACGTCGTCGACGGCGACCAGATCGTCGCGCTGCTCGCCCTGCACCTCCATGCGCCCTCCGTCGTGGTCACGCCGATGACGAACCTCGGGTTCCACGAGCTGATGGCGCAGCACGGGATCGAGACGCACGTCACAGAAGAGGTCGGCGACCGGTACGTGCTCGAGACGATCCGGGCGACCGGCGGCAAGCTCGGCGGCGAGCAGTCGGGCCACATCATCTATCTCGACGGTCACGTCACCGGCGACGGCCTCGTGGCGGCACTGCTGCTCTGCGGAGCGCTCGAGGGGAAGCCGCTGGCGGAGGCGGCCGGTGTCATGCCGCGCCATCCCCAGGTGATGGAGAACGTCCGCGTCCGCTCGAAGGAGCTCCCTCAGGACGTCCGCGACGAGGTCGCACGCGTCAACGCCGAGCTCGACGGGCGGGGGCGAGTGCTGGTGCGGCCTTCCGGCACAGAGCCGGTGATCCGGGTGCTCGCGGAAGCCCGCGACGAGGTTGAGGCAGCTGAGCTCTGTGCTACCATCGCGGGCCTCGTACGACGAGAGCTCGGCTGACCGTCCCGACGACGGGACGGAGACACAGCCGGGCTTTGCTGTTTCCGGAAGGGGGCTCGGGTGTGCGGGATCATCGGATACGTCGGGAGCAGGCCCGCCAAGGAGTTGCTGCTGCGCGGGCTCGAGCGCCTCGAGTACCGCGGGTACGACTCGGCAGGCATCGCGCTCCGTGAGAACGGCGGGCTCGACTACGTCCGCGCCGTGGGCAACCTGCAGAACCTGAAGGAGGCCGCGGGCGGCAATCACTCGAGCTCGAATCACGGGCTCGGCCACACGCGCTGGGCCACGCACGGCGCCGTCAACGAGCAGAACGCGCACCCGCTCACCGGTTGTGAGGACGGCCAGGTCGCCGTCGTGCTGAACGGGATCGTCGAGAACTTCCGCGAGCTGAGGGAGTCGCTCCAGGCGGAGGGACACACGATCCACTCGGAGACCGACGCCGAGGTCGTGGCGCATCTGGTCGAGCGCCACTACGCCGGTGATCTCGTCACTGCGGTTCGCGCCGCCTATCGCGAGCTCGAGGGCCACTTCGCCTTCGTCGTCATCCACAACGCCCAGCCGGATCTGCTCGTCGGTGCGCGGCGCCAGTGCCCGCTCGTCGTCGGTGTCGGCGACGGCGAGATGTTCCTCGCGTCGGCCGTCGCGGCGTTTCTCGGCGAGACGCGCAAGGTGCAGCTGATCGACGAGGGCGAGGTCGTCGCGATCACGCCCGAGGGCTCGCGGTTCTTCGGGGAGGACGGCGAGGTCGAGCACAAGGAGATCGAGCCGATCGACTGGGACGACGAGGTCGCCGAGAAAGGCGGCTACGAGACCTTCATGCTCAAGGAGATCTACGAGCAGCCGGAGGCCGTGCGAGAGACGATCGGCGATCGCGCACGTCGAGGCAAGCTCGTGCTCGAGGGCATCGGGCTGACGGAGCTCGAGATCAGGAACCTGCGCCGCATCGTCATCGTCGCGTGCGGCACCGCGTACCACGCCGGCGTCGTCGGCCGCTACATCATCGAGGAGTGGGCCCGCGTCCCGGTCGAGCCGGACATCGCGAGCGAGTGGCGCTATCGCAACCCCGTGCTCTCGAAGGACACGCTCGTGATCGGCATCAGCCAATCGGGGGAGACGGCGGACACGATCGCGGCCATGCAGCTCGCGCGGCAGCAGGGAGCGCGCACGCTGGCGATCACGAACCAGCTCGGGACGCAGATCACGCGCGAGGTCGACTCGGTGCTGTACACGCGCGCAGGGCTCGAGATCGGCGTCGCCGCGACGAAGACGTTCACCGCGCAGACGGCGCTGCTGTCGTTGATCGCGCTGAAGCTCGCGCAGGTGCGAAAGACGCTCCCGGAGGCCGAGATCGAGTTCATCCTCGAGGAGCTCTACGACCTGCCCGAGCGCATGGAGCAGTTCCTCGACGGCGATCATCCGATCGAGGAGATCGCCGAGCGGCACTACCAGAAGCCGTTCTTCCTCTACCTCGGGCGCCACATCGGGCTGCCCGTCGCCCTCGAGGGCGCGCTGAAGCTGAAGGAGATCTCGTACATCCCGACCGAGGCGTACTCGGCCGGCGAGATGAAGCACGGGCCGATCGCACTCCTCGACTCCGAGACGCCGGTTGTCTGCATCGCCACCGACCAGAAGGTCGTCTACGACAAGGTGGTGTCGAACATCCAGGAGGTGCGGGCGCGCGGCGCCCAGGTGATCGCCATCGCCACCGACGGCAACGAGGACATCCAGCACCACGCCGACGACGTCATCTACGTGCCGCGTACGCCGGCGTTCCTTCAGGCCGTGCTCGCCGTGCTGCCGCTGCAGCTGCTGGCGTACCGGATCGCGCGGCTGCGTGGGCTGAACGTCGACCAGCCGCGGAATCTCGCGAAGACCGTCACCGTCGAATAGCGTTCGCGCGTCGTGTAGCGGAGGTCGCCGCGCTCGTCCGCTACGGCGCGTCGGCGCGGCCGCCGCGCACGCGCACACCGCATAGCGCGAGCTTTCCGAACGCATCGCCGTAGACCGGGCGCGACCGAAGCTTTCCGTCGACCACGTCGAGGCCGAGGAGCGTCCGCAGGCACAACACAGGCGCAGCGGCAGCCCACGACTGCGGCTTCAGCGCCTCCGGATACTCGATCGGCATGTCCGTCTCGTCGCGCTCGAAGCCGGAGAAGACTTCCGGCAGCTGATTCGTGAACGCACGGGCGGCGTCGATGAGGGCCTTGCAGACCTTCGAGGCCTCGGCGTCGAAGCCGTAGCGACGCAAGCCTTCGGCGACGAGCGCGGTGTCGTGGGGCCAGACGGTGCCGTTGTGGTACTCGATCGGGTTGTAGCCGGTGTCTCTCGTCGACATGGTGCGGATGCCCCAGCCGCTGAACATGTCGTCGCGCAAGAGAGCCCGAACCGTCGCCTGCGCCCGGCGCTCGTCGACGATCCCGCTCCAGAGCAGGTGGCCGATGTTCGACGTCAGCGAGTCGACCTGCTGCTTGTCCTTGTCGAGCGCGAGGACGTAATGCCCGCGCTCCGTGCTCCAGAAATCCTCGTTGAACCGCTCCTTCAGCTTCGCAGCCTCGGCTTCGAGCCGCGCCGCCTCGTCCGGGTCGTCCCAGACCTCGCGCAGGAGGCGCGCCGTGCGCAGACGCGCGTCGTACGCGTAGCCCTGGTGCTCGCACACCGCAATCGGCGGCTCGGCCTGGCGGCCGTCCGCGAACAGGATCGAGTTCGACGAGTCCTTCCAGCACTGATTGTCGAGGCCCTTGTCGGACGTGGTGCGCTTGCGGTACTCGACGTAGCCGTCGGCGTCGAGGTCGGCCGGGCCCTCGAGCCACTGCAGCGCCGCCCGGGCGTGCGGCTCCATCCGCTTGACGAACCCCCTGTCGCCGGTCCACCGCTCGTACTCGTCGAGCACGATCAGCCACAAGATCGTGGAGTCGTGCGAGCCGTAATACGGGGTGTGCGGGATCTTGCCGAGCGCCGCGAGGGTGCCGCGCCGGAGCTCGTGCAGGATCTTGCCCGGCTGGGCGTCGCGCCAGTCGTCCCAGTCGGTCGACTGGAGCTCAGCGAGCGCCTCGAGCGCTGCCTGCGCGAGCTCCGGGACGACGTGGATCGTCTCGTACGACGCGAGCAGGCTGTCGCGGCCGAACACCGTCATGAACCAGGGCACGCCGCCGCCCGGCATGGCCCACTTGATCGTGACGGCGTCCGGCCGGACGCGGAGCGCCGCGAGGTCGAGGAGGCTCTGCCGGTAGGTCCGGCCCAGCGTCGCCTGGTCGCTCTCGAGCCACGGGGCGTCCTCAAGCCAGTCGTGCAGGCTCTCGGGCATCTTCGGCGCGTGCTCGTGGAACGAGTCGCAGCGCAGGAGGGGTGGGCGCCGGTCGCCGTCGACGATCGGCGTCACGTCGGCGCAGAGCTTCCAGACCTCGCGCGGCCGGAGCTCGACGTCGAACGTCGCACGCTTCTTGGTGACCGTGCCGCGACGGCTGAACGTCAGCACCGTGCCGCGGCGGTAGCCCTCGCGCTCATGCCAGAGCGTCACGGAGCGTGCCGAGACTTCCTGCCAGCTGCGCCCCTCGCCGTTGCCGTTCTGCTGCGCCTCCATCACGTCGGCGAAGTCGGAGCTGTACGACAGCTCGAGCTTCACGCGATGCGGGTCGTCCGAGAGGTTCTCGAGCACGATGTCCTCGTGCGCTCCTTCGCTGACGAAGCGGTCGCGGCGCACCGCCACCGGTACGGCCGCCTTGGCGTCCTGCGGCGGCGTGCCGACGATGCGCGCGGAGAAGTAGTCGACGCGCCTGCTGCTCAGGGGCGACAGCTCGTGCCCGTTCACCTGGACGTGCCACTGCGACAGGTGCCGGACGTCCTGGTAGAAGAGCCCTTCGGCGTCCCGCGCGTCGACGTCGCCGTTCTGGGACGAGTAGAAGAACGTGCAGCCGTCGAGGATGATCAGGTCGTCGCTGTCCGCAGCCATGTCGCTGCGGTGTTGCGCGTTTCGGCGCGCTACGAAACTGCGGTATCGCCCGGTCGCGGCTCGATGACGCCGGTCTCGGGCGGGCCCACGGGGATAGGCGCCACGGGGCGGAGGTACAGGTACTCGTAGGCGAGGGCGGCGACGGCGCCGCCGACCAGCGGGCCGACGTACCAGACCCACGCGTTCGTCCAGTAGCGCGCGACGAGCTCGGGGCCGAACGCGCGCGCTGGGTTCATGGCGGCGCCGGTGAGCGGCCCGCCCATGAAGATGTCGAGCGTGATCGTGAAGCCGATCGCGAGGCCGGCGATCGACTTGAACGACCCGCCTGGGTCTGCGGCGGTCGCGAACACGACCCAGACGAGGAAGAAGGTCAGGACGCCCTCGATGACCACGCCCTGCCAGACGCTGATGCCGCTGGCGAGCGACGGCGACCCCATGTGCGTGGCCGCGCGGACGCTCTCGGGATAGAACCACCGCAGCAGCAATGCCGCCGCCGTCGCGCCGAGCAGCTGCACGCTCCAGTAGACGAGCGCAAGCGAGGGTGCGATCCGCCGGGTGACGAGAAAGCCGAGCGTGACGGCCGGGTTGAAGTGGCCGCCGGAGATGTGGCCGACAGCGGACACCATCACGGCGATCGCGAGGCCGTGCGCAAATGCGACGGAGACGAGCGTCAGGCTCCCGTAGACGCCTGAGGCGGTCGCATTGCCGTTCGTGGCCGGCTCGAGCAGCTTGTCGAGCGTGAGGATCGCGCCCGCGCCGATGAAGATCAGCGTGAACGTCCCGACGAACTCGGCGAAGCCGCGGCGCACCGGATCGTGATCCATGCGCCGCGCAGGCTACGCGGCGGACCGGACGGAACCTCCGGTGTCTCCGGCGCGCGCCGCGGCGAGCGCCTCGTCGACGGTCTCGTAGATCGCAAAGCTCGAGCGGAGCCCCGTCAGCTCGAGCAGCTTGCTGACCTGCGTGTAGCTCTCTCGCGGAAGGACGACGGTGAAGCCGAGCCCCGCGGCGGCGCGCCGCGCCCCGAGCAGCGTCGCGAGCGTCGTGGAGTCGATGAAGGCCGCGTCGCTGAGATCGACGACGATCGGCAGCCGCTCCCCGAGCAGCACGCCGAGCTCGCCGTCGAGCCGCTCCGCGGAGTAGGCGTCGTGCTCGCCCACCAGCGCGACGACAGCGGCCGGCGGATCTCGGGGAGCTAGGGTGATCGAGATCGGCGCCAAAAGTTCAAGGGCATAACGGCGCCGGGTCGGATGGGGTTACTCGTCGGGTGCCCGGCGGAGCTTCTTCGTCTGCGAGCGGCGCCTTTTCTCCTGCATACGGCGCTCTTTCGCGGCGGCGGGCGGCTTCGTCGGCACCCGCCTGCGCGGGACGCGGAGGGCCGAGCGGAGCTGCTCGACGAGCCGCTCGACGGCGAGCTCGCGGTTCCGCAGCTGGCTGCGCTCGTCCTGCGCGATCGCACGGAGAACCGGCCCGGCGCGACCGATCACACGGCGCTTCTGCGCGTGGCTCAGCGCGTCCGACGCTTCGACGTCGAACAGCGCCTCCACGCGCGTCTCCGACTTCTGCGCATGCTGGCCGCCGGGACCGCTCGAGCGCGACGTGCGGAAGCGCACCTCGCTCAGCGGGAGCACGACAGAGCGGGTCACCCGAATAGACTCGCCGTCCATGGCCGCGATTCTGCTCGACGTCGACGGCGTCTTCCACGTGTCGCGCGAGCCGATCGCCGGCGGCGCGGAGGCGGTAAAGCGACTCCGCGAGGACGGCCACCGGCTTCGCTTCGTCACCAACAGCACGACGCAGACGCGGGCGGCGCTCGCCGCGGAGCTCCGCGGGATGGGGATCGAGCTCGACGACGAGGAGCTGCAGACGACGCCGCGGGCGGCGGCGGCGAAGCTCAAGGACCGCCGCGTCCTGGCGCTGACGATGCATGCGATCGTCGGCGAGCTCGAGGGAATCGAGCTCGTCGGCGAGGATGCCGAGGCGGTGCTCGTCGGCGGTGCGGACGAGACGCCGGAGACGAATCTCGTCTTCAGCTACATGAACCTGGCGCGGGCGTTCCACGAGCTCGAGGGCGGCGCGGAGCTGTACTGCCTGCACAAGAATCGCTGGTGGCAGACGAAGAACGGGCCTGCGCTCGACGCCGGCGCCTTCGTCGCCGGCCTCGAGTACGCGACCCAGACCGAGGCGACCGTGCTCGGGAAGCCGTCGACGGCTTACTTCGAGGCGGCCTTGCAGGCGCTCGACGGCGACGCCGGGCTGACCTGGATGGTCGGCGACGACATCGAGTCCGACATCGCGGGCGCCCAGGCGCACGGGATGCGGACGATCCTCGTGCGTACCGGCAAGTTCCGCCCCGACGCCGTCGAGGCGACGGCAGTCCGCCCCGACGGCATCATCTCGTCGATCGCACAGCTTCCCGACTGGCTGGAGGAGCACGGCTGAACGTCGGCGTCGACCTGATCGAGATCGAGCGCATCCGCCGCGCGCTCGAGCGCTACCCACGCTTCCGGGAGCGCTGCTTCACGGCGGCGGAGCAGGCGTACTGCGACTCGCGCCCGAATCCCGCCCAGAGCTACGCCGGCCGCTTCGCCGGCAAAGAGGCGGTCGGCAAGGCTCTCGGCTTCGGCGTTGCCCGCGCCTTCGCGTGGCTCGACGTCGAGATCGCGGGACGGCCGAAGCCGTCGGTGACGCTCAGCGGCCGCGTCGCACGCTGGGCGGAGGTGCGCGGCGCCGGCCGCATCGACCTCTCGATGACGCATTCGCGCGAGCTGGCGAACGCGGTCGCGATCGTGGAGTGATGTTCGCTCCGCTCTACACGGCGGCGGAGATGCGCGCCGCCGAGCAGGGCCACGACGTGGACACGATGATGGAACGCGCGGGCCGCGCGGTCGCGGACGTCGTGCTGCGCCGCTTCCCGGAGGCACGGCGCGTGGCGGCCGTCTGCGGAAGGGGTGCGAACGGCGGCGACGGACGCATCGCGCTGGGGATGCTCGCCGCCGCCGGGCTGGAGACGACCGAGGAGGAGCTCGACGGCGCCGACGTGATTGTCGACGCACTGTTCGGGACCGGCTTCCACGGCGCTCCGCGCGAGGATGCCGCCGCGCGCATCGAGCGCATCAACGCGGCAGACGCGCCGGTCGTCGCCGTCGACCTGCCTTCGGGCGTCGACGCCTCGACCGGCGAGATCGCCGGCGCCGTCGTCGATGCGGACGTGACGGTGACGATGCACGCGGCGAAGGTCGGGCTCGCGGTCGCTCCTGGTCGCTTCCACGCGGGCTCCGTCGAGGTCGCCGACATCGGGCTCGAGGCCGGGGAGACGCGTCACCGGCGGGCGACCGAACAGATCCTCGGGCTCGTTCCGCGCAAGCGCGAGGGCGACACGAAGTACAGCGCCGGGTCCGTGCTGGTCGTCGGGGGCTCGCCCGGAATGTCCGGGGCGCTGTGCCTCGCCGCCGAGGCGGCCTTTCGCGCCGACGCCGGTTACGTCGCGGTCGCGACGCATGCGGAGTCGTTGCCGGTCGTCGAGGCTCGCTTGCTCGAGGCCGTGAAGGCGACGCTCGACGACGTCGACAGGCTCGCTGAACGGGCGTCCGCCGTCGCCGTCGGGCCCGGGCTCGGGCGAGGGGAGTCGGAGCGCGCGCTCGTTCGGCGCCTGCTCCGCGAGCTGCGGCTGCCGGTTGTCGTCGACGCCGACGCGCTGTTCGGGCTCGAGCCGGACGACTGGCCCGCGCCCCGCGTCCTGACACCGCATTCCGGGGAGCTGGCGCGGCTCCTGAACCGGCAAGACGTCGACGAGCACCGCCTCGACGCCGTCGAGGCTGCCGCCGAGCGCTTCGGCTGCGTCGTCCTGCTCAAAGGTGCCGACACGCTCGTGGCAGGCGGGGACGGCGTCGTCGTCTCCGATTCGGGCACGCCTGCGCTCGCGACCGCGGGCAGCGGCGACGTGCTGACGGGCATCGTCGCGGGGTTCCTTGCGAAAGGGATGGACGCTCCTGTGGCTGCGGCGGCGGCCGCATACGTGCACGGCCGGGCCGCCGGGCTCGGCCCGGAGCGTGGCCTCGTCGCCTCGGATCTGATCGAGGCGCTGCCCGACGCGCTCGCCTGATGCACCGCTCGGAGCTCACCGTCGACCTCGGCGCGCTGCGGCGCAACGTGCAGACGCTCCTCCGGGCCGCCGACGGTGCCGAGCTCTGGGCGGTGGTGAAGGCGAACGGCTACGGCCACGGGATGGTCGACGCGGCCGCCGCCGCGCTCGGCGCCGGCGCGGCCGGCGTCTGCGTGGCGACGATCCCCGAGGGGCTCGCGCTGCGCGAAGAGCTCGGCCTCGAGCGCATCCTCGTGCTCGGCCCCGCGAGCTCGAGCCGCGAAGTCGCGCATGCGCGGGACGCCGGGCTCGAGCTCGCGATCGCGCACGAGGAGGTTCCGGAGGGCGTGCGCGTGCACCTGAAGCTCGACACGGGCATGGGGCGCTACGGCCTCTCCGAGCTGCCGGCGCCGCCCGCGGAGGTCGTCGGGCTGATGACGCATCTCGCGACGGCCGACTCGGATCTCGACTTCGCCCGCGAGCAGCTCGCGCGCTTCGACGACGCCACGCAGCGGTATTCGCACCTCATGCGCCACGCCGCGAACAGCGCCGCAACGCTCCGCCTCCCCGAATCGCACCTCGACGCCGTCCGCTGCGGCGTCGCGATCTACGGCCTGTCGCCCTTCGGCACCGACCCGGGGGACGACGGGCTCGAGCCCGTGCTCTCGTGGCAGAGCTTCCTCGCGCAGGTCAAGCAGCTGCAGCCGGGAGAGAGCGCGGGCTATGGCCGTCGCTTCGTCGCCGCCGAGCCGACGTGGATCGGCATTGTCCCCGTCGGCTACGGCGACGGCTTCTCGCGTGACCTGACGGGCACCGACGTGCGCGTAGCAGGCGAGCTCTGCGAGGTTGTCGGAACGATCTCGATGGACTCCTTTGCCGTGCGTCTCCCACGCCAGCTGCCGGAGGGTGCGCCGGTCGTGCTCCTCGGCCACGGCGTCCTCGCAGAGAATCACGCTCGCGTGGCCGGCACGATCAACTACGAGATCGTCTGTGGCGTCGAGAGCGGACCCCTGCGCGCACGGAGGACGGTCGTCGATGCCTGACGAGTCGAATGCCGACGAGGTGCGCGCCCGCTTCGGCGCAACCGCCGAGAACGTGGCCGAGCACGCACGGGCGCAGGTGGAGCTGGTGCGCGAGCAGCTGCGAACGTTCATCGTTCCGCAGGGCGTCGAGCGCGCGCTCGACGTCGGCACCGGTGCCGGAACGCTCGCTCTGGCGCTGGCGCCGCTCGTGCGCGAGGTCGTCGGCGTCGACATCGTGACGGCACTGCTGGATCGCGCGCGGGCGGAGGCGCCGCAGAACGCGACCTTCGTCGAGGGCGACGCGACGAGCCTGCCGTTCGAGCCGGTGTCATTCGACCTCGTCTGCACGCGGCGGACGCTTCACCACGTCCTCCACCCGGAGCGGGTCGTCTCCGAGATGGCGCGCGTGACGAGGCCCGGCGGCCAGCTCTTCGTGGACGACCAGATCGCGCCGGTCGATCCGCTGGCGGCGCTCGAGCTCGACCGCTTCGAGCGGACGCGCGACCCGTCCCACACGCGGACGCTGCCGGACGTCGACTTCCGCCAGCTCTTCGAGGCAAACGGGCTCGTCCTGCTGCAGACGCACTACCAGACGAACGAGCGCGAGCTCGGCTACTACCTCTCACTGGCCGGCTGCGAGGGCGAGGACGCCGACCGCGCCCGGCAGCTGTCGCCGGGCGGCCCCGAGGGGTACGTGGCCGAGACCGCGTGGTACCTGTTGAGGAAGCCCGCCTACCGGTAGCCGGAGCGCGCGGCGAGCCGTGTCACGAGCCCAGGGGCGAGCGCCTGCGCCACGGCCGCGAGGCGATACCACGCCGGCACGAACGTCTCACGCTTGTCGCGCTCGAGCACCTTCAGAACATGGTCCGCGATGTGCTCCGGTCCGACGACGAGCTGTCGCAGGACCGCGCTGCGCAGCACCGTCGACTGCGGGAACCCTTCGGTCTCGACGAAGCCGGGATTGACCGTGTGCACGTGGATTCCGCGCCCGCGCAGGTCGGCCGACGTTGAGCGCGAGAACGCGAGCTCAGCGTGCTTCGAAGCCGAGTACGGCCCCGACGGCCCCACGGCGACGGCGCCCGCGACGGACACGATGTTCACGACGTCCGAGCGCCCGGCAGCCTCGAGCGCGGGCAGGAACGCCCGCAGGCACCAGACGGCGCCGAGGTAGTTCACGCGCAGCACCTCCTCGAGCCGGTCGAGGTCGATCTCGGCAAACCCGCGCCGGCCGGGAATCCCGGCGTTGTTCACGAGCAGCCGGAGCTGCGGGTGGCGCTCCGTCACCCTTGCCGCGACGCGCTCGACCTCGTCGCGCCGGCCGACGTCGCAGAGCTCGTACTCGCCGCCGATCTCCTCGGCCAGCGCACGCAGGCGCTCCTCGCGCCGCGCGAGCAGCACCACGTGCCAGTCACGCGAGGCCAGCGCCCGCGCGAGCGCCGCGCCGATCCCGCTCGATGCTCCGGTCACCACGGCGACGCGCACGAAGCGACTTTATGCTCGCCCGGTGACCTATGAAGGGAAGCGCGGGCTCGTCCTCGGCGTTGCGAACCGCCGGTCGATTGCGTGGGCGATCGCGAAGCGGCTGGCGACCGGCGGCGCGCAGCTCGCGTTCACGTACCAGGGCGAGCGGATCGAGAAGAGTGTGCGCGAGCTCGCCGAGTCGGTCTCGAGCCCGCACGTGACGGAGTGCGACGTCCGTTCGGACGAGGACGTCGCGCGGGTCTTCGCCGAGGTCGGCGATACGTTCGGCGGCCAACTCGACCTGCTCGTCCATTCCGTTGCCTTCGCCGCGGCCGAGGATCTGGAAGGCCGGTTCACCGACACGCCGCGGGACCGCTTCTGGCTCGCGCTCGACGTCAGCGCGTACTCGCTCGTCGCGTGCGCGCGCGCCGCCGAGCCGCTGATGGAGGCGGCGGGCGGCGGCTCGATCGTCACGATGACGTACCTCGGCGGCGAGCGCGCGGTTCCGCATTACAACGTCATGGGCGTCGCAAAGGCGACACTCGATGCGTCGGTGCGCTACCTCGCGTGGGACCTCGGCCAGAAGAACATCCGCGTCAACGCGATCTCGGCCGGCCCGGTTCGCACGCTGGCGGCGCGCTCGATCGCCGGCTTTCCGACGATGGAAGCGATCGTCGAGGAGCGCTCGCCGCTGCACCGCCACGTCGACGCGGACGATGTCGGCGCAGCGGCCGGTTACCTGTTGTCAGACGACGCGAAGAACGTCACTGGGACGATCCTGTACGTCGACTCCGGGTACCACGCGATGGGCATGTAGCCGCCCGGCTACGGCGACGTGAGCTTCGCGCCGACGAGGCGCTTCTGGCCGGCGACGCGAACGAGCTGCGGGACGTCGACCGTCACGAGCGTCCAGCCGCTCGGCCCTGTGTTGAACGCGACGCTCGGTCGGCGGCCGCTGAACCTGAGCCTCGGCTTGCCGTGGATCCAGAACGGCGCGTGTGTCTCGCTCATGTAGCGGCCGTCGCCGGTGTCGCCGTACCAGCCCTGGCAGAAGACCGGCTCCCCACGGTCGGGCTCGCGCAGCGTCGGGTTGGAGCCGGGGGCGCGCTCGAACAGCAGCACGGAGCCGGCGTGCCGCTGCACGTGCCAGCCGTGCTCGGCGAGCGACTGCTGCGCGAACCACGCCGCGTCCGGGCTGTTGTACAGACCGAGGTGGAGCGCGATCGCGCGAACGCCCATGCGATCGAGCAACGCCGACGTGTTCCCGCTCCAGTCGCCACAGTTGAGGCGCTGCAGGCGGTCGGCCGTTCGTTTCGCAGCACGCGGTGCGGTCGTCGCGTACCCGGACGGGCGCTCGCGCCGCGACGAGGTGTCGTACCACATGTACACGGAGCCGAGGTCGACGCTCGGGTCGAAGATCGGCAGCTCGAGCATGCGCCCCGGCCCGTTGTAGGCGACGCGGTCGGGATGCCCGACCGCCGACTCGCGATACGCATGCACGTGCAGGTCGACGAAGAGCAGCGGGATCACGAGCAGCACCACGAGTGGACGCGCGCGTGCCAGCGCGAATGCCACGAGGGCGGCGATGCAGAGGCACGCGATTGGCAGGAGACGTTCCGGCACGCGCGGAAAGCGGAAGGGCGGCAGCGCGTGCCAGAGCGGCTCGTAGATCGGCGTGTTCGTTCCGAGCGCGAGCACGACGGGAATGACGACGCCGAGCGCGAGCACGGCGGCGAGCGCGTACCTGCGCGCTGCGAGCAGCAGCACGAGCCCCGCAAGCGCGATGAGCGGGGTGAGCCAGCCGAGGAAGACGAACTGCTCGCTGCGCCCGGCGTCGGCGCTGCGCGCGAGGAAGTCGCCGACATGCGCGGAGTAGTGCGTGATCTCGGCGAGCTTGCGTCCGCCCGCCTCCGTCGAACCTTTGATCAGCGTCTCGCGGACGAGCAGGCCTGCGCCGATCGCGAGCACCGCTCCTGCCGCCGTGCCGATGACTGCGCGGCGGTCACGTCGGCGCACGAGGGCGTACGCGACGACGAACGGGATCGCGCCGAGCGCGAGGTGGACCTGTCCGGAGAGCGGAATCGACGCGAGCGCGAGGGCCGAGAGCCAGAACCACCCGCGCTCGAACGCCCAGAGCGAGAGCGGCAGCATGATCGAGATCGGGCCGAGGAGATGGCCGACGCTCTGCTGGACGCGGTAGGGCGCGAGCGCGAACACGACGCCGCCGGCCAGCGCCGGGCCACGCGGGAGCCCCAGCGCACGCAGCCAGGCGTACGTCAGGAGCCCGGCGAGCGTGTAGATCACGAGCTGCAGCAGGTTCCAGCCGGCGACGAGGCCGAAGACGGCGCCAAGCGGCCAGAAGAGGAACCCGAACGGCCAGCCGGCGTAGTTCGGCTGCGCCTTCGCCTCCGGCTGGAACGTGTACGGGTCGAGCCAGGGCGCGTGCCCGTGCTGGAGCTGATGTCCGACGAGCCAGTCGTGCCAGAGCGTCTGCAAATGATCGCCCGGAGACGCGTCGCCGTGGCTCGGCGCGCCGCCGGACAGAAAGTGCGACCGCGCGTGCTGCACCGCCGGCCACGTCGCCGTCACGCCGGCGACGACGTACAGCGCGACAGCGAGCGCTACGAGGGCTGCGCGGCGCGAAGCACTTCGTCGAAGTCCGGCACCTCGGCCGTGTCGTAGCGCCATGCGCCGCGCACCGTACCGTCCGGATCGACGAGAAAGGCCGTCCTCTCGGCGACGCCGTGATGTCCACGGAACTCGCTCTCGACCCCGAACGCGCGTACGGCGTCGCCGTTCCAGTCGGAGAGCAGCGGAAAGTTCAGGTCGAGCGTCTGCGACCAGGCGATGTGCGTCCACGCCGAGTCGCGCGAGATGCCGAACGGACGGACTCCTGCCTTTTCGAACTGTGTGCTCCTGTCACGCAGGAGCTCCATCTCGCTCGTTCAGGTCGACGACCAGTCGAAGAGGTAGAAGACGAACAGCGCGGGGCCGTCGGCGATCAGCTCCGACAGCTGCCGTCGCTCGTTCGGCGCGGTCCAGACGGACGCGTCAGGCACTCGGTCGCCGCCCCCCAGCATCGGCGCAGCCTACTTCGCTGCCGCGGGAGCCGGTTGGGGTGCTGCCGCGACCTCGGTCGCGTTCGCGATCTCGGTCGCGTTCGCGATCTCGCTCACGACTTCGACGATGTCGCGATTCGCGTTGAACACGCGCAGCTGCCGGTCGGCGCCGTTGCCGTTGCGCAGGATCTCCTCGATTCCTTCGAGCTCGCGCTCCGAACCGAGTTCCCGCGCGTGCGGCTCGATCTCCTTCAGCGTGCGGCGGATCAACTGCAGCATCGGGATGCGATTGCGACGGCCCGTCGCGAGGTCCATCAACGGCGCCTCGAGCCCGTAGCGTCCGGCGAGCCACTTGTTCTCAGTCGTCAGGATGCGGTGGTACGACGGAATCTCGTCGCCCCGCTCGAAGCGCTCGGACAAGAGCTTCACGAGCGCCTGGCAGTAGGCGACGACCGCGACGACATGCTCGAGGCGCGTGATCGCATCGCAGATGCGGATCTCGATCGTGCCGAGCCGAGGATGGAGGCGGATGTCCCACCAGATGTGCGTGTAGTCCGCGATGCAGCCCGTCTTCTCGAGCTGCCCGACGACCTCGGCGTAGTCGCTGTAGTCGCGGAAGCGGGGCGGCGGGCCCGAACGCGGGAACGCCGCGAAGACCATCTGCCGGCTCGAACGCAGCCCGGTCGGCTCGCCGCGCCAGAACGGGGAGTTCGCCGACAGCGCCAGCAGTGGCCCGAGCTGCGGCAGGAGGCCGTTGACGACCTGGATCGCCTTTTCGGCGTCGTCGACGGCAACGTGGATGTGCATTCCGAAGATCAGCTCGCGGCGCGCCACGTACTGCAGCTGGTCGACGAGCGCGCGGTACCGGTCCTTCGCCGTGATCCGCTGCCGCTCGAAGAGGCTGAACGGATGGGTTCCGGAGGAGCCGACGCGCATGCCCTGCTCGCGCGCGACACCGATGACATAGCCGCGGATCTGCCGCAGCTGGTCGGCCACTTCGGCCGGTGTGTGGCAAACGGGCGTCGCGATCTCGAGCACCGACTGCATCAGCTCTGCGTTGATCGCCGGCTCGAGCTCGTGGCCCGCGACGGCAGCGAGGACGGTGTCGATGTGCTGGACGAGGTCGAACGTCTCGCCGTCGAGCAGCATGTACTCCTCCTCGACGCCGAGCGTGTACGGATCGCCCTGCCCGAACGCGTGGTCGAGCACGCTGCCGCCGGGCGCGAACCGCGCCCCCTTCCCCGTGATCGAGGGCGGATAGATCTGCTGCTCGTTCATGCTGCGGCGATCGCGTCCGCTTCGATCTCGACGAGCCAGGCCGGGTTCGCGAGCTCCTTGATCACGAGGAAGGCACTCGCCGGTGAGACCTCGCCGAAAACCTCGCTGTGTGCGCGCGCGACGTCGTCGAAGATCTCGGCACGAGTCCCGTAGACGCGCGTGCGCACGACGTCCTCCGCGCCTGCGCCGAGCTCTGCGAGGGCCTCGAGAATGATCTGGAAGCAGAGGCGCGTCTGGTCGTACGCTCCCTTGGGCGGGTCGGACCCGTCTGCGGGAATCGGGGCCGTGCCCGAGACGGAGATGTGGTCGCCGACGCGAACCGCGCGCGAGTGCCCCCAGATGCGCTCGTACGGGTTGCCGGAGAAGACGGCGCGGCGCTCCATCGACGTAGTATCGCGCGCCGGTGGAGGCGCTTCGGCAGATCGACGGCTGGCCGGCGACGACCACGGCGGCGTTCGCGCTGCGCGGCGGCGAGCTGCGCGGCGCTCACGGGCCCAGCGAGCTCGTCTTCCGCTGGGCGTCCGTGACGAAGCTCGTCAGCGCGCTCGCGACGCTGGTCGCCGCAGAGGAGGGCGTGATCGACCTCGACGAGCCCGCAGGGCCGGAAGGATCCACCGTGCGACACCTGCTCGCGCACGCCTCCGGCCTCCCGTTCGAGCCCGGCGGGCCGACCGGGCAACCGGGGAAGCGGCGGGTGTACTCGAACGTCGGCTACGAGACCCTCGCCGCCCACGTCGCCGCGCTCGCCGAGATGCCGTTCGACGAGTACCTCGCGGCGGGCGTGCTGGAGCCGCTGCAGATGCGAGCCGAGCTGCGCGGATCGGCGGCGTCGGAGCTGCACGGCAGCCTCGACGACCTGCGCGCGTTCGCGCGTGAGCTGCAACGGCCGACGCTCGTCGCGCCGGAGACGCTCGCCGAGGCGACGTCGGTGCAGTTCCCGGGTCTCGCAGGCGTTCTCCCCGACTTCGGGCGCTTCGACCCGCTCGACTGGGGCCTCGGCTTCGAGCTCCGCGACGCCAAGAGCCCGCACTGGACCGGCACGCTGAGCTCGTCGCGCACGTTCGGTCACTTCGGCGGCAGCGGCACCTTCCTCTGGGTCGATCCCGAAGCCGACGTCGCCGTCGGCGTGCTCACCGACCTCGAGTTCGGCGATTGGGCGAAGCGGGCCTGGCCGCAGCTCTCAGACGCCGTGCTCGTGGAGGAACGCTAGGACGACACGGTCGAAGTCGTCGGGCCGCTCGAGGCTCGGCAGGTGACCCGAGCCCGCGATCGTCGCCCGCTCGGCGCCGGGGATCTCGGCGGCCAGCTTCTCGGCGATCTCGTGGATGTCGCGCACGTCTTCGCTTCCCGTGACGACGAGCGTCGGGATACCGATCTCTCTGAGGCGCGTGGACGCCGGCGGGTCGAGCGGCGGGAGCGGGCTCTCGTATCCCTCCTGGAGCTGGAAGGCGTCGCGCTGCATCTCGGCGACGAGCGCCCGTACCTCCGGGTCGGCGTCGTCGGCGAGCCACAGTTTGATGTTCGCCTCGACCGCCGCGTCGAGGTCGCCGCGCTCGAGCGCTGCCTCCTCCTCGGCTCCGAACGCGCGGACCTCCTCCGACCACTCGTGTCCGTCGAGGCCCGATCCCACGAGCACGAGCGCGGCGACGCGCTCGGGGACCTCGAGCGCGAGCTCGAGCGCGAGCCTGCCGCCGAGCGACGTGCCGACGAGCGTCGCCGGCGCGTCGGGAAGGTTGTTGCGCACGAACGTCCGGTCGTCGGGCGTGTCCGGGCCGATCGGCGTCTGACCGAAGCCGGGCAGGTCGAGCGCCCGTGCCGGCGCGAGCGTCTCGAGCTGCTGCCGGTACATCCGCGAGTCGGCGACGCCGGCATGCAGGAGGATCCGCTCAGCCATCGTCGGCGAACAACGGCCGGATGAACTCGTCGAACGTGGCCTGATCGCAGCTCGCGACCGTTGCGGGCGTGAGTGCACGCACCGATGCGGTGCGCGGCATGCGCATTGCGAGCGCCACCTCGCCGAAGTAGTCCCCCGGCCGCAGCACCGCCTGCGTGCCGCGGCTCTCCTGCGAGACGTACAGCATCCCGTTGAGCACGACGTAGAAGCGATCGCCCGTGTCGCCTTCCGAGAAGACGCCGGTGCCGGCCGGAAGCTCCTCGCGCGTCATGTTCTCCGCGAGCCGTGCGAGCGTCTCGCCCGGCAGCGTCGCGAGCAGGCCGATGCGCGCGAGCTCCGTCTGCGTCGCGCCGACGGCGCGGGGGCTCATATGGTCTCTCCCATGGGTGCTCTCGACGGATGGAAGTTCTGTCCCATCTGCGGCGAGGCTATCGACAAGCGCGACGATCGCGTGGAGTGCAAAGCCTGCGGCTACGTCGGCTATGCGAACTCGGTGCCGGCCGTCGAAGCGGTGTGCCTCGATGCGGAGGGCCGCGTGCTGCTCGGCGAGCGTGCGCTCGATCCGGGCGCGGGGCTGTGGGACCTGCCCGGCGGTTTCCTCCACGAGGACGAGCTGCCCATCGACGGGCTACGGCGCGAGGTGCGCGAAGAGACAGGCCTCGAGCTCGAGCCGCTCGAATTCCTCGGGCACTGGCTCGAGCCGTACGAGGGGCGCGTCGTGCTGGCGCTCACGTGGAAGGTGCGCGTGAGCGGCGACCCGCGCGCCGCCGACGATCTCGTCGCGGTCCGCTGGTTCGCGCCGAGCGAGCTGCCGTCCCCGGACGAGCTCGCGTTCGCGCACTACCCGGACGTACTACGCGTCGCCGTCGGGTACGAGCACGCGTAGGGCGCGCGGCTCGATCCTGAACTGAACCGGCGTGCGCAACACCTCGGGCTCGCCGTCGAGCGCCGCCTCGATCCGGCCGGCGGCCGCGTCGACGACGAAGCGCTCGCCGCGACGCTCGCCTCCCGGCAGATAGAGGTGCAGCTTGCCCTCGTCGAGCCGCTCGCGTGCGCCGAGCGTCGGGAAGTCGACGCCGTACGCGTTGTTCGCGACGAGGACGATGCGGCTGTCGGTCGGCTCGCCGTCGATCGTGATGCCGAGCGGCGTGCGGTGGGTCAGCAGCACCGCCCACGCGCGCATCCGCGCGAACGCTTGACGACGCCGGCGGTGATGCTCGCGCCGGTGGACGAGGCGCGCGTAGACGCCGAGCGACACGTTGTTCAGGAACACCCTTTCGTCGGCGCGGCCGACGTCGATGCGCCGTTCGTGCCCGCGGAACGCGCAAAGCGCGCCGAGGGGGTCGTTGCGATCGAGGCCGAGGTCGCGGGCGAAGTGGTTGCGCGTCCCGAACGGGACGCACACGAACGGCACGTCGCGCTGGAGCGCGACGCCCGCGACGGCGGCGAGCGACCCGTCGCCGCCGGCGATGCCGAGCGCCGCTGCCGGAGCAGCGCGGGCGATCTCGGCGGGGTCGTCGCCCTCGCGGAGCACGTGCACCTGGATGCTCAGCCGGCGTGCCTCGGCGACAAGGTCGTCTGCGTTCGGGCCGCCGTCTCCCGACCGCGGATTCACGATCAGGAGACCGTTCAAGGGCCGGCGGTATGGGTCTGGGGGATCCCTCGAATGAGCCGTTCGGCCCATGGCGTCGTCCGGTTCGAGAGCCGATAGTTACGCCCATGAGCGACCGCGGCCTCCATCAGATCGAGGACGACCTCAGCGACACGTGGGTGGAGGACTGGGCGGGCGCCGGCGTTGCCGAGATCGAAGCCCTCCTGGCCAAGCACGCAGCGTTCCTGAGCTTCCTCGACACGCAAGAGCCGTAGCGTTTCAGCCTTGTGCGGTGCGGTACATCCGCCCGTATGAAGCTGAGTTACCTCCGGCGCGGGCTGCCCGGGCACCCGATCCATCCGCCGCTGACCGATGCCACGATCGGGATCTACACGTTCGCGACCATCGCGGGCTTCGTCGAGGTCGTCGGCATCACGCAGCGGAACGGTGCGATCGGCTGGTGGCTGGGCCTGATCTTCGGCCTGATCGCCACCGTGCCGACGGCTCTCACGGGGCTCGCCGAGTGGCTGACGATCAGCTGGCGCAGCGACCTGTGGTGGACGGCCACGTATCACCTCTCCGCGATGGTCACCGCGACCGTGTTCTTCGGCCTCGCCGCGATCTTCGGCCACGGCGCGTACACGCACGGGAACGTCAGCGCCGGCGCCTATGCGCTGACCGTGATCGGGTTCGGCTTCCTGACCCTCGGCGGCTGGCTCGGAGGCGCGGTCGTGTACGTGCACGGGATGCGCGTGCTCAACCTCGTCAAAGAGCCCGCCTCGCGGGCGGCGTCGCCGCTGCCGCATCCCGAAAAGGAGATGGCCGAGCGGTCCTAGACCGCGCGCGGAAAGGCTGGGGTCAGGCCCCTTGCGGGGCCAGACCCACCTCTTAGTCCGCGAGCCCGAGCGACTTCTCGAGCGCCGTCTTCGGCTGAGCGCCGACGGCGGCCGCGGTGGGCTGACCCTCCTTGAAGAGGATCATCATCGGAATCGACTGAACGCCGAAGCGCATCGCGAGCTCCTGCTCCTCGTCGATGTTCACCTTGACGAGCCTCAGGTCGCCGTTGCGCTCGTCGACGATCTTGTCCAGCACCGGGGAGACGGCGTGGCAGGGGCCGCACCATTCAGCCCAGAAGTCGACGATCACCGGCTTGTCGCTCTGAAGCACTTCCTGCTCGAAGCTCTGTTCCGTGACAGCAGTAGACATCGGGTCCTTTCTTCACTGACCTACCAGGCGTACCCCTCTTACAACGCTTCGGAACCTCGGTTTCTTCCGTCCCTAGAATCGAAGCGATGTTCGAAGCGCTGCCACAGTACCCAGACCACCTGACGCTCGAGGAGGAGATCCTCGCGTGGTGGGACGAGCGCGGGATCTTCGACCGGCTCCGCGAGCGAAACCGCGGCGGCCCGACGTTCAGCTTCATGGACGGGCCGATCACGGCGAACAACCCGATGGGCGCCCACCACTGCTGGGGACGGACCCTGAAAGACGTGTTCCAGCGCTACAAGGCCCTCCGCGGCCACGACCTGCGCTACCAGAACGGCTTCGACTGCCAGGGACTGTGGGTCGAGGTCGGTGTCGAGCGCGAGCTCGGCCTCAATTCCAAGCGCGAGATCGAGGACTACGGCATCGCCGAGTTCGCCGAGCGGTGCAAGGAGCGTGTGGCGAAATACGCGGAGATCATCACCGAGCAGTGCCGCCGCCTCGGCATGTGGATGGACTGGGACAACGACTACTACACGTTCTCCGACACCAACATCGAGTACATCTGGCGTTTCCTGAAGGAGTGCCACGATCGCGGCTGGCTGTACCTCGGCCACCGCTCCGTCGAGTGGTGCCCCCGCTGCGGGACGTCGCTCTCGCAGCACGAGCTGATCAACTCGTACGCCGAGCTGACGCACCCGTCGCTGTACGTGCGCTTCCCGCTGAAAGGACGCGACGGCGAGGCGCTCGTCGTCTGGACGACGACCCCATGGACGCTGCCGGCGAACGTCGCGGCTGCCGTGAACCCCCAGGCCGAGTACGGCCTGACCGAAGGCGGCGACTGGTGGGCGGTCGAACGAAAGCCCGACGCAGCGTTCACGAAGCGCGTGCGCGGCGCCGAGCTCGTCGGGCTCGAGTACGACGGTCCGTTCGACATGCTGCCGGCGCAGCAGGGCGTCGTCCACCGCGTGATCCCGTGGGAGGACGTCGCGCTCGACACGGGATCCGGCATCGTCCACATCGCGCCGGGCTGCGGCGCCGAGGACTTCGAGCTCTCGCGGGTGCACGAGCTGTCCGTGCTGACGCCGATCGACGAGAGTGGGCGGTTCTACGAGGACTACGGCGAGTTCGAGGGGCGTTCCACGCAGGACGTCGAAGGGCCGGTCCAGATCGAACTCGAACGGCGCGGTCTGCTCGTCGACTCCGGCTCGATCGTGCACAGCTACCCGATCTGCTGGCGCTGCTCGACACCGCTCGTCTTCCGCATCGCCGACGACTGGATGATCCGCGCCGACGAGATCCGCCGGCCGATGCTCGACGCGAACGCAACGGTCGCGTGGACGCCCGACTTCTACTCGAAGCGCATGGACGACTGGCTGCGCAACATGGGCGACTGGAACATCTCGCGTCGCCGCTACTTCGGGCTGCCGCTGCCGTTCTACCCGTGCGGCTCGTGCGGGAAGCTCACCGTGATCGGATCGCTCGAGGAGTTGCGCGAGCGCGCGACCGGCGGCCTCGACGGGCTGCAGGAGCTGCACCGGCCGTGGATCGACGAGGTCCCGATCAGCTGCGACTGCGGCGCCGAGGTCCGCCGTGTGACGGAGGTCGGGGACGCGTGGCTGGACGCAGGGATCGTCCCGTTCTCGACGCTCGGCTGGCAGAGCCCGGAGTGGAAGGAACACGGCTACGCGACCGGGGCGGCCGCGGGGCTCACGGGCGCGGACCTCCCCGACCACGCGTACTGGGAGAAGTGGTACCCGGCCGACTGGGTCTCGGAGATGCGCGAGCAGATCCGACTCTGGTTCTACTCGCAGTGCTTCATGTCGGTGACCCTCACGGGCAAGTCGCCGTACAAGGCGGTGCTGACGTACGAGAAACTGCTCGACGAGCACGGCCGCGAGATGCACCGCTCGTGGGGCAACGCGATCGACGCAGCGGAGGCGCTCGAGAACATCGGCGCGGACGTGATCCGGTTCATGTTCTGCGAGCACGTCCCGAGCCAGAACATGAAGTTCGGCTACGCCCCTGCTGCCGAGATCCGCCGCCGGCTGCTGACGTACTGGAACTGCGTCAAGTTCTTCGTCGACTACGCAAACATCGACGGCTTCCGCCCGCGAGAGCAGCCGCCCGGGGAGCTGCAGCCGCTCGACCGCTGGCTCGTGGAGCGCACGGAGCAGCTCGTCGTCGAGGCGACGGACGCGTACGAGCGCTACTGGACCCCCGGCGTGATGCGCGCGTTCGACTCGTTCGTCGACGACTTGTCGAACTGGTACATCCGCCGGTCGCGGCGGCGGTTCTGGAACGGTGACCGCGTCGCACTCTGGACGCTCTGGCAGGCGCTCGTGCACTCGGTGCGGGTGATCGGGCCCGTGATGCCGTTTCTCTCCGAGTTCCTGTGGCGGGGACTGCGCGCCGACGACACGCCGGAGTCGGTGTTTCTCGAGCCGTGGGCGGAGGCACGACGGCTCGACGACGAGCTCCTGCTCGAGGTCGCCGAGGTGCGCCGCGTCGTCGAGCTCGGCCGGCAGGCGCGCGGGGACGCGGGCGTGAAGCTCCGGCAGCCGCTGCGCCGTCTCGTGGTGCAGGGCGCCGACCGCGCCGGGCGCCACGCCGACGAGATCGCGGAGGAGCTGCGTGTCAAGGAGGTCGAGTTCGCGCCCGTCGAGGCGATGGAGGTGCGCGTGAAGCCGAACCTCCCTCTCCTCGGGCCGAAGCTCGGCAAGGAGCTCGGCGCTGTGCGGTCGGCGCTCGCCGCCGGCGATTTCGAGCAGCTCGAGACCGGCGGCGTGCGCGTGAACGGCCACGAGCTCGGCGCGGAGGAGATCCTCGTCGAGCGCCGCGGGCGCGAGGGGTGGGCGCTCGCAGCCGACGATGCCGTCACCGTCGCCGTGACGACGGAGATCGACGACGAGCTCCGTCGCGAAGGCCGCGTCTACGAGCTGATCCACCGTGTGAACACGATGAGGAAGGACGCAGGGCTCGAGCTGACCGACCGGATCCGGCTGACGCTGCCCGCCGCCGATTCCGATCTGCTCGAGCACGCGGACTGGATCAAGGAAGAGGTGCTGGCGACCGAGGTCGCCGCCGACGGCGTCAGCGAGCCGGAGATAGCGAAGGTCTGAGGCGCGCGAGCCCGAGCTCGAGCGTCTCGTCACTGACGGCGAGCGAGAGCCGCGCCCAGCCCGTCCCCCGTCCTCCGAAGCCTTCCCCCGGCGCGAGCGCGACGCGCTCCTCGGCGAGGATCCGCTCGACGGTGACGCCGTCCGGCAGCCGGAACCAGACGAAGAACGTCCCCTCGGACCGCGCCTCGACCCCGGCCAGGGCGGCGAGCGCACGGTCGCGCCGGCGTTCGTAGATCAGGCGCCGCTCCTCGACCGAGGCCTGCGAGCCCGTCAGCGCGGCGATGCCCGCCTCCTGCAGCGGCCGGAAGATGCCGGCGAAGGCGTGGTCCTGCAGCGTCTCGATGCGCCGCACGAGCTCCTCGTTTCCGAGCGCGAAGCCGAGCCGCCACCCGGCCATGCCGTAGCTCTTCGACATGCTGAAGAGCTCGATGCCCACGTCGCGCGCGCCGTCGGCCGCAAGGAAGCTCCGCGGGCGGCGCCCGTCGAAGACGAGGTCGCCGTAGGCGAAGTCGTGCATGACCCAGGCGTCGTTCCGTCGAGCCCAGTCGACGGCGTCGCCGAAGACGCCCTCCGGTGCGGCCGCCGCGGTCGGGTTCGTCGGGAAGTTGAGGTACATGGCATCGCCGGCCGTGTCCCATCCGGAGAACGAGGCGACGTCGGCTCCGGCGAGCGCGACGGCGGAGAAGTAGTCCGGGTAGCCCGGGTCCGGCAGCACGATCGTGCCGCCGCGCTCGACGGCGCAGAGGGCGAACTCCGCCAGCCCCGTCTTCGTGCCGGGCAGGACCGCGACCTCGCGGCGCGGGTCGAGCTCGACGCCGTAGACGTCCGCGTAGCGGGCGGCGATCGCCTCCTTCAGCGCCGGCAGTCCCGCGAACGGCGCGTAGCCGTGGACGTCTGAACGTGCCGCCGACTCGGCGAGCGCCTCGATCACGTGCTTCGGCGGCCCCACCTCCGGGTTGCCGCGCCCGAGATCGACGAGCGGCTCGCCGTCGACCGCGGCGGTAGCCGCGACACGTGCGAGGAGCGCCGTGAAGTACTGCTCCGGAAGTCGCGCGACGCGTTCGGGCTCAGGCGGGCGTCGCTGCGCGGCGGAGCTCGACGGGGAGCCGGAAGACGACATCCTCGTACACACTGGCAAAAGGCCGGATGTCGCGCACGCCGCGGGCGCGGAACCACTCGCAGACGCGGTCGACCAGCCGCTCCGGCGCGGACGCGCCCGAGGTCACGCCGACCGTCTCGACGCCCTCGAGCCAGCGCTCGTCGATCTCGGTCTCGTCGTCGATCAGGTGCGACGCGACACCGGCGGCGCGCGCGACGTCGACGAGCCGGTTCGAGTTCGACGAGTTACGGGAGCCGATCACGAGCAGCAGCTCGACCTTCCCGAGCAGCTCCTTCACCGCCCACTGCCGGTTGGACGTCGCGTAGCAGATGTCCTCCCGCTGCGGCCCCCTGATCTGTGGGAAGCGCCGCTTCAGCACGTCGATGATCTCGGCGGTCTCGTCCACGGAGAGCGTCGTCTGGGTGATGTAGGCGACCGGCGCGCCGGCCGGCAGCTCGAGGGCTTCTGCGTCGTCGACGCTCTCGACGAGGACCGTCGCCTCCGGCGCCTCGCCCATCGTCCCGACCACCTCTTCGTGGCCGGCGTGGCCGATCAGCACGACGCGATGGCCGTCGGCCGCGTAGCGGCGCGCCTGGACGTGCACCTTCGTGACGAGCGGACACGTCGCGTCGATGGTCTGGAGGCTCCGGTCCGCCGCCCGCTCGTAGACCTTCGGCGCGACGCCGTGCGCCGAAAGCACGAGCGTGGCGCCTGCGGGCACGTCCGTCTCCGACTCGACGAAGATCGCGCCGCGCGCCTCCAGATCGCGCACGACGTGGGCGTTGTGGACGATCTGCTTCCGGACGTAGACCGGCGCTCCGTAGACGGAAAGCGCATGCTCGACCGTCTCCACGGCGCGCTCGACCCCAGCGCAGTATCCCCGAGGTGATGCGAGTAGAACTCGCGAAACCAAACCGCAGGCCAAGGTAGCAGGGGAAAGCTGAGAGCCCGCGGGGACCCGTCCGCGCCGCCAGGAGCCGTGGCTGAGGAGCACTCAGCTCCGTCGTGCGACAACCGTGAGGTTCTGCGCAGTCAAAGGAAGAGGCTCGTCGCTCGGGGGGTCGGTGGCGACGAGCCTCCTCCTAGTGCTCACCGCGGACTGCAAGGCCAGGAACGCACCGCGGTTCGCATCGCCCAGTGCGATTGAGGCTAACGAGTCGACCCCTGCATGCCAATAGGCCGAACGGCCCATCTTTGGAAGCGGCACCGGCGCTCCCTACAATCCGTTAGGCCCAGTCACACCAACCCGGGAGCACGGGGATGCTTCGCATCGGGCTCGATATTGCGGCAGTCGTCATCGGGGTCGCGTTGGCCCTCGTCGGCCTGCTCGCGCTGCGCCGGCGCCGTGCGGCCGCCGGGGCCGGCAGTCCCGAGCTCGAGTCGATGGCCGCGATCGCGACCGCGTTCGGCGGCTCGGAGGACGCGGCGACGATCGCGCGGGAGCTGCTCGTCCGGGTCGAGCCGCTCGTCGGGGTCGAGCTTTCGCTCCTCTACGTCGTCGACCACGAGCACGGGGTCGCATCCGGCCTGCTCGGCCGCGACCACGGCCGCGAGCTCGACTGGTTCCGGTCGATCACGGTGGACCTCGACAGCGAGCCCTCCGGCGTCTCGACGGCGGTCTTCGAGGCGGCGCCCTTCGCGGTCTACGACGTGCGGGCTTCGGCGATCGTCAGCCCGCGCCTCGCAGAGGCAACCGGGGCACGCAGCGCCGCTTTCGTCCCGCTGGTTGCGGACGAGCGCGTGATCGGCGTCCTGGTCGTCGGCACGACGTCGGGTCTTCGCGCCTTCTCGAGCGACGAGCTCGCGCTGCTGCGGACGGTCGCCGGCGAAGCGGCACTCGCGCTCGATCGGATCCGTTCGACGGCCGCGCTCCGGGAAGCGCTCGAGCGCGAGCGCTTCCTTGCCCGGCTCTCGGCCCGGGTCCATTCGGAACTCGACGCCGACGAGCTCTTGCGCGTTGCGGTCGAGGAGACCGGCGCGGCACTCGGCGTCGACCGCTGCTTCATCCGCCTCGGCGACGCGGAGGACTCGATTCCGATCGCGGCGCAGTGGCACGTCGGCGCCGTTCCGGAGATCGAGTCGGGAAAGCGGCTCGCCGTCTCGAACCTCGCCGTGCGCCGCCGCGCGACCGTCGCCGTCGAGGACGTCGAACGCGCGCCCGAGCTCCTCGAAGCCGGTGGCGTGCGCGGGTTGCTCGAGCTCGGCTCGCGTGCGGTGCTGGCCGTGCCCATCCTCGTCTTCGACGAGCTGATCGGCGTCCTCGCCCTCCATCGAGCCGAGCCCCATGACTGGGCCTCGGAAGAGGTTGCGCTCACGGAGACGGTGTCGCGCGAGATCGGCCTCGCGATTCACGTAGCGCGCCTCCTCCGTGACAACGAGCGGCGCATCGCGCAGCAGGCGGCGTTCTTCCGGATCGCGGCGATGCTCGGGCAGTCGCTCTCGCTCGCCGAGACGCTCGACGCGCTCGGACAGGCGGCGACGGACGCCTTCGGCGGCGACGCTGCCGCCGTCCTGATGCCCAGGGGCACCGACCTCGAGCTTGCCGCATCGGTTCGTCTGCCCGACGAGCTCGCCCGGGCGTTCGCATCCGGCCTGCCGGCGTCGGCATCCTCGCTGGCGACGGCGGCTGCCGACGAACGCATCGTGGCGTCCCCGGCAGTGGCCGACGACACCCGGTTCGACCCGCCGTGGCAGGCGCTGCTACGAGAAACGGCGCTGAGCGCGCTGCTCGCCGTGCCGGTGGCGAGCCGGCGCGCCGGACGCTCGGGCCTGGTGCTCGTCTTCTTCGCGGCGCAGCGGACGTTCAGCGACGAGGAGCTCGAGGTCGCGCGCCACCTGTCGGACGCCGCACGCGGAGCGCTCGAGCGGAGCGAGCTCTACGAAGCGGAGCGCACGGCGCGCGCACTGTCACAGCAGCTCGCCCGGACGGGCAGCGTCCTGGCGACCGAGCTCGATCCGGCTGCCGTCCTCGACGAGGTCGTCCAGCAGGCGCCCGTGTTGCTGGCCGCCGACGCGTGCGCCGTGTTGACGCTCGAGGAGGATGAGCTCGTCGTCAGCGCCGCCTCGGGCGAAGGGACGTCCGACGCCGTCGGTGCGCGCGTCAGCACCCACGCGTCGATCTCCGGTGACGTCTTCCAGTCGCGCGCGCCGGTTGCGGTCGACGACGCCGGGGCCGGGCAGCAGCCGGCCGGCCGCGACCAGCTGCTCGGCGGGGGCTACGCGGCCTACCTCGGCGTCCCGCTTTCCGGCCCGGAGGGCGCGACGGTAGGTGTGCTCGCCGTCTATGCGCGCCGCCCGCGAACGTGGCGCGCAGAGGAGGTCGAGGCGCTCCTCGCACTCGCCGGCAACACCTCTGCTGCCCTCGCGAACGCGGAGCTGTACTCGCGCGTGTCGCTGGAGAACGAGCGGAGCGTCGCAATCCTCGCCAACATCGCCGACGGCATCGTCGCCGTCGATCATGACGGCCACGTCGTGCTCTGGAACGCCGCGGCTGAGCAGATCACCGGCGTGCCGCAGGAGGAGGCGATCGGACATACGACGGCGCAGGTGCTGCGCCGCAACCTCGAGTCCGGCGACGACGAAGCGCCGGCGGGACAGCGCCTGGTCTCGATCCCGCGCGGCGGCGAGGAGCTCTGGCTCTCGCTCAGCGAAGCAGTGATGCGCGACCCCCTGGGCGCGGTCGCAGGCCGCATCTTCGCGTTCCGCGACATCTCGGCCGACCGGATGGTGGAACAGGTGAAGTCCGACTTCGTCGCCGCGGTCTCGCACGAGCTGCGCACGCCGTTGACGTCGATCTACGGCTTCGCCGAGACGCTCCTGCGACAGGACATCCCGTTCGCCGAGGAAGAACGGCGGACGTTCCTCGCGTACATCGCGTCCGAGTCGAAGCGGCTGACGGAGATCGTCGACCAGCTGCTCAACGTCGCGCGGCTCGACGCGGGCGACCTGCAGGTGGAGCGCGGACGGATCGATGTCGGCTCGGTCGTGTCCGAGGTCGTCGGCACCGTGGACGCCGACAACGGCCACAGGTTCGAGATCGATCTCCCGGACGAGCCGCTCGCAGCCGAAGCCGACCCGGAGAAGGTCAGACAGGTGTTCAACATTCTCGTCGAGAACGCCCTGCGCTATTCACCGCAGGGTGGGACGGTCACGGTCGGCGCCCGCCGGAACGCGGACCGGGTGGAGGTTCGCGTCGTCGACGAGGGCATGGGCATTCCGGCGGCCGAGCGCGAATGGATCTTTCGAAAGTTCTACCGTGCGGAGTCGGCGGCGCGCGACGGCGCCGCCGGGACGGGGCTCGGCCTGTTCATCGCAAAAGAGCTCGTCAATGCCATGGGCGGGCGCATCTGGGTCGATTCGACGGAGGGGGAGGGCTCGAGCTTCGCGTTCGAGCTGCCCTTGGCGCGCGACTAGGTGACCGACGGAGCGGGTATACCTCCGCGCAAGGCCGGCATGACCAAAGTTCTGGTGATCGACGACGAAGCGCCGATCCGTCTCCTTTGTCGCGTCAACCTCGAGGCAGAGGAGATGGACGTGATCGAGGCGGCGGACGGCCCGTCCGGCGTTGTCAAAGCGCAGGACGAACACCCGGATGTGATCCTGCTCGACGTGATGATGCCGGGCCTCGACGGCTGGCATGTCGCCGCGCAGCTGCTCGACGACGACCGCACGAGCGGCATCCCGATCATCTTCCTGACGGCGCGGGCCGAGTTCCGCGACCGCGCGCGCGGCCTCGACATCGGCGGCGTCGACTACATCACGAAGCCGTTCAACCCGCTCGAGCTGGCGCCGCTTGTTCAGCGTCTGCTGGACCGCATCGACAAGGGCGAGCGTGATGAGCTCCGAGCCGAAAAGCTCTCGGAGCTCCGCACGCTGATGGAAACCGAATAGCGGTCAGCGACCTGCGAAGTCGGCGGTGACGACGCCGGCCTCGCCGTGGCCGATGAAGGTGCCGAACGCGTAGCCGATCCCGACGCGCCGGAAGCCCGGCCGCAGGAGGATCGCCCGGTGCTCGGGGCTGGCGAGCCACGCCCCGACCACCCAGTTCGCCGTCATGCTCGTCGCCCACGCCAGGTCTTCGCCGAAGAGCGGGCCTTGGGCGCCTGCCGCGACGACGCGGCCGGCGACGGAGCCGTGGGCGAAGTACTGGCGCCGCATCATGTCGGACGAGTGGCCGCGCGCGGCGCGGACGAGATGGAAGTCGACGCGCAGGGCCGGCAGGCCGTGGCTCTTCCGGACGGAATTCATCGTCTGGAGCAGAGACGCTTCCGAGCTGGTCAGGCGACGGGCCTGGGCTGCGGCGGCCTGAGCGAGAAGGATCAGAAGTGCGAGGAAACCGACAACGACATGCTTTTTCGAAAACAGTTGGGGGAATGTGTAGTCGTCAAGCATGAGTGGACCCCCGTACGGGGTTGTTCCGTTCGGTACGGGAGTTCGGTTCGCTCCTTTCAGCGGGAGGACAGGGCGAGTGCGACGCCGGCGAGGGTAACGGCTGCGCCGGATATTTGCACGGCGTTCAGCGACTCGCCGAGCCACGCCCAGGCGACCGCGATGGCGACGACCGGCTCGAGCATCGCCGTGATTCCGACGCGCGTCGCGCTGATCCGGCGGAGTGCGCCGCCGACGAGCGCGAACGGGACCACCGTGCCGAGGACGATCCAGATCCGTGCCCGGACGTGCTCGCCGTAGACGAACCGCGCCCACAGGGCAACGAGGATCGGGCCGACGAACTGAACGACGAGCGCGACCCGATCGGGATCCGGTGAATCGCGAAGAATTACGACCACTGCACGAGCGCAAGACCGACGACGCCGAGCGCGAGGACGAGCGGCAGCTCGTCGCGCCTCAGCAACAGCGCGGCGGGCCGCGTCGCGAGTGCGATCAACGTCAGCCCGACGAGCGCGCCGGCGCAGGCACCTCCGTCAGTTGCTGGGCATCGACGCCCGAGCCGAGGATGACCTTCGACACCTCCCGTTGATCGCGAACAGCGTCGCTGCCAGCGCGACCATCCCGTACCCGACTGCGGGGTGCCGAGAGATGCCGCGCGTAACGCTAATCTCCGTTGCAGCGGGACGTGGCGCAGCCTGGTAGCGCGTCGGCTTTGGGAGCCGAAGGTCGCGAGTTCGAATCTCGCCGTCCCGACTTGGTCGTCCTGCTCGCGCTGGGCGCGGCGGTCTCGTTCGGCGCGCTCGCCGTCACGATCCGGCTCGCATTGCACCCGCCGCTCGACGCGGAGGCGGCGTCGTTGGTCACGACGTTCCTTGCCGGCGTCGGCTGCGTCGTCCTGGCGCTTCTGACTAGGGATTTCTCCGGGCTCGACTGGAGCGCGACCTGGCCGTTCCTCGTCACCGGCCTGTTCGCCCCGGGCATCAGCCAGATCTTCTTCACGCGCGCGGTCGGCCTGATCGGGCCTTCGCGGACGGCGGTGTTCGTCGGCGTGTCGCCGGTCCTCTCCGCGGCGATTGCTGTGCTCGTCCTCGACGAGCCGGTGCACGTCACCCTCGTCGTCGGCACGCTGCTGATCGTCGCGGGCGGGACGCTGCTCGTTCGCGAGCGCGCACGGCCCGGCGCCTTCCTTTCGGGCGGGATCGCTCTCGCACTCGGCGCCGCGCTGCTGTTCGCGATCCGCGACAATCTCGTGCGCTGGGCCGCACGCGGCAGCGACGTTCCCGGGTTCGTGGCGGCGAGCGCTTCGCTTGCGTCCGCGTCCGTGGTGATCGCGCTCGTCGTCCTGTCGCGGCCGAACGGCGTCGCACGCGTTGGACAGGCGTTCAGGCCGTTCGTCCTGTCGGGGCTCGTCTACGCGGTCAGCTACGCGTGCCTGTACTCCGCGTTCGATCGCGGGCGCGTCACCATCGTGGCGCCGCTCGTCGCGACCGAGTCGCTGTGGGCGGTGCTGATCTCCATGATCGTGCTCCGGCGGTCGGAGCGAATCGGCGTCCGCCTGCTTGCCGCCGCCGCGCTGGTCGTCAGCGGCGGCGCCCTCATCTCGGGCTTTCGCTGAACGCGCCGGCGATCTGCTCCGTGCGCAGGAAGCGCATGAAGTAGTGCGCGAACACGGCGAAGAAGACGATTGCCTGCTCGACCACCATCGTCACGCCGGCGATCTGCTGGTCCATCAGATCCGAGAGCCCCCAGAGTTGCGGCGCGTCCTCGTAGAAGCCGTATACCGGTCGCGGCAGCAGCGCGAGCAGCAGGCCGAGCGGCGAGCCGAACACGAACGCAGCGAAGAGGTACGCCGCCTTCGCGCCGTCCGAGTACCGCCCGTGGATCACGGGCCACCACATCAGCAGGCCGGCCAGGAAGTAGGTCAGGTGCTCGAGATGGAGGAGCCAGTGCGGCCGCGTGAGCGCCGCGTCGTAGACCACCGGGATGTGCCAGACGAAGTACGTCGCGAGCCAGATCGGTAGCGCGACCAGCGGGTGGACGTACCTGGCGACACGGGCTCCGAGAGCGGGGGAGACCGCGTAGACGACGAGGCCCGGCGCCCATTCAGCGGTGACGACGTTCTGGAGGAAGTGGATCGTGAGCAGGTAGTGCAGCGCGATCGTGTGCAGCGGCGTCACGTAGACGGCCAGCAGGAGGATCAGCGCGAGGTCGAACGCCGCGCGCCTGCGCGCATCGGAGGGCCAGCGCGTTTGCGTCCAGAAATAGGCCGCTGCGAGTAACGCGATTGCGACGAGAGTGTCCCAATGCAGCGCCCACGAATACGGAGGCATGGCGCTACGCTATCCGGGCTTCGCGGGCGTAGCTCAATGGCAGAGCGCGAGGTTTCCACCCTCGATATAGGAGTTCGATTCTCCTCGCCCGCTTCTCGCTACCCGCGGATTCGAGGCCGTTCTCGAGAGTGAAAACGCGGAACGACGACACGTCTTTACGCGCGACTCCTCGGTGGGCTAAACAATGCGCTGATGGCCGAAAGCCGGGAGGAACGGCACAACCGGGAGCTGATCGAGCTGCTCAACGAGCTCCGCGTCGCGCTGCCCGGCGTGCAGGTGCTGTTCGCGTTCCTGCTCGCGGTGCCGTTCGCCAACGGCTTTCCGAAGCTGAGCCATACGGGCCGTGACGTCTTCTACGCCGCGTTCGTCGCGACTGCGCTGTCGACGGCTCTGCTGATCGCGCCGAGCTCCTACCACCGGCTGCGCTGGCGGCACCACGACAAGGAGCGCATGCTCGCGATCTCGAACACGCTGACGATCGCCGGCCTGGCGTGTCTAGCCGTTGCCATCACGTGCGCGGTGTATGTGATCACCGACTTCCTCTTCCAGCAGACGTGGGCATCGGTGTTCACCGCGCTCGTCGCGCTGGCGTTCCTGGTTCTCTGGTACGGCCTGCCGCTCGCGTCGGCTATTGCGGATCTGCGTCGCGGATCTCGACCCGCTCGATGACCGCATCGTCGCGCGGCTTGTCGGCGGCGTCGGCGGGCAGCCCCGAGATCGCGTCGGCGACGTCGATCCCGGAGGTGACGCGGCCGAAAACCGTGTGCTTGCCGTCGAGCCAGGGACACGCGTCGGCCGTGACGATGAAGAACTGGCTCCCGTTCGTGTTCGGCCCGGCGTTCGCCATCGCGAGCGCGCCGCGGTCGACCTTGTGCTCGTTGAACTCGTCCTCGAACTGGTAGCCGGGGCCACCGCGACCCGTGCCCGTCGGGTCGCCGCCCTGGATCATGAAGTCCGGGATCACGCGGTGGAAGATGAGCCCGTCGTAGAACCCGTCGCGGGCGAGCTTGACGAAGTTGCCGACGGTCTTCGGCGCCTCGTCCGCATAGAGCTCGACCTCGATCGGGCCGTGGTTCGTGTGCAGGGTTGCGTTCATCGCAGCGTGTCCGCGAACGGCTCGATTGCGTGCGCCGTCGGCTCGATCTCGCCGGACTCGAGCTTCGTCACGATCTGGCGCGCGAGCTGCTCCGCCTCGCTCTCCTGGTCCGGGTCGAGCACCGTGTTCACGGCCGCGAGCACATGGCCCCCCTCGTGCAGCTCGACGTCGACGGTGTCGAGCTCCGCGCGGGGGATGTACGGGTCCTCGGGAACGCCGACATGGACGACGACGTGCCGCCCGTCCGGGAGCGTCGCGGAGCGCTCGATCGTGCGGCCTCTGAGGCTCATCCCGCCGGAATCTATCGTCCGACGCGGCAGCGATGCTGCAGCCCGTGCCGGAGGAGCGTTCCGTCTATTTCCGACCGCGGACGATCCTGCTCGTGATCGGCATCCTCGTCGCGTCGTTCATCACGCTCCAGGTGCTGTGGATCTCGAGGCACGTCCTTTCGTGGGTCTTCATCGCGCTGTTCCTCGCGCTGGCGCTCAATCCGGCGGTCGACCGCCTCGAACGTCGGCTCGGCCGGCGCGGCGCGGCCACGGGTGTCGTGTCGGTCCTGACGCTCGTTGCGATCGCATTGATCGGGTGGCTGTTCATCCCGACGCTCGTCGACCAGGTGGACAACTTCGCGCACAAGGTGCCTGATTACCTCGACGATCTCACGAAGGGCCGCGGACGGCTCGGCTTCCTCGAGACGAAGTATCACCTCGTCGAAAAGGCGCGAAAGGCGCTCCATCAGGGTGGTGCGTCGAAGCTCTTCGGTCTCTCCGGGACGGCGCTTGCGGTGGCGAAGGGCGTCGTCAACGCCGTGCTCGCGACCGTGACGATCGCGTTCATGACGTTCTTCATGCTGCTCGAGGGGCGCAACTGGATCGACAGCTTCTTCTCGCTGCTCAAGCCGGAGTCGCGCACGCGCTGGCGCGCCGTCGGAAACGAGATCTACAAGACGGTCGGCGGCTACGTCTCCGGGAATCTCCTGATCAGCCTGATCGCAGGCGGGCTCACGGCGATCGTCCTGGCCGTCATGGGCGTGCCGTACGCGATCGCCCTCGGCTTGATCGTCGGCATCCTCGACCTCATCCCGCTTGCGGGCGCGACGATCGCCGCGATCATCGTCGGCGCGGTCGCGTTCCTCCACTCGATCCCGGCCGGGATCGTCGTGATCGTCTTCTTCATCGTCTACCAGCAGGTCGAGAACCACGTCCTGCAGCCGGTCGTCTACGGCCGGACGGTGCAGCTCTCCCCGCTCGCGGTGCTGATCTCCGTGCTGATCGGCGCGGAGCTCGCCGGCGTGCTGGGGGCGCTCGCCGCGATTCCGGTCGCGGGATCGCTGCAGGTGGTGTTCCTCGACTGGTTGCGGCACCGCCGGGCGCAGCCGGTCGTCGAGCCCGGGTAACTCGTTCGAGGGATCAGCCCGCGCGCGGGCGAGCCGATCTCCCCCGTATGGGGAGTCGCTCGGTGCGTTTCGTCGCATTTGTCGTCGCGATTGCGGGCCTTTGGGTGGCCGCCTCGCCCGCCGGTGCGTCGTCGCAGCGGCCGACGGCGTCGTTGTCGACACTCGAGGGGGGCGTGCTCGCCGACATCAATGCCCTCCGCAAGGAGCACGGCCTCGCCCCGCTGCGTCTCTCGGCTCGCCTCTCCGCCGCCGCCCGGCAGCACTCGACCGAGATGGCCGCCCGCGGCTACTTCAGCCACGACTCGGCGAACGGCTCGTCGTTCGACCGCCGGATCGCGCGCTACTACCCGATCGGCGGCAGCCATTTCTGGTCTGTCGGCGAGAACCTCCTTTGGTCTTCCCCCGACGTCGATGCCGGCAGTGCGCTCGACATGTGGTGGAACAGCCCCGAGCACCGCAAGAACATGCTCACCGCGCGCTGGCGCGAGATCGGCCTCTCCGCCGTGCACGTCGTGACGGCGCCCGGGACGTACGGTGGCCGGGAGGTCACGATCGTGACCACCGACTTCGGCGTGCGCCGCTAGCGCGCCTGGGAGGATTCGAACCTCCGACCCGCGGCTTAGAAGGCCGCCGCTCTGTCCACTGAGCTACAGGCGCCCGTCCGGAGGGTATCGGGCGTTTACGTCGACACGGCGCGCGGGAAACCGCCATCTGGACACGAGAGGAGGTTCAGATGGCTGATGAGCTGAAAGGGAAGAAGGTCGCCTTCCTCGCCGCGGACATGTTCGAGGAGGCCGAGCTGGCGGGGCCGTGGCAGGCGCTCGAGGATGCCGGTGCCGAGCTCGAGCTCGTTTCGCTGCAGGACGGCGAGATCCAGGGCTTCGACCACTACGACAAAGCCGGCTCGTTCAAGGTCGACAAGTCTGTCGAGGAGGCAAGCGCGAACGACTACGACGCGCTCGTCCTCCCCGGCGGCGTCGGGAACCCCGACAACCTGCGTCAGGACGAGAACGCCGTGCGCTTCGTGCGCGACTTCTTCGACCAGGGCAAGCCGGTCGGCGCGATCTGCCATGCGCCGTGGACGCTGATCGAGGCAGGGGTCGTGCGCAATCGGACGCTGACGTCCTTTCCGTCACTGCAGACGGATCTCCGCAACGCGGGCGCCACCTGGGTCGACGAGGAGGTACACGTCGACAACGGGCTCGTCACGAGTCGCAAGCCGGACGACATCCCGGCATTCAACAAGAAGGTGATCGAGGAGATCCGCGAGGGACGGCACGAGAAGCAGAAGGTGAACGCCGAGGCGGCAGCCTCATAGCGCGCGCTGCGCTCCTAGACGTCGACGGCACGCTCGTGGACGCCAGCTACCAGCAGGCGCTCGCGTGGTACCGCGCGTTCCGCAAGCACGACGTCGTGCTCGCGCTGCGCCGTCTCCACCGGCACATCGGCATGGGCGGGGACCTCTATGTCCCCGCCGTCGCCGGCGACGACGTCGAGCGGCAGCTCGGCGACGACGTGCGCGAGGAGTGGGAGAGGCAGTTCGAGCGGATGATCGACGAGGTTGCTGCGTTCCGCGGCGCGCACGACCTCGTCCACGAGCTCAAGCGGCGAGGGCACGTCGTGGTGGTGGCGAGCTCGTCGGTGGAGAAGCACGCAGAGCACTTCGTCGACCTCCTCGGCATCGGCGACGTGCTCGACGCCTGGACGACGAAGGACGACGTGGACGCGACGAAGCCGGAGCCCGACGTCGTCAAGGCGGCGCTCGCGAGGGCCGGCACGGACGACGCCGTGCTCGTCGGCGACACGCCGTGGGACATCGAGGCAGCTCGCAAGGCCGGCCTGCCGACGATCGCCGTGCTCACCGGCGGCGCGTATTCGGAGGCGGAGTTGCGCGACGCAGGCGCGGTCGCCGTGTTCGAATCGGTCGAGGAACTGCAGGACCAGCTGGACGAGACGCCGCTATCCTGACCCTTCCACGGTGGCGGTAGCTCAGTTGGTAGAGCCCCTGGTTGTGGTCCAGGTGGTCGTGGGTTCGAGTCCCATCCGCCACCCTCGAGCCGGGCCCCGTAGCTCAGCGGATAGAGCGACGGACTTCGAATCCGTGCGCGGAGGTTCGACTCCTCCCGGGGCCATACAAGAAAAGCCCAGCTATGGCGATTCGAAGGATGCCGGAGCGTCTCACCGAGATGCTGCCGCGAGTGCGACTCAGCGCGGCGGAGTTAGAGGCGGCGCGGGCGCGGGCCGCGAAATCAGGCTTTGTCCCTTGGTGGGCGTTGCGAACCGACGCTGATCTCGCCGAGCTCGACAACTAAGAGGTTCGCGCACCGGCTTCTTTCACTTTCCTCGCGAGCGCTACGCAGACTAGGCCGAGGAGACCGCACCCACACTGGCTCGGTGACCACGGCCTCTCTCTGGCCCACGCTTGGCCAGATCAGAAAGGCGATCGCTCTGGGGAGAGCGGGGAGAGACCGAGGTTCTGCGCGAGTCAGGCGCTACCCATAGTCTGCTCCCGTTGAGGAGCGAATACAAGGAGAAGGTCACCGCCGTCGGGTTTGAGCCGGCGCAGGAGCGGTGCTCTCCCCTTACCGGATCGAACAAAGCGTTCGGGCCGCCTCCCGCTCAGTTCGACACAGAGACCGCTCCTGCGTCTTCGGCTCTACGCATAAGGCCGGGCTCAGAAGCCAGATGCGGCGGTCGTTTTTACGCGGCGGCAGCAAGAGGTCTGCGCGAGGTCTCGGCGCAACCCAAACCTACAGGGTGTCTGGAGCAGCAATGTTGGTGCGAAACCGTTTCGGTCGCACTTTGCGTCCGAATCCAAGCCAGAGGCGTGCCGCGAAACCCACCCCCGACTTCGGTCACGCTATAGATTCGCCGTGTCGAAGCGCGCCCAGGATCCTTGGCTGTGCGCGGTCACCATCCTCCCCTGGGATCGCGACGCTGGCTAGACGCCCCACGTCTTGGGCGCGCCTCCCTTCTGGTCGAACATGAGCCGCATCGGGTCGGCCTGCCCGAGAAAGTCGCAGCAACCCATCACTGCGGAAGGGAAGAGCAATGAGATCCCCGCCGCGCAAGCAGGAGCCGGTCAGTGTGAGCGGATCGCGCTACGGGTTCTGCTGACCGACTCCCAGCCAGCCTTCAATTGGTGCTCAAATTCTGAACGTGAGCGTCGGCGGGCTACTGGATCAACGACGGTCCCGAAGAGAGGCTGCTCTTCTACTGTCCGGAGTGCGCCGAGCGGGAGTTCGACGTGTAGCGCTGCCGCTGGCGCCTGCTGACGTTCACCTGAAGGGCTTGAGCCGCACGGTTCGTCACCGTGCGGCGCCGGTGCGCAAGCCCTTAGCGCTGGATGATGTTGTGAACCTCGAGCATCTCGGGCTCGCCAGCGAGTTCGACCCCGACGTCGGTCAATACCGGCCTTAGTGTCTTGCCGAATGCGTCGAACTTCTCGCGAGAATCCCAGATCTCGCTGACCCGGAAGCTGCCGCCGGAACTGAACGCGACGTGGTAGGACATCCCGTCGGGCGGCCACTGGGCACCGGACGCTTTCAGGCGCTGAACGAGGAATCTGAGTCAGAAGACCGCTCCCGACAGTAACAGTTATCGGAACGCGTCGTTCGCGATTTCGTCTCGCTTCTCCACGTCGAATTTCGGCAGGACCTGAGACAGCAGAACAGCTCGTCAATCAACCGCCCAGGTCGCGAACGAAAATCAATGTGGACTTCGCCGGCCGCGTATGTGCCGCTAGGAGCGGCTTCCGCAAATGTGTTTGTCGTTGTTAGAGCGGGCCTGGAGTAGGTTGGATAGGCGGGCGGATGCTCGACGAGTCACGGACCGCACCCATTGGGGGCGTGCTCGTATCTTCTCCCCGGGGCAGCCGTCCGCTCTTGGCGGTCGTTCCGTTTCGAGGCATCGAACCTCCGAGGCGCCCTTTCCCGCTACGGTGGTCGTGACGAAGAGGTATCGCCGGCCTTTGCCGGTTTGCGCGTGGTGACCGGGGAGATCACTACCGGGGGCGCGTAGGCGGGGCTGGCGCTCTCTTCGCGGCGGCGTGCGCCCGCGCGGGCGTAGTCTCGGCTCGCCGCATCGCAAGCCCCTGCTCGACGTCGATCACGACAGTCTTGTGTCGCCTTTCTCGGTGAGACTCTTCGGCGACAGAGAAAGTTCGCTAGGGTCAAACTCGGACTTCTCCACGGGCCGTCGAGGTTGTAAGGCCCCTCTTCGTCTCTCAAAGCGTCGTCTGTGGTTTCACAAGCCGGGGCAATCCTGCCCTGGTCCTTGAAGACGAAGAGAGGTAAGAGGGTGCGACAGCTCTTTCAATTCACGCAGCGTCGAGCCATGCCGCGAATCGGCTCGCTCGTCATCGTTCTCATCACCGTAGCGGCGCTTGCCGCCCCGATCGCGCTAGCAGACAAATGGGGCACGGCCAGAACGTCAGGTAGTGGCGCGACGTTGAGGCCAGACGATCGCTCTGGTGTCCGTGGTAGTGGACCGACTTTGCTCGTCGCTACCGCAGCCTTGCGGCCGGACGATCGCCCTGGCCTCCGCGGAGGCGGGCCGATCTTGCTCGCCGCCCCAGTAGCGCCGATCGTGACGGTACAGACAGAAGACGCATCGTTTCAGTGGGGGGATGCCGGGATCGGTGCCGGGGTCGTACTCGTTGCAGTGATGCTTGTTGTTGGCGGCATCGTGCTCGTGGCTCGTCAACGGAGCGCACGAGCCTCCACGGTCTAGATCAGATCGTCGTCTAGCTCGACATCGGCGGTAAGGCCCAGGTCAGCGGGCCTTACCGCTCACTCGTCGCCGCGCATGCTCCTGACCCCGTCTGCGCACGTCAGTAGTTCCCTCTGATGTAAGTCTCCGGTCGTGAATCTCCCAACGTGCCCCTGCGCCAAGCCCGGGCGCCCGGAGTCCCGCCCACGTTGCACGAGTTACGAGCCTGTCCGTCGCGGGTATGAGCGAGCTTGGCTGGTGCGCCACTGGGCGCAGCGGCAGGGGACCGCTACCACCCAGACGCGGCGCGCACCAGCCCTCGTGCTGAGAAAGTCACCCACCGGGACACGCCGGACACGATCCATCCTCAGGTTCCCCGCGTCCGTCTTCGCATCGGAGGAACTCACTGAGAGATGGAGTCAGACGAACAGACGCTCGCGGCGCTTGTCGATCGCGGACTCGCGCTCCATCTCGTACCGCCAGTACTCGCGGTTCTTGATCTTCACCCAGCCGCGCTCACCGGGCCGGTGGCGGCTGTCGAGACGCTTTGCGACGACGCCCTCAAGCTCGCGCTCGCACACGGCCGCGAACAAAGCGTCGCTGTCCTCGAATGTTTCCGGCGTGCGCCAGTACGTGCCGTTGAGGTTCAACGCTTCGAGTTGCGCGCGCCGCTCAGACCACGGAACTCGCATCAGGTCTTCGCCCTCGAGACTCAGAGCGTCGAAGATGACGTAAACAACGGGGAAGTGACGTCGGAGGTTCGACTCCTCCCTGGGCCACTTCGGTCGAGGAGTGTGAGGACGTGTTTCGGCTGACGCCGGTACCAGTCGCTATTGCGGCGGGCCGGTCCCGAGCCTGACCCTCGCCGCCCGGCGCCTTCCCGTCTCGTCCGTGTAGACGACCGTCACGACCTGCCCCGGCTTGTGGGTGAGCACGGCCGACGTGATGCCGGCGGCGCCGGTGACACGCTTCCCGCCGATCGAGATGATGACATCGCCGGGCTTCAGTCCTGCGGCTTCCGCGGGGCTGTCCGGCAGCACCTCGGCGATCGTCGTCCCCTGGACCTGGACGCCGAGGAATGCCGTCGCCCCGATATGCACCCGCGGCGACGCCTTCCCGGACACGATCTGCTCCGTAACCCTCGCGGCGGTGGCGATCGGAATTGCGAAGGAGCGGCGAGCGAACGGCGACGCGGCCGTATCCATGCCGATGACCCGTCCGGCGCTGTCCAGCAGCGGACCTCCCGAGTCGCCCGGCCGCAGGCCGGCATTCGTCTCGATCAGGCCGGCAAGGCGGTGTTGCTCACCGCTCTCGTTCTCAACGGTGACCGACGTCCTCAGCCGGATGACTCGGCCGCGTACCGAGATGAGGCGCCCGCCTCCGCCGGAGTTTCCGACTGCCGTGACGCGCGCGCCGACCGTGAGCGTCGCGGAGCTCCCGATCGTGACCGTCCTGAGATTCTCGGCGCCACGGAGCTGCAGAACCGCGACGTCGTCGGCGATGTCGTAACCGACAACGCGCGCCGGGTACCGGTGCGTCGTGTTCGGCACGACGACCCGTATGGTCGTTGCGCCCGCGACGACGTGCTCGTTCGTCAGGATCCGCCCGGACGACGTCAGTACCATTCCCGTGCCCGCTGCCACCGTGTCCTCGAGGCGGAGGTTCGTCTCAATGACGACGACACCTGTACCGATGGGTGCGCCGCTCGCGCGCATCGATGCGAGAGCCGCACCGCTGTTGGTCGCGGCGAGCCCGACGAGGAGAATGACGAGGCCTCTGGTCTTCCGAGTTGACATGTGCAGATCAGATCGGCTTGACCTACGAAGGACCTGAGGCGTGCGACTACCGCAGCCGCGGACGTCCACTTTCGTTCGGTGACAACAAATGTGACCCAGTCGCACCTAGTCGTTCGTGAGCGGGTTCTCACGCGCGAACTGTTCGAATGGCCGTGGCCGCACGGAGCGCCGCGGCATAGGCTCGTTGGCACGGGTTCCAGGGGAGAACCACCGCGCCCCGTGGTTGAACCGCCGGAACGTCGTAGGGTGGGCCGCCACCCTCCTGACGGTTCGGCGGTTCAACATTGAGTTGAAGCACGTCCGGCGCCTCGACGCAATAGGCCGACCGGTCCGCGTGTCAGCTCCCCCAGAACGGGCGCACCTCGATCGTCCCGATCGCGGCGACCGGATGACCGGCCGCGATCTCGACGGCGTCCTCGAGGGTGTCGCATTCGATGATGTCGAAGCCGCCGACGACCTCCTTCGTCTCGGCGAACGGCCCGTCGGTGACGACCTTCTTCCCGTCGCGGACGCGCACCGACTTCGCCCGGCGCGGCGCCGCGAGCCGGTCTCCCAGCACCCAGATTCCGCGCTCCTGGAGGTCGTCGAGCCACGGGAAGCTCTCGTCGGCGTCGTCGCGGGCGTCGCGCGCCGGCTCCTCCTCGGCGTTCAGTTGCTCGCCGTCCCAGCAGACCAGCATCAGGAACTTCATCGTGCCCTCCTCGAGTCGTTGTCGCCTCTACGACGAAGAGGCGGTGCCGCAATCGACATTTACTCGACGGGCGCCGTCCGGCCGCAGCGCGGGCAGAACCACTCGGTCACCGGCTGCGCGTGCGAGCCCTTCTGGCCCGGGCGCGACTGTGTGTTCGCCCAGCGCGTGCGGAGGCGCATCTGGCCGTGCCCCCGCGGACACACCTGCGGTTCGAGGTCCTGCTCTTCTTCTTGCTGTGGCTCGTCGTCGGGCACGCGGCCCATCCTAGGCGCGTCAGGACGAGACGGGCGGCGGCTTCACGTCCGGAATTCCCCCTGCCGCGGCGCGGAGCGCGGGAACCGACCGGAGGTTGAACGCCGGCGGCTCGGCCGCGCGCTCGGGCCCGCGCTCCGGCGGCGCGGCGGCGACCGGAGCCGGCGTCGCGAGGTCGCGAATCTGTTCGTGAATCTCGTGGATCTCGCGCAACGCGTCGGCCATCGCGCGCGCATGCTTCGCGCTCTCGACCTGCGCGAGCGCCGTCTGCCCCTGCAGCCGGCACAGCGCGGAGCGCGTGTCGCCGACGACGTAGCCGACGACGCCGCCGAGCAGAGCCCCGAGCAGCATCGTCGCGAAGCCGAACGCCTGCGGGATCGGCCAGTGCGCGCCGACCGGCGTCAGGGGTGTCGCGCCGAACATCGCGCCGACGACGACGCCGCCCGCGACACAGCCCGTGAAGATCGCGTTCGCGCGGCGATAGGCGGCCTCGGCCGAGCGCTCGAGGACGCGCGGATCGAAGCCCGGAAGGTCGTGCGCCGCCACCGAGCAGAAATCGGCCGTCGCGGTGTCTTCCTTGAGTGGCGCGACCTTTCTGGGACTTTTCAGGCGGGATCTGATTCCATGACACCGATGGCCGGTTCCCTAGCGACCGTGCTCATCTGCGACGACGAGCCGTCACTCCGAGAGCTGATCCGCATCAGCTTGGACGGTCCGTACGAGTTCGTGGAGGCCGACGACGGCGTCGAATGCCTGGATCTGGCGCGCCGGGTGCATCCCGACGTCGTGATCCTGGACATGATGATGCCGCGGATGAGCGGGCTCGATGTCCTGACCGCGCTCCGACAGGATGAAGAGCTCGCGGACACGCCTATCATCGTCCTCACAGCGCAGCCGGAGACGCGCGAGCAGGCGCTGGATGCAGGTGCGGAAGTTGTCATGGTGAAACCTTTCGAGCCGGAGCAAATCGCCGCTGCGGTGCAGGAGGTACTCGCGGAGAAAAGATGAGGAGCTGGTGGGCACGGTCCGGCCTCGCGGTGCGCATCGCCGTGTCCGCGTTCATGGTGGGTCTCGGCCTCGCGCTCGTGTTCGCGATCCTTTTTCTGGCGGTCATCGGGCTGCGCCACCGTTCGCTCGAGGCGAGCCATTCGCAGCAGGTGATCGCGAAGGCGAATGAGCTGCAGACGCTCGTGATCGACCTGGAGACGGGTATGCGCGGCTTCGCGATCACGCATAAGGCGAGTTATCTCGAGCCTTGGGACCGCGCCAGACAGGCGTATCCCGGCGCCGTCGACGACCTTGTTCGCTTGACGAAGGACAATTCGAAGCAACACGCCCGCGCGTTGAGGATCAAGAGTTCGATCAACGAGTACTTCAACCAGTACTCGAAGCCGCTCGTCGATTTCATCGCACGCAACCCAAACATTGCAGCGCGCCTCGTCTCGTTCGGGCCGGCGAATCTGCGAACGAAGGCGATTCGCAGGAAGTTCGACGCCTTCCTCCGCGAAGAGGCGGCTCTCGGCAAGACGCGCGACGAGCGCGCGCACGCAACTGCGGAGCACGCCCTGGTGGTCGGCGGGATTGGGCTCGGCGCCGCCCTGCTGCTGATCCTGCTCGGTGCGCTTTATGTGAACCGTGCGGTTGCAGGCCCCGTCCGTCAGGCGGCCGAAGCCGCGGAACACATTGCCGGGGGCGACTTCTCCGAGCGGCTGCAGACGGACGGTCCGGGTGAGGTTGGGCAGCTCGAGCAGGCGTTCAACTCGATGGCGGCGTCGCTCGAGAGCACCCTTGCGGACCTCGAAGAGCGCAACCGGACGCTGATCGAGAGCGAGCAGACGAAGACCGAGCTCGTCAGCAACGTGTCACACGAGCTGCGCACGCCGCTCGCCAGTGTCCTCGGGTTCTCGTCGCTGATGCTCGACCGCGACCTTCCACCCGAGGAGATGCGGCGCTACCTCGAGGTGATCCGCACGGAGGCGCGGCGCCTTGCTGAGCTGCTCAACGACCTGCTCGACATCCAGCGGATCGAGCAGGGGACGATCGAGCTGCGCCTCGACGAGGTCGACCTGAACGATCTGCTCGCCGCGCAGGTGACCCTGTATTCGGCGCAGAGCTCAACGCACGAGCTCCGGCTCGACGGTTCCGATTCGTCCCTTGTCGTCTACGGCGACCGAGATCGTCTCGCGCAGGTGATCGGGAACCTCCTCTCAAATGCGATCAAGTACTCCCCGGAAGGCGGTGTGGTCGAGGTCAGTGCCTCGCTCGTCGGCGACGACGCGTGGATCTGGGTCCGGGACGAGGGGCTCGGCATTCCGGCCGAGCACCAGCAGCGCATCTTCACGAAGTTCTTCCGCGGCGACGTCGGCCGGGAGCGGGGCATCAGCGGAACCGGTCTCGGGCTCGTGCTCGCACGCCAGATCGTCGAAGCGCACGGCGGGGAGATCGGCTTCGAGAGCATCGAAGGCGAGGGAACGACGTTCTGGTTGCAACTGCCCGCCGCGGCCGCGGCGTCGCCTTTAGCAGCCCACGACGACTTGGAGACCGGTCACGGGGTTTAGCTCGGCGCCGTTCGGCGCCGTGCCCCGCAACGGCTGCTTTCTGGTCCAGAAGCCGATCCCCCGCACGAGCAGGACGCCGCCGAAGGCCTGCCACGACGGACCGGGATTGCCGCACTTCGTGGTGAACAGACGCCAGGCTGCTGCGATGTTGGCCCGGTTGCGCGTCTTGCTGGAAAGGCAGTCCGGCGCCGGGATGACGGCGTTCATGTACGCGTTGTCGTCGTAGAGAACGAGCCGCACCGCGCCGGTGCTGTCCAGCTTGTACTTCGTGATCTGCGCGTAGACACCCCAGACCTGGCGCTGAAACGGGGTCGTCCGCCGAGTGAGCTGACGCCCCGGACCCGGCCTTGCGAGGATGCCGTGGAGATTTGTCGACTGCATCCCCACGTCGACCTGCCGGCGCTGGGGATCGCTGAACGTCTTCAACCGCCAGGTCGAGCCGCCGCAGCGCGCAGCGCTCGGCGCGGAGAGATGGGTTCCTGCGGCAGCGGCAGCAGCCGCCCCGGCCGCAAGAAAAATCAGGGCGAAGATTCCTACGCGTTTCATGATCCTGGCGGACAGATCGTACGCTCCGCCGCAAGTCAGGGTCTACCCTGGGACCGCGCGGGCGTGGCGGAACTGGCAAACGCGCTGGGTTTAGGTCCCAGTGGGGCGCGAGCCCCTTACAGGTTCAAGTCCTGTCGCCCGCACTAGCAACGACCCGGCGGATCTGGCTTGCCGCGTGGCGCAAGGCCGCCTCGTCGAACAGGTAAGGCGTTGCGTTCGCGAGGCGGTGCGCCGGGGCGTCGAGGTCGTCGGACCCGTCGGCCGCGTTGATCGCGTAGCGCAGCGGGATCTCGTGGATCACGACGAGGATCGTCTGCTCGCGCCGCTCGAGCAGCCGCTCCAAGCCGTCGGCATAGCGGAGCGCCGCGTCGTCGAGCGATTCGCCGTCCGGAAAGGGATCGCCCCGTGTGTGCGCCCGCTTCCACGCGTGGTACTCGTCGATCGTCTTCCCTTCCAGTCTGCCGATGTCGATGTCGTCGAGCTCGGGCAGCTCCTCGGACGGCACAGCGCGACCGGCGCGCGCGAGCTCCGCGGTCTCACGCGTGCGCGAGAAGCGCGTGTGCACGCACAACTCGAGTGGCACGTGCGCGATCTGCTTGCCGAGGAGCCGCGCCTCGTCACGCCCTTTGTCCGTCAACCCGACCGGCACGCTCGGGTCGCCGTTGACCCGGTTCTCGAGGTTCAGCGTCGACTCGCCGTGGCGGGCGATGACGTAGAGCTGCACAGGACGGACACTAGAGCTCCTTTGGTCTAATGGCTCGGTGAGCGCGCAGGTGGAGGAGCTGGCGGACAACAAGGTCCGCCTCACGGTCGACGTCCCGAGGGCGGACGTCCACCACGCCGTCGAGCACGCCGCGTCGGATCTCGCCGAGAGCGTCAAGATCCCCGGCTTCCGCAAGGGGAAAGTGCCGATGCCGGTGCTGCTCTCGCGCATCGGGAAAGAGCGTCTGTACAGCGAGGCGATCGAGAGCCACATCTCCGGCTGGTACGGCAATGCCGTCGCCCGCGCCCGGATCCGGCCCGCGGAGCAGCCCGAGCTGGATTACGAGCTGCCTGCCTCGGACGACCAGGACTGGCGCTTCACCGCCACGGTGAGCGTGCTGCCAAAGCCGGCCGTCGCCGACTGGACGAAGCTCCAGGTGCCGTACGCCGAGCCGGAGGTGCCGGAGGACTACGTCGACCACGAGCTGAACGTCCTCCGCTCGACGATCGCGGAGCTGTCGCCCGTCGACGGACGGCCGGCGCAGCAGGGCGACACCGTCGTGATCGATCTGCTGGCGGGAGACGGCGGCCAGCGCGATTACGTCGTCGAGCTCGGCTCGGGGCGGCTGCTGCCGGAGCTGGAGGAGCAGCTGGTCGGCATGACCGCCGGCGAGACGAAGACAGTCGACCTCGACCGTCCTGGCGAGGCTGAGTCCGCGCCGGTCGAGGTGACGATGAAAGAGATCAAGGAGAAGGTGCTGCCGCCGCTGGACGACGAGCTGGCGCGCTCCGCCTCCGAGTTCGACACGGTCGGCGAGCTGCGCGGCGACATCGAGCAGCGCATCCGCGAGCAGCTCGACGCCGAGGCCGACGAGGCATTCCGTCGCGCAACGCTCGACCGGCTGGTCGAGGCGTCGAACGTCCGTGTCGACGGGCCGATCGTCGACGCGCGCACGCGCACGCTCCTGCGGGAGCTCGACGGCGTGCTGCGCAGGAGCGGCGGCTCGCTCGACACGTACCTGCAGCTTTCCGGCGAGCCCGCCGAAGCTCTCGTCGTGCGTCTGCGCGAACAGGCCGCGGCGTCGGTCGCCGGGGAGATGCTGCTCGAAGCCGCAGCGGATCAGCTCGGCATCACGGTCGGCGACGACGAGGTCGACCAGTCGTTCCGCGACCGCTTCGACGAGCCGGAGAAGGTGATCGAGCAGGCGCGCGAAGCGGGCGTGTACGAGTCGGAGCGCGAAGCGATACGACTTGCGCACGCGCTCGATCGCATTGCGTCCGAGGTAGAGCGCATCCCGCCGGAGCAGGCAGCGGCGCGTGAGGCAATCTGGACGCCCGAAAAGGAAAAGCCCAAGACAGAGACGAAACTGTGGACCCCCGGGAGTTAGGAGTGGAGCCTTACATGAGCCCGTTGATTCCGATGGTGATCGAGCAGACGTCGCGCGGCGAGCGCTCGTTCGACATCTACTCGCGTCTGCTCAACGAGCGGATCATCTTCCTCGGCACGCCGATCGACGACCAGATCGCGAACCTCATCGTCGCGCAGCTGATCCATCTCGAGTCCGAGGACCCGGAGAAGGACATCCAGATCTACATCAACTCGCCGGGCGGCCAGGTCTATTCCGGCCTTGCGATCTACGACACGATGCAGTACATCAAGCCGGACATCCAGACCACCTGCGTCGGAATCGCCATGTCGATGGGGGCGATCATCCTCGCCGGCGGGGCGAAAGGAAAGCGCGTCGCCCTGCCGAACGCCAAGATCCTCATCCACCAGGTCTCAGGCGGCTTCCAGGGACAGGCGACCGACATCGAGATCCAGGCTCGCGAGACGATCAACCTCAAGCGGCGCCTGGAGGAGATCCTCGCCGATCACACCGGGCGCCCCATGGAGCAAGTCGCCAAGGACATGGAGAGGGATTACTTCCTCACCTCGCAAGAAGCCCAGGACTACGGCATCATCGATAACGTGATCGCGCATCGGTAGACGGCCGGGGCGCGACCAGCTAAAAGGAGAGACGTGGCCCGAGCATCCGACGGCAACGAGCAGCTGCTCTGCAGTTTCTGCGGCAAGAGCCAGCGCCAAGTCAAGAAGCTGATCGCCGGCCCGGGCGTCTACATCTGCGACGAGTGCATCGACCTCTGTAACGAGATCATCGACGAGGAGCTGACCGCTCCCGCGCAGCTCGATCTCGACAACCTGCCGCGGCCCAAGGACATCTACGCCGTCCTGAACGACTACGTGGTCTCGCAGGAAGAGGCGAAGCGGACGCTCTCCGTCGCCGTCTACAACCACTACAAGCGCGTGCAGATGGGCACCGAGGACGGCGACGTCGAGCTGCAGAAGTCGAACATCCTGCTGCTCGGCCCGACCGGCTGCGGCAAGACGCTGCTCGCGCAGACGCTCGCCCGCATCCTCAACGTCCCGTTCGCGATCGCCGACGCGACGGCGCTGACCGAGGCCGGCTACGTCGGCGAGGACGTCGAGAACATCCTCTTGAAGCTGATCCAGGCCGCGGACTTCGACATCAAGAAGGCCGAGACCGGGATCATCTACATCGACGAGGTCGACAAGATCGCGCGCAAGGCGGACAACCCGTCGATCACGCGCGACGTTTCGGGCGAAGGCGTTCAGCAGGCGCTGCTGAAGATCCTCGAGGGAACGGTCGCGTCGGTGCCACCCCAGGGCGGACGCAAGCACCCGCACCAGGAGTTCCTCTCGATCGACACGACGAACATCCTCTTCATCTGCGGCGGCGCGTTCGCCGGCCTCGACAAGATCATCGGCAAGCGCATCGGCAAGAGCGCCGTCGGCTTCGGGGCCGAGGTGCGCTCGAAGAGCTCGATCGAGTCGTCCGAGCTGCTCGCCGAAGTGATGCCCGAGGACCTCCTGAACTTCGGGCTGATCCCGGAGTTCATCGGCCGCCTGCCGGTGATCTCCGCCGTGCACCAGCTGCAGCGCGAGGATCTCGTGCAGATCCTGATGGAGCCGAAGAACGCGCTCGTGAAGCAGTACCAGCGCTTCTTCGCGTACGACAACATCGAGCTCGTCTTCACGGACGACGCGCTGTGGGAGATCGCCGACAAGGCGCTCGAGCGCGAGACGGGCGCGCGCGGTCTCCGCTCGATCATCGAGAACGCGCTGCTCGACGTCATGTTCGAGCTGCCGTCGCGGCGGGACGTCTCCAAGTGCGTGATCACGAAGGAGACGATCGAGAAGCACCTCAAGCCGACGCTCGTCACGTCCGCCGAAGGCGTGGACGAAGACGTCGCGGCCCGCATCGAAGAATCCGCTTAACCCGGCGGGCGAACGAAAAGCTGCGCTTTTCGTTCGAGGAGAGGTACGGCGCGTCGCGCTGAACGCGCGCGGGCTGAGCCCGCGCGCTCTTTAGGTGCTGGGCGGGGTGTTTCGTTCCGTGCGGCGCGCGCAGGCTGCGCGCGCGCGCGTCGCATCAGTTCGCCTGCGCGTAAGCCTGCGGCTTACGCTCCGGCTATGAGGGGGTCTGAGCCCGCGGGGGTCTGACCCCGGCCTTTTGTTCGAACGAAAGGCTGCGCCTTTCGTTCGAGTTAGGTACGGCGCTTCGCGCCGAACGCGCGCGGGCTGAGCCCGCGCGCTCTCGTGGTGCTGGGCGGGTGTTTCCTTCCGTGCGGCGCGCGCAGGCTGCGCGTGCGCGCGCCGCATCAGGTCGCCTCCGCGGAAGCTTCGCTTCCGCTCCGGCCTTGAGGGGGTCTGACCTCGAAGGGGTCTAACCCAGCTGAGCACGTCTAACCAGCCGTGGTGACCCGGTTGAGCATTGATGGGATCCGAAACTGGCCTTTAGTAGGATGAAACGTCGAATCTACCGCGTGTTAGGATCCCAGAATGATTGAACTTGGATCCATTATGGTCGCCGAAGCTCCTGAACCGGCCACGGGTGCGCCGCCGGAACGCCATCCCGTCGTTCTGAGCACCGCCGAGCTGGCCGAGTGCACGTGCCCGGAGTTCTGCGAGCGCGACCACGACGTCGACTAGAGGAGACCCCATGTCCCATGAGAACGGTCGCGGCCGCTGGGCCGGAATCGAGCGTCCCTACAGCGAGGAAGACGTCGCGCGCCTGCGCGGGTCGGTTCAGGTCGAGCACACGTTGGCGCGCCGCGGTGCCGAGCGGCTCTGGAGGCAGCTGAACGGGCCCGACCACGTCGCTGCGCTGGGGGCGATGACCGGGGGCCAGGCCGTGCAGATGGCGAAGGCGGGGCTGCAGGCGATCTACCTGTCGGGCTGGCAGGTCGCCGCCGATGCGAACCTCGCCGGGCACACATACCCCGATCAGAGCCTGTACCCGGCGAACAGCGCGCCCGCGCTCGTGCAGCGCCTCAACAATGCGCTGCTGCGGGCCGACCAGATCGCGACGGCCGAGGCGGATGTCTCCACCGACTGGCTCCTCCCGATCGTCGCCGACGCCGAGGCGGGCTTCGGCGGCGCGCTCAACGCGTTCGAGCTGATGAAGGCGATGATCGAGGCCGGCGCCGCCGGAGTCCACTTCGAGGACCAGCTTGCGGCGGAGAAGAAGTGCGGCCACCTCGGGGGCAAAGTGCTCGTTCCGACACAGCAATTCATCCGCACCCTGACCGCCGCGCGGCTCGCGGCGGACGTCGCCGACGTCCCGACCGTGCTGGTCGCGCGCACCGATGCGCTCAGCGCGACGCTCCTGACGAGCGACGTCGACGCGGCGGACGAGGCCTTCGTGACCGGCGCGCGCACACCGGAGGGGTTCTTCCGCGTCCGCGAAGGCCTCGACGCCGCGATCGCACGTTCACTCGCATACGCGCCCTACGCGGACCTGCTCTGGTTCGAGACGTCCACTCCGGACCTGGGCGAAGCGCGGGAGTTTGCGCAGGCGATCCACGAGCGTTTCCCCGGGAAGCTGCTCGCGTACAACTGCTCGCCGTCCTTCAACTGGCGGCGGCATCTCGGCGACGACGAGATCGCGCGGTTCCAGGTCGAGCTGGGTCAACTGGGTTACCGTTTCCAGTTCGTGACGCTCGCCGGCTTCCACGCGCTGAACGCCTCGATGTTCGAGCTCGCACGCGACTACGGCACCGACGGGATGACCGCGTACGTGCGCCTGCAAGAACGAGAGTTCGCTCTCGAGACCGACGGCTACACAGCCACGCGGCACCAGCGCGAAGTCGGCGCCGGCTACTTCGATGCGGTGATGCGGGCCGTCAGCGGCGGCGAGAGCGCGACGCTCGCGCTCTCGGGCTCCACGGAGGAAGCACAGTTCCAGTCCGTGGCCGGGTGACAGCGCGGGGCGTCGAGCTCCGCGGTTCCCGAGACGACGAGGTTCTGTCCCAAGACGGCCTGGCCTTCGTCGCGAAGCTCCAGCGCGAGTTCGGCGCCGCCCGCGCAGAGGCGCTCGCGCGACGCCGCGCACGGCAGTCGGAGCTCGCCGCCGGCACGAGGCCGGAGTTCCTTGCCGAGACGGAGGACGTTCGCAACTCCGACTGGCGTGTTGCGCCGCCGCCGCCGGACCTGCGCGACCGGCGCGTCGAGATCACCGGCCCCGTCGACCGGAAGATGATGATCAATGCGCTCAACTCGGGCGCGCGTGTCTTCATGGCGGACTTCGAGGACGCCTGCTCGCCGACGTGGACGAACATCGTCGAAGGGCAGCGGAACGTCCGCGACGCCGCGCGACGCACGATCTCCCTCGAGCTGCCCGACAAGAGGTACACGCTCGCCGACGAGATCGCGACGTTGATCGTGCGGCCGCGTGGCTGGCACCTCCGCGAACGTCATCTGCTCCTCGACGGGGAGCCTGTCTCCGCAAGCCTGTTCGACTTCGGCCTCACGGCGTTCCACAACGCGCACGCACTGCTCGACCGCGGCTCCGGTCCGTACTTCTACCTGCCGAAGCTCGAGAGCCATCTGGAGGCGAGGCTCTGGAACGACGTCTTTGCGTTCACCGAGCAGGAGCTGCGGCTCCCGCACGCGTCGGTTCGCGCCACCGTCCTGATCGAGACGATCCTCGCGGCGTTCGAGATGGACGAGATCCTCTGGGAACTGCGCGAGCGCTCGACAGGGCTCAACGCCGGCAGGTGGGACTACATCTTCAGCGTCATCAAGAAGCTCGACGCGCTGCTGCCCGACCGGGCCTCGGTGACGATGACCGTCCCGTTCATGCGCGCGTACACGGAGTTGCTCGTCGCGACGTGTCACCGCCGCGGCGCGCACGCCATGGGCGGCATGGCCGCGTTCATCCCGTCACGACGCGACACGGAGCAGAACGAGCTCGCGCTGCTGAAGGTGCGAGAGGACAAGCAACGCGAGTCAGGCGACGGATTCGACGGGACGTGGGTCGCCCATCCGGATCTCGTTTCGGTCGCGACGGAAGTGTTCGACGGCGTCCTGGGCGACCGGCCCAACCAGGTCGGGCGCCTGCGCGACGACGTGCGCGTCACGGCCCCCGAGCTCGTCGACTTCACCGTCCCGGGAGCCGAAGCCACGGGCGAAGGTCTGCGCACGAACGTGTCCGTCGGCGTCCGCTATCTCGATGCGTGGCTGAACGGGGTGGGCGCGGCTGCGATCGACAACCTCATGGAGGACGCGGCCACGGCAGAGATCTCCCGCGCGCAGGTGTGGAGCTGGGTACGCGCGGAGCGCTTCAGCGACGCGGAGGTCCGGCGCGAGCTCGACGCGGTGCCGGCATCGGACACCGCAAAGGAGCTGTTCGCAGACGTTGCGCTTGCGCCGGCGTTCGTCGAGTTCCTGACGCTCCCGGCGTACGATCGCCTTCAGTGACCGCCGACACGACGAAGGCCGACGAGATCGCGCTGCGGATCGAGGAGGCGATCGTCTCGGGCGAGCTGCCGCCGGGGAGCGTCCTCAGGCAGGAGCAGCTCTCCGAACGCTTTGCGGTCAGCCGGACGCCTGTCCGCGAAGCGCTACGGCGTCTCGCTGCGCTCGGGCTTGTCTCCTTCGTCCCGAACCGGGGTGTCCGCGTGCGGACGCTGTCCCGGGACGAGCTGCACGAGGCGTTCCTCGTTCGCGCCGAGCTCGAGTCGCTTGCGACGGAGCTCGCCGCACCCAAGCTCACGCCGGAGGATCTCGCGGAGCTCGAGGAGGCCGAGGCGCGCTTCAGCGCCGCGACACAGGCACTGCGCGCACGGACGCGGGACGACGACGAGCGGTGGAGGCTCACTTCCGAGTGGGTCAGCGCGAACCACGGCTTCCACGACGTGATCTACCGCGTCGCCGAGGCACCGCTGATCGAGCGGCTCGCGAAGAGCGCACGTCGATCCTTCTCCGGACACGCCGTGTGGGCGCCAGGCGGGTCGGAGGTGGATGCGCTCTACGAGCGGAACGAGCGGGAGCACCAGGCGATCATCGCGGCGCTACGCGCCGGCAACGGAGAAGGCGCCCGTACGCTTGCGCGCGCGCACGTCCTCCACTCGTACGAGCTGCTCGTGCACGTGCTGGAGCTGGGAACAGACGAGAAGCTGCGCTTCTCGTCCGGGTAGAGGTACGGCGCTTCGCGCTGAACGCGCGCGGGCCGAGCCCCGCGCGCGCCAGTGGCGGTCGGCTGAGGGGGTCTGACCCCGAAGGGGTCTGACCCCAGCCTTTTGTTCGAACGAAAGGCTGCGCCTTTCGTTCGAGTTAGGTACGGCGCTTTCGCGCTGAGAGCGCGCGGGCCGAGCCCGCGCGCTCTTCTGGTGCTGGGCGGTTGTTTCCTACCGTGCGGCGCGCGCAGGCTGCGCGTGCGCGCGCCGCATCAGGTCGCCTGCGCGTAAGCCCTGCGGCTTACGCTCCGGCTTTGAGGGGTCTGACCCCCGCTCTACTGCGCAGGACCTGCCGCGACGAGCGCCACGACGTCGTCGACCTTTCCGCGCGTGTCGTGGACGTTCTCCAGCCACCAGTGCGCGCCCGCGCGCTCGTAGGCGGCAGGGTCGCCGCGGTCGGACTGGCCCAGGACGGCGACCGTGAAGTCTTCGTCCCGCCCGATCTGCTCGATGCTCCGCGCGACGTCGTCGGGGCTCAGCGTCATCCCCGTCGGGTCGGCGCTGTCGGCGAGCCAGCCGTCCCACCGCGCCGCACGACGGAGTGAGGCCTGGCGGTTGCCGCCGATCCAGACCGGCACGCGCTCCTGCACGGGAGGCGGCGCCAGCGTGACGCCGTAGACGGAGTAGTGCGCGCCACGATGCGTTACCTCCTCGCCGGACCAGAGGCGGCGCATCACCTCGAGGCCTTCGTCGAGCATCGCGGCGCGGACCTTCGCGTCGGTCGGCTCGCCGAAGCGGCCGAACTCCTTCGGCGAGCCGCCGAGACCAGCGCCGAAGATGACCCGGCCGTCGCTGAGCCGGTCGAGCGTCGCGACCTCGTGCGCGAGCACGTGCGGGCGGCGTCGCGCGACGGGAGTCACCGCCGTGCCGATGCGGACGCGCGACGTCGACGCGGCGATCCCGCTGAGCACGACCCACGGATCTGCCGCGGGCGCGTCCCACACGAACGCCAGGTGGTCCCAGATGAAGACGCCGTCCCAGCCCGCCGCCTCCGCGGCCTCGGCGACGCGGACGCCGACCCGCGGGTCCGCGTAGCTGCCGATGTTCGCGAGGCAGATCCCGAAGCGCACGGGAGTGACATTAGAGTCTGGCCGCGTGGAGTTCACGACGCGACCGGAACTGCGCGGGACGTTCGGCATGGTCGCGTCGACGCACTGGCTCGCGTCGGCAGCAGGGATGGCGGTGCTCGAGCGTGGCGGGAACGCCTTCGACGCAGCCGCCGCGGCAGGCTTCACGCTGCAGGTCGTCGAGCCACATCTGAACGGCCCCGGGGGCGAGGTTCCAGCCCTCCTCTACGCCGTCGACCGTGGCGAGCCGCTCGCGCTCTGCGGCCAAGGCGTGGCGCCGGAGGCCGCGACGATCGAGGCATTCCGCTCGCTCGGCCACGAGCTGATCCCGGGCACAGGTGTCCTCGCCGCGTGCGTGCCCGGCGCATTCGGCGGCTGGCTGCTGCTGCTCGAGCAGTTCGGCACCTGGCGGCTCGAGGACGTGCTCGAGTTCGCGATCGCCTACGCGCGCGACGGCTTCCCGCTCGCACCCGGCGTCCCCCTCACCATTGCCCGCGAGCGCGAGTTGATCTCCACGTGGCCGGCGTCGGCCGAGCTCTACCTGCCCGTCCCGCGGCCCGGAGAGCAGTTCGCGAATCCCGTGCTCGCAGCGACGTACGAGCGGATCGTGAACGACGCGCGCGGCGGGACGCGCGAGCAGGAGATCGAGCGCGCGCGAAGCGCCTTCTACGAAGGCTTCGTGGCGGAGGCGATCGACGAGTTCTGCCGCCGGGAGGGCGGCTTCCTGCGTGCAGACGACCTCGCGCGCTGGCGCGCGACGGTCGAGCCGGTGGTCACCTTCGACTACGGGGGCGTGACCGTCTGCAAGACGCAGCCGTGGGCAGCCGGCGTCGTCGCCCTCCAGCAACTCGCGCTGCTCGAGGGGTTCGACGTGCCGTCGCTCGACGAGGAGGAGTTCGTCCACGTCGTGATCGAGTGCGCAAAGCTCGCGTTCGCCGATCGCGACGCCCTCTACGGCGACAACGCCGAGGTGCCGGTCGAGACGCTCCTCTCGCGCGAGTACAACGACGCGCGGCGCGCGCTCGTCACAGACTCCGCGTCGGCCGACTACATGCCCGGGCTGGGACGGTTGCCGTCCCTGCCGGCGGTGACGGCGCCGCTCGCCGGTGCCGGCGAGCCGACGCGCGGCGACACCGTCCACCTGGACGTGGTCGACCGGTGGGGGAACATGCTCTCCGCGACGCCGAGCGGCGGCTGGCTGCATTCCTCACCCGCCATCCCCGCGCTCGGCTGGCCGCTCGGCACGCGCGCACAGATGTTCTGGCTCGAGGAGGGCCTCCCGTCGTCGCTGCGCCCGGCCACGCGCCCACGCACGACGCTCAGCCCCGGGCTCGCGCTGCGCGACGGCAAACCGTGGCTCGCCTGGGGCACGCCGGGCGGCGACCAGCAGGAGCAGTGGGCCTTTCACGTCTTCCTCCGACACGTCCAGCGAGGGCTCAACCTGCAGGAGGCGATCGACGCACCCGAGTTCGACACCGACCACCTGATCTCGTCGTTCTACCCGCGCGGCTTCGCCGGGAGGTCGCTGGCGGTCGAGGGACGCTTCGCGGAGGAGGTCGTCGACGGCCTGCGCCGCCGCGGCCACGAGGTGACGGTCACGCCCGACTGGTCGCTCGGCCGCGTGACCGCGGTCGAGCGCGAGGACGGGCAGCTGCGCGCCGCCGCGAATCCGCGGGGGATGCAGGGCTACGCAGCCGGCCGCTAGGACAGTCGCTGAGCGGCCGCCGACGCGGGGCTAGGATCGCGCGCGAGATGCATTCTCTCTACGAGCCGGAACGCGTCGAGGAGCGCTGGCAGCGCATCTGGGAAGACGAGGGCCTGTACGGCGCCGAGCCGGACCCCTCGCGCGAGAAGTTCGTCGTCGCGCATCCGCCGCCGAACGTGACCGGCGCGCTGCACACGGGCCATGCGCTGCAGCTGTCGCTCGCCGACGCGCTCGTGCGCTGGCACCGGATGCGCGGGTTCAACACCGTCTTCCTGACCGGCTACGACCACGCCGGCATCTCGACGCAGAACGCCGTCGAGAAGTACCTCGCGGAACGCGGCGAGACGCGACAGGACCTCGGGCGCGAGCGCTTCGTCGAGTTCGTGTGGGACTGGCTGCGCCAGTACGGCCGCACGATCATGACCCAGTACCGGCGTATCGGCGCATCGATGGACTACCGCCGCGAGCGTTTCACGCTCGACGACGGCTACGTCCGCGCGGTGTATCGCTACTTCGTCCACCTCTATCGGAAGGGATGGATCTACCGGGCGAACCGGATCATCAACTGGTGCCCGTTACACGAGACGTCGCTGTCCGACCTCGAGCTGATCCACGATGACGTCGACGACGCATTGACGTACGTCCGCTACCCGTTCGCCGACGGCGACGGCGACGGGATCACGATTGCGACGGCTCGTCCGGCGACGATCCTCGCCGACGTCGCGGTGGCGGTCCACCCCGAGGACGAACGCTGGCGGAGCGCGATCGGCCGTAACGTCGTCGTGCCGTTCGTCGAGCGCGTCGTGCCGGTGATCGGCGACGAGCGCGCCGACCCGGAGTTCGGGACGGGGGCGCTCAAGGTCACACCGGGCCACGACCCGCTGGACTTCGACATCGGGCGAGACCACCAATTGCCGGAGCCGATGGTGATCGGCCCGGACGGACGCATGAACGACAACGCCGGCGAGTTGCGCGGGCTCACGCAGGAGGAGGCAGAGGAACGGATCCTCGCGTGGCTGCGCGAGCGCCGCCAGCTCGAGAAGCGCGAGTCGTACCGTCACACGGTTGCGCTTTGCGAGCGCTGCAAGTCTCGGATCGAGCCGCTGATCTCGCTGCAGTGGTGGTGCTCGATGGACGAGCTGAAGCAACCGGCGCTCGCGGCGCTGCGCGGCGGCCGCGTGCGCTACCACCCCGAGTCGCAGCATCGCTTCGCGATCCAGTCGCTCGAGGATGCGCCGGCGTGGAACATCTCGCGGCAGATTTGGTGGGGTCACCAGCTGCCGGTCTGGGAGTGCCCCGACGGTCACATCACCGTCGCCGAGAGCGAGCCGGAAGCCTGCGCGGACTGCGGCTCGCGCGAGCTCCGGCGCAGTCAGGACGTGCTCGACACGTGGTTCTCGTCCGCTCTCTGGCCCTTCGCGATCCTCGGCTGGCCCGACGAGACACCCGAGCTCGAGGCGTGGTACCCGGGAACGCTCAACACGACGGCCCGCGAGATCATCCGTCTCTGGGAGAACAGGATGATCTTCTCCGGTCTCGAGCTGATGGGCGACGTCCCGTTCGGAGCGGTGATCATCCACACGACGGTGCTTGCGCCCGACGGCCGCCGCATGTCGAAGTCGCTCGGCACGGGCATCGATCCGCTCGAGGTGATCGAGCAGCACGGCGCCGACGCGCTCCGCTACGGGCTGTTGAAGGTGTCGTCGACGCAGGACGCGCGCTTCTCCTACGGTGCCATCGAAGAGGGCCGCAAGCTCGCGAACAAGCTCTGGAATGCGAGCCGCCTGCTGCTGCAGAGCGGTGACGCGCCGAGCGAGGAGCGGCCGCGGACGCTCGAGGAGCGATGGATCCTCGCGCGGCTCGCGCAGGCGCAGCGCGAGCTCGACGACGATCTCGCGGCCTACGACTTCGCGCACGCCGTCGACACGCTCTATCACCTGACGTTCGACGACTTCTGCGACTGGTACCTCGAGGCGATCAAGCCGCGGCTGTACGAGCAGGACGCGGACGCGATCGCGACGGCGTACGCGGCGCTCGAGCGGCTGCTGAAGCTGCTGCACCCGGCGATGCCGCACGTGACGGAGGAGATCTGGTCGTACCTGCCACACCGCGAGACGCGGCTGATCGTCGCGCCGTGGCCGGAGCCCGACCCGGCCTATGGCGACGCACGCGAGGCCCTCACTCGTGTGCAAGCAGCTGCGGAGATGTACCGGCGCAGCGGTGTGCGCGTGGCGCTCGACCTCGAGGAGCTCCGGATTTTCGACGCGGTCGTGCGTCCGCGCGGCGACGGCGACGGCGATGCCGCGGCGGAGCTCGAGCGCCTGCGGAAGGAGATCGCGCGCGCGGAGGGGATGCTCGCGAACGAGCGCTTCGTCCAGAACGCGCCGGCGCACGTCGTCGACGCCGAACGCGAGAAGCTCGTGCGCTACCGGCGGGAGCTCGATGCGCTCGGTTGAGTACGTCGAGTCGCTCAGCCCGTGGCCGAAGGACGGGTTCGGGCTCGACCGGATCGAGGCATTGCTCACGGAGCTCGGCGAGCCGCAGCTCCGCTATCCGTCGATCCACGTCGTCGGCACGAACGGCAAGTCGACCGTCACGCGCACGATCGAGACTCTGCTCGAGGGCGCCGGCCTCGCCGTCGGCGCCTACGTCTCGCCACACGTCCGCGGCTGGCCCGAGCGCATCCGGGTTCGCGGGGACGAAGCGGACTTCGACGTCGCGATCGAGCGTGTCCGCGCCGCTGCCGACCGCCTCGGGGCCACCCAGTTCGAGCTCGTGACGGCCGCTGCGCTGGCGGAGTTCGCCGACGCCGGCGTCGACGTCGCGGTCGTCGAGGCCGGGCTCGGCGGGCGCTTCGACGCGACGAACGTCCTGCGCTCGCCCGTCCAGGTGCTGACGAACGTGTCGCTCGAGCACACGGAGGTGCTCGGCACGACTCGCGCCGCGATCGCGAAGGAGAAGCTCGCCGTCGTCCGGCCCGGCTCGACGGTGGTGCTGACGGAGCCGGAGTGGGAAGAGCTCGCGCGGGACAACGGCGCGGCCGAGATCGTCGTCGCGGGGGGGAGCAACCTCGCCGTCGCGCTCGCGGCGGCGGAGGCGTTCCTCGGCCGCCCGGTCGACGGCCACGTCGACGTCCGGCTGCCGGGCCGTCTCGAGCGCGTCGGCGACGACCCGCTCGAGATCTGGGACGGTGCGCACAACCTCGCCGGCGTCGGGTACGTCCTCGCCCGGCTCCCGAGCGCCCGCTACACGCTGGTCGCCTCGATCCTGGCCGACAAGGACGTCGAGGGGATGCTCGCGGGCCTCTCCGCGATCGGCGACCGCTTCGTCGCCACGCGCTCGAGCAGCGTTCGCTCGCTCTCCGCGTCCGATCTGGGCGAACGGGCAAGGCGCTACTTCGCCGAGGTCGAGGCCGTCGAGGACCCGGCCGAGGCCCTCGCACGTGCCAGGGGCGGCGGCGGGCCGGTGCTCGTCACCGGCTCCCTGTACCTCCTGGCCGATCTCGCCAAGGATGAAAGCGTACGATGGCGAACGTTGGCGACAGGCTAACCGTCTTCGCTTTCGCGACCTTCGTCCTCGTGGCGATCGTCGGACTCGCGTTTCTTGCTGGGTACTTGATCGGAAGAATCCTCCTGTGATCTCGAGCACCTTCGGCGGCGTCCACGACTTCTTCTCGTCCGGGACGTGGCATGTCGTCGTCAACCTGCTGATCTTCTTCGCCGTCGTCCTCTGGCTGTCCGTCGCCTACTGGATCTACAAGGACGCCAAGCGGCGGATCGACGACCCGGTGCTGGTCGCCGTCGCGGTCGCCGTCGGGCTGGTGCTGCCGTACGTCGGCGCGCTCGTCTACATGCTCTTCCGCCCGCCGGAGTACCTGGAGGATGTCCGGGAGCGGGAGCTCGAGATCAAGGCGATGGAGGAGCGCCTCTCCCGCCGCGATCTCTACTGCCCCGTTTGCCGGGCCGAGGTCGGCGCCGACTTCCTCGTCTGCCCGGTCTGCACGACGAAGCTGAAGCAAGCGTGCGCGAACTGCAAGGCGCCGCTCGAGGCGCTCTGGCAGGTGTGCCCGTACTGCGAGACGCCGGTCGAGCCCACGGCCGTCGAGTTCCCCGCTTTCGAGGCGCGTCCGCCGCGCCGCCGGCGGCGAACGGGCGAAACGACGAACCCGTAGACTCCGCCGCTCGATGGCGGTCGAGCGCTCGTTGATCCTGATCAAGCCCGACGCGATGCAGCGCCGTCTTGCGGGCGAGATCCTCGGCCGCATCGAGCGCCGCGGTTTCACGCTGCGCGCGGGGAAGCTGCTCCATGTCAGCCGCGAGCTCGGCGAGACGCACTACGCCGAGCACACGGAGAAGCCGTTCTTCGGCGAGCTGGTCGAGTTCATCACGTCCGGCCCGACGCTCGCACTGGTCGTGGAGGGCGAGGGTGCGATCGCGACGATGCGCAAGACGATCGGCGCGACGAACCCCGCGGACGCAGAGCCCGGCACGATCCGCGGCGATCTCGCCGTTGCGATGCCGGACAACCTCGTCCACGGGTCCGACTCGCCGGAGTCGGCGGCGCGCGAGATCGCGCTCTGGTTCACGGACGATGAGCTCGTCTGACTACGTCGAGCGCAACGTCGCGCACTGGACGCAGGCGAACGCCGACTACACGGATGCGCAGGCCGAGCGCTCGTGGGCGAAGGACGAGATCGAGTGGGGCGTCTGGGGGATACCCGAGTCACAGCTGAACGTCCTCGGTGACGTCGCCGGGCTCGACATCGTCGAGCTCGGCTGCGGCACCGCGTACTTCTCGGCCTGGCTCGCGCGGCGGGGAGCGCGCGTCGTCGGCGTCGACCCCACGCCCGCGCAGCTTGCGACCGCACGCCGGCTGCAAGCCCAAACCGGGCTCGAGTTCCCGCTCATCGAGGCAACGGGCGAAGACATCCCGCTGCCCGACGCATCGTTCGACCTGGTTCACTCGGAGTACGGCGCGTCGATCTGGGCCGACCCCTACAAGTGGATCCCCGAGGCTGCGAGGCTGTTACGCCCGGGCGGACGCCTCGTCTTCCTGCGGAACTCGACGTTCGTGTCCGTGTGCATGGACCTCGAAGGGATCACCGAGCGCCTCGTGCGCCCGTTGCGCGACATGAACCGCATCGATTGGCCCGACACCGAGGAGGTCGAGTTCCACCTGCCGGCCGGGAAGCTGATCGACCTGCTGCGCGAGAACGGGTTCGAGCTCGTTCGCTTGCTCGAGCTCTATGCACCCGAGGATCGACAGACGCACGAGTACTACAAGTGGGTCACGGCCGAGTGGGCGCGGCAATGGCCGCACGAAGAGCTCTGGGTCGCCACGAAACGTGGCTGACGCGCCCCAGGCCCCACCGCTGTTGCTCGCGTCGCGCTCGCCGCAGCGGCGCGCGATCCTCGAACAGCTCGGCATCCCGTTCGACGTCGTCGAGCCGCGCTACGAGGAGGCGGCGCCGCCGGAGCTCGCCGACGCGACAGCGGTCGTGCGCGAGCACGCCCAGGGCAAGGCGCGCAGCGTCGCCGACGAGGCCGACGGGCGGCCGGTGCTCGGGGTCGACACGGAAGTCGTGCTGCAGGGGCTGATCTTCGGCAAGCCGGCCGACGCGACCGAGGCCGAGCAGATGCTCGAGGAGCTCTCCGGGAAGACGCACGTCGTGATGTCGGGCCTGTGCCTGCTCACGCCTGGCTGGCAGGAGGTCGAGTGCGAGGGGACGCGAGTGACCTTTCGCGAGCTCACGCCGCGCGACCTCGCCTGGTACATCGAGACGGGGGAGTGGGCGGGCCGTGCGGGGGCGTATGCGATTCAGGGGCGCGGCGCGGCGCTCGTGCGCTCAATCGAGGGCGACTACCTGAACGTCGTCGGTTTGCCGGCGTCGTGTCTCATCCGTCTGCTCGCGGCTCGCTTTGCAGGTACTTACGGGTTCGGGTAGCTAGACTCGGCGGGCCCCTATGGGTCTCTTCGACAACCTCGGTGGCTTCGGCGGCCGCGACATGGCCGTGGACCTCGGCACCGCGAACACGCTTGTCTACGTGCGCGGACGCGGGATCGTCCTCTCCGAGCCGTCGGTCGTCGCGATCGACCAGCGCACCGGCGAGGTGCACGCGGTCGGCGTCGAGGCGAAGCGGATGCTCGGCCGGACGCCGGGGACGATCTCTGCAATCCGGCCGCTGAAGGACGGCGTCATCGCGGACTTCGACGTGACGGAGCAGATGCTGCGCCACTTCATCCAGAAGGTGCACCAGAACCGCTTTGCACACCCGCGCGTCGTCGTCTGCGTGCCGTCGGGCGTCACGGGCGTCGAGAAGCGCGCGGTCGAGGAAGCGACGCTGAGCGCCGGCGCGCGCCAGGCGTACCTGATCGAAGAGCCGATGGCGGCGGCGATCGGCGCGGGCCTTCCCGTCGCCGAGCCGACCGGGAACATGATCGTCGACGTCGGCGGCGGGACGACCGAGGTCGCAGTCATCTCGCTCGGCGGCATCGTCGTCTCGCAGTCGCTGCGCGTCGGCGGCGACGAGATGGACGAGGCGATCATCAATCACATCAAGCGCGAGTACAAGCTGCTGATCGGGCAGCAGACGGCGGAGGAGATCAAGCTCGAGATCGGCTCCGCGTGGGACATGCGCGACGAGCTGCAGGCGGAGGTGCGCGGACGCGACATGCTCACGGGCCTGCCGAAGACGGTCATCCTCTCGTCCGAAGAGGTCAGGCGCGCGCTCGAGGAGCCCGTCCAGCAGATCGTCGAGGCGATCAAGTCCACGCTCGACAAGACGCCGCCCGAGCTCGCCGCCGACATCATGGATCGGGGCATCGTCCTTGCCGGCGGAGGCGCGCTGCTCACGAACTTCGACGAGCGCCTCCGGCACGAGACCCACATGCCGGTCCACCTGGCGGAAAGCCCGCTCACCTGCGTCGCCGTCGGCTCGGGCCGGAGCCTCGAGGAGTTCGAGGCCATCCACCGGAGCTCCAAGGCGCGGCGGAACAATCACCGCCGTTAGGCGACCGCGCTAACCTAGGTCGCTTCCGTGGCTCGTAACCGTGGTGTCAGCGCGGTCCTGGGGTCGTCCGTTCCGCGACCGAGGCCTCAGCCGTTTCCCTCCCGTGCCCGTTCCGCCATCCGGCGGCGCGCGGTTATCGGCGGGCTGGTTGTCCTTGCCCTGATCCTGATCACCGTCTCGTTCCGCGAGCCGACGTCGGGGCCGCTGCACGGCGTCCAATCGGCGGGCGCGACCGTCCTGCGCCCGTTCGAGGTCGCCGCCGAGCGCGTGGCGCAGCCCTTCCGCGACGTCTACGGCTACTTCGCCGGGCTCGTCCACGCGAAGAGCGAGAACGAGAAGCTCAAGGCCGAGGTGAACAAGCTGCGGCAGAAGGCGCTGCTCGGCGAGGCGGCGCGCTCGCAGAACCAAAGCCTCCGCAAGCAACTCAACTTCATCGACAGCCCGCTGTTCCCGAGCGACTACACGCCCGTCAACACGCGCATCATCGGGTGGCGCAACGAGTTCGACCAGCGCGTCGTGATCGCTGCCGGGCGCGACAACGGGATCCACCAGGAGACGCCGGTCATGACGAACGATGGCCTCGTCGGCAGCGTGACGCAGGTGTCCTCGACAGCCGCGCTCGTGACGCTGCTGACGGACGAGAGCAGCGCCGTTCAGGCTCGCGACCAGGACACGGGCGCCTTCGGCGTCGTCCGCCACGGGGCGGGCCAGAACTCGCTCATCCTCGACCGCGTCACGAAGGACAAGGTCGTCAAGGTCGGCCACGTCATCGTCACCGCCGGCACACGCTCGAAGCAGTATCCGTCGCTCTTTCCCGCGAACATCCCGGTCGGCTATGTCGTCAGCGTCGGTCAGAGCGACACCGCGCCGTACAAGCAGATCCAGATCCAGCCGTTCGTCGATTTCTCGTCGCTCGACGCCGTCACGGCGCTGATCACGAAGAAGAAGAACCCGCAGGCGCCGTGATGCCGGCGGACGTCGGAAAAGCCGCCGCGCTCCTCTTCTTCTCCGTCGTGATCCAGCTCTCGATCGTGGCGCAGATCACGATCCTCGGAGGACATCCGAATCTGCTGCTCGTGACGGTCGTGTGCATCGCGCTGCTGCGCGGCGCCGTCTTCGGCGCGACCGCCGGCTTCTGCGCGGGGCTGCTCGCCGATACCGGTGTGTTCGGCACGCTCGGGTTCACTGCCCTGCTCCTCACGCTGGCCGGCTACTGGACTGGCCGCTACGGCGAGACGACGGGGCGCGATCGCGCCCACGCGCCGCTGCTGTCCGTCGCAGTGATCACGTTCCTGTACGAGGTCGCGGCGCTCGTGCTCCGCTACATGCTCGGCCAGAACGCGCCGGGCGGCGCGGTCTTCGAAGGCCTCGTGCCGACGATGCTCCTCAACCTGCTCCTAACGCTCCCCGTCTACGCGTTGACGCGCCGCCTGCTGCGCCCGCGCGAGTGGGCGACGCGGGAGGTCCGGCTCCTTGGCTAGGCGCGTCCTGTCGCAGCGCTTCCTTCCGCCCGATCCGAACGTCGAGGAGCCGTACCGGCTGACGCCGCGCCTCGCGCTTCGCGTCGGGCTGCTCGGCGTGGTCGCCGTTGCGGTATTCGCGACGCTCTTCCTCCGGCTGTGGTCGCTGCAGATCCTGAACGGCGCGCAGTTGTTGCGAGCCGCCGAGAACAACCAGCGGCGCGAGGTGCGTTTGCCGGCGCCGCGTGGTGCGATTCTCGACCGCAACGGGTTGCCGCTCGTGATCAACGTGCCCGGGACGATCGTGCAGATCGACCAGTCGACGCTGCCCCAGCGCAAGAGCGTGCGTCTGCGTGAGCTGCGGCGGCTCGCACGCATGCTGAGGATGTCGGCAAGCGACATCGGCGCGAACCTGCGCCGCCATCGCAGCGACCTGCTCACGCCGGTCACCGTCAAGTCCGACGTGTCGGATCTCCAGGCGGCGTACCTCTCCGAGCGGGCCGACGACTTCCCGGGCGTTGACGTCGAGACGGTGCCGCTGCGTTACTACCCCCACCGCGAGCTCGCGGCGCACGTTCTCGGGTACACCGGTGACATCTCGCAGCAGCAGCTCGACAGGCTCGCGAAGCAGGGCTACCGCGCCGGCGACACGATCGGCCAGACGGGCATCGAGGCGCAGTACGACCGGTATCTGCGGGGGACGCCGGGCCTCGCGATCAAGCGCGTCGACTCCCTCGGGCGCCCGGTCGCGCCGACGACGCCGCTCGTCCCGGCGCACCCGGGCGAGGCCGTACGGCTGACGATCGACCTCAAGCTGCAGATGGCGGCCGAGCAGGCGCTCCGGTACGGGATCGAGCGCGCGCGGAGCTCGGGCTGCCAGGGCTGCTGGTACTCGAACGGCGGCGCGATCGTCGCGCTCGACCCCCGCGACGGCTCGATCCGGGCGCTCGCATCGAACCCGACGTATGCGCCGTCGCTCTACGTCGGCCGCGTGCGCCAGAGGGCGCTCGACGCCGCGGGCCTGACGGCTCGTTCCGCGCGCGCGATGAACTACCCGGCGCTCGACCGCGCGATCGACGCCGCCTATCCGCCCGGTTCGACGTTCAAGCCCGTGACGGCGCTCGCGGCGATGCAGGAGCACATCCTCCAGCCGTACGAGCCGCTTGCCTGCACCGGCCAGTACACGAACCACGGCCAGGTATTCAAGAACTGGGACCCGTTCGTGAACGAGGCGATGACGCTGCCGACGGCGCTTGCGCAGTCGTGCGACACGTACTTCTACCAAGTCGGCTACCGCTTCTACGGCATGCCGTCGCGCCTTGGCCCGCGGTTGCAGGCATGGGCGAGCCGCTTCGGCTTCGGCCAGAAGACGGGGGTCGATCTCGGCTCCGAGGTGAGCGGCCTGCTGCCGACGCCGGATTGGCGGAAGAAGACGTTCACGCCGAAGACCGATCCCGGCCACTGGCAGATCGACAGCCTCTGGAAGCCGGGCGACTCGATCCAACTTGCGATCGGCCAGAAGGACCTGCTCGTCACGCCGCTGCAGATGGCGCGCTTCTACGCGCTGATCGCGAACGGCGGGAAGCTCGTCACACCGCACCTGCTGCTCGACGTCGAGCAGCCGTCACTGAACCGGAGCGCCGGCCGCGTGCTGCCGACATCGCGGCCGCCGGCGCCCGAGCCGACGAACGTCGACGCGCAGGCGCTCGCGGTCGTGCGCGAAGGGCTCTACGAGGCGACGCACTCCACCCTCGGCACCTCGTCCGCCATCTTTGGCACCTTTCCCATTCCCATCTCGGGCAAGACGGGCACTGCCGAGAAGTCGATCGACCCCGGCGACGGCTACATGCACACGTTCAATCAGTCGTGGTGGTGCGGTTACGGGCCGTCGGATTCGCCTGACCTCGTCGTCTGTGCGCTGATCGAGAACGGCGGCCACGGCGGTGACGCCGCAGCGCCCGCCGCGCTGAAAGTGTTCGAGGAGTTCTTCCACAAGCAGTCCGCGCAGACGGGCCCGATCCACTCCGACTGATGGTCGACTACGCATCCAGAGCAGCCGGCCGCGCGCGCCGTCGCGAGGCAGCGGACGTCGCGTCGCTCGTCCGCCGGCTCGACTGGGTCCTGATCGGCTCCGTTGCGGCGCTCGTCGCGTACGGGCTGTGGTCGATCTCGGAGATCACGCGCCACGACGTGACTGGCAACCCGCACTACTACGTGACGCGGCAGGCGGTGTACGCGGCGATCGGCGTCATCTGCCTCGTCGCGGCGGTGCTCGTCGATCCGGAGATCTACCGAACGCGCTGGCGCGCGATCTTCGCCGGCACGTGCTTCCTGATCGCCATCGTGCTGCTGACGGGCCCGATCCGCGGCTCGCGGCGCTGGCTCGACCTCGGCTTCTTCCGCTTCCAGCCGTCCGAGTTCGGCAAGGTGCTGTTCGTGCTCGCGCTCGCCGGCTTCCTCGCCGAGCGCAGCCGCCGCCTGAACGAGCCGCGCACGACGCTCGCCGCCGTCGGGCTCGCCCTCGCCCCAATCTTCCTCGTCTTCCTCCAGCCGGACTTCGGCAGCGCGCTCGTGTACTGCGCGGCGCTCGGGGCGATGCTGCTGGTCGCGGGAACGCCTTGGACCCACCTGGCCGCGCTGGCCGCGGGAACCGTCGCGGCCGCCGCGCTGCTGCTCGGGGTGCTGCCGGCGGCTGGCGTGCCGGTGCTGAAGCAATACCAGGTCGACCGGCTCACCGGCTTTCTGAATCCGGCGAGCGATCCCGGCGGGACGACGTACAACATCACGCAGTCGAAGAACGCGATCGGCGCCGGCCAGTTCCACGGCCGCGGACCGAACAACGCGACACAGACGACCCTCAACTTCCTGCCCGAGCACCACACCGACTTCGTGTTCGCGTCGCTCGCCGAGGAGCGAGGCTTCGTCGGCGCCGCGTTCCTGCTGATGCTCTACCTGCTCGTCGTCTGGCGCGGCCTGCGAATCGTCACGATCGCACGCGAGCCGTTCGCGGCGATCGTTGCCGGCGGCCTCGTCGTGGCGCTGCTCTTCCAGGTCTTCGTCAACGTGGGGATGACGATGGGGATCGCTCCCATCACCGGCATCCCGCTTCCGTTCGTCAGCGTCGGCGGCTCGTCGATGATCGCGAACCTGATCGCCGTCGGGATCCTGCTCTCGATCCACGTGCGCGCCAAACGCACGCGGCGCTAGCTCGCGCTCGCGCGAAAAGCTGGCGCTTTTCGCGCGTTTGGGGTACTGCCGCTTCGCGGCTTGAGGCGTGTGCGGGCCGAGCCCGCACACTCTTTCGTAGGTGGGCGACGGTTTTCTTCCGTGCGGCACGCCCATGCTTCGCGCGGACGTGTCGCATGAGTTCGCCGGAAGCTAGTGCGCCTTCGGCTGCACTAGCTTCCGGCCTCCGTCTTTGAGGTTCGTCAGGCGCTCGACGGCTCAGTCGCCGTACACGTCGTTCCAGCTGACCGCGTCCCAGACCACGCCGCTTGGACAGCTGCGCCGGGCGTAAGCGATCGCGGCGGCGACGGTCGGGCCGCCGCCCACCGCATGCCATGACTGTCCCGCCCCGGAGCGGAACTCGACGGCGAGGATCAACTGCTCCGAGCCGACGACGTCGCGGGCAGTGGTGGAGTCGGCTGCGGCTGCCATGTCAGGCGGCCGGGGTGAGGCCGTGACGGCGCATGACTGCAGCGATCGCCGCTAGGTCAGGAGGACCGCCGGCCGCAGCATCGCTGACAGCTGCGACCTCGCGAAAGTAGTCCGGGCCGAGGATGCCCGGCGTCACGATCGCGAGGGCTCTCGCGTCGGCGTCGTGCGCGTTCTCGAAGCGGTGAACCTCGCCGCGGCGGATATGAAGGACGCCTCCGGGTGCGACGTCGACGGCGTTGCCTCCGATCGTCCAGGTCAAGACACCGTCGAGCCCGTAGATCGTCTCGTCGTATGCATCGTGGCTGTGTGCCGCGGGGACGGCGGCGCCGGCCGGGACGTCGAACTCGAAGACTGCCGACGAGTCGTCGGACTGCGCACCTTCGAGCAGGAAGCGGATCGCCAGTTGGCCGATTCGGATCTCTTCGTGTGTAACCGCTGCCATGCGGCACTCCCTTCGTGGTGGTAAAGTGACTTGACCATATCGCATGGCCGAGAGTTCGTCAAGTCGCTTTACTAAGACGCGCTACCCGGAGCAGGCGTTCGGGCCGCCGCTGATCGGGGCCCTGCTGCGCCAGCCGTGGGAGGCTGTCCAGCGACGCATGCTCGAGCGCCTGCACGAGCACGGGTTCGACGACCTCGATGCCGCGCATCTCAACGTCTTCCAGTATCCGGGCCCGCAAGGGGCGAAGCCCTCCGAGCTCGCGGCGCGTCTCCGGGTCAGCAAGCAGGCGCTCAACTATCTGCTCGGCGAGCTCGAGCGCCTCGACTACCTGGAACGACGTCCGGACCCGGACGATCTCCGCTCGAAGCGCGTCGCCTTGACGAAGCGCGGCACGTCGGTGGCGATCGTCATGCGCGACGCCGTCGCCGAGATGGAACGGGAATGGGCTCGTCAGCTCGGGCAGAAGCGCTTCGGGCAGCTCCGCGAGCTGCTCCACGAGCTGAACGGCGGCGGCTAATCGTTCATGCCGCTTCGGCGGCCGGCTTCAGCTTCGCGCGGCGTGTCTTGATCGCCCGCAGCCGCTGGGTCAGGCGAGCCCACGCCCAGGGCTCGACCTCCTTGTACCGAAGCGGCGATTGCGCCCGGGTCGCCTCGAGGTACTCGAACCAGGCATCCGCCTCCTCGATCAACAACAGTTCGTGAGCTTCCCGCTGTCCGGCCATCAGAGGTTCACCTCCTGTCGTCCGATGCCGATGAACCCTAGGACCGGGACCGGACGGAGGCCCCTGCCAAGTCACTTGCTAGCCTTGGACCAGATGTTCCATCCAATCCACAACGACTTGCCGCGCACGCTCCGCGCCGCCTCCTTTGCAGGCGTAGCTGCAGCGCGCGCGCACGAAGGAGATTTCGCTTGCGCTGGTTTCGAAGCAGAAAGAAGCAAGAGGAGCAGGCGCCTGTCGAGGCTGCCGCTCCCGTTGAAGCACCCGAGCCCGTAACCTCAGAGCCCGCCGCCGAGGCGGGACAACCGAGTACCACGACGAAGCCCCGCCGCCGCCGCGGGACCCGCGGTGGACGCGGCCGGTCGAAAAAGCCCGCTGCCGCGGCAACAGAGGCGAAGGCCGAGAAGACGCCGGCGAAGGAGAAGCCGGCCGCAAAGTCGCGGCCGGAGCGAAAGCCGCAGCGCCGCGAGCGCGAGCGGCCGCAGCAGCGTCGTCGCCGTGAGCCGCCGCGCCGTGCACCGCTCCCCGAGGCCAAGCGCGAGCTGCTCGTCTCGGTCGACGTCGGTGAGCAGCGCGTCGCCGTCCTCGAGGACGACCAGGTCGCCGAGGTCTATCTCGAGCGGCCGGAGCGGCGGTCGATCGCCGGCGACATCTACCTCGGGCAGGTCGACAACGTCCTCCCGGGCATGGAGGCGGCGTTCATCGAGATCGGCCTCGAGAAGAACGGCTTCCTCTACGTCGACGAGATCGTGACGCCGGAGCTCGAGGGCAAGCGCCACGGCAAGAAGATCCAAGACCTGATCAGCCGCGGCGAGACGATCATGGTGCAGGCGGTCAAGGATCCGATGAAGACGAAGGGCGCGCGGCTCACGACGGAGATCTCGCTGCCGGGCCGCTTCGTCGTCTACCAGCCGAACGGCGACGGGTTCGGCGTCTCCCGCCGGCTCGACGACGAGGAGCGCTCGCGATTGAAGGACGTGCTTAAGGCCCTCGACCTGAAGGGCGGGGGCGTGATCGTCCGCACGGCTGCCGAGGGTGCGTCGGCCGAGGACATCGAGCGCGACCTCGTGTTCCTCCAGAAGCTGTGGAAGGCGATCGAGGCGCGTGCAAAGAACGCGAAGCCGCCGACGCTCCTCTACCAGGAGGCCGAGCTGCCGCTGCGTGTCACGCGCGACCTGTTCACGGAGGCCTTCGAGCGCGCGCTCGTCGACGAGGACCGCGCGTACAAGCGCATCGTCGGCTACCTGAAGAAGACGTCGCCGCACATGGTCGAGCGCGTCGTCCGCTACAAGGAGAAGCAGCCGCTGATGGAGGCGTACGGCGTCGAGGCGGAGATCAAGTCGACGCTCAACCGCCGCGTCGACCTTCCGTCCGGCGGCTATTTGATCTTCGACTACGCCGAGGCATTCACCGTCATCGACGTGAACACCGGGCGCTTCGTGGGCTCGCGCTCCCGTTCGTCGGGCGCGCGGCTCGAGGACACGATCACGAAGAACAACCTCGAGGCGGTCAAGGAGGTCGTTCGGCAGCTGCGGTTGCGGGACATCGGCGGGATCATCGTCATCGACTTCATCGACATGGCGAACCCGAAGAACCGTGCCACCGTCGAGGAGGCGCTGCGCAACGAGCTGGAGCGCGACCGCACGAAGACGTACGTCGTCGAGATCTCGCCGCTCGGGCTGGTCGAGATGACGCGCCAGAACGTCACCGACGGCCCGCGCGAGGTGATGACGAAGAAGTGCCCGACCTGCGGCGGCGACGGGATCGTCCTGTCCGAGACATCGGCCGCGGTCGACATCGAGCGCCGTCTGCGCGCGCTCGCGACCGGCTCGCGGAGCCAGGCGTATCGCGTCGAGGTCGCGGCGAAGGTCGCGACGCTCCTGATCGGCCCGGCTGCGTCGCGGCTCGTCGAGCTCGAGAAGCAGACGCGGCGGCGCTTCTACATCGTCGGCAAGGACGACACGCATCTCGACCACTTCCTCGTGCTCGGCGAGGGGAAGCGCGACGACCTGGCGCCGCAGGCGCCGGTCGAGGAGGGCGCGAAGGTTCAGGTCACGCTCGGCGAGGTCGGGCTCCACGATTCGAACGCCGGCGTGGGGAAGGTCGACGGGTTCGACGTCGCCGTCGCCGGTGCGGCGAAGCTCGTGGGCAAGAAGGTGACCGTCGAGATCGAGCGTGTCGTCGACGGCACGGCGTACGCGTCGCTCGTGACGAAGACCGCCGACGTCGACGTGCCGATCACCGCCGAGGGCGAGGCCGAGAAGCCGACGCGCCGCCCGGCCGCGAAGAAGGCGGAGGCCGAGGCAGAGCCAGAGGTCGAGGCGGGGCCGGAGCCCAAGGCCGAGGCTGAGCCAGAGGCCGAGGAACAGCCGGCCGCGAAGGCAGAGGCGCCTGCCGATGGCGAGGCGCCGAAGAAGAAGACACGGCGCGGATCCCGCGGAGGCCGCGGCCGAAAGAAGGCCGCGACGAACGGCGCGGCAGCGCCCGTCGAAGCCAAGATCCACGCTCCGGATCCCGATCTGGGCTCGGACGAGAGGGCCGACGCAGACGTGCCGGAAACCGCAAGCTCGAATGGCGACACCGGCAAGACGGCTGAGGCGAAGGCCAAGAAGAAGACGCGGCGCGGGACGCGCGGCGGCCGCAACCGGCGGAAGAAGCCTGCGACGGCTGACGTCGCGACGGCGGAGCCCGAGGGAGAGGCGCCAGAAACTCCGTCCACGGAGTGGGAATACGTCCCGATGTCGGAGTGGGGCGACCTGCCCGAGGATCGGTAGCCGCTACAATCCTCGCGCTCGCGGGCGTCGAAGCCCGCGTTTTCCACGAAATGGCGACGTACGCGATCATCTCACTGGGCGGCAAGCAGTACCGCGTCCGCGAGGGCGAGCGGTTGCTGGTGGACCGCCTCGGCACCGACGAGGGGAAGACGTTCCATCCGGACGTCCTCTTCACCGGCGGCGACGGCGACGGGAATCTCTCGCCGCGTGTGCAGGTGACGGCGAAGGTCGTCGGCCACGTCCGCGGCGACAAGGTGCGGATCGGCAAGCGCCGCCCGAAGAGCGGGTACCGGCGCCAGACCGGCTTCCGCGCCGCGTTGTCGCAGATCGAGATCCAGTCGATCGGCGCCTCTTCGAAGCGCGCCGCCGCTCCGGCGAAGGAGGAGGCCGCGCCTGCAGAGCCGAAAGAGGCGCAGCCGCCGCGCGGCTATGCCGACTTCACGGTGGCAGACATCAACGAGAAGTCGAAGCGCTGGAAGCTCGAGCAGCTCGAGGCCGCACTCGAGTTCGAGCGCGCCAACGCGAACCGGAAGGGCGCGATCGCAGCACTGGAGTCGGCGATCGCGGCGAAGCAGGAGAAGGAGGGCTAATGGCCCACAAAAAGGGACTCGGCTCGTCGCGCAACGGGCGCGACTCGAACCCGAAGATGCTCGGCGTGAAGATCTTCTCCGGTCAGGAGGTCAAGTCCGGGATGATCCTCGTTCGCCAGCGTGGGACGAAGTTCCGTGCCGGCGCCGGGACCGGGATCGGCCGCGACGACACGATCTTCGCCACGCGTCCCGGGACGGTCTCGTTCCGGCAGAGCGGCGAGCGCCGTTTCGTCGAAGTCAACGCCGCCGAATAGCGCCGTGTTCAGCGACCGCGCCCGCATCCGCGTGCAGGCGGGCCGCGGTGGCGACGGCAGCCTGCACTTCCGCCGCGAGAAGCACGTGCCGAAGGGTGGTCCCGACGGCGGCGACGGCGGGCCCGGCGGCGAGGTCGTTCTCGTCGCCGACCCGGATCTGCGCGACCTCTCGTCGTTCCGCGCCCGCCGCTGGTTCCACGCGGGCAACGGTGAAGCGGGCCGTGGTGCGCTGAAACACGGGGCGACGGGGGAAGCGGTGGAGATCGGCGTTCCCGTCGGCACGCAGGTCTTCGACGAGGACGACCAGCTCATCGCCGACCTCGCCTCTGCGAATGCGCGCGTCGTCGTCGCTCGCGGCGGCCTTCCTGGCCGCGGCAACAAGCGCTTCGCGTCGCCGACGCGGCGGACGCCGCGCTTCGCGGAGACCGGCCTTCCGGGCGAGGAGGCCGCGCTCGAGCTGCGGCTGAAGCTCCTCGCGGATGCTGCTCTTGCCGGGCTCCCGAACGCGGGCAAGTCGTCGCTGCTGACGCGGATCTCGAATGCGCGGCCGAAGGTGGCCGACTATCCGTTCACGACGCTCGCACCGATCCTCGGCACCGTCGACGCTCCTGATCGGACGCGGCAGCTCACGGTGGCCGACGTTCCCGGGCTGATCGAGGGGGCCAGCGAGGGTGTCGGGCTCGGGCACGAGTTCCTCGCGCATCTCGAGCGCGCAAACCTGCTGCTGCACGTCATCGACGCATCCGCTGACGACACGGCCGAGCGGTTTGCGACGATCGATGCCGAGCTCGCGGCGTACGGCGCGGGGCTCGAGGCGCGCTCGCAGGCGATCGTCCTGAACAAGATCGACCTCAGGCCGGACTCGCCTCCGTTCGACGTCGACGATCCGCGCATCGTCCGCGTCTTCCGCGTCTCGTGCGCGACGGGTGCCGGCATCGACGAGTTGAAGCGCGCGCTGTTCGAGCTCTGTCCGCCGCAGCCCGCAGCGCCTGAGCCGGAGGACGGCCTCGTCGACTTCCTCGTGTACCGCCCCCAGCCCACGGGGAGGCGGTTCCGCGTGCTTCGCACCGACCGCGGCTTCCGCATCGCCGGCGTCGCGCCGACGGACGAGGATGAGCTCGCGGCAGCGCTCAAGGCGGCGGGCGCGCGCAAGGGCGACGAGGTCGAGGTCGACGGCGAGGTGCTCGAGCTGCAGTGACGACGCTGCTGGGCGGAACGTTCAATCCGCCGCACAACGGTCACGTCGCGCTTGCGCGCGCGGCGGAGGAGCAGTTCGGCGACGAGGTCGTCGTGCTCGTGTCGGCACGGCCCGGTCACAAGAGCGTGGAGCTCGACGCCGAGACTCGCCTCGAGCTTGCGCGCGCTGCGTTTCCCGATCACGAGGTCGAGCTCGACCCGCACGAGCGCACCGTCGACTCCCTCGCCGCGGGCCGTTGGCGAGACCCGCTGTTCGTCATCGGCGCGGACGAGTTTTGCGACTTCCTCACCTGGAAGGATCCGGAGGGTGTGCTGGCGCGCGCGCGTCTGGCTGTTGCGACTCGACCCGGATATCCGCGCGAGCGCCTCCAGGCGGTGCTCGAACGGCTGTCGCATCCGGAGCGCGTGCGGTTCTTCGAGATCGAGCCGCTCCCGATCTCCTCGGAGGACATCCGCGAGCGCGCCGCGCGCGGCGATGCGGTCGACGGGCTCGTGCCACCGGCTGTGGCCGAGTTGATCGACGCCCGAGGGCTGTATCGTTTCGGGGACACTTGACGTCCCTCGAACAAGCACGCCGGATTGCCGGCCTCGCCCAGGACAAGCTGGCCCAGGACGTCGTCATCCTCGACATGCGGCCTGTCGTGTCCTATACGGACTACTTCGTCGTCTGCACCGGGCAGAACCCTCGCCAGGCCGCGGCCATCTACGACGAGGTGCACACGCGCATGAAGGACGACGTTCGGCTCCTGCCGGCGTCGGTCGACGGACAGCGCGAGGCGTCCTGGATTGTCGCCGACTACCTCGACGTCGTCCTGCACATCTTCACGCCCGAGGCGCGCCAGTACTACCGGCTCGAGGAGCTGTGGGGCGACGTGCCTTCGGTCGAAGTGGCGTAGAGCTGTAAGGCGGCGGCGCGCGCGATGCCGTGCGCGTTACGAGCTTCGCGCGAGAGCGCTGACGGGACGTTCGCGAACGGCCCCGGGACGACGAGTATCGACCAGGCGCGGCCGTTCGGGATAGCGACGAGCGTGCGCCGGATCGTGTGCGTGCGCTCGAGGATCCGCTCGAGCGCGACGGGCTCGCGCGGCAGTGCCACCGCCGTCCGCGGCAGTGCCGCGAGGAAGACGGGCGAGTACGGATAGAGCGCGTCGCCGGGGCGCACGTGCGTGCGGACCCACGCCGCCGCCGTCGCCACATTCGCCGTGCTCGTCCGGGGGTCGGCGACCGCCGCCGGCGCGAGCGATGCGATCCCCAACGCCGCCACGACGGCGGCCGCCCGCCACGGCATCCGCGACAGACCGGTCGCGACGAACGTCGTCCACACGGGCAGCACGAAGATGAGATGGCGCGGCGACAGCTCGTCTCCGAACGCCGCGAGCACGACGGGCGGCGCGGCGACGAGCAGCAGCCCGAGCACGGCGAAGCTCCGCGGCAGCGCCCAGGCCCCCACTGCCGCGAGCACTGCGAAGATCGCGACGCCGACGCTCCAGCCGCCGGCCGAGCCGGCAAGCGCGCGCAGCGCAGCTTCCGGTGCCGACATTCCCACCTGCGGGTCGTATCGCCCGGGCAGTCTGAGGTACGGAAGCACGAGCGGAATCGCGAGCAGCGCGACCGGCAGCGCACGAATGCGCCAAAGCCAGAGCGCGACCGCGAGCTCCGCGCCGAAGACGAAGACGCCGAAGGGATGGACGGCGATCGGAAGCAGCGCGGCAGCCGTCGCCGCCGCGAGCGTTCCGCGCGTCGGCCTGTTCACGGCGCGCACGAACACGTCGAGGGCGAGCGCGCTCGCGAACGCGAACAGCGAGTACATGCGGCCGAACGTCGCGTAGATGCCGAGCAGCTGCGACGTGGCCGTGAGCGACGCGGCTGTGAGGCCGGCGAAGCGCCCGGCGAGCCGGCGCGCGAGGTCGTAACAGAGCGGGATCGTCGCAAGCGCGAAGACGAGCGAGAGCCAGCGGAGCGTGCGCGGCGAGCCGTCGAGCGCAAAGGCGAAGTGGGCGAGCACGAAGTGCAGCGGCGCGCCACCGCGGTCGAGGAGAACCGTGTGCAGGACGTCCGGCAGCGGGCGGGATGCGATCAGCCCGGCGACGGCCTCGTCCTCGTGCCACGGTTTGTGCGTGACGTCAGGCACTGCGCGCGCGAAGAGATATGCAGCCGCGGCTGCGACGACGAGCGCTGGCGCGACCAGCAGGCGCTCGCGGGCAGCTCGGCGTTCGACGGCGGCGGTGCTCACGCCGCAACGCTAGCCGTCGGTGTGCTTGAGCTCGGACTCCTTCCGTTGCGCGGCGTCGAGTGACATCGCGCCCGAGCAGACCTTGGCGTTGAGGTCGTTCTCAATCGAGTCCATTTCCGCCGCGCGCGGGTACGGCTCCGGCCACAGGTTTCGCGCATCTGTTGGATGCCCGCCGAGCTCGAGGCTAATCAGGTGATCCTCCTGGTACTGCGCCGCCGAGCCGCTGACGCCGTATTCACGGATCTGTTTCAGTTTCAGCGCATTCGTGTAGTCGGTCGGCGGCCTGATCGTGCGCGTCCAACCTGGCTTGCAGATCGTCGTTGCAATGTTCCCTTGCGTGACTTCGGGGTTGACTACGCCCGGTGTTCGCGAAGGATCCGCCGGATATGGCCCTTTCGACGCCGAGCCGTGCGGGTTGAGGTATGCGACCGCGAACAGCACCAGCGCGAGTGCGACGAGCAGCGTCCGCGTCGACATTCAACGACGGTGCAATGCACGCAACGGCTGCGCAAGTTGTCAGAACTGGACAGGGCTCAGCCGATGGCGCAATTAGCGTCGACCGTGTGCTTACGTCAGATCAGAAGGGCATGGCGCGGAGCTTGCAATCGCGCTAGCCGCAATCGAATTCGGCGTCGACGTCTATCGGCCGGTCGGAGAAGGAACCCGCTACGACATGATCTTCGAAGTCGGCCGAACACTCTGGCGCGTGCAATGCAAATGGACGCCGATCTATCGCAACGTGATCGGCCTCCGCTGTTACTCATCGCGGCGTAACCGCGACGGGCTTGTTCGGCGTGCGTACGCCGCCGGGGAGCTCGACGCCTACGCCGTCTACTGCCCTGACAACGGCCGCTGCTACTTCGTCCCCTACGCCGCCTTCGGGATGCGGACTCACGTTTCACTGCGGCTCGATCCGTGCCGGAACAACCAACGAACCGGAATCAACTGGGCAGAAGACTACGAATTCGCCGCTACACTTGGCCCGCGAGGGGCCGTAGCTCAGCTGGGAGAGCGCCAGTCTGGCAGACTGGAGGCCACGGGTTCGAGCCCCGTCGGCTCCACTGATCAGCCCGACCTACGGGGGTAGGTGGCAGTGGCTACGCAGCGCCTCTGCCGAGCGCTGCGACCTCGCGCCGCTCGGCCAGCCGCGCCAGCGCCTGGGCCTCAATCTGCCGGACGCGCTCACGCGTGATCCCCAACATCCGCCCGATCTCCTCGAGCGAGTGCGGATCGCGGTCGCCGTTCATCCCGTAGCGCAGCTTCACCACTTCGCGCTCGCGCTCCGGTAGGCCGTCGACAGCCTTCCGCACTGCCCGCTCGGCGAGGGTGACGTGCACCTCTTCGGCCGGCTCCGCTTGCTCGCCGGCGATCAGCTCGCCGAAGCTCGTGTCGCCCTCGGCACCGACCGGCCGGTCCAGCGACGTCACCGCGCGCGCGGCCGCGCGCACCTCCCTGACGTGCTTGAGCGACAGCTTCGCTGCGGCCGCGATCTCCTCGTCGGTCGGCGGCCGTTCGAGCTTGGCCGTCAGCGCGCGCTCGGCACGCGAGATCTTCTGCTCGCGTTCGACGATGTGAACCGGAATGCGGATGGTGCGCGACTTGTTTGCGACGCCGCGTTGCACCGCCTGGCGGATCCACCACGTGGCGTACGTCGAGAACTTGTACCCGCGTCGCCAGTCGAACTTCTCGACGGCGCGGATCAGCCCGATGATCCCTTCCTGGATCAGGTCGAGCAGCGAGATGCCGTGGCCCTGGTACTTCTTCGCGATCGAGACGACGAGGCGGAGGTTCGAGTTGATCATCAGATCCTTCGCTTCCTTGTCGCCGCGCTCGATCCGCTTCGCGAGCTCGACCTCTTCGGCTGCCGTCAGCAGCTTGTAGCGGCCTGCCTCGTTGAGAAAGAGCTGCAGCGCGTCCGTTGTGGCGACCGCGAGGTCGCCGTTGACGTACGTGCTGTTGACGGCATCCGGGCGCGCGCAGTCGTCGGTGAGCGCGATGCCGCGCTCCTCGAGCTGCTCGAAGAAGCCGGTCGTCTGGTCGTCGTCGAGCTCCGCCTCCTGGAGGAACTCACTGACGGCGGAGAGGTTGAGGCAACCCAGCTCCTCGCCCTGCTCGAGCAGCGCTTGCAGCCGGTCGTCTACGGGTGCCATGCGGCGCGTTTCCCCTTTCGGGCCGCTTGCCTAACGCAGTTTCACACTCCTGGCACAAAGACGTATCACACCCGCGCGAGTTGGCTCCGTAGCCTGGATTTCGATCCCGACCAGGAGGAATCCCATGCGTCGACCATCCTTCCGGTCGCTCGCGGGGGGAGCGGCCGGGATCGTTGCAGGAGTCACCGGGGGAGTGATGCTCACGTCGGCGTCGACTGCCGGCCCGACGCCGGCTGCCGCCGCGTCGCCACTCATCGACGCCACGCACGTTCCGCCCGTCCTGACGCTGGGCGGCGAGCCACTTCGGCTTCGTTACGGCCTCGTCTGCACGCCCCGCGGAGACGGACTACCGTGCGACGGCTCGGGCACGGTCTACCTCCGCGCGGGACACGCCGGCCGTTTCCAGCCGTATCCGCTTCAGCGGGGCGAGGAGTCGAAGGACGGCCGCTACTTCCTCGACGTGCCGCCGTCGATCGCGGGCTCGCCCGAGGGCTTCTCCTACTACGCGGTGCTGCGCGACGGCGCCACCGGCGCAACCGTCTCGGTCCCGTCGGGCGGGGCAGACGCGCCGCAGGTCAGCCGCCCGCTCGAGGACCCGGTGACGGTTGAGCTCGGCACGCATTCGTTCGGCGACACGCGCGCGCCGGACGGGCGCGCGGTCGCGGCGAGCTGGGGCTCGGGTGCGGAAGACGTCGGCCTCGCCGGATCGCGCGAGCTGGGTTTTACGGGGCCGTCGTCCTTTGACGTCGAGCCTGACGGCGCCGTCGACCTGCTCGACTCCGTGAACGGGCGGATCCAACGTTGGAGCCACGGCCGGCACGAGGCGATCGCGATCGGCGGTGCGGCCGCGCTCGCGGATTTCGCAACGGAGCCAGACGGAAGCTTCGACGTCCTCGACGCGCACGACACGCTGCATCGCTATGACGCCGACGGGACCGAACGGTGGAGGCAACAGGTCTCTGACCGCACCTGGGCGAAGCTCGATCGCGGCCCGGACGTCCTGCAGGAGCCGTCCGAGCAATGGATGCCCGCGGCGGCGAACGGCGTGCCGCTGACCCGTGCCGAGCAACGCGATGCAGCGCACACGGCTCATCACGGGCTTATCGTCGACCGCGTCGGCGACAGCGAGCTGCGCGTCGCGCAGCTGCCCAGCAATGGGCCACCGCGGAGCTGGCGGATCACGAGCGCCACGCCGCTAGGCGAGGTGCAGCTGGCGGATCCGATCGGGAACGGCGTCGTCGTCGTGACGCACGCGTACACGGACGACCGCGACGAGTTCGTCGTGCTCGTCCTCGGCGAGCACGGTGCCGTCGAGCGCTTTTCCGTCGCTGCCGATTCGTGGACGGAGACGGCGCCGCTAGCGCGCTTCCGGCTCGCACGCAATGCGCTGTACCGCCTCCGAACCACGCCGGCAGGCGCGTTTGTCGACCGCTTCGAGCTGGAGGTGCCGCAATGAAAGCCTTCGTCGCCATGCTCGGGATCGGGCTCACGCTCTCCGCCGTGAGCGGAGCCCAGGCGTACCACCGCTTCTGGGCCAACTGCAACTACGACGCGCCGACCTTCATGACGACGATGACGCGCGACGCCGCCCAGGATTACGCGAATGCCGCGCGGTACGAGGGCTACCAGTGGGGCGGCGGGTGCTGGAACTACGACGACGTCGACTCCTACCCGAGCGACCCGCCCGAGCAGACGGGGACCCACGGTGAAGGAGGCGATTGCTCAGGGCTCACGTTCAAGACTTGGCGCGAGTCCACCGACGACTGGCGGGACGGAAGGTACTACTGGCGCGCCCTGCGAAACGTGCACGGGCCGTACACCGCGGCCGACTTCCGCGCCGGCTACGGCGCGCCGAATCACACGGTCGCGAAATCGACAGCCGGCGTCATGGACGCGTTTGCCAGCAGCACGCACATCGGAATGGTCTTCGTGCGCTCGCTGTACGGCGGCGATCAGATCGTCGAGGCGAAGTGCGAGACGTGCGGGACGAACATCTTCTACCGAACGTATCGCAGCGACTCGGCATACGGCGGTGTCGGGCGCTGGGGCTGGACCGGCTGACCCTGCGGCCGGCGCTGTCGCTGCTCGTGCTCCTTGCGGCCGCCTGCTCGGGCGGGGGCGGCCGCCCGGCGCACCTGCTCGACGGGCGCGCGGCGCCGGAGTTCCGGCCGGTGCGGAACAGCGTCATCGCGGCCACCCGTCTGCTCGAACGCGCCGACGTGCAGGGGTGTGGCCTCGCCGACCGCTCGGACGTCGCAGCGGACGCGACGGTGGTCGAACGCGTGGGCGTCGACGATCACAGCATCACGTTCGCGAACCGCGACGGCAGCCGCGTCTATGCGTGTGACGGCGGGGTCGATCCAGCCGGCGAGCGCGCTCCACCCTGGTGCGGCGGCGCTGTCGGCGAGCGCGAGCACGGGCGGCTACTCGATCCACGGCTCGACGTCGTCTGCGTCGACCGCTCGCACCGTCCGCTCGCGTACGTCTTCGTGGAGCCCGTCGCGGATTCCCGTTGGATCGGCGTGCGGGAGGACGGCTACGTCGCGCTCTACGAGGTCGCGGCGGCGCTGCCCGTGCGTGTCGCCGGCGGGCGCGGCATCGACCTCGAAAACGCACGGGCGGTGTTCGAGCTCACGCAGTACGACGCCGCCGGGCACGAGCTCGTCCGCGAGAAGCTGGAGGCGGCGGTTGCGGGTTGAAGGGCCGACGCGGGGGTACACTCCAGGACCGTGTGGGAGCTGATCTGGCTGATGGTGATCATGAAGATCCCCATCCTCTACCTCTGCTGGGTCGTGTACTGGGCAGTCAAGGCTGAGCCGAGGCCTGAGGAACCGGTCGCTCACGCGCCGTCGGACGACGGCCCGTCACCTGGGTGGCGGCCGCGTCGCGGCCCGAGGCGTCCCGGCCCCCACGGCCATCCGACACGGACGTACGCCCGGTCGCGGCGCCCGGTGGTGCGGGCCTGAGCGCGACCTCGTACGAGCGCTCGCGCCCGTCCGAGACGGTTGCCGGGTTCCTCGCCGCCGCGTCGATCTTCGTCAGCGTGACCGGCATCGCCTACCGGCCGCTGAGGTTGATCCCGGTCGCGCTCGTCATGGCGCTGATCGCGGTCGGAATCGGCGGGCGCGCTTCGCGTCTCGGTGCGTGGGCGGTCGGCATCGGCGCGGCTGCCTTCGCCGTCGGCATGGCTGCCGCGGTGATCACGAGCAATCCGCTCTGGTAGCGCGGTTGCTACAACAGCTGTAGTGACCGACGTCGACGGGCTGAACGCGGGCTTCGCACGCGACCTGCTCGAGGAGTACCTCGAGAACCCTCAGGCGGTCCCGAGCGAATGGCGCGAGCTCTTCGAGAGCGGCCACAGCGACGTCGTTGCGGCGCATCCCGGCCTCGCGCGGCTGCTCGAGCGCGCCGGCAACGGCGACAGCGCGGCGGTGGCTTCCGCTCCGCAGCCGGTTCCGGCTGCGCCGGAGCCGGCGCCGCAGCCCGTCACCGACGAGTTGCTCGGCGCCGTCGCCGCGGCGATGGCGCTCGTCAAGGCGCACCGCATGCACGGGCATCTCGCCGCGCATCTCGATCCGCTGGGATCCGAGCCGCCCGGCGATCCGGCGCTCGAGCCGGAGCGGCTCATCCCGAAGCTGACGCCTGAGCTCCAGGCGCGTGTGCCCGCGTCCGTGCTCCGGCTCTACGTCCCGGGCGAGACGCTCGCCGACACGCTGCCTCGACTGCGCGAGACCTATTGCGGCACGAGCGCGTACGAGATCGAGCACATCTCCGACCACGAGAAGCGCGTGTGGCTCAGGCACGCGATCGAGTCGGGGAAATACCGGCACGCGCTCACGACCGACGAACGCAAAGAGCTGCTTGCGTCGCTCTCGCGCGTCGAAGCGTTCGAGCAGTACCTCCGCCGCGCCTTCCTCGGGCAGAAGGTGTTCTCGATCGAGGGGCTCGACGTGATGGTGCCGATGCTCGACGAAGCGGTGGAGCTCGCCGCCGAGAACGGCGCGCACGAGGTCGTCATCGGCATGGCGCACCGCGGGCGGCTGAACGTCCTCGCGCACACCCTCGGGCTCGGCTACGACTCGATCATCCGCGAGTTCGAGGGCGAGCGGACGATCGAGGCCGTCGTCGCGACCCCGGAGGGCGGCACCGGCGACGTGAAGTACCACCTGGGCGCCGAGGGAACGCGCTCGACCCCTGCCGGAGAGGTGACGGTGACCCTGGCGGCGAACCCGAGCCATCTCGAGGCGGTCGATCCGGTCGTCGAGGGCCGCGCGCGCGCCGAGCAGACCAACCGCTCGACCCGGTACGGGATGCACGACCCGGCGGTCGCTCTGCCGATCCTCATCCACGGCGACGCGAGCTTCCCCGGCCAGGGCGAGGTCGCCGAGACGCTGAACCTCTCCGCGCTCGACGGGTACTCAACGGGGGGCAGCCTCCACCTGATCGCGAACAACCAGATCGGGTTCACGACCGACCCGAGCGAGGGTCGCTCGACGCGGTACTCGAGCGACCTCGCGAAGGGCTTCGACATCCCGATCATCCACGTCAACGCCGACGACCCAGAAGCTGCGATCTCTGCGATCAGGCTCGCGCTTGCCTTCAGGCGCCGGTTCGAAAGCGACGTGGTCGTCGACCTCGTCGGCTACCGGCGCCACGGGCACAACGAGCAGGACGAGGCGGCGTACACGCAGCCGCTGATGGCTGCGCAGATCGCCGCGCATCCGACCGTGCGCGAGCAGTTCGCGGAACGATTGGTCGAGGACGGGGTCGTCAGCGAGGCGGAGGCCGCCTCGTATCTCGACTCGGTCACGACCGAGCTCCGGCAGGCGCACGAGGCGCTCAAGGCGACGTTCGGCACTCCGCCGGCCGAAGGCAAGATTCCGTACTCGACCGGCGGCTCGATCGTCACGGCCGTCGCGGCCGACCGGTTGCGCGCGCTCAACGAGGAGCTGCTGCACGTCCCGGAGCACTTTACGGTGCACCCGAAGCTCAGGGGACAGCTCGAGCGGCGCGTGCAGACGATCGAGGACGGCGGCATCGACTGGGGACAGGCCGAGGCGCTCGCCTTCGGCTCGCTGCTCGTCGAAGGCATCCCGATCCGGGTGACCGGACAGGACAGCGAGCGGGGGACGTTCTCCCACCGCCACGCGGTGCTTCATGACGTGAACACGGGCGAGACGTTCACGCCGTTGCAGAACCTCGAGGGGCAGGCGGCGTCGTTCGAGGTCTACAACTCGCCGCTGTCGGAATACGCGTGCCTCGGCTTCGAGTACGGCTACTCGGTCGCGGCGCCGGAGGCGCTCGTCCTGTGGGAGGCGCAGTTCGGCGACTTCGTCAACGGCGCGCAGATCGTGATCGACCAGTTCATCGTGGCGGGGCTGTCGAAGTGGGGCGAGACGACGCGCCTGACGCTGCTGCTGCCGCACGGGTACGAGGGCAACGGCCCGGAGCACTCGAGCGCCCGGCTCGAGCGCTTCCTGCAGCTCGCCGCTCAGGAGAACATCCGCGTGACGAACTGCTCGACGTCGGCGCAGTACTTCCACCTGGTACGCCGGCAAGCGCTCGACGCCGCAGGACGTCCACTCGTGGTCATGACACCGAAGGGCCTGCTCCGGCTCAAGCAAGCCTCCGCGACGCTCGCCGATCTCGCTGAAGGATCGTTCCAACCCGTGATCGACGACCCGACGGCCGATCATGATGCGGTCACGCGGCTGGTCTTCTCGTCCGGGAAGGTCTACTACGACATCGTCGGGCACGAGCAGCGCGCCGACGCGACGAACGTCGCGGTGGCTCGGCTGGAGCAGCTGTATCCGTTTCCGGTCGACGAGTACGCCGCTGTCGTCGGGTCGTACCCGAACCTGCAGGAGCTGATCTGGGCACAGGAGGAGCCGCAGAACATGGGGGCGTGGCGGACGATCCGCCATCGCCTCGAAGCGCCGCGCGTGCCGCTCTCCTACGTCGGCCGTCCGTGGCGCGCGAGCCCGAGCGAGGGCTACCCGACCGCGCACCTGCGCGAGCAGGACAGGATCGTGCGGGCGGCTCTCGGCGTCGGCTGAGTCGCTAGCGACGGCGATCCGCGCGCAGCTCGCGCGCGCGTGCGCCGGCGCGCAGGACGCGCGCGGCCATCCGCGGTCCGTGCCTGCGGGCGATGTCGATCAGCTGCTTGCGCTGGCGAGGAGGCAGGCGCCGCCAAATGTCCCACGCAGTGAGCGCGACCCCGACCGGGCCCATCTTGCGGGTGACCTTCGGCACGCCGCCATCCTAGTCGTCCTGCTTGTCGTGACCGTATGCATGGCCGCGGCCGTGTCTCCCGGGGCCATCGCTCGTGTCTGGCACCACGGGGGCGGGATCGGCCGCCGCGGGCGCTTGGGCCGGGGCGGGCGGCGGTGCCGCCGCAGGCGCCGGCTGAGGCGTCGGGGCAGCCACCGGGGCGGGCACCGCTGCGAGCTGGCGCGCCCGCGGTCGCGGTGCGGCCCGATGCGGACGAACCACGATCAGCGTGTGCGTGACGACCACGGGCCGAGGCGCTCGGTACGTCGTGGGCGTCGTCATGAGCTGCGAAGCCCTCCTCCGGTGATGCGGCACGCTGTGCGCAGTCAGGTGGACGGAGCGCTGCACCGACGACAGCGGAGCCGCAACCGGCCGGGCGGGCTCTCGAGGCGTGTCGACGAGCGCCGACATGCCGACCACCGTGGCGATCGCCCCCGTCAACAGCGCCGCGACCACGACGCGTGCGCAAGTTTCTCTCATGTTTCTCCCCCGTTTGTCGATACCCCGTTCAAGGGATGCATCGGCATCCCCCACCAGGACTTGAGGGGGAGCTGTGGGCAGTTTCAAAGTCAAGCTCGTCGCCTACTTCTTGCTGCTGTCGCTGCTGCCCCTGGCGGCCGCGTTCTGGGGTTTCTCGACGGTCGCAGCCCGCGGCGAGACACGGCAGGTGGACGCGCGCCTCCAGGCGGGCCTTCGTGCCGCCTCGGCGACGTACGGGGACGAGCTCCTCGCCGCGGACGAGGCCGCCGCTGAGCTTGCACGGACCCCGGCGTTCCAGCGGGCGCTGATCCGCCGCGACCGCAAGGCGATTCAGCGGCTGCTGAGAACCCATCCCAATCTCAGCGTCCAGGCCGGGGAGAACTTCGAGGTCGGTCGCACCGATCCGATGGCCGCGACGCGGCAGGTGACCGTCGTCGGCGCGCACGGTACGCGCGGCGCCGTCATCGCCTCGGTTCCGCTCAACCGGCAGCTCGTCACGCGGCTCGAGAACCGCTCGGGGCTCGACGCGGACGAGCACGTGATCCTGATCGAGGACCGCCGCGTCGTCGCCGGTCCGGCCGGGACGCTCGGTAGCCGGTTCGACGCTCTGCCCGGCAAGACGCACACGCTCGCTTTCGGCGGCGCGCGCTACCGGACGCTGATCGCCGAGACCCTCGACGACATCCCGTCGGCGACGATCGGGGTGATCAGCCCGCAGTCGCGGATCGATGCCGCAAACCACGCGGCTATGCAGCGCCTGCTCGCCGGCCTTTTGGCGTGCCTCCTGCTCGTCGCTGTCGTCGCCTACATCGAGGGCCGCGCGATCGTGCGAACGCTGCGGCGCCTCGTCGACGCGACCCGCGCGATCGCCCGCGGTGACCTCGAGCAGCGCGTCCCGGTGCAGGGCCGCGACGAGTTCGCCCTCCTCGGGCGGACGTTCAACGAAATGGCCGCGCAGCTCCAGAACAGGCTCGACGAGCTCGAGGCACAGCGCGGCCGGCTGCGCGATGTGATCGCACGCTTCGGCGAGGCACTGGGCGCGACGCATGATGCCGACCAGCTGATGCGCCTGATCGTCGAGGCGGCGATGGAGGCGACCGGTGCGAAAGGCGGCGTGATCGTGTCGTCCAGCGGCGAGCTCGTGCAGGCCGGCGCGCCGGGCGAGGGCTCGGACAAGATCGAGGTGCCGCTGTCGGCCGGTCAGGTCAACTTCGGCTCGCTGCTTCTCTTCGGGGACGCCTTCGAGGACGAGGACCGGATGACGGCGGTCTCGCTTGCGTCGCAGGCGGTGGTCGCCCTCGACAACGCCCGGCTCCACCGAATCGTCGAGCGGCAGGCGCTCGTCGACGGGCTCACGGCTCTCGCGAACCGCCGTCAATGCGAGGAAACGCTCGCCGTCGAGCTCGCCCGCATCGAGCGCTTCGGCGGTGAGCTCGCGATCGTCGTTGCCGACCTCGACTGGTTCAAGGACGTCAACGACCGCTTCGGCCATCCGTCTGGGGACGCGGTCCTGCGCGAGCTCGCCCAGCTCCTGCAGGAGACCGTGCGCGACGTCGACCTCGCCGGCCGCTGGGGCGGGGAGGAGTTCCTGGTGATCCTCCCCGGCACCGATCTGGCGGGCGGCGCCCAGGTCGCCGAGCGGATCCGGGTCGCCCTCGCCGGGCGCATCGTCCTCTCGGCCGACGGCACCCCGATCCCGGTGACCGCCAGCTTCGGAGTCGCCGCCACGCCACCCGCCTCGACCGCCGCGGAGCTCTTTTCGGCCGCCGATGCGGCGCTCTACGAGGCGAAGCGCAACGGCAAGAACCGGGTCGAGGTCGCCCCCGACGCCGTGACCCATCCGTAGCCGCCGCTACCCTCCTCCGTGGAAAAGGGCCCGCCAGGGGCTAGAATCCCGCCGCAGCACGTCGCCCCCAACCTCAGGAGAACCTATGCCGGTCGAAACCTCGTCGCTGTTCGCGCAAGTGATCCAGGACCACCTCGACCTCAAGGAGCGCAATTCCCGCCTCGAGGCCTCGATGCCGCTGACGCAGTACAAGACCACGGATCCCTTCAACAACCACCCGCTCTTCAAGACCGAGGAGCAGGCCCGGCTCGAGGAGACGATGGACGGCACTGAGCCGGTCGTCTCGGAAGCGCTCGCCTGGCCCGGTGAGGACACCGCTACGGACGTCGCGGCCCACAGAGACGAGGAAAGCCTCTGGGGCAAGAGCCGCGATTTCGACTGGGGCGACTAGCGCCTACGCGCGAAAGCTGCGCTTTCGCGCGTTTTTTGGTACGGCGCTTCGCGCTGAACGCGCGCGAGCGCGGCTCGCGCGCTCTAGGGACGGTGGGCGGTTGTTCGCTTCCGTGCGCCCCGCGCAGGCTGCGCGTGCGCGCGGCGCATCAATTCGCCTGCGCGGAAGCTCGGCTTCCGCTCCGGCCTTGGCGCTCTCTTAGGGCGTAGGGTAGGGCCTTCCGTAGACGAGGAGGTCCAGAATGAAACGCTTGTTCCTCGGATTCGCAATCGTCGCTGCTGTGGCGTACGCCCTACGCGACTTCTTCGCGGCGCCGCAGCCGCACCCCTCGTGGGAGGAGACCGACAACGATCCCGAGGACCTGAGTCACGATCTCGCGCAGCGCGCTCGCGAGGCCGAGGGCGCACAGGCGGCCGAAGTGGAAGAGTCGCCCGCCGGCTAGAGCAGCTCGCCGACGACCCGGAGGTCGGCGACAAAGGCCGCGAAGTTCGCGTCCCGTTCCGCGGGCTCGCCGCGAAGGATCGAGGACGGATGCACCGTTGCGGTGACGGCCTCCGCCAGTTCCGAGGGGAGCAGCTCGCCGCGGTGCTGGGTGACCCGGAATTGCCGGCCGAGCAGCGTCTGCGCCGCGGTCGCGCCGAGCAGGACGAGCACTCGCGGCTTCACGACCTCGAGCTCCGCCTCCAGCCACGGCCGGCACGCAGTCATCTCCGTCCAGTTGGGCTTCTGGTGGATCCGGCGCTTCCCGCGCGCCTGCCACTTGAAGTGCTTGACGGCATTGGTCACGTAGACGGAGGTCCGGTCGATGCCGGCCTCCTCGAGCGCCTCGCCGAAGACCCGGCCGGCCGGGCCGACGAAGGGCTTGCCGGCGCGATCCTCCTGATCGCCCGGCTGCTCGCCAACGAACATCACCTTCGCGTCGACGGCGCCCTCGCCGAACACCGTCTGCGTGCCGACCTGCCAGAGCTGGCAACCGCGGCAGCCGGCGGCGGCTTCGCGCAGCGCCGGAAGCGTCAGTTGCTCGGGGAGGAACTCGACGGCGCTCATCGCCCATTCGTTATCCCCGCTGCGGGAACCCCTCAACCGGGGGATTCCCTGCCCCTGAAGGCCCGCTTTGCTGTGTGTCGGTTCGTCGAAAGGGGGCCATTCCTGCGGCTGCAGCTGACAATCGAGCCCGGACGATGAGCGACCACGCGCTCCCTCTTCGGCTCGTTCCCGAGCCTGACACATCGCGGTCGCATGACGCCCTCGTCGAGTCGTATCGCCGGCTCGGCGACGTCTTTCACGCGGTCCTCGCGGAGCAGAGCCTCGACGCGCTGCTCGACCGCATCGCCGACGCGCTCGCAGACCTCGTTCCGCACGACTCGCTGACGATCTACGAGGCCGACGAGGCGCGCCGCCTGCTGATCCCCGTCTGGGCGCGGGACAAGTGGGCGGACAAGATCCTCGCCGACAGCTGCCCGTTCGGTGTCGGGCTGACGGGGTGGGGCGTCGAGCACCGCCAGGCGGCGCGTGTGAATCAGGCGCACCTCGATCCGCGTGTTGCGACGGTGCCCGGCACGCCCGAGAACGAGCCGGAGGCGATGGTCACGATTCCGCTGATCGCGCGCGACTCGGTCAAGGGCGCGCTCAACATCTATCGGCTCGGTGAGGACGCGTCGTTCGACGACGACGAGTTCGAGCTCGCGAAGCGCTTCGGAGACGCGGCCGCGCTCGCGCTCGACAACGCAGAGATCCGCGCCCGGCTCGAGCACCAGGCGATGACGGATCCGCTGACCGGCCTCTACAACCACCGGGCGTTTCACGAGCGGCTGCGCAAGGCGCTCGCGCATGCGAGCCGCGCACACGAGGCGGTCTCGGTGCTCATGCTCGACATCGACGACTTCAAGCGTGTCAACGACATCTACGGCCACGGCGCGGGTGACGAGATCCTGCGCGGCCTCGCCGAGACGCTGAAGGACTCGGTCCGTTCGTCGGACGTCGTGTACCGGCTCGGCGGCGAGGAGTTTGCAGTCGTAATCACGTCGGGGTCGCCGCAGAACGCGGAGCAGCTCGCTCATCGCCTTGTCAATCGCGTCGAATCGACCGACTTCGACTTCGCCGGACGCATCACGATCTCGGTCGGCCTCGCACGCGGGCCCGAGCACGCGATGAACCCGCGCGAGCTGATTGCCTGCGCTGAAGCGGCGATGATGAGCGCCAAGGCGCGCGGCAAGAACCAGATCGTCCTCTACGAGGACAGCGCGATGGAGCGGCCGACGGGCGAGCCAACGCCGACGGCTCGCGACCTGCGCTCCGTTGCGCACATGAAGATGCTGCAGAGCCTTGGCGGCAAGCTGAACCGCCTCAACGACGTCAGGCAGATCGGCACGGTGATTGCGTCCGAGCTGCGCGCACTGATCGACTACCACAACTGCCGCGTGTCGCTCGTGGAGGGGAACGACGTGATCCCGATCGCGTTCGTCGGACAGTTCACGAGCGAGACCAGCGAGCCGCTCGAGATTCTCGCGTGCAAGGTCGGCGAGGGCATCACCGGCCGCGTCGCGCAGACCGGCGAGTCGCTGCTGATCGCGGACGCCGCGAACTGCGAGTTCGCTCGCATCCTCCCCGGGACGGACTCGATCGACGAGTCGCAGGTCGTCGTCCCGCTGACGTTCGGCACGCGCGTGATCGGCGTGATCGTCATCTCGAAGCTCGGCCTGAATCAGTTCGACGAGGACGACGTGCGCCTGCTCGAGGTGCTCGCAGGACACGCGGCGGTCGCGCTCGAGAACGCGAGCCTGTACGAGTCTGCGCGGCGCGAGGCGGAACGAGCCACCGCGCTGCTCGGGTTCAGTCGCCAGCTTTCGAGCGCCGAGGGAATGGATGCCGTCGTCGACCGGATCGTCGAGCTCTCGGCGACGACCCTTGGTTCGCCGCGCGCGTCGGTCTGGTGGCAGGACACGCCCGACGGCGACCTCCGTGTGCGCGCGACCTACGGCTACTCGCTGCTCGAAGAGGAGCGGCTGGCACGCATGGTGTTTCCTTACGAGCTGCGAAACGAGCCGTTCGTGGCAGACGACTTCGAGGCGGTGGTCGCGCCGCTCACGCTCGACGGCGGGCGGCTCGGCTGCATCGTCGTCGCTCCGCCCGGCGGCGAGTTCGGCGAGCGTCAGCTCCTGCTGCTCGCCGGCATCGCGCACCAGTCCAGGCTCGCTCTGACGAACGCGGGCAGCTTCGACACGCTCGAGCGCACGTTCCTCGAGACCGTCGAGGCGCTCGCAAACGCGCTCGAGGCAAACGACGAATACACGTCGTCACATGCCCGCTGGATCACCGACCTCGCGTTGAAGGTGGGCCAGGAGCTCGGCCTCGACGGCCCCTCGCTGAAGCGGCTCGAGCTCGGCGCGCTCTTCCACGACATCGGCAAGATCGGCATTCCCGAGACGATCCTCGCCAAGCCGGGGCCGCTGACGCCGGCAGAGCGCGAGATCGTCGAGACGCACCCGGAGCTCGGCGAGAAGATCATCGCGCCGATCGACCGGCTCGAAGAGGTGCGGCCGATCGTGCGCCACTGTCACGAGCGCTTCGACGGGGCCGGCTATCCCGACCAGCTCGCCGAGGACGACATTCCGATCGAGTCGCGCATCATTCTCGTGTGCGACGCATACCACGCGATGACGACGGACCGGCCGTACCGCAAGCGGCTCCCGGCCGAGGAGGCGCTGCGCCGGCTGCACGAGGCGGCCGGAACCCAGTTCGATCCGCGCGTCGTCGACGTGTGCGCGCGTGTGCTCGTCAGCCGCGGCGCAGGCGCGAGCCCGTCAGCGCATCCAGACCCTCGCTGAAGCTCACGTGCGCCGTCGCCGGCGCGACCGTTTCGCGGGCAAGCGCGCGCTCGGCGTCCTCGACCGATCGCTCGCGGCGACGCAGGCTCTCCTGCTGAGACGCGAGGCCCGCCTGCAGGCGCAGGAGCTCCGTCTCGCGGTCGCGCAGCTCCCGCTCGCGTGCCGCGAGCTCCTTCTCGCGCGCGGCCACGACTAGCGCCTGCTCGTTGCTCGCGTCGAGCTCGGACTCGCGTGCGGCGAGCGCGTGCTCGCGCGCGTCGAGCTCGCGCTGCTGAGCGGCGAGCGCCTCGCGCGCGGTGGCGAGCTCTCGTTCCGCCGCGACGCGCGCTTCCGCGTCGCTCGTGACGACCTCGGACTCCCGCGCCGCGAGCGCACGGTCGCGCTCGTCGAGCTCGCGCTGCTGAGCGGCGAGCGCCTCGCGCGCGGTGGCGAGCTCTCGTTCCGCCGCGACGCGCGCTTCCGCGTCGCTCGTGACGACCTGCGACTCACGCGCCGCGAGCGCACGGTCGCGCTCGTCGAGCTCGCGCTGCTGAGCGGCGAGCGCCTCGCACGCGGCCGCAAGCTCCTGCTCGCGCTCTGCAATCTCGCGCTCGCAGGCGTCGAGCGCCTCGAGTTTCGGTTCGAGCTCCGCCACTCGCTGTTCGCGGGCGGCGAGCGCGGGCTCGGCCTCGTCGAGCTCGAGGCGTCGCGCGAGGACCGCCGCCTCGCGCTCTGCGAGCTCCCGCTCCTGCGACTGCAGCGCTTGCGCGCGCTCCTCGACCTCCGCCTCTCGGCGTGCGAGGAGCTCCTCCGCGTATGCGCGGTCCTCGTCGACGGCGACCGGTTTCTCGGTCCGGCGAAACCGAAGCGTGCGCTTGGGCGCCTCCTGTTCGTCGAGCTCGCGCGTGCGACGCTCGACCTCGAGCTCCCGGCGAGCGACGTCGGCGGCACGCTCCCGCAGGGCGCGCTTCAGGTCCTCGAGCTCGAGGAGGTCCTCGCTCCGCTGCCGCTCACGCTGTGCCGCGAGCCTGCGCGCGAGCTGGAGCACCTCGTCGCGGCTCGGCTCGTCGTGCTGCCAGCCCCCGGTTTCCCATGCGTCTTCGTGCTGCTCCATCGTCAGAGGTTAGCCCGTTTTAGCTGCAGCGAGCAGGGAAAAACGCGGGCATGCCAGGCAAACGCGCAAACGTCAAGAACGAGAAGCAGTACGAGAAGCTCAAGGAGAAGGGCATGTCGAAGGAGCGCGCGGCGCGGATCTCGAACTCCCCGGGTGCGTCGAGCCGCGGCGGCAAGCAGTCGGGCTCGGGCTCCTCTCGCTCCTCGTCCAAGCAGGGCGGCACCACGGCCCAGAAGAAGGCCGCGGGCCGCAAGGGCGGCCGCAAGAGCTAGCCGCTACTCGCCGCCGGCGACGGTGATGCGCCGAGCGTGGTCGTGCTGGATGCGCACGACGTAGTCGCCGCCGCCGGCCGGCGCGACGGTCATCTCGCCGCCGCTGACGGCCGTCGGCCGGAACTTCAGCCGGAGCACCTCCTCGGCCGAGGCCGCATACGTCGAGTACGACACGCGCCGGCGCGTGTACGAGACGGAGCGGACGACGGAGCTCGAGCCGAGCAGGTGGTTCTGCCGCTTCGGCGCCAGCTCGGGGAGCAGCGCCATCGCCCAGTTGAAGCTCCGGAGGTAGTCGGCGTACCCGTCGCTGAACCAGTACGTGTTCTGCGGGCGCCGTCCGCAGCACGAGATGCGGCCCCGCCCGTCGGCGAAGTACGTCGCGTAGTTCAGCGAACGCACGGCGAGCTCGCGCGCGCGTGCGTCGCCGGTACGGGCGTACAGCGCCGCGTTGGCGACGGCCCAGCGGGACGTCGTGCTGCCGAGCCCGACGGGGGAGCAGCACCCGGGCTTTCCGGGCGCCCGCTGCTCGTCGATCGCCCACGCGCCGGCAAACGGCCCGCGTCCGAAGTGGACGCGGACGTAGTCGAGCAGTCTCGCCGCATGGCGCTGCCAGAGTGGGTCGCGGACCGGGTCGCGGAGGAGGTAGAGCGCGGTCAGCGTCGGCACGGCCTGGTTCCGGCTCGCCGGGTTGTAGGGCACGTCCTCGTAGAAGCCGCTCCACCGGTCGGTCTCGAGCTGGTCCTCTTCGAGCCACGTCCACGCGAGGTCCTGTGCCCGGCGGTACGCGTCGGTGTCCCCCAGGCCGAGTGCGATCAGGTCGTCCAGCAGCTGCAGCGGTCCGACGACGGCGCCGCCGAACTCGGCGCGGTCGAGCACCCTGCCCGTGCGCGCGTCGACGCGGAACGGCCACGGCGAGTGCGTGGCGTCGCCGGCGCGGACGTGCGCGGCGAGCGCATCCGCGGCTCCGACTGCCGCGCGGAGGTAGCGGCGGTCGCCGGTGAGCTCGTAGAACAGGAGATACCCGTGCCCGAGCAGGCCGACCTTGTCGGGCTCGGTGCCGCCGTAGAAGCGCCGGGGCAGCCCGGCGAGGCAGCGGCCGTACCTGCGGTCGCCGGCGCAGCTCGTCGCGAACGGCACGCGGGGCCACGACCATCCGCGCGGCGTCATCCCGTGGGCGAGCTGGTAGTCCAGCATCCGGCGAACGGTCGCGATCGCGCGGCGGTCGCCGGAGTAGGGGTACCAGGCGATTGCCGAGTCGACGAACGCGGCGTTCAGAAACGCCGGGTTGTGCTGCCAGTACTGACCGCGGATCGGCCCGCCGTCGAACACGGCGTAGCGCAGATAGACGCCGTGCGCGCGGCGCTCGACGAAGTTCCAGCCGAGACGGAGCACGTGGTCGTACCCGAGCCCGGCTTCCGGCCGGTACCACGCGAGCAGCTTCCCGTCGCCGTCGCGGCGGGGTCGATGCCACGGCAGCAGGCGATGCAACGGTCGTGCGGAGTGGCTGCTCGTCTCGCGCGTCGGGAACAGCCCGAACTCTCTCAGCGCGGGGATCAGCCGCGAGTACGGGTGCATCGCGGCCGCGTGCGGCCAGCGCCCGACGACGACCTGCAGTGGCGCGCGAGGATGCAGGCGGCGAAGTGCACGCGCGAACAGCTCGGACTGGTCGCGCGGACTGACGACGCGATCGCGCGTGCTCCACCAGAGCTGCAGCGGGACTCCGGACGCGGCGATCCTGCGCACGTACGTGATCGGGCTGCGCCGCGCATACGCGCGGGGAGCCGAATGCGGCGTGCCGCCGATCTCCTCCTGCGCCTTCACGCGCAAGCCCCGGCCAAGCAGCGCGCGGCCCCACTGTTGTCTGCAGCGCCGGTTGCAGCCGAGGCGGGTGAAGTCGCGGTAGCGCGTCGCCATGTTCGTCACCGGGTCGAACGCGGCGACGCCGGCCAGCAGCCTCGGGTGGCGCGCGAGCAGGAGCAGACTCTCCTGACCGCCCATGCTCGCGCCAAACGCGTAGATGCGGGACGTGTCGACGTGGAGCCACGGCACCTTCCGACGGACGATCTGCGGCATGCGCGCGAGGTCGGCGATCTGCCCGGCGTAGCCCCACGAGAAGTGCGAAAACAGCCGGCCCTGCCCTTCCGGGTTCACGACGGCGAACGACCCGATCGCCGGCAGGTCGCCCCAGCGATCGGCGTTGTCGTCGGCCGGCACGCCGCGGCCGTGCGGCGAGATGATCAGCGGAAGTCGCGGATGGCGGTCGGGCCCGTACCAGTCCGGGACGAGCACGAACGCGGCGCGAAGGGCGCCGTCGTGCGTCCGGTACTCGATCTGGATCGTCCGCACGTGGAGCTGCTCCCACTCGCCGTCGCCGGCGAACGCCGAAGAGCCGGCGAGACAGACGAGCGTCGCCAGCAGGCACAAGACCCCGCGCACCACCGGCGCATGATTGCAATCCGAAGACTCCGTGGACTCGTACCTGCGGCAAAGGGGTCGACTCGATCCCGTCGACAGGAGGAGGAGTGGATGCGCAGGTTCCACTTGCTCGCGGGCGCGCTCGCGCTCGCGTTCTCGCTGGCCGCTGTGGGTGGGGCGGCCGCACGAAGCCAGGCAGACACGCTTCGGATCGAGGCCAACATGGTCGCGGCAAGCGAGACGCCGACGCCGAAGGGCGACATCGGCAACGCGCAGGGCACGTTCATCGCAACGCTCACGAAGTCCGGCACCGGCGGACAGCTCTCGTGGCGCCTGGCGTTCAGCGGCCTGACGGGCAACGCGATCGCGGCGCACATCCACGTCGGTGCGCCGGGCGTCGCCGGCCCCGTGCGCGTGCCGCTGTGCGCACCGTGCACGAGCGGCGTCACCGGCACCGCGACGATCACGGCCGAGGTGCTGGACGCGATCATGACCGGACGCGCGTACGTGAACGTCCACACGCCGACGAATCCCGCAGGGGAGATCCGCGACCAGGTGGCGACGGTCGGGACGATCAAGACAACGCTCCGCGCGAGCCAGGAGCGGCCGAAGCCGAAGGGGAAGCTCGCGAAGGCGAAGGGGACGTTCACCGCGACCGTCTCGCGCACCGGGACGTCCGGCGTGATCACGTGGCGCCTGACGTTCAGCAAGCTGAGTGGCCGTGCGACCGCCGCGCACATCCACAGCGGCGCGCGCGGAAAGGCGGGGCCGGTGATCGTGCCGCTGTGTGCGCCGTGCCGCAGCGGCGCCCACGGCAAGGCCACGGTCAGCGCATCGGTTCTCGACGCGCTCGAGTCGGGGAAGACGTACGTGAACGTGCACACGCGGAAGAACGCTGCCGGCGAGATCCGCGGGCAGATTCCGGCCGTGCCGTTGACGTAGCTCGAGGAAAGGGGTCTGGCCCCGCATGGGGCCTGACCCCAGCCTTTCGAAGTGCCCCGCGAACCCCGGGAGATGAGGCCCCGTCTTCATTCCATTGGGGTGAGGAGGGCACGCCTCGCGGCGCGGTTCGATCCCTGTCTGGCGAGGGTGACCTGGATCGGCCACAGCACCGTCCTGCTCGAGCTGGACGGCGTGCGCCTGCTCACCGACCCGGTGCTCCGCCCACGCGTCCTTCACTTGCGGCGCGTCGCGCCGCAGGCCGCTGACATCGGGGCGGTCGACGCGATCCTGATCTCGCACGGACACTGGGACCACCTCGATTCGAAGTCCCTCGCACGGTTCGACCGTGCGACGCGCGTCATCGCCCCGAAGCGCGTGCGCGGCTTCGCCGACGTCGCCGAGGTCACCGCCGGCGACGAGGTGGAGGTGGGGCAGGTCACAGTGGCGGCGACACGCGCGGAGCACGTGCGCGGCGCCGTCGGTTTTCTCGTCACCGGCTCGGCACGCATCTACTTCGCCGGCGACACGGACCTCTTCGACGGCATGCGCGAGCTCGCGCCCCTCGATGTCGCGCTGCTGCCGATCGCCGGCTGGGGGCCGCGGGTGCCGGCGGGGCACCTCGATCCGGCGCGCGCCGCGCAGGCGCTCGAGCTGCTGCAGCCGCGCGTCGCGGTGCCGATTCACTGGGGGACGTACACGCGAATGGGGCTCGAGCGCGACGAGCAGGAGCCGGCCCGGCAGTTCGCCGAGCTCGCGGCGGGCTTCGACGTGCGCGTGCTCCCGGTCGGCGGCAGCCTGGACGTCCCCGTCGAGGCGGCAGCGCGATGAACGAGCGGCGCCCGCGAATCAAGATCGCTCGGCTGCTCGTCGCCTGGATCCTCTCGGCCGCGGCGCTGCTGTTCGCCGCGGCGATCGTCCCCGGCGTCTCGATCAACGAGCCCGGCGGAGCACTTCTTGCCGCCGCGATCATCGGCGTGCTCAACGCGGTGTTGCCGCCGATTCTCGCGGCAATCCGGCTGCCGTTTACCCTGATCACCGGGTTGCTGCTGGTGCTGGCGCTCGACGCGCTGATGTTCCAGGTCGCCTCGTGGATCGCGCCGAGCGCACTGACCGTCGACTCCTTCGGCGATGCGCTGCTGGCGGCGCTCATCGCGTCCGTGCTGACCGTCGCGCTCGACCCGATCTTCCGGTCGAACGACGACGAGACGTACATGTTGCGCGTCACCCAGAGAATCGCGCGGCGCACCGGCGAGGTGACGAGAACGGACGAGCCGGGCCTGATCTTCCTCGAGATCGACGGGCTCGGCCTACCGATCCTGCGCCGGGCGATGCGGGACGGAAACGCGCCGGAGATGGCGCGCTGGCTCGCCGAGGACGGCTACTCGCTCACCGAGTGGGAGACCGACCTCTCGTCGCAGACAGGGGCCAGCCAGGCCGGCATCCTGCTCGGGTCGAACGACGACATTCCCGCGTTCCGCTGGATCGAGAAGGAGAGCGGCCGCCAGATGACGTGCTCGAAGCCCGCCGACTGCGCCGAGATCGAGCACCGCCGGGCGACGGGAATCGGCCTGCTCGCGAACGGAGGCGCGAGCCGCGGCAACCTCCTCTCGGGCGAAGCCGACCACATGATCCTCACGGTCAGCCGGATCGACGAGGACAAGCGCGCGAACCCGGGCTACCGCGCCTTCTTCGCGAACGGCTTCAACGTCACGCGCGTGCTCGTCCTCTATTTCTGGGAGGTCATCCTCGAGTGGACCGCGGCGCTGCGCGCGAAACGGCGCGACGTCCGCCCGCGCGGGCATCGCGGCGGCGCGTATCCGTTCATGCGGGCGGCAATGACCGTGATCGTCCGCGACCTGATCGTCTACGGCGTGATCACCGACATGATGAAAGGGCGGCCGGTGGTCTACGCCACCTTCTCGAGCTACGACGAGGTCGCGCACCACTCGGGGCTCGAGCGCGCCGACACGCTCGAGGCCTTGCGCAAGCTCGACGAGCAGTTCGGGCGGATCGCCCGCGCGCGCAAGTACGCGCCCCGGCCGTACGAGCTCGTCGTTCTCTCGGACCACGGGCAGACGCAGGGCGCGACGTTCAAGCAGCGCAACGGCTATTCGCTCGCGGAGCTCGTGAACGACTCGCTCGAGGACGGCGCAGCGACCGCCGTCGCCGCCGACGACGAGAACGCCACGATGGTCGGCAACGCCTTCAAGGAGGCAACAGGCGCGCCCGCCGACGGGAAGGAGGCAGCGCCGGAGAGCGAGGCCGCCGTGCTCGCCTCGGGGAATCTCGGGCTGGTGTATCTGCGGTCCGAGACCCGGCGTCTGACGCTGGAGGAGATCGAGGCGCATCATCCGCGCCTGCTGCCCGCGCTGCGGACGCACCCGCATATCGGCTTCGTGCTCGCCCATTCCGCCGGGGACGGCGGCGTCGTGCTGGGCCCCCGCGGTCTGCATCGGCTCGCGGACGGCCACGTCGAGGGAGTGGACCCGCTCGACGTGTTCCCGCCGAACGCGGCGCGGCACCTCCGGCGCACCGACGGGTTCGAGCACGCCCCGGATCTGCTCGTCAACAGCTTCTACGACCCGGCCCTCGAGGAGGGCTGCGCGTTCGAGGAGCTGATCTCGTTCCACGGCGGGCTGGGCGGCCCGCAGACGCGGCCCTTCATCCTCCACCCGGCCGGGCTCGCCGTGCCCGACGAGCCGCTGGTCGGTGCCGCTGCTGTCCACGCGCTGCTGACGGGTTGGCGCGCTTCGCTGCAGCCGCAGCACGACGAGCGCGTCCCCGCAGCACTAGCCTGACCTGGATGCGGACCGCGATCGTCGTTCCCGGGCATGCGAGGCGCGGTCGCATCAGCGACGTGTGCGTCTCGCTCGTCCGCGAGGCCGAGCGGCTGGCGGCGGCTTCGGACGTCGAAGCCGTCGTCTTCAGCGGCGGCTCGGTTCGCGGCGGCGAGCCGGAGGCGGTGCAGATGCGCGCCGTCTGGCGCTGGCCGGACGTCGAGCTCGTCGTCGAGCCGACGGCGGCCGTCACCGCGGAGAATGCTGCGCGGACGCTGCCGCTGCTGCTCGACCGGGCGATCGAGCGCGCCATCGTCGTGTGCGCACCGCTCCATCTCTACCGTGCGCGCTTCTTCTTCGCTCGGCTGTACGGCGCCGCCGGCATTGCGACGGAGTTCCGGACGGTGGCGGCGGGACGCACGTTGCGCGCGCTGGCGTGGGAGCTCGGCGCCGCCCCGGGGGTGCCACGCCAGCTGCGAGCGGCACGCGCGGAGCTGAAGCGGTGAGCGACACGGTCGTCTTCATCCCGGCCTGGAACGAGGAGCAGAATCTGCCGGCGGTGCTCGACGACCTGCGCCTCGTCCTCGGCGACGCCGACGTCCTGGTCGTCGACGACGGCTCCACCGACGGGACGGCCGGGGTTGCGCGCGAGCATGGGGCGGAGGTGCTCTCGCTCGGCGTCAACCGCGGGCTGCCGGTCGGGATCGCGTCCGGCTACCGCTGGGCGCTCGAGCACGACTACGCCTACTGCGGACGGGTCGACGCGGACGGACAGCACCTAGCCGACGAGCTCGCCCGGCTGCTCGTGCTCGTGCGGGCGGGGGAGTGCGACGTGGCCGTCGGCTCGCGTTTCGTTGCGGGCGACGGCTACGACCCGTACCGGTACCGGCAGGAGGGCGCACGTCGCGTCGGCACAGCCCTGTTGCGGCGCGCGATGGCGGCCGTGCTCGGGCGTCCCTTCGGCGACGCAACGAGCGGCCTTTACGCCGTCAACGCGGCTGCGCTCCCCATCCTCGCGGCGCCTTTCTCGACGGAGGCTCCCGAGGTCGAGGCTCTCATCCGGCTGGCCGACGCCGGCCTCCGCGTCGCGGAAGTGCCCGTCAACATGGCGCCGAGGGCCGGCGGAAAGTCGAAGCTGCGCGGGCGCAAGGCCGTCCGAGTCGTGCTGACCGTTGTGGCGACGCTGGCCGCCGCCCGCTTCCTCGCCGCCCGCCGATCATCCTGACTGGGTGACGCACACCGCGCCTCCGCCGGAGAAGATGAGCACATGGAACTGGGTGGGAAATTCTGGCTCGGCCTGTTCGGCATCTGCGTCGGCGCCGTGGTCGTCGGGGCGATCCTCTTTCTGCTCTTCGGCTGGGCCTGGTCGGCGTTCGGCTTCATCGGAGCGCTCATCGTCCTCGCCGCCGTCGCGATCGGGTTCGCCTATATCCACGACCGTCGTCAAGAGAACCGCCGTCGCCGCCTCGCTTAGGCCGCGCGCGGTCGCGCACCTCCTTTGACCGCGTCGGCGGAAGCCGCGGCATGACGGCCGCCGCCCCGGTCGCAACCACCGAGTCGAAGCGGCACGTCCGCTGGAAGCGGCTGCTCGTGGGCGCCCTGGTCATCGTCGTCATCGGCGCGTTCGCCAACCTCGTCGGCTGGAACATTCGCGGCTGGTTCTCGGATCTGTGGGACACGATCTCCACGATTTCGGTCGGGTACCTGATCGCCGCCGTTGTGCTGAAGACGGTGCAGACGTCGCTCACGGCGCTCGGCTGGTACTACATCCTCCGCTTCGCGTACGGCGAAGCCGTGCGCTGGCGTGAGATCTGGGCGTGCTATGCCGCTTCCGTCGCGCTGAACGGCATCCTCCCGGCGAACCTCGGCACGCTCGTGATGCTGATCATGTTCTCCGCGATCATCGCCCGCGCGACGTTCGCGGCGATTCTCGGCGGCTACGCCGTCCAGAAGATCTTCTTCACCCTCAGCGGCACCTTCGTCTACCTCTATCTGTTCCTCTCCGTCAGCGGCTCGTTCGACATCAAGTTCGCCTTCGTCCACACGCATCCATGGGCGACGCTCGTCCTGTTCGTCGGAGGCGCGTTCCTGCTCTATCTGCTTGCCCGCCGGATCTGGCCGCGCGTGGTGAAGTGGTGGGACGAGGCGAAGGAGGGTGGCGGCATCCTCGCCCATCCGCGTCTGTACTTCGTGCGCGTCTTCTTGCCGTCGTTCCTGGCGTGGGTCGCCAGCCTGGGCGTCATGGCGGTGTTTCTGGCCGCGTACGACATTCCGGTCAGCTTCGACACGCTGATGCGCATCAGCGGCGGCAACTCGATAGCGAACGTCACCTCCGTCACCCCCGGGGGCGCCGGCGTGACGCAGGCCTTCAACGTCGCGTCTCTGACCGGCATCACCGACGCGACGACCGCGACGGCGTACTCCGTCGCCCAGCAGCTCGTGACGACCGCCTGGAACATGGTCCTGGGGATCGCGCTCGTCGTCTGGGCGTTCGGCTGGAGCGGCGGCAAGAAGCTCGTGGGCGACTCGTACGAAGAGGCAAAGCAGAAGGCAGAGGAGCAACAGGCCGCACGGCAAGCCCGAAAGGAAGCGAAGCGTCGAGCAGAGACTGCCTGAATGGGCTGGATCGACACGGAGTTGGTGCTGGTCACGATCGCGGCGGCGCTGTCACCGACCACGTTGACGTTCTCGACGTTCGTGCTCGTGCTGAGCGCTCGGCCGCTGCGCTCCGGATTATGGTTCTACGTCGGAGCGCTCGTTGCGACGCTCGGGATCGGCGTGCTCGCGGCGTTCGTTCTCGGCAACGCGGCTGCGTCGTCGCATCCGTCCACTCCGAAGACGTGGGTCGCCGTCGTCGACCTTGTCGCGGCCGGCCTGATCCTCGGCTGGGTCGTGCGCGTGATGCGGCGACCGCGTAACCCACAGCGCGTCGCATCGATGATGGAGCAGGTCCGCGGCGTCACGGACTCACGGGCGATCGCCGTCGTCGGCGCCGGCGCGACGCTCGCGAACCCCGGCGGCTTCATCCCGCTGGCGCTGAAGGAGATCTCGGAGCTCGACCCGAGCCGCGCGGGCTACGTCGTGGACTGGCTGTTCTTCACGCTCGTCTCGCTGCTCCCGCTCGCGTCAGCGCTCGTGCTGCTGCTGATCGCGCCGCATTGGACGAAACGAATGCTCGAGCGGGCGCGGACCTGGCTCGAGCTGCACGCGCGCACCGTCGCGGCCGTCGTCGTCGTCCTCGTCGCGTTGTCGCTGCTCCGCAACGGCATTGCGGGCCTGACGGCGTAGGATTGCGACGTGCGACTCGAGCTCGACAAGCCGGTGACCGTCGACGGGGAAGAGGTCGGAAAGCTCGGCGACCTCGTCATCGATCCCGTGGCGAAGCGCGTGACGCATCTCGTGGTCAAGCCCCATCACGGCGACGACACGTCCCACCTCGTTCCGATCGAGCTCGCTGATTCGGCGGAGCAGGACGGCAAGATCGCGCTGAACTGCTCGCACGCGGAGTTCGAGGCCTTGCCGGCGGTCGAGGAGTTCACGTATCTCCGACTCGGCGAGGTCAAGGCGGACGACCCGAACTGGGACGTCGGTGTCAGCGACATCCTCGCGCTGCCGTACTACGACAGCACCGGCCTTGCCGGGCCGGTTGAAGCGGTCGGCGACATGGGTGTCGTCTGGGATCGTGTGCCGAAAGGCGAGGTCGAGCTACGCCGTTCCAGCCGGGTCATGGCCGCCGACGGCGAGTACCTCGGCGACGTCGACGGCTTCCTCGTCGACGACGGCGACCACATCACGCACTTCGTGCTGGAGCGCGGTCATTTGTGGGGACGGCGTGAGGTGACGGTGCCGATCGGGTCCGTCGCGTCCGTCGAGTCTGACGTCGTGACGCTCAGCCTCTCGAAGGACGAAGTGGGCGCGCTGCCGTCACATCGCGTCCATCGCTGGTAGACGCGGCCGGCCTCAACCAGCCGTTCTCGTCCGCGGCCGCGTCGACCGCGTCGAGCAGCGCCGGCAGGACCGGCGGTGGGGTCCCGACGCTCCAGATCAAGGACATCGTGAAGTCGACGTTGGCATCCTCGATCGCCAGCGTCACGAAGTCGCCGCCGACCGGTGACGAGGCGGGAACGACGGCAAATCCGTCCGCGTGCATCGCGTCCCACGCTGCGCCACTGTGCCGCTCGGTCACGCGGAGCGACGCCGGCATGTGACCGTGGAACAGCGCGAGCACCTGGTCGTGCGCGCCTCTCGGGATGTCGCGTGGCCAGAGGACGAGGGTGTGTTTCGCCAACTCCGCCACCGTCACCCGCTCACCGTTCGACAGCGGATGTCCACGTCGCACGATCGCCACTGCCGAGTCGCGGCGTAGCGGCAGCGTGTGGATTTCGTCACGCGTCGGCGGGGTGAGCATCACTCCCGCGTCGGCGGCGCCGCGGAGGACGGCCTCGACGACGTCGTCGCCTCCGAGCTCGAGGATCTCGACCGTCAACGACGGCAGGCGCTCGTCGAGTGCGTGGCGAAGCCCCGGCAGGACGGCCTCGCGTGAGACCGGCCCGACGGCGAGCTTGAGCGACCCGGTTTCGCCCGAGCCTGCGCGTCGCGTCGCGTCGACCGCATCGCCGGCCTCGAGCAGGAGCCGGCCCGCGTGATGGAGCAGGACGGCGCCGGCGGCCGTCAGCTGCACATGACGGCTCGAGCGGTCGAGCAGCCTCGTCCCGAGCTTCCGCTCGAGCTGGGCGATCGCCTGGGACAGCGGAGACTGTGAGATGTGCAGTCGTTCCGCGGCGCGCCCGAAGTGGAGCTCGCCGGCGAGCACGACGAAGTAGCGCAGCTCACGAAGCTCCAGCGGCAAGCCGTTGCCCGCCGGATCACGTTCATTGGACGCCAAAGGGGGCCCTCCTCAGACCTCGGTCACCCGAGAGTATTGCGTCGGCCGCCCACGCCCGGCGCGGGACATTTGTGCCGTCGCGGCTACGTCATTTGGCCCCTGGCAACGCGGCGCTGTAACGTGCGTAAACGGTCTCAGCCCCAGGACAACTCGCTGCGGAGGCGCCCCCCGCGCCGCTTCGGCGGCCCGCCGTCCGCGACCTCGTCGGCATTGTCGCGCTCGGAGCCGTGTACTTCGGCGCGGCGCAGCTCGGCCAGACGCTGCGGTACACGGCATCGGTCTCGGCGATCTGGCCGCCTGTCGGCCTCGGCATCGCCGCCCTCTACCTCTTCGGCCTGCGCTGGTGGCCGGGCATCTTCCTCGGCGAGCTGCTGGTCAACGGGAAGCTGCTGCTCGAGGCGGCCCATCCACCCGTCGGCAGCATCATGGGCCAGCAGCTCGGCAACATGGCCGAGGTCATCGTCGGCGCGTGGCTGCTCCGCCGCCTGATCGGCCCGCGCGCCGCCCTCGACACCGCGGCGCAGGTCGGCGGCATGTTGATCGCGGTCGGCACCGCAACCCTCATCAGCGCCAGCGTCGGGACGATCTCAATGCTTGCGGGCGGCGTCATCCACCTGTCGGGTGTCCCGACGTTCTGGCGGACGTGGCTCCTGGGCGACACGGCGGGGGCGCTGATCGTCCTGCCGCTGATCCTGACGTGGGCCGCCGACCCGCGGGCTGCCTGGCGAAGGATGCGGACGCCAGAGGGCATCGTGCTCGTGGCGCTCGTCGCCGTGCTCGCGTGCGTCGCGGTGCTGAGCGACGCGCCGCTCACGTATCTGACCTTCCCGGCGCTGATCTGGGCGGCGTTCCGCTTCGGCCCGCCCGGAGTTACGCTCTGCACCGTCGTCACGGCCGGCATCACGATCGGCATCACCGCCGACCGCGTCGGCGCCTTCTACAAGCAGCCGATCGACAATCGGACGCTGAGCACACAGCTCTATGTGCTCGTCGCCGCGTTGACCTCGCTGTTCCTGAGTGCTGTCATCGCCGAGCGACGGCGGTCTGTGGAGCAGCTCGCCGAGTCGAAGCGCCGGGAGCAGGAGCGTGCGCTGGAGGAGCGCCGACGCATCGCGCGCGAGCTGCACGATTCCGTCTCGCAGGCGCTCTTCTCGAGCGTGCTCCACACACGCGCCGCGCAGAAAGCGCTCGACGGCGACGGCGCCGGCGACGACCGGCTCCGGAAGTCGCTGCGGACGATCGACGAGCTGACGAGGCGCGCGCAAAGCGAGATGCGCCGCTTCATCTTCGAGTGGGGGCCCGAGGGGATCGGCGACGGGCTCGTGACGGCATTCAAGCGGCACGCGGCATCGCTCGAGGACAGCCCGGTTCGCGTGCGCGTCGACGGACCGGCCGAGCCGCTACCCCTCACGCGGGCGACGGAGGCGCAACTCTTCGGGATCGCGCGCGAAGCACTCGCGAACGTGCTGAAGCATGCGCACGCGAGCGCCGCCGACGTCCGGATCCGTGCGACGCCGGTGCACGTCGTCCTCGAGATCACCGACGACGGTCGCGGCTTCGATCCGGAGGTGAGCCACAACGGGCATTTCGGCCTCGAGTCGATGCGGAGCCGCGCCGACGAGATCGGCGCCGACTTCCACATCAGCAGCGACCCCGGCCGCGGCACCGTCGTGCGCGTCGACGCGAGGGCGGAGGTGACGCGGAACGGCAACTGAGGCCGACACCATCCGCGTCTTCGTCGTCGACGACCACGCCGTCGTGCGGCACGGCCTCTCGGCGTTTCTCGACGGTGAAACCGACATCACGGTCGTCGGCGACGCCGACGGTGGCGACCGCGCGCTCGACATGCTCGAGCTTCTGGACTCGGTCGGGCAGCGCCCGCACGTCGTGCTGATGGACCTCGAGATGCAGCCTCTCGACGGAATCGAATCGACGCGCGCGATCCGCAGTCGCTACGACGACGTCGAGATCGTGGTGCTCACGTCGTTCGGCGAGGCGCAGCGTGTGCGGGCGGCACTGGAGGCCGGCGCCTCCGGCTATCTGTTGAAGGACACCGACGTCGACCGGATCGCAGCCGCGATCCGCGCCGCGCGCCATGGAGACATGCAACTCGACGCGACGCTCGGTCGGCGCCTCATCAACTCGCTCGAGCCTGCGCACGACGATGTCGAGCTCACGGCACGCGAAACCGACGTCCTCCGCCTGCTCGGCGAGGGCTATGCGAACAAGTCGATTGCGCGCGAGCTCGGCATCAGCGAGCGGACGACACGCACCCACGTGTCGCGCATCCTCGCGAAGCTCGGGCTCACGTCACGGACGCAGGCAGCTCTGTGGATCGCTCGGAATGAAGGCGGCGCGCGACAGCAACGGCCTCCAGCCGCGAGTTGACGCCGAGCGCGCGCAGGAGATGCCGCACGTGATTGCGGACGGTCTCCTGGCTCAGGTGCAGATCGGCGGCGATCTGCGTCGTCGAGCGTCCGTGCTCGAGCAGGCGTAGCACCTGAGCCTGGCGCGGCGTCAGGTGGGGGTGGGGCTCGTCCGTCTGCTCCTGGAGCGACAGGTGCGGCACCTGCCCGAAGACGCCGACGATGTGGCCGCCGCGCGTCAGGCGAACACCGCTGATCTCGCATTCGTACTTCTGCCCGTCGGCGCCGACGATGAGACCGTTCGACTCCGTGACGATCTTGTTCCCGACGATCTTCTGCGCGAAGACCTCACGCGCCCTGCGGCGATCCTCGGGCGCCACGACCGACGTGAACTGCCGCCCGCGGACGTCGCCGACGATCCGCCGCCCTGCCGGGTTCACCCAGCGGATGATCCCGGAGGCGTCGATCACGTAGCTCGGCACGTTGACGTGCTCGAGCGCAGCTTCGACGTCTGCGTCGAGCGCTTCCAGTCCCGACGGCATGGCTCGAGTGTGCCCCGCGGCGCGCTCGCTCGTCAATCGCGCGCGATCGGGTGCCTGCGGTCGTCCACCTGCTTGACCTCGACCAGCTCGAGGCCCAGCGACTCGATCTGCTCGAGCACGCCGTGCAGAGCCGCCTGGTCCGCGACCTCACCACTGAGGATGGTCTCGACCGGCTGCACCTCGGCATCGAACCCCTCGAAGCTCGAGAGCAGCCGCTCAGCCAGTCGCCCGCGCACGCGAAACTCGTACCGGCTGGGTTTCACGTCTCTGAACCTCCAACCGCGTGGGGTGAGCGCTCCTCACCCAGAACGAATGGGTGATTCGGGCCTGTGAGCCACTCAGTGGCAACGCGACTTGAGCAGCCTGCTCCGCGGCTCTAGGGTGGAGTCACCCGAAAAGGAGGAGGAGGAGTCCTGGCGACACAGACACCGCGCCGCCAGGGGTCTCGGTCCGTCGCGGCTGCGGATCTGATGATCCCGCGCCCGCCAAAGCCGCTCATCCAGCGTCCGCGCTTGTTCGAGCTGCTCAACGAGGGGATTGAGGGTCCGCTCACGCTGATCTCGGCGCCGGCAGGCGCCGGGAAGACGTCTCTGCTCGCGTCCTGGCTGGCGCTCGACCCGCGCACGGTCGCCTGGCTCGCGCCGCGCCCACAGCTTCCGGAAGCCTCGTTCTGGGCCGAGCTGCTCGCGGCGGTTCAGCAGGTGGCGCCACCTCGGTCGGCGCTTCGCCGGCTGGCGGGGCCGAGGAGCGGAACGCCGGCGCCGTTCGTGGTCGAGCTGCTGAACGGGTTCGCCGAGCTCGAGGAGCCGCTGATCGTGATCGTCGACGACTTCCACCTCGTCAAGGGCGGCGAGATCTGCAGCGCGATCGAGCAACTCCTCCGCGCCGCACCGGCGAGCCTGCGCCTGATCATCTCGACGCGGCACGACCCGCCGCTGCCGCTGCACCTCCTGCGCGCGAGCGGCGAGCTGGCGGAGCTGCGTGCACGGGATCTTGCGCTGACGCTGGAGGAGGCCCAGGAGCTGCTCGACCGCCTCGGCGTCGAGCTGGAGCCGCATGTCCTGTCGCTGCTGCTCGAGCAGACGGAGGGCTGGGCTGCAGGCGTCAGGTTGTTCACGCTCGCCCACCGCACGCGGTCGCGGGAGCTGAAGATGGTCGACGCGATCGAGCTCGACGAGCGTCCCGCCTCCGAGTACCTGCTCGCCGAGGTCCTGCGGCGCCAGCCCGACGACGTCCGCGATTTCCTGCTCGCGACGTCTGTCGCCGGCCGCTTCACGGCCGACCTCGCCGATGCTCTGACCGGTCGTTCGGACAGCGCGCGCGTCGCCGAGAAGCTCATCGCCGACAACATCTTCATCGAGCGCCTCGACACACAGCCGCCCTGGTATCGCTATCACCATCTCTTCGCCGAGCTGCTCCAGGCCGAGCTTCGGCATACGGCAAAGCGGCGACTCGGCGAGCTGCATGCCCGTGCCGCCCGCTGGCACTTCGAGAACCGCTCGCCGGCGGAGGCAATCCACCACGCGCTGGCGGCCGCGGACACCGAGCTGCTCACGCTCTGCCTCGTCGACGGCTGGTTCGAGCTTGTCGCACGCACCGACGTCGCCTTTCGCAGCGAGCTCCTCGGCAAGGTCCCCGACGCGGACGTCGACTCGTCGGCGCCGCTCTGCGCGGTGCTCGCCAGCATCGACCTGATCAACGGAAACCCGACGAGCGGCGCACGCCGCCTCGCGCGGGCGCGCAAGCTCTGGCCCAAGGAAGCGAGCCCGGCGACTCAGGCAGTGCTGACGTTCGCCGAGCTTCTCCACAGCACGAACAAGGGAAAGTTCGGCAAGACGGCACGCCTCGCGCGCGAGCTGCTCGCCCTCGCCGAGGACGGACCGTTCTCGGCGAACGCGAGCGAGACGATGCGCGCCATCGCGCTCGCGCATCTCGGGCTCGCAGAGGTCGCGTTCGTCGAGTTGTTCGAGGCGGACGCGCACCTGAACGAAGCGCTCGAGGCCGCACGCATCGCTGACGTCCCGTACGCCGAGCTCGCCGCGCTCGGCGGGATGGCGTGGGTCGAGCTGATCCGCGGGCGGCTGCGCCGTGCAGCGCGGATCGCGCGGGGCGCAGTCGAGCTCGCGCAGACGGGCGGGTGGGACCACAGTGCCTACGCGGCCGTCGCGCTCAGCGCGCTTGCGCTCGTGGAGTACGAATGGGACGACCTCGAGGCAGCCGAGGCCCACGCCCAGGAGCTTGCGGACGCGGCCCGTCGCGTCGACGACGCGCCCGGCCGCGTGTGGGCGGCCGTGCTGCAGGCGTCGCTGTGCCTCTCCGGTCGTGGGACGGACGTCGAGCTCGCGCTCGAGCGCCTGCGCGGCGCAGCTGCCCTGAGCGCCGTGGAATCGCCGAGGTTGCAACGCGTTGTCCCTGCACTCGAGGCGCGCCTGCTCAACGCCGCGTCAGATCACGACGGCGCCGCGGCGTCAATCGCGACGGCGCTCGCGGACGACCCGGGGTCGCCGGGCCTGCACGCCGTGTCGGCGCGGCTGCTGCTTGCGTCCGGCGATGCCGAGGGAGCGCTCGCCGCGCTCACCGCGCAATGCGACGTTGCCTATCCCGTCGTTTCGATCGAGCGCGAGGTCCTGCGTGCAGTCGCGCTACGGGCGACGGGCAACGCCGAGACCGCTCTCGCAGCGATCGAGAACGCGCTGGGGAGTGCCGAGCCGGAGGGCATCAGGCGTCCGTTCCTTTCGGCGGGACGCGGCGTCCGCGAGCTGCTCGCGGATCACCTTCGCAAGAACGTGACACACCGCTGGTTCGCGTCCGAGCTGCTGCGAAGCTTCGATGGTGCCAACGGCTCGCAGATGCTTCCGGCGGAGCTGCTGGAGCCGCTCTCGGCGCGCGAAGGCGAGGTGCTGCGCTTCCTGCCGACGATGATGTCGAACTCCGACATCGCGTCCGAGCTCTTCGTCTCCGTCAACACGGTGAAGACGCACGTCAAGAGCATCTATCGAAAGCTCGACGTGACTCGGCGCCAGGACGCCGTCCGCCGCGCGCGCCAGCTTCACCTGCTCTGAGCCTGGCTACGCGACCTCGTCGCGGCCTCCTCCGTACACGACAAGGGCGTAGATGATGAGCACGTCGAGCACGATCGCGCACACTGCCCACACCGGATACGCGCGCGCCCACGAGAGCTGCGCGATCGCGTTCCCGAACGCCGAGACGATGCCGACGACCGCCGCCCAGCCGGAGCCTGCGTAGATCGCGAAGCCGGCGCACACCTGCACTGCGCCCCAGATCAGGAAGAACCAGCCCCAGGCGTGCAGATTCGAGAACAGCAGCTGATTCGTCAGGTAGTCCGAGTTCGCGATCGCCGAGATCCCCTGGATGATGTTGAAGCACCCGACGAGGGCGAGCATCGTGCCGGCGAACGCAATCCAGCCGGTTCCCGAGGAGGCGTCCTCCTCGAACGTGCTGTCAAACCGTGCAGATGCCATTGCGCTCCTTTCGTGCAGCTTTCCGAGGAGATCGTCCACCGCTGGAGTGTGACCGCCGCTCACCCGCACGGTGTGACTGACGAAGGCGTCGCGCAGGCGGCGGCGAATGGCGGCTCGTGCCACCGGCCGGCAGCCGCTACTTCCGCTTCGTCCTCCGCAAGGATCTGACGCCGCTGCGCGCGGGCTGGGCTATCGGCGTCGCGACGTTCTTCGTCACGATCGTGTGCGGGATCGTGATCCGCGCTGTCGATCCCTCCGACTTCGACAACGTGTGGCTCGGAATGTGGTGGGCCGTGCAGACCGTGACGACGGTCGGGTACGGCGACGTCGTGCCGACGGATCTCGCCGGCCGCATCATCGCTGCGTTGCTGATGCTCGCCGGCATCGGTGTCCTCTCCGTCGTCACTGCGGTCATCACCGCCGCCTTCCTCGAGACGGCCCGCCGGCGAATGGGCGAGGACGCCGGACACCACGCGGTGATGGCCCGGCTCGACGAGCTCGCCGCCCGCCTCGACTCGATCGAGTCAGCGGTGCGGCGCTAGGCGGACGCGGCGCAGCGAAAGCCGACGTCGCCGCTCGACGTGTCGGGAGTCAGCCCGCTGCGAGCCGAGACGCGGTAGCGCCTGCAGTACGAGGCGTGGGAGAGGTACGAGCCGCCGCGGATCGCCTTGTGTGTCCCCGCCTGTGGCCCGCGCGGGTTCGCGTGTCGATCGCGTACGTGATAGCTCCGGCTGAACCAGTCGGCGCACCACTCCCAGGTGTTGCCGGTCATGTTGTAGAGGCCGTATGCGTTGGGCGGGAACGCATCGACCGGACAGGTGCCGTAGTAGCCGTCGGCGACCGTGTTCATGCGCGGAAAGCGGCCCTGCCAGACGTTCATCCGGTGCACACCCCCGGGGGCGAGCTCGGAGCCCCACGGAAACGGCTCGCCTTCGAGCCCGCCGCGCGCCGCGTACTCCCACTCGGCCTCCGTCGGCAGCCGCTTCCCGCATGCCGTCGCGTATGCGTGCGCGTCGTTCCACGTCACGTGCACGACCGGGTGGTTCTCGCGGCCGTCGGTGCTCGAGCCGGGTCCCTCCGGGTGGCGCCAGTCGGCCCCTTCGACCTGACGCCACCACGGAGCTCTACCGTTGCCACGTTCGGGCTGGACGCTGTCCGGGACGAACCCTGCGAAGACGAGCGACCAGCCGAGCCTTTCGGCTTCGGTGATGTAGCCGGAGTCGTCGACGAAGCGGCGGAAGTCCGCGTTCGTGACGGCGAAGACGTCCATCCGGAAGGAGCCGATGCGAACCCGCCGGACGGGGCTTTCCCCGTCGTCCGGGTACGCGAGTCGATGCTCGCTCCCCATTAGGAAATCCCCGTCCGGCAGCAGTGCGATGCGGTCCCAATCCCGGGTCGGTCGGCTCCGCGCACCGGCAGGCCGTTCCACGACCGAGGTGGCCGTGCCGTCGCGAACCGGTCGTCCCCGAGTCATGGCTGCTCCAGGCTCGGAATTTCCCGGGTGACTCGTCGTCACTCAGCGGGGGTGACGGCCTACGACGAGCTCTTGCACTGGAGGCTCGACGCGAACTGGCGCCACGCTTCGGCAAACGCCGTGAACTTCGGAGCGAGCCCCGCGACGACCTGCTGGACAGGCTCGTTCGTCGGCCTGTTCTGCACCGCCCCCTTCAGGTCGTCGTAGGTCTTCGTGATGTTTTCGGTGTTCACCGTCTTCACGTTCTTCGCGTCGGCGACGACGTTGTCCCACGACTTCTGGATGTCGTCGACGGCGCTCTTCAGCTCATCCTTCGACGAGCCGAGTCCGAGGCCCTGGAGTGAGGTGACTGACGCTGCGAACGCGTTCACGCTCGAGCACAGCTGCTGCTTGGCGTCGGCGGGCGACTGTTTGTTGCTGCCGCAGGCGACGAGGCCGAGGGATGCGACGAGCGCGACGACCGCGAGCTTCACGTCGGCACCACGAAGGTCCGCGCGACGAAGTCCTGCAGCCCGCGCCGGCGCGCATCGAAGAGGATGGGCAGCAGGCCGAGGAACATCGGCGCGATCGCGAGGAGCAGCGCGACGAAGCGCAGGACCGAGCGAGCAGGACTCGGCGCCGCGCCGAACCTGTCGACCACGCAGAGCCCGACGAAGCGCATGCCCGGCGTCTGGCCGGCGAGCGACCAGAAGAACACGAAATACGCACCGACCAGGAGCACCCATCCCACGCCTGCGAGCGCCTGGAAGAGCCACTCCGGCCGAAGGCCGCCCACGAGCCCGCCGACGAGCGCCACCACCGCCGAGACCACGAGGAAGGCGACTTGCGCGAGCACCAGGTCGAGCGCGAACGCGAGCGTCCGTGATGCGAGGCCGGCGCAGTGCCGGTCGAGCGCCCGCAGCCTCGTCCGCAGGCGCTCACGCAACTCCTCGACGTACGACGTGGTCTGCTGCGTGAGCGCCTCGCGCACCTTCGGGCTCGTGAGCACGCGTTCCAGCGTCTGCTCGAACTGCGGGCTGTCGAGGAACGCCTGCAGCATCTTCTCCGCCTCGGGCTCGAACACGACGACGAGCTGCTCGGCCGTCGTGCCGACCTGCTCTCGCCCGCGCGCGGCCGCGCGCTCGAAGTAGGACGCGAGGCCGGGCGTCCGCGCGATCAAGCGCGCGGCCGCCAGCCCCATGCCGGCGGTCGCGAAGACGATGCCGAGGGCGTCGTCGTCGGCGTTACGTGGTTCGTCCGCGGTTACCGCCGTAGCGAACGAGTCCGTAGATGACGAGCACGTCAGCGGCGAGGATCACGAGCGACCAGATGACGAACGTGTGCGTCGAGGAGAATTGTGACAGGGCATTGACGAAGGCCGTGACGATCCCGACGATCGCCGCCCAGCCGGCACCCCTCATCACGAACCAGCCGGCGAAGATCTGAATGATCCCGACGATCAGGAAGAACCAGCCCCACGTGTGCAGGTTCGAGAACAGCACGTGGTGACGAGATGACCTTCGCGTCCGAGATCGCCGAGATCCCCTCGATGATGTTGAAGAAGCCGACGAGGAACAGCAGGACGGCGGCGAGGTCGAGCGCGCTGTGCCGGTCGACCTCGCCCTGCAGCTCCGACGGCGTGGGCTTGCCCGGCCCACCCCGCCGGTATCCCCAGAAGGTTTGAGACGACATCAGCTCGTTGCGGTCGGCTCGGCGCTCGTCTCCGCGCCGGCTGCGCCGATCGCGATCAGGTCGGCGGGATGCACCCACGCGTCGGCGAGGTGGAAGCCGTTCGCGTCGCGGATCGCGTCCCGCAGCGGAATCGCCCAGCGGTGGTCGAGCAGTGCGATCGCCGCGGCGCTGCCCGGCGGGATCGCGTCGTCGACGTACCACATGTTCGACTCGTCGAAGACGTGGCCGTCTTCCATCGCGGTCGCTCCCAGCACTGCACCCGCCTCGGCGCCTTCGTCGGCGTCGACACCGACGCCGATCAGCGCGCCGACGATGGCGCCGAAGTCTTCGAGCTCATCCTGCGAGAGGTCGGTCCGCTGGATGTGCTCGATGTTGCCCTCGTCGTCCTTGCGCACCAGCATCAGGTCGATCAGGCGCACGACGTCGTGTTCGCGCAGCCGATCAATCTCGGCCATGATCTTGCCGTCAAACTTCGGCTCGTCGAAACCGATGACGAGAATCTGAACGGGACCGAATGACATTGGTCTCTCCCTTGGTTCGTCGTTAGGCCGAGAGCAGCTTGGCCTTCGCCGCGGTGAACTCCTCGGGCGTGAGCACGCCCTGGTCCTGCAGGCTCTTCAGCTGAGTCAGCTTCTCCGCGATGTCGGTGGGGCCGCCGCCGGGTGGTGCCGCCACGGGCTCCTGAACGTACTGCTGCTGCTGCTGCGGCGTCTGTTGCGCTTCCAGTTCCTGGAGGCGCGCCTCCTGATCGTCTTCGCGGGTGTTCGAGCGCTGGGCGTGCTTCCCCACCGCGTACGCCGTCCCACCGACCATCGCGGCCCGCATCAGCGGACGCCGCCTTCGCATCATCATGATGGTGCCTCCCTTCTCGGGTTGTCCACACAAGCGTCCGGCGGCGGCGGGTGACGCGCGCTCACCCCGTCCGAATGAACGAGCTTCACCCCGCCGTGCGGGATCTTCGACGCATGACCCGCCGCCGCTCGGCTCTCGTCTGGACGCTGATCGTCCTCGCAGGCGTGCTCGCCCTGGTCTCGTCGCTGACAGTGTGGTCGAGGCAGCAGCTCCTCAACACCGACAAGTTCACGAGCTCGTCCGCGAAGCTGCTCGCAAACGACCAGATCCGGACGACGCTCTCGACGCGCCTCGTCGACGCGCTGAACCAGCGGATCGACGTCCAGAGCCAGCTCGAGCAGAAGCTCCCGCCGCGCGCCAAGGGCGCGGCGCCCGCGATCGCCGCTGCGATCGAGAACTCGACCGCGCAGGTCATCAACGCATTCCTCGGAACCGCGCGGGCCCAGGACATCTGGGAGCGCGTCAACCGGCGGGCACACACGGCGCTCGTCAACGTCCTCGAAGGGAAGGACGCCGGCCCGATCTCGACGGCGAACGGCAACGTCGTCCTCGACCTGCAGCCGTTCCTGCAGCAGATCGCGCAGCGGCTCGGCGTCGGCGACAAGCTGAAGGAGCGCGCGCCGCCGGGCTCAGGCCAGATCGTGCTCCTGAAGTCGGATCAGCTGGGCGCGGCGCAGACGGGCGTCAAGATCCTCAAGGCGCTCAGCTCCTGGCTCGCGTTCATCGTGCTCGCGCTGCTCGCGCTCGCGATCTACCTCGCGCATCCGCGCCGCCGGGTCATGCTCGAGGTCGCGGGGTTCACGCTCCTGACCGTCGGTGTGCTCCTGCTCGTGGTCCGCCGGTTCGTCGGGAACGCGATCGTCGACTCGCTGGTCAAGGTCGAGTCGTCGAAACCGGCCGTCCATGCCGTGTGGCTGATCGAGACCGACCTGCTGCGCGACCTCGCGCTCGCACTCGTCCTCTACGGCGTCGTCGCGATCGTCGCCGGAGTCGTCGCCGGCCCGTCGCGGGCGGCGGTGGCGCTCCGCCGCTGGCTCGCGCCGACGTTCAGGGAGCGGCCGGTGCTCGTCTGGATCGCCGCGGGCTTCGTCTTCCTGCTCGTGATCGCGTTCGGGCCGGCTGCGGGCAGCCGGCGCCTGCTCGGGATCGTCGTCCTCGCCGCGCTCGTCGGGCTCGGCCTCGAGCTCTGGCGCCGCCAGACACTGCGTGAGTTTCCCGTTGGGGGCGAGGAAGAGGAAGCGCCCGCCCCCGCCGCCGCTGCGTCTCCGTAGCGCGATGAGGACGGGCGCTCGCCTGCGCCTGCGTCTGTCTAGGCGGTGCCGCCCGCGAGGGCTTTCGCCTTGAGCGCTGCGTACTCGTCGGCGTTGATGGCGCCGCTGTCGAGCAGCTGCTTCGCCCGCTCGATCTCTCCCGCAGTGCCGCTGCCCGCGACGGAGCGCACGTAGTCGTCCATCTGCGACTTCGTCTGCTGCGACTCCTTCACATTCCGCTCCGCCATCCCCTGGCCGTTGGCGATCAGGTACACGAACGCCCCGAGGAACGGCAGGAAGATGATGAAGAGGCACCACACGGCCTTCTTGCCGCCGCCGATGTCGTGACGGCGGAACACGTCCGTGAGGATGATGATCAGGAACCAGATCCAGATCACCCACAGGAAGAAGATGAGCATCGTCCAGAAGACGTCGAGGAACGGGTAATCCGATGCGACAAACAAATACGTCACCTCCCGGGTTGGGAAGCCCCGACGCTCCCGGGTCTCGGGATGACCGGTCGTCACTCGGAACGGGTGACGAGAGCTCACCCGCGGCCGCTGTGGCATGCGGTTCATGGCCGACGTGCTCGTGGTCGCCGTGTTCGACGACGAGAAGAAGGCGTGGGACGCGGTCGTCACGGCATCGACCGTCGCCGCGCAGGGACAGCTCGGCCTGCACGACGCCTGCCTCGTCGTCCGCGCGGAGGACGGCAGGGTGCACAAGCGCGAGACGCACGACATCTCGACGTCGAAAGGCGGCTGGTACGGCGGGGCGTGGGGACTTCTGGGCGGTGCGATCATCGGCTTCCCGCTCGCAGTCGCGGCCGCAGGCGCAGGGATCGGCGCGTACATGGCCCGCCGGCGCGACCTCGGCATCACCGAGGAGTTCGAGCAGTCGGTTGCAGACCGCCTCGAGCCCGGCAGGAGCGCGGCGGTCGTGCTCGTCGACGAGTCGCACGCGGCCGGGATCGAGACCGCTGCGCAGAACCGGGGCGCGTGGACGAGAACCGTGACGCTCGTCGACGCGGACGCGACGGCGCCGTCGCAGTGACCGAGACCGCGCCGGCGGTCGCGCCGAAGGCGCGCCGGCGGCTCTCCTGGCGGACGGCGCTCGGCGGCGGGCTCGGGATCGCCGTCCTCGTTGCCACGTTTGTCTTCGTCCTGCCGAGGATCGCGAACTACCGCGATGTGTGGGGCGTCGTCAAGCAACTCTCGTGGGGGCAGATCGGTGTGCTCGTCGCCGCGACGGCCGCCAATCTCGCGACGTACGCGCCGCCGTGGATGGCGGCACTGCCCGGGCTCCGCTTCCGGCAGGCGTTCGTCCTCACGCAGGCGTCGACGGCGTCGACGTACGTGCTTCCCGGCGGCGCGGCCGTCGGCATGGGCGTGTCGTACGGGATGCTGCGCGGTTGGGGCTTCACGGGGCGGCCCGTGACGCTCGCGCTCGCGCTCACGGGCATCTGGAACCAGTTTGCGATGCTCGCGTTCCCCGTTGTCGCGCTTGCCCTCCTGACGCTCTCGAAGGAGCAGAACCCGCTTCTGCAGACAGTCGCGTTCATCGCCTTCGCCGTCCTCGTCGTCGCGGCGGCAGCTGTCGCCGTGGGCTTCACCAGCGATCGGCTCGCGCAGTGGATCGGCGACACGGGGGCGCGCGTCGTGTCGCGGCTGCTTCGCGTCATCCGCCGCCCGCCCGTCAAGTGGGACGGCCACTCGTTCGTGACGTTCCGGCACGAGACGGTCGGGCTGCTGAAGCGCCGAGGGTTGGCGCTCACGCTCGCGACGCTTGCGGGACAGCTCACAGTGTTCCTCGTTCTGCTCGCCTCTCTGCGGGTCTTCGATGTGACCGCCGGCGAAGTGACGCTGGTCGAGGCGTTTGCGGCGTGGTCGCTTGCGCGCCTGCTCGGGTCGCTGCCGATCACCCCAGGCGGGCTCGGCATCGTCGAGGTGGGTCTGACGGGCGCGCTCGTCGGCTTCGGCGGCAGCAACGCCGAGGTCGTCGCGGCCGTCCTGGTGTACCGCTTCCTGACGATCGTGCCGACGTTGCTGCTCGGCCTCGGTGCGGGCGCGACGTATCGGCGGCAGCGGCCGGCGGAGGCCTGAATTGCTGATCATCGCCGGCTTCGTCGTCCTGCTCCTGGCGCCCCACCCGTGGAACCTGATCGTCGCCCTCGTCCTCTTCGTCCTCGCGATCCCCGAGCTCCTGCTCTGGAACAGGACGGTGAAGGGACGACGGAAGGTCGTCGGCGCCCAGACGCTCATCGGCAAGACGGCGGAGGTGCGTGTCGCCTGCATGCCGCGCGGGCAGGTCTTCGTCGACGGCGAGCTGTGGGAGGCGGACTGCGCCGAGGGCGCCGCGGTTGGGGCGCGCGTCCGCGTGCGCGCGGTGAAAGGTCTTACGTTGGAGGTGGAGCCGACGCCGGCGTCGCCGTCGCTGTCGACGTCCTAGCGCGCACCTTCGCGAGGTCGCCAGAGATGTGGATTGCCGCCGACGTCAACGGCGCGGCGAGGATCAGACCCACGGTCCCGAAGAACGCGCCGGCGGAGATCGTCACGACGAGGATCAACAGCGGGTTCATCCGGAGCGTCGCGCCCATTGCGATCGGCTGCACGATGTTCTGGAGCGCGCCGTTCGCCAGGATCACGATCACGAGCATGATCAGGGCGGTCGTCGTGCCTTTCGAGCCGAGCGCGAGGACGACGGCAAAGGCGCCGGAGACGAACGCGCCGATGAACGGGATGTAGGCGGTCACGAACGTGACGACGGCGATCGTCCCGGCGAGGGGCACGCCGAGGAGCCAGGCGCCGAGGCCGACGACCACGGCGTTGAAGCCGGCGACGATCGTCGTCCCGAGGAAGTACTGGCGTACGGAGTGGACGACGCGGCCGGTGATCGTCGTCGCGACGAGCGGCGGAACGCCGAGGTGCCCGTTGACCCAGCGCCGGAACAGCGGGCCGTCCTTCAGCAGCATGAACGTGCTGAAGGCCGTGAACGCGAGGAAGAAGCCGAGCGACGTGAGGCCGCTGATCCCGGCGGCGAGCCCCTTCGTGAAGACGTGGATCACGTCGGGCACCGAGGTCTTCAGGTTGTTCGAGGCCGTGGTGGCGCCTGTCTCGTTGACTCCGAGGTCCTGCAGCCACTGCTGGAACTTGTCGGCTGCTGAGCTCGCCTCCGCCGAGATCGAGCCCGACTGCGCCCGGACACCCCCGAGCACCAGGATCGCGATCAGGACGGCGATCGCCATCACGAACAGGAGCACGAGCAGCGCACCGAGCGCGCGCGGCCAGCGGTGGCCGTGCAGCCAGGAGACGGCCGGGCTCCCGACCGTGGCGATGACGAGTCCGACGATCACCGGGACGGCGATCGTCGACGTGATGCCGAGGATCCACGTCAGGCCGACGAGCAGCGCCGCGACGCCGACCAGCAGCCAGGATGCGACGCCGAGGTCGCGCAGCCAGCGCGGCGCCGAAAAAACCGCCGAGAGCTGCCTCAGCTGGTCGGCGTCCAGCTCGACGACCGTACGCGCCTCGCCGTCATGCGCGTCCGCTTCGACCGGTAGCTCGAGCTCCGGCGGGCGTTGCCACAGCTTGGGTCGCTTCAAGTCAGCCGCTCTGCGACGCAGCGTACCGCCGGCGTCGGCGGTCGCGCCTGACGCGCTGCACGGCCCGCGCGATCGGCGTCTCGCCGTCGTCCAGGATGTCGACGGGGACGCCGTAGTCGGCGAGCCCGGCGCGGATGCGCTCGACATCGTCGCGGCGCTGCGACGGCGGCAGGAAGAGCCGCTTCGGATACGCCTGCGACGCGCGCCAGCCCGTTTCGCCCTCGACCACCGAGCCCCAGAGCGACACGAGCCCGACGGCACGGTAGACGACATGCGGCTGATGGACCTCGCTGTACAGATAGAGGTATTCCGCGGCGAGCTCCGGATCGTTCGTCGCGTAGATGCCACAGCTGCACCTCGACACGGGCACGTCGTGCACCGGCTCGCTGCGCCAGGCAAGCCGGTTGCGCACGCGAGTCCAGAGGCGGTTGCAAGAAGCCGTCAGCTCGGTGTCGGCCGGCCAGATCGTGTCGAAGACGACGCTGCGCAGGCGCAAGCGCCGGCGCTGCTGCACGACCGCCCAGGCTCGCCAGCCGACGACGGGTTCGATGAAGTCGGGCGCGGCGGCGCTTAGCGTCCGGGGACCTCCTCGGGCTCGCGCACCGGCTCGGCGGGCTCTTCCTCAGGGAGCGGCGACTCCCGCGGCACCGGATCCTCGATCGGCTCGACCGTATAGGTCCGTTGTGGCTCCCCGATCTCCACGCCGCGACTCTGCGCCCGGCTGGGGTGAGCGACCCTCACCCCAGCAGGGGGAGGGGCCGCCCGCGCCTACCGCTAGGCGGGAGCAAACGGGCGCAGCTCGTCCTCGCCGGGCTGGATGATGCCGACGTGCGACTCCGGCACCTCGTTCCACGCGCCGGAGCGACTGCGAGTTGAGCGCGCTCGAGTAGCGGAGGGCCCAGATCGTCTCGCCGTTCGTCGTCGCGACGCTCATCTGGATCGGCTGGTCGATGCCGTGCTTGCACCCGTTCTCCTCGACGGGCGGGTTGGGCGGGCGTCAGCGCACGACGGCGTAGCGTGCGCAGGCGAAGTCGCCGTTTCGTGCGAGCTCCTCGAGGCGCAGCTCGACGTGGCGCGACAGCAGCGGCGCGCCGGCGCCGAGCGTGACCGGCGCGATGTACACGATCACCTCGTCCAGCAGGCCGCGCTCGGCGAACTGACCAGCGAGGTCGCCGCCGCCGACGATCCAGACGTTGCGATCGCCGGCCGCTGCGCGCATGCGCTCGTGCACGGTGGGGACGTCGTCGGCCGTCAGCTCGATCGCCGCGTGGGCGACCGGAAGATCGCGGTGCGTGAAGACCCAGCACGGCACCTCGTACGGCCAGTTGCCGTGCTCGTGGCCGAGGACCCATTCGTACGTGTTGGCGCCCATCGCGAGCGCCCCCACGCCGGCGATGAACGATGAGTAGTTGAGCGGACCGTCGCGGTCCTGTTCGCGCGTGAACAGCCAGTCGAGCGAGTGGTTCGAGTCGGCGATGAAGCCGTCGAGCGTCGTCGCGGTGTAGTACTGGGTCAGCGCCATCGCGCGGGCATTTTGCGAAATGACGCGTTCGCGTCAAGCGGTGCACGCGTGCGACCGCGCATCCTGGATGCATCCGCTACCAGAGCCCTCTCAACGACGTCGTCGAGTTCGAAATCTCGTCTTTCGAGGATGCGACGCGGCTGTGCATGCGCCTTGCGCTCGGCTGGTTCACGTGGATCGAGGCTCGCGACGGCGTGCGTTTCGTCGTCGTGATGCTCGCGCCGCAGACCGACGACCTGGCGGCACTGTTGAGGGCGGTGCAGGAGTGGGGACGGCGGCACCGCGTGGAGACGATCCCGTTCGAGCTCGACGCGCGCCGCTACGTGCTCGACGCGTGCGAGCGACCGGCCGCGAGCGTGGCCGCATGAGCCTCGGCGTTCCGGACGACCGGCAGTTTCAGCTTGCGCGGGCGCTCGAGTCGCTCGGCGACGCGATCATGCTGCTCGAGTGGCGCTACGACAGCGAGGCAGCCCCCACGATCGCGAGGCTCGAGCGTCTCCTCCATGAGCTCCAGCTCGCCCAGACGCTGCTCGAAAGCGGCGACACGCTGCACTAGGCGGGAACGGGCCGCTCGCCCGCGGGCGCCGTCGGTTCGCGCTCGACACCGGCGCTGTCCGCCTCGTGGTACTCGGCGAGGAGGCGCGTCTCTTCGTCGTGCCGCGGGAAGAGGCAGAACACGAGCACGGCACTGAGGGCCACTGCGACGAGGCCGGGGGTGTACGCGCACTGGTCCCCCTGCAGGAAAGCAGTCTTCGCCCCGGCGATGATGTTCGCCTGCGTCGCACCTGGATAGCGCGACGCCGTGTCGGCGGCGCCTCGCTTGCCGACAGCAACTCACTCACACCGGTCACAATCAAGCTCGGCGCCCCCAAACACCACCAACTCCACCAACGATGTGAACGGGCGCAACGTCAACACGAGTCTGAGCACCACGCACAAGCCCGAGCAAGACCAACGGCCATCGCGGAAGCCGCCGCACAACATGCCTGGATCAGCCGGCCACCTATTAGCCTCTCCCAGACGAGCGCCGGAGCCCAGAAGAGACTGGCTCGGAGCCGGTCGCTTTCCCACCGGATGACGACCGTCAGCTACCCGTCCACGCCAGAGAGGGGAGCGGTCCCGTGCGACAGAGCGCGCCTCCCGATGGCAGCTGCCTACGAGTGGGCCGCGGAGCCGGGTGCAGCAGGGAGCCGGGCTGAGACGACGTAGGAGACCACGACGGCGACGATCACGAGCGGGATCAGGGTCAGGCCGTCGGCCTGGAGGAACACGCTCACGATGAGAACGGAGGTGAGCGGCAGTCCCAGCATTGCGACCATCATCGCGCCGATACCCATTGCGGCACCCGCGATCATCGGCAGGCCCGGAAGGTGGGAGAGCGCAATGCCGCCGGCGGCGCCGATGAACATGCTCGGGAAGATGGGGCCGCCTCGGAAGCTGCTCAGCGAGAAGCTGTAGGCGAGCCCCTTGCAGAGGACAACCATCAGGAGCGCGCCCACGGTCCAGCCGGCGGCGCCTTCGATCAGGCCCGGGAGTTGATCCTGTCCGGAGAAGAGCACCTCGGCCGAGCTCCTCCCTGTTACCTCGACGAAGATCAGGACGACGACTCCGATTGCGATGCCGGCAACGGGAGTCAAGAGCAGCATTCGGCGTTCGACGATCGGCTGCAGCAGCAGGGCCAGCCGCTTGACGCCGGCGCCGAGGATCGCGGCGATGATGCCGACCACGATCGCCCACAGAAACTCGGACACACCGGGGCTGCCAGCCGGAGGGATGTTCGGGACCGCGAGCGAGAAAGTGCCGAGGCCGGTCCAGTTATCGAGGCCGATGAAGATCAGCGAGCCGACACCGGCAGCGAGCAGCCCGGGCGCGAGTACGACTCCGAGCATAGCGCCGCCGATCCCCGCCACCTCCATCATCAGGAACGCGGCCGGAAGAGGCGAGCCGAGGAGCGTGCTGATCGCGGCGAAGCTCCCGGCGGCGCCGATCACGGCAATGGCCCTCTCAGGCGCGTCGCGCTTGACCAGGTGAACGGCGAGGACCCCAAGGCCGCTGCCGATCGCGATCAGAGGCGCCTCCGGACCGAGGACGACCCCGAGGCTGAGGGTTGCGAACGAGGCAATGACGATCCCAGGGAGCTCGATCGGCGGCACGGCTCCGGATGGCTTGAACCCCTCCGCCGGCTTGTGCCCTGCGGTTCCCGGCAGGTACCTGATTGTGAGCGCCACCAGCAGGCCGCTCAGCGCAAGCAACGGAATCGGCCACCAGGCAGGCTGGCTTTCGAAGCCGAGGTCGCCGGGAAGGGTGCCGAACAGATACTGCTGCAGCTTGGTGAAACCCTCGAGAAAGAAGTATGCGGCCGCCGCCACCGGCACACCGATGCTCGCCCCGAGCACGAGCAGCATTACGTACGAGCGGCTGCGGAGAAGCTCGAGCGGACTCGGCGTAGCCTGTGTCGATGGAGCCGAGTGCGCGTCGGGGTGGCCCTCATGTCCCACAGCTGTTCTCAGCCTTTCTCTACAGTCCGCAACGCCGCGACACTTCCGCAGAGGCCCCAGCTGAGGATGACCGCGTCGGAGTCTATCTCGCAGCGCCAGGTGAAGGGCGTGGCAACGAGCAAATTCACCGGGGTGAAAGTGAACGACTGAAACCTCAACGATTCGTTCTTCGACTCGATCGCGCGTCGGCTTCCATAGCCCGTTTTACGGCCGATAACGTTGCTCCCGGGGCCACGTCGGACCGGGAGAGGAAGACGAGATGGCGCACACCACGCGGCCGCGCGCGTCGGTTCGGTCGCGTCCGCTGCTTCTGACGAAGCTGCACCCGCCCGGCCGCCGCGACCACGAGGTCGCGCGCGAGCGGCTGGTCGAGTCGCTCCGTGGGAGCGCGGGCGTGAAGTTGACCGTGGTGGCGGCGCCTGCCGGGTGCGGTAAGACGACGTTGCTCGGAACATGGCGCGACGTGGAGGGGACGCGCCCGGTTGCGTGGCTGACGATCGACGAAGGTGACAACGACCCGGTCGCGCTCTGGTTGCACGTGATCGAAGCGCTTCGTCGCGTGCGCCCCGAGGCTGTCGAAGCCGTGCCGGCGCCGGCCAGCGCGGCTCGCATCGTCGACGTCGTCGTGCGACAGCTGCTCAACGAGCTCGCCGAGGGCGACGACATCGTGTTGATCCTCGACGACTTCCACCGACTCTCCCCCGGCACTGCACGCGACAGCATCGCGTGGCTGATCGAGCACGCGCCGGCAACGCTTCACGTCGTTCTCGGCACCCGCAGCGAGCCGGCACTTCCGCTCGGGGCGATGCGCGCCCACGGCGACCTGCTAGAGCTGCGAGCGCACGAGCTTGCGTTCACGGCCGACGAAGCAGACGCGCTCCTGAACGGAGCGCTCGGCCTCGATTTGGCGCGGGCGGACGTCGATCGTCTCGTCGAGCGGATCGAAGGATGGCCCGCGGGCGTCTATCTCGCGGGGCTCTCGCTCGCCGGCGTCGCGGATCGCCGCGCATTCGTCAACGGCTACGGGGGGACGAGCCGCCATGTCATCGACTTTCTCGTCGACGAGGTGCTCGATGCGCACGACCCGGAGACGCAAACGCTGATGCTGCGCTCGTCGATCCTCGACCGACTCTCGGGACCCTTGTGCGACGCGGTGCTGAGGGCCGACAGCTCGACGCGGTTGTTGAGCCGGCTCGCACGCACGAACCTGTTCCTGCTGCCGCTCGACGACGCAGGCGAGTGGTACCGCTTTCACCAGCTCTTCGCGCAACTGCTCCGGGTCGAGCTCGAGCACCGCGAGCCCGGCATCACGCAGACGCTGCACCGGCGCGCTTGTGCGTGGTACCGGTCGCAGGGCTTCGCCGACGAGGCGATTCGACATGCGCAACTTGCAGGGGCGTACGCGGAAGCTCGTGAGGTGCTTGCGGAGGCGTGGCTGAAGACTGCGAGCGCGGGACGGCACGCGACAGTGCTCGCCTGGCTCGACGTCTTTCCGCCGGAGCTGTCGGAGGCCGACCCCGGCTTACTCCTGATCCGGGCGTGGGTGACGTCATTGGCCGGAGATCGTGACGCGGCGCTAGCCGCCGTGGAGCTGCTCGAGCGCTCGCGCTGGCCGGACAATCTGCCCTTGCCCGACGGCTGCGGCTCGCTCGAAGCGAGCTTGGCGACCATTCGCGCTGCGTTTCCCTGGGGCGACGTCGCAAGTGCCCACGCGAATGCGCTACGCGCGATCGAGCTCGTGTCGCCGGATACGCCGATGGGCCCGGCCGCGATCTGGTCACTGGGAATTGCCTGTTACCACCGTGGCGAGCTCGACGCCGCCGACGGCTGGCTTGCCGAGACGGTTCGCGTCGCAGCGCGCGTCGAACGGTGGCTCCTGACGTCATCCGGGCTCGCGTATCGGTCGTTGATCGCGGGCGAGCGCGGCCGGCGTGATCAGCAGCGTCGGCTCGCGGAGGAGGCAGCAGAGCTCACTCGCGTACACGGTCTTGAGGAGATCTCAGGCGAAACGCACATCGCGATCGGCGTCGCATTCGAGGCGGACGGCGACCTGGGGGGCGCGCTGCCGCACCTCGAGCGCGGCGTCACCGTGTCGCGGCTCGGCCAGCCCCTCGAGCTCGCGCTGGCGTTGATCGAGCGGGCGCGCGTGCTGCAGGCGGCGGGGCGGCGCGAAGACGCGTCGAGAGTGATCGCCGACGCAGCGGTCACGCTCGACTCGTGCCCGGATCCGGGGACGCTTCGGCGGCGGCTCGAAACACTGGAACCGACGCGCGTCGCTCACGGGCGCGACGCAGACCTCAGCGGGCGGGAGCTCGTGGTCCTGCGGATGCTCAGGGGCTCGCTCTCCGAGCGCGACATCGGCCGCGAGCTCTATCTGTCGCATAACACGGTTCACAGCCACACGAAGTCGATCTATCGCAAGCTCGGCGTTTCATCGCGCAACCAGGCGGTGCAGCGCGGGCTCACGCTCGGCCTGCTCTAGCGTCACTACGTCCACCTAGGTGAATCGAGCCGCCGCCCGGGCTCTCTCACCTAGTCATGGGCGAACCTCGTGACGCGATGGAAGGTCGTGCCACGAGGGGCGGCACCTATAGGCTGGTCGTCCGGGGCGAGCTCGACGACCGTTTCGCGTACCTCTTCAACGGCCTGGACTTCGAGCGCATCGCCGGCACGACGGTCCTGAGCGGCGACATCGTCGATCAGGCGCAGCTCCACGGCTACATCGCGCGAGTCGAAGAGCTCGGTCTCGAGCTCGTCTCGATCAGGCAAACCGCCGAACACATGAGTTGAAAGGGGACGGAGTGGCCGTCGACGCACCGAACAAAGTCGAGAAAGCGCTCGAGTCTCCTCGAGCCGGAAGCACGCATGCGGACCGGCTGGTGATCTTCGGCATTACCGGCGACCTCGCAAAGGTGATGACGTTCCGGTCGCTGTACCGGCTCGAACAGCGCGGTCTGCTCGATTGCCCGATCGTGGGTGTCGCGGTCGACGATTGGTCGCTCGACCAGCTGATCCAACGTGCGCGGGAATCGATCGTCGGCACCGGCGAGCACCTCGACGAGGACGTCTTCAGCCGCTTCGCGGCACGGCTGTCGTACGTTCCCGGCGACTTCGGCGACGACGCGACCTACGAGCGCGTTGCCACCGCGATGGGCGATGCCACGGAGCCCGTGTTCTACCTCGAGATCCCGCCGTTCCTGTTCGGCCGAGTCGTCCAGGGGCTCGCGGGAGCGGGCCTCACGAAGAATGCGCGCGTCGTCGTCGAGAAGCCGTTCGGTCACGACCTCGCTTCGGCGCGTGCGCTCGCGAACGAGCTCCACCAGTACGTCGACGAGTCGCAGATCTACCGCATCGACCACTACCTGGGAAAGATGGGCATCGACGAGATCGTTCATCTCCGGTTCGCGAACTCGTTGCTCGAGCCGATCTGGAGCCGCAACTACGTTTCGTCGGTTCAGATCACCATGGCCGAGGATTTCGGCGTCGAGGACCGCGGGCACTTCTACGACCCAGTCGGCGCGCTGCGTGACGTCGTCGTCAATCACCTGATGCAGGTCGTGTCGATGTGCGCGATGGAGGCGCCGGCGCGCGGCGACCCGCAGACGATCAAGGACTCTCAGGTGGCGCTGTTCCGCGCCGTCAGGGAGGCCGATCCCGCCCATTACGTTCGGGGGCAGTACGACGGGTACCTGTCGATCGACGGCGTACCGCCGAGCTCGACGACCGAGACGTACGCGGCGCTGCGCCTGGACATCGAGAACTGGCGCTGGGCCGGTGTCCCCTTCTTCATCCGCACGGGCAAGCGCCTCCCGGTGACGCAGACGGAGCTCAGGCTCGTCTTCAAGCACCCACCTCGCCTCGGGTTCGCCGCGTTCGAGCGTGGCTTCGAGCCGAACCAGCTGGTCGTCAAGCTGGATCCGACCACGGGCATCCGTCTCGAGCTCATCGCGCACCGCGCCGACGGGCCGGGACCGATCGAGCTCGACATGGAGTTCTCGCAAGAGGGCGGCGAGGGAGCGACACCGTACGAGGTCCTGCTCCACGCGGCTCTCGAAGGGCAAAGCATCCGCTTCACGCGCCAGGACGCCGTGGAGGAGACGTGGCGCGTGTTTCAACCGCTCCTCGATTCGCCGCCGCCGGTGCACCCGTACTCACAGGGATCGTGGGGGCCCGCCGCCGCCGACGACCTCCTCAAGGGCCACGGACGCTGGCACACCCCGTGGATCGCCGGATGAGCGTCGAGACTGCAGCACAGCGGTCGCCGCAGAGCGCCGCGGCACCGTCGCCCTTCCCGCCGATCGCCGACTACGCGTTCCTCTCGAACTGTCACACGGGTGCGCTCGTGGCACCCGACGGCGCGATCGACTGGCTCTGCGCGCCGGCATTCGATGCGCCGAGCATGTTCGGGAGCCTGCTCGACCGGGAGGCCGGCTTCTTCCGCTTCGGCCCGTTCGGGATCCATCACCCGGCCCAGCGCAACTACGTGCCCGGCACCAACGTCATGGAGACGACTTGGAAGACGCCGAGTGGCTGGATCGTCGTCCGCGACGCGCTGACGATGGGGCCGTGGAACCACGAGGACGCGGTCACGCCGCACACGCGCCCTCCCGCCGACGACGACGCCGATCACATGCTCGTCCGGACGGTCGAGTGTCTCGAGGGCGCCGTCGAGGTGGAGCTCGTCTGCGAGCCGGCATTCGACTACGGCCGCGAACCGGCCAAGTGGACGCTCGTCGGCGAGGGCCGCCACGTCGCCGACGCGACGGGCGCGGGCCAGACGGTCCGCCTCCGCTCGGACCTCCCGCTCGGCATCGAGGACAACCGCGTCCGTGCGCGGAGGACGTTGCACTCCGGTGACCGCGCCTATTGTGCGCTCTCGTGGGCGGAAGCCCTCGCGACGCCTGAAGACGTCGACGATGCCGCCGCACGCATGGAGTCGACCGTGCGGTTCTGGCGCTCATGGTTGAACCGCGCCCGCATCCCGGACCATCGCTTCCGCGACCCCGTACAGCGCTCGGCGCTCGCCATCAAGGGCCTGACGTACATGCCCACCGGCGCGACCGTTGCCGCTTCGACGACGTCGCTGCCGGAGACGCCTGGCGGCGAGCGCAACTGGGATTACCGCTACACCTGGATCCGCGACACGACCTTCACGCTCCAGGCGCTCCACTGGCTGAATCTCGACTGGGAAGCAGACGAGTTCATGCAGTTCGTCGCGGACGTGGAGCCGACGGCAGACGGCTCGCTGCAGATCATGTACGGGATCGACGGTCGCCGCGACCTGACGGAGACGACCCGCGACGATCTCACGGGCTATGCCGGTGCGCGCCCGGTCCGCATCGGCAACGGCGCGTTCGACCAGCGTCAAAACGACGTGTACGGCGCCGTGCTCGACTCGATCCTGCTGCACACGCAACGGAGCGAACGTCTGCCGCGCCGACTCTGGCCGATCGTCATCTCCCAGGCGGAGTGTGCGACAAAGGTCTGGCGCGAGCCCGATCAGGGCATCTGGGAGGCGCGCGGGAAGCCGCAGCAGTACGTGTCGTCGAAGCTCATGTGCTGGGTCGCGCTCGACCGCGCCGTGCAGCTCGCCGAGATCCGCGGCGACCCTGAGCGGGCGGCGGAGTGGGCGGCGACGGCGGACGAGATTCGCAAAGACATCCTCGAGCACGGCATCTCCGAGCAGGGCGTGCTGCGCCAGCACTACGACACCGACTCGCTCGACGCGTCGGTCTTGCTCGCCGCGATCTTCGGCTTCCTCCCGGGAGACGACGAACGGCTGCGCGCGACCGTCAACGCCGTCGCGAACGACTTGACCGAGAACGGCTTCGTCCTGCGCTATCGCACGGACGAGACAGACGACGGCCTCTCCGGGAAGGAAGGGACGTTCCTCATCTGCTCGTTCTGGCTCGTGTCGGCGCTGGCGATCGTCGGCGAGCTGCAGGCGGCGCGCGACTTGATGGAGCGGCTGTTGCGAATTGCGTCGCCGCTCGGGTTGTACGCGGAGGAGTTCGACGTCGACACGGGACGTCACCTCGGCAACTTCCCGCAGGCGTTCTCGCACCTGGCGCTGATGGAGGCGGCGGCCCGGATCATGTTGCCGGAGCTGCTCGAGACACACGGCGCGTGAAGCGCGGTCACTAGGAGGTCAGATGGACACGTATGACGTGATCATCATCGGGACGGGCGCCGGAGGCGGGACGCTTGCGCGTCACCTTGCGCCCTCGGGCAAGCGCATCCTGCTGCTCGAGCGCGGCGACTGGCTCCCGCGAGAACCGGCGAACTGGCTGGCCCAGGACGTCTTCGTCGACAACAAATACATCTCGTCCGACACGTGGTACGACGGGGCCGGGAAGCCGTTTCAGCCCCAGGTGCATTATTTCGTCGGCGGCGCAACGAAGCTCTACGGCGCGGCGCTGTACCGGCTCCGCGAGAAGGACTTCGGCGAGCTGCACCATCACGACGGCATCTCGCCGGCGTGGCCGATCTCGTACGACGAGCTGGAGCCGTACTACACGAAGGCGGAGGAGCTGTACGAGGTGCACGGCGCGCGTGGCGAGGATCCGACGGAGCCGCATGCGAGCGCGCCGTACCCGTTTCCGGCGATCTCGCACGAGCCGCGCATCCAGCAGCTCGCGGACGATCTTGCTACCGAGGGATACCACCCGTTCCACGCCCCCTGTGGGATCCGGTTGAACGAGGCGAACCTGCCGTACAGCGTCTGCGTCCGCTGCCAGAACTGCGACGGTTTTCCGTGTGCTGTGCACGGCAAGTCGGACGCAGAGGTGCTGGGCGTCCGACCGGCGCTGGAGCACCCCAACGTGACGCTGCTCACGCATGCGCAGGCGCTCAAGCTGGAGACGAACGACGCTGGCACGGCTGTCACCGAGGTCGTGGTCGGGCACGACGGCGTTACTGAGCGCTACTCCGGCGACCTCGTCGTCGTCGCCTGCGGCGCCGCGAACACTGCGAAGCTCTTGCTGAGCTCGGCCAACGACAAGCACCCGAACGGCCTCGCGAACGGCTCTGACCAGGTGGGGCGCAACTACATGTTCCACGCGAGCGAAGCCGTGCTCGCCCTCTCGCGTGAGGAGAACCCGACGGTCTTCCAGAAGACGCTCGGGCTGAACGACTTCTACTTCGGCAGCGACGAGCACGACTACCCGCTCGGGAACATCCAGATGGTCGGTAAGTCGCAGGAGCCGATGTTCCGCGGCGAGAAACCGGTCGAGACGAAGCTGGCGCCGCACTGGTCGCTCGACAAGATCGCAAAGCACGCGATCGACTTCTGGCTCTCGACGGAGGACCTCCCGCGGCCCGAGAACCGAGTGACCGTCGACCGCGACGGTCGGCTGACGCTCGCCTACAAGGCAACGAATGACGTACCGAAGCAAGAGCTGTACAAGAAGCTCAAGGCGATCGTGGGCAAGCTGCACATGGAGCCCGACCACCTCTTCGGCCGCTTCACGTACATGAAGAACGACATCCCGGTCGCAGGGTGCGCGCACCAGGCCGGCACGTGCCGCTTTGGCGACGATCCCGCGACCTCCGCTCTGAACGTCGACTGCCGAGCTCACGAGGTGGACAACCTCTACGTCGTCGACACGAGCGTCTTTCCGTCGATCGGCGCCGTGAACCCGGCGCTGACGGCGATGGCGAATTCGCTGCGGGTCGGCGACCACTTGCTGTCGCGGATGGCGGGATGAGCTCGGAGGACCTCGCAGTCGCCGGCCTGTTCTTCGACGCGCTCGAGGCGGCCGCCAGGACCGGCGATCGCGATGGTCTCTACCCGCTCCTGACGAGCGACGTCGAGTGGCTGACCCCGTTGCGGAGCGTGCACGGCCTCGGCGAGCTGCAGAACGAGGCAGGCCGGCCGTGGGCCACGCCGCGTCCGACCTTCGACGTCGGTCTCGAGCAGAAGCAGACGGTCGACCTCGGCGACGGACGGGTTCTCGCGGACTACCGCGAGATCTACCGCGTCAAGGACAGCGGTGACGTCGCGTACGCACGAGAGCGCCAGATCGAGCTGACCGTCCGTGACGAGAAGGTCGTGCGCTACGAGCTGAGGTTCACGGGCTCATGACGGCCGAGCGCCCGCGCGTCCTCATTCTCGGCGGCGGCTTCGCGGGCATCGGCGCCGCACAGAAGCTGAAAGACGCCGACGCCGACGTCGTGCTCGTCGACCGGCACAACTACCACACGTTTCAACCGCTGCTCTACCAGCTCGCAACCGGGCTGCTCGACCAGTCGGCGGTCGGGCATTCGCTGCGCGACCTGGTCGCGAAGCACAAGAACACGACGGTGCGGCAGGCGACGGTGACCGCCGTCGATCTCGACGCGCGCGAAGCGCGGTTCGACGAACTGGCGCCGATCACCTACGACTACCTCGTCCTCGCCCTCGGCGCCGAGGTCACGTTCTTCGGGACGGACGGCGCGGCCGAGCATGCGTTTCCGATGTACACGCTCCCGCACGCGGTTCACCTGAAGGCCCACCTGCTCGAGCGCTGGGAGGCGGCCGACCGCGACTCGAAGCTGATCGACGACGGCGCGCTGAACGTCGTGATCGTCGGCGGTGGCCCGACAGGCGTCGAGACGGCCGGCGCGATCGCGGAGCTGTACCGCGGCGTGTTCACGAAGGATTACCCCACCGTCACGCGAGAGCAGGCGCGCGTGATCCTGGTCGAGGCCGGGCCCGAGCTGTTCGCGATGTTCAAGCCGAAGCTCCGCAGCTACGCAACGAAGGCGCTGACCGACCGCACCGTCGAGGTGATGACCGGAGCGCTCGTCGAGTCCGTTTCGACGACGCGCGTCAGGCTCAAGTCCGGTGAGGAGCTCGCGGCGCACACGCTCGTCTGGGGAGCCGGCCTGCAAGGGAACCCGCTCGTGCAAACGCTCGGGATCGAGCTGGAGCGCGGGAACCGCGTCGGGGTCGGGCCGGAGCTCACGCTTGCCGGCCACGATGAGGTCTACGTGATCGGCGACTCCGCGGCGATCGTCGACGCGAAGACGGAACATGTCCTCCCGCAGCTTGGCTCCGTCGCGCTGCAATCCGGGGAGCACGCCGGCGAGACGATCGCGCGGCGCATCGAGGGGAAGGCGACGAAGCCGTTCAAGTACCGCGACAAAGGGACGATGGCGACGATCGGCCGCGGCGCCGCCGTCGTCCAGATGCTCGGCGGGCGGACGATCACAGGGAAGAAGGCGCAGCTCGCCTGGGGCACTGTGCACCTGGCGCTGCTGCCGACGAACGAGGATCGAGCAAAGGCCGTCATCGACTGGGCCGGCGCGGGGCTCACCCACCAGCGCGTCGGCAGGATCACCGTCGGAGCGGACTAGCGAGGAACGACCGCCGTGATGATCGCGTCCACCGCCGTGAACCTCGCTCGCGTGCAGTTCGCGACGACGTCGCTCTACCACTTCCTGTTCGTGCCCCTCACGCTCGGCCTCGGGCCGATCGTCGCGATCTTTCAAACGCTTTGGCATCGGACGGGGAACGAGCAGTGGCTTCGCCTCACGCGCTTCTTCGGGACGCTGTTCCTGATCAACTTCGCGATCGGCGTCGCCACCGGGCTCGTGCAGGAGTTCGAGTTCGGGATGAACTGGTCGGTGTACTCGAAGTTCGTCGGCAACGTCTTCGGCGCGCCCTTGGCAATGGAGGGCCTGGCGGCCTTCATGCTCGAGTCGACCTTCCTCGGACTCTGGATCTTCGGCTGGAACCGGCTCTCGCCGCGGCTCCACCTGGCGACGCTCTGGATCGCCGTCGCCGGCACCTGGCTGTCGGGGTACTTCATCCTGGTCGCGAACTCGTGGATGCAGCACCCGGTCGGCTACAAGATCGTCAACGGCGAAGCGCAGCTGACGAGCGTCTGGGCGCTCCTCTCGAACGGATTTGCGCTTCGAGCCTACGTCCACACGATCCTCGCGGGATTGATCTTCGGGTCGATCCTGGTGCTTGGCGTCTGCTGCTGGCATTTCCTCCGCGGCAGCCAGGTCGACATCTTCCTTCGGGCGGCGAAGCTGGCCCTGATCGTGGCGGTGCCCGTGACGCTCTTGCAGCTCGTGGTCGGCAACCGCTTCGGGGCGGCGGTGACGAGCGCGCAGAGCATGAAGATCGCGGCCTCCGAGGCGCAGTGGAACACCTGCCAGCCATGCGGCTTCTCGCTGTTCCAGATCGGGGGCTTCACCTCCGATGACCAGACGCCGAGCTTCTCGATCACCGTCCCGCGTGTCCTCTCGTACATGGCCACGGGCTCGTTCGACGGCCAGGTCCAGGGCCTCAATCCGCTGCAGAAGCAGGAGCAGCGAAAGTACGGCCGCGGGAACTACATGCCGAACGTGAGAGTGGTCTACTGGTCGATGCGGGTGATGGCCTACATGGGAGTGCTGATGTTCCTCGTGTCGGCCGTCGGCGCGTGGCTGTACTGGAAGCGGAAACTCGAGCGGGCGCGCTGGTTCCACTGGACGGCGATCGTCGCCATCGCGTTCCCGTACGTTGCCGCCACCGCCGGGTGGATCCTGACGGAGATGGGGCGCCAGCCGTGGATCGTGCAGGACCTGCTGCTGACGAGCAAGGCCAACTCGCCCAATGTCGGCACGACCTGGCTCGGCATCAGCATCGGCGTCTTCATCGGCCTTTACGTCGTCCTCGGCATCGTCGACTTCGTTCTCATGCGCCGTTACGCGCGTCCCGACCGTCCGAGCCCCGAGGCGCCGGCGGAGCTCCCGGCGCCGGTGGCGACCTACTGAGATGAACCTGCAGATCCTCTGGTTCTGTGTGATCGCCTTCTTCTGGAGCGGCTACTTGGTGCTCGAGGGGTTCGACTTCGGCGTCGGGATGCTGCTGCCATTCCTGCCCCGCGACGAGGAGGAGCGCAGCGCGATGTTCCGCTCGATCGGTCCGGTCTGGGACGGCAACGAGGTCTGGCTCGTCGTGGCAGGTGCCGCGACCTTTGCGGCCTTTCCCTCCTGGTACGGAACGATGTTCTCGGGCTTCTACCTCGCGCTGCTGCTCGTGCTCGCACTCCTGATCCTCCGGGTCGTGTCCTTCGAGTGGCGCGACAAGCGCGAAAACGCACGCTGGCGCCGTGTGTGGATGTGGGCGAACGCAGTGGGGAGTGCCGGGATCCCGTTCGTCTGGGGAATCGCGCTGGCCGACTTGATCTACGGCCTGCCGATCGACTCCAACGGTGACTACACCGGCAATTTCTGGGATCTCTTCAACGCCTACTCGGTGCTGGCCGGGGTCGCCTTCGTGCTCCTCTTCGCATTCCACGGCGCGGGCTACCTGGCGGTGCGAACCTCAGGCGACCTGTACGAGCGGGCGCGGCGGGCCGCGCGGGTCCTCGCGGTGCCGGCAACCGCCGTCGGCGCGGCGTTCATGATCTCGACGGTCGTCGTCGCGGTCGACCGCAACGACAAGGACGTCTTCCCGCCAGTGGTTCCCGCCGTGATTGCGATCGCAGCACTCTTCTTGGCCGGCGCCTCCGTCCTTCGGGGTCGAAACGGCCTCAGCTTCGCGATGACGGCGCTCGCCACACTCGCGGCCGTCGCGACGCTCTTCACGGGGCTCTACCCGCGCGTCATGGTGTCGAGCACGAGCTTCAGCAACAGCCTCACCGTCTCGAACGCGTCTTCCGCGCACTACACGCTCGCGGTGATGTCGGTCGTCGCGCTCGTGCTCGTCCCCCTCATCCTTCTCTACCAGAGCTGGACGTACTACGTCTTTCGACAGCGAATCCGCGGCGAGGAGGCGGAGCCGCAGCCCGATCGCGCGCTGCACGCCGTCCCTGAGGCGTAGCGTTGCGGGCGCTCGACCCTCGGCTCGTCCGTCGCGCGCGGCCGGTCCGTCTTCTGCTCGGCATTGACGTCGGCCTCGGGATCGCAACTGCGCTCCTCGTGCTCGTCCAGGCGACGCTGCTCGCGCGGATCGTCGCGCGCGCGTTCGACGGCGCGTCTCTGAGCGCAGTCGCGCCTGAGCTCGCGCTGCTCGCGCTCGTCTTCGGCCTCCGCGGTGCGATGGCGTGGGGGTTCGAGGTCGCAGGCGCTCGCGCGGCGTCGAACGTGCTCTCGGAGCTGCGCTTGGACCTCGTCGCGCGCCGGCTGCGCCTGCAGCCGGCGGCGCTCGACGGTGTGGAGGCGGGAGAGGTGTCCGCCGTCGCCGTGCAAGGCGTCGACGCGCTCGCTGCGTACTTCGGGCGCTACCTGCCGCAGGTCGTGCTGGCGTGCGTCGTCCCGGTCGCCGTGCTCGGCTGGGTCGGCGCGCTCGACCTGACATCGGCGCTGATCATGCTCGTCACGCTGCCGCTGGTGCCCGTCTTCATGTGGCTCATCGGCCGCTATACCGAGGAGCGCACCCGGGAACGCTGGACTGCGCTGCGCCTGCTCTCGACGCACTTCCTCGACGTCGTTCGCGGACTGCCGACGCTCCGCCTGCTCAACCGGAGCCGCCCGCAGGCCGAGAACATCCGCGACGTCGGCGAGCGCTACCGGCGCGCAACGATGGGCACGCTGCGCGTCGCGTTCCTCTCCGCCTCGGTGCTCGAGCTCGCCGCGACGCTCGGTGTGGCGCTGGTCGCGGTGACGATCGGGGTCCGCCTCGTCGACGGCGGCATCGGCCTGCAGGCAGGGCTGACCGTGCTCGTGCTCGCGCCCGAGCTCTACCTGCCGCTACGGCAGCTGGGCGCGCAGTTCCACGCGAGCGCCGACGGGGTCGCCGTCGCGGAGCGGCTCCTCGGGCTCGTCGAGGCGCCGGCCGAGTCGCCGCTCGCCGGAACGCTGCTTGCTCCCGCGCCGGACGCGGCCGCCGTGTGCTTCGAGGGCGTCTCGTTCGCGTACCCGTCGCGCGAGGGTCTCGTGCTGGACGGGCTCGACCTCGAGCTGCGCCCGGGCGAGACCGTCGCGCTCGTCGGCGGGAGCGGTGCCGGGAAGAGCACCGTCGCGAGCCTCGTCCTGTGCCTGGCCACGCCGACGGCAGGACGCGTCACCGTCGGCGGCATCGACCTCGGCGAGTGCGACACCGAGGCATGGCGGCGGCAGCTGGCCTGGGTGCCGCAGCATCCGACGCTCTTCCGCGGAACGGTCGCCGACAACATCCGCCTCGGCCGGCCCGAGGCCCGCGACGCCGAGGTCCGGGCCGCCGCGAGGCTCGCCTGTGCGGACGAGTTCGTGCGTGAGCTGCCGGCCGGGTACGACACCGTCGTCGGCGACGGCGGCCGCGTACTCTCCGCAGGAGAACGCCGACGAATCGCGCTGGCCCGCGCGTTCCTGCGCGACGCCGCGCTCGTCGTGCTGGACGAGCCGACCGCCGACCTCGACGCTACGACCGCGTCGCTCGTCGGCGCGGCAACAGCGCGGTTTCGCGCCGGGCGCACCGTACTGCTGATCGCACATCGCCCGGAGCTCGCGAGGAGCGCAGACCGCGTGGTCGTCCTCGAGCACGGCAAAGTGAACGCCTCTCCCGAGCAGGCCGCCGCGTGATCAGCACGCGGCGACGCCTGCTCACCCTCGCGGCGGCGCCGCGTGGAGGCGTGACGCTCTCGGTCGCGCTCGGCGCGGCGACCGTGCTCTGCGGCATCGGGCTGATGGCGACCGCCGGCTACCTGATCTCGCGCGCGGCCGAGCGGCCGACGGTGCTCTCCCTCACCGTCGCGATCGTATGCGTCCGCTTCTTCGGGCTGGCCCGGCCGCTTGCGCGTTACCTCGAGCGGCTCACTTCGCACGATCTCGCGCTTCGAGTCCTCTCGAACGCACGACTACGGGCGTACGAGCGGATCGAGCCGCTCGCTCCCGCCGGCCTCGACGCGTACCGGCGCGGCGACCTGCTCTCGAGGATGGTGGCCGACATCGACGCGCTCCAGAACCTCCATCTGCGGGGAACGCTCCCACCGCTCGTCGCGCTCGTGAGCGGCGTCGTCTCCGTCGCCGTCGCGGCGACGGTCCTGCCCGCGGCCGCGCTCGTCCTCGCAGTCGGCCTCGTCGCCGGCGGACTGGGGGTCCCGTTCGGCGTCGGCGTGCTGCGGCGGCGAGCCGTTGCGCGCGAGGCCGACGCCCGGGCGGCGTTGACGTCGGAGCTCGTCGAGACGGTGCGCGGCGCGCCCGAGCTCGCGGTCTACGGCCGGACCGACCAGAGCCTCGACGCCATTGCCGGGGCAGATCGAGCGCTCGTGCGCGTCGCGCGCGGCGCGGCGCTCGCCGACGGAACGGCCAACGGGCTCGGGCTGCTCGTGGCGGGCGCGACAGTTGCAGGGGTCCTCGCCGTCGCCGTGTCAGCCCATGCCGCCGGGCACCTGAACCGCGTCCTGATCGCGCTGCTGGCGCTGCTCGCGCTGGCGTCGTTCGAGGCCGTTCAGCCGCTTGCGCAGTCGGCGCGCGAGCTCGCCGAGACCCTCGCGGCGGGCGAGCGCATCCTGGAGCTGACGGAGCGCGAGCCCGCCGTCCGGGACCCGGTAACACCGGCGCCTCTTCCCGCGGGCCCGTTGGCCGTCGCGCTCGAAGACGTCGCCGCTCGCTACGCCGACGGCGAGCCGCCGGTGCTCGAGCGCCTCAGCCTCCGGCTCGAGCCCGGTCGCCGCGTGGCGCTCGTCGGCCCGAGCGGCGCGGGCAAGACGACGGTCGTCAACCTGCTCGTCCGGTTCCTCGATCCCGAAGCGGGGCGCGTGACGCTGGGCGGAAAAGACCTTCGCGTGTACCGGCAGGAAGACGTGCGCCGCGCGATCGCGGTGGCCGGCCAGGACTCCCACATCTTCTCGACGACGATTCGCGCCAACGTTCGCCTTGCGCGGCCCGACGCGACGGACGGCGAGCTCGAGGAGGCGCTCGCGCGCGCACGGATCCTCGACTGGGTCAGCGGACTCCCTGACGGCATGGACACCCTCGTGGGCGAGGAAGGCCGCGAGCTCTCGGGCGGACAGCGCCAGCGGCTCGTCGTCGCGCGCGCACTCCTCGCCGGCTCGCCGGTGCTCGTGCTCGACGAGCCGACGGCGCACCTCGACGCCGCGACTGCCGAGCGTTTGATCGACGACCTGCTCGACGCTGTCGCCGACCGCACGGTGCTGCTGATCACGCATCGCCCGGAAGGCCTCGACCGCATGGACGAGGTCGTGCAGCTTCCCGGCTGACGATGTTCTTCTCACTGCAAACCTGGGCCGTCGGGCTCATCATCTTCGGGATCGTCGGCGCCGCGACCGCGGCGGGATACCTCACCGGTCGCTACCTCCGCGAGCGCGAGGCATCGCTGCGCGAGCCGTACGGCGTGCTGCAAGGCGCGCTACTCGGCGTCGTCGGCCTGCTGCTGGCGTTCGGGCTGTCGTTGGCCCTCGGACGCTACGAGGACCGCCGCGCAGCGTTGGTGAACGAAGCGAACGCAATCGGCACGAGCTACCTTCGCAGCCAGCTCCTGGCGGAACCGGTCCGCACGAGGTCGCTCCAGCTGTGGCCCCTGTATGCGGACCTTGCCCTCCAGGTGACGAAGGAAGTGCCGAACAGCGCGGGGATGCACCGCACGACCGCCGCGGAGGGCGCTCTGCAGCGGCGGCTCTGGCGACTGGGCGGCGAGGCGGTTGGCGCCGCACCGCTCGCAACGGCGCCCAGGCTGTACGAGGAAAGTCTCAACACGACGTTCGACGCACAGGAGACCCGGCTGTCTGCGTTGAACAACCGCGTGCCGGGCTCCGTGCTTGTCCTCGAGGTGTTCGGCGCCGCGGTCGCGCTCGGGCTCCTCGCGCTGCACATCTCGCTCCACGGGCGCGGGCTGATCGCAATGGTCGCCGCGACGGTTCTCGTGACGCTGCTCTTGCTCGTGATCTTCGACCTCGACCGGCCGGCCCGCGGGCTGATCAAGGTCCCGGCGACCCCGCTCACGTCCGTGCGGGCTTCGATGATCCCGCCGCCGGCGGCGCAAGGCCCCTGATCAGGTGAAGGCGTTCACCGCCCGCGCGACGATCAGGCCGAAGAGCGCGAGCGCCACGGTCGCCTGAACGAGCATCATGTACTTCGCGCGGAGTGACAGCGGCATGACGTCCGTGGGGCTGAATGCCGTCGCATTCGTGAAGCCGAGGTGCAGGTAGTCGAGGAAGACGGGGCGCCAGCCTTCGGCCGCCAGCTCCGGGCTCAGCTGCTGCGTGAACGCGAAGTCGACCGGCGTCGGGTTGTGCGTACGCGCGATCGGCCCCCCGCTGTCGATCAGCCAGTAGAGCAGCCCGAAGGAGAGGTTGTTGCCGAGCCAGATCAGCGCGCCGGACGCGAGCAGTTCGCTCGGAGAGTTGGTCACGCCCGTTCCGCGGATCAGGTCGTAGATGAGCAGGGCCGTCGCCCACAGCGCGGCCGCGACGAGCAGCACGACGAGGGCCACCGCGAGCGGCCGCACCCGTTCCCGGCGCTTGCCGAGACGGGCCGGGTCCCCGAACACCAGGAGCGCCAGCAGCGCGGCCTCGACGGCGGGGATGAGCCACGGCACGCGCACGGCCGAGTCCCCCGGGAGCCAGACGCGAGCGGAGACGTTCAACGCCATGTAGACGACGAGCGCCGCGACAGGCGGCCAGCGCGATTCTCCGATTCCCGACGCGGCCGACGCCGGTGCCGCGGCGGCCGAGGTCATCGGCAGATCAGGCGTTCGCGAGGGTCCGCTCGATGTCGATGCGCCCGCGCCCGAACGCGTCGACGTGGCCCCAGCGGCCCGGGATGTCGAGCAGCGCCACCATCCCGATGCCGTTCGGGAGAGCCGGGTCGACGACGAGGTGCTCCCCGAGCGCGTCGAGCCCGAGCATCGTGCGCAGGAGCAGCAGCGGCGCGCCCGTCGACCACGCCTGCGGGCTGCACGCCGTCGGGTACTGGACGGGATACCTCGTCACCGAGCGCTCGTAGCCGCCGAAGGCCTCCGGAAGCCGGCCGTCGAAGAACTCGGCCGCATCGAGGATTCCCGCCGCAACGCGAGCGGCCTCGTCCTTGAAGCCGTAGCGGCGCAGCCCCCAGGCGATGAACGAGCAGTCGAACGGCCAGACTGTGCCGACGTGGTACCCGATCGGGTTGTAACGGCCTTCGCCTTCGGCGAGCGTGCGGACTCCCCAGCCCGAGAAGAGCCGCGGGCCCATCAGGTGGCGGACGACCGCTTTCGCCTTCGACTTGTCGACGATGCCGCTCCAGAGGAGATGGCCGTTGTTCGAGGTCAGCGAGTCGACCTGCTCGCCGTTCTCGTCGAGTGCGAGCGCGAAGTACTCGCCGTCCTCGAGCCAGAAGTCCCGGTTGAACCGGCGCTTCAGGTCTGCGGCCTCCTTCTCGAGGCGCTGCGCGAACTGCTCGTCCTTCCAGACGAGGCGCGCGAGTCGCGCTCCGCGCGTCTTTGCGTCGTACGCGTAGCCCTGCAACTCGCACGTCGCGCGCGGGAAGCCGGGCAGGCGTCCGTCGCTGAACGAGATCGAGTCCCACGAGTCCTTCCAGCACTGGTTCTCGAGCCCTGTCTTCTCGTTGCGGCGCTTGTACGAGATGTAGCCGTTGCCCTGCAGGTTCGCGTACTCGTCGATCCAGTTCAGCGCCGCGCGCGCCTCGTACTCGAGCTCGCGAACGAGCTTTCGGTCGCCGCTCCAGCGCTCGTACTCGTCGAGCAGCACGACGAAGAGCGGTGTCGCATCGGCGTTGCCGTAGTACGGCGTGTGCGGCCTCTCCTCGAATGCCGCCAGCTCGCCGTAGCGCATCTCGTGGAGGATCCGGCCCGGGTCCTCGTCCCGGAAGTCGTCGACCCGCGTGCCCTGCCATTCGCCCAGCGCCCGCAGCGTCGTGGCCGCCAGCTCGGGCGTGAACGGCAGAGCCTGCAGGCTCGTGAAGATGCTGTCGCGCCCGAACATCGTCATGAACCAGGGGAGGCCTGCCGCGGGCAGGCTTCGGTTGCCGGCGATCGGCGGCGAGAAGCGCAGCGCGGCCAGGTCGACGAGGCTGCGGCGGTACGTAGCCTTCAGCGAGTCCGAGTCGGACTCGATGCGCGGGGCGTCGCGGAGCCAGCGCTCGAGGTCGGCCGCCTTGCTCCGGCGACCGGGCATGCGGACGCGGCCGTTCGCCCTTGCGAGCTTGCTCTCTGTGATTGCGGAGGCGGCGACCTCCAGCTGCGTCTGCCATTGCCCGTGCGGCTCGATCTGCAGCTTGAAGGTCAAGCCGTTCTTGTCGACCCGCGCCGGCGTCGACGAGGAGATCGCCGTCGCCCGACCGAACGCCTCACGACGGTATTCGAGGACGAGCGTTCCGTCGCGGACGATCGTCTTGTACGTGCCCTTCTTCTCGAGTGCGTCCTTGACCTCGAACAGGTCGGCGAAATCGGAGCCGGCCTCGATGCGGACCGTCAGGTCGACCGGTTTCTCGTCGTGGTTCAGGATGGTCACGCTCTCGCTGAAGCCCTCGCCGACAGATCGCTGGCGGATGACGGAGAGCTTCGAATCGACGTACACGGTCCCCGTCCCCGGCACCAGGAAGAAGCGCGTCTCGAAGTACTGCAGGTCGTCGGTGGAGAGCGCGTTCAGGCGCTGGCCGTTGATCGTCAGCACCCACTTCGACAGGAAACGCGTGTCGAACGCGAACAGCCCGGTCGGGTCGGTGAGCGACGCCTCGATGTCGCCGCGGTCGTCGCTGACGACGAAGGTGTTGCCGTCGAGGATCTGGACGAGATTGTTGCTCATCGCTTCCTTCGTTTCGGCGGGCTGGGGAACAGGCGCTGAATCCGGACGAGAAGCCTCGAGTCGCCTGTGATGATCAGGTCGCCGCGCAGGGCGGCCGCGAACGCGTTCTCCTCGCCGTTCGCGATCCGGTCGAAAAGCTCCGCAGGGGCGCTGACCGTGCAGTCCGTCGCGTCGCGGCGATGCGATACCTCGACGTCGCCTTTGTGGATCGCGACGTGCCAGCGCTCGACCTTGCCGTTCTTCGCGAGCTCGACGCGGATCGTCCCGCTCGTCGTCTCCAGCAGCGGCTCGTGCCCTCGCGTGCTCAGCCCCTCGAAGAACTCAGTGGTCGCGGCGCCCATCGGTCATGCCTCCTCGGTCGGTGATCCGCCCACCTCCGCAAGCGTTCCGCACCGCCGGGTGAGACGTGTGTGCCCGGCGGCCGAATCACCTAGGTGATTGGGCCACGAGTAGAGCAGCTGCGAGCGTGGGTGATGTTCACCCGGCAGGGGTGATGTTCGGCCGAACCGGCGACGGCGAACGTTCGCGGCGTGGCTGATCTACGCGACGAGCCGGCGCCGCGCGCGGCCGACGACGCGTCCCCGCCCACCCCCCCTGCACCGCCACAAAAGACCTTCAAGTTTCCGACCGCGTTCACCGTCCTGGCCGGCGTCCTCGTGCTGGTGTGGGTCGCGTCGTTCTTCGTTCCGCCGGGCGCGTACAAGAAGGACGCGTCCGGCTCTCCGACGCCTGGGACCTACGCCAAGCTGCCCGACTGCTCGGCCGCGGCCGCGACGGCCCCGAGCGTCAACGCGGACTCCCCGGCCGAGAGCGGCCAGGCTCCAGCCGATACGGTTGCGGCGCCGGGCGCCACGGTCTCCGACCTCGGCATCCCGTGCGCCGACAAGTCGTTCACGTTCCGCTTCAAGCAGCTGTGGACTGCGCCACCGAACGGGTTGTACGGCGTCGAGAATGTCCGCGGCTTCGTCGGCGCGTCCGAGGAGGGCTTCCTCTACGGGTCGGCAGGCATCTTCTTCTTCGTGCTCGCGGTCGGCGCGTTCATCACGGTCACGATGAAGACGGAGGCAATCCAGACGGGGATCGGCCGGCTGGCGCTGCGCTTTCGCCACAGCGGGTCGGTGCTCGTCGCGCTGCTGATGGCCGTCTTCGCCCTCGGCGGCACGTCGTACGGAATGTGGGAGGAGACGCTCGGATTCTTCGTGTTGCTCGTGCCGCTCGCGCTCGCGCTCGGCTACGACCGCATGGTCGCGGCGTCGATCATCTTCCTCGGCGCCGGGTGTGGCGTCATCGCCTCGACGGTCAATCCGTTTGCGACCGGCGTCGCATCCGATGCCGCCAACATCAGCATCGGCGACGGGATCGGCCTGCGGATCGCCATGTGGTTCGTGCTCGTCGCGCTCGCGATCGGCTACGTCCTCTGGTACGCCCGGCGCGTGCAACGAGATCCGCACAAGTCGGTGGTCGGAGTGTCGCCTCAGGACGCCGCCGAGGCTTCGAGCCTCGTAGACGACGTGCCGTCGCTGACCGGCCGCCAGAAGCTCGTGCTCGTTCTGTTCGGCGGCACGTTCCTCCTGATGATCTACGGCTTCATCCCGTGGAACGACCTCTGGCAAGAGGGCTTCGGCAGCAACTTCCCGCTGCCGACCTTCCATGACTTCTACTTCCCGGAGGCCGCGACGCTCTTCCTCGTGATGTCCGTGGTCGTCGGCCTGATCGCCGGGCTCGGGGAGGAGGGGACGGTGACGACGATCGTCGGAGGCGCCGCCGACTTCCTGACGGCCGGGCTGATCGTCGTGCTGGCGCGTGGGATCACGGTCGTGATGAAGAACGCGCACATGACCGACACGATTCTCCACTGGATGGAGAACGCCGTGTCCGGGACGTCGAGCGGCGCGTTCGGGATCCTCGCCTTCCTCGTCAACCTGCCGATCGCGTTCCTCGTGCCGTCGTCGTCGGGCCATGCGGCGCTCGTGATGCCGATTCTCGCGCCGCTCGCCGACTTCGCGGGCGTTTCGCGCGACATCGTCGTCACGGCGTATCAGTCGGCGTCCGGCCTAGTAAACCTCGTGACGCCGACGTCCGCGGTGATCATGGGCGGGCTCGCGCTCTCGAAGGTCGGCTACGACCGCTACCTGAAGTTCGTCTGGCCGTTCTTGATCATTGTCTTCGTCGTCGTCTGCGCGTTCGTCGGCATTGCCGCCGCTACGAGCTGACCCGGAAAGGAGAGGTGCATGAGCACAGCAACCGAGTCCAAGGTCGGAGTCAGCTCGGAAGTCGGCATGCTGAGAACGGTCATCGTGCATCGGCCGGACCTCGCGCACGAGCGGCTGTCGCCGACGAACTGCCACGAGCTCCTCTTCGACGACGTGATCTGGGTCCGGCGCGCCCGTCAGGAGCACGACGCCTTCGTCGACCTCATGCGCGAGCGAGGCGTCGAGGTGCTGCTCTTCCACGAGCTGCTCGCCGAGACGCTGCAGCAGCCGGATGCCCGCGAGTGGGTGCTGACGCGCCGCCTTCGTCCGGAAGAGACCACGGTCATGTTCTCGCAGGATCTGACGGACTGGATGATGGAGATGTCCGGCGATGAGCTCGCGACGAGGCTTGTCGGCGGCGTGACCGCGCGCGAGCTGCCGGAAAGCGTCGCGACTGTCATCAAGAACGCCATGCGCCCGACCGACTTCGTGATCGCGCCGCTTCCGAACACGCTGTTCATGCGCGACACGAGCGCCTGGATCTTCGGCGGCGTCTCGATCAACCACATGTACTGGCCCGCACGGCAGCACGAGACGCTGAACCTCGAAGCCGTGTATCGGTTCCACCCGCGCTTCCGCGACGCGGGCTTCCAGATCTGGTACGGCGGCTTCGACCACAACTGGGGGACGGCGTCGATCGAGGGCGGCGACATCATGCCCGTCGCAGACGGCATCGTCCTCATCGGCCAGGGTGAGCGCACAAACGCCCGCGCCGTCAGCATCCTCGCCCAGAATCTCTTCGCGGCCGACGCCGCCCGGCTCGTGATCGGGGCGCTGATGCCGCGCGAGCGGGCGGCGATGCACCTCGACACGGTCTTCACGTTCTGCGACCGACATGTCGCGACGTTGTACGAGCCGGTCGTCCACCAGATCATGCCCGTGCTCTACCGGCCCGACGGCAACGGCGGTGTGCACGCGGAGCTGTCGGAGCGCGCGTTCCTCGACGAGGTGAAGGATGCACTCGGCCTCGAGCAGCTCGACCTCGTTCCGACCGCCGGCGACGAGTTCGAAGCCGAGCGCACACAATGGGACGACGGCAACAATGTCGTGGCGCTCGCGCCCGGCGTCGTCGTCGCCTACGAACGCAACGAAGCCACGAATGCCCGTCTCGCGAAGGCCGGCGTGGAGGTGCTGCCCATCGCGGGGCAGGAGCTCGGCCGGGGTCGGGGCGGCGGACACTGTATGACCTGCCCAGTTCTGCGCGACGTCTGAAAGGAGCACCGGAATGGCCACAGTCACAGACCTGCGGGGGAAGCATCTCCTCAAGTTGGCGGACTTCAGCCCGCAGGAGATCACGTACCTGCTCGACCTCGCGGCCGACCTGAAAGAGGCGAAGAAGGAGGGACGCGAGGAGCAGAAGCTTCGCGGCAAGAATGTCGCACTCATCTTCGAGAAGGACTCGACGAGGACGCGCTGCGCGTTCGAGGTCGCCGCCTACGACCAGGGCGCGCACGTCACGTACCTCGGCCCGTCGGGCTCGCACATGGGTCACAAGGAGAGCGTCAAGGACACGGCGCGCGTCCTCGGCCGCATGTACGACGCGATCGAGTACCGCGGCTTCGGGCAAGAGATCGCCGAGGAGCTCTCGGAGCACGCCGGCGTGCCGGTCTACAACGGCCTCACCGACGAGTGGCACCCGACGCAGATGCTCGCCGACTTCCTTACCTTCCGCGAGCACATCGACAAGCCGCTGTCCGAGGTGACGTTCTGCTACCTGGGAGACGCCCGCTTCAACATGGCCGACTCGTACCTCGTCGCCGGCGCGAAGCTCGGCATGGACGTTCGCATCGCCGCCCCGAAGTCGCTGTGGCCGAACGACGACGTCGTTCGGCTGGCGCGCTCCGTCGCCGACGAGACGGGCGCGCAGATCACGATCACGGACGACGTCGCCGAAGCGGTGAAGGGCGCCGACGTGCTGCTCACCGACGTGTGGGTCTCGATGGGGGAGCCCGACGAGGTGTGGGCGGAGCGGATCGAGCTGCTCAAGCCGTACCAGATCAATGCCGAGACGATGAGGTTGACCGGCAACCCCGACGTGAAGTTCATGCACTGCCTGCCGGCGTTCCACAACACGGAGACGCAGGTCGGCAAGGAGATCTTCGAGAAGTTCGGCATGGACGCACTCGAGGTGACGGAGGACGTCTTCGAGTCGCCGGCTTCGCTCGTGTTCGACGAGGCGGAGAACCGGCTGCACACGATCAAGGCCGTCATGGTCGCGACCCTCGGGGGCTGAGCGTGCGGGTCGTCGTCGCACTCGGCGGCAACGCCCTTCTCCGTCGCGGCGAGCCGCTGACCGCGGAGAACCAGCGTGCGAACGCACGGATCGCTTGCAGGGCGCTCGCGCCGGTTGCGCTGGAGCACGAGCTCGTCATCTCGCACGGCAACGGGCCGCAGGTCGGGCTGCTCGCGTTGCAGGGGTCGGCCTACACAGACGTGGAGCCGTACCCGCTCGACCTCCTCGGCGCCCAGACAGAGGGGATGATCGGCTACCTGATCCAGCAGGAGCTCGGGAACGAGCTCCCGCTCGACAAGCGGCTCGCCTCCCTCCTGACGCTGATCGAGGTCGACCCCGACGATCCTGCCTTCGGCGACCCGACGAAGCCGATCGGCCCGGTCTACGAACGGGCGGAGTCCGAGCGACTCGCGCAGGCGAAGGGGTGGGTCTTCAAACCGGACGGCGAGGTCTTCCGCCGGGTCGTGCCGTCGCCGCTGCCGAAACGGATCTTCGGGCTCGAACCCGTGCAGTTGCTGCTCGAGCATGGGGCTGTGGTGATCTGCGCGGGCGGCGGCGGCATCCCTGTGATGTACACCGATGCGCCGGTTCCGGCGGGACGTCGGCTCGTCGGCGTCGAAGCCGTGATCGACAAGGATCTCGCGAGCGCGCTGCTCGCCAAGGACCTCGGGGCCGACGCCCTTGCGATCGTGACGGACGTCGATGCTGTGTACGACGGTTGGGGCACGCCCGGGCAGCGCGCGATCCGACGTGCTACGCCCGCTGCACTCGCGCGGTCCGAGTTCGCGGCCGGTTCGATGGGCCCGAAGGTGCGGGCCGCATGTTCGTTCGTGGAGGAGACGGGTGGAATCGCTGCGATCGGCTCGATCGCGAGCACGCCTGCACTGTTGAGCGGCGACGCGGGGACGACCGTCACCCGCGACGCCGACGGCATCGAGCTCGCGCGGGTTGCGTGACGCGCCGAAGGAGGATCAGATGAGCGGCACGATGAGTGCACCCGCGGCCGGCGTCCCGGATGTCCGGAGCGCGGACGGAGCGGCACCGCCCGTAATCGCCTGGCACAACCTCTCCTCTGACGACGTCTGCGCCCGGCTGGGCGTCGACCCGCAGCAGGGGCTCGATACGGCTGAGGTCGAGAAGCGTCGCGCCGAGGTCGGCCCCAACAAGCTTGCGGAGGGGAAGCCGGAGCCGGGGTGGCACGCGTTCCTGCGCCAGTACCGAGACCTGATGCAGCTCGTCCTGCTCGGTGCGGCGATCGTCAGCATGGCCGCGCTCCAGGAGTTCAGCACGGGCATCGCGATCATCGGGCTGACCGTCCTGAACGCGATCCTGGGCCTGAACCAGGAGGGCAAGGCAGCGGCCAGCGTCGCCGCCTTGCAGAAGATGCTCGTGATCAGGGGGCACGCGCGCCGCAACGGCGAGGTCGTCGACGTGCCGAGCGAGGAGGTCGTTCCCGGCGACGTCGTCCGTTTCGAGGCAGGCGACAAGGTCCCGGCCGACGGCCGGCTGCTCGTCGCGGCGACGCTCGAGATCGAGGAGTCGGCGCTCACCGGCGAGAGTACGCCGGTGCTGAAGAGCGTCGACGCGGTGCCGGGCGACGACGTGCCGCTCGGCGACCGGCTCGACATGGCGTACATGAACTCGACCGTGACGCGCGGGCGCGGCGAGATGGTCGTGACCGGCACCGGGATGTCGACCGAGGTCGGCCACATCTCCGGCATGCTGAGCCAGGTCCAGCAGGAGAAGACGCCGCTCACGAGACAGCTGGACCAGCTGACCGTGTTGATCACGATCATGGCCGCCGCCGCACTGGTCTTCGTGATCGTCATCGGCCTGCTTCGCGGCGAGAGCTTCGACGACCTCTTCCTGATCGGGATCAGCCTTGCCGTCGCAGCCATCCCCACCGGGTTGCCCGCCGTCGTCACGACGATGCTGTCGCTGGGAACCCAGGCTCTGGCGGCCAAGGGCGCGATCGTCAAGCGCCTCCGCTCGGTCGAGACGCTAGGCTCGACGTCCGCGATCTGCTCCGACAAGACCGGGACGCTGACGCTGAACCAGATGACGGCACGCCAGCTCGTCATCGCCGGCCGGCGCTACTCGATCGAGGGCGAGGGCTACTCGACGCAGGGCCAGATCCTGCGCACGGCCGGCGAGACCGAGACGCCGCTCGATCCGTTCCTGCTGCCAATGGCGCTCGCGAACGACGCGTCCGTCCGTGACGGCGAGATCGTCGGCGATCCGACCGAGGCTGCGCTCGTCGTGCTCGCCGCGAAAGGCGGGATCGACGTCGACGAGTCGCGGCGCATCTACCCGCGAGTGGGCGAGGTTCCCTTCGACTCGGAGTACAAGTTCATGGCCACGTTCCACGAGATGGAGAACGGCCACGGCAAGGTCGTGCGCTGCCTGGTCAAGGGCGCGCCCGACGTCATCCTCGGACGCTCGTCGAAGATCCTCGACGCCGAGGGCGCCGCGCTCGACGTCGACGAGTATCGCGATCGCGTGATGGAGGAGAACGACCGCCTCGCCGGTGATGGATTGCGCGTGCTTGCCGTGGCGTCGCGCGACATCGACCCGGCGCAATTCGACCCGAACGCGAAACTGCTCGACGACGTGCAGGGGCTGACGATGCTCGCGCTCGTCGCGATCGTCGATCCGCCGCGCAAGGAGGCGAGGGACGCGATCGCACGCTGCAAGGACGCCGGCATCCGCGCGCGGATGATCACCGGCGACCACGTCACGACGGCCGCGGCGATCGCCGCTCAGCTCGGCATCGAGGGTCGCGCAATGTCTGGGACGGACTTCGCGGCGCTCAGCGACGAGGAGCTCGAGCAGCAGGTCGACGACATCGGCGTCGTCGCTCGCGTTGCCCCGGAGGACAAGGTGCGGCTCGTCGCCATGCTGAAGCGGAAGGGAAACGTCGTCGCGATGACGGGCGACGGCGTCAACGACGCACCGGCGCTGAAGCGCGCCGACATCGGCGTCGCAATGGGCATCACCGGCACCGAGGTGACGAAGGAAGCCGGCGACATGATCCTGACGGACGACAACTTCGCGACGATCGTCAGCGCGGTCGAGGGCGGCCGCGGGATCTACGACAACCTGATGAAATACGTCCGCGTCCAGCTGATCATGCTCGGCGCGTTCATCCTGCTGTTCGTCGGCGCCGGCATCTTCGACATCGCGAACGGCGCGCCGCTCACGCCGCTGCAGATCCTCTGGATCAACTTCTCTGTCGACGTGCTGCTCGCGATCGGCCTTGGTTTCGACTCGCCGGCGCCGGGGTTGATGCGCCGGCGCCCGCGAGACGCCGCCGCGCCGATCGTCGACCGTGCCCTTGGCGTTCGCCTCGGTGTCGCCAGCATCGTGATGGCAGGGCTGGCGCTCGGAGTCGTCGCCTGGGGAGACCACCGCTATCCACTCGCCGTGGCCACGACGATGGGGCTGACGACGCTCTCGCTGATGCACATCATCGGCGCGATGGAGGCGCGCGAGCCGACCGGCACGATCTTCGCTCGCTACACGATCTCCAACCGCCGCTTCGTGCAGCTGATCGGCGCGGCGCTCGTGCTGACATTCCTCGTGACGGCGCTAGGGCCGCTGCAACGGATCTTCGACACGGTGACGCTCACGAGCTCGCAATGGGGGATCTGCCTGCTCGGCCCGATCGTCTTCCTGGGCTTCGCCGAGCTCGGCAAGCTCGTCGACCGACGCCGGTCGGTCTGACGGTGAGGCCCTCAGTCACCCGCGGCGGGTGACGCGACGAGACCCGCCCGCGCGGGAGCCTCGCCGCATGCTCGTGGCGCTGCTGCTCCGCTGGCTCGCGCTCGCCCTCGCGTTCGCGATCACGGCGTGGCTCCTCAACGGGATGGACGTCTCCGGCGGCTTCGGGACCTACCTGTGGCTGGCGCTGCTCTTCGGGCTCCTCAACGCCGTGATCGGGACGCTCCTGCGGCTCCTGACGCTCCCGTTGATGGTGGTGACGCTGGGGCTCTTCGCAGTGGTCATCAACGCGTTGCTGCTCGAGCTGCTCAACTGGATCACCGACAAGTTCTCGATCGACCATTTCTTCTGGACTGCGATCTGGGGCGCCATCATCCTCTCGGTCGTCTCGGTCGCGCTGGACGCGCTGCTCGGCGCGGCGTGGGGACGGCGGCGGGCGCCGGCTGCTGCGTAACGCGTTCGTCGTGCGGGTCGCGGGGGCTCTCGTGCTGGCCGGTGTCGCCGGCTTTCTGCTGGGCGCATGCGGCGGTGGCGGCGGCGCCGGTAGTGCGCTGAGCACGCGGACCGGCGTGACTGCGACGCGGTCTCAGCCCACAGTTGCGCGGCCGACCGCTCCGGCGACCACCGAGGCGGCGCCGACAGTCGCCACCGCAACGGTGCCGACCGTGGCGACGACCACCGTGCAGGTCACGACGACCACCCCTCGTCCCACGACGACGAGACCGCCGCTGACAGTCACGCTCGTCCCGTCGACGACGTCCGCGGTGCCTACGACGACAACGACACCCGCGCCCGTTGCGGCACCGACGACACCTGCGAGCGAGCCCGCGTCGTCGAGCGAGACGCCGTGGGGCTGGATCGCGCTCGTCCTGGCGCTGACGGGGCTGGCGATCCTCGGCATCTTGTTGTGGGGGCGACATCGCTCGCGCCGTGAGTCGCAGTCCGCGCACCTCGCCGACCTGCGCCGGCGCACGTTGATGACGCTGGACGACGTGGTCGCCCAGGGGTCGGTGGTCGCCGGGCAGGTCGAAGCGCTGGCGGCAGAGGCGAGAGATCTGGAGCGTCATGCCCCCGACGACGAGGCGACGGGAGCCGTCGCGCCCGTTCGCGCGGCGCTCGACGAGCTCGCCGAAGCGCTCGAGGCCGACCGGACGCTGCGCCTCGCCACGCCGCCGCCGACTGCCGACCAGCTCGCGTATTCCGATGCCCTCATCCGCCGTCAGGTCGCCCAGCTCCAGGAGGTGCTGAGATCGCCGTGAGCGCGCACGGTGAGAAGTCCGCCCTTGCGTCGCTCGTCGGGACCGGCGGCGGCATCGCGAGCACGGTCTATGGAACCGTCGTCGTGATGGCCACGTTGACGGCCGCGTACGCAACCGAGAAGGATCCATGGCGACTTGCGGTGCTGGTCTGGACGACGGCCTTCGTGCTCTGGGTGGCACACCTGTACTCGCACGGGTTGGCCGAGAGCATCAGCCGTCGCCAGCGGCTCTCGGCTTTGGAGCTGAGCGACATCGCACGCCGGGAGCTCGGCATTCTGCTCGCCGCGGCCGTCCCGTCCGCAGCCTTGTTGCTCGGCGCCCTCGGCATCCTCCGGGAGTCGGCGGCCGTGTGGGTGGCGCTCGGCCTCGGCCTCGCGACGCTGGCGGCAGAAGGTCTCCGCTACGCGCACATCGAGACGCTCGGACGGACCGCAACGCTCTCCGTCGTGGGAGCGAACCTCGCGATCGGCCTCTTTGTCGTCGTCCTGAAGGTCGCGATTGCCCACTGAGATGAGCGTCGAGGCGATAACCCCCGTGGCGGAGGAGAAGGGCGACAACCTGCTCGCGCTCCTGCTGGCGATGGCGATGTTCGTGCTTGTCGTCGACACGTCGTTCATGAACGTCTCGATCTCCGCCGTCGTCCACGACCTCGACACGACGGCGAGCGGCGTGCAGTCGGCGATCGCGCTCGAGGCGCTGGTGTCGGCGGCCTTCATCCTCATCGGCAGCAAGGTCGGCGATCTGATCGGACGGAAGCGCGCCTACGTCCTCGGGCTGCTGGCGTATGCCGCCGGCGCCTTTTCGATGACGCTCGCACAGAGCCTCGTCCCGATCATCATCTTCTGGGCGATCATCGGCGGCCTCGGCGCGTCGATGCTGCTGCCGGCGATGCAGTCGCTGATCCACGGCAACTTCCAGGGCCCTGCGCAGCGGCGTGCGTACGCGCTCGTCGGCGCAGCGGCTGCGATCGCTGCCGCAGTTGGCCCGCTCGTCGGCGGCTTCATCACGACATACCTGTCGTGGCGGGTCGCGTTCGCCGGCGAGGTCGTCGTGATTGCGATCGTGCTCTCCGGCATCGGCCGCGTGCGCGATGTCCCGTACACGGGCGACCGCCACGTCGACGTCGTCGGAGCGGTGCTCTCCGCGCTCGGGATGGGCGGGGTCGTGCTCGGGATCCTCGTCTGGCAGGAGGGCGGCGAGCTCGTCGGCCTGCTGATCGCGGTCGGCATCGTCGCGCTCGGATCGCTCGCATGGTGGCTGCGGCGGCGAAAGCGGGAGGGTAAGGCTGCTCTCATCGACGTCGCCTTGTTCGCGTCGAAGTACTTCCGGCTCGGCATCACGTCCCAGACCATGCAGCAGATCGCTCTCGGCGGGCTGATGATCGCGCTGCCGATCTACCTGCAGATGGTGCTGGAGTACAACGCGCTCGAGGCGGGCCTTTCGCTCGCGCCGCTCTCGCTGAGCATGTTCGCGGTCGCCCTCCTCGCTGGGCGGAAGCTCGGCCACCGCAGCCCGAGCAAGATCATCCTCGCCGGCTTTGCCTTGCTGGTGTTCGGCGTCGCCGCGCTGGTCCCGATCGTGCCGCGGGTGCATTCGGGGTGGGCGCTCGTCGCGCCGTTGATCCTCGCCGGCTGCGGACTCGGCCTGCTCGTCTCGCAGCTCAACAACTACACGCTGTCACCGATCGAGGAGGAGCGTGTCAGCGAGGCCGCCGGCGTCAACTCTGCGGGCGGCAGCTTCGGCCTGTCGTTCGGGCTTGCCTTCACCGGCGCGATCATGCTCTCGTCGCTCTCGCTGCTCTTCACGCATTACTCCGATCAGAGCAAGGTGCTCTCGCCGGCGGAGAAGGACCACGTCGGCAACCAGCTCGAGAAGAATGCCGAGGTGATGAGCAACACGCACCTCGAGGGCCTGCTCGCGGGACAGCCGGCCGACGTGAAGGCGGAGATCCTGCACATCAACACGGTTGCCCGTCCAAAGTCGCTTCAGATCGCGCTGCTGATCCCGTTGCTCGCCGCCGTCCTCGGGCTGTGGAACGGGTTCCGCATGACGCGGCTGCCCGACCCGGAGCCGTCGTCGGCCGCCGAGGGCGTGCTCGGCGGCTAACGCTGTGCGGCGCGCGGCGTAGGCGTTACTGCGCGGGCCGGTAGCGCGAGAGCGTGTTGCCGTTGAAGTCGTCGACCCAGAGCGAGCCGAAGGCGCTTCGGACGACGAACGTCAGACCGCCTGGGCGCACGGTGTCGACGACGGTGTTCTCCGAGGGGTCGATGAGCGTCACCGTGCCGTCCTGATTCGGGATCCATTCGAGCCGGTCGGGGCCGCGGGCGCCGTCGGCGGGCGCGCTGCCGGCCTTGACGCTGCCGACGACGCGGTTCGTCCTCGGGTCGAGCTTGCTGACGCTCCCGTCGACTTCGTTCGACACCCAGACTCCGTCGTCGTGCGGGTCGACGCAGACGGAGCCTCCCTTACCGACGGTGATCGGCGTGACGGCGTTCGTCTGCGGATCGATGCGGTAGATCTCGTCCGCTCCTTGCGAGCCGACCCAGACCGATCCGGCGCCGATTCGGATGCATGCAGGGAAGCCGCCCGTGTGGATCGTCTTGACGATGCGGCGCGTCTTCGGATTGATGCGGCTGACGCTCTCGTCGCGGTAGTTCGAGGTCCAAACGCTGCCGAATCCGTACGCGACGTCCCACGGAGCCCCGCGCACCTTGACGCGCGCCGTGGCTCTGAAGCGCCTCGGGCTCACCCGCGCGACGTCGTTGCCGTGGTAGTCCTCGACCCACAGCGCGCCGCCGCCGGCCGCTACGCCGCACGGGCCGGATCCGACCGCGATCGTCTTCGTCACCTTGTCGCTGCCGGGATCGATCCGCGCAAGCGTCCCGGCGCCGTAGTTCGCGACGTACAGGTACTTGCCGTAGGCCGCGCTTCCGCACGGCTTCGCACCGCGGGTGTTCACGCGCGCGAGTAGCTGCGGTGCGGTCGGCGCGGCGCCGGATGCGTCTGCGAGCACCGCGCAGGCAACGCCGACGAAGACAATGCGCGCGACCGGCCGCACGGCTCCGACGCTAACGCCGTTGGGTTCGAATGTCCGGCCGGATCAGTGAACGCCATCTCCGCATCCGGCTCGCGGATCGCCACCCGCGTCTCGTTTCCCCCGCATCGGATGAGGCGGAGAAGGCCGCCGGCGCGGAAACCTTGAGCGGATCGTGGCGGATGTGACCGCAACGCAGGCCCGGACGTGAGCGAGGGGCGGCTCCCGGGATTCGACGGTGCCGCGGGTTGGCTCAACTCGCCACCGCTCACGCCCGGCGACCTACGCGGCAAGGTCGTCCTCGTCGACTTCTGGACGTACACCTGCATCAACTGGCTGCGCACGCTCGGCTACGTTCGCGCGTGGTGGGAGCGGTACGCGGTGCACGGGCTGGTCGTCGTCGGCGTCCACACGCCCGAGTTCCCGTTCGAGCACGACGTCGACAACGTGCGCGCGGCGGTCGAGGAGATGAACGTCCGCTATCCCGTCGCGCTCGATCCCGACTTCGCGGTGTGGAACGCGTTTGCGAACCACTACTGGCCGGCGGTGTACATCGCCGACGCCGAGGGAGAGATTCGTTACCACCACTTCGGCGAGGGCGCGTACGACGAGTGCGAGCACGTGATCCAGGAGTTGCTGGGCGAGTCGGGGCGCGATTTCGGCAACCGGCTGGTCTCGGTGGCGCCCGAGGGGTTCGAGGTGCAGGCGGACTGGGAGAACCTGGAGTCGCCGGAGACCTACCTCGGCTCGGAGCAGGCGCGCAACTTCGTGCGCGGCGTGCCGACGGACGCGTTGCGCCTGAATCAGTGGACCCTCTCCGGCGACTGGGCGCTGGAGCGCCGCGCGAGCATCCTGAAAGCCGGGGAGGGACGCCTCGCGTTCCGCTTTCATGCGCGCGACGTCAATCTCGTGATGGGGCCGCCCGAGCGCGGAGCTTCGGTGCCGTTCGGCGTCTTCGTCGATGGCGAGCCGCCGGGCGACGCGCACGGCTTCGACGTGGACGAGCACGGCCGGGGCACGCTGACGCAGCAGCGGCTGCATCAGCTGGTCCGCGAGCCCGGCGGGATCTCCGATCGGACCGTCGAGATCGAGTTCCTCGAGCCGGGCGCCGAGGCGTACTGCTTCACGTTCGGGTAGGCGCGAAGGTACGGGTAGCCGTACCCTCGTTCACCGGTCGAGACCACTGTATTGCCGACGTGCGCGCGAGACACTCGGGACGTGTCAGTCGCCCTGAGCGAGGACCGTGCCCGCGCCTTCGACGAATGGGTCGCGCGCCGGCTTGCGCTCTGGTCGGCGGCCGAGCTCCGCGCATTCGACGAGTGGCTGCTTGTGGAGTCGCACTTCGAGTTCATTCCGGCCGTGCGGGCCGCGTTGCATGCGCGCGTCGCCCAGGAGCCCGATCAGGAGCCCGCGGCGTAGCCGACCGGCATCGGCGCGGGGCGCGGCCGGCGTGGCAGCCGAACGGCCGGCAGCTGTCCTTCCGCTCGTAGTGCTGCGAGCGCCGCGCGCGGGAAGCCGCCGACGCCGTCGTACAGAAAGTAGCGCGGTTCCCACTGCGGGAAGAACTTCGCGTTGAACCGGTAGAGGCTCTCGATCTGGAAGTAGCGGTCGGCAACGGAAAGCAGCCGTCCCGCCAATCGCTCCGCGGCGTTGCGCGGCGCTTCGATGATCCGTGCGAACGCCGCGAAGTTGAGCGAGATCTCGTCGATGCCCTGCTCCCGCAGCTCTTCGATCGACCGGGCGACGAGGAACTCCATCAGCCCGTTCGGGGTCGCGCGTTCGCGCCGCATGAACGCGAGCGACGCGGCGCGGCGTCCGAAGGCAGGCACGAACTGCAGGAACCCGCGCGGCCGACCCGTTTCGTCGAGCGCGACCGCGATCGTCGTATCGCCGTGGTCGTCCCTGCGCAGCTCGTCGAGGGCCATCGAGAAGCCACGCTCGGCAGCGCCCGCTCGCCATTCGGTCGAGACGCGTTCGAGCTCTTGCAGCATCGCCTCGTCGAGCTCGGAGAGCGGCCTGACGTCGACGGTGTAACCGCTTCGCTCGAGGCGGGAAATGGACTGTCGCACCTTGCGGATCGCGCGGCCCTCGAGCGAGAACTCGGCCGTGCGCACGACCGCTTCGTCGCCGATGTACAGCGACCTGAGGCCGAGCTGGGCGAACACGGGCCGGAGCCCGGCGCTCACGCCCAGGGCGGCCACCGCGAGGCCACGACGCTCGGCGAAGTCGCCCAGCTCGCGCAGGAGCGCCGGGATCGCCTCGGGCGGCCCGACGGGATCACCGGAAACGAGCAGGACGCCGTTGACGATCCGGTAGCCGAGGAATGCGCGCCGGTCGTGGGCGAACAGATAGTGCTTGTCGCGTCGCAGCTTGAAGTACGCGAGCGTGTCGGATCCGTGGGCCCGCACGAGCCGGGCAGCGCTTGCTCGCGCGATCGCGTCGGGAAAGGTGCGCGGGCCTCGAAGCGGTCGGAAAGCCAGCGAGGCGCAGGCGAGCAGGGTCGCGCCGCTGAGCACTCCCAGGGCAAGCCGAAGCTGTGCGAATTCGTCGTGGAACGCGAGCGGGCCGTGTTGCCAGAGCATCAGGTCGGCGGTCGTCGATGCGATCGCGTCGAACGTCGCATGCGACCCGGCCGCAACCCACACGCTCATGCCTGCGATCGCAGCGGCCCCGAGCATCAGCGCAGCGATGCGGCGGACGGCCCCGCGCGCCGACAGCGGCTCGTGCTCGACGTAGAACGAGGTCCGGCCGAGCCAGAGCAGCGTCGCCGCGACCACGTCGGCCGTCGCCTCTTCGACGTCCAGGCCTTTCAGGACGTTGAGAACGGCGAGCGCAAGGAGCAACGCGATCGCGAGGTGCAGCGCGCGCCGCCGCCGGCGGGCCAGGTACAAACCCGTCACGAGCAGTGTCGACGCCGCTGGGATCGCCAGCGCGTGCGAGAGCCGCATCGCTGCCATCGGCTCGAGTGCGAGGAGGGCATGGCCACGCCACCCGACGTTCGGCGTCAGGGCGGAAACGAGATTGACGACCGCGACGACGATCGCCCCGGCTGCGGCAAGCATCGGGAGCGGATCCGCGCGGCGAAGCGTTCGCAGCGGATGCGGACGACGGTGCAGCCCGAGCCTCCACGCCGTCGCGTCGCGTTGCGACCCCAGCAGGTCGTGCCAGTCCTTGACGACGAGCCACGTTCCGGCGACCGCCGCGACCACCGTCGTGAATGTGAGCTGCGGGTTGCCGAACGCGGCATGGATCGCCAGAAGCCCGAGGACGCCTGCGCCGAGGTGCCATTCGTGGACGCGGCGGCCGAGCACGTGGAGCCGCGCACCGAGTGGATGCCGCTCGATCCGGATCAGTCGCGCGCGGCTCATCGCGACTGTCCCGGCGACGTGCGTTCCAACGCCAGCGCGAGCGTCGGGCAGACATCCACGGCTCTGCGCGCCAGCGCCTCGAGCTGCCGCGGCACCTCGTCTGCGTCGACGATCGGATAGCCCCAGTCGTCGAGGCGGACGAGCTCCGGCAGGAGCTCGGCACACAGGCCGTGACCGTCGCAGGCGATCGGGTTCACCCGCAGCTTCATGTTCGTGCTCCATGCTCCGGCATCGGCAGGACGCCGCGCAGCCTGGAGGGGCAGCGGCCGTAGCGGACGTGCGCCGTCGTCTCGTCGGCAAACACGTCGAGCGCGCTCGCGATGAACTGCGTCGCGCCGTCGGGATGCCTGCAGGCGCCGCGTCCGGCGACCATGTCGGCCCAGCGGCGAATTCGGGGCGCGGCATCGGCGCTCCCGGTGACGAGCTGCTCCATGGCGCCGGCGATCGCGTCGAGCCCGTGCACGCAGGGTCCGCACTGACCGGCGCTCGCGCCGGCGAGGTAGCGCGCGACGCGCGCGACTTCTCCGATCGCGCAGGTGTCGCCCGGAAGCACGACGATCGCGCGCGCACCGAGCGGCAGGTCGGCGTCGAGCAGCCGGAGCTCGTCGATCGCGCTCGGCGCCAGCCAGGAGCCGAAATAGCCTCCGACGAGCAGCCCCGAGACGGGGCCCGTGAGGCCGCCGGCCTCGGAGATGACCTGCGAGAGCGGCGTGCCGAGCTCGAACTCGTGAATGCCGCGGCGCCGCACCGCGCCGAAGATCGTGACGAGCACGGAGCCGGGCTCGCGCGTCGTTCCGAGCTCTCGAAACCACGCGCTGCCGAAGCGGGCGATCAGTGCGAGGTGGCAGAGCGTCTCGACGTTCTGGACGAGAGTCGGCGCGCCGCCGACTCCGCGCTCGAACGGTCGCGGTGGGATCGACGTCGGCTTGGCCGCGCCGCCGTTGAGAAAGCTGATCAGGGCGGTCTCCTCGCCCGAGACAAAGCCTGACGGCACGTCGACGAGCCGGATCTTCACGCCGCTGTCGAACCGCTCTCGAGCGCGCTCCGCGAGCGCCGCTGCGACGACGTCTCGCTCGCGCACGCTGCGCCGGCCCACGGCGACGATGACCTCCCGAGCACCGACTGCCTCGGCGGCGAGAACGGCGCCGTCGAGCACGAGGTGGGGCAGCGTGCGCACGAGGCCTCGATCCTTTCCGCTCGCGGGCTCGCTCTCGGCGCCGTTGACGACCACCACCGGGCGACGCCTCCCGCCGGCGACGGCGCGAAGCTTGAGCGCAGTCGGAAAGGCCCCGCCGCCGCGGCCGGTCAGCCCGCTCGCGTCGATCTCATCGATCAGATCCGACCCGCGGGCCGCCTCGCCCGTCGTGCCGTAGCGCGCGATGTTGCTGCGCAACGACTCGGGCCGGCCGTCTTCGCGGACGGCGGCAAGCAGGCGCGGCAGGCTCGCTGTGCCGGAGCGCTCGACGGTCGGGCGTCTCGGGCTCATCGCTTCTGTCCTCAAGACGCCTGCCCTCGCACGAGCCCGGTGACGTCGCCCGACGCGCGGTCGAGGTGGAGGGCGATGCTCAGCCTCAGCCGGCCGTTGGCTGCGTTCGCGAGCTCGGCGTCGACGTGGTCGCCGGCTAGCGACACCACCTTGCCGACGTACGGCTCGCTCGTTCCGGACGCGCCGAACGCCACGTCGCTCGCAGTCAGCGCGACGCCGCCGCCGTCGGACGGCAGTCCCCACAGCGTGATCCGGAGCACTCCGCGAACGCCGCCACGCACGTGCGCGTCGATCGTGATCGTGATCAGCCCGTCCGCTCGCGGCCCGTCTTCCTGCAGCCGTCCGGCGAGCGCCGCCTTGAACGACTGCTGCGGGAGCGACGTTCGCGTCACCGCTGCGATCGACTGTGTCGCGCGCACTCGTCGACGCAGGAGCGCACTCGGTGTCCCCGACCGTTTCGCCCAGCCGGCCTGCGACGGCCCGGCGAGGTACCAGCCGAAGAGCGCGAGTGGCAGGACGATCGTCGCCGCGAACGCGGCAGTTCGTCGTCCGGGCGCGCCGGTCTCGCGCGTGATCCTGACCAGCACCGCCGCTGCAACTGCAGCGCAGCTCGTGAAGCCGAGGACAGCCATCCACCCGAAGCGCGCGTCGCTGCCGGTACCGAACGCATGGACGAGCGCGACCGGCCACGCCGCGTAGGCGAGCCAATGGACGAAGCGCCAGTTGCGGTAGCCGAGTCGTACGCGTACGAGGCTCGTCACGACGAGTGCGAGCACGAGGTCGAACGCGACCGTTCCGAGGCCGAGCCAGAGCGGCCTGTACGGCGAAAGGAACGGAAACAGGCCGTCCGTGAGCCTGATCGGCGCGAAGCTGTCGGCGACGGTGGTCACGACGTGCACGACGACGAAGGCCACTGCGACGAGCGTCAGGTTCCGGTGCAGCCCTCCGACGACGAACCGCGGCATGCGACCGGTCTTCCAGCGTGCGGAGCTGAGCGTCCCGAGCACGACCGATGCCGTCAACAGGAGGAGTGCGACGACGCCGGTCCCGCGGGTGACGTACCAGAGGGTCTTCGCGTTTGCAGCCGCGGCGATCACGCAGCGTCTCCCGGCCAGCCGCCGGTGCACGTGACGGCGCCGTCGTAGCGCACGAGCCGTGCCGGGACGCGGAGCGACTCCAGCCACTCGATCGCATGCTCGCCGAGGACGACCGCTGCGGTGCTCGCGGTGTTGGCGCCGACGCAGGACGACGCCGCGACGGTGACCGTCCGCCAGTGTACGGGCGCGGGCCGCCCCGTTCGCGGATCGACGATGTGGTGAAGCACGCCGTCCGTCGTCGCCCAGCGGCGGACGGTCGTCGACGAGGTCGCGAGCCCGCCGCTCGCGACGGCGACGACCGGCCCGTCGGTGTCGAGCGGCGCTGCGTTGTCCTCCGCGATGCGGATCGACCAGCCGGTGCCCGGAGCGTCGCCGCCGACGGCGACGTCGCCGCCGAGCGAGACGAGCACGGCAGAGCCTGTGTCCGCGGCGATCGCGCGTGCTGCACGATCCGCTGCAAGCGCCTTCGCCGTCGCGCCGAGATCGAGCTCGGTGCCGGGGGCGAGGCCGACCGTGCGGCGCTCCGGGTCGAGCACGATCGAGCGCCAGCCCGGCGTCGTGGCGTAGGCGGGTCGGAGCGATCCGTCCCGTGCGCGGACGACGGCGAACGTCCGGTCGTACCCGGACTGGCGAAGCGTCCGTCCGACCGTCGGGTCGACCAGGCCCCCGGTTGCCTCGGCAGCCGCGACGGCGGTCTCCAGCGCCTCGTACAGCAGCCGCCCGACCGGCGTCGGCCCGCCGGCGGCGGCGTTCAAGCGCGTCAGCTCCGAGTCGGAGCGGAAGCGGCTGCACGCCCGGTCGACGTCGTCGAGCTCCGCGGCGAGGAGCTCCGATGCGCGTTCGAGCGCCGCCGGCTGGCTCACTACGAGGACGACCTTCGTGCCGAGCGCCCGCGAAGTCTCGGCTCTCACGAGCCTCCGGAGACGGCGACGGGCGGGCTGACCGTGGCGGCCGGCGGCGACGCGGGAGGGGTCGGCGAGGGGGAGGGCGCCGCATCCTCGCCGCTCGGCGAGGGCGGCTGGGCCGGGGGCAGCGCCGGCGTCGAGACGATGCGTCGCGTCGAGCGCACTCGCACCGTTCGCACGGGCTTGCGCGGATGTGTCGAGCTGGCGGCCGCCCCGGCGAAGATCGCCGTCAGGCCAAGGGCCGCGGCGACCGCGGCGCCGGTCAATCGCCGCAGGCGCGCGAGCCCGGTGTCCCGGGCGAGGCGGGCGCGCTGCGGGGAGACGTCAGGTTCCATCGAGCTCGTGCGCCAGCTTGCCCGCCGCGCATGAGACGACGATGAGAGCCCCGTTGAGGGCGGATTAACGCCGCGGCAGCGCGATCCAGGCGTCGGCACCTCCGGAGGGGCGGTTCGCGACGCCGGCGCTCCCTCCGTGTGCCTCCGCGATCAGCGCCACGATGGCGAGGCCCAACCCGCTCCCGCCGGTGGCGCGCACCGCGTCTGCACGGCTGAAGCGGTCGAACGCCCGCGGGATGAAGTCTGGCGCGAACCCGCGCCCCTCGTCGGTGACATGCAGCTCGACCGTTCCGTCCTCGACCGCGGCGTGAAGGGCGACGCCGCCGGTGCCGTAGCGGAGCGCGTTGGCGACGAGATTGCCGAGTGCCTGCTCGAGTCGCATCCGATCCGCGACGACCGGTATCGAGCGCCCTGACGCGACGACGACCTGCCGCCCGTGCGCGGCGGCGGTGGCGCCGAAGCGCTCCGCGACGGTGTCGAGGATGGCACGCGTGTCCAGTTGCTGCGGCCGGACCGGCAGCCGGCCCTGGTCCGACCGCGCGATCAGCAGCAGGTCGTCGGCAAGCTGGTTCAACCATTCCGTCTCCTCGGCGGCGGATTGCAAGGCGGCCTCGAGCTCCGCTCGCGACCGCTTCTGACGCAACGCGAGCTCGAGCTCGGTCCGCAGCATCGTCAGCGGGGTGCGCAGCTCGTGGCTCGCGTCGTCGACGAAGCGGCGCTCGTGCTCGAAGGCAGCTTCGAGTCGCGCAAGCATCTCGTTGAGCGTCGAGGCGAGGCGCGACAGCTCGTCCCGCGCTTCGGGCACCGGCAGGCGCTGCCCCGGTTTCGACGCGGTGATATCGGCGGCACGGGCGCGCATCGCGTCGACGGGTCGCAGCGCAGCGGCAGCGACGAGATAGCCGCCGAGCGTTGCAATCGCGACGGCGAGTGGCACGGCGAGGAGGAGCTCCCGGCTGAGCCGGTCGAGCGCCTCGTCTCGCGCGGCGAGCGATGTCGCGGCGACGAGCGCCGCACCGCCGTCACGTGTCCGGACGGGCTCGGCGACGAGTCGCCAAACGTCGCGGAGCCCCGCGATACGTGCACTCCAGTGCAGCGTGCGGCCGGCGAGAACCTCCCGGCGTCGCCCCTCGGACAGCAGAGCGGGCATGCCGGCGGGTGTGGAGCGACCGACTGTCCCGTCGGGGCGGATGAGCTGCCCGACGGTCGCGGCGCCGGCCCGATCCCGGTCGGCGAAGCCGCTCCCGTGCTCGACGTTCCCGCTCAGCTCGCCGATCTGCGCGCGGAGGTTCTGATCGGCCGAGGCGAGGAGCGCATTGCCGACGCGCAGATAGACGAAGATCGCCATTCCCGCGAGCACGAGCGCCATCGCCGCGGCGAATGGAAGCGCCACGCGCAGCCGGATCGGGAGCCGTCCGATCATCCCGCGTCCTCGCGGAGCCGGTAACCGACACCGCGAATCGTCTCGAGCCCGTGTCGCTCGAACGGGCGGTCGATCTTCGCCCGCAGGTAACGGACGTAGACGTCGACGATGTTCGATCGGTGCACGAACGCCATGTCCCATGCGCCCCTGACGAGGTCGTCCCGCGAGAGCGTCACCCCTGGCCGGCGCATGAAGAATTCCAGGAGCGCGAACTCAGTCGGAGACAACGAGAGCTCGGTGTCGCCACGCCAGGCGCGCTTGCCGGCAGGGTCGAGCCGCAGGTCGCCGACCTCGAGGATCGCCGGGCGCTCGACCGGTGCGCGGCGGGCGAGCGCGCGAAGGCGTGCAACGAGCTCTGCGAACGAGAACGGCTTCACCAGGTAGTCGTCGGCGCCCGTGTCGAGGCCGTGGACGCGGTCCTCGACTGCGTCGCGGGCCGTGAGGATGAGAACCGGCGTCCAGATCTCGCGGCGGCGGAGCTCGCGGCAGGTCGCGAACCCGTCCATACCCGGGAGCATCAGGTCGAGGACGATCGCGTCGTAGGGCGTCGCGATCGCCATCCAGACGGCGTCTTCGCCGCTTCCTGCGACGTCCGCGACGTGTCCGTCCTCGGTCAACCCGCGCTGGATCAGGGCGGCGAGCTTCGGTTCGTCCTCGACGACGAGTGCGCGCATACGGGAATTGTCGCGCGCGAGCACCGGACGGCGGGCACGCTTTAGCCGTTCGTCCAGGGCACGTTGGGCTTGACAGGACGACGCTCAGAGTGGCCGTCGGCGAGCTTTGCGGTCCTCGCCGGCGGCTATCCGTCGACCGGGGACGCCGGCCGCGGCTCATGGGGGCGGCATGGCGCGCTGATGGGTTCACCGCCCGATACCGCGCGCTGCGGCGGCCGGCCATTCTCGAGAGAAGCCACCAGAGGAGGATCTGTGAACGGTTCGATCATCTGCGGCGTCGACGATTCGGAGTCGGCGAAGGGCGCAGCGCGGGTTGCGCGCGTCCTGAGCAGGGAGCTCGGCTTGCGCGTGGTCTTCGTCCGTGCGGTCGACGATACGGCCGCCGACGCGGAGGTGACCACGATCGCCGGGCGGCTCGAGCGGCTCAGCGCGAGCGTGAGCTCCGCCGACTGCGGCGCAGCCTGGTCCGTGGAGCCGGGCCACCCGGCGGACGCGCTCGTCGCCGCTGCGAAGAAGGCCCGGGCGGCAATGATCGTCGTCGGCTCGACCGGCCCGCGCTCGTCGCTCCTCGGCAGCATTTCGGCCGACGTCTCTCGGCGGGCACCTTGTCCGGTCGTCGTCGTCCCACCCGGCGCCACTGCCGGTGGCGATGGTCGGACGAACGGAGAAAGCCGCGTGCTTGCCGGCGGCATCGCGCGGTTCGGCCTCGCCTCGCGCAGCCGCGAGCGGTAGGTGCTGCGCGCCCAGCCTTCGGGCACGCCTTCCACATCCTGGCTCGCATCCGAGCGCGCCAGGCCGGACGCACGAGTGTCGGCGCGAGCACGGCGCCGGGCGTCGGCCCACTTCGTCGTGAGGCCGCCTTCGAAGAGGATCAGCACCAGGCCGGCGATGCCGATCCAGGGCGCAAGCTCGGCGTCGTCGAACTCGATGCCGCCGAGCCCTTCGGAGCCGAGCAGCATTCCGAGGCCGATCAACGTGATCAGCAGGGCGAGGCGGAGCCGCAGCGTGGCCATCGCTGCCACGACAGCGAGCAGCAGGACAGCGCCTGCCAGGAGATCCGCTCGTTACTGACGCGCCGCTACCACTCCTTACGTCGGTCGTCAGGCAGGTGCTGCCCCGCGTCGACGAACCTGCAACAGCGCCGACTACGGCTGGATCAAGCCGCGCCTGATTGCGTAGCGCGTGAGCTCGACGCGGTCGCGCATCCCCAGCTTGTCGAGGATGTTCTGCCGGTGACGGTCGACCGTCTTGATACTGATGAAGAGCTTCTCGGCGATCTCCTTCGACGTGTTCGCCTCGGCGATCAACTTCAGCACCTCTAGCTCACGCGGTGTCAGCACGTCGAACTGCTCCTCGCCGCGGCCGCCCCGGTCGACGTAGTCGCGCACGAGCGTGGTCACGGCCGATGGGTAGAGATAGCTGTCGCCGCGCATCGCCGCGCGGACGGCGTCGACGACGTCCGTGTCGGCACCGGACTTGAGGACGTAACCCGAGGCGCCTGCTTTGAGGGCCTCGAACAGGAATTGCTCGCTGTCGTGCATCGACAGCATCAGTGTCTTCAGCTCAGGCTTCCGCCTGTGCAGCTCCGCCGCCGCCTGGATCCCGGTCATTCGCGGCATCGAGACATCGAGGATCGCAAGGTGGACGTCGTCGTTGAGCGCATGCTCGACCGCCTCGGCGCCGTCCTCCGTCTCCGCCACGACCTCCATGTCGGGCTTCGCATCGAGGACCCGCCTGAGCCCCGAGCGAACGATCGGGTGGTCGTCTGCGATCAGGATGCGGGTGACGAGAGGGATCGGCATCAGCTTGCGGCTCGGGCAGGGACAGACGTCCTCGTCGGGACTTCGAGCCGCACTTCCGCGCCACCTTCTGGCGCCGACGTGGTCGCAAGGGCGCCGCCGACGAGCAACGCCCGCTCTCGCATGCTGCGGAGGCCCCCGTGCTCGACCGGCGCTGCTGCGAAGCCGCGGCCGTCGTCCGCGACCCGCAGCACGACACTGCCGCGCGCGGGCTCGAGCGCGATCACGACCCGGTGCGCCTCGGAGTGGCGGGCGATGTTCGTCAGGCTCTCTTGCGCGATCCGGTAGATCGCGAGCTCCACCTCGGGCTTCAGCTTCGGCAACGCCGTGGCGAACCGCCGCTCGACATCGATGCCGGTGAGACGCGCGAACGAGCTCGCAAGCTCGGTCAGGGCGCTGACCAGGCCAAGGTGCTCGAGCATCTCCGGGCGCAGGTCGCGAGAGATACGCCGTACCTCGTCGAGCGCCCGCCGGACTGCTTGCCGCGCCTCGTCGAGCGCGTCTTCGTGCTCCGGTGCTGCTTCCGCGATCGAGTTCAGCTGCAGCAAGACGCCTGTCAGCACCTGTCCGACCTCGTCGTGCAGGTCGCGAGCGATCGCGATCCGTTCCGCCTCCTGGGCGGCGAGCACCCGGCCACCGCTCTCCTGCCGTTCCGATTCGAGCCGGTCGAGCATGCGGTTGAACGTTGTGACGACGCGGCCGATCTCGTCGTCGCGGACAACTTGCAGACGCTGTCCCGGCCGCAGGAGGTCGACCGTCTCCATCCGCTGCGCCAACCGCGCCAGCGGGGCGAACGCGTGTCGGAGGAGCAGCGCATTGACGGCGATCGTCACCAGTAAGGCGACCACCACGCCGATCGCCTCGAAGACGGCGATCGGAAAGCTGATCGTGACGGGCGCCGCAACGAGAACGACGGCGATCGCCGTCAGCAGAGCGGCGTTGGCGGCGAACACCCGCCAATAGAGCGGCAGTGGGCGCCTGGCCATAGGTCGACGTTAGCGGCGCCTCCGCGGCGGTGCGATCAGCACCGGCACAGGCGTCTCCGCTTCCAGTTCCTGCGCAAGGCGGCTTTCGAGACCGCGTCGGCGCCACCCCCGGGCCCGCGCGCCGACGACGATGACGTCTGCCGCCTCCTCGCTCGCAATCTGCCCGAGGGCCGCGGCCGGATCGCCGATCGCGACTCGCCGCCACGCGCTCTCGGCGAGCTCGTGGTCGCGCGCGAGTGCCTCGAGCCCTCGCTCGGCAAGCCTGCGATCGCTTTGCATCGTGATGCTCTCGTCGCCGTTGCCGTTGTGCGCGGCCATGCCGTCGACGACGCGCGCGAGGACGAGCCGCAGCCCGAGCCGTTCGCTGAGCGCAACCGCCTGCGCGACGGCATCGTCGTTCTCGGCGCCTTCGGTCACGGCGCAAACCACAGTCCCGTGCATCTTCTCCTCCTTCGTAGGTCCGCACATCAGACTCGCGAAGACTCTGCCCGCGCGGTATCGGGGCGGCACCTGATTTCTCGCTCGGCAAGAGGTGTCGCGGCGTCGGCACCGTCCGAAATGGGGCCGACGCCCCATGGCGCTGGGCGGGTGCGGGTCGCACGATGCGCTCGATTCGGCCCCGAGAAGAGGAGTGACCGTGACCGTGCTAGTTCCAGACAGAGAGCGCCTGCCGATCACCGCTGCCGGCTACGAGCAACGTTGCCGCGAGCTCGACAGGTTGATGACCGTCGAGCGTCGGCGCGTGAGTGGCCTCTTACACGAAGCTCGCAAGGACGGCGCGCTCGAGGACAACCCCACGCTCGCCGATCTGCTCGACGAGCAGGCGCAGCTCGAACAACGGATCGCGCTGCTCGAGGCGCAGCTCGCCGCTGCGGAGATCGCGACCGCACCCTCCGACGGGCGCGCCGCGATCGGCAGTGTCGTCCGGGTCCGCGATACCGCAACCGGCGACGTGTTCCAGTACGAGCTCGTCGGTCCGATCGAAAGCGACGCGGCGAACGGTCGTATCTCGATCGCCGCACCGATCGGGCGCGCGCTGACCGGACAATGCCGAGGCGGACGGGTCGAGGTCGCGACGCCGAGCGGGCGCGTGCGGCTGGAGGTGCTCGACGTTGCTAGGGCGTTGCCGCTGACCGAGGCTGCGTAGCGCGACCGGCCGATATCGGGGCGGGCGCCGATGGTCGGGCGCGAGTCGCTTCGCAACGCTGGTGCCAACGAGAGAGGAGGCGACATGGAGAGACCGATTGTGTGCGGCGTCGACGGCTCCGCTGACTCGGAAGCCGCCCTTGCGGTTGCCGCCAAGCTGGCAGACAGCGTCGGTGCGAGGTTGGTGGTCGCGAACGTGGTCGAGCACGTGCCCTCGCCGTACGCGACCGTCGGCGCGCTCCGGCCCGCCCCCGCCCCTGTCGTGCACGCGCCGCCCGGTGATGCGCTCCGGGGCCGGGTGGAAGCCGGAGAGCGGCTACTCCGGCAGCTGACCGAGCAGATGCACCTCGACGGGGCGGAGCGGCGTGTCGTGACCGGGCTCGCTCCCGAACGGCTCGCTGACCTCGCAGACGAGGAGAACGCCCACCTCATCGTCGTCGGCTCTCGCGGTCGCGGCGCATTCAGAGCCGCGTTCCTCGGCAGTGTCTCCACGAGCCTGATCGGTGTGGCGCGCTGCCCCGTGCTCGTGGTGCCTCCAGGCGCGCGGGAGTGACGACCGCCAACGCTCCGGAACATCGTCTGGCTCCTCCGGCGGAGCCGCGCATCCACAGCCACGTCACCGACCGTCTGCCGGGAGACCATCCTCTTGCCGACGAGCGGGTCTACTGCGACCGCTGCGAGACGCTCTTGCACATGCAGACGAACAGCTGCATGCGCACCTGGATCGAGAGTGGCTGTGGCAACTACTGCATGCGCTGTTTCATCGTCGTGGCACGCGGCTTCGCAGCGGTGAGACGGGCCTGGGCGGCGTCGACTGTCTCCCGCAGCGCTTCGGGCTCGACGTGAGAGTCGCGTCCTAACCCGGCTCCGCGGCGAGATCGCGTCGCCGAACCTCCGACGCCGGCGCGACGTCGGCTGGGGTGCGCTGGAGCGGAACGCTTACTGAGCGTCGACCGGGGACGCCGAGCTCGCCTGCGGGCTCGTGAACTCGTGGATCGCCCGGGTGAGCGCCAGGATCTGATTCGACAGGGTCGAGCAGTTCCTGGTTCTGCTTGCCACTGCTGGTCGGCGATGACCTGACGCTTCGCGTCCGCGCGGTTCTGGCTGATCATCACGAAGGTCGAGAGGAAGATCGCCTCGAGCGAGACGATCATCGTCAGGAGGCCGTAGGGGTATTTCTCGATCCCGAGCCCGATCCAGCAGCCGAACCAGATGATGTGGATGTAGACGAACCGCATCGACCCGGCGAATGCAGTGATCTGGTCGGCGATGCGGTTCTGGACGTCTTCGGCTCGCTCTCTTGCGTGCTCGACGAGCAACGGGTTTCGCTCGACGAGCGAGAGATGCGAGACGTTCTTGAGCAGGGCCGATTCCTGCATCGTCACGCGCTCCTTTTCGGCTGGGACGGCATGTGGGCGACAATATCCCGGCGCTCGGTTGCGGCCGTCACGCGGCGTACGCGAAGTTCTACGATCGCCGGCATGGACGAGTTCGTACCGCAGGACTTCGACGTCCCGCTCGGGCTGGAGACCTCCGAGTTCGTGCTCGAGCCGCTCGGACCGGAGCACAACGAGCAGGACTATGACGCGTGGACGTCGTCGATGGAGCACATCGCGGCGACGCCCGGATATCCCGACGGCTCCTGGCCGCGAGAGATGACGCTGGAGGAGAACCGGGCCGACCTGCAGCGCCACGCCGACGACTTCCGCAACCGGCGGGGGTTCACGTACACCGTGCTCGACCCGGCGAGCCGCGACGTGGTCGGCTGCGTCTACATCTACCCGTGGCGCGACAGCGAGTACGACGCCTGTGCGCTCTCGTGGGTGCGGGCGAGCCGCGCGGAGCTGGACGTCCCGCTCTGGCGCGCCGTCGGCGAGTGGCTCGAAGCCGAGTGGCCGTTCGACAGGGTCCAGTACGCGCCGCGCGCGAAGACGTAGTCGTCAGCGCTGCGGCTTTCGGACCGCGAGGATGAGGGCGTCGAGCGGCCGCCAGAATGCACGGCGCGCTGCGGCACCGCTCTGCTTCGGCGCGGAATGTGTCGCAACCAGGCCGGCCCGTGACGAGACGATCTCGTACCGTTTGCGATCGCGCGGATAGCTCCTGAGCCACTTCCAGAACGCGGACGCACCGGCGGCACCTGCTTGTGTGTCCCGGTCGCCGACCTGGATCAGTATGCGAATGCCGGGCGCGAGCCGCGGTAACGAGGAGCCGGGAATGGCACCGGCGGGAAAGATGCTGTCGACGGCGCGGGGTCGTGGCAGCCCCCATCCTCGTGCGTTTGCCGCGTAGGAGAACGCAAGGCTGCCGCCGTAGGAGTATCCGGCGACGACGACCGGGACGTGCGGTCGGCTTAGGCGTGCGAACGCTGTCGAGAGCCCGCGTCGATAGGCGAGCACACGCGCCGGCCCGACGCTGTCGTTCGCGCCGAACTGGTAGCGAGGGAAGACGACTGCGTTGCCTCCCGACGCGAGATGGGCGAGCCACGGCCGGAACTGGTTGACCCAAGCGAGCGGTGAAGCGGGCGGGGCGAGCTTCCAGCCGTGCCCGAACACGACGATGCTGCGGAGCCGGCCGACGGCGGGAACGATCCACACCTGCGCGGCAGCGCGGCCGAAGGGTCCGTCGACTCGCACCGGCGGAGCAGCCGAGGCAGCGCTCGAGGAACACACGATGACGGCAACGGCAGCGAAGACCATCCGCATCAGCGGAATGGCACGAGGAACGACGTGTCGCGGGTCCGCTCGTACACCGCGAAGAAGTCCCGGTCATCAGGCCGGAGATAGCGGCTCGAACGCTGCTGCACATTGGGGACGAGCTTGTCGGGCACGAGCGCCGCTGAGTGGCGATAGGTGATGAACGTCGGCCACTCGGAGTTGATATCGAGCTCGATCGCGCGAACCGCGCCGGCTCGCACGAGGATCTGCGCGAGCGTGCCGACGGTCTGGTTGTCGGCAGCGGCGTAGATGAGGTTGCCGTGCCGGTCGACGCCGACGCCGGACCGCCAGACGAGAATCGCATTGCCCAGCGTCGCACCCCACTCCGGGCCGTTCGAGAGGTTCGGGGCCGATCGGCCATGGTCGACGATCAAGGGGAGGTTCTGCCGCGCCACCACAACGCCCGGCGTAGCTCTGGCGGCGCCGCGCCAGGCGACGACGTCGACGCGACCGTCCGCGTGCTCGACGAGCGTGCCAATTCCCGGGCGCAACGACGTGTAGGTCCTGCCGTCGACCGCGAAGCCGCCATGTCCGTCTCGATAGGTGAAGCCGCTGTTGAACGTCGCGAGCAAGCGCCGGCGTTCTCGGTACGGCACCTGCATGGGCCCGCGCGGAAGTCTCGACGGCGGCTCGTAGCGGCCCGGATACAACGCCAGCCGCGTCCGCTTGTGATCGATCCACGCGACGTAGGCGACGGTTCGCGGATAGACCCGGCTCGGGCGGAACGTTGTGACCAACAGCGCCGGCGAGCCGTCGACCGGCGGACCGACCGCATGCCAGACGCCTTCACCCGAGAGCGCAGGTCGGAGCACCGGACGGATCCGCGGCGGTCGTCCTTTGGCGTTCGCGGCCGCAACCCCGATTCCAGGAAGCGCCCTCAGCGACGCACCGCCCTTCTTCGGCGCCGTCCAGCGGTAGTAGGCGTTCTCGATGTCGTTCACGAGCCACGCGCCCCCGTTGGCGCGCACCCATTCCACCGACCGAATGCCGAGCGGCAGGCTCGACGGCTTCAGCATCGCCACGGTGTAGGAGTAGGCGACGATGGAGAGAGGAGCCAACACGGCAGCTGCCGCGAGCCGCCGCCGGCGCGTGCGCAAACGCAGCGCCCGTTTCTCTTCGCGGCGCCCACGGAGCTCGGCGAAAGTGTGAAGTCGAGGTGCCGCGGCCGTGTGGCGTCGCCGCTTGAAGCTGCTCAACTCGTCGACCGACTGATGGTTCACGACTCGGAGATCGAGACGAAGCGTCGCAAGCCAGGATGAGACGACGATGAGAGGCGGGAAGGCGGTGCTAGCCGCCGGCTCCCTTCGGAGACGAGTTCGCGAATGTCGCGTTGAGACCAGGTCAGTGGCCGCAGCACGAGTGCGGGGGACCCTGACCGTCTCGTTCGACGTCAGTTGCCGCTGCTGGCACGTGACTGCGCGGCTGCACGGCGGTCGCCGTGGTCTTCCCCGGCGCGATCATTTCGGCGACCGACGAGGTACCACGTCTCCATCTCGCCTTTCCCTTTCAGCAAGATCGTCCCACGCGGCTCGCACAAGAACTCGTCCTCGAGCAGCTCTTTTGTCGCTCGCGTGATCTGGATCCGTCCCAACGTGCCGTGCGACTCCATGCGACTGGCCGTGTTGACCGCGTCGCCCCACAGGTCGTAGAGAAACCGCTTGCGCCCGATGACGCCCGCGACGACCGGTCCTGAATTGATCCCGATGCGTAGCTCGAGCCCGAGATTCGCAACTGCGTCTACCGAGCGCATCGCCGCCTGCATGTCCAGCGCCATCAGAGCGAGCGCGTGCGCATGGTCGGTACGCGGCGCCGGGACGCCGGCCGCGACCATGTAACAGTCGCCGATCGTCTTGATCTTTTCGACTGCATACCGCTCGGCAAGGCCGTCGAAGTGGCTGAAGAGTTGATCGAGCACGCCGACAACGTCGGCCGGCGGGAGGCGATCCGCGAGCGGCGTGAAGTCGACGACGTCGGCGAACAGGATCGACACCGAGCTGACGTGGTCGGCGATCGTCCGCGCCTCGACCTTGAGCCGGTCGGCGATCGGCCGCGGCAGGATGTTGAGCAGCAGGCTCTCTGCCTTCGCCTGCTCGGCTCGCAGCGCGGTCAGCGCGTCCCGCCGCTGCCGTGCGAACACGGCCAGCAGCGTGAAGACGATCGTGCCGCAGACCATAACGTTGAGGCCGAGCATCGTGGTCGTGAACCAGCGAGGCACAGCAGGCGAGACGCCGCCCCACAGCTCTCCCGCGACGCCCGAGCCGAGAAACACTGCGAGGTAAGCGACATACCAGCGAGCGGCGCTGCGGACTTCGCTGAAGACCAGCGCCGCGAGCGGTGCGAGGATCCCCCAAAGACCGACCCCGCCCGAGTCGAGGAAGCCGCCGAGGGGAATCATCGACAGCGTGGGGGCGAACAGGATCGCCAGCTGGCCGACGCGCAGGAACGTACGGAAGTTGCGCGTCCGCGAAAACGCCGCGATGGACGCGAGCAGCACGGTGAAGTACCCCAGTGGCACCCAGCCGACCGGCGACCCGAAGGCGAGGTAGAACGCCGCCCACAGCAGCGCGACCGGCAGGATCAACACGGAGATGAGCACGAGCAGCGCCTTCTCGGCGCGCGTCTCTTCGTCGTCCAACGGATCGGCGCCGATCCTCGCGAGATACGCGAGGAAGCGATCGCGGAAGCCGCTCATCGCGCAGACGGTACTAGTCGGTGCAGCTAGGCTTCGCGGCCGTGGAGGCGTCGACCGCCAGCTACGTCGAGGCGCTTGCACGGCTGAGCCTCTTCGCCGACCTGCCGCACCCGCAGCTCGAGGCGCTCGCGCACTCCTTCGGCGAGGAGGTCTTCGCCGAAGGGCAGCGCGTCATCCGGCAGGACGTGACGGGCGGCGGCTTCTACGTGATCCTCGAGGGCGAGGCGAAGGTCGTCATCGACGGCCAGGAGCGTGCCCGTCTGAGTAGAGGGGACTTCTTCGGCGAGATGTCGATCTTGACCGACGAGCCGCCGACAGCCGATGTGATCGCGGCGTCGCTCCTGCGCTGCATGGTCATCCCGGACAACGAAGTGAAGGCGTTTCTGCTCAGGCAGCCGAGCGTGACATATCGCATGCTCCAGATCGAAGCGCGACGTCTCCGAGCCGCGAACGTTTGGAACGCGTAGACGAGCGCCCGTTCCCGCCCGGCGACTACGACGTGGTGGTCGTCGGCAGCGGCCCGGGCGGACTACAGACCGCGTACAGCCTTGCCCGCACGGGAATCCCCCGCTGCGCAGCGATCTCGCGCGATCCCGCACCGGGCGGCATGTTCCGCCGCTTCCCCGTCTACCAGCGCCTGATCAGCTGGACGAAGCCGGACGCGCCGTTCGAACGGGGGACGCGCGAGTACGAGTGGTATGACCACAACAGCCTCATCGGCGACGAACGTGAGCATCAGGCGCTCGCACCGGAGTTCATGGATCGCGCGTTCGACGTACCCGGCCGCTCCGAGATGGAAGCCGCGCTCGTCGAGTTCGCCAGGCGCGGCGGCGTCCGCGTTCGCTACGACTGCGAGTGGCAGTCCACGCGGCGCGATGATGCGGGCTTCGTGCTCGAGACGTCGGACGGCGAGTACCGTTGCCGGGCCTGCGTCTTTGCGATCGGCGTCACGGAGCCTTGGGTTGCTCCGATTCCCGGGCTCGACGCAGCCCCGCACTACGTTGCGACGGGCGCACCTGAGCGCTACGCGGGCAAGAGCGTCTTTATCGTCGGGAAGCGGAACTCCGGCTTCGAGCTGGCGCAGGGCCTCCTGCCCTGGGCGCGACGTATCGTCCTGGCCTCGCCGCGGCCTGTCGACATTTCGATGCTCGCCTTCTCCCCGCTCAGCATGAGGTACCTCTCGCCCTACACAGAGCACGTTCGCGGCGGCAGCGGGAGCTACGTCGTCGACGCCGCGATCGAGCGGGTCGAGCGAGACGCGGACGGATACCGGATTCACGCCAGCGGCACGACGTGGGACGGCGAGCTCGAGCTGGCGAGCGACGAGGTGATCGCCGCGACGGGCTTTCGTGCACCGGTACGCGACCTGCCGGGCTTGGGCGTGGCGATGGTGAACGACGGGCGGATGCCGGCGCAGACGCCCTACTGGGAGAGCGTCTCGGTCCCGGGAATCTACTTCGCAGGAAACGTCATGCAGGCTTCGCCCGGCCTGCGCAAGCACGGTGCGACCAGCAGTTCCAGCTCCGTCAATGGGTTCCGTTACAACGCGCGCCTCCTCGCTCAGCACATTGCGGAGACGCACTTCGGACTCGTGCGCGAGCGGCCGCGGCTGCGCAGCGACGAGCTTGCCCCCTATCTGCTCGGCGAGGTCGCGCGCGCTCCGGAGCTCTGGACGCAGAAGGGTTACCTTGCGCGGGTGGTGAGCGTCGACGACGACGGTTTCCGCAACGAAGGCATCGTGCCGCTTGCGCACTTCGTCGACCGAGAGGCAGGCGACGCGTGCGCCGTCACCGTCGAATACGACGCCGACGGGACGATCATCCCGGTCGTGTACCTCCGGCAGGCCGGGCGCTTGGTGGAGCACGCGTTGCCGCCCCAGCCGATGCACACGTTCGACACCGACGAGCATCGCCGGGAGCTGGCGGCGCGGCTCGCGTCGCTAGGCGCGCGAGAGGTCGCGTCGTCTCGGTCTTAGGAGATCGTGCAACCCTTGACTCCTCGTCGGCTCTGTCAATCCCGCAGGGCTTCGTAAAGCGTCACCGGCTGGGCGATTCCCTTGAGGTCGAACTGGCCAACCTCGCGGACCCGGAAGCCCTCGGGCTCCACGCCGCGAACGAGGTCCTCTCCCACGAAGACGCGGTTCGCAGACGCCTGCGCAGCTATCCGTGCTGCGATGTTCACAGTGCGCCCGAAGTAGTCGCCCTCGTCGTAGATCATCGGCCCGGCGTTTACCCCGACGTGGGCGGGCGGGAGACCTCGCGGACCGACAATGTCGACGATTTCCAGCGATGCGCGCACTGCGTCGCCCGGGTCACGGAAGTGGAAATGGACACCATCGCCGAGCATCTTCACGACGTCTCCGTGGTGGTCGGCAGCGACCTCGTTGACCAACTGCGCGAGACTGAGTGACACACGGGCAGCTTCGTCGTCGCCGGCCTCTTCGGTCAGCCTCGTGTAGCCGGAAAGGTCCGCGAACGCTGCGGCTTCGATTCCCCGTGGGGAGCGCTGCCGGACGCCGGCTTCCTCGAGTGCAGTCTCCACGTGCTCGAAGTGATGTTCCGTGGAGAAGATCTCCGCGTGCCGCCGGAAGAGCCAGCCCAGCATGTCCTCAGTGGAGTGGCCCATTCGGAGACCGACCTCGTCGAGCGCGGCCTCGTACGCCTGGTTGTCGCGAAGGCCCCGTCGGCGGAACGGCTCCTCGATCGTGGTGTGGAAATAGTGAGCCTGGAACTGCGCGACGCGCCTGGCGCTGTCTCCCAGAATTCTCACCGCGCGCAGTACGTCTCCCTCCCCGACACCGGCGCCGAACAACACCGGCAGTGCCTTCAAGATCGGTTCGTCGTCTTCTCTGACCCACTCGTCCTCTCGGGGTCGCGGCAGCCCAAGGCACACGTACATGTTCTGCAACGTGTGGATCGGGACCCCGGTGTGCTCACTGAACTCCCCGAAAGTGCGGTCGGTCCGGGGATGACGTCGCCCCGCGCTCTCGAGATACCCCAATGTGAGATGTCCCGAGGCGTGGGCGGAGGCGAGCGTCCGCGGATCCAGTCCTTTCCCCTCGAGTTCCACGAAGACCCGTGCCCGCATAACGTCGCGGCGACGGAACGCGCCCTCCTCGGGCACGACGAGTTTGAGCGCGACGAGCTCCCGAAGGCGCTCGATGTCAATCCCGGCGCGTTCCGCGACCTCCTGCTCGGTTAGACGGTCAGCATCGGTAGCGGCTCGGCCCGGTGCTCCCTCTGCCGACGGAGCCGAGACGAAGATGTCGCGGCAGGCTTCCGAGCAGAAGTAGTAGGTCTGCCCATCGCGTTCTCCGACGGCGGCGGCGTCATCCGCCTCGATCCGCATGCCGCAGACCGGATCGATCACGGTAGTCATGGCCAACTCCGCCTCACCACGAGCCTCTCCACCCACGGAGTCCTAGCAAGGTCGGCTGCTTTCTTGTCAACCGTTGTTACAGACTCACGAGCGCTGCCGGCGGGTGCGTGGCTGCGGTGCCGGTGGCTGTGCCGAGGGTGCCGCAGCGGCATGTCCTCGTGAACCTCGTACAGGTTGCGTCGCCCGTCCCGCGAGATGTACGCGAGCACGTGGCCGTGATTCGTTCAGGAGGCTCCACTCGGACGTTCTCTCTCCGGAACTTGACTTCATGGGTTTCATTACTAGAGTCGAGCTCCGGTATCGAGATTCTTGTTTGAGCGCGATGAGGGGGAAGAGGGGTCTTGCCGATGAGTTCGCAGAATCTTGGCGCTCGTGCTGGTCGTTGGAGCCCAAACACCGGGGTGACGACCGCGCGAGGACATGAACAGCGCTATGACGTTGTGGTGATCGGCGCGGGTCAAGCCGGCCTTGCGGTGGGTCACTTCCTGGCGCGCCAGGGGCGACGATTCGTGCTTCTCGAGGCCGCCGACTCAGTCGGTGCAGCGTGGCGGAAACGCTGGGAGTCGCTGAGACTGTTCACTCCACGCCGCTACTCCGCACTTCCCGGGCTTGCCTTCCCCGGCGATCCGAACGGATACCCGTCGCGCGATGAGGTCATCGCCTACCTCGCGCAGTACGCGGCCGGGTTCGAGTTGCCGGTGGAGCTCAACAGCGCAGTCCGGTCGCTCACCCGCGTGGACGGGAGGTTTGTCATCGAGCTCGACGATCGACGCCTGATGGGCGACCAGGTCGTGGTCGCTACTGGACCCTTTCAGGCGCCAGCCGTTCCCGCGCTCGCCGGCGAGCTGGCGCCGGAGATCTACCAGACACACAGCACTGGTTATCTGAGGCCGGGAGATGTGCCCGACGGCGCGATTCTCGTCGTGGGCGGCGGAAATACCGGCTACCAGATCGCAAAGGAACTGTCGGCGACTCACCGGGTTCTGCTTGCGATCGGTTCGCGGCAAAAGCCGCTGCCGCAGAAGTTCCTGGGCCGCGACCTGTTCTGGTGGCTCACGAAGACGGGCCTCATCGACAAGACCGTCGAGACCAGGATTGCCCGCCGACTTCGGGATCGGGATGCGCTGATCGGGTCGAGCCCGCGCCAGTTGACGCGGCGCTACGGCGTCGAGCTGAAGCCGCGAGTTGTCAGCGCGACCGGTCGCACGATCGGCTTCGCGGACGGCAGCGAGATCGATGTGGGCGGCGTGATCTGGGCAACCGGGTATCGACCGGATCACTCGTGGATCGATCTTCCGGTGGTGTTCGACACCGCCGGCGGCGCCGTCCATCGCCGTGGAGTCACAGCTGTTCCGGGCGTCTACTTCCTTGGGTTGTCGTGGCAGCACACCCGGGGGTCCGCGCTGCTCGGATGGGTGAAAGACGACGCCGAGTTCATTGCGACGCAGATCGCGGAGGCGGCGTCGACAGGACGTGCCGGACGCCAAAACGCCGGAGACGCCGAAGCGCCGTCTCCGGCCGGCGTCGTATAGGCGGTCGGCTGATGGAAAAGAAGACTCCCGAAGCTCACGTTCAAGCGTCAGAGCATTTTTCGACCGACACTGCAGGTCTTGCAGAAGCCGTTATGTCGGAGTCGGTCGACCTCGGCGGCGGTGGCGAGGTCGAGCTGCGTATCGCCCCCGTTACGAAGCGCATCGGAGATTCGAGGGTTCGAATGCTCGCGTACAACGGCTCGATCCCGGGTCCGACACTGCGTGTGCAAGAAGGGTCGGAGCTCGTCGTCCACGTCACGAATGACGCCGATCTCGAAGCGACCGTGCACTGGCACGGGCTGCGTCTCGACAATCGCTACGACGGGACGCACGAGACGCAGGCGCCGATTCCCGTCGGCGGTACTTTCACGTACCGAATCGAATTCCCTGATCCCGGCGTCTACTGGTACCACCCGCACATCCGCGAGGACTACGGCCAGGAAATGGGTTTGTACGGGAACATCCTCGTCGTCCCGGCCGATCCGAACTACTGGCCAGAAGCGCATCGTGAGGTGCTGCTGACTCTCGATGACGTCCTGATCGAGGACGGCAAGATCGCGCCGTTCGCCCGCGACGAGACGACCTATGCGGCGATGGGTCGATTCGGCAACGTCATGTTGGTCGGCGGGGAGACGGAGTTTTCGCTGACCTCCCGGCTAGGCGAAGTCGTGCGCTTCTACTTGACCAACACGGCGAACACTCGCGTCTTCAACGTCGCGATTCCCGGCGCGCGCATCAAGCTCGTCGGTGGGGACAGTGGTCGTTATGAGTACGAGGAGTTCGTCGAGTCGGTGGTTCTCGCTCCCTCCGAGCGGACTGTCATCGACGTCCTCTTCGAGCGAGCCGGACCGTTCACCATCGAGCACAGGACTCCGGACCGGGCCTATCCGCTTGCGACGATCGAAGTCGACGACGCCCCAGCACCTGCGCTCGCAAGAGAGTTTGACGCTCTGCGCCGCAACCAGGAGTGGGTTGCCGAGCGCAAGCGGCTGGGTCAGTACTTCGACGCTCCGCCAGACAAGACGCTGGCGCTTGTCGCGGAAATGGACCTGGCCGCGCCGGAAGGGCCCGTCGTCTACGCGTGTCCGATGCACCCTGACGTCGTCAGCCAAGGACAGGGACGCTGCCCGAAGTGCGGGATGAAGCTCCTAGCAACGGCAGCGAGCGGCTACGTGTGTCCGATGCACCCCGAGGTCGTCAGCGACAAAGCAGACCACTGCCCGAAGTGCGGCATGAAGCTGCTGCCGGCGTCCCTCGTCGCGCAGACCTCTGGGCACGGCGGGAATGCCCATCACGGCCATGGACACGGTGCCGACGAAGGATCCGAGCGTGACCGTCACGACGACGCCGAAGGAAACGAGTCTGACCACAAGTCGCACAGCCACAACGCCGAAGCTCACACGGGTCATGGGCACCACGCCGAGCTCGGCAACGAACACGCCGATCACGACGAGGGGCGCTCCCAACACGGCCACGGCCACGCGCAGCACGGCGAGGCCGGCGGCATCGAATGGGAAGACGACATGGTCGACGTCAACCGGATGACGACGCCTGCAAACATGCACTGGAGCTTTATCGACCGAGAGACAGGAGCCGCCAACCACGCGATCGACTGGCGTTTCGTCGTCGGCGACCAGGTCAAGCTGCGACTCGTCAACGAGATGGATTCCGATCATCCGATGCACCATCCCTTCCATATCCACGGCGCCGGCCGTTTTGTGGTTCTTGCGCGCGACGGCGTAAGAGAAAAGAACCTGGTCTGGAAGGACACGGTTCTGGTGCGGACCGGTGAGACCGTCGACATCCTGCTCGACGTCACGAACCCGGGGATCTGGATGGCGCATTGCCATATCGCCGAACATCACGAGAGCGGAATGATGTTCAGCTTCAACGTCGCGCCGGCAGTGTGAGCGTCGCCGCTCTTGGAGAACAGCTGCGGCCTGAGCTGCGCGCACCCGTGGTGTGGGGCCTGCTCGTGGGAGTTGGGCAGGCAGCGTCACCGCTTGCGTTCTGGTGGCTCGATGCTGCGACCGTCTACGCGCTCGGCCTAGTTGGCATCGCCTTCATCTACGTCGGTTTCGCGGTTGCCGACGGACGCCGGGTCGTGCTGGCCGTCGAAAGCGGCGTTACCGGCATGTTCGTGATCATTGCCGCCGCAGCGATCACAAGCACGCCATGGCTACTCGTCGTTGGTCTCGCCGGCCACGGGGTCAAGGACCTCTGGCAGCACCGCAGTCAGTTTGTTGCCAACACTCGCTGGTGGCCTCCGTTCTGTCTCGTGGTCGACTTTGCGGCTGCGGCGATCATTGCGGTAGAGATCGTCGCCGGCGTTCACCTCCACCACTAGCGCGCGTTCTCGGGCGCCGTAGGTTCGCGCGGGTCGGTCGCGCTCCGTCGACGCCACCGCGGCCGGCCGTCTGGCGACTCCTCGCCGATCGAACGGGAAGCACACGACCTGCACGACGTTGAGCGTCTCGGCGAGATCGCGGAGACCCCCTCATCGCCATCCTCGGTCTCGTGCTCTTCTTCGCGTGCGCCTTCGTCATCATGACCGGGCTCTCGTTCGCTGCCTATTACCTGGCACGCTGAGAGCGCTGAAGCGCGGGGCCCAGCAGTAGAAGCCTCCACGGGCGCGGTGTCGTTCTACTTACCGTGCTACCAGACTGAGACAAGCCGGCAGAACTGAGAGCACGTCAACGGCTTGATCAAGCCGCATGAGCCGGAGCGAATGGCGGTTGCTGTTATCGCACCCAGAAGGTCGCCAGCGCGCGTTGCGCAGCGGCCAGATGCTTGCAGAACCGCTTGCAGAACCGCGGCTCAGTCGCCGTCGCTGGCAACGAAAAGCTGAAGAACCGGCGGTTTCTTTAGTGGAGCGTACCGGGATCGAACCGGTGACCTCCGGCTTGCAAAGCCGGCGCTCTCCCAGCTGAGCTAACGCCCCGTTTGGGCGGAAGTGTAGAGGTGGTTCAGGCGGACGACGACTCGGGCGGCAGCGACGGCAGGTCAGGCTCGGGCTCGTCGTCGTCGTCGAGACCCCAGTCCCCGATCTCGAAGTAATCCCCGACGATGTCGTCTGCGTGCGACCCCATGGCGGCGAAAAACATGTCGGCCCCGGCTGAGAGGGAGAGAATCCCTCGTCCGAGGCCGACACCCGCTACCGGAGGAGCGGAGGGAGAATGAAGACCTAGGCTGCGCGCTCCAGTCGCTCTTCGACTCGCGCCCGGGCAACGATATGGTCGCGGTCGCCGAAGCGGAGAGCTGCCTTCAGCGCGCGCTCCTCGTCCCAGAGGCGGTCGAGGTGCTCGCTCAGGCTCTTGAGCTCGGCCGCAGCCTCCGGGTTGTGCCCGTCGGACAGGACATGCCACAGCTCCGACCGTCGCTCGCTCGTTTCCTCGATCTCCTTGTGGATCTGGTTCAGGGTCATGTCCCTCAAAACGTCGTGGAGCCCGGCGTCATTCCCGGGGCCCGATGAAGAAAACAACCACCGCCGCGGCTCCGACGATCGCGGCCACGAGAGCGATCCAGTTGAGAGCCGAGACCATCAGGCGTAGCCGAGCTCGGCCAGCCGCTCTTCGTCGATCCCGAAGTAATGGGCGACCTCGTGGAGGACCGTCACGCGGATCTCGTGCCGCAGCAGCTCCGGGTCGCGGCCGAAATCAGCCTCGAGCGGCCGCCGGTAGATCGTGATCTTGGCCGGCAGGTACGGCAGCTCCTCGAAGAGCCCGAGCAGCTCGGGCTCCTCCTCGTTCTCGTCCTCGACGACGACCGCGACGTTCTTCAGGCCGCTTGCGAGCTCGGGCGGGAGCTCGTCGAGTGCCTGCCTTACCTGGTTTTCGAAGTCGCGCGCGGGCACCGTCAGTACGAGGGTTGCAGGGGGCGGCGCTTCGCCACGAGGCGGACCGTCAAGACGCCGAAGGCGAAACCGCCGATGTGGGCGAAGACCGCGACTCCGCCGGTCTGGTTCGGGTGCGTTACGCCGACGCCGCCCTGCCAGATCTGCAGCAGGATCCAGATCCCGAGGAACCAGACGGCGGGGATCTCCCGGGGAATGAAGAAGAGGATCAGCGTCAGGACCTTGGCTCGCGGCAGCAGCACGAAATAGGCGCCGAGCACCGCTGCGATGGCGCCGCTGGCGCCGATGTTCGGGACGCTCGCATCGTGGACGGTGCCGACCGCGAGCGTCACGACGGACTGCGTCGCCGCCGCGACGACCCCCGCCGCCAGGTACCAGAGGAGGAAGCGCACGCGGCCGAGCGCGTCCTCGACGTTGTTCCCGAAGATCCACAGGAAGAGCATGTTCCCGAGGATGTGCTCCCAGCTGGCGTGCATGAACATCGCTGTGAACGTGCTCTCCCACCAGGAGAGGTGGTGCGCCACGATCTGGCCGTTGAGCTCGACCTGGTCGCACGGCCCGTGCAGCGAGCAGGGGTAGAAGCCGTCCTTGACGACGTGGTAATCGACGCCGCGGCCGCTCAGCTCCCAGAACCAGACGATGAAGTTCGCGACGATGAGCGCCACCGTGACGAGCGGGAACGTCCGGGTCGGGACGTTGTCACGGAGGGGGAGCACGAGGCCGCGATCGTACTCGCTCGTAGGACTTGACAGATAGGCACTAAGGTTTTATCTTTTTTCCGTATTCAAGTTCGTGAAAGGAGGAGAAATGGCCACTCTGGCTCGTTGGGAGCCGTTCCGCGAGATCGCGACGCTCCAGAACGAGATGAGTCGTTTCATGAACGGCCTCCTCGAGGGGAACGACCGGAGCGCTCAGGCCTGGGTGCCTGCGCTCGACGTCTGGGAGACCGATTCCGAGGTCGTCTACGCGCTCGACCTGCCGGGCATCCCCGAGGACAAGATCTCGGTGGAGCTCGACGAGGGCGCGCTGACCGTCACGGCCGAGCGTGAGCAGGCCAAGGAGGAGCAGGACGACCGCTTCTACCGCTTCGAGCGGCGCTACGGGACGTTCTCGCGCACGTTCGGCGTGCCGCAGGGCGTCACCGAGGGGGACGTGAAGGCGAAGTACGAGAACGGCGTTCTCGAGCTCCACGTGAAGAAACCGGAGCAGCCGAAGCCGAAGCGCATCCAGATCGGCTCCGGCACGATCGAAGGGACGGCCGAGCAGAAGTAAGGCTTCGGGGGTCTGACCCCTCGGGGTCAGACCCCCGCCTCTGAGATCGTTGCGGGATCGAGACCGCCGATCTCCTGATCCGGAACGGCACGATCCACGACGGCCGCGGCGGGGCCCCGTTCGAGGGCGACGTCGCGATCCGCGGCGCGACGATTGCCGCCGCCGGCCGCCTCGAGGGTTGGCAGGGCCGCGACGAGCTCGACGCCACGGGCCACGCCGTCGCGCCCGGCTTCGTCAACATGCTCAGCTGGGCGACGGAGTCGTTGCTCGAGGACGGCCGCGCGCAGAGCGACATCCGCCAGGGCGTGACGCTCGAGGTGATGGGCGAGGGCATCTCGATGGGGCCGCTCACGGAGAGGATGAAGGAAGAGGTCGAGGCGCAGGCGCTGCTCGGGCACCCCGTCGAGTGGACCACCCTCGGCGAGTACCTCGAGCACCTGGAGCGTCGCGGCGTGGCGCCGAACGTCGCCTCGTTTGTCGGGTCTGCGACGGTCCGCGAGCACGTGATCGGCGCGGACGACCGCGCGCCGACCGACGCCGAGCTCGTCCGCATGCGACAGCTCGTCGTCGAGGCGATGCACGAGGGCGCCGTCGGCCTCGCGGCCGCCCTGATCTACGCGCCCGCCTTCTACGCGCGGACAGACGAGCTGATCGCGCTCGCGCAGCCGGCCGGCCTCTACATCACCCACCTTCGCAGCGAGGGCGACGCGCTCCTCGAGGCGCTCGACGAGTTCCTCACGATCGTGCGCAGCGCCGGCGTGCGCGGCGAGATCTACCACCTCAAGGTCGCGGGCCGCGAGAACTGGCCGAAGCTCGAGAGCCTCATCGAGCGGGTGGAGGCGGAGCAGCGGAACGGCCTCGAGCTGACGGCCGACATGTACACCTACACCGCGGGCGCAACCGGCCTCGACGGCGCGATGCCGCCGTGGGTGCAGGCCGGCGGCTTCGAGGCGTGGCGCGCGCGGCTGCAGGATCCCGCCGTTCGAGCGCGCGTCGCCGCGGAGATGCACGAGCCCACCGACGCGTGGGAGAACATGTTCCAGCTCGCGGGCCCGGAGAACATCAAGCTGCTGGCGTTCAAGAACGAGGCGCTGCGGCCGCTGACGGGCAAGACGCTCGCCGAGGTCGCGGCCGCGCGCGGCCTGCCGCCCGCGGAGACGGCGATCGACCTCGTCGTCGAGGACGGCACGCGCGTCGGCGCCGCCTACTTCACGATGTCGGAGGACAACCTGCGCCGTATCCTCGCGCTCCCGTGGGTCAGCTTCTGCTCGGACTCGGACGCGCCGTCCGCGGAGGGACGGTTTCTGCAATGGAGCAGCCACCCGCGTGCGTACGGCAGCTTCGCCCGGCTGCTCGGGCGGTACGTCCGCTCCGAGCAGATCGTTCCGCTCGAGGAGGCGATCCGCCGGTTGACATCGCTGCCGGCGCGCACGCTGCGCCTCCGGGGACGCGGCCTGGTCGAGCCCGGCTACTGCGCCGACGTCGTCGTGTTCGATCCGTCACGTATCGAGGATCACGCGACGTTCGACGACCCGCACCGGTACGCGACCGGTGTCGAGCACGTCGTCGTCAACGGGACCCCTGTCCTGCGTGACGGCGAGCACACAGGGGCGCTGCCGGGTCGCGTCGTGCGCGGACCGCTCTGGTCAGGCGATCCGAGTTCCGCCGCCTGACTCGAGCCCTTCGAAGTTCGTGATCAGCGTCTCGCCGCCGAACGCGAGCGCGGCCTCGACCTTGGGTCGCATCGAGCCCTCCGCGAGCTGCGGGAGCAGCCGCTCCGCATCCTCGCGCGAGAGCGTCGGCAGCGCCTCCTGATCGGCCTCGCCGAAGTTGCGGTAGACGCTCGGCACCTCGGTGAGGATGATCAGCCGCTCCGCGTCGAGGCCGCTGGCAAGCAGCGCGGACGCGCGGTCCTTGTCGATGACCGCGTCGACGCCCGTCAGCCGCTCGCCTCGCCGCACGACCGGAATGCCGCCGCCGCCGCACGCGACGACGACCGCGCCGCCGGCGGCGAGGCGGCGGATCACGTCCAGCTCGACGATCTCGAGCGGCTGCGGCGACGCAACCACGCGGCGGTGGCCACGGTTCGCGTCGGAGACCATCGCCCAGCCACGCTCGCGCGTCAGCTCCTCGGCCTGCTCGGCGGAGTAGAAGGGGCCGATCGGCTTCGTCGGCCGGTCGAACGCCGGGTCGTCCGCCGCGACCCGGACGTGCGTCAGCAAGCAGGCGGGCATCGCGTACGCGCGCAGCTCGGCAGCGATGAGCGCCCCGATCTCCGCCTGCGTCTGCGCCACCGCGAGCCAGAGCGGCAGCGGCGGCGCCTCGTCGGCCGCGCGCTCCTGGCGGATCAGCTCGTTCCCGACCTGTGGCCCGTTTCCGTGCGTGAGCACGAGCTCGGGCTGCGCGAGCAGCGGTTGCAGCGCACTCACTGCACGGCGAAGGTTCGCCAGTTGCTCTGCCGCCGTGCCACGCTCGCCGGGCCGCATCAACGCGTTCCCGCCCAGCGCTAGGACGGTGGCGCTCACACGAGCGCTGGTGCCAGCAGGCCCTTCTCGACGAGCACGTCCTTCAGCGTCGGCTCGCCCATCTCCTGAAGCTTGTAGGTGACACGCAGCGCCGGCTTGTCGAGATCGATCAGGCGGCGCAGGTCGATCGGCGTCCCGATCAGGACGAGCTCCGCGTCCGAGCGCTCGATCGTCTCGCGCAGGTCGTCCATCTGCTTGCGTCCGTAGCCCATCGCAGGGAGCAGCGTGCCGACGTTCGGATACTGCTCGAACGTCTCTGCGATCGTGCCGACCGCGAACGGCCGCGGGTCGACGAGCTCAGCGGCGCCGTGCTGCTTGGCGGCGAGCACCGCCGCGCCGTAGGTCATCTCGCCGTGCGTCAGCGTCGGACCGTCCTCGACCGCAAGCACGCGCTTGCCGCGGATCTCTTCCGGGTCGCCTTCCACGTCGAACGGCGACGCCGCGAGGACGACGCGCGCGTTCGTCGTGTTCTCGTGGACGGAGTCGAGCACCGCGTCGATCCCCTCCTGCGGTGCGCTGTCGATCTTGTTCACGACGCAGACGTCCGCCATCCGCAGGTTGGTCTCGCCGGGGTGGTAGCGGAGCTCGTGGCCGGGGCGGTGCGGGTCGACGACGACGATGTGGACGTCGGGCTTGATGAACGGCGTGTCGTTGTTGCCGCCGTCCCAGAGCACCACGTCCGCCTCCTGCTCGGCGGCGCGAAGGATGCGCTCGTAGTCGATGCCGGCGAAGACCAGGTTCCCTTCCGCGAGATGCGGCTCGTACTCCTCGCGTTCCTCGATCGTCGCGTCCGCCGCCTCGAGATCCTCGTACCGCTCGAACCGCTGCACCGCTTGCGCGGCGAGGTCGCCGTACGGCATCGGATGGCGGAGAACGGCGACGCGCTTCCCGCCCTCGCGCAACAGGCGCGCGACGTGGCGCGTCGTCTGGCTTTTCCCCGAGCCCGTGCGCACCGCGCAGATCGCGACCACCGGCTTCGCCGAGGCGAGCATCGTGTCGTGAGGCGAGATCAGGTGGTACGACGCGCCCGCGGCAAGCGCGCGCGAGCCGACGTGCATGACGTGGTCGTGCGTCACGTCGGAGTACGCGAACACGACCGAGTCGATCTCGTGCTCGCGGACGAGCTGCTCGAGCGCCGACTCCGGGAGGATCGGGATGCCCTCGGGATAGAGCGAGCCGGCCAGCTCGGGCGGGTAGCGCCGGCCGTCGATGTTCGGGATCTGCGTCGCGGTGAACGCGACGACTTCGTACTCGGGGCGGTCGCGGTAGACGAGGTTGAAGTTGTGGAAGTCCCGCCCCGCGGCCCCTGCGATCAGCACTCGGGTCCTGGACATGCATAAAGCATATGCACGTACCCAGGACGGAGGGACCGGTCGTTAGGGGAGAGCTTCCTTGACTCTTTCCGCCACGGCCTCCATCTCCAGGGTGGAGCCCGTGACCTCCTTGAGCATCTCCTCGGCCCGCATGCGCTGGCCCTCGGCCCAGAGCTCGCGCAGGAGCGCCCCGGCGTCGCGCGAGGCGAACCAGCGCGTCCCGAACTTCTCCTTCAGATACGCGCGCAGCTGCGCTTCGAACGCCCACGAACGGAGGTACGACGAGACGTAGAAGCCCGAGTCGATGTCGGCGAGGTAGTTGGTGGGCGTGACATCGATCTTGAGCGCGTCGGAGAGCAGCTCCGCGTAGCGCGAGCGCATCGTCGTCACGTCCTCCGCCGAATGGAACTCGATCTCGTACAGGATCTTCGCGGCGTAGCGCCGCACGAAATAGAGCAGCCCGGTCGCGCCCTCGACCGCGTACTCGTTCGGGCGCGCGAAGTCGAGCATGCCCGTGAGCCACGCCGGCTCGTCCGTGAGGTGCTGCAGCAGCATCGCCCAGCCCTCGGTCACGGCGTTGTCGCCGAGTCGCTTCTCCTCCATCGAGAGGTCGCGGGACGTGTGCGCGAAGTGCTCCGTGTGGCCCGCCTCGTGGAAGAGCGCGCGCCAGTCGTCGGGGCCGCCGATCGGCTGGATGACGAGCACGACGCGGTCGGGCACCTCGATCGGCGCGCAGAACGCGCGCGGGCTCTTGTTCGGCCGCTCGTCGAGGTCGAGGGTGACGTTCGCCTGCGACTTCAGGTCGATGCCCAGGTCGCCGAGCGTCTTCTCGAGCGCCGGCACCATCCGGTCGGCGGGGAACATCGTGTCCCACTCCGGCGCGCGGAAGAGGCGCGGCACGTCCCATCGCTGCGCTTCGGCCAGCGGGACGCCGACTCGCTCGCGGAACAGCTTGTCGGCCGCGTCCTCGTACAACCGCTGCGTCGAGTCGAGGAAGTAGCGGCACTGCTCGGCGAGATCGTCGAGTGCGGACGACGGCAGTGCCTTGCGGTACAGCTCGAGGTAGTTGGCGAAGCCGAGGTCGCGCGCGCCACGCTGGATCACCTGCGCGGCGTCGAGGTGGAGCGGGTTCATGTGCTCGTCGAGCACCTCGTTCGCGCGCGCGTCGAGCTCGCGCCGCTTGTCGCGGTCGGGCTCGTTCGCGAGCGCGGGCCGCACCATCCGGTACGGGATCTCGTCGCCGTCGACGGTGATCGACAGCTCCGACTCGAGCTCGGCGACCCTCTCCGCATGCTCGCGCGTCAGGTCGCCGAAGTAGCCCTCGCAGGCGAACCGCCAGAGCTCGCGCACGCGCGCGCCGCCGTTGACGGCAAGGCCGATCGACTCCACCTGCTCGAGCTCCGTCAGGTTCTTGTGCCGCTCGTAGATCGACGTGAGGTCGAACGTGTCCTTCAGCCCGGCGTAGTGCAGATAGAACTCCTCGTCGAGCTGTGCGATGAAGCGGTCGGCCTGTTCCCGGTAGGCGTCGAGCTCTCGTTCGGACGGAGGGGTGGCGGGCATGCCGCCACTAGGATACGCAGGCCGTGCACGAGATCCGACTCAAGACAGATCGGCACACCCAACTCGTCGACATCACGCGGCAGGTGCAGGACGCGCTCGGCGAGACGAACGGCGCCGCCGCCGCTCTCGTCTACGTCCCGCACACGACGGCGGGTGTGACGATCAACGAGGGCGCAGACCCGGCGGTCGCCGCCGATCTCGAAGCCGCGCTCGAGAACGTCGTCGACGACGGCTGGGACTGGAAGCACGTCGAGGATCCCGACGGCCCGAACGCGCCGTCGCACGTCCGCGCGTCGCTCATGAGCCCGCAGATCCTCGTCCCGCTCGACGGCGGCAAGCTCGCGCTCGGAACGTGGCAGGGAATCTTCTTCTGCGAGTTCGACGGCCCGCGCGACCGCAAGGTCTACGTCACGGCCCTGCAGTAGAGGTGCCGGACCCCCAACCACGGAACGGTGGGACGCGCCCCTCGGCCTGGCCCCAGTAGTCCGTCTGCTCGACAGCGCGGCCGTCGGCTCCGAAGCGGATCACCGAGGTGCCCGCGAGCGACACCGGCTTGCCGTTCTCGATGATGGCAGCCCACCACTCGATCGCGGCGCGATCGCCCGTGACGATCGGCTCGCCCATCCACACCTCGGGCTCGCCCTCCTCCTCGCCGAGCGCCCAGCGGGCGTACTCGATCGGGTTGCCGGGCTCGCGAAACGGGTGCGAGCGCTGCACGGCGCCCGGCGCGTAGACGGGCTCGAGGAGGTCGGCGTCGAGCGCGCGCCAGCAGCGGGCCCACGCGTCCGCCCATGCCAGCGCCGCGGCCTCGGTGTCCATTGGGCGAAGGTTAACGCGGCCTTAACGCGTCCCTAAGACACAGCATCTACAACGCAAGCCGTGCGGAAGTCGCTGCTCGTCGTCGCGCTGTCCTGCGTCGCGCTCGCATCGGTGCTCGCGCTGACGGCGCCCGCCGGAACCCAGCGCAAGCCCGCGAAGGCTCCGGCCGGCATCCACAAGATCAAGCACGTGATCGTGATCATGCAGGAGAACCGCTCCTTCGATCATTACTTCGGGACGTACCCGGGCGCCGACGGATTCCCGCGCAGGCCCGACGGCGAAATGGATGTCTGCGTTCCGAATCCGGCGAAGGACGCATGCGACAAGCCCTACCACGACACGAACGACCTCAACGCCGGGGGGCCGCACGGCGCGCTCAACGCAACTGCCGACATCGCGGGCGGAAAGATGGACGGATTCGTTGCCCAGGCCGAGAACGCGCGCGTTCGCGGCTGCGCGCAGGATCCGACCAACCCGATCTGCTCACAGCGTGCCGAGAACCCCGACGTGATGGGCTACCACGACGGGCAGGACATCCCGAACTACTGGGCGTACGCGCGCAACTTCGTCCTGCAGGACCACATGTTCGAGCCGAACGCGTCGTGGAGCCTGCCCGCGCACCTCTTCATGGTCTCGGAGTGGTCGGCGCGCTGCCCGCGCAAGAGCGACCCGATGAGCTGCGTCAGCGCCATCCAAAACCCGATCAACCCCGCGAAGGCTCGGGCCGAGTATCCGTGGACGGACTTGACGTACCTCTTGCACAAGTACCGCGTGAGCTGGCGCTACTACGTCTTCACCGGCACCGAGCCCGACTGCGAGAACGACCAGATGATCTGCGAGTCCGTCAAGCAGGGCGCGAAGACACCGGGCATCTGGAACCCGCTGCCGTACTTCGACGACGTCCAGCAGGACGGGCAGCTCGGCAACGTGACGACGCTGTCGCAGTACTTCCAGGCCGCGCGGACGGGAACGCTCCCGGCCGTGTCGTGGATCAACCCGACAGGCTCGGTCTCGGAGCATCCGCCGGGGCTCGTCAGCGTCGGCCAGGCATACGTCACAAAGCTCGTGAACGCCGCCATGGGCGGGAAAGACTGGAAGTCGACGGCGATCTTCCTTGCCTGGGACGACTGGGGCGGCTTCTACGACCACGTCGTCCCGCCGAGCGTCGACCGGCTCGGCTACGGGCTGCGCGTGCCCGGCATCGTGATCAGTCCCTACGCGCGCCGCGGCTTCATCGACCACCAGACGCTCAGCTTCGACGCGTACGCCAAGTTCATCGAGGACGACTTCCTCGGCGGCCAGCGGCTCGACCCGACGACGGACGGTCGTCCCGACTCGCGGCCGGACGTCCGCGAGAACGCGCCGATCCTCGGCTCGCTCGTGCGCGACTTCAACTTCAAGCAGAAGCCGCGCAAGCCGCTCATCCTGAATCCGCACCCGCCGACCGACCTGCATTAGGACATGTCCCAGGGGGAGTCCCTGGGACATGTCTCTCAGCTACGCGGTCGCGGCGACGGCGCTCGGGCCGTGTGTGCGTCGCGCGACGACGACGGTCACCGACAGCACCCAGATCAGCAGCAGCAGGAGCGTGAGCTCGAGCAGCGCGTAGAGCGCCGTGCTCCCGACGGGAACGCGAGACCGCTGAGGAGCAGCAGCGGGCTGAAGACGAGCTCGCCCGTCGCGAGCCAGCGCGGGAATGCGTTCGTGCGCCGCGGGGCGACTGATGCGGTCGCGATCATCGCAGCGAGCAGGGCTATCTTCAGCGTGTCGCCGTTGTTGAGCACGTTGAAGAGCGTCTTGACCGTGTCGGGATCGCTCCCGTGCGCGGCCTTGTACGTCATCACCTCGCCGACGACGAGCTGCCCCAGTGACGCGAGCCGGCGGCGACGCCGCCGACCAGCACCCAACGCGCGAGTGGATCGGAGCCGAGATACGACGCCACGGCGTACGCCATCGCCATGATCGCGAGCCCGGCGACGCCGTCGATCAACAGATTCGCCACGATCGCCCGGTGCTCGTGCGACGCGTAGTAGCTCGTCACCTTCGTCGCGGAGTCGTTCAAATCCGGCCCGCCGGCGGCAAGGACGAGCCCGACGATCCACGCGCCGACGAACGCGGTGCCGGCCGCGATCTGCAGGTTCCGCATACGTACCCCCTGTCCTCGTGGAGCGACGAGTGTGACCCCGCACGCGGCGGAAGGTCAAGGCGGAAGGTCAAGGCGTACGGGTTTCCGCACCACGGGACACCAGCGGGCCACCTTCCGGCCTCCCGTCGGCGCTGCGACGGTCTAGGTACCGACAGTTCAGGAGGCCCGAACAGTGAAGAACGAACTCATCGTCCTGCCGCACGACCCGAGCTGGGACGAAGCCCGGCTCGCATGGAATCGCGCCGCCGACCAGCAGCCGGCCGCGGTGGCACTGCCCGAGACCGCACGCGACGTCTCGGCGGTCGTCCGCTGGGCGCGCGCGCGCGGCTTGCGGGTCGCACCGCAAGGCACCGGCCACAACGCGATCCCGCTCGGCTCGCTGGCCCACACAGTCCTGCTGAAGACGGAGCGGATGCGCGGCGTAAGCGTCGACATCCGCAAGCGGCGTGCACGCGTGGACGCGGGCGTCCTGTGGGGCGAGGTGACGCACGTCGCCTCCGCGCACGGTCTCGCGGCGCTCGCCGGGTCGTCGGCGGACGTCGGCGTCGTCGGCTACACGCTGGGCGGCGGCCTCAGCTGGCTCGGCCGCCGCCACGGCCTCGCGTCGAACAGCGTGGCTGCGGTCGAGCTCGTGAACGCGGACGGCGAGGTCATCCGCGCCGACGCGGATCAGCAGGCGGACCTGTTCTGGGCGCTCCGCGGCGGCGGCGGCTCGTTCGGGGTCGTGACCGCGCTGGAGTTCGAGCTGTACCCGATCGCCGATGTGTACGCCGGCATCCTCTTCTTCCCGCTCGAGCGTGGCGCAGAGGTGCTCCGTGCGTGGCGGCGCTGGGTCGACCAGGTGCCGGACGAAGTGACATCGGTCGGTCGCTTCCTGCAGTTTCCGCCCCTCCCGCAGATCCCAGAGCCGTTGCGGGGCGGGTCGTTCGCCGTCGTCGAGGCCGTGTCGATGCTCGGCCGGGACGCGAGCGACGAGCTGCTCCGGCCGCTCCGCGAGCTCGGGCCGCAGCTGGACACGTTCGCGACGACGCCGGTGCGCGAGCTCGAGCACCTGCACATGGATCCGAAGGAGCCGGTTCCGGGGGCCACCGACGGCATCGTGCTCGCCGACCTGACGGACGCCGCGATCGACGCGCTCGTCGAGACGGCCGGCCCGGGCGCACGGTCGCCGCTGCTCAGCCTCGAGCTGCGGCACCTCGGCGGTGCGCTCGCGCGGAGGGCGCCGGGCGGCGGCGCCGTGTCTTCGATCGAGGGACGCTTCCTCATGAACGCCGTCGGGATGGCGCCGACGCCAGAAGCCGGCGCGGCCGTCAAGGCGCACATCGAGCTCGTGCAGAGCGCGGTCGGCCGCTGGGACGCCGGCCGGGTGTTCAGCAACTTCGCGACGAAGCGCGAGCGCGGCGAGCGCCTCTTCGGCGAGGCGACTTACCGCAGGCTGCAGGCCGTCAAGGCCGCCGTCGACCGCGACGACGTCTTCCGCTCGAACCATCCGGTTCGCCTGCCGGCCGCGGAGGTGAGGAGAGCCGCGTAGCCCGAGTACCCTGGTTCCTCATGGCGGCGCCCGTCACGAGGGACCAGGAGCTCGAGCTCACGATCGACTCGCTCGCGTACGGCGGCAACGGCGTTGCGCGCCTGAACGGCTTCGTCGTCTTCGTGCGGCGAGGGCTTCCGGGCGACACGGTCCGCGCGCGCGTGACGAAGGTCCAGCGGCGGCACGCGGAGGCGCTCGCCACCGAGGTGCTGAAGCCGGGGCCGCAGCGGGTCGACGCCCCGTGCGCCCACTACCCGGCGTGCGGGGGCTGCCGCTTCCAGGATCTCGCGTACGAGGTACAGGTCGAGTCGAAGGCGGCCCAGGTCGCGGACGCGCTGCGGCGGATCGGCGGCATCGCCGACCCGCCGCTCGAGCCGATCCTCCCGGCCGACGACGTCTTCCACTACCGCAACAAGCTCGAGTACTCGTTCACGCAGCTCGAGGACGGCCCGACGCTCGGGTTTCACAGGGCCGGCCGCTGGGACGAGGTGCTGGAGATCGAGCGGTGCTGGCTCACCACCGACCTCGGGAACGGGATTCGGAACGCCGTGCGCGAGTGGGCGCGCGCGGACAAGCTCGTGGCGTACTCGCAGGAGGAGCAGATCGGGTACCTCCGACATCTCGTCGTCCGCGAGGGTCGGAACAGCGGCCAGGCGCTCGTTCAGCTCGTTACGGCGCCCGGGGAGAAGTTCGACACCGGCGGTTTCGTCGACGAGCTGCGCGCGTTCCCGGAGGTCCGCTCGATCCACTGGTCGCAGAACGAGTCGCCGGCGGAGGTCACGAACCTGCCGACGCAGCTGCTCTGGGGTGAGGAGGCGATCGAAGAGGAGCTGTGCGGGCTGCGGTTTCGGGTGCGACCGAATGCGTTCCTGCAGACGAACACCGCGATGGCCGAGCGTCTGTACGGCATCGCGCGCGAGTTCGCAGCCCTGACCGGGAACGAGACCGTCTACGACCTCTACTGCGGGATCGGGACGATCGGGCTCGTGCTCGCGCGTGACGCGCTGACGGTGTGGGGGATCGACGTGTCGGAGGAGTCGATCGCGTGCGCGCTCGAGAACGCGGACCTGAACGGGATCGGCAACGCGGCGTACTTCGCCGGGAACGTCGGCCAGTCGCTGCAGGAGCTGCACGGGCGCAGCGGCGACCCGGACGTCGTGGTCGTCGACCCGCCGCGGGCCGGCCTTGCCGGCAAGGCGCTGAAGCGGCTGGGGGAGATCGGCGCACCGCGAATCGTCTATGTCAGCTGCAATCCGACGACGCTCGCCGGCGACGTGAAGCGCCTGGCCGACGACTATGGCTACGCGCTACTGCGCGCGAAGCCGGTCGACATGTTCCCGCACACGCCGCACGTCGAGACGGTGGCGCTGCTCGAACGAGCCTAGGCCGCGATCACCGGCTCCCCGGGGGCGCCGTCGCCGGGGAACGTCACGTGCTCGTCGCGCGCGACGCGCGTCGCGGTCCACGCGACGATCGCCGCATCGAGGATGTCGTCGGCCGGGACGAGCCCTCCGTCGAGCTGTTCCGGAAGTCCAATGCCGGCGCCCGCGAGCAGCCTCACACGAAGCTGCTGACCGTTCCACGTGCGCTTCGGCGCGACCAGCGGTTGCCCGGAGAGGACGGCGAACGAGACTTCGGGATGCACCTCCCGCACGCGTCCGTCGAGCGTCCGGTCGACGTCGAGAATCGCCCGTCTGAGGGCCCAGCTCTGCGCCGACGTGGCAGGTGCGACAGCACGTGCCTCGGCATAGCTGGCGGCCTCGACCGCGGCGCGCGGTGGCGTGAGGAAGACGCTCGAGCGCCGCGGGCCCACAAGTCCTCGAGCTTCGATGTCTGCGCGGCGGCGAGCTCCGACGTCCGGGAGGCCGATCGGGACGTCCACGCCGACGACGACGGCCTCCGAATACCGGCGGAGCAACGTCTGGAAGTCCGGCGCCCAGCCGGAATCCTCGAAGCGCCCGTCCCGCAAGGAGATCGCGAACCACCCGCCCCGCGCCGCGTCAACGCCGAGCGTCAGCATGCTGGTCCTCGCCCGGAGCGAAGCCGGTGCGTTTGAGCTGCGCCCAGATCAGATCGCCGTTCACGCCGAGGAACGCAATCGCGAGCAGCGGCAGCGCCGGCAGGCCACCCTTCCACACGGACGCGATCGCGAGCGTCGCGCCGAACGACGCGGTCATCGCGATCCAGGTCAGCCCCGGCCGCAGCTTGAAGCGCGCCGATGCGGCGAGGAACAGCGAGAAGAACAGCAGGTCGGGCAGCCCGAGGTTCGCGGCCGCCGCTTCGCCGGGGATCGGGAAGGCGATGGAGAAGGTCGTGAACACCTGCTCGTGGTGCTTCACGATCTCGTTCGTCGGCCCGCGCGGCGAGAACACCGAGAACGCGTCGACGAACGGGATGATGCACGCGACCAGCACGACCCAGCTCAGCACTTCGAAGTACGAGAGGAACGCGAAGCCGACGAAGACGACTGCGAAGAACTTGCAGAAGTTCTCGGGCGTCTTCCAGCCGGCCTCGTGGCAGGCCCATGCCAGCACCGCAAGGCCGATCGCGGCAGGCACGAGCCCGCGCGCCGTGCGTAGCGGCAGGACGAGCCAGACGAGCGCGAAGACGGCCGGGATGAGCAGGAACGCGAGGAACGCGACGTCCCACCACTTCGAAGCGCTCCACAGCCGGTCGTGGAACGCGTAGTAGAGCCCGAGCGCCGCGAGGAGTGCTACGAAGGCGGCAGCTCGGGCAAGCTCTCGGACATCAGGCCGGCGGCGGCTGCGCCGGGCGGAGCCGGGCTCCGCCGCCGCATCTCGTCGCTCGCAGCGCTCCGGCTGCTGGGCCGTGCGATCTAGCACTGTCCCGGCAGCCTACGCACGCCGAGCGACGAGGCTGGAAGTGCGAGAGCTGCGCGAAACGTCAGTACGGCGGCAGTTCCGCCCACCACGCGCCGAGAGGCTTGAATGCGTTCCAAAATCGGGTCTTCGCGGGGGCCTCGTCGAGCGAGGCGTCGATGTCGGGCACGACGAGCACCTGGATTGTCGCCGTAAACCGCTGCAGCTCGCCGGGCCTGTACTCGACCGCATCGGCGAGCGGAAACTCGAGCGAATTCAGGAACTCGACCGCCGCCTCGCCCATCGCAACGATCAGCTTCGGCTGCACGATGTGCAGCTCGCGCGTCAGGAACGCCTGCGACTCGTCCTCGCTGCCGTCGGCGAACTTCAGGCAGTTCGTGCCGTAGACCGCCATCGGGTCGACGTGCAGGCGCTGCAGCGACTTGAGGATCGCCTGGCCGGCGCGCCCGTAGAAGGCGACGCCTTCCTGGACCTCCGCCGCCTGCGGCCGGTACTTCAGCAGCATCACGTCCGCGAGCGGGTGCCCCGAGCCGACCACCGGCACGCGGTTGCCGCCCGTCTGGGCGATCTCGTGCGCGAGCTCGTTGCTCTCGACGATCGCCTTCTGGAGGTACTTCTCGTAGATCTCGTCCGTTGCTGGCACTGGGCCCTGGACCTTTCTCCCCTAGCGCACTCGTTCCTTGGCCTGCGCCATCCACTTCAGCGACTGGAGGTACACGAGCGAGCGCGGGCGCCGCAGCACCTGGGCGGAGCGCAGGCTGAGCAGGAACTCCTCCCGTCCTTCGAAGGCACGCATGCGGAGCGCACCGGTGCCCACGCCTTGGAGCACGTGTGCGTCGGAGCCGGCGCCCGGGGTCAGGTTGTACTTTCGCGCGAAGCGGAGCGCCTCCTCGTTGTACGCCTCGAACAACAGGCGCGCGTTGTAGACCTCGAACACGTCGATGTCGGCGAGGTGGCGCTGCAGCGTCGCCGGCTCGGGGATCGAGTGCATGCGATCGAAGGGGTGGGGCACGTAGACCACGCCGTCCTGCTTCTTGATCGCGGCAACGGTCTCGGCGAACGGCATGCCGCGTGGGATCTCCTCGCGCAGGAAGAGCCCGATCACCTCGCCCTGGCCGTCCGTCTTGATCTCCTCGCCGGGGATCACGACCAGGTCGTGGTCTCGCGCCAGCTCCACCGTCTCGAGCGCGCCGCCGAAGACGTTGTGATCGGTTACGGCGATCGCGCCGAGGCCGTTCGCCTCCGCGTACATGATCAGGTCGGCGGGATCGACCGCGCAGTCGTGTGACCAATTCGTGTGCATGTGCAGGTCGGCGAGGATCCACGGACGGTCACCGAGCGGGTCGCCGCGGCCCGCGGGCGCGTGCCGGCGCCGGGCAAGCGACCGGTAGAGCTCGTCGAGCTCGCCGGCGACGAGCGCGAAGCTCTGTCCCTCGGCATCGCCGCGCGCACGCTGCTGCTTGCGCTCGCGGTACCCGCCGTCTTCGGCGAGCCGCGCGGCTTCTGCGCCCGCCAGCTCCGGCTGCTCGCGCACGCCCGGCGGTGCGGCGATCGCACATCCCGAGGCAGCCGCCTCGAGCCTGACGCGCTGCAGCCCGTCGACGGCGGGCACGAAGACGGCTGCCTCGGCCAGCAGCGGCGCGCGCGACTCGCCGTCGCGCGCGGTTCGCACGTGCACACGGCTGCGAAGCAGGCGCGGGATCGTCGGGCGGCCGGTCAACGGCTTCGTCCGCAGCACGACGAGCTCCCAGTCCGGTAGGTCGGCCAGCTCGCGCAGCACGCCGCGGAGGAGCGGACGCTCTGTCGGTCGCCACTCGACGACCGCGACGTTCCGCTTGTGCCCGGGACGGAACAGCTCGGGATCGACGCCTTCCGAGATCACCTCGTAGTGGCCGGGGAAGCGCAGGGCCGCCGCGGCGGCCGTCTCCTCCGTCGTCGCGACGAGGGCGTCGAGGCGCCCCAGCAGCCGGTCGCGTTGCGCGCGCCCGGGCGGGTACGAAAGGCGCTCCGGCGAGAGGAACGTGGCAACGGTCATTGCCGACGCGTCACGGAGCGCCAGGTACGAGAGCGACGGGAGCCCAGGCTCGAAGCCGTGGACGACGTCGAACCGCCCGGCCTCGAGCGCGAGCGAGAGGTTCGCGCGGGCGCCGACCGGCACGCCGATCCGGCTGCGGCGCGAGATCGGGACGGCCGGCCCGAGCGCCACGACCTCCGCGTCGAGCCCGTCGAGCAGCGCGCGGCGGCCGGCCGCGAGCTCCTTCGCCCGGTTCGACGAGGCGAGGATCGTGACCGAGTGCCCCAGCTGCCGCAATTCCCGGGCGATCCCAGCCACGTGCTCGTTCACGTCGTGGGGCTGTGACCACGAGAACGGCGTGACGAGGCACAGGCGCACGGGCCTAATCTAGTCCCGCGCCTACCCTTCCGACCGGGTGCTTCTTGCGGCAGACTGCCGCCGGAAGGTCATCGACCAAGGGGAGAGCATGCGAACACCGAGAAGGGCGGGCCGCGCGCTGGTCGCGTGCGCCGTTGTTGCCCTCGTCGCGGTTGCCGCCACCGGCGGCGCAGGCGCCGCACGCGGCAACGACCAGCTGCAGAAGATCAACCACATCGTGGTCATCTACGAGGAGAACCACAGCTTCGACAATCTCTACGGCGGCTGGGAGGGCGTGAACGGCCTCGCCAACGCCGACGCTGCGCACACGACGCAGGTCGACCAGAACGGCAACCCGTACTCGTGCCTGCAGCAGAACGACGTCAACCTCGCGCCCCTGGGCTGCAACGCCTTCGCGAACACCTGGTGGACGATCGACTCCTACTTCCCGCCGAACGACACGACGTGCCCGACCATCCTGAACGCGTTCAACTTCCCGTTCGGTGTGCCTCGCGGCACGGGGCTGCCGGGCGGCTGTACACGCGACCTGGTGCACAAGTTCTACCAGGAGCAGTACCAGCTGAACGGCGGCGCGCAGAACCGGTACGCGACGGGCAGCGACTCGGCCGGGATGTCGATGGGTGTCTACGACACGAAGGCGCTGCCCGTCTATAAGTACCTGCACGAAGGAGGCCATCCGCACTACGCGGTCGCGGACAACTTCTTCCAGGCGGCGTTCGGCGGCTCGTTCCTGAACCACCAGTGGCTGATCTCTGCGCGGACGCCGGTCGTCCCGGGCGCCGCTCAGGACGGCTCGTCCGCCGATCGCCACTCGGTGCTCGACGCGAACGGGATGGTGCAGACGCGCACATTCAACGCGACGTGGAATCTCTTCACCTACCCGCTGTACGTCTCGCCGAGCCCGGGCACGATCCGCGACCGCGAGTGGACGCAGAAGTGCAACCCGCCCGCCGTCGTGGTCGCGTGCGGTGACTACGCGGTGAACACGTCACAGCCGGTCTACCGGCCGTTCGGCGCGTTCGGCGCCAAGCTGCCGCCGCAGACGACGCCGACGATCGGCTCGCGCCTGAGCGATTCCGGCATCGACTGGGCGTGGTACGCAGGCGGCTGGGACAACGCCGCCGGCATCACGACGGGCCCAGGCTGGACGAACGGCCCAGGGCCGACGTGCAGCGATCCGAACGTGGATCCGTCGCCGGGCATTGCCGTCTATCCGTACTGCCCGAGCAACATCTTCCAGTACCACCACCAGCCGTTCAACTACTGGAAGGCGTTCGACCCGAACACGCCTGACGGCGCCGCGAATCGTTCCGCGCACCTGCTCGACGAGCAGGACTTCATCAACGCGGGGAACGCGTCAGGAAGCAGTTGCCAGCTGAAGCCGGTGAGCTTCGTCAAGCCGTTCGGGCTCGAGAACGAGCACCCGGGCTACGCGAGCACGCCCGGTAGCGACAGTCACCTCGTGCAGCTGCTGAAGATGATCGAAGGCAGCGCGTGCGCGAAGGACACGATGGTCATCGTCACGTACGACGAGTTCGGCGGTCAGTGGGATCACGTCCCGCCTCCGGGACAGGGCAACAACAACGGCCCGCATGACGAGTGGGGCCCGGGGACACGCGTTCCGGCCCTGATCGTCTCGCCGTTCCTGCGCGGCAACTACGCCGTCGATCACACCGAGTACGACGCGACGTCGATCCTCGCCACGATCGAGCAGCGGTACGGCCTGCAGCCGCTCGCCTCGCGCGATGCTGCGGTCAACAGCCTCTCCGACGTCTTCGCCGCCAAGCAGTACGAGGCGACGAAGTAGGACGCATCACGCGTGGCGGACGACGATGTGCTCGTCGTCCGCCACGCTCACCTCGCGTTCGCCGACGCGCACCGTGCGGTCGCGGACCCCGCCGCGAACCGCGACGACCACTGCGCCGCCGACCTCGCCGAGCACTCGTTCGGCCGGCACGCCGTCGGCCGCCGTCGCGACGAACCGCTCGAGGATCGGCGTGAGCGTCTCGCCGAGCAGCGCCAGGATCAGCAGCACGGCGAAGAGCTGCCAGCCGTCGCCTTCGCCCCGCACCACCATCACGCTGACGGTCAGGCCCGCAGCCGCCGCGGCCGCGGCGGTCGCAGGGTAGAGCGTCCGCACGAGCCGCGGCGATCGCGTCAGCAGCCGGGTCGTGGTCACGAGGAGGACGGCGAGCGTCCAGATCAGGATCACGCCGAGCAGCTTCCAGTAGCGCGAGCTGTCGTGCCCCTGCCAGATCTGATCGGCCCAGAGGACGGACCCGAGCAGCGCCAGGGCGATGCCGAGCACCGCGAAGGGCCGCGAGACCGACCGCTCCAGGCATGCGATCCCGGCGATCGCCACGGAGCCCGCGACGAACAGCGTCGCGAGCGTCGCGAAGATCTTGCCCTCGGTGTCGCCGAAGTCGCCGTTCACGATCGCCGCGATCGCGATGAGCGCAGCGGTACAGACGAGTGTCGCCGCGCCGAACAGGAAGATTCGGCGCAGCGACACCGCCCTAGACCGTCTCGGGGTCGCGCTCCTTCACCGCAGCGCGAGCGTTCTCGCGGATGAAGCTCTCCGTCGCCTCGTACGCGTCGTCGTCCGGCACCTGCGCCGGCGGTGACTTCATCAGATACGAGCTCGGTCCCTCGAGCGCGCCCGTGACACCGTTGTTCAGCGCCAGCTTGGCCAGCCGCACGGCGTCGATGACGATCCCGGCCGAGTTCGGCGAGTCCCAGACCTCGAGCTTCAACTCGACGTTCAGCGGCACGTCGCCGAACGAGGAGCCCTCCATCCGGATGTACGCCCACTTCCGGTCCGTCAGCCACGGCACGTAGTCGGACGGGCCGACGTGCACGTTCTGCGCGCCGAGGTCGTAATCGAGCATCGACGTGACGGCGTTCGTCTTCGAGATCTTCTTCGACTCGAGGCGGTCGCGCTCGAGCATGTTGAGGAAGTCCGAGTTGCCGCCGACGTTCAGTTGCATCGTCTTGTCGAGGCGCACGCCGCGCTCGCGGAACAGCGAGGTGAGCACACGGTGCGTGATCGTGGCGCCGACCTGTGACTTGATGTCGTCGCCGATGATCGGCACGCCGCGCTCCTCGAAGCGCCGCTGCCAGTACTTCTCGCGTGCGATGAAGACGGGCATGCAGTTGACCATCGCGCACCCGGCCTCGAGCACCTGCTCGGCGTACCACTTCGTCGCCATCTCCGAGCCGACGGGCAGGTAGTTGACGACGACGTCGGTCTCGGTGTCGCGGAGGATGCCGACGACGTCGCTCGTCTCGCCGGGCGCCTTCGTGACGACCTGCGAGAGGTACTTTCCGAGCCCGTCGTGCGTCATGCCGCGGGAGACCTCGACGCCTGTCTGCGGGACGTCCGCGAACTTGATCGTGTCGTTCGGGTGCGCCCAGATCGCGTCGGCCAGGTCCTTGCCGACCTTGTCGGTCGTCACGTCGAACGCCGCCGTGAACTCGATGTCGTTGACGTGATAGCCGCCCAGGTTCACGTGCATCAGACCCGGGACGAACCGGTCGTCCGGCGCGTCCTTGTAGTACTCCACTCCCTGCAGGAGCGAATTGGCGCAGTTGCCGACGCCGACGAGTGCCACGCGCACGCGGTCGTCGAGGCGCGCCTTCCCGTTCTGCTTGCCGTTCCCTTGAGACATTCAGGCACCTCCTATCGCAGTCCTGCTATGCCCGGAAGATAGCAGGTTTGCGATACGGCCGCGCGTCGCCTAGGCGCGCGCGCCGGGGCCCGTGATGCCGCGTCCCTGGACGAACCGTCGGTACAGGTAGAGCAGCAGGGTCGCCCCCGCGACGGCGAAGATGATCCCGCCGCCGTAGCCGCCGAAGATCACGCGGGCGATGATCCCGCCGAGGAGCGAGCCGCCGAGCCCGAGGCCGATCGTCGCGTACCACGGCATCGGGTCGGGACCGGGCAGCGCGAGGCGTGCCAGCCCGCCGACGATGAAACCCCAGATGACGAGGAAGAGGATGAAGAGGAGCATCTGCGGCTACGGCCTCTCGGCGAGCTGCTTCCGCACGAACAGCACGCGCTGCACGACGGTGATCCACGCGGTCGCTGTCAACAGGTAGATCGCCCACTGCAGCGCGCCCCACGGCGCCAGCACGAGGCCGGCGGTGATGACGACGACCCGCTCGGCGCGCGAGCCGAGGCCCACGTCGCCGCGGAGGCCGAGCGTTTCGGCCTTCGCGCGCGTGTAGCTGACGAGGAAGGAGCCGGCCACCGCTGCAACCGCGGCCCCGAGCGCGAGCTGGTTGCCGTGGCGTGAGAAGATCAGGGCGATCGACGTGAGCATCGCGCCTTCGCCGACGCGGTCGGTGGTCGAGTCGAGGAAGGAGCCGAACGGCGTCGTCTTTCCGCCGGCGCGGGCGAGTGCCCCGTCGAGGATGTCGAGGATCGACCCGACGACGAAGACGACGGCGCCGACCCAGTAGAAGAGGATCTCGCTGCGGTACTCGAAGTACACGATCACCGCGGCGGCGAGGCAGAGCGACACGCCGGCGGTCGTCAGTGCGTTCGGGGTGACGCGTGTGCGCGTGAGCCCGACGATCGAGCGCGACGCGAGCGAGCGAGCGCCCGTCGTGTAGCCCTGCTTCACCCGATGGAGTACGGCCGATTCCCTCATCGCATTCCTGCTATGAGGAGTCTAGCGCGCGATGAAGCTGCGGATGCGGGCCTGGTAGACGATCGCCAGCGCGACGGTTCCGAGCAGGATGCCCGCGAGCACGTCGAGCCAGAAGTGGTTCGCCGTCGCCATGACCGAGAACCACACCCACGCGGGCCACAGCAGCCAGACGACCTTCCACACCCGGTGGCGGACGACGGAGGCGAGCACGACCCCGACGATCAGCGCGTCGGCCGCGTGCAGGCTCGGCATCGCCGCGTACGGATTTGCCGCGAGTTGGATCAGGCCGCTCCCGTGGTTGAGGCCGCCGATCTGTCCGAGCGTGTTCGTGAAGCCCATCGAGGTGAAGAACCGGGGCGGCGCCGTCGGCAGGAGCACGTAGCCGATCAGGCCGAGGACGTTCGCGAGCAGGATCGTGTTGCGGAAGCGCGTGAACGCCGGGTTCCGGCGCAGATAGACCCACAGGAGGGCCAGTCCGATGACGGTGAACTCCGAGTTCCAGTACGTCCACGAGACTGCGACGGCGAGGAAGTGGGACGACTCCGTCCAGCCCTGGAAGGTCAGTTCACGCAGCCCGGTGAGCCGCTGCTCGAGGCCGATCACGCGCCAGCCGTTCTCGAACGCCTTCGTCGGGTCGCGGTCGGCGAAGCCTCGGGCGACCTGATACGCGGCGAGAAAGCCGAACCAGATCAGCAGCTGAAAGCCGAAATCCGCGTACCCGCGCGGCAGGTAGCGCCTTCCGGCGGCGATTGCGGCGCTCATAACCTCTGGATTTTACCGTCCGGGGGTGTCGCTCCTCATCCCCCTATTTGTGACATAGAGCGCGAAGCCCTGCTGAAGCCGGCGTCGTTGATCTTGTGCTTGAGCTCCTTGTGCCTGACGGCGAAGCGAATCAGCCCGGCCAGCTCGTCGTCCGAGGCGCCGTCGCGGAGTGGGGTCTTCAGGTCCCACTCGCGCCGGGAGAACAGGCACGTGCGCAGCTGGCCGTCGGCCGTCAGCCGGATCCGGTCGCAGCTCGAGCAGAACGGCTCCGAGACCGGATTGACGAAGCCGACCTCGCCGGCGCCGTCGGCGAAGCGGAAGCGCCTGGCCGTCGACGACGGTTTCGCCGGCAATTCCTCGAGCGGGCCGTGGCTCGCCTCGATGATCGCGCGGATCGCCGCACCGGTCAGCACGTCGTCCTCGCGCCACGCCTCGTCGGCGTCGAGCGGCATGAACTCGATGAAGCGGACGACGTAGGGCTTCCGGCGGGCGAGCTCGGCGAGCGCCGGAACCTCCGTCTCGGTGAAGCCCTTCACCGCGACGCAGTTGATCTTGATCGGGCGGAGCTCGGGATAGCGCTCGGCCTCCTGGAGCCCGCGGAGCACCGCGTCGAGCGCGTCTCGCCGCGTGATCTCGGCGAAACGGACGTGGTTGAGCGTGTCGAGCGACAGGTTCAGACGCTGCAGGCCGGCGTCGACGAGCGGACGCGCGAGCCGGTCGAGCAGGACGCCGTTCGTCGTCAGCGACAGGTCGTGGACGCCGTCGACCCGTGCGAGCTGCTCGACGAGCACGGGCAGGTCGCGGCGAACGAGCGGCTCGCCGCCGGTCAGCCGCACCTCGTCGACTCCGAGTCGTGCGAGCACGGTGACGATCCGTGCGATCTCCTCGAACGTCAGGATCTCCTCGCGGCCGAGCCACTGCAGCCCCTCGGCCGGCATGCAGTACGTGCAGCGGAAGTTGCACTTGTCCGTGACGGACACGCGCACCGACTTGATCTCCCGCCCCCACGAGTCGCGCAGCGGTTCCACGCTTCGAGTGTACGCAACGGTTGACGGCTCAAAACCACATGCCCCGAGCCGTGGCGAGCGGCATGCTGACTTGATATAGTTCCGCTTAGATTTTCTCAGTCACCTACGGAGGACACACAGACATGGCGAAAACCATCGGTATCGATCTCGGCACGACCAACAGTTGCATGGCCGTGCTCGAGGGCGGCGAGCCGACCGTCGTCCCGAACGCCGAGGGCGGGCGCACGACGCCGTCCGTCGTCGCGTTCACGAAGGACGGCCAGCGGCTCGTCGGGGCGCCCGCGCGGCGCCAGCAGGTCACGAACCCCGAGAACACGATCTTCTCGATCAAGCGGTTCATGGGCCGTAAGTGGGACGAGGTCTCGGAGGAGATGACGATCGTCCCGTACGAGGTCGTGAAGGGGCAGAACGGGGACGCGCGGGTGAAGGCGGGCGGCAAGGAGTACCCCCCGCCGGAGATCAGCGCGATGATCCTGCAGAAGCTGAAGGCCGACGCCGAGGCGTATCTGGGCGAGACGGTCACCGACGCGGTGATCACCGTCCCGGCCTACTTCAACAACGCGCAGCGTGAGGCGACGAAGGACGCCGGCAAGATCGCGGGGCTCAACGTCCAGCGCATCATCAACGAGCCGACGGCGGCAGCGCTCGCCTACGGCCTCGACAAGGAAGGCTCCGACCAGACGATCCTCGTCTTCGACCTCGGCGGCGGCACGTTCGACGTGTCGATCCTCGATCTCGGCGAGGGCGTCTTCGAGGTGAAGGCCACGAACGGCGACAACCACCTCGGCGGCGACAACTTCGACAAGGCGATCGTCGACTGGATGGTCGCGGAGTTCAAGAAGGACCAGGGCATCGACCTGGCGGCCGACCGGATGGCGCTGCAGCGTCTGTACGAGGCGGCGGAGAAGGCGAAGATCGAGCTGTCGTCGACGATGACGACGCAGATCAACCTCCCGTTCATCACGGCGACGCAGGAAGGGCCGAAGCATCTCGACCTCCAGCTCACGCGCGCGAAGCTCACCGAGCTGACCGCCGATCTGCTCTCCCGGACCGTCGGTCCGACGGAGCAGTGCCTCAAGGACGCGGGCATCGACAAGTCGAAGATCGACCACGTCGTGCTCGTCGGCGGCATGACCCGCATGCCGGCCGTCGTCGAGAAGGTCAAGGACCTGATCGGCAAGGAGCCGCACAAGGGCGTCAACCCGGACGAGGTCGTCGCCGTCGGCGCCGCGATCCAGGGCGGCGTGCTCAAGGGCGAGGTGAAGGACATCCTCCTGCTCGACGTCACGCCCCTGTCGCTCGGCATCGAGACGAAGGGCGGCGTCTTCACGCGGCTGATCGAGCGCAACACGACGATTCCGACGAAGAAGTCCGAGACGTTCACGACGGCGGAGGACAACCAGCCGTCCGTCGAGGTGCACGTCCTGCAGGGCGAGTCGGAGATGGCCGCGTTCAATAAGACGCTCGGGAAGTTCCAGCTCGTCGGCATTCCGCCGGCGCCGCGGGGCATGCCGCAGATCGAGGTCTCGTTCGACATCGACGCGAACGGGATCATCAACGTCTCGGCGCGCGACCTCGGGACGGGCAACCAGCAGCAGATCCGGATCGAGGGCGGCTCGGGCCTGAAGGAGAACGAGGTTCAGCAGATGATCCGCGACGCCGAGGCGCACGCCGACGAGGCGCGCCGTCTCAAGGACGTCGCGGACGCCAAGAACCACGCCGAGCAGCTCGCGTACCAGACCGAGCGGTCGCTCAAGGAGCACCGCGCCGCGCTCGACGAGTCCGACGCCTCGACGATCGAGGGCCGGATCATGGAGCTGAAGCAGTCGCTCGAGGGCGACGACGTCGGCGACATCCGCGCCAAGACCGACGCGCTGCAGGAGGCGTCGCACAAGCTCGCGGAGGCGGTCTACGCATCGACGCAGCAGCAGACGGCGTCGACGGCGGGCAACGGCGGCAACGGGACGAGCTCCTCCGATGACGAGGTCGTCGAGGAAGGCGACTACGAGGTCATCGACGAGGAGCAGGAGGCGCCGAAGGCGTAGCCATGACCAACGACTCGAAGAACACCAACGAGTCGCCGGCGGAGCCGTCCGTCCGCGACAGCGGGCCGGCGGAGGAGGCTCGGGGGAACCGTGAGGTTCCCCCGGCGTCCGCCGAGGGGCCGGACGTTGCGGCGCTCGAGGCCGAGCGCGACGAGCTGTTCGGCCGGCTGCAGCGGCTCGCGGCGGAGTTCGACAACTTCCGCAAGCGCAACGCGCGCGAGAACGCGGCCCTGGCCGAGCGTGCGAACGAGCGGCTGGTCAAGGAGCTGATCCCGATCCTCGATGACCTCGGCCGCGCGCTCGAGGCTGCTTCCGAGCACGAGGAGGCGAAGCTCGAGGAGGGCGTGCGGCTCGTGCACCGCTCGCTCGCCGACGTGCTGAGGAAGGAAGGCCTCGCGGAGATCGAGACGAACGGCAAGTTCGATCCGCACGTGCACGAGGCGCTGTTGTCGCAGCCCTCGGACGTGGAGGAGGGCTCCGTGATCGAGGTCGTGCAGAAGGGCTACAAGCTGGGCGACAAGGTCCTGCGCCCGGCGCGTGTCGTCGTCGCGGCGGCTCCGGCTCCAGCGGAGGAGTAAGTGGCGACGCTGTACGACACGCTCGGCGTCAAGAAGGACGCCTCCGCCGACGAGATCAAGAAGGCGTACCGGAAGCTCGCCGCGCAGTACCACCCGGACAAGAACCCCGGCGACTCCGCTGCGGAAGAGACGTTCAAGGAAGTCCAGAACGCGTACGACACGCTTTCCGATCCCGAGAAGCGCAAGCAGTACGACCGCTTCGGGGAGAACGGCCGTCGCGCCGGGCCGGGCTTCGACCCCGGCAACTTCGGCGGCGGCAACTTCACGATCAACGACCTCGGCGACCTCGGCGATCTGTTCGGCGGGCTCTTCGGCGGCCGGGGCGGCCGCGGCGGGGCGCGCCGCGCGCAGCCCGAGCGCGGCGCGGACCTCGAGGCGCCGGTGAGCGTCTCGTTCGAGGATTCGCTGCGTGGGCTGGAGGTCAAGATCCCGGTCGAGGTCGCCACCGCCTGCCGCGTCTGCGGCGGCACCGGCGCCGAGCCCGGGACGTCGCCCGTCATCTGCCCGCAGTGCAACGGGCGCGGCGTCATCTCCGAGAGCCAGGGCCTCTTCGCGCTGTCGGAGCCGTGCCCGCGCTGCCGCGGCAACGGCACCGTCATCGAGAAGCCCTGCCACAACTGCCACGGCAGCGGCCGCGAAGTGCGCACGAAGCGGTACACCGTCAAGATCCCCGCGGGCGTCAAGGACGGCACGCGCATCCGGCTGAAGGGCAAGGGCGAGCTGGGCGAGAGCGGCGGGCCCGCGGGCGACCTGTTCGTCGTCACGCGCGTCCAGCCGTCGAAACTGTTCCAGCGCCGCGACAACGACCTCGTCGTCGAAGTCCCGGTCACGTACACGGAGGCGGCGCTCGGGGCGACCGTCGAGGTGCCGACGCCGTACGGCGATCGCGTGTCGTTGAAGGTTCCGGCCGGTACCCAGGACGGCCGCCAGCTGCGCATCCGCGGCCACGGCGCGCCGAAGCTGAAGGGCGGCGGCAAGGGCGACCTGATCGCCCGGCTGCGCCTCACCGTGCCGAAGAAGCTCACGAAGAAGGAGCGCGAGGCGCTCCAGGAGCTGCAGAAGGTGTCGCGCGAGAACCCGCGCGAGGAGCTCTTCGCATGAAGCTGGCCGCGATCATCCTCGTCGCAGTCGGCACGGTCGGGCTGATCGCCACGTTCGTGTACATGCGCCGAAGGCTCGACCAGCTCGAGCGCATGCGCGGAGGACGGAAGTGATGGACGACCGTCCGCGCTACATGATCTCCGTCGCCGCCGAGCTCGTCGGCATGCACCCGCAGACGCTCCGCATCTACGAGAACAAAGGGCTCATTCGTCCGAAGCGCACCGCCGGCAACACGCGTCTCTACTCGGAGGCGGACCTCGACCGGCTCCGGTTGATTCAGCGCCTGACGAACGAGCTCGGTCTCAACCTCGCCGGCGTCGAGCACGTGCTGCGCCTGCAGGACGAGCTGACGCGCATGCACCGCCGGCTCGACCGGATGGAGCGCGAGATGCGCGAGGCCATCAACGAGGTCCACCGGCACTACCGGCGCGACCTCGTCCCCTGGAAACCACCGATCGACTTGATCCCGAGACACTGAAAGGCACATGGACTTCAACAAGCTGACACTCAAATCACAGGAGGCCGTGGCGGCGGCGCAGGAGCTTGCGCGCCGAATGGGCAATCCTGAGCTGTATCCCGAGCATCTGCTGCTCGCGCTGCTCGATCAGGAGCTGCCGCAGCAGCTCGTCCCCGACGCGGCCGCACTGCGCGCGCAGGCCGAGGCGACGCTCCGTACGAAGCCGTCCGTGCAAGGCATGCAGCAGCAGCCGAATGTCTCGGCTGCGTTCTCGCGCGTGCTCGACAAGGCCGCCGACGAGGCGCGCCGGATGGAGGACGACTACGTCTCGACCGAGCACGTGCTGCTCGCCCTCGACGTCGTTCCGCGCGACCAGCTCGAGGCGAAGATCAAGACCGTCCGCGGCGGGCAGCGCGTCACGTCGCAGGATCCGGAGGAGACGTATCAGGCGCTCGAGAAGTTCGGGCGCGACCTGACTGCTGCCGCGGAGGACGGCAAGCTCGACCCGGTCATCGGCCGCGACGAGGAGATCCGCCGCGTCATCCAGGTGCTCTCGCGCCGGACGAAGAACAACCCGGTGCTGATCGGCGACCCGGGCGTCGGCAAGACCGCGATCGCGGAGGGGCTCGCGCAGCGGATCGTCGCCGGCGACGTTCCCGAAGGGCTGAAGGGCAAGCGCGTGTGGGCGCTCGACGTGGGCGCGCTGATTGCCGGCTCGAAGTACCGCGGTGAGTTCGAGGAGCGCCTGAAGGCCGTCCTCAACGAGATCAAGAACGCGGAGGGCCAGGTCATTCTCTTCATCGACGAGCTGCACACGATCGTCGGCGCCGGCGCCGCAGAGGGTGCGGTTTCCGCCGGCAACCTGCTCAAGCCGATGCTCGCGCGCGGCGAGCTGCGCTGCATCGGCGCCACGACGCTCGACGAATACCGCCGCGACATCGAGAAGGATGCTGCGCTCGAGCGCCGCTTCCAGCCGATCTTCGTCGGCGAGCCGACGGTCGCGGACACGATCGCGATCCTGCGCGGGCTGAAGGAGCGCTACGAGGCGCACCACGGCGTGCGCATCCGCGACGCGGCGCTTGTCGCTGCGGCAGTCCTCTCCGATCGATACATCACCGACCGCTTCCTGCCGGACAAGGCGATCGACCTCGTCGACGAGTCGGCGTCACGACTCCGGATGGAGATCGACTCCAGCCCGGTCGAGCTCGACGAGGCCGACCGGCGCGTACGTCAGCTCGAGATCGAGCTCGCGGCGATGGCGAAGGAGTCGAGCCAGGTACGCGAGCCGCTCGAGCGCGACCTCGCGGAGGCCAAGGAGCGGCGGAACGAGCTGCAGGCCCGCTGGCAGAAGGAGAAGGAAGCGCTCGACCGCGTCAAGGAGATCACGCAGCGAATCGACGAGCTGCGAATGGAGTACGAGCGCGCGGAGCGCGCGGGCGACTTCAACCGCGCCGCCCAGATCCGCCACGGCGAGGTGCCGTCACTCGAGAAGGAGCTCGAGGAGCGTGACGCGCGCGTCGAAGGCGCGATGGTGAAGGAGGAGGTCGACGAGGACGACGTCGCCGCCGTCGTCGCGCGGTGGACCGGCGTCCCGGTCGACCGGCTGCTCGAGGGCGAGACCGAGAAGCTGATTCACATGGAGGAGCGCCTCCACCAGCGCGTCGTCGGCCAGGACGAGGCCGTCGAGGCGGTCGCGAACGCGTTGCGCCGCGCGCGCACCGGCCTCCAGGACCCGAACCGGCCGATCGGCTCGTTCGTGCTCCTCGGCCCGACCGGCGTCGGCAAGACCGAGCTGGCGCGCGCCTTGGCCGAGTTCATGTTCGACGACGAGCGGGCGCTCGTCCGGCTCGACATGTCGGAGTACCAGGAGCGACACACGGTCGCGCGGCTGATCGGCGCGCCGCCGGGCTACGTCGGCTACGAGGAGGGCGGCCAGCTGACCGAAGCCGTGCGGCGCCGACCGTACTCCGTGATCCTCCTCGACGAGATCGAGAAGGCGCACAACGAGGTCTTCGACGTGCTGCTGCAGATCCTCGACGACGGGCGGCTGACCGACGGCCGCGGCCGTACGGTCGACTTCCGCAACACCGTGTTGATCATGACGTCGAACCTGCGCTCGCTCGAGCAGATGCGCGAGCTCTTCCGGCCGGAGTTCCTGAACCGCATCGACGAGATCGTCGAGTTCCGGCCGCTGACGAAGGAGCAGCTGGGCGAGATCGTCGACCTGCAGCTCGCACGGCTGCGCACGCGGCTCGCGGATCGCGGCATCGAGCTCGAGTTGACCGACGAGGCGAAGCAGGTCGTCGCCGACGCCGGCTGGGATCCGACATACGGCGCCCGGCCGCTCAAGCGCGCGCTGCAGCGGCTCGTCGAGAACCCGCTCGCGCTACGGCTGCTCGAGGGCGAGTTCGCGGACGGCGACACGATCCGCGTCGACGCGCACGACGGCGAGCTCGCGTTCGGGCACGCCGGCGTGCGCGAGCCTGCAGTTGCCTGAGGACCACTTCGGCGAGGACGTCGCGTCGCGGTACGACGTTGACGCGGAACACGATCCGATGTTCTCGCCGGCGGCGGTCGACCCGGTCGTCGCCTTCCTCGCCGAGCGCGCTCGTGGCGGCGCCGCGCTCGAGCTCGGCGTCGGCACGGGCCGCATCGCGCTGCCGCTCGCGGAACGCGGTCTGCAGGTGCACGGGATCGACCTGTCGGATGCAATGGTCGCGCGGCTGAAGGCGAAGCCGGGCGGCGATCGCATTCCGGTCGTGATCGGCGACTTCGCGACCGCAAAGGTCGACGGCACATTCACGCTCGTGTACCTCGTCTACAACACGATCCAGAACCTGACGACGCAGGACGCGCAGGTCGCGTGCTTCGAGAACGCGGCTGCACATCTCGAGCCCGGCGGCTGCTTCGTGATCGAGGTGGGGCTCCCCGACGTCAAGGGCGAGCGGCTGCGCATGTTCGACTTCGGCGACCGCCACATCGGCATCGATGAGTACGACTTCGCGAACCAGGGGCTGGTGTCACATCACTACACGCGGGGCGAAGACGGCTCGTTCAGGTACGGCGCCGGCCCGTTCCGCTACGTCTGGCCGTCGGAGCTCGACCTGATGGCGCGCATCGCAGGCCTGACGCCGACGGAGCGCTACTCGGGGTGGAACGGCGAGCCGTTCACGAGCGAGAGCACAAAACTCGTGGCGGTCTGGCAAAAGGGGGTCTGACCCCAGGGTTCGCGGGGCACTTCGAAAGGCTGGGGTCAGGCCCCCTGCGGGGCCAGACCCCTAGGCGTCGGGTAGATCGTCGAAGAAGTCGGCGCCGCCCTGCTCCGCGGGCGCACCGTAGATGTAGAGGATGAGGTCGTCGTCGCCCTCGTTGCGGACGAGGAGCGGCGTCCCCGGCTCGACCGCGACGAGCCCCGGCGCGCCGACGTCGACGCGCTCCGGCGGATCGCCGAGCTGCATCGTCAACGTCCCCGAGACGACGACGAACACCTCCTCCTGCACCTTGTCGGCGTGGCGCCGCCCTCGCGTCCCCGGCGGATAGCGCCAGAGCCGCGCGCGCGAGCTCTTCAGCGCCGCCTCGTCCGTGACCTCGACGAACTGACGCGGCGGCTGCCCCTCGAACAGCGGCTCCCGCTCGCTCCAGTCGGCTTTCGAGCCGTCGACCACGTGCCAACCCACGCCGTGATCCTAGAGAACAGGAGAGAGGCCACGGCCCCCGCAGCAGCCTCTCTCGGAAATGCGGCCGACCGAATGGTCGCCTCCGAATGTTTGGTGGCGGTGAGGATTCCTTGAAAAGATCGAGCGCGTGAGCCTGTACCACGAAGGCAGCCGACGCCTCCAGGACCGGTTCGACACGCGCCGCTTGGCCGACCGGATCGAGGAGCGCATCGTGCACGACCGGATCGACGACGACGACCGCGCGTTCATCGAGGCGCGGGACATGTTCTTCATCGCGACGGTCGACGAGGACGGCCGGCCGCAGTGCTCGTACAAGGGCGGCGACCCCGGGTTCGTGCGCGTGCTCGACGACCACACGATTGCGTTCCCTGTGTACGACGGCAACGGGATGTACCTGACTACGGGCAACCTGCTGGCGACGAGCAACGTCGGCCTGCTCTTCATCGACTTCGAAGGCCGCAAGCGCGTTCGCCTGAACGGCGTGGCGTCCGTCGACGAGGACGACCCGCTGCGCGTGGACTACCCGGAGGCCCAGCTGGTCGTGCGCGTTGCCGCGACGGAGGTCTTCCCGAACTGCCCGCGCTACATCCACGAGTACCGGCTCGTCGCCCATTCGCGCTTCGTGCCGAAGGCCGACTGCGAGACGCCGGTGCCGCAATGGAAGCGCAACGAGTGGGCGCACGACGTGCTGCCGGACGGCGATCCGGCGACCGACCCCGACCGCGAAGTCATCCCCCGGGGTTGAACCGGCGCGACCTGTTGCGGCGCGCGACTGCGCTCGTGCTCGCGACGCGGCTCGGCGGGCTTGCAGAAGCGTTCGCGTCCACGCGCACGACGCTCGATGCGCTCGTCGAGTTCGTCGTGGCCGACCGGCAGCTCGCGGCCGCGACCACGCCGCGACTCGTGCGGACGCTCGACCGCTTCCTCCCGGGCCCGCAGGCGCTGTCCGCGACGGCGGCGTCGATCCTCGACGGCGCGGCGGGACAGGTGAAGCCCGGCGCGACGTTCGCGCAGCTCAGCCGCGCCCAGAAGGCGCAGGCGTTCGCGAGGATCGAGTCCCTTCCCGACGACGCCGCGGGCTCGATCCGGTTTCTCGTCGGCAACCTGCAACAGCTGACCGCCTTCCTTGCGTACTCGACGGCCCGCGGGTGGCGGCTTGCGCGCTATGCCGGCGCGCAGCACGGTCACAACGACCTCAAGGGCTACTGGCGTGCGTGACGTGATCGTCGTCGGCGCGGGCGGCGGCGGTCCGGTGGTTGCGAAGGAGCTGGCCGCGCGCGGTCTCGACGTGCTGCTGCTCGAGGCGGGGCCGGTGTGGAACGACCCGGAGCGCGAGTGGTCGCACAACGAGAACACGGCGAACAATCCGGCGACCGGCATCTTCCGCTTCGGGCCCGGCGACCGCACGCAGCCGCCGTGGGCGCGCGACCTTCCGCAGAACTGCTTCGTCTGGCAGACCGCCGGCGTCGGCGGCTCGACGCTGCACTACTTCGGCAACTCGCCGCGCGCGATGCCCGATGCCTTGCCGGGCTACAGCGAGCTGATCCCGTACTACGAGTGGGTCGAGCACACGCTGCCGGTGCAGACGGCCGCGATGGGGACGAAGGAGGAGCTCTTCCTCCGCGCGGCGACGCGGATGGGCCTGCCGACGCAGACCTCGAAGGACATCTCGCGCGCCGCGTGCAGGCCGCAGCAGAACGCGATCCTGCAGCCGCAGGGTTCCGCGGGCAAGACGAACAAGGCGAAGCAGCTCGTCTTTCCGCGCGCGAAGGGCTGCACGTTCTGCGGACACTGCCCGCAGGGCTGCTTCCTCCCGCTGAGGGCGCCGCTGAACCTCAAGGCCAAGCGCTCGACGCACGTCAGCTACGTGCCGATGGCGCTGACGGCCGACCGCTGGACGCGCGGGCGCGCAGCGACGCTCGTTCCGGATGCCTTCGCCGTGAAGGTGGTGGCGGAGGGCGCCTTGCGCAGCGTGACCTGGCGCCACACGCGCACGGGCGCCCTGACGACCGAGGAAGCCAAGGTCGTCGTTCTCGCTGCCGGCCCGATCGAGACGCCGCGACTGTGGTTGAACAGCGGCCTGCCGAACCCCGGCGACGCCGTCGGCCGCGGCCTGACCGATCACTACCTCGACTTCGTCGTCGGGAGGTTCACGCACGACACGGGCTCCGGCCGGGGCGCGACGTCCGCGGCGCGGGCCGACTTCCCGGGCTACGGCTGCATCGAGCAGGCCGGCGTCGCGCCGGGGCTGCAGGCGCAAGGCCTCACCGACAGCAACGTGCCCGGCAGGCGCGTCGTCGGCACGCGCCTGCAGCGGTTCCTCTCGGACATCGACCGCCTCGTCGCGATCGCCGTCATCACCGACGACGACGTGCTGCCGCAGAACCGGGTCACCCTCTCCGACGTGATGACGCCCGACGCCCACGGACCGATCGCCCGGGTCGAGATCCGCGGGCGCACGCCGGCGACGCTGACGAGGCGCGACTACCTCGCGTCGTGTGCGATTGCGCTGCTGAAGGCAGCGGGCGCGCGCGAGATCGTCCGCATGAACTGGGCGCCTGTCCTTCTCCACATCCACAGCACGATGCGGATGGGGACCGTCGTCGGCGCGGACTGGGAGTCGCTGGCCGTCGAGCGCGTCTTCGTCGCCGACAACTCCGCGCTGCCGAACGCACTCGGCGGCCCGAACCCGACGCTGACGACGCAGGCGTACGCCACGCGCACCGCCGAGCGCATCTTCGTGCGCTACTTCGGCGGTGACCCCTGGGTCGGCCGCGAGTCACCGGTGTCGTCGGTCGACGACTCGGTGACTCACGCGGTTGTTGCCGGGCTCTAGACGGTCGTCGGCAGATGGTTCCGCATCGCCCGGATCAGGGCGGCTGCGTACTGCATTCCCTCGGCGTCCGGCTCGCGGCCCATGAAGCGCCAGCGGCGCTGCTCGAACCACAGGCACGCACGCAGCTCCTGCAGCGTGCGCGGAACGTCACTCGTCCGGCGCCAGTTTGCGAACGCACTGGCGGCGAACTCGGCGCAGCCCTCCCGATCCTGCGGGGCGTAGGTCACGGCGAAGCGTGCGTAGTCGCTCCAATCGCCGTAGGTGGTCGGCAGGTCCTGAGCCCTGAGCTCCCCCGTTTGGATCTGTGCGGCGTACATCTGATACCTCCGTACTACTGCGGCTTCTGCGGCTTACGTACTGAGACGCACTATCGGCGCAGAACTTGCAAGGGGATACGCAAATCCCCCTTTAGGGGGACGGCGCGCACGAACAAAGGCCGCCCTGAGGCGGACGGCCTTCTTGTCGGTTGTACGTCGCCGGCCTGCGGCGGGCCTGCGGCGATTTTTCTTGCGGTTGAGAGTTGAGATGCCGGGGCGAAACCTTCCTTGCGCGCGTTCACCCCATCGGGTGACTTACCGTTGAGGCCGTGATCCTGGTCGTCGCAGCGACGAAGCGCGAGCTCGCGGGCGCCGACGGCGCGGCGACGCTCGTGTGCGGCATCGGCCCCGTCGAGGCAGCCGCCGCGACCGCACAGGCGCTTGCGGTGCAGCCGCCGTCGGCGGTGCTGCACGTCGGCATCGCCGGCGCGCGCGGCATCCCCGCGCCGCAGCTCGTGATCGGAGCGGAAGCGGTGTACGAGGACGCCGCCGGGCCGCTCCTGCCGGGACGGGTGCACCCGGACGCGGAGCTGCTCGAATGCGCGCGCCGCGCGCTCCCGGATGCGCAGGTGCTCCCGATCGGGACGAGCGCGCGTGTCGGCGGGACGAGCGGCTGCACGGTCGAGGCGATGGAGGGGTTCGGTGTCCTCCGCGCCGCCGAGCTGGCGCGGATCCCGGCGGTCGAGGTGCGGGCCGTCTCGAACGAGATCGACGAGCCGGATCGCAGCCGCTGGCAGTTCGACGACGCGCTTGCCGCGCTCGAGCGCGCGCTGCCGCGACTGCTCGCCGAGCTCCGGTGAGAGCCCGCATCTGGCTGCGGGCGTCGGCGCTGGCGCTCGCGCTCGTCGCCGTGATCGCCGGGCTCGCCGTGTACTTCAGCACGCAGTCCGTTCCGCCATGTCTCGTGTCTGGCACCCCGACCTGGCACCCGCCGACGGACGGCGGCGCGCACCGCTACGCCGTCGTCTTCCCGAACCACGCCGCGTGCTTCTTCGCGATCGACGCGAAGCAGACGCTCGTCGGCCAGCTGCGGCTGAACGACTCGAACGACGTGTCGGCGGCCGTGCCGAACGCGGACCGAGTCGCCCTGCGCGCCTCGACGGGCCCGTACACCCTCGACGTCCGTACCGGGAAGCTGACGAAGGACGGGCTTGCACCGTTCGACCACGGCACGCTGACGGCGGTCGACGCCGAGCGTCAGCGGATGTACGTCACGCAGCCGGGCCTGCTGGGCTTCCGCGTCATCGACATGCGCACCGGCCAGACGATCCAGGTCGTGCACTTCAAGGGCTTCACCTGGAACCCGCGGTTCGGGCCGAACCCGTCGAGTCACGGGCTCGTCCTGCGCCCGGACCGCCCGGAGCTCTGGGTGCTCGATGCTCCGAACCACGCGCTGCACGTATTCGACGTCAGCGCAGCGCCGCGACCGATTGCCGACGTCCGGCTCGACCGGACGTTCACGACACCGGGCTCGCTCACCGAGAGCGCGGACGGGCGCTACCTCTATGTCGGCGGGACCGGTGACGTGATCGATACGCAGTCGCGGACGCCCATCGCGAACCTCGACGCGCTGCAGCAGGCGGCCGCCGTCCTCGAGGTCGACTGGGCGGACGGGCGGCCCGTGTTTCCGGGCTTCCCTCGCTAGATTCGACGGATGGCGCGTACCGGCACCCAGGCTCCGCCGCCGCTCCCGCCCGAGACACGCACGGTTGGTCAGCTCGTCGCCGAGTCGATCCGCCTCTACGGCGCGCGCTTCTGGCCCTCGCTCGCTCTCGGCATCGGCCCCGGGCTGCTGGGAGTTGCGGCCGCCGAGCTCCACGGCGCCGTGCGCGTGGTGATCGTCGTCGGCATCGGTCCGCTGGTGCTCGCGTCGTCGTACGCGGGCGCGGTCGCGCTCGTGCGGCCGATCGGCCGCGGCCGCTACGTCGCCGTCGCGCTCGCCGTCGGCTACCTCGCGTTCCTGCCGATCTGCGTCTCGCGCATCTGGATCTTCCCGGGGATCTACCTGGTGGCGCTCGGCTGGCTCGCGCTCGTGGGGCTCGGGGTGCCCGCGGCGCTCGTCGAGCGGCGGGGATACGGCGACGCATTGCGCCGCGGCGTCCAGCTCGGGCGCGCGGACTACGTGCACGCGCTCGGGTCGCTCGCGACGCTGGCGATCACGATCTTCCTCACGGGCCTCGTGGTCTTCTTCTCGATCCGCGAGGGCAGCGGGCAGGCGATCCGGATCGCGGCCGTGCTGGCGCTCGTCGTGCTCGCGCCGCTGTTCGTGCTCGGCGCGGCGGTGCTGTACGTCGACCAGGCGGCGCGAGTAGAGTCGAGCCCCCGAACGAGGAGGAGCTCGAATGGCGACCTACATTCTTCTTTCCAGCCTGACGGCACAGGGAGTGCAGACGCTGAAGGCGAATCCCGACCGTCTGCGCGAGGTGAACAAGGACGTTGAGGAGCTCGGCGCCAGGGTCGTGCACCAGTGGGCGACGCTGGGCGAGTACGACTTCGTCAACGTCGTCGAGGCGCCCGACTCGGCGACGATCGCGCGCGTCTCGGTGGCGCTCGGCGCCCGCGGAAGCACGAAGATCCGCACGCTGACGGCGCTGACGATCGACGAGTTCCTGAGCGCGGTCGGCTAAGCGGGCTCGGCGTATCCGAGCGCGGCCGGCAGCTGGTTGCGGCCGAAGTTCGGAACGCGCGGCGGCTGCGCCCACAACCTGTTTGCGATCCCGAGGCCGCTGAGCTCGCAGGCGAACTCGAACGTCCAGCTCCGCTTGACGGAGCCGTGGCTCCCGCCCGTGGACAGGAAGAAGCGGAGCCCCTGCCGGCGGATCGAGTGAGCTTGCGAACGCGCGAGCAGTACCGGGTCGTGCGCCGCGAGGTCTGCGGCCGAAGCGTGCTCGAACGGCCCGTCGCGGAACGGCTGGAAGTAGCCCTCCCACGACTCGGACGTCCCGAAGAGGCCGACGTGGCGAAGCGCCATGTCGATCGCGCCGAACGCGCCTGCCGAGACGCCTGCGATCGCACGCATGCGCGGGCTGCGGATGGTCGGGAGGTGCGCATCGGCCCACGGGACGACCGTATGCACGATGTAGTTTTCGGACGGCCCCGCCCACTCGCCCTTCGCCCGCTTGGACTTCGACCCCGACGGCGGCCCGCCGGGCGGCATGACCGCGATGAACGGGCGCGCCTTGCCCGTGCTGATCGTCTCGTCGGCGATCTGGGTGATGTGCAGGCCGAGCACGAACGACGACGGGTCGCCCCAGAACCCGTGCAGGAGATACAGCACCGGGTAGCGCTTCTCCGGCGAGAAGCCCGGCGGCAGGTAGAGGTAGGCGTTGCGCCGGTCGGCGGGGACGAACGGATTGGGGATCCGGCCCGTCCAGACGGTGCCGCCCGCGGGGCCCGTGTCGAAAAGCGTGAAGTTCGGCAGCGCAGGCGTCTGCGCGTGCACTGCGCTGACGCCCGTGAAGAGGGCGAGCGCGATCACCCCGCCGGCGGCGGCGCGGGCGACGGCGGCGCTCTCGCCGGGCCGTGTGAGCAGCGCTGCGCCGACGACGACAGCCACGAACGCCGAGACGCGCGCGACGCCGAGCGCACCCCCCGGGAGCGGCTCGCCGAAGACGGCCATTCCGGCCACGATCGGCAATGCGTTCGTCCAGAGCGTCGCGAGGCCGGCCGACGTGAGCGCGCTGCCGCGCTGGAACGCGAGCTGCAGCGCGACGAACGCGAGGCCGTGGCAGGCGAGCAGCGCCGGGACGAACCAGATGTGGAAGCCGCCTGACACAGCCGCCTTCGTCCCGACGTCGCCGGCCGAGTAGAGGATTCCGGCCGCGGTCCCGAGCCCGGCCGCGGTCGCGGGGCTCGCCGCGACCGCGGCGACCACGGCTGACACGACCATCCACACGGCGGCACCTCGCAGGTTCGCGTTCCCGGTGCTCGTGACGGTGCCCGCAAGCGACACGGCCAGCAGCACCAGCCCGGCGACCGACGTGGCGACGGCAAGCCGCTCCCGGCGCGAGCGCACACCCGCGAGCGCGGCGAGGATCGCAAGGCCGCCCGCTGCGCACGCCTGCACGAGGGAGAGCGGCGCGAGCGTCAGCGCAGCCACGTAGAGGACCCACCCGGCGATCCCGGTCCAGAAGCCCGCGACCCAGCGCCGGTTCCCGAACAGCGCGCCGAGCGAACGCAACGGATGACGAAGGGAGAGCGGCGGGAGTGCCGCCGCCGCGCCGTGCTGGGCGTAGTAGCCCCAGTTGAGCGCTGCCGCGGACGCAAGCGCGAGCACGAGCCCGCCGGCGATCGACGGGATCAAGCCTCCTCCCGCTTCGCAAACGGGAGGTATGCCTCGGCGGCGAGCGCGGCGATGCCGACGCGCGGCAGGTCGAGCCGCCTCTCGTAGACCACGAAGCGACGCTGCCATGTGGGAAAGAACTTCCGGTTGAACAGCAGCAGGTTGTCGAGCTGGAAGTGGCCTTTGAGCTGGAGCAGCGCACGCCGCTCGAGGCGCTGCAGCCGCGACAGCTCCGCCTCCGGCGCGAGCAACGCCGCGAACGGCGCGAAGTTCAGCGACACGCGCTCGAAGCCGTTGTCGCGCGCCCACTCGATCGCAACGGACACGAGCCACTCGTTGAACCCGTTCGGAGTCGTCCGCAGCCGCGGCATCGACGACAGCGACAGCGCCCGACCGCGCCGACAGAGCGCGAAGTGCAGGAACCCGGCGATCGTGCCGTCCGGTGCGCGGCCGACGACGAAGAGCGCGTGCTCGTCGTCCAGCCGGAACAGCGTGTCGAGCGCCATCACGAAGCCGCGCTCCGGCTGCGTTCCGCGCCACGCCCGCACCAGCTCCTCGAGCTGCTCGCGCTCGGTGCCGCTCAAGCTGCTCGGCGCCCGCGTCTCGGCCGTGTAGCCGGCGCGCTCCAGCCGATGCACCGACTGGCGGACCTTGCGGATGGGGCGGCCGTCGAGCGAGAAGCGACGCACGTCCACCACCGCCTCGTCGCCGTGGTACAGCGCGTGCAACCCGTGCGCGCGGTACAGGTGCAGCGCCGGCTCCGAGGCGCCGAGGATCGCAACCCGCCAGCCACGCGCATGGGCGAAGTCGAGGAACGAACCGATCAGGTCGGCGAACCGCCCGGGCGGGCCGATCGGATCACCGGACACGATCGCGACGCCGCCGACGACTTTGTACGCGATGAATGCCGACTCGGTCTCGTCGAAGAAGTACGACTTGTCGCCGCGGAGGACGAACGGAGCAAGCGTATCGGCACCCCAAGCGCCGACGAGCTCGCGCGTCAGTCGGCGATGGTGTGTCTCGAGCGCGTGCTTGTACCGCCACGGCGCCAGCCATTCGGCGATGACGAACGCTGCGGCGCAGACGGTCAACAGCAGCACAGACAGCGGGAACCACTCGCTGAACGTGCCGGACAGGTGGTCGGAGCCGCTCGCGTTGACGCCGATCGCCGCGCGCACCGTCTCGCGCAGCGCGAAGGGGAAGGTGAACGGCTGGTCCGCCATGACGCGGTTCAGCCAGAGGGCGACGAAGGCGTAGGCAAAGATCGCAGCCGCGAACAGGAGCGCGCGAAGGGCGAGGCGCGGCTGTGCGTCCGGATCGCCCGGCGCATCGAAGTCGCTGCGGCGCGCGAGCAGTGCGACGGCGACGAGCCCGGTCGCGATCGCGCCGTACCCGAAGCGGTGCTGGAGGTGCAGCGCGACGAGGAACAGGAGGATCACGACCGCGAGCTGCCACGCGCGGCGCTTCCTACGCGCCAGGCCGCGCGCCGCGACGAGCAACGCGAGCCCGAGCGGAGCGACGAGGGCCTCCGAGATGCCGTGCACCTGCTCCGGCGCGAGCGCGCCGATGAGCGCCGCACGATGATCCGGCGTGACGGCGTCGAGCACGCCCAGCAATCCGGCCGCGGCCACGAACCAGGCCAGCACGAGCGGGCTCCGCGGGCGCGTCGACGCGCGGGGGCGCCCCCCGAGCGCCCCCGCGACGCCTGCGAGCACGGCCGGGAGGTACACCGCTTTCTGGCCGGTCGCTGCCTCGAATGCCTGGTGTGCCGGGATCTGACGGACGATCAGGAGCGAAACGCCCGTCTGGAGATACATCCAGCCGCCGACGCCGAGCGCGAGCAGCAGCCCGGCGGTGAGCCGCTCGGCGCGGCTTGCGTGCGCGACGAAGCCGAGCAGGCCGGCCGCCGCGCCCCACACGACCAGGAACACGAGCAGCGGAACGGCCGAACGGCGCGAGAGCTCGTCGAGAGGGAGCGCGTCGTGCACGGGCAGGCCCGGCAGGGCCGAGTGCGGCTGGATGACGTACAGCCAGCCGATCGCCGCGAGGACGACGGCGAACGAAGCCGCCGAACCGAGGAATCCGCGCGCGGCCCTAGCCATGCGCGAGCCTCTGGGCGGCCGTCAGGTACGACCGCCACGCCATGCCGCGCCAGAGCGCCCAGTTGTGCCCACCCGCGAGCTCGAGGTAACGGTGCGCGACGTGCGCCTTCGCGAGCGCCTGTGCGAACTGCTCGTTCTGTTGGCGAAGCGAGTCGTCCGTTCCCGTGTAGATCCAGAAGTACGTGTGCAGCCGGCGCAGGCGACGCGCGTCGGGCCGGAGGCGATCGAGCGGCGAGTTCCGCTCGAGCCCCGTGAGCGAACGTCCGAAGATCGAGTGGTTCGGCGCGGCGCGCTCGTAGCCCGACCAGCTCTCGACGACCGAGAACTCGCGCGGATGCTGCATCGCAAGGTTGACCGCGCCGTAGCCGCCTTCCGAGAGACCGCCGATCGCGCGGCCGCGTCGCGTCGGGATCGTCCGGTAGCGCGCGTCGACTGCGTGCACCACGTCGCGTGAGACGAAGGTGCCCCAGCCTTCGGCCGAGCCGACGCCGTTCGCCCATTCCTTGTCGGTGAACGTGCCGGTCGAGCCGAACGGCATCACGAGGATGAGCGGCTGCGCCTGTCGCTTTGCGACGAGCTCGTCTTCGACGACGCCCATACGCACCGTCAGGATGAACGCAAGCGGCCGTCCGGGAAAGCCGTGCAGGAGGTAGAGCACCGGATAGCGCCGCTGCGGGTGCTGCGCATAACCGGGCGGGAGATAGACGTAGACATCCTGGCTGCGCCCGCCGAGCGCCGCGCTGCGCACGTTGATGTGCTCGACGCTGCCGCGCTGCTGCACGAACGCGGGGTCGTGCGGGGGCGGGAAGCCGCGGTAGAGCCAGTAGTTCCGGCCGTAGCGGTCGACGCCGACGAAGCCGACGGCGAGGAACGCCCCGCCCGCGACAACAGTCAGGAGCGCGAGCCACCTGCCAGCTTTCATCAGTCTCGTTGTAGCCCCGCGGCCGTTAACGGGCGGTTAAGGGATCGAGAAGATCGGTACCGTCGATACGTGCCGAAAATCGTGCGCGCGTTGCTGCTCGTCGTCCTCGTCGCGGGCGTCTGTGTCGGCGTCGCGCAGCCGCGGAGCGCACCGGCGCGACGCGAGCGCGCGATCTGGTCGCCGGCCGTGAAGGGGCGGCTCCGGCTCGGCATCTATTTGCCGGCGGGCTATGCGTCGAGCAGACGGCGCTATCCCGTCGTGTACTTCCTGCACGGGCTGCCGGCGTCGCCGACGTCGTTTCGCGGCGCCGACTTCCTGGCGCGTGCGCTGCGCGCGAGCGGACGCAAGGCGATCATCGTCGCGCCGCAGGGCGCGCGGGACAACGACTCCGATCCGGAGTACCTCGACTGGGGAGCCGGTCGCAACTGGGAGACCGCGATCACGCGTGACGTCGTCGGGTATGTCGACTCGCACTTCCGGACGATTCCGCAGCGCCGCGGGCGGGCTCTGGTCGGCTTGTCCGCCGGCGGCTACGGCGCCGTGATCCTCGCGCTGCATCATCTCGGTGCGTTCTCGGTCGTCGAGTCGTGGAGCGGTTACTTTCATCCGACCGATCCGCACGGAATCCACGCTCTGGATCTCGGGTCGGCCGCTGCGAACGCGAATGCGAGCGCACACGCATTCGTGAAGACGATGCGGGCCGCGTTCGCGCGCCGTCCGACGTACTTCGCGTTCTACGTCGGCCGCGGCGACGCCCGCTTCCGCGCCGAAAACCTGCGCTTCGACCGCGAGCTCAAGGCCGGCGGCGTCCCGCATGTCTTCCGCGTCTATAACGGCGGCCACGAGCAGAGCGTGTGGGTCTCGCATGCACAAGCGTGGCTCGCGCTCGCCGTCGACCACCTCGCCGCTCCGCAGTGACCCGAAAGGCCGGGTCTGACCCCTGCGGGGTCAGACCCCAAGTGCCAGGCACGATTGGGGCAGATGCAGGCGTTTCGTCCGAAGGAGACGCGTCGCCCAGAGCCACGGCCGAAGGGAGGAGGTTAGTGCGAACGAAGCCGCTTTAACCGCAAGCCGAAGCCACGCGTGCGGGCCCGGCGAAGCCGCGCCCGCAGGCGGAGCACACCAAGCCGCCGACCACCCTTGAGTGCGCGGGCTCCGCAAGGCGCAAGTGCCAGGCACGATTTTGCCGATATGCAGGCGTTTCGTCCGAAGGAGACTTGTCGCCCAAGGCCACGACGGAAGGGCCGGAGGTTAGTGCGAGCGAAGCCGCGCCAACCGCAGGCCGAACCCACGCGTGCGGGCCCGGCGAAGCCGCGCCCGCACGCGGACGACACGACGACGCCGACCACCCTTGAAGTGCGCGGGCCCCCGCCCGCGCACGTTCACCGCGAAGCGGCGTACCCCACGCAGGAAGAGCGCAGCTCTTTCTACAGGTACTTCACCCAGCGGCCCTCGCAGGCGCACTTGAGGTTCTTCTGCCGGCAGCGGCGGCAGCTCCACTCGGAGAGCCAGATCCACTTGAGGTGGAGCACCTCGATGACGAAGAGCGCCACGATCCAGGCCAGCAGCTGGCTGTGGGAGAAGACGTGCACCGGGCCAACCTGCCGTCCTCCGCGGCGAGGTGCAATGGGCCGGGTGGCCTATCTTTCGGGGCCGTCCGGCCTACGCCGGACCGTGATCCCCCAGGCGCGGCCGGAGGTGAAGAGCTCGTCCGGGTCGAGTTCGTCCGCCCAGCCGAGGAAGTGCTGCTCCTCGTTGTCGTCGGTCGAGCCGTACACGGCTCGCCGGTCGGGCTCGTGCCGGTCCGCCTCGATCGGCTCGCCGCGTTCGAGCGCGTCGATCCGCGCCTGCGCCTCCTCCGCGACCGGCCCCTCCTCGTAACCGCGTGGCACGAGCCTGAGTGTACGCTCGGCCCCGTGCCCGCAGCGCTCGCCGTCAGCGGTCTCGTCAAGCGGTACGGGAACGTCGGAGCGCTCGTCGGCGTCGACCTCACGGTCAAGAGGGGAGAGCTCATCGGGCTGCTCGGTCCGAACGGCGCCGGAAAGTCGACCCTCGTCAAGATCGCGTGCGGGCTCGTGCGGCCGACCGCCGGGCGCGCCGACGTCTGCGGCGCACGTGCCGGCACGCGCGAGGCGCGCTCTGCGCTTGGTTACCTGGCGGAGTTCTTCCGCTTTCCCGGCTGGACGACGGCCGACGAGCTGCTCGAGCTGCACCAGCGGCTCGTGTCGTCGGACGGCGGCCGACGCGAGCGCGCCGAGCTGCTCGAGCTCGTCGGGCTCGAGGACGCGCGCGACAGACACGTGGAGGAAATGTCGAAGGGGATGCAGCAGCGTCTCGGCATTGCGCAGGCCCTCGTCGGGAAGCCGCAGCTGCTCCTCCTCGACGAGCCGACGAGCGCGCTCGACCCCGTGGGTCGCCGCACCGTCCGGGTGCTGCTGGAAGAGCTGCGCCGTCGCGGCGTTTCCGTTCTGCTGAACTCGCACCTGCTGAGCGAGGTCGAGCTGGTGTGCGACCGCGTCGTGATCTTGCTCGCGGGCCGGGTCGTCGCCGCCGGCACGCCTGCGGAGCTCGCGAGCGCGCGCGGCGTCGAGATCGACACCGAGCTGGGAACGGCGATGTACGCGGACGCGGGTCGTGAAGACGTCCCGGGCCTCGTCGCGCAGCTCGTGCGGGACGGCCGCAAGGTCTACGGGGCGCGGGTCCTCACGTCGACCCTCGAGGAGGTCTACGTCGAGGCCGTCGGGGGAGAGACCGAATGAGACCGGCGCTCGCGATCGCCGAGTACGGCCTGCGCGAAGCGCTGCGGCGCAAGGTCTTCGTCGTCGTCTGCGTACTGTCGGTTGCGTTTGTCGCCCTCTACTGGGTCGGCGCGCGCTACACGTTCCGCCACGTCAACGACATCGTGCCGCCGGCGGGGATCGACGCGCACACGTTTGCCGCGTCGTTCCTGTTCGGGATGGCCATGTTCGGAACGCTGTTCCTCGGCGTCGTGCTCGCGATCTTCCTGACACTGGGCGTCGTCCGCGGCGACGCCGAGCGCGGACTGTTGCAGCCGCTCGTGGTCCGCCCGGTCGGGCGAGCGACGGTGCTCGTCGCGCGGTTCCTGGGTGCAGCGGCGGTGTGCGTGCCCTACGTGCTCGCGCTCTATTTCGCGACCCTGCTGCTCACGCACGCAGAGGGCGCATGGTGGCCCGACCGCATCGTCACGCCGGGGCTCGAGCTCGCCGGCGCGACGCTGCTCGTCGCCGCGCTTTCGCTCCTCGGCTCCGTCTTCCTGAGCTCGATCGCGAACGGCATCGCGATCTTCATGCTCTTCGGCGCCGGTCTCGTGGCCGGCCTCCTCGGCAACATCGGACATGTCCTCAACTCGCACGGCTTGATCCATGCCGCGAAGATCGCTGCCTGGGCCGTCCCGTTCGAGGCGCTGTACCAGGACGCGCTGCGCTCGATCACGGAGAACACGACCGGGCTGACCGGGTTCCTGTTGCGGCTGGGGCCGTTCGGCGGCGCGGAGCAGGGCGGCGTCGCGCTCCGCCTGTGGGCGCTCGCGTACCTAGCGATCGTCGGCGTGGTCGCGATCGCCGGCTTCGCGCGCCGCGACCTCTGACGCGAGCCCGGCGTTGGCGACGACGAGCTCGCGGTTGACCGCCAGGGTCCGCCCGCCGCTCTGCTCGTGCAGGAACGACAGCACGAACGGCGTCACCGCCTGGCCGCCGACGCCCGCGCGCGCCGCCTCGCCGAGCGCCTCGTCGATGAGCGGCTCGACGTCGTCGAGGCTCGTGGGCGGTGCCTGCGCCATGAGCAGGCCGGCCCCGCCCAGCTGCCAATGCCTGCGCGCGATCTGCGCAGCCTCGTCCGGTGACTCGACCCGAGCCGGGACGGGCGGGCCTCCGCCGGCGGCGTAGAACAGCGGCAGCGTGTCGGTGCGGAAACCGAGGATGGGAACGCCGAGCGTCTCGAGCACCTCGAGCGTGGCGGCGACGTCGAGAAGCGACTTGATCCCCGCGGAGACGACCAGCGCCTGAGTGCGCGCGAGCTCGCCCAGGTCGGCCGACACATCCGGCGGATGCGGGTAGCCGCGATGCACGCCGCCGATCCCGCCGGTGCCCATGAAGCGGATGCCGGCCGCGCGGCAGACGGCGAGGGTGCCGCCCACGGTCGTCGCCCCGACCGCCCGCTGCGCGACGCAGACGGCGAGGTCGCGCGGCCCGACCTTCCGCGCGCTCGCGTCGAATCGCTCGAGCTCGGCGGGAGTCAGCCCGACCCGGATCTCGCCGTCGAGCACGCCCACGGTCGCCGGTACCGCACCGGCCGCGCGGACTCGCCCCTCGGCTTCCGTCCCGACGGCGATGCCGTCGCCCGGCGGGAACCCGTGTGCGATCAGAGTCGTCTCGAGCGCGACCACCGCTCGGGCCTCGCGCACTTCGTCGGCGATGCGGATCACGGCATCGCCCCGACCTGCGCGACACACCGTGCGGCCGCCTCCGCCGCCAGCTCCGCGCCGCCGACGAGAAAGCCCGCGGCAAGCGCGTCCCCGGCGCCGGTCGTGTCCACAACGGACGCGTCACGTGCCTGGCACCGCTCGACGCTCGCGCCGCGGATCACGTCGAAGCCGTCGGCGCCGTGCTTCACGACGCGCGTCGCGCCGACCGCGCCGAGCTCGTCCCATTCGGCCGCATTCCCGAAGACCACGTCCGGTTGCAGAGCCTCGAGCCGGGCGCGGAAACGCCCAGCGCCGTATGCGCGGATCCGCGTCCACGCCGAGAGGTCGACGCTGAGCTGCGCGCCGTTCGACCGCGCAAGCTCTGCTGCGCACACAGCCGCGGCGTCGATCGGCGACACGAGCAACGAGTAGCCGGAGATGTGGAGAGCGTCGCATGCGAACCACGACGGATCGAGGTCGGCCGGATCGAGGAGCGTCGCGGTGCCGCGGTCTGACGCCATCGTCCGCTCCCCGTCCGGCGCGACGAGCGAGACGACCACGCCGTTTCGGCCGGCCGCGGGGCCGGCGACGTCGACGCCGCGTCCAGTCAGCTCGGCCGCGAGCCACACCGCGGGCGGGTCCTCACCGCGCCGCGCGACACAGCGGGCCTTCCCGCCGACGGCGACGATCCACGCGGCGACGTTCGCCGCTTGCCCGCCCGGGCTCGTCCGCGTCTCGGCGAGCGCGTCCGCGCCCGCGGCAAGCGGCTCGTCCAGGCGGACGACGACGTCGAGCAGAAGATCGCCGAGGGTGACGACGAGCATCGAGTTACGATCGTCCCATGGACGGCGAGCAGAGGCGTGGACGTCTCAGCTCGTTCGTCGTCGGCGGAGTCGTCGGAGCGTCGGCCGCGTTGGCGGCGGCGAGGCGGCGGCGCCGGCGCGGCGAGGCCGGTCGCCGCCCGCCGCAGGGCCTCGACGCCTTCGAGGGCGCTCCGTGCTACCGCGAGGTCGTCGAGCGAGAGCGTGAAGAGCTACAGCCGTGACCGCGCCTGCAGGATCGTGTGCAGGTTCACGTCGGCGTCGTTGATCTCGAGCGACCGGCCGACACCGAGGACGCGCTTCGCGGCGGCGATGTAGCGCGCGCGTGTGCGCAGCGGCTGCCGCGTTCGGATGACGAGGTACGGCCCGTAGACGCGCCCCTCGAACTGCGCCTGCGGCTGTGGGAGGACGAACGCGATCGTCGGGCGTTGCTGCGCGTTCGTCGTTGCGCTCGCGTCGAACACCCAGACGCCGCGGCCGAGCGGCCCGTGGATCCCCTTCAGGGCATCCGCAAACAAGGCAGGGTCGGCGCGCGGCAGCACGTTGTCCGAGAACGAGCGGTTCTGTTCCCACGCGCGCAGGAAGACCGGGGAGTAGCCGAGCAGGACGTCGTCGGAACGACTCGTCGACGCCAACCACGCCGCTGCGGCGTCGCGCGCCCGTACCTGTCCGGCGGGATCGCCGTCGAAGAGCTCCGGCGTTTTCGCGTGCGCCCAGCGCACGTTGCCGACCACGATCACGGCCGCCGCCGCGGCAGCGACGGCGACGAACGCCGTGCCCCGCCGTGCCAGTGACGTGAGCGGCAGCGCCAGCAAGACGCAGTAGAACGGGAGCGCGAAGATCAGGTGCCGCGCCTCCGGCGACGTCGTCGAGTGCAGCGTCGCGAGCATGAACGCGAGTGCGGGGACGACGACGACGCACGCCGCCAGCACCGCGGCGGTGCCGTTTCGGCGCACGAGCAGCGCGGCGCCGGCCGCGGCGAGCAGCATCAAGAACACCGCCCACACATGCGCGTGTGACGAGAAGTCGCCTGCGACGGACCAGAAGTACCGCACCACTGAGGCAGGTGAGCCGAGCCGCCGCCCGCCCCCGCCGACGCCGACGTCGAACCGGTTCCGGAGCACGAGGTCGGCCCACCAGAACGGGAAGCCGGCGACGGCAACGACTCCGAGCGTCGCGAACGCACGCCGGTCGCGCGCGGAGAGCACGACGAACAGCGCTTCCGCGGCGACGACCAGCACGGCGTAGGGATGGCTCGCGAGGACGAGCAGCAGTGCGAGCCCCCACAGCACGTAGCGCCGCGCGAGCAGAGCGAGAAACGAGAGCAGGCTCGTGAAGAGGAAGAGGCTGTACATCCGACCGAAGATCCCGTGGAAGAGGAAGACCCAGCTCGCAGACGCGAACGCGGCGGCGAGCACGCCGGTCGCCGGATCCGTGAGCCGCCGTCCGAGCACGGCCATCAACGGGACGCTGGCAACGGCGAACACGACCGAGACGAGCCGCAGTGCGGTCAGCCCGCCGCCGGCATGCACGACTCCCCACGCGAGCAGGAAGTGCAGCGGCGCGCCGCCGCGCTCCGCGATCACGGTGTGCAGGACGTCCCCGAGCGAGCCGCGCCCGACGAAGAGCGCAAGCGCCTCGTCCTCGTGTGGCGGCCACAGATGAACGAGCCAGACGAGCACGGCCGCGACCGCCACGGTCAACGCTCCCGTTGCTGCGCGAAAGGCGTCGACCTTTACCGCGGCGCCCTCCAAGCCGATACCGCTGCTAGCGTCCTTCACTCTCGTGCCCACGTATGAGTACAAGTGCCCGAACGGGCACGTCTTCGAAGTCTTCAAGCGCATCTCCGAGCCTGCGCCGGAGAAGTGTCCCGTTTGCGACGCCTCGCCTGTCGAGACCGTGCTCTATCCCGTGCCCGTCCACTTCCGTGGGTCGGGCTTCTACTCGACGGACTACGGCCGGGGCCGCGGCAAGAAGGAGCAGGCCAAGGACACGAGCGACACCGGCAGCGGCGAGAAGAAGTCCGACAGCAGTTCCTCCGACAAGAAGGCCGCTGAAGCCTAGGCTTCGCGCCGCGTCTACGGCGTGAAAGCCCGGTTGCCGACGATGCAGCCGGGCGCAAAGAGGCCTTCGCCGGGCCGCGGCGGCTGCGGCGCCGACTGACCCGTCACCATCGCGATCACGGCGATGTTGTCCTCGCTGCCGACGATGTCGCCGCCGGCGGCCGTGCCGCCGAGCCGGCAGTGCAGTGCATTGCTGTCGCTCGCCCGCTTCATGACCCAGCCGAGTTGCGCGAACTGCCACGCGGACAGGTCCGTCGTCAGCGGCTTGAGCAGCGTCTTCCCCTCGAACGGCAGCTTCACGAATGTTCCGAAACCGAGGAGCTTGTGCATCGCTGCCCGGAGAACGGCCTGCTGGCGCCCGCCGCGCGTGATGTCCGTGTCGCGCGGGTCCAGCTGGTTCTCGCGGATCCGCGAGTAGATCAGCGCCCGCTTTCCGTCCATGTGCTGCCAGCCCTTCGCGAAGCGCCAGCCTTTCCAGCGCGCGCAGCCGGCGGCGTCGTACGGGCAGTCGAACTTGTTCGAGAGGATCGGCGCGGGAACGTTGACGTCGATGCCGCCGATGTTGTCGATGAGATCCTTGAACTGCGCGAAGTCGACAATCATCACGTGGTTGATCGGCAGCGCGTTGCCGGTGAGGCCGCGGATCGTCCGGACGACGAGCTCCGGCCCGCCGATCTGCATCGCGGCGTTGATCTTCTGCTCGCCGTAGCCCGGAATCGCGACGCGCAGGTCCCGCGGGATCGAGAGATACGCGAGCCGGTGGTGATTCGGGTCGGTACGCAGGATCATGATCGAGTCGGAGTGGTTGTCCGACACACGCGCATCGGTGTTCGCGAAGTCTCGGCCGAGCATCAGGATCGTCGTCGGGTTCGAGATGACGGCGCCGTTCTGCGGCGTCAGCACGCGCTCGACGCCGGGTGCTGTCTTCTGCAGTCGCCCGTTCGCCTTCGCGACGCCGCTCCGGAACGACAGGTAGCCGAGGATCCCCCAGACGACGAAGAGGACGAGCAGCGCGAGCAACGCGATCCCGATGCGCCGCCTCCAGCTCCAGCGCCGGCGGGGGCGGCGCACGCGAGGCTCGCGCGGCGCGCGTCCGTTGCGGTCGGGCCGACTCTGGGGGCGCTCGAGCGGCACGCGGCCCTTCACGCGCCCGCCTCGGTAGACGCGGTAGGGCTTCTCTCCCGTCGCCATCGAGCCAGTAGGGTAGCCGCGCGGTTTGGACGGAAAGCGCGTCATCGGCGTCGACCTCGGCGGGACCAAGATCCTGGCCGGGATCGTCGATTCCGAAGGGCACGTGGTCCATCGGCGCGAGCATGCGACACCCGTCACCTCCGAGGACGACCTGCTCGCCCGCCTCGACGAGGCCGTCGCGGAGCTCCTCGACGACGAGATCGCTGCGGTCGGCTTCGGCATTCCGTCTCCGATCGACCAGCGGACGGGCCGTGCGCAGCAGGCCGTGAACATCCCGCTCGACGCGTCGATCGACTTCCGCAGCCGAATGGCCGAGCGCTTCGGGCGGCCGGTCGGGATCGAGAACGACGCGAACGCCGCCACCTATGCGGAGTTCCACTTCGGCGCCGGCCGTCACGCGAACACGATGGTGATGCTCACGCTCGGAACGGGCTGTGGGGGCGGCGCGGTCATCGACGGGCAGCTCTTCCACGGCTGGGCCGAGTTCGGCCACATGGTGATCGTCTATGACGGCATCCCCTGCCAGGGCACGTGCACCGGCCGCGGGCATCTCGAGCCGTACGTGACCGGCGTCGCGGCGACGAAGCTCGCCCAGGAGGAGTTCGGGCCTCCCGTCGACGCGCACCGGCTCGTGCGCCTCGCAGACGAGGGCGAGCCGCGCGCGCTCGAGATTCTCGACGGCATCGGCCATCACCTCGGCGCCGGGATCGGCAGCCTCGTGAACATCTTCAACCCGGAGCTCGTCGTCATCGGCGGCGGCTTCGCGGCGGCCGGCGACTACATCCTCGACCCGGCCCGCGAGATCGTTGCGCGCGAGGGTCTCGCGGGCGCCGGGAAGCGCGTGCAGATCGTTCGTGCCGAGCTCGGCACGGCGGCGGGGCTGATCGGCGCCGGCCTCGTCGCGTTCGACGCGCTCGGCTAGATGCCGCTCGCGGTCTGCGCGACCCCGATCGGGAACCTCGCGGACGTGACTCTGCGCGTGCTCGAGGAGCTGCGTGGCGCGGACCTCGTCCTCTGCGAGGACACGCGTCACACGCGCGTGTTACTCGACCGGCATGGGATCTCCGCGCCGCTGCTCTCCTACCATGAGCACAACGAGGCGAAGCGGACGGCCGAGCTGCTGCCGCGGCTGCAGGCGGGCGAGCGGGTCGCGCTCGTCTCCGACGCGGGATTGCCTGGTATCAGCGATCCGGGTATGAGGTTGGTCGCTGCGGCGCTCGGCGCCGGGGTGGAGGTGAGCGTTCTGCCCGGGCCGTCCGCGGCCGAGACGGCGCTCGTCGCGAGCGGGTTCGCGTCCGAGCGGTACCAGTTCGTCGGCTTCCTGCCGCGACGCGCGAGCGCGCTGCGGGCCTTGTGGGACGAGCTGGCGCGGTGGCCGCATCCGGTCGTCGCGTTCGAGTCGCCGCGACGGCTGCCGGCGACGCTCCGTTCGCTTGCCGAGGCCGATGGGGAGCGGCAGGTCGCCGTCTGCCGCGAGCTGACGAAGAAGTTCGAGGAGGTGGTGCGTGGGCCTGCGGCGGAGGTCGCCGCGCGGTTCGCAGAGCCGCCGAAGGGCGAGATCACGCTCGTGCTCGGGCCGCGTCCGACCGTCGACGATACGCAGGAAGCGGCCGCGGCTGTCGCGGAGCTGGTTGCTGCGGGACTGCCGCGCCGTCGCGCCGCCGACGTTGTCTCGCGGCTCACCGGCGCGTCGCGCAACGAGCTCTACCGTCGTACTTTGTAGCCAGTATTGACAACAGCGCTCCACCTTGTTACGGTCGCACGGTTCTCAAATCTGGCAACAAGGAGGCTTCGTGACTCGGCGACTCGCTGTGTTGGCGCTTTGCGCTCTCGTACTGCCTGCATCTGCGCAGGCATGGACGTGGCCTGTGGACGGCCGCGTCCTTGCCCCTTTCTCGTTCGACCGCGCGCATCCATACGCGGCCGGGCAACACCGCGGCATCGACATGGCCGCGCCGACCGGGGCGGACGTGCGCGCGCCCGCGAAAGGTGTCGTCACGTTCGCCGGCACGGTGCCGACAGGCGGGAAGACAGTCTCGATCGAGACGCCGTACGGCTACACGGCGACTTTGGTGCACCTCGGCTCCGTCGGCGTCGACCGCGGCGCGTCCGTCGCGGAGGGCGCCGTCGTGGGCGCTGTCGGGCCGAGCGGCACCGCCGACCACGACGAGCCGTACGTCTACTTTGGCCTGCGCACGACCGCAGACGCCCAGGGCTACGTCGATCCGCTGACGTTCCTGCCCGCTCGGCCCGTCGTGGCCGCGCCCGTACGGCAACCCGAAGCCGCACCGGTCTCGGCGCCGGCCGTCGCACCGCCACCGCCCGCCGCGGCGCCGTCCCCGTCGGCTGCCGCGCCGTCCTCGCCTGCGGTCGCGCAGCCCGCGTCCGCGGCGGCCGAGGCGGCCACGCCTCCGGCCGAACCGGCCGCGTCCGCCCCCGCCGCGCTCGTCGTGGCCTCGGCGGCTGCGGCCCCTGCGCGGGCGACGGCGAAGCCGCGCGCGTCGCAACACGCGCGGGAGCGACCGGTGCCGCACGCTGCCGGCGGAGCGCGACAGGCGAGGCTGCGCGAGGAGGCCCACCCACATACCACGGCGAGGAAGGCGCACGCCGAACGCCTGGAGCGGAAGCCCCGACCGCCAGTGCGGCGCGTGCAGGACGTGCCCGTCGCGCGCGCTCAGGCCGTGGAAGCACCGGCCGAGCAGCCAGGCACGCCGGGCTCGCGAACGTGGTGGATCGTCGGCCTCGTCACGGTCCTGCTGACGGCCTGCGTCTGCGTCTTGCGCGCGGCGAATCGCCTCGTCGCCAGACCTATCATGGCTGGTGGTGAAGAGCTTCTACATCACGACGCCGATCTACTACGTCAACTCGACGCCCCACATCGGTCACGCGTACACGACGATCGCGGCCGACATCCTCGCGCGTCATCACAAGCAGCGAGGCGAGGCGACCTTCTTCCTGACCGGGACGGACGAGCACGCCTCCAAGGTCCATCGCGTGGCCGAGGCGGAGGGCGTCGACGCCAAGACCTACGTCGACCGCATCGCCGAGTCCTGGAAAGAGCTGCCTAGGCTCGTCGATGCCGACTACGACTTCTTCATCCGCACGACCGACGAAGGCCACAAGCGCTTCGTCCAGGACTTCATCCAGCGGATTTACGACAACGGCCACATCTACCAGGACACCTATGCCGGCTGGTACTGCGTCCAGTGCGAAGCGTTCAAGACCGAGAGCGAGCTCGTCGACGGCAGCTGTCCGATCCACGGCATTCCCGCCGAATGGATCGAGGAGCGAAACTACTTCTTCCGGCTGTCGGCGTTCCAGCAGCAGCTGCTCGACCTCTACGACGAGCGCACCGACTTCGTGCTGCCGCGGTTCCGCTACAACGAGGCTCGCTCGTTCATCGCCGGCGGGCTGCAGGACTTCAGCCTCAGCCGCGCGGGCCAGCCCTGGGGCGTTCCGATCCCATGGGACACGGAGCAGGTCGTCTACGTCTGGGTCGACGCGCTGATCAACTACCTGAGCGCGCTGACGTACGCGCGCGAAGGCGCCGACCTGCGCGAGCAGTTCTGGCCGCAGGTGCACCACCTGATCGGCAAGGACATCCTCCGCTTCCATTGCGTCTTCTGGCCTGCGCTGCTGCTCGCCGCCGGGTACGACGTTCCGAAGCAGCTCTTCGTGCACGGCTACCTGCAGCTGGACGACCGCAAGATCTCCAAGTCGCTCGGGAACGTCATCGATCCGCTGGATCTCGTCGACGTGTACGGCAGCGACGCCGTCCGTTTCTGGGCCGTTCGCGCAGTCCAGTTCGGACAGGACGGAAACGTCACGCTCGAGAGCCTCCACGACCGCTACCAGGGCGAGCTCGCGAACGATCTCGGCAACCTCGTGTCGCGGACGACCGCGATGATCGCCCGCTATCGCGACGGTCACCTTCCGCCGGCCGTCGAACACGGTGCGCTGGCTGCCCCGATCGAGGCGGTGCAGCGCGACGTGCCGAAGCAGCTCGACGTGTTCGACGTGACCGCCGCGTCCGAGACGATCTGGGTGCTCGTGCGCGCGCTCAACAAACATGTCGAGGCGACGCGGCCGTGGGATCTCGCCAAGGAGGAGTCACGAGCGGCGGAGCTCGACCGCGTGCTCTACGAGCTGGCCGACGGGCTGCGGATCGCGGCCGTCGCCTTGTCCGCATACCTGCCGAGGTCGGCGCCGGAGATCCTGCGCTCGCTCGGGCAGCCGGAAGACGTCTCGTGGAGCAACGTTGCGCCCGGCCGCACCGTCGAGACGGATGGCATCGGGCCGGCGGCGCCGCTGTTTCCGCGCGTCGACGCGCCCACCGCGGCGGCGTGATCGACACACACGCGCACCTCGACGCGCTCGAGGATCCGGCGGGTGCGCTCGCGCGTGCGCGCGCGGCCGGGGTCGACCGGATTGTCGCGATCGGCTCCGGGCTCGCATCGACGCAGGCCACGATCGCGATCGCCGAGGCGGAGCACGGTGTCGCCGTCGCCGCCGGAGTGCATCCGCATCAGGCCGCGGACGGCGAGCCGCTCGATCGCCTGCTCGACGACCGGATCGTCGCCGTCGGTGAGATCGGCCTGGACTTCTTCCGCGACTACGCGCCGCGCGACGAGCAACGCCGCGTGTTCGCGACCCAGCTCGGGCTCGCGGCGGAGCACGGGAAGCCCGTCATCGTCCACTCGCGCGCGGCAGACGACGAGACGGCGGAGCTGCTCGGCGAGTTCGGCGGCACCGTCGTCCTGCACTGCTTCTCGTCGCCTGGCCTGCTCCCGATCGCGCTCGAGCGCGGCTATTACGTCTCGTTCGCCGGCAATGTCACGTACCCGAAGGCCGCGGAGCTCCGCGAGGCCGCGCGTGCAGTCCCTCCGGATCGACTTCTCGCGGAGACGGACAGCCCGTACCTTGCGCCGCAGCCCGTGCGGGGAAAGCGCAACGAGCCGGCCTACGTCGTGCACACGGTCGCATCGCTCGCGGAGACGCGCGGTGAGGATCCGGTCGAGCTCGGGCGCCGCATCGACGACAACGCCGTCGCGGCGTTCGCTCTCGCGTGAGCGTTCGCGCGAAGAAGGAGCTCGGGCAGCACTTCCTCGTGGACGAGAACATTCTCGGCGTCATCGGCCGCCTCGCCGAGCTGGACGACGCCGATGTCGTGCTCGAGGTCGGCCCCGGCCTCGGCGTGCTGACGACGTTCCTCGCCGACCGCGTTCAGCAGGTTCACGCGGTCGAGCTCGATGCCTCGCTCGGGCCGAAGCTGCTCGACCGTCTTGCCGGTCGCCCGAACGTCGAGCTGCGTTTCGGCGACGCATTGCAGCTCGACCTGCGCGACGCTGCGCCGGGCGCGACGAAGCTCGTAGCCAACCTGCCATACAACATCGCAACGCCGCTCGTCGTCGAGAGCCTCGACGGGCTGCCCGGTGTGGAGCTCTGGTGCGTGATGGTGCAGCGGGAAGTCGCGGACCGGTTCTTCGCAACGCCCTCCACGAAGGCGTACGGCGCCGTCTCCGTTCTGATTCAGCTGGTCGCCGAGCGCACGGGCTTTCATCCGGTATCGCGCAACGTCTTCAGGCCGCGGCCGAACGTCGAATCGGCCGTCGTCGCGTTCCGCCGAACGGGATTGCCCGACGACTTCCGACACGTGAAGCGGATCGTCGAAGCCGCGTTCGCGCACCGCCGCAAGAAGCTCGCGAACTCGCTCGCGCTCGCGGGCGTCGACGCAAGCGCGGTCGCCGTCCCCGACGTGCGTGCCGAAGAGCTGGCTCCCGCAGACTTCCTCGAGCTCGCCCGGAAGCTCCCGTGAAGCGCGGCCCGGCGGCCGCGAAGATCAACCTCGCGCTCGTCGTCGGGCCACGGCGTCCCGACGGGCGGCACGAGCTCGTGAGCGTCTTCCAGCGCCTCGCGCTCAGTGACCGTCTCGCAGTCCGGCGCGCGCCGCAGGTCCACGTCGACGGGTTCGACCGCGACACGCTCGTCCGCCGCGCGCTCGAGCGCGTCGCCGACGGCAGCGGCTTCCACGCCGAGATCACGAAACGCATTCCCGTGGCTGCCGGGCTCGGCGGCGGGAGCTCGGACGCCGCGACGGCCCTGCGCCTCGCCAATGCACTGCGGGCCGAGCCGTTGCCCGACGACGAATTGCATACGGCCGCGCGTGAGCTCGGCGCGGATGTCCCGTACTTCCTGGTCGACGGCCCGCAGCTCGGCGTCGGCGACGGCACGGAGCTGACGCCGCTCGACCTCCCGCAGGACTACTGGGTCGTGCTCGTCCTGCCGAGCGGTGCGACGAAGTCCTCCACAGGCGATGTCTTCGCGGCGTTCGACGCGCGTGGCGGCGAGACCGGCTACAACGAGCGGCGCGGCTCGCTCCTCACCCTGCTCGACCGCGTGCGCCGCCCGCGCGACCTGGCGGCGCTCCCGCCGAACGACCTCGCGTCGTCGCCGCTCACCGCGGAGCTGCTCGAGCTCGGTGCGTTTCGCGCCGACGTCACGGGCGCCGGGCCGGCGGTGTACGGGCTCTTCCTGCACGAGCAGCATGCGCGCGCCGCGCAGCGCCGAATGTCCCCCCGGGGGCGCACGTGGGTCACAGCACCAGCGTGGTACCGTTGATTTGTGGCAGCAGCGCAGCCGATGATCGAGGCCGGCAGCACTCGCGGCGGCCGTTGGTTGCGGGATCGGCGTCTGCGGCTCGCGCTGTGGATCGCGGTGATCGAGGGGATCGTCGTCGCGGCCACGCCGGACCTTTCGCGCTGGACGGTGCTCGTGATCGGCACGATCGTCCTGGCGTTCTACGTCCTTGCGGGCCGGAACATGCGCTGGGATGTCGGCCGCCACCTGTCGTGGATCGCGGCCGCGTCGCAGGCGATCGCGATCCTCGTCGTGATCTTCTTCTTCGTCTTCGAATGGATCGCGATCGCAGCTATCGCCTTCCTGGCGATCTTCGCCCTCATCTACCTGATCAGCGAACACCGACAGACCTGAGCTTCGGCTCCCGATGGGCATGGCCGCCGTCCGACCACGTTGCGAAGCGCGTTCGCGCTAGGGCTTACCCTTCGATCGATGGGGCCTAGCCAAGTGCCGACCACGTTGCGAAGCGCGTTCGCGCTAGGGCTTACCCTTCGATCGATGGGGCGTAGCCAAGTGGTAAGGCAACGGGTTTTGGTCCCGTGATCCCAGGTTCGAATCCTGGCGCCCCAGCTCGATGAGCGACTTCGCCGCCGTGATCATGGCCGCGGGGCTCGGCACGCGGATGAAGTCCGCGATGCCGAAGCATCTGCACCCGCTGCTCGGGCGGCGGCTGGTCGACTGGGTCGTCGCGGCGGTGGAGCCGCTCGGCGCGGATCTGCTCGTTCTCGTCGTCGCACCCGACGCGGTTCACGCGTTCGAGGGGAGGCAGGTCGCCGTGCAGGAGCGGCCGCTCGGCACGGGCGACTCGCTCCGCGCGGCGCGCGCAAAGGTCGGTGACGCACGCCAGCTCCTCGTCGTGTCGGGCGACCACCCGCGGCTGAGCTCGGCGCTGCTGCAGCAGCTCCTCGACGAGCATCGGCGTTCCGGCGCGACGGCGACGGTGCTGTCGTTCGAGCCGCCCGACCCGCGCGCCTACGGACGGATCGTCCGCGGCGACGACGGCCGGCTCCGGCAGATCGTGGAGGACGCCGACGCCGACGAGACACAGCGCGCGGTTCGCGAGGTCAACTCCTCGATCTACGTGTTCGAGGCCGAAAAACTGTGGCCGGCGCTCGACCGCATCGAGCCCGTGAACGCGCAGGGGGAGCTCTATCTGACCGACGCGGTGCGGCTGCTCGTCGAAGGTGGGGAGGAGGTGGCGGTGTTCAAGGCTCCGGATGCAGGCGAGGTCGAGGGCGTCAACACGCGCGCGGAGCTCGCAGATGCAGGCGCCTTCCTACGCGCGCGCGTGAACAAAGAGCACATGCTGGCCGGTGTGACGATCGTCGATCCGGCCACGACCTGGATCGAGCCGGACGTACAGCTCGAGGCGGACTCGACGATTCACCCCTTCACCGTCCTGCGTGGCAAGACGCGTGTCGCCGGCGGCGCAGAGGTCGGGCCGCACGTCGTAGCCGTCGACGCCGAGATCGGCCCCGATGCAGTGGTCGGGCCGTTCACGTACCTGCGGCCGGGCGCGCGGCTCGGCGCGGGCGCGAAGGCGGGCACCTTCGTCGAGATCAAAAACTCCGACATCGGCGCCCGCGCGAAGGTGCCGCATCTCTCGTACATCGGGGATGCCGAGGTGGGGGAGGGCACCAACATCGCGGCCGGGAACATCACCGCCAACCTCGGTCACGACAGCGGCCGCGGGAAGTCCAAGACGAAGATCGGGCGCAACGTCAGGACCGGCATCCAGAATGGGTTCGAAGCCCCGGTCGAGATCGGGGACGACGCATGGATTGCGGGCGGGGCGTACATCAAAGAAGATGTCCCTCCCGAATCGCTCGCTGGGTTCCCGCCGAAGCAGATCACGAAAGAGGGCTATGTCCGTGGAAAGCGCAACGACTGAGCTGACCCGCCTGCCCGGGCTCGAGGTGGCCGAGACGAAGGCCGAGGTGAAGCCGGAGCACTGGATCGAGTCAGGCCCGTCGAAGCGGCTCATGCTCTTCGCCGGCCGCTCGCACCCGGAGCTGGCGCACAAGATCGCGGAGAAGCTCGGCATCCAGGTCGGCGACGTCTCGCTACGCACGTTCGCCGACGGCAGCACGTACTGCCGCTACGAGGAGTCGATCCGCGGCGCCGATCTCTTCCTCGTGCAGACGACCTGTCCGCCGGTCGACCAGAACCTGATGGAGCTGCTGATCATGATCGACGCCGCGAAGCTTGCTTCGGCGAAGCGGATCACCGCCGTCATGCCGCTCTATCCGTACTCGCGCCAGGACAAGAAGTCGCGGCCGCGCGAGCCGATTAGCGCGAAGCTCGTCGCCGAGATGCTGCAGACGGCCGGCGCGGATCGAGTGCTGACGATGGACCTCCACGCGGGACAGATCCAGGGCTTCTTCGACGTGCCGGTCGACCACATGACGGCGCTGCCGATGCTGGCGCAGTACTTCCGCGACCTCGGCCTGCCGGAGGAGCTCGTCGCCGTCGCCCCCGACACCGGGCGCACGCGGCTCGCGAGCAAGTTCGCGGAGATGATCGGCGGCGAGCTGGCGGTGCTCCAGAAGGATCGCCCTGCGCACAACGTCGCGCAGATCACGAACGTGATCGGCGACGTCGCCGGCAAGTGCTGCGTCATGACCGACGACATGGTCGACACCGCGGGCACGCTCGTTGCCGGCGCTGACTTCCTGAAGGAGCACGGCGCGAAGAAGGTCTACGCATGCGCGACGCACGGGATCTTCTCGCCGCCGGCGATCGAGCGCATCGAAGGCAGCTCGCTCGACAGCGTCGTCGTGACGGACACGGTCCCGATCGACCCGCTGACGAAGCCGGGACGCGTCACCGTCCTGACGGTGGCGGACATCCTCGCGGAGACGATCCACAACGTCTTCGCGGACGATTCGGTGTCCGCGATCTTCCAGGACATGAACGCGCTGTTCTAGGCGCGGTTCGGTCAGTCGCTACACTTCGCCGCCGAAATGGCGGGTGAACGGATCAAGCTGCAGGTCACGGAGCGCGAGCGCCGCGGCTCTGCCGACGCGCGTCGGCTGCGCCGCGAGGGGCTCATCCCCGGCGTCCTCTACGGGCGGGGCAAGCAGCCGCAGACGATCTGCGTGCCGGAGCGCGACCTTCGCCGCGTCCTGACCGGCCAGGGCGGGTTGCACGCGATCCTCGACGTCGTCGTCGAGGGGCGGGGGACGACGCACGCGTCGATCCTCAAGGACTACCAGCAGGACCCGCTTCGCGGTCACATCTCGCACATCGACCTGCAGGAGGTGCGGCTCGACCAGCCGATCCAGGCGAGCGTCAACGTCCAGCTCGTCGGCGAGCCGGCCGGCGCCAAGGAGGGCGGCGTCCTCTCGCAGGTTCAGCGCGAGATCAACATCGAAGCGCTGCCGATGGAGATTCCCGAGCACATCGACCTCGACGTCTCGGGCATGGCGATCGGCGACACGTTGCGCCTCGTCGACCTCACGCCGATGGACGGCGTCACGTACCTCGACGACCCCGAGGAGACCGTCCTTGCGACCGTGACGCTCCCGACGCGCGTCGAGGAGCCGGAAGAGGTCACCGAGGAGGGCGAGGAGCTGCCCGAGGGCGAGGTTCCGCCCGAAGAGCAGCCGGAGGGCGCGGCCGAAGGCGCCGCGGAGCCTGCCGCCGACGCGGCTTCGGGCGAGCAGGGCGAGCCCGGCAGCGCCGACGGCTAGATGCGCCTCCCCTGGCGTCGAGGCGACCGCGCCTCGTCGCTCGACTTGCTGGTCGTCGGTCTCGGCAATCCCGGGCGCGAATACGCGCGGCACCGGCACAACGCGGGCTGGATGGTGCTCGACGAGCTCGCCCGCAGGCACGGCGCCTCCTGGAAGGGCAAGTTCAACGGGCAGGTCGCGGAAGTGCGGCTCGACGGCCACCGCGTCGCGCTGCTGAAGCCGGAGACGTACATGAACGAGTCGGGACGCTCGGTCGCCGCTGCCGCGCGGTTCTACAAGCTCGAGCCTGACGCGATCCTCGTCGTCCACGACGAGGGCGACTTCGACCTGGGACGCCTGCAGGCGCGCAAGGGCGGCGGGCTCGCCGGGCACAACGGCCTACGCTCGATCGCGCAGCACCTGAAGACGCCTGAGTTCATGCGCCTGCGGATCGGCGTCGGCCGGCCCGGTCGCGGTGATCCACGCCCGCTCGCCGACTACGTCCTGTCGAATTTCACGCCGGACGACGACCCCGAGACGCTGGTGGCACGCGCAGCCGACGCCGTCGAGACGCTTGACGCGGAGGGGCTCGAGCGCGCGCAGCAACAATTCAACTGAGTCGCGTGCCGCAGCCGATCCTGCATCCGTTCGTCCGCGAGCTGCGCGAGAGCGACCGCTTTCGCGCGTTCGCCGCTGCGTTTCCCGCAGCTGCACGCGTGTCCGAGCCGGCACTCCCGCTGCTGCTCGCCGCACTGCACGAGGAGCTCGACCGCCCGCTCGTCCTCCTGGCTCCCGAGGATGCCGACGCGCGCGACCTCGCCGAAGGCGTCGCCTGGTTCGTCGGCGACGAGCGCGTCGCGCTGCTACCGAGCCGCGGCGTGCAGTGGGGCTCCGGGCTCGAGCCGGCGCCGCATCTCGTCGGCGAGCGGGCGAGGGCGCTCGACGTGCTCGCCGCCGGCGGTTTCGTCTGCGCATCAGCCGCTGCGCTCGCTGAGGCGATGCCGACGGAGGACGTGCGACCGCAGCCCCTGCGCATCGCCCCCGGGGAGGAGGTCAGCCTCGAGCAGCTCGCGGAATCGCTCGCCCTCGCCGGCTACGAGCGCGTGGAGCGCGCCGACGAGCGCGGGCAGTTCGCCGTGCGCGGCGGCCTCGTCGACGTGTTCCCGACAACCGGCCGCGAGCCGTTGCGCATCGAGTTCTGGGGCGACGAGATCGAACAGATGCGCGCGTTCTCGCCGTTTACGCAGCGCGCGCTGCACCCGGTTGAACGGGCGATCGTCTACCCGGCGGCAGAGCGCCGCGCAGACCTGATCGATCCCGAAGAGGACATAACCGAGACGCGGTTCCTGGGACCTGTCCTTCCCGGCGGCCCCGATCTCGTCTGGGAGACCGACGAGGTTCGGGGAGTCTGGGAGGAGGAAGGGCTCGAGCCGGTGACGCTCAAACGCGCGGCCCGGCTGGACCAGCTGCCGGCGAACCAGCCGTTCGCGTTCGAGGCGCAGCGCCCGGCGATCGTCGCGCGCGGGCTCGCGGAGGCGGAGAACGAGCTGAACGCGTTCGTTCGCGCAGGGAACCGCGTCGTCGTCGCGTTCCCGCACCTCGGCGAGGCGCTCCGCCAGCAAAACCTCCTGCGGCGCGCCGACTCACGCCTCTTCGCCGACGGCGAGGAGTTGCCGCGCGAAGCCGAGCTCCTGTTCGCCGTGACGCCGGCACGACGCGGGTTCGTGTGGCGCGACCTCGGCCTCGTGCTGCTGCCCGACACGCAGGTCTTCCGCAAGCGCCCGCCGCGCGAGCGCCGCATCGGCGGGCGCGCGCTGCAGTCGTTCGCCGACCTGCGCACCGGCGACTACGTCGTCCACGAGGACCACGGCATCGGCAAGCTGCTCGGCTTCGAGACGAAGGAGGTGGCCGGGGTCACGCGCGACTACCTCTTCCTCGGCTTCCGCGGCGACGACCGGCTGTACGTCCCGCACGAGCAGCTCGGGAAGGTCTCGCGCTACATCGGCGCCGACAACACGGTGCCCGCGCTCTCGAAGCTCGGCGGCAAGGCCTGGGAGAACCTCAAGAACCGGGCGCGCGCGTCCGTGCGCGAGCTGGCGGGCGAGCTGCTCGCCTTGTACGCCCAGCGCCAGCAGGCCGCCGGCGTCGCGTACGACCTGCGGCACGACTGGCTCGAGCGGCTCGAGGCGGCGTTCCCGTACCGCGAGACGCCGGACCAGCAAGCGGCGATCGAAGCCGTGAAAGAGGACCTCGAAGCGCCGCGGCCGATGGACAGGCTCGTCTGCGGCGACGTCGGGTTCGGCAAGACCGAGGTCGCGATCCGCGCCGCGTTCGCCGTCGCCGTCAACGGCAAGCAGACGCTGATGCTCGCACCGACGACGATCCTCGCGGAGCAGCACTGGCACACGTTCCGGTCGCGCTATCGCGACTTCCCCGTGCGCGTCGAGATGGTCTCGCGCTTCCGTCCGCCCAAGGAGGTCAAACAGGTGCTCGCCGACTTCCAGGAAGGGAAGGTCGACGTGCTGATCGGGACGCATCGAATCCTCAGCCGCGACGTCATCCCCAAGGAGCTCGGGCTCGTGATCCTCGACGAGGAGCAGCGCTTCGGCGTCGCGCAGAAGGAGCTGCTGCGCTCGCTACGCCTCGAGGTGGACGTGCTCACGCTCAGCGCCACCCCGATCCCGCGAACGCTTCACATGTCGCTTTCGGGGCTGCGCGACATCTCCATCATCGAGACACCGCCCGAGGGGCGGCGCCCGATTCGCACGACCGTCGGCGAGTACGACGACGAGCTCGTGAAGCTCGCGCTCGAGCGCGAGGTCGAGCGCGGCGGCCAGTCCTTCTACCTGCACAACCGCGTCGAGTCGATCGACGAAGCGGCCGAGAAGCTGCACCAGCTCGCGCCGAACCTGCGCCTCCTCGTCGCGCACGGGCAGATGCGCGAGCGCGAGCTCGAGGAGAAGATGCACGCGTTTCTCCGCGGCGACGCGGACGTGCTCGTGTCGACGACGATCATCGAGTCGGGGCTCGACATTCCGCAGGCGAACACGCTCGTCGTGGAGCGCGCCGACACGCTCGGGCTCTCGCAGCTGTACCAGATCCGCGGCCGCGTCGGGCGATCCGACGTCACCGCTCACGCGTATCTGTTCTACCCGGACATGTCCGAGCTGACCCCCGAAGCACGCGCCCGTCTCGCGACGCTCGCCGACCACACCGAGCTCGGCGCCGGCTTCGCGATCGCCATGCGCGACCTCGAGATTCGCGGCGCCGGCAACCTGCTCGGCGACGAGCAGTCGGGCCACGTCGCCGCGCTCGGTTTCGAGCTCTACGTCGAGCTGCTCGCCGAAGCCGTGGCGGAGCTGTCCGGCGAGCGACGCGTCGCGGCGAGGCCGGTCCGGGTCGACGCGCGCGTCGACGCGTACGTCCCGGCGGAGTACATCGAGTCGGAGGCGCTGAAGATCGACCTGCACCGACGGCTCGCGTTGACCGAGGACGAGGACGAGCTACGAGAGCTCCAGGCGGCGACCGAAGACCGCTTCGGCCCCCTTCCGGAGCCGGTCGAGAACCTCTTCCTGATCCAGGAGGCGAAGCTGAAGCTCGCGCGCGCCGGCGCCGACTATCTCGTCTTCCGCGGCGGCAAGGCGAGCGTCGGGCAGATGGTGCTGGGCTCCGCGGAGCTTCGAGACCTGCGCCGGCGCGTCGACACGGCCGTCTACTCCACGGGCAATCGTGAAATTACGTTAAGAGAAGACGGATTTCCGCAGGCGCTGCGACTGGTCGATGCTATACTGGCCGCGCGCCAGGCAGCGTGACGAAGTCGCTGCAAATGGCGCATTTTCCATGAGACGACTTGTTCTTTTCGGCTTTGCCTCGCTCGCGTTGCTCGCCGCCGCCTGCGGCGGGACGACCTCTGCCACCCTCGGCTCCGGCGACGTCGCGGTCGTCGGCGGGCAGCAGATCTCGAAGGAGCAGTTCCACCAGCTGATGGATCGCGCGCAGAAGAGCTATGAGGCCCAGAAGCGCGCCTTCCCGAAGCCCGGCTCCACGCAGTACGAGCAGCTGAAGGGACAGGCGATCACCTTCCTCGTTCAGCAGGCCGAGGTCGAGGAGCAGGCGAAGAAGCTCGGCGTCGACATCAGCGACGACAAGGTCGACCAGGAGATCGCGCGGTACAAGAAGCAGTTCTACGGCGGCAGCGACGCGCGGTACGAGAAGGCGGTCAAGCAGCAGGGGCTGACCGACCAGCAGGCGCGTGACGCGATCCGCCAGCAGCTCATCTCACAGGCGCTCTTCAAGAAGGTGACCGGCGACGTGAAGGTCAGCGACGCCGACATCAAGCAGTACTACAACACGCACAAGACGCAGTACGTGCAGCCGGAGACGCGGGAGGTTCGGCACATCCTCGTCACGAAGAAGGCGCTTGCCGACAACCTCTACCAGCAGCTCAAGAGCGGCGGGAACTTCGCCAAGCTCGCGAAGCAGTACTCGAAGGACCCCGGCTCGGCTGCGAACGGCGGCAAGCTGACCGTCTCGAAGGGCCAGACGGTGCCGCAGTTCGACAAGACGGCGTTCAGCCTCAAGACCGGCCAGATCTCGAAGCCGGTGCACACGCAGTACGGCTACCACATCATCCAGGCTCTGTCCGGCGTCAAGGCGGCATCGACGACGTCGCTCGACAAGGTGAAGGCGTCGATCCGTCAGCAGCTGGAGCAGCAGAAGAAGAACGACAAGATCACGAAGTGGCTCGAGGACACGAAGAAGAGCTACTGCAGCGGCAAGATCAAGTACCAGATCGGCTACCAGCCGAACCCGGACCCCTGCGCCACGCTGACGGCTGCCAGCACCGGCTGAGTTGAGCCTCGCCGAGGCGCTCGTCGAGCTGCAGGAGCTGAGGCGTCGCTTGCGATGCCGACCAGTGGAGGCCGGGCGGGTTCCCCGCGCGGCCGTTTGGTTTGGACCTCGGCCGCTCGCACACGCCTGACGTGAGCGTCGCTGCGGGACTCGTGGAACTGCAGAGATTGAGGCGTCGCTTGCGATGCCGACCAGTGGAGGCCGGGCGGGTTCCCCGCGCGGCCGTTTGGTTTGGACCTCGGCCGCTCGCACACGCCTGACGTGAGCGTCGCTGCGGGACTCGTGGAACTGCAGAGATTGAGGCGTCGCTTGCGATGCCGACCAGTGGAGGCCGGGCGGGTTCCCCGCGCGGCCGTTTGGTTTGGACCTCGGCCGCTCACACACGCCTGACGTGAGCCTTGCCGAGGCGCTCGTCGAGCTGCAAGAACTGACAGAGCGTTTACGGCGCGAGTGCCCCTGGGATCGCGAGCAGACGGCGCGGACGATCGTGCCGCACACGGTCGAGGAGGCGTACGAGGTCGCCGACGCCGCGATCGCCGCCGACGATGCGAAGCTCGCCGACGAGCTCGGTGACCTCCTCTTTCAGGTCTACTTCCTCTCGCTGCTGCTCGAGGAGCGCGGGTCGAGCGACCTCGAGGAGGTCGCGCGGCTCGTCCACGAGAAGCTCGTCCGGCGACACCCGCATGTCTTCGGCGATGCCGAAGCGAAGACGGCCGGCCGCGTCCGCGAGCGCTGGGAGGAGATCAAGCGCACGGACGAGGAGCGCCAGGGGATCTTCCACGACGTCCCGGAGTCGCTGCCGGCGCTCCTCTACGCGCGCAAGGTGCAACGGCGTGCGGCGGCGATCGGCTTCGAGTATCCCGACACGGCCGGCGCGCTGGCCGATCTCGACGACGAGGTTCGCGAGCTGAAGGAGGCGCTCGCGGAGGCGGGAGAGATCGCGCCCGAGACCGAGCCGCCGGCGCATGTGTTCGAAGAGCTGGGCGACGTGCTGTTTGCGGCCGTCAACGTGGCCCGCCGGCTGAACGTCGACCCCGAGCTGGCCCTGCGCTCGATGGCGCGCCGCTTCGTCGAACGCGTCGAGCGGGCGGAACAGCGTGCGGCGGCGGAGGGGAAGACGTTTGCAGAGCTCGCGCTCGAGGAGCAGGATCGGTACTTCGATCTCGCCAAGGAGGAGTTCAGGTGATCAGCAGCGTCCACGCGCGCCAGATTCTCGACTCGCGCGGGAACCCGACGATCGAGGTCGACGTCACGCTGCAGTCCGGCGCTCTGGGGCGCGCCGCGGTTCCGTCCGGAGCGTCGACGGGACACTTCGAGGCAGTCGAATTGCGCGACGGCGACAAGGCGTTCTACGGCGGCAAGAGCGTCCTCCGCGCCGTGCAGAACGTCGAGACGGAGATCGCAGACGCCGTCCGCGGCCTCGACGAGCAGGATCAGCGCGCCGTCGACAAGACGCTCATCGAGCTCGACGGCACGAGCAACAAGTCACGGCTCGGCGCGAACGCGATCCTCGGTGTGTCGCTTGCGACCGCGAAGGCGGCTGCCGCCGACGCCGGCCTTTCGCTGTTCCGCTGGGTCGGCGGCGACAACGCGCACGTGCTGCCGGTGCCGATGATGAACGTCGTCAACGGCGGCGCGCACGCGCAGAACTCGCTCGACCTGCAGGAGTTCATGGTCGTCCCGGCGGGGGCGGAGTCCTTCTCCGAAGCACTGCGCATCGGCACGGAGGTCTTCCACGCGCTGAAGAGCGTCCTGCACGACCGGGGGCTCGCGACCGGCGTCGGCGACGAGGGCGGCTTCGCCCCCGATCTCGAGTCGAGCGAGGCGGCGATCGAGGCCGTGCTGGACGCAGCAGAGCGCGCCGGACATCGCGACCGCGTCGCGATCGCGCTCGATCCTGCCTCGACCGAGCTCTATCGCGACGGGCGCTACCACTTCGAGCGCCAGGGCGGTGCACGCGACGCCGCCGGCATGATCGAGCTCTACGAAGGGCTCGCTGCCCGGTACCCGCTCGTGTCGATCGAGGACGGTCTCGCCGAAGACGACTGGCGCGGCTGGGAGGAGTTGACGCGAGAGCTCGGGCCGCGGCTGCAGCTGGTCGGGGACGACCTGTTCGTGACGAACGTCGAGCGGCTCCAGCGCGGCCTCGACGAGCACGTCGCGAACGCGATCCTCCTCAAGGTCAACCAGATCGGGACGCTCACCGAGACGCTCGACACGATCGAGCTCGCCCGTTCGCACGGGTACGCGTGCGTGATGTCGCACCGCTCGGGCGAGACGGAGGACACGACGATCGCCGATCTCGCCGTCGCGACGGGCGTCGGGCAGATCAAGACGGGCGCACCCTCCCGGACCGACCGCGTCGCGAAGTACAACCAGCTTCTGCGCATCGAGGAGGAGCTCGGCGGCGACGCGACCTACCCCGGCTGGTCGACGTTCCAAAGAACGGCCTGACCGCGAGCTACATTGCTCGCATGGCCTCCGTGAGTCCGAGGCGCACGAAGATCGTCGCCACGATCGGGCCGGCCTGCTCGACGCCGGAGCAGCTCGACTCCCTCATCGCTGCCGGAATGGACGCCGCGCGGCTCAACCTTTCGCACGGCACGCACGACGACCACCGTGCCCGGGCGACGCTCGTGCGCGAAGCCCAGGAGCGTGCCGGCCGACCGATCGCGCTGATCGGCGACCTGCAGGGACCGAAGATCCGCGTCGGCGATCTCTCCGGCCCGCTGCAACTGAGGCCGGGCGAACGTGTCACCGTCGTCGTCGGCAAGAACGGGAAGGACGGGGAGTTGCCGATCGCGCCGGACGCGATCGGCGAGGTGCTTCGTCCGGGACACGAGGTCCTGATCGACGACGGCCACGTGCGGCTCCAGGTGGAGGAGGTGGCGTCCGGCCGGGCGTTGTGCGGTGTCGTCGTCGGCGGCGCCGTCACGTCGCACAAGGGCGTGAACCTTCCGGGCGTGCCGATCCCGATTCCGTCGCTCACGCGCAAGGATCTCGAGGATCTCGAGTTCGCGCTGGGGCTCGGGTGCGACTTCATGGCTCTGTCGTTCGTGCGCTCCGCCGCCGACGTCCGTGACCTCAAGGCGCTGCTCGAGCAGGAGGGCTCGACGGCGCACGTGATCGCCAAGATCGAAAAGGCCGAGGCGGTGGACGCGCTCGAGGACGTGCTCGCCGAAGCGGACGCGGTGATGGTCGCGCGCGGCGATCTCGGCGTCGAGATCGGGCCTGCGCTCGTGCCGCTCGTGCAGAAGCGGATCATCCTGAAGGCGCTCGACCGCGGGAAGCCGGTCATCACGGCGACGCAGATGCTCGAGTCGATGATCCACCACCCGGAGCCCACGCGCGCGGAGGCGAGCGACGTCGCGAACGCGATCCTCGACGGCACCTCAGCCGTGATGCTCTCCGGCGAGACGGCGATGGGCGAGTACCCCGTCGACGCCGTGCAGACGATGGACCGGATCGCGCGCGCCGTCGAGCCGAGTCTCGGCTACCGGCACCAGATTCCCGAGGCCGAGGAGTCTCCGACCATCGGCAATGCGATGTCGAACGCGGCCTGTGACCTGGCCGAGGCGCTCGGCGCCGCGGCGCTGCTCGTACCGACCTTCACCGGCCGCACCGCGTCGGCCGTTGCGAGGCTACGCCCACGTCGCCCGGTCGTCGCGCTCACGCATCAGCAGTGGTCGTTGCAGCAGATGGCGATCGAGTGGGGCGTGACGCCGATCTGGATCCGTGAGACCAAGAACGTCGAGGACCTCTGGTCGCGCTCGATCGCCGCGGCGAGAAACGCGGGGCTCGTGGAGGTCGGCGAGACCGTCGTGATCACGGCCGGCACGGCGGTGAACATCCCCGGCTCCACGAACGTCATCAAGGTCGACGTGGCTTGACCGGCGTCTGACCCCGAAGGGGTCTGACTCCAGCCGTTGAATTGCGCCGCATGCCTGCGGCCCGGGTACGACGACGCCCGCCTCCGGCGACGCTCGCGCGTCGCTGGCTGGCGGTGCTGCTCGTCGTGATGATCGGGTACGCCTATTACCACCCGCTGCGCAGCTGGTTCGAGACGCGGAGTGAGTTGCACTCGCGGACCGGCGAGGTGAACGGGCTGGCGGCGCTGAAGCATGATCTGCAGCAGCGCGTGCGCGCCTCGGAGAGTCTCGACAGCGTCGCGAAGCAGGCGCGCCAGCTCGGCTACATCCGGCCGGGCGAGCACCTCTTCATCGTCAAAGGCATCAAGGCCTGGGAGAACGCGCACTCTAGGATCGAGGGCGGTGGACGGTGATCGCGCTCTCGTCGAACGCCAGCTAGGACGGCCTCCGCGCGCTTTCCGGCGCGTCGTCGTCCGCTGCCCGTTCGGCCGCCCGGCCGTGACCGAGCAGTCGCCGTACGACGACCGCGGCGAGCCGTTCCCGACGACGTACTGGCTCACCTGTCCTCACCTCGTCGCCCAGGTGTCACGGCTCGAGGCCGCGGGCGGCGTCGAACGCTGGACGCGCGCCGCGAGCGAAGATCCGGGGCTCGCAGCGAGCCTCGAGCATGCGAACGGCGAGCAGCGGCGGCTGCGGCCCGAGCTCGAGCTCGGGATCGGTGGCGCGCGCGCCGGCGCCGGCAGCCTCAAGTGCCTGCACGCGCACGTCGCGTTCGCGCTCGCGCAGCCCGGCTACGAGCTGGGCGAGCGTGTCCTCGCCGAGCTCGAGCCGCTCTGGCCGCAAGTTTGCTGCACGGCGTGAGGGATACTGCCGCGCACGTGGCCCTCGTGCTCGACGTCGTGCGCAGCGAATGGGAAGACGGCTACCGCCGCTTTCAGGACGCTTCGCGCGATCCCCTCGCGGCGGACCGGCTCAGCTTGCAGCTGGAAGTCGTCACCGACGAGCTACGGAAACGCGTCGGCCAGACGTTCACGCTCGAGGATCTCGCGGCCCGGTACTCCGAGGCCGACGACTGGGTGCGTGACGCGGTGTCCGAGCGCGCGCCGACGCCCGGCTGGCCACGAACGCTCTCGACCGTGCAGGACGCTGCCTTCCACCTGTACCAGCGCGGGGCGGTCGACTACACGCCGTGACGGCGCTCACGCCGGTCGAGCGTGAGGAACGCCGCCGCCGTCGCCGCCGCCGGGAGGTTGCCCGCTGGGGCATGCGCGTCGGCGCCGCGCTCCTGCTGTTCCTCCTCGGGGTCGCCCTCGGCGAAGCGCTGCACGACAACCCGAAGCCGGGGTCGACTACGACCGTCCAGCAGACGCTGCACGTGCCGACGGGCGGCAATCCCGCGTCAACCGTGACTCCCTGACCGGCCAGGTGTAAAGAAGCGGCATGTTTGGGTAGATTCGCGGTATGGCGTCTGACTCACGGCGGCCCGCCGGGGGCGAGAGCGACTGGCTTACTCTCGGACAGGCCGCAAAATTCCTCGGGGTCGCCCAGAGCACGATTCGGAAGTGGTCCGACCTCGGGCGCGTTCCGGCCTTCTACACCCCGGGCGGCCACCGGCGCTACAAACGCGCCGACCTCGAGGCGTTCCTCGACCGCTCCGGTCCGGGGAAGCCCGCCCGCGGCCCGCTCGTGCTCCTCGTCGACGACGACCCGCAGGTGCGCGAGGTCGTGCGGCTCAACCTCGAGATGGAGGGCTACGCGGTGCGTGAGGCCGCCAATGCCGAGGACGGGCTCGCGGCGCTCGAGGACGAGGCGCCCGACGTCATCCTGCTGGACGTCATGATGCCCCAGGTCGACGGCTGGGAGATGCTGCGCCGCGTACAGGAACGCCACGGCGTCGGATCGATCCCGGTGGTCATGTTCAGCGGCCAGCTCGACGCGGAGCGCGAAGCCGCCGAGCGCGGCGCCCAGGGCTTCGTCGGAAAGCCGTTCGATCTGCGCGCGTTGATCGAACAGACGAAACAGATCATTCCGGCCTGATCTCCGACGACCGTCACCTCGAGCGCTGGGTTGTCCACCATCGCACGGGTTGGCTGAATCCGGTTTTCGAAGGGCTCTCGTACGCCGGCCGGCTCGGCTTGCTCTGGATCGTGCTCGCGCTCGTCCTCGCCGCCGTGTACCGCCGCTGGGGAGTGTTGCTCCTGACGGTTGCTGCCGTCGTCCTCGCCGACTCCGCCGCGGCGGCCGTGAAGGCGCTCGTCGACCGGCCGCGGCCGTTCGTGCGCTACCCGGAGCCGAAGGTCCTCGTGCCCCGCGCGCACGATGCGTCGTTCCCGTCGGGGCATGCGGCAACGAGCTTCGCGGCGGCGACGATCCTGTCGCTTGCGTTCCCGAAGGCGGCACCGGCGTTCCTCGTGCTCGCCGCAGCCGTCGCGTATTCGCGCGTTTACGTCGGTGTCCACTACCCCCTGGACGTCATCGGCGGCGCCGCCTTGGGTGCGGGCATCGCTGCCGCGCTGTGGTGGATCGCAGTCCGTCCTAGAGCTCTTCGCCCGCGCGTAAGAGACCCGCGGCAATGACGGCGAGGGAGGCGATCAGGCTGATGAAGATGCCGATTCCGCGGCCGTCCCAGCCGAAGAGGCTGTCGGGGACGGCGATCAGGCGGATGAGCACGAAGATCGTCGACAGGGCTCCGAGCCCGATGACGACAAGGCTCTCCGGCACGGTCGCCGGGAGCTCGATCCCGGATTCGCGCAGGACGACCAGCGCGATCACCGCCAGCCCGATGAAGAAGACGAGCTTCCCGAGGACGCCGGTGTGCCAGGCGATGATCGCCGTCGTCGGCCCCTCGCCGTGCCCGACGTACCAGTCCGTGAAGGCCGAAACCGCCAGCACGAGGCCCGCCACCCAAGTGAGCTCGCGCCCCCAGCCCCAGACCTGCTCGAACGACCGCTCCGGGCGTGGCTCCGGCGCGACCGTCCAGTCGTCCTCCTCCGCAGCGGGCTGCTGGTAGGGGTCGGGGTTTTCGTCGGGGGTTTGCAAGGAAAGACTCACGCTGAAGGTCGAGTCGGACAAGTACTCTAGGGGGTCTGGGGATGACGGAGGGGACCGACACGACCCGGGTGGCCAGCGGCGACTACGTCGAGTTCTGGGCCGCGGGTCAACCGGTGAAGGGTGAGTTCCACTGTGCCGACTGCGGGTACGGCGTGACGATCGTGCGCAAGCTGCCGCTCTGCCCGATGTGTGGCGGCACGTCGTGGGAGCAATCTCCCTGGAGCCCGTTCAAGCGTGGCACGCACCACCCGCTCTGAGCGGGTCAGAGACCGAAGACCTTCTGAACTTCGCTGTAGATCGTCCAGATCAGGGCGATTGCGAGCGCGAGCAGGACGACGAGCGCAAGCGTGAACCGCAGCCGCGCGCGTGACGTCTCGCGCTTGTGGCGGAGGCGCGCGTTGCGCCGTGCACGGTGGTACTGGTATGCGCGGTCGACCGCCTGTGGATCGACCGGCGGCTCTTCGGGGGGAGCGACGCGCCGCGCGGGCTGAGCCATGGGCGGGAGTTTAGTGGGCCTTCGGACATACTTCCGTCGGGTCGGGTCGATGGCGGTCACTCAGAGTCAGCGGGAGCTCGACGTCCTCGCCGCAGCGGGGCTGGCCCTCGCGAACGCGGATTCGCTGGCCGAGGCGCTGCAGATCATTGCGGACGGCGCTGCGGCCGCGGCGCATGCGGACGTCGCGATCGCGCGCGCAGATGTCGACGGCCGCGTCGCGGCGCTCGGCGTCGCGACGCGCTCCCAGGCGCTGGCCGCCGAGCTCTCGCGGTCGGGCTTCTCGCTGGAGGATCTGCCTGGCCGTGAGGAGTCGGAGCTCGTGCGGATGCCGACCGTCGTGCAACGGACGGCGAAGCGCGTTGGGGCGTCGGCGGTACTCCTCCTGCCCGTGCACATCGACGGCCGCGTCCGTGGGTCGCTCGAGCTCTTCCGTGCCGAAGAGCCGTTCGACGACGGCGAGGTTCGGCTTGCGCGGCTCGCAGCCGGGCAGTCGTCGCTGGCGCTGCGAGCCTTCGGAACCGAGGCGGCCGCCGCGGACGGTCTCGACGGCGAGAGCCGGCTGGCGCTCGCCGGCGACGCCCTCGCGGCGGGCGCCGACGACTCCCGCACGGCCGGCGAGCTCGCGCGCTTCGCGGCGGCGGGAACGGGCGCGGTTGCCGCGCTGCTGTGGACTGTCGTCGACGGCGACGAGCTCGCGCTCGTCGCCGCGGAGGGCGACGAGACCGGCGCACCGGGCGCTCGCGCGGCGGCCGAACGGGCGCTCGCCGGGCGCACGTCGGTGGCGCTCGAGGAGGTCGACGGGATGCGGTCGGCGGCGCTGCAGCTCGGGCAGCCGCCGATCGGGACACTTCAGCTTCTCTTTGCGCCGGGGCACGAGCCGAGCGGCGACGAGCTCGCGAAGCTCGCGACGTTCGGTGTCCGCGCCGCACACGCCCTGCGCTCGAGCATCCGCGCGCGCACGGTCGCCCTCGAGCTCGAACGCACACGCGCCCTGCTGGCTGTCGTCGGCCAGGCGATCTCACAGCTCTCGCTCGCGCACACGCTCGAGACGGCCGTCGTGCGGGTCGCCGAGCTGCTCGGCGCAGACCGGGTCGCCGTCTACCTCCTCGAGAACGACCGCCTGGATGCCGCCGCCGACGTCGGCTTGGCGGGGCCGCACGCGAGGCTCGCGGAGCGCCTGCTCGAGCTCTCGCTCGGGCCGTACCGTTCGCGCGGGGTCCTCGTCGTCGGCGACGTTGCCGCTGACCCGCGGCTCGCGACGGTCTGGGACGCGTCGGCGGAAGCCGGCATCGAAGCGGCGGTGGCCGTGCCGCTCGTCGCCCACGACGACGTGACGGGGCTGCTCGCGGTCTATCCCTCGAGAGGCTCGTCGCTGTCCGGGAACGAGCGCGCATTGCTGACGGCGCTGGCGGCCCAGCTTGCCGTCGCCGTGCAGAACGCCCAGTTGCACGAGCGTGCGACGAGGCTGAGCAACGAGCGCGAGCGCGCGCTCGACGCCGAGCGCGCGGCGTCGAAGCAGGTTCGTGCGCTCTACGAGATTTCGCGCTCCTTCGCGCAGAGCCTCTCGCTCGAGGCGACGCTCGATGCGTTGACGAGCACGATCGTCGACGTCCTCGACGTCGACGCAGCGATGATCCGCATCCCGGACGAGCGGAGGGAATGGGTTCTCCCGCGGGCGCTGAAGGTCGCGGACCCGGCAGTCGAGGCGGCCGTACGGCCCGTCCTCTTCCGGCCGAAGCCGTTCGGCGCGCACTCCATCCAGCGTCTGTTCCGGCTCGCCGAGCCTTTCCACCTGACCGCCGAAGAGTTTCCGGAGCTCGCGCCGTTCCTCGAGCGCGGTTGGACCGGGGCGGCCGTCCCGATCGCGACCGCCTCGGAGGTGCTCGCCTCGCTCAAGATCATCTCGATGCGTCCCGGGGCGCCCGTGACACAGGAGACGCTCGAGGAGGCCGTCCGGATCTCGAATCAGGCCGCGCTCGCGATCGACAACGCGCGCCTGTATCAGCACCAGAAGCAGTTCACGGACACGATGCAGCGCTCACTGCTGCCACAGACGGTGCCCCAGCTTGCGGGTCTCGAGCTCGGCGCCGCCTACGAGTCGTCGGCACGCGTCGACGTCGGCGGCGACGTCTACGACTTCATGGAGCTGGACGACGGCCGGCTTGCCGTCACGCTCGGCGACGTCACCGGGCACGGGATCGACGCCGCAGCGGACATGGCGATGGCGAAGTTCGTCTTCCGCTCGCTCGCGCGCGAGCATTCGGAACCGGGCGACTTCCTGCAGTCCGCCAACGACGTCGTCGTCGGCGAGATCGCGGCCGGGAAGTTCATCACGATGGTCTACGTCGTGATCGACCCACTCAGCGGCGAGGTCGCGGTCGCGGGCGCCGGACATCCGGCGCCGCGGATCGTCTCGGCCGACGGGACGATCATGCCGCTCGAGGCGCGCGGGCTCGTGCTCGGCGTCGAGCGCGGTCAGCACTACGAGGAGGTGCGCGGGCAGCTCGAGCGCGGCGACGCCGTCGTGCTCTACACGGACGGGGTGCTCGAGGCACGGCGCGACGGCGTGCAGTTCGGGCCCGAGCGGCTCGACGCGGTTCTCGCCGAGCGCGTTGCACTGCCGCCCGAAGACCTCGCGCAGGCGGTGCTGGACGACTGCCGCGCGTTCGCGGAAGGCGAGCTTGCAGACGACTGCGCTGTCGTCGTCGTCCGCCGCGTGTGATCGAGCTGCGCCGGCCCGCCGGCGACTTCGCGCGTGTCGGCCATCGCGGCGCGTCCGCGCTCGCGCCCGAGAACACGCCTGAGGCGTTCGAGCTCGCCGTCGAGCTCGGCTGCGACATGCTCGAGTTCGACGTGCTCGCGCGGAGCGACGGGACGATCGTCGTCGCGCACGACCCGCGCCATCTGCGCGACCGCGGCCTCGTCAGCTTCGACGAGGCGCTCGCGTTCTTCGTCGAGCGCGTGCCGGCCGTCGGGCTGCAGGTCGATCTCAAGCGGCGCGGCATCGAAACCGCGGTTGTCGATGCGCTGCGGCGCCACGGAGTGCTCGAGCGCTCCTGGGTCAGCGGCTTCGACGCCGACGCGCTGCGCCGGGTCGCCGACCTCGAGCCTGCGCTGCCGCGCTCGTTCACGTATCCGCGCGACCGCTTCGGCGTCTCGAAGCGCGGTCCGTTCGCTCCGCTCGTCCGCGGCGCCCTCGAGAGCTTCGGCTCCTCGCTGCCACGGCGGATCCCGGCGCTCCTCCGCCGCGCGCGAGCGACGGCGCTGACGCTGCACCACTCGGTGGCTTCGCGCGAGGCGATCGAGCGTGCGCACGAGCTCGGGGCGCCGGTCTACGTCTGGACGGTCGATGACCCGGAGCGAGTCGAACGGCTCGTCCGCTGGGGCGCCGACGGTATCATCACGAACGATCCGCGGGTCTTTTCTGGATTGACAACGTGAAGCGGCTCTGTCTCCTGTTCCTCGCCGGGCTCCTCGTGGCGTCCGCTCCTGCGGCTGCCGACGACGTCCCCGTGCCGGCCACGATCCCCGACGGCGTGACGATCGGCGGCATCGCCGTCGGAGGAATGACGCCGGAGGCCGCGACAACAGCCGTACAAGGTGGCTTCGACCAGCCGCTCACGCTCGCAATCGGAACGGCGCGAGTCATCGTGGCTCCGGACGTGCTCGGCGCGACGCCGGCCATCGACAAGGCGATCGCTCGAGCGCTTGCCGCGCAGCCGAACACGGCGGTTCCGCTCGGCGTCAGCGTCGTCAGCGGCACGATCGCGGACTTCGTCGCGAAGCTCGCGCAGCGCTTCGACCGTGCCGCGCTCGACTCGAGGCTCGCGCTGCGCAACCTGCAGCCGTCGCTCTCGCCGGAGCGCGCCGGACGGAAGCTCGACCAGCGAAAAGCGGTTCACGACATCAACGCCGCCCTGGGCGCGAACTCGCGCACCACGCTGAAGCTCACGCTCAAGACGGTGAAGCCGAAGATCACGCGGCGCAACTTCGGACGGGTGATCGTCATCCGGCGCAACTCGAACAAGCTGTTCCTCTACAACGGCATGAAGTCGGTGCGCTGGTTCGCCGTCGCGACCGGGCAAAGCCAGTACCCGACGCCGCTCGGCCGCTTCACGATCATCGTCAAGTGGAAGAACCCGTGGTGGTATCCGCCGAGCTCGCCGTGGGCGCAGGGGCAGCAGCCGATCCCGCCCGGCCCGAACAACCCGCTCGGCACGCGCTGGATGGGCTTGTCGGCCCCGGGTGTCGGGATCCACGGGACGCCGTCCGACACGTCGATCGGCTATTCGGTCTCGCATGGCTGCATCCGCATGCACATCCCGCAGGCGGAGTGGCTGTTCAACCACGTTGAGATCGGGACGACGGTCTTCATCGTCGCGGCCTGATGGCGCGCCCCGCTCGGCTGACCGCGCAGGCGCTCGCAGTCGCGGTCGTGTTCGCGCTGCTCGCGTTGCTGATCTGGCGCGTCGCGCACGACAACACCGCGACCGTCTCGAAGGCGCTCGATCAGGGGAAGCATCCGACGGCGCCCTCGTTCGACCTCACGCGCATCGACGGACGAGGCAGCATCGACCTCGCGTCGGTGCGAGGGAAGAAGCCGATCGTGCTCGACTTCTGGGCATCGTGGTGCACGCCGTGCATCCACGAGTCGCAGCGGCTCGAGGCTGCGCGCAAGCGGTACGGGAACCGCGTCGCCTTCATCGGCGTCGACACGAAGGACTTCGCCGCCGACGCGCGCAGCTGGCTCCGCAAGCACGGGATCACGTACCCGAGCGTCCACGACGGCGGCGGCAAGGTGCTCGCGAAGTGGGGCGGGCTGCCGATCCCGCGCATCTTCTTCGTGTCCCGAAGCGGCAAGGTCGTCGGCGAGTTGATCGTCGAGGAGGACTTGCCGCGCTACCTGCGGCGGATCGCCGCGTCGTGAGGCTGCTCGCCCTCGTGTGGGCGGCCGCGTTGCTCGCCGTGCCCGTCGCCCATGCGAGCGAGCAGCACCCGACGCAGACCGAGCTCGAGGGTGAGGTCATGTGCCCGGTCTGCGGCACGACGCTCGACCAGTCGGAGTCGCCCGCAGCGCAGCAGATCAAGCGGGTGATCGCGCGCCGCATCGCGGCGGGCGACACGAAGAGCGAGATCGAAGCGCGGCTCGTCGCGAACTACGGCCAGGACATCCTGGCCGCGCCGCCGCATCACGGGTTCGGCCTGCTTGCGTGGTGGCTGCCGATCGCCGGCATCACGGCGGCCGCGGCGCTCGTCGGCTTCGGCGCCTGGCGCTGGTCGCACGCGCGTGAGCCGGCGCCGCCGGTCGTCCCGCTCGACCCCGCGCTCGAGCGCCGGCTCGACGACGAGCTGCGACGCTACGAGGCCTGATGGAGAAGGCCGGTGTCCTGTTCGTGCTCGGCTTCGCGTCGATCGCATTCCCGTGCGTGCTGCCGTTGGTGCCCGGCTATCTGTCGGCGGTCTCCGCGGTCGAGGCGCAGCGGCTGGGCGACCCCGGCGTCGGCCGCCGCGTCGCGCTGGCGAGCCTGCCGTTCATTGCGGGCTTCGCCGCCGTCTTTGTCCTGCTGGGGGCCGCGGCGAACCTGATCGGGAACGTCCTCAGCGACCAGACGCGGCAGGCGTTCGCCGGCTTCATCCTGGTCGTCGCCGGGCTCGCGTTCATGGGCCTCCTGCCGGGGACGGACCGCCTGGTCGCCGGCGGGCTGCTGCAGGGTGCGCGGCGGACGGGCTCGCGCGTGCTTCTCGGCGGCGCGTTCGCAATCTGCGCCGCTCCGTGCGTCGGCCCGTTCCTGGGCGGGGCGTTCGCCGCCGCGAGCAACTCGAGCACGGTGCTGCGGGGGTCCGCCTGGTTGCTGGCGTACTCGGCGGGGCTCGGCGTCGCGTTCCTGCTCGTCGCCGTCTTCTTCGTCCGCGGCATGACGTTCTTCCGCTGGCTGCGCGATCACTACCGCATGTTCTCGCTCGTCGGCGGCGTGATCCTCGTCGTGCTCGGGCTACTGCTGTTCTTCGACGAGTTCTACCGGGTGCAGATCTATACGCACCGGGTGCTCGAGGCGATCGGCCTGGGCGACATCTAACGCTGCGCGCAGCTGCGCGAGGAGCGCATCGAGATCGAGGCCCCGGTGCGCCGGCGCGTACGGCGCGAGCCGGCGAATTGCCTTCTCGAGCTGCCGCTCGGTGCCGACGCGTCGCCCCCGGCCGGCCTGGTACCAGGCGACGGCGACGTGGACGAGCCCCTGGAAGAAGTCGCGCTCCGGCTTGGGCGCGGCGCGCCACGCGAGCTCGAGCTCCTCGTGCGCGGCGAAGTATTCGCCGCGCCGGATCAGCTCAGCTCCCTTCTCGAAGTCCGATTCGAACTTCTCCGTTGTCGACCTGGACGTCGTAGGTGCGGAGCTGGATCGCGAGGTCGAACTCGTTCTGGCCGGTGCGGACGTCGTACTGCCAGCCATGCCAGGGGCAGGTGAGGACACAGCCCTCCAGGCGCCCTTCGCCGAGCGGGCCCTGGAGGTGGATGCAGTGCTGCTGGACGGCGAAGAAGCCGCCGTCGCAGTGCGCGAGCGCGATCTCCTCGTCGCCGGCGCGGACAGTCCTGACGGTGCCGGGCGGCACGTCGTCGACGCGTGCGACGGGCACGAACTCCACGGGCGCGACCCTAGCAACAGGACCCACGAGCGCGATACGCTCCCGCCGTGGCGACGATCCTGCTGTGTGGGGTCGAGGTCTTCTTCCGGGGCAAGCTCGAGGCCCTGCTGCCGGGGCATCACTTCGTGACGTCGGACAGCGCCGACTGGCCCGACCTCGTGATCGCGGACATCAGCCGTGTCGATCCCGACGACGTCGCCGACTCGTACCCGGACGTTCCGATCGTCGGCTTCGGCGGCCACACTGACACTGCGGGCCTGCGGCGCGCGCACGAGGCGGGCTTCGACCAGGTCCTCGTCAAGAACGCGCTGCAGGAGCGCGCGCCTCAGATCGTCGAAGAGCTGATCGCTCAGTAGCGGTCAGCCGCCTCCGCGCGCGACGCTAGAGTGCGCGCCGATGACGTACATCATCGCCGAGCCCTGCATCGACATCAAAGACCTCTCCTGTGTGGACGTCTGCCCGGTCGACTGCATCCACCAGGCCGAGCGGATCCTCGTCATCGATCCGGAGGAGTGCATCGACTGCTTCGCGCCGACGGAGGAGTTCCTCACGCCGTACGGCCTCCGGGCGTTCGCGGAGGTCGAGAACAAGGCGGTGCGCGTCCTCACGGACGACGGGTTCAAGCCTGCCTACGTCCGGCGGTTCCGCCGGAAGCCGCTGGTCGACATCACGCTCGCGCCGGCGTTCGAGGAGCACGGCAGCTACCGCGGCACGCGGCTCACGGAGAACTCGACGTTCCGGAAGCACGTCCTGGCGACACCGACGCACGGCTGGCTGCTCGCGGACGGCGAGCGCACCGACTCGCTCGCGGCGGGGCAGCTCCTGCCGTCGACTCGCGTATGCGCGAAGCGCGACTCCGAGTCGTACCGCCTCGGCGTCCTGCACGGCCTCGTCTTCGCTGACGGGAGCTGGAACAGGCTGGAGCTCAGGTCGGGAGACCACCTCCACTACGTGCAGCTGTACGGCGACAACGTCGCGCGGTACAAGGACTTCTTCGATCAGGTCGACTTCTCGCCGCGTGTCGACGTGCCTGGGTACGCCGGCACCGGCGTCGTCCGCAGCCCCGTCAACCTCAAGCGGGCGCTCCCGGAGACGGCCGACGGCGAGTACATCGCCGGCTTCGTCGACGGCTGGCTGGCCTCGGACGGCGAGCAGCTGGAGGCGGGCTCGTGGTGTCTGCGCTCGACGCACTCCGAAGCGCTCGACTGGCTCGAGCGCGCTGCACCGCTCGGCGGGTACATCACGATCGGCTCCGGGGAGAAGTCGAGCCCCGAGACCGGCTTCGGCGTCCGAAGCCGGCCGCTCCGCCGGCTCTACCTCGCGACCCGAGAGGTGTACTGGCGCGTGACGAGCATCGAGCCCGTCGAAGCCGAGGAAGAAGACACCTTCTGCGCAGTCGTGCCGGGCAAGCACGCGTTCACGCTGTCCGGAGGGGTGATGACGCGAAATTGCGGGGCGTGTGAACCGGAGTGCCCGGTCGAGGCGATCTTCCCCGAGGATGCGCTGCCGGACAAGTGGCAGCCGTTCGTCGAGATCAACTACGCGTACGGCAAGGGGCTCGACGTCGTCAACGACCTCACCGACAAGTACGCGACCGAGCACAACGTCCAGAACCCACCGCTGGAATAAGCGCCGGCGAACCGGGTAAGAGTCCGGTGTCGTCCAAAAGGGGGTTCACACCATGCCTCAGTCAGCCTGGAACGCCAAGCGCGAACGGCAGTACGAGCACATCAAGGAGTCGGAGCAGGAGCAGGGCCGCTCGACGAAGCGGGCGAAGGAGATCGCCGCGCGCACGGTCAACAAGGAGCGCGCCCGCGCCGGCGAGACGAAGGGGCGCCCGTCCCGGACGTCGACGCGCGACATGTCGTCGGGCCAACGCGGCGGGATGCGCTCCGGCACGAACCGGCCGAAGGGCCGCACGAAGGAGCAGCTGTACAACGAAGCGAAGCGGCGCGACGTCGCGGGGCGCTCTCGCATGAACAAGGCGCAACTGGAGCGTGCTGTCGACGCAAACAAGTAAAGGACGTCGCTTGTCGATGTCCGCACAGAGGCCGCGCGGGCTTCGCCCGTGCGGCCGTCTCACACCCGATCTGGTTGGCGTGCCGATCCGGCGCGTCGCAGAGCCCGAAGTCGGATCGCTAGGGTCTTGGGCATGACGCCCAAGACCCTTGACCACGTCGCCTTCTGGCTGGCCGACCGCGAGCCGATCGCGGACTTCGTGACCACGGAACTGCCCCTGCACGTCATCGACCGGCAGGACAACTTCACGCTCGTCGGCGCCGACGCGCGCCGCGGGAAGCTGACCCTCTTCGACGCCGAAGGCCCTCGTGAGCCGGGCGCGTTCAAGCACGTCGCGCTCCGCGTCTCGGCGCTGCCCGACGGCGAGACGGCGTTCGACCTCGGGCAGAACGTGACGCTCCGCCTCGTCGAGGCGCCGACCGATTCCGAGTACGACCTCGACCACGTCGCCCTCTACTCGGCCGATCCGCGCGCAACCGCAGAGGCGTACGAGCGGTTCGGATTCGATGCGGCCCCGCCGTCGCCGGACGGACATCCGCGCGTCGAGGTGGGCGGCGCGTACATCGAGTTCCATCCGGGCAATCCGGGCGCGCCGGAGAAGCCGCTCCTGAACCACCTGGCCGTCCTCGTCGACTCCGTGGACGAGCACATCGCCGAGGCCGAGGAGATGGGGGTTGTCGACAACGTCGTCGACGCGGCGAACACCCGCGCGGTCTTCGTCTGGGGCCCGGAGCGGGTGCGCATCGAGTACGTCGAGCACAAGCCGGAATTCGCGCTGACCTGAGCATTGCCGGCGCCGGCATGGCGGGCCTATGCGCGGCCGCGCACGCCCGCACGCTCGGCACCGCGCCGACCGTCTACGAGAAGGGGACGCGCGCCGGCGGCTCGATGCTCCTGTCGAGCTGCGTCGTCTGGCGCTTCCGCGAGTGGGACGCCTTCCGCGCGGAGTGCCCGACCGGCGACGAGCGTCTGCAACGCGTCGTGTGGGAGCGGCTGGACGACGGGATCGCCTGGCTCGAGTCGCTCGGCGCGCCCGTCGTCAAGCACGAGACCGGCAACCCGCGCACCGTCGGCAAGCGCTTCGATCCGCGCGGGTTGACGGAGACGCTCGTCCGCGCAGCCGGTGACGTCCGCCTCGGTGAGACGACCGAAGAGCCCATGATCCTCGCGACCGGCGGCTTCCAGGGCGACCTCGAACTCGTGCGCGAGCACATTCATCCCAGCGGCGAGCTGCGCCTGCGCGCGAACCGGTGGAGCTGCGGCGACGGCCTTCGGCATGCGCTTGCGCGCGGCGGCGAGCTGTCGGCCGGTCTCGACGAGTTCTACGGCCGCAATATGCCGGACGACGACTTCTCCGAAGAGCAGTTCGTCCCGCTCGCGCAGCTGTACGGACGCGTCGCGCGTGTCTTCAACGAGGGCGGCGAGGAGTTCTTCGAAGGAGAGGTCTCGTGGTCGGAGAACGACCTCGTGCAGGCGACGGCGCAACAGCCCGGTGCCCGGGCGTGGTACCTGCTCGATGACGCGGCGCTCGCGAGCGAGGACGTCGCGCGGCGCGTCGCGCTCGCGTCGACGCGCACCGATCCGTCGGAGCTCCCGTTCCCGGCGCCGGAAGGTACACGCGTGGCCGTTCGCGTGAAGCCGGGCATCACCCACACGATCGGCGGCCTCCGCATCGACGAGCACGCACGCGTCGCCGACGGGCTGTATGCCGCAGGCGCGGACGCCGGCGGGATCTCGACCGGCGGGTACGCAAGCGGGCTGGCCGCTGCGCTCGTGTTCGGGCGGATCGCTGCGGAGAGCGCGCTAGAGCTAGACCGCTTGTAGGTACGCGCAGGGACGGTCGTCGCCCGGCAGCGGCGACGGCGCGACCTTCGTGACGCGGAGCTTCTGGTCGTCCTGCTCCACTTCGGCGCCGACGCTGGGAACATCGCCCTCGGCCTCGCGGAGCTCGTAGCCGGTCGCCTTCCACACGAAGAGGAGGTAGTTCGCCATCGGCGGGGATCCTAACGAGCGACCCTGTAGGGCGGCAGGATCACGCGCACCGTGGTCCCGCCTGCATCGCCGTGCTCGACAGTCAGCTCGCCGTCGAGCGTCCGAGCCCGCTCCTCCATCTCCTCGAGGCTGCGCCGGCGGCGCTCGCCGGGCGCGTCGTCGGCAATCGACGTCTCGACGCTGCCGTCGCCGGCCTGGCGCACCTGCACGGCGAGCGACCGCGGCGGCCCGCGCCGGACCGCCTGGTTCACCGCTTCGCGGATGATCTGGTACAGCGCCGCCTGCGTCTGCTGCGCGAGCTGCTCCGCCGCGTCGACGTCGAGGTCGACGTCGACGCGGTGCGCCAGCTCGATCTGGTCCGTGAGCGCGCGCACCGCCGGTGCGAACCCTTGATCTCGCAGGACGACCGGCTCGAGGTTGAACGACAGGGCGCGGAGCTGACCGATCGTCGACCGGTGCCGCTCGAGCGCCTTCGTGATGATCTCGCGTGCTTCGTCGAGGCGACGCTCTGCGATCGAGTTGAGGCCTGCATCGAGCAGCAGCGCGACACCCGACAGCGCCTGCACGGCGCCGTCGTGCAGCTCGTTTGCAAGCCGCCGCCGCTCCTCCTGCTCTGCCGTGATGATCTGGTCGGCAAGGCGTGACCGCTCGGCTTCTCGCACCTGCGCGTCCTCGAGCAGCTGTGCGTTCTCGTGCTCGCGCGCCGCGAAGTCCGCCAGCACCGTCGCGCGCACGACTTCCTCGCGCTCGAACAGACGGTCGCGTGTGAGGCGCAGCGCGCCGATCTCCTCGTCCCGGGCACGCAGCGGGATCACGATCGCGTTCTTCGCCGGCGCGCCGCTCGGGCGCTCGCCGGGCGCGAGCAGCGAGGCGTGCGCCTCGAACAGGCGCTCTGCCTCCTCGCATGTGCGCTCGAGGACGTCGGCGTCTCCCGCGATCGAGCCCATCGTCTCGACGAGCGCCTCGAGGAAGCGCGCCTCCGACGTCAGCTCCTCCTCGGCCGCCTCGTGGCGCCGTCGCTCGGTCACGAGCAGGTACGCGGCGAACGTTCCGGCGAGCGCGACCGCAAGCGCGAGCCCGATGATCGTCAGCGCCCAGGTGCCCGCCGCGAGCCCGGCGGCGGCGATCACGGCCGCCGCCGCAAACGCCAGGACGAGGACGCCTGCTCTAGTCGATGATCGCTTCGCGAAGCGCAATCGCCACCGCTTGCGTCCGCGTGTCGGCCTCGAGCTTCGCGAGGATGTGCCGGACGTGGCTCTTGACGGTCTCCTGGCTGATGAAGAGCTTCGCCGCCACGTCCTGGTTGGACATCCCGTCCGCGAGCAGCTGCAGGATCTCGCGCTCGCGGACCGTGAGCATGTCGTCCTTGTCCTTGCCGGTCAGGAACGCCGGCATCAGCGCCGGATCGACGTAGCCCTCGCCCGCTGCGACCTTCTCGATGGCGCGCAGCAACGTCTGGTGAGGCGCCTCTTTGAGGATGTAACCCTTCGCACCGGACTCGAGCCCGCGACCGAGCAGCGAGCGCTCGCTGTACGCCGTGAAGATGAGCACCGCCGAGTCCGGGACCTTCTCGGTGAGGATCTTCGTCGCCTCGAGCCCGTCCATCCCGGGCATGCGGACGTCCATGATCACGACGTTCGGCCGCCGCCGTTCGGCCAATGCGACGGCGCTCGCGCCGTCGGATGCCTCGCCGATCACGCGGATGTGCGGCGCGCGCGAGAGCGACAGGCGCAACCCTTCGCGGACGACCTCGTGGTCATCGACGATCAGGGTCGTGATTTCCGGCGGGGACGACACCCTCCGAGGATCTTATTCGCCCCAGGAGACGACCCGGCGTCGCCGCCTGGAGGCCGTGCGGCTTTGCCCGCGCGGCCGCCCAAACCACGATCGACTCGATGCGGCTGCCTGAAGCCCCGCAGCGGGGCGACTAGACGGCTAGTGATAGCTGCTCGGGCTCGGGCGGCGGGGCTAGACGCACGTGGCGCCGGTCCCGGATGCCGTGCTCACGTGCCAGGTGAGAGACCTGCTCACGCACCGGTTTCGTCAGCTCGGCGCCCAGATAGGCCTTGTCGGCGTAGAGCTCCTCGTAGGAGGGGAGCAGCTCGGGCCAATCCTCGGCGAGATGCTCCAGGAAGTGCTCGCGCGTCCCCGGCCGAAGGAAGAGCAGGTTCGCCCAGACGCCGGTCGCGCCCGCCTCGCGGGCCGCCCGGACGACCTCGCGTAGCTGCTCCGGGCGGTCGGAGATGCCGGGCAGGATCGGCGCCATGCCGACGCCGGCCTTGATCCCGGCGTCGACGAGGGCTTTCACGGCCTTGAGCCGCTGGCGCGGATGGGCCGTCGACGGCTCGGTTCGCTTCCAGACCTCGTTGTCGACGGTCGGGACGGAGAACGTCACCGAGACCGACGCCCTCTGCGCGGCGTCGACGAGCACGTCGAGGTCGCGCACGATCATCGGCCCGCGCGTGATGATCGAGAACGGGTTCGCGGCGTCGCGGAGCGCCTCCAGGCATGCGCGCGTCAGCTTGTAGCGCCCCTCTGCAGGCTGGTACGGGTCGGTCGCGGCGCCGATCGCGACGTGCTCGTGCTCCCACGAGGCGCGGGCGAGTTCTTTGCGCAGGACGTCCGCGACGTTCGTCTTGACGCGGATCGACGTGCCGTACCGATCGTCGGACGGGCGGTCCGAGCGGTGCTCGAAGTGCCGCACGTAGCAGAACGTGCAGCGGTGGACGCAGCCCATGTACGGGTTCAGGGACCACTTGAAGCCCATCCCCTTCACGGCGTTCAGGGCGGACTTGCAAGGCTCTTCGCGATACTCGACCCGCATGGCCTCAACAGGCAGTATAGAACAGGCGTTCGTGTCACTCGAAGATGGGGTTCGGCGGGTAACGCTGCCCCTGCCGACGGGGCCGAGGCACGTCCATTGCTACCTCGTGGACGGCACGCTGTTCGACACCGGGCTCGGTGTCGGCGAGGCGCCATGGGATGCCGTCACGGTCGAGCGGATCGCGATCACGCACTTCCACCCCGACCACGTCGGCGGCGCCGCCGCGGCGGCCGCCGCCACGGGCGCGCCGGTCTTCCAGGGCGGCCTCGACTACGCGCAGTGCGAGCGCGTGTGGGGTAGCGACGACTGGCCGGAACGAATGGCCGCCTGGTTCCGCAAGCACGGCGTCCCCGCGGACGACGCCGACGAGCTGATCGAGCAGGGCCATGCGTTCGCGCCGTTCATCAGGTATGCGCTCGACCCGCACCTGCTCGAGGAGGGGACCACGCTCGCGGCCTGGCAGGTGATCGAGCTACCCGGCCACGCCGACGGCCACCTCGGCTTCCTCCGCGACGGCGTGCTCATCGCGGGCGACCACCTCCTGCAGACGATCTCGCCTGCCGTCGGCCTCTATCCCGACAGCCGGCCGGACCCGCTCGGCGACTACCTCGCGTCGCTCGAGCGCACGATCGAGCTCGCGCCACGCATCGTCTATCCAGGACACGGCGCGCCGATCGAGGACCCTGCCGGCCGCGCCCGCGAGCTGGTCGAGCACCACCGCCGCCGCCTGGACGAAACAGCCGCGGCTCTCGCGGACCAGTCCGCGGGTCTGACCCCGTTTGAGATCTCACTGCGCCTGTTCGGACATGACCTGCCGCCGACCCAGCGGCGGTTCGCGGTGGCGGAGACGCTGTCTCACCTCGAGCGGCTCGTCCGCGAGGGGCGCGCCGCGCGCGGCGGAGCCGACAGGACCGTTACCTATACTCCTCCGTAGTTGGACGAAGACATCCCGCCTAGTACCAACGCCCATGGGGTCGGGGCGTGACGCTCCTCTTCGAGCTTCTCGCGGTCGGCGTTCTCATCTTGCTGAACGCGTTCTTCGTCGCGGCCGAATACGGCCTCGTCACCGCGCGCCGCACGCGCATCATCGAGCTCCAGCACCAGGGCAACCGGCGAGCGCGCGACGTGCTCCGCATCACGGCGAACCCCCCGTACTTCATCGCCGCGATGCAGCTCGCCGTCACCCTCACCTCGCTGGGTATCGGTGCTCTCGGCGAGCAGGCGCTGTCGCATGCGTTCGACAACTACGTCGCGACGGTGCTGGCGGTCCTCCTCGCATACCTGATCCTCACCTTCCTGCACGTCGTCCTCGGGGAGCTCGTGCCGAAGGGTGTCGCACTCGGGCACAAGGAAGCGACCGCGCTCGCCGTCGCGCGGCCCGTGCGGGCGTTCTTCGTCGTCTTCCGGCCGTTCATCTGGGTGCTCGAGCGCGCGACGGCGCTCGTGCTGCGCGGGCTCGGGGTCGAGCCGCCGGGTGCCGAGAACGAGCCGCTGTCGGAGGCCGAGCTGCGGATGGTCGTGTCCCAGTCGACCCGCAGCGGCGAGATCGAGGTGCAGGAGCAGGAGATGCTCTACAAGGTCTTCGACTTCGCAGACAAGGAAGCATCCGACGTGATGGTTCCGCGCCCCGAGGTCGTGGCGCTCTCGATCGATCTGCCTCCCGAGCAGGCGCTCGAGGCGGTGATGGACTCGCCGTACACGCGCTATCCGGTGTACCGCGAGTCGCTCGACGACGTCGTCGGCATCCTGCACGTCCGCGACCTCTTCTCCGGGCTGCGCGAGCGCGGCATGCACGACGTGAAGATCGAGGAGATCGTGCGCCCGGCGCACATCGTCCCCGAGACGAAGGACCTCGCCGCCCTGCTCGCCGAGTTCAGGCGCACCAATCAGCACATGGCCATCGTCGTCGACGAGTACGGCGAGATGGAGGGCATCGTGACGCTCGAGGACCTGTTGGAGGAGATCGTCGGCGAGATCGAGGACGAGTTCGACCTGCCGGACGAATCCGTCGAGCAGGTCGACGATGACACGGTCAGGATCGACGGCACCTTCCCGATCGACGACTTCAACGAGCGCTTCCACACCGACCTGCCGGACGAGGACTACCACACTGTCGCGGGATTCGTCTTCGGCCTGCTCGGCCGTCAGCCCGAGGTCGGCGACGACATCTCGCACGACGGAATGCGCTTCGACGTGCTCGAAGTGGAGGGCTCGCGCATCAACAAGCTCGCGGTCACGTTCGAGCAGCGCCGCGACCAGAAGGACCGCGACGACGCGGAGCGGGACGAGCTCGAAGCCGAGCTCTTCGACGCGGACGCATAGCTACCATTCGCTGCGCCAACCGGGGTCTGACTCTCAAAAGGAGAAGCATGTTTCGCACTCGACTTGCACTCGTGACGCTGCTCGCCCTCGCGCTCGTCGTGGTGGCGTCCGCCTCCGCCGCGACACCCACGCTCACCGGCGTCGACGGCCCGGGCTTCACGATCACGTTGAAGAAGGGCAGCTCGAAGGTCACGAAGCTGAAGGAGGGGAAGTACAAGTTCGTGATCAAGGACCTTTCCAACATCCACAACTTCCACCTGATAGGCCCCGGCATCAACAAGAAGACGAGCGTCATCGCCAAGGGGACGTTCACGTGGACGGTCACGCTCAAGGAGGGCACGTACAAGTACATCTGCGACCCGCACGCGGCGATCATGAAGGGCTCGTTCAAGGTCACGTAACGCGATCGCGAAAACCGGTTCGTGCCCCCTCGCGTATGGACTTCCGTACACCAAGCAAGGGGGCACATCTGTGTTCAAAGCACTGTTCGTTGCGGCCGTCGCGGCCGCGTTGATCGCGGTACCCGCCTACGCCCAGTCCAGCTCGGTCAAGCTGAGAGGCGAGGTGGGCCCGGGCTTCAGCATCGAGGTCAAGAACGGCAACAAAGACCTCAAGACAATCAAGGCGGGCCGCTACAAGATCAAGGTCGAGGACAAGTCCGCGAGCCACAACTTCCACCTCTTCGGCCCGGGCGTGAACAAGAAGACGAGCGTGCCGTTCAACGGCGAGACGACCTGGACGATCAGGCTCAAGCCCGGCAAGTACACGTATCAGTGCGACGTGCATGCCGCGAGCGGCATGAAAGGCACCTTCAAGGTCACGAAGTAAGGTCGAGCTGTTCGATCTGGCCGCCGTCGATCCGAAAGGCGGCCAGATCGTCCTTCTGCAGCGAGTACACGAGGTAGGGCTTCCCCTCCCAGAGCCCGATGTTCTCGACGTCGGTGCGCGACGGGCGCGCCGGCGCCGAGATGTGGGAATGGAACACGGCGAGCTCGTAGCCGTCGTCCTCCGCGTACCAGATGTCCGGGTCGTCGAACTCGAGCTCGAAGCGGTACGGCGACGCTGCGGCGTTCCGGCCAGGCTCGTAGCGCTCGGCGTGTCCGTCGCGCAGCAGTACGAGCCCGCACGCCTCGTTCGGCGCCTCCCTCTGCGAGTGCTCGACGAGCGCCGTGCGCACCTGCGTCGGAATCACCACCAGACGGTGCGCTCCATCGACTCTTCGACGTCTTCGGCGTCCCAGAAGTCCGCGGAGAGGTACTTCCAGCCGCCGTCGGCGAAGATCGCGACGACGACGCCGTGCTCGCGCTCCGCCGCGAGCTTGCGCGCGACATGGCTCACCGCCCCCGCAGAAACGCCTGCGAAGATTCCCTCCTCGTCGAGCAGCCGCCGCACTTCGCGCACCGAGTCCTCGTTCGAGACGAGCACCTTTCGGTCGAGCTGGGAGACGTCGAGGATCGGTGGCACGTAGCCTTCGTCCAGCGAGCGGAGGCCCATCACGGGATCGCCCGGCAACGGCTCGGCCGCGGCAACGACGACGTCCGGGAAGGTCTCGCGCAGGCGCGCGCCCGCACCCATGAGCGTGCCGCCGGTGCCGAGCCCGGCGACGACGACGTCCACACGGTCGAGCGCGGCGGCGATCTCGGCGCCGGTGCCGTCGTAGTGCGCCCGCGGATTCGCCTCGTTCGCGTACTGGAACGGCATGAAGTACTTCGGGTCCCGCTCCGCGAGCTCCAGCGCGAGGCGAACCGCCCCGTTCGAGCCCTGGTCGCCGGGCGAGAAGACGATCTGCGCGCCGAACAGCTGCAGCAGCCGCTTGCGTTCCTCGGTCGCGTTCTCCGGCATCACGCAGGTGAGCGGGTAGCCCTTGAGCTTCGCGACGAGCGCGAGCGAGATGCCGGTGTTCCCGCTCGTCGGCTCCAGCAGCTCGCGGCCGGGCTCGAGCTCGCCGGACTCCTCGGCGCTCTCGATCATCGCCTTCGCGACCCGGTCCTTGATCGAGCCGGTCGGGTTCTGGCCCTCGAGCTTTGCGAAGACGCGGACGTCTCCCGCCGGCCTGAGCTCGACCAGCGGCGTGTTGCCGATCAGGTCGAGGACGTCCACACGTACACCGTCGGACAGGTCTTGCCGAGAAGCTGGTAGACGCCCCACGTCTTGTCGGCCGCGTAGGCCGAAACGCGCGGATCGTGGAGGTCGGCGCCGCTCCGCCGCAGACGTGACAGCTGCGTGAGCGCCTCGTCGGCACTCCACGTGCCGTCCTCGAGCATGCGCTCGCGCCATTCGCCGCCGAGCTCTGTCTTCGAGACGAGCGTCAGGCCGGCATTCGCGGCGTGGCGCTCGATCGCCTCCCCGCGGGCACTTTCCGGAATGACCGCGACGGCCTCGAAGAGCCGAGCCTCCTCACGCGGCTCGAGCAGCTCGGTCGCGCACGTGACGTACGCGAGCATGTGCCCGCCACGGCGCAGGATGCGCGCGCACTCGGCGAACCCGCGCGGGAGGTCGACGTGGACGAGGACGTCACGGCACCAGATCCAGTCAGCGGCGGCATCCTCGACCGGCATGTCCTCGATCCCCGCCTGCACGACGTCGATGTCGGCGCCGGCTTCGGCGACCGCGCGCCGCGCCAGCTCGACGTGGCGCGGAACCGGGTCGAGCGCGATCGCGCGCAGGCCGTGTGCGCGGACCAGCCGGATTGCATGCGTTGCATCGCGCGCGCCGACGTCGACGACGAGCTCCCCGCGCTGCGGGCCGAGCTCGGCGAACGCCTCGAAGAGCCAGTCCGTCCCGCGTGCGGGGGGCGCGTCGGGCTCCGGGCCGTCCTCGGCCCAGATCTCCCCGTAGAGCTGCTCGACGGAAGTCTTAGGCGCCACCGGCCATCGCCGGTAGCAGGATGACGGTCGAGCCCGGCGTCACTTCGGTGTCGAGGCCGTCGAGCGTGCGCACGTCCTCGCCCTCGACGTAGACGTTCGCGAAGGGCAGCTGACCCTCGAGCGCCGGGAAGCGGCTCGTCAGGTCGTCGAGGAGGTCACGCACGGTCTCGCCCTCGGCGACGAGCTCGCGCTGGCCGCCCGTCTGCTCGCGCAGCGTCGGCGGGATCCGCACCTTCGTCATGCCGGCTCCCTCGCGCCCGCGCAGAACTCGACGTAGTCGATGTAGTCGGTGATCGTCGGGTGCTCGCCGCAGACGGGGCAGTCGGGGTCGCGGCGGAGCTTCACCTCGTTGAACTCGCCGGACAGGGCGTCGAAGAGCATGAGCCGGCCGACGAGCGGCTCACCGATGCCGAGTGCGAGCTTGAGCGCCTCGTTCGCCTGCAGCGAGCCGATCACGCCGGGCAGGACGCCGAGCACTCCGCCCTCCGCGCAGGACGGCGCGAGCTCAGGCGGCGGCGGTGTGGGGAAAAGACAGCGGTAGCACGGGCCGGCGCCGGGCTTGAACACCGTCACCTGGCCCTCGAAGCGGTAGATCGACCCGTGCACGACGGGGATGTCGTGCCAGACGGACGCGTCGTTGACGAGGTAGCGCGTGGGGAAGTTGTCGGCTCCGTCGACGATCACGTCCCACCCGTCCGCGAGGATCCGCTCGACGTTCTCGGACGTCAGCCGCTCCTTGTACGAGACGACGTCGACGTCGGGGTTGAGCGCCTCGATCGTGCGCTTCGCCGACTCGACCTTGGCCTCGCCGAGGCTCTCCGTCGAGTGGACGATCTGGCGCTGCAAGTTCGATTCGTCGACGACGTCCGCGTCGACGATCCCGAGCCGGCCGACGCCGGCGGCGGCGAGGTAGAGCGATGCGGGCGACCCGAGACCGCCGGCGCCGATCAGCAAGACCTTGGAGTCGAGCAGCGTCAACTGGCCCTGCTCCCCGACCTCGGGGATCAGCAGGTGGCGGCTGTAGCGCGCGCGGCGCGGGGCGTCGAGGCCCGACTGAAGCTCCACGGGGTAGCCGTTCCGCTTCCAGTCCGTGAAGCCGCCGGCGAGGGAGGTGACGTCCTTGTAGCCCATCTCCTCGAGCGTCTTCGCGGCGAACGCCGAGCGGTGGCCGGCCGAGCAGTAGAGGAGGACGGGGTGCGCCCGGTCGGGGGCGGACCGCTCGATCCGCGACTCGAGGTGGCCGCGCGGGATGTGCACCGCTCCCGCGATGTGCCCCTCGTCCCACTCGTCCTGCTCGCGGATGTCGACGACGACCGCCTCGCGGCCGTCCACGACGTCGCGGGCGCGGGCGGCGTCGATCTCGGCGATCTCGCCGCGCACCTGCTGCAGCAATTCCCTGTACGTCGGCATCGCTTTCCGAAATATAGCGACGGACGCTCGGATACCGTCGCGCCTGGATGAGCCCGCGGCTCCGTGTCTGGCTGGTCGTCGGCGCCGCGGCAATCGCCGCGGCTGCGGTTGCGGTCGGCGTCACGGTCGCGACACGGTCGGACGTCCACCACGCGACGAGCAAGGCCCCGCCGTTCGTCGCCGATCCGACCGCTCCGCCGGAGGTCGCGCGCGACGTGCGGGAGGCTCTGAAGGCCTGGCCGGCCGGCACGCTGCGCCGCCTCCGGATCCTTGCGCAGCGCTACCCGCACAGCGCTCTCGTCCGCCTCGAGCTCGGCCTCGCGCTCGCGTTCGCGGGGTCCCAACGGGACGCGTCGCGTGCCTGGCACGATTCCCGGCGGGTGCAGCCGGATTCCCCGTCGGCCGTGCGCGCCGGCGATCTGTTGCATCCGAGCACGCCGCCGGGGCTGCCGCCGTTCGTGCCGTCGTTCGCCAGGCCGCGCACGGCTGCGCAGCGGCACCTGCTCCGCGGCGTGGCGTTCCAGCAGGCGCTGCGGCCCGTGTCGGCGGCGCGGGAGTTCGCGGCGGCCGCGCGCGCGGCGCCGAACGACCCCGAGGCACTCACCGCCGCCGCGGTGGGGCTGTACGACAAGGACAGGCCGGCCGCGGCGTTCTCGCGGCTCGGCCCGCTGGCGCGGCGCTTCCCGCACGCGCAGACCGTCCGCTTTCACCTCGGCCTCCTGCTCATCTACTTCGGCGACATCGCGCAGGCGAAGCGCGAGCTCGCGCTTGCCCGGGCAGCCGGCCCGCGGACGCCGCTCGGCCGGCGGGCTGACACCCTTTTGAGGGCCGCTCGCAAGCGCTAGGACCATTCCGCACAAAAATGAGCCGTTCGGCCTATGGCGCTCCTTCAGGCAAACTGGCACAGTGCGGCATCGCCGAAACGCCGGTTCCACGAGGGGGGAACAGGAGTGAGCGCAACCGAAGCCGTCGCAGGACCGAAGTCGGTCTCCGAGCTACTCGAGACCGACGACGCAAAGGCATTGCTGGAGACTGGCCGCGAGAACGGCCAGCTGAACGCCGACGAGATTGCCGTCGCGCTGGACGAGCTCGACCTCGACGCCGCCCAGATCGACGACTTCTACCGCGCGCTGGAAGAGCTCCACATCGAGGTCGTCTCCGGCACTGAGGACGAGGCGGAGGCACCCGTCGAGGAACCGCGCGAGGTCTCGACCGACGCGCTGCAGCTCTTCTTGAAGGACATCGGCAAGGTCGACCTGCTCACGGCGGCGCAGGAGGTCGAGCTCGCGAAACGCATCGAGCGCGGCGACCACAGCGCGAAGCAGGAGATGGTCGAGGCGAACCTGCGCCTCGTCGTCTCGATCGCGAAGAAGTACCGCAACCAGGGCCTGCCGTTCCTCGATCTGATCCAGGAGGGGACGATCGGCCTCGTTCGCGCCGCCGAGAAGTTCGACTATCGCAAGGGGTTCAAGTTCTCGACCTACGCGACGTGGTGGATCCGACAGGCCGTCGCCCGCGCGCTCGCGGACAAGGCGCGCACCATCCGCATGCCGGTGCACGTGGTCGAGAAGCTGAACAAGATCGTCCGCGCCGAGCGCAAGCTCCGCGCCGAGCTCGGCCGCGAGCCGACGGCCGCGGAGATCGGCAAGGACCTGGACCTGAGCGCCGACGAGGTCGAGCAGATCCGTCGCAGCGCGCAGACGCCGGTGTCGCTCGAGAAGCCGGTCGGCGACGAGGACGAGTCGGAGTTCGGCCACTTCATCACCGACGAGAACCTGCCCTTGCCGGACGAGGAAGCCGAGATCACGCTGCGCAAGGAGACGCTCCGGAAGATCCTCGGGACGCTCTCCAGCCGCGAGCGCCAGGTCCTCGAGCTGCGCTACGGCCTCGACGGCCAGCATCCGCGGACGCTCGACGAGGTCGGCCGCACGTTCAACGTCACCCGCGAGCGCATCCGGCAGATCGAGAACCAGAGCCTGAAGAAGCTCCGCGCGCTGGCCGACGCGATCAAGCTTCGCGACGTCGCCTGAGGCATAGTAGGCTCCTCTATATGAGGAGAAGGCTCGCCGTCGCCGCAGCTGCGGTGTTCGCGCTGGCGTTGTTCGCCTCTCCGGCCCTGGCGAAGCATGGGCCCGACGGGCGCGCCGGTTCGAGCATCATCGCGCGCAACTAGACCAGACACGTAGACTCGCCGCCCGTGGACCCACTCTGGCTCGACGAGCTGCGCGAGTTCATAGCACTGAGGCGTCGCTTGCGACGCCGACCAGGAAGGGCGGGCCGGCTTTGCCGGCACGACCGTTTGGTGTGCCCGCACGAACCGGAAGGACGGCATGAACGACGCTTGGCTTGCTGAGCTGCGCGAGTTCATAGCGATTCCCTCCGTCAGCGCCGATCCGGCGCATCAGGGCGACCTGCGCCGCGCGGCCGAGTGGGTGCGCGACTACGTGAAGCGCATCGGCGGCGACGCCGAGCTCGTGCCGAAGGGGACGCGCGACCTCGTCATCGGCGACATCCCGGCCAACGCGAACGGCTCGGGCGCCCCCACGGTGATGATCTACGGTCATTTCGACGTCCAGCCGCCGGCGCCGCTCGACCTCTGGGAGTCGCCGCCGTTCGAGCTCGCGGAGCGCGACGGCTGGTTCTATGCGCGTGGGATCGCCGACGACAAGGGCCAGCTGTACACGCTCCTCAAGGCGGCCGAGCTGCTGCGCGCGGACAACGCCTTGCCGGTGAACATTCGGGTCGCGTGCGACGGGGAGGAAGAGATCGGCGGTCACTCGATCGTCGAGTTCCTCGAGGAGGACGAGCGTGGCGCCGACGCCTGCATCATCTTCGACGGCGGCATGACGCGGCCGGAACAGCCGGAGTTCGGGCTCGCGACGCGTGGGCTCGTCGGCTTCCACGCGAAGGTGCGGACGGGTGAGCGCGACATGCACTCCGGCTACTACGGCGGCGCCGCGCTGAACGCGATCCACGTCCTGATCCACGGGCTCGACTCCCTCGTCGCCCGCGACGGGCTCCTTGCGGACGAGCTCCGCGTCGGGCGCACGCCGCTGAGCGCTGTCGAGAAGCAGAGCTTTGAGCACCTGCCGAGCGGCGCGGAGATTCTTCGCGAGGCCGGCGCAACGCCGCTCGACCCGCACGCGGAAGCCGAGTTCTACGACCGCACGTGGGCGGAGCCGTCACTCGACATCAACGGCATTCACGGCGGCAAGCCCGATTTCGTCAACACCACCCTCATCGTCGAAGCGCACGCGCGCTTCACGATCCGGCTGGCACCGGGGCAGGATCCCGACACGATCGCCGGAGCCGCCGAGAAGCTCTTCCGCGCGGCGCTGCCGGACGGCGCCGAGGTCGACTGGGAGCGCGAGAACGCGGCGCCGCCCGGTGTGTTCGCGCCGGACTCGCGGGCGATCCAGCTCGGGCTCGACGCGTTCGAGCGAGCGCTCGGCGTGCGCCCGATCCTCGTCCGCGTCGGCGGCACGCTGCCGATCTACCCGGCGCTCGCCGCGAAGGGCATCGCCACGATCGGCACCGGGTTCGCCCTGCGCGAGTCGAACGTCCACTCGCCGAACGAGCGGCTGCGGGTCGAGGACGTCGACCGGGCGGTCGCTGCTGCGACGGAGCTGTACAAGGGGCTCGCGGCCCTTGGCTGACCTCTCGTCGGCGCTGCGGGAGGACGTCCTCGAGCGCTTCCTACGCTACGTCCGCATCGACACGACGTCAGACCAGGACTCGGAGACCTACCCGAGCACCGCGAAGCAGCGCGATCTCGGGGCGCTGCTCGAGCGTGAGCTGCGCGAGCTCGGATTGGACGACGTCGAGCTGACCGAGCACGGCTACGTCTTTGCGACGGTGGCGGGCTCGGCGGGGCCGACGGTCGGGTTGATCGCGCACATGGACACGACCCAGGACGAGTCCGGCGCGAACGTCGACCCGCAGGTCGTCCGCAACTGGGACGGCAGCGACATCGTGCTGCCCGGCGATCCCGACAAGGTGCTCCGCGTCGACGAGAACCCGATCCTGGCTGCGCGCGTCGGCCACGACATCGTCACGACCGACGGCACGACGCTCCTTGGCGCCGACGACAAAGCCGGAGTCGCGGAGATCATGGCGGTCGTCGCCTATCTCGCCGCGCATCCGGAGATCGAGCACGCGCCGATCCGGGTCGGCTTCACCGTCGACGAGGAGGTGGGCCGCGGCGTCGACCACTTCGACATCGACGCGTTCGGGGCGGACGTCGCGTACACGCTCGACGGCGCCGAGGTCGGACGCATCGACGACGAGACGTTCTCGGCGTCGGAGGTGCGGATCCGGATCGAGGGGCTGAGCGTCCATCCCGGCACGTCGAAGGGCAAGATGGTCAACGCGATCAAGCTCGGCGCGCGGCTGATCGAGCGGCTGCCCCGCGACGAGCGCTCGCCGGAGACGACGGACGGCCGCGACGGCTTCGTGCATCCGCACCGGTTCACCGGCACGACGGCCGAGGCGGAGCTCCGCTTCATCGCGCGCGACTTCGACGCGGCGAAGCTCGAGGAGCACGAGCAGCTGCTACGCCGGCTTGCGGACGAGCTCGCGGCGGAGGAGCCTCGTGCACGGGTGACCGTGACGGTCGACGAGCAGTACCGCAACATGAAGGAGTTCCTGGACCGCGACCCGAGCGTCGCGCAGGCGGCGGACGAGGCAGCGCGTCGCGTCGGCGTCGAGCCCTGGCGCGAGCCGATCCGCGGCGGCACCGACGGCGCCATGCTGAGCGCGCGCGGCCTGTTGACGCCGAACATCTACACGGGGGGGCAGCAGTTCCACTCCGTCCTCGAGTGGGCGTCGGTGCAGGACATGGCCCTGTCCGCAGCGACGATCGTGGAGCTCGTGAAGCTGTGGGCGGAGCCGGACTGGGCTACTCGTGCGTCAGGAACGCGTGCCCGAACTGGCGCATCTCGGCAATGATCGGCAGCAGCGCCTCGCCCTTCTCGGTCAGCTCGTACTCGACGCGCGGCGGGCTCTCCGCGTAGCTGCGGCGCAGGACGAGCCCGTCGTCCTCGAGCGCCCGCAAGCGCTCCGAGAGCGTCCGCGGCGAGATGCCCGCGCAGGAGTGCTCGAGCTCGGAGAAGCGGCGCGGGCCCTCGGAGAGGTCGTGCACGAGCAGCGCCGTCCACTTTGCCCCGATGATCTCGGCGCAGGCGGCGACCGCACAGGACGTCGACTCGTGCACCGGGTTCATCGTGCGCATCGCCATCGCTAGCCGGATTGTAGCGGTGTGGTTTTCCGCATTCGCTTTCGGGAGTTGACCGGCTGGGCAGGCGCGGCACGGCAGGCCACGATCCGGTCATGGACAACGACATCCTCATCGCAGGCCTCATGGCACTCGGCAGCGTCGTCTGGCTCGCGCTCATCATCGCGCTCATCGCGCGTGCCACCCGCGAGACTCCCCGACGCGCGCCGGACCCCGTCGAGCCCGCACCGACCCTGCGGCCCGCCCCGGGCTGGTAGATCCCCGCGGGCGCGGGCAGCCTGCCTAGGCGAAGGGCTGGGGCGTCGCGTCGAGCTTCGGGATGACGACACGCGCGATCGTGCCGAACTGCGGCGCCGGCTTGCAGGCCTGAGCGACGCCGGCGTCGCAAGCGACCGACAGGAAGATGAAGGCGTCTTCCATCGAGAAGCCCCACTCGTCGACGAGCAACTTCGCCGCCTCGTCGGCGCAGAGCTTCAGCGCCTCGTCGTAGGCGTCGGCCGTCGCATGCGGCACCCAGGCATGCTCGAGCTCGGTTACCGGCCACGTTGCCTGCTTGCCCTTCAGCAGGTCGAAGCGGACGTCGACCTCGCCGGCGATCTCGACGCCGGTGAAGCAGATCTCGCCGTCGCCCATCGACGCGTGCATGTCGCCGACGGCGAACATCCCGCCCGGCTGGCGCACCGGGAAGTAGATCCGCGCGCCCGCGCCGTGGAGGTGGTCGTCGAGATTGCCTCCGTGCCGGCCGGCGAGCCCGTTCGTCAGCGTGTCCCCGTCGGTCGCAACGCCGACGACGCCGACCATCGGCTTCGCCGGGAAACGCACGCGCTCGTTCATCTCGACCCAGCCTTTCTCGACGCGGAACATGCGCGTCACCGGCGACTCGACCTGCTCGATCAGCTGGCCGAAGCCAGGGATGAGGCAGGCGAAGCCGAACTCGATCGGCCGCACGTCGAGGATCTCCGCGATCAGCGAGTCGCCCGGCTCGGCGCCGCGCACGGCGACCGGACCGGTGGCGCTGTTCACGCGCTCGAAGTCGATTCCGGTGACGAGGTCGTCCTCGCCCGTGATCTGGCCCGTGAAGCAGTCGTTCGTCTGGAAGGTCACCGTGTCGCCCGGGTCGACCTCCAGCACCGGCTGGAGGTCGGGCCCGAACGACCAGATCACCTGCTCACGTGGAAGGAAGTGCTGCTGCGGCATCGGGTGTGGAGATCGTCTCGTCTTCGAGGTACACGCGGTCCATGTCCTCGAGCTTCCCGCAGCCGTTCGAGGAACGGGCTTGAACGACGCCGGCTTCCATCTGTCGGACGGCTCCTGCGGTGGTGAACGACCCCTGCGTCAATCCTTCCACGGCGGTCCATTCCACGTCCAGTGTCCACCCAGCATCGTGGCGACGACATTCACGTTCGCAATGTCGTCCGCTTCGTAGGGGTCCTGATCGAGCACGACGAGGTCCGCGAGGTAGCCCGGGACGAGCTTGCCGCGCCGGTGCTCGTCGCCCGTAAGCCACGCCGGCGTGATGGTCGTGGCCAAAAGGGCCTCGTCCAGGGTCAGCCGCTGCTCCGGGTGCCAGGCACGTGACACGGCTGCAACGACCCCGGCCCAAGGATCCAGCTCCTCGATGGGCGCGTCCGAACCGTTCGCGACGAGCGCGCCGGCATCCCACAACGAGCGATACGCGTAGGCGCGATCGGTCATGCCGGCCCACAGCCGGTCGGCAATCGCCGCGTCCGATGTGGCATGGCTGAACTGGACGGATGCGGCGACGCCCAGCTCGCCGAACCGGGGCACGTCGTCCCACGAGAGCAGCTGTGCGTGCTCGATGCGCGGGCGCAGGCCGTGCCAGTCGTCGCGCGTCTCCTCGAAGGCGTCGAGCGCGTCGCGGTTCGCGAGGTCGCCGATCGCATGGACGGCGACGGGGAGCCGCGCCCGCGCTCCCGCACGGATGATCTCGACGAGGTCGTCGCGGCTCGTGATCTGCACGCCGGAGCCGTCGAGCAGCCGTGCCGTCTGCGATCCGAGCGTGCCGTCCATGAACGCCTTGAGGTAGCCGACCCGGATCAGCTCGTCGCCGAAGCCACTGTGGACGTGCAGCGCGGCGGCGTGCTCCACCTGGTCGGCGGGGATCGACTGCCACACACGCAGGTGCAGCGAGCCCTCGTCGCGAAGGCGCTGCCACACGCCGAGCGCGCCGAGCCATCCGTCCTTGTCGTGGACGGAGGTGACGCCGCGCGAGACGGCGATGCGGACGCCCTTGCGCGACGCCTCGACCATTTCGTCCTCGGTCGGCCGGACGTGCGTGTCGCGGAAGTGCCAGGCACATTCCTCGCGAAGGACGCCCGTCGGCTGGCCGTTCTCGTCGCGCACGACGACGCCGCCCTCGACCTCGAGATCGCCGTTCGCGCGCGCCAGCGCGGCCGAGTTCAGCCAGAGCGAGTGGTAGTCCCGCGCCATCAGCGCGGCCGGCGTGTCGCCCGTCACGCGGTCGAGCTCCTCCTTCGTCGGTTCCGTCGGCGGCGCCCAGTCGCCGCTGCGCCAGCCCGTCCCGCGCAGCCAGCCGCCCGGCTGGACGTCGCGCGCGGCGCGCGCGATCCGCTCGAGCGCCTCGTCGATGGTCGCCGTGCCCTCCAGCCGCATCTGCTGCTGCGCGAGCGACCACGTCGGGAAGTGGACGTGCGAGTCCGTGAAGCCGGGCATCACGCAGCGGCCGCCCAGATCGACGCGCTCGGGGCTCGCCAGCGCGGTCTCGTGGGTGCCGACGCCACCCGCGACACGGTCGCCCGCGATCGCGAGCGCGCGCGCGACGGGGAGGGCCGGATCCATCGTCCGGACGACGCCGTTCTCGAGGATCACTTCCCGCGGAACCTTTCCGGCCGCTCGCTCGTTCTGATGACCGTGAACATCCTCGTGATCCTATTGCTGCTCATCGTGATCGCCGCACTGGCGACGTACTGGCCGACCTCTGACTGAGAAATAGACTTCGCGGCGTGACGTACGAGCCGCTGAGCGAAGAGCAGCGTGAGCTCCGCGACCTGGTCCGCCAGCTGGCCCGCGAGCGGATCGCGCCGCGCGCGGCGGAGATCGACGAGAGTCACGAGTTCCCGTGGGACGTCGTCGAGCTCTTCCGCGACAACGACATCTTCGGGCTCCTCTTCGGCGAGGACGTCGGCGGGCTCGGCACGGGGACGCTGCTCTCGCTGGTCGCGATCGAGGAGGTCTCGAAGGTCTGCGCTACGAGCGGCCTGATCCTCGCCGTTCAGGAGCTCGGCTCGCTCGGCCTCAAGCTTGCGGGCAGCGAGGAGCAACAGCAGCGTTACCTCCCGAGGCTCGCTTCGGGCGAATGGCTCTGCGCGTACGCGCTGACGGAGTCCGGCTCGGGCTCCGACTCCGCGGCGATGCGGACGACCGCGCGGCGGGACCGCGACGCATACGTCCTCAACGGCTCGAAGCGCTTCATCACGAACGCCGGCGTCGCACAGCTCTACACGGTGTTCGCCAAGACCGATCCCGAGGCCGGTCACGCGGGCATTTCCGCGTTCGTCGTCGAGGCTGAGACGCCGGGCTTCGACGTCGCCCGGCTCGAGCCGAAGATGGGCATCCGCGGCTCCACGACCGGGGAGCTGACGTTCGACGACGTCCGCGTCCCCGTCGAGAACCTGCTCGGCGAGGAGGGCGAGGGCTTCAGGATCGCGATGCGGATCCTCGACCGTTCGCGGCCGGGTGTCGCCGCGCAGGGGCTCGGCATCGCCCAGGGCGCCACCGACTACGCGCTCGAGTACGCGAAGACTCGCGAGACGATGGGCAGGCCGATCGGACAGCACCAGCTCGTCGCCGCGATGCTCGCCGACATGGAGACGAAGTGCGAGGCCGCGCGCGGGCTGCTGTACAAGTTCGGGGCCGCCGTGGACGAGGGGATCGACGGCCCGGCGCTCACGAAGCTCTCCGCGATGACGAAGCTCTACTGCACGGACGTCGCCATGGAAGTCACGACGGACGCCGTGCAGGTGCTTGGCGGCTACGGCTACATCTCGGAGTATCCCTTGGAGCGGATGATGCGAGATGCGAAGATCACTCAGATCTACGAGGGCACGAATCAGATCCAGCGGCTGGTGATCGCGCGCGAGATGCTCAAGGAGCAACGTGCGTTCTTGCTCGCCGGCGTCGCCTGACCGTCAGGAGGAGTCATGAAGCGCTACATCGTTCCGCTGGTGCTGGTCGCAGCGCTGGCCGCCGTGGGCACGGCCGGGGCCATCGGCATCGCGCCCGTCAAAGGCTCGTTCAAGTACTGCGACAACCCGACGTTTCCGCCGATGGAGTCGAAGACGACCGCCGGCAAGAACGTCGGATTCGACATCGACATGGCGAACGCGATCGGGAAGCTCTGGAAGGTGAAGGCGAACTTCGTCTTCAGCTCGTTCGACGGGCTGCTGCCGGCGCTCGGGGCCAAGCGCTGCAACATGGTCATCAGCGGCATCTTCATCACGCCCGATCGCACGGCGAAGTTCCCCGCCGTGCCGTACATGAAGTCGCACCGCGCGCTCGTCGTCGCGGCCGGGAACCCGAAGAAGATCAAGTCCCCGGATGACCTGTCCGGCAGGAACGTCGCCGTGCAGTCCGGGACGAAGTACGAGCAGTACCTGAAGGATCTCAACGACCAGTTCAAGTCCTCCGGGAAGACGCAGATGAATCTGACGAGCTATCCGGGCGACACCGACGCGATCGGGCAGATCCTGATCGGGCGCGCCGACGCCGTGCTCACGCAGGACACCGAGGGCGGGTACCAGAAGACCCAGCACCCGGGGAAGCTGGCGATCGGCTACCTGTTCCCCGAGACCGACACGTTCGGGATCTACTACCGCAAGTCCGACAAGAAGCTCGGTACGGCGCTGAAGGCGGCGATCAAGACGCTGAAGAAGAACGGCACGCTGAAGAAGCTGGCCGCGAAGCAGCAGATCCCCGCCGGTGACGTGAAGTAGGCTCGCCGGCACGGGTGCTCGCGAGCTTCGACACCCATCTGTTCTGGGAAGTGCTCCGCTCCGAGCCGTATTGGAGGGGAGCACTTCTCGCCATCGCGCTGACGTGCGCGTCGCTCACCGCTGCCTGCCTGCTCGGGTTCCCGCTCGCCCTCGGGCGCGCGTCACGGCAGCCTGTCGTGCGGTTCCTGGTCTTCGCCTACAGCTGGTTCTTCCGCGCGACGCCGACGCTGCTGCTGCTGATCATCGTCTGGGACGTCATCCCGCAGCAGTTCAGCGTGTTCACGCAGAACTGGTTCACGCCGTTCTTGGCGGCCTTCATCGCGCTGACGCTGAACGAGGCGGCGTACATGGCGGAGATCATCCGCGCCGGGCTGTTGTCGGTCGATCCGGGGCAGGAGCTGGCCGGCCGGGCGCTCGGGATGCGGCGGCGTCAGATCCTCCGGCGCGTCGTCGTGCCGCAGGCGGTGCGGATCGTGATCCCGCCGACGGGCAACGAGTTCATCACGCTGCTGAAGCTGACGTCGCTGGCGTCGGTCATCTCCGTCCACGAGTTGCTGACGGCGGCGAACGAGCAGGCCTCCGTCAGCTTCAGCTATCGCGAGGTGTACGGCGCGGCGCTCGTGTACTACCTCGTGGTCGTCAGCGTGCTGATGTTCCTGCAGAGCCGGCTCGAGCGGCGATTCACCTTCCGTTCGCGCTCGCGCGGCGCGGCGACGCCGGTCGGGCTCGGGGCTGCGGCGCACGACGCCCGATGACGGAGACCGTCCTGCGCGCGGAGGGCGTGCACAAGTCGTACGACGGGCTGCCGGTCCTGCAGGGCGTGTCGCTCGAGGTGGGCCGCGGCGAGGTGAAGGTCATCATCGGCCCGTCGGGTTCCGGGAAGTCGACGTTCCTGCGCTCGCTCGCGCTGCTGGAGCCGGTCGATGCAGGCGTGGTCTATCTCGAGGGCGAGCAGGTGAGCGGGCTGAAGGAGAAGGAGCTCGCGGCGCACCGCTCGGAGATCGGGATGGTCTTCCAGCGCTTCAACCTCTTCCAGAACATGACGGCGCTCGCGAACGTGATGGTGGCGCTGCGCGACGTGCGCCGGCTGCCGAAGCGGGAGGCGCGCGAGCGCGCGCTCGAGTTCCTCGCCCGAGTCGGCCTCCGCGACAAGGCGGACAATTATCCGGAGGAGCTCTCCGGCGGGCAGCAGCAGCGGGTCGCGATCGCGCGGGCGCTGGTGATGCGGCCCAAGGCGATGCTGTTCGACGAGCCGACGTCGGCGCTCGACGTCGAGCTGGTGCGCGAGGTGCTCGACGTGATGGAGGGGCTCGCGCGCGACGGGATGACGATGGTGGTCGTCTCCCACGAGCTCCGCTTCGCGCACCACGTCGCGAGCTCGATCCTGATGATGGACGAGGGCAAGATCATCGAGGAGGCCCCGCCGGAACGGTTCTTCTCCGCGCCGTCGCACGAGCGCACGAAGCGCTTCCTCGCCCTCGTCGAGTAACGGCGCGCTCTCGTCATAGTCCCGTCACATCCCGCGGGGTAGCGTGAGCGAGCCTGCCCGTGCGCAACGCAAGCGGGCATGGCCGCCGGGGACGCGTCCTCGGGTCTGACCCAAGAAGGTGCCTGGAAGGGACAGGGATGCCGCGACCACTGCGGGAACAGGTTGAAGGCGGGATTTACCACCTGGTGAGTCGCGGTGTGCGGAAGTTGCCGATCTTCACGGACGATCGCGACCGCGAGCGGTTTCTCCGGCTGCTCGATCTGACCGCGGAGCGGTACGGCTGGCAGATCCACGCGTACTGCCTGATGACGAACCACTTTCACCTGCTGCTCACGACGCCGCAACCGAACGTGTCCGCCGGAATGCAGTACCTGAACGGCCGCTACTGCCAGTGGTTCAACGGACGACACGGCTTCGAGGGACACGTCGTCGAGCGCAGATTCTGGTCGGACCTCATCGAGACGGAGCGGCACTTCCTCAACACCGCGCGCTACATCGTGCTGAACCCCGTGCGCGCCGGCATCTGCCGTGTGGCCGCGGCGTGGCGCTGGAGCAGCTACCGCGCAACCGTCGCCGCTCGTACCACGCTGCCGCGGCTCTCGGCCTGGCTGCTCCGCACCCTCGACTCCGACCTCGAAGAGGCGCGGGAGCAGTTCGCGAGGTTCGTGCGCGCCGGCGAGCCGGACGCCGTCGGCTAAAGCCGCAGCCGGGCGCCCGCGACGACTCAGACCGGAAGCCAGGCCGCGATCGCGCGGACGAACTCCGGATCGATCTGGTGGAACATCGGCGTCTCGCGGTAGAGCACCTCCGCGCCTGCCTCCTCCAACGCCGCTCGCGCGCGGCGGCCCCACTCGACCCCGATGACGTTGTCGAGCGTCCCGTGGCCGATCGCGACCGGCGGCAGCGGCGGTGACAGATCCAAGGAGAACCCCTCCACCGTCGGGATGAAGGAGCTCAGGGCAATCAGCCCCGCCGGCCGTGGCCGTCCGGTGCCGAGCCCGAGCGCGTACGTCATCACGCCGCCCTGCGAGAACCCGCCGAGCACCACCTGCTCGAAGCCGAGGCCCTGCTCACCGACGAACGCGTCGAGCCACTCCGCTGCCGCCGTGTAGCTCGCGAAGAACGTCTGCGCCTCCGGCGTCCCGATCCCGCCGAGGACGTACCAATGCGCACCGCCGGGCGGCAGCGACAGCGGCCCGCGCGGCGTCGCCCCGACGAGCCGCCGTTCGGGATCGAAGGCGTCCAGCAGCGGAAAGAGGTCGAGCTCGTCCGCACCCCGCCCGTGGAAGAGGACGAGCGCGCCCGCAGGCGTCCCGGCGGCCGGCCGGATCCTCGCAGCGAGACTCACATGCCGATTGTTACCGTGGCGCGGTGCGCTTCGAAGGCATCCACCACATCACCTGCATCACCGGTGACGCTCCGGGCAACGTCGACTTCTACGTCCGCGTCCTCGGGCTGCGCCTCGTCAAGAAGTCCGTCAACCAGGACGACCCGACCGTCTACCACCTCTTCTACGCCGACGAGAAGGGCAGCGCCGGCAGCGACCTCACCTTCTTCGAGTACCCGCGAGCACGCCCGGGCCGCGCCGGCCAGGGGATGGTCCACCGGATCGTCTTCCGCGTCGCCTCCGAGGATGCGATCGAGTTCTGGAACGACCGCCTGACCGCAGAGGACGTCGACGTGGAACGCAGCGAGGGCGGCCTCCGCTTCAGCGACCCGGAGGGCCTCGACCTCGAGCTGTCCGTCGTCGAGACGTCGGACGAGCCGCTTGTCGCCGACCACCCGGAGATCCCGCGGGAGCTCGCGCTGCAGGGCTTCGACGGCGTCCGCGCGTTCGCGGATCCCGGCCCGAGCCGCGACTTCCTCGAGCAGGTGCTCTCGTTCGACCCGCACGGCGACACGGTGTGGGAGGTGCGCGGCGACAAGCGCGGCTCCTGGTACGCGTACGACGAGCCGCCGGCCGAGCCGGGCGTTCCCGGCGCCGGCACCGTGCACCACGTCGCGTGGGCGTCGCCGCCGGAAGAGCACGAGGCGTGGCAGCGCCGCGTCGCCGAGAGCGGCGCGCATCCGACGCCCGTCATCGACCGCTTCTACTTCAAGTCGATCTACTTCCGCGAGCCGAGCGGTGTCCTGTTCGAGATCGCGACGGTCGGGCCCGGCTTCACCGTCGACGAGCCGCTCGAGCACCTCGGCGAGAAGCTCTCGCTTCCGCCCGACTACGAGCACCTGCGCGCGACCGTCGAGCCGGTCCTCACGCCTCTACCGAGCCTGCGCGAGCTCGTCCAGCGGTAGCGGCGGATACTTCGCGCGGATCGCGTCGGCGAACGACGCCATCTGCTCGGCGAGCTTTGCGTCCGCGATCTCCAGCACGTTCTCGGCGTTCTCCTCGCCAGAGTGCGAGAGGTTGAAGCTGCCGATGAAGACGGTGTCGTCACAGACGCACACCTTTGCGTGCATGTAGTCGTGGACGGCGCCGGGCGCGTACGGGGTCGAGCGCTTGCCCGTGAACGGCGCGTTCCGCAGCACGAACTCGAGTGACGGCGTCTTCCACGTGTTGTTGCCGTTCATGCGCCACTGCTCGAAGACCTCCGCGACCTGTGTTGCGTCGACGACCCCGGCAAGGTCGATCTTCTTGTCGGCGGCGACCTCGGCCAGCGTGCCGAGGATCGGGCCGGAAGTGATCACGGGCGAGGCGACGCGCACGCGGCGGTCGGCGTCGCCAATCGCGTTCGCGATCCGGTGCGCGAGCCGTTCGCCGCGCTTGGGGGAGAACCACGTCCGCACGTCGACGTCGCCGACGCGGATCGGGTCCGGCGGCACCTTGCCGGACGCCTGCACGTCGCGCTTCTTCCACAGCTGTGCGAAGTCGTCCTGGAAGCGGATCGCGACGCCGGTCGACTCGACGATCACGATCACGTTCTCCTCGCGCGTCCACGAGTCGTCGGTCCAGTTCGTCGAGCCGGTCCAGACCGCGCCGCGATCGCGCACGATGAACTTGTGGTGCATGAGGTCGGGCCACCCGGGGACGGCAACGGTCTCGAACGGAAGCGACTCGATCAGGCTCGGCTCCGTCTTCGGGGGCGGCGGGAGCGGGGGCCGCTTGTCCTCACGGTCGAGGTTGTAGAGCAGCCGGACGTGCACCCCCCGGTCGTGCGCGCCGACGAGCGCGTCACGGACGACGTCGGCCGTCTCGTCGTGCAGGCGCACGTCGTAGAGCGCCAGCTCGAGCGTCCCCGCTGCAGGCGCGACGAAGTCGGCGATCATGTGCGCGACGTCGAGCGCCGCCTGCCCGCCGTCGGTGAGGGTGTGGACGTTGATCAAGCGGCGTAGGGTACGTGCAGCGCGGTTTGCGCTGACGACGGACGCGGAAGGGAGAGCTCATGGCTGATCGACGGGAGGCAGTCGCTGAGGATCTGCGCTCGCTTGCGGAGGACCTCAAGAGCCTGCTCGAATCCGCGACCACCGACCCCAAGGAGCGTCGCCGCAAGGAGCTGCAATGGCGCGCGCTCTACGGCGGGCTCGCGCTCGTCACGAGCCTGGCGGCCCGCCGCATCGCCTACAAGGCGTGGGCGATCCTGACCGGCGAGCAGCCGCCTATAGCGCGGCGATCCGCTTGAGGCTCGCTTCGGGCCAGAGCTTCTGCGTGTCGTAATAGACGTCGAAGGCCGGCACGTCGTCCGGCAGGACGACCCACGGCAGCTTCGAGCGGGTGAAGATGTGCACGTCGGGCGCGACCGCCGCCGGCTCGTCGAGCGTGCCTGCGCGGACGAAATGCATGCGCGGGCTCGTGTACTGGCTGAAGAGGGCGACCCGGCAGGTCGGGCAGCGCCAGATCTTCTGCTTCTTGCCGCCGCTGCGCGAAACGGAGGTCGCCTGCGGCTCCTCCCCCAGGAGCTCGACCCGGTCGGCTTCGATCAGGATGTTGATCGCGAAAGCGCTGCCGGTCTGTCGCTGGCAGTTGAGGCAGTGACAGCAGTGGACGAAGAGCGGCTCCGACGTCAGGCGGTAGCGCACGGCGCCGCAGGAGCAGCCGCCGGTCACGCGCGCAGGCCGTCGAGCACGATCTGCACGTAGCGGCGCCAGGCGTCCTCGCGCTCGGCATGCATCGACGCCTTGATCGCCGCACCGACGAGCGCGCCGATGTCGCGCGAATCGACGCCGCGCCGTAGCGTGCCCGACCGCTGGAGACGGCGGATCAGCTTGTCGACGACGTCGTGCAGCTCGCCCTTCACGACGGCCACTTGCGCGAAGGTCGCGCACTCCTCGATCCCCTCGAAGAGCGCCCGGTCGCGACGCACCGCGTCGGCCGCCATCCAGACGAACTCTTCGAGGGCCGCCCGCGGGTCCGGGCGCTCCAGCAGCTCGCGTGCGTGCACGAGCAGCTCGTCCAGGCGGACCGCGATGACCGCCGCACGGAGCGCGTCCTTCGTCGGGAAGTGGCGGAAGACGGTGCCGTGGCCGACGGCGGCCCGGCGCGCGATCTCGTCGATCGTCACGTCGGGCCCGACCTCGGCGTACGCGTCTGCTGCCGCCGCGAGGATGCGGTCGAGGTTGCGCTGCGCGTCGGCGCGGAGAACTGCCATCTACGCGGCGAGCACGACGGGCTCGTCGGACGCGGCCTGCTGCTCGATCCGCGCGACGTCCCGCTTGCGCAGGAGCGACAGCATCACGACGAGCGCGGCGAGCATGATCACGGCGCCGCCCGCGAAGGCCCAGTGGAAGCCGACCACGAGCGCCTCGTTCGCAGTGCCGCCCGCGGAAGCGGTCTTGCTCGTCGCGATCGTCGACAGAACCGCGAGCCCGAGCGCGCCGCCGATCTGCTGCGACGTGTTGAACAGGCCGGACGCGAGGCCCTGATCCTCGTTCTTCAACCCGGTCGTCGCGATCAGCGTCAGCGGCATGAACACCGCGCCCATCCCGAGGGACGAGAGCAGGATCGCCGGCAGGACGTTCGTCACATACGAGCCGTCCACGGGCAGCTGCGTGAGCAGCAACAGCCCGCCGGCCGTCAGCAGCATCCCGACGGCCGCCACCGGCCGCACGCCGATGCGCGGCGCGAAGGTCGACGCCAGTCCGGCCGAGACCATGATCCCGGCCGTGAACGGCAGGAAGGCGAGGCCGGCCGTCAGCGGCTCGTAGCCGAGGACGCGCTGAAGGTACAGCGTGTTGAAGAAGAACATGGCGAAGATCGCAGAGGCGGCGAGGAACATGGTCAGGTTCGCCGTCAGCAGCGAGCGAACGCGGAAGATCGAGAGGCGGACGAGCGGTGCCTTCGCGCGCAGCTCGATCGCCACGAACGCCGCCAGCAGCCCCGCGGCGAGCACGAAGAAGCCGATCGTCTTCGCGGAGGCCCAGCCGGCGGAGTTGGCGCCGACGATCGCGTAGACGAGCGCCATCAGACCGCCGGTGACCGTGACGGCACCGGCGACGTCGTAGCTCCCCGCGGCGTGCTCGTCGCGCGACTCTGGGATCAGCCGCAGGGAGAGCACGAACGCTGCGATCCCGACCGGGACGTTGACGAAGAAGATCCACGGCCACGAGAAGTACTGCACGAGGAAGCCGCCGAGGACGAGGCCCACGGCAGAGCCGCCGATCGCAATCGCGGCCCACACGCCCAGCGCGCGTGCGCGCTCGCGTCCTTCGGCGAAGGTGGTCGAGATGATCGAGAGCGCGGCCGGGGAGACGAGCGCGGCGCCGAGCCCCTGCAGCGCGCGGGCGCCGATCAGCATTCCTTCGCTGGACGCGAGGCCGTCGAGCAGCGACGCGGTGGTGAAGATCACGAGCCCGATGAGGAAGATCCGCTTGCGGCCGATGAGGTCGCCGGCGCGGCCGCCGAGCAGGAGAAAGCCGCCGAACACGAGCGTGTAGGCGTTGACGATCCACTGCAGGTTGCCCTCGGAGAGGTTCAGGTCCTTCTGGATCGACGGCAGGGCGACGTTCACGATCGTCGCGTCGAGGATGACCATGAACTGCGCAACGCAGATCAGGACGAGGACGACCCACGGGTTCGTTTCTCTGCGGCTCATCAGGCGGCGGACCTCTCTCTCGCATTCGGACTCATTAGTCCGGTTACGGTAGCAGAAGCGGACCGGACGGTCCGCTTCTGCCGAGGTCAAGCCGCCTGAATGCAGGAACTTGTAGGCGATGACTGCTGCGGCGGCGCCGATCGAGGCCGCCGCGAGGGCCGAGCGCAGCCGCCCGGGCCGCCCTCCTCCTGCCCGCTCGGCGACCGCGTCGGCCTCACGTTAGGACGCCGCCAAGAAGATGTGAGCAACGCGGCCGTCGGTGTGATGACCACCTCCTCCGCTTTGAGACTTCCGCAGAGCGGGAACCAAACGCTCGTGGTCGCGATGTCGGACGCGCGCCGTGCCGCGCGCAAGCCCTGGGTCGGTTGGCTCGGCCAGATGGGGTTCGCGGCGCAGGGAACGTGCTTCGTCATCATCGCCGTGCTCGCGCTCGAGCTCGCATTCGGTAGCCGCGGGCACCTGACCGATCCGCGCGGCGCCTTCGTCGTCCTCGCGGAGGGCGGCTGGACGCGCGTCCTCGTCGTCTTCCTCGCGATCGGGTTCGGCTGCTACTCGCTCTGGCGCGTCGCGCAGGCGATCTTCGACCGCGGTGGCATGGGTAACAGCGCGGGCGGCCTCGGCCGGCGGGCGATTCAGCTCGGCCAGGCGGTTCTCTACGGGCTGCTCACTCTCGCGGCAGTGCGCGTGCTCGCCGGCTCGCGCGGCGGCGGCAACACGAAACGGGCGGCTGCGGGCATCCTCGGGTGGCCGGGCGGCGCGTGGATCGTCGGCGCGATCGGCGCCGGGTTCGCGATCGTGGCGGCCGTGAACGTCTACTGGGGGCTGAGCGGCCGCTTCATGGAGTCGCTGGAGCGAGACCTGAGCGGCGGCACCGAGAAGCTGCTTCGCACCGTGGGCGCCATCGGCTTCGTCGCGCTCGGCCTCGTCCTCGGCGTCATCGCCTGGTTCATGGTGAAGGCGGCGGTCGACTACAACGCCGGCAAGGTGGTCAGCCTCGGCGGCGCGCTGACGCACCTCGCCGAGGCCGACTTTGGGCAATGGCTGCTCGGCGTAACCGCAGCAGGATTGCTCGCCTACGGCGTCTTCGGCCTGCTACAGGCGCGTTACCACGACGTCTGAAGCGGGTAGGGGAGACCCATGAGTTACTACGCTCCAACCGCAAGGGCACGGCCGGGGGTCAGCATCTTCCTGCTCGTGTACCTGGTTGTCGGCGGGATCGTGGCGGCGACACACCACTACTGGTCGAATCTGCACACGTTCAAGCAGATCATCTCGGCCCTGCTTGCGACGGTGCTCTGGCCGCTGATCCTGATCGGCGTCAACCTCCACATCCACTAGCGCTAGGCAGCCGTCAGCTCGGCATCGCGTGCCGCGAGCACCGAGTAGCGCCCGCTGGCCGCGAGCAGCTCGTCGTGCGTCCCGCGCTCGACGATGCGGCCGTGGTCGAGCACGATGATCTGGTCGGCGTCGCGGACGGTCGACAGGCGGTGCGCGATCGCGATCGTCGTCCGTCCCTCGGACAGCCGGTCGAGCGCGTCCTGGACGAGCCGCTCGGTCTCCGTGTCCAGCGAGCTCGTCGCCTCGTCGAGCACGAGGATCGGCGGGTTGCGCAGGATCGTCCGCGCGATCGCGATCCGCTGCTTCTCGCCGCCCGAGAAGCGGTAGCCGCGCTCTCCGACCATCGTGTCGTAGCCCTCGGGAAGTGCGGCGATCACGTGGTGGATCCGCGCAGCTTCCGCTGCTTGCTCGATCTCGTCGTCGGTCGCGTCGGGCCTGGCGAAGCGCAGGTTCTCGCGCACGGACGCATGGAAGAGGTACGTCTCCTGCGAGACGACACCGACGAGCTCGGAGAGCGCGCGGAAGGTCAGGTCGCGGACGTCGACGCCGTCGATCGTGACGCTTCCCCGGTCGACGTCGTACAACCGCGCCGTCAGGTAGGCGAGCGTCGTCTTGCCCGAGCCGGTTTCACCGACCAGCGCGGTCGTGGTGCCCGCCGGCACGACGAAAGAGACGTCGCGCAAGGTCCACTCGGCGCCCGTGTAGCGGAACCACACCTGGTCGAAGACGACGTCGCCCGCCCGAGGGACGTCCACCGCGTCGGGCTTCTCCTCGATGTCGATCGGCTCGTCGAGGTACTCGAAGATCCGATCGAAGAGGGCAAGCGACGTCTGCACGTCGAGCCCGACGCCGAGGAGTGAGCCGACCGGGAAGAAGAGGCGCGTCTGCAGCGTCGTGAACGCAACCAGGGTGGCGATCGACAGTGCATTGGAGCCATGCGCGATCAGCAGGCCGCCGACCCAGTAGACGGCGGCGGGCATCACGGCGAAGCTCGTCTGGATCGACGCCATCACCCAGCGGCCGGCCATGCGCTGGCGCACCTCGAGGTCGGCCAGCCGGCGCGAGTCGGACTCGAAGCGGTCGGCGAGGTCGTCGCCGCGTCCCATCGTCTTGCCGAGCAGGATCCCGGAGACGGAGAGCGACTCCTGCACCACGCTGGAGATGTCCGCGAGCGTCTCCTGCGTCGTCTTCGCGATCCGCCGCCGCTCGTTGCCGACGCGGCGCGTCAGAAGCGCGAAGAGCGGGATCAGCGCGAAGGCGAAGAGCGCCAGCGGCCAGCTCAGCAGCAGCATGCCGATCATCGTCGCGACGACGGTCGTCACGTTCGACGTGATCGACGTGGCCGTGTTCGTGACGACGTTCTGGACGCCGCCGATGTCGTTCTGGATGCGCGACTGCACCTCGCCCGTGCGCGTGTTCGTGAAGAAAGCGAGCGACAGCCGCTGCAGGTGACGGAACACCTTCGCGCGGAGGTCGTGCATCACGCGCTGGCCGACCTGGTTCGACAGCAGCGTCTGAATGACGCCGAGGGCGCCGGTGACGATCGCGATGACGATCATCCCGGCGGCCGCGAGCGACAGCTCCTTCGTGTCGTTGCGCCCGATCGCCTCCAGAGCGCGCCTGAGCAGGAAGGCGGGCAGGACGCCGAGCCCTGCCGAGACGACGATCAGGAGCAGCACGCCGCCGAGGCGCGCGCGGTACGGCGCGAACAGGGCGCCGATGCGCCGGAGGTTCGCGCGCCGCTGGGCCGGATCCGCCGGCCGCTCGGGCGCCTCGTCAGAGCTATGCCAGAACGTGCCCACGCCTCAGCGCGCGCACCGGACGAGCGCTTGGACGACCGGCTCGAACTGCTTGCCACGCCGGGTGAGCCGGTACTCCACCGCCGGTGGGCGGGTGTCGAGCACGCGCCGCTCGAGCAGGCCCGCCTCGACGAGCTCCACGAGCCGGGCGGTCAGCGTCGCGGGCGGGACGCGCCCGAGCGCCTCGCGGAACTCGTTGAAGCGCGTGGCGCCGTCGACGGACGCGTAGAGGATCGAGATCGTCCAGCGCCGCTCGAGGAGGTCCGCCGCGCGGCGAACCTCCTCGGGGACAGGATTACGCCGCGTGCAGCGCATGATCGGCCGCGGGCTCGAGCGCGAGCTGCAGCACCTCGTCGACGCCGAGCACCGGGTGGAACGTCATCGCGTCGCGCACGTCCTGCGGGACGTCCTCGAGATCGGCGCGGTTGCGCTCCGGGAGGATCACCTCGGTGAGGCCGGCGGCGTGCGCGGCGAGGACCTTCTGCTTCAACCCGCCGATCGGCAGGACGCGGCCCTGCAGTGTCACCTCGCCGGTCATCCCGACAGTGTGCTTGACCGCGCGCTGCGTCAGGAGCGACGCGAGCGCGGTCGTCATCGCGATGCCGGCGCTCGGCCCGTCCTTCGGGATTGCGCCCGCCGGGACATGCACATGGAAGGAGCCGCGCAAGTCCTCGGGCTGCAGGCCGAGCTGGTCTGCGTGCGCCCGCACCCACGAGAGCGCGATCTGCACCGACTCCTTCATCACGTCGCCGAGCTGGCCCGTCAGCGTCAACCGCTCGTCACCGTCCATGCGCGTCGCCTCGATGAAGAGGACGTCGCCGCCGGTGCCGGTGACGGCGAGCCCGGTGGAGACACCCGGCACGGCCGTGCGCTCCGCCGACTCCTGCCAGAACCGCTGCCGCCCGAGCGCGTCGCGCACGAGCAGCTCGTCGACGACGATCGGCGGCTCCGCGTCGCCCGAGGCGATACGCGTCGCGGTCTTACGCAGCAGCTTGCCGAGCTCGCGCTCGAGCTGGCGGACGCCCGCCTCGCGCGTGTACTCGGTCACGACAAGCTGGACCAGCTCGTCCTTGATCTCGACCTCGTCCTCGCGCAGGCCGTTGCGCTCGCGCTGGCGCGGGAAGAGGTAGCCGCGGGCGATCGCGACCTTCTCGTCCACGGTGTAGCCGTCGAAGCGGATGACTTCCATCCGGTCGAGCAGCGGTCCCGGGATCGTCTCCGCGACGTTTGCCGTCGCGATGAACACGACCTGCGAGAGGTCGAGCTCGACGTCGAGATAGTGGTCACGGAACGAGTGGTTCTGCGCCGGGTCGAGCACCTCGAGCAGCGCGGCCGACGGGTCGCCGCGCCAGTCGGCGCCGACCTTGTCGACCTCGTCGAGCATGATCACCGGGTTCATCGTCCCGGCGTCGCGGAGTGCGCGCACAAGCCGGCCCGGCAGCGCGCCGATGTACGTTCGGCGGTGGCCGCGGATCTCGGCCTCGTCGCGGACGCCGCCGAGCGACATCCGCACGAACTCACGGTTGAGCGCGCGCGCGATCGACTCGCCGATCGACGTCTTGCCCGTCCCGGGCGGCCCGATCAGCGTCAGGATCGCGCCCGACCGCTTGTCCTCGGCGATGCCGCGCTCCTCGCGGAGCTTTCGCACTGCGAGGTACTCGACGATTCGCTCCTTGACGTCCTCGAGGCCGGCGTGATCCTTGTCGAGGATCTCGCGCGCGAGCTTGGGATCGAGCCGCTCCTCGGACGTGTTGCCCCACGGCACCGCGAGGAGCCAGTCCAGGTACGTGCGGATCATCGACGACTCGCCGGAGGCGTCGCCCATGCGCTCGAGCCGGCCGAGCTCACGCTCCGCCTGCTCGCGGACCTCGTCCGGCATCTCCGCCTCTTCGATCTTCTTGAGGTACTCGTCGACGACTGAGGCGTCGTCCTCGCCGAGCTCCTTGCGGATCGAGTCCATCTGCTTGCGCAGGAAGTACTCGCGCTGCTGCGCCTGCGCGCCGGACTCGACGTCGTCGCGAATGCGGCGCCGAACCTGCAGCTCGGCGAGGCGCTCGCGCTGCAGCGAGAGGGCCAGCTCGAGCCGCTCGACGACGTCGAGAGCCTCGAGCAGACGAACGCGCTGCTCGAACGTCAGGTCGGGGGAGTACGCAGCCGTGTCGCCGAGCGCACCGGGCTCGGTCACCGAGCGCAGGAACTCCGCGATCCTCGGATCGGCGTCGCGCAGCTCCAGGATCTCCTGGACGACGGCGCGGTACTCCGTCTCGAGGTCACGCGTCCTGATCGGCGCCGGCGTCTCGTCCGGCCGCTCCTCGACCTCGACGTACAGACGGCCGCCCGCGCCGGTCTCGGCCGCGCCGATCAGCGCGCGGTGCAGGCCTGTCAGGGTGACGACCTTGGCGCCGCCCGGCAGGCGTCCGACCTCCACGACGTCCGCGACGGTGCCGACCTTCGCGTACACGCTCTCGTGGCGCGGCACCAGGAGAACCTGCGTCTCGGAGCCGACGTCCACGGGCAGCGTGACTGTCATTCCAGGGAAGACAACGGTGTCTTCCAGCGGGATGAGCAGGTATTTCTCCACGATGCGATTCACGCTCCTCAGATAGTTCTGAGGGCATAGTAGCTACAGAGATTGAAGTTAGGCCTTGCGCGCCGGGATGACGAGCGTCGGGCGTTGGGCCTGCTGCAGGACGTGGTTCGAGACGCTCCCGAGGAACGCTCTGACGCCGGCGAGACCGCGGGCGCCGAGAACGATCAGGTCGGCGTCGAGCTCCTCCGCCTGCCGGACGATCGTGTCCGCGATCGCCCGGTCGTCGGCGCTCGCCACGGCCCGTGCGTCGAACCCGTGCGTGCGGGCGAGCTGCGCGCCGCGCTCGGCGAGCTCGTGCGCCAGTTGCTCCGTGCGCTCGTCCTCCGACGCGGCGTCGAGGGGGACGGCGATCTCGTCCCCGCCGAACCTGGCCGCACGGATCGCCGAGACCGTCAGCGGCTCCCAGACGGACAACACGAGCGCCTCGGCGCCCGCGCCGCCGAGCAGCGCGGCGGCTTTCTCGATCGCGGCGTCGGCGCCGGCGGACCCGTCGTAGGCGAACAGGATCTTCATGCCCCGACTTTACGCGGCGCCCCCCTCCCGGAGTACGGGCCGTGAGTGAGAACATGGGCAGCGTGAAGTACGTGCTGCTGTACGAAAGCGAAGACCTGTCGAAGGCGCAGCTGCACCAAGCGGCGCATTCGGCACGCGGCCGGGAGTTTCACGAGCGGGGGCTCCTCATCGCCTACGGGCCGTTCGCGAACCCGCAAGAGGAAGGCGCGATGGCCGTGTTCACGAGCCGCGAGGCCGCCGAGGAGTTCGCGGGCGGCGACCCGTTCGTGCTCAACGGCGTCGTGCGCCGCTCGTGGCAGGTGCGCGAGTGGCTGGAGGCGTTCCTGCCGTAGCCGGCGATCTCCTGCCGGAGCGGATCGAGGCGGCCGCCGACGACATTCCGGCCGTCTTCCGGCGGTCGCCGCAGTTCGTCGCCGAGCACCTGTCGGCGGAGCTGGGCCGGCGGGTCGTCGTGAAGGTCGAGACGCTGAATCCGATCGGCAGCTTCAAGGGTCGTGGCACCTCGCTGCTCACCCGCAAGCTCGATCCACAGCGGGAATGGGTCTGCGCGACGGCCGGGAACTTCGGCCAGGGCGTGGCGTTCGCCGCGCGCCAGCGCCGCGCGAAGGTTCAGGTCTTCGTCTCGCCGGCCGTTCCCGCCGGCAAGGTGGCGAGCATGCGCCGGCTCGGCGCGACCGTCACCGTCTCCGAGCGCGCGAGCGCGGCAGCGCGTGAGTACGCGGCCGCGCTCGACGAGCGGCTGCTCGTGGTCGACGGGGCGGATCCCGCGATGGCCGAAGGCGCCGGCACGATCGCGCTCGAGCTCGAGGCCGCCGGCCCGTTCGACCTCGCCGTCGTGCAGCTCGGCGACGGCGCGCTGATCAGCGGCGTCGCGTGCCGGCTCAAGAGCGTGTCGCCTCACACACGCGTGATCGGCGTCTGCGCGAGCGGCTCGCCGGCGATGGCGCGCAGCTTCGCCGCCCGGCGTCCGATCGCCGACGCCGGCACCGGCACGATTGCAACTGCAATCGCGATCGAGGAGCCCGTTCCGGAATCGTTCGCTCGCGTGCAGGCGTTCGTCGACGAGGTCGTGCTCGTCGACGACGACGATCTCCGGGCGGCCATGAGCCTGATCGCGGGCTCGCTCGGCATCCTCGTCGAGCCGGCGGGAGCGGCCGGCGTCGCTGCGCTGAGCCGTTACGCCGCCGAGCTTCGCGGCGAGCGCGTCGCCGTCATCTTGACCGGGGCGCTCGGGACGTAGCGCTCCCGCAAGGCGCCGGCGGTCGCGGTGGAATGCACGCCGGCGTCGAGCAGCTCCTCGAGCGTGACGCACGAGAAGGTCGAGTCGTCCGCGAGCAGGCGGCCGTAGCGAGCGCACATATCCGCGACGTCGGTGTTGTCTACGGGATGGACGACGACGTACCGGCCCGACGACCACGTCGCGCCCTCGTGCTGCAGCATCGAGAGGAGGAGCAGGTGCTCCAGCCACATCACCGCCAGGTCCGATCTGCCCGCGACGGTCTCGACCGCGCCGGGCGCGAACGCCCCGGAGCGCTCCGCGACCTCGAGGTACCGCTCCAGATTCTCCGGCTTCGGCGTCTCCGCCTTCGCCCGCTCGTGGTACGCGACGTCGACGCCGACGATGCCGCCGCCGTCCAGTACGAAGGCGGCGTCGAACGCACGGAGACTGTTCAGGTACGCCGGGTCGAGCCATCCAGGCGAATGGACGAAGCGCACGTCCCGCACCGAGCCAGGCGCGTCCGGCCACCACTTCGCGACGAGCCGATCACCGTCGATCTCGCCGAAGAGGTTGAACGCCAGCGCCGGCGACGACAGCAGGTCGGCCCACAGGCGCTGATGGTCGAAGCTCTGACGCGGTTCGGCGTTCGCCGTCCTCGCCCGGGCAGCGGCGAGCGCGCCCGCAGTGACGAAGTTCGCGCCCGTCTCACGTGCGTACTCGAGCGGCAGCCGGCTCCCCACGGGCCGCGCCGGCTTCCCCGGCCTGGGGACGATCGGCTGCGACCCGATCGGGTGTCCGTGCCGTTCGCGCCATCGCGCCTGCCGGAGGCGCAGCCCTCGGCGGAACTCCGTCATCGCGGGACGGCCGGGGACGCGGTCGTCGGCTTCCCAGCAGTGCGCGGCCTCGAGTTCGCTGCGGCTCACTAGTGCTACGCCAACCGCTCGAGCGCCGGCACCAGTTCGTCCAGTGAGCCGATGACGGCTACCGCGAGTTGCAAGGCGTCGTGTGGCGGCGGGAACACCTCGTTGGGGACGGCGACCACCGTCATGCCGGCCGCGGCGGCGGCGCGCAGGCCGTTCGTCGAGTCTTCGACCGCCGCGCAGGCCGCCGGCGCAACGCGCAGGCGACGTGCCGCTTCGAGATAGACGTCGGGCGCCGGTTTGCCGCGGGCGACCTCTTCCGACGACACCGTCGCCGCGAAGCAGCTGGTGAGCTCGGCGAGCTCGAGCACGAGGTCGATGATCTCGCGGTTCGACGAGGAGGCGAGCCCGAGCGGCCACCGCTCGGATGCCGCCACGACGGCAGCGCGCGCGCCGGGCAGGAGCGGCAGCCGCTCGCGGTAGAGCCGGGCCAGCCGCTCGACGACCGCGTCCGAGATCGCCGTCGGTTCCATGTCGACGCCGAGCTGCTCGCGCACATACGCCGACCACTCGGGCGCGCTCATGCCCATCATCGCGCGCGTCGCGTCGTCGCGCCAGGTCCCGCCGCGCTCGCGGACGAGCTCGCGCCTCGCGCTGTCCCACAGCTGCTCCGAGTCGACGAGCACGCCGTCGAGGTCGAAGATGACGGCCGTGACGTTCACTACGTGACGTGCAGGACGGCCTTCCCCGAGATTGCACGTGTCAGCAGCGCGTCGACCGCAGCCCCGAGCTCCTGCCACGGCGCTTCGAGCTCGACCGGCGCAGTCAGCCTTCCGTCCGCGAGCAGGCGGACGAGCCGCGCCAGTGCGTTCGCGGCGTTCATGCGCGAGAGCTCGTCGAACAGGTTGAGCGTGTAGATCCGCGCGCCCGGTGCGCGGTCGAAGCGGGCCGCACGGAAGGTGACGACTTCGTCAGGGCTTCCGGTCGCGAGGTTCACGACGAGCCCGCGCGGCGCGACGTGCTCGATCCCTGCGGTGAAGGACGCGCCGCCGACCGCGTCGACGACCAGCTCGAACTCACCGTCGATGCTGTCGTCGCGGCCGGGGGCGGTGACCTCGGCGCCCGCGAGCGCCGCGAGCTGCACGGCGTAGCGGCCGACACCACCGCTTGCGCCGGTGACGAGCACTCGCTTGCCGAGCAGGAGCCCGCCGAGCTCGAGCGACCGTAGGGCCGTCAGGCCGGCCGTCGGCAGCGCCGCCGCAGCCGCGTCCGACACAACCGCGGGCAGAGCGGCGAGCTGTGACGTCGGCACCGCCGCCAGCTGCGCCCACGCCCCACGGCGGACGAGCCCTACGACGCGTTCTCCTTCGCGCGGACCGCTCCCGTCCGCTGCGGCGCTTTCCACCACGCCGGAGAGGTCCCAGCCGGGCTCGTCCGCCGGCTCGAGCACCTCGCCGCGGTTCAGCGAGAACGCGCGGACGCGCACGAGCGCCTCGTGCGGCAACGGCAGCGGATCGGCCACCGCGACGATCTCTCTCGAGCGCAGCGCGAGCATTGCGCTCAGTCTCCATGATCACGACGTGCAGACTGCGATTGCCCTCTTCCTCGCTCTGGTCTCGACGACGCTCGTGAACATCGCGTACCTGCGCGAGCACGACGCCGCGGCGAAGCTGCCCGTGCTCTCGATGCGCAGGCCGCTGCATTCGGCGCGCGTCTTGCTGAGCGATCGCAGCTGGCTGCTGGGGTTCGGGATGGAGTCGGGCGGGTTCCTGCTGTATGCCGCGGCGCTCGCGCTCGCGTCGCTGGCGCTGGTTCAGAGCGTCGCGGCGGGTGGGATCGGCGTGCTGGCGTTCGCGTCGGCGCGGTTGGCGCGTCGACCACTGACGCGGCGAGAGCTCGGCGGCGTGATCCTGTCGGTGGTGGGCCTCGTGGCTCTCGGCATCTCGCTCATCGGCGGAGCGGGCAAGGGCGGAAGCGGCTCGAGCACCGAGATCTTCGTGTGGCTCGGCGCCACCGCCGGGGTGGCAGTCGTGCTGCTCGTGCTGGGACGTCGTCTGCACGCGGTCGCCGTGACGTTCGGGATCGCCGGCGGGCTGTTCTTCTCGATCGGCGACGTCGCCACGAAGGTCGCAACGGAGGGCGGCGTGCGGGCGGCATTCGTGGTCGCCCTGATCGTCGGCTACACGCTCGGCACCGCCGTGCTGCAGATCGGCTATCAGGCGGGTGCGGCGCTCACCGTTGCCGGGCTGGCGACCCTGCTGACGAACGCCGTCCCGATCGCGGCGGGCACGATCGTGCTCCACGAGCCGGTCCCGGGTGGTGTGCTCGGCGGCCTGCGCGTCGTCGCGTTCGGGGCGGTGACGGCCGGCGCCGTCCTGCTGGCGAGGCCGTCGAAGCAGTCCGAGGCTAGCGTGGAGGCGACGTGAACGCGTCTCAGCGCGCCGACATCGCGCGCGTGGCGCGAGAGCTGCTCGGCTTCGAGCACCTGCGGGCGGGGCAGGAGGAAGCCCTGCGCGCAGTGCTCGCGGGACGCGACACACTGGCCGTGCTCCCGACCGGATCGGGCAAGTCGGCGATCTACGAGCTCGCGACGGAGATCAGCGCAGCGAGCCGACGGTCGTCGTCTCGCCGCTGCTCGCGCTGCAGCGCGACCAGATCGAGAAGATCGAACAGGAGGAGATCGGGTCGGCAGCCGCGCTGAACTCGACGCTGAGCGAGACGAAGCGCGAGGAGCTGCTCGACGAGCTCGACGACGACGAGCTCGAGTACCTGTTCCTCGCGCCGGAGCAGTTCACGTCCTAGGAGACGCTCGAGAAGCTCCGCGAGGCGAAGCCGAAGCTCCTGGTCGTCGACGAGGCGCACAGCATCAGCGAGTGGGGCCATGACTTCAGGCCGGAGTACCTGCGACTCGGATCGGTGGCCGAGACGCTCGGGAATCCGACGACGCTGGCGCTGACGGCGACGGCGGCGCCGCCCGTGCGCGCCGAGATCGCCGAGCGTCTCGGACTGAAGGATCCGGTCGAGGTGGTGCGCGGTTTCGATCGCCCGAACATCCACCTCGCGGTGGAGGCGCACTACGACGAGACGCAGAAGCTGCGCGCGCTCGTCGACCACGTGGCGCGTGAGGAGCGGCCGGCGATCGTCTACACGGCGACACGCCGTCGCAGCGACGAGCTCGCCGGCGAGCTGCGCGAGGCCGGCGTCTCTGCGCTCGCATATCACGCCGGCCTCCGTCGGCACGAGCGCGAGGCGGCGCAAACGGCCTTCATGGAGGACGAGGTCGAGGTCGTGGTCGCGACGATTGCGTTCGGCATGGGCGTCGACAAGCCGAACGTGCGCGCGGTCGTCCACGCCGAGATCAGCGACTCCGTCGACGCGTACTACCAGGAGATCGGGCGCGCGGGTCGTGACGGCGACCCTGCGCGTGCCGTCCTGTTCAACCGGCCCGAGGACGTCGGGCTGCATCGCTTCTTCGCCGGCGCCGGCCAGCTCGCAATCGACGAAGCGCTCGCGATCGCCGAGACGGTCGACGACGCCGGCGGCCCGCTCGACGCGCACGCGCTGCACGAGGCCACGGGCTTGTCCGAGACGAAGATCCTCGCTGCGCTCGGACGGCTCGAGGACGTCGGCTTCGTGCAGCTGCTCCCGGACGGTGAGGTCACGAAGGCAGAAGACGCCGTCGCGGTCGACGACGCCGCGGAAGCCGCCGCTGCGCACAACACAGCCGCGCGGAGTACGAGCGCACCCGCGTCGAGATGGTGCGCGGCTACGCGGAGACCGCCGGCTGCCGCCGCGAGTACATCCTCAGCTACTTCGGCGAGGCATTCGAGGCGCCGTGCGGGAACTGCGACAACTGCGATGCCGGGCTGACACGGGCGGACACGCGCGAGCATCCCTTCGGGGTCGGAGCGCCGGTGCAACATCCCGAGCTCGGTGAGGGCACCGTCCAGCGCTACGACGGCGACACCGTCGTGGTGCTGTTCGACGACCACGGCTACCGAACGCTGGCGCTCGACCTGGTCCTGGAGCGCGGCTTGCTCAGCCCGACCTGAGCGAGCGCGGAATCGTCACGATCGGGTGATGCCGTTCCATTCCGCCCGGGCGGAGTCTCCGCTTACGGCTGCGCATCCTGTCACCGCGGACGACCGTAGGCGCTCGCGCCGCGAGGTTCTCAGGCAACAGGGACGTGCCCTGGTGCGTGCGATCCGGGAAGGCGACGAGGCCGCCGTCGAGACTGCGGTTCTCGAGCTGAGCCGGTCGCGGAGAATCTTCGCGCCGCTCGTCTTCGCGATCGGGGCATTCGTCATGCTCTTCCAGGGCGTGAGGCTGCTGTTCGCGAACTGGCGACTCACGCTCATCCAGGTCCTGCCGGCGATGTGGATCTGGCTTGCCTTCCTCGATCTCAAGGTGCACGTCTTCAAGGGCCATACGTTCCGCGACTGGCACGGCGCCGCGGCGCTCGTCGCCGTGGCGGTTGTCGCACTGCTCACGGTTCTCGCCTTCTACCTCAACGCCGTCTTCGCATTCGCGATCTCGGAGCCGGGCACGCCGCAGATCCGTCCGGCCTTCGTGCGGGCGCGCCGCCATCTCGGGGCCGTGCTCGGCGTCGGGCTCGTCGTCGGGCTGGCGCTCGGCGTGTCGGCGATCGTGGTGCCGCGCTGGGGCCATCCGTGGTTCGGTCTCTCACTCGGCCTCGTCGTCGGCGTGATGATGCTGACGTACGTCACCGTCCCCGCGCGGATCGTCGGGATCAAGCCGAGCGGGTCGCGTCAGGACAAGCTGGCCGCGGCAGCGATCGGCGGCGCGCTCGGCGCGCTCGTGTGCACGCCGCCGTACCTGATCGCCCGGATCGGGATCTTGCTGCTGGGGTCGCACGTCCTGTTCGCGCTCGGCGTCGTCCTGTTGGTCGTAGGCCTGACCCTGCAGGCCGGCGCCACGGGCGCGGTCAAGGCGATCAAGATGAGCGCGAAGCTCGCGGCCGGATCACGAAGCCCCGCTTCGGCGCCAGTCGGCCCAGACGGGTGAGAAGACCGCGCAGACGAGCGACATCGTGATCATCACGAAGACGTAGCCGATCACCGTCAGGACGACGCCGAACGACCCGAACGCCTTCCCGTTGGCGTTCAGTGGTGCGGCGAGGAAGAGCGGCGACGTGGCGATCGTCCCGCCGAGGACGATCGACGCGAGGAGCGCACCGGGCAGCAGCGCGCGCAGGCCGACCTTGCGATGGAGGAGGAGTGACGGGATCAAGAGCCAGAACGCGGTCGACGTGATCAGCCACGCCGGCACGACGACGATCCAGCCGCGGGCGCGGAGGCTTGCCGCAGACACGAGCGCGAGGGCGATCGCGCCGCTGACCAGGAAGAAGAACAGCGCGAACAGGCCCTGATCGGCGATCGATCCGACCTTGATCCGCCAGGCTCTTGCGTACACGTCCTGGTAGATCTGACCGATCCCGATCCCCCAGAGCAGGAACGAGACGACGACGGTCAGGGTCGCCGCCAGGGCGTTCGCCGAGGCGCTCCCGAACGTTCCCGCAACGAGCGACGCCGTCGTGCCGGTCAGCTTGACGTGCGCAACGAGGCGCTGGGCAAAGAGGTTTGCGTCGCCCTGCGACGGATGGAAGTAGGCGACGGCGACGAGCGCCGCAGGCAGCACGGACAACGCGGAGTACACCGTCGCCGCGCAACCGGAGTTGTGGCTCGCCTCGAAATAGCGGCGGAACCACTGCAAAGCGAGCTGGCCCGGCGGCGTGTCGCCGCGGCGCCGGAGCCACTCCTGCACCGCCTGCGCGCGACCGCGACCGACGTCGCCCTCGAGCTCGCCGACGCGCTCCGTCACGAGCGCCTCGAGAGATCCGACATCACCGAGTCGATGCGGTCGAGGCGGCTGTCGACCTGGTCGAAGCGCGCCTCGAGCCGAGCGACGGCTGCGTCGGCCTCCTCGTCACCTGCTTGCATTTGCTCGCGCTCTGCCCGCGCCACGAAGCTCGACGTGATTGCCGCGGTGACGATGGCGACGAAGGCGATCCCTTCGAGCATCACGAAGGCGCCGACGAGCCGCCCGATCGTCTTGTGGGGTGTGACGTCGCCGTACCCGACGGTCGTCACCGTCTGCAGCGACCACCACATGCCCACCCAGATGCTCGCGTACTCGTGGTGGTCGAGCACCCTGATCAAGGCGCCTGCTCCGACGACGACGATCGCCGTGGCAGTGACGATGACGCCGGCGGCGAGGCGGACCGACGGCGGCTCGCGCAGGAACCTCGACATCCGGCGCTCGATGAGATTCGCCCCGGGCGCGCCACTGGCCTTCTGGCCGACAGCCATGCCTCAAGACGATCTCCCGCGCGCCCGACCGGCGCATCACCCGCACGGGATGAAGCTGCGGTTGCTGCGGCGTACGCTTGACGCGTGCTGACGTGTCCGTCGTGCGGCTCCGAGAACGCGGCCGGTGCGAGGTTCTGCTCCGAGTGCGGCACGCGCCTGGACGCCGCCGCGGCTCCGGTCGAGGAGCGCAAGGTCGTCAGCGTCGTGTTCTGCGACCTCGTCGGGTCGACTGCGCGCGCCGAGCGGCTTGATCTTGAGGACGTCCGGGCGGAGCTCTCGTCGTATCCCGGTCGCGGCAGGCGGAGCTGCGGTCGGCGCAGCCGCCGGGGGTGGCGACCTCGGCGATGCGAGGCGGCGGCGACGGCGGCCAGCAGGAGGAGGGGCAGCAGGAAGAGGAGCAGCAGGAGGAGTCGTCGGAGGCTGAAGGAGAAGGCGAGAGCAGCTGACGGCTGCCAGCCCGTTGGCGGCGGCGAGGTGTCGGCACCCCGGTCAAGGGAACACGACAACCATGATCTGGGTCTACATCGTGCTCGCGGTCATCATCGCCGTCGCCATCTGGCTCGCGATCGAAGTAGTCAAGTGGCGGTTCATCCTCGCGGTCGCGGCTGCGCTCATCTGGCTGCTTTTCGCTCTGCGTCGGCGGCTGGCGTAGACAATCCTTACGAGATTCTCAGACCGGTCTCAGGCCTGTCTTAGCCGCCGTCGGTGCAATCGCGTTCGGCAGCATGACGGAAAGGAGTCGACGCATGCAGACCACCACCGCTCGCAGGTTCCTGTTCATCCTCGCCGGCGCGCTCGTCGCGGCGATCGCGGCCGGCGTGGCGCTCGCGCGCGCGAGCACGCCCTCGACCGGAACCGGAGTCGTCGTCATCAGGACGAACCTCGGTCTCCAGGGCGGCGCGGCGGCGGGCACCGGCATGGTGCTGACCTCCTCCGGCGAGGTACTCACGAACAATCACGTCATCCGCGGCGCAACGGCGGTCCGGGTCGTGATTCCGGGGACGAAGCACGTCTACAGCGCACGCGTCGTCGGCTACGACGTTGCCGACGACGTCGCCGTCCTGCGGGCGCTCGGCGCCTCGCACCTCAAGACCGTCAGCACGGCTGCCTCCGTGAGCCTCAGAGTCGGCCAGGCGGTGCGGGCCGTCGGCAATGCCAACGGCACCGGCAGGCTGCTCTCCGCCCGCGGCTCGATCATCGGCCTCCGCCGCTCGATTGTCGTCAACGACGACGCCGGCGGTAACACGCGCCTCTCGGGGCTGATCGAGACGAACGCGGCGCTCCAGCCCGGTGATTCCGGCGGGCCGCTGCTGAGCAGCTCGGAGAAGGTGATCGGGATGGACACGGCCGCATCGACCGGCGTGCTCTCGACGGGCCCGGATTCCTACGCCATTCCGATCGGGAAGGCGCTCACCGTCGCGAAGCAGATCGTCGCCGGTCACGCCACCGCGCGCGTGCACGTCGGCGCGACGGCATTCCTCGGGATTCAGGTACAGGGTCAGGGCGGCGGCGGCCTCGTTGTCGCGGGCGTCGTCCCCGGCGGGCCGGCCCAGTCCGCGGGGCTTCAGGCCGGAGACGTGATCACGTCGATTGACGGCCACGCCGTCACGACGCCGAGGTCGCTCACGTCCTACCTGCTGACGAAGAAGCCGGGCACCACCGTCACGATCGGCTACATGGATCCGTTCGGCACCGGTCAGACGGCGAGCGTCACGCTCGGCAGCGGGCCGCCTCAGTAGTCGAGCTGGACGGTGTGCCGTGGGGGCGCTGCCTCCGCGGCGCCCCCGACGGCAGCCGCCCCTACGACGCGAGCGTGCTCAGGAGGTCCTGACACGCCTGCTCGCAGCGCCGGCAGGCCTCGGCACAGATACGGCAATGCTCGTGATGGTGCGCGTGCCGCTCACACTCCTCGCCACACCTGCGACACGCCTCGAGGCACGCCTCCACCAGCCGTCGCGCGAGCTCGGGCACGAACTCCGTCTGCCTGCTCAGAACCCTTCCGGTCGCGATGCAGACGTCGCCGCAGTTCTGACAGAACGTGATGCAGCGCACCTGCGACTCGACGTCCGGCTCGCCGAGGCAGGCATCGGCGCAGGCGGTGCAGCTCTGGGCGCAGTCGAAGCAGGCCTCGATGCAGGCGACGAGCGCGGCGGCGTCCACCTGAACGGTCCGTGGATGCGTCGCGAGCATCTGCTGTGCGTGGGTCATATCCACCTCCGTTTCGTTTGTCGTCTTCGCTCCGCTTCTCCGTCGAACCGGGGCCTAAACCGTCACACAAGAGGACGATCGATGATGAAGCGCCACACGCGTCGGATGCGGCTCATCGGGTCACCCCCTTCCTTCATCTGCAGCGGCATACCCGGCGTCGTGAATGGCGCGCCGGATGGCGGCATCGTCGAGGCCGGAGCCGCTCACGCGGACGAGCTTCGTGTCGAGGTCGACATCGACCGAATGAACGCCGCCGACGGCCGTCACTTCGGCCGTGATCGCGGCCCGGCAGTGGCCTGAGCAGATGTCGGGCACGGAGTAGGTGGCTCTCTCGGTCATCGCTTGTGGTTCCTTCGGAGTGCCAGTTCGTTCATCTCGCTCCCTTTCGTCTGCGCTGGGACGAGGATGCCCCGAAGGCGGCTCGACGGCCACGAGGCTCGACCGAAGAAAATCCCGCAGGGTTTGGTCAGGCGCGGGCGGCGACCGGCGCGTCGGCCTCGGCGAGCGCTGCGGCCACCTGCGTTCGCGACGAGACGCCGAGCTTGCGGAACGCATTCGAGAGATGCATCTCGACCGTACGCAGAGTCACGAAGAGGGCTTGGGCGATGTCTCGGTTCGACAATCCCTCGGCGGCCATCGCGGCGATCCGCCGTTCGCTGGGCGTGAGCGAGGCGGCGCCGCTCTGGACGATCCGGCGCGGGCGGGCGCCGGTTGCGATCAGCTCTTCGTGCGCCTGCTCGGCGAGCAGGACGGCGCCGCTGCGCTGGGCGAGCTCGAGCGCGAGCCGGAGCTGCTCGCGCGCTTCGGCACGGTGGTTGGCCCGGCGGAGAGCGGCACCCAGGTCCGCGAGGCCGTAGGCGTGCTCGAGCCGTGCGGACGACGGCTCCAAGACCGAGACCGCCTCGCGAATGAGCGTGATCCCTTCGTCGCCGCCGCGGATCAGGCCGAGGATCCGGAGGGCGCGGCCGAGCGTGCGTGGCGCTGCCCAGGCGCGGGCGAGCTCCACCTCTTCCTGCGCCAGTCCGAGCGCGGCCTGCGTCGCGCCCAGCGCGTGATGCTCGAGCGCGGCGAGTGACCGCCACGCCGGATAGGAAGCAGCCGGGTTCGTATGGCCGAACGCGGCAGCTGCCCGTCCTAGCTCGAGCGCGTACTCGAGCGCTTCCTGGTGGTCGCCTCGCGCGGCCGCGACGAGGGCCCGCGCGCGCACCAGCGGCGTCCGCCAGAACGCATCCGGCGCCACGCCCGCCTCGCCCCTGTCGAGCAGCTCTTCGGCGTCGTCGATCGAGCCGCGCTCGACGAGGATTTGCGCCAGCCAGCCGTGGGCCGAACCGCGGAACCAGACGTTCCGATCCGGGAGCGCCTCGATCGCGGTGCGCGCGTCGGCCTCGGCCTCGACCAGGGCACCGCGCGCGTATTCGAAGATCGCGCGCGTCATCGAGAGGCTCGAGAAGTGGAAGACGGCGCCGCGCCGGCGCACGTCTGCGAGCGTTGCGTCGAGGAATCGGACGCCCTCGTCAAGGCGGTCGGTGTAAAGGAGCGTGTACGCGCTGGCGGTGTAGTTCCGCGCGCGCTCCTCGTCGGACATGGCCTTCAGCGCCGCGCGCGCGGTTTCCGCGGCGCGCTCGGCGTCGCCTCCGCCGACCGCCTCGTGGTATGCCTGGGCCGCGAGCAGCAACCTCGCCCCCGGGCCTTCGTCGGGGGACACGTCGATGCGCGCCAGCCGATCGCGCGCGCGCTCGTAGTGCGAGGAGAGCCGCGTCGCGTTGACGATCAACTCCGCCTCCAATCGGTGTCGCAGTTCGACCTGGAGATCGGGATGCTCGGCGAGCGCACCGTCGAGCACCTCGACGCCCTGCTCCTCTTCGCCGGCCCAGTAGAGCGCGTGCCCGAGTGCCAGCGACGCCTCGGCCTGCCGCACAGGTTCGTGCAAGAGCGGGATCGCTTCGCGGAGGTGAGGGATGACGCCCGCCGCTCCGATGTTCGCCTCGACGCCCGCCAGCTCGAGCAGCAGCTCGCCCCTGTCCTCGTCGTCGACCGGCTCCTCGAGCGCCCTTGCGAGGTAGCGGGCCGCACTCTCGAGGCCTGCCTCGGCGGCCGCACGTCGTGCCGCTTCCCGTAGCAGCGAGACCGCTCGCGGCACGCTTTCGGGCGGCGCCAGCAGGAGCTGCGCCGCGATCGGCTCCGGCGGCGCCCCGAGCTCCGCCAGCAGCTCGGCGGCGCGGGCGTGCTCCCCTTCGCGCTCCTCCTTCGGAATGCTCTCGTAGACAGCATTGCGGACGAGTGGGTGCACGAAGGAGAACGGCGGCTCCGGCCGCAGCAGATCCACGCGCGCAAGCGCGGCCGCGGCCGGGGCGAGCTGCCGCCGCTCGAGCTCCGCCAGCGGTGCGACTTGCTCGCGCTCGGCTCGATCGCCCAGCACGGCGACGGCACGAGCAAGCCGCATCGCCTCTACCGGGACGCGACCGAGTCGCAGGCGCACCGAGCGAGTGACGGCGTCAGGCGCAAGCCGCTCGACGACTGCCACAGAAGCGGCGATCGGAGCCACGTCCTCCGCAGCGAGCGTCCGCAGCAGCTCGCGGAGGAGCAGCGGGTTGCCGCCCGTCGCACGATGGCAGGCAAGGCAAAACGCGTCGTCCGCAGCAACGCCGAGCTGCTGCTGAACGAGGTCGGCCACCGATGGTGCGCTGAGCGCGTTCGGTCGAACGATCATCGTGGTGGGGTCGGCCAGCAACTCGCTGAGGAGCGGGTGCTCGTCCTCGACCGGGCGCAATGTCGCGACGACGCAGACCGGGACGCCCTCGAGCCGGCGCGCCAAGTATGCGAGCCACCGGAGCGACGGCGTGTCAGCCCACTGGAGATCGTCGACTCCGAGTGCAAGCGGCCGCGACTCTGCCATGTTGACCATCAGCCAGTAGAGCCCGTGCAGGAGGGCATAAACGTCCTCCGCGTCTCCTTCGCCGCTCTCGCCGGGGCTGAACAAGCGCGCGGCCTGGGACGCTGCGCCCCCGAGCAACCGCGATTGGTCGTCCGGCTCAAGCGACGCGACCGCCGGCTCGAGCAACTGTCGGACGACGCCGAACGAGAACGCCGCCTCGAGCTCGCTGGCACGGGCGTACAGCACTCTCAGACCGGAGGCCGCTGCGCGGGCTCGGCCTTCCGCGAGCAGCGACGTCTTGCCGATCCCCGCCGAGCCCTCGATCACGACCAGCCTCCCGGCACCGGTCTGGGTGCTCGCCACGGCCGCATCCACGGCGGCCAGCTCTTCCGCGCGCTCGAGGAGCGCCGGCTGCTCGTCCCGCCAGGGCCGTTGTGCCCGCGGTCCAGGAAAGGTCTCCGCCAGTCCTTCCGCGACGACTTGGAAGAGCCGCTCGGGCTCGTCGAAGCCGGCGAGTCGCACTTCGCCGATGTCGCTGAGCTCGACCTCCGTCGGGAGCTCGCTACCGAGGACGGTCCGCGTCGCGCTCGAGAGCAGGATCTGGCCTCCGTGGCCGGCATCGCAGACGCGCCGGGCGCGGTGGACGGCAATCCCCACGTACGAATGCTCGGCCAAGGACGCCTCACCGGTGTGCAGGCCCATCCGTACGCGCAGCTCCGCGCCCGCCGGCCAGGTTCGCCCCGCGAGCACACGCTGCGCCTCGACAGCCGCGCGGACGGCGCCGCCGGCGCTGGAGAAGACGGCGAAGACCGAGTCTCCCTCGGTATCCACCTCGAGGCCGCCGCCTTTGGCCACTGCGTCGCGGAGCAGCTCGCGATGCGTCTCGAGCACCTCGGCGTAGCGCTCACGCCCCAGGGACTCGAGGAGGCGCGTCGAGGCTTCGATGTCCGTGAACAGAAAGGTGACCGTCCCCGCGGGGAGCGTTTTGCCAGGCGGACCCACGCATTCACCGTACCGCGCCCCTCTCACCGCCAAAATCTGCGGGTTTTCCTTCGGGAGCGCCACGTCGCGGCGGCACCCCCTTCGGCGCGACCCTCTCGTCATGCAGTCAACCGACGAGAAGGAGTCCACGATGCACCGGCACACCACCCCGCCGCAACCCGCAGCCGAAGACGGTCAGGTCCCGAAGCGGCTGCTCCCGCTGCTGCTGGTCGCCCAGCTGATGGTGATCCTCGACATCACCGCCGTGAACATCGCGATGCCGAGTCTCGCCCACGATCTCGACATCAGCGGCGCGACGATCAGCTGGACGATCACGGCGTACTCGCTCGTTTTCGGCAGCCTGCTGCTGCTGGGCGGCCGCGCCGCCGACCTGCTCGGGCGCCGCCGCATGTTCCTCAGCGGCCTCGCGGTGTTCACGGCCTCCTCGCTTGCGTCCGCGATGGCCGGCTCGGCGACGGCGCTCTTTGCTGCTCGCGCGGGCCAGGGTCTCGGCGCCGCGATGCTCTCGCCCGCAGCCCTCTCGATCATCACCAGCACGTTCCACGGGCAGGCTCGCGCGAAGGCGCTCGCCGCCTGGGGTGCGGTCGGGGGTGCGGGCGCCGCGCTCGGCGTCCTCGTCGGTGGGCTGCTGACGCAGCTCGTCGACTGGCGACTCATCTTCTTCGTCAATCTCCCCGTTGCCGCGGCGCTCTCCCTCGGCGCTCGCAGGATCGTGCCCCGCGACACCGAGAAGCCGCGCTGGCGTGGCCTCGATGTCCGCGGCGCCGTGCTCGCCACCGGGAGCATTGCCGCCATCGTCTATGCGATCACCCAGGCCGACACCGCCGGCTGGATCTCCCGACAGACGCTCGGCATCGCCGGCGCCGGCATCGCCGGGCTCGTCGCGTTCGTTCTCTGCGAACGCCGCACCGCTCAGCCGCTCCTCCGCCTCGAACGGCTCCGTGACCGGGCGGTCGGCGGTGGTCTGGTTCTGTGCCTCGTCAACGCCGGTCTCATGTTCGGGCTGTTCCTGCTCTGCTCGCTCTACCTGCAGCTCGCCCTGGGCCACGGCCCACTCCGGACCGGCCTCGCGTTCATCCCGCTGGCTCTGGCAGCCGGTAGCGGGGCGCATGCCGCCGGCCACCTGCTCAACCGCTACGGCCTCCGCTGGTCGGCCGGCCCCGCGCTCGCGCTGGCCGCCGGCGGACTGCTGCTGCTCTCGCACGTGCCCGCTCACGGCAGCTACCTGCACGACATGCTGCCGGGAATGCTGATGGCCGGCTTCGGGCTCGGCCTCTCCGGCACGGCGATGGCGGTCGGCGTCCTCACCGGGATCCGCCACGAGGAAGCAGGAATGCTCTCCGGCACCAGTGCCACCACCCATGAGATCGGCGGCACGCTCGGGATCGCGATCTACGCGAGCATCGCGACGGCAGCCAGCGGCGGCATCTTCGTCGGGCCTGCCGCAGCGGCCGGGATCGCACACGCGTTCGGGATCGCCGCCTACGCGGCGCTCGGCGCCGGCATTGCGGCGGCGGTCGTGCTGCCGGCGGCAAAGAGCTTCCTGCCGAAGCTGCGGCTCAACCCGCAGGCGGTCGCTGCCCACTGACCTCGCGGGCACCTAGTCACCCGTATCAGGGGAAGCCGCTTGTGCGGCTTCCCCGTCGTCGTTCTAGAACTCGATCCCGGACACGGGGTGCGGGGCGTAGCTCTCCTCGAGCCGGCTGATCTCGTCGCCGCTCAGCGTGAGCTCCTCGGCCGCCAGCGCGTCCTCGATGTGCTGAAGCTTCGTCGCCCCGACGATCGGCGCCGTCACGGCGGGCTTGTGGAGGAGCCACGCGAGAGCGATCTGCGCCGGCGGAACACCGCGCTCCCGGGCGACGTCGCCCACGCGCTCGATCACCGGCCGGTCGAGGTCGGGCTTGTAGAGCGAGCCGAGGAAGGGGTCGCTGCCGGCGCGAGCCGTCTGCTCCTCGGCGGGGCGGGCGAGGAGGCCACGCGCGAGCGGGCTCCACGGGAGCACGCCGACTCCCTGGTCGAGGCACTGCGGGATCATCTCCCGCTCCTCTTCGCGATAGATCAGGTTGTAGTGGTTCTGCATCGAGACGAACGGCGTCGGCGCGACGCGCTGCGCCTTCGCGAACTGCCACGCGTACATGCTGCTCGCGCCGATGTAGCGAGCCTTGCCGGACCTGACGACGTCGTGCAGCGCATCCATCGTCTCCGCGATCGGCGTGGTCTTGTCCCAGCGGTGGATCTGATACAGGTCGACGTAGTCGAGCCCGAGCCGCCCGAGTGACGCGTCGATCGAGGCGAGGAGGTGCTTTCGGGAAAGACCGCGTCCGTTCTCGCCGGGCATCGTCCTGCCGTGCACCTTGGTCGCGACGACGTATTCCTCGCGCATGCCGAACAGCTGCTTCAGCAAGCGACCGGTGACGACCTCGCTCTCGCCGCCGTTGTAGACGTCGGCCGTGTCGAAGAAGGTGATCCCGCCCTCGACTGCGCGCTTGACGATCGGCTGCGCATCCGCTTCGTCGAGCGCCCACTGACGGCTCTCGTGCTTGCCGAAGCTCATCATCCCGAGGCACACACGCGAGACGCGCAGGCCGGTCTGACCGACGTTGACGTATTCCATGGGACCGGGGCGTAGCTTAGGGTGCTCGCAGCCGGCGTGAGCGCGATATAGCTTTCTCTAGCGTGAGGTGGATCCCGCCGTTCGCCGTGGTTGCCGCTCTCGCGGCTCAGGGCCGCCGCCGCGCCCACGGAACCGGCGGCGGTCGGGAACCAGCACGTCCTGATCGTGCTCGCGACATGGGGACCACAGCCCTTCACGCGCGATGACGTCTCGTCGGCGTTCGCCGAGGCGGCGCGCTTCTACGACGAGTCGTCGTTCCACCAGCTCAGCCTCAGCGCGGACGTGACGCCGTGGCTGCCGACCTTCACGGCGGCGCCCGCCTGCCCTGACGACCTAGGCGATCACGTTCCGACGGCCTTCTCGAGCCCGCCGGATGCAGCGGCTGCGGCAGCCGGCTATCGCGTTGAGTCGTATGACCGGGTCATGTACGTCACTGCCCGGATGGCGTGCAACTGGGACGGCCTCGGGGTCGGACGGCAGATCGTGCTGAACGCGGACCACAACTGGAACGACATGGTTCACGAGCTCGGGCACACGTACGGGCTCGCGCACGCGCGCTCCGAGCAATGTCGGGGCTAGTGCGAAGGACGAGTACGGCGATCCATTCAGCCCGATGGGTCACGGCCAGCTCGACTTCAGCGCCTACGAGAAGTTGCAGATGGGATGGCTGCACGAGGTCGCGCATGTCTCTCGTCCCGGCAACTACAAGATCGGCAGGCCGGACATCCAGGACGCGACACCGTATGCGCTCGTGATCGAAACGGGCCTGCGCGAGTACTGGATCGAGCAGCGGCTCGACGCGACGCCACCGGGGCTCGTCATCCGCACGCTCGAGCCGGACCTCTCGGACTTCATTGCAGCGCCGGAGCTCATGCTCTACGTCCCCGGGGCTCACCGTCGGCCGGGCGAGAGCTTCCGCGTCGGCGGCGTGTTCTCGGTGCGCTACGGCGTCGCCCACGTTCGGTTCACCTGGCTCGACCGCTCCAGGCCGAGCGTCTCATCGGTGTCGGTGCGGGCGACGCGCATCACCTGGAGCTCGCGCGACAGAGGCAGCGGTGTCGCGTCGTGCAGCGTCGCGCTCGACCACTGGACCGTCGGGCGCGGGCCGGCGAACGGAACGATGACGGTGCCGGCCGTGACAGGCGGAAAGCACCGTCTCTCGGTGACGTGCGTCGACCGCGCCGGCAATCGGAGCCGCGCGGCGGTTCGACGGCTCGCCGCGTAGGGGTCATCGCCTCGCGTGGATGTTGACTTCGCGTTAAGCAGCCGGACGTCGCGGCAAGCCCGTCGTAAGATCGCTTCGTGTCGCGACGATGAAGGAAGCGCTCTACGTCGCCCTCGCTGTCGTCGTGGTTGCGTTCTTCATCGTGCGCCAGCGCCGAAGCGATCGTTTCCGCGAACGCTCGTTGCTCTTTCCATTGGCCCTGGGCCTGTACGGCGCCGTCCTGTTGACGCACGTGTTGGAGCAGGATGCGCTCGCGACAGCGTCGATCGCATTGTTGCTCGTGAGCGCGACTGCGTCGATCGTCTTCGGCGTGATCCGAGGTTCGACGATCGAGCTCTTCGTCCGGGGCGACGAGCTGTGGGAACGCGCATCGTGGCGGACGATCGGCGTCGGCTGGGGCGGCCTGGTGGTAGCGCGTATCGCGCTGATCGCGCTGGCGACGGCTCTCGGCGCGAAGGCCGCGTCATCGCCTGCGTCGATCCCGCTCATGCTCGCGATCACGCTCGCGGCGCAGATGCTCGTGGTGACGGGGCGCGCTCGGGCGCTCGGTGTGCAAACACGGCCGTCGCCGCCACGCCTCCGCAGGAACGCCCGCCGGCGCGGCTCCGGCCGCTTCTCGTAGCTGCGCCGTGCGTCAGGCTTGCTGCTTCGCGCGCATCTCGGCCTTGTGCGCACGCTTCTTCGCCTGATACTCGGCGAGCGCCTCGGCCGAGTCGACGTCGCCGAGCGTCGGATGGTTCGGGACGAGATCCTGCGCCACGGCGACGTCGAAGCGCTTCGCGAGCACCGCGCCGAGCGCCTTGATCTTCATCTCGCCGAAACCGGGCAGGTCGGCGATGCGCGTGCGCAGGTCGGCTCCGTCCTTCGCCTCCGTCCAGAGGCGCGACGCGTCGCCGTCGTATTCCTCGTCGACGACGGCCGCCAGCTCGCGCACGCGTCTCGCCATGTTCCCGGGGAAGCGGTGCACCGCCGGCTTCTCGCGGAACGCCGGCTCGAGATCCGTTGTCGCAAGCGTGTGGGCGTCGAGCGTCCCGACCCGCTGCTTGATCTTCAGCGGGCCGCTGAACGCCGTCGGCACGGGCACCTGCTGGTCGAGGGCGAACCCGATCAGGAGTGCCATCGGCTCGTGTGCCAGCAGCGCATCCGCTTCGGCGTCGCCCGTGAAGTGCAGCGCAGCTGGCATGACCGGATCCTACGCCTGCTGACAGAATCCGCGCCGTGGCGGACTTCATCCAGACGATCGCCGAGGCCTATGCCGTCAACGGTGCCGCGCTCGAGCTCGGCAAGGGCGTCCTGGACAAGGCCGTCGAGCCGAAGGCGGTCGTCCAGGTGCCGCTGGCGACGATGAACCGCCACGGCCTGATAGCCGGCGCGACCGGAACGGGAAAGACCAAGACGCTGCAAGGAATTGCCGAGCAGCTGTCCATCGCCGGCGTCCCGGTCTTCGCGGCCGACGTCAAAGGCGACGTGTCCGGTCTTGCCGCGCTCGGCGCCGCCGACGGGCCCGCGCCGGCACGCGCCGCCGAGCTCGGGGAGACGTTCGAGCCCAAGAGCTTTCCCGTCGAGTTCCTCTCGCTCGGCGGAATCGGCCCCGGCGTACCGTTGCGCGCGACCGTCTCGGACTTCGGGCCGGAGCTGCTCGCGAAGGTCCTCGACGCGAACGAGACGCAAGCGCAGAGCCTGTCGCTCGTCTTCCGCTACGCGGACGACAAGACGCTGCCGCTCCTCGACCTCTCCGATCTGCGCGCGCTCCTCACGTTCCTCTCCTCGAAGGACGGCAAGGCGGGGCTCGAGGGTCTCGGCGGCGTCTCGTCGCAGACCGTCGGCGTCCTGCTCCGCTCGCTGACGCAGCTGGAGGACGACGGCGGGAAGGAGCTGTTCGGCGAGCCGCAGTTCGACGTCGACGACCTGCTGCGGACGGCACCTGACGGCCGCGGCCTCATCTCGTGTCTCGAGCTGCCCGCGGTGCAGGACAAGCCGAGACTGTTCTCGACCGCGCTGATGTGGCTGCTCGCGGAGCTGTTCGAGACCCTGCCCGAGGTCGGTGACCTGCCGAAGCCGAAGCTCGTCTTCTTCTTCGACGAGGCCCATCTGCTCTTCGACGGCGCGACGAAGGCGTTTCTCGAATCGGTTGTGCAGACCGTTCGTCTCGTGCGCTCGAAGGGCGTCGGGGTCTTCTTCGTGACGCAGACGCCGAAGGACGTGCCCGAAGACGTCCTGGGCCAGCTCGGGAACCGGGTGCAGCACGCGGTACGGGCATTCACGCCCGACGACGCGAAGCAGTTGAAGCAGACGGTCTCGACGTTCCCGAAGTCGGAGTTCTACGACCTCGCGGAGCTCCTGACGCAGCTCGGGATCGGCGAGGCTGCGGTGACGATCCTCTCCGAGAGCGGCGTTCCGACGCCGGTCGTGCACACGAAGATGCGCGCACCGGAGTCGCGGATGGCGCCGGCCGACGACGTCGACGGGGCGGCGAAGGCGTCGCCGTTGTATGCCAAGTACGGCACGCGCACCGACAGTCAGAGCGCTCGGGAGATGCTCGCTGCGCGCATCGCGAAGCCCGCGACGAACGGCGCCGCGCCGAAGCCGGAGCCGCAGCACAAGGAGGCCGCGACGGCCACCGCCGGCGGCGCGGAGGCGATCGGCAAGTTCCTCGCGTCCAGGCAGGGCCAGCGCCTCGAGCGCGAGGTCGTCCGCGGCGTGTTCGGGATGCTCAAGAAGTCCCTGTAGCGACCACAGGCGTAGCCCACCGCCCTCCCGGGTAGAAGGCGGCCATGCCTCATCCAGTCGAGAAGGTCAAAGAGCTCGAGGCAGAGGCGGAACGCGGTCGCAGCGAGCGCACGCCGCTGCTCATGCTGACCGGCGTCACGGCCGTGATCGGCGTGATCTTCGCCGTGCTCGTCGCGGTGGCGCTGATTCTCTACTTCGCCTACGGCGGCAAGTAGCTACTCAGACGCGTACGCGAAGCTGCTCGCAAAGGCGCAGTTGCCGTTGAGCTCGTAGTCGAACGGCTCGTCGTGCACGGCGAGCTCCTCGGCGACCAGCTCGCGTCCTGGCTCGTCGTAGCCGGGGATGCCGCAGCGCACGACCGCGGCGGACTCGACCGGCTGCGTCGCACGCAGCCGGACCGCCTTGCCGACCTGCAGCAGGTAGCCGTCGCCGTCCGGCGTCAGCGAGATCGCGTTGACGCGCACGTCGACGAGATGCCGCGCCTTGCGAACCCACGGCAGGACGCCGACGTGCGGACCGCCGAGGTTGCCGAGGAACACGTCGGCGAGTGCCGCGCGCTGCCGCTCCGTGCCGTCGTCGTCGACGTGCAGGACGATCGTCCACGGCGAGCCGAACTCGTCGTCGTCGTAGCGGACGGTCAAGACCACCTTGAGCCCCGTGACGTCGACGTCGGCGACGTGCCCGTCCTCGACGAGCCAGGCGAGCGCGCCGAAGCAGATGCCGTGCGTCGAGCGTCCGCCGGGGATGCCGTCGGCCATCCGGCACGGGCAGATCGGGTCGCAATTGCACGACTCGAAGTACGACCCGCTGACGGCGTAGCTGGGCGCCCTCACAGCCGCGATCTTGACAAGTACGCTGGCTGGATGGATCCGCTCGCCGTCTTTTCGCCCGCGACGCGAGCCTGGTTCGAGAACGCATTCGGCGAGCCGACGCCCGCGCAGGAGCTCGGCTGGCCGGCGATCGCGAGCGGCAAGCACACCCTGATCCAGGCGCCCACCGGCTCCGGGAAGACGCTCGCCGCCTTCCTCTACGGCATCGACCGCCTGAACGCCGAGCCGGGGGAGGGGCTGCGCCTGCTGTACGTCTCGCCGCTCAAGGCGCTCAACTACGACATCGAGCGCAACCTCCGTGGCCCGCTCGTCGGGCTCCAATCGGGCCTGCGCGTCGCCGTCCGCACCGGCGACACGCCGCAGAAGGAGCGCGTCGAGATGCTGCGCCATCCGCCGGACATCCTCATCACGACGCCCGAGTCGCTCTACCTGCTTCTTACTTCACGCGCGCGCGAGAACCTCACGGGCGTCCGGACGCTAATCCTGGACGAGGTGCACGCGGTCGCCGGCACGAAACGCGGCGCGCATCTCGCGCTGTCCGTCGAGCGGCTCGAGCGCCTCGTCGACGAGTCGTTCCAGCGGATCGGGCTCTCGGCGACGCAGCGCCCGCTGGACGAGATCGGCCGCTTCGTCTCCGGTGCGCGCGAGATCGAGCTCGTCGACGCCGGCACCGCCAAGGAGCTCGACCTGAAGGTCGTCGTGCCCGTCGAGGACATGCGCCAGCCGGCCATGCCTCATGGACAGTCCGTAGGACACGACCTGCAGGGCACCGGCTCCGAGGGCTCGCAGACGTCGATCTGGCCGTCGATCTACCCGGAGCTGCTGCGGCTCGTCCAGGAGCACCGCTCGACGATCCTGTTCGTCAACAACCGCCGCCTCGCCGAGCGGCTTGCGCTGCGCCTCAACGAGCTGGCAGGGCAAGAGATCGCCCGCGCGCATCACGGCTCGCTCGCGCAGGAGCAGCGAGTCGAGATCGAGGAGCTGCTGAAGGCGGGGGAAATCCCCTGTCTCGTCGCGACGTCTTCGCTCGAGCTCGGCATTGACATGGGTGCCGTCGACCTCGTGCTCCAGGTGGAGTCTCCCAAGTCGGTTGCACGCGGCTTGCAGCGGATCGGTCGCGCCGGCCACGAGCTGGGCGCCGTCTCGAAGGGCCGCATCTTCCCGAAGTTCCGCGCCGACCTGCTCGAGTCCGCCGTCGTCGCGCAGCGGATGCTCGAGGGCGCGATCGAGGAGACGGTGATTCCGCGCAACCCGCTCGACGTGCTCGCGCAGCAGATCGTCGCGATCGCCGTCGACGAGGAGATCTCCGTCGACGAATTGCACGAGCTGGTGCGCGGTGCGTATCCGTTCGCGGACCTCTCGCGCACGCAGCTCGAGAACGTGCTCGACATGCTCGCGGGCCGTTATCCGTCGGACGAGTTCGCGGAGCTGCGTTCGCGTGTCGTCTGGGATCGCACCGCCGGCATGATCCGCGGCCGCCAGGGCGTGCGCCGGCTCGCGGTGACGAACGCCGGGACGATCCCGGACCGCGGCCTCTTCGGCGTGCACCTCGTCGACGGCGGCGGCCGCGTCGGCGAGCTCGACGAGGAGATGGTCTACGAGGCACGCGCCGGGCAGACGTTCCTGCTCGGTGCGTCGACCTGGCGGATCGAGGAGATCACACGCGATCGCGTGCTCGTCTCGCCGGCACCGGGCGTTCCCGGCGCCGTGCCTTTCTGGAAAGGCGAGGGCGTCGGCCGTCCGTACGAGCTCGGCGAAGCGATCGGCCGCGCGTCGCGCGAGCTCGTCGCCCAGACCCAGAAGTCCGCGCGCGCGCGGCTGCAGAACGAGCATCGCCTCGACGAGCACGCCGCGCAGAACCTGCTGACGTTCCTGCACGAGCAGGCCGCGTCGACGGGAGCCGTCCCGTCCGACCGGACGGTGGTCGTCGAGCGTTTCCGCGACGAGATCGGCGACTGGCGGCTGTGCATCCTGACGCCGTTCGGCGCGCGTGTTCACGCCCCGTGGGCGCTGGCGCTCGCCGCGCGCCTGCGGGAGTCGCTCGGGCTCGAGGTGCAGTCGATCTGGTCTGACGACGGGATCGCGCTGCACCTGCCGGATGCGGACGCGCCGCCGCCGACGGACGACATCGTCATCTCGCCCGACGAGATCGAGGAGCTCGTCGTCCAGGAAGTGGGCCAGAGCGCGCTCTTCGGCGCGCGTTTCCGCGAGAACGCCGCGCGCGCGCTCCTGATCCCGCGACGGCGGCCGGACCAGCGGACGCCGTTGTGGCAGCAGCGACTGAAGGCGCAGGGGCTGCTCCAGGTCGCGCGTCGCTACGGCTCGTTTCCGGTGATCCTCGAGACGTATCGCGAGTGCCTGCAGGACGTCTTCGACCTGCCGTCCCTCAAGCGCCTGCTGAAGGGCTTGCGCACGCGGGAGATCGACCTCGTCGACGTCGAGACCGCGTCCGCGTCGCCGTATTCGGCGTCGCTGCTGTTCGACTACATCGCGACGTACATGTACGAGGACGACACGCCGCCCGCGGAACGCCGTGCGCAGGCGCTGTCGCTCGACCGCGACCTCCTCCGCGAGCTGCTCGGGCAGGAGGAGCTACGCGACCTGCTCGACGCCGGAGCGGTCGAGGAGGTCGAGGTACAGCTGCGCGGAACGCCGCGGAACGCGGACCAGCTGCACGACCAGCTCCGCCTGCGCGGCGACCTGCGCGGCGGCGACTACGACGGCGGCTTTGCGCAGACGCTGCTGCGCGAGCGGCGGGCGCTGCTCGTGCGCATCGCGGGCGAGGAGCGGTTGATCGCGGCGGAGGACGCCGGCCGCTACCGCGACGCCGTCGGGGTCATGCCGCCGGGCGGCCTGCCGGAGGTGTTTCTGGAGGGCGGCCCCAAATCGCTGGAGCAGCTCGTGTTGCGGTTCGCGCGTGGTCGCGGGCCGTTCACGACGCAGGAGGCGAGCCGACGCTTCGGGCGAGACCTCGAGCCGTTGCTACGCGAGCTCGAGCGGCGCGACTTGCTCGTGCGTGGCGAGCTGCGGCCGGGCGGCACCGAGCGCGAGTGGTGTGACCCGGATGTGCTGCGGCGGCTGCGCCGCGCCTCGCTCGCGGTGCTGCGGAAGGAGGTCGAGCCGGCGGAGCAGGCCGCGCTCGGTCGCTTCCTCCCGAACTGGCACGGGATCGACCGGCGCGCGACGCTGCGCGAGGCGCTCGTCCCGCTCCAGGGCCTGTCGCTACCGGTGTCGCTGTGGGAGGCGGAGGTGCTGCCGCGTCGCGTCCCCGGTTTCAACGCCGGGCAGCTCGACCAGCTGTGCGCGTCGGGAGAGGTGGTGTGGGTCGGTGCCGGCCTCGACCGCGTCGCGGTCTACTTCCGTGAGGACGCCGCGGCGCTCGGGCGCCCGGCAGCCGCGCCGCGCCCGGAGGGCGAGGCGCACGACAGGATCCGCGCGGCGCTCGCCCGCAGCGCCGAGTTCTGGCACGACCTGGTCGCGGCGACCGAGCTCGAGCCCGAGGTCGCGTTGCCGGCACTCTGGGATCTCGTGTGGGCGGGTGAGGTGACGAACGATGCGTGGACGCCGTTGCGCGCCGGCCGCCGCTACGGGGCGCCGCGCCCGCAGCGTGCTCGCCCGCGCCGCTTCTCCAGGCAGCGCTCCGCGGGGATCACAGCGACGCAAGGCCGGTGGTCGCTGACCGATCGACTGTTCCCGGAGCGTCCCGATCGCCGCGCGCTCGCCGAGCTGCTGCTCGAGCGGCAGGGAATCGTCGCGCGCGACGGGGTGCGCGGCGAGGGCATCGCCGGCGGCTACGGCGCCGTCTACGGTGAGCTGCGTGCGCTCGAGACGCTCGGCGTCTGCCGGCGCGGCTATTTCGTCGAGGGTCTCGGCGGCGCGCAGTTCGCGTTGCCCGGCGCCGTCGAGCGGCTCCGGGAGCTGCGCCCGCGCGAGGACGAGGAGAAGGAGCCGCTCGTGCTCGCGGCGGCCGATCCGGCGCAGCCGTACGGCGCTGCGCTGCCGTGGCCGAAGCGCGCCGGCGCTCGTGCCGCACGGGTCGCCGGTGCGCACGTCGTCCTCCTCGGCGGCGAAGCGGCGTTGTTCGTGGAGCGCGGCGGCCGCTCGCTCGTCCCGCTGCGCGAGCCGGAGGAGGAGTGGCTGCGCGTTGCGCTCACCGCGCTCGTGGAGCACGTGAAGGGGGGCGGGGCGAAGCGGCTCGCGGTCGAGCGCTTCGACGGCGAGCCGGTCGCGGAGACGCCGATCTACGCGTTGCTGCTCGAGGCAGGCTTCGTCGCCGGCCCGCGGCGTGCCGTGCTACGGCCCTAGGGGCCGTCACTCAGACGCGAGCACGACCCTCGGGCGTTCCCGCGGGCGGGTGCGTGAACTCGAAGGCGATTACTCGACGGTTACGCGCGTGGCCGCTTCGTGAGCGCATCGTGACCGCTGCCGCGTCCTGTGCGTAAGCGGGTCGGCGAGATGCCTGCCCGGGACGAGATGGAGGGAGACATGAAAGCTTGGCACATCCTCATCGCTGCGGCCTTCGTGCTGACCCTGGGCGTCATCGTGGCGGGTCAGGCAGCGGCAAAGCCCGGGCCGCTGAGCACGAGTCAGATCGTCAGCCAATCCTCGACGGCGCAGGCGCCGGATCTCATCGAGCGTTACGTCGAGCGGCTGCCGGCGTCCGCCTTCTATACGCCGGCGGCGCTGAAGGCGTACGGGTTGCGGATGCAGGCGATGGCGCGCACGTACGGGCGCCTCTCGACGACCACCACCGGGAGCTCGGACAGCTTCGACACGCGCGACGCGCTCATCGGAATGGGCGGCGGCATCGCCATCACGGTCTGCGTGGCGGGCCTGTTCGTCGCCGTGTCGCGCAGCCGGCGTCCTCAGGTCGCGCTCTAGGAGGTTCCGCGGCGTCCCCTGCTGCGGCCCCGACGTCCATTCCCAGGCGCTCGTCGCCGGCACCTCCGTTTAGATCGGGCTGTCGTCGGCTACCCACTCCGTATGGCCAAGCTCACCGCCGACTTTCTGCTCGAGCGCCTCGCCGAGAACGGCGTCAGACGGATCTACGGTTATCCGGGCGACGGGATCAACGCGATCATCGGCGCGCTCGAGCGCCACCCGGAGCTCAAGTTCGTCCAGGTGCGCCACGAGGAGCAGGCGGCGTTCATGGCGTGCGCGCACGCAAAGTGGACGGGAGAGGTCGGTGTCTGCCTGGCCACGTCGGGGCCGGGTGCGATCCATCTCCTCAACGGCCTGTACGACGCGAAGCTCGACCACCAACCTGTGCTCGCGATTGTCGGCCAGCAGGCGCGAATGGGCCTCGGCGGCAGCTACCAGCAGGAGGTGGATCTCGTCACGCTCTTCAAGGACGTCGCGCACGAGTACGTGCAGATGGCCTACGAGCCGACGCAGATCCGCCACCTCGTCGACCGCGCGCACCGCATCGCGCTCGACCAGCGCACCGTGACGGCGCTCATCATCCCGAACGACCTCGCGGAGGAGCCTGCGCAGGAGGAGCCGCCGCGCGAGCACGGCGCGGTCGTCTCCGCTCCGGGTTACACGCCGGCGCGGATCGTGCCGCCGCGGGGCCAGCTCGAGCAGGCGGCCGAGCTCCTCAACGCCGGCGAGAAGGTCGCGATGCTCGTCGGACAGGGCGCGCGCGGTGCGAGCGAGGAGGTCGTCGAGGTCGCGGAGCTTCTCGGCGCCGGCGTCGCCAAGGCTCTGCTGGGCAAGGCGGTCGTCTCCGACAACCTGCCGTTCGTGACCGGCTCGATCGGGCTCCTGGGAACGAAGCCGAGCTGGACGCTGATGAACGAGTGCGACACCTTGCTGATGGTCGGCTCCTCGTTCCCGTACTCCGAGTGGCTGCCGAAACCGGGGCAGGCGCGCGGCGTGCAGGTCGACATCGACGGGCGGATGCTCGCCATCCGCTACCCGATGGAGTGCGCCCTCGTCGGCGACGCGAAGGAGACGCTGCGCGAGCTGATGCCGCTGCTGCAGCGGAAGGGGGACCGCTCGTGGCGCGAGCAGCTCGAGGAAGAGGTCGAGCAGTGGTGGCGCCTGCTCGAGGAGCGCGCGCTGCAGGAGGCCGATCCGATCAATCCGCAGCGCTTGTTCTGGGAGCTGAATCGCTACCTCCCGGAGGACGCGATCGTCTCGTCCGACTCCGGCTCCGCCGCGAACTGGTTCGCACGTGACTTGAAGCTCGGGCCGACGCACCTGGCGTCGCTCTCGGGGACGCTGGCGACGATGGGGCCGGGCGTTCCCTACGCGATCGCGGCGAAGTTCTGCCATCCGAACCGTCCGGCCGTTGCGCTCGTCGGCGACGGGGCGATGCAGATGAGCGGAATGGCGGAGCTGATCACCGCGCAGAAGTACTACAAGGAATGGGCCGACCCGAGGCTCGTCGTGCTGGTGCTGAACAACCGCGACCTCAACCAGGTGACCTGGGAGCAGCGGGCGATGCAGGGCGATCCGATGAATCCGGAGACGCAGCGGATTCCGGACGTGCGCTACGCAGACTTCGCCGAGTTGTTCGGGCTGCGCGGCGTTCGGGTCGAGCAGCCGGAGGACATCGCCGACACGTGGCGGCAGGCGTTCGAGGCCGACCGTCCGTTCGTGATCGACGCGGTCTGCGATCCGGATGTGCCGCCGCTGCCGCCGCACATCCGCACCGACCAGGCGCGCTCGCTCCTGAAGGCGTTGCGCAAGGGCGATCCGGAGGCACGGGGTGTCGTCACTCAGTCGTTCAGAGAGAAGATCATCGAGTTCCTGCCCGGTCGATAGGGTCGAGGCCTTCGCGCGCACGATTCCGACGGACGCGCCGGAATCGGACGGGACGTTCGAATGGGACTCGACCACGATCGTCGTCGTGCGCGTGTTCGCCGGCGACACGTCAGGCCTCGGGTACACGTACACACACGACGCGGCCGTCCGCCTGATCGAGGACAAGCTCGCGCCGGCCGTTCGCGGTCTCGACGTGGCCACTCGGGACCCGTCTCGTGCCTGGCACGAAATGGGGCGTTTGCTGCGGAATATCGGTCGTCCGGGGCTGGGCTTCATGGCCCTGTCCGCCGTCGACATCGCGCTCTGGGATCTGCGCGCGCGGCTCCTCGACCAACCCCTCGTCGACGTGCTCGGCGGCGTCCGGGACGAGGCCGCGGTGTACGGGTCCGGCGGGTTCACGTCCTATTCGCTCGAACGCCTGGCGGAGCAGCTCGGCGGCTGGGCCGGGGAGGGGATCCCGCGCGTGAAGATGAAGGTCGGCCGCGACCCGGAGAAGGATCCGGCGCGGCTCGCCGCGGCGCGGGCGGCGATCGGCGGCGCGACCGAGCTCTTCGTCGACGCCAACGGTGCGTACGACCGCGACGAGGCGGTTGGATGGGCGCACCGCTACGCCGACGAGTGGGACGTCCGCTGGTTCGAAGAGCCCGTGAGCTCGGCTGACTTCGCGGGGCTACGGCTCGTGCGCGAGCAGTCGCGGCTCGACGTCGCGGCGGGCGAGTACGCATTCGTCCCGGCCGACTTCCGCAACCTGCTCGAGGCCGAGGCCGTTGACTGCCTGCAGGTCGACGTCACGCGGGGCGGCGGATACACCGGGTTCCTGAATGCGGCCGCGCTCGCGGAGCAGTACGGACTGCAGATCTCGGCGCACTGTGCGCCGCAGGCGAGCGCGCACGTCTGTTGCGCGGTCCCGCACTTCCGCCACATCGAGTACTTCCACGATCACATCCGGGTGGAGCGCGACCTCTTCGACGGCGTGCTCGTGCCGGAGAACGGCGCGCTTCGACCCGATCGATCGCGTGCCGGGCACGGGCTCGAGCTGAAGGGATGAGCGCCGTCTACGCGAGCCGGCCGAGCACGTAGCCGAACAGCGCGTGCCGGTAGACGCCCTGCGCGAACGCGCGCGGGCTCTTGACCACTTCCGGCTCGAAGAGCCCGAGCAACGGCCAGAGGACGGTGTGCTCTGCGACGGCGAGTGCGATTGCCAGCCGGCGCTCGTCGACGTGAGCGCGGCGTCGTCGGACCGCATCGAAGGCGACACCGAACAGCGCACCGTTCAGCGCGTGGACGTGCAGCCCGCCGACGAGGCGAACGTCGGAGTAGTCGCAGCGGAAGATGCGACGGTCGAGCGGTTCCTGCAGACCCCAGACGGTCGCGGCGATCGCTCCTGCCAAGGCGGCGCGCATACCCTGTCAGCATGCCCGAAGGGGACGCGCTCCACCGGGCCGCGCGGCGGCTGCAGGTGCTCGTGGGCCAGGAGCTGGAGGTGGAGACGCCCCATCCGCGCGCGGCGGTGAAGCAACTCGCGCCGCGGCTGAACGGACGCCGGCTCGAGCGGGTCGAGGCGATCGGCAAGAACCTCCTCCTCCATTTCGACGGCGGGCTCGTCCTGCGGAGCCATCTTCGGATGAAGGGACGCTGGCGCGTGCTCGAACGCGACGCGGCGGTCTTCGGCACGCCCTGGCTCGTCCTGCGCGGTGCCAGACACACCGGGGTGCTCTGGAACGGGCCGGTCCTCGAGCTCGACCGCAGCGTCGCACAGCGGCTCGGGCCGGACATCCTCGCCGAGCCGCCCGACTACGACGCGATGCTCGAGCGCTTCCGCGCGGCGCCGCAGACGCGCGCGATCGGCGACGCGCTCCTCGACCAGCGCCTCGTGTCGGGCATCGGCAACGTCTGGAAGGTCGAGTCGCTGTGGACGGAAGCCGTATCGCCGTGGCGTCCGCTCGCTGCCGTCTCGGACGACGAGCTTCGCGCCGTGCTCATCTCGGCGCACGAGCTGATGCGTGCCCGCCTCGACGGGGTGCCAGGCACGAGACAGGTCTATCGCCGCAAGGGCCACATGTGCCCGCGCTGCGGCAGCCCGATCAAGTCATGGCCGCAGGGCGACGACGCGCGAATGGCGTACTGGTGCCCGCAGTGTCAGAGAGGAGAGGACCCGGCCGCGGCGTAACGGCAGTCGTGGTCGTGCGCGCTCCGCAGCTGTACGCCGCCGTCAGGGCGTTCTGCCTCGGCACCTTCCGGGCGCTGCTCGCGGACATCGAGCGCGGTGACGAGCTCCAGTTCGCGTTCGAGGAGCACACGTCGTATGCGAAGCCGGCGCTGTACGAGTACCGCCCGCTCGTGAAGCCCTTCATCGAGCATCGCGCCCACACGCTGCGGAAGCGTCCGGACGCGCAGCTCGCCGTCGAGGAGCTGACGCGGCAGCCGGCGGCGGCGATCTTCGCGCGTGCCCATGCTGGACCTCGCGCGCGTGAAGATGAAGCACTGTTCGGCAGCGTGCTGTTGCCGCTGCTGATGGACACCGCAGAGGTCTGCGGCGGCTTCGACTGGGACGACGGTGCATTCGAGCGGGCCTACGCCGCGCTCGAGCGCTCGCTCTTCGGCGAGCGCCACCAGTACGGGGCGGTCGCGCCCGTCATCGGACTCACGACCGGCGGTGCGACGATCGAGCTCGGCCGCGGGCTGCGGCTGCGCCTCGCGGCGTCGGGCGAGCTCGCGAAGCTGTGGCCGGAAGCGGGTGGATTGCTGCCGCCGGACTTCGGCCGCGAGCCCGATCGTCTCTGTGTGCTCGAGCTGGAGCGGACGCTCGAAAGCGGCGCCGGTGAGGCACCCGACGCACCCGGGGAGCTCGCCGATGCGATCACCGCCATTCGTCTCGCGACCGCAGCACCTGCCGCGGCCGGCCCCGTGCTGTTCGAGCGGCTCGACTGGCGGCCGTACGGCATCCGCCCGGTCGTCCCGATCGCGGCGACGCAACCCGGCGGCGAGCCGGAGCGGCTCGACGCGTTCCGCGCGACGCTCGCTGCGGACATCCTCCTGAAGCTCGACGAGGTGGACGACGACCCGGAGCTCGGCGAGGCGATCGACCGCTGGGAGCTGTCGCGCTTCCAGGACGGGCCGTTCCAGGCGGAGCAGCTGCGTGAGTCGCTCTCCGCGCTGCTCGGCGGCAACGACGGGCTGTGGGCCGCGGCCGTCCGCGGCGCGATCCTCCTCGGCGAGACGCCGCATGCGCGCGCGGAGCTGCAAGACCGGCTGTCGGGCGATCCCGATCCGGACGTCGTGCGGCGCGCGCTCGTCGAGACGATCCTGCACGGCGACCGGCCGTCGCTCGTCCAGTCGTTGGACGGGACGATCCTCGGGCTGCGTCCGGCACCAACTCGGCACATTCCCTTCACAGACACGCGCGCACTCGCCGGCTAGCTTCGTTCCATGGACGAGGCCCGCGCAGTACTGGCCCGGCTCGACCGGATCGAGACCCTCGAGCGCGAGGGCGCACCCCCCGGCGTCCTCCTCGACGAGCTGCGCGGGCTCGTCCATGAGGCGGAGGCGTGGGCACGAAGCGAAGGAGGTGAGCGAGCGAAGGACGCAGTCGAACGTTGCGCAGCGGCTCTCGGTGCACCCGTGACGTAGGCGACGCTTGCGGTCCCGACACGAGGGTCTGACGGCGTCGGAGATCGCGGGGACTACACATGCGAGGTATCACACCGCCGTGTCTTAGAGTCGGGCGCGCGTGGGCATTGCGCACTGGGACGACGTCGAGAAGCTGCGACACGAGCGTGGCCAGATGGCGGGCACCTGGTCGGATCTCGGTCGCGCGGCGGGAAGCTACCGCTGCGGAGTCAGGCGCTTCGAGCTCAACCCGGGCGACATGCCGACACCCGCGCACGTCCACGGCGAGGCCGAGGAGATCTTCTGGGTCCTGCGCGGCTCGGGGCTCACCTGGATCGCCGGCAAGGCGTACGAGATCCGCGCGGGCGACTGCATCGTCTACAAGAACTTCCACGAAGCGCACACGATCCGAGGCGGCGACGACGGTCTCGACGTGCTCGCGTTCGGGCCGCGCGAGTACCTCCCGAGCGGCGAGTTGCCGCGCGGACGCTCGATGTGGACGATCTCCGGCTACGTCGAGGTGCAGGCCGGGCACCCGTGGGATCGCGAGCCGGAGCTCGTGTGGCCGGAGCCCGAGCCCCACCGCGCACCGAACATCGCCAACGTCACCGACGTCGAAGCCGACGTGTTCGGCGCCTGCGCGCGCCGCTACGTCGCCGACGCAGCCGGGTCGCGCTGGACCGGCATGACGCACATCGAGTGCGTTCCAGGCGGCTCGTCGGGACCGCCGCATGCGCATTCCGCAGAGGAGGAGATCTTCGTCGTGCTCGACGGCGACGGCGTCTTCGAGGTCTGGCCGGACACGGAGCATCCCGTGCGGCCCGGCTCAGTCGTCGCCGTGCCGCCGGGCAGCGGCTACGCGCATCGCTTCCGCGGCGGCGACGGCGGCCTGACGTTCCTCGCCTGGGGCACGCGCGAGCCGAACGACATCTGCTGGTATCCGCGCTCGCAGAAGATGATGTGGCGCGGCGTGGGTGTGATCGGAAGGATCGAGACGCTCGATTACTGGGACGGCGAAGAGCCGGACTAGTAGCTGCTTCCGTGTGGCGGAGCGCTATCCGGGACACCGCAGGGGTGGTGGCCGTAACGCGAGTCGGGCGCTGTAGTGTTCGCGCGGTTGTCTTCGTACGACCAAATCGTCACGAACGTCGTGAAGACCGTCGAGGTGGTCGGCGCGGCGATCATGGTCTGTGGGGGTCTCGCGTCGTTCGTCGTCTTCGGGCTCGCGGCGTGGAATCCGGGGACGCGCAGTGGTTCATATGAAGCGCTTCGCCGCAACCTCGGCCGGTCGATCCTCCTCGGCCTCGAGGTGCTCATCCTCGCCGACATCGTGCGCACAATCATCGTCGCGCCGACGCTCGAAAGTGTTGCCGTCCTCGGTGCGATCGTGATCGTCCGCGTGATCCTCAGCCTCTCACTCGAGGTAGAGATCGACGGCGTGTGGCCGTGGGCACGATGGCGCCGCAACCGCGCTACGGCTAGCGCCCCCACCGAGTAGCCGTCGCATCCTGCTCGTGATCGCGATCGGCGCGAGCAACATGGCAAACAATCCCTCCTCTTTTGAAGAGCCGGATTAGGCGTATGCTCGGCACGTCTCCGCCCGGTCCCCGCGGTTCAACCTCGACGGTGGGAGGGGACGGGACGTGCCTGCGTACGAGCTCGTTCTGCGGCGGGAAAACCGGAAGGACCGCGTTCGCCACAGCCACACCTCGGAAACGCGGATCGGCGACGTCGTCGACGTCGACGGGGTACCGTGGGTCGTCGTCTCGAAGGAGCCGCCGTTCGGGCTCCGACGGATCGAGCGCGTCATCTGTGTCCCGAGGACTGTGCGAACCATCCACTGAGGAGCCGTCTGCTCGCCCACTGGGATGAGCTGACGGCCGACGCCGACCTCGCACAGGCGGCCGGCGCGGTCGCCGTCTGTCTCCGGCGGTTCACGCTCACGCCGGGCGAGAGCGTCGAGCTTCCGCGACGCGCGACGGAAGACGTCCTCTACGTCGTCGCGGGCGGCGGCGAAGGATTGCGCGCCGGCGATTGCGTCGTCTACCCGGTGCCGCATGATCCGGTGATGCTGCGTGCCGGCGACGACGGCCTGACGGCGCTCCTGTTCGCGACACCGGCGCAGCCGACGCTGTTCCACTCCGGCGAGCCCGAGCCACCGCGCCGCATCAACCTCGCCGATGCGGACTCCGCCTACGAGGGCGAGGCCGGACGGTGGGTGCTGCTCGCGCGCCAGGCAGGCGCGCAGCACGCCGGCGTCAACTACGGCCGCCTCGAGGCCGGCCACGACGGTGCGCCGCCGCACTGTCACTCGGCCGACGAGGAGCTGTTCGTCTTCCTCGAAGGCGCCGCGACCTTCGAGCTCTGGCCGTCGCCGCTGGCTGTCATCGAGGAGCAGAAGGAGAAGGAGGTAATCGACGTCCGCGCCGGCCACGTCGTCTCGCGGCCGCCGAGCACAGGTGTGTCTCATTCGCTACGAGCGAGTGCCCAAGGTGCGTCATTTCTCGTCTACGGCACCCGGCGTCCCAACGACGTTTGCTATTACCCACGCTCGAACAAGATCTACTGGCGGGGTCTTGGCCTCATCGCCCGGTTGGAGCCGCTGGCTTACGACGACGGCGAGCCCGAGGACTGACGCCTCTCCCGGCGAACACCACGCTTCTGCACCCGACGCGGAAAGGCGCAGCGCTGTCACTCGAACGGATCTCCAGGCTTCTCGAAGACTTCCCGATATCGAGTCGCATGGGGAGAGCTCGTCGTCTCGCCGGCTCGCGTCGAGTCCGCATCGCGGTGAACAGCGTCTTCGTGTGCGGCGCCCTCGCGGCGGCCGCCCTGACGGGGCTCCACTTCGTGCACTCGGGTTGGCCGCTCGCGAGCGCCGACCCGCTGCTCGTCGTCGCGGCGGGCGTCCTCTTCCTCCTCGCCTACGCCTTCAAGGCGTGGGGCTGGCAGCGGCTCTTCCCGGTAGAGCAGCGCCCTGAGGCGCTGACCCTCGCAGCCGCCGGCGGCGCCGCCTCCGTCGGAGGCGTCGCGCTCCCCGGCCGGTTCGACGAGGCGATCCGGATCGCGGTCGTGCGCCGGCTCCCCGGCAAGAAGACCGCCGGCGTCGGCGCGATCTGCCTGACACTCATCGTCGTCGGCCTGCTCGACAGCGCCGCGCTCGCGCCGATGGCGTCTGTCGCGGCCGCCGCGTCACACTCCGGCGGCGTCCAGGTCGGCTTCGCGCTCGTCGCGGCTGCAGGTGTCGCGGCGGCGGCGCTCGTCCTGAGCCTGCCGCGCATCGCCCGCCTCGACTTCGTGAGCCGCTGGAAGGTCGGCCGCTGGCTGCGCGAGCACACGGCGTGCAAGCGCTCGGCGTCCCAGGCGTGGTTGCTGATCTCGGTCTCCTGGGCGCTTCGCGGCGTCGCGGTGTTCGTCCTGCTGAACGCGCTCGCGATCGGCGGCTCGTTCACGCTCGCGCTCGCGTTCCTCTGCGCCTCCGCGGCCTCCGCCGCGCTCCCGATCGCACCCGCAGGCGCCGCGACGCAGGCGGGCGCAGGTGCGGCCATCCTCATCGTCGCCGGGATCCCGAAGGGCGACGCGCTCGCGTTCGCGGTGGCGGCCCAGGGCCTCGTGATCCTCGTCGGCGCGATCGTCGTCGCGGCCGCCGGCGTCTGGGCGCTGACCGCCCGCTTCCGCCCGGCGCGCGCGGCGATTCTTACCTAGTTCTTACATCAGGGTCTGTAGCGTCGCTGCCACCTGTGCTTCGATGAGCCGCGCCCCCGTGAAGAAGATCCTCGTCGTCCTCCTCGCGCTGACCCTGACGCTCCTCGCTGCGGCGGGTGCGGGCGCTGCAATCGTCACCACCACCGACCTGCAGGGACGCCCGATCACCTTCGACGTGCGCGCGAAGAACGTCGACACGAACTGGTACGCGAACGTCCTGCGTGCGACGGCGCACGGCAACGAGATCAGCAACGTCACCATCCGGATCGTCCCGGACCCGCAGATCGAGAGCCTCTGCGGCTCGGAGGCGGCCGCGTGCTACACGGACGTCGGCGCACGGCCGACGATCATGATCCCCGCCGGCAAGAACCAGTTCATCGAGGGAACGCTGGTTCACGAGTACGGCCACCACGTCGACGCGTCGACGCCCAATCCCGGCATCCCCGAGCTGAACGGCATCCCCGTCTGGTGGCAGGACCGGGGGATGGCCGCGCTCTTGGCGAGCCGCCAGGTTGCGTTCGACTACTCGCTCGGGTGGTCGCACAGCATCGCCGAGATCTTCGCGGACGACTACGCGTATATCCACGTCGGGCCGACGTACCACTACGCGATCACCTGGCTGAGCCCGCCCGACGACAAGCTCAAGGCGGACATGCTCGCCGCCCTCGGGACGCCGCCGGCGGCGCTCCCGGCCGCGCCGAACACGCCGCTCGTCGTCAACCGCCTCGGCACGCTTACGCCGCACGACACGAAGAGCGTCCCCTTCGGCCTCCTCGGGCCCGGCCGGCGCGTCACGTTCACCGCGACCGTCTCGCGCGCCGCGCGCAAGGGCGTGCGTGCCCGCCTCCAGGTCGTCTGCAACGGCACCGTCGCCGGGACGCGCACGCTCGCGATGGGGCAGAAGAAACGCACGCTCGTCCTCCCGAACATGGGCCCCGGCGACTGCGACGCGCGACTGGTCAGCGCAGCTTCGGTGGCCCTGAAGTACACGCTCCGCCTCCAGCTCGAGGGGCCCACGCAGACCGCGACCGGGCTGATCGCCCGCTAGGGCGTCGTCCGGAACCCGCATGATTATGCGGGTCATCGGCAGGAACGGGCTATCCTGGGTTGAAAGAGCGCCGCATGGGGCTCTCACGCCTACTTCCGCGTCCCAACACACGCGCACCATCCACTGAGAAGGAACCGCCTATGGCTCGGGTCATCGCGTTCGCCAACCAGAAGGGCGGCGTGGCGAAAACGACCACCACGCTGAACCTCGGAGTCGCGCTCAAGGAGAGCGGCCACGCCGTGCTCGTGGTCGACCTCGACCCGCAGGGGAACCTGACCATGAGCCAGGGCTGGAACCCTGACGAGATCGAGCGCTCGATGTTCGACGTGCTCGTCCACCGGCTCCCGATCGAGGAGATCATCCGCCAGGCGGAGGTCGACGTGGCCGTGTCGTCGATCGACCTCGCCGGCGCCGAGCTCGCGCTCTCCTCGATGATCGGCCGCGAGCGCGCGCTCGAGAAGGCGCTCGTCTCGGTGAAGCCGAAGTACGACTACATCCTGATCGACACGCCGCCGTCGCTCGGCCTGCTGACGATCAACGCGCTCGTCGCGTCGAACGGCGTCATCGTCCCGGTGCAGTGCGAGTACCTCTCGCTGCGCGGGCTCGTCCAGCTCGAGAACACGCTGTCGATGATCCGCGAGAACCTCAACCCGGAGGTCGAGATCCAGGGAATCCTCCCGACGATGTTCGACAAGCGCCTCTTGCATTCGCGCGAGGCCGTCGACATTCTCAAGGAGAACTTCGGCGATCTCGTCTTCAACACCAGGATCCGCAAGACCGTGCGCTACGCCGAGGCGCCCGTGAAAGGCCAGTCCGTGCTCGGGTACGACCCAGGCGGCGACGCAGCCGCCCTCTACCGCGACCTCGCAAAGGAGGTGCTCAATGGCGCGAAAACGCGCGAGCATGCGTGAGGGCCCGCTCGCCGAGCTCTTCAAGGCAACCGAGGCCGCACAACGGCAGCAGGAGCGCGAGGTCGCCGGACAGGAGCCGCCCGCGGAGGAGCCGCACGAGGCGACGGTCGAGCACGTCCCGAGCTGGGAAGACGAGGTCGAGACGCCGGTGCCGCCGGTCCCGAGCCCACAGCCGGAGCCGGAGCCCCAGCCCGAGCCGCCGACGCCCGCACCGGAGCCGATGCCCGCTCCGCCGTCGATCCCGGAGCCGCCGGCGACGAGGTACTTCGAGCCGATGCCGGAGCCTGCGCCGCGCCTCTCGCACGCGCGCACCGGGTCCCTAGGGTCGTACCTCGCGAAGATTCAGGTCGTCGGCGTCGGCGGCGGCGGGCTGAACGCGGTGAATCGGATGATCGACGCCGGCATCAACCAGGTCGAGTTCGTCGCAGTCAACACCGACCTCCAGCAGCTGCAGCTCTCGGAGGCGGAGAACAAGATCCACATCGGCCGCGACCTGACGCAGGGCCTCGGCTCGGGCGCCGAGCCCGAGGTCGGCCGCAAGGCGGCGGAGGAGAGCTACGACCAGATCAAGCACGCGCTCCGCGGCTCGGACATGGTCTTCGTCACCGCCGGGGAGGGCGGCGGCACCGGCACGGGCGCCGCGCCCGTCGTCGCGCGGATCGCGAAGGAGGTCGGCGCGCTCACCGTCGGCATCGTCACGCTGCCGTTCAAGTTCGAGGGGACGAAGCGGCGCGGCCAGGCCGACGCGGGCGTCGATTTCCTGCGCAAGGAGACCGACACGACGATCGTGATTCCGAACGACCGCCTGCTCGAGGTGCTCGACAAGTCGACGTCGATGATCGACGCGTTCAGGATCGCCGACGACGTCTTGCGCCAGGGCGTGCAGGGCATCTGCGACCTGATCACGCTGCCGGGCCTGATCAACCTCGACTTCGCCGACGTGCGCACGATCATGGAGAACTCCGGCTCGGCGCTGATGGGCATCGGTTTCTCCTCGGGCGCAGAGAGCCGTGCCCGTGAGGCCGCCGAGCGCGCGCTGCGCTCGCCGCTGATCGCCACGGACCTGCACGGCGCGCGCGGGATCCTGCTCTCGATCGCCGGCGGCGAGGACCTCTCGCTGCTCGAGGTGAACGAGGCGGCCGAGGTCATCCGGCAGACGGCGACCGACGACACGCAGATCATCTTCGGCGCGACGATCGACGAGCGGCTGAACGGCCAGGTCTGGGTAACGGTCGTCGTGACCGGCGTCGGCGACGGCAGCGCGAGCCGACCGACGCGCAGCCTCGTCACCGCTCTCACAGCATCCGACGACGAGCTCGAGCCGCCGTCGTTCCTCCGGAACTAACTCGAACGAGGGAACTTTCCCAGCACGGCGCGAGTCGCGCGCCGTGCGCGCGTCTACTCGATAACGCACCTCGCGAGCCAGCTGCGGCAACTCCCAGCAGACCCGCGCCGAGCGGCCGGTGCGGGTCTACCCTTCCCGCATGAAAGGGGCAGTCGCAGGCGGACATGCGCTCACCGCACGCGCGGGCGCGCAGGTGCTCGAAGCCGGAGGCAACGCGGTCGACGCGGCCGTCGGCGCTGCGCTCGTCTCGTGGGTTGCCGAAAGCCCGCTCACCGGGCCGGGCGCCGGCGGCTTCATGCTCGTGCACCGCGGGCGCGACAAGACCACCCGTGTGTTCGACTTCTTCACCGCCGTCCCGGGCCTCGGCGACGCGCCCGCGTCGCACAAGATGGATCACGTCGACGTCGACTTCAGCGGCGGCTCGACGCAGCGGTTCCACATCGGCGCTGCGTCGTGCGGGATCCCCGGCGCTGCGCTCGGGCTCGAGACGGCGCACCGAGCGTTCGGACGCCTGCCGTGGCGCGAGCTGTTCGGGCCTGCGATCGAGCTCGCGCGGACCGGCGTGCAGCTCAACGACGGCCAGGCCTACCTGCACCGCATCCTCGACCTGATCCTCCGCCACACGCCCGAGGCGAACGCGATCTACGAGCACGACGGCGGCGCGCTCGTCGTCGGCGACACGCTCGTGCAGCACGACCTCGCGGACACGCTGGAACTCCTTGCCGAGAACGGCGCGCAGGAGCTCTATACCGGCGAGCTCGGCGCGCGGATCGTCGCGCACATCCGCGCCGGCGGCGGCTGCTTCACACAGCGTGACCTGAGCGAGTACCGCGTCATCCGCCGCCGTCCCGTGCGTACGCGCTTCTGCGGCGAGGAGTTCTACTCGAACCCGCCGCCCTCGCGCGGCGGCGTGCTGATCGCGTACGGCTTGCCGCTGCTCGAAGAGCTCGGGGTCGGGAAGCCCGGGACCGCCGAGGCAATCGACGCGCTCGCACGCGTCATGCGCGAACAGCTGCAGGCGCCGGCAGGACGAGGGCTGCTGCGCGCGCTCGAGCTCGGCGGCGCGGTCGTCACGCGCGGGACGACGCACATCTCGGTGCTCGACGGACGCGGAAACGCGGTTGCGCTCACGGCGTCGACGGGCGCCGGCTCCGGCATCGTGGTGCCTGGCACCGGCATCCACATGAACAACATGATCGGCGAGTTCGACATCGCCCGGACGCCGGCCGCCGGCAAGCGGCTGTCGTCGGGGATGAGCCCCTCGCTCGTGCTGCGCGGCGGCGCGCCGCATCTGGTCGTCGGCAGTGCCGGCTCGCTGCGGCTGCGCGGAGCGGTGCTGCAGATCGTCGCCAACGTCGTCGGTCACGGTCTCCCGGTCGCGGACGCCATCGACCGACCGCGCGTCCACCTCGACGAGCAGGACGTGCTGCACTGCGAGGGGGGCCACGACCCGGACGAGCTCGACAAGCTGGAGCGGCTGGGCTGGAACGTCGCTCGCTGGCGCAACCGCAACCTCTTCTTCGGCGGCGCGGCCGCGGTCGCGCTCGAGGACGGCGAGCTCGCCGCCGCCGGCGACCCGCGGCGCGGCGGCGCAGGCGTGGTCGTCGGATGATCGTCCGCCGCGCCGAGCCGGGTGACGCGCAGGGGCTGAAGGAGCTCGGCGACGCCGTCGGCTCGGAGCCCGAGGGCTGGCTCGTCACGACGAACGGCTGGCGCGACGCCGCCGACGAGCGGCGCTACCTGCGCGCGATTCGCCGCTACCCGAACGCGGCGGTCTTCGTCGCGGAAGACGACGGGCTGATCGTCGGGCGGCTGTCCGTCGCGCGGGACCAGCATCCCGCGAGCGCGCACGTCGCCGATCTCGGACTGATGGTCGCGCAGGCGCATCGCCGCCGCGGCGTCGGCACGGCCTTGCTGGAGGCCGCGGCGACGTGGGGACGCGAGGCGGGCGTCCGCAAGCTCGAGCTGCACGTGTTCCCGTGGAACACGGCTGCGATCGCGCTGTACGAGAAGTTCGGGTTCGTGCGTGAGGGCTACCGGAAGGAGCACTACCGCCGCGGCGACGGCTACGTCGACGCGATCCTGATGGCCTACTGGGTCTAAGTGCTCACGGTCCTGCGGGCCCGGGCTCCGCTCCGCTCTGATCGAGCTCCTCTTCGCGCAGGCGGCGGCGCCGGTCGAAAAGCATCTGCTCCTGCTCTCCGAGCCGGCGGTCGCGGTCGTTCAGCGCCGCGAGGCGCAGTCCCAGCTCCTCGTCCTGCCGCGCGAGCCGCGCCTCCGCTGCCGCCGCGTGTCGCTCGCGGTCCGCGACGTCGACCTCCCGTGCCTCGAGGCGGGCCAGCGCATCGGTGAGCCACGCGCTCCGCTCTGCGAGCTCGGCACCCGCGCGCTCCAACGCAAGCTCGCGCTCGTTCAGGTGCTGGCCGCGCTCGTCCAGGCGCGCGAGCCGCGCCTCGTGCTCGCGCGTGTCACGCAGCTGCCGAGCGAGCGCCGTCTCCTGCTGCGCGAGAGCTGCCGCGCGCTTGCCGAGCTGCTCCTCACGGCCCACGAGCCGCGCAGCGAGCTCGTCGACCTCCACCTGCCGCGCCGCTACGGCGCGCTCCTGCTGCGAGACCGCCGCGGCGCGCGGCTTCAGCGCCGCGTCCGCGGCGTCGAGCCTCCGTCCCCGAGCGTCGAGCGCGGCGGAGCGCGCATCGAGCGCGGCCGCACGCGCCTCGAGCTCCCGCATCGCCGTCGCCTGGACGGCCTCCTGCTGCGTGATCTGCGCGGCGCGCCGCTCGACATCCGCCTCCCGCGCTGCGAGCTCTTCGGCGCGTCGCTCCTGGCCGACGAGCGCCTCGCTCGCAGCCGCGATCCACTCGGCGCGCTCCTCGAGCTCTGCGCCGAGCATTCGGAGCTCGCTTGCGCGCACGTCGAGCTCGCGCGCACGCTCGCGCAGGCGCTCCGCCTCGGCGGCTGCCTGCGCGATGTCCGCCTGCCGGTCGCGGAGCTCCTCCTCGGCGAGCGCGACCCGCTGCTCACGCGTACGCAGCTCCTCCTCCGACTCGTCGATGATCCGCGACCGCACGTCGAGGTCTGCCGCGATCTCCTCGTAGCGGCGCGTGCGGGCGTCGATTTCCGCCGACCGTCGCGCAACGGTCTCGCTCACCACGCGCTCGCGTTCGGCGAGCGCCGCCCAGGCCCTCTCGAGCTCCTCCCGCTCCGCGGACACGACCCCAATAATGAAGAGCGGCGCGGCCGAAGCCGCGCCGCCCGGTTCTCTCAGCTTCGGACGAGCTGCTTGGCCGAGTGCTCGCTGGCCTTCACGGCCTTGTCGAGTGCGGCCTCCTCCTGCTCGAGGTTCTCGTGCAGGAGAGCGACGATGTCCTGGTCGTCCATCTGCTCGGCCTTGATGATCAGGCCGTCGTAGACCGCGATCTCATGGTGCTCGGTCTCGATCACCCCGCCCAGGATGACTGCGTCGACGAGCGAATCGTCGGCCTGCTTGATGTTCTGCTCGCCTTCCTTCTCGAGACCCTCGATCGCGGGACACGGTTGCTTCTCGGGCTCCTCGCCGAGCGCCTGGAAGATCTGCTGCAGGTTGGCGACGTGCTGCTGCGTCTCCTTGTAGTGCTGCTGCAGGTTGCGCTGCAGCTGTGGATCGGAGGCCTCCTCGTGGAGCTTCTCCAGCATCTCGAGGATGGTCTCCTCCATCGTCAGCGCGGCGCCGAGCTTGTGGACGAACAGCTCTTGCGGCGTCTCGATCTTCGCCATCTGACCCCCTTGTCGTCTTGATTTCGGTCCAGGGAGGGCTACCCGCCGGAGGGCCATCCAAACGTGTACCTTCGGCGCCCGTGAGCCGCCTCGGCGTCAGGGCCTGGATCCCGCTCGCGACGCTCTGGCTCGCGCTCGGCGGCGTCCTTGCGATCCTGACGACCCGGGTCGTGGACTGGTACGTCATGACCGACGAGCTGCTCTACGAGCGGCTCGCGATCAGCGTGGCTCAGCTGCGCTCGCCGCTCCCGCACGTCCACGGGGAGCTGATCGGAAACGTCAACCAGCTCTATCCGCTGCTGCTCGCGCCGCTCTTCGGCGGCGGCCTCGTGCCCGCCGGCCTCCGCGACGGACACCTGCTCAACGCCTTTGTGATGAGCTCGGCGGCGATCCCGGCGTTTCTCCTCGCTCGTCGGGTCACGAACGGCAGCCGGCTGGCGTACGTCGTCGCGGCGCTGACGGTCTGCCTCCCGTGGATCGTGCTCGCCTCGTTCCTGATGACGGAGGCCGTCGCCTACCCCGCGTTTCTCTGGGCGATGCTCGCGCTGCACAACAGCGCGGTCGCTCCCCGCCTGCGGAACGACGCGCTGCTGCTCGTCGCGATCGGTGTTGCGGTGCTGGCGCGGACGCAGTTCACGGTCCTGCTCGCGGTCGTGCCCCCGGCGCTTCTGCTCGATCGGCCGGCACCGCGCCAGCTTCTGTCCGAGCACCGCCTGCTCACAGGCGTCTACGCCGTGCTCGCCGTCGCAGTGGTCGCGTTGGCTGCGACCGGCAACCTCTCCCGGGCCCTCGGCACCTACTCGATCACCGCCGAGGGCAATGTCGCCCCGAGCGGCATGCCACGCTCGCTCCTCGAGCACCTCGCGCCGCTCGGGCTCGGGACGGGAATCGTGCCGTTCGTGCTCGGCATCGCGTGGCTGCTGTCGTCCGTCGTGCAGGAGCGCTCACGCTCGCAGCGCGCCTTCGCGAGCATCTCGGGAGTCGCCGTCGTCGCGCTGCTCCTCGAGGTGACGTCGTACGACCTCCGCTTCGGTGCCGGCCGTCTCCACGACCGCTACCTGTTCTACGTCGTTCCGCTGCTGCTGATCGCGTTCGTCGCGATGCTGCTGGAGCGCATATGGAAAAGGTGGGCGATCTTCGCGAGCGGGGGCCTGCTCGCGCTTGCGTTCGCATTCGTGCCGGTGATCAGCTTCGGGAAGCTCAACGTCGACTCGCCGGTTGCGTACATGAACGAGACGCTGCTGAGGATCGGCGGGTCCGAGAGCGGCGCCGAGCTCCTGCTCGCCTTCGTTGCGATCGTGGTGATGCTGCTGCTGCTGCTGGCGGGACGGCGCGTTGCGGTCGCGCTCGCGGCCCTCGCGATCGTCCTCGCGCCTGTCCAGACGGCCGCCGCGTTCGCGCGACTCCTCGGCCACGACGGCACCAGCGGCCGTCCGGTGACCCTCGATCAGAGCACCGTGTTCGACTGGGTCGACCGCAAGGTCGGCGCCGGCGCGGACGTCACGATGATTCCGTATCCCTTGCTGTACGGGAACTACTGGGAGAACGTCGCGTACTGGTGGAACGTCGAGTTCTGGAACGCGTCGGTCCGGCGCGCGGCCGTTTACGACGGAGCATTCACCGGCACCCCCGAGACGTTCCCGACGACCGGCCTGACCTTCGACCGCACCACTGGGCGCGCGAACGTTTCGCCGACGGACTACGTCACGCAGGCGGTCGCGGAGACGCGGTTCGGGCTCGCGGGCAAGGTGATCGGCGTCGACCGCGGCGTCGAGCTCATCCGAGCGGAGCGCCCGTGGCGCGCGCAATGGCTCGGGCTCGGCCTCTATCGGGACGGCTGGACGATCCCGAAGAAGACCGGCACGATCCGCGTCTTCGCGAGCCCGCGAGCGACTTCGCCAGAGCGGCGTTACATCACCGTCTCGGTGCGTGCGCCGAGCGACGTCGCGCCGCGCGAGGTCAGCCTCCGGTCGAACGAGTCTGCCTGGAGCGCCAAGGTCGGCACGCAGCCGCAGAGCCGTCAGCTCCCCGTCTGCGTGCCGCCGAACGGCTATGCCGACGTGCGTGTCACTGCACCGCGGTATTCGCCGATCTACGGCGACCCGCGGAGTGAGGCGTCGTTTGTGAGCTACGCGCGCTCGGGCGGAGTCCTCGTCACCGGCGTCGCGCTGGCGGACGAGACCGGTGCCTGCTAGCGCCGGTCTCGGTCGGTGTCGAGATCCTCGCGGGGATCCCACGCGCGGCTCCGGCTGCCGGACTTTTGCGAGGCCGCGGCTGAGCATATACGCGATCGTCGCGAGCGTCGCCCATTCCCAAAAGAACCGGGCGTCGACCGTGTCGGACGATCCCGCCGTGATCGCGAGGCCCATCAAGAGCAGCACGTAGACGAGGAACTCGCTCGTGAGGAAGAACGGGCGAGTCTCCGTGTCGTGAACGTGCCGGCGCGGTGCACCCCAGCGTTCACGCCAGTCCAGGTTCCGCTCCGACGGACCTCGTACCTGTGTCGCCATGTAAAACCCTCCTCGTTTCGGTTGCACGCCAATTTCCGCGTTTTCGCGAACCGCGAAACCGGCTACGAGGCGGCTATGGCACTCCTATGGCTACTGGTCCTGTTGCTGATCATCTTCGCCATCATCGGCGGGGTTGCGATCAGCAACTGGCTCTTCGTCATTCTGATCATCGCGCTGATCCTGCTCCTCGTCGGCTATCTCTAGGCGGCGAGCTCAGCCACTAGACGCGATCGAACCGCTTGCGGCGCCCGTTGTGCGCCGCAAGCCGTGCAAGGACGTCGGCTCCCTCGTTGATGCTGCGGACCGCCTCCGGCAGCCCTTCGCCGATGGCGACTGCAGGAGATGATGTGGTGACAGCGCTGGGCACGAGCACGACGGTCGCGTCCAGGCGCAAGAGCGGTACGCCCAGCAGCCGCGCGCGGACAGACGCCTGAACCAGCGCTCCATCTGAAAGACGTCGGCCGTGATCAGCGACTGCTGTGAGTGCCAGCGAAGGTGTCCCCTTTCGCGGTGCGGTGCGACCGCGGCGACTCACGAGTCGCCTTCCGACCGCCGACGCGAGGAGATCGCCGCGCTTCCCGCCGTGAGGACGGCGGCACCGCCGGCAATGACCGCCGCCTTCAGAAGTGTTCCTCGGTGCGACCCGACCTGCTCAGCGATGGTGTCGCCGACGTTGTCGAGCATCCGCTGCGGTTCGCTCTTCGTCCGGTGAAGTCTCATGATCGGGCTCCTTCCCTGCCGCGCTGCCGAGCGGCCTTCGTGATGACGTCGACCAGCTCTCCTTTGGTCATCTCGGTGCTTCTCTCGATGCCGATACTCGCCGCCAACTCGACCAGCTCCGGCTTTCTATAAGCATCGAGACCCTCTGGGGCTTCTCGCTCGAGCACGCGTGCCGTTTCCTTCGCAGCGGCGCTCGTTTGCGCTCGCAGCTGCTCGACGGCTTCGACACGCGCCTCCGCCTCGCGCGCCCGCTGCTGCGCTTCATTCGTGAGTTGCTGCGCCTGTCGGCCGGCTTCCTCGGCGGCATCGCGCGCAGCTTCCGCCGCTTCGTCGGCCAGCCGTCGCGCCTCCGCCAGTGCCTCGGCGGCGTCCTCGACGAGCTCCTCCGCCCGCTGTTGTGACTCCTCCGCGCTCGTCTCAGCTTCGGCAATCTCGTCCTCGACCTCGTCTTCGACCTCTTGGAGCCGCTCGTCGGCATCGGCCTCTGCGTCTTCGCGTTCGCGCCGCACGAGCTCGTCGGCCGCCTTCTGGGCATCTTCGATTCGCTGCTTGACCGCGCGCGCGGTTTCGCGCTCGACCTCGTCGATGCGCGCGCGACCAGCCTCGCTCACGCATCGAGCGCGGTCGGCTAGCGCCTTTGACTCACGGGCGGCCTCGACCGCCCGCTCTTCGGCCTCTCGAGCGCGCTCGGCAGCGTTTCGGGCACGGCGCGCACGGATCTCCACGGAGTCCGCCGGAGCTACGGCAGACACGGCGACCGACACATTCTTCTGCTTGTCGTCGCCGGAGTCCGCAGGCTTCGCGACTCGCGACAGAAGCCAGGCTGCGTTCGAAGGCATCTCACGTAGACCAGTCTTCGTTCGCTCAAACACCGAGATCAGCCCCTTCTTGACGAGATGGAAAGGAATGTGCGTACGGTCCCCATCGGTTCCCGTCCGCACCCGCGGCAAACCGCAGGGGGCGCCGCCGTCACGCGGTCGGTCGCTTCCTCGCCCCCGCCGCGCGATGCACGATCCGGTCGAGATTTCCGCGGCGGACCTTCACGCGCGTTTTCGACCTGCGGGTCGGCGGCTGGACACGCGGCGTGTCTGCGAAGACACCGGCCGAAACGTCGATATCACCAACCTGCGCGCGGAGCGCCAAAGGCGGCGATGCTTTGGATTTTGGCGCTCCCGGGCCGTGCAGTCAGCCAGACTTGCTGTTGCGACTCGAGCTCGTCCGGCGCCGTCGCGGTCTCGTGCTCCGCTGACTGCCGTTGCGTTGGGCTCGGCTTCGCGTTCCCGCGCTGGTCGAGGTGCGCTGTGACGGCGTCGACCGCTGCGAGCTCCCTGTCTGACTGACCCGCTTCATCAGGTCATTCGGTAGATCGGCGGCGCGCGTCTTGGCCTCGTCCACGACCTCCTTGGCCTGGCGCGTAACGAAGTCGCTTTTGGCGAGTGCGTAGAGTCCTGCACCTGCCGCCGGAAGGAGGACCCAAAGCGTCCCCGAACTGCCACTTCCATCTCTGCCTTTCGTCGGCTTTCCGGCCGCTGCATCCGCGACATTCGACAGGCGTTCCGCGAGATCGATGACAGTACCCGTAAATCGATGAATGTTGTCCACCCCTAAAACCTCCGTGAAAGAGATTGAGTCTGTGCACGGGTTCCCACGAATATGGGCTGCCAAACACGGAAGAAACGGCGCGACATCGTCGTCGAGTGAGAAACTGAGGCCATGACTGCTATCGCCGAAGGACTCACGCTGGACGAAGGCGCCGTCGCGGAGCTCTCCGCAGGGCTGAGGGGAACGATCCTCGGCCGCGACGATCCGGGCTACGACGAGGTGCGGAAGATCTGGAACGGCTCGATCGACCGCCGGCCCGCGCTGATCGCTCGCTGCGCGGGCGTCGCCGACGTGATCGCGGCCGTCAGGTTCGCGCGCAGGCACGGCCTGCCGACGACGGTGCGCAGCGGCGGGCACAGCTTCCCCGGTCTCAGCGTCGCCGACGACGCGTTCGTGATCGACCTCGGCGCGATGAAGGGCGTGCGCGTCGATCCGGACGCGAGGACGGCGCGCGTGCAGGCGGGCGTCCTCCTCGGCGAGCTCGACAAGGAGACGCAGGCCTTCGGTCTGGCGGCGCCGTCCGGGATCGTGACGCACACCGGCGTCGCGGGGCTCACGCTCGGAGGTGGCATCGGCTGGATCCAGCGCAAGCACGGCCTCTCGATCGACAGGCTGCGCGCCGTCGACGTCGTGACCGCCGACGGCGAACTCGTGAAGGCGAGCGCCGAGGAGAACCCCGAGCTGTTCTGGGGGATGCGCGGTGCCGGCTCCAACTTCGGCATCGTCACGGAGTTCGAGTTCGAGCTCGTCCCGGTCGGGCCGACCATCCTCGCCGGCCCGATCTTCTGGACGATGGAGGACTCACCCGAGGTGCTCCGGTTCTGGCGCGAGTGGATCGCCGACGCCCCCGACGAGCTGATGTCGATCGTGATCCATCGGAAGGCGCCGCCGCTACCGTTCGTGCCCGAAGAGCTGCACGGCCGCCCCGTCGTGATGGTGATCCCGTGCTGGATCGGCGACCTCGACGCGGGCGAGAAGGTCGTCAAGCCGATGCGCGAGTTCGGGAACGTCGTCGCGGACGTCTGCGTGCGGAAGCCGTACCTCGCACACCAGTCGATGTTCGACCCGAGCTTCGTGCCGCACCGCTGGTACTACTTCCGCGGCTTCGACGCGCCCGAGCTGACGGACGACATGATCGACATCACCGTCGACTACGCGTCGAGGATCAAGTCGCCGCTGACGTCGTTCCCCATCTGGCAGATGGGCGGCGCGATCTCACACCACAGCGACGCCGACAGCGCGTACGGCGGCCGCAGCGCCGCCATCACCTACAACATCGGCTGCTGCACGGAGAACGTCGACGGCTTCGACGAAGAGCGCCAGTGGGTGCGCGACTTCTACGCCGCGCTGGAGAAGTGGCAGTCGTCGGTCTACGTCAACTTCATGTCCGACGGCGAGGAGAGCGAGGCGCGCATCCGCGCCGCCTACGGCCCGGAGAAGGCGGACCGGCTGAAGGCGCTCAAGCGGCAGTGGGATCCGGACAACTTCTTCCGGAGGAACCAGAACATCTCGCCGGACTAACGGCGCGCGTACGTCAGGTTCGCAAGCGCCCGCAGCATCCAGAGCCCGGCGAGGAGCGCGTAGACGAGCGCCGGCCCGAAGACGCCGAGGACGAGCGCCATGAACGCCCCGTCTGGGATGCCGTAGACGAGCTGCAGCAGCCCCGCGGCGCCGAACATGGCGAAGATGCCGATTGCCGCGTGCACGAAGCCCTGTGCAGCCGTCTTCGGCCGCGCCGCCGGAAAGCGGTCGTCGAGCCAGACGGCGACCAGAGCCGCGCCCAGCGTCAGCGTCAGCGTGAAAGCCATACCCCTCGAATCCCCGCTCGCATCGTCGTCGATGCGCGGGGTTTGTCAACCCCGGCAGAGCGCTTTCTGCGCGACCGCGTCGAGCCGGTCCCAGTCGACGAACGCGTCGTTCACGTTCACCATCACGACGGCCTGCCGCCGTCCGTTGGCAGTCGAGTAGACGATGTTGCGCCAGCCGAGGAAGTCGCCGTTATGGGTGAACGCACGCCCACAGGCGGGGAACGTATTGACGATGCCCAGGGCATACGTCCCCGATGTCGCCGTCGGCGACTCCAGCTCGTCGAGCTGTGGAGCCGGTAGCAGCTTGCCGGTGAAGAGCCCGCGATAGAACGCCGTCACGTCGCGGGCGTTCGAGACGATCGCCCCTGCCGCCCAGCCCCAGGTCGGGTCGAGCCCCGGAGAGATGTCGATCAACGGAGTGCCCGGCACCTTGATGTAGCCGTGCACGAAGTCCGGCGCGAGGCTGATCGCGAGCGGGAACGACGTCGATGTCAGCCCGAGCGGCGTGAAGATCCGCTCCTGCAACACCTGGCCGAGCGGCTCACCCGTGACGGCCTCGACGACGAGCCCGAGGACGATGTAGTTCGTGTTCGAGTAGCTCCAGCTCGTGCCGGGCGCGAAGGTCGCCGGATGCGCGAACGCAACGGCCAAGAGCTGTTGCGGTGTCCACGCTCGGGCGAAGCTCGTGAAGGGATCGTTCACGAACGCGTCGTCGTCCGTGTAGTTGAACAGGCCGCTCGTGTGGCTCATCAGCTCGCGCAATGTGATTGCGGAACCGTTCGGCACGACGTGCGGCAGGTACTTCTCGACCGCGTCGTCGACATCGAGCTTGCCCTCGGCTTCGAGCTGCAGGATCACGACGGAGACGAACGCCTTCGTCACGCTGGCGATGCGATAGCGATCTGCGGCACGCATCGACACGTGTGCGCCGCGATCGGCGTAGCCGGCGACGCCGGCGCGCGTCGCCGTCGGCGTCCGCACGTAGACGATCGCGCCCGGCGCGCCGGACTTCACGAGCTCCCGCGCGATGCTGCCGAGGTTCGCGCGCTTGGGCTTCGCAGCCGGCGCACTGCCGACCCCCAGGGCGAGGACCGCGACCAATGCGACGACAGCTGCCCGCACCGAAATTCATCTTGACACCGCGGACCCGTGTCGCCAAACTGATCGGCTTCTGTCACGCCCGAGGGAAAGGAGGCCACGTTGAACGAACCGTTTCCGCTCATTGCGATGTGGTCTCCCGGTACCCGCGTAAACAGCTGCGCGTAGGCCGCTGGGCCACTCGCACCGCTTCAGGTTCCACGACAGAAAGGAGCATCGTGCTCCCGAAAGGCAGGACTCGTGTCCGAGCACTACCGATCTCACGGCGTGGTCCGTGACCGCGAGCGCTCGCGTGAACGGATAGCCGAGGTCCAACGCGCAATCCGCCGCGAGGCGCGCCGCGTCTCACGGCAGCGTGGAGGAGTTCATCCCAAGCCGGGGTCTGATCCGACGGGGTCAGACCCCAGCCTTTAGGTTTCGCGCATGGCGTTCGACGTCGCCGCTGACGCGTACGACCGCTTCATGGGCCGCTACTCGGTCCAGCTGTCGCCGCAGTTCGCCGACTTCGGCGGCATTGCGGCCGGCGACCACGTGCTCGACGTCGGCTGCGGCCCGGGGGCGCTGACCGGCGAGCTGTTGCAGCGCGGAGCAGTCGTGTCCGCTGTCGACCCATCGGCGAAGTTCGTGGCCGCTGCGGGCGAGCGGTACCCGGACGTCGACGTGCAGCAGGCGAGCGCCGAAGAGCTGCCCTACGCTGACGCCAGCTTCGACGCGGTGCTGGCACAGCTCGTCGTCCACTTCATGCAGGACCCCGTTCACGGCCTTTCGGAGATGGCGCGCGTGACGCGGAACGGCGGCGTCCTGGCGGCGTGCGTGTGGGACATCGCCGGCAACCGCGCACCGATCACGCCGTTCTGGGTGGCGGCGAAGGAGCTCGACCCGACCGTCGAAGACGAGCGCCGCGCCGGCGCCGGTGAGGGCCAGCTGCCGGAGCTGTTTGCGCAGGCGGGGCTGACGGACGTCGAGGAGACGGCACTACCGGTTCGCGTCGCACATCCGACGTTCGAGGAGTGGTGGCTGCCGTTCACGCTCGGCGTCGGGCCCGCCGGCGCTCACTATCAGCGACTCGAGCCGGCGGAGCAGCAGGCGCTCGAGGGACGCTTGCGCGACCACCTCGGCGAGCCGGTCGAGCTCGAGAGCCGCGCCTGGGCGGCACGCGGGATCGCGCGCCGCCCATAGCACCCGGCTACTGCTTCTGTCCGGCCTCGACCTCGCCGCGCCAGGCGCCGCTCTCGTTGCCGCGCGCCTCGATCAGCTCCTTGAACCGGTCGAGGTCGCCCTGCACGCGGCGCAGGTCGAGCCCCGCCGCCGAGCCGAGCTGCTCGGCCGGGCCCTCCGCCTGATAGCTCATCGACAGGCGGACGAGCGTCTTGTCTTCGGCACGCGGCTGGAAGATTACGGTGCCACGTGTCTTCTTGCCGTCCTCGCTGATCCATGAGATCTGCCGGTCGGGATGCTGCTCGAGGATCTTGGCGTCCCATTCCGCTTTCCTGCCCGCGATGTTCGCGACCCAGTGCAGGCGCGTGTCGTCGAGCTGCTGCACATGCTCGACGCCCTCCATGAAGAGGGGAAAGTCCTCGAACTGCGTCCACTGGTTGTACGCGACCGAGACCGGGACGTTCACCTCTTTGGACGCCTCCAGCGTGCGTGGCGCGGTCCCGCCGATCGGCACCTTCTCGTGCACGCGGGTCTTCACCGCGACGGCCGCGGCGCCGCTGACGCCGCCCAGCACGAGCAGCGTGTTGCGCACCTTGTGGCTGCGCTTCTTCTCCACCCGCGACCACGCGCCGTCGAGGCTGTCGATCATCTTCTTCACCTCGCGCCGCAGCTTCTGGTCGCGGCTCATGCCGCGCGCGACGGCGAGGAAGCCCATTTTCCGCTTCGCGCGGCGCTGCGCGATCGTCGCGTGGTTGACCGCGGAAAGCAGCTCTTTGCGGAACTTCTTGTCCTTGGCGAGCGAGGAGGCGAACCCGCTCATCTCGGACGTTTTGCTCTTTCGGAACATGCTTTGACCCCCTAGGTCGGGTTTCTTTGACCCTACCCTGCGAGGGGCATTCCAACCGCCACTGCGGAGGCCTCTTCGGCGCTGAGAACGCGGCCGTCCTCGTACAGGTTCGAGTACGCCTTCGTATCGAGCCGGGCGAGCGTGCGTGCCAGCCAGCGCTCGTAGAGGATCTGGTGGTCGGGCTGCCGCTGGGCGCCGATGGCGCTGCGCACGGCGTCGCTCGCGCCGAACAGCCTCGCTGCCTGCTCCGGGTCGCCCCGCGTCGCCGCCAGGCCGGCGAACGTCTCGAGCGAGACGGCGATCCCGTGCTGCTCGCCCAGGTCGTGGGCGAGCCGGAGGCTTTCCTCGAGCAGCAGCTTCGCCTCGTCGACTCTGCCCAGCTCGATCAGCGCCGCCGCGAGTGACCGGCTGGCCGCTCCGATCTCGCGGTCGTCGCCGCCGGAGCGCGCGAGCTCGACGGCTGCCGTGAGCCACGTCACGGCCTCGGGAACATCGCCGGCCGTCAGCGCCATCAGCCCGACGTTCTCGTTGGCGAGCGCCTCGCCGCGAGCGTCGCCGAGCGAGCGGAAGTGCTCGATGCTCTCCTTGTAGAGCTCGCGCGCGGCGTCGAGGTCGCCGCCGAAGAACGCGAGGTTGCCGAGGTTGACGAGGGTCACGGAGATCGCGCGCGTCGCGTCGGCTGCGCGGGCGTCGGCAAGCGCGGCCTCGAAGGCCGTGCGCGCGGCGTCGAACTGTCCCTGCTCGCCCGCGAGGATCCCGGCCATGTTGAGGGCCTGCGAGCGGAGCTCCGACGGGTCGTCCGCCGCGAGCGCCAGCGCCGCCTCGAGCGCCTCGCGGCCTTCGGCGAGGTAGCCGTGGATCTGCCAGAACCGGCGGATGCCGACGACGAGGCGCAAGGCCGACTCGGCGTCGCGCAGCTCGAGCGCGAAGGCGAGCGCCTCGCGGAGGTTGTTCGCCTCGTCCTCGATCCGGGCGAGCCACGTCGCCTGGTCGCCGCGCGACAGCTCGGGCTCCGCCCGCTCCGCGAGCGCGACGAAGTACGCGAGATGGCGGCGCCGAAGCTCCTCGTCGTCGCCGAGCCGCTCCTGCGCGTACTCCCGCACGATCGCGAGCAGCGAGAAGCGTTCGCCGCGGCGGCGGACGAGGCTCTCGTCGACGAGCCCGCCGAGATCCTCGAGCGTTGCATCGCAGATCGTCTCCGCCGCGTCGAGCGTCCAGCCGCCCGAGAAGACGCTCAGCTGTGCGAGCAGGCGCTGTGCGCCGGGCTCGAGCAGGTCGTAGCTCCAATCGAGCGTCATGCGCAGCGTCTGCTGGTGTTGCGGCGCGTCCCGCCGGCCGCCGGTGAGCAGCGCCAAGCGATTCGTCAAGCGCGCGAGCAGCGCCGACGGCGAGAGGAGCTTCGTCCGGGCGGCGGCGAGCTCGATCGCGAGCGGCAGCCCTTCGAGGCGCATGCAGAGCTCGGCGACGGCGGCGGCGTTCTGCTCGCTGAGGTCGAAGTTCGCGTTCGCGGCCTGTGCGCGGCTGATGAACAGCTCCGCCGCCTCGTCGTCCGCGAGCGGCGGCACCGCGTATTCGCGCTCGGCGGCGATGTGCAGGGGCGCGCGGCTCGTCGCGACGATCTTCAGCTTCGGCGCCGCGTCGAGCAGGCGCGCGATGTTTCGCGCTGCCGGGAGCACCTGCTCGAAGTTGTCGACGAGCAGCAGCAGCTCCGACTCCTGCAGCGCCGCCGCGAGCTGCTCGTCGGCGTCGCTCGTCGTCTCGGGCAGCTCGAGCGCCTCGCGAATCGCGCGCGTGACGAGCCCCGGATCGCGGACGGTCGCGAGCGCTGCGACGCAGGCGCCGTGCTGGAACTCGGTCGCGAGTCGCCGCACGAGCTCGAGCGCGAGGCGTGTTTTGCCGATCCCGCCGATGCCGGTCAGCGTCAGCAGCCGCGTCGTGTCCTGACGGACGAGGCCGGCGAGCGCTTCGAGCTCGCGCTCGCGTCCGAGCAGCGGCGTCGGCGGCGTCGGGATCCGGCGCGCCGTCGCAGCCGGATGGACGTTGAGCGACGGGTCGTGCTCGAGGATCGCGCGCTCGAGCTTCCGCAGCGAGTCGCCGGGCTCGATGCCGAGCTCCTCGACGAGCGTCCGGCGCGCGCGCTGGTAGACGGCCAGCGCGTCGGCCTGTCGGCCGGAGCGATACAGCGCGAGCATCAGCTGGCCGCGGACGCGCTCCCGCAGCGGCTGCTCCGCCACGAGCCCTTCGAGCTCGCCGACGAGCTGCGCGTGCCGCCCGAGCGCGAGGTCGGCGTCGATGCGGTCCTCGAGCACCGTCAACCGGAGCTCGTCCAGCCGCAGCGCGTCGGGCTGGGGCACGTCGACTGGAGTCGCATGCCAGAGGTCGAGCGCGCGGCGCAGCATCTCCGCCGCGCCGGTCGCGTCGCCGATCGTGAGCGCGGATCTGCCGGCCTGCGCGAGGCTCTCGAACTCGAAGACGTCGATAGCGCTGGCGTCGACCGCGAGGCGGTAGCCGCTCGGGCTCGTCTCGAGGAGGCCGTCGGGCAGCAGCTTCCGCAGCTGCGAGACGTACACCTGGAGCGTGTTCCGCGCCGTGTCGGGCGGCTCCTCGCCCCAGAGCGCGTCGATCAGCTCGTCCCGCGGGACGACCTCGCCGGCGTGGAGGAGCAAGGCGGCAAGGAGCGCCCGGCGTTTCTCCCCGCCGATCTCCACCGGGGCGCCGTCGATGGTGGCCGTAAGCGGCCCGAGGAGCCGGAACTGCGGCGTCATTGCGGGGTCTTACCACGATTTCAGGGCCGTTTCAGCGTTCCTTCAGCGAGGTGCGCCAGCCTGTTGGTCGTGGATGCAACTCGAGGAATCGGCGCTCCGGGGGGTCTCGGAGCCGGACGCGTAAACCCCGAGAGTGGGGCGGCTGTCGCCGTCAGGGCCGTCCTCACGTCCCCTGAAGGGAGGAGCAATGAAGAAGGGCAGCACCTGGTGCTAGTGAGTTCCGAGGGGGATGGGGGCGGCGCCTCGGCGCCGCCCCGCGTTCCTCCCTTGCGGTGGATGGCGTGATCCCGGAGCGGCTCCGGCGCCCGTTGCGGTCGCCGTCGTTCCGGAGACTCGCCCTCGGCAAGAGCATTTCGTACCTCGGCGACTGGTTGATGGTCGCCGTTCTCGTCGGTTGGGTCTACGAATCGACGTCCTCAGTGGCGGCTGTGGCGCTGTTGATGGTGATCAGGCTCGTGCCGCCGATCGTCGGCGGCGGTGTCGCCGCGTCGATCGTCGACCGGCTGCCGCGGCAGCGGGTTCTCGTCTGGAGCGAGGTCGCCTGTGCCGCAACGATCGCAGGTGCGCTGGCGGGGGTCATGATCGGGTCTCGCCCAATCGTCTTTGCGTGTGTCGGCCTCTGTGGCCTTGTCGGGATGATCTCGACGGTGGCCGGCAACGCGCTGATCCCGCTCGTCGTCGAAGAAGATCAGCTGCCGGCGGCGAACGGGATTCATTCCGTCGGCCAGGAGGCAGCGATGGCGCTCGGCGCGCTGGCGGGCGGCGCGACGCTCGCACTCGGCGGCGCGACCGCCGGGCTCGCCGCGAATCTCGCGAGCTACGCGTTCGCGGTCCTGCTGTATGCGCGCATTCATGTTTCCGCGGAGCCCAGCACTGCGGCACCGAAGAAGCGTGGCGGGCTGCTCGACGGGCTCAGGTACGTCTCGAGCAGCCGCCCGCTTGCCGTCGTCGTGGGCTCCTTCGCGTTCGGCACGCTCGCCGCAGGCCTCGTCAACGCAACCTTGCCGAAGTTCACCGCCGAGCTGGGGCTCGGCGCGAGCGGCTACGGCTGGGCGCTCGCCGCGCTCGGCGCGGGCATGATCGCCGGCGAAGCAGTGACGGGTGCGATCGCCGAGCGCGTCGACGCCCGCTGGATGTCGTTCGGCCTCGCCGGCATGGGAGTGTTCTTCGCAGCCTTCGCCTGGGCCGGCAGCGCTGTCGTTGCGCTCGGCTTTCTCGTCGCGTTCGGGGTCGCCAACGGCTTCATCGAGGTCGTGATGATGACTGCCATCCACCAGGAGGCCGACGCCGGATACCAGGGGCGCGTGTTCGGCGTCGGCTCGACGCTCTGGCGAACGACGATGCTCGGTGCTGTTGCGTTCGCGCCGCTCGTCAACGCGATCGCCTCCCCAGCCCAGACGATCACCGTCGCTGCAGGGGTGCTGCTCGCGGGCGCGCTGGTCGTTCAGCTCACGCTGCGTCCGTCGCGGCGTCTCGCGACGGCTGCTGCGTAAAGAGGTGCGGCTCCTTCCGCCAAAGTCGCTCGAGCGCTGAGACGACACGCGGGCAAAACTGCGTCCCGGCGTGTGCGCGAATCTCCGCCAGCGCCGCCGCCATCGGGCGCGCCGGTCGATACGGACGGGTGCTCGTGAGCGCGTCGAGGGCGTCGGCCACGAAGACGATGCGCGCCGGCAGCGGGATGTCCTCTCCACCCAACCCTTCCGGATATCCCGTCCCGTCGATCCGCTCGTGGCTCGAGCGTGCGCACTGGCGCACGAACGGATGCAGGTCGAGCTCCGAGAGGATGTAGTCGGAGATCAGCGGATGCTTCTTGACGAGCTCCCACTCGTCGGCGGTGAGCGGGCCGTTCTTGCGGAGGACTTGTCCCGGCACCCCGATCTTGCCGATGTCGTGGAGGAGGGCGCCGATCTCGATCGCCTCGAGCTCCTCGTCGCGGTAGCCGAGTTGCCGTGCAAGGCCGACGGCGACTTCTGCGACGCGCTCGGTATGGCCGCCCGTGTACGTGTCCTTGGCCTCCATGCTGCGGGAGAGCGCGGCGATCGTGTCCTTGTGCGCGCGGCGGAGGTTGAGGTTCGCTTCCCGCGCTTCCTCGACAGCGGCGGCCGTTCGCTCCAGGTATTGGCGCACCGAGAGGATCATCAGCGCCGGAGGCAGCGTGAAGGCGACGAGGCCGGCGGTTCCGACCTGCTCGTACGCGATCGTCGCCGCGAGGGCGACGGGCCCGAAGAGGGCGAAGTGAAGGCGCGCCCAGTGGAAGCGCTCGAACCAGATCTTCGAGATCGGGGTCCGCTCGGCGAAGCTCATCACGAGACAGAGCAGACCGTTGTTGATCACGGCGAACGCCATTCCGGCGACCGTCGCGGCGAAGAGGCGCCAGCCGGGCAACGCGGTATAGACGAGCGCTGCGGCAGCTCCGGCGAGCGCAAGGTTCGCGGCGTCGAAGGTTGCTTTGTAGAGCTCAGGCCGGCGCCGTGTCCACTGCACGAACGCGGCGAGGATCGCGATCGCCATGGTCGTGCCGGTGTCGAAGAGGAACGCGCTCGCGATGATTCCGATCCCCGACACGCTGACGCTCCCGCGCCCGTACACCTGAACCGAGAAGAGCTGGAGCGCGAGTGTGAGGGCGAGCAGCGTCGCGACTTGCATCGGCTCCGACGAGACGGTGTCGACGAAGCCGTTCGCGGTCGCCATGAAACCGGCCCCGGCAGTGATCGCCAGCCCCGCCACAAGTGCGAGCACCCGCTGGTCCGAGCCGTCGGATACGGCTGCAGGCCGAGGGACGAGGACAGGTTGGGGGAGAGCTAGCCGCATACCGTTCGCCCGGGCGACCCGGGTCTTCTCGGTATGTGCGAGGCGGCACCTTTCAGCTTCCCCCGTTAGAGGGATCGCAGCCCGGCCGGCGTGACCATGACGTCCGCGATCGCAGTCGGGAGCCGAACCCGCTTGCCGTTGAGCGTGGCGTCGAGGTTCCAGGGAGCGCCCATCCGGATCCACAGATGCCGGCCCGCGAACTGTGCGTGCTGGCCCGGCTCGAGCGTCCGCTCGAAGAGGACGCGGCCGGTCGCTGATCCGAGCCGCACCGACAACCAGCACGTCCCCCGGGAGGCGACGAACGCAATCTGCGCTCGTTTCGGCCTCGGTGCGACTCGTGGCTCGGGAGTCGCCGCGGTGGTCACGTGCACCTGCGGCGCCGTCGGCGCGAACGCGGTCCGTCCACGACGGTGGCCGCCGCCGCTCGTCAGCCGCCACGCCAAGACCCCCACCGCAAGGACGACGAGGGGTATCGCAACCACCCGCGCGCTGAGCAGCCGGCGCGGGGCCTTGATGCGGACCGGCACGGCCGCCTCCGGCAGCTCCTCGGGCGCGAACCGCTCGTTGAACTCGTCGACGAAGGTTGCTCCGTCGAGCCCGAGGAAGTCCGCATACGTCCGGAGGAAGCCCTTGACGTAGGCCGTGCCGGGAAGCACGTCGAACTGCTCCTCCTCGAGCGCCGCGAGGTACTTCGAGCGGATGTTCGTCGCGCGCTCGACGTCGGAGAGCTGCAGCTGCCGATGCTCCCGGGCGGTGCGAAGGCTGCTACCGATCTCAAACACTGGACGGCCCGAAGAGTGTTGCGCGCCAGCCGCCGCTGCGCCACCTTTCTTGGGCGATGAACGCCGCCTCGCTCCTGCTCGGGATTGCCTTTGCCGCCGTCGTTTTCGGCGTCGGGCGCCGCCGGCGGCCGTAGGCTCTGGTCGTGAGCGCGCTCGAACGGAAGGTCGTGACGGTGCTGTTCGCCGATCTGGTCGGTTTCACGGCGACCGCGGAGCAGCTGGATCCGGAGGACGTCGCCGACATCCTCCGCCCCTATCACGAGCGCCTCCGCTCCGAGCTCGAGCGCTGGGGCGGGACCGTGGAGAAGTTCATCGGCGACGCTGTGATGGCGCTGTTCGGTGCTCCTGTTACACGCGAGGACGATCCCGAGCGAGCCGTCCGCGCCGCGCTCGCGATTCGCGACTGGATCGCGGAGGAGGGAAAGCTCGAGGTTCGCATTGCCGTGAACACGGGGGAGGCGCTGGTCGAGCTCAATGCGAACCCCGAGGCGGGGCAGGGGATGGCGACGGGCGATGTCGTCAACACGGCTTCGCGGCTGCAGTCGGCGGCGCCCGTGAACGGCGTCCTCGTCGGCGAGACGACGTACCGAGCGACCGCGGCGACGATCGACTACCGCGAGCACGCACCGGTCGAGGCGAAGGGGAAGCAGGCGCCGATACCGGTGTGGGAGGTCGCGCAGGCGCGGGCGCGCTTCGGCGTCGACCTGGCGCCGGCGGAGCGCACGCCGCTCGTCGGCCGCGAGCGGGAGGTCGCGCAGGTCGTCGAGACGCTGGCGCGCGTGCGCGAGACCCGCTCGCCCGAGCTGCTGACGCTCGTCGGCGTCCCGGGGATCGGGAAGAGCCGGCTCGTCGGCGAGCTCTTCCAGTCGATCGAGCACGGCGGCGTGCTCACGTACTGGCGCCAGGGCCGGTCGCTGCCCTACGGCCAGGGCGTCAGCTACTGGGCACTCGCGGAGATGGTCAAGGCGCAGGCCGGGATTCTCGAGACGGACAGCGACGAGGAGGTCGGCGCCAAGCTCCGCACCGCGGTCGAGCACGTCGACGATGCGGACTGGGTTTTGTCGCAGCTCCGCCCGCTCGTCGGCCAGGCCGCCGCCGCCTCGACGTCGCAGGAGGAAGCGTTCGCGGCCTGGAGCCGCTTCTGGGAGACGCTCGCCGAGCAACGCCCGCTCGTGCTCGTGTTCGAGGACATCCAGTGGGCCGACGGCGGCCTGCTCGACTTCATCGACTACCTCGCCGACTGGATCCGTGACGTCCCGCTCCTGATCCTGTGCACCGCTCGCCTGGAGCTGCTCGAGCGGCGGCCGGCGTGGGGCGGCGGCAAGGTCAACGCAGCGACGGTGCAGCTGGCGCCGCTGTCGGATGCGCAGACGGCGGAGCTGATCTCCGCGCTCGGCACGGGCATGGACGACGCGCTGATCGAGCGCTGCGGCGGCAATCCCCTCTATGCCGAGCAGTTCGCGCGCATGCTGACCGAGCGCGGGGAGGGAGCGCTGCCCGAGAGCGTGCAGGGAATCATCGCCGCGCGCCTCGACGCGCTCGCACCGGAGGAGAAGGCGCTGCTGCAGGACGCCGCAGTCGTCGGCAAGGTGTTCTGGCTCGGCGCGCTCGGCGCGACGGAGCAGCAACTCCACGTTCTGCGCCAAAAGGAGTTCGTCGCACGGGCGCGTCGCAGCTCCGTCGAGGGTGAGACCGAGTACACGTTCAAGCACGTGCTCGTCCGCGACGTCGCGTACGGGCAGATCCCGCGCGCGGAACGTGCGCAAAAGCATCTCCGCACGGCCGAGTGGATCGAGTCGCTTGGGCGTCCGGACGACCACGCGGAGATGCTGGCGCACCACTACGTGAACGCGCTCGAGCTGTCGCGTGCGGCCGGGCAGGAGACCGACGACCAGGGCGCGCGGACTGTCCGCGCATTGCGCGAGGCGGGCGAGCGCGCACTGGCGCTGAATGCGCTCGCGCAGGCCGCGAGCTACTACCGCCAGGCGCTCGCGCTCGATCCCGAAGATGCGCATCTGTGCTTGCGGTACGGGCGTGTCTTGTATCTGCAGGACCGGCGCGGGGGCCCCGAGCTGACGAAGGCGCGAACGAGACTCCTCGCGATCGGAGACCAGGAGGCGGCGGCGGAAGCCGAACTCATGCTTGCCAACATCGCCTGGATCGAGGGACGCCCGGAGGACGTCGTGATGCATCTCGACGCAGCGCGCTCGCTGGTCGTCGATCGGCCGGCGTCACGAGCGCACGCGGCAGTGCTGAGCGAAGCGGCTCGCTACGAGATGCTGGCGGGCCGAGTCGACACCGCGGTCGAGCTCGGTTCGGAGGCGCAGAAGATGGCGGCGGAGCTCGGGCTCGATGAGCTGCGCCTCCAGGCGCTCAACACCGTCGGCACGGCGCGGGGCGATGCGGGGGATGCGAAGGGGCTCGCCGACCTGGAGGAGCTGATCGAGAGCGCAACGCAGCTCAGTGCGATCGACGAGCTCCTCCGTGGCTTGAACAACTTGACTGCGCTGCTCGCGCTTCACAGCGGGCCAGGGCGAGTCCGCGAGGGGGAAGCCGAGACCGCACGACTGGCACGCCGCTACGGCCAGACGAGTTACGCGCGCTTCATCGAAACCGGTGCCGCGATCGCGAACCGCTATCACTGGGGCGAGTGGGACGATGCGCTCGCCTACGCGGGCAAGGCCATTGCGGACGTTGAGCAGGGCCTGCGCGTCTACCAGTCCGGCGGGATGTACGCCTTCCGCGCGCTCATTCGCGTCGCGCGAGCTGACGATGTGGGCGCCGAGCGCGACGCCGCACAGGCAGTCGAGCGCACCCATCCGCAGGCTGATCCGCAAGCCGTGAGCCCGGAGCTTGCGGCTGCGGCTTTCGTCTTTGTCTCGGTCTCCAACCGGGAGCGCGCCGAGGAGACCGTGACAAAGGCGCTCGAGGTCCTGCGCGCGGCGAACCCTCTCGGCATGGCCGTCTTCGACGCGCCGCTGCTGATGTGGGCAGCGCTCGAGCTCGGCCGTGAGGGAGAGATCGTTGCGCAGCTCGAGCGGGAGCCGTTCAAGTCGCCGTGGCTGGTCGCCTCGCTTGCGGTTGCGGTGCGCGACTTCGCCGCGGCAGCGGAGATCTCTCGCGAAATGGGCGCGCGGTCGTTCGAGGCGTTCTTCCGGCTCCAGGCCGGCGGCGAGGAAGAGGTTCGCCGCGCGCTCGCGTTCTTCCGCGAGGTCGGCGCGACGCGGTACATCCACGAAGCCGAGGAGCTGTTGGCGGTCAAGACGTGAGCGCGCGAGAGCGCAAGGTCGTCACCGTCTTGTTCGCCGACCTGGTCGGGTTCACCGCACGCTCCGAGCAACTCGATCCCGAGGATGTCGATGCGATGCTCGGGCCCTACCACGAGCGTTTGCGTTACGAGCTCGAGCGCTGGGGCGGCACGGTGGAGAAGTTCATCGGCGACGCGGTCGTCGCGTTCTTCGGCGCGCCGGTCGCGGGCGAGGACGATCCCGAGCGTGCCGTCCGAGCTGCGCTCGCAATCCGCGACTGGATCGTCGAAGAGGGCACGCTGCAGGTTCGCATCGCGGTGAACACCGGCGAGGCGCTGGTGCGGCTCGGTGCACGCCCGGAATCCGGCGAGGGGATGGCGACCGGCGACGTCGTCAACACCGCGTCGCGTCTGCAGTCGGCTGCGCCGACGAACGGGATCCTGGTCGGCGAGACGACGTACCGCGCCACGGCGGAGCGGATCGAGTACCGCGAGCATCCGGCGGTGGAGGCGAAGGGTAAGCAAGAGCCGGTGCCTGTCTGGGAGGTCGTCGAGGCGCGGGCGCGCTTCGGCGTCGATCTCGCGCCCGACACGCGGACACCTTTGGTCGGTCGCGAGCGTGAGGTTGAGCTGCTCGTGGGAACGTTGGCACGCGCGCGGCAGCAGCGCTCCCCGGAGCTGATCACGCTGGTCGGCGTTCCCGGCATCGGGAAGAGCCGCTTGCTCGGCGAGCTGTTCCAGTCGATCGAGCGCGGTGGTGTCCTGACCTACTGGCGCCAGGGGCGCTCTCTGCCGTACGGCGAGGCGGTGAGCTACTGGGCGCTCGCCGAGATGCTCAAGGCGCAGGCGGGGATCCTCGAGACCGACAGCGACGAAGAGGCCGAGGCGAAGCTCGCGCTTTCCGTCCAGCAGTTGATCGAGGAGGACGCGGAGTGGGTGCTGTCGCATCTGCGTCCGCTCCTCGGACAGGGCTCGTCCGCCGGCTCCCAGGACGAGGCCTTCGCCGCGTGGCGCCGCTTCTTCGAAGCGCTCGCGGAGGAGCACGCCCTCGTGCTCGTGTTCGAGGACATCCAATGGGCGGACGACGGCCTGCTGGATTTCATCGAGCACCTGGTGGACTGGGTGCGCGACGTGCCGATGCTCGTCCTCTGCACGGCGCGGCTCGAGCTGCTCGAGCGCCGGCCGGCGTGGGGCGGAGGGAAGCTCAACGCCGCGACGGTCGCGCTGTCACCGCTCAGCGACGAGGAGACGGCGAAGCTGATCTGGGGGCTCGGGGCCGAGACGCCGCAGGACCTGCTCGAGCGCTGCGGCGGCAATCCGCTCTACGCAGAGCAATACGTGCGCATGATCGCCGAGCGGGGCAGCAGCGAGGACCTCCCCGAGACGGTGCAGGGGATCATCGCCGCACGGCTCGACTCGCTCGCGGCCGAGGAGAAGGCACTCCTTCAGCACGCGGCTGTCGTGGGCAAGGTGTTCTGGCTCGGCGCGCTCGGCGCGACCGAGCAGCAGCTCCATCCCCTGCAGCAGAAGGAGTTCGTGGCACGCGCTCGCCGGAGCTCCGTCGACGGAGAGACGGAGTACGCGTTCAAGCATCTGCTCGTCCGCGATGTCGCATATGGGCAAGTGCCGCGCGCAGATCGCGCGGGGCAGCATCTCCGGGTGGCCAAGTGGATCGAGTCGCTCGGCCGCCCGGAGGATCACGCCGAGATGCTCGCTCACCATTACGCGAGCGCTCTCGAGCTCATGCGGGCGGCGCGGCAGGACGTCGACGGAGTTGCGGACCAGGCACGCGGTGCGTTCCGCGATGCCGGAACGCGCGCGTTGACGCTGAACGCGCTCGCTGCGGCCGAGCGCTACTTCACGGACGCGCTCGCGCTGGCGCCGGACGACGGCCCCGAGCGGACGGAGCTCCTGTATCAGCTTGGCCGCACACGATTTCTCCATCTCGAGGAGGGCGCTGAGGAGCTCGAGGCCGCACGCGATCGTTTCGTGGAGGCGGGCGACACCGAGCGGGCCGCAGAGGCGGAGCTGCTTCTCGCTCAGATCACGTGGCGTCGAGGGCAGAACGACGTCATGCGCCAACACCTCGAGCAGGCGCGCGCGTTCGCCGGCACCGGACGGTCGCGGATTCGCGCGGCGGTTCTGACCGAGGTGTCGAGGTACGCGATGCTGGCGGGCCGGAGCGACGAGGCGCTGAGTGCGGGGCGCGAGGCGATCGAGCTGGCCGAGGAGCTCGGGCTCGATGAGCTGCGCGTGCAGGCGCAGAACAATGTCGGCTCCGCGCGCGGCAACAGCGGTGACCCCAACGGGATGCACGAGCTCGACGAGGCGATCGCACTGGCGATGCGGATCAATTCCATGGGCGAAGTCGTGCGCGCCCTGAACAACAAGGCGGCGCAGCAGGTCATCCATGCCCAGCTCGACGAGGGGCGCGAGACGATACGGCAGCTGCGCGAGCTCGCCGAGCGCTACGGCTATCTCGGATTCGTGCGCTTCATCGACGGCGGCCCCGAGATCGCGAACCGCTATCAGGAAGGGAAGTGGGACGATGCGCTCGCGCGTGCAGATGCGTTTCTCGGCGAGGTCGAAGCGGGGTCGCCGCACTACCAGGCCGGCGGTGCCTACAGCTTTCGCGCGTTGATGCGGCTCGCGCGCGACGATGAGGCGGGCGCGCTCGGCGATGCTGCTCGTGGGCCCGAGCTCGGCGCGCGCGCGGGAGATCCGCAGGCGCACGTGTCATCGTCCGCGTTTTGCGGGGTGGTGTACGCCGAGGTCGGCGACCACGACCGAGTTGCAGAGATCGTCGACGAACTTCTCCGAACCGTTGAGTCGCTGCCCGACGTCGGCTGGAGCGTCATCGTCTCGCCGGAGTTCGCCTTGTTGGCGCGCGCTGCCGGCCGAGAGGACGAGTTCCGCGAACTCTTCGCGCGCAGGCCGAAGTACACCCGCTGGCTGGACGCCGCCGAGGCGATTGCGGAAGACGATTTGCGTCGCGCCGCGGACGTCCTCGGCGAGATCGGCGCGCGGCCGATGGAGGCGCTTTGCCGGCTGCGCGCGGCGGAGGCGTTGGTGGGGGAGCGCCGCCGCGCCGAGGCGGACGAGCAGCTGCGGGCGGCGCTGGCGTTTTACCGCGGCGTCGGAGCTACGCGGTACGTGCGGGAGGGGGAGGCGTTGCTGGCGGCGAGCGCTTGAGTCGTGTGAGTGGCCCCTTCATCGAGGTCGTCGTTCACCGGGTGCGGTCCTGAGCCAGGTCTAGGATGGGCGGCCCGTGCCAGAAGCGCCGTTCGTCCACCTCCACGTCCACTCCGAGTACTCGATCCTCGACGGGGCGTGCCGCATCCCGGCTCTCGCGACCCGCGCGGCTGAGTTCGAGATGCCGGCGGTCGGGCTCACCGACCACGGCTCCATGGCCGGGGCGATCGAGCTCTACCGCGCGACCCAGAAGGTCGGCGTCAAGCCGCTGCTCGGCTGCGAGGTCTACGTCGCCGACGACCGCCGCGCGCAGACCAAGGGGAACGCCCACCTCACGCTGCTCGCCGCCGACAACGCCGGCTACTCGAACCTGATCAAGCTCTCCTCGACGGCCTACCTCGAGGGCTACTACTACAAGCCGCGCGTCGACTGGGAGCTCCTGCAGAGCCACTCGCAGGGGCTGATCGCGCTCTCCGGCTGCCTCTCGGGACGCGTCTGCAAGGCGCTCGAGGAGAGCCGTCCCGCGGACGCGGCCGCCGACCTCGACCGGCTCGTCCAGATCTTCGGCAAGGACAACACCTACGTCGAGATCCAGAACGCGCACCTCGAGCCGCAGCAGCGCATCAACCCGCTGCTCGCGAACCTCGCCGAGGGCACCGGGCTCGGGCTCGTCGCGACCGGCGACGTGCACTACCTCAACCACGAGGACGCGCGCGCGCACGAGGCCCTGCTCTGCATCCAGTCCGGCGACTCGCTCAAGAACCCGCAGCGCTGGAAGTTCGACACCGACCACTTCTACTTCAAGTCACCGCAGGAGATGGCGCAGGACTTCCCCGGCTACGAGCAGGCGCTCCGCCGCACGCTCGAGGTCGCCGAGCGCTGCAACGTCACGATCGACCTCGGTCGCCTGCTGCTCCCCAAGTACCCGACGCCCGACGACAGGGACGCCTTTGAATACCTCGTCGAGCTGACGGAAAAAGGCCTGCAAAAGCGCTACGAACGCGCGACGCCGGAGCTCAACGAGCGGCTCAAGTTCGAGCTGAAGACGATCCGCGAGCTTGGCTTCACCGACTACTTCCTGATCGTCTGGGACTTCATCGCGTTCGCGAAGCGGAACGGCATCAGCGTCGGTCCCGGCCGCGGCTCATCCGCCGGCTCGCTCGTCGCCTACTGCCTCGAGATCACCGACATCGACCCGATCAAGTACGACCTGCTCTTCGAGCGCTTCCTCAACCCCGGCCGCAAGTCGATGCCCGACATGGACATCGACTTCGCCGTCGACGGACGCGACCGCGTCATCAACTACGTCGCCGAGAAATATGGCCGCGACCGCGTCGCCCAGATCATCACCTTCTCGACCATGGCGGCCCGCGCCGCAGTTCGAGACGCGGGCCGCGTGCTCGAGATCCCCTACGGCGTCGTCGACAAGATCGCGAAGTCGATCCCTGAAGGCCCCGGCCAGACGCTCGACGCCTGCCTCAAGCCCGGCCAGGAGCTGAAGGGGCTCTACGACGCCGACCCGACGGCGCGCGAGATCGTCGACCTCGCGAAGCCGCTCGAGGGCCTCGTCCGCGCCGACTCGATCCACGCCGCCGGCGTCGTGATCGGCGACCGGCCGTTGACGGAGTACGTCCCGCTCCAGCAGAAGGGACCGGACCAGGAGGTCGTCACGCAGTTCCACGGCGGCGACGTCGAGAAGCTCGGCCTGCTGAAGATGGACTTCCTCGGGCTGCGCAACCTCGACGTGCTCGAGCGCGCACGCGAGCTCGCCGGCGACGGCATCGACTGGGCGACGCTCCCGCTCGACGACAAGAAGATCTACGAGATGCTCGCAAAGGGGGACGCGACGGGGGTCTTCCAGTTCGAGTCGTCGGGCATGCGCGAGGCGCTGCGGCAGGTCAAGCCGACCGAGTTCGAGGACCTGATCGCGCTCGTAGCGCTCTACCGGCCCGGCGCGATGGCGTACATCCCGATGTACGCGCGGCGCAAGAACGGGCAGGAGCCGGTGACGTACCCTGACCCGCGCCTCAAGGCGATCACGGGCATGACGTTCGGGACGTGCCTGTACCAAGAGCAGTTCATGGAGATCGCGAAGCAGATCGCCGGGTTCACGCCGAACGAGGCGGACGACCTCCGCAAGGCGATCGGCAAGAAGGACCACAAGCTGATGGCGTCGCTGAAGGACAAGTTCCTCGAGGGCTGCGCGCAGAGCAACACGACGCCCGCCGTTGCGAACCAGCTCTGGAAGGACATCGAGGCGGCGCAGGATTATTCCTTCAACAAGGCGCACGCCGCCTGCTACGCGCTGATCGCGTACCGCACGGCGTTCATGAAGGCGCACCACCCGCAGGAGTACATGGCGGCGCTGATCTCCTCGGTCATGAACACGAAGGACCGTGTCCCGTTCTACGTCAACGCCTGCGACGAGATGGGGATCGAGGTGCTGCCGCCGGACGTGAACACGTCGCAGCTCGACTTCGCCGTCGTCGAGGGGAAAATCCGCTTCGGCCTCTCGGCGGTAAAGAACGTGGGGGAGCCTGCGGCGCGCGCGATCATCCGCGCGCGGGAAAACGGCGGCCCGTTCGAGTCGATCTGGGACTTCTGCGAGCGCGTCGACCCGGCCGCCGCGAACAAGCGGGCCCTCGACTCGCTCGTCAAGTGCGGCGCGCTCGACTCGACCGGCGCGACCCGGCTGGGCATGCTCGACGCGCTCGAGGCGGCGCTCGGCGCGGGCGCGGCGCGCCAGCAGGACGCGCTTTTCGGCCAGGAGTCGATGTTCCAGGTCGAGCATCCGAAGATCTCGAGCGAGGAGTTCGAGAAGAGCGAGCTGCTCCGGCTGGAGAAGGACACGCTCGGCCTCTACGTCTCCGAGCACCCGCTGCACTCGATCCGCGACCAGCTCCGCCGCAAGACCGACTGCACGCTCGCCGAGGTGGAGCGGCGCCGCGACGGCGAGGTCGTCACCGTCGGCGGGATCGTCTCCGCGATCAAGCACCTGACGACGAAGAAGGGCGAGCCGATGGTCTTCATGCGGCTCGACGACGTCACCGGCGGCGCCGAGCTCGTCGTCTTCAACTCCGTCTACGCGCAGTCGCGCGAGCTGTGCACCGTCGACCGGATCCTGATCGTCAAGGGCCGCGTCGACCACAAGCAGGAGGGGGAGACGAAGCTGCTCGCGATCGAGGTCGCGCCGTTCGAGGCCGTCGCCGAGCGCAAAGAGGTGACGATCAAGATCGACGCGCGGATCGCGCGCGCCGGGGTCGTCCGTGACCTCGCTCTGCTCGTCAAGGACTTCCCCGGCGAGTCGCGCGTCAACTTGCTGCTCGAGATGTCCGACGGGCCGCGCCAATTCGTGCTCGGGCCGCAGTACAAGGTCAAGCCGGTGCCCGACTTCTTCGCCGAGGCGAAAGCGCTTCTCGGCGAGGCCGCCGTCGTCTGACGGGACCGGGCTGCCGCAAAGCCCGGCCCCGCCTCGCCTCGCCCGTGTTACGGCGCGGACGTCGTGGGTGAGCTGGAGCCGACCTCCTGTGCCTTGTCCTGCAGGCTCGATGCCATCGCCTGCGCCTGCTCGCCGCTGTGGTCGCGGGCGCTTTCGACCGTCTCACGCGCGACGTCCTTCGTGCGGTCGACCATCTCCTGCCCGGCCTCCCGCACCTTCTCGCCGACCTCGTCCGAGACCTCGCCCATCCGTTCGTCCTCCATCGTGGTCGACGGCAGCAGCGTCCCGACGACGAAGCCGGCAGCTGCAGCCGCGATCCCGAGCCCGAGCGGGTTCTGCTTCGACAGGCCGACCTTCTGCGCGCCGCCCTTGACCTGCTCGCGATTCGGCACCGCCCCCGACACACGCGACACGAGCGCGTCTTTCTTGTCGGCGACGTTCTCGCGGACGCGCGACTTGACGTCGGCCTTGTAGCCGATCGCCTCGACCGTTTCGCCCATACGCTCGCGCGTCTGCTCTATGTCTTCGCGGATGTAGTCGGATGTTTCGCCCACTGCACGTCCTCCTTCACCGATTCGATGGTCTTGTTGGGAACAGGCGAGCCCGCCTCCTCGACGCGCCGCTTCCCGGTCACGTAGAGCACCCCGGCGATCGCCGCGTACACGAGGCCGACGATCAGCGCCGCGAGCCAGTTCGGCATCGCGCCGTCGAGGGCGAGGATCAGGAACGCCGTCAGCGCGCCAGCCGCAAGCAGGCCGGTCGCGCCGGCCGCGCCCCACATGCCGACACCAGGCCCTGCCTTGCCGGCCTTCTCCCGCATCTCGGCCTTCGCCAGCTCGAGCTCCTGGCGGACGAGCGTCGTCGTTTCGTTCGCGAGCTGCTTCAGCAGCTCCGCAACCGGACGGTCTCGGAGATCAGCGTGCTCCCCGCTAGACGCGGACACTCGTACCGCCCCCTTGCGCCGGCAGCCTCGACGGGTAGCCGCTCTGGCTGTCCGTCTCGTACCGCCGGCCGCTCGACGCCTTCATGAACCTCGCCGCGAAGAAGCCGAGGACGGCGCCGCCGCCCGCGACGAGCCACGGCTGCCGCCGGGCGAAGCGCTCGACGTCGCGCAGCAGCCGATCGCCGTCGTGTGCCGTCAGATAGCCGCCGAAGCGCTCGACGCGCTCGGCGATTCCCTCGAGCAGGTTTGCCTGCGACTCCTGCTGCTCGCCGCGCAGATGCTGCGCTGTCTGGCGCAATGCGCTCGCCGTGCTGGTCATCTGATCACCCGCCTGCGTCGACCGGTTGTCGATCTGCTGACGGAGACGTTCGCGCCCCTGCGCCTGTGCCTGTGAAGCCTTTTCCTGCAGTTGCTCCGCGCCTTCGCCGACGCGCTCTTTCAGCTGGTCAGTCGTCGATCCGGACCGTTGCTGCTCCATCGTCGTCTCGCTCACGACGCTCCTTTCGCTGGGTTGGCGGGAGGTCAGCGCCGTGCCGGCATGGCCAGACCCCCCTCGGATGTCGGTAAATCTGCGAGGCGGGTTCAGCGCCTCCCGCGGCGTGGTTTACGTCTTCGGCTCGCCTGAAACATCCGCCGGCCGAGCGCCGCGTCTGCGACGTTCATGTCACCTCGCGACGCTGCGCTCGCGCCGCCGTAGAGGCTGCGCGGCAGCACTGCGGAGTCGCTCGTGCAGGAGTCGACGACTTCTAGCACGAACTCTGACACGTCCATGCAATGACGCCGCGCGACGTCGTAGAGGATCGAGTCGGCGCTTGCGAGAGCCACGCCGAACCGCTCGGGAAGCACGCCGCGGGCGGCGTCGAGAATCGATGCTTCGGACATCTGGGCTACCTCTCCGCCTCGTCGTTCTCAGGGCTGAGGCGGGAGCTTGGCCTCGGCCACCTCTTTGACCTGGCGGCGCACAATCAAACATCCTTCTCATCGATGGAGGACGAGGACTACATCGAGCGAGTTTCGGTTGGTCGGGCGCCGTCGCAGTACCAAGAAGTCGTCATCGCCGACTACGACCCGATCTGGCCGCACTGGTTCGAGAGCGCCGCGTTCCGCATCCGCGAAGCGCTTGGCGACAAGGTCCTCCAGCTCGACCACGTCGGCTCCACGTCGGTTCGCGGCCTGCCCGCAAAGCCGCTGATCGACATCAACATGGTCGTCGCCGACACGACCGACGAGGAGTCATACGTCCCGCCGCTCGAGGCGATCGGCTACGAGCTGCGCATCCGCGAGCCCGACTGGCACGAGCACCGGCTGCTGCGCGGCTTCGACCCACCGGTGAACCTCCACGTGTACAACCCCGGCTGCGAGGAGCTCGAACGGACGCTGCGTCTCCGCGATTGGCTGCGCACGCACGACGACGACCGCGACCTTTACGCTCGCACGAAGCGCGAGCTCGCCGCGAAGCGCTGGAAGTACGTGCAGAACTACGCCGACGCGAAGAGCGACGTGATCCAGGGCATCCTCGCGCGTGCAGAATCCGCGGGATGATCCCGTTGCTCGAGCAGATGCGCGCCGCGCTCGACACGCACGATCTCGACGCGTTCGTCGAGTTCTTCCGCGAGGACTACGTCGGCGAGCGTCCGCGCCATCCCGGCGCGAAGATCTCGAGCCGCGACGACGTTCGCGCGAATTGGGCCGAGGTGATCGCCGACATGCCCGATCTGCGCGTGGACGTGCCGGCGGCCGTCGAGGACGGCAACCGGATCTGGAGCGAGTGGCGGGCCTACGGGACGTCCCGCAGCGGCGCGTTGCTCGAGCTCCGCGGCGTGATCATCTTCGGCATCGAGGACGGGCTCGTCGCCTGGTCGCGGATGTATTTAGACCCCGTTGAGCAGGGACTTTCCCTCGAAGACCTGGCACGCGTAGCTCCGCCGCCACCCGGGTAGACGATCCCAATGAGAAAGAAGCGCAAGTTCGCCCTCTGGGGCGCCGCGTTCACCTGCTTGCTCGCGCTGGGCGCGGTGGCTGCGGCGATCACGGCGGGCGCCGCCCCGTTCGGTGCGCAGGCGACGACGACCGTCGTCACGACGATCACGACGAACAGCTCCACGGTCGTGACGACGATCACCACGACGACACCCGACTCGTCGAGCACGGGCTCGACCTCGGAGTCGACGGGCTCGACCACCGACACGACGGCGACCAACACGACCACCACTACCTCGGGCGGCGGCGGAGGCGGCGGCAGCGCAGGCGCAGGCGGCAACGCGCCGGCGGCGACGCCCGCCAAGGCGAACCCGAACTTCACCGGCTAGCCTCGCGACCCGTGCGGGGACCGGTCTGGATCGCGCTCCCGATCCTGGCCGCCGGCTGCGCCGGCGGGTCGCACCATGCCGCGGCGCCACCCGCGCCGCAGCGGACGACGACGGCGGCAGCTGCCGCGCCGCGCCCGCGGCCGGCGACGGTGCCGCATCGTCCGTTGCAGACACCCCGTGGTGCCAGGCACGCGACGCGGCCGCGGGTGACACGTCCGCAGCGGACGTTGCCGTGGCGTCGCGACGGGACGAGCCATGTCGTCTTCGTGCGCACGAAGCAGCTCGCGGTGTACCGCGCGCCGCATGCGAAGCGGGCATTGCTCGTCCTGCGGAAACGAGACGGGAACGGAACGCGGCGCGCGTTCCTCGTGCGCGGCACGCGCGGCACGTGGATCCACGTCTACCTGCCGACGCGGCCGAACGGCAGCCTCGGCTGGATCCGCAGCCGCGCCGTACGGATGTACGACAACGGCTACCGCATCGTCGTGCACCTGCGGGCGCACGAGCTGCAGCTCTGGAGCAACCGCCGCCTGCTCACGACCTACCCGGTTGCCACCGGCACAGCATCGACGCCGACGCCGCGCGGGCTGTTCTACATCGTCGAGCTACTGCAGCCGGACGACCCCGCAGGCTCCTACGGGCCGTACTCGTTCGGTCTCTCTGCGCACTCCGACGTGCTGCAGACGTTCGCCGGCGGCGACGGCCGCGTCGGGCTGCACGGGACGAACGAGCCGGGGCTGATCGGGTCGAGCGTCTCGCACGGCTGCATCCGCCTGCGGAACTCGGCCGTGCGGCAGCTCGCGCGGATCCTGCCGCTCGGGACGCCGGTGTACGTGCGCTCCTAGTAGCGGCGGCGGAAGTGCGCTGTCACGAAGCCCGACTCCGTCAGGCGCAGGGTGCACGTCGTGCGCCGGCCGTGACACACACCGCTCCAGTGGCCGAAGCGCCAGCCGGGATCTGCCTTCGCACGGAGAACGACCTCGGTGCCCGCGTTGTAGGTGTCGTCGTCGGGCGTGCGCGTCACCGTTCCCTGCCCTCGGACTGACACCATCAGCCGCACGATCTCCGTCGGGTTGGCGCGGCAGCCCGCCAGGACGACCGACCTGTACGCGTTCACGACGCCGTTGTCGGACGCGCGGATGAGGATGCTCGTGATCTCCGTTGGTGTCAGCGCCGGGTTGCACGACAGCATCAGCCCGGCAATTCCCGCGTACGCCGCGTTGTCGAAGGCGCGCTCCTCGCTCGGACAGATGAAGACGCGCACGCCGTCGGCGGCCGCATGCGCGAGTGCAGCCTTCGACACGGTGTCGCCGCAGCGGGTGACGGCGATGACGTCCGCGCCGTGGTCGACGGCCCAGTCGACGTCTGTTGCCGGCATGACACGGCAGCGGCCGCAGACGCCGGCGCCGCCGACCCCGTTGTCGATCTGTGCCGCCGCGATCAGCGCCGCCTCGGTTCCGTGGTCGCCTGCATTCGCATTGCCGGGGACGAGCGCCAGATCGGGGTCTGGCGCAACGCCGTCGTCGACGATCGCGATCACGATCGCCGGGTCGCCCTGCGTCAGAGACCACGCCTGCGGGACGGACATGACCTGCAGCGGCGCGCTGCTCGCCGGGTAGCCCGGGTCGTTTGGCACGAACGGGACTCCGGCGGCGACCGCCGCCGCAAGCAGAAGCCGCAGCATGAGCCGATTATCGGCTGGTCAGCCGAGCGTCGTGAGGATCTCGATCAGGCGCCGCCGCTCGTCGCCGAGCTCGGTGAGCACGCGGGCGAGGCGCCGCTCGCCGGCGGCGGTGAGCGCAACCGTGATCGCGCCGGGCCGCTCCCGGTCGAGGTCGCGGTGGACGAGGCCGCGCTTCTCGCTGCGCAGCACGAGCTCGGCGACCGTGCTCTTCCCGAGCTGGAGCCGCTCCTCGAGCTCGCCGAGGCTCGCGCGAGCCTTGCCGTTGCGCGCCGTCTTGATCATCAGCAGGAGGAGATAGGTCCGCGAGGTGAGGCCGTATGCCGCGGCGACGTCGTCGCTCGTGCGGTGAAAACGCCGGAGCGCCTCGCGCAGGTCGGCCGCGCGGGCGAATTCATCGACGGTGGGGGGTTTGAGCACGGGCATGGTCTGGGTACGACTCGGTTCGTACTACGAATATGACCGTAACACGATCATAACAAACGTGAGGGGGGAACATCGATGCCACGGCACCTGATCTTGGGGCTCGTGCTCGCGGCGGCATTGCTCGTCCCGGTGGGCAGCTCGGCGAGCGCGCAGACGGCACCGAAGGGCACGGGGGAACCGACAGTTTCGGGCCCGAAGGTCCAGGGCGAGATGCTCAGGACCACCAACGGAACGTGGACCGGCTCGACGCCGATGACGTTCCAGTACCGCTGGCTCCGCTGTGACAAGTCCGGAGGCGGCAACAACGGCGTCAACTGCGCCACGATTCCCGGCGAGACGCGCAACACATACGTGCTCACCGCAGCGGACGTCGGCCACACGATTCGCTCGCGCGTGATCGCGAGGAACGCCGACGGCACGGCCAGCATGAACTCCAATCCGACGAGCGTCGTGCAGGCGTCGGCGACGGCCGGACCGCCGTCGAACAGCACGCCGCCGACGATCTCCGGCACGCCGCAGGAGAAGCAGACACTCACGGCGAGCCAGGGCACGTGGACGGGCAGGAAGCCGCAGACCTACACGTACCAGTGGCGTCGCTGCGACGCGACGGGCGGCGCCTGTTCGGACATCGCCGGTGCGACGAAGAGCACGTACGTGCTGACGACGGCGGACATCGGCCATTCGCTGCGTGTCCGCGTGACCGCGCACAACTCGCTCGGTACCTCCTCGTCGACGTCGACGCCCACGGGTGTCGTCGTGAAGGCGAGCGCGCCGGTGGGGACGGCGATCTCGGTCGACGACGTCGTGCTGCCGAACCGGCTGCTCGTCGACCGCCTGTCCTTCTCGCCGCGGATCCTGCGCTCGCGACGCCCGATCGTTGCGCGCTTCCATGTCAGCGACCTCCAGGGTCATTCGGTCGTCGGCGCGATGGTGTTCCTCGTCGGGATTCCCTTCGGGAACACGACGACGCCGCCGGAGCAGGCGACCGGTGGCGATGGCTGGGTCACGTTCGTCGTCAAGCCGACGCATCGCCTCCGGCTGACGGGGCACGGCAGCCAGCCGTTCTTCGTCCGCGCCCGCAAGCCGAGCGACCGGCTGATCGGCGGCGTTTCGATCCGCCGGCTGGTCAACCTCAGCATTCGCTAGTTCGCTCGGGACCCCCGAGCAACCGCGGAGGCCGCCATGGGTCAGGCGGCCTCCGCACCGTTTCTAGGTGCGGATGCCTTTCTCGCGGAGCTCGCTCAACGCGCGCTCCGACTTCTCCAGCCCGTCGAGCCGCTTGCGCCCGCAGGACCTCCGGCGCCTTCGTGAACTGGATCTCTCGGTAGTCGACGACCTGGATCAGGTTTCCCCACGGGTCATGGAAGTCGAGGCCACGTCCCGTGACTGGCACCCCGAGCTCGCGCAGGCGCGTGTGAACCGCTTCCATGTCGTCCACCACGAGCCCGAAGTGACGTGCCCCGTCGGGCGGCTGCGTGCGCCCCTCCGAGAGCGCGATGAACTGGTCGCCCATGTCGACGAACGCCATGCCCGGGATGCGGCCGCGGAGCTCGAGCGGCCCGAAGATCGACTCCCAGAAGCTCAGTGCCTCGTCGAGATCGCCGACCTCGAGCGCGATGTGATTGATTCCCACCAGTTTTGGCACTGCGCCTGCAGATTAGTTGCGTGGTGGGGGTCACGGCACTCGCGCTCGCGCCTGTCGCGCACGCGACGCTGTTTCACGACAGCTTCAGCCCCGCGTACCGGTCGCCCGGCGGCGCCGTGCCGACGGGGACGACCGTGCTGCTGCGGCTGCGCGTCACCGGCGAGCGCGTTCGCTCGGCGGCACTGCGTGTCGAGGTGGGCGATCCGGCCGCCGGCACCTCGACGCTGCGGTTCCTGAAGCTGAAGCGCGCCGGCGCGTTCTGGAGCATCGCGTACAGGACACCGGTGCAGCCGGCGATCGTCTCGTACGCGTTCCGCGTCACGACTGCGCGCGGCACCCTCTGGTACGGCGACGACAACTCCACCGCGGACACCGCGAAGGGCGGGACGGGCAGGACGACCCGCCGGCGCGGCGACAACTTCCAGCTCACCGTCTACGACCGCAACTTCACGACGCCGAGCTGGCTGCAGGGCGCGACGGTGTACGAGATCTTCGCCGACCGCTTCCGCAACGGCGATCCGTCGAACGACCCGTGCCGGCTCGGGCCCTGTCCCGTGTTCTACGGGAACATCCCGGCGATTCTGCACCCGACGTGGAACGAGCCCGTCGAGGACTCGCGCGCCACCGGCTTCTTCAACCGTGACTTCTTCGGCGGCGACCTGGAGGGCGTGACGCAGGAGCTCGACTACATCAAGTCGCTCGGCGTCGACGCGATCTGGCTGACGCCGATCTTCAAGGCGCGCTCGAACCACCGCTACGACACGGACGACTACATGCAGGTCGACCCGTACCTCGGCGGCGACTCCGCGTATGCGCAGCTGCTCGCCGCCGCGCACGCGAAGGGCATCAAGATCATCCTCGACGGCGTCTTCAACCACACGTCGTCGGACAGCCGCTACTTCGACAAGTACCACCGCTACCCGGACGTCGTCGGCGCGTGCGAGTCCGCGAGCTCGCCGTACCGCGACTGGTACTCGATCACCGGCGACTGCACCGACTACTCGAAGTTCGGCGGCTTCGACACGCTGCCGCAGCTCAACCATTCGAACCCGGCGGTGCTCGACTTCCTAGTCGGCGTCGCGAAGCACTGGGCACCGGACGGCTGGCGGCTCGACGCGGCGCAGGAGATCAACCACCGCTGGTGGCGTTCCTTCCGGCAGGCGGTGCCCGGGCCGCTCGTCGGCGAGGACACGGCCGGGCCGGCGGACGCGACGCCGTACCTCCTCGGCAACGAGCTCGACGGCGTCATGAACTACCGCTTCCGCCAGGCCGCGCTCGGGTTCGCGCAGAAGCTCACGCCGGCGCAGCTCGACCATTCGCTGAAGGCGATCCTCGCCGACTATCCGCGCGCGGCGAGCGCCGTGTCGTTCAACCTCGTCGACTCGCACGACACGAGCCGGGTCGGGTACGTGACGCCGGACGGGCAGCGCCTGGTCGCGCTCCTGCAGTACACGAGCTTCGGCGCGCCGATGCTGTACTACGGCGACGAGGCCGGGATCGACGCGCCGGACAGGAACGGCTTCAACGATCCGTACAACCGGGCGCCGTACCCGTGGGGGAGCGAGGACGTCGGCCTGCTCGACTACTACCGCAAGCTCGGCGCGCTGCGGCACTCGCTGCCGGCGCTGCGGACGGGCTCGCTCGTGACGCTGTCGACGAAGGGGGACGTCTTCGTGTTCGAACGCGTGTCTCCGCCGGACAAGCCCGTCATCGTCGCGCTCAACAAGGGCTCGTCCCCCGCGGCCGTCAAGGTGCCTGGCACGGGCTTGGTGGATCAGCTGACGGGCACGGCCTTTACGGGCACGGTGCCGGCGCGTGGCGGCGTCGTGCTCGTCGCGGCGTCCTGATTCGCCAGCGCGGAAGGCGCTATCGACGCGGTGTCCTGCCGGCGGCGAGGTAGCGTTTTCGGCGTGCCGGTCGTCGTCATCCTCGTGATCGTCATCATCGTCCTGCTGCTGGCGGGGTCGCTCGTCGGGCTTGCGTTCTCGCTCATCTGGCTCGCGATCACCGGTCTCGTCATCGGCGCGCTCGGCCGGCTCGTCCTGCCGGGCAGGCAGGACGTGAGCCTGCTCGCGACGGCGCTGATCGGCATCGCCGCGAGCCTGGTCGGCGGGATCCTGGCGAACCTCTTCGGCGTCGGCTGGATCATCCAGTTCCTCGTCGCGGTGCTCCTCGCTGCGGTCGGGATCACGCTGTTCAGGTCGTCCGACTACGGTCGGCGAGCCTTGCGGTAGGCGCACACCTGCACGCCGGCGCCGCTCGTCACCGCGGAGACGAGCTCGAGCGTGTGGAGGGCACCGTCGTCGGGGAAGATCGACTTCCCGCCGCCGAGGAGCACCGGCATGACGATGAGGCGAAGCTCGTCGACCAGCTCCTCGCGAAAGAGCGCGCGGACGAGCGTCGGGCTGCCCATCACCAACACGCTCTCCTGAAGCTCGCGGATGCGGGGCATCGCATCGCCGCCCGGAATCAGCATGGTGTTGCTCCACGTGAGCTCGTCGTCACGCAGCGTTGCCGAGACGACGTACTTCGGGATCGAGTTCATCCGGTCCGCGAACGGGTCGCCTGCCCGCTCCGGCCACGCCGCCGCCATCGTGCTCCAGGTGCGGCGGCCGAACAGGAGCGCCTCCGCGCCGGCAAGGGCGTCGCTGAAGGCGCCGCCCACGACCTCCGGCTCGAAGAACGGGTGTGTCCAGCCGCCGTGCTCGAAGCCGCCATCCCTGTCTTCGTCCGGCCCGCCCGGCGCCTGGACGACGCCGTCGAGGCTGATGAACTCGGAGACGACGATCGGCACACGAGTCTTCTGCTCCGGAACCCGGACGGCAAACGCGGTGTATGAACGGCGGTGGTGGGCCGGCCACTCGACGAACCGGAGCTGATCCGCCGCGCCCAGCGCGGCGACACACATGCCTACGAGGAGCTCGTGAACGCATACGGGGGCATCGCCTTTCGAACCGCGTACCTGATCGCGCGGAACGGGGCCGACGCGGAGGAAGCGGCGCAGGACGGGTTCGTCAAGGCGTGGCGCGCGCTCGGCCGCTTCCGCGAGGGTGCGCCGTTTCGGCCGTGGCTGCTGCGCATCGTCGCGAACGAGGCGAGCAACCGGCGCCGCTCCGCCGGGCGCCGCGCGGCGCTCGCGCTGCGCGCCGCCGCCGAGGAGCCCTCGGGGGACGCGGCCCCGTCCCCCGAGGCTGCGCTCCTCACGGCCGAGCAGCGCTCGACGCTGCTCGCCGCCGTCGAGGAGCTGCCGGAGGAGCAGCGCGACGTCGTCGCGCTCCGCTACTTCCTCGGTCTCTCGGAGGCGGAGGTGGCGGAGACGCTCGCGATCCCGCAGGGAACCGTGAAATCGCGTACGGCGCGTGCGCTCGATCGCTTGAGGGAGTCGTATGACTGAGCTGGAACGCGCGCTCGTCGCGCTCGGGGACGAGCTCGAGTACCCGGTCGCGGGCGATCCGTGGCCAGATGTGGCCGCGCGTCTGCGACGCCGGCGGCTGTGGCCCGTGGTCGTCGTTGCGGCTGCGGTCGTAGCGGTCGGGATCGCGTTCGCCGTGCCGCCGGCCCGCAGCGCGATCCTGAAGCTCTTCCACATCGGCTCCGTCAGCGTCGAGCGGGTACAGACGCTGCCGCCTGCGCAGACGCGGCCGTTCTCGACGGGCCTCGGGCCGAAGCTGTCACAGCCGACGGTGAAGCTACCCGCCGGGCTGACGGCGACGGCCTACTACACACGGCCCGGGCTCGACGCGGCCGTCCTGCGCTATCGCGGCGAGCGCGTGCTCTACGCACGGCTCCACGGCGACCAGATGGGCTTCGCGAAGAAGTTCGTCGGGCCGACGACGCACATCGAGGAAGTCCGGCTCGGCGAGTTCGGGCTCTGGCTCTCGGGCGCGCCGCACGTCCTGGCGTGGGATCGCGGCAACGTGCAGACGCGGCTTGCCGGGAACGTCCTGCTCTGGCTCGATCGCGGCGTGACGTACCGGCTGGAGGGGGCCTTGAGCAAGCGTCAGCTGCTCGCTCTGGCCCGGCAGATCACCCGGTAAGGGGAGAACCGACCGGCGGTCTCGTCCGAAGTACAAGACGAGATGACTGCGGCAGAGACCGAGATCCGAGACGAGACCGGCCTGGTCGAGACCTGGCGGGCCGAGCAGCTCGAGCTGGCCGGCTACGGAGCCGCCGCGGCGGCTGAGCTCGCGGCGCGGCATGACGTCGATTTGCACGTGGCGGTGGAGCTGCTCGGGCACGGCTGCGCCCCCGAGCTCGCGCTGAAGATCCTCCTCTAGTAGGCAGGCTTACGCGGGCGTCGGCAGAATCTTCTGCCGGTGACCTTCCTCGCCAGCATTCCGTCGCCGCACAGCGGGACGGTCGACATCGGGCCGTTCTCGATCCACCTCTACGGCGTCATGCTCCTGCTCGCGATCGCGGCGTGCGTCGCGCTGACCGGTTACCGCTGGGTGAAGTGGGGCGGCGACTGGGATCTCGTCTTCCGCGTCGCCGTGTGGGGGGTGGCGTTCGGGATCGTCGGCGCGCGGCTCTACCACGACATCACGAGCTGGAGCGAGGTCAAGGCGATCGACGCTTGGTGGGCGCCGTTCGCGGTCTGGAAGGGCGGGCTCGGCGTCTGGGGCGGGATCCTGTTCGGCGTCCTCGCCGGCGCGTGGATCGTGCACCGCTCGGGCAACAGCATTCGCCTGTTCATGGACGCGGTCGCGCCGGGACTCCTGCTCGCGCAGGGCATCGGGCGCTGGGGCAACTGGTTCAACCAGGAGCTCTACGGCAAGCCGACGTCGCTGCCGTGGGGGTTGAAGATCGACGAGGCGCACCGCGGCGCGTACATCCAGTACACGACCTTCCATCCGACGTTCCTCTACGAGTTCATCTGGGACATCGTCGGCGTGATCGTCCTGCTGCTCGTCGACCGCTACTTCCGCATCCGTCGGCCCGGCCTGTTCGCGCTCTACGTGTCCTGGTACTGCTTCGGCCGCTTCTTCGAGGAGCTGCTGCGGATCGACCCCGCGCACAAGTACTTCGGCCTGCGGCTGAACGCGTACGTCTCGATCGTCGTGTTCGTCATCTCCACCGGGTTTTTCATCTGGTGGCAGTTCATCCGCAAGGAGGACCCGGCCGATCGGCCGCGGGCGAAGAAGATCATCCCGCCCGGCCCGGCCATGGCCGTGCCGAAGGGGCGCGTCCGCTCCGGCCGTTAGCGTCCCGAGACGATGATCGTGCGTGAGCTCGAGCTGGACCTCGACGCCTTCGAGGGCCCCTTCGACCTGCTGCTGACGTTGGTGTTGAAGGAGGAGCTGGAGCTCGCCGACATCGACGTCGCCGGCATCGTCGTCCGCTTCGTCGAGCGGCTCGCCGAGCGCGACGAGCTCGATCTCGACGCGTGCGGCGAGTTCCTCGTGCTGGTCGCGGCGCTCCTCGAGCTGAAGGCGCGCGGGCTGTTCGAGGACGAGGCGGCCGAGCTGGCCGACCTCGAGCCCGAGGAGGCCGCCGAGGAGCTCGCGCGGCGGCTCGCCGAGTACCGGCGGATGAAGGAGGCCGCAGGCTGGCTCGCGGAGCGGCTCGAGGGCGAGCGCGACCGCTTCTTCCGCATCGGCCCGGCGCCGCTCGCGCCGCAGCCAGAGCGAAAGCTCGCGCCGCAGCAGCCCGAGCAGCTCGCGGAGGTCATCCGGGTGCTCGCCAAGGAGCCGCCGGCGGTGTCGCTCAACCACATGGCGCTGCGGTTTCCGCCCGTGTCGCAGTTCCTGGCGCGCTTCCGCGCGCTGCTGCAGCGGCGCTCGCGGTTCGATTTCGACGCCGAGCTCGACGGGCTCTCGCGCGCCGAGCAGGCGGTCGCCTTCCTCGCCTTGCTCGAGCTACGGCGCGCCGACGAGATCACCATCAGCCAGGCGGCTCCGTTCGCCCCGATTCGCGTCGTGCGGGTCGGGGAGGAGAGCGCTGCCACAGACGAAAGGACCACTGCGTGGAACGTCCGCTCCGCCTAGTCACCGTCAATCCGCTCGACCAGCTGGCGCGCACGCTCGAGGCGCTGCTCGTCGTCGCGAGCGCACCGCTGCCCGTGGAGGAGCTGGTCGCTGCCGCGGACGACGATCCGGAGCGCGTCGAGCTGGCGCTGGGGCTTCTCTCGGAGCGCTACCGCGAAGGCCGCAGCGGAATCGTGCTGGAGCAGGTCGCCGGCGGCTGGGCCTTCCGCGCCTCGCGCGACGCGGCCGAGGCGTGCGGCCGGCTGTTCGAGCGGCCGGTGCAGCGAGGCCTGTCGCAGGCGTCGCTCGAGACGCTGGCGATTGTCGCGTACCTCGGGCCGGTGACCCGGCCGGAGATCGCGCGCATCCGCGGGGTCGCGGCCGATTCGGCCGTCGCCGGATTGGTGGAGCGTGGGTTGATCGCCGAGGCGGGGCGTGACGACGGCGTCGGCGGTGCGATCAAGTACCGCACGACGCCGATGTTCGAGCGCGTCTTCGGACTGGAGTCGCTGTCGCAGTTGCCGCGACTCGACGACCTCGCCGGCGACGTCGACGAGCTCCGCGAGCGCCTGCACGCTGTGGCAGACCAGCGCAGCGCGTAGCCTAGATAGACATGACTGAGGGATTGTCCCTCGGACATGTCCCGGGGACCGTCCCCAGGACGTGGCCTCGCGGGGCGGCGGTTGCGGCGCTCGTCGCCATCGCCTTCGCCGACTCGTCGATCGTCGTTCTCGCGCTGCCGCAGCTGTACTCGCGGTTCGAGACGTCGATCACGGGCGTCTCGTGGGTCGTCACGTCGTACAACGCCGCCGTCGCGGTGACGGCGCTCGCGTTCGTCTTCTTCGTGCACCGCTTCCGCGCGCGGCTCGCGTTCTGCACCGGCGCGCTGCTGTTCCTCGTCGCGACGATCGCGTGCGCGTCGGCGCAGGCGCTCTGGTTCCTGATCGTCGCCCGCTGTGTGCAGGGCGCCGGCGCCGGGCTGTTGCTCGCGGGCTCGCTCTCGTTCCTCAGTGCCGGCACCTGGACGCTCGCGGGGACGTACGGCGCGGCGCTCGGGCCGGCGCTCGGCGGCATCCTCACGCAGTTGTTCGACTGGCGCGCGATCTTCGTCGCCCAGGCGCCGTTTGCCGCGGTGGGGCTCGTCGCGGCCCTGCGCGGCGAGCAGGAGGCGACGGCGGACGAGGGCTGGCGGCCGGCGCTCCGGCGCACGATGCCGGCCAACGTCTGCCTCGGTCTCGTCTTCGGCGCGCTCGTCGGCGCGCTCTTCCTCGGCGTGCTGCTCGTCATCGTCGTCTGGCAGTACACCCCGATCGAGGGCGCGCTCATCGTCAGCGTGATCCCGCTCGCGGCCGTCGCGGTGCGCCCGCTCGGCCGCCAGGCGGTCGCGGGCGCGGCGCTCCTCGCTTGCGGCCTCGTCGCGCTCGCGCTGCTGCCGTCGGCGAGCGTCCCGATCGCGATCGTCGCCTTCTCCCTCTGCGGCGCCGGCCTCGGGCTTGCGGTTCCCACGCTGTCGAACGCGGCCCTCGACCCGGAGGCGGGGCTGACGCGCAGCGGGACGCTGACGGTCGGCATCCGCCATCTCGGGCTCGTCGCCGCGATCGCCGCGATCGCGCCGCTGCTCGCGTCGACGCTGCCGCCCGCCGGCGACCGCGCGATGCTCAAGTCGACGCAGGTGCTTCTCGACGCGCCGATCTCGATCACCGACAAGGTCCCGATCGCGCTCGACCTGCGCAAGGCCTTCCAGCAGGCGAAGACCGGCGAGATCCCCGACCTGCGCGAGCCGTTCGACTCGCGTGGCGCTGCCACGAACCCGACGCTCGCCGCCGCGCGCGACGACCTCGTCTCGGCGATCCAGACGACGATCACGCGTGCCTTCCGCTCGGCGTTCTTCCTCGCCGCCGCGTTCGCGGCGGCCGCGGCACTGCTTGGCTGGAGGCTGCTGCGGTGAGCAGGATCGTCCTGGCCGTCCTGTTCGTCGCCGCAGGGGTGCTGGTCGCCGTCGAGTTCGGCCTCGGCGCGGCGCACGCGGGAGACGTGCACCTCGCCGACCCGTGCACGGCACACAACACGAAGCAGGACGCGCTCCAGCGCGTCATCCTCGACGGGCTCGACGGCGCAGCGTGCCGGCTGCACATCTCGCGCGAGAAGCTCGTGCTCTCGGTCGGGTCGAACTCGCCGTTCCACACGCAGTGGAGCAAGCAGCAGATCAGCGTCGCGCTGCGCGCCGGCATGCTGCGCAGCGTCGACGAGGCCGCGCTGCGCGGCGACATCCCGAGCTTCCTCGCCGGGCCGATCAAGCGCGCGATCGAGACGGTGCCGATCGAGAAGCTCGTCGCGGGCGGCTTCAGCCTCCGCGACCTGCTGTCGCCCTAGCCCGTCTTCAGCGTCTTGATGTACGCGGCGAGGGCCTGGAGCCTGTCGTCCGGGATGATGCCGCCCCAGTGCGGCATCGAGACAATCGGTGCGCGGCCGATGACGCTGCCGCTCCGGATCACGTCGATGATCTTCTGGTCGGTGTTGAACTCGTGGAAGAAGTCCGCCCCAGACAGCGGCGGAATCGACTTGTCCGGCGACTGGGGGTTCGGCACGCCGCCGAGCCCGTTGGGGCCGTGGCAGTTGACGCAGCCGTAGCGCTGGTAGAGGAGCGACCCCTCGACCGCGGCGCCCTGCGCGGTGACGACGGGCGGCGGCATCGTACCGGGCACGTCCGGGAGCCCCGAGCGGATGTACGCGACGAGGTCCGAGACCTGCCGGGCGGAGATCACCTGTCCCCACACCGGCATGTACGGCTTCGTCGGGTTCGCCGACTCGCCGAGGCCGTGGTCGATGATCTGCTTCAGCTGTGTCACGGTGAGCTGCTTGCCGACGCTCGACAACGCGGGGACGTAGGGCGACACACCGCCGCGTCCGCGGTCGCCGTGGCACTGGGCGCACGCGAACTGGGTGAAGTCGTGGGCACCCGCGGCCACCGCGTTGCTGACCGAGGTCGCGCCGCCGTTCGGGACGGTGCCGACAACGGTGACGGTCGTCGTGGTCGACTTGCTGCCGCAGGCTGCGAGCAAGAGCGCGCAGGCGCAGGTCGCTACGAGCCGTGCGGGAGTCCGGGCACGGGCCACGCCGCCGAGCTTACGCCGATCCCTCGCGAAATCAACCTTTGTGGCCGGTCGCCTCGACCCAGCGGTAGCCGGGGATCGGGATACCCGTTGCGCGGCGCGCCTTCGTGACCCACGGCGGCAGCTCGAGGTAGAGCTCGGGCAGCCGCGCGCGCGGTAGCACGTGCGCAAGCGCTGCGACGCGGAAGACGAGGTCCGTCAGCGGCGCTTTCAGCTGCGACGAGCGCACGACGTCGAAGCTGAGAGCCGGATGCTCGAGCACCGAGCGGAACTGCTCCTCCGATTCGTACTCGCGCATGTGCGTCGGGTCGAGCTGCCATCGCTCCGGCGCCGGCGGCTTTCCCTTGTAGAGCCAGAACGCATGCGCGCCACGGACGACGCTCGAGACGTAGAACCATCCGCCGGGCCTGAGCACGCGAGCGATCTCCGGCGCGAGCACGCGGTCGTGCGGGAGGTGCTCGATCACCTGCGAGGAGACGACGGCGTCGACGGATTCGTCGTCAAGCGCCTCGACGTGCGCGACGTCGGACACGATCCCGCGGACCCTCGGCGACAGCCGCTCGCAGAGCGCGACGTGCTCCGCGGAGATGTCGACGGCGTAGATCGTCTCGCCGACGAGCCCGGCGCGATCGAGCGGCCAGAGCGTGCCACCGTCGCCGGCGCCGAGATCTGCGAGGACGCGCGGCGGCGAGCGCTCGGCCGTCTGCCGCAGCAGCGGCGGCATCCATTCCGTCAGGAAGTAGCGCGAGTGCTCGAGGTCTTCGACGCTCGGGCCGGAGCTAGGAGCCAAACGCCTGCCTTCGCGCGAGGTCGCGCTCCGGGTCGACGAGCATGCCGTCGCGCTCGACGTAGCCGCCCTTGCCGCCGACGACGAGCAGGATGAGATCGTCCGTCTCGCTCGCGTTCGACACCTTCCGCGGTGTCGTCGACTCGACGTAGAGCAGGCCGCCTTCGCCGAGCTCGCGCGTCTCGCCGCCGATCTCGACCCGCGCCCGGCCGCGGTGGACGAAGTACAGCTCGTCCTGCTCGTGGTGGAAGTGCTCGAAGCCGTCGAAGCCCGGCGGCATCACGATGCCGTTGACGCCGAACGCACTGACGCCGAGCGCGCGGCGCACCTTGCGGAAGCCGGGGCCGTCGCCGAGCTCGTCGAGGGAGCCGAACGCGTACGTCACAGCTTGCGGACGATCCCCTCCGCCTCCTCGCGCGTGAACGCGCGCAGCGTCTCGGTGTGCTCGGCGCCGTAGCGGTTGAGCTTCATCAGGATCTCGATCGCGATCTCGTCGTCCGGCGCTTCGAAGATCTCGACGACGTCGTAGCGGCCGAGCGTGACGTAGACGCCGACGAGCGTCCCGCCCGCGTCCGCGATGATCTGCTCGCCCTCCTCGACGCGCTCGCGCCACTTCGGCAGGCCGGCATACCCCTGCGTCGTCCAGCGCATCAGGGTCACGTAATGCGCCACCCGGCGAATATACGCGGCGTGCGCCTCAACGCCTATCTCGCGCGGGCCGGGGTCGCGTCGCGGCGGAAGGCGGACGAGCTGATCAAGGCGGGGCGCGTGACCGTCAACGGTGAGCCGGGGCAGCTGAACACCTTCGTCGAGCGGCGAGACCGGGTCGAGGTGGACGGCGAGCCGGTCGCTGCGCAGCAGCTGACGTACGTGCTGCTGAACAAGCCGGCCGGAGTCGTCACGACCGCCAGCGACCCCCAGGGCCGGCCGACCGTGGTGGAGCTCGTCGATGTGCCCGAACGGGTCGTGCCCGTCGGGCGCCTCGACGCCGACACGACGGGCGTGCTCCTGCTCACGAACGACGGCCCGCTCGCGCACCGCCTCGCGCATCCGCGATACGGCGTCGAGAAGGTCTACGTCGCGGACGTCGAGGGCCGCCCCTCGCGCGCCGCCCTTCGCGCCCTGTCCGAAGGAGTCGAGCTCGAAGACGGCATGACCGCTCCGGCCATGGCGCGGTGCCTGGCACCGTCGCGCGTGGAGCTCACGCTCCACGAGGGCCGAAACCGACAGGTCCGGCGGATGCTCGAGGCCGTCGGGCACCCGGTGCGGCGCCTGCACCGCACCGTGTACGCGGGGTTGACGCTCGACGGGCTCGAGCCCGGCGACTGGCGCGAGCTTCGACCGCAGGAGGTCGCGGCGCTTCGAAATCGATGCCGAGCGGGTTAGGATCGCCGCGGCGGCGCAAGGGGGCGCCGAGACAGGCAACCGGGTGAGAGGGGAGAGCAACTCGATGAAGAGAGGCGCAGTGACGCTGGCCGTCCTCGTGGTGGGGCTGCTCGCGTTCGTTTCGACGGCCTTCGCGGCCAACGGCCCGAAGGACAACGACACGCATGTCCAGCTGCTGGCGATCAACGACTTCCACGGCCATCTGCAACCGAGCACGCCGGGCACGATTCGCTACTGCTGCGAGTTCGACCAGAACCCGACGGTCAACCGCAACGTCGTCGTCACGCGCGCGGCGGGCGGCGTCGAGTACCTCGCGACGCTGATCAAGCAGCTCCGCGAGCGCAACAGCGACACGCTGACGGTCAGCGCCGGTGACGCCATCGGCGCGAGCCCGCTCGTGTCGGGGCTGTTCCACGACGAGCCCGCGATCGAGGCGCTCAACGCCCTCGGCCTCCAGGTCAACGGCGTGGGCAACCACGAGTTCGACGAGGGGCTGACGGAGCTGTACCGCATGCAGAACGGCGGCTGCACGACCGACACGACGACGTGTGCGTTGTGGCGGAACGGGCTGGGGCCGCAGTTCGGTGGGGCGCTCTTCCAGTACCTCGCCGCGAACGTCTTCATGACCGGTGCGACGAACCCGATCTTCCCGCCGTACCAGGTGGAGAAGGTCGGCAACGCCAAGATCGCGTTCATCGGCCTGACCTTCGAGGCCACGCCGACCGTCGTGACGCCGACCGCGGTGGCCGGGCTCGAGTTCAAGCCGGAGGTGCCGGTTGTGAACGCGCTCGTGCATCAGCTCCGTGACGAGCAGGGCGTGCGCGCGTTCGTGATCCTCCTGCATCAAGGCGGCGTGCAGTCGGCGCCGTTCACGAACGCGGGGCGGTACCCCGAGGCGCCGACAGGGTTCGCCGACATCAACGCGTGCGACAACCTCCAGGGCGACATTGGGCCGATCGTGAAGGGGCTCGATCCGATGGTGGACGTCGTCGTCTCGGCGCACACGCACCAGCCGTACGTCTGCCCGAACTATGCGGGCACCGGCATCCTGCTCACGAGCGCGTCGTCGTTCGGCCGGCTCGTCACGAGCATCGACCTGACGATCGACCACCAGACGAAGGACGTCACGGCGGAGGCGGCGACCAACTACGTCGTCAAGCAGACGTCCGGCCCGTTCAACTCGTCCGTGGCCGGTTCGCTGGGGGCTCCGGTCGCGAAGGATCCGATCGAGAGCGCGATCGTCAAGAAGTGGCAGGACCTCTCGGCGCCCATCGCGAACCGCATCGTCGGGCATCTGACCGCGGACCTGCTCTCGTCGCGTGACGGCGCGGGCGGGATCAACGTCGCCGGCGAGCAGCCGATCGGCGAGGTCATCGCCGACGGGCAGCTGGCGGCGGGAACGCCGACCGACTTCGGCGGCGCGCAGATCGCCTTCATGAACCCGGGCGGGATCCGGTCCGGCATGAAGTACCTGCCGGGCCCCGGCGAGACGCGGGCGCCGGGCGAGATCACGTACTCGATGGCGTTCACGGTGCAGCCGTTCTCGAACGTGATGCAGGTGAAGACGATGACCGGTGACATGATCTACCGGCTGCTCGAGCAGCAGTGGTCAGGCGCGAACGCCGGCACGAACATGAAGATCCTGCAGGTCTCGAACGGCTTCACCTACTCGTACGACCTGACGCGCGCCGGCAACAAGGTGATTCCCGGCTCCGTGAAGCTCAACGGGAACCCGATCGACCCGCTCGCCTCGTACCAGGTGACGATGAACAACTTCCTCGGTGACGGCGGCGACAACTTCACCGTCTTCAAGGAAGGGACGCACACGATCGGCGGTCTCGTCGACCTCGATGCGTTCGTCAACTATCTGATGGCGCACGACCCGGCGCCGACGCCGCCGATGAACCGCATCACGCGGCTCGGTTAACGCGCGAAGCCCAGCCGCTCGTACATGAGCGACAGGGTGGGGGCCGAGAGGGCACGAGCCTTCTCGGCCCCCATCGCCAGCAGTCTGCGCAGCTCTTCGGGGTTGCCGCGCACCTCGCGGTAGCGCGCCTGGATCGGCTCGAGCAGCTCGACGATCGCGTCAGCGACGTCGGACTTGAACTGGCCGTAACCCGATCCGTTGTAGCGCGCCTCGACGTCGGGGATCGAGTCGCCGGTGACGACGGTCATCAGCTCGATCAAGTTCGAGATGCCGGGCTTGCCCTCGGGGTCGTAGCGGACGTCGCTCCCGGAGTCGGTGACGGCGCTCCTGACCTTCTTCCGAATCGTCTCCGGCGGGTCGAGCATCAGCACCGTCCCGCTCTCGGCGCCGCGCGACTTCGACATCTTCATGTCGGGGTCCTGCAGGTTCATGACGCGGCCGCCGGTTTTCGGATAGACGCCTTCCGGGATCACGAACGTCTCGCCGTAGCGCGAGTTGAACCGCTGCGCGACGTCGCGTGAGAGCTCGAGGTGCTGGCGCTGGTCGTCTCCGATCGGGACGAGGTCGGTCTGGTAGAGCAGGATGTCGCCCGCCATCAGGACGGGGTAGGTGAAGAGGGCGGCCGAGACGAAGTCCTCGGTGGCCGACTTTTCCTTGAACTGCGTCATCCGGCTGAGCTGGCCGTACCCCGTGACCGAGGAGAGCAGCCATGCCGCTTCGGCGTGCGCCGTGACGTGGCTCTGCGCGAAGACGACCGAGCGGTCGGGATCGATTCCCGTCGCGACGAGCCAGGCCGTGATGTCCAACGTTCCCTCGCGCAGGGCGACGGGGTCGTGCTCGAGCGTGATCGCGTGGAGGTCGACGATGCAGAAGATCGCGTCGCCGCGTTCCTGGGTCTCGCGGTACTGGCGGAAGCCGCCGCTGTAGTTCCCGATGTGGGCGTCGCCCGAAGGCTGGATGCCGCTGAAGATCCGCATCGTCGGGTCAAAAGTATCCTGAGTTCGAATGGCCGTCACCGGATCACCGGAGCTGCTGATCGTCATGGGCGCGCACGCGACGCTCGAGGAGGTCGACCATGTCGTCGCGCGCCTCGCCGAGGCGGGCGCCGATGCGCACGTCACGCCCGGACGCGAAGCGACGACGATCGGCGCGATCGGCGACCGCGAGGCGCTCGCGGCACTGCCGCTCGAGGGCTATCCCGGCGTCGAGCAGGTGCTGCCGATCCTGAAGCCCTACAAGCTCGTGTCGCGCGAGCTGTCGCCCGACCCGACGGTGATCGACGTCAACGGCCGGCAGATCGGCGACGACAAGTTCGGGCTGATCGCCGGGCCCTGCACCGTCGAGTACCGCGAGCAGACGCTCGAGACGGCGCGGGCGGTCGCGCAGGCGGGCTCGACGATGCTGCGCGGCGGCGCGTTCAAGCCGCGGACGTCGCCGTACACGTTCAGCGGGCTCGGGGAGGAGGCGCTCGAGATTCTCGTCGAGGCGCGCGAGGAGACAGGGCTGCCGATCGTCACCGAGCTGATGGACCCGCGCCACGTCGACGCGCTGCTCGAGCACGCGGACGTGATCCAGATCGGCGCGCGCAACATGCAGAACTTCAACCTGCTGTCGGAGGTCGGGCGGACGGAGAAGCCGGTGCTGCTCAAACGCGGGCCGGCCGCGTCGATCGAGGAGCTGCTGATGGCCGCGGAGTACATCGTCCGCGAGGGCAACGCGCAGGTGATCCTCTGCGAGCGCGGGATCACGACGTTCGAGCATGCGACGCGCTACACGCTCGACATCAGCGCCGTGCCGGTGCTGAAGAACGAGACGCATCTGCCGGTGATCGTCGACCCGTCGCACGCGCCCGGACGGCGTGAGCTCGTGCTGCCGCTGGCGCGCGCCGCGGTCGCGGTCGGCGCCGACGGGATCATCGTCGAGGTGCATCCGCGCCCCGAGGAGGCGCTCTGCGACGGTCCGCAGCAGATTCCCGTCGCCGACTTCCCGGACTTCGCGGACGAGATCCGCTCGCTGGCCCAGCTGATGGGCCGCACGATCGGCTGACCGTGCAGCGGCTGGCGATCGTCGGCACTGGGCTGATCGGCGCCTCGGTCGGGCTGGCCGCGCGCGCGGCCGGCGTGGCCGAGGTGCGCGGCTGGGACGTCGACGCCGACGCGTTGGGAGTGGCCGCGGAGCGGGAGGCAGTCGAGCCCGCAGCCTCGCTGGAGGAAGCCGTCGCTGACGCGGAGCTGGCGGTGGTCGCCGCGCCGGTGGCGCAGCTGCCGGTGGAGGTCGGCGCGGTCCTGGCGGCGAGCAGCGACGCCACGGTCACGGATGTCGGCTCGACGAAGGGGCCGGTGACGCAGGCCGTGACCGACGGGCGCTTCATCGGCGGCCATCCCGTCTGCGGCTCGCACACGCACGGCGCCGCGCATGCGAATGCGGAGCTGTTCCGCGGCGCCACGTGGTTCCTGACGCCAGTCGCGGCGACGGATCCGCAGCGGTACCGGCTGCTGCACGGCTTCGTCGCGTCGCTCGGCGCCGTCCCGGTTGCCGTCGACCCGCAGGCGCACGACCGGCTCGTCGCGCTGACGAGCCACCTGCCGCACGCGCTCGCGAACCTGTTGCTGAACCAGGCCGGCGCCTCGCGCATCGACGGGCACGAGCCGCTTGCCGCTGCCGGCGGCTCGCTGCGGGACATGACGCGCGTCGCCGGCGCGAACCCGCGCATCTGGGTCGACATCTTCCTCGACAATGCCGAAGCGCTCGGAAGTGCCCTCGCGGAGCACCGCCGCCGCGTCGAGCAGGTCGAGCGCGCGCTCGCCGACAGCGACGCCGGCTTCCTCGCGCGCTGGATCGCCGAGGCGTCCGGCAACCGCCGCCGCATGCTGGCCGAGGCGTACGAGCAGCCAGGCGCACTGCAGCGCCTGCGCGTGCACGTGCCCGACCGGCCGGGCGTGCTCGCCGGCATCACGCAGGCGCTCGGCGCGGAGCGGATCAACATCGACGACTTCGAGCTCCAGCACCTGTCGCGCGAGCGCGGCGGGACGCTCACGCTGCTCGTTGGCGGCGAGGACGAGGCCGTGCGCGCCGCGGACGTGCTCGAGGCGCAGGGGTACCACGTGGTCATCTCGCCCGTGCTCGACGAATGAGAGTCGAGCCGGCCGGAGCCCTCGCCGGCCACATCGCCGTCCCCGGCGACAAGTCGATCTCACACCGGGCGGTGCTGATCGGCGCGCTCTGCGACGGCGAGACCCGCGTGCGCGGCTTTGGGCGGAGCGGCGACACGCAGTCGACGGTCCACGCCGTGCGTGCTCTCGGCATCGAGGTGGACGACGTTGCCGACGACGAGCTCGTCGTCGACGGCGGCGAGCTCTTGCCGGCGGTGGTCGATTGCGGCAATGCCGGCACGCTGATGCGCCTGCTTGCCGGCATCCTCGCCGGGCATCCCGGCCGCTGGGAGCTCACCGGCGACGAGTCGCTGCGCGCGCGGCCGATGCAACGCATCGCGGAGCCGCTGAACAGGATGGGCGCGCACGTGACGACGAGCCCGCTCGTGGTCGAAGGCAGCGACGCGCTGAAGGGCATCGAGTACTCGCTGCCCGTCGCCAGCGCACAGGTGAAGTCCGCCGTTCTCCTCGCCGGTCTCAACGCGGACGGAACGACGACGGTCATCGAGCGTGCGCCGACGCGCGACCACACCGAGCTGATGCTCGCCGCAGCAGGAGCGCGTGTCCGACGGCGGCCCGCGTCGGTGTCGATCGAGCCGGCCGCCCGGCTCGAGCTCGACGAGGTAATCGTCCCGGGCGACTTCTCTGCGGCGGCGCCGTTCATCGTCGCCGCGACCCTCCTTTCCGGCTCCGACCTGACCATCCACGACGTCGGGCTCAACCCGCGCCGCACCGGGCTGCTCGATGTGCTGGAGCGGATGGGCGCGCGCATCACCGTCTTCAACCGGCGCAAGATCGGGGGCGAATGGGCCGGCGACGTGCAGGTGCAGTCGGCCGAGCTGGTCGCGACGGACGTGACGGCCGAGGAGGTGCCGCTCCTCGTCGACGAGCTGCCGCTGTTCGCGCTCGCGGCCGCCGGCGCGCGCGGCGACAGCCGGCTCAGCGGCGCGTCCGAGCTCCGCGTCAAGGAGACGGATCGCATCGAAACCGTGACGAACGGGCTGCGTGCTCTCGGCATCCGTATTCGCGCGCGCGACGACGGATTCGAGGTGCGAGGCGTCCCGGCGCGGCCGATCGGCGGCCGCATGGGCTCCGACGGCGACCATCGGGTCGCCATGCTCGCGGCGGTCGCAGGGGTCACCTCGCGCGAGGGCGTCGAGGTCGGGGACGCCGACGCGGTCGCTATAAGCTTCCCCGGGTTCTACGACCTCCTCGATTCGGTCTCCAGACGATGATCGTCGCCATCGACGGCCCCGCAGGGGCAGGCAAGAGCACGGTTGCGCGGCAACTCGCCGAGCGGCTCGGCTTTCGCTACCTCGACACCGGGGCGATGTATCGCGCCGTGACGTGGCTCGCGATGCAGCGCGGGCTGCCGCTGTGGGACGCCGCGCCGCTGGGGGCGCTGGCGGCCGCGAACCCGGTCATGTTCGACGAGCGCGGGCGCGTGTACATCGCCGGCATGGACGTGACCGCGTCGATCCGCAAGTCCGACATCGACCGCAACGTCCCGGTTGTCGCGCGGCATCCGGAGGTGCGGCAGGTGATGCGCGACCGGCAGCGCGAGCTCGGCGAGCAGGGCGATGTCGTCATCGAGGGCCGTGACATCGGCACCGTCGTCGCGCCCGACGCCGAGGTGAAGGTCTACCTCAACGCGGACGTATCGACGCGCGCGCGGCGGCGGCAGGCGGAGCGCCCGGACATCGGCGGCGACGCGCTCGCGACCGACCTGCGCGTGCGCGACCAGAGCGATGCCGCGCGGATGCGGCCCGCCGACGACGCCGCGCAGATCGACACGACCGAGCTCGAGGTGGACGACGTCGTGTCGCGCATCGAGGAGCTCGTCCAGCAGCGCCTGGCCGCGTCGCGGTCGTGACTCGCGAGCAGTGGGCGTGGTTGTTCGGGCGCCCGGCCTTCGGCGGGCTCGTGCGCGCATTCACACCGCTTCGCATCTACGGCCGCGACCGATTGCCGCTGCACGGGCCACTCGTCCTCTGCTTCAACCACTTCTCGTGGCTCGACCCGTGGGCGCTCGGCGTCGTGTGCCCTCGCACCATCTACTACGTCGCGAAGCAGGAGGTGCACGACAACCCGCTGATCGGGCCGTTCATCCGCTTCTTCGGGACGTCCTCGATCCGGCGCGGCGAGTCGGACCGCGAGGCGATCCGCGTCATGCGGGAGGTCGTGCGCCGCGGTGACACGCTCGGGATGTTCCCGGAGGGGACACGGCAGAGAGAGGAGCCGGGTGAGGTGCGCAGCGGCGCGGCGATGATCGCGGTGCAGGAACAGGTCCCGGTGGTGTGCGGCGCGATCGAGGGAACGCAGCGCTGGCGGCCCGGGAACTGGGAGCCCGTGTCGCTCGCGTTCGGCGAGCCGTTCGACCTGAGCGGCCATTCGCGGAACTCCCAGGGGTATCGCGCGGCGGCGCTCGAGATCCAGGCCGAGATCCGGCGCCTGTGGGAGTTCCTCTTGACCACGCAGGAGCAGGGCCGGCCGCGCGTCGCGATCCCGCCGGCGTGAAAGGGACCGTCGCCGTCGTCGGCTTTCCGAACGTCGGGAAGTCGACGCTGGTCAACCGCCTGAGCGGCTCGCGCACGGCGGTCGTGCACGAGCAGCCGGGCGTGACGCGCGACCGGAAGGAGATCGTCGCGGAGTGGGGGAACGACCGCTTCCTCCTCGTCGACACGGGCGGCGTCGACATCGCCGACCGCTCGCCGATGACGCAGTCGATCGCCGCGCAGGCGCGTGAGGGGATCGCCGAGGCCGACCTCGTCCTCTTCGTCGTCGACGCGAAAGCGGGGATCACGCCGGGGGACGAGGAGGTCGCCGACATCCTCCGCCGCGCGCGCAAGCCAGTCCTGCTGATCGCGAACAAGATCGACGACCCGGCACAGGACGGGCTCGCGTTCGACCTGCACCGGCTCGGGCTGGGCGACCCGATCCCGCTCTCGGCGCTGCACGGGCACGGGACCGGCGACCTCCTCGACCAGATCGTCTCGGAGCTGCCGGGGGAGGGGCGCGAGGAGGCTCCGGAGACGGCGATCCGCGTCGCCATCCTCGGGCGGCCGAACGTCGGCAAGTCGTCGCTGCTGAACGCGATCCTCGGCCGGGAGCGCGTGATCGTCTCGGAGACGCCGGGCACGACGCGTGACGCGATCGACACGGTGTTCGAGCGGGGCGAGCGGATGTTCGTCTTCGTCGACACCGCCGGGATGCGCCGCAAGCGGCGGCACCGGCAGGGCATCGAGTACTACTCCGAGCTGCGTGCGCTCGACGCCGCGCAGCGTGCGGACATCGCGCTCGTCTTGATCGACACGTCGGAAGGGATCGTCGAGCAAGACCTGTCCGTTGCGGACGTGGCGCGCAAGGCGCAGTGCGCGACGATCGTCGTGCTGTCCAAGTGGGACGTGACGGCGGTGGGGATCGAGGACGTGCGGCCCGAACTCGAGCGGCGACTGCGGCAGCGGCCGCCGCACGTGGCCGTGTCCGCAAAGACCGGCCGCGGCATCGAGCGGCTCCTCGACCTGATCGAGCGGCAGTTCGACACGTACACCGCGCGGATCCCGACGGCGGAGCTGAATCGCTTCCTCGGCGAGCTCCAGCAGCAGCGCCAGACGCCCGCGCGGATCCTGTACGGCGCGCAGGTCGAGACCCGCCCGCCGCGGTTCCGCTTCACCGTGAACTCCCGCCGGGACGTGACGCGCGACTACGGCTACTGGGTCGAGAACAACCTCCGCGAGCGGTTCGGCCTCGAGGGCGTCCCGGTGACGATCGACTTCGTCCCGCGCTGACCCGTCGGACGCGGCCAATCCGGCCCACTCCTGTTCGGACGAACCCCCTGCAAATGCGCAAAATCGTGCCTGGCACCCGCGAGGGGATCGGACATGTCCGAGGTGCGGCTCCCTCAGGCACGGCTGATGTGGAGAATGGCGGCGATGGTCGCGAAGCCTGCGCGCGCGTAGATCCGCTCTTCCGCGTCGCCGGCGGCCATCAGGAACACGCAGTCGTTTCCGCGCGCGTGCATCTCGTGCGCGAGCCGGCGCGTCATCGCCTCCGCGATGCCGCGGCGCCGAAACCTCTCGCGCACGCCGATCGACGTCAGCTCGGTCGCGCCGTCGTGAGGGCCCGTGCAGAGTCCGCCACCGGCGGCCTCGCCTGTCGAGGAGTCCCGCGCGAGCACGACCACGCCGTCGTTCGCGAGCGTCGTGCGCAGGCTGTCGACGGCGCGGTCGGGAAGCAGTCCGCCCTCGCCGTACGCCTCCCACTGGACCGCTGCGACGCCGCGCAGCTCCTCGTTCGACTGCGCGAGCACGAGCTCGACGCCGTCGACCGGTGAGTGCTCGACATCGCCGCGGTAGACCATCAGCGGCAACCGGCCCTCTGCCACGAAGCCAGCCGCAAACAACGCAGGCTCGACAGCGGCTGCGAGCGCCGCGACGTACTCGAGCCGCGGCAGCCGCGCTCGCGTTCGATACGCCTCGAGCAGCGCCGCGACGTCTGCCTCCGTCGGCTGGGCGCCGTCGTCCGGGATCGCGTAGTTGAGGTAGCGGTTGTCGCTGTCGCGGTTGAACGTGGCGAGGAACGGGCCGACGCGCTCCGAATCGCGTCCTCGCGGCGCCGCGGCGCGAAGGTACGACTGGATCCGCTGCAGCAGTGCAGCCTCCATGCGATCGCGTCAGGATGGCAGACGTGAAGGTCGTCGTCGTGGGGGCAGGGTCGTGGGGGACCGGCTTCTCGTGCGTGCTGCTGCACCGGGGCCATGACGTAACGCTCGCCGCGCGCGACGCGGATCAGGCGCGCGCCATCAACGAGACGGGACGGAACCCGCGCTACCTCACGAGCGCCGACCTCGAAGGGATCAGCGCGACGACGATCGACGCGGCGCCGATCGCCGAAGCCGATCTCGTCGTGCTCGCCGTCCCGAGCCGCGCATTCGCAGACGTCGCCGCCTCCCTGCCTGGCACCGCTCCGGTCCTCAGCCTCACGAAAGGCCTCGATCCCGCCACCGGCGAGCGGCTGTCGACGCGCGTCCGGAGACGGCCGGTCGCCGTCCTGTCCGGCCCCAACATGGCCGAGGAGATCGCGGACGGTCTCCCGTCGGCTGCCGTGATCGCGAGCGAGGACGCGGCTCTTGCCGACGAGCTGCAGGAAGCGATCAACTCGATGATCTTCCGCGTCTACGTCAACGACGACCTCGTCGGCGTCGAGCTCTGCGCCGCGGCGAAGAACGTGATGGCGCTCGCGGCCGGCGGCGTCGACGGGCTCGGGCTCGGCGACAACGCGAAGGCGAGCCTGATCACCCGCGGGCTCGTCGAGATGGCGCGGCTCGGCGAGGCAGAGGGCGCCGCGCCCGAGACGTTCAGCGGCCTGGCCGGGATGGGCGACCTGATCGTCACCTGCTTCTCGAGCTACGGCCGCAACCGGCGCGCCGGCGAGCTGATCGCCCGCGGAGCCACGGCCGACGAGGCCATGGCCGAGATCGGCCAGGTGGTGGAGGGGCTGACGACCGCGCCCGTCCTCCTCGACCTCTCGCACCGGCTCGGAGTCGAGCTGCCGATCACCGACGGCGTCTGCCGCGTCCTCGGCGGCGAGAGCCTCGATTCGCTGCTGGCGAGCCTGATGGGGAGGGTCCCGACCGCCGAGTGAGGCTCAAGCCGGCCGCGGCCCCGGCCGATTGGGCAGAACATGCGCGCGCCTCGCCGCCTGTCATGGGTCTTGGCCGCCACGGCCGTGCTGGCCGCAGGCTGCGGTGGCACCACGGCCAAGACCGGCGCGGGCGCGAGCAGCATCGCCCCGGCGTCGGCGCCGGCGTTCATCGCGATCGACTCGAACGCAGAGTCGTCGCAGTGGCAGACGATCGACGACCTCGCGTCGAAGTTCCCGGACAAGCAGAAGGGCGTCGACTCGATCGAGCACGATCTGTCGGACAACGGCGTCGACTGGGCCAAGGACGTCGAGCCGGCGCTCGGCGACGAGTTCGACTTCGTGTGGCTCGACTTCGACCACAACGGCCGAGACGTCGTCGGCCTGACGCAGCCGAGGAGCCGGGCGAAGTTCGACGCGCTCGTCGCGAAGGCGAACAAGGCCGCGACGAAGCCCGCCGACAAGGTCGTCGCCGACACCTTCAAGGGCTGGACGGTGATCGCGCCCGCGAAGAAGACGATCGACCGCTTCGAGCAGCAGAGCGCGACCGCGACGACCATGCTGGCCGACGACAAGTCGTTCACCGACTCGATGAGTCGCCTCGGCACGAATTCCGTCGTGCGCGCGTACGTCGACGGCAGGTTCCTGATGCAGCTCGCGCGCGAGCGGGGAGGCGCGCGGATTCAGCCCTACATCGACAAGCTCGGCAAGCTCGACTGGATCGCGGCCCGGCTGGGGGCGACGTCCGAGGGAATCGGGCTCGACACGATCGTCCACGGCACGCCCGGGTCGCTCTTCAAGGGCTCGTCCCACTCGGGGGCGTTCAGCGCAAAGCTCCTCGGGACGGTTCCCGCCGACGCGCTCGTCTACCTGTCCTTCCACGGCGCGAAGGGCATGTTCAACGGTCTGCAGCAGAACCCGGCGCTCAACACGCCGCAGTTCCGGCAGTTCGCGGGGCCGCTGGCGCAGCTCGGCCGGATCCTCGAGGGCGAGAACGCGATCTACGTGCGCCCGGGCGCGAGCCTCCCCGAGGTCACGCTCGTCTCGACCCCTGGAACGGCAGGCACCCCGATCGTCGACCGGATGGTCAAGAAGTTCTCGGGGACGTCCCCACAGGTGCGTGCGGTCGGCGGGACGCCCGTGCACGCGATGGCCTCGAACGGCATGGGCCTCTACTACGCGGACGTGAACGGGAAGTTCGTCGCATCCGATCAGCCGCAGGGAATTCCCGCCGCGGCGGGGTCGAGGAAATCGCTGTCCGATAGTTCAGAGTTCCAGCAGGCAAAGAGCGCGTCCGGGATGCCCGACAAGACCTGGAGCGCCCTCTACGTCAACATCCACTCGGGCGTTCCCTACGTGGAGAAGCTGGCGCACCAGCACATCGCGGCCGAGATCGCCCGCAACATCGAGCCCCTCCGTTCGGCGGTGGAGTACGCGGCATCGCACACGCACGAGCTGCAAATCTCGTTCTTCCTCCGCATCAAGTAGGTAACCTCCGCGCCCATGAGCGCGCGAGAGTTCCTCTTCACCTCCGAGTCCGTCACCGAAGGCCATCCGGACAAGATCGCCGACCAGATCTCCGACAGCGTCCTCGACGCGGTGCTGGCAGGCGACGCAACCGCCCGCTGTGCGTGCGAGACGCTGATCACGACCGGCCTCGTCGTCGTCGCCGGCGAGATCTCGACGGAGATCTACGTCGACATCCCGAAGCTCGTCCGCGAGCGCATCACGGACATCGGCTACACGCACTCGGAGTGGGGCTTCGACGCGACCACGTGCGGCGTCGTCGTCGCGCTCGACGAGCAGTCGCCCGACATCGCGCAGGGCGTCGACGCGTCGTACGAGGTGCAGCACGACCCCGGCGACCAAGACCCGCTCGATCGGGTCGGCGCGGGCGACCAGGGAATGATGTTCGGCTACGCGACGAACGAGACGAAGGAGCTGATGCCCCTTCCGATCATGCTCGCGCACAAGATCTGCAAGCGGCTGGCGGAGGTGCGCAAGGCGGGCGACCTGCCGTACCTGCGGCCGGACGGCAAGGCGCAGGTGACGATCCGGTACGAGGTCGACGAAGCCGGCCGCCAGCGGCCGGTCGAGATCGAGCGCGTCCTGGTGTCGACGCAGCACTCCGACGGGATCTCGTCCGAGGACCTGATCAAGCCGGACATCATCGAGCGCGTCCTGCACCCGATCCTCCCGACGGATCTCTACGACGAGAAGCGGCTGCACGGCGACCGCGACTTCGTCTTCGTCAACCCGACCGGGAAGTTCGTGCTCGGCGGGCCGATGGGCGACACCGGCCTCACCGGCCGGAAGATCATCGTCGATACCTACGGCGGCGCGGCCCGGCACGGCGGCGGCGCGTTCTCGGGCAAGGATCCGACGAAGGTCGACCGCTCGGCCGCCTACGCCGCCCGGTACGTCGCGAAGAACATCGTCGCGGCCGGTCTCGCAGACCGCGCCGAGGTGAACGTTGCCTACGCGATCGGCGTCGCGCGTCCCGTGTCGATCGCGGTGCAGACGTTCAACACCGAGCACATACCGAGCGACCGGATCGCCGACCTCGTGCGCGAGCACTTCGACCTCCGTCCGGCGGCGATCCTGCGCGACCTCGAGCTGCAACGGCCGATCTACCGGAAGACGGCCGCGTACGGGCACTTCGGCCGCGACGACCGCGACTTCACGTGGGAGCGCACCGACAAGGCCGACGCGCTCCGCGAGGCCGCCGGCCTAGCGCGGCACGAAGCGCAGCCCGAGCACCTGCACGCCTAGCGCGCGGGCGCCGAGCGGCGCGTTCGGCACCTTGACCTGCAGGACGAGCGGGCCGCCCTTTGTGGCCACGTCCACGTGCCTGGCACCGGCGACGACGAACGTGCGCCTGCCGATCCACACGCGACGCGGCTGCTCGCCGCGTGGGACCGTCAGCGTCAGCTCGTAGCGACCCGGCCGCACCGGCCATGCCTGATAGCGGAGCTTCGTCCCGGTCCAGCGGTCGGGCGCGAGACCGTCCGCCAGCCAGCGCACGTGCGGGTGCGCCGGCACGCGGTAGGCGACGAGGTCCTTGCGCGGATGCGCGACGATCGTCCCGTCGAGGCCGATCGCGCTGCCGGCGATGTTGGCGACGACGATCCGTGCCGGCCGGCCGAGCTCGAGGCTGCCGTCGCGGGTGATGCGCGCGACGGTGCTCGGGAAGGGATCCGGCGGCTCCGTCTGCAGGACGGCGACATGGCGGACGTCGCGGTTCCAGCTCTCGAGCCCGGTCCCGACGAAGAAGTCGGACTGCGGCAGGACGAGGTACGTCGCGGCGCCGAGACCCGAGCGGTCGAGCCAATCGGCCGGCTCGGCGTTGAACGTGCGGGCGGCGAAACCGGTCGCAAGGCGGTCCGTCGCGTACACGCCGATCCCGGTCGCCAACATGGCTGCGATCGCGACGGTCGCGAGGACGAGGGGGATCCGAAGCACGGCCAGCGCGAGCGCTCCGAGGGCGAGCGGGGCGAGCGCGTAGAGCAGCGACGCGTTCGTGAGCCCGAGGTAGAAGGAGGCGCGTGCAAAGCCCGTCAGCGTGAACGAGTCGAAGAAGAACCCGGCGGTGCCGGTCAGGCCGGGGAACGACACGAGCGAGAGCCCGATCGCGCCGGCGATCGTGAACAGCGTGTATGCGCGCCGCCACGGCGCACCCCGCTCGACGTACGCGAAGAACGCGAGGAAGACGAGCGGCGTGACGTAGAAGACGTAGCGCTCGAGCGGCCGGTGCGCTTCGCCCGCGGCGATCAGCGCCGCCTGTCCGAGGAAGAGCCCCGTGCACGCAATCGACACGATCCCGATCGGCTTCCGCCACAAGACGGCGAAGCCGAACACTGCGCCGGGAACGATCGCGAGCCCGAGCGCGAACGGCATCAGCGAGCCGGTCGTCAAGGCCCAGTGCGCGACTGCGCCGGGAGCGTGCCCGATGTGCGTCGCCTCCCCGTACTGGCCGAGCACCCCCGGCACACCTACGAGCGCACCGAGGCACAGACTCGTAATCGTGACTGGCACCAGATGGCGGCGGTAGCGGCCACGTTCGCAAACGGCAACGGCCGCGAGGTACGCGAGCGGAAGCACGAGGAACTGCGCGCGCGTCGCGATCGCGAGCACGCAGACGACCGGCACCGCGAGCGACGGCCGCTCGACGCCGCGCACGATCACGACGACGGCGCAGAGAAAGACCGGATACGCGAGCGCCTCGGACATGAGGTAGCCGTGGTAGACCATCGCCGGCGTCGCGACCGTCGCGGCCGCGGTGACGAGCGCGTACGTCGGCTGGACGACTCTCCGCGCGAGCCAGTACGCCGGGAAGACCGCCGCCGACATCACCGCGGCGTTCAACAGCTTCGCCGCGGCGTACGCCTGCGGCATCGAGTGCAGCAGCCAGACCGGCGCCTGCACGAGCGGCGCCAGCGGCGACGGGAAGTAGAAGTGCTGGCCCCGAATCGACAGCCCGTGCCCGGCCGCGAGCGACTGCGACAGCTTCGTGTAGAGGAGCTCGTCGTTGAAGACCGTCAGCGTCGCGTGCCCGCGCGACTGCAGGAAGTGGTAGACGGTCGCGGTGACGAACAGCAGCGGCAGCGCGAAGGTCCGCGTGACGGCGCGTGGCAGGGCAACGGCTTCGGCCGCAGCGGTCATGCAGCCTGTATCGGCCGGGTTCTAGGCGGGCTTGACGAAGAGGCCGGCCGCGGCCTTCTCGCCGATCGCGCGGTCGCCGCCGTTGAGCCGCACGGTCATCTGGCCGGCGGCGGGCTGGGCTTCGCGCACCTCGATCTCGCGGCCCGGGACGAGCCCTTCGTCGTAGAACCAGTGGAGCAGGTCGCCGTCGTGCTCGGCGAGACGGACGATCGTCGCGCGCGAGCCGGGCGCGAGCTCGGCGAGCGGCGCGAGCTCCTGGTTCTCCTCCTGCTCGAACCCGGGATCGACGGGCCAGCCGTGCGGACAGCGGTCGGGATGGCCGAGCCGCTCGTCGATCCGCTCGACCATGTCCTCCGTGAACGTGTCCCCGAGCTCGTCTGCATGGACGTGCGCTTCCGCCGCGGTGTAGCCCATGAAGTCCGTCAGCAGCCGCTCGATGATGCGGTGCTTGCGGACGACGCGCTCTGCACGTTCACGCCCGGCCGGCGTCAGCAGCGCTTCCTTGTGCTCGCCGCGCTCGATCAGCCCTTCGCGCTCGAGCCGCTTCAGCATCTCGCCCGCCGAGGCGCGCGAGACGCCGAGCATCTCGGCGACGCGCGAGGCCAGCGTCGGCGACGAGCCGCCCGCGACCGGGTACTCCCCGATCGGGAAGGCGAGGAAGTAGATCGTCTCCAGATACTCGTCGATCGAGTGGCCCTGAGCCATCAGCCTCAGGGATCCTAGCCTGTAAGGTTTGCCTTACATGAGCACCGGCCAGACGCTTCTGCTGGGCGCGATCGCCGGCGCGACGATTTTCCTCGGTCTGCCGATCGGCCGGATGCAGAACGTCAGCGCGGCGACGAAGGCCTTCCTCGCCGCGGTCGCGACCGGCGTCCTGCTCTTCCTGTTCTGGGACGTGCTCAGCCAGGCGGTCGAGCCGATCGAGAACGCGCTCACCGCCGGGCACGACGGCACCTTCATCTGGCGGTCGTTCCTGCTGCTCGGCGGCTTCGCCGTCGGGCTGATGAGTCTCGTCTACTACGACCTGTGGATGAAGCGGCGGCGGCGCAAGGCGTTCCTCGGCCCCGGCGCCGCGTCGACGGCGGAGTTCGAGCAGGAGCACCACTTCACCGGCATGTCGCCCGCGCGCTGGCTCGCGACGTTCATCGCCGTCGGGATCGGCCTGCACAACTTCTCCGAGGGCCTCGCGATCGGCCAGGCGTCGGCGTCGAACGAGCTCTCGCTCGCGCTCGTCCTGATCATCGGGTTCGGGCTGCACAACGCGACGGAGGGTCTCGGCATCTGCGCGCCGCTGACCGGCGACCGCGAGCGCCCGAGCTGGGGCTTCCTCGCGCTGCTCGGGCTGATCGGCGGCGGGCCGACCTTCATCGGCACCGTCATCGGCCAGGCATGGGTCAACGAGAGCGTGATGATCCTGTTCTTCGCGCTCGCCGCGGGGTCGATCCTCTACGTCGTGATGGAGCTGCTGAACGTCGGCCGCGCGCTCGCGTCGAAGCCGGTCGTCACGTGGGGAATCCTGCTCGGGCTGTTCCTCGGCTTCGCGACCGACTTCATCCTGGTCGCGGCGGGCGCGTAGCGCGCAGCACGGCCAGGTCTTTGTAGGACCAGACGGTCTCGGCGTCGAGGCCGGCGTCGCGCAGCCACCGGAGCTGGTCGTCGACGCGGTCGGGCAGGTCGTGGACGCCGTCGATCGGCGTGACGAGGTCGGCGTCGTCCTCGGGCACGACGACGTCGGCGAGCACGAACGTGCCGCCGGGCGGGAGGACGGCGGCGACGCGGCGGAAGAGGTCCTGCTTCCCCTGCCCGTCCAGGTGGTGGACGGCGAGGGCGGAGACGACGAGGTCGAACGGCCCGTCGGGCAGGGGGTCCTCGAGGCGAGCGAGCCTCAGATCGACTTGCGGGACGACGGCACGGGCGCGCTCGACCATCTCCGGGCTCGAGTCGATCGCCGTCAGCCGCGCGTCGGGATGCACGGCGAGCACACGCTTCGCCGTCTCACCGGTGCCGATCCCGAGCTCGAGGATCGTGTGCGCGGGCGCGTCCGCCGTCGCCTTCGCCGTCTCGGCCTGCAGGTCGGGGTAGGACGGAACCTCCGCGAGCATGTTCTTCAGGTACGTCTCGGGATCCCAGTGCCACTGCGTCACGGGATCACCTGGCGAAGTCGCCACACGGGTTGCGGCTCGTCGAAACCCTTCAGCTCGAGTGACTGCGGGACCGCTTCGAGGCCGCGGTCGGCAAGCCAGCTCGCAACGCGCTTGTGAGCATCCTCGCTGAGGACGATCTCCCCGGCAGCCGCGGCGGTCTGCAAGCGAGCAGCCAGGTTCGTCGTCCCGCCGAGGACCGAAACGTTTCCGTCGGCGACCGTCCGCGAGACGACGGCGGGCCCGACGGCGATCCCGATCCCGACGCCCAGCTCGAGCATGACCGCCTTGCCGGCGAGCGCGAGCGCCGCTTCCACCGCCTGGGTCGCATGGTCGAGGCGAGTGCCCGTCGCGTTGAACGTGGCCATCACGGCGTCGCCGGCGAACTTGTCGACGAAGCCGTGATGGCGGGCGACCTCGGCAGTCGCCCACCGATGCAGCGACTCGACGCGTGCGGCGAGATCGGCCGGCGGCGACGTCGCGGCGATCTGCGTGTAGTTGCGAACGTCGGCGAACATCGAGGTGACGACCCGCTCACCGCCCGCGACGATCTCCGGCTCTCCGCCTGAGCCCGCTGGTGCCGGCTCGGGAACGGTGAGACCGCGTCGCTCTGCGACCGCGCGCGCCTCCTCGACGATGCGGGCTGCGCCGGACGCGTGCGCCGCGGTGGCGACCTCGTGCACGATCCCCTCCGCGTCGCCCGGCCCGAGCGTCTCCGCGAGCAGCAGCCGCGCGCGCCATTCGACAAGCCGGAAGCGACGCTCTGCCGCCTCCGCCACCACCGACTCGAGCAGCGGCCGCGCACGTTCGGTGTTCCCACCCGCGACGAAGATCCGCGCCTGCGCCTCGTCGAGAAAGGCGGTGCCGACGTCGAGCGCACCCGCCTGGGCCGCGTCGACGAGCGCCTGCGCTTCGGCGAGAAGCCCACGTGCGACCAGTGCTTCGACGGCAACTGCGACCACATCGAAGTAGGGCGCGAAGCTCGCTCCGTGCAGGGCGATGTCACGGGCGACGGCGACCGCTTCGTCGACCTCGCCCCGCGCGAGGCGAACGCGTATCTGTGCCGCAGCGTCGTAGACGACGTCCTGGAGCTCCGCGCGCTCGGAGAGCGGAGGCAGCATGGCGGCCGCCTCGTCTGCACGCCCGAGCTCGAGCAGAACCTCGGCGCGCTCGACGTTCGTTCGCCACCACACCTTCTCGCTCGCGGCCGGAGGAGTCGTGGCAGCGGCCGTCTCGATCGCGGTCAATGCCTCTTCGATCTCGCCGGCCGCGCGTCGACCCCAGCTCCTGGCGATTCCCACCATGTCCGTGATGACGGGAGGCCCGGGCTCGTCGGCGAGCGCATCGAGCCGGGTCGCGATTCCGGGAAGCAGCGTGTGAAGCCGCGTGAACGCCTCGTTGTACGCGACGTTCTGCGCGATGAACACGTAGCCGCGGGCGATCGCCTCCTCGAAACACTCGTCGAGCATCGCGAGCGCCTCTGCTGCGTGGCCGGTGTCGAACAATGCGAACGCGAGCCAGGAGTTAGCCCAGATGCGCTCGAAGTCCGCACCTGCGGCGCGCGCGACCGCGACTCCTTTGCGACCCGCGTCGATCGCGGCGGCCTGCTCGTGCTGGAACTTGTGCACCCCGGACAGCCGCAGATAGGCGAGGGCGAGATCGGCGGAGGGGCCGTGGCGCTCGAGCTCGAGCAGCGCTCGCTCGAACGTCGCTCTCGCCTCGGCCGGACGGCTCTGTTCCCACTGGCAGCGTCCGAGCAGCAGGAGGTAGCGCGCGGCTTCCGCCTCCTCGCCGGCCGCGTCCAGCCCCGCGCAGCCTTCGTCCAACAGCGGCTCCGCCGCGCGCGGCCGGCCCGCCATCCACACGAGTCGCCCCATGCGGGCGAGGACGCGGCTGCGCACGAGGGGCTCGTGGATGTGCGGGAGGGCGCGCTCGAGCAGCTCGAGCGCCTCGCTGAACGCCAGGGACGCCTCGGCTTCGTCGGCCGCGGACAGGCACGCGGGGACGGCTTCTTCGAAGCGGCCGGCGCCGAGCAGATGACGTGCGACGGTCATGGCATCCGCGCCGGCGGCGCGGAGCGTGTCCGCCGCGGCGCCGTGGATCTGCTGGCGTCGCGGCAGCACGATCTCGTCGGCGACGGCCTCCTGCGTGAGGGCGTGACGCCATCGATACGCAGCCCGCCCACCGTTCGCCGGCTCGAGGAGTTGCTGGGCGATTGCGAGCTCGAGCGTTCTCTGCACCGCGTCCTCGTCCGCGCCGCTGACGGCGACGAGCGTCGAATAGTCGAACGTTCTACCGAGGACGGCGGCGGCCTCGAGAACGCGTCCGGCTTCGGAGTCGAGCCGGCCGAAGCGCAGGAGAATGGTGTCGCGCACTGTCTCCGGGATGCGCAGGCTCTCGACGGGCTCGCCTCGTTCGAGCGCCTCCTTCAGCATCTCCTCGAGCACGAACGGGTTGCCCTCCGCGCGCACGTGCAGCACGTCGCGGTATTGGCGCGCAAGCGTCTCGTCGTCGAGAATCGCGGCGAGCATCGCGAGCGTGTCGCGCTCCTCGAGCGGCGACAGTGCCACCAGCTCGACGGCCCCGGACCGGCGCCACGTTTGCAGGAGCGGTGCCAGCGGATGCCGCCGGTCGAGCTCGTCGCTGCGATACGTCATGACCAGCAGCGCACGCGTCGTCGTGAGCCGGCGGACGAGATGGTCGAGCAGCTCGCGCGTCGCCGAGTCCGCCCAGTGGACGTCGTCGACGACGAGCAGCAGACCGCGGTCGCGAGCTGCAAGGTCGAGCAGCGCGACGACAGCCTCGAACAGGCGGAGCTTCGCCTGCGTCGGATCTCCGAGTGGTCCGGCGTCGTGCGGGGCAAGCTGCGGAAACAGCTGCCCGAGCTCGCGGCCCGCGGTCCCGAGCGACGCTGCGACCGCGACGACGTCGGTTCGAGAAAGGTAGTTGCCCAGCGCCTCCACGAACGGCAGATACGGCAGTGGGAGCTCTGCCTCGCTGCACGTCCCCCACAGCACCTCGCACCCCAGCCGTTCCCCTCGTTCGGCAAGCTCGCGCGCGAGCCTCGTCTTTCCCATCCCCGCCTCGCCGCCGACAGCGACCGCTCGGGTCTCACCGCGGTGCGCTGCGAGCAGCGCATCCTCGAGCACGAACAGCTGGTCGCCCCGCCCGATCAGCCTTGGACAGAGCGCGCTCGCGACCACGTGCGTCACAGGGCCACTCTACGCTGGTCGTCTTGAGCCGCTACGCGTCCGTCTACCCGCTCGTCACCACGCGCGCTCTCGCGCGCGAGTTCACGTACGAGGTGCCGGACGAGGTCGAGCCCGGCGCCGTGGTCGAGGTCCGCTTCGGCAACGCGAAGCGGCGCGGAGTCGTGACGGAAGTGGGTGTCTCGCCTCCCGACGGCGTCACGGCGGCGCCGGTCGAGCGCGTCGTCGAGGAGCTGCCGCGCGCGCTCGTCGCACTGGCGCTGTGGGTTGCCGACTACTACGGTTCGACGCCGGGGCGGGCGCTCGCACTCGTCGCGCCGGTGCAGCGCAAGCCACGAGGCGAGCGCGCGCAGCCGGCGGAGCGTGACGCGCTCGCGGGCGAGGCCGAGCCGGCGTCCCTCAGCGGAACGCAGCGGGCGGCGCTGGCGCGCATCGTGGAAAAGCTCGACGCCGGGGCGAGCGCGAACTTCCTGCTCTACGGCGCGACGGGCAGCGGCAAGACGGAGGTCTATCTCCAGGCCTGCGCGGAAGCGCTCGCGCGCGGGCGCGGCGCAATCGTGCTCGTGCCCGAGATCGCGCTGACGCCACAGGCTCTCGGCCGCTTCCGCGCGCGCTTCGGCGAACGCATCGCCGTGCTGCACTCGGCGCTGACGGAAGCGGAGCGGCGCGACGAGCGCGCGCGGATCGCGCGCGGCGACGCTCCGATCGTGCTCGGCGCCCGCTCGGCAGTGTTCGCGCCCGTCGTGCGGCTCGGCGTCATCTGCGTCGACGAGGAGCACGACGCGTCCTACAAGCAGGAGTCCGACCCGCGCTACGACGCGCGCACCGTCGCCGCGAAGCGCGCGGCGCTGGAAGGCGCCGTCGCGGTGTTCGGCAGCGCGACGCCTCGGCCCGAGACGTGGGGCAGCCTCGAGCGCCTCGAGCTCGGCGGGCGCCTCGGGGGGCCGCTGCCGCCGGTCCGCGTCGTCGACCTTCGGCGCGAGGCCGGCTATCCGCTGTCGGCGCCGCTGCTCGCCGAGCTCGGCGCGATCGCCGACGGCGGCGGCAAGGCGATCCTCCTCCTGAACCGACGTGGCGTCGCGCCGGCGCTGCACTGTCGCGCGTGTGGGACGACGCTGCGCTGCGAGAACTGCGACGTCGCGCTCGTGCTGCACGCCGACCGGCACCTGCGCTGTCACCACTGCGGGCACACCGAGCCGGAGCCGGACACATGTCTCGTCTGCGGCTCGACCGAGCTCGCGCGGCTCGGTGCCGGCACGCAACGGCTGGAGCGCGAGCTCGAGGCGAAGCTCCCTGAGCTCGACCGGATCCGGCTCGACGCGGACACCGTGGAGCGTCCCGGCGCGCTGGCGGCCGCGCTGCGGCGGTTCGCGGAAGGCGACCGCGTCGTGCTCGTCGGCACGCAGATGGTGTCGAAGGGCCACCACTTCCCGGGCGTTGCGCTCGCGGCCGTCGTCGACGCCGACACCGGCCTGGGGCTGCCCGACTTCCGCGCGGAGGAGCGCACCTTCCAGCTGCTGACGCAGCTCGCCGGCCGCAGCGGCCGCGACGCGCCCGGACGCGTCCTCGTGCAGACCTTCCAGCCGGACTCGCGGGCGATCGCGCTGGCGGCGAACCACGACGTGCCGCGCTTTCTCGCCGGCGAGCTCGAGCGGCGGCGGGCGCTCGGGTATCCGCCGTACCAGCACCTCGTGCGGATCGTCGTCGCCGGCCCGGAGCCGGACGCCCCGCTGCAGGCGCTGACGGAGCTGAAGGCGGGGCTCGCCGGAGATCTGCTCGGGCCGGCGCCGTTGCTGCGGCTCCGCGGAAAGTTCCGCGCGCAGCTCGTTGCGAAGACCGACCAGCCGCGGCGGATGGCCGCGCAGGCGGGACGCCTGTTGAGCGCGGCCGCGCCGGCGATGCGGCGAGCCGGGCTCAGCGTCGTCGTCGACGTCGACCCACAAGGGTTCTAGGGCGACAGGCCGGGGTCAGAACCCTTCGGAGTCGAACGCCTAGTTCAGGGACGGGTCGGGCGGCATCCGCGCGACGAGCTCGTACTCGCCGCCCTTGCGGTGGAGGATCGCGCTCCAGAGGCCGTCGGGATCTTCCGTGAAGATGTCGTCGAGGTCGGCCGGCTCGATGATCCAGTCGTCGCGTTCGAGCTCGTCCTCGAGCTGCTCCGGGCCCCAGCCGGCGACGCCCGCGAAGACGCGTGTGCGCTCGAGCTCGGGCGCGCCGTCCTCGAGCGCGTCGTTCAGCGCGACGAAGCCGATGTCCTCGATCACGACGACGCCGGCCTCGTCCGGGTCGTGAAACTCCGCGAGCACCGCGACTCCCTCGGGGTTCACGGGGCCGCCGACGAAGACGGACTCGCCGAGATCCGTGACCGGCGCGAGCTGCGGCACCGCCTCGCCGACGGTCGCGTTCGAGCGGCGGTTGAGGATCAGCCCGACCGCGCCCTCCTCGCTGTGCGCAGTGACGAAGACGACGGCACGGTGAAAGTTCGGATCGTGGATCGCGGGGGACGCGATCAGGAACTGCCCGGCCAGCGACTCCATTCCTCTAAGTCTGCCCCTCGGCCGGGAAACGAGACAGGACCCAGTCCGCGTCGAGCGGCTCCCGCGTGTACGGGCGGCCGTTCACGAGGACGAAGTCGCCCGTGCGCGGGTTCATCGGCAGCCGCGATTCCGCCGGGTAGTGCCGGTTGTGGCGCTCGATCAGCTCGTTCACCTCCGAGAAGTCCCAGCTCTCGGCGATCCGGCGCCACTCCTCCGGCGACGCACAGAGCTCGTACGCCTCCGCGAGCTGCTGCTCGTGCAGCGCGATCTCGTGCTCGATCGCGCGGAGCCGGCGCATCCATGCGAGCGGGCCGCCGAGCGCGGCGATCTGCGCGTCGGCGTCCGGCCGGAAGTTCCGGATGCGGTGCCGCAGCGGCTCGCCCGCCAGCGGATTGCCGCGCACATCCTCCTCCAGCGCCTCGCGCTCGCGGCGGTCGCGCGGCGTCTCGGCGCGCGTCACGCCCTGCTTCATGATCGCCTCGCGCTCACGCCGTTCCACGACGCTATCGTGCCCGCTGCATGTCGGACGAAGTCGAAGGGCAGGTGCGGACCGAAGAGCTCGACCCGGAGCGCGAAGCCCGGCGACAGCTCGCGCTGGCGCAGATCCGCCAGTACCCGGATCCCGTCCTGCGGATGGAGGCGCGGCCGGTCGAGGAGTTCGACGAGGACTTGCAGCGCCTCGTCGCGCGGATGAAGGAGCTGATGCAGGACGCGAACGGCGTCGGCCTAGCCGCGACGCAGGTGGGAGTGCTGCGGCGCGTCTTCGTCTTCTCGCCGGAGGAAGACCGTGTGTTCGCGCTCGTGAACCCGTCGCTCGCGAACCAGGCGGAGGAGACGGACACCGACGACGAGGGCTGCCTGTCGATCCAGGGCGTGACCGTCCCCGTCGCGCGGTCGACCGCGGTGCGGCTCGAGGGCTTCGACGAGAAGGGCAAGGAGGTCGCCTACGACCTCGACGGGATGGCGGCGCGGATCGCCCAGCACGAGTACGACCACCTCGACGGCAAGCTGATGCTCGACCGCACGACGCCCGACGCGCGGCGCGAGGCGATGGCGGCGCTGCGGCCCCGGCTCGTCCTGCGCTAATGCAACTCGCCGTCGCGGCGACGGCGCCGTTCGGCGCCGACGTCCTCGAGCGCCTCGCCGCGCACCACGAGGTCACTGCGCTGCTGACGCGGCCGGACGCGCCGCGCGGGCGCGGACGGCGGACGGCGCCGCCGCCGGCGAAGCAGACCGCCGAGCGGCTCGGCATCCGCGTCCTGCAACCGCCGCGCCCGGAGCCGGAGCTGGAGCTCGGCGCGGACACGGTGATCGTCGCCGCGTACGGGCTGTTGATCCCGGAGTCGGTGCTCGCGCAGCGGCTCTGGCTGAACGTCCATCCCTCGCTGCTGCCGCGGTGGCGTGGGGCGGCGCCAGTCGAGCGCGCGATCATGGCCGGCGACGCGGAGACCGGCGTGACGATCCACGAGACGGTGAAGGAGCTCGACGCGGGGCCGGTCGCCGCGCAGCGCGCGTTTCCGATCGGCGAGGGGGACGACGCCGGCGCCGTGTTCGCGAAAGCCGCGGCGCTCGCCGTCGAGCTCCTCGACGAGGTGCTGCCGAACCCGTCGTTCACGCCTCAGGACGAGGACGGTGCGACCTACGCCGCCAAGATCACCGCCGCCGACCGCGAGCTGGACTGGGACGATCCTCCCGATGAGCTGCTGAACAGGATCCGTGCGCTCTCGCCGCACATCGGCGCACGTGCACAGCTGCACGGCCGCGGCCTGACGATCTGGAAGGCGCGGGTCGCCGGCGGCCGGCTCGAGCCGCTCGAGGTGCAGCGGGACGGGAAGCGGCGCATGGCGTACGACGAGTTCCTGCGCGGTCTCCGTTGACGGCGCGCGAGGCGGCGTACCAGGTCGTCCTGCGCGTCTTCGAGGACGACGCATACGCGGATCGCGTTCTGCGGACGGCGGCTGCCGGGCTCGACGGGCGCGACCGTGCGCTCGCCCAGCGGCTCGCGTTCGGGACGGTGCAGCGAGTGCGCACCCTCGACCATGCGATCGAGAAGCTCGGCAAGCGTCCCGTGCGCAAGCTCGATCCGCCCGTGCGAGCCGCGCTGCGACTCGGCGCCTACCAGCTTGGCTTCACGGACGTCGCGACGCACGCAGCGGTGAACGAGTCGGTCGAGCTCGTCCGGCGCGCGCGGCTGGAGCGCGCCGTCGCGTTCACCAACGCCGTCATGCGCCGGCTGTCCGAAGGGATCGCGCCGCTCGTCGCCTCGCTCTCCGAGGACACGCCGCGGGCGGCGGCGTTGAAGCACTCCTATCCGGATTGGGTCGCAGAGCTCTGGTGGGACGAGCTCGGCCGCGACGGCGCGCTCGCGCTCATGCGCGCGCAGAACGAGCCGCCCGAGCGGGTCGTCCGCATCAACTCCCGCAAGGCCACGGCCCTTCCCGGCACGCCCGATGCGGACGTGTTGGATGCCTGGCACCTCGAAGGGTCCGCGGAGGACATGATCGAAGCGGGCCTGGCCTGGCCGCAGAGCCGCGGCTCGCAACTGGCCGGGCTCGCCGTCGGCGCGCGCCCGGGCGAGCGGACGCTCGACCTCTGCGCCGCGCCCGGGGGAAAGGCGACCCAGCTCGAGGGCGTCGTCGTCGCGGTCGAGCTCCACCCCGGGCGTGCCCGCGAGCTGGAGGAGAACTGCCGCCGCCTCGGCGCCGACAACGTCACCGTCCTGAACGCCGACGCGACAAAGCTGCCGCCCGAGCTGACGGGCTTCGACCACGTCCTCGTCGACGCGCCCTGCTCGGGGCTCGGCGTGCTCGCGGCCCGTCCCGACCTGCGCTGGCGGGCCGAGCCCCTGCCGGAGCTCCAGCTCGAGCTGCTGCGCGTCGCAGCGGAACGTGTCAAACCGGGCGGCACGATCCTCTACTCCGTGTGCACGATCAACGCCGCCGAGAACGAGGCCGTGGTGGACGCGTCCGGGCTCGCGCCGCAGGCGCTCGGCGACGAGTGGCCGCCGTTTCGCCACCCGAGTCGCCCGGAGTTCCTGCTGACGCTCCCGCACGTCCACCGCACGTCGGGCTTCTTCATCGCCCGGCTCACGCCGTAGAGTCGCGCCGTGGCGTGGAACGAGTGGATCCGGACGGTCGAGGTCGAGCCGTCGCTCTACGCCGCCGACTTCGCGCACCTCGGCGAGCAGATCGACGTTCTGCTGCGCGCGGGCGTGCGCATCTTCCACTTCGACGTCGGCGACGGGCACTTCGTCGAGCCGATCACGATCGGCCCGGTCGTGCTGCAGTCGATCTCGCAGCAGATTCACGACGGCGGTGCGCACGTCGACTGTCACCTGATGACGGAGCACCCGGAGAAGCACTTCGGCGCGATCGCGGCGGCCGGAGGCGACAGCGTCACCGTCCACTACGAGGCGTGCGACGACCTCCCCGCCGTCGCGCGGGCCGCGCGGTCGCACGATCTGCAGGTGGGGCTCGCCTTCAAGCCGGAGACGAGCGCGTCCTACGCCGCACATGCGGCGGTGGCGTCGCGCGTCGACATCGTCCTGTGCATGAGCATCGAGCCCGGCTACTCCGGACAGAAGTTCATGCCCGAGGCATACGACCGCATTCGTACCACGCGCTCGCTGCTGCCGCCCGACGTGCCGGTGCAGGTCGACGGCGGCATCGGCCCGGACAACATCGCCGCGGTGCGAGAGGCGGGCGCGTCGCTGTTCGTGGCGGGCTCGTCGATCTTCGGCCGGGAAGACCTGCCGCGCGCGTATCGGCGGTTGCTACAAGAGCTCGCATGAGCCTCGAACACGCGCTCGAGCTCGCTGAGCGAGGGCGCGGCACGACACATCCCAATCCGATCGTCGGTGCCGTCGTCGTGCGCGACGGTGAGGTCGTCGGGGAGGGCTGGCACGAGCGCAAGGGCGGCCCGCACGCGGAGGTCGTCGCGCTGGCTGCGGCCGGGGAGCGTGCGCGCGGCGCCACGCTGTTCGTGACGATGGAGCCGTGCGCGCACCACGGCACGACGCCGCCCTGCACGGACGCCGTGCTGCGTGCAGGCGTGGCGAAGGTCGTCGCGGGCGCGCTCGACCCGAACCCGGAGGCGCGAGGCGGGCTCGCCGCATTGAGCGAGTCGGGTGTCGAGGTCGAGCTCGTCGACTCGTTCGCCGCGCGCGCCCAAAACGAAGCCTGGCGTACGTGGGTCGCGAAACGGCGGCCGTTCGTCGTGCTGAAGCTGGCGTTGACTCTCGACGGTCGCGTCTTCGTGCCCGGCATCGAGAGGTGGGTCTCAGGACCTGAATCCCGCCGACGTGTCCACGAGCTGCGCGCGCAGATGGACGCCGTCGCGGTGGGAATGGGGACCGCGCGAGCGGACGAGCCGCGGCTGACGGCACGTGACGTCGGCGCGACGCGTCAGCCGCGCCGGCTCGTGTTCGGCCACGGCGCTGCGGGTGACCTCGAGGTGCGCTCCGGTCCGCTCGGCGCGGAGCTGCGCGCGCTCGCCGGCGAAGGCGTCCAGTCGCTGCTGCTCGAAGGCGGGCCGACGATTGCGCGGTCGTTCCTCGAGGCCGACCTCGTCGACAAGCTGCTGCTCTTCGTCGCGCCGCGCATCGCCGGAGCCGGCCTGCGCTTCGAGCCGCCGCACGCTCGACTCTCCCGCATGACGGCCGAGCCGGTCGGCGAGGACGTGCTGCTAACGGCTTACGTTCACGAGCCGAGCTGAATCGTCCGCGTCGCGAACCGCGCGACCCGCGGGACGTCGTCGCGTGCGAGCGCGAGGATCAGCAGCGGGATCTCCGCCACCTCGGAGGCGACGAACTCCAGCAGCACGAGCGACTCCTCGTCGGCAGCCTGCAGATCGTCGAGCACCAGCAGCACGGGTTGCTCGGCGGCGGCCTCGCGCAAGAGCCGCGTCACGGTGGTGAAGTACTCGAACCGCTCGGCACCGTCGCTGTCGGGCAGCTCGCGGATCGCCTGCCGCCACGGCCAGTACGGGGGCGCGTCGCCTCCATCCCAGCCGCGTCCCCATCGGACGGCGGCGCCGCGCGCCTTCGCGCGGCTCGCGAGCTCGTCCGCGAGCTTCGTCTTCCCGGCGCCCTCGGGACCGACGAGCAGGAAGAGCCGGCCGCGACCGGCGAACGCGTCGTCGACGCCGGCCTCGAGCACCGCGAGCTCCGTGTCGCGGCCCACGACCGGCGTCGCCGCCCGCCTGCCGGGGGTGATCGTCGGCGCGCGCCGCGCGTCGAGCAGCGGGTCCTGCGCGAGGATCGCCTTCTGGAGGTCCTGCAGCGCGCGCGTCGGCTCGAGGCCGAGCTCTCCCAGCAGCGCCGCGCGCGCGTCGTGATACGCGGCGAGCGCGTCGCCCTGTCGCCCCGCGCGGTACAGCGCCAGCATGAGCTGTCCCCGCAGCCGCTCGCGCAGGGGATGGCGCGCGACGAGCCCCTCGAGCTCGGGGACGAGCTCCTCGGCACGGCCGCAGGCGAGGTCGGCGTCGATCCGGTCCTCCACGGCGGCGACGTGCATCTCGGCGAGCCGCACGATCTCCTCCGCCGCGAACCGTTCGTACGCGAAGTCGCAGAGCGCCGCGCCGCGCCACATGGCGAGCGCTGCGCGGAGCTCGTCGGCGGCGTGCGCGTGATCGCCGCTCGCGGCGGCCGCGCGCGCCTTCGCGACGGCGTGCTCGAAGCGGTCGCGGTCGAGCTCGTCGGTCTCGAGCTGGAGCGCGTACGAGGTTCCGACCGTGCGGAGCCGCTCGGGGCCGTCGGGCAGCTCCTTGCGCAGCGCCGAGATGCAGTTTTGCAGCACCTTTGCGGCCGTCGGCGGCGGGCTCTCGCCCCAGAGGCGGTCGATGATGACGTCGCGCGTCAGCGCCTCGCTGCCGTGCAGGAGGAGCAGGGCCAGGACGGCGCGCTGCCTGCCTCCGCCGAGCGACAGCGGGCGGTCGCCGTCGAAGGCCTCCAGCGGCCCGAGGATGCGGTAGTCCATCGACATTCCAGCCTGAACCACCGGCGATTACTGCGCAATGGGTGGCAGTGGGCGGCCCGTGCCCGCCGGATTACCGCCCTCCCCGATCCTCTGCGTGTCATTGAGGTTCCGGAGGAGGGACACCATGCTTCGTAAGCACATCAGGATCAGGCGCCGGCTCTTCATCGGTCTCGCGTTCGCCGCGCTCGCTGCGCCGGCCGCGGCCCAGGCCCAGAGCGGTGTCTTCGTCGACGGGGGCCCGGTCCCCGTCAGCACCCCGCAGGCCAGCAGCTACCACGCGCTGTACCAGCGGTACCACGCGGTCGGCGGCCCGGTCGGCTCGCAGATCCGCTCCGAGCACAGCCAGACGAGCGCCACGATCACGCCGCTGCAGGCCGACGGGCTCCGCTGGCAGGCAATGCAGCGCTTCTACCAGTCGCAGCAGCCGACCCAGGCGATCTCCGAGCGGAGCAACGGCGTCCAGGGCCCGAACCCGTCGCTCGTCCCGCAACTCGCCCTCTCCACGTCGGACAGCTTCGACTGGAAGGACGCGGGGATCGGCGCATCGACCGTCTTCGCTGCGGCGCTGCTCCTCGGCATCGCCCTCGTGCTCACGCGCCGCCACCAGCACACCGGCCTGACGAGCGCGTAAGCCCCACAAACGGGGTCTGACCCGGCGGCCAGGGTCAGACCCCGTACCTTTTCAGTGTGTTCACAGGGATCGTCCAGGAGCGTGGGCGAGTTTTGTCGTTCGAGGGCGGACGGCTCGTCGTCGAGAGCGGTGTCCGTGCCGCTGTCGGCGATTCGGTCGCGGTGAACGGCGTCTGCCTCACCGTCGTCGGCGCTCCGGACGGGACGCTCGCCTTCGACGTCGTCCAGGAGACGCTCGACCGCACGAAGACGTTCGGCGCGGACGTCAACCTCGAGGCGGCGCTGCGCGCCGGCGACCCGCTCGGCGGCCACTACGTGCAGGGACACGTCGACGGCGTCGGCATGGTGCGCTCGACCGGCGACCATGTCTGGATCGACACGCCGGCCGAGCTCCTCCGCTACGTCGTCGAGAAAGGATCGATCGCGGTCGACGGCGTCTCGCTCACGGTCGCAGCCGTCGACGAGCGCGGCTTTGCCGTCGCGCTCGTTCCGCACACGCTCGAGGTGACGACATTCGGCGGGCTGCACGCAGGCGACCGCGTCAACCTCGAGGTCGACATCCTCGCGAAGTACGTCGAGCGGCTACTACGATCAGAGCGGTGAAAGTCGAGGAAAAGAGCGCCTTCGCGACGATCGAGGAGGCGATCGAGGACATTCGCCAGGGCAAGCTCGTCGTCGTCGTCGACGCGGCCGACCGCGAGAACGAGGGCGATCTGACGATCGCGGCGCAGTTCGCGACGCCGGAGGCCGTGAACTTCATGACGAAGGAGGGGCGCGGGCTGATCTGCCTGTGCCTGACCGAAGAGCGCTGCGACGCGCTCGGGCTGCGCCAGATGACCGAGCGGAACGAGACGCCGTACGGCACGGCGTTCACGGTTTCGGTCGAGGCCCGCGAGGGAGTGACGACCGGCATCTCGGCGCCGGATCGCTCGCACACGATCCAGGTCGCGATCGACCCCAAGTCGGCTGCCGCCGACCTCGTCCAGCCCGGCCATGTCTTTCCGCTGCGCGCGCGCAACGGCGGCGTGCTGAGGCGCGCCGGCCAGACCGAGGCGGCGGTCGACCTCGCGCGGCTCGCCGGGCTCATCCCGGCGGGCGTCGTCTGCGAGATCATGAACGAGGACGGGACGATGGCCCGCGTCCCCGACCTGATCCCGTACTGCGAGCGCCACGGGCTCAAGCTCGTGACCGTCGCCGATTTGATCGAGTACCGCCGGCGCCACGAGCAGCTCGTCGAGCGCATGACGACGGTGCAGCTGCCGACCTCCTACGGCAAGTTCACCGCGGTCGCGTTCCGCGAGAAGCTCACCGGCAAGCACCATGTCGCGCTCGTGAAGGGCGACGTCGACGGCGCGGAGAACGTCCTCGTCCGTGTGCACTCCGAGTGCCTGACAGGAGACGTGTTCCATTCGCTCAGGTGCGACTGCGGCGAGCAGCTCGAGCAGGCGCTGACGCAGATCGCGGCCGAGGAGCGCGGCGTGCTGCTGTACATGGCGCAGGAAGGCCGCGGCATCGGGCTGCTCAACAAGCTGCGCGCGTACGAGCTACAGGAGAACGGGCTCGACACCGTCGAGGCGAACCTCGAGCTCGGCTTCCAGCCGGACATGCGCGACTACGGGATCGGCAACCAGATCCTCGCCGACCTCGGCCTGACGACCATTCGCATCCTCACGAACAACCCGAAGAAGATCACGGGCATCGAGGGCTTCGGCCTCACCGTCGCCGAGCAGGTGCCGATCGAGACGGCGCCGAATCCCCAGAACGCCCGCTACCTCGCGACGAAACGTGACAAGCTCGGCCACAAGCTTCACCATCAGGACCTGAAGTACGAGCCGTTGGAGGGTGGCGAGTGAGCGAGACCCGGCCGGACGCGCAGATCGACGAGCTGGACGAGCCGCGGGAGCTGCGCGAGGAGACGTCGGAGGAGGAAGAGGAGGAGCAGCAGCAGACCGAGCCGCAGCAGCACGCGTACGGCGAGCTCGACATCCCCGACGACGTCAACGTCCTCGAAGGCATCCCCGACGGGTCGCGCCGCAGTGTCGCGGTCGTCGCGTCCCGCTTCAACGGCGAGATCACGAGCCAGTTGCTCGAGGCCGCGCTCGAGGAGCTCGACGCGACCGGCGTGCGTCGCGATGCGATTACGGTCATGCCGGTTCCGGGCGCGTTCGAGCTGCCGCTCGCTGCCATGGCGCTGGCGAAGACGCGGCGCTACGCGTGCGTCATCGCGCTCGGCTGCGTCGTGCGCGGCGAGACTCCGCACTTCGACTTCATCGCTTCGGAGGCCGCGAGCGGCCTGCAGCTCGCAGCCCTCGAGACGGGCGTGCCGGTCGCGTTCGGCGTGCTCACGGTCGACGTGAAGGAGCAGGCGGTCGCGCGCATCTCGAAGGGCGCGGAGGCCGTGCGCACGGCGCTCGAGATGGCGGATGCCTTCGCGCAGCTACGCGCGTCGGCGCGTTAGCTACCATCCTGCGGCGATGTCCAAGGTCTGCGCCGTCTGCGGAAAGAAGCCCGGCTTCGGGCATAACCGGAGCCACTCGATGGTCGCCACGAAGCGCCGCTTCAACCCGAACCTCCAGCGGGTTCGCGTCCTGCTGCACGGCAAGCCGACGAGGGCCTACGTCTGCACTCGCTGCCTCAAGGGCGGCAAGGTGCAGAAGGCCATCTGACCCGGCCCACCCTCTACGACTTCGCCGGCGGCGACGCCGCCTTCCTCGCGCTCGCGCGGGCGCACCACGCGCGCTGTCTCGCCGATCCCGAGCTCAACCACCCGTTCTCGCACGGGGATCGGCATCCGCAGCACGTCGAGCGCCTTGCGGCGTACTGGGCCGAGGTGCTCGGCGGGCCGCCGGCCTTCTCCGAGACCTGCGGCGACGAGACGCACGTTCTCGCGCTCCACTGCGGGAACGCCGATATGGGCGACCTGCCCGAGCGCTTCTACACCTGTTTCGTCGAGGCGCTGGACGACGCCGGCCTGCCCGCCGATCCCGACTTTCGGGCCGCGATGCACGCGTACATGCGCTGGGCCGTCGACAACGTCATGGCGTACTCCGCCGTCGGCGCGGTCGTCCCTCCAGGCCTGCGGCTGCCGCGGTGGGGCTGGCGCGGACTCGAAAACTCCGCGTGAGCAGCAACTTCGTCCGGCGTAGCGTGGTCTAATCCGGGCGTGGAGGCGGCTTCTGCTCCGGTGCTGGGCTCGCCGCTCGGGCGCATCACGATCTCGCACGACGCCGTCGCGCACATCGTCGGCCGTGTCGCCGCGGAGGCCTACGGCGTCGTCGGGATGGCGTCGCGCAAGCGCCTGCTGACGCGCGACCCGCTGCGGCAAGGCGTCACCGTCCGCGGTAGCGGCGAGGAAGGCGTCGCGATCGAGCTCAGCGTCGTCGTGGAATACGGCCTCAACCTCGCCGAAGTCGCGTCGACGCTTCGCAACCGCGTGCAGTACGAGGTCGAGCGCCTCACCGGGCTGGAGGTAAAGAGCGTCGAGGTGCGGATCCAGGACGTCCGCCGCTCCAGCGCATGAGCGACCTGGCCATCGCGCGCGAGCTCGCGCACGCGGCGCTCGCGTCGCTCGAGCGCAACCGGCAGCGGATCGACGACCTCAACGTGTATCCGGTTCCCGACGGGGACACCGGAACGAACATGACGTCGACCGCGCGCGCGGTCGTCGAGGAGCTGGACGGCACGAGCACGGACGAGCGTGTCGCGCTGCTCAAGCAGGTCACGCGCGCGGCGTTGATGGGCGCGCGCGGAAACTCGGGCGTGATCCTCTCGCAGATCGTCCGCGGCGCGGCCGAGGCGCTCGCCGCCGACGCGACGCTCGCGGAGACGTTTCGCTCCGCGAGCGACGCCGCCTATCGTGCCGTGCGAAAGCCCGTCGAGGGGACGATGCTGTCCGTCATCCGCGAGATGGCCGAGGAGGCCGAGGCCGGAGGCGAGCTCGCGCGGATCGTTCAGCGCGGTGAGGAAGCGGTTGCGCGTACGCCGGAGCAACTGCCGGTGCTGCGCGAGGCGGGGGTCGTCGACGCGGGCGGCGTCGGGCTGCTCGAGCTCGTCCGCGGGATCACTTCGGCGCTCTCCGGCGAGCCGCTCCCGGAGCTGGCGCCCGAGCTTCCGGACGAGCTCGGGATCGAGGCGATCCACCAGGAGCTCTCGCACTACCGCTACTGCACCACGTTCGTGATCGAGGGCGACGAGCTCGACGCAGATGCGATCGAGGCCGAGCTCGAGCGGCTCGGCGACTCGCTGCTCGTGGTCGGCGACCGCGAGGCGCTGAAGGTGCACGTCCACACCGACGACCCCGGCCGTGCGCTGTCGCTGGGCACCGCGCGAGGCGTGATCGACCGTGTCGAGATCGCGAACATGCACGAGCAGACGGTGCAGCGCGAGGAGCGGCTGCTCGAGGCAGTGCCGGACTTGCCGCCCGCTCGCAGCGCCGTCGTCGCGGTCGTCGCGGGCGACGGGAACCGCGCCCTGTTCGAGAGCCTGGGCGCGACCGAGATCGTGGTCGGCGGCCAGACGATGAACCCGTCGACGGCCGAGCTGATCGACGCCGTCGCGGCCGCCGACGCCGACGAGGTCATCCTGCTGCCGAACAACTCGAACGTGATCCTCTCGGCGGAGCAGGCGGCGGAGCTCGCAGAGAAGCCGGTCACGGTCGTGCGCACGGACTCGATCCCTGCGGGTCTCGCCGCGATGGTGTCGTTCCTTCCCGAGCGCTCGGCCGCCGCGAATGCGGCCGAGATGGCTGAGGTGCTCGACGGCGTCATCACGGGCGAGGTCACGCTCGCATCGCGCGACGCCGACCTCAACGGCTTCTCGGTCCGCGAGGGCCGCTGGCTCGGGCTCGCAGACGGCGAGGCGGTGGCGGTCGGCGACGCCTTCGACGAGGTGGCCGAGCAGGTGGCCGAGAAGCTGCTCGCCGAGCCGCGGATGCTGATGACCCTCCTCACCGGGGACGATGCGCCGGCCGTGGACGGGCTCGTCGGGCGGATCCGCGAGCGCCACCCGGAGCTGGAGCTCGAGGTGCAGGCCGGCGGGCAGCCGCACTACCCGCTCCTCCTCTCCGCCGAATAGGCTCAGCGCGTGGCCGCACCAATCCGCCTCGTGCTCGTCGAGGACAACGATGTCTTCCGCGAGGCGCTCGAGCTCCTGCTCGGCCTGCGTTCCGATATCGACGTCGTTGCGTCCGTCGCCGAGGGCTCGGCCGCGGCCGATGTCGTCCGCGAGCACCAGCCCGACGTCGTGCTCATGGACTACCGCCTCCCCGGCATCGACGGCGTGCAGGCGACGCGCGCGGTGCGCGAAGCCGCGCCGGACGTCGCCGTCGTGTGCCTGACGGCGTCGGCGAACCTGCGCGAGGTCGACGCGCTCTACGAGGCCGGCGTCGTCGCCTGCCTCTCGAAGGACCAGGAGCTGGACGAGATCGTCAACGCGATCCGGGAGGCGTCCTAGATGGACCTGACCGTCCAGAACACGGCGATCGTGCTCGACTCGACCGCCGACTTCCCCCAGGCGCCGGAGCGATACCCGAACTGGCGCGTCGTGCCGCTGTACGTCCTCTTCGGCGCCGAGAGCTACCGCGACTACGTCGACCTCTCGCCTGACGAGTTCTACGCGCGGCTCCGTAGCTCGGACGAGCTGCCGACGACGTCGCAGCCGACGCCCGGCGACTTCCTCCGGACGTACGAGGAGCTCGCCGCCTACGAGCGCATCTACTCCCTGCACATCTCGGCGGCGCTGTCCGGCACCTACGGGAGCGCGACGACCGCGGCCGCCGAGGTCGGCGACGACAAGGTGCGCACGATCGACTCCCAGAGCGCGTCGGCTGCAATTGCCATGCTCGGAATGGCGATCCAGACACGTCTCGTGTCTGGCACCACGGATGAGGCGGTGGAGGCGCTGATCGGCCGTTACCGCAAGGACGCGCACCTGATCTTCACGGTCGACACGCTCGAGTTCCTACGGCGCGGCGGCCGCATCGGACGCGCGAGCGCATGGGCGGGACAGCTCCTGCACGTGAAGCCGATGCTGACGATCGAGCGCGAGGTCGTCCCGCTCAAACGCGTGCGCGGCAACCGCAAGGCGATGCAGGAGTTCGTCTCCGCGTTCACGTCGACGACGCGCGACGCGCCGGCGCTGAAGGTGGGCATCGCGCACGCCGACGCGCCGGAGAAGGCGCGGCAGCTCGAGAAGATGGTGCGCGCCGAGCGGCCGCAGGCCGAGATCGAGGTCATCACGACGCTCGGCGCCGTCGTCGGCACGCATGCAGGCCCCGGCACCGTCGGCTTCTTCTGGTTCGATGACGCGGAGTGACCGCCGGGTTCGCGGGCGAGGAAGCGACGGCGTGGCCGCGGCCGCGCCTGTTCCCGCGCGCTGACGCGCTCGCGCGCTCGGTCGAGACGCTCCCCGGTGTCGGGCCGGCGCTGAAGAAGAAGCTCGAGCGGCTCGGCCTCGCCACCATCGGCGACCTCCTCGAGCACCGGCCGTTCCGCTACGAGCTGCCGGCGGAGGAGCTCCGCATCGCCGAGCTCGGCGGGGAGGAGGAGGTCGCGATCCGCGGCGAGGTGCTCTCCGTCTCGAAGCGGCGGCGCGGGCGGCTGCAGCTGCTGACCGCACGCGTCTCCGACGGGAGCGCGACGATCTCCGCCACCTGGTTCAACCAGCCGTGGCTCGAGCGGCAGTTGCAGCCGGGGACGGCGGTGCGGCTGCGCGGGCGGCAGGGCCGCTACGGGTTCGACGTCCGGAGCTTCGACATCGGCAACGGTCACGCCACGGCGGACTACGCGCCGGTCTATCCCGCAAGCGAGGAGCTCACGCCGAAGAAGCTGCGCGAGCTGGTCGCCGCGGCGCTGCCGCGTGCGGTCGCGGATCCGCTGCCGGCTCGTGTCCAGGAGGGCTTGCCGACACGGAGCGACGCCCTGTGGGCCGTGCACCGGCCGCGTTCGCTCGAGGAAGCCGAGGCCGGCCGGCGCCGGCTGGCGTTCGACGAGCTCGTGCTCTTGCAGGTCGGTCTGGCGCTGCGCCGCCGCGAGCTCGAGGCGGAAGTCGCGCCCGACATAGACCCGCCCGGGGAGCTCGTGGCGCGCTACCGCGACGTCCTCCCGTTCGTGCTGACCGAGCACCAGGAGCGCGCGATCGCCGAGATCGACGCCGACCTCGCGCGGACCGTGCCGATGCAGCGGCTCCTGCAAGGTGACGTCGGTTCCGGCAAGACGGTCGTCGCGCTGTACGCGTTGCTGCGCGCAGTCGAGTCGGGACGGCAGGGCGCGCTGATGGCGCCGACGGAGACGCTTGCCGAGCAGCATTTCCTGACGCTCGACGGGCCGTGCCGAGAGCTCGGCGTCACGTGCGCGCTGCTGACGGGCTCCGTCAAGCACGACGTCAACTCCGACATCGTCGTCGGGACGCACGCGTTGATTCAAAAAGGCGTCGAGCTCCCGAACCTCGCCGTCGCCGTCGTCGACGAGCAGCACCGATTCGGGGTGGAGCAGCGGCGTGCGCTGACCGAAGGCCGCTCGCCGCACGTCCTTCACATGACGGCGACGCCGATTCCGCGCACGCTCGCGCTGACCCTGTACGGCAACCTGTCCGTCTCGGAGATCGCCGAGCCGCCCGCGAACCGCAAGCCGATCCTGACGGCGTGGGTGACGGAGGAGAAGAGCGGGGAGGCGTATGCGCGCCTGCGCAAGCACCTCGATGCGGGGCGGCAGGCCTACGTCGTGTGCCCGCTGATCGAAGAGTCGGAGACGACACAGGCGCGCGCCGCGGAAGCAGAGGCCGAACGCCTGCGCCGGGCGGAGCTCCGCGGTTATCGCGTCGGCCTGCTGCACGGACGGCTCCGTCCCGCCGAGCGCCGCGAGCTGATGGCGCAGTTCAAGGCGCACGAGCTCGACGTGCTCGTCGCGACGACCGTGATCGAGGTCGGCGTCGACGTCCCGAACGCGACGATCATGATCGTGCAGGAGGCGGACCGCTTCGGGCTCGCGCAGCTGCACCAGCTGCGTGGGCGGGTCGGGCGAGGAGCGGAGCAGTCGTACTGTTTATTGATCTCGCGCGCGCGCGAGGACCTCACGGAGACCGCCGTGCGTCGGCTGGAGGCGCTCGTACGCACGACCGACGGCTTCGAGCTCGCGGAAGAGGATCTCGAGATACGCGGCGGCGGCCAGCTGCGCGGCACGCGCCAGTCGGGCTTGACGGATCTCAAGTTCGCGCAGCTCCGGAGGGACCGGCAGCTGCTCGAGCGGGCGCGCGAGCTCGCCGACGAGCTCGTCGACGCCGAGGGTCCGCTGCGCGACGCCGTCGAGCACGTCGATCTGTCCGGCGGCTAGCGTGGCGCTCGCGATGCTCCTCGCCGCCGGCGCCCTCGCCGCGCCGCACGCCTACCACGTGATCGACGTCAGCCAGGCGGACCGGCCGGCGTACGAGCTGACCTTTCCGAAGCCGCTGCTGAAGGAAGCGGTCTACGCCGGTCGCGCGCACGACGACTACACCGATCGCGACATCCGCGTCCGCTTCATGCTCACGCGCTCTGGGCGCATCGTGCACTTCCGCGGCCCGGCGGCCGACACGGCGCAGCCCCCGTTCCCGATCCGGGCCGCCTTCTACTACGCCTGGTATCCGGACGAGTGGTGGGCCGGCGCCTTCTTCCCGTACAGCTTCTTCCGGCCGACGCTCGGCTATTACAGCGACGCCGACGCCGCGGTCGTCCAGGCGCACACGCAGGCGCTGCTTTACGCCCACCTCGATGCGGGGATCTACTCGTGGTGGGGATTCGACGGCGACCCGCCGACCGACCTCCGCTTCTGGCGCTACCTCGCCGCCGCGCGGACGACGCCGCTGCGGTGGGCGCTCTACTACGAGCGCGAGGGCTACGGCGACCCGAGAGTCGACCAGATCCGCTCCGATCTCGAGCGCATCCGCGACACGTACGCGTCGAAGCCCGCGTACCTCAAGGTCGGCGGCCGCTTCGTCGTCTACGTGTACGGCGATCCGCAGGACGGCTGCGCCACCGCCGCCCGCTGGCACGAGGCCAACACCGTCGGGGCGTACATCGTGCTCAAGGCGTTCGCCGGCTTCCGCGACTGCCCCGACCAGCCGGACGCATGGCACGAGTACAGCGCGGCGGTGCCGGAATACGGACTGCTGCCCGACTCGTTCATGGTGGCGCCCGGCTTCGACGAGCGCGGTGAGCCCTCGCCGCGGCTGCCGCGGGACGTTGCGCGCTGGCGCGGGAACGTCGACGACATGCTCGCCTCGAACGCGGAGTGGCAGCTCGTGCTCACATTCAACGAATGGCGGGAGGGGACGTCCGTCGAGAGCGCGCGCGAGTGGGCGACGCCGTCCGGCTACGGCGCCTACCTCGACGTCCTGCGCGAGCTCCTGCCCTGATGCGGATCATCGCCGGCGAGCGGAAGGGCCACACGATCTACGCGCCGAGGGGGCTCGCCACCAGGCCGACCTCGGATCGCGTGCGCGAGAACGTCTTCAACATCGTCGCGCCGTGGGTGGAGGGCGCGCGCGTGCTCGACCTGTACGCGGGCTCGGGCGGGATGGGGCTCGAGGCGCTCTCGCGGGGCGCGGCGGCTGTCGTCTTCGTCGAGTCCGAGGCAGAGGCGGTGCGCGCGATCGAGCGCAACCTCGACAAGCTCCGGCTGACCGGCGCGAGAGTGGTGCGCGCCGAGGCGACGATCGGCCTCGCGCAGGAGACGGCCGCGGGCAGGAAGTACGATCTCGTGCTCGCCGACCCGCCGTACGCGATGACCGACTACGACACGCTCGCGCGCTACCTACCACGCGTCCTCGCGGAGGACGGCCTGCTCGTGCTCGAGTCGGCCGCCCGCACGGAGCCGGAGCTGGCGGGCCTCGTCGTGCGCACGAGCCGCAAGTACGGCTCCACCCGCGTCACGGTCTTCGAGCACCGGTGATCACCGCGATCGCACCCGGCTCGTACGACCCGGTCACGAACGGGCACGTCGACGTGATCGGCCGCGCCGCCGAGATCTTCGACCGCGTCGTCGTCGGGGTCGTCGCGAACCCGACGCACAAGACGCCGATGTTCTCGCTCGACGAGCGCGTCGCGTTCCTCAAGGAGGCGCTGGCCGACCGTGAGAACGTGGAGGTGGACGTCTTCTCCGAGCTCGTCGTCGAGTTCGCGCGCAAGTGGAACGCGAAGGCGATCGTCAAGGGCCTCCGTGTCATCTCGGACTTCGAGTGGGAGTTCCAGATGAACCAGCTCAACCGCACGCTCGCACCCGAGGTCGAGACGGTCTACGTGATGGCGAGCGCGAGCGTCAGCTTCGTCTCGTCGAGCGGCGTGAAGGAGATCGCCAGCTTCGGCGGGAAGGTGGGCGACCTCGTGCCGCCGGGCGTAGCCAAGCGGTTTGCAGAGCTCTTCCCGGACGGCCGCCCGGGCACTCCGGAAAATCCGCAAGAATAGGAGCCAATGGACGTACTCGTACTCATCGACAAGCTCGACGACCTCGTTCACAACGCGAAGGCCGTGCCGCTGACGGATCAGGTTCGCATCGACCGCGAGGAGATCTACGACATCCTCGACCAGATGCGGGCGACGATCCCCGAGGAGATCAAGCAGGCGCGGTGGATCGTGAAGGAGCGCCAGGAGATGCTCGCCGAGGCGAAGCGGGAGACGGATCGGCTGCTCGGCGAGGCGCGCGAGCAGGCGGTGCGAGAGGCCTCGCAGACGGAGATCGTCAAGATCGCCGAGCGGCAGGCGCAGGACATCATCGACGACGCCCGCCGCCAGGCGCGGGAGACTCGGCTCGAGATGGAGGACTGGGCCGACTCGATCCTGTCGACGCTCGAGGTCAACCTGGAGAAGTTCCTGACGGCCGTGAAGCGCGGCCGCGAGCGGCTGCACGAGCGCTCGCAGGAAACGGTGCTCGCCGGCGCGACGGCCGTGCCGTCGAACAACGACGAGCAGCCCTTCGTCACCGGGTAGCTGACGGGCTCAGCGGTGCCGACGGCGGCCGAAACGCCGCCGCTGGCGCGCGCGCCCCGACAGGGCGCTCTCCTCGAGGCTCGCGCCGGCGCCGACGACGACGCATTCGAGCGGCTTCTCGGCGATGACGACCGGCAGGCCGGTGGCCGAGCTGATCAGCTGGTCGATGCCGCGGAGCAGCGCACCGCCTCCGGCGACGACGATCCCGCGGCTCGCGACGTCGGCGGCAAGCTCCGGCGGCGTCGCCTCGAGCGTCCGCCGAACCGTCTCGGTGATCGTCTCCAGCGGCTGCGCGATCGCGCTGCGGACTTCGTCGGAGTCGAGCGTCGTCCGGCGGAGCAGCCCGGTGATCCGGTGGCGCCCGGCGACCTCGGCTTGAAGCTTCTCGGGCAACGGCCACGCCGAGCCTGCGGCGATCTTCGCCGCCTCGGCTGTCTCCGAGCCGATCAAGAGGTTCGCGGAGGCGTCGACGTGCCGCACGAGCGCGTCGTCGAGCTCGTAGCCGCCGACGCGCACCGACTCCCAGACGACGATGCCGCCGAGCGCGAGGACGGCGACTTCGGTCGTGCCGCCGCCGATGTCGACGATGAGGCTGCCTTGCGCCTCGCCGACGGGGAGGCCTGCGCCGATCGCCGCGGCCATCGGCTCCTCGATCAGCGACACGGTGCGCGCGCCTGCTGCGAGCGTCGCCTCCTCGACGGCGTTGCGCTCGACGGACGTGATCCCACTCGGCACGCAGAGAACGACGCGGGAGAACGAGAGGCGGCTGCCGCCGATGCGGCGGATGAAGTAGCGCAGCATCTCCGCGGTGATGTCGAAGTCGGCGATCACTCCGTGGCGCAGCGGCCGGATCGCGCGGATCGACGCGGGCGTCCGGCCGATCATCCGCCGGGCCTCCTCGCCGACGGCAAGAACGCGTCCCGTCTCCTCGTCGATCGCCACGACCGACGGCTCGAAGACGGCGATGCCGCCGCCGCGAACGAAGACCAGCGTGTTCGCCGTGCCCAGATCGATCGCAAGCTCGCGACCCCGATGCAAGCTTCGTTCAGCCAAGTCGGACCGCGATCAGCCTAGCCTCGGGCTCGGCGGCGACTGTGTCAGACCGCGACCGGCTCGGGCTCGAGCTCGGCGCTGACCTCCCGCGCCGTCTCGACGAACGCGTGCGCGGCGGGCGTGCGGTAGCGGTCGCGGTGCCACGCGAGCGCGATGACGCGGGGCGGAAGCTTCGGCAGCTCGATCATCATCGTCGACTCGTCGGCGGGATCCATCGTCAGGCGCGGCACGAGCGCGGACCCGACGCCGGCGGCGACCAGCGCCTGCACGGTCTGGTTGTGGTCGGAGCGGAACACGAAGTCGAGCGGCCGTCCGAAGAGCGAGTCGAGTCGCTGGACGGTCCGGCAGTGCTTGTGGCTGATCAGATCGAGCTCGGACATCTCCCGCACCGACGGCGGCCGCTCGCGGTCGGCCAGCTCCGAGTCGGACGCCACGACGAGGACGTACGGGTCGCGCATCAGCTCGACTGATTCGAACGGGCCTTCGACCAGCGGCAGGTCGGCGAAGGTGAGGTCGAGCTCGCCCCGCTCGACGAGCTCGAGCAGCTCCACGTCGTTCGCCGACTCCGTCAGCGTCACCTTCACCTGCGGCCAGGCCGAGAGGAAGCGGCGCATCAGCTCCGGCAGCACGCGCTGCCCGACACTCTGAAAGACCCCGACGCGCAGCGTGCCTGCCTGGCCTTCGTCCAGCGCCGTCAGGTCCGCCTGCGCGGCGGCGACGCGGGCCGCGATCGCGTCGGCGTGGGTGAGCAGCAAGCGGCCCGCCTCGGTCAGCGAGACGGGCTTCGGCCCGCCTGGACGCTCGACCAGCCGGTGGCCGACGATCCGCTCGAGCGCCGCGATCTGCTGGCTCACCGCGGACTGCGTGTAGCCGAGCGCCGTCGCGGCCTTGCCGAACGACCCCTCCCGCGCCACGGCTTCCAGAGCCAGGAAGTGGCGGAGCTCGATGCCGAGCCAGCGATCAGATTCCATAATCGACTCCTATTGTAACCCGATTTGCGCTAATGATAGGCGGTGCCGATCATGGGTGTATGACGATCGCGTTCATCACGTTCATCTTCGCCGTCGGCCCGCTCGCCGTTCTGTTCGGTACGGACTCGCGCCGCCCCTCCGACCGCCGCTCGCTCTAACCGCGCGTGACGGGTGCCTTCGCACGCCGCTCGCCGGCGGCGGTGGCTCTCGCGCTGGGAACGGTCTACCTCGTGTGGGGCTCGACCTACCTCGCGATCCGCGTCACCGACCGGACGCTGCCGCCGCTGCTGATGTCGTCCGTCCGCTTCCTCGTCGCGGGCGTGGCGCTGTATGCCTTCGCAGCGCGGGGCCGTGCGCGACCGACGCGGCGTGAGTGGCTCGCCGCGGCGATCGTCGGCGCGGCGCTGCTCCTCGTCGGCAACGGCGGTGTCGCCTGGGCCGAGACGCGGCTCGACTCCGGCTTCGCCGCGCTGATCGTGGCGATCATCCCGCTCTACGTCGCGCTGTTCGACCGCGTCTTCTTCGGGCGGCGCCTGTCGCGCGGCGCCGCGATCGGGCTCGTGATCGGCTTCGCCGGCGTCGCGGTACTCGTTCGCCCGGGCGGCGGCAACAACGTCGGTGTCGCGCTCGCGCTCGTCGCGACGACGTCGGCGTGGGCGGCCGGCTCGCTCTACGCCCGCGGCGCGCCGCTGCCGAGCAGCCCGTTGCTGTCGGCGGCGATGCAGATGCTCGCGGCCGCCGCCTTCCTCGGGATCGCCGGGCTTGTCGGCGGCGAGGCGAACGACGTGCACGCGAGCTCGCTCACGCTCGAGCCGCTGCTCGCTTTCGCGTACCTCGTCGTCGTCGGCTCCTTGATCGCGTTCTCGGCGTACGCGTGGCTGCTCAAGAACGTTCGCATCTCGACCGTGGCGACCTATGCGTTCGTCAATCCGGTGGTCGCGGTCGCCCTCGGCACGCTCTTCCTGGGGGAGACGATCGGCTGGGCGACGGTCGTCGCCGGCGTCGCGATCGTCACGGCTGTCGTGCTGATCGTGACCGCGAGGCAGCGCTACCCTGAATCCGATGAAGAGCTTCAATCTGAGACAGCTGAAGCTCCGCGCGGGGGAGGAGTACTGCGACGGGATCGAGCTCGAGCTGGAGCCGTTCGAGTTTGGCGGCGAGCGCTACCTGCCGGTGCCCGGCAAGGTTCCGGCTGAGCTTGTCATCACCAGGGCGACCACCGGCACCCTCTTCCAGCTGAGCTTCATCGCCCGCCTGCACGGGCCGTGTTATCGCTGCCTCGGCGATGCCGTTCTCGACCTGCCGATCTCCGTGCGCGAGTACCAGGCGACGAATCCCGACGGCTCGGAGGAGCTGCGCACGCCGTACGTCGTCGACGACCACCTCGACCTCGCCGCCTGGGCGCGCGACGCCGTCGCGCTCGCGCTGCCGGACAAGATCTTGTGCCGCGACGATTGCGCCGGCCTCTGCCCGACCTGCGGCAAGAACCTGAGCGACGAGCCGCACGCGCATGACGACGCTCCGGCCGACTCGCGCTGGGCGGCCCTCGAGAGCCTCCGAGAGCAGCTGTGAGCGGCCGGGCGGCCGTCGTCCTGCGCGACGAGAGCCGCGTCGCCTTGATCAGGCGTGTGCTCGACGGGCACACGTACTTCGACTTCCCCGGGGGCGACGTCCGCTCCGACGAGCAACCGGCCGACACCGCCGTTCGCGAGGCGCGGGAGGGGCTCGGCGTCCGTGTTGTCCTGGGGCCGCGGCTGCTGATCGAGGAGCTGCGCGGCCAGACGACGCACTACTACTCGGCGGTCGCGGTCGGCGGCGACTACGACGACGAGACTGTCTGGATGGAGATCGCCGAGCTGCCGCACTACGACGTGCGGCCACGCGCGCTCTCGGCGATCCTGACCGGGGGCTAGCTGAGCTGCCTACACAGGTTGTGAACGGCTGAGGGTTCATCCGGCCCTCCTTTGAGTGTGTGCGGGTCCGCCAAGACCTGCTCCCAAAGGAGGGCCGGGATGAATCTGCACGCTAACGCGAAGCTCGGACTGGCCGGGCGTCGTCAGCTGGTGCTGGCAATCGAGTCGGGCGCGTCGATGAGGGCAGCCGCGGCTGCTTTCGGAGTCTCGCCCGCCACCGCGCATCGCTGGTGGCACCGGGCGGTCGATGGAGGTTCTCTTGCTGATCGTTCTTCTCGTCCGCTGCGGCAGCCGCGGCGTCTGACGGCGGCGGAGGAAGAGCCGATCCTGCGCGCCCGTCGCGAGACGAATCTCGGCCCCGGGCGGCTGGCCGGGATCGTGCAGCGGGCGCGCTCAACGATTTGGAAGGTGCTGCGCCGGCACGGTCTCTCGCGGCGGGCGCGCGGACAGCGGCAGAGCTACCGCCGCTACGAGTGGTCGCGGCCGGGCGCGTTGCTGCACATGGACGTAAAGAAGCTCGGCCGGTTCCGTGTTCCCGGCCACCGCGCGACCGGCAGCAGGGTCGAGCACGACCGCAGCCGCGGCATCGGCTACGACTACCTCCACTGCGTCCTCGACGATCACAGCCGCCTCGTCTACGTCGAGCTGCACCCACGCGAGGACGCCGAGACCAACACGCGCACGCTCGAGCGCGCGCTGCGCTTCTTCGCCGAGCTCGGCCTCGAACCGCCCACGGCCGTGATGACCGACAACGCGCTCGTCTACCGGCGCAGCCGCCGTTTTAGCGAACTCCTAGCCGCTCACTCGATCGACCACATCCGTACCCCGATCTACACCCCACGCTGGAACGGCAAGGTCGAACGCTTCATCCGCACACTCCAGGACGAATGGGCCTACAGCCGCACCTGGCCCAACTCCAACAGCCGCGCCCGCAGCCTGCAAAGCTTCATCCGCTACTACAACCGCAGACGCCCGCACAGCTCAATCGGCGACCGACCCCCAATCAGCCGCGTTCACAACGTCTGTGGGCAGCACAGCTAGCGCCCGATCGACGACATGTCCGCGTAGCGCTGGCCGGCGGCGGCGCCCGGCGGAAACGCTTCGTCCAGCTCGCGCAGCTCGTCGTCGTCGAGCCGAAGCTCGGATGCCGCTGCGTTCTGCTCGAGGTACGTCCGTCGCTTCGTCCCCGGGATCGGCACGACGTCGTCTCCGCGTGACAGCACCCACGCAAGCGCAATCTGCGCGGGCGTGCAGCCCTTCTCGTCGGCAAGCTCGCGCACCCTGTCGGCGAGCGCACGGTTTCGCTCGAGGTTGTCGCCGGACATGCGCGGGTGCCGGCGCCTGAAGTCGTCCTCGGCGAGGTCGTCCGGTGACGAGAAGCGGCCCGCGAGGAAGCCGCGGCCGAGCGGGCTGTAGGCGACGAATCCGATCCCGAGCTCGCGCACCGTGTCGAGCACCTCGCCTTCCGGGTCACGCGTCCACAGCGACCACTCCGACTGCAGCGCCGTGATCGGGTGGACGGCGTGCGCGCGGCGGATCGTCTCGGGGCCTGCCTCGGACAGCCCCAGATGCTTCACCTTTCCGGCCGCGACGAGCTCCGCCATCGCGCCGACCGTCTCCTCGATCGGCGTGCTCGCGTCGACGCGGTGCTGGTAGTAGAGGTCGACGTGGTCGACGCCCAGCCGCCGCAGCGACGCGTCGATCGCCTGACGGACGTAGTCGGGCGAGCCGTCGATCGTCCGGCGGCCGTCGTCGAACCACCGATTCCCAAACTTCGTCGCGATGACGTAGTCGTCGCGCCTGCCCGCGACCGCCTTCGCCACGAGCTCCTCGTTCGCGCCCTGGCCGTAGACGTCGGCGGTGTCGAGAAAGTCGATTCCGAGCTCGAGCGCGCGGTGGATCGTCGCAATCGACTCTCCCTCGTCGGTCGGCCCGTACCACGCGGACATCCCCATGCAGCCGAGCCCCTGCGCGGAGACCTCCAGGCCCTGCCCGAGCGTCCGTCGCTCCATGCCGCCGAGCGTACCCGCAGGTGTGACGACTACGCCTCCGGTGCCGACATCGATCGATGGCACGGATCGCGATCGTCACCGGCTCGGATTCCGGCATCGGCAAGGCGACGGCCGTCGAGCTCGCGCGCACCGGCTACGACGTCGGCATCACCTGGCACGAGGACGAGCAGGGCGCCGCGGCGACCGCCGAAGAAGTGCGCGGGCTGAGCCGTCGCGCCGAGGTGCGGCGTCTCGACCTGACCCGGCTGCCCCAGGCCGCCGACGCCGTCGACGAGCTCGCCGACGCCCTCGGCGGCCTCGACGCGCTCGTGAACAACGCCGGCGTCGGCAAGTGCGACGAGTTCCTCGACTTCAGCTGGGAGGACTGGCGCGAGACGCTGTCGGTCGACCTGGACGGCGCCTTTCTCTGCGCGCGGCGTGCGGCACGCCGGCTGGTGAAGCAGGGCCGCGGCGGACGCATCGTCAACGTCACGTCCGTCCACGAGCTCGTGCCGCTCCCCCAGTCGGCGGCGTACGTCGCGGCGAAGCACGGCCTCGGCGGCCTGACGAAGGTGATGGCGCTCGAGCTCGCCGAGCACGGGATCACCGTCAACGACGTCGCGCCGGGCGAGATCGCAACGCCGATGACGGGGAACGAGGACGTCGACCCGCGCACGGTCGAGCGCAGCTCGATCCCTGCCGGCCGACCGGGCGATGCCCGCGAGATCGCGAGCCTCGTCGCGTGGCTCTGCTCCGACGGCGCCGCGTACACGACGGGGTCGACGATCGTCTCCGACGGCGGCCTGCTGCTCATGGCGGCCGTTCGAAACGACGGCGACTAGCTACACTGCGGCGTTCATGGCTGTCCCCAAGAAGAAAACGTCGAAGGCGCGACGTGACAAACGCCGCGCGCAGCACGGGATCGAGGCGCCGCGTCTGAACGTCTGCCCACAATGCGGCAGCCCGAAGCGGCCGCACCGCATGTGCCCGCGGTGCCACACCTATCGCGGCCGCGACGTCGAGCCGCTCCACACGCACGCTCCGTAGGCGTCCTCTGTTGACTTCAATCGTGTCGACCGGTCAGCTCAGACGGTCGTCGCGCGGAGCGCGCCGGCCTGAGGTCGGCGCCGCGGAGTCGGCGCCTTAGGCGTGATCCGCATCGCGGTCGACGCGATGGGCGCGGACCGCGGTCCGGATGAAGTCGTCGCAGGCGCGGTCGCTGCACGCACGGACGAGGTCGTGCCCGTGCTCGTCGGGACGCCGGGCCTCGCGTCGGAAGGCCTCGAGCTGGTCGAGGCGCCCGACGTCATCGCGATGGACGACAAGCCCACCGACGCCGTCCGCGCGAAGCCGAACAGCTCGCTCGTCGTCGCGTGCCGCTTGGTGCGCGAGGGGCGAGCCGACGCCGTCGTCTCCGCCGGCAACACCGGCGCGATGCTCGCCGCCTGCCTGCTCGAGATCCGCCGCCTGCGCGGCGTGCGCCGTCCGGCGATCGCGGTGACGATTCCGTCGCGGGAGCGTGTCTCCGTCCTGCTCGATGCAGGTGCGAACGCCGATGCTCGCCCCGATGACCTGCTCCAGTTCGCGCACATGGGCGCCGTCTTTGCCGAGGAGATCCTCGACGTCCGGAATCCGGAGATTCGGCTCCTCTCGATCGGCGAGGAAGCGGAGAAGGGCAACCAGCTCACGCTCGAAGCGCACGAGCTCCTCGCTGCGAGCGACCTCAACTTCACCGGGAACACCGAGGGCCGCGATCTCCTGCGCGGCGGCGCCGACGTCGTCGTCACGGACGGCTTCACCGGCAACGTCAGCCTGAAGCTGCTCGAGGGGACGATCCGGAACCTGCTCGACGCCTTCCGGCAGGAGATCACCGCGACGGCACGCGGCCGCCTCGGCGGCCTGCTGATCCGGCCGGCGGCGCGCCGTCTCCGCGAGCGGCTCGACCCCGACACCTACGGCGGGGCGTACCTGCTCGGCCTGCGCGGCCTGGCGGTGATCGCGCACGGCAACTCCTCGCGCCGCGCGATCGAGAACGCGATCCGGCTGGCCGCCCGCGGTGTTGCCAACGACGTCACCGGCCGCCTCGCGCAGCGCGTCGGGGACACCGTGTTAGAGTCCGCGACTTCTACGACCCCGACCCCCACGTGAGGTGACATGGCAGCGTCGCGCGAGGAAGTCTTCGAGCGAGTGAAGGAAGTCCTGACAGAGCAGCTCGGTGTCGACGAGGGCGAGATCACGGAGGAGGCCTCTTTCCAGGAGGACCTCGACGCGGACTCGCTCGATCTCGTCGAGCTGATCATGGAGCTCGAGGATCAGTTCGGGATCAAGATCTCCGACGAGGACGCACAGAAGATCCAGACCGTCGGCCAGGCCGTCGACTACGTCTCGTCCCACCAGTAGCGCCCCCCGCGGGGACGTCGCGCAGCTCGCGAAGCTGATCGAGGGCCTGCCCGGCCCACGGGCGGACCAGGTCTACACGCATGCATCCTGGGCGAGCGAGCGCTCGGCGTCGTACGAGCGGCTGGAGTTCCTCGGCGACAGCGTGCTCGAGCTCGCGATCGCCCGCGAGCTGTACGACCGCTACCCCGACTTCAGCGAGGGTCGGCTCGCGAAGGTTCGCTCGCACGTCGTGTCGCGCGCGAGCTGCGCGGTCGTTGCGCGTCAGCTCTCGCTCGGCGAGCGGCTCACCGAGCGCGGCGCCGACATTCCCGAGGACGAGCTGCACCGTCTGGCGCACAACCGCAACGTGCTCGCGGCGCTGCTCGAAGCGGCGTTGGCGGCGCTCTTCCTGGAGCACGGGTTCGAGCGCATCGAGCGGCCGGTCGTGGATGCGTTCTCCGGCCGGATCGAGTACGCGCTCACCAGCCACGTCGACTACAAGACGGAGCTGCAGGAGGCGCTCGCGCGACGCGGCCAGTCCGTCAGCTACTCCGTGCTCGAGGTCGAAGGCCCGCCCCACGACCGGCGCTTCCGCTGCGCCGCCGTGATCGAGGGCCAACAGCTCGGCGTCGGCTCGGGTGCGTCGAAGAAGGCGGCCGAGCAGGAGGCGGCAAAGGAGACGCTCGCGGCGCTCGGCGTCGAGACGCCGGCGGCGTAGGGAAGAGGAGCGGCGCCGGCGGCGTCCTGTCTCCCATGAACCTCTACGTCATACGCCGCCGGGACGGGTGGCGCACTCCAGAAGACCTGCAAGCAGCCGCTGAACGCTCCCGCCGCATCGGCGACGAGGAGATGGGCGATGACATCCGTTGGATCCGCAGCTACGTCGTCGAAGAAGAGGGCGGCACGCTCGGGACGATCTGCATCTATCAGAGCTCGAGCGCCGAGAAGGTGGTCGAGCACGCAACGCGCGCCGGCCTCCCCGCCGACGAGGTGATGAAGGTGGTCGACACGGTGTTGGTTCGCGCCGACCCGGAGTGAAAGCCGCGAGGCGGCGGTTCCGCCATCCGCGGCAGGCGCTAGCCTGCCGCGGATGCACCTGCGCGCGATAAAGCTGCGCGGCTTCAAGTCGTTCCCGGAGCCGGTCGAGGTTCGCCTCGAGCCCGGGGTCGCCGTCGTCGTAGGTCCGAACGGGTCGGGGAAGTCCAACGTCGCCGACGGGATCGTCTGGGCCGCCGGCTCGATGGCGCCGTCCGAGCTGCGGGCGGAGAAGCCGGACGACGTGATCTTCGCCGGCGGCGGCGGCCGCGCGCCCGAGGACTTCTGCGAGGTCGAGCTCCTGTTCGACAACCCGGACGGTGACGGGCCGCTGCCCTACACCGAGCTCTCGGTGGCCCGCCGGCTGCACCGCGGCGGCGAAGGGCAGTACCTGCTCAACCGCACGGCCGTGCGCAGGATCGACCTCGTCGAGCTGCTCGCCGACCTCGGGCTCGGGGGCGGGATGCACTCGATCATCGGCCAGGGCCGTGTGGAGGAGATCCTCGGCTCGAAGCCCGAAGAGCGGCGCCAGCTGCTCGAGGAAGCCGCCGGCCTCGGCCGCTTCAAGCGGCGGAAGCATCGCGCCGAGCTGAAGCTCGCGCGCGTCGGCATCCAGGTCGAGCGTGCGCGCGACGTCGAGGCGGAGGTGAAGAAGCGGCTGCGGCCGCTCGCGTTGCAGGCGACGGCGGCGGAGCGCGCCGAGAAGCTGCGTGGGGAGATCGCGTCGCTGCGGGCGCGCGTCGCCGAGCTCGACCTCACCGAGCTGCACGAGCGCCTGCAGGACGGCGACGGCCGCCGCACGGCCGCGGTGCTCGCGCGGAAGCACGCGGACGAAAAGCTCGACATTCTGCTGGAAGAGCGCCGCCGCGCCGAGGAAGAGCTCGCCGATGCGGCCGGCCGGCGCGAGCAGGCGACGGCGATGCTGTACCGGCTGCGCAGCGCGCGAGAGCGACTCGAGCTGCGGCGCGAGAGCGCGCAGTCGCTGCTGGACTCGTTGCGCGTCGACCTCGCGCGGCCGCGACGCGTCCTCGACGCGCGCGTCCGCGCAGGGCGCGAGTCGCTGCGCGAGCAGGCACGTGTTGCGCGCGAGCGACTGCAGACGCTGGAGCGCGCGCTGGCGGAGCGCGAAGGGCTTCCGCCTGCTGCGCGCGCCCTCGCCGAAGAAGGCGAGCGGCTCGCGCTCTCGCTGCTCGAGGTGGAGCCTGGACGCGAGCGGGCCGTCGCGGCCGCGCTCGGACACCGCGCCGCCGCGATCGTCGCCGACGACGCGCGGGCGGCGTTGCAGCTCGCCGAGCGCGCGCGCGCGGCCGGCCTCGGCAGCGTCGTCGTGCTGACACGCCCGCCCGTCGCCGACCTGCCGGTCGTCCCCAAGGACGAGCTGCTGCAGTCGACGGTTCCCGCCGTGACGCCCGAAGGGTTCGGCTACGACCCGCAGCGCGGAGAGCTGTGGTTCGCCGGCGAGACGGCCGAGGCCGTGTGGCTCGAGCTCGAAGCCCGGCGGCGCGCCCTCGCGGCCGACGTCAACGAGCTCGATGCGCGCGTGGAGGCGCCGATCCCGGAAGACGCGTACAGCGCGACGCACGACCCGCTCACGGAGACGCTGGCGCGGCTTGCGGCGCGGCTCGTCGACACGCTCGCGGGCGTCACGGACGACCGCCACGAGTCGCCGTTGCGTGCACGCGCCGATGCCGGCGCGCAGCGAACGACCGCCCTCGCCGAAGAGCTCAGGAAGCTCGGGGCGGCCGAGGTCGACGCTCGCCGCGCGACGGCAGACGCGGGCGAGCGGCTCAGCGCGATCGACGTCGAGCGCGCGCGGATCGAGGCGGAGATCGACGAGGCGCGCCGCCGGCTCGAAGCGGCGGCCGCCGAGGCCGCGGCGGGCGACGACCGGGACGAGCTCGCGGAGCGCATCGAGCGCCTCGAGCGCCGGCGCGAGTCGCTCGGTCAGGTCAACCCGCTCGCGAAACAGGAGTACGAACAGGAGAAGGAACGGCTCGCCGAGCTCTCCGCGCAGCGCGAAGACCTGGAGGCGAGCCTCGCCGAGCTGCAGAAGCTCCGCGACGACTTGACGCGCACGGTCGAGGAACGCTTCGCCGAGACGTTCGCGTCGGTGCAGGCGAACTTCGCCGAGGTGGCCGCGACGTTGTTTCCCGGCGGCGAGGGGCGGCTGCGCCTGACGGAGCCGGAAGAGGAGGGCGAGCAGCCCGGCATCGAGGTCGAGCTGCGTCCCGTCGGCAAGAAGGTGACGCGCCTGTCGCTGCTCTCCGGCGGCGAGAAGGCGCTCGGCGCGATCTCGTTCCTGTTCGCGCTCTTCCTCGCCCGGCCCTGCCCGTTCTACCTGCTCGACGAGGTCGAGGCCGCGCTCGACGACACGAACATCGGCCGCTTCGTCGAGCTGCTGCGCCGTTACGCCGACCGCACGCAGTTCATCGTCATCACCCACCAGAAGAGGACGATGGAGGCCGCCGATATCTTGTACGGCGTGACGATGGGCGCCGACGGGGTCTCACAGATCGTTTCGCGGCGCCTGCCCCAAGAGCAGGCCGTCGCGGTTGCCTCGTAGCTGGGCCCAGCTGCTCGGCGAGGAGAACGCGCAGCCCGAGCCCGACGCGGCCCGCAGCGGTCTCTTCTCGCGCCTGCGCGACTCGCTGTCGAAGAGCCGGCGCGCGCTGACCGCCGAGCTCGCGTCGGCGGCGTTCGATCCCGGTGACGACGCTGCGTGGGAGCGGCTCGAGGAGGCGTTGATCCGCGCGGACGTCGGCGTGCGCGCAACGGCGGAGCTCGTGCAGCGCCTCGAGGCGCGTCAGGATCTGACCGACCTGGGCGGCGCGCTCGCCGAGGAGATCAGCGCGCTGCTCGGCGATCCGGGCACGCTGAACGTGCGGGCGGAGCCGAGCGTCCTGCTCGTCGTCGGCGTCAACGGCACGGGAAAGACGACGACGATCGGCAAGCTTGCCGAGCGGCTGCGGCAGCACGGGCACACGGTCGTGCTCGCGGCGGCGGACACGTTCCGCGCGGCCGCGGAGGAGCAGCTCGAGATCTGGGCGGAGCGCGCAGACGCCGAGTTCGTCGGCGGCGAGCGCGGCGCCGATCCCGCGTCCGTCGCCTACGACGCGATCGAGCGTGCGAGCCGCGACGGCGCCGACGTGGTCATCGTCGACACCGCCGGCCGGTTGCACACGCAGGCGAACCTGATGCAGGAGCTTGCGAAGGTGCGGCGCGTGATCGAGGGGAAGCTGGAGGGAGCGCCGCACGAGACGCTCCTCGTCGTCGACGCGACGACGGGGCAGAACGGCCTCCAGCAGGCGCGGCTGTTCGGCGAGGCCGTCGGCGTGACGGGGGTCGCGCTGACGAAGCTCGACGGCAGCGCGAAGGGCGGCATCGCCGTCGCGATCGCGCACGAGGTCGGCCTGCCGGTCAAGCTGATCGGCGTGGGGGAAACGCTCGACGACCTGCGGCCGTTCGACCCGGACGACTTCGCGAGGGCCCTCGTCGCGGAGTAGGCTCGCGGCATGGCGTCCGCTGAGAACAGCGTCGTGATCGGCCGCCCGCGTCCCGAGGTGTTCGCGTTCGTCGCCGACCACGAGAACGATCCGCAATGGCGTCGCGGCGTCGTCGACATCAAGCGCGCGTCGGGCGAGGGGCAGGACGCGATCTACACGCAGGGGGTGAAGGGCCCGATGGGCCGGCGCATCGACGCGGACTTCGAGGTGACCGCGTATCAGCCGGACACGTTGCTCGCCTTTCGGACACTGGCCGGGCCGGTTCGGCCGGAGGGCAGCTACCGCTTCGAGGATGCGGACGGCGGCACCCGCGTCACGCTCACGCTGAACGCGAAGCTGAGCGGTATGCAGAAGCTGATGGCGTCGATGGTCTCGAAGTCGATGCGCAACGAGGTCGCCGCGCTCGGCAACCTCAAGCGCGTGCTCGAGACCTAGACCTAGTCGTCGCCGGGGTTCTCGACGACGAACGCGACGTTCACCGTCGTCCGGTACTCCTTGATGCCGCCGGGATTCGGATCGACGGTCGCGCTCATCGAGAGGACATCGACACCGGTGATGTTTCGGATCGTCTTCTGCGCCGTCCGCACGGCCTCGTCGGCCGCTTTCGCGAAGCTCTGCTCGGACGAGCCGATGACGGTGATGACCTTGACGACGTGTGCCAATTCGCCCTCCTGACTAGCCGTGGATGTTGACGATGTACTCCTTCACGCCGCCTGGGTTGGGCGAGACGAGGACCTGGAAGGTGACGCTCTGCGGCTGTTCCGCTGGGTCCGTGTTCTTGAGCGCGTCTTCCATGGCATCGGAGAAGTGGTCCATGTGGTGATCGTGTGCCGGGTGATCCATCTTCTTCGTTCCCTGACCCATGATGTCTCCCTCCGCAGCGGGCAGAATGTCAGGCGACTCTAACGCCGCGCGGGCTCGACGAGAAGCGCGGCCGCCCGCTCCGCCGCGGGCACGTTCCCCTTCCGCCCGAAGATGTCGGCCGCCTGGGCGGCGACGGCCCGCGCGTCGTCCGTTCGGTGCGCGATGTGGAGGACCTCCGCGAGCGCAAGCAGGACGTGACCGTGGGCGTTCAGCGCGTCCGTCTGTGACGCGCGCGCGGCGATGTCACGCAGCAGGTCTTCGCCCTCCTCGTAGCTGCCGTCGCGTGCGAGCAGGCGCGCCTTGACCGTCGCCCACGGGAGGATGTTCTCGAGCTCCTCGAGCCGGTCGGTGCTCGTGGTTTCGACGAGCTCGCGCGCCTCGTCGAGGCGGCGCTGCTCGTAGAGCGCGTCGGCAAGGAGTCCCGCCTGGTACGCGCGCCACGTCGGGAACTCGACGGCGATCAGCTCGAAGCCGGTGCGAAACGCCCGCTCCGCCTCCTCGGCGTCGCCCGCCAGCAGCTCGACGAGGCCCTGAACCTGGTTCAGCCCGACGAGCGCGAGCCTGAGGCCGAGCTCCTCGTACGTTCGCCGCGCGGACGCGAGCAGCTCGTGCGCCTCGTCGAAGGACTTCTGCATCGCCTTGAGCTCGGCGAGCGCAGTCCTGACGTTCGCCTGCAGCGCTGCGTTTGCATCCGCCTCCGCCTCCGCCAGCATCTGCTCGGCGCGTGCTGTGGCGGCCGCCACCGGCGTCGGTCCGTGCAAGAGGCACATGCAGAGGAGGTCGACAGCGCGGGCTTCCTCACGAGCGGCGTTCGCCCTGCGGGCGTGCTCGAGCGCCTGCTCGGCTGCCTCCGCCGCTTCCGCGAAGCGCGACCGCGCGTGCAACGAGCTTGCGAGCTGCCGCCACGCTTGCGCGAGGCCGTAGTCGTCGCCCGCCTCCTCGAATGCGGCGAGGGCAGCGCGCGCCAGGTCGGTCACTTCCTCCCACGTCGCCTCGTCGCGCGAGAAGCGCCAGCTCATGTGCTGCAGCGCGCCGTAGAGCTCGTACTGGCGGTTGCCGGCGGCGGCCGCCGTCTCGATCAAGCCGCGCAGCAGCGCCTCGGCGCGTGCCACCTCGCCGATCGACCAGAGCGACGTGCTCAGCTGCCGCAAGAGCTCGAGGTGGGCCGGGTCCTCGTCGGTCACGAGCGCGAGCGCGCGGTCGAGCAGGTTCACGGCGGCGGGCGCGTCGTCGCGGGCAAATGCACGCTGCCCTGCTGCCCCGAGCAACCGTGCGGCCCGGTCGGCGAGCTCCCTGTCGTGCTCGTCGAGTGGGCCGAGCTGCTCGCGGTAGCGCACCGCCTGCTCGAGGTGGTACCCGACGATCTCGTCGATGTCGCCCGCCTTGCCCGCGCGCGTGTTCGCCGCCCAGTCGGCGTAACGCTCGTGGAGCCGGGCGCGGAGCTCCTTCGGGATCCCGGCATACGCAGCGTCGCGGATGAGCACGTGCCTGAAGCGATACGCATCCTCGCGTCCCGGTCGCGCGCTGAGCAGATCCTTGCGCGCGAGGCTGAGCAGGCTCGCGTCCACCACTGCCTGGTCGTCGTCGCTCATCAGCTTGCGCAGCGCCGAGCGGACGAAGTGCTTGCTGCCCGAGACCGCGGCGGTCTCGAGCACGCGCCGTTCGTCGGGCGGCAGCCGGCCGAGGCGCGCGGCGATGAGCGCGTGGATCGTCGGTGGAATGCCTTCCAGCGGGCCGCCTTCCGCGAGCATTGCCGCCATCTGCTCGAGGTAGAGGGGGTTACCCTCGGCTGCTTCCGTGATCCGCCGCCGCGCCGGAGCGTCGAGCGGCCACTCGAGCGCGATCTCGTCGAGCAGCTTGCTCGCTTCGTCGTCGCTCAACGGGTCGAGCAGCACGCCGGCGCCGCTCAGCGTCAGCCACGCGGGCCGCTCGTCGATGAGCTCAGGTCTGGCGAGGCAGAGCAGCAGCAGGGGCGCGTCGTGCGTCCAGCCCGCGAGGTACTCGAGCAAGTCGAGCAGCGTCGGCTCGGCCCAGTGGATGTCCTCGACGAGGACGACGAGCGGCTTCTCGCGCGCGAGCTCCTCGAACAGCCGCCGAACCGCCCAGAACGTCTCACCCCCGGACGCGGTCGGATTCGAGCCGACGGCGCCGAGCACGCGTGCCGCGATCACATCGCCGTCCTCGACGTCCGCAAGCAGCTCGCGGATGCCGTCGTCGCTGCCGAGCGAGCCGACGATCTCGATCAGCGGCCAGAAGGTGATCCCGTCCCCGTATGCGAGGCACCGGCCGGTGAGCACCGTCGCCTCGTCGGGGAGTGACGCGCACAGCTCGGTGGCGAGCCGGGATTTGCCGATCCCTGCCGGGCCGACGATGGTGAAGAGACGGCACCGCCGTGCGGCGACGGCGTCGTCGAAGGCGGCGCGCAGCAGCTGCAGCTCTGCCTCGCGTCCGATCAGCGGCGCGTCGAGCCGGCGCGCATAGGCGCTGGCGCCTTCGATGACTGCCAGCACGTTCCAGGCGGGCTGAGCGGTGCTCTTGCCTTTCAGCGTCAGCTCCTCGCGGGGCTCGAGGATCGCGGCGTTCTCGACGAGCCGCCGTGTCGCCTCGCCGACGAGGATCTCACCGGTGCGCGCGGCTTCCTCGAGCCGCTTGGCGACGTTGACGGGATCTCCGGTCGCGAGCATCTGACCGCCGCTGCCGTCGCCGGCGACGACCTCGCCGGTGTTGAGGCCGACGCGGATCCCGATCCGCGCCCCGAACTCCTGCTCGAGCTCCTCGTTCAGCGCTGCGAGCGCCTGGCGCAGCTCCGTCGCCGCCCGAACCGCGCGCAGTGCGTCGTCCTCGTGCAGCTCGGGGATCCCGAACACCGCCATGACGGCGTCGCCGATGAACTTCTCGACCGTGCCGCCGTGCCGCTCGAGCACGGCCGACATCCGCTCGAAGAAGCGCGACATGACGCGCCGCAGCGTCTCCGGGTCGAGCCGCTCGCCGAGCGGCGTCGAATCCGCAACGTCCGCGAAGAGGACGGTGACCGTACGGCGACTCACGGCCATGTCCGGAGTGTAGGACGCCAAACGGCTCAGCCCCAGCTCTCGCCTACACTTGGCGGCCGTGTTCGACGCCCTGTCAGACAGGCTCCAAGGCGCCCTCGGCGACCTCCGCGGCCGCGGCAAGCTCGACGAGGAGGCGATCTCGCGCGCGATGCGCGAGATCCGGCTGGCGTTGCTCGAGGCCGACGTCAACTTCGAGGTCGTCAAAGACTTCGTCGCCCACGTCCGCGAGCGCGCGCTCGGCCAGGAGGTCCTGAAGAGCGTCACGCCCGGCCAGCAGGTGGTCAAGATCGTCCACGACGAGCTGACTTCCCTCATGGGCGCCGGCAGCTCGCAGCTCGTTTTCACCGGCCGGGCGCCGACGGTGATCCTGCTCGCCGGCCTCCAGGGTTCGGGCAAGACGACCGCTGCGGCGAAGCTGGCGCTGCTCCTCCGCAAGGAGGGGCGGAAGCCAGGTCTCGTCGCCGCCGACCTGCAGCGGCCCGCCGCGATCGACCAGCTCGAGCAGCTCGGCAAGCAGATCCAGATCCCGGTCTACCGCGAGGACGGGAGCGATCCGGTGACGGTCGTCCGCAACGGGATCGAGTCGCTCGACGCCGACACGATCATCCTCGACACGGCCGGACGTCTCCACGTCGACGAGGAGCTGATGGACGAGCTCGAGCGCGTCCGCGACGTCGCAAGGCCGGCCAACGTCCTGCTCGTGGTCGACTCGATGACGGGGCAGGAGGCGGTCAACGTCGCGCTCGCGTTCCAGGAGCGGATCGCGTTCGACGGCGTCGTGCTGACGAAGCTGGACGGCGACGCGCGCGGCGGTGCGGCGCTCTCGGTGAAGGCCGTCACCGGCAAGCCGATCAAGCTCATCTCCGTCGGCGAGAAAGTCGACCAGCTCGAGTACTTCCATCCAGACCGAATGGCGTCGCGGATCCTCGGGATGGGCGACATCCTCACGCTCGTCGAGCGGGCGGAGCAGGCCGTCGAGGAGGATGAGCAGAAGGAGCTCGAGGCCCGGATGATGGCGGGCCAGTTCACTTTCGACGACTTCCTCAAGAGCTACCGGATGATCCGCCGCATGGGCTCGATCGGCGGGCTCGTGAAGCTCATCCCGGGCATGGGCAAGCAGCTCGAGGGGATCGACCAGATCGACGAGAAGCAGTTCGCGCGCGTCGAGGCGATCATCCTCTCGATGACGTCGCAGGAGCGCGCGCTGCCGAAGGTCATCGACGGCTCGCGCCGCCAGCGCATCGCGCACGGTTCGGGCACGACCGTCGAGGAGGTCAATCGCCTGCTCGACGGCCGCAAGGAGATGGAGAAGCTCATGAAAGGCATGAGCAAAGGCAAGCTTCCGCAGCTGCCCGGCGCGCCGGCGCCGCCCGCGCCGAAGCGCAAGGCGACGAAATCCAACAAGCGGAAGAAGCGATCCAAGTCACGGAGGTGACGGTTTGGCCGTACGCATGAGGTTGACGCGGGTCGGGTCGAAGAAGAACCCGGTGTATCGCGTCGTCGTGGCCGATTCGCGCTCGCCGCGCGACGGCAAGTTCATCGAGATCGTGGGCCGGTACAACCCCCAGCACGATCCGTCGCTGATCGAGTTCGACGAGGAGAAGGTGAAGGACTGGCTCGGCAAGGGCGCGCAGCCCTCCGAGGCGGTGCAGAAGCTGCTGAAGGCGAAGAACCTGTCGAAATAGTGGCCGAGTTGCTCGAGTTCCTCGCGCGGAAGCTCGTCGACAAGCCCGACGAGGTTCGCGTCGAGCGGGTCGACGAGGACGACACCGTCGTCCTGCGCCTGCACGTCGCCGAGGACGATCTCGGCAAGGTGATCGGGCGGCAGGGACGCATCGCGCGTGCGCTGCGGACGATCGTGCGCGCGGGGAGCGCGCGCGAGCGGCGCCGCGTGCAGCTCGAGATCGTCGACTAGTGCGCGTCGCGGCGCTCTACGACATCCACGGAAACCTGGCGGCCCTGGATGCCGTGCTCGCGGAGGTCGATGCCGAGGTCATCGTCGTCGGCGGCGACACCGTCATGGGCCCGTCGCCCGGCGAGACGCTCGAGCGGCTGCGTGCGCTGGACGGTGACGTGCGCTTCATTCGCGGCAACGCCGACCGCGAGGTCTACGACGACCAGCCCGGCTTCGCGCCGCCCGAGGCGCTCGAGCACGTGCGCTCGCGGCTGTCGGCGGAGCAGGTCGACTTCCTCCGCACCCTGCCGCTGACGGTCTCGATCGGACGCGTGCTGTTCTGCCACGCGACGCCGCGCAGCGACGAGGAGATCCTCACGAAGATCAGCCCGGACGAGCGGTGGCGCGAGGCGCTCGCCGGCGTCGACGCCGACGTCGTCGTGTGCGGCCACACGCATGTGCAGTTCGACCGGCGCATCGGCGACATCCGGCTGGTCAACGCGGGCAGTGTCGGCATGCCCTACGAGCACGAGCCCGGCGCGTACTGGGCCTTCCTCGACGGGGCCGACGTCGAGTTGCGACACACCAGGTGCCAGGCACCCGACGTGTCCGATTGGCCGGGGGAGTGGCCGCAGGCGACAGCGGAGGAAGCGACGGAGCACTTCGAGCGGGTCTCGCGTGGCGAAGCCTGAAGCGGTCGTCGTCGGCCGCGTCGGCAAGTCGCACGGACTGGACGGATCCTTCGTCGTCGAGGACGCGAGCGAGTCGCGGGAGCTGTTCGCCGTCGGCGCGACGCTGCTCGTCGGCGGTGAGGCCGCGACCGTCGTCGGGTCGAAGCAGGCGCGCGGGCGGCCGGTGATTCGCCTCGACCGCCGCGTCGAGCGCGGAACGGCGCTGACCGTGCCGCGTGACGCCCTGGCGCCGACCGCCGAGGACGAGTACTACGTCTTCCAGCTCGTCGGGCTCGAGGTGTCCGAGGAGGGCGGCCGCATCCTCGGCACCGTCGTCGATGTCACTCCCGGCGTCGCGAACGACGTGTTGGAGCTCGACTCGAGCCTGCTCCTGCCGATGGTGGAGGAGTGCGTTCTGTCCGTCGACCTCCACGCCGGGACGATCGTGGTGGCGCCCGGCTTTTCCGACGCTGGCTAACCTGAGCGCCTCGCTCCTGTGCAGCTCGACGTCTTCACTCTCGTTCCGCATGCGTTCGCGTGGCTCACGGAGCAGCGTCCGGTCGCGACCGTGCTCGGGACGGAGCTCGATCTCCGCCTGTTCTCCTACCGCGACACGACGCCGCTGCGCGCGGCGCAGGTGGACGACGAGCCGTACGGCGGCGGCGCCGGGATGGTCTTGCGTGTCGACGTCGTTGCGGCGGCGCTCGACGCCGTCTACGGCGGGACGCCGGCGCATCGCATCGTCGCACTCTCTCCGCAGGGACGTCAGTTGACCCAGGACGTCGTGGAGGAGCTTGCCGACGAGCAGACGCTGACGCTCCTGTCGGCACGGTTCGAGGGCTTCGACGAGCGGGTCGTGCAGCACCTCGCGTCCGACGCGATCTCGATCGGCCCGTACGTCCTCTCGAACGGCGACCTGCCGGCGATGGTGTTGGTGGACGCGATCGCGCGGCGCCTGCCGGGTGCGATCAAGGAGGAGTCGGGGGCGTTCGAGAGCTACTCCGCCGAGCTCGACGGCGGGCTCGAGTACCCGCACTACACGCGCCCGCCGGAGTTTCGCGGCTGGCACGTGCCGGATGTTCTCCTCTCCGGTGACCACGGCAAGATCGACGAGTGGCGGCGCGACCAAAGCCGCCGGCGGACGGTCACGTGAACAACGCATACGAGGTACTCGGCGTGTCGCCGTCGGCGTCGCCGCACGAGATCGAGGCGGCCTACCGCCGCGCGGCGCTCGAGCGCCGCTATCAGGACGGCTCGTGGGTGGAGTTGCGCGACGCGTACGATGTGCTCCGCGACCCGGAGCAGCGCGCGCTCTACGACGCCGGCCTCGACGGGGCGGACGCGGATGACCGGCGGAAGTCGCACAACCCGATCGACCGCCTGTTTCCGAACCTGCCGCACGGCTGGCGCGTCGCGATCGACTGGGTCGTCACGATCGTCGGCGCCGTCGCCATCGTGCTCGCGATCAAGGCGTGGGTCGTCAATCCCTACCGGATCCCGTCGTCGTCGATGGAGCCGACGCTGCACTGCGCCGTGCCTGCACAAGGGTGCGAGGCGCGGACGTCCGATCGCGTGCTCGCCTGCCGGTTCTGCTATCACCTGCGCTCGCCGCACCGAGGCGACATCGTCGTGTTCAACACGCCCAGCCTCGCGAAGCAGGAGTGCGGCTCCGAAGGGACGTTCGTGAAGCGGCTGATCGGCCTGCCCGGCGACGTCTGGGAAGAGCGCCAGGGCTTCGTCTACATCGACGGCCAGAAGCTCGACGAGCCCTACATCAAGAGCGACCGCCGGGACGACCGGACGATGGGCTTGTCGGACATCCCGCCGCGGAACACCTACACCCGCATTCCGAAGAACATGTACCTGATGATGGGCGACAACCGAAGATCGTCCTGCGACTCACGTGTCTGGGGCCTCGTGCCGCGCAAGAACTTGATCGGCAACGTCTTCGCGACCTACTGGCCGCCCTCGCGCATCTCCTTCCACTAGACCAGGCCTTCTTCGGTCGTGCCGCGTTCGGCCGAACTCCAGCAAATGCCCCAATTCGTGCCTGGCACCAACCGGGCGTCGCGCCCGCCGTTGGGGACATGTCCCGTGCCGACCCGGAGCACGGGTCGTGGGCGTGAATTCATCTTCGCTAGCATTCCGCGACGGCCGTCGCCGGCCGCCCTCCTATGAGCAAGGTCATCGAGTCAATCGAGCGCGCCCAGGTGCGTGCCGACATTCCCCGGTTCAAGGCGGGGGACACCGTGCGCGTCCACTTCAAGGTGATCGAGGGCCAGCGGGCGCGGATCCAGGTGTTCGAGGGCATCGTCCTGAAGCGCCAGGGCGCAGGAGCGCGCGAGACCTTTACCGTCCGCAAGCAGTCCTTCGGGATCGGCGTCGAGCGGACGTTCCCGCTGCATTCACCGAAGATCGAGAAGATCGAGGTCGCAGCGATCGGCGACGTGAACCGGGCGAAGCTCTACTACCTGCGCGGGAAGGTCGGCCGGAAGGCGCGCGTCCGGGAGCTCCGCCAGGACCGTGCGCGCCCGACGCGCCCGGCCCCGCAGCAAGAAGCCGCTCCGAGCGAGGTTTCCGAGGCCGAGACCCCGGAAGCGGTCGCAGAGCCAACCGAGTAGCGAGCTATCCTCGGCGGCCGTGGCGCTCAGCTCCGGCCAGAAGCTCCTGAGGTTCGACCGCAGGCTCGGCGCACGCCTGGTTGCGGGCACGGACGAGGCCGGGCGCGGCTGTCTCGCGGGCCCGCTCGTCGTCGCCGGAGTCCTGCTCGACTACGGCTGCCTCCGCGACCACAGGGTGCGGCCGCTCGCACTCCTGAACGACTCGAAGCAGGTGGCGCCCGAACGGCGCGAAACGCTCTTCCGCGCTGTCGTCGCCTGTGCGGAGCAGGTCGTCGTCCGCGTCATCCCGCACGGCCAGATCGACCGCAACGGCCTGCACAAGTCGAACCTCGCCGCGATGCGCGAGATCTTGCACGCGTTGTCGCCGCCCGCGGAGGCGTGTCTCGTCGACGGCTTCCGGCTCGGCCCCACTGCGCCCGAGCATCGGGCCGTCGTCGACGGCGACGAGAAGAGCGCGGCAATCGCGGCCGCGTCGATCGTCGCGAAGGTCACGCGCGACCGGCTCATGCGCCGCATGGACGCGCTCTATCCGCACTACGGGTTCTCCTCGCACGTGGGCTACATCACGCCGGGACACTCGGCGGTCGTTCGCGAGCGCGGGCCGTCGCGGATTCACCGCCGCTCGTTCCAGGCGCTCTGCTACCTGAGCGACGCCGAGCTCGCGGCGATGTCCGCCTGACGCGTCCGTTCGCACGACAAGCGGCTGACGGAGGGAGTCGCGGAACCTTGAGGGCGCCGGTCGGTGTAGAGCGGTCGTCACCCCACAGGAGGCTGAGATGCGAAGTCGGAGTTTGCTCGTTCTCGCGGCGGCGGCCGCGATCCTCTCGTCGACAACCATGGCGTCCGGCGCCGGGCCGAGCCCCGGCATCAGCCGCGGCGGGAGCGGCGTCACGAGCGGCAAGGTTCGCTACGTCGCGCTTCCCGCCGGCCCGGCAACGCTCGTCGAGGCGCTCGACCGGCAGAGCCGCGTCGTGCGCCAACGCTCGGTCGACGGGAGCTGGGGCCTGCCACTCGTGGCATACGACAACACCGTCGAAGGTCTCGTCCAGGGCGGCCGCGCGCTTTTGCTCGCGCATGACGTTTACGGCGCGGACGGGCAGCTACGCACGCCGACGACCTTCAAGCTCCTCGATACGCGCACGCTGAAGACCAGTCGCGACATCACGATCCCCGGCACCTTGACGTTCGACGCGGCGTCGCCGGACGGGCGCTACGTGTACTTGATCGAGTACTTCTCGTCGGAAGATCCGACGCTCTACCGCGTGCGTGCCTACGACCTCCGTGCAGGGAAGCTGCTCGCGAAGATCGTTGCCGACCGCCGTTCATGGGCGACGGGAATGCAGGGCATGCCGATCTCGCGAACGTGGAAGGACGGCTGGGCCTACACGCTCTACGGCGGCAACGCACGCCCGTTCATCCACGCGCTGAACGCGCGCGGTCTCGAGGCTGTCTGCATCAACCTGCCCTGGCAGCGCTCACCGCAGCGGATGTTCGACTATCGACTCAGAACCGACGGTGCTGGACATCTCGTCGTGCGCGGGCCGCACGGCCGACCGCTGGCGGTGATCGACCGGCGCACGTTCACGATCCTGAGCTCGGTGAAGAACCCGTAACGCCGTGCTGAGAACCGGCACACAGTCGTTACAGTTGCGCGCGATTTCCCGACGTAACGTGGCGGCGTGTCCCAGCTTTCCGGCAATCGAGCGGAGCGGCGGGCGGCCTGGTGGTACCGCCTGCGCGGCTATCGCATTCTCGACACGAACGCGTGGGCGGGCGGCTACGAGCTCGACCTGGTCGTGCGGCGCGGCCGGCGGCTCGTCTTCTGCGAGGTGAAGGAGAAGGCAGGCCTCGCATTCGGTACGCCGGCCGAGATGGTCGACGGCGAGAAGCAGCGGCGGATCCGCTGCGCCGCGACGGCGTGGCTCGAGGCCCATCCGGTGCATGCGGGGCTCAATGTGTCGTTCGACGTCATCTGCGTTCAGGAGGGGAGGTTGGTGCGGCTGGCCGAGGCTTTCTGACCTTCATGTCGAACTGGCGCGGGTGGCTCCGACCCAGGACGCCCTCTACGCAGACCTCGACCTCGAGCTCTCGTGGTCCGAGAGTGACCTCCCGGAACGGGAGCGGACGCGGCACGTTCACCGGCTGCACCCGTACCTCGGGAAGTTCATTCCGCAACTCGTGGAGGTGCTCCTCGCGCGGTATTTCCGCCCGGGCCAGCACGTGCTCGATCCGTTCGCCGGGTCCGGGACGACGCTGGTCCAGGCGCTGGAGAGCGGGCTGGACGCAACAGGCGTCGACGTCGCCGCCTTCAACTGCCTGCTCATCGACGTCAAGACGCGCGTGTACAACCCGTTCGCGCTCGAGCAGGACCTCCGCGCCGGGCACGCGCGCGTCGGCGAAACGACGACGGAGCGGCCGTCTATGTACGTGCGCCGCTGGTTCGGGCCACAGGCGGCGCGCGAGCTACTCGGCTTTCGCGCTCTCGTGGACGATTACGACCACGCGGATGTCTTGCGCGTGGTGCTCGCGCGCGCCGCGCGCTCGGCGCGGCGGACGACGCACTTCGACCTCGACTTCCCGCGCGAGCCGCAGCTCGAGCCGTACTGGTGTCACAAGCACCGTCGTGAGTGCCGGCCGGTCGAGACGGCCGCACACTTCCTGCGTCGGTACGCGCTCGACACGCTCGCCCGCCTGAAGGAGTTCGCGCGCGTGCGTGCGCGCGGCCGTGTGGCGACGGTCATCCACGGCGATGTGCGCGAGCTCGCGCTCGGTCGCTTCGACGGCGTCCTGACCTCGCCGCCGTACCCGGGCCTGATCGACTACCACGAGCAGCACCGGTACGCGTACGAGCTCCTCGGCCTCGACGACCGCCGCGAGCTCGAGGTCGGCGCTGCCGCGGCCGGCGCCTCGCGCGCCGCTCTTTCAGCGTATTCCGACGGGATCGTCACGGCGTTCCTCAACGCAAAGGAGTCGCTACCGACGCGCGCGCCGTTCGTCATCGTCGTCAACGACCGCCGCGACCTCTATCCGGAGATCCTCGAGCGCGCGGGACTTCGCCTCGAGCAACGGCTGCGTCGCCACGTCAATCGCCGCACGGGTCGCCGCGCGGGCGAGTTCTTCGAAGATGTGCTGATCGCGCGCTAATTCGGCACAGACACGTCACACCTTTCCGCGTACGTTCGCGGAGTGCTCGCACGCGCAGTCACCTTCGCCCTTGTCGGCCTCGAGCCGCGCCGCGTCGAAGTCGAGGCGCATGTTCAGGACGCGGTCCCGTCGTTCACGCTCGTCGGCCTCGTCGACCGCGCGTGCCAGGAAGCCAAGCATCGCGTCCGCACCGCGATCAAGGCGGCGGCGCTCCGCTGGCCTGGCAGGTGCACGGTCAACCTGGCGCCGGCCGACCTGAAGAAGGAGGGCTCGGGCTTCGACCTGCCGATCGCCCTTGCGCTCCTCGCTGCGTCAGGGCAGATTCCGCGCGAGCGGCTCGGCGAGCACGTCTCGTGCGGAGAGCTTGCTCTCGACGGAGAGCTGCGGCGTGTCGGAGGCGTCCTCGGCGTTGCGGAAGGCGCACGTCGCCTCGGCGTCGAACGCGTCATCTGCGCTCACGACGCCTCCGCAGAGGCGGCGCTGGCCGGTGTCGAGCCGGTCGGCGTCAGGCATCTCGCGGAGGCGGTCGCCTATCTCCGCGGTGAGGCCGAGCTGCCGGAGTTCGTCGCGGCGAATGGGAAGTCGCGCGGGTCGCCGCCCGACCTCGCCGATGTCCGCGGGCAGGAGCGCGCGCGCCGTGCGCTCGAGGTCGCCGCGGCCGGGCGGCACAACATGCTCCTCGCAGGCCCGCCGGGGATCGGCAAGACGATGCTGGCGCGGCGCTTATCGGGAATCCTGCCTCCGCTCGAGGAGGAGGCGGCGCTCGAGGTCACCCGCATCCACTCCGTCGCGGGCCTCGTCGATCCGGACCACCCGCTCATCGGCTACCCGCCGTTCCGCGCTCCGCACCACAGCTCCTCCACGGCGGCAATCGTCGGCGGTGGGCCGAGGCTCAGGCCCGGCGAGGCGAGCCTCGCCCACCGAGGCGTGCTGCTGCTCGACGAGCTCGCAGAATTCCAGCGCTCGGCGCTCGAAGCGCTGCGCCAGCCGCTCGAGGACGGCGAGATCCTCGTCGCGCGGGCGGCCGGCAGCGTCCGCTTCCCGGCGAGGTTCCAGCTGCTCGGGACGATGAACCTCTGTCCGTGCGGTGCCCGCGGCGATCCTGGTGCCCAATGCTCGTGCCCGCCACAACGCATCGCCCGCTACCGCGACCGGCTGTCGCGTGCGCTCCTCGACCGCTTCGACATCGTCGTGGCGGTGCCGCGGCCGCGCGCGACGGACTTGCAGGCCGGCCAGGGCGAGCAGTCCGGCGCCGTGCGTGAGCGTGTCGGCGCAGCGCGCGTGCGGCTCTCCGAGGCGCCGCCGCAGCGCACGCCGGCCGCAGACGAGGTGCTCACGAAGGCGGTCGAGCGCCTGCGTCTGTCCGGCCGGGGTCGCGCGAAGGTCGCGGGCGTCGCCGGGACGATCGCCGCGTTGGCGGCCGCGGAGTCGGTCGAGCCGGATCACGTCGCCGAGGCACTTGTCTATCGAGCTCCGAGTGAACTGGCTGCGTAAAGACCAGCTACCACCGCTCCTCCGCGCGATCCACGATCCGCCGAACCGCCTCTATCTCCGCGGGGCGGGGGCAGCCGAGCCGGAGCTGCTCACGCGTCCGGCCGTCGCACTCGTCGGGGCGCGGGCGTGCTCGCCGTACGGGGCACAGGTGGCGAGGATGCTCGGCCGCGAGCTCGCCGCCGCCGGCATCGTCGTCGTCAGCGGCCTTGCCCGCGGCGTCGACGGTGAGGCGCATCGCGGCGCGCTCGAAACCGATGGACACACGGTCGCCGTTCTCGGCTGCGGCATCGACCGCGACTACCCGGCGGGACACGCGCAGCTCGCGGGAGCGATCGCCGAGCGCTCGCTGATCGTGTCCGAGTACGGCCCCGGCGTCGAGCCGGCGCCGTACCGCTTCCCGGCGCGGAACCGGATCGTCGCGGGGCTCTGTGTTGCGACGATCGTCGTAGAGGCGCGGGAACGCAGCGGCGCGCTCATCACCGCCGACTTCGCGCTCGAAGACGGGCGCGAGGTCTTCGCGGTGCCCGGCGAGATCACCTCGTCGCTGTCGGCCGGCACGAACTCGTTGCTCCGCCTCGGCGCGACGCCGCTGACGAGCGCGGCCGACGTGCTCGAGTCGCTCGGAATCGAGGCAGAGCCGAAGCCGGCGAAGTCGCACCCGCTGCTCGACCTGATGCCGGCGACTGCCGACGAGCTGGTGCGATCGACCGGACGCACCGCGGCACAGATCGCGGTCGAGCTCGCGGAGCTCGAGTTGGGGGGTCTCGCCTCGGAAGGTGACGGGACCTACCGTGCGCTCGCGTAGCATCGCCGTGTGGAAAACGAGCCCTTCTGGCTCACCGAGTCGCGGCCCACCGTCGCCTCGCAGGAGCTCGACCAGGTCGATGTCGCAGTCATCGGCGCCGGCATCACAGGATGTTCGTGCGCCGCCGCGCTTGCGGGCGAAGGCAAGCGTGTGCGCGTCTACGACGCCCGCGGCGTCGGCGAGGGTGCGAGTGGACGGAACGGCGGCTTCGCGCTGCGCGGCGCGGCGGCACGATACGACGTCGCGCGTGAGACCTACGGCGCAGACGAGGCGCGCGAGCTGTGGCGGCGCACCGAGCTGGCCGTCGACCGGGTTGAGGCTCTTACCGGCGACGCCTTCAGACGAACAGGCAGCTTGCGGCTCGCCGCGGACGTGGAGGAGCGCGTCGAGATTCGAGCTGAGTACGAGGCGCTGCGCGAGGACGGCTTCGCCGCCGACTGGCGCGACGAGCTGCCGCACCTCCGCCCGGATTTCAGAGGCGCCATCTTCCACCCGACGGACGGATCAGTCCAGCCTGCCGGCTTCGTCCGGCGGCTGGCCGACCGCGCCGCCGGCGCCGGCGTCGCGTTCGCGACAGACCACCGGGTCGAGTCACTCGCCGACATCGACGCCGAGCAGATCGTGATCGCGACCGACGGCTCCGGCCACGGCCTGTTGCCCGAGCTCGACGAGGCGCTTTGGCCCGCCCGCGGCCAGGTCATCGCGACGGCACCGCTCGCCGAGCAGCTGTTCGAGTGCCCGCACTACGCGCGCCACGGGTTCGACTACTGGCAGCAGCTCGCGGACGGCCGCGTCGTCCTCGGCGGCTTTCGCGATTTCTCGATCCTCACGGAGATGACGAACGACGAGACGACGACGCAGCCGATCCAGGACGCCCTCGACGCGTTCCTCGTCGAGCTGCTCGGTGACATGCCGGCGGTCACGCATCGCTGGGCCGGCATCTTTGGACTGACGCAGGATCTGCTCCCACTCGTCGGGCCAGTGCCGGGGCACGACGGCGTCTGGGTGGCGGCGGGATACTCCGGCCACGGGAACGTCTTCGGCCTGCTCTGCGGCGAGCTCGTCGCCGATGCGTTGCTCGGCCGTGACGACCCGCTGTTGGGGCTTTTCTCGCCGGCGCGGATCGTGCAGCGCGTGTAGCCGTGTTGCGGCCGCGTTAAGCGTCCGTTGACTTCGCAGGAAACGTCCTGCGTCCGGCATACGGTGTGGTGGTGGCGAAGCTTGCGGCGTTCGTCCTCGCACTCACAACGCTGACGGCACTCGCGGCGGCCTCGACGGGCGCCGCCTCTCGGTCGCGCGCGGTGAAAGTGATCCCGATCTCGTACTGGGCACATGACGGTCTCCTGCGCCGCGCGTACGTGATCGTCCCTGCCGACTACGGCCTCGACGGCGCGCCGCCGATCCCGCTCGTGATCTCGCCCCACGGGCGCGGTGTCGGCGCCAAGGAGAACATCAAGCGCTGGGGGCGGCTGCCGGCGACCGGCGACTTCGCCGTCGTCAATCCCGAAGGGCAAGGACGCGCGCTGACGCTCTTCTCGTGGGGCGACCCCGGCGAGATCCACGACCTCGCGCGGATGCCGGACATCGTGGAGCACGCGCTGCCTTGGCTGCACGTCGATCGGCGCCGCGTGTACGCGTACGGCGGCAGCATGGGCGGCCAGGAGACGCTGCTGCTCGTCGCGCGCTTCCCGCACCTGCTCGCGGGCGCCGCCGCGTTCGACGCGCCGACGGACATGGCCGCGCGCTACCGAGCGTTCGAAGGCCAGCCGATGGGGCGTGGTCTCCAGAAGCTCGCGCGCGACGAGATCGGCGGCACGCCGCTGACCGATCCGCACGGCTACGCGCTGCGGAGCCCGCTCGACTGGGCGCGCAAGATCGCGTTCTCGGCTGTCCCGCTGCAGATCTGGTGGAGCAAACGTGATCGCACCGTGACGAACGGACAGGACGAATCGGGCCTGCTCTGCCGCACGGTGAAGCGCCTGAACCCCGCGGCGCCGGTCAGCGAGTTCGTCGGCGGATGGGCGCACACGACCGAGATGAAGTCCGACGGGTATCTGCCGTACTCGCTCTGGCTGTTCGGCCTGATGCCGCCGCGCGCCGGCCCGCTGCCGGTCGGCGAACGCCTGGCCGCCGTGTAGGCGCCTCGCGCGACGGCGAGCCCGGGCGTCTCAGAGCGCGAAGGTCGGAAGGTCGAGCTCGTCGGCCCGTTCCATCGCAGCGAGCGCGATCGCCAGATCCTGGATCGCCAGCCCCGTCGAGTCGAACACGGTGATGTCGTCGCGAGACGCACGGCCCGGCGCAGTCCCTGCGAGCACGTCGCCGAGCTGCGTGACTCCCTCGCGCGTGAGCACGCCTGCGTCGACGGCGTGCACGAGGTCGCCGTTGTGCGACGCCTGCTCCCAGTCGTCGCAGAAGACGCGCACGCGCGCGAGCTCGGCGACCGCGATCTCCGCCTTGCCAGGCCCGTCGGCCCCCATGAGGCTGGCGTGCTGCCCCGGCTGGAGCGACCCCTCGGCCAGCACGACGTCGCGCCCGGGCGTGACCGTCACCACGACATCGGCCGACAGGGCCTCCTCACCGCTCGCGGCGACGTCCGCGCCGAGCCGCCCCGCCACAGCCTCGGCGCGACCCTGGTCGACGTCCCACAGCAGCACACGCCGCCCGCGCGCGACGAACGTGCGCGCGGCCGCCTCGCCGTTGACGCCGGCGCCGATGACTCCCGCCGTCGCCGCATCCTCACCGCCGAGCGTCTCCGCGGCCAGGACCGCGGCCGCGCCGGTCCGCAGCGCCGTGACGGCGCCCGCGTCGAGCGCAGCTTTCAGCCTCCCGTTCGTTGCATCCGACAGCAGCACGAGCCCGGTAACGGTCGGCAGGCCGTGCGCCGGATTGCCGGGAAACGACGTCACCCACTTCAGCAAGGCGTGGCCGCCGCCGAGCGCGGGCATGGCTCGAAAGTCGCCCGCCGGGTACGCCGGCACGTAGACCTTCGGCGGCATCGTCCACTCGCCGCGTGCGTACGCGACGAACGCCTCCCGCACCGCGTCCAACGCCCGCTCGGGCGACACCGCTTCGCGCACGTCCGCGCCGCTGAAGAAGCGAATCACCGCTGCCAGCCGCCGGTGTCGCCCTTGTATGTGCCCGCGAACAGCGCCGCCGGCGTGCGCGCCAGGATCTTCAGGTCGAGCAGCGGCGAGCGGTGCTCGACGTACCAGACGTCCAGCTCGATGCGCTTGTCCCACGGCAGCCGCGCGCGGCCGTGGATCTGCGCCCAGCCCGTGATCCCCGGCTTCACGTCCAGCCGCCGGCGCTGGCGCGGCGTGTACTGCTCGACCTGGTAGGCGAGCGTGGGCCGCGGCCCGACGAGGCTCATGTCGCCGCGCACGACGTTCCAGAGTTGCGGCAGCTCGTCGAGGGACAGCCGCCGCAGCACGCGGCCGGCGCGCGTAATCCGCGGGTCGCCCTCGTTGACGGCCCAGCCCGCGCCCTGCCCCTCAGCGCCGACCGTCATCGTGCGCAGCTTCAGGAGCTCGAACTCGTCGCCGTTCAGTCCCACGCGCCGTTGCCGATACAGGACGGGGCCGCCGTCGTCGAGCTTGATCGCGACGGCCGCCGCCGCCAGTACCGGGCCGGTCAGCGCGAGCGTGGCCCCGGCGAGCGCCGCGTCGACCGCGCGATTCACCGGGTGCCTTCTGCCTTCGCCCACACGGCCGGCACGCCGAAGCGCAGGTAGCGGACGAGTGACACGACCGTCGCCCACGTGACGAGGACGTAGTAGCGCGCGATCCCGACACCGAGCGCGGCGGCGAGCAGCAGCAGGAGCTGCGCGGCGAGCGCGATGTCGTAGATCACTCCGTCTCGCACGAGTGCGATCGACGAGCCGAGCAGGACGAGATGCAGCAGCCCGCTCGCATAGCGCAGGTGGCGGTGCGACACGATCTCGAGCAGGTACGTCGGCCCGAGCCGGCGCAGCATCTTTCCGCGCAGGACGATCAGCCAGCAGTGCTCGAACATGCGCACCTTGCGCCGGTACTCGTCCTCGATGTGCCGTGACGGTTTCTCCCAGGCGACCGCATCCGGCTCGAAGACGGCTCGACGGCCGTGCTGCACCATCAGGTACGGCAGCGCGAGATCGTGGCCGAAGCGCGGATCGACGTCGACGTAGTCGCTGCGGCGGACGGCGTAGATCGGCCCGATCCCGCCGGTGATCGACCCGAGCTGCGACTCGTTGCGGCGCAGCCATGCTTCCCAGCGCCAGTACGTGCCCTCGCGGTTCGTGCCGTCGGCCGCCTCGTAGTAGTGACCGCCGCAGACGTACGCCACATCGGGATCGGCGAAGTTGCTGACCAGGCTGCGCAGCGCGTCCGGCTTCCACTGTGCGTTGGCATCGGAGAAGGCGAGGATCTCGCCGTCCGTCTCCCGGACGGCGAGGTTCTGCGCGGCGACCTTGCCGCCGCGCGGCGCGCGCAGGAGCCGCACGCGCGGCTCACGCGCCGCGACCGCTTCGACGAGCGCGTCCGTGCCGTCCGTCGACGCGTCCGACGCGACGACGATCTCGAGCAGCTCCGGTGGGTAATCGAGTGCGAGCAGGTTCTCGAGCCGGCGCTTGATCACCGACTCCTCGTTGTGCGCGGCGACGACGAGGCTGACCCGCGGCAGGAAGTCGCCCTTCCGCACCGGCCGCGCGCGCAGGCGCGCGAGCAGCGCCGCGAACAGCGGATACCCGACCTGCGTCCACACGAGCGCGCCGAGCGACGCCCAGAAGAGCACCTTCGCGATCACGCGGCAATCGTAGGCGGCGCGCCGTTCAGAGAGTCTTGACCGACGCGGCCAGCTTGTCGACCGACTCCTTCGCGTCGCCGAAGAGCATGACCGTCTTCGGGTTCAGGAAGAGCGGGTTCTCGATCCCGGCGAAGCCGGGATTCATGCTGCGCTTCAGCACGACGACCTGCTGCGACTCGTCGACGTTGAGGATCGGCATGCCGTAGATGGGGCTGCCCTGGTTGTTGCGCGCGTCGGGATTGACGACGTCGTTCGCGCCGATGACGAGGGCGACGTCCGTCCGCGCGAACTCGTTGTTCGCCTCGTCCATCTCCTTCAGCTGCGGGTACGGGACGTTGGCCTCGGCGAGCAGGACGTTCATGTGGCCCGGCATCCGTCCGGCGACGGGATGGATCGCGTACGACACCTCGACGCCGCGCGCCTCGAGCAGGTCGGCGAGCGTGTGCACGTCGTGCTGCGCCTGCGCGACTGCCATCCCGTAGCCGGGGACGAAGACGACCTTGTGCGCGTAGGCGAGCATCACCGCGACGTCTTCGGCGCTGGCGGAGCGAACCTGCCCGTCTGTCGCCCCGGCCGCCGGCGCGCCCGCCGCCGACGGCGCCAGTTGCCCGAACGCGCCGAACAGGACGTTCGTGATCGACCGGTTCATCGCGCGGCCCATCAGGATCGTCAGCATCGTTCCGGACGCGCCGACGAGCATCCCGCTCACGATCAGGACGTTGTTCTCGAGTTCGAAACCGGTCGCAGCCGCCGCCAGCCCGGTGAACGCGTTCAGCAGTGAGATGACGACGGGCATGTCGGCGCCGCCGATCGGCACGACGAACAGCACGCCGAACAGCAGCGATCCGCCGACGAGCGCCCACATCAGCCACTGCCGTTCGGTGCCGCTGACGATCGCGATCGCCGCGGCGAGCAGGGCCGCGAACAGCAGCGCATTGGTCGCCTGCTGCAGCGGATAGACGATCGGCCGGCCGCCGATCAGCTCCTGCAGCTTGGCGAACGCCACCATCGAGCCGGCGAACGAGATGCTGCCGATGATCGCGGAGAGCACGATCGACGCGCTGATGTCCTTCTGCAACGTCCCCGGATCGGGCGCGATGTTGTGGAATTCCGCCAGCGCGATCAGCGCCGCCGCGCCGCCGCCGACGCCGTTGAACAGCGCGACCATCTGCGGCATCGCCGTCATCCGCACCTTGCGCGCGGCGACCAGGCCGAAGGCGCCGCCGATCGCCATTCCGACCCCGATCTCCCAGTAGCTGACGACCGAGTCCTGTAGGAACGTCACGACGATCGCCAGGAGCATCCCGGCCGCGCCGATCTGGTTGCCGCGACGCGCGGTGGCGGGGTTCGACAGGAACCGCAATGCCACCACGAACGTCACGATCGTGACCAGATAGAGCAGGTTCGTGGTCTCGCGACTCACGAGTCGGGCTCTTTGCGCTCCCGCTTCTTGAACATCTCGAGCATCCGGTCGGTCACGACGAAGCCGCCCACGACGTTCGCCGACGCGAGCACGACCGCGACCAGGCCGATGACCGTCGTCAGCGTGTCCTTGTGGCCGGCGCCGGCGACGAGCATCGCGCCGACGATGACGATCCCATGAATGGCGTTCGTGCCCGACATCAGCGGCGTGTGCAGCAGGGTCGGCACCTTCGAGATGACCTCGAAGCCGAGAAAGATCGCGAGCACGAGGATCGTGATCTCGAACGAGAGCAGCAGCCCGTGGCTCACGCCGCCACCTCCTGGCGCGTCACGCAGGCGCCCGCGGTGATCTCGTCGTCCCAGTCGAGCGCGAGCTGCCCGTCGGGCGCGAGGTGCTGGAGCAGCGACGACACGTTGCGCGCGTACAGCTGGCTCGCGTGGAATGGCATCGTCGACGGCAGATTCAGCAGGCCGACGATCGTGACGCCGTCGCGCGCGACGACCTCGCCCGGCTGGGTCAGCTCGCAATTCCCGCCGGTCTCGGCTGCGAGGTCGACGATCACCGAGCCGGGGCGCATCTTCTCGACTGCGCTCGCCGGGATCAGGATCGGAGCAGGCCTGCCGGGGACGAGCGCCGTCGTCACGACGGCGTCGAAGTCCGGGATGCGCTCCTCGAGCGCCTCCTGCTGCCGTTGCTGCTCGTCCGCGGTCAGCTCACGTGCGTAGCCGCCCGCCGTCTCCTCGCCGACGACGCCGAGATCGAGGAACGTCGCGCCGAGGCTCTCCACCTGCTCGCGCACGACCGGCCGCACGTCGAAGCCCGAGACGACGGCGCCCAGCCGGCGGGCGGTGGCGATCGCCTGCAGCCCTGCGACGCCGGCACCGAGGACGAGCACCTTCGCCGGCGCGACCGTGCCCGCCGCCGTCATCAGCATCGGGAAGAACCGCGGCAGCCGTTCGGCGGCGATCACCACCGCCTTGTAGCCCGAGACCGTCGCCTGCGAGGAGAGCGCGTCCATCGGCTGCGCGCGCGTCGTGCGTGGGATCGACTCCATCGCGAAGCCGTACACACCGAGGGCGCCGAGCCGCTCGATGCCGGTTGCGTCCGTGAGTGGCTCGAGAAACCCGATCAACACCTGGCCGCTGCGGAGTCGAGCCGTCTCCTCCGCGGTCGGCTTGCGCACCTTCGCCACCGCGTCGGCGTCCCAAACGGCGTCGGAGACGGTCGCGCCTGCCTCGCGGTAGGCGTCATCCGGAAACGCTGCTTCCACGCCGGCGCGCGACTCGACGACGATGTCGAACCCACTCCCGGCGAGCCGCGTGACCGCGTCCGGGACGAGAGCCACTCGGCGCTCGCCCGGCTCGAGCTCCCGCGGGACGCCGATGCGCACGAGGCGATCTTACGTAGCCTGGACGACGGTGACGCACTTCATCGAGCACTACGGGCTCTGGTTCCTGTTCGGGATCGTGTGTCTCGAGAGCGCCGGCCTCTGGCTGCCGGGCGAAACCGCGCTGATCACGGCAGCGCTGCTCGCGGCCAAGCACCACCTCTCGATCGAGGCAGTGATCGTGGTCGCAGCCGTCGCGGCGATCATCGGCGACAACATCGGCTACTGGATCGGACGCAAGGCGGCGCGCCCGCTCCTGTATCGCTACAGCCGAGTCCGACGGCACGCGGAGCGCGTGTTACCCCCGGCGGAGCGTTTCTTCGAGCGGCACGGCGGCAAGGCCGTCTTCCTCGCGCGCTTCTTCGGAGGGCTCCGCGTCACGGGTGCGTGGATGGCAGGCATCACCGAGATGTCGTGGTGGCGCTTCCTCTTCTGGAACGCGCTCGGCGGAATCGCGTGGGCCGTCGGCGTCGGGCTACTCGCGTACTACGCAGGCAAGGCGGCGGCCGATGCGCTTGCGCGCTACGGCGTGTACGCGGCGATCGTGGGGGTGCTCGGAGTCGTCGCGCTGATCGTCATCGTGCACGTCTGGCGGCGACGCGTCGTCGAGGAGAACGCGTGAAGGCGGTCGCCGTCCTCGCGCTGCTTGCCGCCGTCGCGCTTCCGTCGGCGCAGGCCGCCGCTCCCGTGCCGCAGTTCGCGCACGTGATCGTCATCGTCTTCGAGAACAAGGAAGAGCACCAGGTGATCGGCGCGCGGGATGCGCCGACGTTCACGCGCCTCGCGCGCAGCTACGCGCAGTTGCGCGACTACCACGGCGTCGCACATCCGAGCCTCCCGAACTACCTGGCGCTCGTCTCCGGCGGGACGCACGGCATTCGTTCGGACTGCACGAGCTGCACCGTCACCGGTCGCAGCCTCGCCGACACGCTCGAGGGGGCGGGCCGCAGCTGGAAGACGTACGCCGAGGGCCTGCCGCGCCCGGGGTTCACCGGTGCCTTCGCCGGCCGCTATGCGAAGAAGCACGACCCGTTCCTCTACTTCCGGGACATCGCCGGGAGCCCGGCGCGGCGGCGACGCGTCGTTCCGCTGACGCAGCTCGCGCTCGACCTGCGCGCGGGGCAGCTGCCGGACTTCGCGCTCGTCGTCCCGGACATCTGCCACTCGATGCACGACTGCTCGGTTCGCATCGGTGACCGCTGGCTTGCGCATACCGTCCCGCCGCTGCTCGCCGTGCCGGACACCGCGATCTTCGTCGCGTTCGACGAGGGATCGGCTCCGAACCACGTGCCGGCGCTCGTGCTCGGCACCGCCGTCAAGCCGGGCGTGTCGTTCGCGCGGCGGACGGATCACTACGGCTTGCTCCGGACGATCGAGGAGGCGTGGGGGCTGCCGGCGCTCGGTGCCTCTGCGCACGCGGCGCCGATCACCGGCATCTGGCGGTAGCGCCGACTCGGCGCCTGGAGGGATTTCGCCGTCCGGATGGAATGAGATCAGCCCGATGCTGGCTGCTCTCGCCTCAGCGCAGGCCGCGCGCGACCCGTCCACGGCGGCGCACTGCTCGCGCGTGACCGACCTCGCGGTGAGGCTCGCCACGTGGATGGGGTGGGGGAGCGCCCGCGTCGAGCGGCTCCGCACGGGCGCGCGCCTGCACGACATCGGGAAGGTGATGATCTCCGAGCGGATCCTCAGCAAGCGCGGCCCGCTCAGCCCGGAGGAGCTGGCCGAGATCCGTACGCACCCGATGGCTGGCGTGTGCCTGCTCGCGCCGATCAGACCGGCGCGTCGCGCAGTCCCGTACGTCCTGTTCCATCACGAGCGCTGGGACGGCGCCGGCTATCCAACGCGACGCCCGGGGACGGACGTGCCCGAGGGAGCGCGGCTGCTCGCGGTCGTGGATGCCTTCGACGCGATGACCTCGACGCGGCCGTATCGGCGGGCGCTGCCGTCCTTCCACGCCCTCGCCGAGATCGAGCGCTATGCCGGCACGCAGTTCGACCCGGAGATCGCACGCGCCTTCCTGCAGGCCTGGAGCGCCGGCGCGTTCGACAACGCCGCCGCGATCTAGAGCGCCGCCCAGACTTCGAGCTTCGACTTCACGCGGCGGATGACCTCGTCGGTGTACTCCGTCGTGCCCGCGTCTCCACCGAGGTCTGCGGTGCGGACACCCTGCGCCACGGCCTCCAGGCACGCCTCGCGGATCGCGCGGCCCGCCTCGCGCTCGTGGTCGTCGCCGTTCGACAGCAGCGCGGCACCGGCGAGGATCATCGCCATCGGGTTCGCGACGTTCTTCCCGCGTAGCGAGGGGGCCGTTCCGTGCGCTGCCTCCGCCAGCAGCGCCCGCGTCTCGTAGTCCTCGCCGAACGCGACGAGGAGCGACTCCGAGCCCGCGATCGAGCCGAACAGCGGCAGGACGAGGTCGGACAGGATGTCACCGTCACGATTGAGCGCCGGGATCACGAGCGGGTCGCCGGTGGAGGCGATCAGCAGCGCGAACGTTGCGTCAATCAGCTGCGGCTCGTACGTGACCTCCGGGTGGCGCTCCGCCGCGGCGTCCATCTCCTCCTTGAGCATCCCCTCGTACGTCGGGCTGACGGTGTACTTCGGCCCGCCGAACACTCTCGCTCCGACCTGCTCGGCCTGGCGGAACGAGAACTCGGCCACCGAGCGGCAGATCCGCCGCTCGATCCGCTCGGTGCGAAAGGCGACCTCGTCGTCGCCCGCGCCCTCGCGCCACTCCCGCGCGCCGTAGGCGTCGCCGACGGCCATCCGGACGATCGAGATCGGCGCGTGGACGCCTCCGAGCGGGATCACGCCGGGTATGCGGCGGCCTGTGCGGACGATCACCCGGCCGCCGATCTCCTCGCGCAGGATCCGGTTGGGCGAGCCGACGTCGTCGCGCCCCTCGGGCGTGATCGTGGCGGCTTTGAGCCCGAACCCGTGCTCGCGGACGGCGTGTGCGGCCTCGTGGACAACGGCGTTCTGCGTCTTCCGCCGCGCTTCGAGCGAGAGATCGAAGCGCGGAAACTCGAGCTCGAATCCGACGACGTCCGGGGCGAGGACCCGGAGCGATTCCTCCAGCAGTTCCTGGCCCGTTTCGTCGCCCTCGAGCACCACGATCGTTTTGATCTGCACGCCGGCGGAGACTAGCGTGAGAGATGCCGAGGACAGGGGGTTGGAGGCGCCTGGGGTCGCGCCGTCGTTTTCGCTACGTCGACGCGCGCGGCAACCCGATCAAGGACGAGGAGAAGCTCGAGCGGATTCGCGCGCTCGTGATCCCGCCGGCGTGGACGGAGGTCTGGATCTCCCCGAGCGCCCGCGCGAAGCTGCAGGCGACGGGCGTCGACGCGGCCGGCCGGCGGCAGTACCTGTATCACGAGAACTTCCGCGCGCACCAGGAGCAGGCGAAGTTCGACCGGTTGATCCGCTTCGCCGAGCGACTGCCCGAGCTGCGCGGCGCGACTGCCCTGCATCTCGAAAACGAGACGCTCGACCGGCAGCGCGTTTCGGCGATCGCGACGCGGCTGATCAACTGCGGCTGGTTTCGTGTCGGCTCCGAGCGCTACGCGAAGGAGTCGCGCACCTACGGCATCACGACGCTGCGCAAGAGCCACGTGCGCGTGCGCGGCAAGCGGATCGAGTTCGACTTCGTCGCGAAGCACCGCACGGTCGTGCGCCGGACGTTCATCGACGACGAGCTCGCCGAGCACGTCAAGGCGCTGCTCGCGCTGCCCGGCGGCCGGCGTCTCTTCCGCTACATCTGGGATGACGGCATCTGCAGCCTCACCGGCGCGCGCCTGAACGACTACGTCCGCGAGTACCTGGGCGACGAGTTCACCGCTAAAGACTTCCGAACGTGGGGCGGGACGTTGATCGCCGCGATCGCCTTTGCAGAGCACGGCCCGCCGGAAAGCGAGCGCGAAGCAAAGAAGGTGATACCCGCGGTGATGCGGCGCGTCGGGAAGGAGCTCGGGAATACGCCGGCCGTTGCGCGTAGCTCGTACGTCAGCCCCGCGGTGATCGACCAGTATCTCGACGGGAGAACGATCGAAGATTTCCGTCCACGGCATTTGCGTGTCGTCCGCGCGCGCGACACCGGGCTCGACCCGGAAGAACAGGCCCTCTTGAGCCTGCTTCGCTCCTGGAAAATCCGCCAGTCACGTGCTGCCGCCTGATTCTCGGGACATTGGCTAAGCTCAAGCACCCTGCGGAGCCGATTTCGAGGAGGAAATCCGTGGCACGTGTTACGAGACTGGTGTGTGACAACTGCGGGAAGGAAGTCGACGAGGCGAAGGGCGCGGTGATGCGGATCAACTTCACCGACGCGCGCCGCGGCTCGAAGCAGGCCGACCTCTGCGACGCGTGCGCCGGGAAGATGCCCGGGCAGCAGGTGGCGCGCCGCGGGCGGCGGCCGAAGGCTGCCGCGCCCGCTTAGAGAAACCCGAACTGCTGGGGTCAGACCCCTTCGGGGTCAGACCCCTCGCGTCGTCAGAACCGTCTGACCCGCTCAGTAGAGTGGATCAGTTGTGGGTCTAAGCCTGATCACCGGCCCGGCGAACGCCGGAAAGGTGGCGCTCCTGCTGCGCCGGTACCTCGATGCTTTGCACGACGAGCCCTACCTGATCGTGCCGAACCGGTCGGACGTCGAGCTCGTCGAGCGCGAGCTGCTCGAGCTGCAGCCGGCGCTGCTCGCCGGCTCGATCGGCACGTTCGACGATCTCTTCGCGCGTGTCGCGCGCCGCGGCACCGACACGCGATCGGTCGCGTCGGAGGCGCAGCGGACGCTCATCGTCCGCCGCGCGCTCGCCGGCCAGTCGCTGAACGGTCTCGGCCGCTCGGCGCGCTTCGGCGGGTTTGCGGACGCGCTGCTGGCCACGGTCGCCGAGCTCGAGTCCGGGCTGCTCGACCCGAACGACCTCGACGGCGAGCTCGCAGCCCTCTACGCCTCCTACCGCGCCGAGCTGGACCGGATCAACCTCTGGGACCGCGACCTCCTCCGCCGGCACGCGGCGGAGCGAGTCGCGAACGAGCTCGACGCCTGGAGCGGCGAGCCCGTCTTCGCGTACGGCTTCGAGGACCTCACGGGCGCCGAGTGGTCGCTGCTGCAGGCGCTCGCCGGCCGCACGGAGGTCACCGTGTCGATTCCCTACGAGCCGGGCCGTCCGGCCTTCGCGTCGTTGAGCCGGACGATGGAAGACCTGGCCGCGCTGGCGGACGGTCGGATCGAAGAGCTCCCGCCCGGTTTCGACAAGGTCGCGGCGCCTGCGCTCGCGCATCTCGAGCGGGCGCTCTTCTCGGAGCGTGCACCGGCCGACGCACCGACGATCGACGGGGCGCTCCGGTTCTTCGAAGCCGCGGGGACGCGGGGGGTGCTCGAGCTGGTGGGCGAGGAGCTGCTCGCGCTCATCCGCGGCGGCACGCCGCCCGAGGAGATCGGCATCGTCTGCCCGACGCTCGACCACTGGCAGGCGCCACTCGAGACGGCGCTCGCCACGCTCGGCGTGCCGTACGCGCTCGAGGCGTACGTCCGCCTCGACAAGACGGCCTACGGGCAGGCCCTGCTGAGTCTCCTGCGCTTTGCGTGGCTCGGCGGCGGCCGGGCCGAGCTCTATGCGTTCCTGCGCTCCCCGTACTCCGGTTTCACGCGCCAGAACGTCGATTTTCTCGAAGGTCGCCTGCGCGGCCGCGCGGTCACCGATCCCGAGCAGGTCGAGGCGGAGACGATCCGCCTCCGCGACGGGCAGCCGCTGCCGCCGCTCGAGTCGCTGCGGTCGGCGCCGACGCCGCTCGACGCGGTTGCCGTGCTTGCGGCGTCGATGCTCCGCGCCGCGTACGGAGTCGAGGCGCCGCCCGTCGGCGAGCTTCCGCGCCGCGACATCCGTGCGCACGACGCGGTGATGCGCCTCCTCGGCGAGCTCCGCGGATGGAGCGAGCTGGAAGGGCCGCTCGCGCCCGAGGAGCTCGTCGCCGCCCTCGAACGAGCAGAGGTCCGTCGCGCCGCCGCCGGCGAGCCCGGCCGCGTCGCCGTCGTCGACCTCCTGCGCGCGCGCACACGCCGGTTCGAGATCGTGTTCGTGCTCGGGCTGGAGGAGGGAAGGCTGCCGCGTCGCGGCCACGAGTCGCCGTTCCTCGCCGACGACACACGGCGCGCACTCGACGAGCGCTCGCGCTCGCGGCTCTCGCGGCCCGACCAGGTCGCGCGCGACCGCTACCTCTTCTACACGGCGTGCACGCGCGCGTCCAAGCGCGTCTACTTCGCGCGCGAGGCGGCCGGCGACGACGGCAGCCCGCGCTCGCCGAGCCCGTTCTGGGACGAGGTCGTCGCGCTGTTCCCGCCCGACGACATCCAGCGCTGGACGCGGCGGCGGCCGCTCTCGCAGCTCACCTGGCCGCTCGAGACGGCGCCGACCGAGCGCGAGCGCCTCCGGGCCGTCGCGCTGCGCGCACCCGAAGATCGCCCCGCGGCCGAGGCGATTGCGGCGGCCAACGACTGGGAGCGCAAGCTGACGCGCGCGCTCCGGGCGTTCGAGCGCCGGACGCGGCTGACGCACCCGGACGTGCTCGCTGACCTGCAACGCCGCACGACGTTCAACGTCACGGAGCTCGAGCGCTTCGCCGACTGCTCCTCGATGTGGTTCATCGAGCGGCTGATCGACCCGAAGACGATGGATCGCGAGGTCGATGCGCGCATGCGCGGCTCGATCGCGCACCAGACCCTGTACCGGTTCTACTCCGGCCTGCCGAAGGAGCTCGGGCTCGAGCAGCTCGGGACAGACGACGTCGAGGGCGCTCTGCCGTACCTCCGCCGCTGTCTCGACGCTGCGGTCGACGGCGTGCGGATGGAGCTGACCGAACTGCAGCAGCGCGAGCTGCGTCACGGGTTGTGGCGCGACCTGGAGGCGTTCGTGCGCGACGACGCCGCGGCCGAGTCGCCACTCGTCCCGCGCCGCTTCGAGGTGCTGTTCGGCTCGGACCGTGCAGCGCCGGAGCTGCAGCGCGGGCTCGAGCTCGGGAGCGGCCTGACGCTCTCCGGCAAGATCGACCGGATCGACGTCGACCCGTTCAGCGCGCGCGGGATCGTCCAGGACTACAAGGCCGGCAAGCGCGGTCACTCGGCGAAGCAGATCGAGGACGAGCAGAAGCTGCAGATCCCGCTCTACATGCTCGTCCTGCGCGACCTCGTCGGCATCGAGCCGCTCGGCGGCCTGTACCGGCCGCTGGCCGGCGAGCGGAAGGCTCGCGGGCTGCTCCGCGCGGACGCGCGCGACGACGGCGTGCCCGGCTTCTCGACGGGGGACTATCTCGACGAGGAGGCCTTCTGGGGCCAGGTCGACCGTGCGCGTGCTCTCGCGGTCGGGCTCGTCGAGCGGCTGCGCGACGGCGACATCCGGCACGACCCGAAGGGCGGCGACTGCCCGACGTGGTGCGAGCTCGGGCCGCTGTGCCGGGTGAGGAAGCCGTGAACCTGAACGCCGAGCAGCAGGCAGCTGTCGACGCGCGCGGCCTCGTCTTCGTCTCGGCAGGCGCCGGGACGGGCAAGACGCGCGTGCTCGTCGAGCGCTTCGCGCGCGCGGTCTGCGACGAGGGCGTCGACGTCGACTCGATCCTCGTGATCACGTACACGGAGAAGGCGGCCGGCGAGCTGCGGAGCCGCATCCGCGCCGGCCTCGTCGAGCGCCGGCGGCCGGATCTGGCGCGTGCGCTCGACGGTGCCTGGATCTCGACCATCCACGGCTTCTGCCACCGCCTGCTGCGCTCGCATCCTTTCGCCGCCGGCGTCGACCCGCGGTTTCGAGTACTCGACGAGAGCCAGGGACGCGTGCTCCGCGGCGAAGCGTTCGAGGCCGCGCTGACGGAATTCTGTGCCGGCGACGATGCGGCCCGTCTGCGCCTGCTCGCGGTCTACGGAGCCGACGGCCTGCGGCGCATGCTCACCGGTGTCTACGAGACGCTCCGCTCCGCCGGCCGCGACCTGGTCCTGGAGCTCGGCGAGCGGCGCAGCCTGCACGAGTGCGTCGAGGAGCTCCGCGAGGCCGCCCGCTCCCTGGGTGAGGAGCTCGTGCTCGACGAGGAGCTCCGCCCGGAGCAGCTGCTCGACCTGGGCGACCTGCGCCGCCGCGGCGAGCGGGCCGCGTCGTACGAGGAGGCGCGGAAGAGCGTCGAGCAGGCCGCGCTCGACGAGCTGGCCGCCGCCGACCGCGAGCTGCTGCAGGAGCTGCTGACGGCGTTCGCCGCCGCGTACCAGGAGGCGAAGGACCGCGAGTCCGCACTCGACTTCGAGGACCTCCAGCTGCGCGCGCGCGACCTGCTGCGCGACGACGAAACGATTCGCGAGCGCGAGCGGCTGCGGTTTCGCTCGATCATGGTCGACGAGTTCCAGGACACGAACCGCCTGCAGTGCGAGCTGGTCGACCTGATCTCGGGCGACAGCGAGCGGTTCTTCGTCGGCGACGAGTTCCAGTCGATCTACGGCTTCCGCCACGCGGACGTGCAGGTCTTCCGCGAGCGCCGCGCGCAAGCGCGGGAGGGCGTCCTGCCGCTCACGATGAACTACCGGTCGCGGCCGGAGGTCCTCAGCGTCGTCAATCACCTGTTCGGCGGCGACTTCGGCGACGAGTTTCAGCCGCTGGCGGCGTCCGGGGACTTCCCCGACCCCGTCTTCGGCCACCCGGTCGAGCTGCTCGTCACCGACAAGTCGTCATATGCGGATACGAGCGTGCACTGGCGTCGAGGCGAGGCACGCGCGATTGCGCGGCGCATCCGCGAGCTCATCGACAGCGGGGCCGCGACAGCCGGTGAGATCGTCCTGCTCTTCGCGGCCGGCACCGATGCGGAGTGGTACGAGGAGGAGCTCCGCACGCTGGGGATCGCGACCTATCGCGGCACCGGCCGCGGCTACTTCGGACAGCAGCAGGTGGTCGACCTGCTCTCGTACCTGCGCCTGCTGCGGAACCGCTACGACGACGAGGCGCTGGTCAGCGTCCTCGCGTCACCCTTCGTCGGCGTGTCGAACGACGCGCTCGCGCTGCTGCGGCGGGCCGCGCCGAAGCGTCCGCTGTTCGTTGCGATCGAGCGTGAGTTCCCGGCGTCGCTCTCGAAGAGCGACGCGCAGCTCCTGCGCGCGTTCAAGCAGCGCTACGAGCGGCTGACGGCGGCCTCGTCGCGGCTCTCGCTCGAGCGGCTCTGCGAGCGGGTGCTCGCCGACCACGACTACGACCTCGCCGTGCTCGCGCAATGGGACGGTCGCCGCCGCTACGCAAACCTGCGCAAGCTCGCCCGTCTCGCGCGCTCTTACGAGGAGCTGCGCGGGCCCGACGTCGAGGGCTTCGTCCGGTTCGTGCGCGACCAGGAGGCGGTCGGCGCCCGCGAGCTCGAGGCGGTCGCGGAGGAGGAGGGAGGCGACGCAGTCCGGCTGCTGACGATCCACGCGGCGAAGGGGCTCGAGTTCAAGGTCGTCGTCGTCGCCGACGCGGGCCGCGACAGGGCACCGCCGGCGTCGGACGAGATCCTGGCGCTGTCCGACGGGCGCTTCGGCTTCCGCGTCGCCGATCCGATCACGAGCGAGCGCCGCGGCGCGTACGCCTACGAGGAGGTGAGGGAGGCGCGCAAGGCCGAGGAGCGCGCCGAGCGGCTGCGGCTCTACTACGTCGCGATGACGCGTGCGATCGACCGCCTGATCGTCTCCGGCTCGATCGATCCTGCCCGCAGCGCCGACGAGACGACGCCGATCGGCTGGGTGATCGGGCGCCTCGACGCGCGCGGCGAGATCGAGCGTGCACAGCACGAGCCGGTCGAGCTCGAGCGCGACGGCGCGCGCGTCATCCTGCGCGTCGACCGCTACGCGGAAGCGCCCGCCGAGGCTGTCCCGGAGCCCGTGGCGGAGGACGCCCAGCTCGCGCTGTTCGCCGAGGACGGCGGCGTTTCGCTGCCGGCGCTCGTGCCGCCGCTGCCGCCGCTCGCGGAGATCCCGACGCCGCCGCTGCACCGCGTCCGGCGGCTCTCGTTCAGCGCGCTCGCGCTGTTCGAGCGCTGCTCGTACCGCTACTACGCCGAGCGGGTCGCCGGCATGCGCCCGACCGACGAGCGCAACGCCGCGCCCGGGACGACGGGGCTTGCGGCGACGGAGATCGGCGACGCCGTCCACCGCCTGCTCGAGCTCGTCAACCTGCAGGAGCCGCTGCCGCCGGACGATCTCGCCGGGCTCGTGCGCGACTGGTACCCGCGCGTCAGTGACGACGAGCTCGAGCGAATCGCGGGCTTCGTGCGCTCGTACTGCGAGTCGGAGCTCGCGCGACGGGTCGCGACGCTCGAGGGGGCGCAACCCGAGCGCCCGTTCGCGTTCGAGCACGACGACGTCCTCCTCCACGGCCGGCTCGACGTGCTGCAGCTCGACGCCGGCCGCGCCGTGGTCGTCGACTACAAGACGAACACCCTCGAGGAGGGAACGCCGGCGGAGATCGTCGACAACGACTACCGGCTGCAGCGACTCGTCTATGCGCTCGCCTGCTTCCGCGCGGGCGCCGCGGAGGTCGAGGTCGTCTACCACTTCCTCGAGCGGCCGGACGCGGTCGTCTCGACGACGTTCGCGCGCGCGGAGCTGCCGCAGCTCGAGACGGAGCTGAGCGCCGCGATCGCGAAGATCAACGCGGGCGAGTTCCGGCCGTCGCCGGACGACTTCGTCTGCGCGGGCTGTCCTGCGCTCGACGTCGTGTGCGCCGGCCCGCGCCTGCGTTCGGCGCTCGCGGCAGAAGCGTTTGCCACCGCGTAGCTTCGTCCGCGAAGCCCGCCGGCGCGTCGCGCCGAAACGCGAGCGCATCCGGCCGATCATCGACCGCCTCGCGGCGGCGCACCCGGACGCCACGATCGCACTCGAGTCGCGCTCGGATCTCGAGCTGCTCGTCGCAGTCATGCTTTCCGCGCAGACGACCGACGTGAACGTCAATCGCGTGACGGAGAAGCTCTTCGTCAAGTACAAGCGCCCGGAGGACTATCTTGCCGTGCCGCCCGAGGAGCTCGAGCGAGACATCTTCGCGACGGGCTTCTACCGGCAGAAAGCGAAGTCCCTGCGTGGGACGATGCAGATGCTGATCGAGGAGTTCGACGGACAAGTACCACGCGACCTCGACCAGCTCGTGCGGCTGCCGGGCGTCGCGCGCAAGACGGCGAACGTCGTCGCGGCGGAGCTGGGGAACCCGCAGGGCATCGTCGTCGACACGCACGTGCGCCGTCTTTCGCAGCGGCTCGCGCTCACGCGCCAGGAAGATCCGGTCAAGATCGAGCGCGACCTGATCCGCCTCGTCCCGCGTCCCGACTGGGGACGCTTCCCGCATCTGCTGATCTGGCACGGGCGGCGCGTCTGCATCGCGCGGCTGCCGCGCTGCGAGGACTGTGTTCTCACCGACCTGTGTCCCTCCTCACGAGTCGACGCCTCGGCTCAGCTCCAGCATCCAGGCTCGCGATCGTTCGAAATCGTCGTCGACGCGTACGAACGCGGCCGGCCGGAGTACCCGCGCGAGGCGATCGCCTGGATCACCGAAGAGCTCGCGCTGCGGCCCGGCCGCACCGTGCTGGACGTCGGCGCGGGCACCGGGAAGCTGACGCGTGCGCTCGTCGAGACCGGCGCCCGTGTGATTGCGGTCGAGCCCGGCGACGCAATGCTGGCGGAGCTGCGGAACGTCCTGCCGCGTGTCGAAGCCCTGCGCGGCGCTGCCGAGGCGATCCCGCTTGAGGATGCGAGCGTCGACGCGATCACGGCCGGATCGGCATTCCACTGGTTCCGTCACGGCGAAGCGCTGCCGGAATTCCACCGCGTGCTGCGGCCGGGCGGCGCCGTTGCGCTGCTGTGGAACTCGCGCGATCGCGAACGGCCGCTGCAGCAAGAGATCGGCGAGCTGATCAAGCCGTTCGTCCCAGCGGAACGGCCGCCGGTCGGGGATTCGGTGCGCGCGGTCGAGGAGAGCCCGCTCTTCACGGCCGTCGAGCATCGCGCGTTCCCGTTCTCCCAGCAGCTCGACGCCGACGGCGTCGCCGACAGGATCGCGTCGATCAGCTTCGTCGCGGCCGCGCCGCCTGCCCGGCGCGCCGAGCTCGACCGCCGGCTGCGCGAGGTCGTCGCCGCGCACGGCGGGGTCGTCGACTTCGCCTACGTGACCGAGGCGTACGTCAGCCGCGCGGTGTGAGCGCGACGAGCAGCCCGCCGTCCTCGTCGTAGGCGGGGAAGAAGTCGGCTGTCACCGGCTTGGTCTGGCCGGCGCGCGTGCGGAGCTCGAGCTGCTCGCCGAGCCGCCGGACGCCCCATTCGAGCGCGATCGCGGCCGGGCTCTGCTCCCCGTTCCAGCCGTGCAGGCCGAGCCGCTCGACGACGTCGGTGCCGAGGAGCTCCCCCTCGCGGAAGCCCGACAGCTCGAAGACGCCGCGGCCCGCCGCCAGGACCCGTCCCTGCTGGTCGCAGACGACGAACCCCGTGTTCGGGCCGGGGTAGTAGTCGTCCATCAGCCCGAACAGGAAACCGAAGCCGCACCGGTCGCAGGCGACGGGAACGTTGTCGATCTCCTGCAGGCCGTCGTGGTCGATCGAGCGCTGCTTGCAGTTCGGGCAGATGAAGTAGGGCACCAGCTCAAAAATAGCGAGCGGCGCTAGATCCACTTCTTCCGGCGGTAGTACCAGAGCTGAAGGATCGTCGTCACGATGATCAAGCCCCACGACCAGGCGTAGCCGAAGCGCCAGGAAAGCTCCGGAAAGTGGTGCCGGAAGTTCTGGCCGTACAGTCCGACGATGAACGTCGGCACGAGCAGGACCGACGCGATGACGGTCAGCTTCTTCGTGACCTCGTTCTGGTCGTTCGCGATCTTGGCCTGGAGGTAGTCGCGTACCCCTGCGAGGAGGTCGCGCGACAGCTCCAAGCCGTCGAGCGCGCGCATGAGCTTGTCGTAGGCGCCGTTGAAAGCGATCTCCACGTCGCGCGGGAAGAGCTCGCTGCCGTCGACTTCGATCACGTTGTCGACGATGTGCCGGACCGCGTCTCGCGTCGGCCCGAGCGTGCGCCGAATGTGCAGCAGGTCGTGGCGCAGCTCGCCGATTCGGTCGCGTATCGCCGACGCCGGAGTGGTCTCGACCGTGTCCTCCAGCTCGTCGATCTCGTCGTCCAGCGAGTCGACGAGGTCGAGGTAGTGCTCGGCGATGTCGTCGACGAGTCGGTACAGCATCATGCCCGGCTTGTCGTCGGGTTGGCACGACTCGCGCACCGGCCGCGGATCGTAGGGCGCCTCTCCCGACGGCGTCTTGCTCACGGTGAGCAGGGCGTCGTGCGTCAGCACGACGTCGACCTCCTGGTAGAAGACGCGATCCTCGTTCGGCGCCGCTATCGCGAGCAGGAAGATCCCGAAGACGTACTCGCCGTGCGCCTGCAGCGTCGGTCGCGGCTCATCCGTGTGCTGCGGCGGTGCCTCGAGCAGGGCGAGTGCCGACTCGTGCACACCCTGTGGCAGTTTCTCGCGCAGCTCGGCGGGTGTCGGATCGATCAGGTCGATCCATTGCGCCACGACCGCTTAGAGGCGGGGGGCCGCCTCGGCCGCCATCAGGTGACCTTCGATGGCGGCGAGGTGGCGCTCCGCGTCGAGCGCGCCCATGCAGCCGGAGCCGGCTGCGGTGATGGCCTGGCGGTAGACGTGGTCCTGGACGTCGCCGACCGCATAGACCCCGGGAACGTTGGTCTCGGTCGAGCCCGGCTGCGTGATCAGGTAGCCCGCCTCGTCGTGGTCGAGCTGGTCGAGGAAGAGCGCCGTGTTCGGGTTGTGCCCGATCGCCGCGAAGATGCCGTCGGCCTCGAGCTCCCACGTCTCGTCGGTGTTGACGTCGCGCAGGCGGATGCCGGTCACACGCTCGTCGCCGAGGACTTCGTCCACGAGGGCGTTCGTGACCCAGTCGATCTTGTCGTTGGCGCGGGCGCGGTCGACCATGATCTGCGACGCGCGGAACTCGTCGCGCCGGTGCACGATCGTGACCTTCGCGGCGAAGCGCGTCAGGAACGTCGCCTCCTCCATCGCCGAGTCGCCGCCGCCGACCACGACCACGTGCTTGTCGGGGAAGAACGCCGCGTCACAGGTTGCGCAGTACGAGACACCGCGGCCCTGCAGCCGCTGCTCCGACGGCAGGCCGAGCTGGCGCGCGCTCGCGCCGGTCGCGACGATCACCGTGTGGGCGCGGTACTCGTCGTCGCCGACCCAGACGCGGTGCGGGCGCTCCGAGAAGTCGACCTTCGTGACGTCGTCGGTGACGAAGTCGGCGCCGAAGCGCTCCGCCTGGCGGCGGAAGTCGGCCATCATCTCGGGACCGAGCACGCCGTCGGTGTAGCCGGGATAGTTCTCCACGTCGCTCGTGATCATGAGCTGCCCTCCCCAGTTGAAGCCCTCGATCACGAGCGGGCTGAGGTTGGCGCGGGCGGCATAGAGCGCAGCGGTGTACCCGGCCGGGCCGCCGCCGATGATGATCACGTCGCGAACGTCATTGGTCGTCATGTCCTGAAGATTCCCTCCTGGTGTATTAAACGAATCCGGTCGGCTGAAGCTTCCTCTCAGGCCACGAAAGCGCCGCAAAGGAAGAGCTTCCCGCCGCGAATCTCACTCTCATCGTAGAGGGCGTGGGGCTGGCTCTTCCCGGGGCCGAGCAGGTGCGTGACGTCGTGCCCACGGGCGGTCAGGAGCTCGGCGATCATTCGCCTGTGGCACTTCCACCAGGGAGTCTCGGCACACATGAAGCACGGCGCCGGCCGCCCGAGCTCGACGGCGAGCGCGTCCTGCCACGCGCCGCTGCGCATCCGGGCTGCATAGTTGCGGAACGCGGGGGTCCGGATGCAGGCGAACTCCTCCTCGCCCGGCTCGCCGCTTCTGCGGCCGCCCAGCTCGACCGCGTGGCTGTAGCCGATGCCGGCCTCGTTGAGCGCGGCTTGCAGCGGTCCCTGGTTGAACTGCGGGTTACGGCGCGAGCCGGGGAAGCGGCGGACGTCGACGAGCGTTCGGACGTTCGCGTCGCGCAGCGTTTCGATCAGCTCGGGCAGCGGGCGAATCCCATGGCCGACGGTAAACGCATGCATACAATCTCGCCTCCATGGTAGGTAGGGGCAGGCGATGGCCGACACGGTGACGTGGAACACGCTGCGGCGGCTCGCGAGCTTCCGCGCCGAGAACGGCTGCGCGACGAGCCTGTACCTCAATCTCGACCCGTCCGACGTTCCGACCGCCGGCAACGCACACACGCGGATGAACGCCTTGCTGAACAGCGCGGAGAAGATCGACCGCAAGGACCTCACGCACGAGCAGCGCGGCGCGTTGAAGTCGGACTTCGAGCGGATCGGACGCTGGTTCGACGACGAGTTCGATCGCGACGGCGCTCACGGGGTCGCGATCTTCGCTGCCGGCCTGGACAACTTCTGGTCGACGCTCACGTTGCCTGAAACCGTTCCGGACCGGTTCAAGGTCGGCCACGAGCTCTTCCTGGCGCCGCTCGTCCCCGTCGTCGCGCGCGCCGACGGCACGATCGTCGCCGTCGTCGGCCGCGAGGCCGGACAGCTGTACCGCCTGCAGGCAGGCCGCCTCCAGGAAATGGGTGACTACTCCGACGAGACGCCGGGACAGCACGATCAGGGCGGGTGGTCGCAGGCGCGCTACCAGCGGCACATCGAGAAGCTGGTGCAGGAGCACGTGAAGGACGTCGCCGAGGTGCTCGACCGCAGCCGGCGGCGGCTGCACGTCCCGAAGATCGTCGTGGTGTCCTCGGAGGACATGCGCTCGGAGTTCCTCGACGCGCTCGCGCCGGATGCGCGCGACGCGGTCGTCGGGTGGACGTCGGCCGAGGCGCACGCCGGCCCGGCGCAGCTGCTGGAGGCGGTCACGCCGGTGCTCGAGGGGGCGGAGGCGAAGGACGAGGCCGAGGTGCTCGCCCGCTGGCGCGAAGACGCCGGCCGGGGCACGCGTGCGGCGTCAGGCTGGGAGCAGACGCTCGAGGCCGCGTCGGACGGGCGTGTCGACGTGCTGCTGTTCCAGGAAGGCGCCGACCATCCCGCGTACCGCTGTCCCGCGTGCGGCCGCGCATCGGCGTCGGGCGGGAGCTGCCCGCTCGACGGCACGACGCTCGAGCAGACCGATGCCGGCCTCGATCTCGCTGTCCATCAGACGCTGGCCCACGGCGGCGAGGTGTGGGCGATCCGGCACCAGCAGGACCTCGCGCCCGTCGAAGGCATTGGCGCGCTCCTCAGGTTCTGAGGCCGAGAGCTACGCCGCGTCGGCGGCTTCGGTGCGTACCGGGAGCTCGAGCGTCTGCGGCGGCTGGGTCGACTTGTCGAGCGGCGCGACGTCGGGAAGCTCCTTCGGCGCCGTGACCCCGTGCTCCGGGAATTTGCGGGCCGAGACCAGCACCCGGCGCTCGAACGATCCGACCGTCTGGTTGTACGCCTGCACGGAGCCGTCGAGCCTCTTCCCGAGCATCACGAAATGCTCGGTCATCGTGCCGAGCCGTTCGTAGAGCTCGCGCCCCAGCTCGCTGATCGCGCGGGCGCTCTGCGCGACCTGCTCCTCGCGCCAGCTCGAGGCGATCGTCCGGAGCATCGTGATCAGGGTGGCGGGGCTTGCCAGGACGATGCCGGATTGCGCCGGCTGGTCGAGCAGCGACGGATCTTGCTCGATCGCCGCGCGGAAGAAGCTCTCGCCGGGAAGGAACATGACGACGAAGTCCGGCGCCGACTCGAACTGCTTCCAGTACGACTTCGCCTTCAGCGCGGCGACGTGCTCGCGGACGTTGCGGGCGAAGTCGGCCAGGCGCTGTGCGCGTACGGCCTCGTCGTCGGCTTGCGACGCATCCAGCAGCGCCTGGATGGGGGTCTTCGCATCGACCACGACCGTGCGTCCGCCCGGAAGCCGGACGACGAGGTCCGGCCGCAGCAGCCCGTCGTCGTCGTTGCGACCGGTGGCCTGCACGACGAAGTCGCAGTACGCGAGCATCCCGGCAGCCTCGACGGCGTTCTTCAGCTGCAGCTCGCCCCAGCGGCCGTGCACCGACGGTGCACGAAGTGCCGTGACGAGGCTGTTCGTCTCCGTGCGAAGCCGCTCGTTCGTCTCGGCGACGCCGCGCAGGAGGCCGCTGAGGAGACCGACGTCCTGCCGTCGCGCGTTCTCGAGTGTCTTGACCTCGGTTCCGACCTTGTCGAGCGATTCCTTGATCGGCGCGACGAGATTCTCGACGGCCTTGTGCCGTGTCTCCAGATCGTGGGTCGCCTTCAACTGGAGCTGCTCGAACTGCGTCTTCGCCAGCTGCATGAACTGCTCGCTGTTGCCGCGCAACGCCTCGGCGCACATCGCCTGGAGCTGATTCGACAGCGCTTCGCGCGCCTGCGTCAGGGCGGCGACGCGTTCATCGGCGACGGCGCGCTCGTGGTCGAGCTCGAATCGCAGACGCGTCAGTTCCCCGCCCAGCCGCGAGCGGGCGACGAACCACGCTATGCCTGCGCCGAGCGCAAGCCCGATGATGAGAAACGCAAACTCCATTCGAGCCTACGCACGGTAGAGCGGGGGTCGGACGGAGCCGCGGAGCGGCTCCGTCCGACCGGATCAGCTGCCTTCTCGCTCCACGCGAGCCTCGGCCGCCTGCTGCCGCTGCTCGGTGGCGAGCTCTTCGTGCTGCTCGGCCCGCTCCTGCGCATTGGCCTCGCGCTCCTGCGCGGCGCCTTCTCGGCGCATCGAGGAGTCGCCCATCACGTCGCCGGCGGCCTTCTTGCCCCGTCCGAGGATCTTGTCGAGTAGTCCCATGGCAGGAAGTGTGCCCGAAAGGTCCACAAAAAACGCCAAAGCCGGCGAACCCGAGGGTTCATCGGCTTTGGCTCGCGCAGCATATGAGGGCTGCGGCTGGGCAGTCAAGGGGCTGCGCGTGCGAAAAAGTGCGCACGTTGCGACCTTCCGCCGGATCGTCGCCGCTCGTCGGTACCCTGACGCGCGCATATGGCGAAGAAAGTTCGTACTCCTCCGCCGCCGAAGCGAGTTCAGGCGCCGCAGCGGCGCGAGACACGCCGCGCTGCAGGCGTCTCGACGCGACCGCCCTGGTTCTACGCGGCGATCGGCGCGGGCGCCGTCGCCGTCGTCGCGGCGATCGTGATCGGCGTCATCCTCGCGCGCGGCAGTGGCGGCAGCAGCTCGAAGACGACGGCGAACGTCGCGAGCTACAACCGCCTGCCGGGGATCAGGAAGACGAAGGCGCCCTGGCCGCCCGAGTACCAGTATCTGGCCGACCGGCTACGCGCGCTCGGGCTGACGACGCTTCCGCAGGAGGCCGTCAACACGCACTACCACTCGCACCTCGACATCTACGTCGACGGCAAGAAGGTCAGGGTGCCGGCGCTGATCGGGATCAACGTCGGCGCGCAGTATCTGACGCAGCTGCACACGCACGACGCGCGAGGCGTCATCCACGTCGAGTCGCCGAAGGCCAACGACCATTTCAGCCTGGGCCAGTTCGTCGCCGAGTGGGGCCTCTTCCTGAACGGGCGCTGCATGGGCTCGTACTGCAACGGGCTCAAGTGGTACCTGAACGGCAAGCGGCAGACCGGGAACCCGCAGAGGTACGTGCTGCAACCGCACGACGAGATCGCGATCGTCATCGGCAAGCCGCCGGCCAAGATCCCGTCGCGCTACCAGTTCCTGGCCGGCGAGTAGTGAGAGTGCCGGGGGCGGGACTCGAACCCGCACGCCCCCGTGGGGGACAACCGATTTTAAGTCGGCCGCGTATCGCCAGTTTCGCCACCCCGGCGTAGGCCAGGATAGCCTCCGAGCGTGGCAAAGCTAGAGGAGCTGTCCGCGGACCACGTGCAGCTCGAGTGGGACACGCCGCTCTTCCGCACGGCCCAGCGGCAGTTCGAGCAGGCGATCCCGTATGCGGACGTCAACGAGTCGATCGTCGAGCGCCTGCGCTATCCCGAGCGGGCGGTCGTGGTGGCGGTGCCGATCCGCCGCGATGCCGGCCAGGTAGGCGTCTTCCCCGCCTACCGGGTGCAGCACTCGAGCGTGCTCGGCCCGACGAAGGGCGGCATCCGCTACGACCCGCACGTCACGCTCGGCGAGTGCGCGGCGCTCGCGGTCTGGATGACGTGGAAGTGCGCGCTCCTACGCCTGCCGTACGGCGGTGCGAAGGGCGGCGTCCGCTGCAACCCGCGCGAGCTGTCCATGGGCGAGCTGCAGCGCATCACGCGCCGCTACACGAACGAGCTCCGCGGCGTGATCGGCCCGCAGGAGGACATCCCCGCCCCGGACATGGCGACGAACGAGCAGACGATGGCCTGGATCATGGACACGTACTCCATGCAGGTCGGCTACGCCGTCCCGGAGATCGTCACGGGGAAGCCCGTGGCGCTCGGCGGCTCGCTCTTCCGCCACGAGGCGACGGGCGCGGGCGTGGTCATGGTCGCGGAACGCGCCTGCCGCCGGCTCGGCTGGCGCCTCGACGAGCAGGCGTGTGTTGTCCAAGGCTTCGGCAACGTCGGTGGCATCGCTGCGCAGGAGCTGGCGGGCAAGGGCGCGTCCGTTGTAGCCGTGTCCGACATCTCCGGCGGCGTCTACGCGCCGGACGGCCTCGACCTCGGTGACGTTCGCGCGTGGATCGCGGCACACGGCACGCTCGAGGGGTACCCGGACGTTCAGCACGTCAGCAACGAGGAGCTGCTCGAGCTGCCGTGCGACATCCTCGTGCTCGCCGCGCTCGAGGATCAGATCACGGCGGAAAACGCGCCGCGGTTGCAGACGAAGCTCGTCGTCGAAGGGGCGAACGGGCCGACGTCGATCGAGGCCGATGCGATCCTCGGCGAGCGCGGCATCCTCGTGCTGCCCGACGTCCTGACGAACGCCGGGGGCGTGACCGTCTCGTACTTCGAGTGGGTGCAGGACCTCGGCCGCCTCTTCTGGACGCGTGACGAGATCCGCGCCCGTCTCGCCGACAAGCTCGGCGACGCGTTCGACCGCGTGTGGGCGCTCGCGGAGGAGAAGACGATCTCGCTGCGCCAGGCGGCGCTCGTCGCCGGCATCAACGAGGTCGCGGGCGCGTTGAAGGCGCGCGGGATCTATCCGTGAGCCAGGTTCGCGACGCGATGGTGCCGGAGCCGGGCACGCTCGACGCGTCCGCCTCGGCCCAGGAGGCGGGCGAGCGGCTGTCCGACCCCGCCGTACGCGCCGTGCTCGTGTGCGACGACGGCCAGCTCGTCGGCGTCGTGACGCGGAAGACACTCGTCCAGGAGATCGTCGCGACCGGCCGCGACCCGCGCGCGACCGCGTTGCGGGAGATCGCCGAGCCGCCGCTCTTCACCCTCGACGCCGGCATGGGGCTCGACGAGGCGTATCGCGCCCTCGAGGAGCACGACCTCGAGCGCGTGCCCGTGCTCGAGGACGGGCGGCTCGTCGGAATCCTTTCGCGGACCGTGCTGCAGCGCCGGCTCGCCGAAGACGAGCCGCCTGCTCAGCAGCAGGTGTAGGCGCCCGGCGGCACGGCACCCTCCTCCGTCTCGGGCAGCTCTGCGGCCGCGAGGGCAGCACCGTCGAGGAGGTCCCGCTCGCTGACCTCGAGCGCTTCGAGGCCGAAGAACGCGAGCGCCTCGCGCACGATCACGGCCCCCGCGACGATGACCGTCGCGCGCTCGGGGTCGAGTGCCTGCAGCGTGCGTCGCTCCGCCACAGGCAGGCGCGCCAGCCGGTCGAGCTGCGTCGCGAGCGCCCCCGCCGTCAGCGGCGATTCGCCGGCGAGCGCAGCGAGCGTCGTGATCGTGCCGGCGACGCCCACGGCGGACTTCGTGCGTTCGCGGATGTCGTCGGGCACACGCTCCGCGAGCAGCGCCCGGACTGCGGCGGCGCAGGCGGCAAGCTCCTCCTGCGCCGGGGGATCGCTCCGGAGGAACCGCTCCGTCAGCTGGACGGAGCCCATGTCGAGACTGTCGTGCCAGCGCACGCCGTCCGGCTCGCCCGCGACGAGCTCCGTCGAACCGCCGCCGACGTCGAGGATGACCGTTCCGGCGGCGATGGGCCGCTCGGCCGTCACGCCCCGGTACGTCAGCAGTGCCTCGTCGTGGCCGGACAGCAGGCGCGTCACGAAGCCGTAGCTCCATTCGACCTCGCCGAGGAACGCCTCGCCGTTGTCCGCGTCGCGAATCGCGCTCGTCGCGACCGCGAGCGTGCGCTCGGCCCCGAGCCCCTCCGCCGTGCGGCGATAGTCCGTCAAGGTGTTCCGCACCCGTGTGATCGGAACGGGGAGGAGGCGCCGCCGCTCGTCCACGCCCTCGCCGAGCCGCGTCACTTGCGTCTGCCGGGTCAGGTCGCCGATCCGGCCGTCGACGATGTCCGCGACGAGGAGCCGCGTCGAGTTCGTGCCGAGATCGACCGCGGCCACGCGCGCCACGCGTTCGATGCTAGCGGCGCGTGGGTAATGGGCCCCGTGTGCGCCGCCTCGACGCCGTCGTGCAAATCGGGCTCGTCATCGCGCTTGCAGAGTCGTACCGGCTTCTGCGCAGGTTGATTCCGACCGACTGGCCGCAGGCGACCGCCAACGCACATCACGTGCTTCGGCTCGAGCAGGTCTTCCACGTGGCGTGGGAGCGGTCGATCCAGGGCTGGTTCCTCCAGTTTCCGGCGCTCGTGCGCGGGCTGAACTGGTTCTACCTCTCGAGCCACTTCGTCGTCACGGGCGTGTTCTTCGTCTGGCTGTACTGCCGCAACCGCGACGGCTTCGCGATCTTTCGGGACGGATTCGTCGTGGCGACTGCGCTCGCGCTCGTCATCCACTGGCGCTACCCGACCGCGCCGCCGCGACTCGCGCACGTCGGCGTCAGGGACACGATCGACCTGTACTCGGGTGTCAACATCGGCCGGCCGCATCACGAGCGCTTCTCGAACCCGGTGGCGGCCGTGCCGAGCCTTCACGCCGGCTGGGCGCTCGCGGTCGGGGCCGGGCTGCTCCTCTACGGACGGAACGCGCTCGTGCGCGCCGCTGCGGTGTTGTATCCCGCGGCCGTGCTGCTGACGATCGTCGTGACCGGTAACCACTTCATGTTCGACGCTGTCGCGGGCGCGCTCGTGATGGCTGTGGGGTTCGCGGCGACGGTGCCGTTCCGCGCGGGGGCGAGCTATACTGGCGACCTAGCGACGCGGGGTGGAGCAGTCAGGTAGCTCGCCGGGCTCATAACCCGGAGGTCGCAGGTTCAAATCCTGCCCCCGCTACTGCACGAGGCGCCGGAAACGGCGCCTCGTCACTTTGAGGCACGTGACTATCTCACCCAGAGTTGGTCGAGCAGGACGCCCCACTGCGGACTGAACTGGTAGTTGCCGGTTCGCTTGGACAGGAAGTTGGGCTGGGCGGATGTGTACAGCGGGACCCACGGCGCTTCGTCGACGACGTCGCGGTCGATCTGGGCCCAGAGCCTGCTCGTTCCCTCGGGATTCGTGAGCTGTTGCGCCAGCGCGTTCTCGATCTCAGCATCGATCTTGTGGTTGCAGAATTGCGAGACGTTGAGGTTCGAGGGACTGTGCGGCTGGAAGGAGCGGCAGGTCAGATTCGGCGTGAAGAAGTTCGATGCCCGCGGATAGTCGGCGCCCCAGGCGAACTGACCGATCTGAGCCTTGTTTCTGGAGTCCTCGATTGTTTGGGGGTAAACGCTGGGCTTAATCCCCTTGGTCGTCGCCCGGTAGCCGAGCCGATTGAGCAGCGCGGCCGTGTAGCGGGCCATATCAGCCCAGGGGGGCTGGTTGAAGCTCCACACCGTGACTCGGGTGCCTTTTGTACGGGACGCCGCGACGAGCCGCCTCGCCTTCGCGAGGTCCGGACCGGTCCACGCGCCTGTCGCTATTGGGTCGCGGGTGTACGGGCAATAGCGGCTGTAGCCGGGGAAGCTTGGCGGGAGCACCTGGCACGTCGGTCGCGCGAGTTCCGGGCCGCCCCAGAGCCTGACGACGACGTTCCGGTTGATCGCGTAGTTGAGCGCCTTGCGGACGCGGACGTCGTTGAACGGCGCCAATCTCGTGTTCAGAAAGAGGTACTGCGTGGCGGGACTAAAGGACGTGTGGAGTTGGCTCGCATACTGGGTGCGGAGCTCGGTGAGGCGGTTCCTGGGCGGGATGTCGTTCAACCAGTCCGCTTCGCCGCGCTCGACGGCTGTCACCTTCGGTTGGTCGGCGACGACGAACCTCCAGCTGATTTCGTCCGGGTAGCCGTCTGGCTGTGCCGCGTTCGACCATTCGCGGAAGCGCGGGTTTCGCCGCAGCTCGAGCTGCCGCTTCGGCGCGTAGCTCGCGATCACGTAGGGACCGGTCGCCGGAACGGTCATCTTTCGCTTCGGCGTCCCGACCGGGACCGCTGTCGCAAACGGGAGCGCAAGCTTGTCCGGAAAGTCCGGATCAGGCGCGATCAGATGGAAGGTGACCGTACCGGCTGCATCGTCGGTGACCACGCCTCTGTGGAGGTCGCAGCGAAGCGGCCGACGGTCACACTGGGCCGCGCCGCGAATGCCGACATAGAGATACGTCCCGACGGAGTGAAGTGCGAACAGGCGCTCGAGCGAGTAGCGGAAGTCGGCCGGGCGCACGATCCGACCGTTCGAGTAGCGGATGCCCGCGCGCACGCGGAAGACGTACGTGCGGCCGCCGTCGCTTGGTTTCGGCAGGGACGTCGCAAGATCGGGGACGAGCTCGCTTCCGTCGACGCCTCCAACTCTCTTGAACGCAGTCAGGCCGTCGTTGGTGACAATCAAGAGATTCCAGATGGAATAGTCCCCGTTCGGGTCGAGCGGGCCGAGAAAGCCCGTCGAGATGATCCGGAGCGTGCCGCCTCGATGTGGCGGCCCGACTGCCTGCGCCGCGACCCAGATCCGTCCGGCGGCGACGGTCATTCCAGCAGCGCGATTGCCTGTCTCGATGCTCGCAACGACGCGGTTCCGTTGGGGGTCGATGCGTACGATCCTGTTTCGGGCCTCGTCGCTCACCCAGACGTCCTTGCCTGCGATGGTGATGCGACCGGGATTTCCGCCGACCGGCAATGTGATCGGGACGTCGGTCACGGGGTTGATGCGCGAGACCGTTCCGTCGAGCCCGTTTGCAACCCACACTGAGCCTTCGCCGTACGCGAGGGCGCTTGCGCCGTTCCCGACGCTGATCCGGTCGGTCACGACGTTCGTCTGTGGATCGATGCGCGAGACGCGGCCGGCTGCGTCGTCGCTCACCCAGACCGCGTCACCACCCGCCGCGATGCCCCTACCGACATCTCCCGTGGCAATCGTCTTGAGGTGTCGCCCGGTCTTCGCGTTGAGTCGAGTGACCGACAGGTCGCCCGAGTTGGTGGTCCAGATAGAGCCGAAACCGGCAGCGACCGCCGTCGGAACGTTTCCGACCGGAATCCGGTCGACGACGCGGTTCGTGCCCGGATCGATCCGAAAGACTGTCCCGTCGAGACTATTGGCGACCCAAAGAGCGTTACCGCCGAAGGCGATCCCGCCGGGACCGCCGCCCACGTCGATCGTCTGCGTGACGCGTACGCTCGCGGGGTCGATCCGTGAAACGGTTTGACTGTTGGGACTCACCGCCCAGACCGAGGCCGCCCCTGTCGCCAGCTGAGCCGGGGTCGCGTCCAGAAGCAGCTCCTTCCTGATTCGGCCGCCGTGCGGATCGACGATGCCGACGGCATTCGCGTCGATCCGATCGAGGGAGCGGGTGGATCTTCCGGTAAGCACAACGGTCGCGGCGGCGGCGACGGCTATGAGTAGTCCGGCGACGGCAACCGCGAGACCAGCTGACCGCCAATTCGGGATAGACAGCCGGCGCCCCTTCCGCGCAACGGGCTCGATCGGAGGCCGTCCATCCTCGTCGGCGGGTAGTTGGCCCGACAGCTCGAGTGCCGGGTCTTGGCGCAGGATCGCCTGCTCGAGGCGCCGCAGCGCCGGGCTCGGGTCGATTCCGAGTTCGTCAAGGAGATGGTGTCTCGTTTTCCGGTAGGCCTCGAGCGCCTCGGCCTGGCGACCGCAACGGTAGAGGGCGAGCATCAGCTGACCGCGCAGCCGCTCGCGCAGCGGATGCTCTCGACTCAGGGACTCGAGCTCCCCGATCAGCGCGGCGTGGCGGCCGAGTGCGAGCTCCGCCTCGATTCTCTCCTCCAGGGCCGCCAATCGTTGCTCTTCCAGCCGTTCGGCCTCCGGTCGCGCGAACGGTTCGTAGGCGAGATCGCCGAGTGCTGGTCCGCGCCAGAGCGACAGCGCCTCGCGGAGCTGAACCGCCGCGGTGTCATAGTTGCCGGCCGCGAGGGCGCTACGCCCGCTCTCGGCGAGGTGTTCGAAGCGTGACAGGTCGAGCTGCTCCGACCCGAGTCGCAACGCATAGCCGCCTGGCCGCGTCACCAGCAACGACTCGCCGCCGTCCGGTTGCAGCGCCTTGCGCAGACGCGAGACGTAAACCTCGAGGCTGTGCGAGGCGCTCTCCGGGGGTCGCTCCCCCCAGAGATCGTTGATCAATCGGTCACGGGAGACAACCTCGTTCCCGTGCAAGAGCAGGATCGCGAGCAGCGCACGTTGCTTCGCACTCCCGAGCGGGATAAGGCGCCCCTCGTCCTCGACCTCGACCGGCCCGAGCAGTCCAAACTCCATGTCTCACCCGTCGCTCGACCTCGCGCAAGCTAGCACCGCCCGATCAGCGCGAACAGCCTCGCGGCCGCTGTTGAGGAACTGCGCGCACGGCGCGAGCCCGCGTTGAGGCTCGCCTCGCAGGCTTGGCGAACCACCAGCCGCATCGGGCGGCCGGAAGGCACGAAGGGAGCGAACGTGAACTCCAGCTTCTCCCGGGGACGAATCATCATCGTGGCTGTCGCCGCGTCAGCGCTTGCCGTCCCCGCTGCACAGGCCTACCACGTACCGGGCGATCGGGGGGCCGCGTCCTCGTCCACTTCCGCGACTTGGACGGCTTCGAGTCGCGAGATTGACCGGCTCGGCCCGAAGCATGTCCCCTTGCAGCATCCCATTGCACGAGGACCGATCACCGTCGTGAGGGTCGTCAAGCCGGCGGGCTTCGTCTGGGCTGACGCAGCCATTGGCGCAGGTGTCGCAGGTCTGGCGCTTGCTGGGGTCGCGGCGCTCACGCTCGCAATCACCCGGCGCGCGCGAAGACCGGGTGTGCCCGCACGGAGCACGTTGACGGGCGCCTGAGGCATGGAGGCGCCGAGAAGAGCACCAAACCAACCTGGATAAAGGGAGGGAGGAACAATGACCATGAAGCACCTATGGAGGAAGCCGCGATCGCTCCTGATCGGGGCAGTGATTGCGGGACTGACGCTCGTGCCTGGTGCCTTCGCGGGGCAGCCGGTGACCCAGACCCTGACACCGCCGCCGCCGTCGTTCTACACCTGCATGGCGGTCGGCAGCGGCACGATCTGTCACGGCACGATCAGCGAATCTTCCGGGCCCGAAGAGACCGGCCTCCGCTGTGGTAGCGGCGCCAACGCCTTCAACGCCTGGCAAACCGCCAGCCTTGACGAACGCGCCGCCCGCTATTACGACCGCGACGGCAACCTGACCAAGCGCGTCCTGCGCGACGACTCTGCCGGAGAGTTCATCAACCCGATCACTGGCGCGACGGTTCCCTGGACGCAGTACGAGATCCACACGTCGGTGCTCGCAATCCCCGGCGACCTCAGTTCGAGGACGGTTACGATCGTCGGCGAGTTCGTGATCACGGTGCCGCACCTGGGCGCAGTCGCCCTCGAGGCGGGCAGGGTGATCGAGGCGGTCGACGGGACCGACCTGTTCTCGGCGGGACCGCAGGACTTCACCGACTACTACGGCAACGGCGACACCTCGGCGGTCGCGAAGCTCTGTGGCGCGCTGGGAGCAGCGTGAGACCCCGAGCACGTCCCAACCGACGAAAGGAGGAACGATGACTATCCGAGCCAGAACCCGGACATACGCGGCGCCCACCACTCGCACGCGACTCGTCGGTGTCACGCTTGCGGCGGCGGTCCTCGCGCTCGTAATCACCGCCGCGGCGGCCGCCCGGACACCGCTCCAGGGGACGTTCTCGGTCCCGCTGACCTTCACCTATGACTGCGGCACGTTCACGCTCCACGAGGACGCCGTCGACGACGTGCACTTCATCCTCTTCTTCGACGGCAATGGCGTGCCCGGGCCGCTCCAGATTCACCACTCGTTCAGTGGCGTAATCACGAACCCGGAGGGGCAGACCTTCGCAGACAACTCCAACTTCACTGAGTTGATCGATATCGCCGGCGACTTCGACGAGAGCAACGACACGGTTCGCCAGGTCGGCGAGATCTTCTCGATCAAGCTTCCTCGAGCCGGGATCGTTGTCCACGACACCGGAGTCATCACGTTCTATCCCGACGGAACCGTGACGTTCCAGGGGCCGCACGACGAATTCGTCCAGGGCGACGCGCTGCTGTGCAGCACGCTCGGGTGATACGTCGTGTCCTGACGCCGCCACCTGAGGAAGCGAGGACGCCGGTGAGGGGACTATCCTCATCGGCGTTCTTGTCGTGCTGGTCGTGTCGCAACGCGCGACGGCAACTCGCGGGGTAGTGACGTCGCTTGATCACGCGTGCCCGACTGCAACCCGGAGGTGCAGCACTGGCTCGCTGCAAGCGTTCTGCAAGCATTGCGCTTCCGCCGGGATGTCACCGTGTTCCGTCTAAATGCACGGCCGCGGCCGAAAACTGCCTCGGAGCGTGCGTTTAGGCGGAATACGACGGAACGCGTGTACATGATCGAGGCGGCTCATAACCCGGAGGTCGCAGGTTCAAATCCTGCCCCCGCTACTGCGAAGGCGTCGGAAACGGCGCCTTTCGCATGACTAGGGCCTGGTATGGCGGGAATTCAGGCCGCCGGGTTCGCAACGCTCTTGACGAGCTGGGGGCGATGAGTCAACCTCGGCGTCATCTTCGCCGTCGTTTATCCAGTCGCGACCATGTATCGCGCTGCATGGAGCGCGGCGCGAGATCGTCCTGCTGACGTCGTTCGGAACCGATGAGCGCGGGTCGCGTCATTCTCATAGTCCTCGGCAGCATCGGCGTCCTGTTCGGGCTTGCCCTGCTCGCGGGGGGAGGCTTCCTGCTCTGGGCCGACCGCACGCAGCGCGAGGACGGCTACCTGACGACACCGACCGAGCGATTTGCGACGCCGACCTACGCTCTCACGCGTACGCGGCTCGAAGTCGATACCGACGGAGCCGGCTGGGTCCTGAACGACAGCTGGTTCGGGAAGGTTCGGATCCGCGGCGAGAGCGCCGGTGGGAAGACGCTCTTCATGGGCATCGGGCCGGAGGCGGCTGTTGCCAAGTATCTGGGGCCGGTGGCCCACGCGAATGTCGAGGACCTTGAGTTCGATCCCTTCCGAGTCACGTACCTTCCAGTCACGGGAGGCGCGCCCCAAGGGCCGCCGACCGAGCAGCACTTCTGGGCGGCCTCCGCCTCCGGGGTCGGGACACAGACGCTGACGTGGAAGGTGCGCGAGGGCGACTGGTCGGTCGTCCTCATGAACTCCGACGGCTCGCGTGGCGTCGCCGCGCACATCGACGTGGGCGCCAAGATGTCCTTCCTGCTCTGGGTTGCGATCGGGGTGCTTCTCGGCGGCGTGCTCGTCACCGGAGGGAGCACCGCATTGATCGTCCTTGCCGCGCGGACGCGCCGGCCACTGCCTTCGCCACCTGTGCCTCCGACGGCGGGCGCCCGACAAGGAGATGCGCCGGCGCCCGAGTCTTCCGACCGGTCAACAGAAGAGCCCCCGCCTGGCTGAGCGCTGTCTCGCTGATGGCCCTTGAATCCGGCCGGAGTCGGTGCTTACTCCAGGGACTCGATGCTGCAAGCGCTCTGCAAGCATCGGGCTTCCGCAGCAATGTCACCGTGTTCCGCCTAAAAGCACGGCCGAGGCCGAAAACTGGCTCCGGATCCGCGTTTCGGCGGAACGAGGCGGAACGCGTGTACCTAACCGAGACGGCTCATAACCCGGAGGTCGCAGGTTCAAATCCTGCCCCCGCTACTGAAGAAAGGCCCGCACACGCGGGCCTTCTCTTTATCTCTCGGCAGAGGCCCGCACCGACTTTCTACCCGAGTTTCTACCCACATTGCTTGCTTGGTGGGGCGATTCGTACCGCCACGCGACGTCTGCCAAGGCCCATTCCTAGTCCGTCCGCGTTCTTAGCCCATGGGACTTCGTCGAGGCGGTCTGAGCCGAGTGGCCCATTGTCCCTCGTGAAGGTTGTTTGACAGACTTCCGTCTCAGGGGTCATGAGATGCGACTAAGCGCAGGGCGAGATCCAGAGCGTGCACGGGGCGCTGTGCTTGAGACTGCCGCGGGGTCGGGTTTTGGTCACAGCTTCAGAAGCGAGTGAGGGGGTCTATCAGTGGGTGCCGGAGGAGGCACGCCGGACGTGGGTGCGCCGGAACCGGAACGCCTTCGATCAAGTTCGGGCCGCCCTGCGTGGCGCCCCGGAGTTGCCCCCGAGTGGCCATGCGAATCGCTTCATGCACGATTCCTCCATGCGGTCGTTGGGTTGACGGATGGGACGTCTGCCGCTGCGGACGTGGCCGCACTGGGCGCCGCTGTCATCCGACGAAACTCGTTCGAGCCAACGCCGCGCGGCGCGCTCGTACCGTGCCGGATCGGCTTTTGCGAGCAGCTCGCACAGCGCCAGCGCGTCGGCGAGAGACAGTCCGCCCATCTCCCGTGCGGCCGTCTCGGCGGCCTGAACGTTGCCGCGATGAATCGCGCGTTGGAAGCGCCCGTGTGCCGTGCCCTGGCTCGTCATCTCGTGATGCCGCGGGGGCGACGGCTCACAGCGACTCTACCCGGGGTAACTCGGCCGAAGGTGTGGCCGAACGTTGACTAAAGGGAGACTGAGGAGGATCGTCCTGCCGTGACGGAGTTGCCGCACTACGTCGCGGTTCTTAATCAGATGCCGTCGAATGCGGCAGGGATCACCGAGTGCTCTTGGACGCTCTCCATCCTGCCGTCGGGCGAGGTTGTAGCTACGAAGCAGGTGTCACAGGACGACGCCACGCTCGCGCTGGAGAAAGAGCTCCAGCGACTCTTGCGTGATTCCGACCCAACCTTGCGCATCGTTCAGTCACACCTCGCCACCGTTGAATCGGCTCAACCGGAATTCCATGCGTCAGAGACATCCCTGCCGCTGCGCCCCCTCATCGCCAACCTGCGAAATGACGCGCCGGTAATCGCGTCTCGCATCCTGGACCCATCTACGGAATCACCGGCGTCGGCACCAAAGAAATCTGCCACTCCCGATGACGGGACCCAGAAGCAATCGGAAGCCGATGCCTCATCCGCGAGCGAGAAGGCGCAACTCATTGAAAAAGGACTACCTGCGCTCGATTTGCCCGAGCCACTGTGGGGTTACCTCGATCTTAAGAAACGCGGTGAGCTGGCCATGGACACAGCAAGGGCTCGCCTCGCGTACGCAAATCGCGCCTCGTGGGATGTCGCTCCGGAACTCGAACTGCTTGATCTTGTGGACCGCCCGCTCGGTGATCCCAAGCGGACCGTAAAGCAGAACAAGGCCAGCGAGTTGCTGGAAGAGCGGATCAGACTCGCCAAAGCCGAGACAGACCTCTCCCGAGAGGACGTCTTCTTAAAGCAGGAGCGGGTCAAGCAGCAAGCCATAGCCACCGTAATGCTCGCGGAGGCGCTTAAGCAATCCGTCGCTTGGCGCGACTTGGCCAAGACTGGTAAGCGCGTGCTTCTCGCCTTAACGGTCTTCGCCGCTGTCATCGTCGCCTTGCTGACACATCTCTTGTTTCGCACCACGAACTCTCTTGATCCTTGGGCTTATTCCGTCGCGGTCTTTGCGCTTGCAGTGTTCGCACTATCGCCCGCCGCACTACTAATCATTGAACGGCCGCTCAAGGGCATCGACGAGTGGACGCCGGAGGGTAAGTCCGACGCGGGTCAACAAGCGCAGTCTCAGGCGAGCGGTGCAGCGGCCGGAGCCAAGAACAAGAGCTCCAAGAACGGAAAGAGCACCTCGGGCCAGTAGCGGCTCGCTCCTGATGAAAAGAGAGTGGCCGCTCCACTCCTCGCGACCACCGAAGAGGCTCATCGCTTGTTGGACACGGCGAACGTGACTGTTGCTGCGCGGGGTCCCCAAAAGGCTGAGCGACACGGAGAGGCTCAGCCCGCGCGGGGGTGCCACCCTCCGAAGCACGAATGGCAGTACGTCAACGTCGGGCGACTTCCCCTACATCGAGGAATCGGTCGACTAAGGCACGCAGTGGGCAGTCTTCGAGCCGAACGTGGAGCCACTGCAGACTCTCGCACGGCTCTCGCGCACCTATGTATTTGCAGGGGGTTCGCATCAGCGAACGGTCATTGAAGCCAGTTCCCCAGCGATCCGCCAAAGAACGCACACTGATCACGGCCGGATGTGAGCCCGCTCCGCGTGCCGCTTCCAGTCGCGGACGCCTCCAATCGGGGTGTGCACGGTCGCTTTGTTGTGAATGCACGGTAAGACGTGATTACGTCACGTCGCGGCCCTTTCGGTAGCTGCAGTTGGTGATGAGCGCCCTTTCGGCCCTCTCTGCCTCACAGGGGCTTGATGCTAAGCGTCGTTGCCCTTCGGGAATCAGTCAGTAGCTCACACTGCCTTGAACACCACCTCCGATCGGCTTTACGCCGTCGACGACCGCACAAACGCCAACCGTCACGCCCCCCTCTGTCGCGTTTATCGATCCTCCTGGGCGGCCGACGCATCCATGGTCGCCGCCAGTGACGGTGACCTTCGGCGACCCTCGGGAATCGAGTTCACGTTGCACGTCGTCTCGGAGCTGGGTTAGGACGATCCCTTGATCTCTCTCGCTGACCTCGGCCAGTGTTGCGCGCAGGTCAACCAGAACTTTCTTGCGTTTTGCCTCTGACGCGGTGGCGACCTCGTTCATCGCGTCCATCAGTTCGAGCAGCAAGTCGGCGATGTGTGTCGCAAGGCGTGAGATCCGCTTCGGATCGGGGCTTTCCCTGCCTGTGCGTTCGTCTGATGCGCTCATCTCGTGCGACCTCCTTTGGCCTTCATCTTCACGAGCACCCGTTTGGTTTTCGTTCCGGCCTGCACCGAGGGGTAGTAGATCGAAGTCATCGACGTCGCGACTGTGCCGCCACGCTGCGACCTCGCGATCTGGTATGAGCCGGACAAAGAAACGCTTGTCCGGCGTTCTCGAGCGTGAAGTCCAGGAGTGTCCCATCGCGACGTCTCCCCGTTGTCGACAGTCGTTCTTACGGCGCTCGCGCGCGGCCCCTGTGTGTGACCGATGCTGACATCGCGCACCCCCAATGCCGGAATCGTTGGAATGCGCCGCAGAGGGTCCGTTACATAACACGCTGGGTCAGGTGCTGCCAGGGATGCACTTTCAAATTGGGGGGCGGCTCCGGTTCTTGTGTATTGCCTGTTGGGGTGCGAGAATCGGGTCAGCCTCGATTGCGGCAGAGGCAGCAGTAGTGAAGGAGCGTTATGGAGAAGCTCGATGTCTCTGCCAGGTTGTCGAGGCTCGTGAGGGTCTGCGTCGGCATGGTCGACCTAAGCAACCTCATGTCGGACGGTCGGGTTGAGGCCAACGTCTTCCATTCGCACTGGCTGCGCTGAGCGTGAAGATCGTTGATTACACGCTGGACAGCCTGACGCCGGCGAATCCGGACGGAGCGTGCCCGGCAACCGTGGCTGGCTGCACCGTGGTCGCGGGTCCCGGTTCTACGACCCTTGGTACGTATGCGAACGCGTTGGATTTCGGCGCGGCGGCGCACCTGAGCGCGGCGCTCCCGCTCGGCGATTTGAACGCGAAGCGCTTTTGTGTGCGGTTGGTGTTCAAGGTGGAGAGCCCTCTGACCGAACGCGAGACGCTTGCAGAGTCGAACGCACTCCCGTTTGGTCTGTACCTTGTGCCCGGCACCGGCACGAGCGATTTTCAGCTCGTGTCGGAGGTAACGACGAGCGCCTACGGCTCAGGCACGGCGTCCACTGAGTTCTTCGTCGATCTGCACTTGAGCACGTGGTACACGGCCGACTTGGTCTACGACATCGATACGCTCGCCGTCTTCGTCGACGGCGTCATCTATTCCGTGCACGCGTTCCCGGATGGGACGATGGCAGCCGGCACCGGCGACCAGCTGTTCGCGGGAACAGCGACAGACGGCACTGGTGCGTTTGCCGGGTTCATGGCGGCGCTACAGCTGCACGACGACATCCCGATCGAGCTCGAGTCCCAGCTCGACGAACGCCGCTCGCACCCGCAGTGGTATCTCACCTACAAGCAAGAGGAGATCAAGTCCTCGCTCGCGTTCGGTGATCCCGCCGGCGCGTTCTACTTCGACCTTCCAAGCGGGTCGTGGATCCAAGAGTTTCCGAACGGGATCGTCATGTACCACGACGGCAACGGCGAGGCGTACGAGATGCACGGCGCGATCCTGCAGCAGTACTGGGCACTGGGCGGCCGTGCGCAGATGGGGTTCCTGATCTCCGATGAGATGAACGGCGCACAGGCGGGCAGTCGTAAGAGCCTCTTTAGCCGCGGTGGGATCTACTGGTCGAGAATGACAGGGGCCGTCCCCGTGATCGGCCAGATCTGGGTCGACTACGAAGGCATGGGCGAGGCGGGCGCGCTCGGTCTTCCAGTTGCTGCCGCCGTCCCGATCGGCGGCGGGCTGCGGCAGGACTTCCAGCGTGCGCAGATGTACTTCAAGTCGGGGGCCTCGAAAGCGTTCGAGGTCCACGGCGGGATCTTGGCGAAGTTCCTCTCGTCCGGCGGAACCGCGGTGTGGGGGTTCCCGGTCAGCAACGAGGCTGACGTCCTGTCCAGCTCCGCCGCGATCGGCCGGACGAGCGAATTCGAGCGATGCACGATCTACTGGAGCGCGAGCACCGGCGCGTTCGAGGTACACGGTGACATCCGCGACAGCTATCGCAGCGTTGGTGGGCCGGCTGGGGGTCTCGGCTCTCCGACGTCGGACGAAACGGACGTGCCCGGCGCGTCTGCGCCTGCCCGATACAACACGTTCCAGCACGGCAGCATCGTCTGGTTCGGAAGCACATCCGAGACCTACGTCTGCGTTGCGTTCAACATCTACATCGGCCGCGTGGACACGGTCGAATCCGAAGGCTGGGGCCGCGGCCAGAACGACGTCTACATGCACGCGACCGTGGAGGACAACGGGCACGTCATTCACTCCGAGCGGATCCCCGCGAGCGGCGACTCGGACGACAACAACATCTACGAGGTCAACGAGACCTTGAATCTGGGGCCTTCGGGGATCGTCCCGAACACTCCGAGTCGCATCATCAAGTTCAGCCTCGACGTGTGGGACAGCGACTGGCCCGACGACGACGACCACCTCGGCGATTACGAGTACACGCTCGACATGGCGAACGCGTGGGGGATGCGCGGCAACTCGATGGGCCTGATCAACAGCGGCGCGTTCGACAACATCAACTCGATCACGTGGTCTGTCTCCCCGCTCGTCGACGAAGCGCGGCTGCCGGAGTCAGAGAAGTGGTGGGGCGTCAAGAACCAGGGCACTGATCCGCTTACTTGGGATCAGTACGCCTCAGCGTTCAGCGATGTGGATAGTGAGACCGAGTGGTGGGATCCGACCGACTGGCTCGCGGAGCTCTTCTACTCCGCCGTCGTCGAGGGCTTGGCGAAGAACGGCAACTGCTTTGGCATGTCGCTCGAGGCGATCTACAGCAAGAAGGATCGTGCACTTCTGCATCTGCCGCTCGATCGCTTCAACGCCTGGAGCGACCCGGTGCGAAACGAGTTCAATATCAAGCACCAGTACCAGGTCGGCGCGCCGGCGATCTGGTGGTTCGTCGGAGAGTTCCTGTCGGGTGAGACGCACGATCCCGTCAGCGTCTTCCGCGCGACCCGCGACGCCTATTTCGCCGGATGCGATCCTGTCGTCTGCATTTCGCAGAACTACGATTTCAGTGGCGCGCCGCACTGCATCCTGCCGATCGGCTGGGACGACAGCGTCACGCCGTGGAGGATGCTCATCCATGACCCGAACTTCCCGACGCTGAGCTCAGGCGACCCGGGGCCGCGGATCCTCACCGTCGACCCGGGCAGCAATACATTCACCTACGACGGCGGCGACAACCAGTATCACGGCACAGCGTGGACAGGTGGCCGTTTTCACTACATGCCGTTCGAACTTGTGAACGAGAGGCCGCGAACGCCGATCTACGACGCGATCATGCTGCTGCTCGAGGGAGTGATCATGATCGTAGGCGCCGACAGCGAGACGACGAGTCTCACCGACGAGAACGGTGTCGACCTCGATGCATTCGGCGCAGACTCGATCGCGCGGCTGCAGGCCGGCGCATCGCTCACGAACAAGTTCGTGTCGATCAAGGGCTTCGACAGCCACAGGGCGGACTGTGCGAAGGAGCGCACGACGCCACAGCCGAAGGATCCGCACGAACCGCGGCGACCGCGCCCCCACGGCGTCCTGACATCCGAGGTGCACATGCGCTCTCAGCCGCGGAGGTTCTCGCGCTCGATTCCTCCGAATAAGCGTTCGGGCGACGACTGGAAGCGGATCACGCTCAAGGAGTACCTCTGCCAGCTGGCGCCTGCGCGGATCCGCGAGCAGTTCCGTCGCCATCCCGAGTTCGTCGCCGCCAACGAGGGGCGGCTGATGTTCCATCTGACTGATTCCGAGGTGGTCAAAGAGATACTCGGAGGTGCGCTCGCCGGCCGGCCGACGGCGGGCTCGTACCCCGCCGTCTCGAAGAACTACGTGCACAAGACGCGCGGACTGCGACGCGGCCGCTTGCAGTACGGCCTCAAGCAGGGCCTCAGCCAACTCGTGCTCTCCGCCGAGGCCGCAGCAGGCGAGACACACGTCATTCAGGTCAAGGACCTCGGAACCCACACCAACGCCATCACCGTCAAGGGGTACCGCGACAAGATGTTCAGCCTCCACGTCGACAACAAGCTCGGCGCCGGCCGAGATCATCTGCGCATTTCCGTCGACGGAATCCCACTCGTGGCGGGCAGCGAGGTGCAGATCAACGTCAAGCCCGGCATCGGTGGCATCGAACTGGTCGCCGCGGGCCAGCCGATCCAAGCCACGGTTAGCTTCGACTACGTGCGGCGAGGCGCCAGGCTGTCGAGCAAGTTCGAGCTGGCCGGCCAGGACGGCGTCCGCGTCGTGCCTTCCACGTTCATCACCGACAATCAACTCAAAGTCAGCGGCATCGAGACACTCTTCGGCGATGCGCTGACCAGCACGGTTGTCGACGCGATGCCCTAGCGGCGGCCGCGGCAACTGGCGTTAGGCGGTCGTTTTCGACACGCGCAAGGCACTGACGCGCCCAGTGCTGCCAGAAAGACAGCGAAAGGTGTTAGCGCCCTCTGGGATGCGTCGGCGTCCGCGCCCTTACTACGTGGTTCCGTCACAAACCCGCGTTAAGACGTGAGAGAGGGCCAGGCGAGCGGATGTGCCGGCCTCTGATCATGCGTCGGCGCCGACGAGCGCGTTTAGTTGCGACAGTCCGTCCCCCTTGAGCGGCGCGGGGTGCCAGCTCTCGCCGCGGTCGTTGCTTTCCCAGAGCTGGCCGTTCGCGAGCGCGGCGACCAGCCTGCCGTTTGTTGCGAGCAGTGCGTATGGCATCGCGTCGAGCGGCTCAGGGAGCCCGCCGCTGAGTGGGCGCCATGTGCCATCGCGCCAGGCGTAGATGCGCGCTTGGGGATCGCCGCGGCCGTGGGCAGCGAATGGCCCGCTGCTCGCGGAGACATACCAGGCGTCGGCGTCGCTCGGTTCGACCGCGACGGCCCAGGTGTAGTGGCGGTCACGTCCTGCGTCTGCGGGCTGCCATGTCTCGCCGCCGTCGTGGCTCCAGGCGGCACCGCCGCCGCCGGCTTCGTAGGCGCGTCCTTCGGTTTGTGGGTGCCATGTGATCGAGTGGACGTCGCGTTGCGCTCCTGGACGGTGGTCCTGCCACGTCGCGCCGCGATCGCTCGAGCGCATGAGGCCGCCCAGTTCGATGCCGACGAGCAAGAGATCAGCATCGTGCGGACTGGGGGCGATCCAGCGCACGTGTGATGTCCACGGGCGTGGCGGGAAGCTCCAGCTCGGCCGGGACGGCAGGTCGAGCAACGTCGTGAGCTCGGTCCAGGTGTTGCCGCTGTCGTCGCTGCGAAAGAGCGCGCTCGGCTCGGTGCCGGCGTAGACGGCACCGTCGGCCGCACTCACGGCAATGGAGAAGACACCTTGGCTCGGCAGCCGGCAGTCGACCCATGTGCGCCCGCCGTCGGTCGTTCGTCTGACGCCGCCCTCGCGCAGCCCGGCGAAGACGATGTCCGGGTCACGTGGATCAATCGCGAGGCACTGTGCGCCGCTACCGGCGAGCGACAGTTCGACCTTCCAGCGTCCGTTGGCGCTGTCGAGGCGCGCGATGCTGTCGCCCGTCGAGGCATAGAGCCGAAGCATGGCTCTACTGTAGGTTCCGCGTGCCGGGCTGGGGTTCCGCGTGCCGGGCTGGCGCGGTCGGCTGTCCATCAGCGCCAGGCGCGTGGATGGGTGAGCTGGATGATCGACGCGTTCCGTCCGTCGATATGCCGCGCGCGAGGAAAGCCTCTGATCTCAGCTCGCAGCCGTAGTTCGAGCACGAAGCGGGATGGCAACGTCCCGTGTTGCCGGTGCGGACAACTGATCCGTCGCGGCGAGAAGTGGCATCTCGACCACAACGACGACGGTCGCGGGTATCGCGGCGTCGCTCACGCCAGCTGCAACGCGGCCGCCGGCGGGCGCGCGTCGGCGCAGCAGGGCCACAAGGACATCCCCGAGAGGAACGTCTACTGGGGACCCGGCGAGCACGCCGACGCCCCGCCGCGGCCGTGGTCGCGCGTCTGGTTCGACTGGCGTAATGATCCGGCATTCGCCGGCTACGTCGGCTCGAACCCGCGTCCGTCTTTTTAGACGCGCGAGCGGCAAGCACCTCGGCCACCGTCGACGGCGGCACGACCGGACCGCTCCGCGGCCATGCATCAGTGCCCGCCCGACTGGAGCCTCCGTAGAAACCCGGATGCCAGCGCGGACAGCGAACGCACAAGGTGAAACGTCAGACGAAGGGCCCCAGCGCCCCCGCTGGGATCCCCCCGCCCTTCGCTTCGCCCAGACAGGGAACGGGGTGGCCGCCACCCCGTTCCCCTTGTTCCGGGCGGTGAGCATGCCACCCGGCTGGGGCCACAGCAATTGGAAATGCGTCTCGATGTCAGCACGCGGACCGTCTCACTCGCGACGCGGCGACGCAGCAGCCTCGCGATTTCTTTAGATAGGCGCCGCTGGACACCCCGCTACCGCGCCGCGCAAACACGCCACCATGCCCCACCCGCTCGGTGGCGGACGGCGCCCAAGGCACCAGCAGGGGGCTTAGCCAGCGGTCGCGGAGACGACGTCCGCTCATCGACAGTACTCCGATCAGACCGGAACAGCACCTCAGGCCCGCGGGGCAAATTGGTTTCGGTCAGGCCGCAAACGGGGATCAAGTATTCGCGGCAACAGGCTCAAGTTCGCCCGGGGGGGCGCGGACTTGGGCTTCGGTCTCTGCGATCCGCCACGTCAGTCGGCGCCACTCGTTCTCCGTCGTGGAGTGCTTGTCCGTGTTGTCGGCGCCCGGGAGCGTTCGGCTCCCCTTGGCCGGACTCTCCCGCCTGTCCAATCGGAGACTCACTGTGCCCGCTCAGGCGACAGGCGCGGACACCCGTTCTAGACTCACATCGGGACGAAGAGAGTGCCCCGAGAAGACACGGAGATCGTCGCCAGCCAACTGGCGGAACTGACTCGCGCGGTCGAGAGGCTGACTGCCGAGTTGGAGGCCGTACGGACTCGAGCCAGTACCGCGGAAGAGCGTGCCGACACGCAGCAAGAACGCATTGACCTGGCCGCGAGAGAACTAGGTGAGGTGAGTACTCGCCTACAAGCGGCGGCGAACGCCCTCCGAGAATCACTCTGATCCGCCCCGTTTTTCTACAGACGGCGACGCACGACCCATGCCACCGCGCCGCGCAAAAAGTTCGCGTCAGTCGCGCCAGTGTCCCCAACTGAAGAGCAGGTGGTTCTTCTCCCCGTCGAAGACCATCGGGCCGTCCGTGGTCGGGTAGAGGAGCAGGCCGCGCATGCAGGCGGCCCTCCTCGGCCACGTGGTGCTTGATCGCGGCGGCGATCAGTTCGACGAGGGCCAGTCTCCTGTTGCCGGTCGAGGTACTCGGGGATCCAGATGATCCCGGCGTGCCGGTGCTGTCCCGAGTAGACGACGTCGTCGATGAACTGCTGGTCTGCCGTCACGAATATCTCGTTTCGCGAGTACATCTCGGCGAGGAAGTCGCGTTCGTCCCGGCCGCGGTAGCTGCTCTCGCCCGCCCGGAACGCCCGCAAGCCTTCGCGCTGGTACTGCGCCTTCAGTTCCGAACGGAGGTGCTCGTCCAGGCAGACGCTCGGCAGACCTGCCGCCGGCCTACGCGGTCTCTTCGGCGTCCCGCGGTACTCCGAGCCGTTCTAGGAGCGCGCGCCTCTCGTCGTCCGTGAGGTCAAGCGCTGGAGCGGTCGCCCCCGGCGGGCTTCGTGTCCACGTAGGGGACGCCACTGCCGCTCAGGACGTTCCGTCCGAGGCCGACGTTCAGCTCGACGACGTCCTGCAGCGTCACCGGTGCGCCGTTCTCCAACCGCGAGATCCGGGACTGGAGCCCGAACGTCTCCTGGGGGAGGTCTAACTCCTCGACGATCCTGAGCGATCGATTGTTACGCAGCGGTTGAGTCGTCCTGGCGTGCGGCGAAGAGGTGTGCTTCGCCGCGCGCGGCGGCGCCGGGGAAGTTGATTTGTGCGGCGTGGATGTAGCGCTCGGTGATCGCTGCGTGGGAGTGGCCGGCGCGTTGCTGGAGGTAGGCCATGGGGTTGCCGGCGGCGGCTTCGTGGGTGAGTGCGGTGTGGCGGAGGTCGTGGAAGGGTCGTAGCTGTTTGTTGATCCGGCGTGGCGAAGCGCGGGGCGCAGGTAGACGCGCGCGAGTTTGGATGGGTCGAGTGGTGTGCCTTTGTTTGGGTGGCAGAAGACGAGTTCGTCGTCGCCTTGGAACGCGGTGTGCTGCCAGTGCTGGGAGAGCAGGTTTTGGGTTTGGGGGCCGAGTTCGAGCAGGCGTCGGGAGGCGCGTGATTTGGGGGGGTGAAGCGGCCTTTGACGAGTGCTTCGCGGACGTCGAGGGTGCCGTCGAGTAGGCGGATGTCTTTCCAGCGGAGGGCGAGGAGTTCGCCGCGGCGCATGGCGGTGCTGAGTGCGACGAAGGTGATCGTGCGTGCGAGTCGCCACCACTGTTGTTCGTCGCTGGCGGCTGATTGTTCGAGCTCGTGGTATGCGGTCCAGAGGCGCCCGATTTCGGCGGCGGTGAGGATGTTCAGTTCGGGTTGGTTGACGCGGGGGCGGTCGGCGTCTTGGACGGGGTTGCGTTGGATCACCCGCCAGCGGACGGCGCGTTTGAGCATCACCTGCAGCACGAGCAGGTGGTTGGTGACGGTTTTGGGGGCGAGGCCGGCTCGGATCTTGTCGGCGATGTAGCGGTCGATCAGCTCGGGGTTGTTGCTCGAGTTGGTGAAGTGGGACCGAGCCGAAGTAGGGGATGAGGTGACGGTTGAGGGTTTGCCGGTAGCCGTCGAGGGTGGTGCGCTTGAGGCCGCGGCCGGGGAGGTAGTCGCTGAGCCAGCGCTCGGCGAAGTCGGCGAAGAGCAGCCGGACGGGTTTGCGTAGGCCGTCGCGTTCGACGTCGACGAGGCGGCGGCGCAGTTCGGCTTCGGCGCGTTTGCCGTTCCAGGCGGGTTCTTTGCCCAGGGTTTCGAGGATGCGGCGGCCGGCGGCGTCGCGGTAGCGGATCCGCCAGACGACGCCGCGTTTGCCCTCGTAGCGCAAAACGCGGCCCCATTTCGGCTGTGGTCTGGGCATCGGTTGATTCACAAGCTCAGCTGGGGGTGGAAAGCAAGTCGCTGGCGGCGCAGCGGGAGCCGGGTGGGCCGGCTTGCTGGGTGGCGAGCCAGGCCTCGAGCGCGGCGCGGGAGTAGCGGCGGTAGCGGCCGAGCACGAGGTGGGGGATGCGGCCCTCGCGGGTTGCTTCGCGCACCCATGACTCGGGCAGGGCGAACAACTCGGCGACTTCGCTGGCGTTAAGCAGCCGCTCGTTCATCGCTCGGCCTCGTTGCCCCAGGTGGCCCAGCCGAGGCGGGCGTTGCCGCGCGCGAACAGCTCCAGCTTGCTTGCCTGTGGGTACATGCGCTCGAGCAGCTCGTAGACGCACGCTGGCTTTTCGGAATGGCGGCCGCGGGCGGCCTCGATCACCGAGTCGGGTCGATCCTCGGGATCTGCGACCGGGAAGCTGCCTTTGCGGCCGACGAGCAGCAGCTCGTGCCGCTTGCGCGCCCACGTGCCGAGCCCGATCGATGGTTTGACCCAGACGAGGTTCGTGGTGTATCCGAACCCCCAGGCGCGCAGAACCTCGAGCGCTTGCGGCAGGTGGCAGTTGACCGCCCAGAGGAAGAGGATCGCGCTCGGCGCAGCCGGGATCGGCAGCGTCGCGATTTCATGGATCGGCTGTGTTGGGTAGTGGTTTTCGGGTGCGTGCTCGCCGTCGGGGTTGCCGAGTTGCCAGGGCGGGTCGGCGTAGATCAGCTCGAACGGGCCGTCCGGTAGCGGTGGCGCTGCCGGTAACTGCGCGTCGCGGAGTCGTCGGCGCACCCTGCGTGCCGCGGTGTTTGCCGGCAGCTCGCCGGCCTTGACCTGCGCGAATAACTGCGGATCATGCTCGTGCACGGTCACGGCGTCTTGCACCGTGCGTGCAGAGACACCGACGGCGCGCGCGGCGAGCTCGCGGGTGCGCTCGCCGCGCGGCCGCGATGACGCTGAGCCATCACCGCGATTGAGGTTGGCGAGTTGCGTCTGTTTTGCGTCTGCCTTCGCTTGCCGGTACTCGTCGAGCTCGACGGCGAGCGCCGCCTTTTGCGATGCCGTCAGGTGGCGGCGTTGCAGCGCGGCGAGCAGCACGTGCTCGTGCGGATCGGCGGGTGCGACGATTCGCACCGGCAGGCGCTCGATTCCGAGTTCGCTTGCCGCCCGCAGGCGGTGGCGGCCGTCGAGCAGCGCTCCCTCGGCCGTGATCTCGAGTGGCACCTGGATGCCGCGCGCCTGGATGTCGGCGGAAAACGCTGCGTACTCGTCCGGCGGCATCGGCGGCACGCGGGTGAGGCTTTCGTGCGGATGCAGCTGCTCGCGGTGGCGGAACAGCGGCGCGGTCGGTTGCGACTTGCTGGCCATCTGAGGCTCCTTCGGGTCGGATGACCGCGCTTGTCGGAGCGAGACCAACCAACCAGCCCGAGGCGGGCCCGTCTTCATGCGAAAGAGGCGCAGACGCAGCGAAAAGCTGGGGTGACCGACCGGGCAGCCGCGCCCCACGCTTCCGCGATGCGCTGCCGGCAATTTGGCGGTGCCGCGGATGTGGCAGCGTTGCCACGTCGGCCGGCACCGGCCCCGGAGGTGGCTCTACGGGTCGGCTTGCTGTGCGCGCGCGAGCTCGTTCAGCTGCTCAATCGACTCGAACGCCTGCAAGCGCCGCTCGAGATCGAGCAACTTCACCATCTCACCGACCGACGGCTGAGCCTCGCCGCGCTGCAGACGGATCAGGTACTGGCGCAGGGCGGCGCGGACCGCAGGCACGGTCTCGGCCGAAACGACCGCGTCTTCGGGCAACAACGCCTGATCCTCCGGGCGAGGGGGGATCGCCGCTGCCCCCTTAAGGATCCGTTCGACGCGGCCGCGAAGCCGAGAGTCGCCGAACACCTCGGCGGCGATTGCTCGGATCGACGCTCCTTCCCCGGCCAACCGCTCCACCTCGGCGCATTGCGCCGCCGTCGCGATTCGATTCCGCCCCGAGCGGCTCATCAGCACACGTCTTGTCGGAGCGACGCGCGAAAGGCTTGACCGCGGCCTCAAGCGCCGACTGCGCGCCAGCTGTCCCGTCTCGAAACGAAGTGAACGGCGGGCGAATTCGCGGTCGCAGGCGGGAGGCGGAGAGGGGTGGGCGCTCCGCACCGTCACCAAAAAAGCCGGCCGCAAGGCGGTCGAAGCGCGCACGCCCGATTTCTGCGACTGAACCCCTGGTACGTGACCAGGCAGTAGCCGGTCTCAATAGAGGCAAGTTGGGGCATTGCTACCGACGGCGCTACCGGAGTCCTTTGAATCCACGGGAGACAGAACCGCGACTCATTGATGCTTGGCGGCCGTGCTCCCCACTGGCGAGGAGCGGGAGCGACGGGACTCGAGCCCGCGCTTTACCCCCACAGTCCGCACGCGACGGATCACGCGCTGAGCCGATTAGCGCTAAGTGCGTCTAGGAATCCGGTAAACCGAGCTATCCTCGGCGCAGTGGAGCGGAAGCTGGCGACGATCCTGTTCGCCGATCTCGTCGGCTCCACTGCGCTCGGCGACGCGCTCGATCCCGAGTACGCGCGAGATCTCCTGGACCGCTTCTACGACGCAATGGAAGCTGAGATCGCGCTTGGCGGCGGCACTGTAGAGAAGTTCATCGGCGATGCCGTCGTCGCGGTCTTCGGCGCCCCGACCGCCCAAGAGGACCACGCGGAGCGTGCACTGCAGACAGCGCTCTGGATGCTCGAGCGCCTGCGGGAGCTCTTTGGTGACCGCCTTGCGCTGCGGATTGGAGTTAACTCAGGCGAGGTCGTGGTTGGGCGACCCCGTGAGGGAAGCTCGTTCGCGACCGGTGACGCCGTGAACGTCGCGGCGCGGCTCGAGCAGGCAGCGGCCCCCGGCCAGGTGCTCGTCGGCGAACGCACCGCCGCGCTCGTCGGCGACGCGTTCGAACTCGGCGAGCCGCACACCGTTGAGGCGAAGGGCAAGGAGGGCGGCGTCCCCGCGCGAGAGCTCCGGCGCATGGTCGCGCCGCGCCGCCCGCGCAGCGGTCACGGCCTCGCTACTACGTTCGTCGGCCGAGAGCATGAGCTCGCCTGGCTGCAACAGATGACGTCGACCAACGAGCCGCGTTTTGCCCTGATCGTCGGCGAGCCGGGTCTCGGTAAGACGACGCTCGTGCGTGAGCTGCGGGACCGCCTGTCGGCCGGGACGGTCTTCCGGCTCGGCCGCTGCCTCTCGTACGGGCGCAGCGTCACGTACAGCGCGCTCGCTGACGTGCTCAGGCAGGAGCTGTCTCTGCGGGAAGAGGATCCGGCCCTTGAGAAGCTCGCCGGCCGCGAGATCCTCGGCCTGACCTTGGGGCTCGACGTCGCCGGCGATCTCGAGCCGCGCGCGGCCGTGCTCGCGCTCCAGGACGCGTGGGTGCGCGTCGTCTCGGAGATCGGCGCGCGCGGCCCGGCGGTCATCGTGCTTGAAGACTTGCACTGGGCCACCGCGCCGCTGATCGAGCTTCTCGGCCGGGTCTTGTCGGACGCAACCGGCCCTGTTCTGATCTTGGGGACGACGCGGCCGGGCCGGGAGGGGCTGCCTGCGGGCCAAACCTCGGTCCTGGAGCCGCTCGGCACCGACGACGCGGCCGATTTGGTCGACCGCGCGCTCGCCGCACCGCTCGACCCGGCGGGGCGCGAGCTCGTTGTCCGGCATGCCGACGGGAACCCGTTCTTCTTGGAGGAGCTGCTCTTCGATCTCCTCGACCGTGAGCTCCTGACACGCCGGGCCGGCGGGTGGGTGCTCGACGCAGACGCACTGTCGATCCCTGACTCCATTCGGGGTGTACTCGCCGCACGCATCGATCTACTCTCGTCGGCGGCGAAGGATGCGCTTCAAGCGGCCGCTGTGATCGGCCGGTCGTTTTCGCCGGCCGGCCTTGCCGCCCTCGTCGGCTCGGCGGCGGAGGCACGAACGCTCGTCGAACGGGGGTTCGTCCGACCTACCGAGCCCGAGCTCGTCTTCAAGCACGCACTCACGCGTGACGTCGCTTACGCCAGCCTGCCGAAGGCCGAGCGTACGCGACGCCACGCCGCCTACGCCGAATGGCTTGAGGGCGTGGACGCGAGCGACGGGCGAGCCGGTGCACTTGCCTACCACTACGCGGAGGCGGTCAATCCAGAGATAGCCGAGCTCGCCTGGCGCGACAGCGAGGCGGACGTTGAAAGTCTGCGCGTTTCGGCGCTTCGCTGGCTCCGCCGGGCCGCCGAGCTCGCGGTCGCCCGGTTTGACCTGGACGACGCACTCGGGCTGCTCGAGCGGGCCGCAGAGCTGACACCCGCCGATCCGGAGCTGTGGCACTCGATCGGCCGCGTCAACGCCCTCAAGTTCGACGGCGAGGCTTTCTGGAAGGCGATGCTGAACGCGGTTGAGCTCGCCTCCGACTCTGCGACGCTGGGCGAGCTCTATGGCGAGCTCGCCTTTGAGTCAACGATGCGTGGCGCGATGTGGAAGGTCGCGCCCGACGACGCACTCGCCGTAGGCTGGATCAGGCAGTCGCTCGAGCTCGCCTCTCCGGACAGCCGTCCGTACGCGTATGCACTGACTGCGAAGGCACTGCACGATGACGATGTTCCGGCTGCGGAGCGTGCCATCGCGATCGCCGAGCGTCTCGACGACGTCGAGCTGCTCTCCTTCGGTCTCTATGCGCAGTTTGCGATCGCGCAGTTCGTTGGCGACTTCGCCGCCGCCTCCGAGTGGGCGGGACGCCGCCTCGCGCTCACGCGGCGGGTCAGCGATCCCGACCACCTCGCCCTGATTCAGTGGGGCTCCGCGACCGCGGAGCTCGCGCTCGGTCGCATGGCGGACGCGGCGTCGCATGCGCTCCGCCATGAGGCAATCGCCGCCCGGCTGACCCCGCATCACCAGGTACACGCACACGGCAACCTGCTCACGCTGGACGAAGCCGCCGGCCGCTGGGACCGTCTGCACGAGCGCATCGAGAGGACGGAGGACGTAGTTGCGGCGAACGCCGGCACGCCTTGTGTGTACACCGCGCGGTCACTTCTTGCCTCCGCGGTGGCGTGCGCCGCGCTCGGGCTGGACGACGAAGCCCACCGGCTCGAGGCGGAAGAGTCAGCGCTCGGATTCGAGGGCTACGAGATGTGGCTCGATGCGCTGCGGGCACGGCTGGCGTTGATCCGCGGCGACCTCGAGCGCGCCGAGGCGCTGCTCGACGGGTCGGAGAAGTGGCACTGGCCGATTTGGAACTACGTCAACGGCGTCGCCACCCGCCTCGACGCGCTCGTCGCCCTCGGCCGAGCCGAGGAGGCCGTGGAAGACGCCGAGCGTCACGCCCTTCCGGGCACGTACCTCGAGCCGTTCGCGCTGCGGACGCTCGGCATCGCCCGACGCGACCCGGCGCTCGTCGCGAAGGCGCAGAAGCGTTTCGAGGCGATCGGCCTCAACTGGTATGCGGCGCAGACACGTGAGCTTGCCACCGGCGTGGTGTCCTAGCGCCTTTAAGACGTCCCGGCGAAAAAGGCGAGGGGAGAGCGGAAGCGACGGGACTCGAACCCGCGCTTTACCCCCGTCGT
>CAWHYL010000004.1:0-1166478 GCA_963833655.1 uncultured Actinomycetes bacterium | reverse complement strand
TCGCGCCGACCCGAACCCGCGCGTTCCGGCCGCGCGGCCCCTGGCGGGGCCGGGGCGGCCCGACCGCGCCAGGTATCCGCGCCCAGGAACCGTCCGACCGCGACCCCCCTCTGATTCGCGACCGTAAGACCCTCAGTAACTGGGCGATGCTTGCCCAACCGCACTCGCCTGCCTGTGGTCGTATCCTGGATCAGGATGAAGGCGGTTTCAGGCGCGGTCGTTCTCGTCGCCATTGGAGTGGCGGCTGTTTTGGCGGAGATCGCCGTCGGCTCGACTCGCCCGGTGGCGGCGTCTTGCTCGGAGGCGATCTACACGACTCGCGCGAACCGTCCGCCGAAGCCCGTGCAAGCAGTTCGGATCGGCCCCGCGGTGTTCAACTCGCTGGCTGACCTGACGACGATTCGAGGTCTCGAGAAGCCCTCGAAGCGACTGCCTTTCTACAGCGTCAAGTTGCCGCTCACCATCCTCGCTCGCGCACATCGCGGCGTGATCATCACGCTGACGGACGGTGAAACGAACGCGGCTCTTCTCTACAATCGCGTCTGGCTGCAGCGCCTGGCAAACCGATGGCACTATCGCTTTCGCGATGTGCCACGGAGCGTTCGGCTACCGCTCTGCCGCGCAGAGGGTACGGGGCTCCCTCTCAACACCCAATACGCCGGGGGACTCCTCTTGAGGAAGCCAGGCTGCGTCACCATCCGGGTTCAGGTGGTTGGCGAGACCACAGCTCATCAAGCCGCTGTCGCCGTCGGCGTTCGCCACTGCTGAACCCTTGGGCAGCTCGACACTCGGGGGACGGTAAGACTCGCCGGGTTGGTCTGTCTGGGGTGGTTGCCAGCCTGGTTGTCGCCGTGCCGCGTGTGACTCGTCGGGTGACTGGCCGCGTCGTGTGTGCCTTGGGAATGATCTGTCCGCGTGTGTGCGGCGGCGCCGGTCTGGCGCCCGCTGCTGGCTTGATCAGGAGCTTGTCCGCCTCGTTGGCGTGACTCATTACCGTCCTGCCGCTGCGGTTTCCCTTGCATCAGACCGGCACCACCGGACCCTACGAACAGAGGTCGGAGGATCGAGTCGGATGCTTGCAGATGAAGTGGATTACGTGGTCGGTGTCGACACGCACCGCGACGAGCACGTGCTCGCGGTCGTGACGGCGCCTGCTGGCGCCGTGATCGCCGGCACAGCTGCTGCCGCCAACCTGCGCGGCTATCGAGAGCTGCTTCGCGTCGCTACACGCCACGCGCCGGGCAGGCGTGCTTGGGCGATCGAGGGCAGCGGCAGCTTTGGCGCTGGTCTTGCCCGCTACCTTGCCGAACGAGGCGAAGTCGTGCTCGAGGTCAGCCGCACTCCCCGGACAGAGCGGCGGCTGCGCGGGAAAGACGACGCGCTCGACGCGGCGAGAGCAGCACGGGCGGCGCTCGCGAGCGAGAAACTCGCGCTGCCACGCGCCGGCGAGCGACGCGAAGCGCTGCGACTGCTGCTGGTCGCCCGTCGTAGCGCCGTCGACGTCCGGCGCGAAGCGCTCACCCAGCTGCGCGCGGTGATCGTCACTGCGCCCGAGCGGCTCCGCCAGGAGCTGCGTGGCCTCCCAGCCGGAAGGCTGCTCGACCGCTGCTGCCGTCTCCGCCGCACGTCGGGGACAGCCGACGAGATCGCCACCCGACTCGTCCTGCGCAGCCTCGCCCACCGAGTCCAAGCAGCGACCGCTGAAGCCGACGAGCTCGAACGCGAGCTGCTCACACACGTACAGGCGCTCGCACCAACGCTGCTCGACGAGGCAGGCGTCGGACCCGTCGTCGCAGCACAACTGCTCGTCGCCTGGTCACACCACGGCCGACTGCGCTCCGAAGCCTGCTTCGCCCGCCTCGCCGGCGTCGCACCCGTCCCCGCCTCCAGCGGACAGACGCAGCGCCACCGGCTCAGCCGCGGCGGCGACCGCCAACTCAACCGCGCACTGCACACGATCGTCCTCCACCGCCGACAGCACGACGCTGCAACGAAGGACTACATCGCGAAGCGGCTCGCCCAAGGCAAGAGCCGCCGAGACGCAACACGACTGCTGAAGCGCTACCTCGCCCGCCACCTCTACCGACTACTGCAACAAACGGAGCCGCAGATGACTTGACAAGTCATAGGAGCATCATTCCCGAACTGTGAGTGTGCCGGCGTCCCGTCTGGGGCGTTTGTCAGGTTGGCGTCGGTGCTCTTTGTTCGTGACTCGATTCTCGAATGACCCGTCGTTGCGGTGTCTTTCCAGTGATTTGTCCGATCAGAGAGTCCGGTACCGGCCTGGCGCCCGCTTGCTGGCCTGATCAGAAGCCTGTCCGCGTTCTGAGCGCGTGACCCGTCACAGTTCTGCCGCCCGCGGTTTCCACCCCAGACCGGCACCGGTTCGTGTCCCCCCAACGCTCGGCTGGAGGTCAGTTCTCGGATGCTCGCAGATCAGCTGGACTACGTCGTCGGTGTCGACCCGCACCGCGACTCGCACGCGCTCGCGGTCGTGCACATCGTCAGTGGCACGGTCGTGTTTGAGTCGACGGTCACCGCGAACACCGACGGCTACGCGCAGGCGCTGAAGCTCGTCGACCAGTACGCCGCAGGGCGACGAGCGTTCGCGATCGAAGGTACCGGCTCGTTCGGTGCCGGTCTCACTCGCTTCCTGACGGGCCGGGGCGAGCGCGTGCTCGAGGTCGGCAGGCTACGGCGGGAACGCCGTTCGGGCGGCAAGACAGACGCGCTCGATGCTGTCCGTGCCGCCCGCGGTGCGCTCACCCAGCAGCGTCCGGCGACGCCTCGTGCCGGCGGCGAGCGCCAGGCGTTGCAGGCACTTGTGGCTGCACGGGAAGGAGCAGTCAACGCCAAGCGGGCCGGGCTCTGCCAGCTACGCGACCTGCTGATCACGACCCCGGAGCCGCTGCGCAGCCAATTGCGGCCGCTGACACGGGCGCGGCTGCTGCAACGCCTCGCAGCAACCCGACCCGACGGTCGCCGAGACCCAGAGCTCCGCGGCAGCACGATCGCGCTGCGCTCGATCGCCCGCCGCGTCCTCCAGCTGACCGCCGAGGAACGCGAACTCGCACGCGAGATCGAAACGCTCACCCGCAAGCTGGCGCCGCAGTTGCTCGGCCAGCCAGGCGTCGGACCGCACGCAGCGGCACAACTCGTCCTCTCCTGGTCACACCAGGGCCGCATCGGATCGGAAGCCGCCTTCGCGCGACTCGCCGGCGCTGCGCCGATCCCCGCCTCCTCCGGTCAGACGATCCGCTACCGACTCGACCGATCAGGCGACCGCAAACTCAACCGCGCCCTACACATGATCCTCGTCACACGGAAACGCTCACACCCCGCGACGATCGCCTACATCGAGCGACGCCTCCAAGAAGGCAAGACACGACGCGAAGCAAACCGTTGCCTCAAGCGCTACCTCGCCCGCAGCCTCTACCGCCTCCTCGAACACGGAGCACCACTGCCGACTTGACAGACATAGAAGCATCGCTCGCCCACAAGAGCGCACTAGTGCCTTGCTGACTGGTCGCCGAGTGTCACGTGTGTGCAGACGACAACCGTGCGCTATGAGACGGCGATGGCTGCGATGGAGATTCGCATGCCCTTCGGGCTGATCGGGAGCTTTGCCCCCTGTCGTGCGGGCGGATTTGTCGGGAACCAGCGGTTCCATTCCTCGTTCATTCCGGCGAAGTCGGATTCGTTGAGGAGGATGAAGGTGGCTTGGACGACGTCATCCATCGTCGATCCTGCGGCCTTCAGGATCGCTTCCACGTTCCGCAGGCACTGCCGCGTCTGTTCCTCGATCGTTTCCCCGACAACGTCTCCGGTCGCCGGATCGAACGGGCCTTGGCCCGACACAAAAACCACGCCGTTCGCTCTGATCGCCTGGCTGTAGCCTGCGAATCCTCCGGGCGCCTCGGAGGTGCTGATGACCTCCTTGGCCACGACGGCGATGCTAACAACGTGCGCTCGGACGCAAAGCCGCGGAACGATCTCGGTGAGGGCGCCGTCTGGCGTCATTCCCGCACACTGGCCCAGGCGTGCGCGATCAGCTCGGAGCTGGAGTCGGCCGCGAGCGGCTCGGCAGTGTTTTCCTAACTCTCAACAGCAGGCGCAAGCAGGCGGCGCGCACGTTCTGTGCGCGCCGCCTACGGGCCGATTCAAACGGCGGGGCCTGCATGCACCCTGGGGCCACGTGCCGCACTCTCTTTGTCGCGATACGGAGCCAGGAACTGGGCCAGCGCCGCCACCGTCGCCTCGGGGGCCTGCTCGGCGAACCAGTGGCCAGCGCCGGGAATGACCGCGCTCTGCACTTCACCCGCGAGGGGCTTGAACGCCTCCCCGACTGCTTCACCCGCGCTGTCCTCTCCGCCGACAGCAAGGACGGGCATGCTCAGCGGCCGGTTCTTGCGCTGCCCGTTCTGCGCCATCATCGCGTCCCATTCGCGATAGAACGCGAAGGTGCCGTGCAGCGACTCGGGGTTGGAGAGCAGGCCGACGTAGTAGCTGATCGACTCGTCCGGAAGCTTGTTCTTCCCGGCCTGGATGTCGAATTCGTAGCCGAAGTAGATGTCCTCCCGTCCCCTGACGAGCTGCTCGTTCACCTCGTCGAGCCGATTGACGGCTATATGCCAGAGATGGTTGTTGAGCGGCTCGGGGCAGAAGAAGGGCGCCGACGGAGGAGTCGCACCCGGTGGTCCGGGAACCTCGGCGAGGACGACACGCTCGACGCGCTCCGCGTGATCGGAGGCCAGCGCGTAGGCGATCGGGAGGCCGGTGTCGGTGCCGACCAACGCGAATCGCTTGTGGCCGAGCGCGTCCATCAGCGCGACCAGGTCGTCGGCAATGGTGCCGGGGTCGTACCCGTCCTTCGGCTTGTCGGTTAATCCGATCCCGCGCTGATCAGGGGCGATGACCTCGAAGTCCCGGGCCAGCGCGGGCATCACCAGCCGCCAGGCGTACCAGTTTTGTGGCCAGCCATGCACGAGCAGCAGCGGCGGGCCATTGCCTCCGACGACCGCGTGCTGGCGCAGGAAGCCGGTGTCGATGTACCGGCTCGTGAACGTGTCGCTAAAGCCTGTCGGGAGGTTCGGCGCGCCTGAAACGGAGCCGGGGCCTTCGGGGATGGGAGACGAGCTCATGGGGATCTCCTTTCACCTGCCGTAGAGTGCCCTGTCGGATGACCTCCTCTCTGGTCGGGGACGTGGGGACCCTACGCCTGCGGTAGGGCGCAAGCAACACCTAGCCGTCGCCTTGCCGGCCGCGCCTACGACGGATGCCGAGATCTGCCACCGCACCAGTGCAAGCCATATGGTTCGGGCGCCCGATCGGCCATGCCGTTCAAACATGAGGAGATTTGATGCCCACTGTGATGGCCTACCACGACGTGAAGGACAAGGATCACTGGCTCGCTTCCTCGAAGCGTGAGGAGTTCTTCGGACCCCTCGGAGTCACCAACATCCGGACATTCGTCGATCCGGAAAATCCAACCCGAGTCGGGTTGGTGATGGACGTTGCCGACATGGATGCCCTCATGGCCGCGATGGAGACGCAGCCAGCTGCAGACGCGATGGCACACGACGGCGTCCTTCCCGAGACGCTGGTGATTCTGGTCGAGGCGTAACTCAAGCGATCCAAGCATCGACTGCGAACCCCGCTCGGGTGACGGTAAGACTCGCCGGGTTGGTCTGTCTGGGGTGGTTGCCAGCCTGGTTGTCGCCGTGCCGCGTGTGACTCGTCGGGTGACTGGCCGCTTCGTGTGTGCCTTGGGAATGATCTGTCCGCGTGTGTGCGGCGGCGCCGGTCTGGCGCCCGCTGCTGGCTTGATCAGGAGCTTGTCCGCCTCGTTGGCGTGACTCATTACCGTCCTGCCGCTGCGGTTTCCCTTGCATCAGACCGGCACCACCGGACCCTACGAACAGAGGTCGGAGGATCGAGTCGGATGCTTGCAGATGAAGTGGATTACGTGGTCGGTGTCGACACGCACCGCGACGAGCACGTGCTCGCGGTCGTGACGGCGCCTGCTGGCGCCGTGATCGCCGGCACAGCTGCTGCCGCCAACCTGCGCGGCTATCGAGAGCTGCTTCGCGTCGCTACACGCCACGCGCCGGGCAGGCGTGCTTGGGCGATCGAGGGCACCGGCAGCTTTGGCGCTGGTCTTGCCCGCTACCTTGCCGAACGAGGCGAAGTCGTGCTCGAGGTCAGCCGCACTCCCCGGACAGAGCGGCGGCTGCGCGGGAAAGACGACGCGCTCGACGCGGCGAGAGCAGCACGGGCGGCGCTCGCGAGCGAGAAACTCGCGCTGCCACGCGCCGGCGAGCGACGCGAAGCGCTGCGACTGCTGCTGGTCGCCCGTCGTAGCGCCGTCGACGTCCGGCGCGAAGCGCTCACCCAGCTGCGCGCGGTGATCGTCACTGCGCCCGAGCGGCTCCGCCAGGAGCTGCGTGGCCTCCCAGCCGGAACGCTGCTCGACCGCTGCTGCCGTCTCCGCCGCACGTCGGGGACAGCCGACGAGGTCGCCACCCGACTCGTCCTGCGCAGCCTCGCCCACCGAGTCCAAGCAGCGACCGCTGAAGCCGACGAGCTCGAACGCGAGCTGCTCACACACGTACAGGCGCTCGCACCAACGCTGCTCGACGAGGCAGGCGTCGGACCCGTCGTCGCAGCACAACTGCTCGTCGCCTGGTCACACCACGGCCGACTGCGCTCCGAAGCCTGCTTCGCCCGCCTCGCCGGCGTCGCACCCGTCCCCGCCTCCAGCGGACAGACGCAGCGCCACCGGCTCAGCCGCGGCGGCGACCGCCAACTCAACCGCGCACTGCACACGATCGTCCTCCACCGCCGACAGCACGACGCTGCAACGAAGGACTACATCGCGAAGCGGCTCGCCCAAGGCAAGAGCCGCCGAGACGCAACACGACTGCTGAAGCGCTACCTCGCCCGCCACCTCTACCGACTACTGCAACAAACGGAGCCGCAGATGACTTGACAAGTCATAGGAGCATCATTCCTGAACACTCGCGCAGCCGGTGGTTTGATCGCTAGTACCCGAGACCGTCGAACGCCGCCGGATAGACGATCCGACCGGCCAGGTCGGGGCTGTATCCCGGGAGCCGCTTAACCATGAAAGCGTCGTCGGGGATCTTCGGATGCGGGGAGATGAAGCCGAGCGCGCTCGCCCGCTCGAAGCCGAAGCGAGGGTAGTACGCGGCGATGCCCTCGACCATGACGGCCGGCTCGCCTGCTTCTTCGGCGCGGCCGAGCGCGTCCCGGATCAGCCGTGCGCCCACACCGATGCGCTGGCGGTCAGGCCGAACCGACATCGGCGTGAGATTGAGGATCCTTGTAGGGGATCCGCCTTCAACGCCGACCCAGCTGAGCATCACGTGAGCAATCACACCGGAGGAGTCCTCGGCGACCAACGCCAGCTCCGGAATGAACTGTTCCGACGCCCGAATGCGCTCGACGAACGACGCGACCTCCTTGGGATGTCGGACGAATGCCGCGCGCACCACCTCTGCGATCACGTGATGGTCTGCGTCACGCTCGGGACGGATGACGACGCCCTCGGCCACGGGTGGCGATAGTAATCGGGCAGGGTGCTCAGGCATCATTTACGAACGCAAACGCGCCGAAGGCAAAAGCCGCCGCGAAGCGATCCGCTGCCTCAAACGACTGCTCGTCCGCGTCGTCTTCAACACCCTCAAAACCGAGCCCGCCTTGACATAGGAGCAACGCTGACCCACGCCGTGGAACCCAGAGGTCGGCTCTGCGCTCTGATGGGTCTGGCGTTCTCTGATCGGGGCGAAGACTTTTGCCCGAACTTTTGCCCGCGTGAGCCAACCTGAGGTGATCGTACGTGGTCAGAGGTGACGGAGGAATGCGGTTTCGTGCGTTGCATGACCTGGCAAGGCACGTCTCATAACCCGTAGGTCGCAGGTTCAAATCCTGCCCCCGCTACTTGCAGAGGGCCCTGGCGACAGGGCCTTCCTTGTTGCAGGAGACCGAGCGTTCGATCAAGGTTGGCATCGTGCCCTCCGCGGTCGAGCACGTCGATGCGGCAGTGATCGGCGCGGGAATCGTCGGCCTCGCGATAGCGCACGAGCTCGCTTCGCGCGGGCTCTCTGTCTGTGTCTTCGAGCGCAGCGGCGTCGGCGCAGGGGCGTCCGGGGTGCAGCCGGGGGGCGTCCGCCAGCAATGGGCCACGAGCGTCAACTGCCGTTTGGCGCGGGAGTCGGTCGACTTCTACGCTGACGCAGCTGATCGCCTCGGGTCGGAGGTGCCTTTCCGGCTCGATCGCTGCGGCTACTTGTTCCTCGCGGACTCGCCCGGCGAGCTCGAGGAGCTCGGGGAGAACGTGCGGATTCAGGTTGCAGAAGCCGTGCGGTCACGCCTGGTAACGCCGCAGGAGATCGTCGAGCTCGTGCCGGGGATCGATGCCTCGGAGATCGCCGGAGGAGCTTGGTGTGGCGACGACGGCTACGTCGACCGGCCGCAGAGCGTGCTCGCTGCGTTTGCGAGAAGGCTCGACGTTCGGATCGAAGATGTTCGGTTGACACCGCGCGGCGATGCCTGGGAAGTGGGATCCGTCCTCGCGCCGGTCGTCGCCGTCGCCGCAGGGCTGGACACGCCCGATCTGTTGGGGCCGCTCGGGCTGGTCGTCCCTATCGAGCCCGAGCCGCGGTACCTGTTTTTCAGCGATCGAATCGACGAGCGTCTCCTCGAGCCGCTGGTCGTCTCGAGTGGGCGTGGTTTCGCAGCGAAGCACCTGGCCGACGGCCGGGTCCTCGCCAGCGACCTATCCGCACGCGGTGACGAGTCCGGCAGGGAACGGTGGCGCGCCAACATTCGACACGAGATCGAGCGCCTGCTCCCTCGGCTGGCGCACGTGTCATTTCCGACGCTCGTCCGCGGTCTCTACGACGTTACGCCCGATCACCAGCCGATCGTGGGGCAGATGCCGGGTCACGCCGGCCTGTTCGTGGCCGCCGGTTTCAGCGGGCACGGATTCATGCTGGCGCCTGCCGTCGCGCGAATCGTCGCAGACGCTGTGACAGAGCGCAGAGACGACCCCGCTCTCACGACGTTTGGCGCGGCGCGATTCGCCGACGGTCGTCTCGTCCCCGAACGTCAACTGGTCTGATGTTCTGGCAGCTCGTCGCGAACGGCCTTGTCACCGGCTCGGTGCTCGCGGTCGGCGCGGCGGGTGTCTCCGTCGTCTACGCGATCCTCCGACTCGTCAACTTCGCCTACGGGGACTTCATGGCCTTCGGGGCGCTGATCGCGTACTGGTTCCAGGGACCGCTGCACCTGTCGATGATCGTCGCGACGCTGCTCGCAATGCTTGCGACTGCGGCGCTCTCGGTCGCGCTCGACGTTGTGCTCTGGCGCCCGCTGCGAGCGCGCAGGGCCGGGTTCATGAGCCTGTTCCTGGCGTCGATCGGCCTAGCGCTCGTGCTGCGCCAGGCGCTGCTCCTCGTGGCCGGGCCGGCGCCGCGCTTCTACAGCGTCAACCCGTACCGCGTCTTCGTGATCGGGAGCGTGCGGCTTGCCGAGGCTCAGGTGATCGCGATAGCGGCGGCGGCCAGCGCCATCGTTCTCGTCGGGCTCTTCCTCTCGCGAACAACCGCGGGGAGGGTAATGCGGGCGATGGCGGACGATCGGTCGCTCGCCGCCGTCTCCGGGATCGCGGTCTCGCGGGCGATCAGATTGACCTGGATCGTGTCGGGTCTCCTTGCGGGGCTCGCCGGGGTGCTGGCCGGGCTCGTCGAGTACTCCTTCGATCCGAACTTCGGTTTCCAGCTCCTCCTTCCCATCTTCGCTGCAGTCGTGCTGGGCGGGATCGGGAGCGTCTACGGCGCGCTGCTCGGCGGGCTCGTCCTCGGAGTCGCGATGGAGCTGTCGACCTGGTCGGGCTTTGCAGGCGGAGTCAATCCGACGTACAAGCCGGTGGTCGCATTCGTCGTTCTGACCCTCGCGTTGCTCATACGACCGCAGGGGTTGTTCGGAAGGGCGAGGCTGGCGTGAGCACGCTGGCAAGCGGCGGTTTCTGGGCGTTCGTCTTCGTCGTTGCCGGCATCTACACGATCTTCGCACTTGGTCTCCAGTTGCAGTTCGGCTTCGCGGGGCTCCTGAACTTCGGCCAGGTGGCGTTCATGGCAATCGGCGCCTACACGATGGCCATCCTGGTCGCGAAGGAGGGGTGGAGCATGTGGCTCGCGGCGCCACTCTCGGTCATTGCAGCAGCGGTCGGCGGCCTGCTCCTGGGCCTGCCGACGTTACGGCTGCGCGCCGACTACTTCGCGATCGTCACCATCGCGTTCAGCGAGATCCTTCGCTACGTCGCGACGAACGACGACGCATTGACCGGCGGCGCACAGGGAACGATCAATCTTCGCGGAACCGGCGTCGCCGCACAGTACGACGCGCAGTGGCAGCGCTTCCAGGCGCACGTACAGAGCTTTCTCGGGCTGCGCTCGCGTGACGCCGCGATGCTGGTGCTCGTCTGGGGAGTTGCCGTGATCCTGCTCTCGCTGACGTGGATCGGGCTCCGCACGCCGTGGGGGCGCACGCTGAGGGCCATCCGCGAGGACGAGGACGTGGCCGCGTCGCTCGGGAAGAACGTCTTCGCATACAAGCTCCAGGTTCTCGCGGTCGGGGCCGCCTTCGCGGGCGTCGCGGGCCTCTTCTATGCCTGGGAGTTCTCGTTCTTCAGCCCTGACGACTTCGAGCCGCTGATCACGTTCTTCGCGTGGATGATCGTGCTGCTCGGGGGGCTTGGCCGCGTCTGGGCGGTGCCGGTCGGCGCGATCCTCTTCGGCGTCATCTTTGCCGGCACGCGCTTCTTCAACTTCGTGCCGTTCTCGTACTTCGGATCGGCCGATCGCGCCTACTTGCGACTGATGGTGATCGGCCTGATCATCATCCTGACCGTCCTGCTGCGGCCGCAGGGGATTCTCGGCAAACGTCAGGAGATGGTGCTCGAGTAATGCCGGCTATCCTCGAATTCGCGGAGGTGGTCCGTGCGTTCGGCGGGCTCCGTGCGGTCGACGGTGCGACATTCGAGGTCGCACCCGGATCGATCACGGCGCTGATCGGCCCAAACGGCGCGGGCAAGACGACTGTCTTCAACTGTGCGACGGGGACCCTCCGGCCTGACTCCGGACGCGTCGTCTTCGAGGGACGGCGGCTCGACAGAAAGCCGCCGCACCGGATCGCGCGCGAGGGGCTCGTCCGGACGTTTCAGACGGCGAGGCCGCTGACGCGCCTGTCGGTGCGCGAGAATGTCATGCTCGGCGCGAAGGATCAGCCGGGCGAGCGGCTGACTGGATGGCTTTGGCGTCCGAAGGCGGCTCGGCGACGAGAAGCGCTGGTGCGACGGCGCGCAGACGAGCTGCTGGACCTCGTCCGGCTGGACTCGCTCGCCGGTGCATATGCAGGCACGCTCTCGGGCGGACAGCGAAAACTCCTGGATCTCGCCCGCGCGCTCATGGTCGAACCGAAGCTCATGCTGCTCGACGAACCGATGGCAGGCGTCAGCCCGCCCTTGCGGGTCGAGCTCCTGAACCACATCACCTCGCTTCGCTCCCAGGGCGTCACCTTCCTGATCGTGGAACACGACCTCGATTTCGTCATGCAGGTCGCGGACGTCGTCGTCGTGATGAACGAAGGACGGGTCATAGCCCGTGGCTCACCCGACGATGTCCGACGAGACGAGCGCGTCGTGGACGCCTACCTGGGAAAGCGGCACGAAGCGGTTGCGTCGTGAGCGCGCCGCTCTTCGCGCTCGAGAACGTCGAAGCAGGGTACGACGACGCGCTCGTTCTACGTGGCGTCGACCTCGAGGCGAATCGCGATGAGATCGTGTCGATCATCGGCCCAAACGGCGCAGGAAAGTCGACACTGCTCAAGGCGGCGTACGGATTGCTGCCGCTTGCTGCGGGGCGCGTGCTGCTCGCAGGCGAAGACGTCACCGGTGTTCGCCCGGACAGGCTCACTCGACGGGGTCTCGGCCTGGTGCCGCAGTCGGCGAATGTGTTCCCGATGCTCACCATTGCCGAGAACCTTCACGTCGGGTCGCTCGTCCTCGCGCGCGGGGAGCGGCGCATGCAGGTCGAGCGAATCGTCGACTCGTTTCCGTTCCTAAGAGAGCGGCCGCGACAGCGCGCCGGCACGCTCTCCGGCGGCCAGCGAAAGTTGCTGGCTCTAGCGCGTGCTCTCGTCGCACGTCCACAGATGCTCCTGCTCGACGAGCCGTCGGCAGGGCTCTCGCCGGCTGCGATCGATGTCGTCTTCGACAAGCTGGTCGAAATCCGAGCGTCGGGAATCGGAATCGTCATGGTCGAGCAAAATGCACGCCGGGCGCTCGCGCTCTCCGATCGCGGGTACGTCCTGGACATGGGGCGCAACGCCTACACGGGCACGGGGAAGGCCTTGCTCGACGACCCGAGGGTGGTCGAGCTCTACCTCGGAGCTTCGTCGGCGACGGCGTCGAGCTCGACTTCGACGAGTGCTCCGTCAGGAACGAACCCCGCGACGAAATAGGTGGCGTTCGCCGGGTTGATTCCCGCGAACACCTCCTGATGCGCACGCACGGCTTCCCGCCAGTCCGCGTCGGGGGCGAGAAGTAGACGTGTCCGTAGCGTCAGCGTCTTCGGGGCGCCGAGCTCGGCGGCAGCCGCGAGCGCCTTCTCGAGCGCCGTCAGCGTCTGCCGATACGTGTCACCGCGGTGCAGGACGTCGCCGCCGTCGAGCGCCGCGGTGGCACTTACGGCGACGTGCGCGTCGATCCGGACGGCACGCGAATAGGCGGCGGCTTCCTCGAAGCCGCCGCCCGTTCGTACAACGCTTCGCATCAGCCGCCGAAGGTGATCGTCTTCAGGGTCGAGATGTTTCCGCCGCCGTTGTTGCGCCAGATCTCGTAGACGGCGGAGCTGATGTCACCGTTGCGGTCGAAGTTCACCGGGCTGAACGCCCCCTGGTAGTCGATGTCCTTGTGCGCGAGCAACAGACGGATCGCAAGCCCCATTTGCCGGAACGTGACCTTCCTGCCCGGCGGCCCGGAGATCGGGATCAAGTTGTTCCTGATCTTCGGTGATGACGCCGAGCATGCTCGCATCGCTGCCAGGAACGCAACGTTGGCGGCGTCGAAGGCAGTTCCCTCGAAGCCCGTGTACGGCTTCGCACCCGTCACCGTTGCGTTCCAAAGCGCATGAAACGCCTTTCCGGCGGGGCCGCCGGCGGAGCTTGCAGCCGTGCCGCGGAGACCGTTGACGACGCTCCCGAGCCCGTTGAGGAACGCCCCGTCGCGTAGCGCCTCGGTCATCAGCGTCTTGTCGGCCTGCCACCTTCCTGTGCGGACGAGCGACGGAAGGAACTTCTGGAAGGTCGCCGGGAAATCGATGATCACCCACCCCTTCGGATTCCCGTTGACGAGTTGCTGCGCCTCGGTGTCGAAGGTCGACTGGTCAGGGTTCCACGAGATGTTCGCCCCGACCTTGCCGCCCAGCTTCTTGAATTGAGCGACGAAGAGCTTTCTGAGCGCCTGCCCGAAGGCGTCGTTGCGCGAACCGACGTTGACCGTCCCGTTCTTGCCGAACGCCTGGATCGCGGCCTGCGCGAGAACGCGTCCTTGTAGCGAGTCGGACGGGTAGACGCGCCAGAGGTACCCGTTGTCCCTGATCGCGCTGAGCTGAGGTGCACTCGATGTCGGTGAGATCTGCACGACATGATTCGGAATCGTCACCGACTGCGCCATCGGAATCGTGGCGCTCGACGCCATCTCCCCGATCACGACATTGACGTGGTCCGACTTGACGAGCTTCGTCGCCGCCTCGACGGAGGCGGTCGCCTGCGTCTGGCCGTCCTCGGAGTCCACCAGTCTCGACTTGATCCGCGAGCTCAGACGCAGCTTCTTCAATGCTGCGTTCTGCACGGATACGGCGAGCTTCACGGCGCGATCCAGATTCGCGCCGTAGGCGGCGAGGTCACCGGTGAACGGCAACACGTCGCCGATGCGCAGTGTGAACGCGCACGAGCGCGCGGAAGACGAGCGCGCCGCACCTGACGTCTGGACGGTACTTGCAAGAAACGCGCTGAGACCGACGGCAAGGGCGACGGCCAGAAGGCCGACCCTCCTCGGCTTCGGCATGACTCCTCCTCTCAGGGCCCCGCGGCGGGGCGGCCCGTTCTCCAGGACTGCGGCAACCCTGCCCGATAACCGCCGGGCGTGCAAGTGGTGGTCATGCCGGGTCGAGCAAGAAGAACGGACGGCCCACACGCACCTCGAACCGCAGATACTCATCCATGCGCACGCCGTCGACGGTCTCCCGGATCCGCTGAATCATCTCGACGGCGACGTCGAGACGTTCGATCTCGAGCATGACGTAGAAGGTGTACCCGGTCGATCGAGGCTCGCCGACCATCAGCAGATCGTCGTCCATCGTCGCGAGGACCTTCGCGCCGAGGTCCTTCCACTCCTCGACGAGTTGCTTGAAGCGCGGCAGGATGCGCTGCCGTCTCTCGTCGTCGTCGGCGCTGTACCACGCGCTCGTCATGGCGCCGAGGAAAACCGCTCGCAACGGGCCCGAGCCGTGGGGGAAGACCATCTCGACGCTCAGAAGATCTGCTCCCTCATCGACAGCTTGCCTTCGAGTCGTTCCGGCCGGTACGGCTCGAGGTCCATCCCGGGATCGTTCTCGACGATCAGTCGCGCCAGCGCCTGGCAAGCGCCCGGTCCGTACATGTACCCGTGTCCGCTGAACCCGGTCGAGACGTACCCGTTGTCCGTCCCGGGGATCGCCCCGATAACCGGCTGGAGGTCGGGCACCAGGTCGATGACGCCTGCGAACGCGCGAAGAATCCTCGCGCCGCGAACTGCTGGAACAAGTCGACCGAGAGCATCGAGCTGTCGCCGGCGATCACGCGGGCTCGAAGACGGATTCAGGCCCTGCGGCACCCGCGTTTCGCCCTCGCGGACACCGGCCGAGGCGGCGGCGAGCTCGGCGGCGAGCATCTTCGCGTTCAACCTGAACGACACGTCCTTGCGGTTCTGCCAGAGAGCCGCGCCCCAGAGCCTCATGTCACGGAAGTCGCGCAGGCTGAAATCATGAAGCATTGCGGAGTACCGGTAGCCGCCGGTGATGCGCACCGTGCCGTTCCGGTTCTGGCGAGCTCCAAATGTCGAGGCTCGAAGGAAGCCGGGAATCGTCTGCGGAGGCAACGGCCCGGTCTCGGCGGCCGGTGCCCGGACTCGCTGCATGGGGATGTGAAGACCCAGGCGGTCGCAGAGATCGGGTGACCAGACGCCCGCGGCGACGATCGCGGCGCCACAGGAAATCGAGCCGTTGCTCGTGCGTACGGCCTTGATCGTCTGGCCGGCACACTCGAATCCCGTCGTGAGCACCCCGATCCGGACATCGACTCCGAGCCGGCTCGCGGCCGTGCGGAGTCCCGACATGACCATCACGGCGTCTATGTGACCGCCGTGGCGAACCTCGAGCCCGAGCAGCGGCCCCTCTAGCTGCGGGAATCGTTCTCGTGCCGCATCTGCATCGAGCAGCTCGCTCTCCGGATAGCCGGCCGTCTCGTTCCAGGTCGCACGATCGATGCCGAGCCAGTCCTGGTCGGCTTCGTCCGCGACCACGATGTGCCACCCCTCGCTGTTCAGGTCGATCAGGCACCCCCAACGCTCCTCGAACGTCGACCATTCTTCAGAGGATGTGCGGAGCATCTGATTACTTCGCGTATTCGCCGTCCCACCCGGAAGATTCACTGCGGCGACGGAACGCGCGGATTGCTCGAACCCGATGTCGTCCTTCTCCACGACGAGAACGCTCGCGCCGCGCTCGGCGAGCTCGCACGCAGTCAGCAGGCCGATCAGCCCACCCCCGACGATGACAACGTCGTGCGCACCGACCGCTCGCTGATTACGGGCGGTGGGGGGACGAGGCTGATTCACTCAGCGCTCACTCTGCAGGGCCACTGCTGGAGCCGGCCGTTGCTGTCATCTCTCCGTCGCTGATTCACATTCTCGATTCTCACGGACCGGGCGCCGCCGGCGACGTCGTCGCAGCGGGCTGCGAGGTTGCAAGCGCTTTGCAAGCATCGCGCTTCCGCAGGGATGTCACCGCGTTCCGCCTAAACGCGCGCCCGCGGCCGAAAACCGGCTCCGAACCTGCACTCCGGCGGAATACGGCGGCATGCATGTACATGACTGAGGCGGCTCATAACCCGGAGGTCGCAGGTTCAAATCCTGCCCCCGCTACTGAGAAAGGCGCCGGAACGGCGCCTTTCCTTAAGGCGGCTGCAGCGCCCATTTTGCGCCCTCGTGGCCGTCTCTACGACTAGGCGTCGTTCGCCAGGCGCTCTCCGTCCTGAGTTCGCTCGCTGCGCAGCAGCTCGCTGGCAACGAGCGGCGTGAGCGCGCCGGCGAGAACGACAAGCGAAGCGACGACCCGGGAGGCCGACGTCCTCATGTACAAGGCGACAGGAAGAGTGCCGATCCAGTAAACGCAGGCGAGCCCGAGATAGCCCATGCCGATGACGCCGAGCATTAGGACGGCGAGGCTCGACCGCGTGCCGATGACCAAGAACGCCAGCAGGAGCGCGAGCGGCAGCACGAGCAGCCAGTGGTCGAATGAAAGGGCGATACGTGGCAGATGCTCGAGCGCAATGCTCAGACGACCGAGCCGGTCCGAGAGGTAGCGCGGGTGCAACAACGCGCGGAGGCTGTAGTCCGGCGCGTACGCGACGTGCTCGACGTGGAGCCAGATTTGCCAAGGGAGTGCTGCAATGATCACCATCGGGACGAGAAGCAGCGCGCGCCCCCATCCGCGGCCGCCTTCTACGCCAGCCGCGACCGCGAGCGCAACGGCCAGCATAAGTGCCAACCCGAGCCCCTCTCTCTTGGTCAGCGATGCACCAACGAGGAGGATGCCCGTGAGGGCAAGGAGCCTACCGTCGCGGTCGAGCACCCATACCCCGCCGCAGACGGCCGCGAGTGCGACCAGTCGCGCGAGCTGCGGGTCGGCGTACCCCTCGCCGATGCTGGCACCGAACTGCGGTGCCAGTACAAGCAGGCAGAGCGCTGGCCAAAGCACCGCTGCCCGAACGCGACGACGGAGCACCACTGCGGCCGCTGCGACGAATGCCGCCGCAAGAAGCCAGTCCTGGAGGGGCAGCGCGAGCACCGAGGCGGCGCCCGCAAAGCGAAAAACAGTGGCGTCGAACGCGGGTACGAGCGGCGGATAGTCGGGGTGCGCGAAGCTGGCAAAGCCGCCGTGAAGGTGAGGGTGCAGGCCGTGGAAGGAGAAGATTGCCTTCGCGCGCGGGAGCCAGAAGGCCCAGGTATCCCATCCGGTTGGGCTCGCGGTCAGTGCCGAGTGCAGCCCGAGCAGCGAGAGGTAGCCGACGAGTGACGCTGCTGCGGCGAATGCACAGACTCGGGCGACGCCGCGCTCCGGTCGTTCGACGATATCGGCGTCGGCCGGAACCATGCGACCGAGGGCGAGGGCAGCGGCACCGACTGCAGCGGCCAGCGCGATTGGTTGCCACAACTCAAGCGATGCGCCGAGGATGAGGGCGTAGACGATCGCCGTCCCGAGCACGCACCACCCGACGACGAAGGCGAGGCCGACGCAGCGAAGCGCTTGCGCGCGCGACCGCACCACACCAAGGCCACAGAGCACGGTCTCACCGACGCCGAGCAGCAAGAGGTCGAACACGAACGGTCCCCCGACGCGCATCACCGGAGACGCTCGGCTAGTTCCATCCCGCCGCCGACACGCACCAGCCGTGCGTAGCGTAAGCCGAGCGACTGGAGATCGCCTCCAATCGACACGATCCAGTCGCTTGAAGAGACGTCGGTGCGGCGGCGGGGGAGTAGCCAGTAGCCGAGTAGTGTGCTCTCCGCGATGCGCACGAACCGCGACCGGACACCGCGGCCGACGACGACGGCGTAGGTCGCGTCACGAGGGATTTCTCGTGCTGCGCTCTCGAGGAGTCGCCTGTTGAGGCCGTAGAACGTGGCCGGTGCGAGGGCACGCGTGCTGGCCGAAATGCGCTCTGGCTCTGCTGCGCGAAGGAGGTGGGGGACCCTCGTCAGAGTCGCGATCAAGGAGACGAGGAACGCCGCGAAGACGACCGCGCGGATCTGCTTCCGGCCGGCTCGCTCCATCAGCGTCGCGGGCCCTGTGCCATGGCGACCGGCAAGTTTAGTCGGGTCCCCTGTTCAGCGAATCCTGCCCCCGCTATCGAAAGCCCCGGAGACGGGGCCTCTTGTTCGCAAGTGGGTGGCGGCGCGCTGCTGAATGCCGCCGCGCCCCGCCGGCGCAGCGCCGCTCCACTCCTCATCCTCGACCTGTCGCCGCGCGCCTGCCGCCTCCCGCGTGAGGGGGTGATCGCCGGCGGTGAGGTCTTCGCGGCCCTGTTCGTGAGCGGATCTCGGAGATGAGCGCAGGTTCGATCGCTACGTCGGGATGACGGCGAGCTCCGGCTCCGTTCGTGTCGGCCCGGGCTGGGCGGTCTTCGTGCGCGCGGAAAGGAGGAAGGCGCCGCTGATGACCGCGGCGAACGCGATGATCCGCGTTGCGCCTATCCAGCCGCCAGGGAAGGGCTCGTGGAAGACGAGCATGCCGGCGGCGATCGGGAGTGCGTTTGTGAGCAAGGTCGCCAGGCCGGCGATCGTCAGCGCGCTGCCGCGCTGGAAGCCGGCCTGGAGCACCGCCGTTCCAGTCGCATAGAAGACGACCAGACACGCTAGGAACGCGACGTCCGCGGCGCTGCCGCTGACCGCCATCTTCGTCGCGACATCGCCTCCGGCAAAAAGGATTCCGGCAGCGAAGCCCCACGCAGCACCGCCGCCAATCACCCGCGAGAGGCGGATCGCGACCGCGGCGGCAATCGCTGAGGCGACCAGCCAGACGGTGATCCAGACGTAACCGGATGGCGACCCCTCGTCGTGGCTCCCGAGAAGGCTGACGCCTAGGAGGGCGAGGCCGAGCACCGACAGCAGCGCGCCCATCCGCTCGCGGCCGCTGAGTGGCACATGGGTCACCCGCGCGACCATGATCGCGAGGATCCCGATGCCGCCGGCGGCGGTTGCCTGCACGAGCGACAGCGGCGCGAGGGCGAGCGCTGCGACATAGAGCAGCCAGCCCGCAGCTTCGGTCGCCAGCCCTACCAACCAGCGCCGGTTGCCGAGAAGCGAGCGTACCGATGCGACAGGGCGACGAAGCGACAGCGGCGGAGCTTGGGAGGCGACGCTGTGCTGCAGCAGATACCCGACGTTGAGCAGGCACGCCGAGATGAGCGTGATCAGCAATGCGAACGCGATGTGCATCGACTCAGCCTTTCTGAGCACGGAGGCTACGCGAGCGCTGCGCGCCCCGACGGTTAGTGTCGGGGAGATGCCGCGAATGCGTCGCTGGGCGAAGAAGCTCGGTCTTGTGCTGTTGGAGTTGTTCGTGGTGGTGACCGTTGCGTCGGTCGCCTACAACCTGGCGACGGCTGACCGCGTGAAGCCGGCGAGCGCGTTCTACGGCGGGCCGTTCGTGGGCGTCGACGGCAAGCAAGTGGCCTTTCGACGTTGGGGAGCGCAAGGGACTCCGGTCGTCCTGCTGGGAGGCTTCATCGTCCCGAGCTCGGTCTGGGAAGGGGTGGCGCGGCGGCTCGCACGGCGCCACCGTGTGTTCGCAATCGACCTGCCGCCCTTTGGCTACACGGAGCGCAAGGGGCCGTACACGTTGGAGAGTTGGGTCCGCCTTGTGCACGACTTCGATCGCCGCCTCGGCCTGCACCGTCCGCTTCTTGTCGGTCACTCGCTCGGAGCCGCGGTCGTGGTCGCAGACGCGCTTCGGTATCCGGACGACTCACATGGGATCGTGCTGCTGGACGGCGACGCGCTCTCAGCAGGAGGCGCGCCATCCTGGGTAGGCAAAGTGCTCGTCGGGCCTTGGTTCACGAGCATCTACCGGATCGCCACGGGCTCTGACTGGATCTTTCGGCGCGGCCTTGCCGGCGCCTATCCAGATCATCCTCCGTTCACGCAGCAGTTCCTGAAAGAGTGGGAGCAACCGTTCAAGGTCCAGGGGACACTCGACGCGTTCCGGTCGACGTTGAAGTACGGAATCCAGGGCCTCCACCTTGCGCAGTTGCGTGTGGTTCGCGAGCGCGCACTGGTGTTGTGGGGAGCGCGCGACACGGTCGATTCTGTCTCGGCCGGGCGCAGATCGGCGGCGGCCTTGCGCGCGCCGTTCCGCCTGTTACCCGGGGCCGGGCACCTGTCGATGCTCGCGGCGCCCAACGCGATTGGGCGCGCAATCGACTCGTTCGCGGGGCACTGAACGGCCGCCCCGGCTCGCCGCTTGCGGCTGCGAGCGTTCTGCAAGCATCGGGCTTCCGCAGCGATGTCACCGTGTTCCGCCTCGATGCGGCGGTCGTTGGCAAATTTCGCTCATTGCCGGCGTTTTGGCGGAATACGGGGGAACGCGTGTACCGAGCCGAGGCCGCTCATAACCCGGAGGTCGCAGGTTCAAATCCTGCCCCCGCTACTAGGAAAGGCCCTTGTAAGAGGGCCTTTCCATTTTCTCGCCCACGGACTAGCTTGCGTCCGATGCGCACGACGCTCGCTGCCCGCGGGCGGGACACTGCCCTGATCGATCTTCGACTCGTCCGCCTCGCCGCAGGCGAGTGCGAGACGTTCCGTGAGGACGGCGAGATGTGCGCAATCGTGCTCGCCGGTCCGGTCGACGTGTGGATCGAAGGCATGAGCCTCGGGACGGTTGCACGGGAGGGGGACGTCTTCGAGTCCATGGCCGTCGCCGCGTACGTGCCGCCTTCCCTGGACTTGGAGCTCGTCGGCGTCGACGACGCCGTCATTGCGGTCGCCTCGGCTCCGGTCGGCGACGGTACGGCCGGCCGCGCGCGCCTGATTCGGCCTGACGATCAGCATGTGCGTGACGCCGGCCGGGACAACTGGTCGCGCACGATCCGAACGATCCTGGGCCCTGACGATGATGCGGGGAGGCTCGTCATCGGCGAGACGATCAACCCCGCCGGCAACTGGTCGTCGTACCCGCCGCACAAGCATGATCGTCACGCTCCGCCGGAAGAGGTCGTGCTGGAAGAGGTGTACTACTACCGCTTCAAGCCGGAGGGCGGTTTCGGCGTGCAACTTGTCTACGACGACGAGAGTGAGCGCGCGCTCGTCGTCCGCGACGGCGACGTCGTCTCGATTCCTTCTGGCTACCACCCCGTCGTCGCGGCGCCCGGCTACGCGCTCTACTACCTCTGGGTGATGGCGGGCGAGGGCCGCGAGCTGGCGCCGTACCTGGATCCTCGCCACGCCTGGGTGCAGGAGTCGCCGTGATCGAAGAAACGTGGGCGATCGCCATCTGCCTCCCCGACCTCCCCGAGTGCGCTGCGCTGGGGCATGCGCACCACGTCTATGCCGGCTCTTGACGGACGTGTAGCCGTCGTTACCGGAGCCACCGGTGTGCTGGGCGGTGCGGTCGCGCGGAGCTTCGCCGCAGTCGGCGCGGCCGTCGTTGTACTGGCGCGCTCGGTGGAACGGGGCGAAGCGTTCGCCGACGAGCTGCGACGAGGCGGCGCCGACGCACTTGCACTGCAGGGCGACGTCCTCGATGTCAAGCAGCTCGAGGCCGCGCGAGCTGCCGTGCTCGACCATTGGGGTCATGTCGACGTGCTCGTGAACGCGGCGGGTGGGAACATGTCCGCTGCGACCGTCGCGAACGGCTCGTTCTTCGACTTGCCGGTTGGAGCGCTCGACGACGTTATCTCGCTCAACCTGCGCGGAACGCTCCTGCCGATCCGAGTCTTCGGCGAGACAATGCTTGCCGAGCCGTTTCCCTGCGGCGGTCGCTCGATCGTCAACTTCTCCTCGCTGGCAGCGCGCCGCGCGATGACGCGCGTCGTCGGCTACGGCGTCGCGAAGGCTGCCGTCGACAACCTGACGCGCTGGCTCGCGGTCGAGCTCGGCCGCGCGAGCGGCGGCCGACTGCGCGTCAACGCCGTCGCGCCCGGCTTCTTCGTCGGCGAGCAGAATCGCGCGCTGCTACTCCGCCCGGACGGGACGCCGACGCCGCGCGGTGAGAGGGTGCTCGCGCAGACTCCAGCGGGACGCTTCGGCGAGCCCACAGAGGTCTCGGGCGTCGTCCTCTGGCTCGCGAGCGCGGCGGCATCGTTCGTGACAGGTGTCGTGGTCCCCGTGGACGGAGGCTTTGATGCGTTCAGCGGTGTCTGACGCGCTTGTGGATTTCGGCGGAACGAGGGGCCGGTGAGGTTGTCGACCGTCATCCCGTCGAGGCCGAGCACCTCGATCACTTCGAGCGCCGTCGTCTTCCCCGAGCCGGGTCGGGACTCCAGAAGTGCAGGTACGGGGTCGCGCGGGCTGTTCCGGGTTTCCCCTTGAGATCGAAAGCGCGATAAACGAGACGACGCAACTCGGCCGCCTCGACGTCGTCGAACTACTTGTCCGCGTTCGGCTTCCGCAACTTCACGACGGCCGCTCCTCATGGTCGAGATCGGCGGCGTGGAGCCTCGCGACGATCGTCGCGATGATGTCGAGCAGTTCGAGGTACTCGCGGCGGTCGAGCGTCCGCGCGTCACGGAACGCATCCACAAAGCGCAGATGCACATTCTGGAACGACGTCCGTGTGGCGGTGCCGCCCGCGTTCACGACGGCCGCTCCAGCTCGAGCCGCAGCTTCGACAACGCCCGATACGCGGCCGCGTCCATCCACGGCGGCGGCGGCGGAAGGTTCTCCTCCAACCACGCGAGCACCTCCGGCGAGCGATAGTGCTTGTGGCAACCGGGTCGGCGCTGGCGATGCTTTCCGTGGTCGGCCACGCCGCGACGCCCGCTCATGCGGGCCTCCGGGCGGCTACATCAGGAGGGTCGGCGTCCGGTAATCGGCCGGGCGAACAGGCCCGGCGGCGCGACGATCCGACGCGGCGACGAGGACGATGTTCACGCGACCGTGGGGAACGGTGAAGCGTCCCCACCGGGATCCGTGAGCAACGCGACATCCGGCGGACGTCCGCCGCACGCTTGTTCAGGCGTTGAAGGACAATCGGGGCGTCGTGCATGTCCGTGTCCTTCTCCTGCTCGGTGAGCTCGTCGTAGCGTTCGATGACCTCGTCGGCCGCCTTCAGGTCGACACCTTCGAGCGCCCGCTTGAGCTCGGCGACAAGCGCGCCCGACGAGCTGACGATCTCGCCTTTCAGACCACGAGCCATCGTCGCCTCGCGGTGGTAGCTGTCGACCGGGCGAGGGTCATGGAGTCCTGAGTCTGATGACCGGGGCGGACGTTAGAGTCCGGGCGTCGTCTTGTGGCGGCTGTCGAAAGGTGCGACGCGGCGTCCCGAAAGGGACGCTTCGTCGTTTAGGGTGCCTCCCCGCCATTCGACACGGGAGATCGCCATGCCCACCCAGGTTCACTTCATCGGAGGAGAAGGCCACTTCACGCTCGAGGAGGACTACGACCACGTCAACGGGCAACTCCACGCCGCCGACAGCAGCCAGTTCACGCGCCTGGTCGGTGACACCCGTAGTCGCGTGACCATCTACAGGTCAGGCATCGCGTACATCGAGGAGGTGGGCTCCGAGTCTGCCTTCGCGGCCTAGCAGCATTTCTGCCAGTCCTCTAACGAGTTGAACCGCATAGTCGGTCACGGGTCACGGAACTTGCCGTAGACCGGGTGGCCGTCACCGTCGACGCCAACCTGGAACCAGCCAGCGGGAATGTCGGGCTCGCCGTTGTAGGGTGCGCTCCGCCATTCGACAGGGGAGGTCGCAATGCCCACGCTTGTGCATTTGGTCGGAGCAGCCGAACCGCTGCGGCTCCCAGACACCTACGACGAAGTGACGAAGGCGTTCAAAGGGCGCGAGATCGCCGCGTTCGGCGAAGACGGCAGCCGCGTGGCCATCTTCAAGACTGGTGTCGCCTACATCCAGGAAACAAGCGAGTCGGTACCTCTGGCGACGTAGCTTCAAAGACTCCGCCGCCAATCCTCGATCGAGTCGAATCGCCCACGCGGGTTCCGCGGGCGACCGATGGAGCCGTACAGCGGCCGTGGGCCCCCGGGTGTCTAGTGGAGTCGGGCGGCCACGGGATCCTCTGGCCGCAGGGGGTTGTCCGTAGCCGTCCAGGACGGGTGGCCTATGACGTACGTCCTGGAAGTGTCCCGCCGGGTTGGCCGGGTGGCTCGTGGTCGGACTCGCGAGCGTCGATCATCTATCCCAGCCCGGTGACGTTCTCATCCAGAGCCGCAGCGCGACGGCGATGAGGAGGACGATCAGCCCGATCCAAAAGCGCCAGAGGATGATCGTGAGAAGGCTGGCGATCACGATGATCACAGTCGCTAGCTCACCGATTCGCCGCCGGGTCACCGATCATCCCCGTGAGCGGCAGATCCGTCCACGGACGGGAGTATGAGCGAGGCCATCACGCCCCCCAACCTCGACCCGGAACCGGCGAGCGTCTCGAGCGGCTGTCGGGTCAGGGCAAGCGGCAGATGATCTTGCCGGCATACTCGCTGCCGGCTGGCATCGACTCCGTGCCGGTGACGATGCATGTTCCGAGGTTCGTCTCGATCGTCTCGCCAGGCTGCGGCGGAGCTGGTAGCTCCACGTTGTCCAAAGACTCGAAGTTCGCCCCCTTGATGGTGATGATGTAGCGATACACCCTGGGCGGATTCTCCGGTGACGCGGCCAACGTTGCAATCCCAGCCGTCGGATCGATCGAGGAGCTGGTTGAGCGGGGTGTGTGTTCCGTGGTCGAGCCCGACCGCCCGCGCTCGCTCGCTCCCAACCTTCCAGCGTCCGAGAGGACGGGAACAGCTGCGCGTCTGATCCACTGCAACCCAAAACGCTTGCTGCGGGAAAAGGACACGGCGCGGGTGGCCGCACTCGATCGAGATCACGTCGTCGACCCACCCCTGTGTTCATGCGGTTCACGGCCCTTTTTTCACGAAGAACTAGCGGGGTGTCCGGTTCGTGTTCGGGTTTCCGTCGTCGACCGTCCCCCCGGGTGGGTCGCGCTGATCTGACCCCACGGCGTCGGCTTGCCCCTAGGTCGTAGTTTCAGGCAAAGGGTTCCGCGGCGATTCGGATGACGGTGCGGCGCCGAACCGAGATGCTTTGGAATCGGAAAGGGGGTGATGTCCGTGAAGCTCGTTCCGGCTGGTGGGCCGCGTCTCACACCCTTTGCAGATCTCGTTGTGCGGGCGGCTGCGGTGGTGCTTCTGCTGGGTGGCGCAGCATTGATGCTTACAGACGTGCTCGCCGCATCGATCGCGATCCCGGTTATCGCTATCGGCTTGGCGCTTGTGGCCATTGTGCAGACCAACCAGCGGCGACGACAACCGTAAGCACGCTCAAGCTGCGCGTCTCCAACATCCAGGCCGGAAAGGAGTTTGCGTTATGTGGGACGTTCTGAGGTGGCACAACGACACACTCAGCATCGCTTGGTGGGCAATGATCGGCTTCGCACTCTTGGTGATCATCGTGGCCGGCGCACGGGCTGCGAGGTAGCGCAGGCACGCGCGGCCCACCCGTAGTTGTCGCGGATCGCTTCGCCGTGTTCGCGGGCGATGTCCATTCCTTGGCCGGCTTCGGGGTGGTCGTTGATGAAGCAGTCGAGGTGCATGACTGCGGTGTCGGTGTCGGCGACCTTGTTGGGTGGGACGCTGAAGCAGGCGAACCCTGAATCCCAGTCGGCTGTTGGTTCGAGGTAGCTGACAGCGACGATGCGTTCACCGTCGATGATGCCTTGGTCGACGATGACGATGGTGTTCATGCCCACTATTGGTGGGGCAGCGTGCTCGATGAATCGGACCGCTCGAAGAGCATCTGAATCAGCCAAGGCTGAGCCGTCTCAGCCCCGCGACTCGAGCAAGCGGGCCGATCGAGGATGAGTGGCTACGCGACAATCTTGTGGCTATCGCGCAGCTCGCCGAGTCGCTCGATCGGAGCTCGTTCGACCTCGCGATGCGGATCGTCCCGCTCGAATGGTGGGCCGCGCAACTGCCTGGCCGACCTTCGACGGCGGAAAGTCACGGGAAATAGACGCCTACCAAGGCAAACGTCCCGAGCACGCAGGTCTCACATGTCATCTCATCGGCCTTCCGCGGCCACGCCACCGTGTCCCGCGTAAATCCACGGGCGCGGAGAGATCATCAAGTACACGCTCGAGGCGCTGAAGATCTTCGACGTTGGGCAGCGCTCCTCGCTGTCTCCTTCCACAGCGTCGCGTGACCTCCCAGGAGTCAGTGCTGGCGAGAAACGGGTGGTCATAGGACACTTGCGCTAATGGCCGTCCCGGATATCCGATCTGCACGCAGCGGTGACGTCTCGGTCGCGTATCAGGTTTTCGGCGACGGGCCCGATCACGTCCTGATCCGGTTGTGGATGGGTGATCTCGGGTCGATGTGGGACAGCCGCGACTCGCGCGCTCCTTCACCCGATGCGAGGTAAAGCCATCCCGAGCACGGTCGACATCAGTTGTCATGGTTGGCGACACGCGAAATCCTCTACCCTCGGCACCGTGCCGGGAGCAAGCGAACAAGCCCGCCGCGTGAAGATCCTGAACGCCAACTGGACCGCCAGCTCGGACAATGAGGACGGACGCTTCGAGCTTCTGGTGATCACGAGCGATGACCAGCGTCACGTCGTCGCCCCCAGTCCAGCCGCCATGGCCGCGATCGTCGCGCTCGCGCAGGCCGACACGGTGCTGGTTTGGGATCCCGTCGATCAGCGGCTGATCGCCGCGAACCTGCGCGGCACGATGCCCTGGACGGAGCGGACAGACAGCGACTGATAGCCGCCGGGTCCGGGCCCCTGCCGCTTGTCCGCGTTCGCGATACCTCCGGAGCCAGGGGGTGTTCGCTGTGCGAATAACGGGGGTCGAGGTTGTGCGGGCGACTGACGCCCAGGCATGAAATCGGCCAGTAGCATCGTGTGAGGAGACCCCAACTGGAAGGAGGACGTATGCCGGCGAAGCCGATTCCTCAGGGGTATCACACCATCTCACCTTCGCTGACGGTCGATGGGGCGGCGGAGGCGATTGAGTTCTACAAGCGTGCGTTTGGTGCGACCGAGCGCATGCGGATGGCGATGCCCGACGGCAAGATCGCGCACGCCGAGCTCGACATTGGCGACTCGGTGGTGATGCTGAACGACTCGCTTCCGCAGACTTCGGTGCAGTCGCCGAAACAGCTCGGCGGCACCACCGCGAGCGTGTTCCTGTATGTCGAGGACGTCGACTCGGTCGTGCAGGATGCGATTGATGCCGGTGCCACGGTGACGATGCCGGTCGCGGATCAGTTCTGGGGCGACCGGTTCGGCACCGTCAGCGATCCCTACGGGCATCACTGGGCAATCGCCACACACGTGGAAGATCTCACGCCCGAGGAGATTGCCGAGCGCGGCCGCGAGGCAATGGCGAGCATGGGCTGACGCCCAGACTGCTGCTACCTCGAGAGGCCCCGGAAACGGGGCCTCTCCTTACCGCGGGTTCCTGTGGAGGGGCTGGACGCCACCGGTCTCTCCGTCAAGACTTCATAGCTTCCGGCCCGATGTCCTTAGCCGCCTTCAGCAGTGAGGCGCGGGCCTCGAGTCAGGCGAGCATGTGACGAGAGGCATCGGAGTATCAGGGGACGGCCCACCGATGCAGGTGTAGTTTCCGATCCGTCCTGGGATGGCCGCGTCGAGAACCCGCATCCGGTCGCGCGATTGAACGGGGGCGCTCCGGAGCGGCAGCACGTTCCGGTTGAGACGGGCTCGGCCGGCCGAAGTGGCGATCGCCTGGGCCGATTGGAACCCTTCTTCGTTGTCGCCGGAGGCATTCTCGCCGCAGGAACGTATGCGGCGTACTACGCAGTCCGCGGGACTACGTGGGTGGTCATGACTGACGAGCTTCAGACGACGAAGCTTGCGAGCAGCATTGCTGAGACGGGCTCGCTCGTCCCGCGGATCCACGGGCGCTATTACGCGGCGCTGAGTCAGCTGTATCCGCTGTTGATCGCACCGTTTTACGGCGTAATGACGCCGCCTGACGCGGCAACGGCCGCGCACGCGATGAATGCGTTCCTGCTTGCGAGCGCCGCGTGGCCGGCGTACCTCCTTGCCCGATCCGTGGCGGCGTCGCGTGCGGCGGGCTACATCGCCGCCGCGTTGACCGCGTTCAATCCCTGGCTCGTGCTGTCGACGACGCTGTTGACGGAGAACGCAGCGTATCCGGCGTTCGTGTGGGCTGTCTTCCTCTGCAACCGCGCGATTGCGCGGCCGTCTGCCAAGCGCGACGTCGCCGCGCTCGCCGGTCTGCTCCTCGCCTTCATCGCGCGCACACAGTTCTTCGTGCTGGCAATCGTCTTGCCGGTGGCCCTTGTTTGCCATGAAGCGGCATTCGCCTCGTCGGATTCCAGCGGCGGCTCGCGATCGGCACGGTTGCGAGCCGGGGGGAGAAAGGCGCTCGCGACGCACCGTGTACTCTTTTCGGTCTACTTCCTTGGAGGGGTGGTTGCGGCCGCGCTCGTCGCGCACGGTTCCCTCGGAAGTGTCGTTGGAAACTACGCACGTCCTTTCCGCGGCGATCTCTTTCCGTCCGGTATTTGGCGTTCTGCCGCGGCGCATCTCGACCGAATCGTCATTGGCTGCGGCGTCCTGCCGTTCTTGCTCGCTGTCTCCTGGGCGTTGACGACGGCGCGCCGGTCGGAGCGCGCGGAGGGGAGCGCGTTCGCCTGGCTACTCCTTCTGACCATCCCGTTGCTGACGTTCGAGGTTGCCTCGTTCGATCTTCGCTTCACCCCGAACGCATTCATCCAAGACCGTTACCTGTTCTATCTCGTGCCGCTATTCGCGGTCGGAGCTGGAGCAGCACTGGTGCAGCTCAGGCGCGCTGTGGTTCGCGCGATCGTGGCGGTCGCGGTTGGCGCGATCTTCGCCTGGCTCGCCGGTTTCGCCTCGTACGACGACAACACCATCATCTTCTGGGCGTCCCCGGCGGCAGCCTTCCACCCAGCCCTGGTGACGGCGGCAGGCTGGCTCCATCTCTCCGCCGGGTCACTGATTCGCCTTGCGGTGATCCCGCTAGCCCTCGCGGCAGCAGCGTTCTGCCTCTTACCTCGCTCGCTTCGGCCCGGAGCCGCCCTCGGCACGGCCGTCGCGATCGTCGCGTTCGGTGTGTTTGAGGCGGGCTACGTCTTCGCGCGGTTCGCCGAACCCGCGATCGCGCGGGTGGGCACGATTCCATTCGCCGCGCCGCGCGACTGGATTGACTTAGCTGTCGGAGGCCGGGGCTCTGTCAGTCTCGTTCCGAGCCCCGTCGATCCGCAGCCGTATTGGTGGGACGCTGAGTTCTGGAACGAGGATGTCAAGCGAGTTCTGCGCGTCGGAGGCGGGCCGACGTTCACGCCGTTTCCGGCGGACGACGTGTCGGTGGATTTCGCGAGGGGGCGGCTGGATGGTCCGCAGCCCAGCGACTTTCTGGTCGTCTCCCCCAACGAGCCCCGCTTCCACCTCCTCGAGGCCGAGGCGCATGTCGCCGACAGAACACCGCTCCGGCTCGTGCGTGTCGTGCGGCCCTATCGGCTGGCGTGGGCGACACAGGGAGTCACGGCTGACGGCTGGACAATGCCGGGCCAGGGTGGGGTTCTCCGTCTGTACGGGAACGGCCGGCGCGGGCGGCGCACGATCCGGGTGATCCTCAGCGCGCCCCCGGAAGCTTCGAGGCCGATCAGATTCACGCTCGAGGGCGCGCGGACTGTCCGACGCGGCAGCGTGGATCCCGGCAGCGCCGGGCCACCGGTTCGACTCGACATCTGCGTTCCTGGCGGCGCCTACGCGGACGTCGTCCTGACCACCGCTGGAGGGGCGCGGGTTCCAGACGGCCGCGTCCTTGCCCTCCATCTCGACCACATCGCCGTGCGAGCCACTGAGGAGCCTTGCCGGTGATCGCGCTTGCGTTGTCTACTGGCCGACATGAACGATGGTGGAGCGCATCGTCTCCCGGCTCGCACTCGGTGTCGCCGATGATCAGTCGCGGAAGTTCCTTGCCGCAGATCATCAGCCCACCCGGCGCAATCGGCGAAAGAGGAGGCATCAGGGCAGGTAGCGCTCGGAGTCCCACGTGACCTGCCTGAACCCAGCGGAACGGGGCATGTCGTGGGGCCTATCGGCAGCCCCTTCGGCGCGCTGAACCCGAAGCCTCGGAACTGTTCTGGGTCGAGATAAGCGGCCGGGAGTCTTGCATCGTGCCGCCTTTCGGGGAAACTGGCGCCATGGAGAACGTACGCGCCGGGGTGGATCTCGGCGGCACGAAGATCCAGGCCGTGATCGTCGACGGGGATCACCAGGTCCTCGGCCAAGCTCGGCGGCCGACGCCGGTCGAGGGCGGCCCGCCGGCAGTCGCGGACGAGATCGCGGCCGCAGTGCGCGAGGCGTCCGACGCGGCCGGCCGGGAGCCACGCTCGCTCAGTGCGATCGGAGTCGGCTCCCCGGGGTCTGTCGACGGTCGCGCCGGAACGGTCGCGCACGCACGCAACCTGCCCGGGTGGGACGGCGCCTTTCCGCTCGGCGCGACGCTCACGGAGGCGCTCGGCCCGCCGGTGTTCCTCGGCAACGACGTGGACGTCGCCGTCGAGGCCGAGTTCCACCTCGGAGCTGCCCGGCCGTACACGTCGATCATCGGCGTGTGGTGGGGCACCGGGGTGGGCGGCGCGATCATCCTCGACGGGAAGCCGTGGCGCGGTCGCGGCGCGGCCGGCGAGATCGGCCACACGGTCGTGAAGCTGAACGGCGCGCGCTGTCCGTGCGGGCGCCGAGGGTGCCTCGAGGCCTATGCGGGCCGCGCCGCCATGGAGGCGCACGCACGCAGGCTCGAAGCGCGAGGTACGAAGACCGACCTGTTCAAGATCATGGCCAGAGAAGGCCGCACTCGGTTGTCGAGCGGCGTCTGGGAGCGCGCCCTCGAGAAGGGCGACAAGCTTGCGGCAGCGCTCATCGACCGTGCGGTCGCCGCGCTCGGAGCTGGCGTTGCCTCCGCGATCAACCTGCTCGACGTCGAAGCCGTCGTGATCGGCGGCGGGCTCGGCACGAGGCTCGGCCAGCCGTGGGCGGACCGCGTGGCGGAGTCGATGGCGCCGCATCTGTTCGTCCCCGAACGTGCGCCCGCAGTGCACGTGGCGGCGCTCGGCGATCTCGGCGGCGCGGTCGGCGCAGCGCTCGTCGCCGAGACTGAGCGTCGCGCACGCGCCGGTCGAGCGTGAACGAGCCGTTGGACTACGCCTTTCCGCACGCCGCGGACGACGAGGCTCGACGGCTCGAGTTGTTTCAACAGCGCCTCGATCCGCTGACGATTCGCCGCATCGAGCGGCTCGGCATCGGGGCCGGCGCCGCGTGCCTGGAGATCGGCGGCGGCCGCGGCTCGATCACGCGCTGGCTCGCGGAACGAGTCGGCGTGGCCGGCCGTGTGACCACGACCGACCTTCAGGTCGATTTCCTTCGCGCCGACACGCCGTCGAACGTCGACGTGCTTCGTCATGACATCCGCACCGAGACCTTCCCGGAGGAGTCGTTCGACCTCGTGCACACGCGCGCAGTCCTGATGCACATCCCGGACGACCCGGAGTTGCTGCGGCGGATGGTGTCGTGGCTTCGCCCCGGGGGCTGGTTGCTCCTCGAAGAGCCCGACTTCGGGATGTGGATCGCCGATGCCGATCCGCTCTGGAGGACGCATCCTGAGGCGTGGCAGCGGACGTTCCCGAGCGGTTCCCTGTCGCGCGGCCGTGCGCTGCTCGAGCAAGTCCCGAACCTCGGTCTCGAAGCCGTCGGCGCCGATGCCGAGCTCGACGTCATCGAGCCGGGCACGCCGCTGAGCGAGTTCTACCGCCTGAGCATGAACGCGATCGGCCCGGCTGCGGTCGCGGCCGACGTCCTGACATCCGAGCACGCCGCAGCGCTCGCCGAGCGCGTGACCGAGCCCGACTTCCTCGGCTGTGGGTTCGCGCATATCGGCGTGTGGGGCCGGCGACCAGGGAGGGAGCTCGATGCTGATCACAACCGCGAATGACCTGCCGGGCTACGAGGTGACCGAGACGCTCGGGGAGGTGTTCGGCCTCACCGTCCGCTCCCGCAACATCGGCTCGCAGCTCGGCGCCGGGCTGAAGTCGATCATGGGCGGCGAGCTGAAAGGAATGACGAAGGCCCTGGTCGACAGCCGCATGCAGGTGATCGAGCGGATGGTCGAAGAGGCCGAGGCCAAGGGCGCCGACGCCGTCGTCGCGATGAGATTCGACACCTCGGAGATGGGCGGCAACTGGACCGAGATCTGCGCCTACGGCACGGCCGTTCGCGCGCGCAAGGTTTGACCCATCCGCGCCAGTCGGTGACACCGCGCGGGCTGCTGACATTGGGTGTACCCGGGCGGCGCGCCGACCTGCTGTGGTTGACGGTCAGCAGCCAAGCTGACGCCGCCCGGCGACCGTCCTAGCGCGCCGCGGCGACGGCAGGCGTCGCGGCGCGCGGACCGGTTAACCCTCTGCTACGGGAAGCTCACGATGTTGACGGGGATGGTCGCGGCGCCCTGCGCCGCCGCGCCGGTGTCGTTGACGACGTGGTCGATCGTCCCGACTCCGCCGAGCGAGACGGTGAGCAGGTCGTGCAGCTTCACGCCCGGCGCGACCGGCACCTCGAAGGCGCGCGTCGCGTGAATGGTCGGGTTCACGGTGAAGAAGCAGTAGCTCCCGAGCCCCCAGCCCTCGTGGGTCTGCACGTCGTCCGCGACCTTGTAGGCGGCGAAGCCGTTGACGCCGTCGTGCGCCCAGGCAGCCTGGTCTGGCGGGTCGTACGGCATCTCGTTCTGGAAGAAGATCGTCCTGCCGCGCTCGCCGTTCCAGAGCACCTCGTAGCGCTGGTAGTGCTCCACGAAGAGCCCGTAGGCGGTGACGTCGTCGCCATTGACGACCACACCGGTGTCGCCCGTATTGACCGTCCAGCCGACACCGTTCCCGTGGTCGGCGCGCCACGCCCAGATGTCGTCGAGGATCACGTCGTCGCTGTTGACGACGAGGCTGGTCGTCGCCTTGCCCGCCGTCGCCCCGCCGATGCGGAAGAACACGTCGTGGAGCGATGTCGGATCTGCCGGATCGCTCTTGTGCGCGTTCTTCGTGCCGACCCGGAGCAGGGTGTCGGAGCTCACGGGCCCGGCGTCGATGAGGAGGCCGGCGATCTTGACGCCCTTCACGTCCGCGACGGACATCGCGGTGATGCCGTTCTCCGGCACGAGCGTCGCGAAGCCGAGGCCGAGCACGACCGTGTCCGGGCGCTTCACGTCGATCGTCCTGTCGAGGTGGTACACGCCCGGCGTGAAGATGAGGCTTCGGCCGCTCGCCAGCGCGCTGTTGATGTCCTTGACGTCGTCGGTCGGGCGAGCGACGAAGAAGTCGTCGAGCGGGATCGAGGAGCCGGCGCCGGGACCGCTCGACCACGTCGTGCCCGACGAGTCGTGCCTCACCGCCGGCACGAAGACGCTGTAGCGACCGGCCGAGTCGACGTAGAGGAACGGTCGTTCGCGTGTCACCGGGCTCGTGGCGAGCGTCGTGTACGGAGGCGGATTGAACGGCGTCGTCGAGAACGACTGCGGCGGCGCGCCGGTCACACCGGAGAAGACCTGGTTCCAGACGCCGTTCGACCAGCCGCCGATGCTGCTGTCGCGAACGAGGAACTGCTGCTGCGAGCCGTTGATCACGAATCCCGTCTGGGAATCGGCGATGAAGCCGCCGCTCGCGTACTGCGGCCCGGCGGTGCAGTAGTCCATCAAGGTCAAGTTGCCGCCGGTGATGTGCACCCGTCGCATCGGCGCTGCCTGCGAAACCGCCCAGAAGTCGGCGGAACCGCGGCAGTCGGACAGTCCCGTCACGTTGATCGTCAGGTTCGAGAGCGACCGCCAGAAGTTGACGAGCGCGAGGCAGTTGTCCGGCGCCAGGCAGCGGTTGTACACGTCGACATGGCCGTTGATCGTGACGTCCCCCGGCGCTGCGCCGAGACCGGCAACCTCCGTGTAGTAGCCGACCTGAAAGGTGAGCGGGCTCGTCGTCGTGCCGTACGTGCCCGGCTTGAACAACACCGTGTAGCGCTGCGTCCCGAATTCGTTGTCGACCTGCTGCGCGGCGATCGCGTCGAGCCTGGCCTGGATGTCGGCCGTCGGCATGTTCGGGTCGAAGACGACGACGTTCGGCCCGAAGTCCGGTGCACCGGCCGGCGGCGGGGCTGCGGCCGCCGCGTCGATTCCCGCAGTGAAGAGTGCGAAGGCGACCGTGACGGCGAGAACGAGGCGAAGCGGTGACATGACCAGACCCCCTGCTCTGTTGGGGTGCTGCGAGCCGCAGGAGCGCCGCACCGGATTGGCGTCCAGGCACACGATCCCACGTTCGCGCGCCGAGCGCCAGCCGCCCGGAGTCAGACCTAGCCGGCAGCGGCCACGGCACGTGGCACGGCCGCGGTGACCGCGGCGGGCAGCGTCAAGGTGAAGATCGTGCCCGCGGAGCTGCTGGTGCACGCGATCGTGCCGCCGTGCGCTTCGACGATCGCGCGGACGATGGTCAGCCCGAGCCCCGTGCCTGGCACGTCGCGGGTCGACGTGCTGCGGAAGAACCGCTCGAACAGGCGCGGCTGTTCCGCCTGTGGAATGCCGACACCGTTGTCCGAGACGCTCGCGACGACGGCGTCGCCTTCGGCTTCGAGCGAAACTCTCACGCTGCCCCGCTCGGGCGTGAACTTGATCGCGTTCGAGATCAGATTGTCGAAGACCTGGCCGAGCCGGTCCGCGTCGGCATTCGCGCGGAGCGACTGCGGCCCGTCGTACTCCAGCGTGATTCGCTTCGCAGCCGCGGCGGGGTCGGCGGAGCCGAGCGCCGCGCGCGCCAGCTCGACGACGTCGACCTCGTCGAGATCGAGCTCCAGCCCGCCGATGTCGACGCGCGAGACGAACAGCAGCTCCTCGACCATCCGCTGCAGCCTGGCGGCGTTGCGGCGGACGATCTCGACGAAGCGCTCGTCGTCCGCGCTCAACGGCTCACCGGTTCCGAGCAGCTCCAGGTAGCCGATGATCGACGTGAGCGGCGTGCGCAGCTCGTGAGACACGGTCGCTACGAGCGCGTCCTTGATGCGGTCGACGTTCCGCACGTCGGTCACCTCGCGGAGCGTCCAGACGCGGCCGAAGTAGGCGCCCTCGTTGCCGAGGACGGGCTTCGTGAATCCCTGGAAGGCGCGCTCGCTGTCACGCAGCTCGAACTCGTCCGCGCTCTCGACCTCGGGCGCGGCCGCGAGCTCGCGCATCCGCCGCTCGAATCGCTCGCGGTCGACGACTGACTCGGACGCCGCGAGGAGGCGTTCGTGCATGAGGCCGTCGCGCGGGAGCCCGAGCTCGTCGGCGAACTTCAGCATCGGCCGGTTCGCGATCGCAATGCGCCCTGTGCGATCCGTGAGCGCGATCCCGTCGACCGTCCCGTCGATCAGCGCTCGCATCAGCGTCGCGTTCCGCTCGGCCTCCGCCTCGCTGCCCTTCTGCCTCGTGACGTCGACGATGAAGCCCTGGCGGTACGAACGGCTGCCGACGGTGACGTACGCCGACGAGTCGCGCACCCACACGGCGCGACCGTCGGGCCGGACGAGGCGGTATGTGCACTCGAACGGCCCGCGTGCGTGGACGGCGCGGTCGTACTCCGCGAGCACGTGCGCGCGATCGTCGCGATGCAAGACGTCGCGCCAGAGGCCGGGCTGCGAGAGCCACTCCTCGGCCGTGTATCCGAGCAGCAGCTCGATCTGCGGGCTGACGTAGGTGAGGCCGCCCGGCTCCTCCGTGTACATCACGAGCGGGAGGCCCTCGACCAGGCGACGGCTTCGGCCCTCGCTGCGGCGGAGCCGTGCACCGACGATGCCGACGCCGCCCGCGATCAACGCGAACGACGCGAAGCGCCCGCTCACGAAGGCCGGCGTGACGGCCACGGTGATGACGGGCGAGAACAGGACGACGACGAACGAGGCCGCGGCGACGGCAAGCCCGAGCACCGGCCCCGCCTCGAACGCGAACAGCGCGATCCAGGGAAGCAGCATCGTCACGCCGACGATGTTCGCCTGCGTGAAGAAGGACGCGACCAGCGTCGCGGCGAGGGCCGCGAGCGAAACGAGGATGAGACCTCGGCGGTCGCCCAGCACGCGGCCGATCAAGCGATGGGTCGCCACAGCCGAGATATCGGCCGAAGGCGGATCCCTCTAGAGAGCGATGCCTACGTTCCGACCGTGAGGGCGCCGACGTGGGCGAACGTCACTTCGAACTCCTCGACGTCCTCCAGCTGGACGCCCGCGACGTCCGTGATCCGCTGCCTGAACTCGCCTCGAACGACGCTGTGCCGCGCCGCGACCTCGGCGCTCTCCCAGAAGCTGACGGCCAGGGTCGTCCCGGGGCGCGAGAGCATCGTCAAGCCGACGAAGCCCTCGAGGTCGCGCAGCCAGCGGAGCATCTCCTCGCCGACGATCGTGGCGTTTGCAATGTCTTGGTCGCCGGTGGCAACGCGGACGATCGTCACGTGCACGGCCTCATCTTTCCATTCCGACGAGGCGACTAGATGTGGGACCCGAGCAGGTTGGTTCTGCTGACAGGCGGTTGGTGGCCGAGGGCTGGGTGTTGGCGTTGATAGTCGTCGACGGTAAGGAGCGCCGCTCGCCCGCTTTCTCCAGCGCGCCAGCGTCACTGCGTAGCGGGAACGGCGAGCCGTGTCCACACCGTGCCGTCCTCTGCGGGCGCGGGACACGCGGGGGAGCTCGTCGACGTGCTCGCGACGATGCACACGTCGGAGAACGCGTGGCCGACGACGACGGACAGACGGCGGTCGAAGCTGCCGTCCACGTCCGGTGCCAGGGACCACTCCGCAAGCACGCGCGGCGCCTCGCCGGCAGCGACGCCGTACACGCGGAGGGTCATCGCGCGCGACGGACGCGGCGAGAGGTTGTGCGCCTTCAGCCGGATGAGGATGCGCGGCGCGCGCACGAACGTCTCCCAGTCGACCGCGAGCTGCGGCCGTTCCTGCGTGCGCGGCACGTGCACGCGTACGCAGCCGGTGCTGGTCTCGTCGCGGTAGCAGTCCTTCGGCTCGGCGCCGATCCAGGCGCGCGCGCCGATGTCGTCGACATCGCCCGCCGGCAGCGGGACGTCGACGCTCTCCGCGACATCGCCGGCCGCGTCCGGGCCGAGCGACGCGCCGTACAGCTCCTGGCCCGGCGTTCCTGCGCGCGAGAGCTGCTCCACCCGGACGACGAGGTGGTCGCGCGACCGCAGGCCGCTCGCGTGCACCGTGACGGTGACGAGCGCCCCGCGCTTCGGCGTGATCGTGATGCTCGGCTGCGGGCGGTCGCCCCACGTCCTGACACCCGCATAGACCGTTGCGACGAGGCCGCTGCCGAGGACGACGAGTCCGAGGTAGAGGACGCGCCGCTCGGCGTCGGAGCCTTCGCGCAGGCCGAACGCCGCGACCGCGCCGAGGAAGACGGCCAGCGCCGCGCAGCCGAAGGCCGCGAAGGTCGCCGTCGGGTGGTTGCGCGCCATCCGTCCGACGAGGTCGCCGGTGATCGCGAGCGCGGTCAGGAGTGCGCCGAGCGCCGGCAGCGCGGCGAGCAGGAACCGTGCCGCGCCCTGGGCGTCCTTCCCGACCGGGAGGAACCTCGGCATGTGTTCCGAGCGTACGACTGGGCCGTAAGCGAACGATCAGGGCTCTGTGTGGAGCGCGAAAGGCTGGAGTCAGACCCCCGAAAGGGCCGAGCGGAAGCGAAGCTTCCGCGGAGGCGAGCTGATGCGACGCGAGCACGCGCAGCCTGCTCGCGCCGCACGGAAGAAGACAGCCGCCGATCCCCACTGGAGCGCGCGGGCTCCGCTCGCGCGCGTTCGGCGCGAAGCGCCGTACCCGAAGACCGTTGCGAAGGCGAAGCCTTCGCAACGGCAGAAGCAACGAACCCCGCCTTCGGCAGATAGGCGGGGTCCGTTGCCTCTCTCGGAGGGGAGCTGCTTAGCGCGTTACTTCTTGCTCCACGTCTCGGCGTTCCAGGACGGGCCCTGGCTCGTCGGGTTGTCGACGAGGCCGCCGATCGACGTCTTGTAGACGAAGTACGTCGGCCGCTGGAAGAGCGGGATCATCGGGACGTCGTTCGCCACCTGCTTGCCCACCTTGTTGATCAGCGCGAGCCGCTTGTTGTCGTTCAGCTCGGTGTCGGATCGGGCGAGCCACTTCGTGACGTTGCGGTTGCAGTATTCCCCGTAGTTGGCCGCATTCCCGCACGTGAAGTTCGACACGTTGTAGTGCGGGTCGACCGAGACGATCTGCGTGAACATCGCCAGGTCGAAGTCGTGCGCCGGCAGCTTGCTGCCGAACAGCGTCCCGGCGGGGACGAACGCGTTCCGAAGCTGGATACCGGCCTTCGCGGCCTGATCCTGGAAGATCGTGAACGCAAGCGTGCGGAGCGCGTTGCCGGTCGTCGAGGCGAAGTCGAACGCCACCTTCGTGCCGTTGCACGTGTAGATGCCGTCGCCGCCCTTCGAGCAGTTGTGCGCCCGCATCATGTTGGCGACCTTCGTCGGGTTGTAGTTCCACTTGGCGAAATCGAGCGAGTAGCCCTTCTCGCCCTTCAGCCGGACCATCGACTGGAGCGCGCCGACGGACGGGTTGAGCGTGCCGTACAGGGCCTTCGCCGCGGCCGACCGGTTGAGGGACGTGATCAGCGCTTGCCGGATCCAGGTCTGCTTGGCGAGCGGATTGCCGTGCGGCCCCTGCTCGATCTCGATGTGCTCGAACTGCAGGCCGACGTGCGTCTGGATCCTGAGCCCCGCCTGGTTGCGCAGGTCTGCGAGCGCAAGCTGAGGTTGCGGGTAGATCGCGTCGACCTCGCCCGAGCGGATCGCCTGGATCTCGGAGTTCGTGTTCGTGATGAAGCGGAACACGATCGAGTCCAGCTTCGCCCGCTTGCCGTACCACGCATGCGGGTTGCGCGTCAGCGTGACGCCGGAGCCGCGGTCGAACTTCGTCAGCAGGAACGGACCGTCACCGATCGGGGCGTTGCCCTTCTTCGGGTTGCAGATGCAGTCGTTCCACACCGTCAGCATGTCCGTGCCCGCCAGCGCGTGCTGCGGCAGGACATAGGGGAACAAGTTGCGCCAGCCCGCGAAGTTCCGTTTGTACGTCACTTTCACGACGTACTTGCTGCCGGTGATGCTCTTGATGTCCTGCCACCCGAAGGGATCGATGTGATCCTTGTACTTCGGGTTGATGGCCGTCTGCCACGTGAACTTCCAGTCTTTGTTCGTGACCGGCACGCCGTCGCTCCACTTGGCGTTCTTCCGCAGGTAGTACGTCACCCGCTGCGGATTCGTCTGGAACTTGTAGTGCGTGATCAGGTCCGGCTTGTACGTGAACTTCGGCGTGAAGATGAACGCGCCGCGAATGACCGGAGTCTGGAACACGACGTTCCAGAAGGCGTTGCAGTCCACGTCCAGGATCAAGTTCAGGCACCAGTCCGGACCACCGCCCTGCTCCGCCCCGAAGACCAGCGTGCCGGCGCTCTTGGCGTTGGCGCTGTCCGGCCCACTCACCCTTGCCGAGCCGGTGGCCGCGAGCGTGAGCGCTGCGAGTCCCACCCCGGCGAAGAGCCAGAGCTTCCGTCGATGCATCTGTCCCTCCTTCTCAGGCCTCGATCTGCGAGCCAGCGCGTGCGTTCACATCGGCCAGGTCGAGGCGCATTACGCGAACGGAGACTCGGGAACGGTCAGCGTGTTAGCGGGCATAACGAGCTCGAATCGGTCGATTCGCCGAGTGACGTGCTCGCGCACATCGAAGGCGCACCGGACGATGCGCCTTCGACACGGAAGTGAGTAGCTGCGTCGACGCCGAATGCGAGACGTGAACGCACTGCGTCGAACATAGCCGCGCAGTGCGCGGGCGACAGCGCGATTCCGTTATCGCGGCTTTCGCAGTTGCGAATGAGCGACGGCGGCGGATCTCCCCGCCGCCGTCGCTGTTCGATCTACGCTCGGCTCGAGCGCCGGAGCGCCACGCCGATGCCGAGAGTCAGCGCTCCGAGGAGCACGACGCCCAGGAGCCCTAGCCCCGTGAACGGCAGCGACGAGTTCGTCGCGGACGCGCCGAGCACGCCGCCGTTGCCGCCGCGGGTCGCCGCTGCACCGAGCACCCCGCCGGTGCACGGCCCGAGGTGGTCCCCGTGGTTCAGGTGCGCCTGGACGGCGCTCTGGGGCACCTGGATCGTGATCTCCGGGTTCGTCGTCGAGCCGGTGCGGTGGCAGATCGTCACCTTGGCCACGTACTGATCCGCTGCAGCGGACTGCCTCGCCGTCGCGCTCGGCTTCGGTGTCACGACCTTCTGGGCCGTCTGCGCAATGCTGGTCGCGGCCGATGCCGCGTAGCCGATGCCGCCAAACGCGGCGAGCGCGACGACGATGAGGCTCGCGAAGGAGCCTGCGAAGGCGACGCGCAAGCCCAGCGCCGGCCGCCGGCGCGTGTCGGCCGAGATCCGTCCGCTGAGCTGCCGGACGAAGTCGTCGCCCGGCTCCGGCCGGTGGTGCCGAAGCTCGTGCTCGACCCAGCCTGTGCCGCTTCGTCTCAATTTCCGTCTCATGTCAGATCCCCCCGTTCGGTGCCTTTACCCCTACTACCGGCGGAAGGGGTCAGACCCTTACAGAGCGCTGAAGGCGCAGCGGGACGGCCTCTGGCCGGGCTGCTCGAGCGCGCTGCCGAAGCCGCTCGAGCGCCCGGTGCAGCGCGACCTCGACCGCGTTCGTCCGCAAGCCCAGCTGCTCGCCGATCTGCCGCGCGGTCAGATCGGCGCCGTAGCGGAGGGCGACCAGTTCCTGGTCGCGAGTGTCGAGCCGCACGACCGCGTTCCTCAGCGTCAGCCGCCGGACGGCCTCGTCCTCGAGGTCGCCGCTCGCCGCTTGCGGAGGTGGCTCCGCCATCGGCTCGGCCGTCGGCGCGACGGCATCGACGATGCACCTGCGGGCGATTCCGATCAACCAGGCGATCGGCTCGCTCTTGCGATGGTCGTAGCTGTCGCGATAGCGCAACGCTCGCTCGAACACGTCGCTGGTGACGTCTTCGGCGTCGGGGCCGTCGCCGATCCGGTAGGCGACGTATGCATAGACGCGGCGGACGAGCGGTTCCGGATCTCGGAGTGGATCGCGCGGCCGCACCCTACGCTCCCCTTCGGCGTTCGAGGGCGCGGCGGAATTGCGCCACCTCGGGTGACAACGGGTTGAGCCGTGCAGCCTCGGCGAGCGCACCCTGTCTCTGCCTGCCTGCGCTCGCGAACGCGAGATCGAGCCAGAGCTCCCAGTCGCCGCCGGTCTTTGCCGATCGCCCGAGCGAAGCTCGCCCGCGCCGCCGCCAGGCGGCCGTGGCTGAGCTCGGTCTCGCCCAGTGCCTGCCACGGCTGGGCGGACCAGGCGGCCCAGCTCGCGGCCTTGTGCGCCTCGTGCTCCGAGCGCTGCAGATCCGAGTCGCGGGCGCTCGTGCTCGCCGAGAGCGCGCTGTTCGACATCAGCCCCACGAACGCGAAACCCGCGAGCCCGAGGACCACCCCCAGCGACGCGAGACGTGCCGAGAGTGGTACGGCGACGCGCCCGCGCCGCTCGCGCGCGAGCGCGAGCAGCGCCGCACCGCAGAGCAGGGCGGCCAGCGTGACGGCGGGCACCTCCCAGTCCCAGTCGGCGGCCGCGTGGACGAGGTAGGCGACGTAGGCGCCGAGCACGAGCGGCACGAGCGGCTGCGCCCGTGCCCGCACAGCGGCCGCGAGCGGCGCCGCGAGCGCGACGAGCAGTAATGCGAGGCCCACGGGCCCCAGTTCCGCGAGCGTCTCGAGGTAGAGGCTGTGGACGTCGCGAACCTTGAACGCGACTGGCCGGTGCTGCATCCAGTAGCGCTCGTAGCTGCCGGCGCCGGAGCCGAGCCACGGATGTGCGCGGACGTCGCGCCAGGCGGTCTGCCACTGCAGCTTTCGACCCGGGCTGGCGAGGTTGAAAAGCCGGTGGTTGAGGTTGCCGTGGATGTTCGGGCTCTGCGCGCCGAACGACGTGTACGCGCGATGCGCCAGCGTCGTCGGGGCACCGAAGCGCACGAAGACGGCGACCAACGCGGCGACGGCAAGCACGCCGAGCGTGGGGAGGACGGCGCGCCGAAGCGTCGCCGGAACCGTCACGCGTCGCTCGGCCGCGCGAAATGCCCAGGCGCCGATCGCAGCGACCGCCGCGAGCACGACGACGGCGACGGCAAGGCGGTGCCCCTGGCTCGAGGCGGCAGCTGCGGAGGCATCGAGCCGCGTCAACGCGTCGGAGCGCGCTGCGAGCACAACCGCAGCCGCCGGTGCCGGGGCGATGAACGCCAGCCCTGCCAGCAGCTGCAGCGCGGCGCGGGTCGACGAGAAAGGCGACGAGCAAGCCGACCGCGAGCGCAATCCAGCCGCCGCGCCCGAAGGTGAAGTAGAGCGTCGGGACGAGTACGACGAGCGCGACGCTGCCGCCAATCCGCCGAAGCAGGCCGTCACCGCGGAGCGCGAAGCCGGCCGCGAGCAGCGTCCCGATCGCCGCGAACGCACCGAGCGCGTTCCAGTACCCGATCGGGTTGCTCAGGCGGTAGCCGGCGACGGGATCGAAGGTCCCGAGGCGCTCGGGGAAGAGCCTCGTCGCCAGCGAGTACGCACAGACGACAGTGATTGCCGTGAGCAGTCCGAGCAGCAGGCCGGCAACCATGCGCCTGCGCACGGCGACCACTGCGAGCAGCGCAGCCCCGACGTAGACGAGGTCGCGCTCGGCTTCGAGCGGTGTGTCCGTCGGCGCAATCGTCCACGCGTTCGATGCGATCGTCCACGCAAGCAAGGCGGCGAGGCCGCCGACGAACGCCATCTGGAGCGTCGTCAGCCGGATATCCGTGGCCACCGAGAGAGCGGTCGCCGCAGCCGCAAGCAGCGCGAGGCCGGCCCAGCCCCACGCCGGCGGGAAGTAGCCGCCTTGAACGGCCGCGACCGGGACGACCAGACCGACGACGCCAAGGCCGGCGAGAAGCGAATTGCGCCGGCGCGTAACGCGGTCGCCTGTGCGCAAGATTGCAGTCCGGCTCCGCGCAGAGCGGACGGGCGTGACGACGCCGGTGCTCATCCCAGAATCGCCGCCTCGAGCCGCTCGAGCGCCGGCCGTTTGGCGAGCCGGCGCTCGGCGTAGGCGCGCGCATTCGCACCGAGCCGCGCGCGCAGCTCCGGATCGGCGGCGAGCCGGCGCATCGCCGCGGCCAGATCGTGCGGGGACTCGGGCTCGACGAGCACCGCACCGCCGCTCTCGCGCAGGATGGCGGCCGCCGGCGTGGCCCCATCTATCGAGGCGAGCAACGGCCTGCCGCTCGCCATCGCGGTCGCGATCTTCGAGGGGAGGTTCGCTCCGGCGCTGATCTTTCGCTGCAGGACGAGCTGCACGTCCGCGGACGCGAGCAGGGCGGGGTACGCGTGCGCTCGACCGGTGCGCCGACCGTGACGTTCGGGACGCGCGATGCGAGCCGGCGCACGTCCTCGGACGCGTTGCCCGCACCGACGACCTCAACAGTGATTCCGTCGCCACCGATGCGGGCGGCGTCGAGGAGCGTCTCGAATCCCTGCGTGTAGCCGAGGTTGCCGGCGTAGAGGAAGCGCACGGGCCCGCCGTTGACGTCACGCGCAGCCGGCCTGATGTCGTCGACGTCGGCCCAGTTGTAGATCGTCTCGATCCGCCGCGCGTCGGCTCCGCCCGCGACGAGGTAGTCGCGGAAGCCGGGACTGCAGACGATCACCGTGTCGGCGGACCGCACCGCGACGCGCTCGAGGTGCTGCATTGCCGAGAGAACCCGCGTGGCCGTCGTGCCAACGCCGACCGACGCGGCCGCCGAGAGCACGAGATCCTGAACCCAGAGCACGAGCCGCTTCCGCAGCACGCGGGCGAGGCCGGCGGCGTAAGTCGCCGCGAGCAGCGTCGGGACGACGCAGACGACGACGTCGGCGCGGCGGGCGAAGCGCGCCGCGTTGGGCAACGCGAACGTCGAGATCGTCAGCTCGTAGAGCGCCTTGTCGGCGAACGACCGCTCCGGCTCGTGCGCGGAGCCAGGAACGGTGCACGCGCACGCCGTTCATGGATTCGCTTCGCCAGAGGACCCGTTGGTACTCGGGACGGATGCGGCGCTCCGGGTAGTTCGGGACCGCGGTGACGACGTCGACCGATGACCGCGCTCGACGAGCCACTCCGCAGCGTCGGTGACGAGTGGCGGGATCCCGGTCGGCTCGGGCGCGTAGTTCGGCGACCAGATGAGGATCCGGCTCATGCGAGCGTCGCAACTTCCTGCTCACGGAGCGGTCCGGGCTCGTCGCGAATCGTCCGCCACCGGACGAGCTCGGCCGGATTGCCGGCATAGATACCGCGCGGCTCGGTGTCCTCGAGCGCGACCGCGCCGAGCACGAGCACGCTCTCCTTGCCGATGCGTCTCCCCGGCGCGACGCGCGCGAAGGCGCCGATCCAGGCACCGTCGTCGACGACAATCGGCTGGGGTGTAAGGCCCATGCCGGGATCCGACCAATCGTGGTTCCCGGTGCAGAGGTATGCGCCCTGCGAGACGACGACGTTGTCGCCGAGGGTGACGTCCTCCATGTTGTCGATCCAGCAGCGCTCGCCGAGCCAGCAGTTGTCGCCGACGCGCAGCCGCCACGGGTACTTCACGTGGACGCCCGGCTTGATGATCACGTCAGCTCCCGATGCGGGCGCCGAATAGGCGCAATAGCCGCGCGCTTGAGCCAATAAGACGTCACGACTGGGTTGAGCGAGAACGAGTGCCTCGAGGACTCAGCCAGAGGGCGCGGACGACGAAGGCCGTCCCGGGGACGTAGTCGCGGTTGGCCGTGAGCGCCAGATCTACGTTCATGCTGCGCGGCTCCGCAGGCGAGCGTGTTCAATCGCTGCCTCATATGCCTGTACGTGAACGTCCGCGCACTTCTCCGCGCCGAAAAGGCGAACGGCCCGCCTACGTGACCGCGCGCTCATCGACATGCGAAGGCGCTCGTCATGAGCAAGTCGAATTACCGCCTCGGCAAGCGCTATCGTGTTAAGAGGCGGTACGACAATCCCCGTAATGCCGTCCTCGACCGCCTCGCTGAGTGCGCCGACGTCAGTCGTCACGACCGGAATACCCGAGGACATTGCCTCGAGCACCGTCGTGGAGATGCCTTCCGAACGTGGACCAGCCGTCAGCAGAAACACGTCCAAGGTCTTGCAAGATAATCCGCAACGCGCTCGCCCGGATCGGCGATGACGAACGGCAGCCTGGTACGCGCCGGCTCGTATTGCCTGCTCGTAGGTGCGGTGCGTCTCCATCGCACGGCCGAACAGCGCGAACGTGATCTCGCGGCTCTGCTGGCTCGGACGATGCGTGCGGTTTCGATGAAGTGTTCGAGGCCCTTCTGTGGCGTGATGTTCGCGACCGTCCCGACCACGAATGCGTCAGACTGGATACCGAGTCGCGCACGAACCGCCGCCCTTCTCTCCGCGTTCGGGGCGAATTCGGAGGTGTCGACCGGCGGGAAGAACGAGAACAGTCGACCATTGAGTCTGTCCGTCCCAGGATGAACCGCGGCCACAGCTCTCCCTGTGCTCATCACCGAGTCCGACAGACGAAGAACCAGCCGGCATCAGCGCTCGCCGCAACGTTATGGGCGCGCGAGTGTCGAGAAGTTGCCAGACGACCGGGACCCCCTCCAGATGCGCCGCCACTCCACCCTGTGCGTTAACGAGCCCGGCGATCTCGACGAGCCCGATCTCTCGGTCCCGGATCAAGCGACGCAGTCGCCGCACGTCGGCAGCGAAGGAGCGCACGAAACGCCCTTGCACCGCCGGACTGGCCCGTGAGCGCAAGCGGCTTAGGGGACAATCGAGAACGTCGACCCCGCCTGCACGGAGTCGAGCTTGGCGTTTCCGTCCTCATGCGGGAGAACAACGGTCGTCTCGATGTTTCGAGCCCGCAGCGGAGCCGCGAGCCGCAACGCCTGATTGTGCGGGCCACCGAAGAGACGGGTAGTGGATAACTGCGAGCCTGCTTCATCGACCATAGCTGCGCGCGCGACCGCCTCAATCTGCCCGACCCACCAGTCGTTGGTCCGACTCTCGAATGCGCTTCAAAACCGGCCGCTCCCATCGCCTTCCCGCTTCTGTGGTGCGTCCGGCCAGCGTAAGCATCGCGTCGCGCAAGGCGCTTCGCATGTCGGCCGCCGGCACGAGGAGTCCGGTCTTCCCGTGGCAAGCACGCTCCGACACATCGCCGGCCGACGTCGTCGAGATAACCGGTCAGCGCCGATGCCATCGCTTCTTGAACCACATGGCCCGTACGGGTCACCGAGCGTCGGAAAGACGACAACGTCGGCCGCCGCATACTCCTCCGGCAGTCCCTCATTGCGGATGTACCCAGCGAATGTAACGCGCGGTAGAGAGCGAGCACGTGCGCGATATCGAGTCTCGTCTAGCCCATCGCCAACGAGGCGGAGGCTGACGTTCGGCACACGTCTTACTACGGCCTCGTACGCATCGAACAAATAGTCCAGACCCTTGTAGCGCCAAAGCCTCCCGACGTATATGAACTGACAACTCTCTTCGTCACACGGGCGGTTTCGTGCGGCGGCCTGCCGGAAGCGCTCTACGTCGACCGGTTCAGGGACGAGACAATGTTCTTCGGCTTAACGCCATAGCCCGCAACGTACATCGCCGCGTCTGGCCCCGGCACTATAAATCTCGAAACGCGCGGAAAAAGAAGACGCTTCGCGGTCTCGCGTGCCGTCGAGCGTCGGCGCCATGTGTCGAAGTTCTCATCGCGTGTATCACGACCGGAATACCAGTAGCGCGCGCCCCGAGGGCTACAACGACATATTCTGGGCGCTCGTACAGACAGAAGAGCACGTCCGGTCGCGCACGTCGAATCACGCGAGCGACGGTTGCAATCGCGAACGCTGCTCCGTCGCCCACATATCGATACGGAAAGAGCCATGCTGATTCGTCGATCACCCAGGAGCGATCCGGCTCCGTGCGCTCCGTGAACCATGCCTCAAAGTCGACGTTTCCGCGGTTGCGAGTCGGTTGAACCGGTCGACCATATAAGGCGCGGGAATGTTGTTCCAGTAGACGCACCTCAAGGTGCCTTCTCCCCGATCGCGATAATCCGATAGCCGAAGAGCTCCGGCATAAGACGCTCTAGCATCGCGTATGTCGCACTTGGGCCGCGCCACGCTTTTCGCACAAAGGGATGTCACGGAGGAACGATCCGCCAGGCCTGAGATGTGTCGGGAAAGAATGCGCAGCGTGTGTAAGCGGCGCATGTTCCTGGATTAAAGAAACGGATGTGGGGATCGCGCCAGGTTGTTCAACCGACAGCTGATCGCCGATCGGTTCCAGCGTCCAAAGAAGAAGAGATCAGGCGCCTGCGCCAATATGAAACGTTCGGCACGGTGATCACGACTACTCCGCGTGGTGTAAGTACGCGGCGAACTTCACGCAGCGTGCCCAACGGTCAAAGGAACGTTCCAAGACTTCGATACGCACGCGATGTCAAAAGACTCGTCCGGAAACGGTAGGTCATCGGAGCTATCGATCACCTTAGCGTCGTATCCATGCCCCTGCCAATGCAACGGCGGTTTCCGAGACGTCAGTCCCAACGTAATGGGCGCCGGCTTGGCGAGCGATCGGCCGACGGTCCCACCATCTCCGCAGCCCACGTCGAGACATTTCCGCCCTTCGCAGAACTCGCGCTGTAAGACCGCCGTTAGGCCTGCCGTCGGTGTCCCAAGGTCTGTATCCCTCGGATGACCAATAGTTGTCGTAGTAGTCGCGTACGTTCATGGAATAGATGTCCGGCTGGTAATTGCGCGCAGCACCCGAGCGCTATATTCATTCCAGGAATAGGCACCTTCCACTAGCTCACGCCCGGCCACTCCGAGTGCAGCGCGTCTTCGGCATATCTCATGGGCGAATGCTTCAGCGAGAGCGCCTGCGTCACCGGCACGTACGACGATCCCGTGCGGTCATGAGTAATTAGCTCACTTGAGCCGGCACCATCGCTGACTATCACGGGGAGGCCCGAAGCGAGTGCCTCGAGTGTCACAAGGGGATATGCATCTTCGATACTCGGCAGGACAAATACATCGGCCCGCTGATACTCGCGTCGAAGTTCTGATGCGAAAGGTCTTCTTGAGGCCACATCGACGGCCTGTCACGCAGGACTTCGGGACTAACAACCGGACCGACCAGCGTGAAGTCCGCCGCGCCAATCAGTTCGCGTGCCGCGTTGAGCAAAACTCTTATGCCCTTACGCCATGAGATCTGGCCGACAAATAGGCAACCAAGAGTCCCGCTCACCGAGCACCGACGTGGGGGTGGCGCGAATAGAACGGGATCGACGCCATAGCGAATCATCGCCAGGCGATCCGAAGGAATACCTTCGCGAAGCAACTGACCTGCGACGAACGTCGAAGGTACGAGCACGAGATCGAAAAAAAAAAAAAAAAAAAAAAAAAAAAAAAAAAAAAAAAAAAAAAAAAAAAAAAAAAAAAAAAAAAAAAAAAAAAAAAAAAAAAAAAAAAAAAAAAAAAAAAAAAAAAAAAAAAAAAAAAAAAAAAAAAAAAAAAAAAAAAAAAAAAAAAAAAAAAAAAAAAAAAAAAAAAAAAAAAAAAAAAAAAAAAAAAAAAAAAAAAAAAAAAAAAAAAAAAAAAAAAAAAAAAAAAAAAAAAAAAAAAAAAAAAAAAAAAAAAAAAAAAAAAAAAAAAAAAAAAAAAAAAAAAAAAAAAAAAAAAAAAAAAAAAAAAAAAAAAAAAAAAAAAAAAAAAAAAAAAAAAAAAAAAAAAAAAAAAAAAAAAAAAAAAAAAAAAAAAAAAAAAAAAAAAAAAAAAAAAAAAAAAAAAAAAAAAAAAAAAAAAAAAAAAAAAAAAAAAAAAAAAAAAAAAAAAAAAAAAAAAAAAAAAAAAAAAAAAAAAAAAAAAAAAAAAAAAAAAAAAAAAAAAAAAAAAAAAAAAAAAAAAAAAAAAAAAAAAAAAAAAAAAAAAAAAAAAAAAAAAAAAAAAAAAAAAAAAAAAAAAAAAAAAAAAAAAAAAAAAAAAAAAAAAAAAAAAAAAAAAAAAAAAAAAAAAAAAAAAAAAAAAAAAAAAAAAAAAAAAAAAAAAAAAAAAAAAAAAAAAAAAAAAAAAAAAAAAAAAAAAAAAAAAAAAAAAAAAAAAAAAAAAAAAAAAAAAAAAAAAAAAAAAAAAAAAAAAAAAAAAAAAAAAAAAAAAAAAAAAAAAAAAAAAAAAAAAAAAAAAAAAAAAAAAAAAAAAAAAAAAAAAAAAAAAAAAAAAAAAAAAAAAAAAAAAAAAAAAAAAAAAAAAAAAAAAAAAAAAAAAAAAAAAAAAAAAAAAAAAAAAAAAAAAAAAAAAAAAAAAAAAAAAAAAAAAAAAAAAAAAAAAAAAAAAAAAAAAAAAAAAAAAAAAAAAAAAAAAAAAAAAAAAAAAAAAAAAAAAAAAAAAAAAAAAAAAAAAAAAAAAAAAAAAAAAAAAAAAAAAAAAAAAAAAAAAAAAAAAAAAAAAAAAAAAAAAAAAAAAAAAAAAAAAAAAAAAAAAAAAAAAAAAAAAAAAAAAAAAAAAAAAAAAAAAAAAAAAAAAAAAAAAAAAAAAAAAAAAAAAAAAAAAAAAAAAAAAAAAAAAAAAAAAAAAAAAAAAAAAAAAAAAAAAAAAAAAAAAAAAAAAAAAAAAAAAAAAAAAAAAAAAAAAAAAAAAAAAAAAAAAAAAAAAAAAAAAAAAAAAAAAAAAAAAAAAAAAAAAAAAAAAAAAAAAAAAAAAAAAAAAAAAAAAAAAAAAAAAAAAAAAAAAAAAAAAAAAAAAAAAAAAAAAAAAAAAAAAAAAAAAAAAAAAAAAAAAAAAAAAAAAAAAAAAAAAAAAAAAAAAAAAAAAAAAAAAAAAAAAAAAAAAAAAAAAAAAAAAAAAAAAAAAAAAAAAAAAAAAAAAAAAAAAAAAAAAAAAAAAAAAAAAAAAAAAAAAAAAAAAAAAAAAAAAAAAAAAAAAAAAAAAAAAAAAAAAAAAAAAAAAAAAAAAAAAAAAAAAAAAAAAAAAAAAAAAAAAAAAAAAAAAAAAAAAAAAAAAAAAAAAAAAAAAAAAAAAAAAAAAAAAAAAAAAAAAAAAAAAAAAAAAAAAAAAAAAAAAAAAAAAAAAAAAAAAAAAAAAAAAAAAAAAAAAAAAAAAAAAAAAAAAAAAAAAAAAAAAAAAAAAAAAAAAAAAAAAAAAAAAAAAAAAAAAAAAAAAAAAAAAAAAAAAAAAAAAAAAAAAAAAAAAAAAAAAAAAAAAAAAAAAAAAAAAAAAAAAAAAAAAAAAAAAAAAAAAAAAAAAAAAAAAAAAAAAAAAAAAAAAAAAAAAAAAAAAAAAAAAAAAAAAAAAAAAAAAAAAAAAAAAAAAAAAAAAAAAAAAAAAAAAAAATTTTTTTTTTTTTTTTTTTTTTTTTTTTTTTTTTTTTTTTTTTTTTTTTTTTTTTTTTTTTTTTTTTTTTTTTTTTTTTTTTTTTTTTTTTTTTTTTTTAACAGCTGGTGGCGCATGATGGACCGGAAACTTACGGGCTCTTCTAACGTGCGGCGATAGGGGCGCGAATACTCGTTTGCGCTGCAGCAACACGGAAAGCGCTTCCGACGTGGTTCCAGCGCGAACCATGTCGCGTTGTCCGACTCCAGTTACGGCACGTCGTTGCAGTTCCGTCGCGCGCGTAGCGCAGCCGCCCAGGAATTACGGCTCGCTCGAGATGGCTCAAGTCCGAGTCGTTGTATGCAAAAGGCGCGACGTATGACGCGAGCGCGCTGGTCCGTGAGAGCGCGCTCGCGATCATGGGCACCCACGGAACTGCGCCCGGGTTGACGACAACTGCGGTCATTCGCGCGTGGCCGCGACCGGTCGAGGTCCAAGGTTCTTCAATCCCGGTGCATGCGCGCCGGGACCTGTGGAACGGTGCAGTCGCCGCGTGGACCAGCCAAGACTTGTTGCATAAGCGACTGCGGACGCGACTGCTGCACCTATGAGCCCGTAGGCCGGCAGGAGGATCGGAAGCAGAACGAGTGTCACGACTAGCGCAATCGCTTCACCAGCCCCAGCAGCGAGGGGTCGGCCGGCCGCGGCGAGCGCGGCTGTTGCGATCCGCCCAAGACTCAGGAATACCGCGCCAACGAGCAGCACGCGAGCGCACGAAGCAGCGCCCTCAAAAGCAGTTCCGAAGAACCAGCGGATGACACGTGGCGCGAGGACGAGGAGAGGCGCAGTCACGGCGAGCGACAACGCAATGCCAGTAATGAGGTATGCACGCGTTCCGAGGCGATGGGCTTCTCCTGCGACGCTCGACAGCGCCGGCAGCGCAACCATCTCGATCGAGGACCCAATGAGGATAGTCGCCGATGTCAGTGTGACGGCGACGACGTCGAGACCAAGTTGCGATGACGCAAGAAAGATCGATATCAGCAGCTGGTCGAGCCGCTGATTGACGGTTGACGAGACAGCGCCGGCGTGAACTTTCGCACCGAAGGCGAGGAAGAGCCGGACATACTCGCGTGCGAAGACGATCGGCCCATCAACTGCCGTTCGAACAGCGAACGCAGCGGCGATCATGACAATGACGTTTGCGCCGAGGTAGGTGGCGACGGCCGTGGCCACAGACAATGCCCCGAAGACATGAAGAGCAGTGAGAGCAGCTGCGATTAGGGCGAAGATCCCTGATCGGAGGCCGTTGAAGCGCCGGAACCGGGACATGCCGGTGAGCGAACCGAGCATGACCAACGTCGTGAGATTCACGGGGATGAAGACGGCGTAGAGCTTCGCGAGGAGTTCCACGGAAGAACCTTTGTTCGCGACGACCACTGATGCGATCGCGGCACTTACACATCCGAGTGCTAAGCCGATACCAAGAGCGAGCGCACACGCCGTTCCGGCAACGCGGGCGGATTTCCGGGGTTCGCGAGCAGTGAAGAACGTCGTCGCGTCCGGTAACCCGAGCGCAGCGATCGCCGCGATCACAGACGGCCAGAGGATCACCGCTGCCAACACGCCCCGCGACGTCGGGCCTAGGTCGCGTGCTAGAAGCACCCCTGTTAGCACCGTTAGCAGCTGAATCCCAAAGGAGGTGCCGATACTGGCGGCTGTCGCCCTGGCGTACGACCAATTAGCCGGTTACGCATTCCGCCGAGCGAAGAGAATGGGCGGCGTTCGAAGGACCATCCGCAGGTCGCCCCACAAGCTCCAACCCGTGACGTACAGGTAGTCGAATCTCACCATCTCGTGGAACGGGATCCCGCTTCTGCCCTTCACTTGCCACGGCCCCGTGCAACCCGGCTTCAGGTTGAAGCCGCTGGCGCGCCCACGCCTCGACGTACTGGTCCTCCTCGAGAATCAACGGCCGCGGCCCGACGAGGCTCATCTCGCCGCGCAGCACGTTGAACAGCTGCGGCAGCTCGTCGAGCGAGTAGCGCCGCAGCCACTCGCCCGACTCGCGTCACGCGCGGGTCGTTTGGGATCTTGAACATGCGCGGGTCGCCACCGTTCTGCAGGTGCTGGTTCAGGTGCGCGACTTCCGCCTTCCGCTCGTCGGCGTCCGCGGTCATGGTGCGGAACTTCCAGATCCGGAATGTCCGTCCGTTGCAGCCCATGCGCACCTGGCGGAAGAACACGGGGCCCGGCGAGTCGCGCTTGATCAGCAACGCGATCACGCCGAACGCCGGCGCCAGCACGACAAGCCCCGGGATCGTCAGCGCGACGTCGAAGACTCGCTTCAGCAGCTTCGACGAGCGCGAGAGCCGCGCCGGCGGCAGGCCGAGCAGCGGGACCCCCTCGACTGAGTGGACGTCGAAGTTCGGCCCGACGAGCTCGAACAGTCTCGGCACCACGTCGATCTGAACGTCCAAATCCTTCAGCGAGCGGACAAGCTCGAGCGTGCGGTCGTGCGAGTCCTGCGAGAACGCGATCACGACTCGCTCGATGTCGAACACGCGCACCAGCCCCGGCAGCCGTTCGAGCGGCCCGAGCAGGGTGAGGTGCTCGAGGTCCTCGCGCCGCTCCTTCGGTGCGTCGTCGACGAAGCCGACGAGGTTCAACCCGTACTCGGGGTGTTTCAGCATCTTCTTGCCGATCAGCTGCCCGACGTCGCCTGCGCCGACCACGATCGTGTTCTGGAGGTAGGCGACATGGCGGCGGCAGTAGCCGCGGGCGAGCGCACGGCTGCAGGACACGAGCACGATTGCGGCCGCCCAGAAGGTCGTCAGCTTGTAGATGCCCGGGTGCGCGAGGTGCGTCAGGTACGAGCCGAGCGCGAGGAGCCCGGTGCAGACGGTGATCATGTGGAACACGCCGGCGAAGTCGTCGGTCGTCGAGTGGTCGGTGCGCTCCTCGTCTCTCTCGTAGAGGCCGTAGAGCTTTGCGACGACGATCCACAGCGGCAGCGAGATGACGAAGACTCCGAACTCGGCGTCCCGTGCGACGGCGTCCGGGCCGGATGTCGCCGCCGCGGCGACGAGCTGCGCGATGAGGAACGCGGCGACGAGGCCGACGAGGTCGGCGAGCAGAAGCATGCGCCGCACGAGCCAGCCACGCCGGCGCACGACAGCCGTGCGGCGGCGATGGTCGAGGATCTCGAGCGTCCGGTCGTCGATCGCCGTGTACAGCTCGTCGTAGAACTGCACGCTCTGGAGCGTCGCGGTGCGTTCGGTGGCGTTCACGTTCCGAGGGAGTGGCGCGCGTACAGGGCACCTGCAACGGCGTTACGAATCGCGTCGACGCTCGCGCCGATCGATTCCTCCCACTCACTCCCGCGGAGCACGCCGATCTTGCGCTCGCGAAGGCGTACGTGTACGAGCGGAACACCTCCGTCCTCGGCCCAGGTTCGTGCCGCTTCGGCCTCGCCGGCGTCGTCGACGACGACGGCGTCCGGGCGGAGCACGCGCAACAGCCCGACGGGGTCGCCGCGTCCTGCCTGAAAGCCACGCACTTCGGCGATGTCGCGCAGCGAGGACGAGATCGCCTCGCCGAGCAGTGGGACGCTGTACAGCACTGCGACGAGCGGGCGTCGTCCATCGCCGTCGGTGCTCATGGCGCCTCACCGACCCGCGCGCGCTCGAGCTGCGCGACGCGGAAGAAGTCCGCCGCCTCCTGCCGCGAGTCCAGCTCGAGCTTCTCGAGGATGTTCTGGACGTGCCTCTTGACCGTGAACTCCGAGATCGTCAGCTCCCAGGCGATCTCGCGGTTGCGCGCGCCGCGGGCGATCCGCTCGAGAACCTCCGCCTCGCGCGCGGAGAGGGTGGAGAGGCGGTCGCGCGTCTCCTCGCAGCCGCGAAAGTGGTGAATCGCATCGACCATCAACGTCGTCAGATCCCGCGAGAGCGGTGCCTCGCCGCACGCGAGACCTCGGAGCGACCGGATGAGCCCGTCGGGCGAGATGTCCTTTCGCAGATAGCCGTTCGCGCCCGCACGGAGGGCGGCCAAGACGCCCTCGCGCGTCGGCTCGAAGCTCCAGACGATGGTGTCGACGCAGCAGTGAGCCTGTAGGCACTCGACCGCTGGAACGCCCCCGGCGGGCGGGAGGTCCGCGTCGACGAGTGCTATGTCGAGCGCCGCCGCGTCGAGCACGCGCTCGGCGTCTTGGAGGTCCGAGGCTTCCACCACTGCGAACTCGCCGGCGCGTGTGAGCAGGTCGCGGACTCCGGCACGGAAGATCGCGAACGGATCCGCGACCAGGACCTTCGGCGGCGTCATCACACCCGCGCCGGCTCGCGCGTCTCCGTGCGGCCGTAGTAGTAGGACGAGCCGTACCCGTAGCCGTAGCCCTCGTCGCTGCCGGCGCCGGTGACGACGAAGCCCAGCTTCCGTGCGGGGCTTGCATCGAGCACGCGCCGGAGCTCGGTCAGGATCGGGCGCCGCAGGAGGTCGATCCGGCAGACGACCAGCACCGCGTCGACGTGGGCGCTCAACGACATCGGATCGCCGACGTGAAGCACCGGCGGCGTGTCGATGATCACGATGTCGAAGAGCTCTCGCAGCTCCCGGAGCGCCGCTGCGATCAGCGGCGAGCTCACCATCTCTCCCGGATTCGGCGGCACAGGGCCGGAGCCGATCACGACGAGCTCTCCTTCTCGGATGCGATGGCCGTTCCCATTCAGAGCGCCGTTGCCGTTCTGGACGCGGCTCATGAACGCGAGCGGGACGAGCGCGTCCTCGAGCTCCGCGCGATGCAGCCCGATCTCGGTCAAACCCGGCCGGTTGCTCAGATCGAAGTACGTGCTGAGCGCCGGGCGCCGCAGGTCGAGGTCGACAAGCGCGACGCGACTGCCGGCCCGGGCGAGCGCGACCGCCAGGTTGGCGCTCGTCGTCGTCTTGCCCTCGCGCTCGAGCGCGCTCGTCACCATGATCGTCTTCGATTCGTGCGGCAGGCGAACGAAATCGAGGTTCGTCCGCAGCAGCCGGAAGGTCTCCGCCTGGGCGCTCTGCGGCTGAGCGAGCATCACGAGCTCGTTCCGCTTCCGAAGGCGTCGGGGCGGCTCGGGCACGCGGGCAAGCAGCGGCAGCCCCAGCCGATGCTCGATCTCCTCGGACGAACGGATGCGCGTGTCGAGCGCCTCCCGCAGGAACGCAAGCCCGATGCCAAGCACGATCCCGAGCGCCAGTCCGAGGATGCCGTTACGGACCGGCCGCGGCTGGACTCGAGTCGCGCTGTCCGCCGCCTTGACGGGCACGGCGTTCTTGGTCAGCAGCGCCATCGTCGTGTCGAGCTCGGCGCGCTTGGCGAGGAGGCCTTCGTAGGCACGCGATCCGACGCTCAGCGACTTGAGCTCGTCGTTCGCCTGTTTCCTCGCGCTCGCGTACGCGAGCGTGTCGAGCCGGGCTCGATACGCCGAGAACGCCTGTGCATATGCCGTCGCGAGCCGCTGCGCGATGATCGGGTCGTGGTCGTCCGCTGCCAGCTCGAGCAAGTCGGCGTTCGTCTTCGCCGTCGCGCTCGAGTGCGCGAGGAAGTCGTCGACGGTGCGGTTCAGACCCGCTCGGTGTAGCGCCTCGCGTGCGACGTCGGGAACGCGCGCTAGATCGGCCTGCGTCTGCGCGCGCCGGTCGGGACTCTGGTAGGCGGACGGGTCTGTTGTTCCGTTGAGCTGCCCGATGACGTTCTGCGTCGGCAGCAGCACCTCGGCGCTCGCGCGGTACACCGACCGCTGATGAAGCGAGAACGCAACCGCTGCGAGCGGGACGATGACGACCGCCTGCAGGACGATCCACTTCCGCCGGCGGAGGACGTGCAGGTAGTCACGCAGAGTTGTTTCACGGCCGCCCTGGGCGTCGGGCTTGACTCCGTTTTCCCCCGACAAGCTTCCCCCCGTCTGCTTGTCTCCTCTCGAAAACCGAGCGGGCATGATGCAAAACGATTGGCATCCTCGCAATGGTCACTTTGTCCTCGCTCTCGGCCGGCGCGGCGTAGGAATCAGCGGGTTTCGCAGGGTCTGACGCAGGTGTCGGCAGGTCTTGCCAGATTTGCCGAACCACCGAAGTTGGTTCGAATGCGGCGCTCACCGGCCGAACAAGCGGCGCCGACGGCGCTGCCGTGCGGCGGGGCGCTGCGGCATGTCCGCCGCCCCTGTCACGATCGCCTGCGGAACCGCGAACGTGAGCCAGGCCGCGAGCGCGCCGTCGCCGAGCGCAGCCACTGCCGCCTTCATCCCGACTGCGCGCAGATCAGGTGCGTGAGCGTCGCTTGCGACAACGTGGGCCAGACCACCGTCCACGAGGGCGAACGCGGCCGCGCGTGCGCTCCGGCCGAGCCGGCCGTCGAGCGATGCGCTCGTCACCTGGATCAGTACTCCGTCCGCGACGAGCCGCGCGATCCGCTCTGATGTCGCGTCGCTGTTTCGTTCCGGATGGGCGAGGATGACGCCGAACCCGCGCCCGCGCAGCTCGCGCGCCGCGTGCTCGAGGTTGAGCGGCCAGCCGAGGTAGGGACACTCGATGAGCACGTAGTTGCCGAAGCCGAGGGCGAAGCGGCGCAGCTCCTCGTCGTCGAGCGACTCGAGCCGGTCGAGCGCTACCTCCCCTCCAGTGAGGACCTCGAGAGCGAGCGCGTCGGCCGCGACAGCCGCGCGGAGCTCGGTGACGGCCTGTTCCATCTCGGCGGCTGTCGTCGGGTAGTCGTCGCGGACGTGAGGTGTCGCGACCACGGTGCTGATGCCCTCCGCGGCCGCGGCGCGTGCCATCTCAACGCTCTGTTCGAGCGTTGCCGCGCCGTCGTCCAGGCCCCTGAGGATGTGCGTATGGACGTCGACCATGTCGACGCATAGTGTCGTTCGGCGCGTCGTACGTGCGCGCTAGCGCTGTGCGGCCGCGACCCGCGGCAGCTCCGGCGCCGGCTTGACCGCGCGCTCGCGCCAGATTTGCGCCACGACGCGACGGGTCGCGGTCACGAATGCCTGGAGGGAAGGCGCCTCGCCGAGATCGCGCGTCCACGCGAGCCCGATGATGCGCGGCGGCAGCGCGGGCTCGAACGAACGGACGTCGAACGATCCGGTCAGGAGCTCCGCCGTCAGCCGTGGGATGAGAGCGGCACCGAATCCCGCAGCGACGAAGCCCTGGACGACGTTGTTGTCGTCGCAGCGGAGGACGAAGTGCGGGTCGATCCCGTCCGCGCGAAGCTGGTCGATCACGCGCTGCGTGCTGCCGGAGGTCTTGAAGCCGATGAGGTTGAGCCCGCGCAGATCCACGGGCTGCAGCGGCTCGCCGTCAGCGCTGCGGCGTCCGTTCCGCGGCATCACCAGCACGTACTCGTCGAGCGCAAGCGGCTCCGTCTGCAGGCCGCCCTGGAAGCGCAGCGGGAGGTCGACGAACGACGCGTGGATCTCCGCGCGGTCGAGCGACTGGATCAGCGACACGTCACCCAGGCTGTTCTCGAGGACGATCTCGACGTGCGCAGCGCGCCGCTCGAGCTCGCGCACGACGTGGGGGAGCAGCAGCGACGACACCGTCTGGTACGTGCCGATGCGGATCTGCACCTTGCCGTTCCCGGCACAGAGCTCCGACTCGGCCGTCGCGAGGCTCGACTGGACGGCGCGTGCGTGCACGAGCAACCGCTGCCCGGCCTCGGTCAGGGTCAGGGGTTGGGAGACGCGGGGGCGGTTGACGAGCTGCATTCCGACGATCCGCTCGAGCGCGGCGAGCTGCTGGCTGACGGCCGGCTGCGAATATCCGAGACGCCGAGCGGCGCCGTGGAACGAGGCTTCTTCAGCGAGCGCTTGCAGCGCAGCCAGATGACGAACTTCAATGCCGTGCCAAGCGCTCCGCCCCACGCTTTCGGTCATTTCGTTCTCCCTTAGCTGCGCCGCCACGAGCCGGAGGGATATCCCGCCCGATATCTCTCGGACGCCGATCGCACGCTTTAGTTAGTGAAGCGGGCTGGTGAAGTGCGATTCGCGTTGCTTATTGCGCGATAAGCGCGTCCAGCGCGGCGCCGAGCTCCGTGAGATCCGGGATGACGACGTCTGCGCCTGCGAGTTGATGGCGCTCGTAGCGTCCCGTCGTCACGGCGACGCAGCGCGACCCCGCGGCATGCGCGCTCGACACGTCGACGGGTGTGTCGCCGACGGCGACTGTCCGGTCCGCGGGCCAGTCGCCTGCGCGTTCGCGTGCCAGGGCGAAGAGCTCGACGCGCTGCTCCCGCTCGCAGCCGAACGCGCCCGTGCCGGGCCGGAAGAACGGGGCGAGGCCAAGCCGCTCCATTCGAGCATGCGCAACGGGTGGAGGATTACCCGTCAGCAGCGCCGCGCGGTCGAGTGACGCGATCGCGTCGTGCGCACCGGGGCCGATCTCCCAGTGGCTCGTGTCGGCGTCCGCCAGCAGCTCGACGTAGTGCGTCGAGAACGACGCGCACCAGCGCGGCATGCCGGCGTCGATCTCCGCGGCACCGAAGCCGGCTGCCGCGAGTGCACGGCGCGTGTGCGCCGTCGCCGTGTCGCCGGGCACGTCGGCGCCGTCCGGCGCGGCGCCGAACACCTCCGTCAACGCGATGCGATTCGCCTCGACGTACACCTCGTCGTGCGTGAGCAGCAGCGTGCCGTCGACGTCGAAGAGGACGAGCCAGGTCACAGGGAGTCGAGAGCCTTGCGCAGCGAGCGGACGTACCGGCCGAGCGCCGCCGATCCGTCCTCGGCGACCTCGACGGCGCGCGACCCGACGACGACACCGTCGGCGAGCTCGGCGACGCTGCGCGCGTGATCCGGGGTCGAGATCCCGAACCCCGCGTAGAGGGGGACCGCGGCGAGGCGGCGTGCTCGCTCGACGAGGCCGGCGAGCGCGGGCGAGACGGCGGTGCGGGCACCTGTCGTGCCGGTGAGCGTGACGAGGTAGAGCCAGCCGTCGGTCTGGGCGGCAGCGACGCGCAGACGGTCGTCGGTCGACGTCGGGGCGACGAGTTGCACGCGGCGTAGCTCCGGCCGCTCACCTGCAGGCAGGTCCGCGACGATCAGCGACGTCGCGCCCGCAGCGCGCGCGTCCGCCGCGAACCGCTCCCAGCCGTAGGCCTCGAGCAGAGCCGCGTACGTCATCGGCACGAGCGGCGCGCCGTTCACGAGCTCACGCGTGCGCGCGAGGCAGTCGAGGCATGCCTGCGTGCGCATCCCCTCGGCCAGCGCGCGTTCGCCGGCACGCCGGATGACCGGGCCGTCCGCGAGCGGATCCGAGAAGGGAAAGCCCAGCTCGACGATGTCGGCGCCGCCGTCGACTGCGGCCGCGGCCAGCTGCGGCGTCGCCTTGCCCGCCATGAGATAGATGACGAGCGTCTTCACGCGACGTGCGCGAACAGCGTTGCGTCGACCCGCGCTCCCCCGTGGCGCAGGAGCTTGCGCTTCACGCCCTCGCGCTCGAAGCCGGCGCGCCCGAGCACTCGCTCCGAGGCAGCGTTGCCGACGCGGACGTGGGCCTCGACGCGGTTGATCCCGCGTGCGTGGGAGTTCTCGACGAGCGCGCCGACGGCGCGCGTCGCGACGCCGCGGCCACGGGCTTCGACGAACAGCCAGTAGCCGAGCTCGACGGTGTCGCGCAGGGGGTCGAAGAGGCGCAGGTTCGCACCGCCGAGGATCGTCCCGGTGTCGCGGTCTTCGACCACATACGGCGCGAGCAGCCCGCGGTCGCGCAGCCAGGGCAGCTGCTCGCGGAGCATCGCTCGGAGCATCGGTGCGTCGACGGGCGGAAGCCCGGCCTCGCCGCCGACCTCAGGATCGCGGAACGCCGGCGCGAGCACGTCGACGTCCTCGTCCGTCGGCGCCCGCAGCAAGAGCTCGCCGCTCCGGAGCGACTCCGGAAACGTGTACGTCGAGGGCCGCGCATTCTCGAAGTCGGCGCCCACTAGCGCGCGAGCACCTCTGCAAGGTCCTTGTCGCCGCGGCCGGAAAGGCAGACGAGCACGTGCTCCTCGTCCAGCTCGCGCACGCGCGCGAGCGCATGCGCCGGCTCGAGCGCCGGGATGATCCCTTCGAGGCGAGTGAGCTCACGAAACGCGGCGAGCGCCTCGTCGTCGGTCGTGCGGACGTACTCGGCGCGCCCGGTGTCGCGCAGCCACGCGTGCTCCGGACCGACGCCGGGATAGTCGAGACCCGCAGAGATCGAGTGCGCGTCGGTCACCTGGCCGTCGCCGTCGGCGAGGACGGACGAGCGCGCGCCGTGCAGGACCGCGGGGCGGCCGGTGCCGAGCGACGCCGCGCCGGCGGCCTCGACGCCCACGAGCCGCACCTCGGCGTCGTCGAGGAAGCCGGCGAACATCCCGATCGCATTCGAGCCGCCGCCCACGCACGCGAGCACGACGTCGGGGAGGCGGTCCTCCGCCTCGAGGAACTGCGTGCGCGCCTCGCGGCCGATCACGGCCTGCAGCTCGTGCACGAGCTCCGGGTACGGCGCCGGCCCGACGCACGACCCGATCAGGTAGTGCGTCGTGCCGACGTTCGTGATCCAGTCGCGGATCGCCTCGCTCGTCGCCTCCTTCAGCGTGCGCGTGCCGAACTCGACCGGCCGCACCTCGGCGCCGAGCAGCTGCATGCGCTCCACGTTCGGCCGCTGGCGCCGCATGTCTTCCTCGCCCATGTAGACGACGCACTCGAAGCCGAAGCGTGCGCAAACCGTCGCCGTCGCGACGCCGTGCTGCCCCGCGCCGGTCTCGGCGACGATGCGACGCTTGCCGAGCCGGTGCGCGAGCACGGCCTGGCCGAGCGCGTTGTTCAGCTTGTGCGCGCCCGTGTGGAGGAGGTCCTCGCGCTTCAGGTAGAGGCGCTTGCCGGGCGCGAAGCGGTCGGCTCGCGTCAGGGGCGTCGGCCGCCCCGCGAACGTCCGTCCGAGCTCGTCGAGCTCTGCGCGGAAGAGCGGGTCGCCGGCGGCCTCGCGCCAGCCGGCTTCGAGCTCGTCGAGCGCGGGGACGAGCGTCTCGGGCACGTACCGGCCGCCGTAGGTCCCGAACGTCATCGCGCCGCCGCGACGAACGCGCGCACCTTCTCGTGATCCTTCACGCCCGGCTCGGTCTCGAGCTGCGACGCCGCGTCGACCGCCCACGGCCGCACCGCGCGGATTGCATCGCCGACGTTGTGCGGCCCGAGCTTCCCGGCGAGCATCAGGCGTCCCGTGCGCGCCGCCGCACGCTGCAGGTGCAGCGGATCCGGCTCGTCCCACGGGAGGTCGACGACGTCGGCGACGCGCTCGCCGTCACGCAGCAGCACTGCCTCACGGCCGCGCACGCGCCCGTCCTCCCGTTCGTACAGCTGCACGAGATCGGAACCTGCGTCGTCGGGCTCGCCGACGAAGACCGCGACACTGAGGCGGTCGTCCGGAACGTCGAGGACGGCCCGTGCTCGCCGGGGGCTCCCGTCCACGAGGATGAAGCCGAGCATGTCGGCGCCGGCCGCGACGGCCGCGTCGACGTCGTCGGCACGCGTGAGGCCGCAGACCTTGACGAGCGGCCGTGCGAGCAGCTCGCGTAGCTTCGCCGCCGGGTCGCCCGCACGCATGAGCGCCGACCCCACGAGGATCGCGTCGGCGCCGGCGAGCTCCGCGGCGGCCCCTTGCGCCCGCGTGTGCACGCCGCTCTCGGCGACGACGACCACATCGCGTGCGCGAAGCCGCGAGACGAGCTCCAGCTGTCGGCGTCGGTCGATCTCGAACGTCTCGAGGTCGCGCGCGTTGACGCCGACGACCTCGGCGCCGAGCGCGATTGCGCGGTTCAGCTCGTCCGCGACATGCGCCTCCACGAGCGTCCCGAGCCCGAGCTCACGCGCATAAGCGAGAAGCCGCGCGGCGCGCTCGTCGTCGACGTCGCGGAGGATCACGAGCGCAGCGTCCGCACCCGCGAGCTTCAGTGCCCGCAGGTCGGCCTCGTCCGTGAAGAAGCCTTTCGCCAGCAACGGCGCGGCCGTCGCCGCGCGCGCGGCCTTCAGGTCGTCGAGCGAGCCGCCGAAGCGCTCGTCGACCAGGACGGAGACGGCCGCGGCGCCGGCGTTCGTGAAGTGCGCGGCCAGGCGCGCGGGATCGGCGTCCGGCCGCAGGTCTCCGGCCGACGGCGAGCGGCGCTTGACCTCGGCGATCGCGCCGAGACCCGGAGCGGCAAGTGCATCCCGGAAGCGGCCCATCAGGTGACGACAGTCTCGCGCGAGAACGACACGAGTTGCTCCAGGCGGCCGGCGGCGGCGCCGGAGTCCACCGTCTCGCGCGCGATCGCGAGGCCCTCGCGCAGGTCCTCCGCATGGCCCGCGGCGGCGATCGCCCCCGCCGCGTTCAGGAGGATCGCGCTCCGCCGCCCGCCGTCCGCACCCGCGAAGACGTCGCGCACGGCCGTGGCGTTCTCGGCCGGCGTGCCGCCTCGCAGCTCGTCGACGCCGCAGCGCGGGACGCCGAGCTCCGTCTCCGGGTCGAGCGTCCGCTCGCGCACCCTTCCGTCGACCACCTCCGCGACGAGGTTCGGCCCGACCGGCGAGAGCTCGTCGATCCCGCCCGCACCGTGAACGACGAACGCACGGCGCGCGCCGAGCGTCGCGAGAACCTCGGCGATCGTGCGGACGAGGTCGGGCGAGTACACGCCGACGACCTGGGCGCGCGCGCCCGCGGGGTTCGTGAGCGGGCCGAGGACGTTGAAGACGGTTCGCGTCGCCAGCTCCTTGCGCACCGGTGCGGCATGCCGCATCGCCGGGTGATGCGACGGTGCGAACAGGAACCCGAAGCCGAGCTCGTCGATGGATTGCGCGATGCGATCGGGCTCCTGCTCGAGCGAGAACCCGAGCGCCTCGAGCACGTCGGCCGACCCGCACGCGGACGAGACGGCGCGGTTGCCGTGCTTCGCGACGGCGGCGCCCGCCGCGGCCGCGACGAGCGCCGCCGCGGTCGAGATGTTGATCGTGCGCGCACCGTCGCCGCCCGTGCCCGCGGTGTCGACGAGGTCGTCGCGGCGCGGCCGGACGGACAGCACGTGTGCGCGCATCGCCTCGGCACAGCCGGCGATCTCGTCCGCCGTCTCTCCCTTGGCGCGCAGCGCGACCAAAAAGCCGCCGATCTGCGCCGGCGTCGCCTCGCCGGCCATGATCTCGCCCATCACCTCACGCGTCTGCTCGCGCGAGAGGTCGCGGCCGTCGAGCACGAGCTGCAGGGCCTGCTGGATCATGCCGCCAGGAAGTTTCGCGCGAGCTCGCGTCCGAGCGGCGTGAGCACCGACTCCGGGTGGAACTGTACGCCGTCGATCGGCAGCTCGCGATGGCGGACGGCCATCACCTCGCCGTCAGCGGTGGTCGCCGACACCTGGAGCGTCTCGGGGATGCTCGTCGCCGAAAGCGAGTGGTAGCGGCCGACGACGAGCTCGTCCGGCAGGCCGGCGAAGAGCCCGTTGCCGTCGTGCCGCACGATGCAGGGCTTGCCGTGGACGAGCTCCCGCGCGGGCCCGATCTCCCCACCGAAGGCCTCGACGATCGCCTGGTGCCCGAGGCAGACGCCGAGCGTCGGGACGCGCGCCTGCCGGATGAGCGAGACGACGCGCTCCGGCGGGCGGCCGGGCCCCGGGGAGACGACGAGCCGTTCGGGCTGCAGCCGCTCCAGGTCGGGCGCGTCGTTGCGCCGCACGACCACGTCCGCGCCGAGCTCACCGAAGAGGTGCGCGAGGTTGTGCGTGAACGAGTCGTAGTTGTCGACGAGCAGGATCATCGTTGCTCGGATTCCGCCAGGTCGATCGCCGTCTCGACGGCGGCGAGCTTCCGCAGGCATTCCTCGTGTTCGGCCGCCGGGTCGGAGTCGGCGACGATGCCGGCGCCCGCCTGCAGGTGGGCGACACCGTCGCGCAGGACGATCGTGCGGATGGCGATGCACGTGTCGAGCGTCTGCTCGTCCGGCAGCGCATAGCCGACGGCCCCTGCGTACGGGCCGCGGCGGCGGCCCTCGAGCTCCGAGACGATCTGCATCGCGCGGACCTTCGGCGCCCCGGAGACGGTGCCGGCCGGAAAGCACGCGCGGAGCAGGTCGAACGGGCCGACGCCGTCGGCGAGCTCGCCGCTCACCTGCGAGACGAGGTGCGTGACGTGCGAATAGCGCTCGACCTCGAGGAAGCGGGTGACGTCGACGGTGCCGGGCACGCAGACGCGCGACAGGTCGTTGCGGCCGAGGTCGACGAGCATCACGTGCTCCGCGCGGTCCTTCTCCGACGCGAGCAGCCGCTCGGCGTCGCCTGGGCCGCGCTCGGTCGTTCCCGCGATCGGGTTGAGGCTCGCGCTGCGCCCTTCGCACTTCACGAGCGTCTCCGGGGAGGAGCCGACGAGCGCGAGGTCGTCCAGCTCGAGCAGGAAGAGGTACGGCGACGGGTTGACGCGCCGCAGCGCGCGGTAGAGGTCGAGCGGCGACGCCGAGGTCGGGCGCGTCGCGCGCTGCGAGACGACGATCTGGAACGCGTCGCCGGCGCGGATGTGCTCCTGCGCGGCGCGGACCGACTGCTCGTAGTCGGCTCGCGCCGGCGTCCGCCTGGCGAAGCCGCGGCGCCCGTTCCCGGCGGGGAGGCGCGGCGCGGGTCGCGCGAAGAGCCGCGCGACCCCGTCCGGGTCGCCGCGGATGACCTCCGCGGTGTTGAGGACGTGGTCGAAGCGGATCAGGATGTCGGCGACGAGGAAGCGGCTCTCGGGCAGGCCCGTGCTCTCCGCTGGCAGCTCCACCGTCGGCTCGAGGCGGGCCGCGTAGTCGTAGGCGAGATAGCCGACGACCGGCTCGCCGCAGGCCTCGGCCTCGGCGAGGTAGCAGAGGTGCGAGCCGCAGCCGACGAGCGAGTGGCGCCCGAGGCGTCCGCGCTCGACGGATTCGAGCAGGAACGCCGCGCGGCCTTCCCGGCGCAGCCGGAGATAGGCGCCGAGCGGCGTGACGAGATCGGTTGCGATGTCCGGTGCGATGGTCATGACGACTCCTCGGAGTAGGCAGGGACGCAAAAAGACCTTCCGGTCGGAAGGTCGCGAGAGAGCGGAACGGGTTGTCTCTGGCCTAGCTCAGCGCCGGCGCAGGCTCCCGCCCCGCTCGCAGCGCCAGGCCCAGAAGGTGCGAGTGGCAGGAGTCACGTGGACTCAGAGTACGGTCCGCGGCAGGCGTGGTCAAGCGAGCAGCTCGCGGATGCGCTCGCCGCGGAAGTCGAAGATGGCCGCAAGCCAACGCTCGACGGTGAGCGGACGCGTAAGCGCGGCGAGCGGCTCGAACGGGAGCGTGTAGCGAACGTGGTCGTAGATCTCCGTGCCGTCGCCGACCGGCGTCAACCGATGCGTGTGCTCCCAGAGTGGATACGGCCCGCGCCGCTGCACATCGGTGAAGGTGCGCGGCGGCCGCCACGAGACGATCTCCGTGAGCCAGCGGACCGGGAGGCCGAACAAGCGCAGGCGGTACTGGAGCAGCGACCCCTCGGCGAGCCGCGCGGGTGCGCTGACGACGTGGAAGCGCAGCCACGGCGGCGTGATCGCCTCGAGGTTGAGCGGGTCGGCGAAGAACGCGAACGCGTCTTCGAGCCGCACCGGGACGACCTGGGAGCGCTCGAGCGTGTATTCGCGCCTCGCCACGACGGCGGCCCACGGTACCTTGGGAGGGTGAGCCGCTCCGTCATCGTCAGCGCCGTGCGCACGCCGTTCGGCAAGCTCGGCGGGTCGCTTGCCGACAGGCAGGCGCCAGAGCTGGGCTCGATCGTGATTCGCGAAGCGCTCGACCGTGCCGGCGTCGCCAACGACGAGGTCGAGTACGTGATCATGGGGCAGGTGCTCCAGGCCGGCGCCGGCCAGGCGCCGTCGCGGCAGGCGTCGATCGGCGCGGGGCTCCCGATCGAGATCGGCTCCGACACGATCAACAAGGTCTGTGCGTCGTCGATCCGTGCCGTCGAGATGGCCGACCAGATGATTCGCGCCGGCGACCACCAGGTGGTCGTCGCCGGTGGGATGGAGTCGATGTCGAACGCGCCCTATGCGCTGAGGAAGGCGCGTTTCGGCTACCGCCTCGGCGACGGGTCGCTGATCGATCTGATGGTCCACGACGGGCTCACGTCGTCTTTCGACAACCGCCACATGGTCGAGCAGGCGTCGTTCGTCTCCCGCGAGCTCGGGATCGGCCGCGAGGATCAGGATCGCTGGGCGCTGCGCTCGCACCAGCGCGCCGTCAAGGCGATCGACGAGGGCAAGTTCCGGGAAGAGATCGTGCCGGTGGGCGAGTTCGCGGTCGACGTCGGGCCGCGGCGCGACACGTCCTACGAAAAGCTCGCGTCGCTGAAGCCGGTGTTCGACCGCGAGGGCACGACGACGGCGGGGAATGCGCCCGGCGTGAACGACGGCGCGTCGGCGCTCGTCGTGACGAGCGAGGAGTTCGCGCGCAAGCGCGGGCTCGAGGTGCTCGCGACCATCGTCTCGCAGGCGTACGTCGCGGACGAGTTCGCGTACCTCGCGCGCACGCCGGCGAAGGCGGGGCAGAAGGCGCTCGCAAAGGCGGGCAAGAAGATCGGCGACGTCGAGCGCGTCGAGCTCAACGAGGCGTTCGCGTCCGTCGCGCTCAACTCCGCGAAGATGCTCGGCGCCGACCCGGAGAAGGTGAACGTCAACGGTGGCGCGGTCGCGCTGGGGCATCCGATCGGTGCGTCCGGCGGCCGGATCCTCTCCACGATGATCTACGAGCTCCGCCGCAACGGCGGCGGGCTCGGTCTCGCAGCGATCTGCTCGGGCGGGGGGCAGGGCGATGCGTTGTTGATCGAGGTCTAGCGACCTCGATCAAGGGGGTGCGGCGCGTACCGGCGCGACGCGGTCGCGCCGGTACGCGCATTGCGCTTGGGTTTCCGGGTCGCGCGTTGCTGGCGGTGCGCGTCGCGGTGCTTCGCATCGCGACGCGCATCACTTCGGCTGGTCGTTAGAGCGCGCTGCGCGGCGCTCTAACGGCTTGCCTCTGGTCGTGCGGCGGGCGGGTGGGCCCTGCCGTTCGCCTTTAAGCTCGCGCCATGGAGTTCGAGCACGTCCTCGTCGTCGGCGCGGGGCAGATGGGCGGCGGGATCGCGCAGGTCGTCGCCGCTTCCGGCCGGCACGTGTCGCTCTACGACGCTCAGCCGGGCGCGACCGAGCGCGCGCTCGCGACGATGCGCAAGAGCCTGTCGAAGCTCGAGGAGAAGGGCGGCGCGCCGGCCGACGAGGTCGTGCGGCGGGTCACGGTCGTCGACGACCTCGTCCCGGCGGCACTGATGATCGAGGCGGTCGTCGAGGACGCTGACACGAAGGAGCAGCTCTTCCGCCGCGCGGACGAGGAGCTCCCGCCCGCGGCGATCCTCGCCTCCAACACCTCGTCGATCCCGATCGCGACGCTCGCCGCGGCCACCGACCGCCCGGACAAGGTCATCGGGATGCACTTCTTCAACCCGGTGCCGGTGCTGAAGCTCGTCGAGATCATCCGTGGCCGCGACACCTCGGACGAGACGGCCGAGCAGATCACGCACCTCGCAGCCGAGCTCGGCAAGACGCCGGCCGTCGCGAACGACTTTCCCGGCTTCGTCTCGAACCGGATCCTCATGCCCTTCATCAACGAGGCGGTGTGGGCGCTCCACGACGGCGTCGCCGAGGCCGAGGCGATCGACACGATCGCGAAGCTCGGGTTCGCGCATCCGCTGGGGCCGCTCGCGCTGGCCGACCTGATCGGCCTCGACACCTGCGTCGCGATCATGGACGTCCTGCACGAAGGCCTCGGCGACGACCGCTACGCACCGTGCCCGCTGCTGCGCGAGCACGTCCTGGCCGGGCGCCTCGGCCGCAAGTCCGGTTCGGGGTTCTACGAGTACGCGTAACAACGCGTAAAACGTGCGGGCGTGCAGGTTTCGCGGTGCGCCGGGATCTCCTTAGACGTGACTCAAGCCGAACGGCGCCGCTGCCGAAAAAGAGGTCGGGGTAGGAACGAAGGAGGTCGTGCAGAGTGCGGATCCTGCTGGTCGATGACGATCACGCTCTGAGGACATTGCTGCACACCACGTTCGAGGTCGCGGACGTCAACGTGGACGAGGCCGACGGCGCCGACACCGCGCGCCGCCGCATCCGTGCCGCACGGCCGGACGTGATCGTGCTCGACGTGAACATGCCCGGCGTCACGGGGCTCCAGCTGTGCGAGGAGCTCAAGGCCGACGCGGCCACGAGCGAGATCCCGATCATCCTGCTGACGGGCTCGAGTGGCGGGACGAGCGCCGCGGCCGAGCGGGTCGGTGCGGATGCGTTCGTCCGCAAGCCGTTCAGCCCGCTCGAGCTGCTCGCCGTCGCAGAGCGACTGGCCGGCGGGCTCTACGGCGTCCCGTTCCGCGCGACGAAGAAGCGTGGTGCGCGCCCGGACGAGCCGCTGCTGCTGTACGCCCGCGACCTGCGCCACATGCTCGAGCTGGAGCGCGGGCAGCGCGAGCTGCTCCAGAGCGCGTACATGGAGACCGTCTCCGCCCTCGCGAGCGCGCTCGAGTCGAAGGACACTGGCACGCGCGCGCATTCGCAGCGTGTCCAGAGCTATGCGACCGCGCTTGCCCGCGCCGTCGGCGAGAACGCCCTCGTGCACGACCCGAGCACGCCTTATGGATTCCTCCTGCACGACGTCGGCAAGATCGGGATCCCCGACGGGATCCTGCAGAAGCCGGCCCCGCTCAGCGCTGCCGAGCGTCGCCGGATGCAGACCCACACGGTGCTCGGCGAGGCGATGCTCTCCGGGGTCGCGTTCCTCCAGGGTGAAGGCTTGAAGATCGTCCGCTCGCATCACGAGCGCTGGGACGGGCGCGGCTATCCCGACGGGCTTCGCCGCGACGAGATCCCCCTCGGTGCGCGGATCTTCGCCGTCGCCGACGCGCTCGACGCGATGACGAGCCACCGGCCCTATCGGCGGGCACTGGGCTGGCAGACCGCGCGAGCCGAGATCCTCGGCCAGCGCAAGCGCCAGTTCGACCCCGACATGGTGGACGCGTTCGTCACGGCCGAGGACGAGCTGAAGACGATCCGCCGGGAGCTCGCGGCCGCCTGAACTACCCTTCCGGTCGCGAGTGGACTTCGACCTCACCCAGGACCAGAAGGAGATCCAGGCGGTGACGCGCGACTTCGCGAAGGCGGAGATCGAGCCGCACGCGGCGCAGTGGGACCGCGACCACCACTTCCCGCGCGAGCTCTTCGACAAGCTGGCCGAGCTGGGCCTGATGGGAGCCTGCGTGCCGGAGGAGTACGGCGGCGCCGGCGTCGACTTCCCCTCGTACATCCTCGTGCTCGAGGAACTCTCGCGCGCGGATGCCGGCGTCGGCGTGACCGTGGCGGTGCACACGAGCGCGGTGACGCTGCCGATCCTCGCGTACGGCACCGACGAGCAGAAGTCGCGCTTCGTCCCGCCGCTGGCGCGCGGCGAGCATCTCGGCGCGTTCGCGCTGACCGAGCCCGAGGCGGGCTCCGACGCCGGTGCGATCCGCACGAAGGCGGAGCCGGACGGCGGCGGGTGGACGATCACCGGCGCGAAGCAGTGGATCACCAACGGCCGCTATTCGGGGACGTTCCTGCTGTTCGCGCGCACCGATGCGAGCACAGCCGGAGCGCGCGGTGTGAGCGCGTTCATCCTCGATGCCGACCATGTGCGCGTGACGCGCGACGAGGAGAAGCTCGGCCTCAACTCGTCCGTGACGAACGACATCGTCGTCGAGGGCGCGCGCGTCGAGCGCGACCGGCTGCTGCACGAGGAGAACCGCGGCTTCCGCGTAGCGATGACGACGCTCGACGGCGGCCGGATCGGGATCGCCGCGCAGGCGCTCGGGATTGCGCAGGCCGCGTACGACGTCGCACGCGAATATGCCGTCGAGCGCCAGGCGTTCGGGCACCGCATCGGCGACTTCCAGGCGATCCAGCACAAGCTCGCGAACATGTCGATGGAGCTCGACGCGGCGCGCCTGCTCGTGTACCGCGCTGCGTGGCTGAAGGAGCAGGGGCGTCCTCACACCGAGGAGGGTGCGAAGGCCAAGCTCTTCGCATCGGAGATGGCGCGGCGGCAGACGGCCGAGGCGATCCAGGTGCTGGGCGGCTACGGGTACACGAAGGACTTCCCGGTGGAGCGCTACTACCGCGACGCGAAGATCACCGAGATCTACGAGGGGACGAGCGAGATCCAGCGGCTCGTCATCGCGCGCTCTATTCTCGGCCTGTCGGAGCGGACGCTTGCCGTCCAGCCGTAAGCGCGACGAGCCGGTCCGGCTGACCCGGATCTACACGCGCGGCGGCGACAAGGGCCAGACGTCGCTCGGGGACGGCTCCCGGGTGCCGAAGCTCGACTGCCGCATCGGCGCGTTCGGCACGGTCGACGAGCTGAACTCGACCATCGGCCTCGTCCTTGCCGAGCCCGGGCTGCCGGACGCGCTGCGCGTCCCGCTCGAGCGGATCCAGAACGAGCTCTTCGACGTCGGCGCCGATCTCTCGGTGCCGTACGGGATCGGCGACCGCCTCCGCGTCGAGCAGGCGCACGTCGACCGGCTCGAGCAGCTCTGCGACGACTTCAACGCCGGGCTGCCGATGCTGAAGAGCTTCGTCCTGCCGGGTGGGACGCCTGCCGCGGCCCGGCTGCATGTCGCGCGCGCGACCTGCCGGCGTGCGGAGCGGGACGCGCTCGTCGCCGACGGCGAGACAGGCATCAATCCGCTCGTGCTCGCCTACCTGAACCGGCTGTCCGATTTCTTGTTCATTGCTGCGCGGTGGGCGAACGCAGATGCGGGCCGTGTCGAGCCGCTCTGGAAGCCGGGGCGCTAGGTCCGCTTTTGTCTCCCACCTGACGAGAGAGGCTCAGCCCAGGGTGCGCTACGTGCTGACCTGGCAGTTGACGGTGTAGGTGACGCCGCCCACGGTGATGCTGGCGGTAATCATCGCAGTCTTGTTGTTGCCGTTACCCAGCGTGACCGTAAACGAGCCGGCGCTCGAGCTCGCATTCGGCGCGACTGTGGTCGAGGCGGGACTGCCCCCGCCCTGACCGGTCGTCGTCTGGCTCACGGTGAGGGTGCCGCCGGTTGTGTTGTTGACGGGGTTGTGGCTCGCGTCGATCAGCTCGACCTTCGCGGTGAACGTGCCGCCCTGGCCGACGCCGGTGACTGAACATGTGACGGCGGTGATCGTCGTGTAGTTGCAGCTGACCGTCCGGTTGTTGGACGTCGTGATCGCCGTCCAGTCGATGCCGGCGAACGACGCTTTGACCACGGTGGAGATGCTGGACGTGTTGCCGACGTTGTCGGTGCCGGTGAGGGTGTAGAGGTAGCAGTAGCCGACGGTGATGCTCGGATTCGTCGTGCCGCTGACGGTCGTCGGCGACGTGTAGGGGCCGCCGGAGCCGGGTGCGCCGCAGCTGTTGCCCGTCAGCGTCTCCGACTGGATGGTCAGCGTGCTCGAGCCGATTCCGGACCCTCCGTCGGAGTAGTTCGTCCTCGAGTTGATCGCGAAATTGGGGTCGGTCGTCGAGCTGGTGGTGCCGCTGTTGGTGGCGGCGGTGCCGTTGACGGTGAGGGCGCCGCCGGTGGGGTTGGTGGTGTCGGGGGTGATGGTGAAGCTGGTTGTGCTGGTGAGGTTGGCGTTGTTGGTGGCGGTGACGGTTTGGGCGCCGGAGGCGGCGACGGCGCCGGCCCAGTTGTAGGTGCCGCTGGTGAAGGGGCTGATCGTGTCGTCGCCGCCGCCGCTGGAGAAGCCGGCGGGGCTGGGGAAGCTGAGCTTGAGGATGCCGGAGTCGCTGTCGCTGCTGGTCGCGCTGGCCTGGAAGCTGCCCGACTTGCCGGCCTGGCTGTTGATGTAGACGGTGCTGCCGCTGATGTAGCTGTTGCCGGTCGCCGACGACAGCGTGACCGACGGCGCCGACGGGCCCGTGGTGTCGACCTTGACGGTCGTGGAGATGCTGATCGTGTTGCCGACCTTGTCGGTGCCGGTGAGGGTGTAGCGGTAGCAGCCGGGGCCGGGGAGCGTTTGGCTGACCGGCGCGGGGCCGCCGATCGCTGTGGTGGCGCCGAAGCTGCCGCAGCTGCCGTCGGCGATGCCGTCGCCGGAGGCGAGCGGGGCCGACTCACGGACGAGCGTGGAGGAGGCGACGCCGGAACCGGAGTCGGTGTAGTCGCTGAGCGCGTTGATGTTGAAGCTGCCGCTGTTCGAGTAGCTGGTGGTGCCGCTGTTGGTGGCGGCGGTGCCGTTGACGGTGAGGGCGCCGCCGGTGGGGTTGGTGGTGTCGGGGGTGATGGTGAAGCTGGTTGTGCTGGTGAGGTTGGCGTTGTTGGTGGCGGTGACGGTTTGGGCGCCGGAGGCGGCGACGGCGCCGGCCCAGTTGTAGGTGCCGCTGGTGAAGGGGCTGATCGTGTCGTCGCCGCCGCCGCTGGAGAAGCCGGCGGGGCTGGGGAAGCTGAGCTTGAGGATGCCGGAGTCGCTGTCGCTGCTGGTCGCGCTGGCCTGGAAGCTGCCCGACTTGCCGGCCTGGCTGTTGATGTAGACGGTGCTGCCGCTGATGTAGCTGTTGCCGGTCGCCGACGACAGCGTGACCGACGGCGCCGACGGGCCCGTGGTGTCGACCTTGACGGTCGTGGAGATGCTGATCGTGTTGCCGACCTTGTCGGTGCCGGTGAGGGTGTAGCGGTAGCAGCCGGGGCCGGGGAGCGTTTGGCTGACCGGCGCGGGGCCGCCGATCGCTGTGGTGGCGCCGAAGCTGCCGCAGCTGCCGTCGGCGATGCCGTCGCCGGAGGCGAGCGGGGCCGACTCACGGACGAGCGTGGAGGAGGCGACGCCGGAACCGGAGTCGGTGTAGTCGCTGAGCGCGTTGATGTTGAAGCTGCCGCTGTTCGAGTAGCTGGTGGTGCCGCTGTTGGTGGCGGCGGTGCCGTTGACGGTGAGGGCGCCGCCGGTGGGGTTGGTGGTGTCGGGGGTGATGGTGAAGCTGGTTGTGCTGGTGAGGTTGGCGTTGTTGGTGGCGGTGACGGTTTGGGCGCCGGAGGCGGCGACGGCGCCGGCCCAGTTGTAGGTGCCGCTGGTGAAGGGGCTGATCGTGTCGTCGCCGCCGCCGCTGGAGAAGCCGGCGGGGCTGGGGAAGCTGAGCTTGAGGATGCCGGAGTCGCTGTCGCTGCTGGTCGCGCTGGCCTGGAAGCTGCCCGACTTGCCGGCCTGGCTGTTGATGTAGACGGTGCTGCCGCTGATGTAGCTGTTGCCGGTCGCCGACGACAGCGTGACCGACGGCGCCGACGGACCGGTCGTGTCCACCTTGACGTCGCCGCTGCCGTACGTCGTGGAGTTCCCGACGTTGTCCGCAACGACGTACTCGTAGCGATAGCAGTGGCCGCTCGAGATGCCGCCGGCAGCGTCGTCGGTGTACGGCGAGGTCGGGTCGCCGCTCCCGATCTGGCTGAAGCTTCCAAACGCGCCGCAGGTCCCGTCGGCGAGGCCGTCGGAGCTGAGCGTCGCGGATGCGCGCAGGAGCATCGCGCCGGTTGCAGCGACGCCCGATGCGGAGTCCGCCCCCTTCGAGAACGAGATGTTGAGGGTGGTGGACGTGGCGTAGCGACCGCCGCTACCAGCTAGCCCGGTCGCGTCGACCGATCCACCGCTCGGGCCGGTCGAGTCGTCGGCGAAGTTCAGCGTGGTGTTCGAGACGTTGTCGGCGACGTCGCGGCCGGTGACCGTCTCGGCAGGCGAGGCCCCCGTCCCGGCATTCCAGCTGAACGCATTGGCGACGTAGGGGCCGCCGGCGGGCGTGTTCACGAGCGAAGGGGTATGGGACCAGCCGCTCGACCCGCCGGCTAGCGGGCCGGTCTCGCTCGAAGCCGCACCGGAGACCGCATCCGACACCGCATTCGTGATTCGGAACGAGCCCGACGCGGCGCCGCGGTAGTAGACCGTTGACCCGTCCGTCAGCGGCCCTGTCGTCGGATAGACGCCGCCGGTCACGCTCGTCAGCGAAACGCTGTTGAGGGGCGGGGAGGTGTCGATCTTGACGAGCTGCGTCTGCACCGGGCTGACGTTGCCGGCGACATCCGATGCGACGTACTTGACGGTGGTCGTTCCTTCCGAAGAGACGTCGAACGGCGAGCCGGAGTACACCTGAGCTGTGCCGGACGTCGTCGGGTCCGAACCGTCGGTGGTGTACCTGACCTGAGCGACGCCGGAGCCGCCGTTGTCGTCGGCGCTGAGCGCCACGCTCACGGGCGACGTGTTGTTCCAGCCCGCCGCGTTCGGCGACGGCCCGAGCTGCGCGCTGACGGTCGGTGCTGTGGTGTCGATCACGATGCCGGCGCTCGCACTCGATGGAACGTAGGCGGCGTCGCCGAGTGCCGAGACGGTGTGCGCGCCGTCGCCCGCGCTCCTTGGGATTCCCAGCGACGTGATCGTCGCCTTTCCGTCCGTACCGACCGACGTCGGCGAGCCGGTGAGCGACGTACCGGTATCGAGGCGGTAGGTGAGGTTCTCACCGCCGGCAAAGCCCGCGATCGCGCCCGTCGCGTTTGCCGTCGGGGTGAAGGCAGCGTCGCCGAACGGGGAGCCGTTCAGGGTGAGTGTCGCGGCTGCAACAGTGACCACGCCGCTAGTGGCGCTTTCCGCTCCATGCCAGCTCGCCACGATGGGTGTCACGGTGTAGACCCAGGTCCCTGTCGGCACGTCGTCCTCGTTACAGCTCGTCGTTGCAACGGTGCCGCTGCACGAGCCGACGGGACTGATCGTCGGGACGCCGCCGCCGGACGGGTAGCGCTTGACGAGGTAGCCGGAGACGGCGTTGCCGTTCGAGAGCGTCGATGTGCCCCAGCTGACGCTTATCTCCCGGCCGATCGCCGTCACGTTCACCGTCGGCGTTGCGCCTTGGTTGACCGTCGCAGCCGCCGCGCCGCCGGTGCTACCGGCGGCGGCGCCGATCGTCCAATAGGCCCACGCGACCGCACCCGTCACCGCGATCGCAACCGCGATCGCAAGCGGCGCGCGGAGCTTCGACAGGATCGAAAGCGGCATCATCTGCTCCGCTTTCGAGTCACGACCCGGGCGCTATAGCGAAGCCGGAACACCGCGCGCTGGCATGCATTCGCGACCGTGTACGGCATCGCCAGCCGAACAACGACTCGGCGCGTCCCGTGCGGGGAGATCACGAACGGGCGTTTTGCATACTGGCGGATGGCGAGGTTCCTCCGCGAAGCTGCGCAGCCACGGCGTGATGTCGACGTGTTGCGTACGCGGAGCCGGTAGACGAGGATGCTGCGGCGGCGATCGGGGTTGTGCACCATCAACGTGAGCTTTCGGGTCGCGCCGGGATAGAGCCCGAGCACCGGCTTGCTCGTGATGCGCAGACGAGCTCCGCCGTGAGCCGAGGCCGCAGCGGAGTGCCAGCCGGCCAATGCGCCCGGGGCGCCGAGCACGCCCGCGACCGCCACGCCGGCGAGCAGGGCCAGGAGCGCTGCGCGTCCGGCCCTGCTTCGCCACTTCCTCTGCTGTGTCACTGTCCGCCGCATCGGCGGTCCGCAGCTCGACTAGTCCGTTACGGCGCGCTCGCGCCCGTCGCCGTCAGCGCTACCGTGAAGGTCGCGCCCTGGCACGAGTCATTGGCGTTGTTGTCCATTGAGATCGCGTTGGCCAGATGGACGGCCAAGTTGCCGCCTGCCGCGATGTCCCAACCCGTGCCGCCGTTGGTCTGCGGCGTCGTCACGGAGACGCTGCTCGTGTTGCAGCTGCTGTGACCGGCGTCGACCGTGACCGAGCCGAGCGCGATCGAGTCGACGTGCACCTTGAACGGATTCGAGGCGTTGCCGATCGAGGCAGCGACATCCGCGGATCCCATCGGATACAGACTCGAGCTCGGCGTTCCGGCCGAGATCGTCAGCGACGCCGCCGAGCCGGCCTGCGCCTGCCCGGAGCCGGTGCCGCCAGTGCTCCAGGCCGCAACCGCAACGCCGATTGCCGAGCCGGCAACCACGAGGGCGACGACCGCAGTCAACTTCTTCCGCCTCTTCGCGAATCGAAGAACGTGCATGTGAAACCTCCAATGGGGGCTTGCCCCCGCCATTGCCAGAAAAATGGGCGTACTCGCCGCTATGGGTGCTTTCGACATCCCTCGATTCAGGCGCGTCCCCCGAAAGGGGGCTTCCAGGAGGAAACAGCTGCGGCGAGGTGCATAAGGCGTAAGAGCGCTCCGTACAATCCGAGCAAATGGCGATGACCGAGGACCCGCGCGCCCGCGCGGACGGCACGACGGAGTGGAAGCAGCAGCTCTACGACGCGAAGCCCGAGCGGCAGGGCGAGCTCTTCACGACGATCTCAGGGCTCGAGAACGAGCCGCTCTACACGCCTGACACCGTCGAGATCGACTACGAGCGCGACCTCGGCTTCCCCGGCGCGTATCCGTTCACGCGCGGGGTCTATCCGTCGATGTACCGCGGCCGGCTCTGGACGATGCGGCAGTTCGCCGGGTTCGGGACGGCGCAGGAGACGAACGCGCGCTTCCGGTATCTGCTCGAGCACGGGCAGACCGGGCTCTCGACGGCGTTCGACATGCCGACGTTGATGGGCTACGACTCGGATCATCCTCGCTCGCTCGGGGAGGTCGGGCGAGAGGGTGTCGCAGTCGATTCGCTCGACGACATGGAGACGCTCTTCGGGGGCATCCCGCTGGCGGAGGTCTCGACGTCGATGACGATCAACTCGCCCGCGGCGATGCTGCTCGCCTTCTATCTGTGCGTCGGGGAGCAGCAGGGTACGTCGCGCGCGGAGCTCCGGGGGACGATCCAGACAGACATCCTCAAGGAGTACATCGCGCAGAAGGAGTGGATCTTCCCGCCCGAGCCGTCGATGCGCCTCGTCATCGACATGATCGAGTTCTGCGCGAAGGAGATGCCGCTGTGGCATCCGATCTCGATCTCCGGCTACCACATCCGCGAAGCCGGCTCGACGGCGGCGCAGGAGCTCGCGTTCACCCTCGCCGACGGGTTCGCGTACGTCGAGGCAGCGGTCGAGCGCGGGCTCGACGTCGACGACTTCGCGCCGCGGCTCTCGTTCTTCTTCAACGCGCACCTCGACTTCTTCGAGGAGATTGCCAAGTACCGCGCGGCGCGCCGCATCTGGGCGCACGAGCTGCGCGAGCGCTACGGCGCGCGCAACCCGCGCTCCTGGCTGATGCGCTTCCACACGCAGACGGCGGGCGTCTCGCTGACGGCGCAGCAGCCGGAGGTGAACATCATCCGGACGGCGCTCGAGGCGCTGGCCGCCGTCCTCGGCGGGACGCAGTCGCTGCACACGAACTCGTTCGACGAGGCACTGGCGCTGCCGACGGAGAATGCGGTCCGGCTCGCGCTCCGCACGCAGCAGGTCATCGCGCACGAGACCGGCGTCGCGAACAGCATCGACCCGCTCGGCGGCTCGTACTACGTCGAGGACCTGACGAACCGGCTCGAGGCGGAGGCGTACGAGTACTTCGATCGCATCCGCAAGCTCGGCGGCGTGATCCCGGCGATCAAGGAGAACTTCTTCCAGCGGGAGATCGCGGAGGCGTCCTTCCGCTACCAGCACGAGGTCGAGCAGAAGCAGCGGATCGTCGTCGGCGTCAACCGCTACGAGCACGGCGATGAGGAGCCGCTCGAGCTTCTGCGGGTCGACCCAGCGCTCGAGCAGAAGCAGATCGGCCGCGTCCAGGCGCTGCGCGCGCGCCGTGACTCCGCCGCTGTAGAGTCCGCCGTCGCACGACTGAAGGAGGATGCGGCCCGCGACGACCGGAACCTGATGTACCCGATCGTCGAGGCTTCCAAGGCGTACGTGACGATGGGGGAGATGTGCGAAGCGTTGCGAGGGGTCTGGGGCGTCTGGCGCGAGACGCCGGTCTTCTAGGCGTCATCGGCAGTCTTTGTTTCGTCGCGGCGGATGCCGATGCCGCGCCGGCGCCGCAGTGGTTCCGGCTGACGATCAGCGCGACGTCGGTCGCCGAGTTCGACCACACGAGGGCTTCGACGAGCCGCCTCGACTGCGAGAGCTCGCAGCGCGCGGTGGGGTTGCGGACCGCCGTCTTCCGCTCCGGGCGTCCGCTCCTCGTCCGCTTCGTCCGCAGGCGGCTGCAGTCCGCGGCCCTTCACGACCTGCGCGGGACGGTGAAGCTCGCCGGCGCGAACACGGCGAACGAGGTGTGCACGAGCGGCGGCGATACGCACACGCCGCAGCCCTGCTCGACTACGACTCGGACGTTCGACCACGGGCGGGTGACGTTCAGGAGCGCCGGGCCGGGCTCGATCGCCGTCGCCACCCCGCGCGTGTCGCTCCACCGCAGCCGCTGTCCGCGCGAGCCGAACGAGGTCGTCGCGCTTCCGCTCGGGCAGGCGCCCGGGCCGCTGCATGTCTCCCGGGCGCTGCTGGACAACCCGCGGACGAAGCGCATCACCCTCACGGCGAACGCGTCGCGGATCAAGCGCTACGGCGTTCCGGAGGCCGGGATCGTCCGGCAGCGGACCGCCTGGAAGCTCACGCTCGTGCGTACGGACCGCTAGTCAGCTCGTACAGCCGTCCGTCCGGCGCGCGGAAGTACGCCCAGCGGAACTCGCCGGCGCGGTGGAGCTCCGACACCTCGACACCGGCCGAGCGCAGCTCTTCGGCTGCGGCGTCGGCGTCGTCGACGAGGAAGCCGGCCGCGACTCCGTCCGGCTGGCCGCCGCCGGGATGGCTCGGATCGAACACTTCGAACGTGTCGCCGTTCGGGAGCACGAAGACGGCCAGGCCGTCTTCGCCGCGCCGGCGCGTCAGACCCAGCACGTCCTGCGCGAACGCAGCCATCTCGTCGAAGTGCGCTGTGCGCGTCCCGACCCAGACCACGCCCTTCAGCTCCACGGAGGCGAGACTAGACTCCGCCGTCGTGGCGCGGAAGATCAGAGTCGTCATCGCCAAGCCCGGGCTCGACGGACACGACCGCGGCGCGAAGATCATTGCCCGCGCGTTGCGCGACGCCGGCATGGAGGTCATCTACACGGGCCTGCACCAGACGCCCGAGCAGATCGTCGAGACGGCGATCCAGGAGGACGCCGACGCCGTCGGGATCTCGATCCTGTCGGGCGCGCACATGACGCTCGTGCCGCGCATCCTCGACGGGCTGAAGGCGAACGGCGCCGACGACGTGCTCGTCGTCGTCGGCGGGACGATTCCGCGGGAGGACTCGGACGAGCTGAAGCAGCTCGGGGTCGCCGAGGTGTTCGGTCCCGGGGCGGCGACGAGCGAGATCGTCGACTTCCTGAAAGGGAAGGTGCCGGTCACTTGATCCGGGTCGACCGCGACGCGGCGGTCGCAGTCGTCACCGTCGACCGGCAGGAGGCGCTGAACGCGCTCGACGTCGAGACGCTGACGGAGCTGCGTGACCGCCTCCGCGACCTCGCCGCCGCCGACGAGGTGCGAGCCGTCGTTCTCACCGGTGCCGGCGAGAAGGCGTTCGTCGCCGGCGCAGACATCAAGTACATGAGCAGCCTCGACGTCGACGAGGCGAAGGCGTGGGGCGCCCTCGGGCACGAGGCAGGACGGTTGCTCGAGACGATGCCGAAGCCGACGATCGCGGCGGTGAACGGGTTCGCGCTCGGCGGCGGCTGCGAGCTCGCGCTCGCGTGCGACATCCGCTACGCGGCGAGCGGCGCGAAGCTCGGCCAGCCGGAGGTGAACCTCGGGATCATCCCGGGCTGGGGCGGAACGCAGCGGCTTGCGCGCGTCTGCGGCCTCGGCGTCGCCAAGGAGCTGATCTTCACCGGCCGGGTCGTGGACGCGGAGGAGGCGCTGCGGATCGGCCTCGTGAACGCGGTGCACGACCCCGTGCTCGACAAGGCGCGCGAGACGGCCGGGCTGCTCGCGTCGAAGAGCCCGATCGCCCTTCGTGTGATGAAGGGGCTCGCCAATCGGGCGCTCGGCGGTGACCACGCGGCCAACCTCGACGCCGAGGGCGAGTCCTTCGGGGAGCTGTTCGCGAGCGAGGACGCGAAAGAGGGCATGACCGCGTTCGTCGAGAAGCGCGAGGCCGTGTTCCGCGGCACCTGACCCGTCTGCCGGCCGCTCGTTCTCAGCCGAGCTGGATCAACGCGGCCGTGAGCGCCCCGTCGTCACCGCGCGCCGCCTTGAGCGTCGCGGGAGCGGGCTGCGTCCAGACGACGACCTTCTGTCCCCTCGTCGCGAGCGTCACGCTGGCCACCGTCCGAACCGTCGGCGTCAGCGTCTGCACGAGCGACGATTCCGGCACCGACAGCGTGATCTGCCGGTTCAGCTTCGTGAGCGTGAGCGCGGTCGGCCACGCCTGCGAGGTCGCGACGTTCACGGTCACATGGTCGACGTCGGCCGAGACGACCGTGCCGGTGAGCGTGAGCGAGAACGGCGTGCCGGCTTTGCCTGCGAAGAGCAGTTTGTACGCCTTCTGGAGATAGGGGTACGGGCTGACGGCCTTGCCGCCTCCGGGATGCACCTCGAAGTGCAGATGTGCATGGCCGCCGTCCGCGTCGCCCGAGTCGCCGACGTAGCCGATCTGCTGCCCGGCCTGCACGCGGGCGCCGTTCTTGACGGTGTACGCAACGCCTTTGACGCACTTGCCGCGGTTGTCGTTCTTGGCCGTCAGGTCGTTGTTGAGGTGGATGTAGTAGTAGATCGTCCCGCTCTCGCCGTAGAGGTAGAGCATGCAGCCGGCGGTGCGCGAGGTCGTCCAGTACTTGACGGTGCCCGTCTCCGCGGCGACGGCGGGCGACTTCTTCGCCGCCATCAGGTCGTTGCCCTGATGAGCGCCGCCCGCCCGCGGCGCGCCGAAGTCGTCGACGTACTGCACCTGGCCGACGACCGGGAAGACGATGTGGTCGGGCACCTTCGGCGCCGCTGCAGCGGCGGTCCCGGCTGCAAGGCCGAGCATCGCGGCCAGGAAAAGAACCCCTCGGGCTGTCGTCCGGTGGCGTCTCATACGAGAACGAACGCTCCGGTTCGCGTCCGAAGGTGAGGAGGCTAGCAGGCACCGCGGCCCGAGTAGAGTGGCCCCCGCATGAAGATCGCCGTCTGTGTCAAGCAGGTGCCGGAGGGAAACCGCCGGCTCGACCGCGACACGAAGCGGCTCGACCGCTCGGGCGAGGGGGCGCTCAACCCTTTTGACGCGAACGCCGTCGAGGAGGCCCTGCGCCTGAAGGACGCGGCGGGCGCGGACGAGGTCGTCCTCGTCTCGATGGGCCCCGCGAAGGCGCAGGACGCGCTCCGCAAGGCGCTCGCGATGGGCGCCGACCGCGCGGTGCTCGTCTCCGACGACGGCGCGGCGGGCGCGGATCTCGTCGGCACGAGCGCCGTGCTCGCGAAAGCGCTCGAGCGTGAGGGCGCCGACCTGATCCTGTTCGGACAGCAGGCGAACGACTCCGACGGCGCCGTGCTCTGGGCTGCCGTGGCCGACCGCCTGCGGCTGCCCGTCGTCTCACAGGCGGCGGAGCTCACGCACGCGGACGGGACGCTGACGGTGAAGCGGCAGACGGAGTTCGGGTACGACCTGATCGAGACGCCGATGCCCGCGGTGATCGCCGTCTCGGACGCGATCAACGAGCCGCGCTACCCGTCGCTCAAGGGGATCATGGGCGCGAAGTCGAAGCCGCAGGAGACGGTGACGCTCGCCGACCTCGGCGCCGATGCGGCGCCGGCGCGAACCGAGGTGTACGCGCTGAACGATCCGCCGGCGCGCGGCGAGTCGCGCAAGCTCGAGGACGACGGAAGCGCGGCGCAGGCGATCGTCGACTTCCTGGCCGAGAAGAGGCTCGTCTGAGCACGCTGGTCTTCCTCGAGCATCACGGAGACGAGCTGCTGAAGCCGTCGCTCGGGGTCCTGTCGAAGGCGGCGTCGCTCGGCGACGAGGTCGCCGGCGTCGTCGTCGGCTCGAGCGTGCGCGGCCTCGCCGAACGAGCCGGCGCGTTCGGTGCCGCAAAGGTCTACGTCGCCGACGACCCGCAGCTCGAGGCGCCGCTGCCGCAGCCGAGGGTCGACGTGCTCGCGCAGCTCATCCGCGACCACGACGTCGAGACCGTGCTGTTCGCGAACTCCGTCCTCGCTGCGGACGTCGCCGCCGGTCTCGCCGCACGGCTCGACGCCGGTCTCAACTGGGACCTCGTCGAGCTCGCGCACGAAGACGGCAAGCTCGTCGGCAAGCGACCCGCGCTGCAGGACACGGTCTACGCCGACGTCGGCTGGACGTCCGAGCCGCGGCTCGCGCTTTTCCGGTCGGGCTCGTTCGACCCGAGCGAGAGCGGCGGCAGCGCCGAGATCGAGGACGTCCCGGTGTCGCTCGAGGACTTCTCGACGACCGCGCGGATGGTCGACCAGGCGCACGAGGAGAGCTCGGGACCGTCGATCGAGGACGCGGAAATCATCGTCGGAGGCGGGCGCGGCCTCGGCGGCCCGGAGAACTTCACGCTCGTCGAGGAGCTCGCGAAGGCGCTGGGCGGCGCGGTCGGCGCCACTCGCGCGGTGGTGGACGCCGGCTGGTACCCGTACTCGACGCAGGTCGGCCAGACCGGGAAGACGGTGTCGCCGAAGCTCTACGTCGCGTGCGGCATCTCGGGCGCGATTCAGCACAAGGTCGGCATGCAGGGCGCCGGCGTGATCGTCGCGATCAACAAGGATCCGAACGCGCCGATCTTCGAGTTCTCGGATCTCGGCGTCGTCGGCGATGTGCACGAGATCGTGCCGAAGCTGACCGAGCTCGTGCGGGCGCGCAAGGGCTCGTGAAACCCGCCGAGTTCCCGCCGCCGTTCGACGCGCGCGACTACGTCGCCGCGCCCACCGATCCGGAGGGCGAGCGGATCGAGGTCGGGATCCTCGTCGTCGGCGCGGGCCCGGCGGGGCTGGCCTGCGCGATCCGTCTCGGGCAGCTGCTCGAGAACGCGTCGGAGATCCGCGAGCGGCTGGGCGAGGTTCCCGTCGCGGTGCTCGAGAAGGGCAAGCAGCCGGGCTCGCATCTCCTGTCGGGTGCCGTCGTGAACCCGCGCGCGTTCCGCCGGCTGTTCAAAGGACGCAAGCGCATCGACGAGATGCCGTTCTACGGGCCGGTCGAGCACGAGTCGGTGTACTTCCTCACCCCGAAGCGTGCGCTGCGGATTCCGGCGCCCCCGACGATGAAGAACGAGGGGAACTACGCCGCGTCCCTGTCGCGGCTGGGGCGTTGGCTCGCGGAGCAGGCGGAGTCCGGCGGCGCGATGATCCTGCCGGAGACGTCTGCCGTGAAGCTGCTCGCCGCCGACGGCCGCGTCCGCGGCGTCCGCACCGGCGACAAGGGCCGGGGCCGCGACGGGCAGGAGCTCGGCAACTTCGAGCCGGGCGCCGACGTCGTCGCGCGCGTCACCGTGCTCGCGGAGGGGACGCAGGGCCACCTCACCGGCGTCGCGCTCAACCGCTTCGGGCTCAGCGGCGAGAACCCGCAGGTCTGGGCGCTCGGCGTCAAGGAGGTCTGGAAGGTCGCTCGCCCGCTCAACCGTGTCATCCACACGATGGGCTGGCCGCTGCGCGCGGCGGCGAAGTACCGCGAGTTCGGCGGCTCGTTCATCTACCCGATGGGCGAGGACATGGTCACGCTCGGGATGGTCGTCGGCCTCGACTACCGGGACGCCGAGCTGTCGGTGCACGACCTCCTGCAGGAGCTGAAGACGCATCCGCTCGTGCGCAAGCTGCTCGAGGGCGGCGAACGCGTCGCGTGGGGCGCGAAGACGATCCCGGAGGGAGGCTTCCTGTCGCTGCCGAAGCAGCTGCACGCGCCGGGACTGCTGATCTGCGGTGACGGCGCCGGGCTCGTGAACGTGCCGGCGCTCAAGGGGATCCACTACGCGATCGAGTCCGGCTCGCTCGCCGCGGAGGCGGCCTTCGCGGCGTTGCAGCGCGGGCAGACACCCTCGACGCCGGGTGCGCTCGCGGTCTACGACGAGGCACTTCGGCAAAGCTTCGTCTGGAAGGACCTCCAGCAGGTTCGGAACATGCGGCAGGCGTTCGGCCGCGGCTTCTGGCTCGGCGGCGCGATGGCCGGCGCGATGACCGCCACGAAGGGCCGGTTCCCGCGCGGCGACGCACGCACGGAGCGCGACGCAGAGCAGGAGCTCGTCCGCACCGACCGCGCGCAGAGCTATCCGGCTCCCGACGGGAAGCTCACGTTCGACAAGCTCTCGTCCGTCTTCGCGTCCGGGAACAAGACACGCGACGACCAGCCGAATCACATCGTCATCCGCCGCGACGTGCCGTCCGAGCTGGCGCAGATGTGGGAGCGGCTCTGTCCCGCGCAGGTGTACGAGGCGACCGGCGACGGCGTCGCGGTCACACCGTCGAACTGCGTCCAATGCGGAGCGATCACCGCCAAGGGCGGCCGGCTGACGCCGCCGGAGGGCGGCAGCGGGCCCGAGTACACGGTGACGTGAAACCGACCGGCCGGTCGCGCCGTAGAACCACCATGTACCGACGACTTCTCATCGCGGCTCTGCCGCTTCTGCCGGTGATCCTCGCCGGCTGCGGCAAGGGCGGCGGCTACTAGAACCCGTACGATCCCGCCGTGGCAACGACGGGATCGCTGCTCTCGCTCGACGACGTCCACCGCGCGCGCGAGCGCATCGGCGGACGGCTGCACCGCACGCCGCTGCTGACCTCTGCGACGCTGTCGAAGCAGGTGGGCGCGGACGTCCGTTTCAAGGCCGAGCTGCTCCAACGGACGGGCTCGTTCAAGCCGCGCGGCGTGCTGAACAAGCTTGCGACCCTCAGCGACGAGGAAAAGCGGCGCGGCGTGATCTCGATCTCGGCCGGCAACCACGCCCAGGCGCTCGCGTACGCCTCCGCCGTGGAGGGCATCGACGCGCTCGTCGTCATGTGGCAGACGGCGAGCCCGATGAAGATCGCTGCGGCGCGCGGCTACGGCGCGACGATCGACACGGAGGCGCCGGACATTCCGGCGGCGTTCGAGCGGCTCGACGAGCTGGTCGAGTCGACCGGACGGACGCTCGTGCATCCCTACGACGACCCGCAGGTGATGGCGGGCCAGGGAACCGTCGGCGTCGAGATGCTCGAGGACGCCCCCGAGGCCGACGTCGTGCTCGTGCCGGTCGGCGGCGGCGGGCTCGTCTCCGGCATCGCGACCGCCGTGAAGGGGATGAAGCCGGACGCGCGAATCGTCGCGATCGAGCCCGAGCGGTCGCCGGCGCTGCACGCGAGCCTGAGGGCGGGCGAGCCCGTCACCGTCGAGGCGAAGTCGATCGCCGACGGCCTCAACGGCCCCTACGCCGGCGCGAACTGCGTCCGCGTCTGCACGGAGCTCGGGGTGGAGTCGGTCCTGGTCTCGGAGGACGCGCTGCGCGAGGCGTTCCGGTTCATGTACGGGCGGATGAAGCTCGCGTGCGAGGTGGCGGGAGCCGCCACGGCGGCCGCGTTGCTGTCCGGCGTGGTGGTTCCGGAGCCGGGCCAGACGGTCGCGGCGGTCGTCTCGGGCGGCAACGTCGCACCCAAAACGGCCGTTGCTATCCTGGCTTCAGACGAAGATGAAGCCTGACATTCACCCCGAATACGTCCTCGCGACCGTGACGTGCTCCTGCGGGAACACGTTCCAGACGCGTTCCACGAAGCCCGAGCTCCATGTCGAGATCTGCTCGAACTGCCATCCGTTCTACACCGGCAAGCAGAAGCTCGTCGACACGGGCGGCCGGGTGGAGCGGTTCCAGCGCCGGCTGGAGAAGGCCGGCGGCGCCCGCCGCGGCTAAGCGACCACCTTCATGACGACAGTCGGAGGGCAGGCGGTCCTCGAAGGCGTGATGATGCGCGGACCGTCGAACTGGGCGGTGGCGGTCCGGAAGCCGGACGGCGAGATCGCGCACGTCAACCAGCCGATCGAGTCGCCGATGGTGCGCCACTGGGTTTGGCGGCTGCCGGTGATCCGCGGCGTCATCGCGCTCGGCGAGTCGCTTGCGATCGGCTTCCGCGCGCTCGCGATCTCGGCCAACTACGCAGCCGCGCAGGAAGGCGAGGAGGGCGAGGAGATCGCGACCGAGCTGACGCGCGGCCAGCTGTTCTTCGCCTTCGCGGTGGCGATCGGCTTCGCGATCCTCCTCTTCAAGGTGTCGCCGGCGCTGATCACGGACTGGATCGGCATCGACGCCACCTGGTTCGTGATCGTCGAAGGCGTGATCCGCGTCGGGATCTTCATCGGGTACCTCTTCCTGATCTCGCTGTTCCCGGATCTGCGGCGCGTGTTCGAGTACCACGCCGCCGAGCACAAGGCGATCAACGCGTACGAGGCGGGCGACGAGCTCGAGCCGGAGACGGTCCAGCGGCACAGCCTGATCCACCCGCGGTGCGGCACCGCCTTCCTGCTGTGGGTGATGGTGATCGCGATCTTCGTGTTCGCGTTCTTCGGACGGCCGCACTGGTACTGGCTGATCGGAACGCGCATCCTGCTACTGCCCGTGATCGCGGGGCTCGCGTACGAGCTGATCCGCTTCGCCGGGAAGCACCAGGACAATCGCGCGCTGATGACGCTGCTCGCTCCCGGCCTCTGGCTTCAGCGCCTGACGACGCGGCAGCCGTCGCTCGACCAGATCGAGGTGTCGATCCGCGCGCTCAAGGAAGTCCTCGCGCTCGAGGGGTCGTACGACCCGAACGAGCGCAAGGTCGAGGTGATGGCCTAGCCCGTAAGAACGGCCGCTCGCGTGACACGAACGTCGTGTCAGCGAACGAGGAGGTTCCCAATGTCGGAGGATCGTGTGCGTGACGCCGCGTACCAGGCCTACCTGCTGCTGCGCGTGGGCTTCACTGCGGCGCCGATCCTGTTCGGGCTGGACAAGTTCTTCAACTGGACGGTGCACTGGCCGGACTACCTGGCCGGCTGGATCAACAGCATCGCGCCCGGCAGCGCCCAGGACTTCATGTACTTCGTCGGCGCCGTCGAGATCGTGGCCGGACTGGCCGTCGCGGTCGCCCCGGCGCTCGGCGCGCCGCTGGTCGCCGCGTGGCTCGCCGGCATCGTCGTGAACCTGCTCACCAAGAACCCGCCGGAGTACTACGACATCGCGCTGCGCGATTTCGGCTTGCTGCTCGGCGCGCTGACGCTGACACGGCTGGCGTGGGCGTTCCGCGGCGTCCCCGTGCGGGTAGGTCGGAGAGATCGCCATGGCTCGAGCGAACGTGACTTCGTGGCGGCGTGACCGGCTCGTCGAGGCAGGATTCGCGTTGCCCGTCGCGTCGAAGGTCGCACGCGACACCCGCTACGACCTCCACGCACTGATCGGACTGGTCGAAGAAGGATGCCCACCGGAGCTCGCACTCAGGATCCTCGCGCCGCTGGAGAAGGGAACCGCGGCGTGATCGCAGCGCCGGCCCGCGAGACACTCCTGGCGGACCTGCACGCCGAGGGGTCGGCGCACGAGCTCGCGGTCGGGCAGCTGCACGCCCTGCTCCTTCGCGCAGCCCGGTTCGAGGTGGGGCGCCGGCGGCCGTCGCTGCCACACCTGCGCGGCGACGACCTCGACGAGATCGCCCTCGAGGCGGCGGACGATGCGACGCTCAGCGTCCTCCGCCGCCTCGACGAGTTCCGCGGCGAGAGCCGCTTCACGACCTGGGCGTACAAGTTCGCGCTCCTCGAGGCGTCGGTCAAGCTGCGCAAGCGCGCGTGGCAGGGTCGGGAGATTCCGCTCGAGCCGGAGCAATGGACCGGCTTCTCGTCCGACACGCCGTCGCCGGCCGCGACGGTCGAGCAGCGCGACCTGCTGGCGCGCTTGCAGCACGCCATTCAGGACGAGCTGACGCCGCACCAGCGGCAGATCCTCGTCGCGATCGCGCTGAACGGCGTTCCCATCGACGTGCTCGCGGAGCGGCTGAACACCACCCGCGGCGCGCTGTACAAGACACTGCACGACGCTCGGCGCAAGCTGCGCGACCATCTGGAGGAGGAAGGCTGATGGACCTGGAGCAAACGCTTGGCCGTCTCCTCGGCCCTGCCGAGCCGGAGGTCGACTGCGACACGTGCTTCGCGGAGCTCGATCGCTACGTCGAGCTCGAGCTTGCGGGCGCCGATGCAGACGCCGCGGTGCGCGGGTTGCGCGCGCACCTGGCCGGCTGTCCGGCCTGCGCCGAGGAGCACGAGAGCCTGCGCGCGCTGGTTGCCGCAGAGCGCGGCGACTGACGCATACGCTTCGGGCGTGCCACGCGTCCAGCGCTCGGCGAACGTCACGTGGGAGGGGAACGTCGCGCGCGGCAGCGGCGCGATCAGCGCTGCCACCGGCGCGTTCTCCGCGCTGCCGTATTCGCTGGCGTCGCGCGTCGAGAAGGCGGACGGCAAGACGAGCCCGGAGGAGCTGCTCGCTGCAGCACACGCCGCGTGCTACGGGATGTCCCTCGCGGGCGAGCTCGCCGGCGCCGGCGCGCCGGTCGAACACCTCGACGTCCGGGCGACCGTCACGCTCGACCAGGTCGAGGACGGCTCGCACCGAATCGTCGCTTCTGAGATCTCCGCGCGCGCGCGTGTAAAAGAAGTCGATGCGGAGACGCTGAACCGGTTCGCCGCGAGCGCGAGCGAGGGCTGCCCGTTGTCGAAGCTGATCGAGGCGAGCGGCACAGTGACCGTCAATGCGACCCTGGAGGAACAGACCGATGGCGACTGACCGCACCGCTGAAGTGACCTGGCACGGCGATCTGAAGGGCGGCAACGGCTCGATCGACTCCGTCGGAAGTGGAGCGTTCGGCAACCTCGACGTGGACTGGACCGCTCGCTCGGAGGACGGCCAGACGAAGACGAGCCCGGAGGAGCTGATCGCCGCCGCGCACGCAGCCTGCTTCTCGATGGCGTTGTCGAACGGGCTGGCGCAGTCCGGACATCCCGCGGACGAACTGAAGACGTCCGCGACGGTCACGTTCCAACCGGGCGAGGGGATCACGAAGATCGCCCTGCAAGTGACGGGAAAGGTGCCAGGCACGAATGCGGATGCGTTTCGCGACGCGGCCGAGACGGCCAAGTCCAACTGTCCCGTCTCGAAAGCGCTCGCCGGCGTCCCCGAGATCACGCTGGACGCCCGGCTCGAGGGCTAACCTGGCCGGCGATGGCCGGCAACATCGAACAGCTCGTCGACGAGCTCGAGCGCTCATACGGGGAGGCGCAGGAGCGCATGTCCGATCCTGCCGTCTACAACGACCACAGGGAGGCGGCGGCCGCCGGACGCAGGCTGAAGGAGCTCGAAGCGCCGCACAAGCTCGCGCAGGAGTGGCGGCAGGTGCACGCCGACCTCGACGAAGCGCGCAGCGACGGCGTGCTGCGCGAGCTCGTGCCCGAGCTGGAGGAGCGCAGCAACGCCCTCGAGGAGGAGCTGCGCGTCGCGCTGGCGCCGACCGATCCGGCGGACAGCAAGGACGTCATCGTCGAGATCCGCCAGGGCGTCGGCGGCGACGAAGCCGCCATCTGGGCGGGTGACCTCTACCGCGCGCTCGCGCGCTACGCGGAGCGGCGCGGGTTCAAGGTCGAGCAGCTGGGCGCAAGCCCCAACGACGCCGGCGGCTACAAGGAGGTGACGTTCGCGATCAACGGCGACGGCGCCTACTCCGTCTTCAAGTGGGAAGGTGGAACGCATCGCGTCCAGCGCGTTCCGGAGACCGAGTCGCAGGGGCGCATCCACACGTCGACCGCAACGGTCGCCGTCATGCCCGAAGCCGAGGAGGTCGAGGTCGAGATCGACCCGAACGACCTCAAGGTCGACGTCTACCGGTCGACAGGCCCGGGCGGGCAGAGCGTGAACACGACGGATTCCGCCGTGCGCGTCACGCACCTGCCGACCGGCCTCGTCGTCTCGATGCAGGACGAGAAGAGCCAGCTGCAGAATCGGCAGAAGGCGCTGCGGGTGCTGCGCGCGCGCCTGTACGAGCTCGAGCGCGAGAAGCAGCAGGCGGAGCTCGATGCCACCCGGCGATCGCAGATCGGCTCCGGCGAGCGCGCCGAGAAGATCCGGACGTACAACTTCCCGGAGAACCGCATCACCGACCACCGGATCAAGCTCACGACGCACCAGCTCGACCGCGTGCTCCAGGGGGAGCTCGACGAGTTCACCCAGGCGCTCACGGCCGAGGACCGTCGCCGCGCGCTCGGCGAGTGACGGTGAGAGAGGCGCTCCGGCTCGCGGAGCGTGAGCTCGCCGCCGCCGGCGTCGACACTCCGCGCGTCGACGCAGAGCTCCTGCTCGCCCACGTGCTCGGCACGTCTCGAACCGGCGTGTATGCACAGGCCGACGCGGAGGTGCCAGACACGTGGCAGGTCCCGTTGGGACGACGCCTCGAGCGCGAGCCGCTCGCGTACGTGCTGGGCGAATGGGGCTTCCGCCGGCTCGTGCTGAAGACCGATGCCCGCGCGCTCGTGCCGCGGCCGGAGACGGAGATCGTCGTCGAGCGCGCGCTTGCGCTCCTGCGCGACATGGCGGCGCCCGCGCCCCGCGTGCTCGACGTCGGCACGGGGACGGGGGCGATCGCGCTGGCGATCGCCGACGAGCATCCGGGCGCACGCGTCGTCGCCGTCGACACGTCTCCGGATGCCCTCGCGCTGGCGCGGGAGAACGCCGCGCAGCTGGGACTCGCGGTCGATGTGCGCGAGGGCGACCTCGCCGTCGCCGCCGAGGGCTGGGACCTCGTCGTCTGCAACCCGCCGTACGTCACGCCCGCGGAGTGGGACACGCTGCAGCCGGAGATCCGCGACTGGGAGCCGCGCGGCGCCGTCGTGGGCGTCGGCCTGCACGAAGAACTGGCACGTCTGGCGCGGACACGTCTGCTCGTCCTCGAGGTCGGGCGGTGCCAGGCAGACAACGTGGCCGCGGCGCTCAGGTCCATTGGGTACGAGGACGTTCGGGTCACGCCTGATCTGGCGGGGATCCCGCGCGTCGTCGACGGCCGACGATGAGGCTCGCGTCTCGGCCCGACCGCGACGGCGCCGGCCCGCTCCTCGTCTGGCATCCGGGCGGCCCCGTCGCCGCCGGCGACCTCGTGGCAGGCATCCCCGCGGCCCGGAGCGTCGTGCTGCACGAAGCCGGCCGTTTCCTCTGGATCCACCAACCGGACGCGCTCGCGTCGGAGGCGGCGACATTTCTGCTGCGGTGATCGACGCGCTGCGCGCCGGCCTGCCGGTCGTCCTGCCGTTCGACACCGTCTACGGGCTCGCGGCCGAGCCGCACGACGAGGCGTCGACGCGGCGCCTGTACGAGCTCAAGGGACGCCCGGCGGCCCAGCCGACGGCGCTCGTCGCCGCGAGCGTCGACGCGCTGCGGGCGCTGCTGCCCGAACTGGACACGTCACGTGCCTGGCACCTGCTGCCGGGGCCGGTGACGCTCGTCGTCCCGAACCCGGCGCACCGTTTCCGCTGGCTGACGGGCACGAACCCGGACGCGCTCGGGATCCGCGTTCCCGACCTGCCGCGCACGACGCAGGAGATCGTCGCGAGCGTCGGCGCCGTCGTCGCGACGAGCGCCAACCTCTCCGGCGGCCCCGACCCACGCCGCTTCGAGGACGTGCCGGAGGAGATCCGCACAGGCGCAGCCGCCGCGGTCGACGGGGGCGAGGTGCCAGGCACGCCGTCGACCGTTGTGGACCTGACCGGAGCGGAGCCGCGCATCCTGCGGCAAGGAGCCGTTCCCGCCGCCGAGGTTCTCCGTCGACTGCAAGCGCCAGTACGATCCACGTGATGGCCGTCGCCGCGCAGCAGACGTTCCAGCAGCTCACCACGGCCGGCCTCGACCAGGTCGACCCGCAGATCGCCGACCTCCTCGCGCAGGAGACGGAACGTCAGCGCGCGCAGATCGAGCTGATCGCGTCCGAGAACTTCACGTGGCCCGCCGTCCTCGAAGCGACCGGCTCGACGCCGACGAACAAATACGCGGAGGGTTACCCCGGCAAGCGCTATTACGGTGGCTGCGAGATCGTCGACCAGATCGAGCAGCTCGCGATCGACCGCGCGAAGGAGCTGTTCGGGGCGGAGCACGCGAACGTCCAGCCGCACGCCGGCGCGCAGACCAACATGGCCGTGTACCTCGCCGCGCTGCAGCCGGGCGACACGATCCTTTCGCTCGAGCTCGCGCACGGCGGCCATCTCACGCACGGGCTCAAGGTCAACTTCTCCGGGAAGCTCTACTCGATCGTCCACTACGGCGTCTCGCGGGAGACGAACGTCGTCGACTACGACGAGGTGCTCGCGAAGGCGCGAGACGCGAAGCCGCAGCTGATCGTGTGCGGCGGCTCGGCGTACCCGCGCACCGTCGACACGGCGAAGTTCCGCGAGATCGCCGACGACGTCGGCGCGCTGCTCCTCTGCGACATGGCCCATTTCGCCGGGCTGGTCGCCGCCGGCCTCCACCCGAACCCCGTCGAGCACTGCGACTTCGTCACGTCGACGACGCACAAGACGCTCGCCGGCCCGCGCTCCGGCTTCGTCCTCTGCCGCCAGGAGCACGCACAGGCGGTCGACCGCGCCGTCTTCCCCGGCATGCAGGGCGGCCCCCTCGAGCACACGATCGCCGCCAAGGCGGCCTGCTTCAAGATCGCGGCGACCGACGCGTTCCGCGACTACCAGGCGCAGATCCGCAGCAACGCCGACACGCTCTCCGAGACGCTGATCGAGGGAGGGCTCGACGTCCTCACCGGCGGCACGGACACGCACCTGCTACAGCTCGACCTCCGCCGCACGGACTGGACGGGCAAGGCCGCGGAAGAGCGCCTCCACGACGTGAAGCTGACCGTGAACCGCAACACCGTGCCGTTCGACGAGCGTCCGCCGACGGTCGCCAGCGGCGTCCGCATCGGCACGCCCGCGGCCACGATGCGCGGCATGGACGACGCCGACTTCCGCGAGATCGGCCGCGTCATCGTCGAAGCCCTCGGCGACTCGCCGGACCTGAGCGCGCTGCGCGCGCGCGTCGAGAAGCTCTGCGACGAGCATCCGCTCTATCCGGGCTTCCGCGGCTGGACGACGTACGTGACGCAGTGAGCGCGACCGAAACGCGCAGCGACCTCGTGATCGAGGTCAAGCACCCGCTCGTGCAGCACAAGCTCGCCTACCTGCGCGACAAGGACACGCCGACCGTGCACTTCCGCAAGCTCGTGAACGAGGTGACGCTGCTGCTGACGTACGAGGCGACGAAGGACATGCCGACCGAGGACGTCGAGGTCGAGACGCCGCTCGAGGTCGGGCGCTTCCCGCGCATCAGCGGGAAGAAGGTCGCCGTCTGCCCGATCCTGCGCGCCGGCGTCGGGATGCTGGACGGCGTCCTGTCGCTGATCTCGAGCGCGCGCGTCGGCTTCATCGGCATGTATCGCGACGAGGAGACGCTCGAGCCCGTCGAGTACTACGCGAAGCTTCCGGCGGACGTCGCCGAGCGCGACGTGATCCTCCTCGACCCGATGCTCGCCACCGGAAACTCGACGGCGGCCGCGGTCGACACCGTCAAGAAGGCGGGCGCCACGTCGGTCCGTCTGATCGCGATCATCGCGGCGCCCGACGGGATCGAGCGGATCCACCGCGACCATCCGGACGTCCAGATCGTCGTGGCCGCGATCGACCGCGGGCTGAACGAGCGGGGCTTCATTGTCCCTGGCCTCGGAGATGCGGGAGACCGTCTCTACGGTACGAAGTAGGCTCCGCGCGCGCCGTTGGCAGCGCTGGAGCGAGGTCGAGCCTGAAGACGACTGGCTGCGCTGGGCGCGCCTCGGGACGATCGTCGCGACCGTGTTCTTCGGCCTGATCGTCGTCGCGATCGTCCTCGCACTGGTGCTGCACTGATGCTGCACACGCTCGCCGACCACCTCGAGATCATCTGGGGCGCGCTGCTCGCCGCGGCGATCGTCGTCCTGCTGACGCCGGCGGTCGGCGGCATGGCGCGGCTGCTCGGCGTCGTCGATCGGCCGGAGGGGCGACGGCTCAACCGCAGCGCGGTCCCGCGCCTCGGCGGGCTCGCGCTCTTCTTCGGCATCTTCGTCCCGGCGCTCGCGTTCCTCGACCTCTCGCGGGAGACGCGCGGGCTGCTGCTCGGCGCCGCCGTCGCGACGACGGTCGGCGCGGTCGACGACTTCCGCGGGCTGCGCTGGTGGGAGAAGCTCGGCGGGCAGGTCGCCGCGGCCGCCATCCCCGTCGGCTTCGGGATCTGGGTGCACCGGTTCACGTTTCCGATCATCGGGATCCACACGCTGCCGAAGTGGGTCGGGATGCCGGTGTCGGTGCTCTGGATCGTCGCGATCATGAACATGGTCAACTTCCTCGACGGCCTCGACGGTCTCGCCGCCGGGGTGTCGGCGATCTCCGCCTTCACGTTCACGCTGATCGCGCTCTCGCTGCCGCGGCCCGAGATCAACGCGGCGATCCTGTCGGCCGTCGTCCTCGGCGCGTGCCTCGGCTTCCTCCGCCACAACCTCTATCCGGCGCGCATCTTCATGGGCGACTCGGGCGCGCTGCTGCTCGGGTTCGTCCTCGCGACGATCCCGCTGCAGGGCCTGCTCAAGACGGCGTCCGTCGTCACGCTCTTCTTCCCGCTGCTCGTGCTGGCGGTGCCGATCCTCGACACATCCTTCGTCGTCGCGAAGCGGCTCAAGTACCACCAGCCCGTGTACGCCGCCGACCGCACGCACCTGCACCACCGCTTCGTCAACATGGGCTTCTCGCAGCGGCGCGCCGCAACCTACATCTGGCTCTGGTGCGGGACGCTGGCCGCCACTGCGCTCTCGCTCCGCTTCATCAAGCCGCACCAGCACGGTGTCTGGCACCCGTGGCGAACCGTCGTCGTCGGCGCCATCGGATTGGTCGCGCTCGCCGCTTCCGTGTACATGGTCTATCTGCTCGAGATCGTGAAGCTCGCCAACCCGATCATCCGCCGGCGAGAGGAGCAAGCTCGCGCACAGCGGAACAAAGTCGCCTGATTTCGGCCTGAATAGCGGCTTCGCGGTGTCACAAAGTTGGTATGCTCGCGGCGGATGGAGCCCTCCGCGCGCCGCCCGTTCGAACCCGCCGGGGCGGGAGGCCTTCTCCTAGGGGTTCTCCTCGCCGCGATCGCGGTCGGCCTGCTCATCGGCTGGATCGCCGGGAGCATCGGCATCGGCATCCTGATCGGCGCCGTCATCGGCCTCCCGCTCGCAGTCTTTACCGTCTACCGGCGGTACAACGTCTGATGGCAACCGGCGGCCTGTTCTCAACCCCCCGTCCCGAGCCCGGGCACCTGCTGCCGGCCCTCGGCGGCGGGGCGCTGATCCTCGTGGCGCTGCCGATCTTCCTCCTGCTCGGCTGGCCCGTCTCCGGCTGGGCGCTCGCCGCCGTGCTCTGGGTCTTCGTGCACGGTCTCGATCTCGTGCTGGCGCGCGCCCGCAAGCCCACGGCTAATGTCGCGGGCTCAGCTGTGCAGGCCTTCGGTGTCTTCTTCAAGGCGATCGTGCTGCTGGCCGTGCTCATCGCGACGGCAGCCTCGCACCCGCACGTCGCGATCGCGGCGGTCCTGACCTACGCGCTCGCGTACACGTTCGAGCTCGGCCTCTCGCTCACGACCTACTTCGGCGGAGAGGCGAAGTGAAGTACCGGCTGCTCACGGTCGTGCTGCTCGCGCTGATGTTCCCGTCGGCGGCGTTCGCGCGCGGCACGTTCGATCCGACGAAGGAGTTCGAGCAGCACGAGTGGGTGCCCATTCATCTCGGCCCGCTCAACCTCTCGATCACCAAGGCCGTCGTCTACCTGATGCTCGGGACCGTCGTCACGATCCTGCTCGGGCTGTTCCTGATGCGCTACCGCCTCAGCAACCGGCCGGGCTCGCGGCAGACCATCGGCGAATCGATCTACGAGGTCGCGCAGACCCAGATCGCCGAGCAGGGACTGCCTACGAAGGCGATGGGCCGCTGGTTCCCGTACGTGGCGTCGCTCCTGCTCTTCATCTTCGTCGTCAACCTGCTCGGCTTCATTCCGTTGCCGATCACCGGCGAGACCTATCACGGCATCCCGACGTGGGGGATCTACGCGGCGACGAGCTCGCTGTCCGTGACGCTCGCGCTCGCGCTGCTCACGTTCGTGTTCACGCATGTCGAGGGGATCCGCTGGAACGGCCCGGTCCGCTACTTCAAGAGCTGGATCCCGGAGGCGCCGAAGCCGCTGCTGGCTTTGATCGTGCCGCTCGAGATCCTCGGGCAGTTCATGCGCCTGATCTCGCTGAGCGTCCGGCTCTTCGCCAACATGCTCGCCGGGCACATCCTGATCCTCACGTTCCTCGGGCTCATCTTCATCTTCCAGTCCCTGAGACTGCTGCCCGTCCTGATTCCCGCGACGCTCTTCTACGTCTTCGAGGTCGTCATCGTCGTCGGGATCCAGGCGTTCATCTTCGCCGCCCTGTCCGCCATCTACATCGGCTCGGCGATCGAGCCGGAGCACTGAGGCGTCGCTTTGCGACGCCGACCAGCAAAGCTTTGCCGGCTTCGCCGGCAAAGCGATTAAAAGGAGGCAACGTGCACACGCTTCTCGCAGCAACGTCGGGCGACGTCACGAAAGCCGGCAAGGCGATCGGTCTCGCCCTCGGCGTCGGCCTCGGAGCCCTCGGCGCCGGCGTCGGCATCGGGAACATCTTCGGCTCGATGATCCAGTCCGTCGCCCGCCAGCCCGAGCTCCGCGGTGAGCTCCAGGGCATCCAGTGGCTCGGCTTCGCGCTCACCGAGGCCGTCGTGTTCTACGGCCTGCTCGGCTCGATCCTGGCGTACGTCCTCGTTTGATGCACGGGCTCGTCGCGTCGAATCCGCTGATCGAGGTCCGCCTCGGCCTGATGGTGTGGACCATCGTCTGCTTCGGCATCACGTTCTGGGTGCTGAAGCGCTTCGCGTTCGGCCGCATCCAGGAGGCGATCGACGAGCGGCGCGAGCGCATCCGCGAGTCGCTCGACCAGGCCGACAAGGCTCGTGACGAAGCACGCGGGCTGCTGGAGGAGCACCGGGCGCTCATCGGCCAGGCCCGTGGCCAGGCGGAGGACATCCTCGCCGAGGCCCGCCGTGTCGCCGACTCGCAGCGTCAGCGCGTGAAGGACGAGACCGAGGCCGACCGCCAGCGACGGCTCGAGGAGACGCGCCGGCAGATCGAGGCCGAGACGCACCGCGCGCTCGAGCAGATTCGCGCCGAGGTCGCCGACCTCACGCTCGTCGCGACCGCGAAAGTCACCGGCAAGGTGCTCGACGACGCCGACCACCGGCGGCTGATCGAGGATGCGGTCCGCGACCTCGACTTCTCGGCCCTCGAGGAGGCGCCGAGATAGCCGCCGTCCACCGCACGTACGCGCAGGCGCTGTTCGATGCCGCGAAGGAGAACGGACGCCTGCAGCAGGTGAGCGAGGAGCTTGCCGACTTCGCCGCGGCGGTCGGCGACGTCCCGGAGCTCCGTGCAGCACTGCGCAACCCGCAACTGGAGGCCTCCACGAAGGTCGCTGTCCTCGACGAGCTCGCCGGCGGGTCGGACGAGCTGCTGCGCAACTTCCTCCGCCTCGTGGCCGAGAAAGGGCGCATCGGGTCGATCGAGGAGATCGCGCGCGAGTTCGACCGGCTGATGGCGCGCGAGGAGCGCCGCCTGAACGTCGAGCTGACGACGGCCCGCGAGCTCGACGACGACGAGGCGCGCGAGCTGCTCGGGCAGATCGAGCGCGCGTCCGGCCGCAAGGTCGAGGCGACGCGCCGCGTCGACCCGAATCTCATCGCCGGATTTGTCTTGCAAGCCGGGTCCATGCGCGTCGACGCAAGCGTGCGCGGCCGGCTCGAAGGTCTACGTCAAGAACTGATCAGAGGGAGATAACGAGTGAAGCTGCGTCCGGAAGAGATCACCTCGATCCTCAAGGAGCGGATCGAGCACTACGACGCCGAGACCGACCTCGCCGAGGTCGGAACCGTGCTGCAGGTCGGTGACGGCATCGCGCGCATCTACGGGCTCGAGAATTGTGTCGCGCTCGAGATGCTCGAGCTCGAGCACGGCGTCGTCGGGCTTGCGTTCAACCTCGAGGAGGACGACGTCGGCGCGGCGCTGTTCGGCGAGTGGCAGCACGTCGGTGAGGGCGAGCCGGTCAAGCGGACCGGCACCGTGGCCAGCGTGCCCGTGGGCGAGGCGCTCCTCGGCCGCGTCGTCGACCCGCTGGGCAACCCACTGGACGGCCGCGGTCCGATCGAGACGGACGAGACGCGGCCGCTCGAGTTCAAGGCGCCGGGTGTCGTCGCGCGCCAGCCGGTGAAGGAGCCGCTCCAGACGGGCATCAAAGCGATCGACTCGATGACGAACGTCGGCCGCGGCCAGCGGGAGCTGATCATCGGCGACCGGCAGACCGGCAAGACCGCGATCCTGATCGACACGATCCTGAACCAGAAGAACACGGACGTCGTCTGCATCTACGTCGCCATCGGGCAGAAGGCATCGACGGTCGCCCAGGTGTACGAGAAGCTGCGCGACGAGGGCGCGATGGAGTACACGACGATCGTCTCCGCGCCGGCGCAGGAAGCGGCGCCGATCAAGTGGATGGCGCCGTTCGCCGGCTGTGCGATGGGCGAGTACTTCCTCTACAACGGCAGGCACGCACTCGTCCTCTACGACGACCTCTCGAAGCACGCGGACGCGTACCGGCAGCTCTCGCTGCTGCTCCGGCGCCCGCCCGGCCGCGAGGCGTTCCCCGGCGACGTCTTCTATCTCCACTCGCGGCTGCTCGAGCGCGCGTGCAAGCTCTCAGAGGAGCGTGGCGGCGGATCGCTGACGGCGCTGCCGGTGATCGAGACGCAGGCGGGCGACGTGTCCGCGTACATCCCGACGAACGTCATCTCGATCACCGACGGGCAGATCTACCTCGAGTCGGACCTGTTCTTCTCCGGCGTGCGGCCGGCGGTGAACGTCGGCATCTCGGTTTCTCGTGTCGGTGGCTCGGCGCAGACGAAGGCGATGAAGAAGGTCGCCGGCCGCCTGCGCCTCGACCTGTCGCAGTACCGCGAGCTGGAGGCGTTCGCGCAGTTCGGCTCGGAGCTCGACCAGTCGACGCAGCAGGCACTCGCGCGTGGCGAGCGGATGGTCGCCGCGCTGAACCAGCCGCAGTACGACCCGTGGCCGATGGAGGAGCAGGTCGTCGCCCTCTACGCCGGCGTGAACGGCTTCCTCGACGACATCCCGGTACCGCAGGTTCCGCGGTTCCAGGGCGAGCTGCGCGAGTACATGCGCACCGAGGGCTCGATCCTCGAGGAGATTCGCCAGAGCGGCGACCTGCCGGACGAGCTCGCGGAGCGCTTGAGCGGCGAGCTCGAGAGGTTCAAGCAGTCGTTCAGCGTGCAGGAGGAGACCTCGCTGGTCGCGTAGATGGCGTCGCTGCAGGACATCCGGCGCCGCATCCGGTCGGTGCAGAACACGCGCAAGATCACGCGCGCGCTCGAGCTCGTCGCAGCGTCGAAGCTCCGGCGCGCGCAGGCGCGGATCGAGGACATGCGCCCGTACGCCGACCGGATGCTCGAGCTGATGGCGGGCACGGCACGCGCGAGCACGTCCGTGCGCGGGCTGCCGCTGCTGCAGCAGCGCGACGTGCGCGCGGTCGCCGTCGTCCCGATCATGGGCGACCGCGGCCTCTCCGGCCCGTTCAACTCGCAGGTGCTGCGGCGCGCTCTGGCCGTCGGCCGCGGGCTCCAGGCCGAGGGCAAGCAGGTGCGCTGGGTCGGCGTCGGTCGCCGCGGCGTCGGCTCGCTGCGGTTCCGCCGGCTCGAGCTGACCGGCGAGTTCACCGGCTTCACGGATGACCCCCGCTACGCCGACGCGCAGTCGATCGCGCACCGTGTGATCGAGCTCTACACGGAGGAGGAGGTCGATCGAGTCGTCGTCATCTACAACCGCTTCGAGTCGGCGCTGACGCAGCGCGTGACGGAGCAGGAGCTCCTGCCGCTCTCCGAGGCGCTGCTCGAGACGGAGAGGGAAGAGCGCGACGAGGACGCTCTGCGCGGCGACTTCATCTTCGAGCCGGAGCCCGAGGAGATCCTCGCCCGCCTCCTTCCGGTGTACGTCGAGACGGAGGTCTACCGGGCCCTCCTCGAATCCGCGGCTTCGAAGCACGGCGCGCAGATGACCGCCATGCGCAACGCCAGCAAGAACGCGGGCGACCTCATCGACAATCTGACGCTGGCGATGAACCGTGCGAGGCAAGCCGAGATCACGCAGGAGATCCTGGAAGTCGTCGCCGGCGCTGACGCGCTGACCACCTGAACTGCTGGGTCACGCACCCTTCCGGTGTGAGACCCCGCCCGGCCGGAGGCGTTCCGCCGCAGCGCCGAAACCCCTAACAAAGCGACGTCTCCGGCGTCGCAGTGTCTGTCAGAATGCGGCCCGCCCCGGAGGAGGGGGCGGGACGAAACGTATGGGGGCGCGGCCGCGTCGCCATAGAAGGAACGGAGGGAGTAGATGCATCGACGCAAGCTCTGGCTCTTTGCCGGGGTGGTACTCGCAGCGCTCGCGCTTGCGGCTACCGGCTCGGCGAGAGTGAGTGGACCGGACAGTGCGAAGGCGAAGAGCGCCGGCACGCTGGTCTTCGGGGCTGAGCAGGGCGGCGGTCCGGACTGGTGCCTGAACCTGATCCTGGACGTGGACTGCAACGCGTTCTGGAACGTGGTCTTCCAGACGCCTGTGATCCGCGGCGCTTTCCTGTTCACGCCACAGTTCACGTACAAGCCCGACCTGATCTCGCACTACAAGTTCCAGACTAGGCCGATGCGATTGACGTACTACATCCGCAAGAACGCCAAGTGGAGCGATGGCGTGCCGGTCACGGGCAAGGACTTCAAGTTCACGTGGCAGACCACGCAGAATCCGAAGAACAAGGATCACATCGACCCGTTCGGGTACGAGGACATCAGGAGTGTCGTCGGCAGCGGGAAAACGGTGAAGATCACGTTCAAACGGAACTTCGCGGGGTGGAAGAACCTCTTCAACTACGTCCTGCCGCAGCACGCGCTGGCGGGCACGGACATGCTGACGGTGTGGAACGACTGCATCTGCAACCCGAAGAAGGGCAACGCTCCGATCGGTGACGGTCCGTTCCTGGTGACGCACTACGATCGCGGCTCCGGCATCACGCTGACCCGCAACTCGCACGGGTGGTACGGGAAAAAGGCGAAGCTGGACTCGATCGTGTTCCGCTTCATCACGAACACGAACTCCGAGATCCAGGCGATCCGCTCGGGCGAGGTCGACGCGATCTACCCGCAGCCCCAGCTTGCGCTTGCGGACCTCCGCAGCCAGGCCGGCCTCCGGGTGGTCTCGCACGTCGGTCTCCAGTTCGAGCACATCGAGATCGAGCAGGGGCCTCACGGCAACCCGTTGGCGAAGCAGCTCTGGGTGCGGAAGGCTCTGATGGAGTCGGTCAACCGGACCAGCGCTGCCAAGGCGCTGTACGGCACGCTCAACCCGAGCGTCGGTCCGCTGCAGAGCATCGTCCGACTCAAGGGCGAGGCCGGCTACACGAACCAGTTCGGGCAGTACAACTACAGCCCGGCGAAGGTCCAGGCCGCCATGAACGCGCACAACTGCAGCAAGGGCGGCGACGGCATCTACACGTGCAACGGCACGAAGGTGGCGTTCGACTTCGCCTCCACGACGGGTAACGCGCTGCGCACGCTTGCGTTCACGATCTTCCAGGATCAGGCCGCGAAGGCCGGTATCCAGCTTCGGAACGCGTTCGTGCCGGCGGGCACGCTGTTCGGCAGCAAGCTGCCGGCGCACGACTTCGACCTGGCGATGTTCACGTTCCTGGTCACGGTCGATCCGCACTACAACGTGTCGAGCTTCAGCTGCGGGAACGCCGCCAACTACGCGGAGTACTGCAACCGGAACGTCACCAAGTGGCTCGGCCAGTCCGACCGTGAGCTGAACGCGAAGAAGCGGACGGCACTGATCGTGAAGGTTGGGAAGCAGATCGCGAAGGACGTCGCCGTGATCCCGCTGTACCAGCGCCCGACGTACCTGGTCTACAAGACCTCGGTGCACGGGATGGTCGACAACGCAACCAGCCAGGGCCCGTCGTTCAACGCGGAGAACTGGTCGAAGGGGTAGGGGACGTCCCCTCGCCCTGATTGCGTGCAGAACCCCGGATCCCGCCTCCGTTACACGGAGGCGGGATCCGTTCATAATGGGAGGACGGCCCGATGCTGACCTACATCATCCGCAGACTCCTCTACAGCATCCCGGTGCTCGTCGCGACGAGCTTCCTCATCTTCACGTTCGTCTCGCTCACCGGTGACCCGCTCGGTCGCCTGAGGGCGAACCCGAACATCACCGCCGAGCAGATCCACTCGATCGAGCACAGCAAGAACCTCGACAAGCCGGTGGTCATCCGGTACGGCTACTGGATTCACGACGCCGTCACGAAGAAGTTCGGGACGACGCTGTTCGGCAACCGCCCGATCTGGCCCGACCTGAAGCGCGTCATCGGCCACACGCTGCAGTTCATCCTCGCCGCGATCATCATCTCGCTGATCCTCGGCGTCCTCATCGGGGTCTACTCGGCGTTACGCCAGTATTCGCTGTTCGACTACACGGCGACGACGCTCAGCTTCGTCGGCTTCGCCACACCGGTCTTCTGGCTGGCGCTGATGCTGCAGGTGTTGATGGTCCAGGTGTACCTGAAGTGGAACATCCGGATCTTCTACACGTCCGGCTTGTCGTCGTCGGTCGGCGCCGGTCACGGCTTCCATTTCTTCATCGACCGCGTGCAGCACCTGGCGCTGCCGGTGATCGCACTCTGCGCGCTGAGCACGGCGACCTACAGCCGCTTCATGCGCGCCTCGATGCTCGAGGTGCTGAACTCGGACTACGTGCGCACCGCGCGCGCGAAGGGACTGATCGAGCGCCGTGTGGTCATGCGCCATGCCTTCCGCAACGCGTTGATCCCGCTGATCACTGTCGTCGCGCTCGACTTCGGCGGGTTGTTCGCGGGCGCGATCGTCACGGAGACCATCTTCACGCTCGACGGGATGGGCTACTACTTCGTCAACTCGCTGTTCGCGAGCGACCCGTACCCGGTGATGGCGTGGCTGATGGTCGTCGCGACGATGGTGATCCTCTTCAACCTGATCGCTGACATCCTGTACGGCGTCTTCGACCCGAGGATCCGCTATGAGTAGCGAGCACGTGCGTGACGAGTTGGCGATCGGCCCGCCCGGGTCGCAGTACTCGATGCCCCCGGCCGAGGGGCCGGCCGACTCGTCCGAGGAGCTGACGTATCAGTACGGCCTCGAGGTCCAGGCGCGCAGCCAGTGGGCGTACGCGCGCCGCCGGTTCTTCCGGCACCGGCTCGCCCTCGGAAGCCTGATCGTGATCCTGCTGATCTTCGGCGCCGGCGTGTTCGCGAACGTGATCGCGCCGTACAAGTACGACCAGATCAACCTCAACGCCCTCAGCGCCGCGCCGTCGCGCCATCACATCTTCGGCACCGACAGCGCCGGCCGCGACTCGTTCAGCCGTGTCCTCTTCGGCATCCGGACGTCGGCACGAGTGGGCATTCTCGTCGGTCTCCTCTCGACGCTGATCGGGACGATCATGGGCGGCCTCGCCGGCTACTACGGCGGCTGGGCCGACAACCTGCTGATGCGCATCACCGACCTGTTCCTGACGTTACCCCTCTTAGCCGTTCTGCTCGTCGCCGCGAAGTACCTCGGTCACAGCACGCCGACAAAGCTCGCGCTGCTCTTAGCCTTCCTGATCTGGACGCAGATCGCGCGTATCGTGCGCGGCAGCTTCCTGTCCCTGCGCGAGAAGGAATACGTCGAGGCGGCGAAGGCCGCGGGCGCGGGCGACCTCCGGATCATGCTGCGTCACATGCTCCCGAACACGATCGGGCCGATCGTGGTCTCGGCGACCCTGACGATCGGGACGGCCATCCTGCTCGAGGCGGTGCTGTCGTTCCTCGGCTTCGGCATCCAGCCGCCGACCCCCGCGCTCGGCGCGCTGCTGAACGAGGGCCAGGACCAGGGCATCGACAAGTGGTGGCTGGTCACGTTCCCGGGGATCGTGATCGTGATCATCGTCCTCTGCATCAACTTCATCGGCGACGGCTTGCGCGACGCCCTCGATCCCACCCAGCGGCGCGTCCGCGCGTAGCACACTTCCAGTGGCCGATCCCATCCTCTCGATCCGAGATCTGGTCGTGGAATTCACGACCGAGGACGGCGTCGTCAAAGCCGTCGACGGGATCACGTACGACATCTATCCCGGAGAGACGCTCGGCATCGTCGGCGAGTCCGGTTCGGGGAAGAGCGTCAGCACGATGTCGCTGCTGGGCCTGATCCCGCAGCCGCCGGGGCGCATCGTCCGCGGCGAGGCGTTCTTCAAGGGCAAGGACCTCCTGAAGGTGTCGAAGAGGGAGCTGCGCCGGATCCGTGGCAACGACATCGCGATGGTCTTCCAGGATCCGATGACGTCGCTCAACCCGGTGCTGAAGATCGGTTCCCAGATCACCGAGGCGATCAAGACGCACAACCCGCACGTCAAGGACGGTGCGGCCAAAAAGCGCGCCGTCGAGATGCTGAAGCTCGTCGGCGTCCCGAACCCGGAGCGCCGCGTCGACCAGTATCCGCACGAGTTCTCGGGCGGCATGCGGCAGCGCGCGATGATCGCCATGGCGATCGCCAACGAGCCGTCCGTCCTGATCGCCGACGAGCCGACGACGGCGCTCGACGTGACGATCCAGGCACAGATTCTCGAGGTGCTGAAGAAGGCGCAGGACGAGACGCACGCGGCGACGATCCTGATCACGCACGACCTCGGGCTGATCGCGGAGCTGGCCGACCGCGTGATCGTCATGTACGCCGGCAAGGTCGTCGAGCTCGGCGACGTCGGCACGATCTTCAGCAACCCGCGCCATCCGTACACGATCGGACTGATGGACAGCCTGCCGAAGCTGACGGCGGAGGAGGAGTGGCTGCGGCCGATCCCCGGCCAGCCGCCGAGCCTGATCAGCCGCCCGCCGGGGTGCCCATTCCATCCGCGCTGCTTCCTCTCGCAGGGGCGCGCGCGCTGCCGCGAGGAAGAGCCGCCGCTCCGCCCGATCGAAAGGGACGCTCATCTGACCGCGTGCCATTTCGCCGAGGAGCTGGAAGGCCGCGTCGGCCACCTCGCCGAGCCCGTGGGAGCCGGAACATGAGCGAGACGGCAGAGGCACCGGCACCCGAGGAGCAGGTTCACGAGCGCGCCGCGGAAGGCCGCGAGATCCTCCGCATCGAGGGTCTCGTGAAGCACTTCCCGATCACGGCCGGCGTCTTCAAGCGGCGCGTCGGCCAGGTGCACGCCGTCGACGGTGTCGATCTGTCGCTGCGCGCGGGCGAGACCCTCGGTCTCGTCGGCGAGTCGGGCTGCGGCAAGACGACGCTCGGCCGGACCGTGATCAAGCTGCTTGAGCCGACGGACGGCAAGATCATCTTCAACGGCGAGGACATCACGGGCTTGAGCCGCCGCCGCATGCGTGACGTGCGCCGCGAGCTGCAGATCGTGTTCCAGGACCCCTATGCCTCGCTGAACCCGCGCATGACGGTGAGGGAGATCGTCGCCGAGCCGCTGCGCGTCCACGGGCTGTACAAGGGACGAGAGGGCCGCGGCCGCATCGACGAGCTGCTGCGCACCGTCGGCCTGAGCCCGGAGCACGCGAACCGCTTCCCGCACGAGTTCTCCGGCGGGCAACGGCAGCGCATCGGCTTCGCCCGGGCACTGGCGCTCAACCCTCAGATGGTCGTGCTCGACGAGCCGGTCTCGGCGCTCGACGTCTCGATCCGCGCACAGGTCGTCAACCTGCTCGAGTCGCTGCAGCGCGACTTCGGGCTGACGTACCTCTTCATCGCGCACGATCTCTCGCTCGTAAGGCACATCTCCGACCGCGTCGCGGTCATGTACCTCGGCCGCGTCGTCGAGATCGGGACGCGGGAGGACATCTACGAGCGGCCGTCGCATCCGTACACGCAGGCGCTGCTCTCCGCGATTCCGATCGAGGAGCCGGGACAGCGCGGCAAGCGCCAGCGCATCGTGCTCGAAGGCGACGTGCCGAATCCGGCGAACCCGCCGTCGGGCTGCCGCTTCCGCACGCGCTGCTGGAAGGCGCAGCCGATCTGCGCCGAGGAGGATCCGCAGCTGACCGATCGCGGCCAGGGCCATCCCAGCGCCTGCCACTTCGCGGAGATCGTCAAGCCGCTCCAGATCGCCGACGAGCCCGCGCCGAACCCGGTCGCCACGAGCTGACGGCGCCGTGGTCCGGCGGCTGCTCCCGGTCGCCCTCCTCGCTCTGAGCCTGGCGGTTGTTCCCCCGGCGCAGCCTGGCTACGGCGGTCACGTCATCGGGCAGCAGCGAATCCTGGTTGCGCTCGTGACGTGGGGGCCGGAGCCGTTCGTTCGCAGCGACGTGCAGCACATCGTCTTCGACGAGGTCGGCGCGTTCTATCGCAGGATGTCGTACGGGAAAGTCTCGCTCACGGGCGTCGTCACGCCGTGGCTGCACGCGTTCGACGTCCCCGTCGCCTGCAACCTCCCCCAGGTTCGGGCCGACGGCATGACAGCGCTCGCCGCCGCCGGCTACGACGTGTCGACGTACGACCGCATCGTCTTCGTCCACCCTGAGCAGAACTGCCCGTGGTCCGGCGTCACACAGGCGGCGACCGTCTACCTGAACGGCGCCGTCACCCCGTATCTCGTCGCGCACGAGCTCGGCCACTCGTTCGGGCTCGGTCATGCGAACCTGACCGACTGCAAGCGGCACGGCTGTGGCGCGCTCGAATACGGCGACCCATACGACACGATGGGTGTCGGGACGGGCGACTTCAACGCAAAGGCGAAGTACGACCTCGGCTGGCTGACCAACGTCACGCGGCCGGCGAAGAACGGGACCTACGTGCTGGCACCGATCGAGAGCACCTCGCCGTTGCCGCAGGCGCTCGTCGTCACGACCGGCAACGACCAGTACTGGATCGAGTACCGCGGGCGTCCCGGCGTCACCAACACCGGGCTGCAGGCCGCCGGGGCAGGCGTGATCATGCGCGTCAGCCCGAGCCCGGACCTCAAAGACTTCGGCAGCAGCGGGATCCCGAACCTCCTGCTCAGCAACCCGGACGGACGTCACAGGCCGGAGCTCGAGCACGGTGAGACCTTCGTCGACGCCGGCGCGTTCAAGCTGACGGTGCTCCGGGCGTCGGGAGACCGCGCGCGGTTGCGCTTTCGCTGGACCGACGCGACTGCGCCCCGCAGTCCCCGGTTCGACGCGGCGTTCGTCGACGGCCGGGTTGAGATCACGCTCGACGGCGTGCGTGAGAGCGGCAGCGGCGTCGCCCGCTACGCGATCACGTTCGACCGGCGCTCGCCGCTCAGCCTCGGCACGGACGCGGCCGACGAGCCGGTGCAGATCGGCAAGCCGCTCCCCGGGACGCACACCGTCAAGGTGGTCGTCGTCGACCGTGCAGGAAATCGCAGCCCCGTGGCCGTGCGCCACGTGAGGGTGCCCTGACCAGAACGCGGTTTCGGCGTCTAATGAGTGTGCGCCGCGTTACGCTCCTCCTGCTCCTGCTCTCTGCTCTTCGTCCTGCCTGCCGGTCCGGCGTCCGCCGGACCGCCGCTCGGCGGGTTCCTCGAAGGGCCGGGCGACACCGGCACAAGGCCCTACCTGTCCCGATGCAGCCTGCTGCACGGCCAGCAGAAGATCTGGAACTGCTACGTCACGCGGCTGCTCGCCGAGGTGCAGAAATCCGGGGATCCCGCGCACGAGCTCCCGCGGATCGACGTCAAGGTTCGCACAGCCGGCGGGTACCTCGAGAGCGCGTGTCACATGATGATGCACCAGGTCGGCCGCGAATACGCGCGGCGCCATCACATCACCCTTGCGAACTTGCAGCGCTACCTGCCGCGCTCGAACGACCCCGGCTGCTCGGCCGGCTTCGGTATGGGGATGGTGCTGACGCTCGGCCCGCAGATCGGCCAGCTCGGGCCGCAGGGGGCGATCCAGCTGTGCATGCGCGCGCCGACGCGCTACCGCTCGTACACGTGCGTGCACACGCTCGGCCACGCGTACATGCGGCTCTACCACGAGCAACTGCCGTTCGCCGTCCAGGCTTGCCGCGCGCTGCCGGCCGCACAGGCGCCGGACTGCGCCCAGGGCGCGTACCACGACTACTGGCTGTCGGTCGCCGGGCGCGACGCGACGACGAAGCAGCATCACGGCATCCGCTCCGCGCGCATCCTCTGCGCGCGTGCGATCCCGCCGTTCGTGCGTCCCTGCTGGTACCGCTTCTATCTGGAGATCCCGCCGAGGACGGCGCCGACGAACGCGGCCGGCGTCCGCTCGCTGTGCACGGGGCTGAAAGCGCTCCAGCGATCCGGCTGCATCGGCGCGGCGTCGCTGATCACGTCCGCTGATCCGTTCATTCAGATCCGAATCTGCAAGGCGCTCCACGGCGCGGACACGATCAGCTGCCTGCACGGAATGAACGTCCAGAACGTCGCAACGTCGCGCGGCTCGAGGCGCGTGAAGCTGATCGAGCGCTGCGCGACGCTGCGCCCCACCGCGCAGGGAGCGTGCTACGAGTGGCTTGGCACCACGCTTTCGGTGGTGACGAACGGCCGCTTCCGGACGCTGGCCTGCCCGTTCATCGCGCCGGACGGACGGAACGCATGTCTCGCCGGGGCCGAGCGCATGAATCGCGCGCTCGTCACGTTCAGCTAAAGCTCGGCGCTCAGAAGACGAAGAAATGGCTAACTTCTCCTGGGCAAGACCGTCAGAACTGAAGTGAGACAGCCAATGGGGCAGATTTCTCTGGATAGGTGCGATCGCGTTCGCGAGTTGTTCTCCGTCTCGCTCGACGGCGAGCTCGGCGAGCTCGAGGAAGCACGTCTGCGGGCGCACGTGGCGCGGTGTGCCGGCTGCCGGGCGTACGCCGACGGCGCCGCGGCGGCGGCGCGGCTCGTTCGCGCGACGCCGCTCGAGCAGCCCACCTTTCCCGTCGTCGTCCCCGGCCGGCGCCGCGCCGTAGGGCACCGGCTGCAGGCCGTGGCGGCCGCGGCGGCCGTTGCGGCGACGATCGGCCTGAGCGTCGCCATCGGCTCGCTTGGCGGCCCGGAGGGAGGGCCTGCGCACCATGCAGCTCAGTCCCCGAAGCTCCGCTTCCCGGATCAGGAGCTGCGGATGCTTCGCTCGGCTTCCCACAAGTCGTCGCGGCCGTATCTGGCTCTCTAGCCAGAGCCGGCCCGAGCCGCTTGGATAGACTTGCTGCGCCGCGGGCGTCTCGCTCCGGCTGCCCTTCTCACGCGTCTCAGGAGACCCATGCCAGATCAGACTGCTCAGAAGACCGGCCGGATCATCGAGATCAAGGGCGTCGTGATCGACGCCGTCTTCCCTGAGGGCCTACCTGAGATCTACAACGCCGTCAGCATCGACATCCCGGCGCGGGACGGGCAGGAGCGGCGGTCGCTGATCGCGGAGGTGCAGCAGCATCTCGGCGACGATCGCGTCCGCGCGGTCGCGATGGATTCCACGGACGGGCTGGCGCGCGGGCTCGAGGTGCGCGACACCGGACAGGCGATCTCGGTGCCGGTCGGCGACGTCACGCTCGGCCGCATCTGGAACGTCATCGGCGAGCCCGTCGACGAGGGCCCGGCTCCGGCGCAGGACACCGAACGCTGGTCGATCCACCGCGACCCGCCGGCGTTCACCGACTTGTCGCCGAAGATCGAGGTCTTCGAGACCGGGATCAAGGTCATCGACCTGCTCGCGCCGTTCATCCGCGGCGGCAAGGTCGGCCTCTTCGGCGGGGCGGGTCTCGGCAAGACGGTGCTGATCCAGGAGCTGATCCACAACGTCGCCCGCGAGCACGGTGGCGTGTCCGTTTTCGCCGGGGTCGGGGAGCGCACGCGCGAGGGCAATGACCTGCTGCTCGAGATGCAGGAGTCGAAGGTGCTCGACAAGGTCGCGCTCGTCTACGGGCAGATGAACGAGCCGCCGGGAGCACGGCTGCGCGTCGGACTGTCCGGCCTGACGATGGCGGAGTACTTCCGCGACAAGGGCCAGGATGTCCTCCTCTTCATCGACAACATCTTCCGCTTCACGCAGGCGGGCTCCGAGGTCTCGGCGCTGCTCGGCCGGATGCCGAGCGCCGTCGGCTACCAGCCGACGCTCGCGACGGAGATGGGCCAGCTGCAGGAGCGCATCACGTCGACGCTCGAGGGCTCGATCACGTCGGTGCAGGCGATCTACGTCCCTGCCGACGACCTGACCGACCCCGCGCCGGCGAACACGTTCGCGCACCTCGACTCGTCCGTCGTCCTGACGCGTGCACTCGTGGAGCAGGGCATCTATCCGGCGGTCGACCCGCTCGACTCGTTCTCGCGGGCACTGCAGCCGGGGATCGTGTCGGACGAGCACTACACGACCGCGACGCGCGTGCAGGAAATCCTGCAGCGCTACAAGGACCTGCAGGACATCATCGCGATCCTCGGCATCGACGAGCTCTCGGACGAGGACAAGCTGGTCGTCGCGCGCGCGCGCAAGATCCAGCGCTTCCTGTCGCAACCGAACTTCGTCGCGGAGCAGTTCACGGGCACTCCGGGCGAGTACGTCAAGATCGAGGACACGATCAAGGGGTTCCAGGAGATCATCGACGGCAAGCACGACGAGCAGCCCGAGCAGGCGTTCTACATGGTCGGGACGATCGAGAACGCGGTCGAGAAAGGCCGCCGCCTCGCCGGCGGGGAATCGCAAGAGCAGGCGGAGACCGAGGTCGAGGAAGTGGCCGACGCGGAGCGCGAGACGGCCGAGCCCGCCGGCGTCGCCTAGTGGCCGACGCGCGGAAGTTCGACGTCTCGCTCGTGACGCCGGAAGGGCCCGCGTTCGAGGGCGAGGCCGAGATGATCGTCGTGCCCGGCGCAGCGGGCGACATCGGTGTCCTGGCGCGGCACGCGCCGCTGATCGCGACGCTGCGTGCAGGCTCGACACGCGTCTACATCGATCGTGACGGCGAGATGCGGGAGTACGCGACCGGCCCCGGCTTCTTCCAGGTGCAGTTCGACCGCGCGATCGCGCTCGTCGACGACGCGGTGCTCGCCAGCGACGTCGATGACGCACGCGCGCGGGAGCAGCTCGAGGCCGCCCAGCGAGAGCTCGATCTCGTCGACCGCGGCGAGTCCGCCGCCGACCGCTGGCAGTTGGAGCAGCGCATCCGCCACGCCGAGAACCAGCTCACCGTCGCCGGCCGCGGCTGAGAGGGATCCGGCGCCGGCACTCCGTCGGTGCCTGCTCGAAAGGCTGGGGTCAGGCCCGTGCGGGGCCAGACCCCGTTGTGCCGCTACACTGAGAACCCCCGGAAAGCTTTGACAGGCAGCTTGGCGACCGGGTCATCAAACGCCTAAAGAGCCCGCGCACCTTCCGCAGGTGGCGTCCTCTCTAGGCGGGTAGGCAGGGAGAACGGAGCAAGGAATGCAGGACGCGCGCACACATCTGGAAGGGATCCTCCGCGAGCGGATCGCCGTGCTCGACGGGTCATGGGGCGTCCTGATCCAGAAGCAGGTGCGCGGGGAGGAGGCCTATCGGGGCGAACGCTTCAAGGACCACCCGCGCGACGTCGCAGGCGACCCGGACCTGCTGAACATCACGCGCCCGGAAGTCGTGCTCGAGATCCACCGCCGGTACTTCGCCGCGGGCGCGGACATCGCCACGACCAACACCTTCACGGCGACGTCGATCGGCCAGGCCGACTACGGACTCGAGGCGCACGTCCGGGAGATGAACCTGGAGGGGGCGCGCCTCGCCCGGCAGGCGGCGGACGAGGTCGACGGCTTCGTCGCCGGCTCCGTCGGGCCGCTGAACGTGACGCTGTCGCTCTCCCCGCGCGTCGACGACCCGGCGTTCCGCACGCACACGTTCGACCAGATCTGCCAGACGTACGCGGAGCAGATCGACGCGCTCGCGGAGGGCGGCGTCGACTTCCTCCTGATCGAGACGATCTTCGACACGCTCAACGCGAAGGCCGCGATCGCGGCGGCACGCGACGTCGCGCCGCAGCTGCCGCTCTGGCTCTCCTTCACCGCGATCGACAAGAGCGGCCGGAACCTGTCCGGCCAGACCGTCGAGGCGTTCTGGCTCTCCGTCGAGCACGCCGAGCCGTTCATCGTCGGCGTGAACTGCTCGCTCGGCGCCCGCGAGATGCGACCTTTCGTCGAGGAGCTCTCGCGCATCGCGCCGACGTGGGTCGCCTGCCACCCGAACGCAGGACTGCCGAACGAGATGGGCGCGCACGACGAGCAGCCGCGCGACACGAGCCGCTTCCTGCGCGAGTTCGCCCAGGACGGCCTCGTCAACATCGTCGGCGGCTGCTGCGGCACGACGCCTGACCATGTCAAGGCCATAAAAGACCTGGTGGAGGGACTGCGCCCGAGACCTGTCCCGGAGCCGGAGACGGTGACCCGGCTGAGCGGCCTCGAGCCGTTCCGGATGTTCAAGGACTCCACGTTCGTCATGGTCGGCGAGCGGACAAACGTCACCGGCTCCGCACGCTTCCGCCGGCTCGTCGAGGGGGACGATTTCCAGGAGGCCGTCGAGGTCGCGCTGGAGCAGGTGCGCGGCGGCGCGAACATCCTCGACGTCAACATGGACGCCGACCTCCTCGACTCCGTCGAGGCGATGACGACGTTCCTCAACCTGCTGGCGACGGAGCCGGAGGTCGCGCGCATCCCGGTCATGGTCGACAGCTCGCGCTGGTCGGTGCTCGAAGCCGGGCTGAAGTGTCTCCAGGGAAAGGGCGTCGTCAACTCGATCTCGCTGAAGGAAGGGGAGGACGTCTTCCTCGAGCAGGCGCGGCGCATCAAGCGTTACGGCGCCGCCGTCGTCGTGATGGCGTTCGACGAGCAGGGCCAGGCCGACACGACTGCGCGCAAGGTCGAGATCTGCGAGCGCGCCTACAACCTCTTGACGGCGGACGGCTGGGTGCCGGAGGACATCGTCTTCGACCCGAACGTCCTCGCGGTGGCGACGGGCATCGAGGAGCACGCCGGGTTCGCGAAGTCGTTCATCAAGGCGGCGAGCCTGATCAAGGAGCGATGCCCCGGCGCGCGCGTCTCCGGCGGCATCTCCAACCTCAGCTTCGCGTTCCGCGGCAACGACGCGGTGCGCGAGGCGATGCACGCATCGTTCCTCTATCACGCGATCGCGGCGGGCCTCGACATGGGCATCGTCAACGCCGGCCAGCTCGCGGTGTACGAGGACATCGAGCCGGAGCTGCTCGAGCGCGTCGAGGACGTGATCTTCGACCGCCGGCCCGACGCGACCGAACGGCTCGTCGAGTACGCGTCGCGTGTCGCCGGCGAGGGGACGAAGCGCGAGCGCGACCTCTCGTGGCGCGAGGCACCGGTCGAGGAGCGCCTGTCACACGCGCTCGTCCACGGCATCGTCGACTTCATCGAGGAGGACACGGAGGAGGCACGACAGCAGTACGCGCGGCCGCTCGACGTGATCGAGGGGCCCCTGATGAGCGGGATGGCGATCGTCGGCGACCTCTTCGGCTCCGGGAAGATGTTCCTCCCGCAGGTCGTGAAGAGCGCGCGTGCGATGAAGCGCTCGGTCGCCTATCTCGAGCCGTACATGGAGGAGGAGAAGGCGGCCGGCCGCGCGCAAGGCAAGGTCGTGCTCGCAACGGTGAAGGGCGACGTGCACGACATCGGCAAGAACATCGTCGGCGTCGTGCTCGGCTGCAACAACTACCAGGTGCTCGACCTCGGCGTGATGGTGCCGGCGGACAAGATCCTGGACACGGCCGTGGAGGAAGGCTGCGACGTCGTCGGGCTCTCGGGCCTGATCACGCCGTCGCTCGACGAGATGGTCAACGTCGCGAAGGAGATGGAGCGCCGGCAGCTCGACCTGCCGCTCCTGATCGGCGGCGCGACGACGTCGAAGCAGCACACCGCCGTGCGCATCGCGCCGGAGTACTCCGAGCCGACGCTGCACGTGCTCGACGCGTCGCGTGTCGTGGGCGTCGTCTCGAGCCTGCTCGACGCGGATCGCAAAGAGCGGCTCGACGCCGAGAACCGGGAGCTCCAGGATCGTTTGCGCGAGCAGCACTCCGAGAAGGAGCGCAAGCCGCTCCTCCCGCTCGAAGACGCGCGGGCGAACAACGAGCGCGTCCCCTTCGACGACCTGCCGCAGCCTCCGTCACTCGGCGCAAGCACGCTCGAGCCTGCACTCGAGACGCTCGTTCCGTACATCGACTGGCAGTTCTTCTTCCACGCCTGGGAGCTGAAGGGGAAGTTCCCGGCGATCCTCGAGCAGCCGGCGGCACGCGAGCTCTGGGACGACGCGCAGGAGCTGCTCCGCGAGATCACAAGTAACACTGTGTTACAAGCGCGCGGCGTCTACGGCTGGTGGCCGGCGCACGCGGACGGCGACGACATCGTGCTGGCCGACGGCATGCGCTTCTGCTTCCTGCGGCAGCAGTCGGCGTACGGCGACTCGCGCCCGAACCGGTGTCTCGCGGACTACGTCAGCCCGGACGGCGACCACATCGGGGCGTTCGCCGTCGCGATCCACGGCGCCGACGAGCTCGCCGTGCGCTACCAGGCCGAGCACGACGACTACCGCGCGATCATGGTGAAGGCGCTCGCCGACCGCCTCGCGGAGGCGTTCGCGGAGTACCTGCACGAGCACGTGCGACGCGCCTGGTACGAGCCGGACGAGCGGCTCTCGCGCGACGAGCTCGCCGCCGAGAGGTTCCGCGGGATCCGGCCGGCGTTCGGCTATCCGGCGTGTCCCGACCACACGGAAAAGGGGAAGCTCTTCGATCTGCTCGGTGCGGAAGACGCGGCCGGTGCCGCGCTCACCGAGTCGTTCGCCATGACGCCCCCGGCGGCCGTCAGCGGGATCTATCTCGCACATCCGCTCGCGCGCTACTTCTCGGTCGGACGGCTCGGGCGCGATCAGGTCGAGGACTACGCGTCACGGAAGGGCATGCCCGTCGAGGACGCCGAACGGTGGCTCGGGCCGAATCTCGGCTATGTACCCCTTCCGAGGGAGGAAGTCCTCAACCGCTGAGGCCGATTCAGGCCGTATGGCCCGCCGCGCTGGACTGACCCTCGTCGTCGTCGCCGCGCTCGCGATCGCATCCGCTGCGTTCGCAGCGAACTCGCGCGAGCCGCAGCACCGCTTCAACGCCGCCGACCAGGCGTGGGCGCACCGCATCATCGTCCAGCACGCCGACCTCGGCGCCGGCGACTGGCGCGTCGAGCAGCTCGACAGCCAGGGCGACGCCGGCGCGCCGTCGTACTGCAAGGACCCGAACATGTCCGACCTCGTCCTCACCGGGCAGGCGAAGAACCCCGACTTCAGCCGGGAAGACAGCTTCGAGGACTCCGACGGCGAGGTGTGGGCGACCGAGCACGACGCGATCGCGTCGTTCAAGCGCATGCAGGCCTACCCGTTCGACCGCTGCTTCCGGGCCGCGATGCAGCAGGAGTTCGCGAAGGGCTCCGGGATCAAGTTCACCGTCCTCTCGAGCGGACGAATCGCGTTCGCCAAGCTGGCGCCGCGCCAGCTCACGTACGGGATGCAGTTCAGGATGACCGTCGGCACGCGCCAGATCGACGGGCGCATCGACATCTACGCCTTCTCGCGCGGCCGCGCCGACGGCAGCGTCATGGTCGCCTCGCTCGGCCAGCCGGCCCGCCCGATCCCGCTCTCGCTCGAGCGCAGGCTCGCCACGCTCGTCGCCTCCCGCCTCAAGCGGTAATGCGCTGAGCCGGCCGGGTGGTCGGCTATCCTCGGGGGCGGCTGGCGCCCTTCGCAACGGGCGCCCGTCCTGTATCAGGGCCCGAATGAAGACCACGCTCAAGAGAGTCATGGGACGCGGTGCCAGCGTGAACGGCGACCGCGCGATCTACCCGCCGGCACCGCCGACGCCGATGTCGCGCTATCGCCAGCCGGATCCGCCGAAACGGGGCGCCTGGCAGCTCGTTGCCGCGATCTTCCTCTGGACGCTCCTCGCGGCGCTGATCGTCGGCGCCGCCGCGGGCGGGGCCGCCTACCTCAAGGGCCACCAGTTCGTCGAGGCGATCAGCCCGAAGACGAAGTCGGACATCGCAGCCGCCAAGCGGCTCGATCTCGCCGACCCGAGCCAGCCGACGATCGCGCTCGTGATCGGCACCGATCGCCGCAAGGGCTTCCAGGCCGACCTGACCGGCCGGTCGGACACGCTCATCCTCGTCCGTGCGGATCCGATCCACAAGTCGCTCTCGCTGCTGTCGTTCCCGCGCGACCTGATCGTCGACGTCAGGTGCCCGGGGCGCCCGGACGTCCGCGACCGGATCAACGCCGCGTTCTCGGACTGCGGCGCCGCCGGCAGCGTCGAGACCGTGAAGGCGCTGACGGGGCTGCCGATCAACTACTTCGTCACGGTCAACTTCCGCGGCTTCATGGACCTCGTCAACAACATCGGCGGGGTCTGGATGGACGTCGACCATCGCTATCTCTGCGACCCGACGAACTGCCCTGACGTCTCCAAGATCAACCTGTTTCCCGGCTACCAGCGTCTCAACGCGACGAACGCGCTCGCCTTCGTCCGGTTCCGCCACTTCGACTCGGACATCTACCGCAACGCGCGCCAGCAGCTGTTCCTGAAGGCGCTCAAGCAGCAGATCTCGTCGCAGATGAGCATCGACACCGTGCTGGAGATCGCGAATGCGATCGAGCACAACGTCGTCGTCGGACGCGGCGGCAACAAGCAGCTCGACGTGAGCACGTTGAAGGACTATCTCTTCTTCGCGCACGGCCTCCCGTCGGGGCACGTGTTCCAGTCGCGTATCAACGGGTTGACGGGGTACGCCGAGCTGTCCACCGACCCGTCGAACATCGCGCAGGCCGTCCGCGAGTTCGTCAACCCCGACGTGAAGGCCCCGGAGAAAGCGCGCGACGTCGCGTTCGGGATCAAGCACCGCGCGTCAACCCTGCAACCGAAGAGCGTCAGCACGACAGTGCTGAACGGGAACGGCATCAGCGGCTCAGCCGCGAATGCCGCGTACGAGCTCGGGCAGCGCGGCTACGACGTGCTGACGCCTCCGAGCGGCAAGCCGCAGAACGCGCCGCGCTTCAACTACTTCCGCACGACGATCTACTACGACGCGACCCAGCCGAAGGCGAAGGGCGCCGCGACGCAGCTCGGGAACCTTTTCGGTGACGCCGACGTGAAGCCGCTGCCGCCGACGCTCTCGAACCTGGCGAACGGCGCGATGGCGACGGTCGTCGTCGGCCAGAACTTCCACGGCTCGCTGGCGCCTGCGCCGGTCGACCAGACGCCGAAGAAGGAGCCGCCGCAGGTGACGCTCGACCCGGCGATGACGAGATCGGCGCTGCTCGGCGTCAGGCGCCGCGTCCCGTTCCGCCTCGAGCTCCCGCGGTTCGTCGCAAACTCATCGACGCCGGCGTACGACACCCCGGTCCGCGTCTACAACATCAAGAAGGGCTACCGGGCCGTTCGGCTGACCTATTCGACGGGGAACACCGACTACTGGGGCATCGAGGAGACGAACTGGGACCAGGCGCCCGCGCTGGCGGACGCGAGCTTCACGCAGTCGATCCGCAAACGCCAGTTCTCCCTCTACTACGCGGGCCCGCACCTGCACATGGTCGTGCTGCGGGAGAACGGCGCCACCTACTGGGTCGTGAACACCGTGCTGGACTCGCTCTCGAACGCGACGATGCTGGCAATCGCGCGCGGCCTGCAGCCGCTGCCCAAGTAACCTTCGCGGGCGGCATGGCGGAATCACGGACGATCGGCGTCTTCGGCGCGGGGTGGGTCGGGCTCGTGACCGGCGGCTGCTTCGCGGAGCTCGGCCACAACGTCGTCGTGCGAGACGTCGTACCCGACCGGATCGCGGCGCTGCAGGCCGGCCGCGTCCCCTTCCACGAGCCCGGGCTGCCGGACGTTCTGGCGCGGAACCGCGACCGGATCACGTACACCCTCGACCCGGCGGAGCTGGCGGCTGCGGCTGCCCTGTTCATCTGCGTCCAGACGCCGCCGACGTACTCAGGGGACGCCGACCTGTCCTACGTGTGGTCGGCGCTCGACGATCTGCCGCGCGGCGACCGCCATCAGGTGCTCGTGATGAAGTCGACCGTCCCGGTCGGCACCGGCGAGAAGGTGCGCGCCGCGCTCGAGGCTCGTGGCCTGACGAACGTCGGCTACGTCTCGAACCCGGAGTTCCTCGCGGAAGGCAACGCGGTGCGCGACTTCATGAATCCCGATCGCATCGTCATCGGCGCCTCTGATTCGGAGGACGCGGCATTCGTCAAGGCGCTCTATTCCGGCATCGAGGCGCCGGTCGTGGAGACCGACGTCGCGTCGGCGGAGATGATCAAGCTCGCCGCGAACGCGTTTCTCTCCACGCGCATCAGCTTCATCAACGAGATCGCGAACGTCTGCGAGCTCGTCGGCGCCGACGTCGTCAACGTTGCCCAAGGCGTCGGGCTCGACCATCGGCTTGGGCCGCACTTCTTCCGAGCCGGCGTCGGTTGGGGCGGCAGCTGCTTCGGCAAGGACGTGTCGGCCCTCAAGCAGCTGGCCGGCAACTCCGGCTACCACTTCCAGCTCCTGGCAGCGGTCATCGAGGTGAATGAGCTGCAGAAACGACGCGTCATCTCAAAGCTGCTGAAGCATCTCGGCCGCCTCAGAGGGAAGAACATCGCCGTTCTGGGGTTGGCGTTCAAGCCCAATACCGACGATCTTCGCGATGCACCGAGCTTGGTGATCGCTTCGCGGCTGCTTGCCGAGGGCGCGCTGGTACGCACATGGGATCCCGTAGCAGATGCACGTGACCGCCTTCGCGGCGCGACGCAATGCGACAGCGTGCTCGAGGCCGTCACCGGCGCCGACGCGGCGGTGATCGTCACCGAGTGGGAGGAGCTGCGCGGCCTGGCGTCGCCGCAGGTGCGCGACGCGATGGCGCGGCCGCTGATCATCGACGGCCGCAACCTGCTCGACCCGGACGAGGCGCGGGGTGCCGGTTTCGCGTACGAGGGCATCGGCCGCCAGAGCTCCGCGTTCGAGACGCTCCCGGAGACCCAGGAACCCGTCGGCCGCTAGTGGAGGCGATCATCCTTGCGGGCGGCCAGGCGACGCGCATGGGTGATGCGGCGCGCGGCGGGCCGAAGGCGCTCGTCCCGATCGCCGGCCATCCGCTGGCCGAGTACCAGGTGACGCAGCTGGTGCGCGCGGGGGTCGATCGCGTGATCGTCAGCTGTGCGGCGGGGCAGGCAGGGCTCTTCGAGGCGAAGCTGTCCGGTCTCGGAGCCGAGGTCGTCGCCGTTCCCGAGCCGGAGCCGCTCGGGCGTGGGGGCGGCCTGCGCCTCGCGGCGCGGCACCGCGAGGAGTCCGGTCCGTTGTACGCGTTCAACGGCGACGAGCTGCACGACGTGGACCTCCCGGCGTTCCTGGAGGCGCACGAGGAGCACGGCGCCGCCGCCACGATCGTCGTCGCGCCCCTGACGTCGCAGTTCGGTGTCGTCGAGCTGACCGAGGGCGATCGCGTGTGCGGCTTCCGCGAGGCGCCGCGCTTGCCGCACTGGGTCAACGCCGGGGTCTACATCCTCGACGACGAAGCGCTCGAGCGGCTGCCCGAGCGCGGCGACCACGAGCAGTCGACGTTCCCCGAGCTCGCCGACGAGGGAAAGCTCTACGCCTTCCGCCACGACGGCCTCTGGATCACCGTGAACACGCCCAAGGACCTCCAGCGTGCGGAGGCGCACTACGCCGCGCATCCAGAGCTGCGGCCGACGCTCGCTCGCAATCGCTAGGGCGTAGAGTCGCGCGGTGAGCCTCGACTCGCCGAATCTGGAGGGCCTTGACGCCTGGGCCTTCGAAGCGCGGAAGGTCGAGAAGCCGTGGGGCCACGAGCTGATCTGGGCGGAGGCCGACGACTACGTCGGCAAGCTGCTGTTCGTCAAGGCGGGGGAGTCCCTCAGCCTGCAGTTCCACAACGTCAAGGACGAATCGTGGCTCGTCCAGCAAGGGCGCGCGAAGCTGGAGCTCGGCTCGGCCGGCGACGCCGTCCTGAAGGAGGAGGTCATCGGACCGGGCGCGACCTTCCGCTTCCGCCCCGGGACTGTCCACCGGGTGACGGCGATCGACGACACGAAGATCGTGGAGGTATCGACCCCGCAGCTCGACGACGTCGTCCGGCTCGAAGATCGCTACGGACGCGAGGGCACCTCGCAACCCTGACACACTTGTGTTAGGGTCGGACGCGATGGACGGCGTTCCGGTCAGCAAGGCGGCGGCCCACACGGGCTGGTCGCCGAGGATGCTGCGCTACCTCGAGCGGGCCGGCCTCGTCGTCCCACGGCGGACGGCGTCGGGCTACCGCGCCTACGGGCTGCTCGAGCTGAACCAGCTCCGCTCGCTGGCCCGGTTGCGCCGTCGATTCGAGGTGGAGCTGACCGACGTCGCGTTCGCGGCGCGGCTCCGCCGCGAGCCGGACCTGCGCGCCGCGGTCGACACGTGGCTTGCCGGCACGGAGCTCGCAGCCCTCGACTGGGAACAGCGAAAGCACGAGCGCTTGCTCGTCGCCTGACCGAAAGGAATGGATGGCCACCACCAAACGACATGACGTGAAGGACATCGCGCTCGCGCCGGAAGGCGTGCGGCGAATCGAGTGGGCCGACCGGCAGATGCCGGTGCTCGCCACGATTCGCGAGCGGTTCGACCGCGAGCAGCCGCTCGCGGGCTATCGCGTCTCGGCGTGCCTGCACGTGACGACCGAGACCGCCAACCTGGCGCGCACGCTGAAGGCCGGCGGTGCGGACGTCGTCCTCTGCGCCTCGAACCCGCTCTCGACGCAGGACGACGTCGCCGCGGCGCTCGTCGACGAGTACGACATCTCCGTCTTCGCGATCAAGGGCGAGGACAACGACACGTACTACTCGCACATCGAGGCGGCGGTCGACCACAAGCCGCAGCTGACGATGGACGACGGCGCCGACGTCATCGGCGTGCTGCACTCGGCGCGCCGCGAGCAGCTCGGCGACATCATCGCCGGCACGGAGGAGACGACGACGGGCGTCATCCGGCTCAAGGCGCTCGAGCGCGACGGCGCGCTCGGCTTTCCCGTCATCGCGGTCAACGACGCGCAGACGAAGCACCTGTTCGACAACCGCTACGGCACGGGCCAGTCGACGATCGACGGGATCATCCGTGCGACGAACGTGCTGCTCGCGGGCAAACGCTTCGTCGTCTCCGGCTACGGCTGGGTCGGCCGGGGCGTCGCGTCGCGTGCGCGCGGCATGGGCTCGCACGTCATCGTCACGGAGACCGATCCGATGCGCGCGCTCGAGGCGACCATGGACGGCTACGAGGTGCTGCCGATGGCGAAGGCCGCGTCGGTGGGCGACATCTTCTGCACGGCGACAGGCGACAAGTCCGTCATCCGCAAGGAGCACATCGAGCAGATGAAGGACGGTGCGATCCTCGCGAACACCGGTCACTTCAACGTCGAGATCGACATCCCGGGCCTGAAGTCGCTCGCGAACGAAACGCGTGAGGCGCGTGCATTCGTCGAGGAGTTCACGCTCGACGGCGGCACGCGGATCTACCTCATCGCGGACGGCCGGCTCGTGAACCTGTCGGCCGCCGAGGGACATCCCGCGCTCGTGATGGACATGTCCTTCGCGAACCAGGCACTGTCGGCCGAGTACGCGATCCAGCACGCTGCCGAGCTGGAGCGGAAGGTGTACCCGGTTCCGACGGAGATCGACAAGGAAATCGCGCGCCTGAAGCTCGAGACGATGGGCGTGACGATCGACCAGCTCACCGACGAGCAGGCGAAGTACCTCGCCTCGTGGGACGAAGGGACCTGACGCTCGTCTTCGACGCCATCCGTCTGACGCGCTCGTGAAACGAGGGCTGGAACCAGAGGACATCGTTCGCTTCGAGGAGGACTGCCCGCGGGTCGTCCTCCTCGACCAGCGGCGCCTTCCGGACGAGCGGGTCGAGCTCGCCTGCGTGACGGTCGACGAGCTCGTCGACGCGATCCGTGAGCTGGCCGTGCGCGGCGCGCCCGCGATCGGCATCGCGGCGGCATACGGCATCGCGCTCGCCGCCGCTCGAGGCGAGGACGTCGACGCCGCCGCCGGTGCGTTGGCGGCATCGCGGCCGACGGCCGTCAACCTCGCGTGGGCGCTCGAGGAGATGCGCTCCGACCCCTCGCCCGAGCACGCCCGCCGGCTGCACGCCGACGAGGTGGAGCGGTGTCGTGCGATGGCGGCACACGCGGCCGACCTCCTCGGCCCGGGCACCCGCGCTTTGACGCATTGCAACGCCGGTGCGCTCGCGACCGGCGGCTACGGGAGCGCGGTCGGCGCGCTTCGCGCCGCCTGGGAGCGAGGGCTGCTCGCGCAAGTGTGGGTCGACGAGACGCGCCCGCTGCTGCAGGGTGCACGGCTGACCGCCTGGGAGCTCGAGGCGGCCGGCATCCCGTATGCCGTCATTGCCGACAGCGCCGCCGCGTCGATGATGGCGGCCGGCGAGGTGGACTGCGTCATCACGGGAGCCGACCGCATTGCGGCCAACGGCGACACCGCCAACAAGATCGGGACGTACTCGCTCGCCGTGCTCGCCGCCCACCACGACATTCCGTTCTACGTCGTCGCGCCGACGTCGACCGTCGATCCCGACACGCCGAGCGGGGCGGAGATCCCGATCGAGGAGCGCTCCGGCAGCGAGGTGACGACCCGCTTCGCGGCCCGCAACCCCGCTTTCGACGTGACGCCTGCGGCCCTGATCACCGCGATCGTGACGGAGCGCGGCGTCCGTCAGCCGGTGGCGTCGTGAAGGTGCTCATCCTCGCGGCCGGCTACGCGACGCGGCTCCGGCCCCTGACGGACACGATCCCGAAGCCGCTCTTGCCCGTCGGCGGCCGGCCGATGGTCGATTGGGTCCTCGATCGGATCGCCGAGACGAGCGCGGACGAAGTCCACCTCGTGACGAACGCGCGGTTCGCGACCGACTTCGAACGCTGGGCCGACGGAAAAGACGTCCACGTCCACAACGACGGCACGACCTCCAACGAGGACCGGCTCGGCGCGATCGGCGACATCGCCTTCGTCGGGCTCGACGACGACCTCCTCGTGATCGGGAGCGACAACCTGTTCGACTACTCGCTCGCCGACTACGAGCAGTACTGGCGCGCGAAGGGCGGCAGCTGTGTCGCGGTGCACGACGTCGGCGACGTCGAGCTCGCGAAGAAGTACGGGATCGTCGACGTCGACGCGGACGATCGGATCACGGCGTTCCTCGAGAAGCCGGAGCAGCCGCCGTCCACGCTCGCGGCGACGGCGATGTACATGTATCGGCGTGACCACACTGCGCTGGTGCCGACGTACCTCGCCGAGGGGAATCCGCCCGATCAGCCGGGGAACCTCGTCGCGTGGCTGCACAAGCGTGAGCCCGTGTACGCGTATCGCTTCGCCGGCGAGTGGTACGACATCGGCGACGCGCAGCAACTGCTCGAGGCGGACAACCGCATGCGTCGCCGCGTCGGCCTGCCGGAGCGCAGCTCTTACGCGCCTTCGTGAAGGCGGCCAACCTCGGGCTGCGGTTCCTGCTCGAGCTGTGCCTCCTTGCAGCGCTGGCGTTTGTCGGCCTCCAGCTCGACCTCGCCCTGAGCATTGTGTTGCCTGTCGTCGCGGCGGTGCTGTGGGGCCTGTTCGTCGCGCCGCGCGCGCCGTTCCGGCTGCCGTTGAGCTCCTGGCTCGGTGTCCAGATCGTCCTCTTCGGCGGTGCTGTCGTCGGCCTGGTCGCCGTGGGGAATCGCTCCCTCGGAATCGTCTTCGGCGTCGTCGTGGCGGCCAATCTCGCCTTGGTGCTGTTCTGGCACCAACGCGACACAGTTTCGTGACACGGCTCCGGCTACGGTCGAGATGTCGTGCTCGATCTGCTGCTCCCGCAACGCTGCCTCGTCTGCTTCCTCCCCGGCGGACAGGTCTGCCCTGCATGCACGGCGTCGCTCCGGCGCATCGTGCCACCGGTCTGCGCGCGCTGCGGCGCCCCGACCGCGTGGCCGGTGCTGCGCTGCGCCGAATGCGCGGGCCGGCGATTGGCGTTCGCCCGAGCCCGCGCGGCGGTCGAATACGACGCGCCCGTGCGGCGGATCGTCGGAGCCTGGAAGGAGCGCGGGCTTCGGCGGCTCGCCGCGTGGGCCGCCGCCGTCGTCGCCGAAGCGCTGGCGCCGCCGCCGACCGAACTGCTGACGTACGTTCCGGCCGACCGCGACCGGCGGCTGCGCCGCGGCGATCACGCCGCCGAGGCGCTCGCGCGGGAACTCGCGCGAACGTGGGGGATCGGCCTCGAGCCGACGCTGGTGCGCGTCCGCGGATCCCCCCGGCAACGCGGCTTGAGCCGGACGGAGCGGCGACGCAACGCCGCGGCGGCCTTCGCTGCCGTCGCGCCGGCGCCGGCCCGCGTCGTGCTCGTCGACGACGTCTTCACGACCGGAGCGACCGCCCATGCGGCAGCCGCGGCGCTGCGCAAGGCGGGCGCACGGGAGGTCGTAGTCGTGACGTTCGCGCGGGCGATTCGCATCCGCTAGGGTCAGATTCAGGGCGAACGAGGAGACGCGATGCGACTTCAGGTGAAGGGCAAGAACGTCGAGGTCAGCGATTCCATTCGCCAGTACGCGGAGGAGAAGCTGCACAAGCTCGACCGGCAGCTGCACGCGCTGACGCAGGTCGAGCTCGAGCTCCGCGTCGAGCGAAACCCGTCGATTGCGGCCAACCAGATCGCGGAGGCGACCGTCTGGACGAAGGGGCCGACGCTTCGCGCGCGGGAAGCGTCGACCGACATGAAGTCCTCGATCGACCAGCTGACCGACAAGCTGCTGCGTCAGGTCGAGCACTATCGGGCCAAGCGCAGCCGCAGGCAGGTGCGTGGAAACGGAGTTACGCCCGGAGGTTCGATGAGCATTCCTGATGAGGAAACGGGTCCGCAGATCGTCAAGACGAAACAGTTCTCCGTGAAGCCGATGAGCGCCGAGGAGGCGGCGCTGCAGCTCGAGCTGGTCGGCCACGACTTCTTCGTCTACCGCAGCGACGAGTCCGGTGAGGTGAACGTGATCTACCGCCGCCGCGACGGCGGCTATGGGCTGATCGAGCCACAGAGCTGATGGGCATCTTCCGCCGCTCGAAGCCGTTGCACGAGCGGCTGGCCGCAGAGGGCGGGCTGGTGGAGGCGCCGACGGGGCGACCGGCCTGGACCGGTGTCATCGGCGAGGCCGGGATCCACGGCGTCCCACGCGAGCGCGAGTACGACGCGGTCGTCACGGCCGAGGCGCCCGACGTCGAAGGCGCGGCCGCCCGCTTCGTCGCCGTCGAGGACGGCACGCTGGTCGTCGAGGAGGGCGACGGCGAGCTCACACCGCTCGCCGATGCGATCGAGCACGAGGTGAAGCGCCCGTACCGCGCCGTCGCCGTCAGGCGCGGCGGCTCGCAATGGGCGGTCGCCGCCAAGAAGCTTCGCGTCGTCCAGCTTCCCGAGCCCGGAGGGGACGAGGTCGAGCTTGCGCTGCACGGCGAGGAGCGGACACTCGTCGTCGACGGCATCCGCGAGTTCGGCACGATGCCGGCGCTCGAGGCGCTTGCGGACGGCAACGCCGTCATCAGGGCCTCGCGGCTCGACGGCAACCTGTGGGAAGTGCGGGTGGATCCGCTCTAGGTCTTCGAGCGATCCACCCGCAGGTCCCGTCCCCTAGCCGGTCGGCGGAATCAGTACGCGGTTGATCACGTGAATGACGCCGTTCGTTGCAGTGACGTCGGGCTTCGTGACCTTGGCGGAGTTCACGAAGACGTTCATGCCCGCAGTGCGGATGCGAACCGATTTGCCGTTGAGGGTCTTGGCCGAGCTCAGCTTCACGACGTCGGCGGCCGTGACGTTGCCGGAAACGACGTGGTAGAGCAGCAGGGCCTTGAGCTTTGCGCGGTTGCGGAGCAGCGCGTTCAGCGTGGCCTTCGGCACCTTCTTGAACGCGGCGTCCGTCGGCGCGAACACCGTGTACGGCCCGGGCTGCTGGAGGGTGCTGACGAGGCCGGCGCGAGTCAGCAGCTTCGTCAGCGTCTTGAACTGTCCGGCGGCGACAGCCGTCTGGACGATGTTGGCGTTCGCGCGCGTCTGCGCGGTCGCCGCCGATGCGGCAGCGGCGACCAGGACCGCCGCGAGCGCGAGGAGTGCGAGCGCCCGCCTCATCGGATTGCCGCCGTCGCCGGCCGGAGGCTCGAGCGCCGCCCGGCGGTGACCAGGGAGACGATCCCGTAGACGGCCGCGAGGCCCACGAGGCTGTAGATCACGCGGCTGGCCGCATTCGTCTCGCCGAACTCGAGTCCGCCGCAGATCCAGGCGACGAGGTCGAACTTGAAGAGGCCGACGAGGCCCCAGTTGAGGCCGCCGACGAGGACGAGCGTCGCGGCGAGCCAATCGAGCTTTTTCATGCTGTAGACCTCCTGTATAGATACTGTGCAGAGACCGTAGCGGTTGTCGCCGAGTCTTGTCAAGTTTCTGTCCAGGTGCTGTATAGTCAAACCATGTCCGCCGCCGCAGTCCTGCGCATCGGGGAGCTCAGTCGCCGCTCCGGCGTCAGCCCGGAGCTCCTGCGCGCGTGGGAACGTCGTTACGGACTGCTGAAGCCCGGCCGTTCCGAGGGCGGCCTGCGGCTCTACACGGAAGGCGATCTCGTCCGCGTGCGCGCGATGCAGCACCATCTCGCCTCGGGGCTCGCGGCCGCCGAGGCGGCGCGGCTCGCGGCGATGCCGGCCGCCGAGCGAGATGAGCCCGCGGCAGCGCCGCGTGCAATGCTCGCGCAGCTCGAGGCCGCCTTCGCGGCATTGGACGAGCCGGTCGCGAACACGGTGCTCGACATGTTGTTCGCCGTCACGACGCTGGATGCCGCCCTCGGCGACGTGATCGTTCCGTATCTCCACGAGCTGGGCGAGCGCTGGGAGCGCGGCGAGGCATCCGTGGCCGAGGAGCATTTCGCCTCGGGCGTCCTGCGAGGCCGCCTGCTCGGCCTGGCGCGCGACTGGGGACGCGGGCTCGGGCCGTCGTGCCTGCTGGCCTGCGCCCCGGGAGAGCGCCACGATCTCGGCCTGATCGCTTTCGGCCTCGCGCTGCGGACACGCGGTTGGCGCATCGGTTATCTGGGGGCCGACACGCCCGTCGACAGCGTGATCTCGGCGGCGAACGCGTGGGAACCGTCGTTCGTCGTCATCAGCTCCGTCAGTGCCGAACGCTTCGAGGCGAACGCGGAAGCACTCCGTCAGCTGGCGGCAGCGCGGTTGCTGTGTCTCGGCGGCGAGGGCGCGGGCGAAGCGAAGCTCGACTTCGAGGTGGTGCGCCTGAGCGAAAGCCCCGTCGACGAGGCCGAGCGACTGACGCAAATGGCGACGGAGCGGCGCTGACCACGGCGATCGTCCTGTTCACGCGCGACCTGCGCGTGCACGATCACGCCGGCCTCGCCCGCGCCGCGCACGAGCATGAGGCCGTGCTACCGCTCTTCGTGTTCGACGACCGGCTCGTCCGTCCCGCGGGAGCTGCCCGCCGCGGGTTCCTCCAGGCGGCGCTCGCCGATCTGCGCTCGTCGCTACGCACGGCAGGTGCCGATCTGGTCGTCCGACACGGCGATCCCGTCGCCGCGGCGGCGCGGCTCGCACATGCACACGACGCGACAGTCGTCTACGTTGCGGACGACGCGAGCGCCTACGCGCAGCGACGGCTGCGTGAGCTCGAAGCAGCGCGGCTCGACGTCCGCCCGCACGACGGCATCGCCGCCGTCCCGCCGGGCGCAGTGACACCGGAGGGCCGCGATCACTATCGCGTCTTCACGCCGTACTGGCGGCGCTGGCGCGAGCAGCCGACGGCAGAGGTCGTCCCGCCGCCGTCGCGGCTCCGTCTTCCCGAGGCCGTCGACGCCGGGCCGGTGCCGCCGGCCGACGGTGTCGGCGGCGAACGCGACGGGCGCCGTCGGCTGGCAGCGTGGCTGGTCGACGGCCTCCACGAGTACGACGCCGCGCGGGATCTGCCCGCCGCCGACGCGACGTCGCATCTCAGCCCGTACCTGCACTTCGGGTGCGTCTCCGCGAACGAGGTCGTCGCCCGCGCACGCGCCGAAGGCCCGGTCGCCGAGGAGTTCGTGCGCCAGCTGTGCTGGCGCGACTTCTATCTTCAGCTGCTCGCCGCCAACCCGACGCTCGAGACGAACGATCTCCATCCGCGGGCGCGCGAGTGGCGAGACGACGGCGACGCTCTCGACGCATGGCGCGAGGGCGAGACGGGCGTGGCGATCGTCGATGCGGCGATGCGGCAGCTGCGGGTCGAGGGCTGGCTCGGAAACCGCGCCCGCCTGATCGTCGCCGGGTACCTGACGAAGACGCTCGAGCTCGACTGGCGCCACGGCGCGGCGCTCTTCGCAGAGTTGCTGGTCGATGCCGACGTCGCCAACAACGTCGGAAACTGGCAGTGGGTCGCTGGCACGGGCGTCGACACGCGCCCGCATCGCGGGTTCAGCGTGAACCGGCAGGCGAAGCGCTTCGATCCGGAGGGCGCGTATACCCGGGCGTACGCCTGAGCGTACGCCTGAGCTCGAGGGGTGGCGCGGGGTGTACCGGCGCGACGCCGACGGTGCGATCACGTCCGACGAGTCCGTCCGGATACGCGGCCCGGTCGTTCCGCGCACGGAGGCCGGTGCACGCCGTCTCGGCGGGCGCTACTGGCTTGCGGTCGCGTGGGCCAGCCGCGGGCTCGTGCGCAGCCGCGAGTCGGACGACGGAGTCGAGCTGCGCGTGCTCGGCGGGCCGTGCGTGCTCCGGCTCGCGGCGCCGCAGACGTCGGCCGGCACCGGCGGCGTCAGCTGTCGCTACCCGATCGAGGGCGGTCTCCTCGCGAGAAGACCGGGCGGCTCGCTCACCCTGTGCGAGAGCGGGATGCAGCTACGCGCGGTGGTCGCAGGGTTCGTCCCACGGCTCACCTCGCTGGCCTTTCAGCGGTTGCAGCACCGACTGCACGTCGCCGTGAGCCGGCGCTTCTTCACGGTCCTCTTGGCGGAGGCTTCGACGTGAGAGCCGCCGTGCTCGGGGCCACCGGCTTCATCGGGCGGGCGCTCGTGCCCGTCCTGGCCGAGCGGGGAGACGTCGTGGCGGTCTCGCGGCGCGGCGATGCGCAGGTACAGGCGGGCGTTCGCGCCGTCGCCGCCGACGCCGGCGACGGGCCGGCGCTCCGGGCCGCGCTCGACGGCGTCGACGTCGTGTACCACCTCGTGCACTCCCTTGGATCGGTCGACTTCAGCAGCGCGGACAACCGCGCGGCCGAAACCGTTGCCCGTGAGGCCGCGCGTGCGGGCGTCGGCCGAATCGTCTACCTCGGCGGCCTCGGCGACGACGCTCCCGACCTGTCGCCGCACCTGCGGAGCCGCGCCGAGACGGCGCGCGTGCTCGCGAGCGGCGAGGTGCCCGTCACGACGCTCCGCGCAGCAGTCGTCGTCGGGAAGGGCAGCGCCGGCTTCGAGACCATCGTCGCGCTCGTCGACCGCCTGCCGGTGATGATCGCGCCGCGTTGGGTCACGACCGCGACGCAGCCGATCGCCCTGGACGACGTCGTCAGCTATTTGGCCGACGTGGCGGCAGAGCCGAAGGCCGGCGGCCAGACCTACGACGTCGGCGGCCCGGAGGTGCTCACGTACCGCGAGATGATCGAGCGCATCGCGAGGATCCGCGGCAAGCGGCGCCGAGTCGTCGAGGTGCCGGTCCTGAGCCCTCGGCTCTCGTCGTACTGGCTCCACCTCGTGACACCCGTGCAGGCGAGCGTCTCGCGCCCGCTCGTGGAGGGCCTCCGGAACCCAACGGTCGTCCGAGACGAGCGGATCCTCGAGCTTTTGCCGCGGCAGCTGACGCCGTTCGACGTCGCCGCGCGGGCGGCTCTGCTGGGCCAGGAGCCCGATCTCGAGCCGCTAACCTAGGTCCGTGGCTCAGCAGCTCGGCTCCTTCGAGAAGATCCTCCGCGTCGGCGAGGGCCGCCGGATGAAGCGGCTCGCCGACCAGGCCGCCTACATCACGTCGCTCGAGCCCGAGTTCCAGCAGCTGTCGGACGAGGAGCTCCGCGACAAGACGGCCGAGTTCCGCGAGCGGATCGAGAACGGCGAGACGCTCGAGAATTTGCTCTTCGAGGCGTTCGCGGCAGTGCGCGAGGCTCGCGTCCGCGAGTCCGACCAGCGGATGTTCGACGTCCAGCTGATGGGCGGCATCGTCCTGCACGAGGGGGACGTTGCCGAGATGAAGACGGGCGAGGGCAAGACCTTCGTCGCGAGCCTGGCGCTCTACCTGAACGCGCTCGCCGGCCAGGGCGTTCACCTGATCACGGTCAACGACTACCTCGCGCAGCGCGACGCCGAATGGAACCGTGGCGTCTACGAACGCCTGGGCATGACCGTTGCTTCCATCGAGAACATGATGCCGTTCGCGGAGCGCAAGGCGGCGTACGACGCGGACATCACGTACGGCACGAACTCCGAGTTCGGCTTCGACTATCTCCGCGACAACATGGCGGTCAGCCTCGACGGCGTCGTCCAGCGCAGCCACCTGTACGCGATCGTCGACGAGGTCGACTCGATCCTGATCGACGAGGCGCGCACGCCGCTGATCATCTCCGGCGAGCCGGAGACCGCGGCGCAGATCTACTACGACTTCGCGCGCATCGCGCGCGGCCTGCACGGCGTGCCGCACGACCCGCTGCTCAAGGGCGGCAATCCGGACGCGGACTACGAGTACGACGAGAAGCACAAGACGATCGCGCCGGGACAGGCGTCGATCGACGCCGTCGAGCGCGCGCTTCGCATCGACAGCCTCTACGACCCGCGCAACTCGCAGCTCGTCAACCACCTGAACCAGGCGCTCAAGGCCGAGGCGCTCTACAAGCGCGACGTCGACTACGTCATCCAGGACGGCGAGGTGAAGATCGTCGACGAGTTCACCGGCCGGATCATGGAAGGCCGGCGCTGGTCGGAGGGCCTCCACCAGGCGATCGAGGCGAAGGAGGGCGTGAAGATCCAGGAGGAGAACGTCACGCTCGCGACGATCACGCTGCAGAACTACTTCCGCCTCTACGAGAAGCTCGCCGGCATGACGGGCACGGCGAAGACGGAGGAGAAGGAGTTCGTCGAGATCTACAACCTGCACGTCGTCGAGATCCCGACGAACGTCGCGGTCGCCCGCGACGACAAGAACGACCTGATCTTCAAGTCGAAGGAAGGGAAGTTCCAGGCCGTCATGCGCGACATCAAGGAGCGGCACGAGAAGGGCCAGCCCGTCCTCGTCGGCACGATTGCCGTCGAGACGTCCGAGTACCTCAGCGAGCTGCTGGCGCGGCAGGGCATCCCGCACAACGTCCTGAACGCGAAGGAGCACGCACGCGAGGCCGAGATCATCAAGGACGCCGGCCAGAAGCACGCGGTCACGATCGCGACGAACATGGCCGGCCGCGGCGTCGACATCAAGCTCGGCGACGGCGTGCGCGACCTCGGCGGCCTGTACGTCCTCGGCACCGAGCGCCACGAGGCGCGGCGGATCGACAACCAGCTGCGCGGCCGCTCGGGCCGCCAGGGCGATCCCGGCGAGTCGCGCTTCTACCTCTCCGGCGAGGACGACCTCGTGCGCCTGTTCGCCGGCGACCGGATCAAGAACATCATGAACCGCTTCAAGATCCCGGACGACCAGCCGATGGAGGCGAAGATCCTCTCGAACCAGATCGAGGGTGCGCAGAAGAAGGTCGAGGAGCAGAACTTCGTCGCGCGCAAGAACGTCCTCAAGTACGACGACGTGATGAACCGGCAACGCGTCGTCATCTACGAGCAGCGCCGCGCCGTCCTCGAGGGCGAGGACATGAAGGAGCAGGTGCTCGAGTGGATCGACGAGGTGATCGAACGCACCATCCAGCAGTTCACGGCGGACGAGTACGCCGAGGAATGGGATCTCGAAGGCCTCGTCAAGCAGATGGCGCTCCTGTACGACACCGAAGTCACCGTCGACGAGTTGCGGGAGGATCTCGGCGAGATCTCGCGCGAGTCGCTGGTCGAGGAGTTCGGCGACGACGCGCGCGACGCCTACGGGGCGAAGGAGGAGGAGCTCACGCCGGAGCTGATGCGCGAGCTCGAGCGCTTCGTGATCCTCCAGGTCGTCGACCAGCGCTGGCGCGAGCACCTCGAGGCGATGGACTACCTGCGCGAGGGCGTACACCTGCGCGCGATGGCGCAGAAGGACCCGCTCGTCGAGTACCAGCACGAGGGGCATCTGATGTTCGGCGACCTCGGCCTGGCCATCCACGAGGAGGTCGTGCTGACCCTCTTCCACGCACAGCTCGCGCCGGAGGAGGCCGATGCGCTCCAGCAGCAGCAGGCGACGAACGGGCGGATGCAGTACGAGCACGAGTCGCTGGCAGGCGCCGATGCGATCGCGGCCGCAGGCGGCAGCGCGATGGCCGGCACGGCGACGATGGCCATGACCGGAGGCACCACGACGACTGCGGGCTCCCCGAAGCCGATCGTCAAGTCCGACCGCGAGAACATCGGCCGCAACGATCCCTGCTGGTGCGGCAGCGGCAAGAAGTTCAAGAAGTGCCACGGGGCGTAGTGGCCGACGAGCACGCACAACCGCTCGAAGCGCAGCTCGAGGAGATCGGATCGCGCCTTGCGTGGGTCCGTGATTACCTTTGACCCGGACGGGCTCGCTGAACGCCGCACGCAGCTAGAGCAGGAGATGGGCGCCCCCGGCTTCTGGGACGACCAGGAGCACGCGGCCGCGATCTCGACCGAGCACGCGCGCGTGCAGCGCAAGCTCGACCGCTACGAAGGGTTGACGCGCGACTACGAGGACGCGCGCGAGCTCTACTCCATGGACGGCGGCATGGAGACGGAGATCGCCGAGTCGATCACGCCGCTCCGGCAGGAGCTCGACCGGCTCGAGGAGGAAGCGCTCTTCTCCGGCGAGTACGACGCCGGCGATGCCGTCGTGACGCTCCAGTCGGATGTCGGCGGCACCGATGCGCAGGACTTCACCGAGATGCTGCTGCGGATGTACGAGCGCTGGGCACAGCACCGCGGCTTCAAGGTCGACATGGTCGAGGCGAGCCCGGGGGAGGAGGCCGGCCTGAAGTCGGCGACCTTCACCGTCGCCGGCGACAACGCGTACGGGATCCTCCGCGCCGAACGCGGCAAGCACCGGCTCGTCCGCCTGAGCCCGTTCGACCAGGCGCACCGCCGCCACACGTCGTTCGCGCAGGTGATCCCGAGCCCGCTGCTCGCGCACGAGAGCGCCGTCGAGATCGACGAGAACGACCTGCGGATCGACACCTACCGCGCCCAGGGCGCCGGCGGCCAGCACGTCAACAAGACCGACTCGGCCGTCCGGATCACACACCTGCCGAGCGGCGTCGTCGTCCAGTGCCAGAACGAGCGCTCGCAGGCGGCGAACAAGCAGACCGCGATGCGGATCCTCAAATCGCGCCTCGCCGAGCTCGCCGAGGAGGAGCGGGAGGAGGAGCTCGCGAAGGAACGAGGAGTCGTCAGCATGGGCTTCGGCGGCAATCCGATCCGCAGCTATGTCCTCCACCCGTACCAACTCGTCAAGGACCACCGCACCGACTTCGAGGTCGGGAACGCGCAGGGCGTCCTCGACGGCGACCTGGACGGCTTCATCCACGCCTATTTGCTGGGAAGAGCAGCGGGCAAGGTCGTCTAGGCCTTCAGCTAGACTGCTCCGTGTTCCGGCGGGAGCGTCTCCCCAGGCGCGCCGTGCCTAGAAAAAGCATGTCGGACGTCCTTCAGACAGAGGCACAGGAGACCCCAGCGGCGACGCTCGTCGAGCCGCAGCTTGCGGAGACGCCGGCGCCGGCGGCTGCCGGCCCGAGCGCGATGATCGTGTTCGAGTCGGTGACGAAGGTCTACGAGCCGGACGTGGCCGCTCTCCGCGACGTCTCGTTCGTGATCGAGAAGGGCGAGTTCGTCTTCGTCGTCGGCGCGTCGGGCTCCGGAAAGTCGACGATCGTCCGCCTCCTGCTGAAGGAGCTCGAGCCGACGCGCGGCCGGATCGTCGTCGGCGGCCGCGACCTCACACGCCTTCGCCGCTCGAAGGTGCCGCTGCTCCGGCGCAACGTCGGCTGCGTCTTCCAGGACTTCAAGCTGCTGCCCTCGCGCACCGCAGCCGAGAACGTCGCCTATGCGCTGAAGGTGCAGGGCGAAAATGCGACCGCGATCCGGCGCAAGGTGCCCGAGGTGATGAACATGGTCGGCCTCGCGCACAAGATGAACTCGCTTCCCGACGAGCTCTCCGGAGGCGAGCAGCAGCGCGTCTCGATCGCGCGCGCGTTCGTGAACCATCCGCCGCTGCTCGTCTGCGACGAGCCGACGGGGAACCTCGACCCCGACACATCGGTCGGGATCATGCAGCTGCTCTACCGCATCAACCGCGCCGGCACGACGATCCTGATGGTGACGCACGACCGCGAGATGGTCGACAAGATGCGCCGCCGCGTGATCGCGCTCGAAGAGGGACGCCTCGCGCGCGACGAGCGCCGCGGCGGCTACGAGAGCTGAATGGAACGCTTCAAGCTCGTCGTCGCTGAATCCCTGCGCTCGCTCGGCGCGAACCTCTCGACGACGCTGGCGGCCACGGTCACGGTCCTGATCGGGATGTTCCTGCTCGGCCTGTTCATCGCGTTCGGCTCGTGGGTCGTCTCCTGGTCGAACCACGTGAAGAAGGAGCTCGTCGTCCACGTCTACTACTGCACGGCCGACACGTGCGCGAAGGAGGCGTCGCAGGCGCAGATGAACGGGGTCGCACGCCTCGCATCGTCGAGCCCGCTCGTGAAGCGAGTCGACTTCGTCTCGAAGCAGCAGGCGTTGCAGGACATGAAGCGGAAGCATCCTGACGAGGTCGCGCAGTTGCCGACGAACCCGTTCCCGAACGCGCTCACGGTCGTTCCGAAGCGTGGCGACGACGTCGACAAGGTCGCAGCCCTGTTCAGCTCGCAGCCGGGCAACGGGATCGACAAGGTCGACTACGGCAAGAAGACGACGCACAAGGTGTTACGCCTCGCACATGTGATCGAGGCGTTCTTCATCATTGCGGTCGTCTTGCTGCTCGCAGCGTCGACGTTGCTGATCGCGAACACGATCCGGCTGTCGATCTTCTCGCGGCGCCGCGAGATCGAGGTCATGAAGCTTGTCGGCGCGACGAACTGGTTCGTGCGCGGGCCGTTCATGCTCGAGGGAGTCCTCTGTGGGATCGCCGGCGCGCTCGGCGCCGTGATCCTGCTGATCCTCGGGAAATCGATCGCGCTGCCGTCGCTGCTTCACACAGGACCGCTGAACGCCGGCAGCGACGTGAAGGCGCTCGCCTTCGAGCTCAACGCGCTGATCCTGATCGCGACCGGGCTGCTGCTCGGTGCGGCCGGCTCCGGCCTGACGATTCGCCGCTTCCTGCAGGTCTGAGCGACCTCGTAGTCGTCCAGGTCGAGAAGCGCGGCAAGCTCGTCGTCGGCGAGCCGTACTTCGTCCCCGGCGTGCCGCTCACGCTCGACCGAAAAGGCCTGGGCGACGCCGGGCCCGGCGACCTCGCCGTCGTCCGCACCGGACGGGGGCGTGCGCAACTCGACCGCGTCCTCGGCAAGGCCGAGGACATCGAGGTCGTGTTGGACGGCCTGCTCGTTCACGCCGGCGCGCACGTCGAGCGGTACGAGCCGTACACGGAGCCGGAAACCGCGAGCGAGCGCGTCGACCTGCGCGACCTGCTCACGTTCACGATCGATCCGGAGACGGCGAAGGACTTCGACGACGCGCTGTCGGTCGTCGAGGAGGACGGTGGCTATCGGGCGTGGGTTCACATCGCGGACGTGTCGGCATACGTTGCGTCCGGAACGCCACTCGACGTCGGCGCCGCGGAGCGGTCGTTCACGACGTACGTGCCGGGGCGCGCCGCGCCGATGCTCCCGCCGGAGCTGGCCGACAACCGCTGCAGCCTGCGGCCGCACGAGGACCGCCTTTGCGTCACCGTCGAGCTGCCGCCGAGCGGCGACCCGCGCTTCTACCGTTCGGTCATCCGCAGCGACGCGCGCCTGACCTACGGCCAGGCCGAGCGTCGCGACGCCACCGTGGAGATCGCGGCGGCCCTCGAACGGACCGACCGCCTCACCGGCGCGATCCGTGAGCGCCGCTTCGCGCGCGGTGCGCTGCGGATCGAGAGCCCGGAGCTGTCCTTCGAGTTCGACGGCCGTGGCAGCGTCGCACGGGCGTGGCAGGCGTCAGAGCCGACGTCGCACCGTCTCGTGGAGGAGCTGATGATCGCGGCGAACGAGGCGGTCGCGCAGCTGCTCTCCTCACGGCGGCGCGAGACGCTGTACCGCGTTCACGAGCGTCCGGACCCGCAGGCGATCGAGCTGCTGCTGCAGAAGCTCGCCGACCTGGGAGTGCCGACGCCGCCCGCGCCGAAGCAGCTGACGCCGCCGCTGGCCGCCGAGATCGCGGCGGCCACGAGCGAGCGCGTGACCGACTACGTCCGCCGCTCGGGCCGAGGGCGGGAGGCGTTCCCGTCGCTCGTCCTGCGCGCGCTCAAGCAGGCGCGGTATCACCCCGAGAATCTCGGCCACAGCGGGCTCGCGAGTCGCGCCTACTGCCATTTCACCTCGCCGATCCGGCGCTACCCGGATCTCGTCGTCCATCGGACGCTCCTGCGGGAGCTGGGGCTGTCGGACGACACCGGCCCGGCCGAGCTCGACGTCCTCGCCGAGCACACGTCCGCGCGGGAGCGTGAGGCCGCGCAGGTCGAGTACCTCGCCGACGAGCTCTGCCTGGCGTGGCTCCTCGACGACACGCTGTTCGAGCGCGGCTGGGACGCTCCGTTCGAAGGCGAGATCGTCGGCCTGATCGGCTCCGGGATGTTCGTCCGCTTCGGCGGCGTCTTCGAAGGCTTCCTGCCGGCGAGACGGCTGCCGGGCGACTACTTCGAGCTCAACGAGCTCGGGACGGCGCTCGTCGGACGGCGCGGCGGCGGGACATACCGCCTCGGCGACGGGATCGGCGTCCACGTGGAGAAGATCGAGAAGACCGACGGCAAGGTCGAGCTTTCGCCGGCAGGCCGCACTCGAAGGTAGGGAAAACCGTAGGGACTTCCGCCGTCTTGTAGTCGAGACTGCCGGACATGAAGAAGCGACTGTTCATCGGCCTGATCTTCCTCGCGCTCCTCCTTCTGGCTGCGCTCGGGACGATCATCGGAACGGGAGGCGACTGATGCTTTCCCTGGCAGTCGCCCTCTTCCCATCGCTCAGCCTCGCCGTCACGCTGACGTGGATGGCGCGCAGCTAGCCGCGCGCGAGCACGAACAGGATCACGGCAGCGAGCAGGCAGACCGCGCCCGCTGAGGTGATGCCGCCGCGGTTGTCCGCGACGAAGAATGCGCCCCGGCGCCAGTGGATCTGCGAGGTCGGCGCCGACGCGAAGGCGAGGCACGCGATCGCGGTCACGAGTGCCGCGAGCATGAGCGGCGAGGCGTAGCCGGGCGGGCCGGGGGCTCGCGGGACGGCGAGAACGGCGCCCGCCGGTTCCGGCTTGACGACGACGCGCGTCGCCGGCGCGTGCTGCCGGTGCTGCATACGGGTGCGGTGCGCGGGCGGGGCGACTCGCGGTCGCGGCGCCGGCGCCGGCGTCGGCGCAGGTGCTGGTGCCGCTCGCGGCTTCGGTGCCACATGGGGTGCGGGCGCGGGGCGGTAGACCTCCCAACCGGAGTCGTCCTGCGCCGGAACCGTCGTCCAAGCGGGCGGTGCTGCCACAGCGAGCGGTTCGGCTCCGGCTCTGCGTCTCCTGCGGCCCTACACTGGCCCGCATGCGGCAGAGAGGGGAGAAGCTGATCGTCGACAACCGGCGCGCGCGGCACGACTACCACCTGCTCGAGCGGCTCGAGGCCGGCATCGTCCTCACGGGCACGGAGGTGAAGTCGCTCCGCGACGGGCGCGCGTCGCTCCAGCAGGCCTACGCCGACGTCCGCGACGGCGAGGTCTGGCTCGTCGGCGCGCACATCTCCGTCTACGATCAGGGGAACATCGCGAACCACGATCCCGACCGCGACCGCAAGCTCCTCCTGCACAAGAAAGAGGTGGCGTCCCTGACGGGGAAGGTTGCGCAGCGCGGCCTCACGCTCGTCCCGACGAGGCTCTACTTCAAGGACGGACGCGCCAAGGTCGAGCTCGCGCTTGCACGAGGCAAGGAGCTCCGCGACAAGCGCCGCGACATCGCCAAGCGCGAGGCCGACCGAGACATGCAGCGAGCTCTCAAGTCGCGCGGCTGACCGGGACGCGCCTCCGCATCAGCAGTGCAGTCGCCGCCAGCAGCGCCATGGCGCCCGCGACCGCGACGAGCGCCATGCGGCCTGCGCCGAAGTCGGAGGAGGAGCTCGCGGACGTAACGCCGGTGTCCGTCGATCGACCGCTGACGGCCTGCCACGACGACACCCGAGACGGCTTGACGAGGTGTCCGCCGATCTGCACGAGCCGCGTGCTCGCAGCGTGGCCGGCGCCGAGCTCCGCCGCGGAGATCTGCGCGGGCGCGACGAGCGCCCCGCCGATTTGAACAGTCCCGTTGGCTGCACCGGCGACGGGCACTGCGGCGAGCGCGGCGACGACGCCGACGAGCAGGCCGAGACCTAGGTGACGCGATTTCATCGGAAGCTCCTTTTCGTTATTGGCACATTCAGGACTAGACGCGGGCAGCCGCCCGTTTCTTCCGCGGCTACAATGTGCGCACATACGGGGGCGACCTGGTTTCGACGTGGTCGGTTCTCCGGCAGAGCTGCAAGCCGAGGTCGCCGGTTGGCCTCGTAAATCCACCGGCAACAAAGCAAGTGCGAAGAACGATCTCGCACTCGCCGCCTAACCTAGTTAGGTAGCGACGTCGCTCCGGACTGGGCCCGTGGTTCGGGTAGCGGCGCCAACAAACGGGCTCGGCGCCGAGGGAGAGCCAATCGCCCGGAGCGCGACACCGAAGGATGGCTGGCCCGCCGGTAGGGCGTCCGCCTCCGGCCGTCGGGCGAGATTCAAGGGCGGACTACGCTTGTAGACGTTCTGACCGGTGCGTCCGCGGACGCGGGTTCGATTCCCGCCGCCTCCACTACACACAGGAAGCCGACCTTCCGGCGGTTCTCCCGTTTCGCGTCGACTACGCTAGTCAGCGTCTCTTGACCGCAAAGATGAATCACGCGTGAACAAGCCGCGCATCTTCCTCGGATCGTCGGGTAAGCAGGCCGAACTGGTGGAGGCGATCGCGCGGGGCCTCGAGGACATCGCCGACTTGGAGCCTTGGATGACCACGTTCAACCCGGGGCGGTCGACCCTCGACCGGCTAGTGGAGCTTTCGCAGGAGGTCGATTTCGCTGTGTTCGTGTTCGCTCAGGACGACTGGACCACTACGGATGCATCCCAGTCCAGCCAGGCCTCGCCGCGCGACAATGTGGTGTTCGAGGCCGGGCTGTTCGGCGGCGCGCTCGGCATCCGACGCACGTTCATCCTTCACGCGAACGACGCGAAACTGCCCACCGACCTGCTCGGGCTCACCTCGGTCCGCTACGAAGCGGCCAATGGGCGGGAGGAGGTTCACGCGATCAACGAGAAGCTCCGGAGGGCGATCGAGACCGAAGGTCGCCGCGGCCTCGTCGAGGGGCTGTGGTGGCAACTCTCGCTCACCGTACGCAGCGAAGTGGAACCGTCGGCGGTTAGCCTCCTGCGCATCTCGCGGGACCGGGAGGGCGGCTTGAACCTGAATGGCCGGGCCTGGCAGGAGGACGGCACTCTTTCGGCACGGTACTGGAGCGTGGCGGCGAAGGAGCGGAGGGATCCGCCCAGCATCTTCTACTTCTGGAACGGCGAACGCCCTCGAGACCCGGATGCCCCGCAACTCGAAGGCACCGGCGAGATCAAGTTGGAGACTGCCGACCGTGCGACTGGGTACTGGACGACGCGGTCAGATCGCGATCCGGCCCTGAATGCCCGGACCGCCGGCGTCTACCTTCGGGCTGACCCGTCGGACCTGCAGGTGCTGGATGGTGGGAGCGAAGAGGAGCGGGCTGAGCTCATCGCGCAGCGCCTTCGCGAATGGAAGTCGGCCGCGAACGCATTCTGAACAACGACGCTTAGCGTACGGAAGCTCGGCGAGATACTGCTGTCCGATTGAAATGTTGCGCGGGTTCGATTCCCGCCGCCTCCACTCTCACGCTTAAGGGCGTATCCCGATCGGGATAGGCCCTTAAGACCGTCTAGACGACTGACTCCTAGGGAGCTCGCTTCAGAAATGAGTAGCCCTCAGCGATGCGGACAGTCAGTGAGGGTCGAAGCTGTACGTCCCCTCCCAGTGCCACAACTCATCGGTCGTCCCTGGATCGGTCACCGTGACCACGACGCTGGCGTGGAACCAAGTGAACACTCCTGTTCCGCCCGAGAACTCGCAGCGCATCGGATTGCCTCCGAGGAAGCACGTGCCAAACGCCTGGTTGTTCCCCGGGCCCGGCGGGTCGAGAACGACGGCACCGCCCGTCGGTGTCCCAAGCCCGTTCGGGTCGAGATAGAAGATCCTGGAGCCGTCCGGGATCGTCCCCAGATTCGAGGAAGTGATTGTGCAGTAGGGAGGATTGTTCGTTGGAACGAATCCAGAGCATTCCTTCGTCACCACGAGGTCTCCGCTTCGGGAGGTTGCCGATGCCAGTGGGGTGACGGCGACAGCTACGGCGACGAGCACGGCGAACCCCAACATCAGTCTCTTCATCTGATCTCTCCTTTTCGTGGACCACCTGCGACGTGGCCCCAGACGGCGACGCCGGAAGCGGCTCGCATCATCTTTCGATCATCCTCGGGCCGTCGGCGAGGTTGTGGCCATACGTCGTTCGACGTATCTTCGAACGGTGGCGCGGTTATCCGGATCGGATTACCGGGGCATCCTCGAGTTCGTCCACGCGGCCGGGGAGGTTGACGGAACCGACCCGTTTCCAGAGCAGGTGCTCGCGCGGTTGCGCCAGCTCGTCCCCTGCGACACCGTGTCGTACGGCGACTTCGACCGCCACGGTCACGTTTGGCGCACCGGTGTCCGCTACTCGGGAGACCCGCGTGCCCCGGTTACGACCGCCATCCACGAGGCGCACGCCCGGCTTGCCTACCAGTATCCATATCGGCCGTGGAGCCCCGAGGCAAGGCGCGCGCTGCGCTGGTCTGACCTGCTCTCACGGCGCGAGTGGCGTGCCCTCGACCTGTACTGGGAGGTTTGCCGCCCGCTCGACGGCGAGTACGAGCTCGAGCTCTGGCTCGCGACGCCGGACGGGGTAGCCGGCGGGTTCGGGTTCGACAGCTTCAAGCGCGACTTCAGCGAACGAGACAAGCTTGTTCTCGACACCCTCCGACCGCACCTTGTCCAACTCTGGCGGAACGCGGCCGCGCGTCGACGGGAGTCGAGGTCGCTCGCGGCGCTCACTCCCCGCGAGCGCGAGATTCTTCTCTGGGTTGCGCGAGGGAAGTCGAACCGCGAGATCGCCGCCGTTCTCTATCTCGCGCCGGGAACGATCCGCAAACACCTCGATAACGTGTACGACAAGCTCGGGGTGAGCAACCGGGCGGGAGCAGTCGGTCGCGCCTTGAGCATCGAGACGAAGACCTTCGCCCACCAGTCCGTCGACTCGCGCTGACGCCCACGAAGTCACGGTCGGGTGACCTCGTATTCGCGCGCCTGCGCCGCTGTTGACGCACGGCGGCCGAGGGTCGGACGCCTATGCAACGGGAGAAATGTTGCGCGGGTTCGATTCCCGCCGCCTCCACCTAAGCCTTTCGAGCTCATCGGTGAGCTTTCGCGTCGCGAACACGGCTACGAAGGCTCGAGGTGCTCGTTAGACTCGCGGTCGTGGCGTACCCGGCCTAATTGATCCCCATCTTCACGTCCTCAGCCGTGGCTGTCTGCCTCGGTTGCTGAGAGCTGGATCGACTAGGAGGGAAGACAGATGCTCTACGAGCCGACGAGGTTTGATGCTCTGATCGACGAGCCGTGGGTTCCGGCGCGCGTCGAGGACACGATCGCTGCGATCGTTGCCGACGCCGACGCTGCGTTCGATCCGGCGGCGCTGTGGCCCGCACACGATTGGGATGCACGGGAGAAGCCACTACCGCTATCCGGCCTGTACGTCGGTGCGGCCGGCGTGATCTGGGCACTCGATGAACTCCGGAAGAGCGGTCATGCCGAGTCGTCGCGCGACCTGGCCGCCGCCGTGGTGCGCGCGGTCGAGCTCGAGCAGGCGAGCCCGGACTTCTCGGAGGATGAGCATTACCGTCCTGGTGCGCTCATGTCCGGCGAGACGGGAGCACTGCTCGTCGCTTTCCGGCTGACCTCCGACCCGGCGCTGGCGGACGACGTGCACGCTCTCGTTTACGGGAACGTCGACAACCCGACGGACGACATCAGCTGGGGAGCGCCTGGGACGCTGCTTGCGGCGCTGGCGATGGGCGAGTGGACGTGCGAGCCGCGATGGGAGGTAGCGGCGCGCGAGACGGCGACGGCGCTACGTGCGCGCCGCGGCGACGACGGGCTGTGGCGGCAGGACGACGACTACCGCGGCTTGGGGACGCTGCACGGCGCCGCCGGCAACATGCTCGCTCTACTCCGCCTGGAGCCGGACGAGACGCTCGCCTCCGAGACCGCGGCCGTGCTCGCCGGACATGCCGTGCGCGAAGACGGCCTCGCGAACTGGCCGGGAGCGACGGGACGCACGCTCGTGCGGCCGCGAGACGGCAGGATCTCCCTCCAGTGGTGCACCGGCGCGCCGGGCATCCTCACCGGCGCGTGGGACTACCTCCGCGAGGACCTCCTGCTCGCCGGCGCCGAGCTCATCTGGCGTACGGGTGCCCACCGGGACGAGAAGGGTCACGGCCTCTGTCACGGCACCTCGGGCAACGGCTTCGCGCTCCTCAAGGCGTTCGCGCGCACCGGCGACGAGCGCTGGCTCGAGCGCGCGCGCCGCTTCGCCGTCCACGCCCTCGCCCAGGCGGAGCGGATCGCCGCCGCGAACGGCCGCCGCCGCTACTCGCTCTTCAACGGAGACGTCGGCACCGCCCTCTTCGCTGCCGCCTGCCTCGACGCCGATCCTCGCGTCCCAATCGTCGACGTCATGTGAGAGGGCGGAAACGTTGCGGGTTCGATTCCCGCCGCCTCCATTTCCCAGCCGGGTCGGCGGCTGTGAGGCCGACCACCGAAGCGGGGGCTGCCGAACGAGTGGTCGAAGCTAAGACTGGCGATTGTGGAGCCACTCGATGTCCGCTATGCGCAGAGCGGCGAAGCCGCGATTGCCTACTACGTCTTGGGAGACCGTCCGCGGGATCTCGTTTTTGCGCCGTTCCTGATGAGCACGGAGGCGGCAAAGCGGCGGAACTCGCGACATACATCTTCGAAAAGGAAAAGCCCTTACGTAATCTCGCGGAGTGAGCCAGTAGAGAGACGGTGGGAATGTTGCGCGGGGTGGGTTCCCGCCGCCTCCACTTCTCCTCCGCCGTTGAGTGCTCTGTGACGGACGTCTCCGCGACGTCGTCTTCGCTACAGCCTGCGCAAGTGACGGGAGCCGTACCCAGGCGCTCTGGGGCGCGCTGGAGAAGAAGTCGTAGCTCCGATCGCGGCTGCCTCGGCCGGCGCGCCGAAACGTAGGAGACGGCCGCCGAACGCGATCGCCGACGCCGCGAACCACGCCCAGCCGAGCAGCAGGCCGGCCACCACGTCGGAGAGCCAGTGGACGTCGAGGAGCACGCGGCTCGACGCAACCGCGACCGCAACGCCGACGGCGAGGCCGGTGAGGACCGCTCGTCCGGAATAGCCCATCCGGCGACCGAGCAGGAGTGCCATCCCCGCGTAGAACGCCGCCGCGGTCGCGGAATGACCGCTCGGGAACGACGGACCGAGACCCGCGACTGCCGTCGGGTCGAACGACGGCCGCGCCCGGTCGGCGAGGTCCTTGATCGAGATCGTCAGAACCTCCTCGCCACCGAGGAGAACGACGAGAAAGGGAAGAACCCAGGCGCTGCGCGTGCGGTACGTCTCGACTGCGGCGACGGCGAGGGCGAGCACAACGATCGTCGTGATCGATCCGAGGTCGGTGACGAGCCGCAGCCCGTGCGTCGAGGCCGCGGAGCGATGGTCCCATCCCCAGGTCGCGACGCTCCGATCAAGCCGGTTCAGTCCCGCGTTCGTCCGCTCGAGGTACGCGAGAGCCCCGAGGCCGACACCGCCGCCGATTATCAGCACCAGTGCCAATGTCAATGCCAGTCCGGTCGCCGCCTGCGGGTCGAATCTCGGCGCCAACCTCCGACGCAGCGACGGACGCTTGACAACTGCGTCGCTTGCTTTTCGCGCTGCTTCGAATGCCGGAGCCGGAGAACCGGCCGAAAGCCTCGGGTATCGCCACGCTGCGAGTGTCGCGGCACATGCCACGCAGAACGCAACCAAGATGAGAACAAGGAATGGCATCGTGCTACGCCGCGGCATCCGGAGGGCGAAGAAGGTCGTGAACGGGTTACCCGTTGAGCCCTACCGGGAAACGCGTGTGTTATGGCGATCACATTTGAACAGACACACGCGAAGGCGGAACGCTTCGCCGGCGATTGGACACCGCCGGTCTTGCAGCCTCGTCACGGTGTTGCAGAGCGCTTCGGCGTACGCGTCGGCGAGGGTCATCCCACGCTCGTCTTTCTCGGGGGGATGCTTGCTGCGATTGCTTTAATCTCGGCAGTCTCGATCGCGCTCGGCGTTCTCGTCACACGCGTGATCCTTCACATCGGCGGTACCGGCGCCTGGGACGAACACGTGAACGCATGGCTCGCGGCGCACCGAACGCCATTCCGCACCCATGTCTCGCTGATCGGCTCGATGATCGCGGGCGGTGTCGTGCTTCCCATCGTCGCCGGAGTGACAGCGGTCGTTTGCGCCGCCTTCAGGAAGTGGCGTGTTGCGGCGTTCGTCGTCTTCGTCTTGGGCGTCGAATCGGCGTCGTACCGGCTCACGACGCTCGTCGTCCACCGGCACCGTCCACGCGTCGTGCGGCTCGAGCACCTGCCGGTAGACGCGAGCTACCCGTCGGGACATACGGCGGCATCGATTGCGGTCTACTGCGGGCTTGCGCTCCTTGTGAGCTCGCTGGTCCACAACCGAGCGGTACGAGCCGCAGCGTGGTCCGTCGCCTTGGTCCTCGTTGCGCTCGACGTCTATTCGCGGCTCTATCGCGGCATGCACCATCCGATTGACGTGGGAGGGGGAGTCGTGGTGGGCGTGGCGGCGGTGTGCTTGCTCGTCCTCGTGTGCCGGGCATCGGGTGCCGCCGCCGGTCGACGCGGCGAGGGCCGCGGGTGAAGGTCGGAGTCGTCGCGAATCCCGCGAAGGCGCTCGGAGGTGGTCTTCTCGAGTTGCGGCGCGCGCTGGAGAGCGCCGGGGTGGTCGATCCCCTTTGGCGCGAGGTGCCCAAGAGCAGCAAGGCTCCGGCTGCGCTGAAACGCGTACTTGAGGACGGTGCCGAGCTTGTCTTCGCGTGGGGAGGGGACGGGCTCGTTCAGCGATGCATCGACGTGCTTGCCGGCTCCGACGTCCCCCTCGCTGTTCTTCCGGCGGGCACGTCGAATCTTCTGGCGACGAATCTCGGGCTTCCGCTCGAGATCGAAAAGGCAGTCGCGGTCGGGCTTCATGGCGAACGCAGAAGGATCGACGTCGGACGGTTCAACAGCGAGCGCTTCGCCGTCATGGCGGGGTCTGGAATCGACGCCGCGATGATTCGCGATGCTGACGGAGGCCTGAAGGACCGGCTGGGTCGGGTTGCATACGTCTGGTCGGGTTTGAAGAACCTCCGGTCCGAGCCGTTCGGTGCGGTGGTCAAGGTCGACGGCATCAGCTGGTTCAAGGGTGACGTGACGTGTGTCCTCATCGGCAATCTCGGCGAGCTGTTCGGGGGCATCGAGGTCTTCGCCGATGCCAGGCCCGACGATGGGAAGTTGGAAGTCGGCGTCATCACTGCGGACGGATTCAGTCAGTGGGCGCGGACGGCGGCCCGAACGGTCGTCGCGAACGCGGAGGCGTCGCCGTTCGTCCAGGCCACCAGGGCCGAGACCGTGAAGGTCAAGCTGAGCCGCAAGGTGGTGTACGAGCTCGACGGAGGCGATCGCGCGAAGACGAAGTCGTTCAAGGTGAAGGTCGAACCGGCTGCGGTCACCATTTGCGTACCGGGCAATGGCGTTCCCGCGTAACCGAAAGACGTGCTCGGACGTTAGCCTGCTATGAGCGTTCGCAATCCGATGGCGACGATGCCTGCCCGCCGTGCGCAGGCAACGGCGGACGGGATCGAGCGCACTCCCGCGTTCGAGGCACTGGCACGAGCCGGCTTCATCGCGCGAGGCGTGGTCTACGGGATCATCGGGATCCTCGCGATCAAGCTCGCCGTCGGTTCCGGCGGAAAGACGACGGACCAGACGGGCGCCCTGAAGACGCTTGCAAGCCAACCCTTCGGCAAGGTTCTCCTGGTCCTCGTCGCGATCGGCCTCGCCGGTTACTCGCTGTGGCGCTTGGCGCATGCCGTTGTCGGTCATGGCCCGGAGCGCTCCGACAGCAGTTTCGACCGTCTCGCGGCACTTGGCAGCGGGCTCACATACGGGGTTATGTGCGCGGTCGCCGTCGGAATCCTCCTCGGTTCGGGCGGCGGAACGTCAGGGTCGGGCCATACGTCCAAGGCAGCGGCAGGCGTCCTCGGCTGGCCGGGCGGAACGTGGCTCGTCGCGCTTGCCGGTGCTGTCTTCATCGGGATTGCGCTCTATCAGGTCTACCGCGGGCTCAGTCAGGACTTCCTGAAGGACGCGAAGACCGAGAAGATGGGTCATGTCACGAGGCGTTCGTACGAGGTTCTCGCGGTGGTCGGTCACCTTGCGCGCGCCGTCGTCTTCGGTCTTGTCGGCGTCTTTCTGATCAAGGCGGCGATCGAATTCGATCCGAACAAGGCTGTCGGATTGGACGGAGCGCTGGCGAAACTGGCACATCAGTCGTACGGGTCGTTCCTGCTCGGCATCGTCGCGGCGGGCCTCGTGGCATTCGCGCTCTACTCGCTGGCAGACTCGCGCTACCGACGGGTCTAGTCGCCGATGTCGACCGCGGTACGGGTTCGGGATCTCACCCGACAAGGCCTCCTGACGGCCGAATGCCTCGTCGGTGACGTCGTCTCCGCCCAGATCTGCGCCCATCACCGGCGCCGACTCGGCCGGCTGGGCTGGGCGCGGGCGCTCGATCCCGACGGGCACGGGTGGGCGACGGGCGACCCACCGCCGCGGCGCGGGAACGCAATCGAGGTTCTCGTCGACGGGGCCGAAGCGCTTCCGCAAATCGTGAAGGGCCTCCAAGCGGCGCGCTCTCACGTCCACATCACCGGCTGGTACTTCTCACCGGATTTCGCACTGACGCGCGAGCGAGAGCCTCTCGTCCTGCGCAACCTCCTTGCAGAGCTGGCCGAACGGGTGGACGTCCGCGTCCTCGTGTGGGGCGGAGCTCCGCTCCCACTCTTTCGTCCGTCGCGGCGTGAGGTCCGGCGCATGCGCGACACGCTTGTTGCCGGCACGCGAATCGCGTGTGAGCTGGACACCCGCGAGCGACCCTTGCACTGTCACCACGAAAAGACGATCGTGATCGACGATCGGCTCGCCTTTGTCGGAGGCATAGATCTCACCACCCAGGCCGGCGATCGGTACGACGTGAGCGAGCATCCGCCACGCGCCGCGCTGGGCTGGCATGACGCTGCCGCTCGTATCGAAGGTCCGGCCGTGGCCGACGTCGCCGAGCACTTCCGGATGCGCTGGCACGAAGTGGTTCGAGAGACGTTGCCGCCGGTCGTACAGTGCGAGCCCGCCGGAGAGGTCGAGCTTCAGGTCGTTCGTACCGTGCCGGAGAAGATCTACGAGACCTTGCCACGGGGCGACTTCAGAATCGCCGAGTCGTACGTCCGGGCGTTCCGTCACGCGCGCAGATTCGTCTACGTCGAGAATCAGTTCCTGTGGTCTCCCGAGATCGCATCCGTGCTCCACGACAAGCTGACGCATCCGCCGACCGACGACTTCAGAGTCGTGTTCGTTCTCCCCTCGAAACCAAACTCCGGCCGTGACGACACGCGCGGTGTCCTCGCCGACCTCATAGAGGCTGACGACGGCAACGGCCGGCTTCTCGCCTGCACCCTCTATGCGCGCTCACAGAAGCTTGTTGACGCGATCTACGTTCACGCCAAGATTGCGATCGTCGACGACGAATGGTTGACGATTGGCTCCGCGAACCTCAACGAGCATTCGCTCTTCAACGACACGGAGATGAACGCCGTCGCACGCGATCCTGAGCTCGCGCGGCGAACGCGCCTCCGACTCTGGGCGGAACACCTCGAGCTCCCGGTCGAGGAGATTCCGGACGACCCTATTCGCGCGATCGACGAGCTGTGGCACCCGATCAGCAAAGAGCAACTGGAACGGAGGCTCGCCGGAGAGCCGCTGACCCATCGGCTTACGCGTCTGCCGCACGTTTCGAAGCGCACGGCGCGTCTGCTCGGCCCGGTGAACGGCATCCTCGTCGACGGTTGAGGAACATCTGCGCGCCGGTCATGCAGAGCACGCAACGGACTCAGCGCGTGGCCGGCACGCTGACCGTGACGCGATGAATTGCCGGTGGCCAGGACGGGTAGGCTCCCCCCGTCGAGCCGCTTAGCCCGGAACTAGCGCTGATCGATCCGGAACTGGCCGAAAGGGCGCGTGCACAGCTCAGCGACCCTGGCGAGCTGGTGTCGAGACGGTCGCCCGTATGGACGCCGCAGCGACCGAGACGGTCGCTGCCTTCTCGGCCAATGCGCCCGCGCGGCGCTTCGGCGGGACGACCCAGGAACGCACCTGGCCGCATCAGCGGTAGCGCAGTCGCGGTCGTGCTCGCGCTCGCGGGCGCGCTCGCGGCGGCGGCTGCTCTCTGGGCTCGGTATGACGATGGCCCCTCGCACTCTGGGGGAAGGGCACAGATCGCAGTGCCGACGCACCCCGACCGGTCGCCCCCGTCTTCCACTGGCGAGCGTCGCAACACGAAGACGACAGTGTCGACACACGGCGTCGCTGGTGTCCGCTACACCAGGACGGCGCGCCCTGCGGCATTCAAGGTGCCCGGCGCCCCCACGGAGCCGCTCGACGAGATCGCCCTTCCGGTTCGTGCACGGCGCCTCGACGCCTGGATAACCGCCGGCCGCCGCCCGACAGCAGCCAACCAGCGCCACTGGCTCTACCAGCACGCCTGGATCGTCACTGGCGCGAAGTTCGGCTGGTGGCACGGCGCCGAGGCGCTCCGGCTCCTCATCCGCGTCGACCGCCGCATCGAGTCCCGATGGGGCATCGGCTTCCGCAGCGAGGCAGTTGCGCGCCGAACACTGGCCGGGGTCGAGGCGAAAACGAAGTAAGGCAGGGCGCCAAGGTACGGCGCCGTACCTGCGCGGATCGGCTGACGGGAGGTTGCGCCAGAGGCCCTACTGCCGCCGACGGCGGGAACGTTTCGCGGGTTCGACTCCCGCTGCCTCGTTTCGTACGCTCAATCAGCTGTCGGATCAACCCATTTTCTCGTATCCGAACCCGCCTCTGAGTGACGGAGTCGTCCTGCTGCGTCGCTGGGAGGAGAGCGACCTCGGCTGCGTAGCCCAGGCGGCTGAGGATCCCGACATCCCCGAAGGCACGACGGTTCCGGCGACGTTCACGCCGGCTGAGGGTCGTGCATGGATTGAGCGCCAGTGGTCGCGTGCCGAGCGCGGTACCGGTCTTTCGCAGGCAATCGCAGACGCGGTGTCTGGTGAAGCTCTCGGCGCAGGTGTGTTGATGACCCGGCAACGCAGCAGCCCCGAACTCGGCTATTGGCTGGTGCCTCGTGCGCGGGGGAAAGGCATTGGCTCTCGCGCAGTTGCGCTGCTCGCTCAGTGGGCCGTGAGAGAAGCCGGGTTGGCGCGGCTCGAGGCGTACGTCATCCCGGACAACACCGCATCCCAGCGAGTCTTGGAGAAATCCGGATTCCGCCGCGAAGGACTCCTACGCTCGTATCTCGCCTATAGAGGCAACCGCGTGGACGCGCTTCTCTACTCGCTTCTCCCCAGCGACTTGACATAAGCCGCTAGTGGCCGGCGGGAGCGGCCACGGCCGGGCTGACCGGGGTTTCATCTCTATCTGGCAACGTGGCGCACGGCGATGGAACTGTTGCGCGGGTTCGAGTCCCGCCGCCTCCATGCTTGGCCGAGTCAGTCGACTGCGACGATGGCGTCGACGATCACCGGGACGTTGAGCGGCGAGGGGCCTTGACCCGGGAGTTCAACATCCATCTCCGTGCGGGACTGCTTGATCCAATTGGCTGTCAGCATCCGTGCTTACCCGCGCACATCGCGCGGCGCATCCGTCTCGTGTCGTCCAGCGCGCGGCGCTCAAGCCGACCGTCGCGGAGGAGGTCGACGCGTGTTAGCTGAGGTTGCGAATCATCCTGATTCCGGCCCTCAAGCCGACCCGGGCCGTGATGAGTCCGAATAGCACAAGGCCGGCGACCATGATCGGAACGAGCGAGCGCAGTTCGGCACGCAGCCCTTCGTGGGCTTCCTCGAGGCGCCGTCGCTCGACGGCCATCTCCTGCCGAATCTCAGTGGGGTCGCGCTCAGGCATTTCCCCGCAGGGTCTTGAGCGTTAACTCCGCCTCCTCGATTGCCTGCGATGGTTGCGGCGGCGAGCCCTTTCGCGCAAACCGCCTTGCCAAGAACCCAAGGATGCCGGCGACGAGGATGATGACGCCTGTGACTATTAGGAGCGATAGCCAGAGCGAAAGCGTTTCGGAAAGCCCCGCCGCCGCGGTCGCAAGAGCGAAGCCGATTCCGTAGAAGACGAGCGCTGCGACCCCCGCAGCAAGACCCCCGGCAAGACCCAGTGACGTCGCCTTTTGTCTCTCCTCGAGCTTTGCCAGCTCAAGGTTCAATACTGCGAGCGACCGGAGCTGACGCTTCACCGCGTTCAGTTGTGAGAACACACCGAGCACGAGAAACACTTACGGCCCCGAGGCGCTCGATCCTTCCAGATCGGGACTCGAGTTCGGAGAGGAGTTTGCTCCGGTCGCGAGAACATCCGCACTTCGATCCACCTCCGGCGTCCGGTCGAAGGAAGGAGAGAGCTGTGGGTTCCGTGCTCGGACGAAAGCTCGTGGTGGAGTTCGTCGGGATGTTCCTGTTCGTGTTCACGGTCGGCATGGCGACGAACAAAGCGGGCGCGGGAGCGCTGGCGCCGCTGGCAATCGGGTCGGTCCTGATGGTGATGGTGTTCGCAGGTGGTCACGTTTCCGGTGGCCATTTCAATCCGTCGGTGAGCGCCGCCGTGTTCCTGCGCGGGAGAATGGTGGCGAACGAGTTCGCTGCGTATGTAACAACCCAGTGCGTCGCTGCGGTGATCGCCGGCTTCGTCGTGCGCTACGTGGGAGGCCGTGAAGCCCACACGCCGGGTCGCAGGTGCGGGAAAGATGTTGATTGCAGAGTTCTTGTTCACCTTCGCGCTCGCCTGCGTCGTCCTCAACGTCGCAACGGCGAGTGGCACTGACGGAAACTCGTTCTACGGTCTTGCGATCGGGTTCACCGTGGTGGCGGGAGCATTCGCCGTGGGGGGCATCTCGGGAGGTGCCTTCAATCCGGCGATTGCTCCGGGCGCCATGGTCACAGGGCTCTTCGAGTGGGACAACATCTGGATCTATCTCCTAGGCGATGTCCTGGGCGCCGCGGCGGCCGCCTACACGTTCCTCTTTGTCCTCGCAGCCGAGCAGCCGACGGGAGATGTGATTGAGCCCGCCAGCGCCGAGTAGCGTTCGTGCGCTGAGAGCCAGGCGGCTTCAGAAGTGCCGCTTGCTGGACGGCTCGGGCTTCGGAAGCAAGCCAAAGACGGAGCCGGCTCGCGTCGGTGCTCGACGTCGCGGCGTGGAGTGCGGGCCAATCTTTGACGGTGGTTTCGTGAAGCCCACGACCCGACTACGCGACGAGTGCTCGTTCGACTGTCGGGACGACCGCCAGAAGCGGGATTACCCCGGTAACGTCGAGGATCCGCTCGACCGCCGGCGCGGTCCCCAGCACGACATTGAACTTGCGACCGAGTTCGGTCGCGTCCTTCATCGTCTGGATGAGGACAGCGACGATCGTCGAGTCGATGAACTCGGCGGCTGAGAGGTCGACGACCAGGTGGTCGCAGCGAGCGAGGGCCCCCTCGAGAGCCTGCCGAAGCTCTTCTCCCGAAGAGAGGTCGTGCTCGCCGGCCAAGACGACGACCGCAACCTGTGGTTGCGGCCAGCGAACCTCAATCGCTGCTTTCTCGAACGCGGGGGAGCCCATCATGTATCCTTCATTCGAAGTCGCGCTTTTGAAGTCACGCTTCTAAAAACACGACACAGTACGTACGAAGCAAAATACACGCTATTGAGATCGTATGTCAAGCGTCCAGAGCACCGAGAAGTCCTGGCGGTTCCTCTCGAACCACACCCAGGTGCTGCTCTGCCTCGAGCGCGACCCGAACGCGCGATTCCGCGACATCGCCCAAAGGGTCGGAATCACCGAGCGAGCGGCGCAGCGCATCGTCGCCGACCTGATCGAATCCGGCTATGTCGAGAGCGAACGAGTCGGCCGCCGAAACCGCTACCGCATCAATGCCGACACCGCCATGCGCCACCCCGCCCAAGAGGGCTACGAGATCGGACAGCTCCTGAGACTCCTCCGGCTCGAGACCGACTAGCCTGCGGCCTCGCAGGGACGTTTCGCAGGCTCGGTTCCGCGCGTGCGAGGATTGTAGGGGGTGGGGGTCTTCCTCGAGAGTCGAGAGCGTCTGGCGGCGTTGTGGGCGTGACGCGACGTGGCTGAGAGCCCGGTCGCTACGAGCGGGGCGGTCGCCCTGGACCGCGCGGCGATGTCTCCGCGGAGGTTGATCCTTCCGCTCGCGCTCGCCCAGTTCATCTGCAGCTTCGCAGGCTCGAACATGAACGTGATGATCACGGACATCAGCGATGACCTGGACACGACCGTCAAGGGCGTGCAGACCGCGATCACGCTGTTCCTGCTGATCATGGCGATCCTGATGATCCCCTGTAGCAAGCTGACCGACCGCTGGGGACGGAAGCGCTGCTTCATGCTGGGTCTGACTCTGTACGGGATCGGCGCCCTAATGAGCGCGGTCTCTCCGGGTCTCGGCGTGCTGATCCTCGGAAACTCGGTGTTCGAGGGCGTCGGGACGGCGCTCTTGATCCCGCCGGTCTACATCCTCGCGACGCTGTGGTTCAGCGATCTGACGTCGCGCGCGTGGGCGTTCGGTGCGATCAGCGGTCTGGGGGGCATCGGCGCCGCGGCAGGGCCGTTGATCGGCGGGGTGATCACGACGGGAATCAGCTGGCGGGCCGCGTTCGTGTTCCAGGCGGTGGTCGTCGCGACGATCATCCTGCTCAGTCGTCGTCTCGTCGATCCGCTCCCGCCCGACCCGACGCGGCCCTTCGACGCCGTCGGGGCGATCCTCTCGGCCGTCGGCATGTTCTTCGTGGTCTTCGGGATCCTGCAGGCCGGGACGAACAACACGCTGTTCGCCATCTTCCTCGTACTGGGAGTCGCGTTTCTGATCGCGTTCTACCTCTACATCCGGCGTCAGGAACGCCGGGGGAAGGAGCCGCTGCTGTCGACCGGGCTCTTCAGGAACCGCACGTCCAACCTCGCGCTGGTCACTCAGAACATGCAGTGGCTCCTTCTGATGGGCGTCTCGTTCGTCGTCTCCGTCTTCCTCCAGACGGTTCGCGGGTACAGCGCGATCGGGACAGGCGTCGTGTTCACCGCCGCAACAGTCGGGGTGCTGGTCTCGTCGTTCGCTGCCTCGCGACTCGCGAAGAAGTTCTCGCAGCGAACGCTCATCGTGGCCGGCTTCCTCGTCACTCTGGCCGGGATCGGGCTCCTGCTGGGCTTCGTCCATAACTCCTCGAGGGTCGTCGCGTTCGTGCCCGGCCTTTTGCTCATCGGCCTCGGCCTCGGCGCGATGCTGACCCCGTCGGTCAACGTCGTGCAGTCCAGCTTCCCCGAGGCACTCCAGGGCGAGATCTCGGGCCTCTCGCGCAGCGTCTCCAATCTGGGCTCAACGTTCGGCACAGCGATTGCCGGCACGATCCTGGTTTCCGTGGTCGCGACCGGAACTCGCTCCTATGCAGTTGCGATGATCGTGCTCGCCCTCTTCGGGCTGATCGGTCTCGTGGCGGCCTTGCGTCTGCCTGCAAAGCTGGACACCGCCTAATAAGCGGTTTCAGAAGTCGGTCGCGCGCGCGCCGGTAGTGATGTCGTACCGGGCCGCCCTGCTTGCTCGGGAGCACGTGAGCGTCGAAGCTGGGCCGCATGGCCCACTCGCTGCTCGTCAGTGATGGACTCTGGGCAGTGTTGGAACCGCTGTTGCCTGAGCGCCCTACCCGGCGGGTCGGGCGTCCTCGAGTCGACGACCGCGTCGCCTTCACCGCGATTCTCTTTGTGCTGCAGACCGGACTACCGTGGCGGTTGGTGCCTGATGAGATCGGCTGCTCTGGCGTCACGGCGTGGCGGCGGCTGCGCGACTGGCAGGCGGCCGGTGTATGGGCTCAGCTGCATCGCGAACTGCTGAGGCGGCTCAACGCCACCGGACAGCTTGACTGGTCGGTCGGGGTGGTCGACGGCAGCCACATCCGTGCTCTTCGAGGCGGATCACTGACAGGCCCGTCACCAGTTGACCGCGCGCGCACTGGCTCCAAACATCACCTGATCGTGGACCTTCACGGGGTGCCACCGGGCGTCGAGCTGACCGGCGGAAATCGCAACGACGTGACGCAACTACTCCCGCTCGTCGATGGCATCGGCGCCATCGCGGGCAAACGGGGCCGGCCTCGCCAGCGGCCCGACCAGGTGATCGCCGACCGCGGCTACGACCACGACAGGTACCGCCACGAACTGTGGCGCCGCTGCGTCAAGCCAGTGATCGCGCGGCGCGCCACCGAGCATGGTTCGGGACTCGGACGCGTGCGGTGGGTTGTGGAGCGTACGTTTGCCTGGTTGCACAACTTCCGCCGACTCCGCATCCGCTGGGAACGCAACCCCAGTATGCACCGCGCGCTACTGAGCCTCGGATGCGCACTCATCTGCTGGCGACGTCTCCCGCGGTGAACGCGGCTCACCCTCGCTGCTCCTCTTCCACAGATGCAGGAGCGACGCCGGAGCCGATCGCGCGCCTGCGGACGCTTGCACTTCGTCCGTCCGGGAAGCGACCCGAGGACCGGAACGGACGTCGGCTCGGCCACGAGAGCGACAGCACCGCGCGGTTGCTGGGCGTGCGCGGATCGGGGGACGGCAAGCGTCGGCGAGTGCCGCTCACGCTTGCGAAGCAGAACAGTTGAACCGTGCTTGGGACGTTTCGCGATTCGATTTCCGCGTGGTTGAGCGAAGCCGATTTCAGACGTTCTTGCTGCCCGTTTGCGGGGTCGTGCGCTCGTTTTCGGGCGCCGCGAGGAAACGGCAAAATTCCGGGCGGTCGCAGGTTCGCATCGGGTTGGAGGGGCTTCGCACGCGCGGTCCTTCGTTAGGGCTGATGACGCGAGAGCCCGGTTTTATCGCCGAGTGGCCCGGCCGGATTCGCGTTGTCCCCGATCGGGTAGGCGGGAGGCGAGCTCGATGCGGGAGCGGATCCCAAGCTTCGCGTAGACCCGGGAGAGGTTCGCCTCGACGGACTTGACGCTGACGAAGAGTGCGCCTGCGATCTCCTTGTTTTGCGATCCTGAGGCTGCGAGCTCGGCTGCGCGGAGCTCGGTCGGGGTCAGCTCTCGATCGAGCGAGCGCGTGAGTCCTGTGCGGGCGAGCTCGCGTCGCGCGCGCTCGAGCCAGAGTCGGGCGCCGAGCTCGGCGAAGATTTCCTCTGCTCGCGCGAGCGAGGCGCGTGCCTCGGCTTTCTGCTTCGCGCGCCGCTCGATCGAGCCCTTCGCCAGGTAGGTGCGCGCGAGCTCGAGTGGCTCCCGGAGGCGCGCGTGTGCGGCGAGCGCGTGCTCGATCGAGGCGCGTGCGCCGGGGAGGTCTCCGCCCTGGGCGAGCACGAGCGCGCGGCAGCGTGCGGCCGCCGCCATCGCCGAGGGCACGGGCATCGCGCGGGCGTGCTCCTCGAGTCGTCCGGCCAGGGTCTCGGCGTGGCCGAGCTCGCCGGTGCCGACGAGTGCCTCGATCGCGTTCGAGTGCGTCCGTGCGACCAGGCTTGGGTGCAATTCGATTCCCGCTCGCTCCTTGAGCAGCGGGAGCAGGTGATCGAGCGCGGCGGCCTCCTGGCCGGCCGGGAGGTGGAGGAAGCCGAGAGCCAGCTCGCTCAGCGCGATGATCCACTGGAATCCGATGGCGCGGGCGAGGCGCGACGCCCGCTCTCCGGCCTCGGCGGCGGCGTCCACGTTGCCGAGGTGCGCTTCGACCAGGGCTCTCGACCAGGCTCCCCACGCATCCGCGTCCCTGGTGCCGAACTGTCGACCGATCGCCTCGCAGGCCCGAGCGTGTGCGAGCGCCCGCTCCCAGTTTCCGGCTCGCAGCTCGAGCTCGGCGAGCCACCCCAGGTGGACCAGCCGATGGGAATCGCCGAGCGCGAGCCCGCGCTCGTATGACTCCTCCAGTTGCCGGCGCGCCTCGTCGAGGCGGTCGACGGCGAGGAGCACGACCCCGTATAGGTGGCTCGGGCTGTCGGGGTACGGCAGAAATTCAGGTAGCGACCGCTCGATCTCAACGGCGCGCTCGATCAAAGGAAGCCGGTCCGGCGCTACCTCCGCCCAGGCGAGACGCGCGAACGCCGTTGCGAGTGCGGCGCCGCCGCCCGATCGCTCGGCGAGCTCGACCGCCTCCCGAAGGCGGCGCGCCCCCGCGCTCCAGTTTCCGCCCCAGCTCTCCTTCGCCGAAAGCAGAGTGCAGACCTGCGAGCGCAGCTCGAGATCGCCACCAGCCTCGCCGAGGGCCTGCTCGAGGAGCGCAGTGCTTCGCGAGACGTCGTCGACGACAAAGCCGAGGAGCCGGAGCGCCCGCGCGCGCTCCTCCGAGGGTGGCAGCCGCTCGACGAGCTCGTCGAGGAACTCCCGGCTCCGCCGTCCGTCCCCGGCCGCGTAGAGGAAGCCCGCCGCCTTGCGGACGCGTCGGGCCCGGTCGTCCGGGCGCGCCGTCGGTGTCAGTCGCTCCGCGTGCCCGGCGAGCTCGGCCGCGATCTCCCGATGCCCGCGCTTCGCGGCTCGGTCGGCCGTCGCCTCGAGTGTCGCGGCCACCGATTCGTCCGGCTCCACCGCGCCGCGACCGAGATGGAGGGCGTTCTCCTCCGGGTCGGCGACGAGCGCCGCCAGCCGCCTATGAACGGCCCGCCTCACGGCCTCGGAGGCATCCCCGTAGACAAACGACGCCAGCAACGGGTGCGCGAACCGCAGGCGCTCCCCGTCAATCTGGAGCACACCCGCCTCAACCGCCTCCTCGACGCCTTCGGCCTCCGCCGCGCCCGCCCGCACCAAGGCGAGGGTCGGCTGCGCCAAGGCGGCGACGGGTAGGAGCGCCGCCTGGGCGCTCGGCGACAGCGCCGCGAGCCGTTCGCGCACTGCGTCCGCCAGCGTCTCCGGGATCGGCAGTTCCTGGCCCGGAGCTTGTCCGCCTCGCCGCTCGAGCGCGGCGGCGAGCTGGAGCGCGAAGAAGGGATTCCCTCCCGAGATCCGGTGTAGAGCGCGCCAGGTCGGCCGGGTGAAGCTCACCGGCAGATGCAGCCGGACGACCTCTTCGAGTTCCTCGAACGAGAGAGACTCGAGCCGCAGCCGGACGACCGCACCCCCAGAGAAGGCATGGTCGAACTCGAGGGACGTCGCTCCGCCGTCGCGCACGGACACCAAGAATCCGAGCCGCTCGTCGGTGAGCCGGTGAACGACGAACCGCAGGACAACCGCCGAGGGCGCGTCGAGCCAGCGCACGTCGTCGATCGCCACCACCGTCGGCGCCTCGGCGGCCAACGCCCGCAACACGCTCAGCGCGCCGCGCGCCACGCTGACCCGGTCCGGCGAGTCCCCCGCCGATCGCCGGAGCGCCTGCTCGAGGGCTACCCGCTGCGGCTCGGGAAGAAGCTCGAAGGCATCGCCGCCCGCGCCTTCGAGGAGGTCGCCCAGACCGAGAAACGAAAGTGCGCCTTCCGACTCGGAGGCGCGGCAGATCAGAACCCGGTAGGAGCGACTGCGCGCGGCGTCGAGCGCTGCACGCCAGACGGTCGTCTTGCCAATCCCCGCTTCGCCTTCGAGAACCAGCGCGGCCGGGCCTCGCGGCACCAGGTCGAGGAAGCGATCCACGCCGGCGATCTCCCACTGCCGTCCGACCAGCTGCACGTATCAGCTCCCCGTCGAGACGCGTCCCTCCTCGCAGCGAGTGTAGAGCACGGTACCGGGCGGGGATAGGGATTCCTCGGTTTGTCGTGGCCATCTCTGTTCATCCGGTCGCTCCCATTCCTTCTTGTTTCAGGGTGCGAAGAGGGGTACTGCGTAGATCGTGTCGGGCGGGGGCGGCAGGATCGGCAGCGGGCGGAAGAGTCGCGGCTGGGTGAGTCGGCCGACGAAGTCCAGGAGCTCGGTGTCGGCGAGCGCGGGCTGGGTAGCGAGCTGTTCGAGCAGCGCCGGTGCGTCGATATTGGCGAGCAGGTCGTCCCGCTCGAAGACAACCCAGACCGGCTCTGCGGTCGGGAGCGCCACCACGACGAGACTCACGGACGTCTCCAAGAAGGTGCGGAGGGCGAGCTCGAGCGCCTGGCGGCGAGGCAGGAAGGCGGCTACGGGCCACGCCGCCGATCGCCCGGGGTAGGGGCAGCTGGCGCGCGCGGAACAGATCGCGAAGTAGATCCCGTTGTCCGCCGGGACGACGCGCGGCTCGAGCCAGTCGGTCACGAGCGTGAGGCTCTGGACAACTCCCGTGGTCGTCGCCTCGGTGACAACGAGCTTGCGGCCCGGCAGCAGCCCGTATCGGGCGTTGATCTCGGCGCGGATCACGCGTGCATGCGTGAGCGCCTCCGGTGCGAGCGCCGATGTGGTCGCCGATGCGAGGGCGGGCAACGCTGCGACCGCGCCGGCTACCAGCGTGGCCAGGGCGAGTGGCGCCGCGGCTGCAAGGAACCCGATTGGGCGGCTACTGATCACCCCTGTCTCCTTTCGTGTGCTCGGTCGGTCGAGACGCAACCACGCTAGGAGCGCGGGAGCGAGGACGAAACAGGGGAATCCCTATGCGCCCCCTCCGGAGGCTGTGCCCTACTTCTCGCCAGACCCGAGCGCGAGCTCCGAGAGATCCCTCGGGTGCCGAAGCCCGAGGGGAGTCCTCACGACGGACGTTGGGCGTGTGCCCAGCCGATCGCACCGCACGGCTTCACCGTCTACACCGAGCAGGAGCAGGTCGCATTCTTTCGGCGTGCAGGGTTCTCCGACGTTCCCTCCCGGCGGCGCAAGGGTCCATTCGTGTTCGCGCTTGCCGCGAAGGCTCGACCGAGTGCTGCATCCCCCTGAAAGTGAGGCGTAAGCTCGACAGCGCCGCTGACTGTCGCTCCGGACGACCAGCAGGAGCGCAGTCAGACCGCTTCTTCTCCACGAAGAAAGCACTCGGGCGCCTCGCTCCGAGGGGCGCTGGTTGGCACGCCTCACGAAAGACGGCAGCGTCCCCGACGACTTCTGAAACCGCTTCTAAGTCTCGGCGCCCGACGCCGCACTGTCCCATCGCGGCGCGCCGCGCGCGTCTTCTCGGAGAAGCCGCACGCCGACGAACGCAACCCAGACGAACCAGGTCCAGGTCGTTGCCCGCTGCGCCGCGCCGCTGCCCAGCGCGGAGAAAGGGATCCCGATTGCGAGCGCCACAGGCACCGCGAGCAACGTCGGCAGCCATGCTCCGCGCCACCGAGGGTTGCGCCGGAAGGCCAGCGCGAGGATGAACGGTGTTCCCAGGAGCAGGGCGGCGCTGACGTCCGACTCGATCTTGTGCGCGTGCGCATGCCACGAGACGTTCTTGCAGCCGGCGTCGATGCCCCGGCAGTCGAGGTGGAAGACGCCGTCGAAGAAGTAGCTGACACCTGTCGCGACGAGTGCAGCAGCGCCGATCCGGCCGACGAGGTCCGGGCTCAGTGCGCGCCAGAGCGCCAGTCCCACGAGGGCGATGAGGAGCCCGCCGAGATTTGCCGTGACCTGGTTGTAGAGCCACGCGCTGTTCGCGGTGACGGCTCCGAGATCGGAGAGATCGTCGTCCGCGAAGCTGTACGCGTTCGGCTGCGCAAGGCCGCCCGCGATCGTCCCGATCGTGAACGTCGCGAATGCGAGCAGCGCGGCGATGCCTCCGACTCGTGCAAGCACCGGCACACTCTTTCACCCTCCGTAGCGGGGCTGCGCGTCAGGCGCGAGCCAGTCGCGTGCTCGCGACCTCCTCGCCGGCCGCACGCGCCGCAGCGTGCCCGGTCACCGCCGACAGGAAGTCGTCGCGCACGAGCGCGTAGAGCTTCGAATCGACCGTCGCGGTGACCGTCGCCGTCCGTGGAACGTCGCGAAGAAGCGCGATCTCGCCGAAGTAATCGGCCGCCTGCGCAGTCGAATGGCGTCCCCCGGCGTCGATGTCGAGCTCACCATCGCTCACGATGTAGAAGCGGTCGCCCGGGTCGCCCGCTCTGATCACGATGTCGCCCGCGGGCACGGAGACGGGTAGTAGGCAGTCGGCGACCTGTTCCTTCGTCGCGATCGAGAGGGGGGCGAACATCGGCACGCGTTCGACGAGCTCGAGCTCGGGCGACGGCACGATCGTCCTGTCGATGTAGACGAGCTTCGGGTAGGTGAGCAGCGCCAGCAGCGGCAGGATCGACCCGACCAACAGGAATGCGGGGCGGGGGCCGATTGCACTGACGACGGCGGGTGCCGCGATCGAGCCGATCGCAACCCCGCCCATCGCGAGCGCCCACGTCAACCCGAGCACGCGAGTCAGCACCTGATTCGGGACGAGCCGCTGCAGCAGCGTGAACACCGCGACGTCCTCGACGCTGTTGGCGGCGCCGACGATCGCCAGCAGGACGATCGCGGCGCCGAAGGACGGCCGGGGCGCGAGGAGCACGATCGGCAGGCCCCAGAACACGAGCGAGAGCCCGAACGGCACGGCGAGGCGCCTGCCGCCGAGCGTCATGGCCCCGAGCGCTCCGATGAGCCCGCCCGCCCCGACAGCGGCCGTCAGGTAGCCGACCTGAGCTGCACCGCCGTCGAACACCTCGAAGGCGGCAACGACGATCAGCACGTTGAGGCACCCGCGCACGAACGTCTGCGCGACGATCAGGCCGAGCACGAGCCGCGCGGAGGGCGCGCGTGCGACGGCGCGAAACCCCTCGGTGAACATTTTCCGCACCGTTTCGCGGTCGGACTCCGCGGACAGGCGGACTCGACTTTCGACCCTGACCCGTGCGAGCAGGATCGCGCCGGCCAGCAATGCGACGGCGCCGACGACGAAGACAGCGGCGACATCTGCGACCGAGACGAGCGCTCCGGCCAGCACAGGTCCGACGAGGGTGCCGACACTCTCCACAGTCGACGTCGCACCGTTCGACGCGATCAACTCCTCCGGCGTTCGCGCGAGCGACGGAAGCAGCGCCTGCAGCGCCGGACGAATCAGCGTGGACGTCAGGCCGACGACGCCCGCGAAGGCGAACACGAGCGCGCGATTGTCCGCGAAGGCGGCCGCGGCAGATGCGGCAAGCGCCGCCGCGCCCACGAGCGTGAGCGCCAGCAGGAAGCGCTCGCGACGAAACCGATCGCCGAGGGTCGCCGCGAACGGGGCAACGAACGCCGCCGGCAGCAGGCGGACGAGGCCGGCGACCCCGACCGCCGCCGTGCCGCCGTCCTGGTACGCAAAGACCCCGAGCGCGACGAAATGTGCCCACTCCGACCCGATCGCCGCACCCCACGCGAGCTCGACGCGCCGAACGTTCTCGTTGCGAGCGGCGGCCTGCAGCGCTGCGACGAACTGCTGCGGTCGAACCACCCGCGCATTGAATCGCTCATGCCGACCGCGAACAAGCGCTCACGCGCACCACTGCGCGGCAACGCGCCCGACAACCTCGCGAACGCGGTCGAGCGAGGCAAGATCGACCCACTCGACCGTCGCGTGCGCTCCCTCACCCGCGGGCCCGAAAAGCACCGTCGGGATGCCGGCGGCGGCGAGCAGCGCGGCGTCCGTCCAGAACAGTGCGCCGACGTAGTCGTCTTCTTCTGCCACGCGCGCTACGAGCTCGACGAACGGGTGGTCACGCTGTGCGGTGAGTGGATCCCTGCTCGCGATGATTCGCAGCGTGGCGTCTCCCGCGAGGGCGCGCAGTTCCCGTTCGACCACGACGACGCTCTCGCCCGGGATCGTGCGCCGCTCGCCCGTGAGCACACACCGCGCCGGGAAGCTCGAGAGCTCCTGACCTCCTTCGATCAACGACGCGTGCAGTGACGCCGGACCGACGAGTGGGTCGCTCGGTCCGCCCTGGAGCCGCCGATCGAGCTCCGCCAGCGCGACGATGATCGGGCCCATCTTCGCGATGGCGTCGACGCCGAGATCCGGCCGCGATCCGTGCGCCGCGATGCCGGTCGTCTCGAGCTCGAAGCCGACGAAGCCGCGATGCGCCACTGCGACACGCAGGTCGGTCGGCTCGGCGACGATCGCCGCGTCGGCATGCACCCGCTCGACCACGGCCTCCGTCCCGGTCGAAGCGAGCTCTTCGTCGGCGACCAGCGTGACGACGACGTCGCCGCGCAAGCCGGTGGCCTCGGTCGCAGCGAGGAGCATTGCGGCGAGTGCGCCCTTCATGTCGTACGCACCGCGTCCGTAGAGCCTGCCGTTGTCGAGCCGCGGAGCGAACGGCGCATCCATCGCGGCGACACCGACGGTGTCGAGGTGTCCGTTCAGGAGCAGCGAGCGGCCGCCGCCCGACCCGCGCTTCGTCGCAACGACGGTCGGACGTTCGTCGCCGAGCAGCTCGACGTCGAGCCCGTGCCCTGCGCACCAGTCGGCGGCGAACGACGCGATCTCCCGCTCGCCCGCGCCGCCCGGGACGAGGGCGGGGTTCACGGAGTCGATGGCGACGAGCGCCGCGGCCAGTTCCTCGAGCGTCGAGGGCAAGGGTCGCATTCTCACTCGTGGGACGTTCCCGCACGCCGATCGGTGGACGCACCGATGCCGTCGCCGGCCGAATTCGCGATGCTGAGCTCGGGTCGGAAGGAGGTGATCTCGGCATGTCCGAGTTCGAGTACAAGTTCGTCCGCATCGGCGAGAGCCGGCTCTCGGCCGTCTTCGGCGTCCAGGACCGCGCTCGAAAGACATACGAGACGGTGATCCAGGAACACGCGCGAGACGGCTGGCGGCTGGTTCAGATCTTCGCGCCCGGCGTTGCCGCCTTCGGCGCAGCGAAGTACTACGAGCTGATCCTCGAGCGCGAAAAAGCTGTCAACGGCATGCGGCCGGAGCAGGCCCGCACGGCCACGACCGCCTTTAGACGGTGACAGTCACGCGTAGGAACGTCGCAGGTATCGACGTGGTCGACGCACTCCCGCTCGTGTTCTTCTCGTCGAACAGCGCTTCCAGCTCGCGCTGAAGATCCGCTGCTCGTGCGTCCGCTGCCGCAGCCTCGAAGGCGTTCATCGTCGGCCCGTAGTACATCCTGAACACGGTGACGAATTCCGACGGCGCGTCGGCGAAGTGGAACGTGAACGTCTCCCGCGCAAAGGCGAGGTTCGCCTCCGCGACGCCTGCGCTGACGAAGCGCTCGACGACGTTCTCCTCGACGCCCCAGGTCATCGGGCTGACGAAGCCCTCGGGCGGGGGCGGTGAGTACGACGAGCTGATTCTCAGGATCTGGGCGACCAGCGTCGGGTCGTTGGGGATCCAGTTCCCCATCACGATGCGGCCACCGGGGCGGGTCACGCGAACCATCTCCTGTGCCACAGCGGACGGATTCGACGCGAACATCGCACCGAACACACTGACGACGAGATCGAAGCTGTCGTCGCCGAGGGCGTTCAGATCAGACGCATTGCCTTCTTGAAACGTGCAGTTCGCGAGACCGAGCTCCTGTGCCCGTCGGTTGCCCGCCGCGACGAGGTTGCTCGCGACGTCGACGCCGAGCACGCGTGCCTCTCTCTGCGCCGCCGGCAGCGCCGTCGTCCCGTCGCCGCATGCGAGATCCAGGACGTCCGTGCCGGGTGTGATTCCCAGGGTCTCGACGAACTCGTCGCCGCTCGCCCGCATCGTCTCTGCAATGCGGGTGAAGTCGCCTTTCTCCCACAACGCCTTGTTCGGATTCATCGCGCCTCCATCTTTTCGTCTGTCTCGGTTCTAGACGCCGTTGAGGAGGCTTCGCTTCCGCTAGTCGGCGATCCTCACGCGGTCGCCGATCGAGATCGTCCCGCCCGAGAGGATGTCCGCGCGGACCCCGCCTCGATGGACCAGCGGGCGCAACAGCCCGGGACGGGACAGCTTCTCGAGATGCGCACAGGGCTCGGCGAGCCGTCGGCCGATGCACTCGACGGCGCCGATCGTGAATCGGTGGCCGACGAGCGCGTTCAGGGCGATCCCGCGCGTGACGATGTTTCGGCGAGCGTCCTCCCACGACAGGTCGACCGACTCGAGCACCTCCGCCTCGACGAGCGTCAGCTCGTATCCGCGGCCGGGGCCGCTGAACGTTCCACGACCGCTGTAGTAGCGGTCTCCGACGAGCCCACGACCCGCAACAGCTTCGACGCTGGGAACCCGCGCGAGCGGCGTCTCCGCGTCGGCGGCTGTGAGGATGGCGGCGACCGAGCCGACATCACGTTCCTGTCCATACGGCTGCTGGAATGGCAGGTGCAGATCGAGGCGCGCGAGGAGCCACCCCTCCTCGATCGTTCCGCCGCTCGCGAGCGCACCGCTCGAATCGTGCAACGGCCCCGACGGCGAACCGAACATGACGACGGCGTGGTCGCGGTCTTCGACCCGAACTCGCGCCAGCCACATGCCCGGCCAGTCGAACTCATGTGCGTTCGCGATCGGGACGAGACCGAGGTTCCGCTCCGCGAGCCACTGCGTGAAGAACACGAGCGGCTCGTAGTCCGGCTCCGGTGGAGGGCTGCGGAGGACGATCTCGAGGCACCGGCGGAGCTCCGACGGAAATGGCGGCGCCGTCGACAACGTCAGCGGCCGCGAACGAGTCGTCTGTTGGCCTTGAGCCAGCGCGCGCGGGCGCGATCGACGACCGGTCGGAATCGCCGGATCTCTGGTTCGTCGGCCCGACCCTCGGCGGCACGCAGCCGTGACATGGCGTCGAGGAACTTCTGGTGGAGTGCGATCTCCTCGGCTCGGATCTCCTGACCGTGAGAGAAACCCCGCGTCACGGCGACGTAGCGTACTCCTGTACGTCCGCGAGGCGATCGGCGACGGCGGCAGCGTGCGGGAGACGGGCGTCCGTGCCCTCACGCAGGAGCGCGCGCACAGCTGCAGCAAGGGCGCCGCGCAGGGTCGCAGGCTCCGGCGCGCGAGCGTGCGTGTCCGCGAAGCGCGCGAGCGTCTCGGGCGCAAGTTCGTCGTAGCCGCGTGCCTGCACCGCCGACAGCCCTTCGCGCAGGCATGCAAGCGCCAGCGCGTGGTCGCGCACCGCGCCGACGTAGTGCGCTGCCTGCCAGACCCGGCGGCGCTCGATGCTGCTGCGGGAGTGCAGTGCGTAGATGACGCCCCAGCCGAAGAGATCGTGCGCGTCCGGCGGCGTGGGATGGGTCTCGCCCTCCGTCGTCGCGCCGAACAGCGTGCGCCAGCGCGGTCCCGCCGGGCGGAGCCGTTCGGCCGGCGTCAGCGAGAAATCGAACTGCAACGCGTCCGGCAGGAGGAAGACACGGTAGATCGTCGGCTCGCGATGGAGGTCGGTCAGCTGCACCGCGCCCTCGTCTGCAGCGAGCGCGCGCGTCCAGTCGTCGAGCACCTCCGAGACCGGCACGGCGTCGGCGACGCCGAACGTGAGGTCCAGGTCCGAGAAGCGGTCGCCGCCGCCGAGCGCCAGCGACCCCAGCGCGGCGCCTGCGACGATCCGCGCGTCGTCCTGTGCGAGCCGCAGCACGCGGTCGCGGCGCGCATCGCGCTGCTCGATCGTGAACACGAGCCGCGATCCTAGTCCGTCCACTAGTGCATCTAGACTCTCTCGATGGCGCTTCGGCTCGTGCGTGCGACGGCAGGTAGCGTCGGCTCGGTCAGTCCCGAGCTCTCGCTCGTCGATCCGGCGCTGGCAGCGGCGGTTCGGGCGACGCCGGACGCCGTCGTCGTCGGCGCGGCAACCAAAACGCCGGACTGGTTCGGAGCGTCGAGCACGTCGACGCCGAGCTCGACGACATACGACACGCGTGACCTTCTGCTCGAGCGGCACGGGCTCAAGCTCGAGCTCGTGAGCGGCGGGGGGACGCGCACGTGGCGCCTCACAGCCGCGCGCGGCGAGGTCGTCGAGACGACGACCGCCGGCGCGGGCGTGCCGGCGGAGATCGAAGCGCTGCTCACGAACGTGATGGCCGGCTCCGAGCTGATTCAGGTGCCCGCTCGCAGCTCCGATCCTGACGTCCGCCGCCTCGAGCAGCACGTTGCCGACCAGCATCACGCGCTCGTGAAATACGACGTCGGCGTCCGCATCGCGTCCGACCCGGAGAGCCTGCATCAGCTACGCGTCGCCTCGCGGCGTCTCCGCACCTTCCTCGGCGTGGCGCGCGACCTCGTCGACGAAGAGTGGGCGCGCGAGATCAGGGGCGGGATGCGCGAGCTCGGTCGCGCGACCACCGAGGCGCGCGACGTCGACATCCTGCTCGAGCGAGTTCGTGACGTCGTCCGGTCGTTCGACGTCCGGGATCGAGCCGGCGGCGACACCCTGCTGCAGACGCTGGAGGAGGATCGGCGTGCGCTGCAGCACGTCCTCGTCGCCGTTCTGAACAGCGGCTTGCATCGTGCCGTCCTCGACCGGCTTGCGCTGCCCGTCGTTCCCGCGCCGGTGCCGCCCGCACGCAAGCTGGATCAGCTCGCCGCGCGCGAGCTGCGCCGTCTGGCCGCACGGGTGCGCAGGCTCGGCAAGCATCCGAGCGACTCGGCGCTCCACGACCTGCGGATCAAGGTCAAGCAGGTGCGCTATGCGACGGAGCTCGGCGACGCCCGGCGCGGCAAGAGAACGCGCCGCGTCGTCAAGGCGGCGACACGGCTGCAGGACATCCTCGGCGAGCACCATGACGCGGCTGTCGGCGAGGAGCGGCTGCGCGAAGTTGCGTCTCGGTACGACTCGTCCGGCGTCGCCTTCGCCGCCGGAAGGATTGCCGAGCGCGAGCGGATCAGGCGGAGCGAGATCCACCAGCGGCTGCCGGCAGCCTGGAGCAAGCTGCGCAAGCTCACGCGTTAACGCAAGCTGCGCAAGCTCACGCGTTAACAGTTCACGGTCTCCCGGTCCGGTGAGGATCTGGTGACGGCGGCCGGCTCGTAAGCTGCGTCCGTGGGGGACGAGCGGGTCCTGACGGTGCGCGAGCTGAACCGGGCGGTGCTCGCCCGGCAGCTCCTGCTCGAGCGCAAGCGCGTCGCGCCGATCGCGCTGATCGAGCGGCTCGTCGGGTTGCAGGCCCAGTGGCCGTCGTCCCCGTACGTCGGCATCTGGACACGGGCGACGGGCTTCAAGCGCGAGGTGCTGGAGCGGCTGTTGGCGCGCGGCGACGTCGTCAAGGCGACGGTCATGCGCCAGACGCTGCATCTCGTCACACCGCGCGACTACGGGCTCATCCGTGCCGCGATGAGCGAGAACAACTTTCCGTGGGAAACGGAGCTCGCCCGCCGGTTGGCGCCGTCTCTGCGCGGGCTGGCCGCGGCTGGGCCTGTCGCATCGGCGGACGCGATCGCATTCATCGAGCGCAACCACCGCCTGAGCGGCATCAGCGCCCGCCGGGCGTGGCGGGCCGCGCGGACGCGCGCGCACCTCGTGCACCATCACGAGACGGCGCTCTGGCGCGCACGTCCCGCGGGCCGTTTCGTCGCGATCGAGGAGCCCGAGCAGCACGTGCCCGTCGAGGCGCGGGCCGAGCTGATTCGGCGCTACCTCGCCGCCTTCGGGCCGTCATCCCTTCGAGACATCGGCCAGTGGAGCATGATCCACGCGCCCGAGCTGAAGGCCTCGCTCGCGCTGCTCGAGCCGCTACGGCGGTTCCGCGACGAGAACGGGCGCGAGCTGTTCGACGTCCCGCGTGCGGCTTTGCCCGACCCTGCCACGCCGGCGCCGGTTCGCTTCCTGCCGAAGTGGGACAACGTGTTGCTCGCCTGGGCCGACCGTACGCGGGTGCTCCCCGAGCCGTACCGCAAGCGCGTCATTCGCATGAACGGCGATGTCGCGCAGACGTTCCTCGTCGACGGCTTCGTCGCCGGGACGTGGCGCGTCGACGACGCCCGTGTCGTCACCGAGCCATTCGCGAAGCTGCCGCGAGCGGCGCGGCGCGAGCTTGCGGACGAGACCGGCCGTCTCGAAACGTTCCTGGCGGAGTGAGACCGCGCTATCTGACTAGCCGTATTCCTCGTGCTGCGGCAGGTCGTCGGTGATCTCGAACCACGGCGCCTTCGAGCCCACGAAGATGTGCTCCGCCGGGCGGATGCTCGGCGCATCCGTGAGCGAGCCGAGGGCGACGTGGACCCAGTCGCCGTCGCGCACGACGGAGTAGAGGAGCGAGCCGCACGCGGCGCAGCGCGTGTGGTTCCCCTCGTCGTCGCCCCAGATCAAGAGCAAGTCGTCGCCGGTCGCGACCTCCAGCTTCGACCGCTCGATCCCGGCAAAGGGCTTGAACGCGGAGCCGGTCGCAGCACGGCAGTTCGAGCAATGGCAGTTCGCCGCATACTTGAACTCGTCCGCGACGCGGTAGCGAACGGCTCCGCATTCACAGCGTCCTTCGAGCATGCCTCCAGTCTAGGAAGGCTGCTGCATCATCCGGAAGTGGTTCCCGGACGAATCGCGAAAGCCCGCGTCGATGCCGTACGGTTGTTGCGTTGGCTCCTGGGTGAACTCGACTCCGCGGCTCTTCAGCTCCTCGTAGCTCTTCTGCGCGTCGTCGGTCGTGAAGAACAGTCCGCCGGATGCGCCACGTGAAAGGAGCTCCTGGATGCTCTGCCGCGTCTCCTCTTCGAACACCGGCGGCCCCGGAATCGCCATCAGCGTGATGGACACGTCGTCCTGCCCCGGCACGCCGACGCTGAGCCAGCGGAAGTTGCCCAGCTCGGGGACCGTGACGTCCTCGCGCAGCTCCATCCCGAGCTTCTCGGTGTAGAACTTCAGCGCGTCGTCCTGGTCGAGCACCCAGACCTGCACGTGCGTCAGTTGCTTCAGCATGTCGTCCTCCAGGTGGAAGTGAACGGTCGCCGGCGACGTTAGCCGTGCGCCGCGCGTCTGTCTTCTCGAAAACTGCTCTGCGGTCGCGCGTACGCCTGGAGCACGCACGTCGGCACCCGCGCCCGCGCAATCGGCGGGTGCGCGCCGCGGTATTCGGTCGGCGTCATCCCGTAAACCCGGCGGAAGCTCGTCGTGAACGACCCGACGCTTGCGAGGCCGACCTCGAAGCAGATGTCAGCCACGGAATGGTCGGTGTTCCGCAGCATCGCTGCGGCGCGCTCGAGCCTACGCGTCAGGAGGTACTGGTGCGGTGTCTCGCCGAAGACGCGCCGGAACTCGCGCGTGAAGTGCGCAGGGGAGAGGTGCGCGACCGCCGCCAGCGTCGGGACGTCGAGCGGGTCGCGGTAGCGCGCGTCCATCAGGTCCTTCGCCCGCAGGAGGTGTCGCGTCGACGGCAGGAAGACCATCAGCCGAAGTCGTCGGCGAAGTCCCACGCGCGCACGCGGCCCGGCTCGAGCCGGATCAGCGTCTCGTCGTGAACCTGCTCCGCGTACACCGCCCCGGCTTCCTCGCCGAGGTAGCGGATCGCGATCTCCCGGAAGGCGTCGCCCGACGACTCGAGACGCGCTTCGCCGCTCACCTCGATGCCGCGGTACGGCGGCGCGTGCTCATACACGAGGACGCTCGCACGCGAATCGTGCTGCAGGTGCCGCTCCTTGATGCCGCCCCGGTTCGTGACGACGTCGAACCCGCCGTCCCGCCACCGGTGCCAGACAGGCGAGAGGAGGACGTCGCCGTCGCGTCGATACGTGGCAAGCACGGCGACGAGCGGTTGGTCGAGCAGGTCCCCGAGCTCATCGGGTCGCAGGTCTTTGCGCATCGGACGAAACCTACGCGAGCAGGCCCGCGAGGGCCTCGCGGCCGCCGCTCAGCACCGGCTCGCCGTGGGAGACGAGCACGCGCTCGACCGGCAGCTCGAGCAACGGGCGCAGCGCCGCGCGCAGGTCGTCGTGGGTCGGCTTTCCGAGCCAGCGCTCCGGGCAGAGGCGTAGCGGTGAGCCGAGCAGCACGTCGCCGACCGCGACCGCGCTGTGCGCGGGAAGCCAGAAGACGACTTCGGAGACGCGAGGCGTCCTGAAGGAGCCGATCCCGCCGGGAAGCTCGTCGCCGCCGCGGAACACGTCCGTCACGGCGATCCCCCGGTTGCGGAGCGGCTGGGCAGAGCGCGCCGGCGCCCACACGTGCTTCGCGTCGACGTCGTTCGTCGAGCGGCCGTGCCAGAACACCGTGATCAGGACGTGCTCCGGCGCGCGCAGCTCGCGCGGCGGGGCGAGCGGGTCGATCAGGACCAGGCCGTCGCTCGTCTCGAGCGCGAGCGAGCCGACGTCCTGCTTCCACTCCTCGTGCCAGGCCGTCCAGCGGCGAAGTCCCGGTGCGAGCTCCTCGATGGGGAGACGGTACTAGGCGCCGCGTCCGCAGTGGCGCAGCGCGTTGAGGCAGTTGTTCACGAGCGAGACGAGCCTGCCCTGCCGCCAGGCGTTGAAGAAGTCGGCGTGCGCCGAGTACTGGCCGCCGGACGAGAGCGTGACTCCCGAGCCGCCCGCGATCGGATAGCGGTAGATCAGCGAGATGGCAGGCACGGCGACGGGATACGCCGCCGGGCACGTGCCGCGCACCGCGTACGCGACGTGACTCTTGTGGTCGGCGCTGTCGAGGTGCCGGCCGTCCCAGCAGCTCGGGAAGTTCACGTGGAGGCGAAGGCTTTGCGCGCCGACGTCGGGGCACGTCGGCACGGCGGTCGACGCCGGCACGGAGGACGACGCACCGCAGTTCCAAAACGTGATCTGCGGCCCCTGCGCCGAGGTGGCGCTCTTGTCACCGGCGATCATCTTGAAGCCCGCGGGGAACGCGTGGACGCGCGCGAGCGTCCTGCGCTTGTAGTAGACGGTCGCGGTCGTCGGCGCCACCATCTGGCCGTTCAGGAGCAGCGTCGGCATCCAGTACGCCGCGGTCTCGCCCGCGCGCTTGCACGTCGAAGACGCGGCGCGCAGCGTGCGCAGCGTCGAGAAGGCGTTCGTCGTGGTGTTGCCGACGAAGCTGTGGTCGTGCGAGGCGCCGGGCTGGCCCGGGAAGACGATCGGGTCGTCCATGGACATGTGGCTGAACGCGCATGAGCCGACGAAGTTCACGCCTTGCAGTTGTCGCAGGTTGTGCGCGTCGGGCCGCGCGGCGTTGCTCGTGTGCGCGAGGACGCCCATCCAGACAGCGATCGCGAGCGCGACGATGACGAGAAGTCCCCGCACGAACGCAAGATTAGATTCCCGTCGTTCGCGTTTTCGAAGGGGAATGTTCGGAGTTTGTGAGAGCAGCGCGGGCGGCCTCGAATTGCTCCGGGGTCAGCCGGATGTACGAGTGGCGCCCGAGGCTGCGCGGGAAGACACCGGCCGCTTCGACCGGCGGCGCCTCGCTGAGCCGCGGTGCGGTGACGAGGGGCCGCAGCGCGAAGCGCCAGCGCCAGGGGTCGCGGTCGGGGTCGTTCTCCGGGTCGCCGACGACCTCGACGAGCGCGAAGATGTTCTGCCAGCCGGACGCGTAGCAGACGGCGAGGTCGCCCTTCTGGACGCTCGGCCGGCGCGTGGAGGAGTGGGCGCGCAGCCGGTTAGGGTCTACCTCGTCCGGGAGGAGCCGGCCGGCCGACCCGCGAACGAGAAGCCAGTGCTGCACCGAGCCTTCTTACCAATGCTCCTGCTCGTGGTGGGCGTGGGCGCCGCGGGCTGCGGCAGCTCGTCCTCGTCGAGCCCGCCGCCTTCGACGCCGCCGCCGTCGGCCGGGACGACGACTGTCACAACGTCGGCGACGACGACGGAGCCCACCGATACGCTGCCGGGCGCGGGCACGTCGCCGGTCGTCGCGGCGGCGACCGCGCAAGGGACGTCGCTGCTCGACCGCGTCGCCGTCGGACGTCATCCAGGCTACGACCGCGTCGTGTTCCAGTTCCGCACCGAGGGGCTGCCGGGCTACCGGGTCGAGTATGTGCAGCCGCCGCTCACGGAGGACGGCTCAGGCGATCCCGTCGACGTCGCTGGGAACGCGTTCGTCGTCGTCCGGATGGAGCCGGCGTCGGGATTCGACGTCTCGAGCGGCGAGGGCGAGCTCGTCTACAAGGGGCCGAAGCGGCTTCCGGGCGCCGCCATCGTCAAGGAGGTCGTCCGCACCGGTGACTTCGAGGCCGTGTTGAGCTGGGCGGTCGGCCTCGAAGCCAAGGTGCCGTTTCGCGTCACGACCGCCGCGTCGCCCTCGCGGCTGATCGTGGACTTCAAGAGCGCCTGACGGATGCTGAGGCCGGTGATCGGAATCACGACGTACGTGACGGCCGCGAAGTGGAGTCACTGGGAAGACGACGCGGCGCTCGTTCCGCTCGCGTACGTCAGCGCGGTCGAAGGGGCGGGCGGCCGGCCCCTGCTCGTCCCGCCGTGCGAGGACGGCGTCGACGAGACGCTCGCCGGCCTCGACGGGCTCGTCTTCTCCGGCGGCTCGGACCTCGATCCGGAGCTGTATGACCAGGAGCCGCACGTCGAGACGACAGGAGTCCACCCGGAGCGTGACCGCGCGGAGCTCGCGCTCCTCGAGGCGGCGCTCGCGCGCGACATGCCCGTGCTGGCGGTGTGCCGCGGCAGTCAGGTCTTGAACGTCGCGCGCGGCGGCGACCTCGTGCAACACCTGCCCGACATCGTCGGCGACGAGAAGCACAAGCACACTCCGGGCACGTTCGCCGACCACGACATCCGCCTCGAGGCAGGCACGCGGCTTGCCTCGCTCCTCGGCGAGCACGCGCCTGTGAAGTCGCACCACCATCAAGGCTTCGGGCGGGTCGGCGACCGCCTGCGGGTTGCCGCGTATGCCGAGGACGGCACGATCGAGGCGGTCGAGGACCCAGCCCGGCGCTTTGCGCTCGGCGTGCTCTGGCATCCGGAGGCCGGCGAGGACATACGCCTGTTCGAGGAGCTCGTACGCGAGGCGCGGGACTACCGCGCTGCGCGGGCAGCGGGCTAGCGGTTCGGATCCCAGCGCGTGGGATCGAAGCCGAACGTGTCGACGAGGTCCTTGCGCGCGAGCTCGGCCGCGGTCGCACGCGTCTCGCTGTACGTCCAGACGGTCTCCTGCTCGTCGCCGTCGCTGCGCTCGATCTCCAGCGCCTCGGGCCTGTGATCCTGGACGTACTCCATCGCGACGTCGGCGGCCTCGAGGAAGTTTGCGCTCTCTTCCAGGCTACGGCGCTGCTGGAAGCCTTGACGGAAGATCACCTCGTAGACGCGGTAAACCGGTTCCGTCGCGGTCAGCGGCTTGGGCGTTCCCTCGAGCTCGCCCGCGAGCTCGACGCCGTGCTGCTCGCCGAGCGCGTGCGCGAGCTGCGACGCGGTGATGACGCCGCGCCGGACCAGGATCTCCCCGAGCCGGCCGTCGCCGTCCGCCTGCGCAAGCAGCGCTTCGGCCAGCTGGGTTTGGGTGATGAGGCCCTTCTCGACGAGCAGGCGGCCGAGCGGTCGCCAGGTTGCCGGCACGGCCGCGAGCTTCCCCTCCGGTTCCGGTGCCGGCTCCTCGGGTGCCTTGACCTCGACGCCGTGCTGTGCCGAGAGGACGCGCGCCAGCGAGAACGCCGACACGTAGCCGCGGTCGACGACGATCTGCCCCAGCAGCCTGCCCGTCCGCTGCTGCTCGTCGAGCGCGAGCTCCAGCTCCGTCTCCGTCAGGAGCCCTTCGTCGGCCAGCAGCGTTCCGAGCTGTCGCCACGGGAACAACGTTGCTGCTGCAGTCTCCACCCTGATGCTTATCGGACGGGCGGGCTAGTAGCTCAAGCCCTGGCCGCGCGCGATCACGCCGACCGTGCGCGCGAGGATCCCCAGGTCGTAGCGCACGAGCCCCCAACCTCCGAGCTCGGCGGCACGCGCGACGTACTGCAGATCGAGGTCCGCGTACCGGTGCTCGGAGCCCTTGCTCAACTGGGCAAGCCCCGTGAGGCCCGCGGGCACCTCGTCCCGATAGGTCAGCCCGTCCGCGCGTTGGCGTGCGACGAGCTGCGGCGGCCAGGGCCGCGGCCCGACCAGGCTGAAGTCCCCTCGGAGCACGTTCCAGAGCTGAGGCACCTCGTCGAGGTACCACGGCTTCAACACGTGCCGGCCGAGCCAGGTGAGATTGGCCGGATCGGCTTCGAGCGGCCGCGCGTGGCCGTCCGCGCGGGCGAGCACGTCGGGGCGAAGCGTCCGGAACTTCAGCAGGCCGAACGTCCGGCCGCGTGAGACGCGCGGCTCGCGGTAGAACGGCCGGCCGCGATACCCGACGAAGACGAACGCGAAGAGCGGGAGCGCGAGGACGAGCAGCGGCGCGGCGACCGCGATGTCGAGCAGGCGTTTTGCGAGCGGCCGCTGCACGCCCGGATCTTCGCGCGTCGGCTAGGGAGAGACCATGTACGTCGGCACGACGGAGACCATCGCCGACGCAGCTTTCGAGAAGAGGATCGGGCGAACGCCGTTCGTAATCTTCATGAACAGCCGCGCTGCCGGCGGAAGCGCTGCGGCCTCGAAGCCGGTGGCGCCGCCGATGATGTTCCCGGCGGAGTCGAAGACGACTCCCGAGAGCTCGACGACCTGGATCGTCTTGCGGGGGCTGTCGTTCTGCACCTCGCCCTCGATCGACCCGGTGTAGGCGGGCTCGATCGTGCTCGGCTCCAGACGGACGAACGAGATGCCCGGTTTCGAGCGGGTCGCCGGTGCTGCTTGCCCGATCTTGACGACGATCTCGAGCCGCGCGATCGGCGCGCCCGAGGGGAAGGTGAGCTCGCCGCCGGTCGCGTGCTTCGTCCCGGCAGCGATGTCGCTGACGTTGACCGTCATCGAGCCGATCAGCCGGTTGTCGGACATGACGAAGTTGCAGAGAACCTGAACCTGCTTCGCGTCCTGCGTCTTCGACGTGTTCTCGAGGATCACGCCCCAGCTGACGCCGGTGCCGCCGTACGGATACGCGCGGCTCGACCAGCCGGACTGCGCGACGTTGATCTTGGGCGGCACGACGCCGCCGATCACCGTCAGCGTCCGCGTTGCTCGGCCGGCGCCGGAGCACGACGCCGATACGTGCGTCACTCCGGGCTGCACGTGGCGCGGAACCGTCCACGTCCACGTGGCCGTCCCGCCCGCGGCCGTCACACCTTTGAGCCCCTTCTGCCTGGCACCGCTCTTGTACCGGACGGACAGCGAGCAGCGCGCGCCGGCCGGAGAGACGGTGACGGAGACGGTCACAGGATTGCCCTGGACGACGCGCGACGGGCCGGCGACGAAGGCCACAGCCTGCGGGCGGCCGCTCGCGGCGCCGACAAAGACGGTCGCGCCGACGACGGTCGCGAGGGCGAGCCGAATCAGGCGCTTTGCGGTGGTTGTGGCAGTCATCTCCTCGGGCGGCGTGCCGCGGCGCCACCTCCTGTTTCGCCCCGCCCGTGCAGCCGCGCTACCCCTCGAACGAGGGATCCAGCGGCCGCGGACGCTACCGGCCTAGTTGCCGACGACCTGCACGAGCCAGCGGCGATCGCGCTCGCGATCGAGCTCGATGAAGAGCACTCGCTGCCACGTGCCGAGGAACAGCTCGCCGTCGCGCACCGGTACCGACTCGCCCGCCGTTCCGAGCAGCATCGCCATGCAGTGCGAGTGGCCGTTCCCGACGGCCATGTCCTCGGGGCAGATGTTCTCGGTGCGCTTGTCCCAGTCGTCGTGCGCGTAGTACGTCTCCCGCGGAACGAGCCGTTGCAGCAGCTCCGCGAAGTCCTCGAGGAAGCCCTGCTCGAACTCGTTGACGCGCACGCAGCAGGTGGTGTGGGGGGAGTAGATGCAGGCGATGCCCTCGGTGATGCCACTCTCCTGGACGGCTTCGAGGACTTCGTCGGTGATGTCGCGGACGGAGAGCCCACCGGTCGTTCGCAGTTGGGTCTCGCGCTGGAAGACCTTCACGGCCCCTATTCTGAGGGTTCGGGCGGTCTACGTCACGGGGGAACCGTCAATACCCCGGCATCCCGCTGCTCGTCGTCGTCTCGCCCTCGGGGTTCGTGGTCGTCGCGGCGCCGGCGGCTCCGCCGACCGAGATCGTGCCGGCCATCCCCTGTGCCTTGTGGCCGTCGATCGGGCAGTACATCTCGTAGCGCTTGTCGGCCTCGAACGTGAACCTCACGGTCTTGCTCGACCCCGGCTCGATGTCGCCGGTCTTGGCCTCGCTCCCCGCGCTCCCGGTCGCCTCGATCACGAAGGCGTGGGTGATCGTGCCGTCGTTCGTGACTTTGAGCGCGTACGTGCCCGGCTTCGGAACGGTAATCGTGCTCGGGTTGAGGGAGTACTCCTTCTCGGAGACCTGGATCGTCTGCAGGACGCTGCCGCTGGCCTGGCTGCTGCTGTTGCCGCTGCTGTTGCCGTTGCTGCTCCCGCCGCAGGCCGCGAGGAGGAGCGCAAGCGGGAGAAGGGCGAGCAGGCGGCTCACGACACCGGTTACGGTCGAGCGTGCCGTTCGGATTCCGCTGTACGGTGTTCCGCGAACGGGCCCGTAGCTCAGTTGGTTAGAGCAGCGGACTCATAATCCGTTGGTCCCAGGTTCGAGTCCTGGCGGGCCCATTGGAAGAAAGCCGCGCGGCGCGGTTAGGTGCCGATGCGCCCCAAGTGCAAGTTCCAGCCGCCGGTTGCCGCCTCTGCAGGGCCGCGCGTCTCTGAATGCCTCGATGTTCCGCTGCCACCGGCTGTGTAACGATCGCTCGCGAGACGATGAATCTCGAGGTCGTCGGCAGGGACCCGGAGCTCGCCGCCGTCCGCGCGTTCGTGGAACGGTCGAACGGAGGCGGCAGGGCGCTCGTGCTCGAAGGCGAGGCGGGGATCGGCAAGTCGACCCTTTGGGCGGCGGGCCTGGCGCACGCGTCGGCCCGTGGGATGCATGTGCTGTCGGCGCGTCCGGCTGAGGCTGAGAGCGGACTTCTCTATGCGGGGCTCGCCGATCTCTTCGAAGACGCGCTCGATGATGTGCTGACGCGACTGTCGCCGCCGCGGAGGAGCGCGCTCGAGGGCGCGCTCCTCCTCGCTGAGCCGAACGGCGGAATCGACGAGCGCGCGCTAGCCGTCGGCGTCCGAGACACGCTGCAACTCCTGGCCGAGTCGGCCCCCGTCCTGATTGGTGTGGACGATGTTCAGTGGCTCGATCCGTCGTCTTCGAGCGCGCTTGCGTTCGCGCTGCGCCGAACGGGCGACAGTCCGGTGGCCGCGCTCGTCGCACGCCGCCTGACGGTTGGCGTCGCGGAGTCGCAGTCGGAGCTTGCGCCAAAAGTCGAGCGCGTGGAGCGGGTGGCCGTGGGCGGGCTCAGCGTCGGCGCGCTCCATCGGCTTCTGGTCGACCGTCTCGGGGCACCGTTCCCGCGACAGACGCTGCTCCGAATCCACGCGCGCTCGGGCGGGAATCCGTTCTACGCGCTCGAGCTGGCGCGTGCTCTCGGCGCCGACGCCGACCCGCTCGAGCCACTCACGGTTCCCGCGACGCTCGACGAGCTCGTCCACAGGAGGCTTGCGGGCCTGCCGGCCGAAACGCGTGACGCTCTCGCGGTGGCCTCGGCGCTCGGAGCTCCCACGGGGGCGCTGCTGGCGAGAGCGGGGGTTCCGCGGGCCGCACTCGAACCGGCGTTCGTCGCGCGTGTGGTCGAGCGCGACGGGGAAACAATTCGCTTTACGCACCCGCTGTTGGCGTCGGCGCTCTACCCGGAGCCCGGTGAGAAACGCCGTGGGGTGCATCATCGGATCGCGGAAGCGATTGACGATCCCGTCTTTCGGCCGCGCCACCTCGCCCTGTCGGCCGATGAGCCCGACGCCGAGATCGCGGCCGCGCTGGACGAGGCGACACGGCGTGCCACCGATCGCGGAGCTGTTGCGTTCGCGGCCGAGCTCGCCGAGCAAGCGTTGCGGCTGACGCCGGCAGGCGGAACTGAGCGCCAGCGACGTCTTCTGGTCGCTGCTCGAGCCGAGTCCGCCGCCGGGGAGTGGACGCGTGCGAAGGCACTTGTGGACGAGCTGCTGACTGGTGGTGCGGTCGGGTTGCTGCGCGCGGAGGCGCTCGTCGTTCTCGCGCGGCTCGAAGGGCTCGACCGGGGCGTGACATTGCTCGAGGAGGCCTTGCGCGAGGCGCAGTCGCAGCCCGCGCTGCAGTCGGTAATCCATTGCCAGCTCTCGTGGACGTCCCGCTTCGCGAAGGGCTTCGACGGAGCGTTGCCGCACGCTCGAGCCGCGCTCGAGCTCGCGGACGAGGTGGACGACGATGCGCTTCGTGTCCCCGCGCTGGCGCGCTTGGCCCTCCTTGCGTCTGCGGTCGGCGATGCGCAGGCGCGGGCGTATGCGACGCGGGCACACGAGATCGCCGTCACCTCGGGAGATCCCGGACTGGTGCGGCGAGCACGCCTTGCGCTCAGCGGAGTGGTGGATGCCGATCCTGCGCGCGTCCTGCTCGAGAGCGTGTACGAGGAGGCGCGCGAGCGGGACGAGCTGGTGGCTGCCGAAGCGCTGCACGGCTTGGCGTGGGTCGAGCTGTCGGCAGAGCGGTGGGGCCTCGCGGCCGAGTACGCGGAGCGGGCCTACGACCTGATGACCCAGTATGGGCTGGAGGTGCCCTGGGCTCACCTCCCGATCTCGGTGGTCGCCGCCCACCGCGGGGAGCTCGAGCTGGCACGGGAGCACTCGGAGCGGTCGCTGCAGCTTGCAGAAGCACAGTTCGGGTTGCATACGCCGGTCCATCTCGGAACGCTCGGCTTCGTCGCCGCGCAGAGCGGTGACCGAGAGGCGGCCGCACGGTGGTTCGCGGAGGCCGAGGCGGTGACGACTCGGCTCGGCTGGCGTGACGCCGGCCGGCGCTGGTGGGTCGCCGACCAGATCGAAGTGCTGCTCGAGCTCGAACAGGTGGACGAGGCTGAACGAATCATCGTCGCGTGGGAGCAAGAGCTGAAGACGGGCGACGAGCGCACGCGCGCACACATCACTCGCTGTCGCGGGCTACTCGAAGCCGCCCGTGGAGACACTCGTCAGTCGGTCGCGCTCCTGGCGGAGGCGGTGGGGCAACACGAAGCCGTCGGCGATACGTTCGGGCGCGGGCGGGCATTGCTCGCGCTTGGCGCCGCGCGCAGACGCGAGCGGCAGAAGCGTCCGGCTCGCGATGCGATCGCGGGGGCGCTCGCAGACTTCGACAAGGTCGGGGCGGCCACGTGGAGCACGAAGGCGCGGGCGGAGCTTGGCCGGATCGGCGGCCGGACGCGCGCCGAGGGCTTGACCCCTGCGGAGCGGCGGGTCGCCGCCCTGGTCGCGGAAGGACGAACGAACCGCGAGGTCGCAGCCGCGCTCTTTCTCGGAGAGCGGACGGTCGAGACGCATCTCTCACACGTCTACGCGAAGCTCGGCGTCCGCTCCCGGACTGAGCTGGCGAGCAAATTCCGGTCGGACGAGCAAACCTCCGGGGGACTCACGATTTCAAGCTGAGCTTGCCCGCCTAGCGTCGCAGGGATGCCGAGCTACCTCGTCGAGACGTTCCTCGCCCACTCCGGCGCACGCGAGCGCCGGGCACGCGAACGACGCGCACGCTCGGCTGCCGAAGCCATGACGCGTGAGGGGACGGGTGTCCGCTTCGAGGGATCGATTCACGTCCCCGAGGACGAGATCTGCTTCTTCGCGTTCGCGGCGCCCACGGACCGCGCGGCCGCGCTGGTCGCCGAGCGAGCCGAGCTCGCGCCGCTCCGCGTTGTCGAGGCGATCCCGTCAGAAACGGAGGAGCAATGAAAATCAGCATCGCCTTGATCGCCGCTCTGCTTGTCGTTGTCGCCTCGGTCGGTGCCGGGCCGAGTCTCGGTGCCACACCGCCGGCGACCCAGTGTGCGCCCGCTGCCAATTTCCCCGCCGCGACCACGCCCGTCGCCTTCTGGAGCACCGAGGCCCGATGTGCGATCGTTCCGGCCGCCGGCGGCAGCAACGGACCCGAGAACTTCGGCAACAAGTTCCCCGGCGAGGCCGCGGTCTACATGGGCATCGCCCACGTCGCCATCTACGACGCAGTCGTCTCGATCGACGGCGGCTACCAGCCGTATACGACCACGCCCACCGCACCCTCGAACACATCGCCCGAGGCCGCGATCGCGACCGCGACCTACGACACGCTCACTGGGCTACAGCCACAGCTGAGCGCCGACCAGACGATCCTCGACAACGACTACAGCGCCTACATGGCTGCGATCCCGGACGCTACGCCCGCGGAAACGGCAGCCAAACAGAACGGAATCGACGTCGGCGGGCAGGTGGCCCACGCGGTGCTCGCGCTGCGCCAGAATGACGGTCGCGGATGCAGCACGACGCTGCAGGATCTCGATCCGCCTGCAGGCGTCCTCGGCGTCGCCGTGGCAGGCGTGTGGCAACCGAACGCGACCGGAACGGTCCTCGGCCTGTGCCTGCCGGGAATGCGGCCGCTTGCACTGAAGAGCGCGTCCCAGTTCCGACCTGACGGTCCGAATGCGCTCAATGACCACGAATACGCCGACGACTTCAACCAGGTCAAGGACGTCGGCCGCGTCGACAGTACGAGCAGGACGCCCGAGCAGACGAACGAGGCCCGCTTCTGGACCGATCACGACATCCGCCAATGGAACGATGGGCTGCTCAAGCTCGCGCATGACCAGGGACTCGATCTCCTGCAGAGCGCACGCATGCTGGCGATGGCGCACGTCGCCGGCGGTGACGCGATGATCGCCTGCTTCGACGCCAAATACCACTACTGGTTCTGGCGTCCCTACCAGGCGATTCACCGCGCGGACACGGACGGAAACGCGGGCACCCTGGCCGACCCGAATTGGCAGCCGCTGGGCGCGACGCCGAACTTCCCCGAGTACCCGTCGGCGCACGCCTGCCACAGCACAGCCGTCGTCGAAGCACTGGACGACTTCTTCGGCACAGACAAGGTCTCGCTCACGCTCGACAGTCGCGCGTCCGGCGTGACCGCGAGAACTCGGACGTACGACCGCCTTCACGACGTCGTGAAGGACGTCGACTGGGCACGCGTCCTGGTCGGCTTCCACTTCCGCAACTCCGACCTGCAGGGGTCGGCCCTCGGCCGCAAGGTCGGACGCTACATCGCTGACAACCTCTTCCAGCCTGTCGGCTGAGAGGAGTGGCTAACGGCACGGGAGAACCATCTCCCGTGCCGCCGCGCCCTCTCTGGGTCAACCCGACGGCGCGAGGATCGAACCCGCGGGAGGAGTACGATCGATTCGATGCGCGACGCCTTCGCAGCCGCGGAGGTATCCGCGACCTGTACCCCTCTCGATCTACTTGACGGCGCCGCTGTTCCGAACGAGGCCGCGTAGGTGAACGTGCTCTTCGTATGCGTCGCGAACAGCGGCCGCAGCGTGATGGCCGAGTACCTACTGCGCCAGATCGCCGGCGACCGCCATCGTGCGCGCTCGGCCGGCAGCGAGCCCGGCTCGGCGGCGCACCCACAGGTGATCGAGGCCCTGAAGGAAATCGGCATCGACGCGACCGCACACGTGCCGCGCACGCCCGATGCGGACGCGCTTCGATGGGCCGACGTCGCGGTGTCGACGTGCAGCGAGGCGGTTTGCCCGGTGACGCCCGGCGTCCGCCGGATCACCTGGGAGTTTCCGGACCCCAAGGACCTTCCGCTCGCGGACGTACGGAACATCCGTGACCGGATCGGCGAGCGCGTCACGGAGCTCGTCGAACAGCTCGACCGCCAGGCGACGCCGGCGTAGGAGCAGCTTTCGGCGGACCTGCGAGCCGCGCTACGCGCGATGCGCGGTCCAGGCGACGACGCCGGTATCGCAGCTGGAATCGACGATCGTCGCCTGCAGCTCGAAGGTGCCGGTCGCGACCCCGCCGCTCGCGATGTGCCCGTCCAACTTGACGGTATCGCCGTCCGACTCGGTCTCGGCGACCTGGAAGCTGTGGTCGGGGTTCACCGGCCAGGGGCCCGAGTTCGCGATCTGGATCTGCGTGTCGCCGTCGCCGCAACGGCCCTTGAAGTCGAGCTGCAGCGCGGAGACGGTCTTCGCATCGCCGGCGAGGCGGAAGCTGACGCTCGGGCCGCGGTAGCTGCCGGTTGCGACACCCGCAACCGGAGGGCCGCTGCGATGGACGATCTCGCAGTCGCGGCTCACGCCGCCGGCCGCGGTGGTGTAGACGACGTCGCGGCCGGACCCGCAGCTGAAGCGGTCGTTGCCGGGGCCGCCGGCGAGGATGTCGTCGCCCGGCCCGCCGAAGAGCCGGTCGTTCCCGCCGCTGCCGTAGAGGCGGTCGCTGCCACCGCGGCCGTAGAGCCGATCGTTCCCGCCCAGGCCCTCGAGGGTGTCCGCCCTGCTGCCGCCCCGGAGGACGTCGTTGCCGTTCGTTCCCTTGACGAGCCTCAGCGCGTGGCTGTGCCTCGCTGTTGCTGGGGAGGCAGAACCAGCCAGCGCGAGCACTGCGGCCGCAAGCGCAAGCACGACACCGGCCAGCCGCCAGTCGGCGCGCGGCTTGGCCATCGATCGAGCCTAGCGCGTCCACAACGCAGGTCAAGTCGCGGCTAGCCGATGACGAACGCCGGAAGGGAGACGCGCCGGGCGCACGCCGGGTCGAGTCCGCCGGCGCTGCCATGGTCGACGAAGCGCGCGACGAGACTCTGGACGCAGGCGTACACGATCGTGCCGTGCCCCGCACCGCGTACCACGATCAGCCGTCCCTGCGGGAGCAGCCGGCGCCACCCGTCGAGGTTCCGGGGCGGGTCGAGCGGATCGCCGCTCCCGGCGAGCAGCAGCACCGGCGCGTGGACGACCGGCGGTCGGCCGGCGTCTTCGGGGACGCGTCCCTTCGGGACGATGCGGCAGACGCGCCGGAAGAGTCGAGCGCGCGCGAGCGCCGCCTGTACGAGATAGCTGCCGCGTCCCGCGCGTGCCGTGGCGATCGGGTCGAAGCTGGCCCACGACTCCGAGCAGATCGTCACCCAGAAGGGCACGAGCCGGGCGAGCGGGTCGAGGTTCGAGCCGCCGAGCTGGTCCGCGTACGTCGCAGCGAGGGTCGTGTAGTCGCCGTGCGCGGCCGCGTTCACCGCGAAGGGGATGATCGCCGCGTTCGCGGGCGTCTCCGAAAGCCAATCGACCGTCCACGCGATGTCGGCGGGCCGGAGCAGGACTCTGCCGCCCGGAAAGCTGACCGTCCGCGGCGGGCGTGCGAGCAGGTCGCCGAGTTGGCGCCTGGAGTGGGGGTAGGCGTTCCCGCATGCACGCGTCGCGCGACAGCGCGCGACCAATGCATCCAGCGCGTGCTCGGCGTTGCGCGCAGCGACGTCGTAGATCCGCACCGCCGGAAGCGACGCGCTGTCGAGAACGACGCTACGCACGGACGCCGAATACCGACGCATGTACGCCTGCGCGAGCGTTGCGCCGTACGAACCGCCGTAGAGATCGATCCTTCCGTAGCCGAGTGCGTGCCGCACCGTCTCGAGGTCGCCTGCAGCGACGCTCGTCGTATACAGCCGCGGATCTGTGTCGAGGCGTGCGAAGCAGCGGCGCACGTACTCCGCCACGTCGTGTGCGTCGCTGCCGCGCACATACCCGTCGGGACACGCGAGGCGGCCTGAGCCGCCGGTGCCGCGCTCGTCGACCATGACGAGGTCACGGCGCCGCCCGACCCGTGCGAAGAGCGCGTTGACGCGGATCGCAGACGCGGTCGCTGCGCCGCCGGGGCCGCCTTCGAGATAGAAGAGCGCCCCCGCCGCGGGCGGCTGTGTCGCCGGCACGACCGTGACGCGCAGCGAGACCGTCGGCCCGAGCGGCTTGCGCGGGTCGGCGGGGGTGCGCACGAGCGCGCACCAGCCGTCGATGCGCCCGCCGTAGGTGCACGAGACGAAGTGCGGGACACCGCTCGGCGACCGCCACGGCTGCGAGCGCTGCGAGAGCCAGACGGCGATCCCGAACACGGCCGCGAGCCCTACGGCGAGCAGCAGCCACATCCACGCCGGCAGGCCACGGCCGGGCCGTTGCCGGTACATGCCCCACTCGCGGAGAAGGCGGCTGTCAGAGTCGAAGCTCATCCGCGAACAGTGACGATACGGAGGAAGCGCCCATGAGCACCGCACCCGCGCACTACGAGGCACCCGGCTGGTTCACCCGCAACATCTTCAACCGACTCGTCGTGGTCCTCACCCGCGCGGGCGTCAGCGTCTGGGGGTCACGCATCCTCGAGGTCCGCGGCCGCAAGACCGGCGAGCCGCGCCGCACCCCGGTCAACCTGCTGACGCTCGACGGCCGGCGCTACCTCGTCGCCCCCCGCGGCCACACGCAGTGGGTGCGCAATCTTCGCGCGCGCGGCGAGGGCGATCTCCTGCTCGGCCGGCGCCGCGAGCATTTCCGTGCGACCGAGCTCGAGGACACCGAGAAGGAGCCGATCCTTCGCGCGTACCTCAGCCGCTGGAAGTGGGAGGTGGGGCAGTTCTTCGGCGGAGTCGCGGCCGACTCGAGCTCCGCCGAGCTGCAACGGATTGCGCCGGACCACCCGGTGTTCCGGATCGGGGAGCTCGACCACGACGTCAGCGATCCCGGCGTGACGCTCTGAGCTCCCCTGCGTGAGCTCCGTCGCGATCCCGAACGGGAGCGCTCCGCAGCCCGGCTTCTTGCGCGTGCTGTGGGAGATCATCCTGCGCCCGGACTCCTCGACTCTGAGCTGCTGACGTCTCCTATTCGAGCGCGTCGACCTCGACGTACCAGCTCGCGCCCGCGTAGGGGCGGACGCTGAGCCGGTAGCCGCCCGCGCCGTCGGTCGGGACGAACGTGCGGAGCGACCCGGCCCGGCTGGCGACGAAGCTCGACCCGCCGATCTCGTCCGGCCCCGACCACGAGAACTGTGCGACCGCGAGGCCGAACGCATTCGGGCTCAGGCGGTAGCGGATCCGCCAGCGTGCCGGGACGCTGAACGCGGCCGTGTCGAAGCTGTTGCTGCCCGAGTGGGAGAAGAGCTTCACCCAGTGCAGCGTGCGGGCGACCGTCAACCTGATGCGTGCTCCCTGGTAGACGGACGTGCCGGCGGCCGGAATCTCGTCGAGCACCTGGTCGGGCGGCGCCGCATCCGTCAGACGCCACACCAGCCGGTAGCGCAGACCGGCCGCCTCGAGGCGCGCCCGGGCGTCGGCAAGGGCGGCGCTGCGGACGTCGGGCACGACCGCACGCGGGTACCCGCTCGCGACGACCATCGTGACGAGTGTCGGACGGCGCAGCCGCGTGCCTGTCCGCGGACGAAGCTCGATGACCGATCCCTTACGGATGGTCCACGAGGGCGAGTAGGTGCGCCGGCTCGCGAAGCCCTGCCGGGCGAGCGCCGCGCGTGCGGCGGCCTCGCTCTGGCCGGAAACCGCGGGCACGTTCGCGAACGGCGACCCCTTGCTGACGAGGAGCTGAACCGTGCTCGCGGTCGTGAGCTTGGTGCGCGCGTCGGGTTGCTGGCGGATGACTCGGCCGGCGCCGACACTGTCCGAGTACACGCGGGTGACGGAGACGTCCGCGCCCGGCATGGCTGCGCGAATCTGCGCGCGCGCAACGGCTTCGCGCAGCGAGACGACGTTCGGGACCTGCGCGAGCGGGCTCCGCACCTGCCCGGCGAGGAAGAGCGCGGCGATGATCACCCCGGCCGACGCTGCGACCGCGCCGAGCACGCGCCGTCGAGCCCAGCGCCGCCGCGCGCCGCCGGCGTCGCTCGGCGACACCTCCGTTGTGTGCCGCTCCGACTGCAGCGCGACCGTCTCGGGCTCGGGCGCTGCCTCGACGTGCTGCTCGGCGTCAGCTCGGACGGTGGCCCCGTCCGCGAGCTTGCCGAGTGCCGCCGCGGCGACACTCGCGTCCGGCCGTCGTTCGGGATCGCGCGCAAGCAGGGAGTCGACGAGTGCGACCGCCTCCTGCGGCGCGCCCGGCGCGACGACGCCGAGGGAGGGCGCAGCTTCGTGCGCCCTCCGCAGCCCGACTGCAAGCCGGTCGTCGCCTTCGAACGGAAGGCCGCCGCTGACGAGGAGCAACGCGATGCAGCCGAGTGCGTACAGGTCGCTCTCGGGGCCGCTCTCGCGTCCGAGCGCGAGCTCGGGCGACCAGTACTCCGGTGTTCCGAGCAGCACGCCCGTCGCGGTCAGCGAGCCCGTCGCTCGCGCGATGCGCGCGAGACCGAAGTCCGTCGTGACGACGCGACCCGTTGCGCGCTCGATGAGGATGTTCGTCGGCGTCAGGTCGCGGTGGACGACGCCGCGCCCGTGCGCGTACGCGAGGGCCTCGGCCACCGGCTGCAGGTAGGCGGCTGCCTCGGGCGGCTCGAGCGGCAGCCGGCTACGCGTCGCCTGCGCGAGATTCTCTCCGGCGATGTACTCCATCACCAGGAACGACTGCTCGTCGCCCGACACGAAGTCGTAGATGCGCACGATCTGCTCGTGGGCGAGGGCCGCGAGCGCCCGCGCTTCGCGGTGGAAGCGGCGCGACTGAGCCGGATCCGCCCCCACGCCGGAGCGGAGCAGCTTGATCGCCACCTCGCGCTCGAGCTCGAGGTCGCGGGCGCGCCAGACGACGCTCATCCCACCTTCACCGACCCGTTCGAGCAGCTCATAGCGCCCGGCCAAGACCGTCATCGCGCTCACCCCGCGTCTCGTTAAGGATGACTTTAACGCGCGGCGGGAGATACAGTCGCCGCGCCATGCGGCGGTCACTCTGGGCACTTCTCCCGCTGGCCGTCCTCGCGGCCGGCTGCAACAGCGAGCCCGCGCTGTACAAAGCCGCCCCAACCGCCAGATGCCTGAGCAGGAAGCTGGACTACCGCGTGACGACCGAGCCGGCGAAGCTCGGCGTCGTCGAGCGAACCGCGCCGAACGGCGGGCTCATCGCGTTCCATCCCGGCAATGCCGTGCGGGTCGCGTTCGCCGAGAGCTCGGACGCGGCGACCGGGCTGGAGCACGCGTACCGGACGTTCGCGCCGAAGAAGCTCCGGCCGCATATCGACGACGTCATGCGCACGAACAAGAACGCCGTCTTCCTCTGGACGGTGACGCCGCCGCAGAGCGAGATCGACGATGTCTACGGCTGCCTCAAGGGCTGAGGCTAAAATTCCGCCGATGGACGAGATCGGGACGATGCGGGTCAAGAGTGGCCTCGCCGAGATGCTCAAGGGCGGGGTGATCATGGACGTCACCACCGCCGAGCAGGCCCGGATCGCCGAAGAGGCGGGTGCGGTCGCGGTCATGGCGCTCGAGCGCGTGCCGGCGGACATCCGCACCGAGGGCGGCGTCGCGCGGATGGCCGACCCGGACAAGATCGTCGAGATCCAGGAGGCCGTGACCATCCCCGTGATGGCGAAGGCGCGGATCGGCCACTTCGTCGAGGCGCAGGTCCTGCAGGCGCTCGAGATCGACTACATCGACGAGTCCGAGGTGCTGACCCCGGCCGACACCGCGCACCACATCGACAAGTGGAAGTTCACCGTCCCCTTCGTCTGCGGCTGCACGAACCTCGGCGAGGCGCTGCGCCGGATCGCGGAGGGAGCGGCGATGATCCGCACGAAGGGCGAGGCCGGCACCGGCGACATCGTCAATGCCGTCACGCACATGCGCTCCGTCTTCGGCGCGATCAAGCGCCTCGGCGCGATGGATCCCGACGAGCTGTACACCGAGGCGAAGAACCTGCAGGCACCGGTGGAGCTCGTGCGCTGGGTGGCCGAGAACGGGCGGCTGCCGGTCGTCACCTTCACCGCCGGCGGCATCGCAACCCCGGCCGACGCTGCGCTCTGCATGCAGCTCGGCGCCGACGGCGTGTTCGTCGGCTCCGGCATCTTCAAGTCGGGCAATCCCAGCGACCGCGCGAAGGCGATCGTCGAGGCGACGACGCACTACAACGACGCCGAGATCCTCGCACGTGTCTCGCGCGGGCTCGGCGACGCGATGAGCGGCCTTTCCGCCGCCGCGCTGCGCCCGGAAGAGCTGCTCGAGACGCGCGGCTGGTAGGCCGCGCGTCTCGAAACCGCCGAGCCGGGGTCGGGGTAGACGAACCTACACTTGAGTCACATGCGCGTCGGCGTCCTCGCAGTGCAGGGAAACTTCCGCGAGCACGCGGCGATGCTGCGTCGCCTCGGCGCGGACGTCGTGGAGGTGCGGAAACCGGAAGAGCTCGACGGCCTCGACGGCCTCGTCGTCCCCGGCGGCGAGTCGACGACGTTCATGCGACTGATGCGGCTGTACGGCCTCGACGAGGCGCTGCGCTCCTTCGGCGGCCCGGTGTTCGGGACGTGCGCCGGGATGATCGTGCTCGACCGCGGGCATCTCGACCTGGTGGATCTGGAGGTCGACCGCAACGCGTACGGCCGTCAGGTGGCGAGCTTCGAGGCCGACCTGCGGTTGGCCGGCGACGTCGAGCCGCTGCGCGGCGTCTTCATCCGCGCGCCGCGCGTGCGCGACCACGGCGTCGACGTCGAGGTGCTCGCGGAGCACGACGGCGAGCCCGTGCTCCTGCGCCAGGGCCGCTTCCTCGTCGCCTCGTTCCATCCCGAGTTGACGGAAGATACGCGGGTGCACGAACTGTTCCTCGATCAGGTGCGGGAGGCGACGAGTGTCAGGGCATAGCAAGTGGTCCTCGATCAAGCACAAGAAGGGTGCCGCGGACGCCAAGCGCGGCAAGCTCTTCTCGAAGCTCTCGCGCGCCATCATCGTCGCGGCGAAGGAGGGCGGGGCCGACCCGGCGGGGAACCTCGCGCTGCAGAACGCGATCGAGAAGGCGCGGTCGTACTCAATGCCGAAGGACAACATCGAGCGCGCGATCGCGCGCGGCTCCGGCGCGGACTCCGACGGCCAGGATTTCGAGACGGTCGTGTACGAGGGTTACGGGCCGAGCGGCGTCGCCGTCATCGTCGAGGCGTTGACCGACAACCGAAACCGGACGGCGTCAGAGGTGCGGCACGCGTTCGACAAGAACGACGGCAACCTCGGGACCTCGGGCGCCGTCGCGTGGCTGTTCGAGCGGCGCGGCGTCGTAATGGTCGCGGTCGACGGCGTCGACGAGGACGAGCTGACGCTGGCGGCCGCCGACGGCGGCGCCGACGACGTCACCCTCGACGGGTCGACGTACGAGATCGTGTCCGCGCCCGAAGCGCTGACGGCCGTGCGCGAGGCGATCGAGAGCGCCGGCTTCAGCGTCGACTCCGCCGAGCTGACGATGCGCCCGAAGACGACGGTCGAGGTCGCCGACGAGTCGTCTGCGAAGAAGATCCTGCGGCTCATGGACCAGCTCGAGGAGAACGACGACGTGCAGGACGTGTACGCGAACTTCGACATCCCCGAGCAGGTGCTCGAGGCCGTCGCGGTTTAGCCGGACGCGCGACTGCGGTCGCTCAGACGGTCACCTGCAGGCGCGCGCACCGAACTACGCTCGCGGCATACGGAGGGGTCGCGGGGGAGCCTGTGTGGCTCCTCCGCCGTTTAGATCCAGCCGTTCTGGCGCGCGATGCGGCAGAGAGCGCGGCGCTTCGCGTGTGCGGGCTCGTCGGACAGCCCCGCCTTCGTGTAGATCCGCCGCAGCGCGGCTTTGACGGTTCCGGTCGCGCCGGGCGTCCCGAGCTGCGCCGCAATCTCCTCGTTCGTCGGCAGCGTCTCGAGGCTCGCCCCTGCGAGCCACGGGCTGCACAGCGCCTGCACGACCTGGCGCTGGAACGCCGAGAGCTGTGCGCCGTTTGCCGAGGCCACCTCCGCCAGCGGTTCAGTCGTGTCGGGATCCTGCCGCTGCGCAGGGCACGAGAAGATGATCGTCTCGTTGCCGATCCCGATGCTGTCGGCGTGGCGGAGCGGCAGCGGGGTGCCAGGCACGAGACGTGTCCCGTTGAGATAGGTGCCGTTGAAGCTGCCGCGGTCCTCGACGTACCAGCGGCCGTCCCGGAGGGTCACCGCGGCGTGCTCGCGGCTGACAGCGGACGAGTCGAGCACGAGGTCGTTGTTGCCCTTCCGGCCGATCGCGACGGTGCCGGTCAGCTCGTGCTCGCTGCCGTCGGGGAAGGTGAGCCATGTCCCGGATGCCATACACCCGTCTTTCCGCGCTGCGACGGGGAAGGAAACGTCCGATCCGCTGCCTAACGTGGCTGCGTGAAAGTCATCGGCATCGATCCAGGGACGGCTTCGTGCGGGTTCGGCATCGTCCACGAAAGCGACGGGCGCCTCAGGGGCATCGAGCACGGGTGGTGGCAAACGCCCGCAGCGGAGCGCCTCGAGCTGCGCCTGAAGACGATCTTCGACGGACTGGCCGGCCTCATCGAGGCGCACCGTCCGGATGCCGTCGCGCTCGAGGAATCCTTCGTCGGCGTCGACGCCCGCACCGCGCTCTCCGTCGGACAGGCGCGCGGGGCCGTCATGGTCGCGGCCGCGAACGCCGGCGTCGAGTGCGCTGAGTACGCGCCGGCACGCGTGAAGCAGGTCGTCTGCGGCTACGGCCGCGCGGAGAAGCAGCAGGTGCAGAAGATGGTGACGGCGATCCTCTCGCTCGAAGCTCCGCCGACCCCGTCGCACGCGTCCGACGCGCTCGCCGTCGCGATCTGCCACGCGCTCGCGCCGCCGCTCCTGAGGATTGCCGGGTGATCGCCCGCCTGCGCGGGCGGCCCGTGGCGAACACGCCGGACGGGCTCGTCGTCGACGTCGGCGGCGTCGGCTACCTCGTCGCCGCGACGCCGTCGGCCGTCCGACTCGCGGACGGCGGGGCCGAGGTCGCACTGCACACGTATCTCCACGTGCGCGAGGACGCGCTGCAGCTCTACGGGTTCGCGGAAGCGGCGGAGCGCGAGCTGTTCGTGCAGCTCCTGTCGGTCAACGGCGTCGGGCCGAAGGTGGCGCTCGCGATCGTCTCGGGGTCGCCGGCGTCCGAGCTGCGGCGCGCGATCGTGCTCGAGGACACGGCGCGCTTCCAGGCCATCCCCGGCATCGGGAAGAAGACGGCCGAGCGGATCGTGCTCGAGCTCAAGGAGAAGCTCGGCGATGCTCCGGTGCCGATCTCGTCCGCGGGCGGGACACAGCCGCATCTGGTTGCCCGCGACGCCCTGGTCGAGCTCGGGTACTCCGTCGGCGAGGCCGAGCAGGCGCTCGCGACCGTCGATCCCGGACTGCCCCCGGAGGAACGCGTCCGCCAGGCGTTGAAAGCAGCGTGACGTGAGCACGCAATTCCTTGCACCCGTCGTCGTCCCCGAGGAGGATGACCTCGAGCAGTCGCTGCGCCCGCGCCGCCTGCCGGAGTTCGTCGGGCAGGAGCGCATCAAGGATCAGCTCGCGATCGCACTCGCAGCCGCGAAGGCGCGCGAGGAGGCGCTCGACCACGTGCTGCTCGTCGGTCCGCCGGGCCTCGGCAAGACGAGCCTCGCGCACATCGTCCGCGAGGAGCTCGGCGTCGGGATCCGCTGCGTCGCGGGCCCCGCGCTCGAGCGCAAGGGCGACATGGCGGCGATCCTGACCGGTCTCGAGCGTCACGACGTCCTCTTCGTGGACGAGATCCACCGCCTGAATCGTGCGATCGAGGAGATCCTCTATCCGGCGCTCGAGGACTTCCGGCTCGACATCATCGTCGGACAGGGCGCCGCGGCCCGCACGCTCACGCTCGACCTGCCGCCGTTCACGCTCGTCGGCGCGACGACGCGGACGGGGTTGCTGACGACGCCGTTGCGCGACCGGTTCGGCATGACGTTCCGGTTGGAGTACTACGACGCCGCGGAGCTCGGGACGATCGTCCGCCGCTCGGCGCGGATTCTCGACGTCGAGGTCGCGGACGACGCCGCCGACGAGATCGCGCGTCGTTCGCGTGGCACGCCGCGCATCGCGAACAGGATCCTCAAGCGTGTCCGCGACGTGGCGCAGGTGCGACACGACGGCGTGATCACGAACTCGGTCGCGAGCGAGGCCCTCGAGCTGCTCGAGGTCGACGGCACCGGGCTCGAGCGGATCGACCGCGAGCTGCTGCACACGATTCTCGTGAAGTTCGAGGGCGGGCCGGTCGGGCTCTCGACGCTGGCCGTCGCGCTCGGCGAGGAGCCGGACACGATCGAGGACGTGTACGAGCCGTACCTCCTGCAGCTCGGGTTCCTGCAGCGCACGCCGCGCGGGCGTGTCATCACGGCGCTCGGACGCGAGCACGTCGGCGCGATGCGCGACGACACGAAGCTCTTTTGAGCCCGGACCTCTGGGTCCCGGGCGCCGCGGAGCCGTCCCTCGACGACTTCGTCGCGCGCATTCACCGCCTGATCGAGGGCTACACGGCCACCCACGCGGCCGAGCGCTCCCACGTCGAGGTCGAGCTCGCAGACGGCGAGCGCCTGAGCTTGCAATCCCTCTCGAGCGAACCGGGCTTCGGCTTCCTGACGCTGGTCGTCGAGACCGAGCAGGTCATCGTGCCGGTCGGGTCGATCCGACGAATCACCCTCGGCCCGGCCGACGAAGACCGCAAGCCGGGGTTCGCGCTGCCCGGCAAGACGAGTTAGGCCGTTCCGGCGGCAAAGAAAAAGGGCGGAACCCGCCGCATAGGTTCCGCCCCGAATGTCCGACCCCGCCGCAGTGCCGCAGTTTCTGGGGGCTGCTCTGCCGCAGTACAGAGCTGTTGAGGACAGTTGGAGCATCGCCCACGCAGGGCGGTTGACTCGTCCCCCTTCGGGTGGTTCATTCCGGTACTTCACTTCACCCGGAAGGGGGAGGGCGGAAACGCTCGTTGCCGCTGATTCTGAGTCTCAGGAGGATCGTGAGGTGCCGCAGCTCACATCTTCCGCCAGGCGGCCGCGGGGAGAGCTTCGCGGCCGCCGCGTGTTCTTGCATATGTGTCGGTCGGCGATTTCGGACGGACGACGGGCTAGCCCGTCGTCCTGAGGTCGGCACCGCGAGCGGTGCCTTGGCGGCCGCCGCGTGTTCTTGCATATGTGTCTGTACGCGACTCCAGGTGCCCGCGGCCGCGTGTTCTGGCGAGCGCGAAGAGCCGTGGCGCGACGAGGAGGGCCATGACGTCGAACCAGACGTACCCGGACGCGACGCCGCTCGGCGGGTTCCCGTCGGGAATCCCGATGCCGGGAAGGCGGCCGGCCCAGTGCCAGGTTCCGATCGCCGTCCCGTACAGCTCGAGCGCTGCGACGACGAGGAAGACCCCCGCGTACGCGGCGCGGGCGCGAGAGCGCCAGAGGAACAGGAGCAGGAGCGGAACGCCGAGCGCGCCGGCCGCGTCGGTGCGCGGCAGCACCGTCAGGCCCAGGACGCCCCAGGTCGCAGCGATCGACGCCGCTGCGACGACGAGCGCGCGTGCATGGGCGTGGAGCGCCTGGCTCAGCGAGAGGCCTGCGATGAACACGAGGCCGTGCGCGGGCGGGACGAACGTCGGCAGGTTGTGCAGCCGGTACGTGTAGACGCCCCAGATGATCGAACCGGTGAGCTCGGCGACCGTCGCCGCGCAGATCACGACGCCCACCTGCCACTGGCGCTCGACGGGGAGCGTCCGGGCGGCGGCGACGAGGGCCACCCACGTGAGCGCGCCGAGAACGAGCTGGCCGTGGAGGTCGACCTGCGTGTCCACCGCCAGCAGGGCGCCGAGATAGCCGGCGATCAGGCCGGCGCGGATCACCGCCGGAATTGCAGCTCGTGCCAGGAGGGCACGGGGGCGAGCTCGAGCAGGGCGCGGTCGCCGTTCGGATCGCGGTAGGCGAAGTCGGCCAGCTCCTCGTCCCACGCGACGTCGAGGATGCCTTCCTTCACGCGATGGTCGAGCCAGGCGCTGCGAAAGACGAGCTTCTTCAACCAGTAGACGAGCGACTCGCCGCCGACGAGCGACACGCGCTCCCAGTGTCGGACGAGGTACCGGCCGAGCCCGCTCCGCGGCTCGTCGATCCAGTCGCGCCAGACGAGCTCCACGAGGTCGGCGGTCTCGTCCTCGTCGAGATCGTTGTCCGCGACGAGCCCGAGCCGCACCGCGGCGGCCGTGACGCGCTGCTCGAAGTCGTGTGCGTTGAAGCCGAATCGGTGGTCTTGAAACTCGATGACGTAGTCGTCGCCCGAGAGGTAGTTGGCCTCCACCACGGGTCCGAGCATAGCCTTTGCATCTGTGAGCACTCGCCTGTTCGCCGCGTCCGTCGCCGTCACAGCGCTCGTCGTCGTTGCGGTGTGGATCACCGACCTCTCGTTCCAGCGGGCGGCGCTGCTCGCGCCGGTCCTCGTGATCGGCGTCGGCGCCGTGGCGGGCCTCGCCGTCTTCTGGGGAAAGATCGGCTGGGACTCGCTGCGGCGCAGCCGCCATCCCCGGCTCTACGTCGCCGGCGGCCTGGTGTTCGTCGCGATCCTCGTTCTGCTCACGTTTCTGGGTGTGAACCTCCCCCACGAATAGGGGGACAGCCGTACAACCATTCGGGGGATGGCTCCGTGGTCGGCGCGGCCGATGCGTGGGACATTCATGAGCATGGACTTCACCCTCACAGAACTGGATCACCGCTCGGCCGACGGCATCGAGGTCTCGCTGCTCTGGAGCCGCTTGACGAACCAGCTGATGGTCGCGGTTGCCGACAGCCGCTCCGGCGAGAGCTTCGAGGTTCAGGCACCGGCGGACAAGGCGCTCGACGTCTTCCTGCACCCGTTCGCCTACGCGGCTTAAGTCACAGCAGCGCGGCGAGCGCGGTCTTGAGCCGCTCGAGATCCTCCCCGTCGTTGTAGCCCTGGAACGACGCGCGGATGAGCCGCGGCCGCTCGCGATCGGACACCGGGATCTCGATCCGGTGCTCGGCGAACAGCCGCTCCTGGAGGTCGGCCGGCGCGTCGTCGGGGAGCCGGAGCGACACCATCTGTCCGTAGCGGCCATGTTGCGTGCCTGGCACCACGGGGGCGAGGCCGAGCTCGGCGGCAGCGCGGCGAGCGAGCTCGTGACACCGCTCGCGAACGTGGTGCCAGTCACGAGACGCCTGCCATTCGATCGCGTACGGAACGGTCAGGTAGGCGGACGGGTCGCGTGTGCCTTGCCGCTCGTGGCGCACGACGAAGCTTGCGCCGTCGGTGTCGTAGCCCCAGCTGATGAGGAGCGGATGCACGGTGGGCTGCAGCTCGCGGCGCACGTAGAGGAAGCCGGCGCCCTTCGGCGCGCACAACCACTTGTGGCAATTGCCGGCATAGAAGTCCGGGTCGAGCTCGCGGATGCTCAGCGGCAGATGCCCGGGGACGTGCGCGCCGTCGATCACGGTGACGATCCCGCGCTCGCGCGCGCGGCGACACAGCTCCGCCACCGGCAGTGTCAGCGCGGTCGAGGACGTGTGATGGCTCACGAACAGCACGCGCGTGCGCTCGGTGACGCCGGCCCAGATCGTCTCGACCACCTCGTCATCGCCGGGAACGGGGAGGGGAATCGGCCTGCGCACGTAGCGCGCGCCGAAGTCGCCGCACACGTGCTCCCAGGTCAGGTCGAGCGCGCCGTACTCGAGGTTCGTCGACAGCACCTCGTCGCCCCGCTGCAGCCCGAGGGGCCACGCCGCGATGTTCACCCCTGCGGTCGCGTTGGGAACGAAGACGAGGTCCTCGGGATCGGCGTCGAGGTACTCGCCGAGCGCTGTGCGCGCCTCGGCGAGGAGCCCGTCGAGCCGGCGCGCGAGGAACAGCACCGGCTCGCGCTCGAGCTCGCGTTGCCATTCCTGATAGCGCTCGAACACCGCTCGCGGCGTTGCTCCGAACGACCCGTGATTGAGGAACGTGACGTCGGGATCGAGCAGGAACTCGTCCCGCAGGGTGGCGACGTCCGACACGCCTCCTACCGTAGTCGCCGATGTCTGAGGGCACCTGGACGATCAGTCCGTGCCCGCACCGGCAGGCCGACCTCCTCGCCCAGGCGCTCGGTCTCAGCGAGATCACGGCAAGCGTGCTCGTCCGGCGCGGCTACGGCGACCCCGACGCAGCGCGGGCGTTTCTCACCGGCGAGCAGCCGCTGAGCGACCCGTTCCTCGTGCGCGACATGGGTCGTGCCGTCGATCGGATCCGCGCGGCCGTCGCGGCGGGGCAGCGGATCTGCGTGCACGGCGACTACGACGTCGACGGCATCTGCGCCACGGTTCTCGCCGTGCTCGTGCTGCGCGAGCTGGGGGCAGACGTCGAGTGGCATCTCCCGAGCCGGTTCGACGAGGGTTACGGCGTCAGCGGCACCACGCTCGAGCGGCTCGCCGGCGAAGGCTGCGGCCTCGTCCTGACTGTCGATTGCGGCATCACGGCCGTCGACGAGGTGCAGCGGGCGCGCGAGCTCGGCCTCGACGTCGTCGTGACCGACCACCACCGCGCGGGCGACGAGCTCCCGGACTGCCCGGTCGTGGCGACGAAGGAGCTGTGCGGCACCGGCGTCGTTTTCAAGCTCGGGGAGGCGCTGCTGGGGCCCGACTCCGAGTTCCTCCGCCGCCACCTCGACCTCGTCGCGCTTGCGACGATCGCGGACGTCGTCCCGCTGCTGGGTGAGAACCGGACGCTGACGATCTCCGGGCTCCGCACGCTCGCGCGCACGCAGAAGCCGGGGCTGCAGGCGCTGATGAAGGTCGCGCACGTGGATCCGGCGACAGTCGACAGCGGCCAGGTCGGGTTCCGGCTCGCGCCGCGCATCAACGCCGCCGGCCGGCTCGGCCATCCGCGCGCAGCGCTCGAGCTGCTGCTGACGGAGGACAGAGACGAGGCGCGTCGGCTCGCCGACCGACTCGAGGAGCTGAACCGTGACCGCCAGGCCGTCGAGGACAAGATCCTGCGGGCGGCGATCGCGCAGGTGGAGGAATGGCCGGAGGCCAAGCGCCGCCGCAAGGCGTACGTCGTCTGGGGCGAGGACTGGCACGAGGGCGTCATCGGGATCGTCGCCTCGCGCTTGGTGGAGCGCTACAACCGGCCGGTCGTGCTGCTCGCCGGCGGTGACGAGCTGTGGAAGGGCTCGGGCCGGTCGATCGCGTCGTTCGACTTGCACGGTGCGCTCGGCGGCTGTGCGCAGTTTCTCGAGCGTTTCGGCGGGCACCGTGCGGCGGCCGGGTTGTCGATCCTGCCCGAGTTCATCGAGCCGTTCGCCGATGCGTTCGCGGCGCAGGCCGAGGGGTTGCTGGCGCCCGACGACCTCGTCCCGACGACGGTCGTCGACGCGGTGCTGCCTCGCGGCGCGAAGCTGACGCTCGCCCTCTGCGAAGAGTTGCGGCGGCTAGCGCCGTTCGGGCTGGGAAATCCCGACGTCACGCTGCTCGCGCCCGGGTGCGAGCTCGGCGAGCTCGCGACGGTCGGCGACGGCAAGCATCTCCGCTTCCGGGTGCAGCGCGACGGGCGCGACGCCGGGGGCGCGATCGCATTCGGGCAGGGGACGCAGCTGGACCGCTTCCGCCGCGTCGGCCGTTACGACGTCGCGTTCCGGCTCCAGGAGAACCGGTGGAACGGCACCGTCGCGCCGCAGCTCGTCGTGCGACGCGTCTTCGACGCGGACGATCGGTTCGACGAGCTGTACGCGTGGCTGCGCGCGCAGTGGACGGCGAACGGCAGCCGCGTGCCGCTTGCACAGCGAATCTTCGACGAGCTGGACGTCGAGGCCGGCGGCCCGCGCCGGCATCCGCTCGAGTCGGAGACGTTCCGCGAGCTGCTCGCGGAGCCCGCGCTGCTCCGCGCGGCGTGATCGTCCGCGCCGAGACACCGGACGACGACGAGACGATCCGCCGAATCATCGACGACGCGTTCGGCGACACGATCACGAGCGCGATCGTCGACGCCATCCGCGCATCGGACCGGTTCGTCCCGGAGCTGTCGCTCGTGGCCGTGTCCGAGGGACAGTCCCTGGGACACGTCATCTCCAGCTACGTCGACCTCCTGGTGCCAGACACGAGACGTGTCCTGCAGGTAGGGCCGTTGGCCGTCGTGCCGTCCCATCAACGGCGCGGCGTCGGGACGGCGCTGATGCAGGAGACGGTGCGGCTCGCGGACGAGCGCGGCGAGCCGCTGCTCCTGATCGAGGGCAACCCGGCGTACTACGGGCGCTTCGGGTTCACCCGGGCGGACGAGCACGGGATCGAGATGCCGCCCGAGTCGCGCGGGCCGCAGTTCTTCATGCTCAGGCCGCTAGGCGCCTACGACCCGACGCTGCGAGGCCGAGCCGTGTACCCGCGGGAGACGTTCGGGGTCGCGTACTAGCGCACGCGTTGAGCGCGACGAGAAGCCGAGCTGCGCGCTCGGCGGCCTTGCGTTGCTGTCGACGTCGATACCAGGTCACGGGCGAGTTCCCTTCCCCATCGGAACGGGCTTTCCTGCACTTGAGTTACGGGTCGCTGAGACGGGGGAGGGGGCCGAAAACCAGCGGAGTACACTGGGTCTATGGCGGTCATTGAGACTCACGAACAGCATCAGGAGCTCATCGACGAGCTGATTGCCGACGTCGCCGCCTACAACCCGGATGTCGACCGCGACCTGATCGCGAGGGCCTTCCAGTTCGCGGCCGAGGCTCACGAGGGGCAGCAGCGCCGGTCGGGCGAGGAGTTCGTGCTCCACCCCTGGGGCGCCGCCAAGATCTGCGCGCAGCTGCAGCTCGACGACGAGACGATCGCCGCCGCGCTGCTCCACGACGTCGTCGAGGACACCGACGTCGACCTCGAGGACGTGCGCGCCGCGTTCGGCGACGAGATCGCGAAGCTCGTCGAGGGCGTGACGAAGCTGACGCGCGTGCAGTTCCAGAGCCGCGAGCAGGCGGAGGCCGAGAACTACCGGAAGCTGATCATCGCGATGGCAGAGGACGTTCGCGTCATCCTGATCAAGCTTGCCGACCGCCTCCACAACCTGCGCGAGATCGAGTACCTCGGCAAGCAGAAGCAGGTGCAGAAGGCGAAGGAGACGCTCGAGGTCTACGCGCCGCTCGCACACCGGCTCGGCATTCACGCCCTCAAGTGGGAGCTCGAGGACCTGGCGTTCGAGACGCTGCACCCGCGCAAGTACGAGGAGATCAAGGCGATGGTCACCGAGCGCCGCGCCGACCGCGAGGGACACGTCTCCGAGGCCGCGCGCATCCTTCAGCTCGAGCTCGACAAGGTCGACATCCCGGCCGAGATCTCGGGGCGCGCAAAGCACTTCTACTCCATCTACGACAAGATGGCGAAGAAGGGCCGCGAGTTCAACGAGATCTACGACCTGACGGCGATGCGCGTCATCGTCGAGCGCTCGGCCGACGAGGGAACGCGCGACTGCTACGGCGCGCTCGGGTTGATCCACTCGCTGTGGAAGCCCATGCCGGGGCGGTTCAAGGACTACATCGCGATGCCGAAGTTCAACCGGTACCGCTCACTCCACACGACGGTGATCGGGCCGGAGGGCCGGCCGCTCGAGATCCAGGTCCGCACGCGCGAGATGCACGAGGAGGCCGAGTACGGCATCGCCGCGCACTGGCGGTACAAGGGCAAGCGCCGCGGGAAGTCCGACGAGGCGTGGGAGGCGTGGGTGCGCCAGTTGATGGAGGCGCAGCCGGACGCGATCGACGAGCCGCGCGAGTTCAAGCGCGCGTTCCTCAGCGACCTCGTGGACGACGAGGTGTACGTGTTCACCCCGAAAGGCGAGGTGAAGACACTGCCGACGGGTGCGACGCCGATCGACTTCGCGTACGCGGTGCACACGGACGTCGGACATCGGACCGTCGGCGCGAAGATCAACGGCCGCATCGTGCCGCTGCACTACCGGCTGAAGAACGGCGACTTCGTCGAGATCCTGACATCCAAGGCCGGACGCGGGCCGTCGCGCGACTGGCTGTCCCTCGCAGCCTCGTCGCGAGCGCGCAACAAGATCCGTCAGTGGTTCTCGCGCGAGACGCGCGAAGACCAGGAGCAGAAGGGACGGGAGTCGCTCGAGAGCGCGCTGAAGGCGGCGAAGCTGCCGTATCGCAAGCTCGCCGGCTCGGCCGTCCTCGCGGAGGTCATCCGCGACATGAACTTCAAGAAGGCGGAGGACTTCTATCTCGCGCTCGGGTCCGGCAAGGTCGGCGCACAGGCCGTCGTCAACAAGGTGCTGCAGCGGCTGAAGACGGAGCAGGCTGCCGAGGAGGAGGCCGTCCCGCTCAAGGCGCCGCGTGCGAAGCACGCCGTCGGCAGTGAGAACTACGGGATCAACGTGCACGGCGTCGACGACGTGCTCGTTCGCCTCGCCAAGTGCTGCACGCCTGTTCCCGGCGACGAGATCGTCGGCTACATCTCCATGGGCAAGGGCATCACGATCCATCGCGGCGACTGCCCCAACGTGAAGGCGCTCGCGCGCAACCCCGAGCGGTTCACGCCCGTCAGCTGGGACGGCGGCGCGTCGCAGAGCTTCCGCGTGCAGATCGCCGTCGACTCGTGGGACCGCCCGCGGCTGCTCGAGGACGTCGCGCGCACCTTCGCGGAGCACGGCGCGAACATCGTCTCGTACGGCGGGACGGTCGAGGATCAGATGGCGAAGAACTGGTACACGGCCGAGGTCGGCGACGTGAAGGATCTGCGCGGTCTGCTGACTGCGCTGCGCAACATCGAGGCCGTCTTCGACGCCTACAGAGTCACCCCCTCGTAGCCGGCGCCGAGGCGTCCCTCGTTGGAGGGATCGTCCCTCGAACGAGTGCGGTACCTCCTTTCAGGGATAGACCGCGGGCCGAATCTGACTACAACGAGTGCAAGGGGGAGAGGGCACCACAGCTGCGGCGCCCGTTCGTTCCGAGGACAGACGGGCGGGCGCGCGGCCTTTCGAGAAGCTTCGCTTCGCTCAGTCGAAGCGGTTCGCGCCGGTAGCGGCACCGGCGCGAGCGCCGTGGTGCCAGGCACGTGACGTGGCTCAGGGAGACCAGGCCTCGCCGCCGGTGTCCCAACCGACCAGCGAGTACGGGGACAGCTCGTCGGCCACTCGTTCGAGGGACGCGCGCTGCTGCGGGGTGACATCCGCCGGCGCGACGCGCAGTTCTGCAACCGGCGCGCCGTCGTAGACGATCGGCACTGCGAGCGTCGTGTCCGGCTCGGCGCCCGTCGCCGGCCCGAGCACGAGCTCCTCACCTTCGACGAAGGCGATGCCGACCCAGTCGTACGTCTTCGCGAGCTCGGCGACCGTGTCGCGCAGGACCTCGTCGGCGTCCGGCTCGGCGGTTCCGCTCACGCCTGCAGCGCGTCCCCCTCGAACCCGCGGATCGCCTCCTTGTAGCTGTCCGGAATCGGGACGGCCTTCCGCTCGTCGAGGTCGACGAGCACGAGCGTCTGCGCGGCCGTCACCATCAGCACGTCGTCTCGCGCGCGGTACGCGGCAAGCTCGTAGGTCGCGCTCGTACGCCCGATGCGCGCCATGCGGACGTAGACCTCGATCAGGTCGTCGAACACAGCCGGCGCGAAGTACTCGATCGTGCACGCGCGCATCACGAACTCCTGGCCTTCCTCGCCGATGTCCATTCCGAGCAGCCCGAGCCTGCGGTGGTACTCGACGCGCGCGAGGTCGAAGTAGGGGAGATACCTGCCGTAGTAGACGATGCCCTGCGCGTCGGTGTCGGAGAAGCCCACGCGCGTCTGCGTGGAGAACCTGAACGGCGGCTTCTCCTTCAGTTCCTTATCACCTCGAGCACCTCGTCCCGCTTACGCTCCATCAGCTCCGGCGACAGCGCCTCGAGGTTCAGGCGGAGCAGCGGCTCCGTGTTTGACGGCCGGACGTTCATGTGCCACTCCTCCGCGTCGACCGAGAGACCGTCGAGGTGCGACACCGTCCCTTCCGGGCCGAACCGCTCCTTCAGCTCCTGCAGCTTCAGCGGCACGTCCGCGACCGGCGTATTCAGCTCGCCGGTGATGAAGTAGCGCTCTCGGTACGGCCGCAGGATCTCGGAGAGCTTCTGTCCGCGCTTCGAGAGGAGCTCGAGCATCAGCAGGAACGGAACGACGCCCGAGTCGGCCTGCGAGAAGTCGCGGAAGTAGTAGTGGCCCGAGACCTCGCCGCCGAAGACGGCGCCTTCCTCGCGCATCCGGTGCTTGAAGAAGGCGTGGCCGACCCGGTTCACGAGCGGCTCACCGCCGGCACGCCGGATCGTCTCGGGCACCGCCCAACTCGCGCGGACGTCGTACAGCATCTTGGCGGCGGGCTCCTTCTCCAGGATCGATTCGGCCAACAGCGCCGTGACGAAGTCGCCGGGCACGAACTCGCCGGTGTCGTCGACGAAGAAGCAGCGGTCGGCGTCGCCGTCGAACGCGACGCCGAGATCCGCGTGCTCGTCCGTCACCTTTCGCACGATGAACTCGCGGTTCTCCGGCAGCAGCGGGTTCGGTTCGTGATTCGGGAACGACCCGTCGGGCTCGAAGTAGCAGCGCACTGCGTCGATCGGCAGGTGCTCGAGAACGGGCGGCAGCATCGCGCCGGCCATGCCGTTCGCGGCGTCGATCACGACACGCAGCGGCTTGACGGCGTCGACGTCGACGAACGAGAGGACGCGCTCGACGAACCGCGGCCAGATGTCCTCCCGGGTTACTGTCCCGGCGGGACCCGTCTCGTGCCTGGCACCAGACGCGGCCCGTTGGCGGATGTCCAAAAGGCCCGAGTCCCCTCCGACGGGGAGCGCGCCGCGGCGCACGATCTTCATCCCGGTGTACTCCTTCGGGTTGTGCGACGCCGTGACGGCGATCCCGCCGTCGAGGCCGAGCTCGCCGACGGCGAAATAGACCATCTCCGTCCCGACGAGGCCCAGCTCGACCACGTCCGAGCCGGCCTCGGACGCGCCGCGCACGGCCGCCTCGGTCATCGACGGTGACGACAGGCGCATGTCATGGCCGACGGCGATCCGCCGCGGCTCGAACTGCTCGACGTACGCGCGCCCGATCGCGTAGGCGCCTTCCTCGTCCAGCTCGTCGGGATAGATCCCGCGCACGTCGTACGCCTTGAAGACCTTGGGGTCGAGCACGGAGCGATGCTAACGAGCCGGGCCGGGATTCTCGGTGCGATCAGCCCCCATACCTAGAATTCAGATGTGGAACGCAAGCTCGCAACGGTGCTGTTCGCGGATCTCGTCGGCTCCACGGAGCTCGTTTCGGCCCAGGATCCGGAGGTCACGCGCCGCCGCGTGACGGCCTGGTTCGACGGGGTCGCGGGCTGCATCGAGACCCACGGTGGTACCGTCGAGAAGTTCGCCGGCGACGCCGTCATGGCGGCGTTCGGCATCCCACAGGCGCACGAGGACGACGCCGAGCGCGCCGTCCGCGCAGCGCTCGGGATCATCGAGCGCGCGCACGAGGCGGGCGTCGAGGCACGCATCGGCATCGAGGCCGGCGAGGTCGTCGTCGACGAGGCGGATTCGACCTTCGCGACCGGCGAGGCCGTGAACGTCGCAGCACGCCTCCAGCAGGCGGCTCGGCCCGGCGAGATCCTGATCGGCGAGTCCGCGCACCGGCTGACCGACGGCCGCGTCAAGACGGATCAGGTCGGCCCGCTCGAGCTGCGGGGCTTCCGCCGGCCGATCGGCGCCTACCGTGCGCTCGCCGCGGATGGCGGGCAGCCGAAGCGCGTCACCGTCTCCGCGCCGTTCGTCGGCCGCGAGGCAGAGCTCGACCTGCTCGAGAACACACTGTCGCGGACGGTCCGGGACAGACGCCCGCACGTCTTCACGATCTACGGCGAGCCCGGGGTCGGGAAGAGCCGGCTGCTGCGCGAGTTCCTCGCCGGTGCGGAGGGCGTCACCATCCTCTCGGGTCGCGCGCTGCCGTACGGCGAGGGCGTCACGTACTGGCCGCTCGCCGAGATGATCAAGTCCGCGGCCGGCATCACGGACGACGACCCGATGGAGACGGCGCGCGAGAAGCTCGTCGAGTGCTGCGGCGACGAGGCGATCGCCGAGCTCCTCGGGCTTGCCTCCGGCGTCATGGACGCGGTCGAGGGCGAGCGCGGCCAACCCGAGATCGCCTGGGCGGCGCGCGAGTTCGTCGACGAGCTCGCGGACGTGCAGCCGCTGATCCTGGTGTTCGAGGACATCCACTGGGCTGAAGAGCCGCTGCTCGAGCTGATCGACCACCTGGCGCAGTGGGTGCGCGAGCGCGCGCTGCTGATCGTCTGCCTCGCGCGACCGGAGCTGCTCGACGTGCGGCCCGGCTGGGGCGGCGGCCGCATCCGCTCGACGGCGATCGAGCTCGAGCCGCTGGCACGCGAGGAGAGCGAGGAGCTCGCCGCTGCGCTCCTCGCGCAGCACGACGTCTCGGAGCACGTGACGTCGCGGTTGCTCGAGAAGACAGAGGGAAACCCGCTGTTCGTCGAGGAGACGGTGCGGATGCTCGTCGAGGAGGGCGCGGCAGATCGCATCCCCGACACGCTGCAGGCGCTGATCGGCGCGCGCATCGACCGGCTGCCGCTCGGCGAGAAGATCCTGCTCCAGCGCGGCGCCGTCATGGGGCGGACGTTCTTCGCCGGCGCGCTCGACCACCTGTCGGCGGAATACGACATGGACGAGCTCGAGGACATGCTCGACGACCTGTTGCTGCGTGACCTGATCACGCGCCAGGAGCGCTCGACGATCAGCGGCGAGACCGCGTACCGCTTCAAGCACGTTCTCATCCGCGAGGTCGCGTACGGCGGCCTGTCGAAGTCGAGCCGCGCCGAGTACCACACGCGCTTCGCCGAGTGGCTCCGCGAGAAGGCGGAGAAGGAGCTGCTGGAGATCCGCGCATACCACCTCGACCAGGCGTGCATGCTGTACGCGGAGCTCGACGGCAAGCCGCCGGCCGAGCTGGCGAAGACCGCGGCGAAGGCTCTGCAGGGGGCCGGCAAGCGCGCGCTCGCGCGCGAGTCGAACCAGTCGGCGCGCAAGCTCCTGCTCCGCAGCTTCGAGCTCGAGCCGACGCTCGAGCGACGCTACCTGGCCGCGCGGGCTGCGTTGCAGCTGGGCGACCTGCCGACCGTGCGCGACGAGATGGGCGTCGTCGCAGAGGAGGCGGCGGCCGCCGGCGCGCGCGACCTGCAGGCACGCGCACTGACGGCGCTCTCCGAGGTGGCCGCCTCGCTCGACGGCGAAGTCGTGCGCGCGACGGAGCTCGCGGACCAGGCGCTCGAGGTCGTCGAGCCCGACGACCACGACGGCCGCTTCAGCGCGCTCGACCGGCGCGCTCGCGTCGCCCGCTGGCTCGGTCGTCTGTCCGAGGCCGAGGCGTTCGAACGGGAGGCGCTCGACATCGCGCGGGCCGTCGGCCGCAAGGACATGGAGGCGAAGGCGGCGCTCCAGCTCGCCGGCATCCACATCGGCCGCATGGAGGAGGACAAGGCGGAGCCGCTGATCGACCACGCGCTCGAGCTCGCGGAGCACAGCGGCAGCATCGTGGCGCGCGCCGGCGCCGCCTCCTCGAAAGCGAACCTGCTCGCCGTCAGGGGCGACTACGAGCAGGCCGCCGGCTGGTACACGAAAGCGCTGGAGCTGTACCGCGAGACGGCGTCCGCGCAGGAGATCGCGTGGACGTCACGGCAGCTGGGGATCCTCGCCTGGCGGACGGGCGACGTCGACCGGGCGGAGAAGCTCCTCCGCGAGTCCATCCGGCTGCTCGCGCCGATGCAGGAGCGCGGCACGCTGTGCGAGAGCCAGCGCTACCTCGCGCAGCTCTTGCTCGAACAGGGACGCGTCGAGGAGGCGGAGAAGTTCGCGCTTGCAGCGCGCGAGACGGTGAGCCCCGAGGACACGGTGTCACGCGCCACGACGCGCGTCGCGCTCGCCGAGATCCGCGCGGCGCAGGGCCGCTTCGAGGAGGCTGAGAACCTGTTCGCCGAGGCGCTCGACATCGTCAGCGAAGGCGAGCACTGCCGCATCCTGCTCGACGTCGTGCCGCCGTACGCCGACTTTCTGCGCGAGCGCGGCCGCGACGGCGACGCGGCCGAGCTCGACGCGCGGCTCGCTCAGCGCGTCCCGACTGCCGCGTAGAGCTCGGCGCGGATCGCCTCGTCCGACGCGAGGTCGGGCGACTCGGTGATCACCGTCGCCGGCCGCCCGAACTGCGCGAGCGCCTCGCCGAGCGGCGCCGCGCGCAGCGTTCCCTCGCCGTAGGGGAGGTGCTTCGTCTCGTTGCGGTTCGCGTACGCGATGTCGGAGAAGTGAATGTGGAACGGCGCGCCGGGCGGGAGCACCATGTCGGCGCCGGCGAGGATCTCGACGAAGCGCTTCGTCTCGGTGAACGCGCCGTCGGTGACGGCGTGCAGGTGCGCGAAGTCGAGCACCGGGCGCACCCAGCCGGTGCGCTTGGAGATGGCGAAGACGTCGTCGGCGGTGCCGAGCTCCCGCACTCGGCCCATGATCTCGATGCCGAACGGGACCGCACGCTCCTTCCGCTCGAGCCGCTCGCGCAGCTCGCCGAGCTGCTCGACGACGGAGTCGATCGCGTCGTCGCGTTCGCGGCCGAGCAGGAAGCCCGGATGGAAGACGACGAGCTCGGCGCCGGCCGCCTTCGCGATACCCGCGGAATGATCGAGCATCCCGACGGCCATGTTCAGCTTCTTGCCGCGCTCGGCGTGCCCCATGAAGCCGGCGATCGGCGCATGGATCGAGAGGACGATGTCCGCCTCGCGCGCAAGCTCCCCGAAGCGCTCGGCCCAGGGATAGTCCATCCAGAACTTGCCCTCGAAGTCGATCTCGCACGCGGTGAAGCCGCGCTCCTGGAGCAGCTCGATCGCCTGCTCGGGGCTCTCGCGCGACGGGACGCGCGCCGGGCCGTAGTGGAGCCGAGGCATGAGAGCCACGCTAACGGATGCCGTCCGACCGCCTTCGTACCCTCGCCTCATGGCCAACAAGCCGTCACGTATCGATTTGCTCGAGCTCGACATCGATCTGCGCCTCACCGACCTCTGGCGTGAGGCCGGGGAGATCACGGAGTGGAATCTCGACGTCGTGGCGGCCTTCATGCGGGCCGCGTACGGCAAGGGCTACTGCGACGCCCTCACCGAGGATGCTCCCGGATCCCTCTGCCACGACCACGGGTACCGGATCCCGGCGCGACGTCCTGCTCCGGCGCACGAAGCGTAGTCGGGTTTCGCGAACGCTCAGCCGAGCTCGAGCACGGGTTGCATGTCCTCGGCGATCAATGCGGTCGCTCCTGCCGGCTCGAACGCCGGTAGCCAAAGCGTGAACACCGAGCCGCGCTCCGACGAGTCAACTGTGCAGCGGCCGCCGGCCGCCTTGACGGTCGCAGCCACGATTGCCAAACCAAGCCCCACGCCTCCCTCCGCCCGGCTGCGGGCCGCGTCGACGCGCGCGAAGCGCTCGAAGATCCGGTCGAGAGCGGCCGGCGGAATTCCGCATCCCTCGTCGGCGACGTCGATTGCGAGCTCGTCATTCGCCGCTCGGGAGCGGATCTCGATCGCGGCCGTCGGTCCCGTGCACTCGACCGCATTCTCGAGCAGGGCGTCGAGAGCGATGCGCAGGGCCTCGGGCTCTGCCACGAGCGTGCCGGCTGCCAGCGGGCCGAGCCGCCAGGCGCGGGGAGCGACCTCGGACCAGCGCATGAAGACGTCCTCCAGGAACGTCTCCGCGTCGATGTGCTCTGTCACGGCAGGGGACTGTCCCGCCTTGGCGAGCACCAAGAGTCTCTCGATGATGTGCTCGACGCGCTGCAGCTCGTCGAGCGCGACGTCGAGCTCGGATGCTTTCGGGTCCTGCGTCAGTCGGTAGAGCTCGAGGTGCCCGCGGGCGATCGTGACCGGCGTCTTCAGCTCGTGCGAGGCGTCGTGGAGGAAGCGCTCCTGACGGAGCAGCATCTCTTCGCGCTGGGCCGCTTCCTCGCGCGCGAGCGCTAGGGCGGTACGCCGGCGATGCGCATGCCAGACCATCGCCAGGAACATCGCGGACATGAGTGGAACCTCCGCGATCTCGTCCCAGGGCTGCGTGCCCTGCGAGGCGTCGTAGCCGATGCCGATCCCAGTTCCGACGATGACTGCCCCGAGGATCCCCACCGTCACCGGCGTGCGGAGCACGCTGAAGCCGTAGAGCAGAGTCAGGCTGACCCAGATGAAGTGAAACGGGATCGTCTCCCAGCGGGGGAAGACCGCCATCACGACGAAGTTCGCGACGGCGAAGGCGCCCCATGCGAGCGGGAGCCAGTTACGTCGCAGGAACGCGATAGCCCTCATGACGGACTGTCTCGATCGGGGCGCGAGGCCCCAGCTTCTTGCGGAGCCGGCGAATGCACACCTCGACGATGTTCGAGCCCGGATCGAAGCCGTACCCCCAGGCTTCTGCAAGCAGGCTCTCGCGACTGACGGTCTCGCCGCGATGCTTCATCAGGTGCATGAGGAGCTGGAACTCGCGGCGCGTCAGATCGGTGACGCTGTCGCCGATCTGGGCCTGGTGCTGGGCGACGTCGAGCGTCAGGCACCCGGCTCTGACGAATGGCCCGACTTGCTGCTCGGTCATGCGGTTCCGATGGACTTGAGCCCGAACCCGCGCGACCAGCTCCTCGATCGAGAACGGCTTGGCGACGTAGTCAGACGCGCCGAGCTTGAATCCCTGCAGCTTCGTGCGCAGGTCGGAGCGGGCGGAGAGAACGACGATCGGCAGGTCCGATCGGTGTTGCTGCAGCGCTCGCAGGACGGTGAGGCCATCGAGCTCGGGGAGCATCAAATCGAGGACGACGAGATCGAGGTTGCCCTGCAGCGCGCGCTCGAGACCACTGCGGCCGTCGGCAGCCTGCTCGACCTCGATCCCCGATCGCGCGAGGCCGCGCGCGAGGACCTCCTGAATTCGCGGTTCGTCCTCGATCACGAGCACGCGGATCGCCGAGTCGACGTGGCCGTTCTCCGCTGCCCCGGTGCTCGCGCCCATCGTCAGAGTCGCGCGACGGTCCGCATGACGGCTTCACCGGAGAACGGCCAGAGGAACAACGCGCGGACATGGCCGGAGCGATCGATCACGTACGTGGCCTCGGTGTGGCTGACGTCGTGCACGACAACCCGCGCGATCCTGCGTGTCCGTACGCTGACGCCGATCCGATAGCTTCTCCAGACGGGGCGAAGCTCGCGGAGCGAGCCGAGCGCCCAGTGCCAGTGGCTTCCGAGGGCCCACTTGACCCGGTCGGCGCGGAGCATCGCGGGTGTCTCCGCCCACGGATTGACGTTGACAGAGACGATCGCCGGACGCTGCGCGGTCGAGTTGGATTGGACTGCACGGTTCAGATCTCTCGCCTCGAGCGGACAGAGGTTTCGACAGGCCGGGTCGATGAAGGTCAAGAGGACGGTTCGTCCTCGCAGGTCGGCGAGCGAGACGCGGCGGCCGTCTTCGCCGCGGAGGCTGAACGCAGGCGCTGGTTTGACGCCGGACGACCAGGTCGCAGCGGGGCCGAATGCCGACACGGTGTTCGCGGCGCGGTCGGAAGACGGTCGGCTGACGAGTGCGAGCGCGGCTCCGGCGGAAACCGCTGCGAGCAAGAGGGCTAGCGCAAGCAGCCAGACTCGCGCACGAACTTGCCCGAGCCGACGCCGCGAAGCTGCGCGTTGCCGGGACCGGTGCGCGCTTGGGTCGGACTCGCGATCCATCCGCAGCGGATCCTCTGGCTTCGAGGATATCGGTTCCGTGAGCGTGCCGTTTACCCGTGTGTCCCGCGTCATGGTGGCGATGACAGTTTCGTCATCTTGTTCGTGTCGGGAACGCGGCGTTTATACGATCCTTCGGGATGCGATCCACTTTCGCGTGGAAGATCGGTGGCATCGTCGTAGGAGTCGCCGCCGCCGGCATCCTCATTGGGTTCTACGTCGCCAACTGGCTGCTGAGCGGACCGCCGACGTATCGCCCGAGTGCGACCGCCAACCGCGTCAACATCACGATCCAGACCGTGGCCGCAGTCGGGCCGACGCTCTCGCCGAACCCAGACTGGGTTTCGTATCTCGTGCAGAAGCCGACCGGAAGCTGGGAGCGAAGCACGATCTGGACGGTGCCGGCACACTCGCTCGTCCACGTCACCGTGTACCAGTTCGACGGCGACAGCGGTCTGCGCAACCCGTTCCTCGCGAAGACACAGGGACTCGTCGACATGGCGACGCTCGACGGCAAGCCGTTTGCCGCGATCAATCCCGACAACGCCTCGCACACGTTCGCGATCCCCGAGCTCGGCGTCCTCGTCCCACTCGAAGGCGTCCCCGACAATGCGAAGAACCAGTGTGACTTCGCGCCGTGCGACCCCAAGACGATGGCGCACCGGACGATCACGTTCACCTTCCGGGTCGGCAAGAAGGGCAAGTTCCGCTGGCAGTGCTTCGTTCCGTGCGCGGCCGGTTTCCAGTTCGGTTTCGGCGGGCCGATGCAGACGATCGGGTACATGGACGGATTCATCAACGTGGTGTAGGCGGATGGCGGCGGCCGACACCACCCGTACTGGCGACGTCCAGCACGGGCGACGACTGGTCTTCCTCTGGCTGGCGGCGAGTGCGGTGGCCACACCGATCGCCGCATTCGTCATCGGTCCGATGATCCCGCCGGGCAACGGCAGCGAGCAGGGTCAGGGCCAAGTCTTCGACAACCAGGTCCTCGTCGCCGTGAGCGCGCCGATCGTGATGTTCGTCCTCGTGATGCTCGGCTACACGCTGATCGTCTTTCGCCAGCGAGACGCTGCGGCTCAGGGGCTGCCCGTTCGCGGCGACAGTGGGCTCCAGCTGCTTTGGATCGTGATCACGAGCGTCACCGTTCTCGCCCTTGCAGGCTTCGGAACCTACGAGCTCGTCAAAGACGGCTCCGGCGGAGGGCAGGGCCCGAGCGCGACGTTCCTTCCGGCGGACCACAGCAAGGCGATGGACGTCCAGGTGATCGGCCAGCAGTGGGAGTTCACCTATCGGTATCCGACGTACGGCGGTCTCGAGACGCCGCATCTCTACCTGCCTGCGAACACCCTCATCCGTCTGCATGTCACGTCGCTCGACGTGATCCACTCCTTCTGGGCGATCAACCTCGGCGTCAAGGCCGATGCGAACCCCGGCGTCGACAACATCGTCTACGTGCACACGAAGCATCCGCTCAAGCTCGACATCCGCTGTGCGGAGCTCTGCGGTCTCTTCCACGGCTACATGTTCGACGGCAAGGGCCGGGTCGTCTCGGAGTCGGACTTCAAGGCCTGGATCAAGCAGCAGCGGGCGGAGTTCGCCGCGGGCTTCAAGTATCTGCCCCCGTACTCGACTGTCTACAACCCTGAGCCTCCTCTGCGGGCCGGATGAGCGAAGCCGGCACCCACCCGACGCCGCGGCGGCCCCTCTGGCGCCGATTGATCGGCTTCAACCTCCTCACGGCCGTCGTGCTCGGCATCGGCGGCTGGTACCTCGGCTGGTTCCTCGGGCACCACATCACCGGCAAGAGCGTCACGTACTTCGGCGACACGGACCAGAACGACATCTCGGTCTTCCTCGGCTACATCCTCGGCGTCATCGGCTTTCTGATCGGCCTCGGCTTCCTGCAGTACCCGCTCGCCAGGATCCGCGGGTACCCACCGTCGCTTCGCGAGAAGGAGACGGAGGGGATCGGCCGCTACTTCGGGCTCTGCACGGACCACAAGGTCGTCGGCATGCAGTATCTGATCGGCGTCGGGCTCTTCTTCTTCGTCGGCGGCCTCAACGCGATGCTGATCCGCTTCGAGTTGCTACGGCCGACGCCTGTCTTCAACGCAGGCAACTACATCACGCTCGTCGGCCTGCACGGCACGATGATGATGGGGATGATGACGAGCGCCATCCTCGGGCCGTTCGCGAACTACTTCGTCCCGATCATGATCGGCGCGCGCCGGATGGCATTCCCTCGGATCGAGTCGCTCACCTTCTGGATGCTGATGGCCGCCGGCGCGATTCTGATGACGACGGTCTTCTTCGGCGGTTTCCCCACCGGCTGGACCGGCTACGAACCGCTGAACGTCCAGGCGAACCGGGGCATGGACTCCTACATCATGTTCTTTGCGCTCGTCGGCATCTCGATGTGCCTGCTCGGCCTCAACATGCTCGCGACGGTTGTGACGATGCGCGCTCCGGGGCTCACTTGGTCTCGGCTCCCGATCTTCGTCTGGGGCGTGATCTCGACGGCGATCCTCAATCTCCTCGCCGCCCCGGTGCTCGTCGCTGCGCTGGCGATGTCGACGCTCGACCGCACGGCGCAGACGACCTTCTACATACCGGCCGGAGGCGGGAGCCAGTACCTGTACGAGAACCTCTTCTGGTTCTTCGGCCACCCGGAGGTCTACATCCTCGCGCTGCCCGGCTTCGGGGTGCTGCTCGAGTTGCTCCCCGTGTTCGCTCGCAAGCCGCTCTGGGGCTACCGGCTTGCCGTGGCCGGCATGCTCGGCGTCACGTTCCTGAGCTGGCTCGTGTGGCAGCACCACTTGTTCGTGAGCGGGATCAACAGCAACCTTCGGCCGTTCTACATCCTGTCGACCGAGCTGATCTCGATCCCGACCGGTTTCACGTTCCTCTGCGGGCTGATGACGTTATGGCGGGGAAGAATCCGTTTCACCGTCCCGATGCTGTTCGCGCTTGCCTGGTTCTTCAACTTCCTGATCGGCGGCCTGTCGGGCATCTTCCTGTCCGACACGCCGAGCGACGTCAGCACGCACGGGAGCTTCTTCTCGATGGCGCATTTCCACTACACGATCATGGGCGGCCTGATCTTCACGTTCTTCGCGGCGATCTACTACTGGCTGCCGAAGATGACCGGGTTCGAGCTCAACGAGCGGTTGGGAAAGATCCATTTCTGGAGCATGTTCCTCGCGTTCAACTTCACGTTCTTCCCGTTGTTCGCCGTCGGCTTCCTGGGCCAGCCGCGGCGTGTCGTCACCTACGCGCCGCATCTCCAGTGGCTCAACGACTGGGCCTCGGCGGCCGCGTTCGTGCTCGGACTGTCGATGCTCGTCTTCCTCTACAACCTCGTCTACTCGATGCTCTTCGCCCGTGTCCGGGCGGAACGGAACCCTTGGGGGTCGCTCTCGATCGAGTGGCAGTTGCCCTCGCCGGTACCGGTGCAGAACTTCGACACCATTCCGACCTTCGAGAGCGATCCGTACGGCTACGGTGACGGCGCCCTTCCGGTCGCGCGGCCGACCGGGGCTCCCGCGAGGGCCAGCTGACCATGGCCGAGGTCGAATGGGTCCGCGAAGGTGCGGCGTACGAGATCGTCGAGGCGGAAGAGCCGCACCTGCTGGCGCGGAACCTCGCGTCGGCAGCTCATCTCCTCGCAGGCGCCACCGCGACGTTCTTCCTCGGCTTCGTCTTTGCGTACTTCTACCTGCGCTCGCTGAACAACAGCGGCCTGTGGCGTCCGAAGCACGTCGATCCGTCGATGACCCTCGGGACGCTTTCGACCGCCGCCTGGGTAGCTGGGGCGGCCGTGCTCTGGCTCGGCGTCCTCGACCGCCGCCGCGACCGCCGAGCGCAATGGCGCGTGAAAGGCGCCGTGGCATTGGGCCTGGGGGTCGCTGCGATCGTGCTCCAGGTCGTCGCGTGGTTCACGGAAGGCTTCGGTCCCGCGGACGGGGCGTATGCGAGCGTCTACCTCGGCTGGACGGCCTTCATCGTGCTCTTCGGCGTCGGGGCGATCTTCTGGCTCGAGACGACGCTCGCGCCTTCGATCCGCTACCGCAACACGCAGACCGGCTCGCCTGAGCCCGGGCATGCGTCCGGCGATCCCTATCGTTCAGCGCACGACATCGAGGACCCGCTCGCGTTCGTCCCTCCGAGCCTCGAAGCCGTCGGCTTTTTCTGGATCTACTTCGCGGCCCTCGTCGTGGTCGCGTGGATCATCCTCTACCTGGCCTAGGGCCGTCGGGCGATGCCGAGCCTCGGAAGCCCCGCCGCCTGGCCGGTGGAGCCTGTGCCGATCCTCGTCATCGCCCTGGCGGCGCTCCTCTACCTACGTGGTTCCCGCCGGCGGGGCCCGGGTTATCGCGAGGCGTCCGAGCGGCGGTGGCGAGCCGCCGCCTTCTACGGCGGCCTCCTCTCAGTCGTCGTCGCCCTCGACACGCCGGTCGATCCACTCGCCGAACGGCTCTTCTCCGTCCACATGGCGCAGCACCTGCTCCTGCTGGTGGTTGCGCCTGCGCTGATCGTGCTCTCGGCGCCGTGGCTGCGACTGTGGCAGCCTCTGCCGCTCGGCTTCCGCCGCACCGTCGCAAAGAACATCGTGCGGAGTCGCTGGTCGGCCCCGCTTCGTTTTCTCGGGAGGTTGCTGACGCGGCCCGTGCCGGCGTTCGTCCTGTTCTGCGCAGTCCTGGTCGTCTGGCATATCCCGTCCCTCTACGACACGACGTTGTCCAATCAGAACGTCCACGAGGCCGAACACGCGACGTTCTTCGCCGCGGGGCTCCTCTTCTGGTTGCAGGTGCTCGACTCCCCGCCTGTGCGCGCCCGCCTGAGCTACGGCGGGCGTGCCGTCTACTTGATGGCCGCGACGCTCGTGAGCTGGGTCCTCGCGATCGTCCTGGCATTCGCCCATCACCCGCTCTACGGTGGCTACTCGCTCCTCGCACACCGGCCGGGCGGCCTCTCCGCACTCGCCGACCAGCAGCTCGCCGCCGGCGTCATGTGGGTGCCCGGCTCGATCCCGTTCACGATCGCCATCATCTGGGCGCTCTACCGCTGGCTCGAGCCGCCACCCGAGCCGCGCATTCTGGCGGGCCGTAACGGCCACAGGCCGTCCGATACACGAAAGGAGCATGCATGGATGACGCACTCGCAGCCCACTTCCTGACCGGATCGATCCTCACGCTGGTCCTTCCGGTCGCGGTCGTGGTCGCAATCGGCGTCTACTGGGCCGTCGTGTTGCGCCGACGCAGGTTCAGCGACGAGCTCTGATGGACCCACTCGACACCGACGCCTCGCCCGGCGCCTACCTGCGCGTGACGGGGATCGCCGCCGTCGGCGCGGCTGTCCTCGCCGTCGCGACCGGGGCGCAGGGCACCGGCGAAGCCCACCGCGTCGTGGCCGCGCTCGTCCTGCCGGCTCTAGCGGCGCTCGTGATCGCGGCAGCCGTCTCCCACCGGGCCCTGCTGCCCGCCGCGCTTGCGTCTCTCGCTCTCATCCTCGCCACAGCCACCGTCACCGAGCGCAGCGCGCACCTGACGCTCGCCGTGCTCGGCCTCGCGGCGACTGCCAGGCTCGCCGCCATGTCGTTCCGAGGGCAGCGGATCCCGCGCGGGACGGCAGCCGACTACCTCATGCTGACGAAGCCGCGGATCATGACACTGCTCCTGCTGACCGGCGCGTGCGGCATGGTCGTCGGCGCGCAGGGCATGCCGCCGGTCGGACGTTTTGTGCTCGCACTCGTGGGGCTTGCGCTCGCATGTGCTGGAGCGAGCGCATTGAACCACGTGCTCGACCGCGACCTCGACCGGCTGATGGGACCGCGGACGGAGCGCCGCCCGGTTGCGGCCGGGCGCCTCGCCGCACCGCGTGCGCTCGAGTTCGGTCTCGTGCTCTCCGCAGCGTCATTCGCGCTGCTGGCGTCGACGGTGAACGTGCTGACGGCCGTGCTGGCGCTCGGGGGCAACCTCTTCTACGTGTGCGTCTACACGGGGTACCTCAAGCGCCGCGGCCCGGCCAACATCGTCCTCGGAGGCGCCGCCGGAGCGGTTCCTCCGATCGTCGGCTACGCGGCTGCGACCGGAAGCCTCGGGCTCCCGGCTGTCTGGTTGTTCGTGATCGTGTTTCTCTGGACGCCTCCGCATTTCTGGTCGCTCGCGCTCCTTCTGAAGGAGCACTACGCTGCGGCGCGCGTCCCGATGCTCCCCGTCGTCTCCGGTGAGCGGCGAACGACCCGACGGATCGTCGTCTACACGGTGGTGCTCGTCGCCTTTTCGGCAGTCCCGTACGTGGCCGGATCGTTCGGGTTGCTCTACGTCACGGCGGCCGCTGTACTCGGCGCCGTCTTCATCGCGCTCGCCGTTCGTCTCGGCCGTCGCGCCGAACGCAGAACCGCGTCGCTCGCGTTCCACTACTCGCTGCTCTACCTCGCGTTGCTCTTCGTGGCCGCGGCGGTCGACGTCGCGGCCTAGGGACCGCTTCTGGCGCGCGCCGAGGGCGCGCCTCCGCGGACGACGTCGAGGATGACGAACATGCGGGCGCCCGCCTGCCCGGGGACGAGGCTCACGAGCCGGTATGAGCCCGTTCCCCTCGTCGTAAAGGCGAAGCTCGCGCGCGCACCCGGGGCAAGTCCGGTCACGGGGTCGGGGGTGGTAGCGCCGGGAATCGCGGGCCCGCCGTGCTGAGTACTGGGTACGACTGCGCACGACGCCCGCCGCGAGCTCCTGTTCACGCAGTCGATCGTCATCCGCCAGCCGAGCGGAACGGTGACGAGCAACTCACCTCGCCCGTACCCGTCGAAGTTGAAGCCGTTGTTGGACGAACCGAGCCCGGCGGCGAGCGTCAGCCGGACCGATCGCGCGGATCGGCTCCAGCGCAGAAACCTCCGAGGATCCGGGTGCCCAGGCGGAACCGCAACGGTCGCGGTGGTCGTCGGCCGCGCCGCGGCGGACGATCCGACATTCGCTCGGTGGTGCGAGGCACCGCAGCCGGAGGCCAGGGCGCCGAGCACGACGACGGCGAGCAGGCGGCTCGCAGCGAGCATCCTGCCGAGATGCTAAGCGACGGGGGCCAAGAGCCCTCAGGCAGCGCGCTCCAGTCTTTCCCGCTCCACGGGAAGCGGCATCGGCTCAAGGTCGACGACCGGATTCCGACCGGCGACGGCGTAGCCCTTTCGCATCACGACGAAGAGAAGGCCCACGCACACGGCAACGGCGACCGCATTGGCGACGATCACGAACGTCATCCTGAGTTCCTTTCTCGAGGTTGCGCTACAGACCCGTAGAAAACCGCCGCAACCTGAGAGAGAGCTCGGAAACTCTTGAGAGTTCCCTAAGAGTCCGGCCGCGAGCAGCGGGGACTAGAATCTCGGCGTGGCGCGGGACGCCGCTGTGCGATGAGGAGGCCGCAGGCTAGCCGAAGGCTCGTCGTCGGAGCGCTACGCGGAGCGGCGTTGCTCAGCGTCCTCGCGCTCTTCGCCGCACTCGTCTACCGCGTTGCCGGCGGGAATCCGGGGGCCGGGCTCGTCAACGCCGTTCGAGCGCAGCGCGCACCGGTCGTGCCCGACGTGAGCTTCAAGGTGATCTGGCCGCACTCCGAGACATGGCCCGCCAACCTGCGCGCATCCGCCGAACAGGGAAGGTTGGCGCTGAGCGCTCTGCGCGGCTACCCGGTGGTGCTCAACTTCTGGGCGTCGTGGTGCACTCCGTGCGAGCGCGAAGCGGGCCTGCTCGCGGCCGCCGCGAAGGCCGAGCGCGGTCGTGTTGTCTTCCTGGCCGTCGACGTGCACGACTTCTCGAGCGATGCGCGGCGCTTTCTCGGCAGGCACCGGGTGCCGTTCGTCGCAGTGGGCTCCGGCAACTCGACCAGCGAACGGTTCGGGCTCGTCGGTCTGCCCGAGACGTTCTACGTCGATCGGCATGGTCGCATTCGAGGCATGACGCGTGGCCAGCTCTCCGCTGCGGCACTCCGCCGCCAGATCGAGCTTGCGGCCCGAGCGTGACGTGGCGACGACTACAATTTCGCCGTGGCCCGTAGAGGCAGCCCGGCGCGGCTGATCGTCGCGCTCTCGGTCGCGGCCGTTCTCGCCGTCTTCCTCCTCTACACGTCCATCGCGGGGGGAGGGACTCCGTCGCTGCAGCCGAGCCAGCTCGCGGGGCACACGGGCCGCGTCTCGCTCGTCGGCATCGTCGCGGGCCAACCCACCGGCGACGCCCACGCGGGTGGGCTCCACTTCCTGATCCGGGATCGGCACGCGATGACGAGCGTGCCCGTCGTCTACAAGGGCTCCGTTCCGGACCTGTTCAAGACGGGACGCGAGGTGGTCGTCGACGGGAAGGTGCAGCGCGGCACGTTCGTCGCGGTGCCGAACACGCTCGTCACGAAGTGCCCGTCCAAGTACGCGCCCAAGAAATAGATGCCTGATCTCGGCCGCGCGGCCCTCGTCACGTCGTTCCTGCTGCTCGTGTACGCGTCCGCTGCGGGCGCGTTCGCTGCCTGGCACGGTCGCAGAAGGCTGGCGGCATCGGCCCGGAACGCGCTCGTGGCCGCGTTCGCCTCGACGACGGTCGCGGTCGTCGTCCTGCTGACGGCGCTCGCGCGCCACGACTTCTCGTACTCGTACGTCGCGCAGCACACGAGCCGCGAGCTGCCGCTCGGCTACACCCTGACCGCGTTCTGGGGAGGCCAGGAGGGATCGCTCTTGCTGTGGCTGTTCGTGCTCTGCGGTTACTCCGTTGCCGCCGTGCTGACCGCGCGCCGCGCCGGGCGCGAGATCATCGCCTGGGTCGTTCCGGTGCTCGGGTTGATCGGCTCGTTCTTCGCGATGCTGCTCGTGTTCGTCGCGAGCCCGTTCGTGACGCAGGCGGCCCCGGCGGACGGAGCCGGGCTCAACCCGAGCCTGCAGAACCCGTACATGGCGATCCACCCGCCGATGCTCTACCTCGGCTACGTCGGCCTGACCGTGCCGTTCGCGTTCGCGATGGGTGCGCTGCTCGCACGCCGCACCGACGAGCGCTGGATCGTCGCGACGCGCCGGTGGACGCTCGCCGCCTGGGCGTTTCTCGGCGTCGGCCAATTGCTCGGCGCGCACTGGGCATACGTCGAGATCGGCTGGGGGGGCTACTACGCGTGGGACCCGGTGGAGAACGCCGCGCTGATGCCGTGGCTCGCAGCAACGGCGTATCTGCACTCCGTGATGATTCAGGAAAAGCGCGGGATGCTCAAGGTGTGGAACGTCCTGCTCGTCGTGCTCGCGTTCTGTCTCTCGATCTTCGGAACGTTCCTCACGCGGAGCGGGATCATCCAGTCGATCCACTCCTTCACGCAGAGCTCGATCGGGCCGTGGTTCCTCGGGTTCATCTGCTTCATCACCGCGGCATCGCTCGCGCTCGTCTTCTCACGGCTGCCGCTGCTACGGGCCAAGACCCGCCTCGAGTCGCTCGTCTCACGTGAGGCGACGTTCCTCTACAACAACCTGCTGCTCGTGGCGCTTGCGCTGACGATCCTCTGGGGTGTCATCTATCCACTGCTGTCGGAGGCGGTGACGGGACAGGCCGCGACGGTCAGCAAGCCCTACTACAACTTCTTCCTCCACAGCTTCGGCCTGCCGCTGCTGCTGCTCATGGGAATCGGGCCGCTCGTCGCGTGGCGTCGCGCCTCGCTGCGCGCGCTGGGCAAGGCGTTCCTATGGCCCACCGTCGCAGCGGTCGCCGCCGGCATCGGGCTGCTCGCGGCCGGAGCCGGATCGTCGCGGATCGGTGTGATCGCCTACACGTTCTCGGTGTTCGTGCTCGCATCGATCGCGCTGGAGTTCGCGCGTGGCACGAATGCGCGCAAGGCGCTCGGCGGCGTGGCGTGGGGCGGCGCGTTCACGTCGCTTGTCGCGCGCAACCGGCGGCGGTACGGCGGCTACGTCGTGCACGCGGCCGTCGTGCTGCTCGCGATCGGCGTCGCCGGCTCGAGCGCGTACCAGACGGTGCGCGAGACGCGCCTGCATCCCGGCGACTCCATGACCGTCGCCGGCAACCGAGTGGTCTTCCGCGGCTTCGACACGAAGCTGGAGGGCAATCACCGCGCGATCCGCGCGAACGTCGACGTGTACCGCGGCGGCGAGTACCTCGGTCGCTACCGGCCCGGCAAGAACCAGTACTTCGCCGAGGACCAGGTCTCCAACGAGGTCTCGATCCGCCATGACCTGCTCACCGGCGGCGACCTCTTCATGATCGCCGACCAGGTGAACGCGGACGGCAGCGTCGACCTGAAGGTGCTGCAGAAGCCGCTCGTCAACCTCATCTGGCTCGCCGGTCTCGTCTTCGTCGGCGGGTCGCTGATCGCGCTGTGGCCGGACGCGCGCGAGGAACGACGCCTGGCCGAGCGCTACGAGGGCGTCACGGTGCGGGCATGAGCGTCGCGCTCGTCGTCGGCGCGCTGCTCGCCGTCGCTTCGGTCGTGGTCGTCGCGGCGCCGTTCCTGCGTGAGCCGGTGGCGTCGGACGACCGACTGCTGCACCCGGACGCCGCGCAGCAGCGGCGGCTCGCGCGCGCGGAGGAACGCGATCGCGCGCTCGACGCGTTGCGAGAGCTCGAGTTCGACCACCGCACCGGGAAGGTCTCGGACGAGGACTACCGCGCACAGGTCGGCGACCTGCGCCAGCGCGCGGCCGCGGCGCTGCGCCAGGCTGATGGCTAGCTGCGCAACTTGCGGCAGGCGGCTTCCGAAGGGCAGCCGCTACTGCCCCGAGTGCGGCCGCGCAGTCGGCGACGGCGACACGAAGCTGCAGGAGCTCCCTCCCGACGAGACAGGTCCGGTGCCTGTCACCGTCGCGCAGGCCGAGCGCCGCTACTACGGCGTCACGCCGACTGCACTCGCCGTCGGGCTCGGCGCCGCCGCGATCGCGGCTGCGATCGTCCTCTTCGCGACCGGGCATTGGCCGATCGCGCTCATCGTCCTCGGGGTCGGCGTGCTGCTCCTCCTCGTGAGCGTCGAGACCGGCGCCTTCCGCGACCGCGCGGGAGTCGCGGCGGATGCCTTTGCGACGCGCGGCCGGGCAACGACCCGCCTCCTCGCGTTGCGCCGGGAGCTGCGACGGCTCGAGGTTGCGCACAGCCGTCTCCTGTACGAGCTCGGAGCTGCGGTATACCGTGACGACGAGCAGGCGACCGCAGTTGTGCGCGGACGGCTCGACGAGCTGGACGAGGCATGGCGTCGGAAGGAGGCGGAGATGCACACGGTGATCGCGCAGGCGCACGACAGGATCGGGCGCCGCAAGCTCGAGGTGCAGCCGACAGAGATGGTCGAGCTCCCCGACGAGCCCGCCCGTCCGGGCGAGGGGGATCCGGTCGGACCGGCGGTGATTCCCGAGCCCTATCCGCCGCCGGACGAGGGCAATCCACCGGAGCCGGCGGTGATCCCCGAGCCGGGCCCGCTCGCGCCGGAGGAACCGGCCGACTGAGCCGCCGCGGCAGGGACGTCCGATGCCCTGCCGAACCTTCCGCTATGGCGCGCCGTCTCGCGATCCTGGCCGTCGGCTGCCTCCTGCTGGCAGCGCCGGCCGCCGGCGACAGCGGTCACTCCCTCGGCCAGGTGCAGGCGAAGCTCTCGGCCGCCCGCCAGAAAGAAGCACAGCTGCAGCACCAGATCGGCGACCTCACCAGCAGCATCAGGCAGCTCGAGGCGCACGTCGGCGACGTCTCACGGCGACTCTCGGTGCTCGAGGAGGATCTCGCACTCCACCAGCGGCGCCTCGCGAAGCTCAACGCGCTGTACGCGTTCGAGACCGAGCGGCTCACGTTCCTGCGCCGCGCGTACGCGACCGCGCTGCACGAGCTCAACCTCAGGATGATCGACCTCTACGAGACGCATGACCCGACGCTCGTCGAGGTGATCATCGAGTCGAACTCGTTCCAGGACGCGCTCGACCGCATCCAGTACCTCGACTCGATCGCGCAGCAGGACAAGCACATCGCGGCAAAGGTCGACGTCGCGCGCAACACGATGCGCGTGGCGCGCGAGCAGACGAAGACCGTACGCACGCGCGTGCATGCCGAGACGCAGGTGATTGCCGTCCGCACGCAGCAGCAGCGCGACGCGCGCTACCAGCTGCTCGCGAGCAAGAGCCGGCTCAGCGGCAAGCGTGCCAGGCAGCAGACAGCGCTGAAACTGACACGCACGCAGGAGCAGACGCTGCAATCGGAGGCGCAGGCGATTGCCGCGGCTCAGGCGCAGGTCCGCAGCAGGCTTGCCGCTGCCCAGGGGCCGGCCGACTCGACGCCGTCCGCGTCGGGCCTCATCTGGCCGGTGAGCGGGCCCGTCGTGAGCCCATTCGGCTACCGCTGGGGCCGCCTGCATGCGGGGATCGACATCGCCGTCCCCTACGGCACCCCGATCCATGCGGCCGCCACGGGAACCGTCGTCCTCGCCGGCTGGGTCAGCGGCTACGGGAACTACACGTGCATCGACCACGGCGGCGGGATGGCGACGTGTTACGCGCACCAGTCGTCGTACGCCGTCTCGCAGGGCGCGTCGGTCGCGCAGGGGCAGGTGATCGGCTACGTCGGCTGCACCGGCCATTGCTTCGGGCCGCACCTCCACTTCGAGGTCCGGATCAACGGGTCGCCCGTCGATCCGCTCGGCTACCTCTAGGCCGTACCCGAAACGCCGCGGGCTGCGTTTACAGCTTGTAAGTCGTATTCGGCAGGGATCGAGGACAGGGTCGTGCCGAGTCCGACAAATCGTCTCCCGACGATGCCGGCCGCCTTCCGGGCGGCCGGCGGTTTCCCTAGGCGAGCCCGAACGTCTGCGCGAGCAGGAAGACGTTCAGCGCGGAGATGAGGCCGGCGATCGCCCACGCAGCGACGACGGTCGAGCGGCGGTTGACGAGTGCGCCCATGACGTCACGCCGGCTCGTGAACAGCACGAGCGGGACCAGGGCGAACGGGATGCCGAACGAGAGCACGACCTGGCTGAGGACAAGCGTCCGCGACGGGTTGACGCCCAGCGCGATCACGACGAACGCCGGCACCATCGTGACGAGCCGGCGGACCCAGAGCGGTATCCGGCGCCGGACGAAGCCCTGCATCACGACTTGGCCGGACATCGTCCCGACGGTCGAGCTGGAGAGCCCGGAGGCGGTCAGCGCGAGCGCGAACAGCACGCTTGCCGCGCCGCCCACGAGCGGCTCGAGCGTCCGGTGCGCCTGTGTGAGCGACTCGATGTCGTTCAGGCCGCTGCCGAAGAAGACGGTGGCGGCGACGACCAGCATCGAGATGTTGATCAGCCCGGCGATCGCCATCGCGATCAACACGTCGATGCGCGTGTACTTGTAGAGCGTCCGCGCCTCGTCGTCGTTGCGCGGCACGATCCGGTGCTGCGTCAGCGCAGAATGCAGGTAGATGACGTGCGGCATCACGGTCGCGCCGATGATCCCGACGGCGAGCAGCACGGACTCGCTCCCCTGGAACTCCGGCACGACGGCGTGCTTCGCAACCGTCCCGAGCGGCGGATGCGCGAGCCAGAGCTCCGCGAGGTAACAGACGCCGATCACTGCCACGAACGCCGTGATCACGGCTTCGAGCGGCCGGAAGCCGTAGCGCTGCAGCCCGAGGATCAGGAATGTGATGACGCCCGTGAGGACGGCGGCGGGGAAGAGCGGGATGCCGAGCAGCAGCTGGAGGCCGAGCGCCGCGCCCAGGAACTCCGCCAGGTCCGTCGCCATCGCGATGATCTCCGCCTGCACCCAGAGGGCGACGGAGGTCCGGTGCGAGAAGCGCTCGCGGCAGACCTCGGGAAGGTTGCGGCCGGTGGCGATCCCGAGCTTCGCGGAAAGCGTCTGGATCAGCATCGCCATCAGGTTCGAGGCGACGATGACCCACACGAGCGTGAAGCCGAACTTCGCGCCGCCCGCGATGTTCGTCGCGAAGTTGCCGGGGTCGATGTAGGCAACGCACGCGACGAAGGCGGGGCCGAGGAACGGCCAGATCGACCTGCGGTCGCCGCGCAAGGCACGCTCGCCCGGTCCCGGGCGGCGATTCATCGGCTCCACGCGGGTGGCCATCATGCCACCCCGAAGTTTAGCCTGGTCTAACTTTCCAGCACGTGCAGGTCGGGAAGGTTTCGGTAGCGCTCGTCCAGGTCGAAGCCGTAGCCGACGAAGAGCTCGTCGGGAACGGTGAAGCCCACGTAGCGCACAGGGAGATCCTCCACGAGCCGACGGTACGGCCGGTCGAGGAGCGCGACGGCGGCGAGCGAGCCGGGCGAGCGGAGCGAAAGCGTCTTGCAGAGGTAGTTGAGCGTCAGGCCCGTGTCGACGACGTCCTCGACGATCACGACATGGCGGCCGGCGATCTCCGTGTCGAGGTCTTTGAGCAGCCGGATCCGCGCGTGGCCGCCCCGGTCGGCGCCGGCGGCATAGCTCGCGAGCTCGAGGAAGTCGAGCCCGTGCGGGATGCGGAGCGCGCGCGAGAGGTCGGCGACGAAGACGACGCTCGCCTTGAGCGGCGCTACGAGGAGCGGCTCGCGGCCGTCGTAGTCGCGCGCGAGCTCATGGCCGAGCTCGCGGACACGCGTGCTCAGCTCCTCCCGCGAGAGGTAGACGGCGCCGAGGCGAGGGCCCCGGCCTACGACGCGAGCTCGAGCCGGTATCGCTCCGCCAAGCGCTCGATGTCGCGCTTGTAGAACAGCTTGACGCGGACGTCGGGGTAGCGCTCGCGCAGCTTCCGCAGCTTGCGGTTCTTGCGCGTGACGAGCGACTGCTTCATCACCGTGACCTCGACGTACAGGTCCTGCTCGGGCAGGTAGAAGTCGGGCTTGAACGCTTCGACGGTGCGGCCGTTCTCGTCCTCCTCCAGGACGAACGTCGTCGGCTCGTACTGCCAGGGCACACCGTAGTAGTCCAGGACCTTCGCGCACTCGAGCTCGGCCCGATTCGCGAAGCGCGGTGGTTCCTGGCCGCGATATGCCTGGAAATCCGGCGTTTCCAGCGTCACCTTCAATCAGGGTAGCAGCGGGTCCGGACGCCCTAAACTCCGCGTAATGGCGACGCGGGACGGCACGTTCACGATCGTTCAGATCTCCGATCTGCACTGCGGGACGCAGTTCTTCCTCCCGAACCTCCTGGAGCGCGCGATCACAGAGGTGAACGACATCGAGCCGGACATGGTCATCTGCTCGGGCGACCTGACGACGTTCGGCTTCAAGGAGGAGTACGCGCTGGCCAAGGACTACCTCGACCGGATCCACTGCTCCACGGTCGTCGTGATCCCCGGGAACCACGACTCCCGGAACGTCGGGTACGTCCATTTCGAGGAGCTCTTCGGCGACCGAAACTCGGTCGCGCGCGTCGGGGGAGTGACGGTCGTCGCGGTCGACTCCACCGAGCCGGATCTCGATCACGGCCAGATCGGCCGTGGTCGCTACCCGTGGATCGAGGAGAGCTTCGCGCCGCCGGCGGACTTGCGCATCTTCGTCTGCCACCATCACCTGCTGCCGGTGCCAGGCACCGGACGTGAGCGAAACGTCATCTACGACGCCGGCGACACGATCGAGTGCCTGCAGCGGGCGGGCGTCAACCTCGTCCTCTCGGGACACAAGCACGTCCCGTACGCCTGGCGGCTCGAGGACCTCTTCATCGTCAACGCCGGGACCGTCTCGTCGCTGCGGCTTCGCGGCAACACGCGCCCCTGTTACAACGTGATCGAGTTCTCCGGCACGCACGTCGACGTGTGGCGCAAGTACCCGTTCCACGGGCAGGAGCGGATCATCCAGTTCGCCACCGACACGCTCGAGTTCGAGAAGTACACGGCGCGAATCGAGGGCGAGGTGACGTCGCGCCGATGACGCGCGCGGTCGTCGTCATCGACGGTGAGCACTACGCGCCGGTGGTGCGCGACGCCATTGCCGAGCTGCCCTACGACGTGATCGGCGCCTGGCTCGCCGGCGGGACCGAGAAGCTCCGCGGCGGCGAGGACTACGGCGTGCCGCTCCTCGACGAGCTCGAGCGGGGATTCGCCGACGCCGAGGTCGTCGTCGACCTGTCGGACGAGCCAGTGCTCGGGCCGCGCGAGCGTTTGCTGCTAGCGAGCCGTGCGCTCGCCGCCGGGCTGCGCTACGAAGGAGCCGACTTCCGCTTCGAGCCGCCTCGGTACGAGCCGTTCCCGCTGCCGTCGCTCGCGGTCATCGGCACCGGCAAGCGCGTCGGGAAGACGGCGGTCACGGGACACGTCGCGAGGCTGCTCGCGCGCGAGCGGCACGTCGTCGTCGTCTCGATGGGCCGCGGCGGCCCGGCAGAGCCGGAGCTTGCGGCGGTGCAGCCTACGCTGCCGTCGTTGCTCGACCTGTCCCGAGCCGGGCACCACGCGGCGTCGGACTATCTCGAGACCGCCGCGCTCACCGGCGTCGTCACCGTCGGCTGCCGGCGCGCGGGCGGCGGGCTCGCCGGCGCGGTGACGACGTCCAACGTCCTCGCGGGCGCGGCCCTTGCAGCCGAGCAAGACCCGGACGTGGTCGTCTTCGACGGCAGCGGCGCCGCAATCCCGCCGGTGCAGACGGATGCGCGCATCCTGGTGTCAGGCACGAGACAGGACCCGTTGGGCTACCTGAACCCGTACCGGGTGCTCGTTTCGGACGTGGTCGTCCTCGTCGGAGGAGGGGACGCCGAGGCGATCCGCGAGCTCAAGGACGTGCCGGTCTTGACGGCCGACCTGCGACTGCGGCCGGTGGCGCCGCTGCGTGGCAGGCACGTCGCGGTGTTCGCGACCGGGCCGGCAGTTACGGACGGGCTCGACGGGCATGTCGTCAGCGTGTCGCGGAACCTCGCAAACCGGTCGCTGCTGCGCGAAGACCTCGTACGCGCCGATGCGGAGGTCTATCTGGTGGAGATCAAGGCGGCGGCGATCGACCTCGTCGCCGAGGCGGCGCTCGCGCGCGGCGCGGAGGTCGTGTTCGCCGAGAACGAGGTGCTGTGCCCGGGGCTCGACGAGGCGGTGCTCGGGCTCGTCCCGGAGCGGGCGCCCGCATGAGCCATCCCCGTCACGCCGAGCCGCTCCCGCTCGGGACGCCAAACCAGCCGTACTCGAAGGGCCTGATGGCGCGCGCGCTCGTGGCGGTCGGGATCCCGATCGGTCGCGCCTACGAGCTCGCGAAGCGCATCGAGCAGGACCTCGCGGCACGGAACGAGGAGAGCGTCGAACTCGACCGCTTCGAGGAGCTTGCCGTCGAGGTGCTCGGCGAGCGGGACGGCTCGAGCGCTGTCGACCGGCTCCGGCGCCTCGACGAGCTTCAGGACCTCGACCTGCCCGTCATCGTCCTTGTCGGGGGCGCGACCGGCACCGGCAAGTCGACGGTCGCGACCGAGGCCGCGTATCGCCTCGGAATCACCCGCGTTACCTCGACGGACTTCGTGCGGCAGACGATGCGCGCGTTCTTCTCGAAGGAGTTCATGCCATCGATCCACTACTCGTCCTTCGAGGCCGCGGCCGGCCTCCGCGAACCCGAGCAGGCCGAGGATCCGGTCATCGCCGGCTTCCTCGAGCAGACGCGGAACGTCCTCGTCGGCGTGAGTGCGTCGATCGAGCGGGCGCTCGAGGAGGGGTGGTCGATGGTGCTCGAGGGCGTGCACCTCGTGCCGGGCATGCTTCCGCGTATCGACGGCGCGCTGGTGGTGCAGTGCGTGCTGGCGATCGAGGACGAGGAGGAGCACAGCACGCACTTCATGGTTCGCGACGCCACGCTCGACGGTCTCAGGCCGCACCAGAAGTACATCGACCATCTCGACGACATCCGGCGCGTGCAGGAGCAAATCGTTCGACGTGCGCGCCGGCATCGCGTCCCCGTGATCACGAACACAGACGTGCGCTCGGCGACCGACGCGGTGCTCGAGCTGGTGCTCGCGAGCGCCGAACAGGTACAACGGGTCTGATGGCGGACACCGCGCAGGAGACGACGGCCGCCGCAGCCGAGGCGGCCGAGGCGCGGGCGCGTCGTTCCGGCCTCTGTCTCTGCGAGCAATACGTCCGTGTGACCGAGGGCGCGGCGCTCACCGCGGCACGCTGGCTCGGACGGGCCGACCAGGAGGCCGCAGAGCGTGATGCCGCCGACGCCATGCGGCGCGCGCTCGACGATTTCCCGATCGACGGCCGCATCGTCATCGGCGCGATCGACGAGGAGTCGCCGCTGCACGTCGGCGGGAGCATCGGGGCGGGCGGCGAGGAGGTCGACGTCGCCCTCGACCCGCTCGAAGGCCGCGGCGTCGTCGCGCGCGGCGGGAACGGCGCGATGTCGATGATCGCGGTCGGCGAGCGCGACTCGTTGCTCAATCTGCCGGACATGTATATGCGGAAGATCGCAGTCGGTCCGGTCGCGCGCGGCTCGATCGATCTGTTGCGGCCGATGGGGGAGAACATCCAGGCGATCGCCGATGCGTTCGGCCGGCGTCCGAACGACATCACGACCATCGTGCTCGACCGTCCCCGGCACCACGACCTGATCGAGGACATCCGTGCGTCGGGCGCGAGGATCAAGCTGATCCAGGACGGGACGGTAACGGCGTCGATCTCGGCCTCGATCCGCGGCACGAACGACCACCTCGCGGTGGGGATCGGGGGCACGCGCCAGGCGGTGATGTCGGCGGCGGCGCTGCGCTGTCTCGGCGGCGAGGTGCAGGCACAGCTGTGGCCGACGTCGCGCCGGGAGATCGACCAGGCGCGCGAGCTCGGCATCGACGACCCCACGCGTGTCTTCACGACGGAGGAGCTCGCGCCGGGCGAGGTCATCGTCGCCGCGACCGGCGTCTCGAACGGCGACCTGCTGCGCGGCGTGCGGTTTCTCGCCGACTCCGCGCGCACGCACTCGCTCGTGATGTGCACGCGGTGCAACTGGGTGCGCTTCACCGACGGGATCCACTTCTTCGCCCGTGAGCGGCGCGAGGAAGTTCGTCTCCTAGGCTACTAAGTCCGTCGACCGCGCTTGCCGCTAGCCTTCGGGCCGATGCCGGAGCGAACGGCCGAGCCGCTCAGCCCCGAACTGATTCTCGTGTCGCCGCCGGAGGAGGCTGCACTCGCACGGGAGCAGCTCCCTGCGCTGCCCGAACCGCCGCGTGCGCGTCGGTCGGAGCCCGCGACGCCGAATGGGGCGTCCGCGGTCGAGTGGGACGAGTTCCTGGCCGACGTCCGCAGCCGGCCCGTGGAGCCGGTGGCGCCGCCGCGCCTGCGGCCGCCCGTGCCGATTCGGCGGAACGGCCGGAAGCGGCTGGTCGTCGGGGCGGCGGCCCTGCTCGCCGTCGCCGTCGTGGTAGGCCTCGCTTGGGCTCGCGATCGGACGCATCAGAAGCCCGCGGCGGCGTCGTCCGCATCGTCGAAGCCCGCTGCGCCACAACGTCAAGCGACGGCGCCCAAGCCGGCGACGCACGCGAAGACCACGCCCGCGCCCGGTGCGACGACGGCTGCGAAGCCCAAGGCGAACGCGAAGGCGAAGGCGAAGCCGACGAAGTCGCAACCGCGCGCACGTCATGCCGCCGGGTTCGTGCCGACACGCGTGTGGAGCTGGGCGGCCGTCCCAGGCGCGCGTGCATATGTCGTCCGTTTCCTCCGGAACGGCCACAAGGTGCTGAAGATCCGCGCCGGCGCGCCACGGGTCGCGCTCCCGGCCCGATTCAGCTTCGCACCGGGCCGCTACCGCTGGACGGTCACGGCCGTTCCCCGGAACGGTGGGAGCGGGCGCGTGATCGTGAACTCGTCGTTCACCGTGACGGCGCCGAACGGCTGAACAGCTCGGCTCGTTACACTCGAGCTAGATGCCGACGCGTGACGAGGTCTACGAGGCGCTGCGACAGGTCGAGGATCCCGAGCTCGGGATGGACATCGTGGAGCTCGGACTGCTCTACGACGTGGAGGTCGCCGGCCGCACGGTCAAGGTGACCCACAGTCTGACCTCGATGGGCTGTCCGGCCGGGCCGATGATCCAGGAGGACATCAACCGCGTCGCCCGCGAGGTTCCAGGCGTCGAGGATGTCGACATCGAGCTCACGTGGGATCCGCCGTGGACCCCCGAGCGGATGTCCGACGACGCGAAGTTCATCCTCGGCATCGGCTGAGGCGCAGCGTCGAATCTGATACATCGGCCAGTTGCAGGCTTCGCTGCGGTGTGAGAGCCTCAGAAGCATCTGGGGGTGCCGCCGATTCGGCCCTGAGACGTGCGGCGCTCGGGCAACCGGTTCCAACTGACGCCTCCAGAGCAGGTGGATGCGCCGCGAACCCGACAACGATCGCCCTGATGCACCCGTTTGCCGGCTCTCGTACTGGCAGGGGTACGTCACCGGTTGCTACTACGCAGACAACGGCGACGCGAGCACCGCACTCCTGTGCTCGCCACGGTTTCGCACGTGGACGTGGCGGCACGGGAACAAGGCGCCGCACGGCGGCGCAGCGGCGCGCGCCGCACTCGAGTCGCTGACGCGCGAGCTCCGCGCTCGCGGTTGGCGCGTCGTCGGCTCCGACGTCGCGATCCACGTGCCCGAGGCGCTGAGCACCGAGACGGTGCTCAGCGCATTGCGCCGTATCGGCGCCGACGACGGTGCAACGGCGGCCGAGGTGGGGCAGGAAGTCTTCGGCGACAGGGCCCCGCTCGTGCAGAACCTCCCGCTGCGAATCGGTGCGCAGCTTCGTCGGCTCCAGCTTCAGGGGAAGGTCGAGCGGCGCGAGAACGGCGGCACCGCGAAGTGGTTCCTCAGCACAGCGCGGGTCTCGAGCCGCTAGCTAGCCGGGAATCCGCAGCACGATCTTGCCGAGTTGCTCGCCCGCCTCGAGCCGCTCGTGGGCGGCTGCGGCTTCCGCCAGCGGAAAGACATGATCGATGACTGGCACCACGCGGCCCGAGGTGACCAGTTCGAACACCGCCTCGAAGTCCGCGCGCGAGCCCATCGTCGAGCCGTAGATCGTCAGCTGCTTCCACCAGATGCGGTGGAGCTGAGCGGGCGGGTTCGGCCCGCTCGTCGCGCCGCAGACGCAGATCCGGCCGTCCGCGCGCGCGGCGGCGAGCGACCGCTGCCAGGTAGCGGCGCCGACGTGGTCGACGACGACGTGGGCGCCGCCCGACGTGATCTCCTTCACGGTGCCAGGCACGTCATCGGTGTCGTGGTTGAGGGCCGCGTCCGCGCCGAGCTCCCGCGCGCGCTCGAGCTTTGCCTCGCTGCCGGAGGTGACGATCACGCGCGCGCCGAGCGCCTTCGCGATCGCGAGTGACGCCGTCGAGACGCCGCTGCCGATGCCCCAGGCGAGCACCCACTCGTTCTCCCGCAGGCCCGCCCTGGTGACGAGCATCCGGTAGGCAGTCTCGAAGACGAGCGGGAACGCGGCAGCGGTCTCGAACTCGAGCGTGTCGGGAATGCGGTACACCTGCTCCGCAGGCAGCGCGATTCGCTCCGCGTGGGTTCCGTCTATGTGCTCCCCGACGACGGTGATCCTCCCGTCGCCGTGGTCGAGGCCTGGGTTGATCACGACGCGCTCGCCTGGCACGAAGCCGGCGCCGGAGACGACGACGCCGGCGCCGTCCGCTCCGAGGATCCGCGGCTTCGGCACAGACGGCAGCCCCTTCCTCACCCACACGTCCAGATGGTTGAGGGAGGCGGCCCGAAGGTCGATGAGGACCTGTCCCGTGCCTGGCACCGGCTCCGGGGCGTCCTCGTAGCGGAGGACGTCAGGGCCGCCGTCTTCGTGGATTCGAATCGCTTTCACGCGGCAAAATCTCCCACATGACCGCCGCCGAGCTGGAGCGGCATGCGCAGGAGCTCGGGCTCGACGTCGTCGGCGCGGCTCCTGCCTCCGCATACGATCAGACTGAGCGTGACATCCGCGAGCGGAAGGCGCGCGGCCTGTTCGCCGACATGCGCTTCACGATGGCTCAGCCGGAGGTGTCGTGTCATCCCGAGAAGCTCCTGCCCGGCGCCTCCACGGTCGTCTCCGCCGCGCACTGCTACTACGCACCCGAGCCGCCGCTCGACCGGGGGGAGGGGCGCCTGCCGCGCTACACGTGGCACGACGGTTATGCGATCCTGCGCGAGCGGCTCGATGCGCTCGGCCTTCGGCTCGGCGGGGAGTATCGCGTCCTCGTCGATGCGAACCAGCATGTCGACCGCGAGGCAGCGTCACGCTCGGGCGTTGGGTTCTACGGCAAGAACACGCTGCTGATCACGCGGAAGCACGGCTCCTGGGTCGTGCTGGGAACGCTCGTGACCACCGCGGCGATCGAGGCGACGAAGCCGCTCGACGCGGGCTGCGGAACATGCACGCTTTGCATCGATGCCTGCCCGACGGGCGCGCTCGACGAGCCCGGGGTGCTCGACGCGACCAAGTGTCTTTCCTACTGGACGCAAGCGCCGGCTGCCATTCCCGAGCAGTACCGCGTCGACCTCGGTGCCCAGGTCTACGGCTGCGACATCTGCCAGGACGTCTGCCCGTGGAATCGTGGCGTCGAGAAGCGCCGGGCCGACGCGGAGCCCGGTGAGGCGCATGTGGAGCTCGCCGACTGGCTCGCGGCGGAGAGCGACGTTCTGCGTCAGCGCTATGACCGGCTGTACGTCCCCCGCAACGACGTCCGCTACCTCCGTCGCAACGCGCTCGTAGCGCTCGGCAACGTCGGCCAGCCCGAAGATGCGGCGCTCGCGGAGCCATTCCTCGAGAACGGCGACGAACTCCTGCGCGAGCACGCGCTGTGGGCCGTGCGGCAGATCGCGGAGCGCCGTGACGTCTGACAGTCCGCGGGTCGCGCGCCTGCGTGACATGGAAGTGTGGATCGCGCGCGTCCGGCTCGTTGCAGTGCTGTTCGGTGTGGTCGAGGTGGCTTTCCTCACCGAGGGCTATCCGCCGCGCTACGAGGACTACGCCTGGATCACGACGGGTGTCTTTGCCGGCGGCGCGCTGATCCTGTTCGTGGCGAGCAAGCGCGCGGACACGCGAGTGGTCGGAGTCGTCGCGCTCGCCTTCGACACGTGCGTGATCGCTGCGTACGCGACGATCTACTCCTTCGAGTACGGCAGCCCGACACGGTGGGCGCTGATCTTTGTCGTCGTCGAGGCGGCGCTCCGCTACGGGCTCGTCGGCGCGGTGCTGCTGCCGGTCGTGCTGTTCCCGTATCTGGCGTTCGCGGAGTGGTGGCGCGCCCACGAGTTCGTCGGCCATCCGAACTTCTCGTGGGATCGCGTCACCTTCCCGTTCGGTGTCTTCCTGATCACCGGCGCGATTGTCGGCTGGCTCGTGAATTGCCTGGCGCACGAGGCGGCAGTGGCGGAAGCGCGTGCGCGCGAGGCCGAGGCGTTGCGCGACGCGCTGGGCCGGCGCGTCGACGTCCTCGAGGCAGCGAACCGCTGCGCGCGCGCGCTCGCGTCGTCGCTCGACCTCGATCAGGCGTTCGGCGCGTTCAGCCGCGAGCTGCGCGGCCTGCTGCCGTTCGAACGTGTGACGCTCGTCCTCGTCGAAGGCGGGCGTGCCGAAGTGATGGCGGTCGCGGGACGCGGAACCGACCGCGTGTTTCCCCCGGGCTCGGCGCGACCGGTCGAGGGCTCGGTCCTCGAGGAGGTGCTCGCGGGGAAGCTCGTCTACCGCGGCTCGATGGATCCGCCGGCCTTCCCCGAAGAGGAGGAGCTACTGGGCCTCGGACTGCGCAGCCGTGTCCTCGCGCCGCTGCAGGTCGGGCCGAAAACGATCGGGATGCTTGGTCTGGTGCGCTCCGAGGAGCACGCGTTCATGCCGACCGAGCTCGAGCTCGTTTCGCTGCTCGGGCGCCTCGTTGCGACCGCGGTGCAGAACATCCGCGCCTACGAGGCGGAGCGCCACACAGCCGACGAGCTGCGACGCCTGTCCGCGCTGCGGGCGGACTTCGTCTCACTGGTCTCGCATGAGCTGCGGAGCCCGATGGCCGCCGTCATCGGTGCCGCGCGGACCTTGCAGGGCCGCTGGCGCGAGCTGATACCGGAGCAGCGCGAGTCGTTCCTCGGCCTCATCGGCGACGAGACCTCCCGCCTCGCGACGCTGATCGATGATGTCCTCGACACGTCGCGCATTGAAGCCGGGATGTTCAGCTTCACATTCAGCGACGTCGACCTCGCCGAGCTCCTGCGGGACGTCGTCGCGGCGGCCGAGCTTGCGCAGGACGAGGTCGCGCTGACGACGGAGGTCGCGGCGCTGCCGAGCATCCGCGGCGACCGCGAGCGGTTACGCCAGGTGATCCAGAACCTTGTCGACAACGCGGTCAAGTACTCGTCGGCGGGGGATCGGGTCCGGGTACGTGCGTCAGCAGATGACGGGCACGTTCTCATCGACTTCGTCGACGAGGGGCCGGGGATCGCGCCGGAGGACCACGACCTGATCTTTCAGAAGTTCGGCCGGTCGAGCGGCGGAAGCGCGAAGCCCGGGACGGGTCTCGGGCTGTTCATCGCAAGGTCGATCGCCGAGGCGCACGGCGGCTCGCTCGCGGTGCAATCGGTGCCGCAGCGCGGCTCCGTCTTCCGCCTCGAGCTGCCGGTCGACTAGGCGCGCGCGCGAAGCCGGGCGACGCCGAGCTCGTTCGCGAGCTCGCGCGCGCGCGCAGCGAGTGCCTCGCGCATCTCCTCGGGCTCCAGCAGAATCGCTTCGCCGCGGTGCGAGAGGACCTCGCCGATCAGCCATTCCTGGCTCCCGACGGGCATCTCCGCGAGCGCCGTTCCGTCTTTCAGCAGCGTGGCGCCGCGCTCGGCCGCCCAGCGCGCGGCGACGCCCTTCGCGTACAGCACTTTGGCGGTGCGCGCGTCGCGGAGCCCACGGGGCTCGAAGGCCGGCCGCGGGTCGAACCCCTCGTCCGTGACCTTCGCGCTGCGCATCCGATCGAGCCGGAAGCTGCGCTCCGCGTCGCGAGTGCGGTCCCAGGTGTGCACGCGCCAGTTCGGCAGCTCGCGCTCGAGCGAGTACGGCTCGACCAGCCGCTGTGACCACGTCTGCTCGCCTTCCTTCTGGTACTCGATTGCGACGAGCCGGCGCTCGCGAATCCCTTCCGTCAACGTTGCGACGAGGTCCGCTTCGGCGTCCCCTGTGCGCGGCTGCGGGGTCTGCGTGAGCTCGAACTGGCCGAACGTCTCCTCGAGCTTCTTGCGGACGCGGTCGAGCGGTGTGTGCGCGTCGGCGGCGATCATCGGGCCGACGAACTCGAGCGCGAGGCGGATCGCTCGCGCTTCGAGCGGTGTCAGGCGCGGCGCGAGCCTGAACGTGTCGCCGTAAAGCTCCTTGTCGACGTGGACGCTGTCGCCCTCCAGCGCGGCGTAGATCGTGTAGCAGCCCCCGCCGAAGTTGACGAGGTTCAGGAGCTGGAGGTGATCCTCGAGCTCATCCTCCGGGATGTGGAAGCGCTCAACGATCTCATGCGCCGGAATGACGGCGTCGTGTCCCTCGCCGCAGGCTGCGAGCAGGTACGCGAGCAACGCCTGCAGCACTGCGAAGCGCTCGGGCACCACCGGGCCGGCGGGCCGTTCGCCCACAGCGTCCTCCCGTGGCGGCGGCGCCGGCGCTGCCAGCTCCGGCGGACCTGTCTCGTGCCTGGCACGCACGTCGCGCAGCGCCTGGGCGACCTCGCGCCGCAGCTCGTCGGGCTCGAGCGGGATCGCGCGACCGTCCTGGCGCAGGATCCACGATGCGAGCTGGGGGAGCGACGAGTAATCCGTGACGAAGACGCCGTCCTCGAGCACGCCGGCGCCGCCGAAGGCGCGCTCGACCCACCAGGCCGTGTCCCCGGCCAGCTCGATCCGCGCCTCGCCGACGAGGTCGCCGATCTGCCACGGCGGGCGACCGCGGTACACGTCGATGTCGAAGTCGGAAGGGATGCGGAAGTCGCGTTCGCGTCGCGTCGCGAAACGAATGTCGCCGCGAATGCGCGACACCCGGAACGTACGGATGTCCTTGCGGTCGAGGTCCTGACCGATCACGTACCAGCTGCCGTTGTCTGACAGCAGCCCATACGGGTTCAGGGTGCGCTCGCTTTGTCGGTTGCGCGAGATCGAGTAGTACGGGAACTTGATCGTGCGCTGCTTCGAGATGGCGCCTTCGAGCTTCCCGAGCCTTCCCGGCATCTCCGGGGAGTAGTCGGGGTCCAGCACCTCGACGCGAACGGCCGTGTCGCTTGCGGGCTCCTCGAAGCCCGGCCGGCCCAGCGCGAGGTTCTGCAGCGCCAGACGCAGCGGTTCCGCGTACGCGAACTTGCCCTCGAGGAGGTAGAGCGCCGTCTGGAGGGCTGCGAGCTCGTCGTCGTCGAGCTCGAGCTTGTCGAGGAAGTAGTTCTCCGACCGCAGGGTGTAGAGCTCCTCGCCCGTGAACTCGTCGCGCTGGGACTGGAGCGGGACGCCGAGTGCCAGGAGCTCCGCCCGATCGGAGTAGAAGCGCCGCGCGAACGCTTCGTCGGACATCTCCGAGTAGCCCTCGACGTTCGACTTGACGTCCCGGGCCGTCAGCGGCCGCCGCTCTGCCATCAGGTAGGCGACGAGCGAGAGCTGCCGGATCAGCTTGTCCGTGTCGTGCGACACGAGGCGAATCTATCCGACCAGCGACCAGCACCGACGTCCAGCGCCATGTCCCGAGTCGACGGGCGAAGCCGTGGTGGACCGGGTTGTAGAGGATGTAGTCGAGGGTCGAGCCGTACTGCTCCTCGGACTCGATCAGGCGCGACCAGAATCGGCGGCCGAAGACGTGGTCTTCTCGGCGGTGGCGCTCGTTGAAGGCGCGGGCGTACTGGCCGTTGAGGTCACGCATCCCCTCCGACAGATTCGCAAGCGGTGTCTCGACGAGCAAGTGGTAGTGGTTGCCGAGGAGACAGCGCGCGTGCAAGCGCCAGCGGTAACGCCGACGGACGCGCTTCAGGATCCCGACGAAGAGGGCGCGGTCAGCATCGTCGAGGAAGATCGGCGCGCCGTTGTTCCCCTTCGCGCCGACGTGGTAGTACGCGCCGGCATCGGCATGTCGAAGGGGTCGTCCCATGCCGCGACCGTAGCCGTGGCCGGCGAGCGCGAAGGCTTGCGTGCATCTTTCGACACACCTCCGTTACGCACACGACACGTGCCAGGCACGTGACATGTCCGCGGGAGCCACCGCGCGCGCCGACACGGCGAAACGGCGAAACGGGAGGCGGACTAAGCCGCGACTTTGGAGCGCTCGAGGTGCTGGTGCGACGGGCAGTAGTCGCGCTCGGGGAGCGGCGTACGCTGGCACGGCTTTCCCTTGCGCGTCGTCGCCCGGCACCGCGCCACGCCGCCGTCGAGCGCGCCCGCCTCGATCTGCTCCTCGATGAACGCGACCGCGGCGGCGACACCCTCCTGAACGGCCCACGCGACCTCCGCCTGTGCCGTGATCGGGAAGTACCGCCGAATGTCCTGGAAGAGTGCGCGATCCGGCTTTGCGAAGTAGAGGGGGTCGCGGGCAAGCCGTTCCATCGTCTGCTCGCACTGCTCGAGCACCGCCCGCCGGTACTCCAGGTGGAGCTCCGGGGCCACATACGGGTCGATCAGGTCCTTAATCGACCTGTATATGGCTCTCGAGTATTGATACATGCAGGCCTGAAGCTGGGCGGCGTACTCCTCAATCACAGTATCTCTGGCTCCCATTAATCCCCCGCAAAGCTTTGTTAAGTCGCGGTAAACCGTCCGTCGGCCGGGTCCGTCGAAGACGGAGTCTATAAGACCCTCAGCCCTGTTACAAAGTCGGCCCTTCCGTTGCCTCCTCGGAGAACGGGTGGGGGCTCTCCTACCGGGTGATTTGCCTCGAATAGGCCAGTCGGAAACCTTTTGCGGCGGCGGTCGCTTGCGCCGAGTCGGCCTGCGCCTGCGAGCCGTAGATCCCGCTGAAGACGACGAAGTAGCCGGGATGGAGGCTCGAGTAGCGGCCCGAATCGAGGACGCCCACCTGAGGGAGCCCGGCGCGCGACGCCGCGCGGGCGCGGGCGACGGCGAGGGCGCGCCCGGAGCTGGTGGGAATGGACTCGAGGACCACCGTGAACCCGCTCCGGCCCGTCGGCCACGCAGTGAGCGCCCCCGGCGCCGCGGCGGTGGTCGTGGACGGCGGCGGCGTGGAGGGCGTCGGGGGAGGCCCTGCTGCGGTCGATACCGACGGCAGCGTCACGGTCGTGGTCTCGGGCGCAGTCGTCGGCGCGTGGAGCGGGCCGCCCTGCGTCGCGACGAGCGGCTTGTTCTGTGCGCCGGCATCGCTCAGCACGATGGCCGCCGCGGCGCCCGCGACGGCGATCAGCAGCGCCAGTGCGACAGGCCAGAACCAGTCGCTGGGATACCAGCCGAACCGGCGTTGCCACGCGGACGACAGTCGCCCGAGGGCGCCGGAGGCCGGCTGCAGCCGGTAGCCGCATTCGAGGCAGTACTCCTGTCCGGGCTCGTGGGGGGCGCCGCAGCGAGGGCAAACGTCCCCGGGTGGCGGCGACGGGCCGCTCACCGCTCCCAGCGATCCTGCGCAGCCGCCGGCAACGCCTCCACGAGCTCGTCCGAGACCGCGTGCCCGCAGACGGCGCAGAACTTCGCGTCGGCCGCGAGCGGAGCGCTGCACTTCTCGCAGGAGACGACCGGCGGCGTCGCGCCGACGGGCCGGCCGCAGTTCGCGCAGAAGTGGGAGCCCCAGACGATCGGCGCGCCGCAGGCGCAGCGTGCTGCGGGCGCCGGCCGTCGCGCCGAGACCGAAGCCGCGAGCAGCGTGTCCAGCTCGTGCAGCCGCTCGTCGAGTGCCATGAGCTCGTCGCAGCGCTCGACGAGGAGATCCTGGCGGAACTGGTCGCGGCGGAACATCTCCAGCATCAACCCGCCGAGGTCGCGAAGGCGCTCTTCGCGCGCCCGGATCAGTGCGCGACGCTCGCGGCGGAGCTGGCCCGGGTGCGGCAGCGGGCGGCGCGGCGGACCTGCTGGACGCGGCGCCGTCGTTGCGGGCTCTTTGCGGCGAAAACGTCCAAGCAGCGAGGGCCGCGCCACGCGACCAATCTAACAGCGGCCTGCGACGCGCTACGCCGAGGAGTCCGGGCTGCGAGCGGTGCGCCGGCCCCAGCCGGCGACGAAGAGCACGAAGAGGATGATTGCCACGATCCCGATCGGGATCGCGAAGATCCACCCGCCGAAGAGCGTCACGACGATCGCGACAACGAGGAGTGCAAGGACGAGGCCGATCACGGTCTCACGATTCCCGCGGAGACCCGGCGCAAACTACGGCAGCTCGATCACGACGAGCCGCTCCTCGGTCATCTCGCGCACCGCGTAGTGCGGCCCCTCGCGCGTGTTTCCGGAGTCCTTGACGCCGCCGTAGGGCATCTGGTCGCTGCGGAAGGTCGGGGCCTCGTTGACCGTGACGCCGCCGAACTCGAGCCGCTGCGCGGCTGTCAGCGCGTTGCCGAGCGTGTTCGTGAAGATCCCGGCCTGCAGGCCGTAGCGCGTGCCGTTTGCGAGCTCGATGGCCTCGTCGAGTGAGTCGACCGCCGTCACGGTGCAGACCGGGCCGAAGACTTCCTCACACGAGACCTCGTCCTCGCGTGACGGGTTCGCGATCACCGTCGGACGGATCAGCTCGCCCTCCAGCTCGCCGCCCGTGAGGACGTGGCCGTGCGACGAGCGGATCCAGTCGAAGATGCGCGTGCGTGCGTCCTCGTCGATCACGGGGCCGACATCCGTTTGCTCGTCGGACGGGTCGCCGACCTTGAGCGCCTCGACGAGCGGCAGCAGCGCTTCGACGAACTCGTCGTACGCGTCGCGCTCGACGTAGACGCGCTGGACGGAGATGCAGCTCTGCCCTGCGAAAGAGAATGCGTTCTGTGCGACCTTCGCCGCCGCGAGGGACACCTCCGCGTCGGCCGCGACGATCACGGGGGTTGCGTTGCCGAGCTCGAGGTTGACGCGCTTCTTGTTCGCGCGTTCGCGGAGCCCCCAGCCGATACTGCTCGACCCCGTGAAGGTGATGAGCTTGACGCGCTTGTCCTCGACGAGGACATCCCCGATCTGTGATGCCTGGCCGACGACGACGTTGAGCCATCCGCCCGGGAGGCCGGCCTCCTCTGCCAGTTCCGCGAGCAGCAGCGCGGACAGCGGTGTCTGGCTCGCGGGCTTCAGCACGACGGCGCAGCCGGCAGCGAGGGCAGGCGCGAGCTTGTGCGCGACGAGGTTGAGCGGGAAGTTGAACGGGCTGATCGCGCCGACGATGCCGATCGGCTGGCGGAGGGTGAACGCGAGCTTCCCTGCACCCGCTTGCGCGGCGTCCATCGGCACCATCTCGCCGGCGAGCTTCCGCGCCTCGACGGCGGCGAACGTGTAGGTCGACATGGCTCGCTGTGCTTCGATGCGCGCGGCCTTCATCGGCTTGCCGGCCTCGTCGGAGATCAGGCGGGCGACCTCGTCGTGGCGGCGGCCGAGCGCGCCGGCGACCTTGACGAGGATCTCAGCGCGCTTGTGCGCTGGCAGCGGCTCACTCATGGCCTTTTCGGCAGCGTCGACTGCCTGACGCGTCTCGCGTGCGCCGGCCTTTGCGACGCGCCCGACGACGTCGCCGGAGTACGGCGAACGCACGTCGACCCACTCGCCCGTCTCGACCCATTCCCCGCCGATCAGCAGGCGCTTTTCCGTGAGTGCGGCGACCACATGGCTAGTGTAGACCCGGTGTCTGCCTGGCACTCCGACGCGCTGATCGTGGACGCCGTTCGGTCGCCGATCGGCAGGCGTAACGGCGCGCTGTCGTCCATTCGCGGCGACGAGCTCGCGGCTCAGGTGCTCAATGCGCTCGTCCGCCGCAGCGACGTCGATCCGGGTCAGGTCGAGGACGTCCAGTTCGGCTGCGTCACCCAGATCGGCGAGCAGGGCTGGAACATCGGCCGGATGGTGCCGCTCGTGGCCGGCTGGCCCGAGAGCGTGCCTGGCACCACCGTCGACCGCCAGTGCGGCTCGTCGATGCAGGCGAACTTCAACGCCGCGACGGCGATCTGGTCCGGCCAGCTCGATCTCGTCGTGTCGGCGGGCGCCGAGATGATGTCGCGCGTCCCGATGGGCTCGAACGGCGGCGACCTCTCGGACAAGCTGCTCGAGCGCTGGCAGATCGTCCCGCAGGGAATCTCGGCCGAGGTGATCGCCGACGAGTGGGGACTCTCGCGCGAGGAGCTCGACGCGTTCTCGCTCGAGTCGCACCGTCGCGCCGTTCGTGCCATCGACGAGGGTCGCTTCGCGAACGAGGTCGTGCCGGTCGACTTGACGAACCCGCACGTCGGCGTCGTCTTCGACGTGGACGAGACGCCGCGCCGCGACACGTCGGCGGAGGCGCTCGCGGCCCTGAAGCCGGCGTTCCTCCCTGACGGGAAGGTAACGGCGGGGAACTCCTCGCAAATCTGCGACGGCGCGGCCGCGGTGCTGATCGCGAGCGAGAACGCCGTCAACAGGCTCGAGCTCGAGCCGCGGGGACGGTTCCTCGCCTTCGGCCTCGCGGGCGTCGACCCGCATCGCATGCTGCACGGCAACCCGCAGGCATGCGCGGCTGCGCTTGCGCGTGCGGGCCTGGGTTGGGACGAGGTCTCCGTGATCGAGGTGAACGAGGCCTTCGCGTCGGTCGCCCTGCAGTTCATGCGCGACACGCAGCTCGAGGAGCGCGCGGAAGACGTCAACCCGAACGGCGGCGGCATCTCGCTCGGACACCCGCTCGGCGCAACGGGTGCCCGTATCACGGCAACGCTGCTGAACGAGCTCGAACGCCGCGACGCGCGCTACGGCATCGCGACGATGTGCATCGGCTTCGGCCAGGCGATTGCCGCGGTCATCGAGCGGCTGTAGCCGTTACCCTCAGGCGCGTGGGGGATCTGGCCGGGCGGGCTCTCGCGCGCGATCCGAAGGAGATCGTGGCGCGTGGTTACGACGCGATCGCACTGCGCTACGCAGAGTGGGCCGGTCGCGTTGCGTCGCCGGCGCTGGAGTGGCTCCGCGACCTCGACGCACAGCTTCCCGAGGGATCGAACGTGCTCGAGCTCGGCTGCGGCCGCGGGGTGCCAGGCACGAGACAGCTCGCGCGGAGACATCGCGTAACGGGCGTCGACATTTCCGCCGTGCAGATCGAGCTCGCACGGCACCACGTGCCGGAGGCGTCGTTTCTCAACGCGGACGCGCTCGAGCTGGAGATCGCCGAGGGGACGTTCGACGCGGTCGTCGCGCTCTACTTCTTCGGCCACGTACCGATGCACGAGCAGCGTGAGCTGATCGGCCGCGTCGCGCTCTGGCTCCGCGAAGGGGGCCTCTTCCTCGCGACGTTCGCGGCGGGGGACGCGGGCGAGGACGTCGACGACGATTGGCTCGGGGCGCCGATGTTCTTCGCCTCGCTCGGGGGCGATTCGTATCTCCCGCTCCTCCGAGAGTGCGGGCTCGAGCCGACCCGCGAAGAGGTCGTCGTGCAACACGAGCCCGGCCACGGCGACGTCGCGTTCCACTGGGTGCTCGCGCGCGCGTGAAGGAGATCCGCAAGGTCGGCGTCGTCGGACTCGGGACGATGGGAGCCGGCATCGCGCAGGTCAGCGTCCAGGCGGGGTTCGAGACGGTCGGCCGCGAGGTGAGCGCTGACCTCGGACAGCGCGGGCGCGCCACCATCGAGCGCTACCTGACGCGCGGTGTCGAAAAGGGCCGAATGTCGGGGGCCGAACGCGACGCGGCCGCCGGGCGCCTGACCCTCACGACCGAGTTGTCCGATCTGGCCGATTGCGACCTCGTCATCGAAGCGGTGCTCGAGGAGCTCGACCTCAAACGCGAGGTCTTCGCGGAGCTCGATCGCCTCGTGGTGCCAGACACGATCCTGGCGACGAACACGTCGGCGTTGTCGGTTGGGGACATTGCGCAAGCGACGCAGCATCCGGAGCGCGTGGTGGGGATGCACTTCTTCAACCCTGCGCCCGTGCTGCCGCTCGTCGAGATCGTGCGCACACCGCAGAGCGCCGACGACGCCGTCGACGCGGCCTACGACTGGGCGGAGCGCGCCGGCAAGCAGCCCGTGCGCTGCAACGACACCCCGGGCTTCATCGTCAACCGGATCCTGATTCCGCTCCTGAACGATTGCGTGCGGGTCCTCGACGAAGCGGACGTGCCGCCGGAGGACATGGACAAGGCGATGACCAACGGCGCCGGCTGGCCGATGGGCCCGTGCGCGCTGATCGACCTGATCGGGATCGACGTGCACGTGCATGCATCAGAGGCGCTGCACGGAAAGCTCGGCGAGACGCGGATGGCGCCGCCCGAGCGGCTCGTGCGCATGCAGCAAGAAGGCAAGCTGGGCCGGAAGTCCGGCGCCGGCTTCTACACCTACTAGGCCGCCAGCCGCTCCGGTAGCTCGAGCCGCGCGGGATGCGGCAGCTGCGGGTGCCGAACGTGGGCCTCGCGCCAGATCTCGTCCGCCTGCTCGGCGCGAATGAGCGCGAGCGCGACCGCGCGCATCGTCGCGATCGACGCGACCTCGACGAGCCGCTCGGCCTCGGCATGGCGCAGCTGTCCCGCGACGCGCGCAACCGCATCGAGTCGCGCCGCCAGCAGGCGGGCGGTGCGGTCGGCTCGGGCGTCCTCGGTCACCCGAGCATCTTCGCCGCCGCCTCGGACGGCCCTGCTCACGGCACCGTCAGCCGCGCCCAGACGTTCTCGAGCAGACGCTCGACCGCCGGGTCGCCGAGCGAAGCGCCGAAGTTGATCACGCCGGCCGCGAACACCTTCGCGCCCGCCGGCGTCTCGTAGTAGGTCATCTCGGCCGAGCGGCCGCCGCCGATCAGGTTCGGGATCCGCGCCAGGACCTGCGTCCCGGGTGGAGACGCCGCGGTGCGCGCGTCGATCTCGATCCCATAGCGGCCGAACACGTCACCATCCGCCAGGCCCGTGCCCGCAAAAGCCCACGGCGCTTGGCCGGCACCCGTGACGGTGTAGCCCGCCTGCTGCGAGCCGTTGTTGGAGCCGACGTACTGGACGCCGACGACCGACGACTCGGGCCGCCCGAGGTCGCGCCACGGCGCCCGGCGCACGAGCTGGTGCCCGACGAGATCGACCCGCCGATAGAGGTTGTTCGCGGCGAGGAACGCCAGGTTGCCGCCGGCGTCGCGGTAGCGCTGGATGACGTCGTACTCGTGCCGGGTCACGTACTCCTCGTGCCCCGGGAAGACGACGAGGTCGTACCGGCGCGCGAGCTCGTCGCCGCTCGCGACTCGGTCGAGGTCGTCGTCCGAGAGGAAGTCGACGGAGCGGCCGGTGCGGTTCAGCCACGCGATGAACTCGAGATCCCAGTCACGAAACCGGAACGGGACGCCGAAGTCGAGGAACGGACGCTCGAGATCGACGCTGTTGTGCCGGCCGGTGACGTACCACGAGTCGCCCCAGCCGTCGCCGTCCGCGTCCTCGAAGTTGTACGCCGCCCACGTGTTGGTCGCGAGCACCACCGCGACGCGCTGCATCCCCAGCGTGCGCGGGCGAATGATGAACGGGGCGTAGCCGACGCGGCCGTCGGCTGCCGTCGCGCGCACGAAGTACAGCCCGCTCGGCCAGTCGCCCGCCCGCACGACGTCGAGGAGCGCCGGCCCGTCGCGATGCGCGCTCCAGTCGATGCGGATCGGGCCGGTCTTCGCGAGCCCGTTCGTGTGCACGTCCTGCTCGCTCGGCCGTCCCGGCGACTGGTACGCGAAGACCTGGAGGCGCAGCACTCGCGCGTCGGTGGCGAGCCGCAATTCCGCCGACTCGCCCGGCGCGTAGCTCCGCTTCGTGAACGCGGCGTCGATCCCTTGCACCCGGACGACGGGCGCGTTTTGACGGCCGCCGGGACCGTAAGCGCCGTAGACGCGGGTGCCGACCCGCAGCCGGAGGATGTACGTCCGCGGCTGCGTCGACCGCGGCGGCCGCCACGTGAGCGTGCCCGGCCCCGCGGCGAAGCTGCGTGCCGTGTGCCAGACAACGGACGTGGCCCCTTTGCCAGCCCGGACCATGTTCGTCGCCACGACGTCGAGCTCCACGCGCGCAGGTCGCGTCAGCCGGAAGTGGACGATCGCGCGGTCGCGAAAGCCGTCGCCGTTCGGGCTCACCGTCGTCAGCAGGCGGTTGTCGCCCGCGAACGGCGTCGACCCGTTCGTGACGTGGAGTCCCTGCAGCGCCGGCGAGAGCGCGAGGGCCGAGAGCAGGAGCGCCGTCACGCCCGGCCTCGGCCGCTTACAGTTTCCTTACGATCCACTGAACATGCGCACTCATCGACCCCCGATACTGACTGCGATGAGGCGGCTCCTCACCTTTGTCCTGCTCGCGGTCGCACTGGCGCTGCCTGCGGGCTCCGCCGCGCGCCCGCTCGCTGCGGCGGACGGAACGCTGTCGGTGAAGGACGCGCGCGGGGTGATCACGATCCAGGGTCGCGGCGGCGTCATCGGCAGCCTCGGTAAGGGCAGCGTCCTGATCAACGACCCTGTCGACGGCGACGGCACGGGCCCGATCGTCACAGGCGACGACTGGTCGAAGGACAAGACCGACACGGCGACGGTCTGGGGCGGCACGAAGGTGCGCTTCCGGATCATCGGCGGAACGTTCAGGGTCGTCGTGCGCGGCCGCGGCATCAACCTGTCGTTCGTCGGCACGGGCAACGTCATCGTGAACGGCGCCGGCACCGACGCCGACGGGTCGTACGCCGTCAACGGCGGCGACTACAACCTGATCCCGGCGTTCGCGGTGCCGTTCGCGCTGAACGCCACCACCGGCCCCTAACCTCACCGTATGAGCAGTAGCACGCAATCGGTGCTCGTCGTGGAGGACGAGGCCTCCATCGCGTCGTTCGTCTCCCTCTACCTGAAGAACGCGGGCTACGAGGTCCGCGCAGCGACGAACGGTGCGGAGGCACTCGCGGCGGTCCAGAGCCAGCAGCCGTCGCTGATCGTGCTCGACCTGATGCTCCCGGACATCGACGGGATCGAGATCTGCCGTCGCATCCGGCAGCGGTCCGACGTGCCGATCCTGATGCTCACGGCGCGCGACGAGGACGTGGACAAGATCATCGGGCTCGAAGTCGGGGCGGACGACTACATGACGAAGCCGTTCAACCCGCGCGAGCTCGTCGCACGCGTGAAGTCGATCCTGCGCCGTGCCGCCCCCGAGCGAAAGGAGCCGGAAAGCGCGGTGCTGCGACACGGCGACCTCGTCATCGACTCGGGCCGGCGCGAAGTCAAGGTCGGCCAGCAGGAGATCCAGCTCGCGCCGAAGGAGTTCGACCTTCTCTGGGAGCTGCTCGACCACCGGGGGCTCGTGCTCACGCGCGACCAGCTGCTCGAGCGCGTGTGGGGCTACACGTTCGCCGGCGACACGCGCACCGTCGACGTTCACGTGCGCCAGCTCCGGCGGAAGCTCGGCGAGGCATCGCCGATCGTGACCGTGTGGGGCGTCGGCTACAAGGTCGGCCCCGCGCGCGATGCGGTCAGCGCCTAGCAGTACCGTGTAGGCCGCCATGCTCGGATCGCTGCGCTTCCGGCTGCCCGCCCTCTTCCTGGTCGGCATCGTCGTGAGCGGAGTGATCGCGGCCGCGATCGCGTTGGCCCTCTTCCAGAACTACGCGCACAAGCAGCTCCTCGTGAAGCTGCGGCGCGAGGCGAACGGTCTCACGCAGCTGTACGAGCGGCAGGCGATCGCGGCGAACGACACGGGCGCGAAGACGCTGCGGTTCGCGCCGGCGCAGCTCGAGAAGGCGACGGGAGACAAGATCTTCTACGTCGGCGCCGACGCCTTCCCGGGCGCCGGGCCCACCGGCCTGCGACAGCTGCCGCTGAAGGCGGTCGACTGGAGATCGGAGAAGACGCGCACGTTCGAATTCCGGCCGCCCGGCTTTCGCCGCACCTATCTCGCGGTGCAGCACCCGATGCGGCTCGCACCTGGGAGCGCTCCGTTCGGCGCGCTCGTCGTCGCGACGCCGAAGACGGAGGTCGCGAGCGGGCTCAGGCGGCTGCTCGGGCGGCTCGGCCTCGCGCTGATCGGCGGCATCGTCGCGGCCGGCCTGCTCGGCTGGTACCTGTCGCGCCGCATCACCCGTCCCGTCCTCGCGCTGTCGGCTGCGGCCGACGAGATCACGCGCGGCCACTACGACGTGACCGTCCCCGACGTGCGCGGGAGCGACGAGATTGCCGACCTCGCCCAGAGCTTCCGCGACATGGCGTCGAGGCTCGGCGAAGCGGAGCAGCAGGAGCGCAACTTCCTCATGAGCGTGTCGCACGAGCTGCGCACGCCGCTGACGGCGATCCGCGGCCATGTCGAGGCGCTGCGAGAGGGCGTCGCGTCCGATCCGGAGGTGCGCGCTGCCTCACTCGACATGATCGCGAGCGAGACGGCCCGCCTTGAGCGGCTCGTCGGCGACGTGCTCGATCTCGCAAAGCTCGAGGCGCACCGCTTTACGCTCCTCTCCGAGGAGGTCGACATGAGCCGCCTGTGCGAGCAGGCATACGCGGCGTTCGGCGAGGAGGCGCGACGGCGCCGCATCGACTACGAGAAGCGCTTCGAGGCGAGCCCGACGATCGTCACCGACGGCGACCGCGTGCTGCAGATCATCTCGAACCTGCTCTCGAACGCGTTCCGCTGGACGCCGGACGGCGGCAAGGTCGAGCTGGAGCTCGCCGCGACGAACGGCCGCATCTCGGTGGCGGTCGACGACAACGGGCCGGGCGTGGCGCCGGAGGAGCGCGACCGCATCTTCCGTCCGTTCTGGTCGCGCGACGACTCCGGCACGGGGCTGGGGCTCGCGATCGCGCACGAGCTCGCGGCCGCGCTCGGCGGCAGCATCAGGCTGCAGTCCGAGGCAGGTCGGGGCAGCCGCTTCGAGCTCGTGCTGCCGGGGGCGCCGCACCACTAATGTGCAGCGCGGCGTGAGCGTTCCGGCGCGTGTCGTCGAGCTGCCGCAGCGGCGGTCGCCGGCGCGTGCGGCGTTCGTTGCGCTGCGCCCGCGCCAGTGGACGAAGAACCTGCTGCTGTTCGCAGGCATCATCTTCGCCGCCAAGCTTGGCGATCTCTCGCGTTGGGGTGAGGCCGTCGCGGCGTTCGCGGCGTATTGCGCCGCGTCCAGCGCGAGCTACCTCGTCAACGACGTCCGCGATGCCCCGCACGACCGCCTGCATCCCGTCAAGCGCATGCGGCCGATCGCGCGCGGCGAGCTGTCGCCGCGAGCGGCTCTCGTTCTCGCCGCGGTGCTGCTCGTCCTCGCATTCGCGCTCGTCGTGCCGCTCGGGCTCGCGTCCGTTCTCTTCCTGTGCGCGTTCTTCCTGCTGCAGGCCGCGTACACGCTGTCGCTCAAGCATCTGGTGTTGCTCGACGTGATGACGATCGGCGGCCTGTTCGTCGTGCGCGCGGCTGCAGGCGCCGCCGCGGTCGACGTTCGTATCTCACCCTGGCTCCTGCTGTGCACCGCGCTGCTCGCGCTCTTCCTCGCGCTCGCGAAGCGACGCGGTGAGCTGGTGCTCGTCGGCGCCGAGTCCACGCCGGGGCGTCCTGTCCTGGAGGGCTACTCGCTCGCGCTCGTCGACCAGCTCGTGACCGTGGTCGCGGCGTCCACGGTCATCTCCTACTGCCTGTACACGTTCACCGCACGCGACTCGAAGGCGATGATGGTGACGATCCCGTTCGTCGTCTTCGGCGTGTTCCGCTACCTGCTGCTGATGCACGGGCGCGACGTGGGCGAGGAGCCGGAGGAGGTGCTCCTGCGCGACCTGCCGATCCTGCTGTGCATCGCCGGGTGGGCGGCAACGGCGGCGGTGATTCTCGTCGTGACCTAGGAGGAGGCCGCGTCGGCGCGGCGGTCTTCCATCCGGTAGACGATCGCGCCGCGGTGATCCTGCTCGTGCTCGAGGCGGTTGACGACGGCCTCGATCCGTCCGAGCCGGGCGTCGACCCCCTTCCAGCCGGACGAGACGAGGTCGACGAGGAGTGACAGGTCGTCGACGCGCGCGTTGCGTTCGGCGAGGAGGTCGCTCTCGAGGCCCGACACGCGGCGCAGGAGCTGGTTCATCAGACCGCGGATCTCGGCGAGGTTGCGCCCCACCGGCTGAGCCTCGCTGCGGACGGCCTCCTGCACCTGGCCGGGCAGCGACTGCTCGATCGCGGCGGTGGCGGCGACGAGCGCCTCGACCTGCTCGCGAGCCCGCACTAGGAGGGCATCCAGTGCCGCGCCCTCAGCGCGCTGCTCGACGCGTTCGTGTGCGCGCTCCATCGCGCCGTCGTCCATGCGCGAGAAGGCTACCGTTGGCGTCGGATGAAAACGAGGGAGCTCGAGTACGACCTCCCGCCGGAGCTCATCGCGCAGCATCCCGTGGCGCGCCGCGACGAGTCGCGCCTGCTGGTCTACGAACGCGTGTCCGAGCGGGTGGATCACCGGAGGTTCGCAGAGCTGCCGGACGTTCTCGGCGACGCGCTCACCGTCGTGAACGACACCCGTGTCGTGCCCGCGCGCATTCCGATCGAGCGGCCGCGCGGCGAGGTGCTGCTGCTCGAGCGGCTCGGCGAGGACGGCCTCTGGGAGGGTCTGGCGCGGCCGACGCGGCGGCTCCGCGCCGGGCAGCGCTACGGACCGGTCGAGTTGCTCGAGCACCTCGGCGAGGGGCGTTGGCGGCTGCGGCTGGAGGGCGAGCCGCACGGCGAGACGCCGCTGCCGCCGTACATCACCGAGCCGCTCGCCGATCCGGAGCGCTACCAGACCGTGTACGCGCGCGACGCAGGGTCGGCTGCCGCGCCGACTGCCGGGCTTCACTTCACCGACGACGTGCTTCGCCGGCTCGACGTCGAGCACGTGACGCTGCACGTCGGCCTCGACACGTTCCGGCCGGTGGCGGCCGAGGATCTCGCGGAGCACCGGATCCACGGCGAGTCCTTTTCGGTCGCGTCTCGTGCCTGGCACCGGATCGAGGCGGCGCCGCGCGTGCTCGCGGTCGGGACGACGACTGTCCGCGTGCTCGAGGCGTTGGCGCGGGGCGGTCCGCTCAGCGGGCGCACCGACCTCTTCATCACGCCCGGCTTCGAGTTCAAGCGCACCGACGCACTGCTGACGAACTTCCACCTGCCGCGCTCGACGCTCCTCGCGCTGGTGATGGCATTCGCGGGCGTCGACGAAACGCGACGGCTCTACCAGATCGCCGTCGACGAGCGCTACCGCTTCTACTCCTTCGGCGACGCGATGCTCCTCCTGTGAACGTGCGCAGGTGCCAGGCACGTGACGTGTCCGTGGTGGCCGGGGTCCTCGACGAGGCGACGGTCTGGGTCGCGGAGCGCGGGTACGAGCAATGGCCGTTGCCGTTTCCGCGGGATGAGATCGCGGCCGCGATCGACCGCGGCGAGGTGTACGTCGCGGAGCTCGGCGGCGACGTCGTCGCGACGGTGACGCTCTTGTGGCACGACGAGCGTCACTGGGGCGATCAGCCTCCCGACGCCGCGTACGTGCACAAGCTCGCGGTCAGCCGCGCATGTGCGGGGCAGCGGATCGGTCGTGCGATCGTCGCGTGGGCGGACCTGACCGCGGCCGCGAACGGCCGCTCTTTCCTCCGCCTCGACTGCATGCGCACGAATCCCGGGATCCGGAGCTACTACGAGCAACTCGGCTTCGAGCATCGCCGCGACGAGGTCGTCCACGGGCGCGACCTGAGCTTCTATGAGCGACCGGTTCACGCTCACGGCGACTGACGGCGCCGCGCGCGCCGGCGTCGTCAGCACCGCGCACGGCGACGTGCCCACCCCGGCGTTCATGCCGGTCGGGACGAAGGCAACAGTCAAGACGGTCGACCCGGACGAGCTGCGCGCGCTCGGCACGACGATCCTGCTCGGCAACACGTACCACCTCCACTTCCGGCCGGGCGAGGAGCTGATCGCCGAGCTCGGCGGCCTCCACCGCTTCATGAGCTGGGACGGCCCGATCCTCACCGACTCCGGGGGCTTCCAGGTCTTCTCCCTGCGCGACACCCTCGCGAGCGTCGACGACGACGGCGTCACGTTCAGATCCGTGTACGACGGCGCCGCGGCGCGCTTCACCCCCGAGTCCGTCGCGCGGTGCCAGGCACGCCTGGGGTCGGACATCGCCATGTGCCTCGACATCTGCCCGCCCGTCGACGTCGGCCGCACGGCGCTCGGGGAAGCCGTCCGCCGGACGACGTTGTGGGCGACGCGCCAGCGCGCCGAGCCGCGGGCGGAGGGCCAGCTCCTGTTCGGGATCGCGCAAGGCGGATCCGACCCGGAGCTGCGGCGCCGCTCGATCGCAGAGCTCGTCGACCTCGACTTCGACGGCTACGCGCTGGGCGGGCTCGCGATCGGCGAGGAGCGCCCGCTCATGTTCGAGACGACCGGCTGGGCGGCGGCGCTGCTCCCTGCGGACAAGCCCAGGTACTTCATGGGCATCGGCGACCCCGAAGGCATCCTCGAGGTGATCGAGCGCGGCGTCGACATATTCGACTGCGTGCTCCCGACGCGCACGGCCCGCACCGGCAGCGCGCTCACGTGGGAGGGTCGCCTCAACCTCCGCAACGCCGGCTACGCGCGGGACCCGCGCCCCCTCGACGAGGGCTGCACCTGCCCCGCGTGCACACGCTTCACGCGTGCCTACATCAGGCACCTGATCAACCAGCAGGAGCTGCTCGGGCTGCGCCTGCTCAGCCTCCACAATCTACGATTCCTGCTCGAACTGACCGCGAACGCACGCGCGGCGATCGAGGAGGGGCGCTTTCCGGCGTTCAAGGCGGAGGCGCTCGGCCGGTTGGCCGTCGCGTGAGGAGGCCCGGTGGGCGGCTACATCTTCATCATCGCCATCCTGATCCTGATGTGGTTCCTCCTGATCCGGCCGCAACGGCGCCGGCAGGTGGAGTCGCAACGGCTGATCGACTCGCTGCTGGAGGGGCAGGAGATCGTCACCGCCGGCGGCATCTACGGGACGATCACCGAGCTCGACGACGACGATGCGCGCATCGAGATCGCGGACGGCATCGAGGTCCGGGTCGCGAAGCGGGCGATCGCCGGCGTGGTCTCCGAGGAGGAGCCGGACGACCACCCCGAAGACGACCCGAACGAGCTACCCGAACCAGAAGAAAGCCCGGGTACCCTTCCTTAGCTCGTGTCAGACCGGCGTCGACATCTCACGCTGCTCGGCTGCATCGTCGCGGCCCTCGTCGGTGTGGCGCTGCTCGTCGTCCCGGGCTCGCCCGTCCACCGAAAGCCGACGCTCGGCCTCGACCTCCAGGGCGGCCTCGAGGTCGTGCTGAAGGCCAACCCGCCGAAGGGCCACACGCTGACGGCGGACGACCTGACCCGGTCGATCGACATCATGCGAAACCGGATCGACAAGCTCGGCGTGTCGGAGCCGGAGATCCGCAAGCAGGGCTCGAACGAGATCGTCATCCAGCTCGCGGGCGTGCACGACCCGGCGTCCGCGGCGAAGCTGATCGGCAAGACCGCGGTCCTGCAGTTCTACGACTTCGAGGCCGACCTGACGGGACCGTCGGTGACCTCGGGTCTACAGAAGGTGCCGGTGGCGACGGGGAGCCTCTACCAGCTCCTGAACGCGCCCGAGACGCGCGCGCTCGCGGACAGCGGCACGCCGGCGCAGTGGTACCTGTTCGACGCGAACCATCGTGTGATTGCGGGACCCGTCCCGGCGAAGAACCTGCTGCCGACTCTGCAGCAGGCGGAGAAGAAGCAGAAGCGCACGTTCAAGGGGCCGGCGACAGTCCTCCGCGTCCCGAAGAACACGATCGTCGTCAGCTGCGACCCGACCGCCGGCAACTGCATCAGCGCGAAGCAGATCACCGGCAGCAAGGCGTTCTACCTGCTCAAGCACCGCCTCCCCGACGCGCAGGGCAACGGCGGCATCCCGGAGATGACGGGCACCGACCTGAAGCTCTCGGGGACGCGCGCGGACATCGACCCGAACACGAGCCAGCCCGTCGTGTTGATGCAGTTCACGGGCCACGGCAAGAAGGTCTTCCACGAGATCACCCGCCGTGAGGCCCAGCGCGGGTCGCTCGCATGCCAGGGCGCGAGCAGTCAGCAGGACATTCAGCGGTGCGCGCAGCACTTCGCCATCGTCCTCGACAACCAGATCCAGTCGGTGCCGTACATCGACTTCAAGCGGAACCCGGACGGCATTCCCGGCGACAACGGCGCGCAGATCGACATGGGCGGCGGCTCGCTGGGCGACGCGAAGAAGCTGGCGCTCGTCCTGCAGACGGGCGCGCTGCCCGTGACGTTCACGACCGCGGAGCGAACCGATGTCTCTGCGACGCTCGGCAAGGACTCGCTCAGCGAGGCGAAGAAGGCGGCGCTCGTCGGTCTTCTCGTCGTCGCGCTCTTCCTGCTCCTCTTCTATCGGTTCCTCGGCCTCGTGGCCGTGATCGGGCTCGCGATCTACGCGGCGTTCCTGTACGCCGCGCTCCTCTTGTTCCACGTCACGTTGACGCTGCCGGGCTTCGCGGGACTGATCCTCACGATTGGAGTTGCCGCCGACGCGAACGTCGTCGTGTTCGAACGCATCAAGGAAGAGGTGCGCGCCGGCAAGTCCGTGCGCGCGGCGATCTCGGCGGGGTACTCCAAGGGCTTTCATACGATTCTCGACGCGAACGTCGTGACGGCGATCACGGCGCTCGTCCTGTTCGCGGTCGCGACCGCGCAGGTCAAGGGCTTCGCCCTGATGCTGCTGATCGGCACCGTGATCTCCCTCGTGACCGCGGTCGCCGCGACTCGCGCGATGCTCGGCCTCCTCGGCGGCTTCAAATGGTTCAACAACCCGCGCTTCATGGGCGCGCAGGGACAGCAGACGGCGAAGTGGCTGCAGATCGATTTCATGGGCAAGCGGTATCTGTGGTTCGCGATCTCCGGCGCGGTCATCGTCCTCGGCGTGCTCGCGCTCGGCGTGCGCGGGCTGAATCTCGGCATCGACTTCAAGGGCGGCACGCAGCTGTCGTTCAAGACACCGGTCGCGCACACCACCGGCGACATCCGGCAGGTGATGTCGAACCAGGGGTACGGCGACGCCATCATCCAGGGACGCGGCTCGTCGACGAACAGTGCGTACAAGAGCTTCCAGATCCGGACGAAGGCGCTCAGCGGCACGAAGCTGACGAGCGTCACGAACGCGCTCCAAGACAGGTTCCAGACGACTGCGCCGGGCGCCACGACCGTCTCGTCGAGCTTTGGCCGCCAGATCGCGAGGTCGGCGATCGTCGCGATTCTCTTCTCGCTCTTCCTGGTCGTCCTCTACATCACGATCAGGTTCGACGTGAAGTTCGCGGTGCCGGTGATCCTCGCGATGCTGCACGACGTTCTGATCTGCATCGGGATCTACGCACTGGTCGGCCGCGAGGTGACGAGCTCGACCGTGGCGGCGATCCTGACCGTGCTCGGCTACTCGATCTACGACACGATCATCATCTTCGACCGCGTCCGCGAGAACATCCCGTTGATGCGGCGGTCGTCGTTCGCGACGATCGCGAACGTCTCGCTATGGGAGACGATCCGCCGCTCGCTGGCGACGTCGTTCATCACGCTCCTGCCTGTGGTCTCGCTGTTCCTGTTCGGCGGCGCGACCCTGAAGGACTTCGCGTTCGCGTTGATCGTCGGCATCGTGTCCGGTGCGTACTCATCCATCTTCATCGCGGCGCCGCTGCTGACGATGTGGAAGGAGCGGGAGCCGGAGTTCGCGCGCCGCAAGGACGTGAAGGTCACGAAGGCCGGCCTCGAGGAGGCGCTCGAGGAGGCCGAGGAAGCGGCGGCCGCCGAGCCGGCACCGGAGCTCGCTCCTGTCGCGACCGTCGACGGCGGCGACGGCAGCGCTGCCGCGGCCGCGCAGGCCAAGCGCGAGCAGCGCCGGCAGCGTCGACGTGCGCGTCCGCATGGACGAGCCCGTTAGGCGTCTCGCACTCGCGCTCGTGGGCGCCGTCGCGCTCACGGCCGAGCACGCCGATGAGCTTGCGGACGCTCTGGCCGCGCGCGGCGGCATGAGCCGCGACGAGGTGCGGAGCTGGATCGACGACGCGACGACGCGCTGGCGTGGCGACGCGATCCGCGTGGGGGAGAAGGCCGGGGCGACGCTCAACGGCGCCCTGCGTGAGCTCGGCCTCGTGACGCGCGACGAGTGGGACGAGCTCGAGCTCCGCGTCGCCCAGCTCGAGCACAGGCTGCGCCTCGTCGAGACCCAGCCGCCGCCGTTCCGCGGCGTCGCTTCAGACTAGTCCCGTTCCGGCACCTCAAGTGCCAGGCACACGACGGGTCCGGCCGGGGCCCGGCCGTTAGGGCCGCTACACTGGTGGAGTGCCGTCGAGGCTCCTCCGCGGCGAGCTCCTGCTCGGTGCGGCCGCCGCCGTCGTCGGTGCCGTCGGCATCGCGTCCGCGCTGACGCCGGAGTTCGCAAATCGCTCCGACTTCGTCCGCGGCGTCCTGCCGCCGGGCGTCCCGGGCGCGGCGCGCATCCTCGCGCTCTTCTTCGGCCTCTGCCTTGTGTGGCTGTCGCGCGCGCTCGTGCGCCGCCGCCGCCGTGCCTGGCAGCTGGCGGTCGTGCTCGTGATCGGGATCTCGCTCGCGCATCTCGCCAAAGGCCTGGACGTGGAGGAAGCGGCACTCGGCCTGATCGTGCTGGTCGCCTTCGTGCGCTACCGCGGGCGCTTCGACGTTCCGGGCGACCCGGAGTCGGTTCGCCCACTGCTGACGACTGGAGCTGCCCTGTTCGGCCTGGCCGCGCTCGCGGTGGAGCTCGAGCGCCGCGGCTGGGAAGGAGTGCGCTGGGAGGACGTGCTCGCAGCCATGACGCTCGTCCTCACGGCCCGAGCGCTGTACCTGTGGTTGCGTCCGGTCTCCGACCGGATCCGCCAGTCGACCGACGAGCGACGCATCGCACGGCGGCTCGTCCGCTCGCACGGGGACGACAGCCTCGCGTTCTTCAGCCTGCGCCGCGACAAGAACTACTTCTTCTCGCCGACGCGTGAGAGCTTCCTTGCGTACAAGGTCGTCGCGGGCGTGGCCCTGGTCAGCGGTGGCCCGATCGGCGAGCCGGCCGAGTTTCGCGAGCTTCTCGCCGAGTTCCGCCGTGTCTGCCACGCACAGGGCTGGCGTCTGGCACTGCTCGGGGTGCACGCGGACCTGCTGCCGGTCACCGAGGCGCTCGGCTTGCGTGCGATCAAGCTCGGCGACGAGGCCGTCGTTCACCCTGCGGATTTCTCGCTCGACGGACGCTCAGTCCGCAAGGTTCGCCAGTCGGTCGCGCGGCTGGAGCGTGCCGGCTACGACGTGGAGGTGGTCTCGACGGCGGACGTCGACGCGCAGCTCCGCGCCGAGCTCGATCGTGTCTCGGCGGTTTGGCGAGGCGCGAACGCTGAGCGCGGCTTTTCGATGGCGATGGACGACCCGTTCGGCGAGCAGGGGACGTGGTTCGCGGTCGCGCGCTGCGACGACCGGGTCGGCGGCTTCTTGCATCTCGTCCCGAGCGCGAGCGGCTACTCACTCAGCGCGATGCGTCGCGACCCCGCGACACCCAACGGCCTGATGGAGTACCTGATCGTCGAAACGCTCGGCTGGGCGCACCGTGCCGGGGCGCAGGAGCTGTCCCTGAACTTCTGCGTCTTCGCCGACGTCCTCGCTGACCCGGCGGGACGCGTCCAGTGCCTGGCACGCGGCGTGCTCCGCGCCGGCGACCGCGTCTTCCAGCTCGAGCGCCTTCATCGCTTCAGCCGCAAGTTCGCGCCCGAGTGGCGCCCGCGCTACGTGTGCGTCGAGCGGCTCACCGACGTGCCCGTCGTCGCGGTGGCATACCTGCGGGTGGAGTCCTTGCTCACGCCGCCGGGCCCGTGGGCGCGCCGCTCGACCGTGCAGGTGTAGCTCCGCCCAGATGCAACACTGACGCCCATGGCTCAACCCGCCACGCGGAACCTCGGGCGACTCTCCGAGATCGCACAGGTCGCCGTTCGCCACGGCTTTGGCTACTGGTTCGACACCCACCGGCTGACGGACCTTTTCCCGCGCCGCGGGTCGCGCCTGGACGACAACGGCCAGCCGTCGCAGCGCGGCCAGCACCTGCGCGAGATGCTGGACGAGCTCGGCCCGACCTTCGTCAAATTCGGACAGCTGCTGTCGACGCGCCCGGACGTGCTGCCGCCCGACATCATCGCTGAGCTCCGTGGCCTCCAGGACGACGTGCGGCCGGTTCCGTTCGCGGACGTCGAGAAGGTGGTGGAGGAAGACCTCGGGCTCAGGGTCGCGCAGCTCTTCAGCCACTTCGACGAGCGCCCGGTCGCGGCTGCCTCGATCGGGCAGGTGCACCGGGCGACGCTGCCGAACGGCCGCCGCGTCGCCGTGAAGGTGCAGCGTCCGGGTGCACCGCGCCAGATCGAAGCCGACCTTGCGCTCCTGTACCAGGCGGCGCGCATCGCGAAGGAGCGCGTGCGCGCGCTCGACTTCATCGACGCGCACCGGCTCGTCGACGAGTTCGCGCGGCAGATCCGGCAAGAGCTCGACTACCGCCAGGAGGCGCGCAACGCAGACACGTTCCACCGCAACTTCGCAGGTCACCCGCACGTCCGCGTCCCGCGCGTCTACTGGAGCTACACGCGCAGCCGCGTGCTGACGCTCGAGTGGCTCGACGGAACGCAGGTCGCGGACATCCATCCGGAGGAGTGGTCGGTCGAGGACCGGCGCGACCTTGCGTACCTGATGGCGGAGACGTGGATGACGATGATCTTCCGCCACGGTTTCTTCCACGGCGATCCCCATCCGGCGAACATTCTCGTGCTGGGGCGTCCGGACCAGATCGGGTTGATCGACTTCGGTGCGGTCGGGAAGCTCACCGACGACGACATGTCGAAGCTGACGCGGATGTTCATCGACGCCGCGGCCGAGAACGTCGATGCGTTGCCCAGGCGTCTGTCCGATCTCGGCGTGCGCTACCCGAAGGAGCGCGAAGAAGAGTTCCTCGCAGAGCTGCGCGACATCTACTACCGCTACTACGGCGCGAGCCTGTCGGAGATCGACCCGTTGCGGGTGATCCGCGAGGTGTTCCAGCTGATCTACTCAATGAACCTGCAGCTGCCGACGCGCTTCCTGCTGCTCGACCGCGCGATTGCGACACTCGGTTCCGTCGGCGTCGACCTGTACCCGGACTTCAACGTGTTCGAGGTCGCGCGCCCCTACGCGCGCGGGCTCCTGCTCGAGCGCTTCCGCCCGCGCCGCATGGCAGCTCGCGCCGGGAAGGAAGGCCTGCGGCTTGGCCAGATCGCGCTCGAGTTGCCGTATCAGCTCCACGACACACTGGAACAGGTGCGCGACGGACAGATCGAGGTCGGTTTCGTGCACAAAGGGCTCGACGACCTGCTCAACCGGCTGGACGTGGTCTTCAACCGGCTCGTGGTCGCGATGATTGTCGCCGGCGGACTGATCGGATCGAGCCTGATCGGGATCTTCGCCAAGGGTGGGCCGCACGTGCTGGGAATCAACGTCATTTCGATGGTCGGTTTCGCCGTCTCCGGGCTGCTGGGGCTCTGGCTGCTCTGGGGCGTGGTCCGGAGTGGACGTTTGTAGAACGTTCGTCACGCTTTTGCGCGAAAGGACATCTTTTCCGCAGCACGTTGCGGCGCTACGTTCGCTCCATGTCCGCCGCACTGTTGCTCGCTCATCCTGAGCCGTTTCTCGAGCGGCACCTGCGCAGCGACGGCTTCGACGTCGTCGACGACGCAGCGCGACCCGACCTCGTGCTGCTCGCCGACAGCGCTGCATTGGAGGAGTACCGCGCACGACACGGCGACGTGCCGGTGATCGTGCTCGGCGACGCGCGGACCGATGCTGTCGATCGCGTGCGCGCGCTCGAGCGCGGATGCGACGACTTCCTGGTGCAGCCGTTCACGTACGAGGAGCTGCTTGCGCGCATTCGCGCTGTGCTGCGGCGAACGTCGCCGTCGCCGCACGAGGTGCGCCGCGCGGGCGAGATCGTCGCCGATCTCGCGACGCGCACGGTCACCGTCGGCGAGGTGGCGGTGTCGCTCGCCGGCAAGGAGTACGAGCTGCTGCTCGAGCTCATGAGCGACCCGACACGCGTCTTCACGAAGGAGCAGCTCCTGCGTGACGTTTGGGGCTTTCGCTCGCTCGGGCGGACGAGGACATTGGACTCGCACGCGTCGCGGCTCCGGCGGAAGCTCGCTGCGGCGGGCGCCGGCGCGGTCGTCGTCAACGTCTGGGGGGTGGGCTACCGGCTGCTGTAGGCTCGGCGCGTGAGCGCCTTCAACGAGCTCTCCTCACTCGATACACAGCGCACCTGGGACGGGGTGCACGGCCGGGTCGTCCACGGGGACAGGCTCACGTTCAGCGTCGTCGAGCTCGATGCGAACAGCGTCGTGCCCGAGCACCAGCACGAACACGAGCAGCTCGGCATGGTACTGACGGGCTCCGTGTCGTTTCGGGTCGGCGACGAGACCCAGCGGCTCGGTCCGGGGTCGACGTGGTCGATTCCGAGCAACACTCCGCACGAGGTCCACGTCGGGCCGGACGGCGCCGTCGTCATCGACGTTTTCGCGCCGACGCGCGATGACTGGCGCGAAGCGCCACGGGTCGACGGACGCTCGCCGCGCTGGCCCTAGAGGAGTGCGCCTTCCAAGCGAAGCAGCGTTTCCTTCCGCTCCAGACCACCCGCGTAGCCGACGAGCTTTCCGTTTGCGCCGATGACGCGGTGGCACGGCAGCACGATCGGCAGCGGGTTCCGGTTCATCACGGTGCCGACGGCTCGAGCAGCGCGCGGGCGCGCGGCGCGCGCCGCGAGGTCGCCGTAGGTCACGACTTCGCCGTACGGCACACGCGCCAGCTCGCGTAGCACCCGACGATTAAAATCGGCGAGCACAGCGATGTCGACGGCGAGGTCGAACCGCTGCCGCTTGCCCTCGAAGTATTCGTCGAGCTGGCGGCGCGCCGGGTCGATCGGCCGCGGCGAGCGCAGCACACGCAGGCCGAACGCATGCGCGAGCCGGTCGACTTCGCGCTCGGGCTCGGCGTCGTACGCGATCCGGCAGAGACCGCGCTCGGTGCCGGCGACGAGCAGCGTGCCGACCGGCGTGTCGACGAGGTCGTAGGCGACGTCGAGCAGCTGCTCGCTGGCAGCGGCATCGCGGAACCGCCGGTCGAGGTCGGAGGAGAGGAGAGTCACTGGGCTTCCTTTCGTCGAAGTCTGCGAATGCCGGCCGACGCCGCCTGGCGCGCGGCCGTTGCGTTCGAGCCGAGTGCCGCGCCGATGTCGGCGTAGTCGAGGTCGTAGCCGTACCTGAGCACGACCGCCGCGCGCTCTGTCGGAGGGAGCTCGTCCGCGAGATGCTCGAGCTCGGCGAAGGCCGGCCGGCCGTCGAGTGACGTGAGCTCGGGAAGCTCGGCGTCCGCGCGCGGGCGTCGGTGCTCGTCGATCGCGATCCGGCTTGCGATCGTGTAGGCCCACGCACGCAGGTGCTCGCCGTGCCGCAGCCGCGGGTACGCGCGCAGCGCACGGAGGAAGGTCTCCTGGAACGCGTCCTCCGCGCGCTCACCCCCGAGGCGGCGGACGAGGAACGCGTAGATCTCCTCGCGGTGCTCCTCGTAGAAGCGTTCGAACGGCGGCAAAGTCATCGGTGACATCTTGAAACGTGCCAGGCACGAGACGTGTGAGGATCCGCCGATGCGTGTCGCCGTCGTCGGCCACGTCGAATGGGTCGAGTTCGCTCGCGTCGAGCGAGTTCCGCGGCCGGGCGAGATCGTCCACGCGCTCGAGACGTGGGAGGAGCCGGCCGGCGGCGGTGCGGTCGCGGCGGCGCAGCTCGCGCGGCTGACGGGGTCGTGCCTCTTCTTCACGGCGCTCGGCGCGGACGAGCTCGGCCGCCGCTCACGCGCCGAGCTGGGCCGGATGAACATCGAGCTGCGCGCCATCCCCGCGGCTGAGCCCACGCGCCGCGCCTTCACGTACGTGGACGAGACCGGCGAGCGGACGATCACGGTGCTCGGCGAGAAGCTGCGCCCCGGCGGCGGCGACAGCCGGCTCCCGTGGCGCGAGCTCGCCGGCCTCGACGCGGTCTACTTCGTCAGCGGCGACGCCGAGGCGCTTCGGCACGCCCGCCTGGCACGCGTCCTCGTCGCCACGGCGCGCGAGCTGCCGACGTTGCGGGAAGCGGGCGTTCAGCTCGACGCGCTCGTCGGCAGCGGTGAAGACGAAGGCGAGCTCTACCACCCTGGCGAGCTCGACCCGGCGCCGCACCTCGTCGTGACGACCTCAGGCGCCCTCGGTGGCTGGATCCAGCCGGGAGGTCCGTTTCGGCCTGCGCACGTGCCTGGCACCGTCGTGGATGCCTACGGCTGCGGGGACTGCTTCGCCGCGGGTCTCACCTTCGGGCTCGGCCGCGGCGATCCGGTGGAGGAAGCGGTCGCCCTTGCCGCCCGCTGCGGCGCCGCCGTCATGACCGGCCGTGGGCCGTATGCCGCCCAGCTGAACGCGCCGTAGGCGCGGCAAAAATCCCCCTTCCGGGGTGGACATGTGGGGGAAGGTGGTTTAGAGTGGGGCGAAGTGGTAATCTCAATCCGGCCCCAGGATGCTGCTCGGCGCACACGACCACACCCTCGATGACAAAAACCGTCTCACTCTTCCGGCCAAGTTCCGAGAAGCCTTCCAGGACGGTGTGGTCGTCACGCGAGGCCTCGACGGCTGCCTGTACGCCTACCGTCGTGCGGATTGGGATCGACTCGTCGAGTCTCGACTCGCCACGATGGATCCGCTCAGCAAGGAAGGGCGCCGGATCCAGCGCTTCTTCTTCGCGGGGGCGGCCGAGGCCGACCTCGACAAACAGGGCCGCGTGATGATTCCCGCCCAGCTCCTCGAGCACGCGAAGCTGGGCCGCGAAGTCGTCGTCGCCGGCGTCCATGACCATCTCGAGATCTGGGACCGGGGCGCCTGGCGCACGGAACTGGCCGAAGTCGAAGGGAGCGCGGAGGATGTTGCCGAACGCCTTGCAGACCAGCGCGACTGACCACGTTCCCGTCCTGCCCGAAGAGGTGCGGGAGCTCCTCGCGGTGCGCCCCGGCGAGACCGTCGTGGATGCGACCTTCGGCGCCGGCGGACACGCGTCGCTGCTCGCCGCCGAGCTCGGCGATCGCGGCAAGCTGATCGCCATCGACCGCGACCCGGGCGCGCGCGCGTACTTCGACCGCCTTGCGAAGCGGACGCGCGTGCAAACGCGGTTCCTCCGCGGCGACTTCGCGGTCGTGCTCGAGCAACTCGCGCAGAACGGAGTCGAGGCCGACGCGATCCTGCTCGATCTCGGCGTGTCGTCCATGCAGATCGACCGGCCCGAGCGGGGCTTCTCGTACGCGGTCGACGCGCCGCTCGACATGCGCATGGACCCCTCCGCGGACGTGACTGCCGCGGGCATTGTCAACGAGGCGGCGGAGCGAGACCTGACGACGATCTTTCGGCGCTACGGCGAGGAGCGCTACGCGAGGCAGATCGCGCGCGCGATCGTGCGCCGCCGCAAGGAGCAACGCTTCGAGCGGACGAACGATCTCGTCGAGACGATCAAAGCCGCGATCCCCGCGCCCGCGCGCTTCGGTGACGGCCATCCGGCCAAGCGGGTGTTCCAGGCGCTGCGCATCGCGGTGAACGACGAGCTCGGCTCGCTCGAGTCAGCGCTGCCGGCGGCGTTCGAGATGTTGCGGCCCGGGGGCCGGCTCGCCGTCATCAGCTTCCACTCGCTGGAGGACAGAATCGTAAAGCGCTTCATGCGCGATCTCGAGCGCGGTTGCGAATGTCCGCCCGACTTCCCGGTCTGCGTCTGCGGGAAAGAGCCGCAGCTCCGTTCGATCTCGCGAAAGGCAATTCGGCCGACCGCGCGCGAGACGGCCGCGAACCCCCGCGCCTCGTCGGCTCGCCTCCGCGTGGGAGTGAAGGTCTGAGTGGCGACCTGGGCCGCAGAGGCGGAGCGGCCGCCGCCGCAGCCGCGCCCACTGCCGCGCGCCGTCAAGCGACCGCGCCGGGTTGCTGGGGGCGTCGTCTGGATCGGCGTGGTGGCGGCGTTGCTCGCCGGAGTCGTCGCGCTGAACGTCGCGGTCCTGCGCCTCAACATGAAGCTCGACCACCTCGCTCAGGAGCGGGCGGACCTCCGCGCGGAGAATGCCGCCCTCTCGGTGCAGCTCTCGAGCCAGGCATCGGCGCCGCGCATCCAGCAGCTCGCCGCCAAGCGGCTCGGCTACGTGCAGGCAACGCCGGACCAGACCACCTACGTGACGCTGCCGCACTAGCGAGGGCGCGCGCGTGAACCGCCTCGTCAACCGGCGGATCAGGCTTCTTCTCGCCGTCCTGACGCTCGCGTTCGCCGGGCTGCTGTTGCGCGCGACCTGGCTTCAGGGCGTGCGCGCGGCGTCGCTTGCGCGGCTCGGGCAGACCCAGCATCGCGAGACCGTGACGCTACCCGCGAGCCGGGGCACGATCTACGACCGCACCGGCGTCGAGCTCGGCCTCGGCGAGCGTGCGACGACGGTGTACGCGAACCCGAAGCAGATCGTGAACCCGCAGGCCGCTGCCGTCGCGGTGGAGCGGACGCTCGGGCTCGACGCGAGCCGCGTCGAGCCGGAGCTGGGCGACCGCTCCCGCGGGTTCGTCTATGTCGAGCGGCAGGCCGACCCCGCGCAGGCCGCGGCGCTGCAGCGCCTGAAGCTACCCGGCTTCGGTTTCTATCCGGAGGAACGCCGGAGCTATCCGCAGGGCTCCGTCGCATCGCAGGTGCTCGGCTACGTCGGCATCGACGGGAACGGCCTCGCCGGGCTCGAGCTGCAATTCGACCACCAGCTCGCAGGGCACTCGGGTCAGGAGACCATCGTCAAGGATCCTGCCGACCGCGTCATCGACCTGCAGCAGCAGCAACCCGAGCGCCCGGGCCGGGACGTCTTCCTGACGCTCGACCACAGCATCCAGGCGAACGCCGAAGAAGTGCTGCGACAGACGGTCGAGAAATGGCACGCGAAGAGCGCGAGCGCCGTCGTCCTCGATCCGCGAACCGGCGCCGTCTTGGGGATGGCGGTGCAACCCGGCTACAACGCGAATCGTTACCCCTCGGCCCCCCGCGACCTGCAGCGCAACCGCACGGTCACAGACACGTACGAACCGGGCTCGACGTTCAAGCTCGTCACGGTGGCAGCCGCGCTCTCGGAACACCTCGTTTCGCCGTCGACACGCTTCACGCTGCCGTATTCGCTGAAAGTGGCCGATCGCGTGATTCACGATGCGGAGCCGCGCGGCACCGTCAACTATTCGGTTGCGCAGATCCTGGCGCACTCGTCGAACATCGGCGCCATCGAACTCGCCGAGATGGTCGGACGAACGCGGCTGTCGTCGTGGATCTCACGCTTCGGCTTCGGGCGCGCAACGGGGATCGACTACCCAGGTGAGAGTCCGGGCATCGTCCTGCCACCGGACAAGTGGTCCGGTTCCACGATCGGAAACGTGCCGATCGGCCAGGGAATCGCCGTGACGCCCGTGCAGATGGCGGCCGCCTACGCCGCGATCGCGAACCGGGGCGTCTGGTCGCGACCGCATCTCGTCGATCACGTCTCCGGCTCCGGCCGCCCGTCGCTCTACAGGCGCCGCCTCGTCTCGCCTGTGGTCGCTTCCCAGCTGATGCTGATGCTGAAGGACGTCGTCGCGGAAGGCACCGGGACCTACGCTGCGATGCCCGGCTACCAGGTCGCCGGCAAGACCGGCACCGCGCAGAAGCCGGATTCACATGGCGGCTACGCGACCGGCCGCTACGTCGCGTCGTTCGTCGGGATCGTCCCCGCCTCGCGGCCGCGGCTCGTCATCCTCGTGATGGTCGACGAGCCGCAGAACGCGATCTGGGGCGGCGTCGTGGCTGCGCCGGCGTTCCAGCAGATCGCACGCTTCGACCTCCAGTACCTCGAGGTCCCGCCGGACGCGCCCACCGGCTAGTCGTCACACCTCCGCCACGCTCCCGTCGCAGACACGTTGCACTCTTCGCCGTACTGTGTCGGTGGGCGGGAGTGGTGGGACCCGGTTTCCCGCGTGTACACCTAACACCCGCGGGAGCCGTCACTAGACTTGGACGCCGAGATGCAGCTGGAGCGGCTCATCGCTGCGCTCGCTCCGACCGACGTCGTTGGCGGCGCTGCCGTCGAGATCCGCGAGCTGGCCTACGACGCGCGGGAGGTGCCGCGCGGCTCTCTCTTCTTCTGCATCCCCGGTGCCAGGGTTGACGGGCACGGGCTGGCAGGCGAGGCAGTCGCGGCAGGGGCGGCGGCGCTCGTCGTCGAGCGTCGCCTCGATCTCGAGGTCCCGCAGGTCGTCGTCCAGAGCGTCCGCGCAGCGATGCCGCGCGCGGCGGTCGCGTTCTTCGGCGACCCGACGGCCGAGCTCCGCGTCCTCGGCGTAACCGGGACGAACGGCAAGACGACGACCGCCTACCTGCTCTCGTCGATCCTCGAAGCGGCCGGGCAGCGCCCGGGCCTGCTGACGAACGTCGAGCGGCGTGTCGGCGGTCGCTCACGGCCCGTCGGGCTGAACACGCCGGAGTCGATCGACCTCCAGCGCCTCTTCCGCGAGATACTCGACGCCGGCGACCGCACCTGCGTCATGGAGGCCACGTCGATGGCATCCGTCAAGGGACGGCTCGATGGCACACGGTTCGCGGTGCTCGTCTTCACCAACCTCACGCAGGATCACCTCGACTTCCACGGCACGATGGACGAGTACTTCGAGGCAAAGCGGCGCCTCTTCGCGCAAGCGGCCCGCGCCGTCGTCAACGCCGGTGATCCTTACGGCGCGCGGCTCGCGGAGGCGATGCCCGACGCCGTCACCTTCCGGCCCGGCGACGAGCTCCCGGGCGTCGCGTTGAGGCTGCGTGGCCGCTTCAACGCCGAGAACGCGCTCGCGGCAGCGGCCGCCGCGCGCGCGATCGGCATCGACGAATCGGCGATCAAGCGCGGCCTCGAGTCCGTCGAGCGGGTTCCCGGCCGCTTCGACGCCGTCGACGAAGGACAACCCTTCATCGTCCTCGTGGACTACGCCCACACGCCGGGAGCGCTGCAGGCGGCGCTCGAGTCCGCACGCGAGCTCGCGCGCGGACGCGTCATCTGCGTCTTCGGCGCCGGCGGCGACCGCGACCGCGACAAGCGGCCGCTGATGGGGCAGGTCGTCGCCGCTCTCGCCGACGTCGCGCTGGTGACCTCCGACAACCCGCGGAGCGAGGATCCCTCGGCGATCGCCGCCGAGGTCGTCGGCGCTCTCGACCTCGACGTCGAGCTCGACCGGCGCCGTGCAATCGAGGGAGCGCTCGAGCAAGCGACGGAGGGCGACGTCGTCCTGATCGCGGGAAAGGGCCACGAGCAGGGCCAGGAGATCGCAGGCAGAAAACTTCCGTTCGACGACCGCGACGTCGCGCGCGACGCGTTGCGCCGGTTGAAGGCGCCTGCGTGATCCCGCTCGAGACAGCCGTCCTCGACGGCCTCGGCCGCGTCGAGACGACCGCGGGCAAGTTCACCGGCGTGCAGGTCGACTCCCGTCGGATCGCGAAGGGAGACCTCTTCGTGGCCGTCGGTCGCGGCGAGGAGTTTCTCGCCGACGCGCGGGACCGCGGCGCGGCTGCGACGCTCGTCCCGGACGATGCGTTCACGGCGCTCGCCGAGCTCGGCCGTACCGTGCGCGACCGCAGCACCGCACGCATCGTCGGCATCACCGGCTCGATGGGGAAGACCTCGACGAAGGACATCCTGGCGGCCTTGTGCATGCCGTCGGCGCGCACGATCGCTGCGGAGGCGAGCTACAACAACGAGATCGGCGTCCCGCTGACGCTGTGCCGGCTCGAGCCCGACACCGAGGTGTGCATCCTCGAGCTCGCGATGCGCGGGTTCGGGCAAATCGCCGCGTTGTGCGACATCGCGCGCCCCGAGATCGGGGTCATCACCAACATCGGGCCCGTGCATCTCGAGCTCGTCGATTCGCTCGACGGTGTCAGGCGGGCCAAGGGCGAGCTCGTTGCGGCGCTGCCGCCCGGCGGCACCGCGGTCGTGCCTGCCGACTTTCCCGTTGCTCGCGCCGACATCGACGTCGTGCGCGTCGGCGAGCCACACGCGACCGCAATCGACGGCCGCACCGAGGTCGCAGGTGTCAGCTTCAACTTCAACGCACGCCACCAGGCGCAGAACGCTGCGAGCGCGCTGGCGGCGCTCGCGGCGCTCGGCCTCCCGCGGCCGTTGCGGGTCGACGTCGACTTCTCGCGCTGGCGCGGCGACGAGGACGAGCTGCCGGGCGGCGGCCTCTTGATCAACGACGCGTACAACGCGAACCCTGTCTCGATGCGCGCTGCGCTCGCGTACCTCGCGGAACGGGCCGGCGCCCGGCGCCGCGTCGCGATTCTCGGCGACATGGCTGAGCTCGGCCGGACTGCGCCTGAGTACCACCGTGAGGTGGGGGAGGCGGCTGCGGCACTCGGAGTGGACGAGCTGCTTGCGGTCGGCGTGCTCGCCCGCGGCTACCTCGACGGCGGCGTCGCAGGGCGGTGGGTCCCGAACGTGCACGAGGCGCTCCGGGAGCTGCCGGAGGTCGTCCGCCCCGGCGACGCCGTACTCGTCAAGGCCTCGCGCGCGATCGGCCTCGAGGCAGTGGCAGCGACCCTGACAGAGCTGACGACCGCGTGATCCGCGTTCTCGCCGCTGGAGTGATCGCGATGATCCTCTCGATCGTCATCGGTCCGAAGTTCATCGAGTTCCTGCGCCGGAACGAGTTCGGGCAGCACATCCGCGAGGAGGGGCCGGAGGCGCACCAGCTCAAGCAGGGAACGCCGACGATGGGCGGGCTGCTGATCCTCGTCGTCGCGACGGTCGCGTTCCTCGCGGTCTCGAAGTACAAGGTGCCCGCGCTGACCGTGCTGTTCGTGACGCTCGCCTGCGGCGCGATCGGCTTCCTCGACGACTTCATCAAGTTGAGGCACCGGCGTTCGCTCGGATTGCGCGGGCGTTGGAAGCTGCTCCTGCTCGCACTGATCACGGTGGGGGTCGGCTTCGCGGCGCAGCACCAGCACCTGCCGACGAGCGTCTTCATCCCGGTCGTGCACTGGAACGTCGAGCTGTCGTACGGCTGGTACATCCTGCTCTTCCTTGTGATCGCCGGAACCGTCAACGGCGTCAACCTGACGGACGGGATCGACGGCATGGCCGCGGGGACGGGGATCATCGCGCTGATCACGTTCACCGCGATCTCGGTCGTGACGTACATCCGCTCCGGAAATCCGAACCACCGCTTCGACAGCCGCCTCGACCTCGCCATCGTCGGCGCGGCGCTGATCGGGGCCGTGATCGGTTTCCTCTGGTACAACGCGTTTCCCGCCGAGGTGATCATGGGCGATACGGGCTCGTTCGCGATCGGCGGCGCGCTCGCCGCGATGGCGATCTTCACGAAGACGATCTCGCTGCTGCTCTTGATCGGCGGCATCTTCCTGATCGAGGCACTGTCGGTCATCATCCAGGTGATCTCGTTCAAGTACTTCCACCGGCGCGTGTTCCTGATGGCACCGATCCATCACCACTTCGAGATGAAGGCGTGGTCGGAGACGAAGATCATGGTCCGCTTCTGGATCATCACGGCGATCCTCTGCGCCGTCGGCTTCGCGCTCTTCTACCGCGACTTCACGTTCTTCCGGCACTGAGCGGTGAGCTCGACCAGTGGGCGGAGTGGCTCGTCCGCACTCGCTTCGCCGGCTGGCCGGAGCAGGACGTCGCGGCGGCACTCGAGCAGCTCGGCAGACGCCGCGACCGCGTGCTGGACGGCGCGGCAATCTCCCGGGGTGACGCGCTCGCCGACGTCGGCGCCGGGACAGGGCTGCTGACGCTCGGCGCGGTCGAGCGTGTCGGGCCCGACGGCGACGTGCTCGCCTTCGACATCTCCGTCGACGCGCTCGAGGAGCTGCGCGTGCACGCGAGCGCACCGAACATCTCCTACCTCGTCGCGAGCGCCGACGTGCTGCCGCTACCGGACGCGAGCATCGACATCATCGTGACGCGTTCGGTGCTCATCTACGTCCGCGAGAAGGCCGAAGCGGCGCGCGAGTTCGCACGGGTGCTGCGGAGTGGCGGACGCGTCTCGCTGTTCGAGCCGATCAACAGCCGCAACCTGAGACTCACGGACGCAATCGACTTCACGCCGCTGGGCGAGCTAGGGGAGCGTCTGCGCGCGTTGAACGACGAGTTCTATGCGAGCTCCGACGATCCGATGCTCGACTTCGACGAGTTCGACCTCGAGCGGTTCTTCGCCGCCGCCGGGTTCGATGTCGCCGTCGACTTGGGAAGCGACGAGCACGAGTTGCCCGCCGAGCGCTACCTGAACCAGGTCGGCGCCCCGGGCCGGCCCACGGTGCTCGAGCGCTGGCGCGCCGCGTTCGCTCCGGCGGAGGTCGAGCGGCTGGTCGAGTTCCTCGCCGGCCGAACCATCCCCTGGCGCGGGACCCACGCCTTCGTCACGGCCGTGAAGCCATGAGGCTGCCGCGGCGCGCCCTCGTCGTCGGTCTCGCCCGTTCGGGACAGGCCGCGTGCCTGGCACTCGCGCGCCACGGGGTGCCCACGATCGCGGTCGACCGCTCGGAGACTGTCGATGCCGGGAGGCTTGTCGACGCGGGCGTCGAAGTCCACCTGGGGACGGAGGAGGATCGGTTGCTCGACGGAGTCGACTTGCTCGTCAAGAGCCCCGGCGTGCCGGGCGAGTCGTCGCTGCCCGCAGCCGCCCATGAGCGCGGCATCCAGATCTGGAGCGAGGTCGAGCTCGGCTTCCGCCTCCTGCGCAACCCGTTCCTGGGCGTCACCGGGACGAACGGGAAGACGACCACGAGCGAGCTCCTCGGCGCCATCTTCCGCGCCGCCAGGCGGCCGGTTGCGGTCGCGGGCAACGTCGGCCGTCCCGTGACGGCGCTCGACGGCGCGATCGGCGACGACGCCTGGATCGTCTGCGAGCTGTCCAGCTTCCAGCTCGAGGACGTCCACCGGTTCCGGCCTCGAGTCGCCGTGCTGCTCAACCTCGAGCCCGACCACCTCGACCGGCACGGAACGTTCGACGCGTACCGGGTCGCGAAGCTGCGCATGTTCGAGAACCAGACGGAGGCGGACGTCGCCGTCACTCCGAGCGGCTTCGGCACGACCCCGGGCGGTGCCAGGCACGTCGAGTTCGACCCCGGCGACGAGCTCCCGGCCGAGCCGCTCATCCCCGGGCTGCACAACCGGGAAAACGCGGCGGCGGCGACCGCGGCCGCGCGCGCGGCAGGCATCCCAGACGGTGCGATCGCCGAGGCGTTGCGCACCTTCCGCGGCGTCGAGCACCGGCTCGAGCTCGTCGCGGAGATCGACGGCGTGCGCTACGTCAACGACTCGAAGGCGACGAACACCGCCGCCGCGCGACGCGGCATCGAGGCGTACGCCGGGCAGCCCCTGCGGCTGATCCTCGGCGGCTCGCTGAAGGGCGAGTCGTTCGACGAGCTCGCGGAGTCGCTGCCGCCGAGCGTGCGCTCGATTGACCTGATCGGCGAGGCGAGCGACCAGCTCGCCGCGGCGCTCGGCCGCGCCGGTCGCCTCTACCGGCGCTCGGGCGACCTGGCGACCGCTGTCGGCATCGCCGCAGGTGACGCGGAGCCCGGCGACGTCGTGCTGCTCTCGCCTGCCTGCGCGAGCTACGACCAGTTCCACGATTACGAGGAGCGCGGGGACACGTTCCGCAGCCTCGTCGAGGACCTCTGGTGAAGAAGGGGCAGCTCGAGTCGCACGTGCTCGTGCTCGTCACGCTCGGGCTCGTCGCGTTCGGCCTCGTGATGGTGTACAGCGCCACGTCGGCACCCGCGGCGCTCGCGCAGACCGATCCGATGTCGTACCTGAAGAAGCAGGGCGGCTACGCGCTCTTCGGGGTCATCCTCATGATCGCCGCCTCGCGCTTCGACTACCGCCGGCTGCGCCTGTTCGCGCCGGCGCTCGTGTTGACCGCGCTCGCCGGTTGCCTCGCGGTGCTCGCGATCGGCGCGCGCATCAACGGGGCGCGACGCTGGATCGAGCTCGGGCCGGCGACGTTCCAGCCGTCCGAGCTGGCCAAGCTCGCCGTGGCCGTGTGGGCCGCGGCATACCTCTCGCGCCGACCTGCGCCGCGCACGTTGCGCGAGCTGTTGCGTCCGATCGGACTGCTGCTCGGCCTCTTCTGCCTGCTCATTCTCGCGGAGCCCGATCTCGGAACGGCGATCGCGCTGGTGCTCGTCGTCGTCGCCGTGCTCGTGGCGTCGGGCACCCCCGGCACGACGCTCGCGTGGGCCAGCGGCATCGCGGTGTCGCTCGGGCTGCTGGCAATCTGGTTCGAGCCGTACCGCCGCGCGCGCATCTTCAGCTTCATCGACCCGTGGAAGGATCCGCAGGGCGCCGGCTTCCAGACGGTGCAAGCGCTGATCTCGCTCGGCTCGGGCGGGGCGTTCGGCGTCGGCCTCGGCCATGGGGTGGCCAAGATCAACTACCTCCCGGAGGCCCACACGGACATGATTCTCGGCGTCATCGGCGAGGAGCTCGGACTGGTGGGCGTCGCCGCGGTGCTGGCCGCCTTCGTCGTCTTCGCGTGGGCCGGCCTGCGCGTCGCGCTCAACTGCAAGGACCCGTTCGGGAAGCGCCTCGCCGTCGGCGTCGTTGCGCTCGTGAGCGGCCAGGCCGTGATCAACCTTGCGGCCGTCCTCGGCCTTGCGCCGCTCACCGGAATCCCGCTGCCGTTGATCTCGTACGGCGGCTCCAGCCTCGTCGTCACGCTGCTCGCCGTCGGTGTCCTCCTTAACATCGCCGGAAGTGGTGCACGAGCGGCAGCTGCGGTGCCTGATCGCGGCCGGGGGAACGGCGGGACACGTCGCGCCGTCGCTCGCGGTCGCGGAGGCGCTGCAGCGGCGCGGCGTCCACGTGACGTTCGCCGGGTCGCCGGATCGCATCGAGGCGCAGCTCGTCCCTGAAGCGGGCTACGAGCTCGATACCTTCCGCGTCTCGGGCTTGCCCCGCCGGCCGTCGCTCGCGCTTGCCCGCGCCCTCCTGCTCGCCGGCGCCGCGCCGCGCGCCTGCAAGCGCATCCTGCGCGCGCGGCAACCCGACGTCGTGCTCGGCGGCGGCGGCTACGTCGGCGGCCCAATGGTGTACGCGGCGTCGCGCCTGCGCATCCCGGCGGCGCTGATGGAAGCGGACGCATACCTGGGGCTGGCGAACAGGCTCGCGGCACCCTTCGCGCAGCGCGTCTTCCTGTCGTTCCCGATCCACGGGCGCGACGCGCCGAAGTACCGCGTCACCGGCCGGCCGATTCCGGCGCGCTCACGGGCCGTCCCGCGGGAAGAGGCGCGGAAGCTGTTCGGGCTCCCGCGCGATGGACAGGTGTTGCTCGTCTTCGGCGGCTCGCTCGGCGCGGCGCTGCTGAACGATCTCGCCGTCGACGCGTTCGGCCGGCAAGGGCCGCCGGCCGTCCTGCACCTGAGCGGGACGCGCGACTACGACCGGCTCGTGCCGCGTGTGGCCCGACCGGATTATCGCCTCGAAGCCTTTACGGAAGAGTTCGGCGCGGCGCTCGGTGCGAGCGATCTCGTGCTCGCGCGTGCGGGCGGCTCCGTCTGGGAGCTGGCCGCGGCGGGGAAGCCGGCCGTGCTGATTCCGGGATCGTTCGCGACCGGGGATCACCAGACGAAGAACGCCCGCTACTTCGAGGCTGCCGGCGCGGCGGTCGTCGTGCACGAGGCCGAGGCCGGTCGCGCGCCCGGCGTCGTGCGCTCCTTGTTGGCCGATTCCGCCCGGCTGCAGGAGATGTCGAACGCGATGCTGCGCGTCGCGCGCCCGAACGCCGCGGACGAGATCGCCGAGGAGCTCCTTGCCCTCGCCGCTTGACGGCCGGCGACTGTGGCTCGCGGGCATCGGCGGCGCGGGCATGAGCGCCTACGCCGCGCTCGCGCGCGCGTGGGGCGCCGAGGTGCGCGGCTGGGACCGCGTGCGGACGCCGTACCTCGACCACCTCGACGGGATCGACGTCACGATCTCGGACGAGCCGCCCGTCCCTCCGACCGGCTGGGACGTGTTCGTCTCGAGCGCATTTGCGGACCGCGTCGCCGGCCGAGCGCGGTCGGAGCTGCTCGCGGAGCTCGTCTCGCTGCGCCAGGCCGTCGTCGTCGCCGGCGCGCACGGGAAGACGACGACTGCCGGGATGATCGCCTTCTGCCTGCGTCGCCTCGGCCGCGACCCGGCGTGGCTGATCGGCGCCGACGTCCCGCAGCTCGGGGGGAACGCCGGGACGGGCAGCGGCTGGCTCGTCGTCGAGGGCGACGAGTCCGATCGGACGATCGCGGCCCTTCGCCCGGAGGTCGCGGTCGTGACGAACGTCGACCTCGACCATCATTCGACCTTCGCGTCGAAGGCAGAGGTCGAGGCGCTGTTCGACGAGTGGCTCGTCCACGTTCCGGACGTCGTGCGCGGCGACCGGCTCCCGCGCTACGAGGGCCCGCTGGCGGTTGCGGGGGAGCACAACCGGCGCAACGCCGCCTGCGCGCTCGTCGCGCTCGAGCGCATCGGGCTCTCGCACGCCGACATCGCGCCGGTGCTGGCGGAGTTCGCCGGCGCCGGGCGGCGCCTCGAGCGGCGCGGCGAGGCGGGCGGCGTCGAGGTCTTCGACGACTACGCGCACCACCCGGCGGAGGTCGCGGCGACGCTCGCCGCCGCCCGGGCGGGCGGGCGGTTGCTCGTCCTGTTCCAGCCGCACCTGTACTCGCGCACGCGCCACCTCGCGTCGGAGCTGGCCGGCGCGCTCGCCGCGGCCGACGCCGTCGCGGTCGCGGACGTCTACGCGGCGCGCGAGGAGCCGGTCGCGGGGGTGACCGGGAAGCTCGTCGTCGACGCGCTCGCCGAGCGGCGGCCGGGCATGCCGCTGGCGTGGACGCCCCGGGCTGACGACGGCGCCCGCTTCCTCGCCGCTCGGGCTCGACGCGGCGACCGCGCGGTGACGATCGGTGCCGGAGACGTGGATCGGGCGGCGCCGCTGCTGCTGGACTTGCTCGCGTGAACATCGAACGCGGTATCGCGCTGTCGCGCTTCACGACGCTTGGGACGGGTGGCCCGGCGGCGGCATTCGCGCGGCCCGCGACGCTCACCGAGCTGCGGGAGGCCCTCGCGCATGCCCGCGAGCACGCGCTGCCGGTCGCTGTCGTCGGCCTCGGCTCGAACCTGCTCGTTGCGGATGCGGGCTTCGAGGGGCTCGTGCTCAAGCTCGCGGGCGAGCTTGCGCACGTGGAGGTGCGCGACCACATGCTCGTGGCAGGCGGCTGCGCGCCGAACGCCGTCGCACTGCATCGGGCCCGCGCGGCGGGCCTCGGCGGGTTCGAGTTCGCGTGCGCGATCCCTGGTACCGCCGGCGGCGGCGTCCGCATGAACGCAGGCGCCTACGGCAACGACTGGGCCGGCATCCTCGAGCGTGCGCTCATCGTCGACGCCGACGGCGCCCGCTGGCGCGCCCGGGACGAGCTCGGGCTCGAGTACCGCCGTTCGGGTCTGGGCGCGGGGGAGGTCGTCGCCGCCGTCGAGTACCGGTTGCAGCCGCGCGCGCCGGCGGAGATCAAGGCGCTCGTCGCAGACCTCCAGGCGCGACGCAAGGCCGCCCAGCCGACGAACAAGCGCACGTACGGCAGCGTCTTCAAGAACCCGGCGCATGAGCTCAGCGCCGGACGGATGCTCGAGGCCTGCGGGCTCAAGGGCTACCGCATCGGGGGCGCCCAGATCTCGCCGCGGCACGCGAACTTCATCGAGAACGCCGACGCGGCACGCTCGGCCGATGCGCTCGCGCTCATGGCAGAGGCCCGCCGCCGAGCCTGGGATGAGTACGGCGTCGAGCTCGAGCACGAAGTCGTGTTTCTCGGCGAGCTCGAGCTTCCGCCGCTGAAGTAGGACCCGAACGCGGCGCGCCGAACTCCCGGGGGTGGGCGAGAAGGTCCTCCCGCTGCCGCGCCGGCATCGCGCCGACGTTGCGCGCTACGTGCCGTCCGGCCGTTCGCTCCTCGTCGGGCTCGCGATCGTCCTGATCGCCGGCGGGCTCTACGCCCTCGCTCGCGAGACGTCGATGTTCGCCGTCGAGACAGTCCGCGTCGACGGCGCGTCGCCGCCGCTGGCCGCGGAGGTACGGAACGACCTGAGCCGCTACGACGGTCGCAGCCTCGTGGGCCTCGACGCCGCCTCCGTCGAGCAGCGCCTCGCCGGGCTGCCCGCCGTCCGCTCGGCGAGCGTCGATCGCGCGTTTCCGCACACGCTCCGCGTCCGGATCGTTCCCGAGCTGCCGGTCGCCGTCGTCCGCCGCGGCTCCGACTCCTTTCTCGTCTCCGCGCGCGGCCGCGTGATCGCGCCGGTCGGCCGCGGAACGCATCGCGAGCTTCCGCGCATCTGGCTCCCCGCGTCGACGGACGTGGAGCTCGGCTCGTTCCTCGGCGGCCGGGACGGCGGCCTCGCCGCCCGGTCGCTCGCCGCATTCGTCGGGAGCGGCTTCCCCGGCCGCGTGACGTTCGTGCGCGCGCTCGACGGGCAGATCACGCTCGGGTTGCGCGGCGGCCTCGAGATCCAGCTCGGCCCTCCCGTCGCGCTGCGGCTGAAGATCGCGATCGCGCACGGCATCGTGCCGTCGCTCGCGCCGCCTGCCACAGGCGGCCCGAACTATCTCGACCTCAGCGTCCCGGAACGCCCGGTCGCGGGGCGCAACCCTCAACTCGGAGGTTGAGGTTGAGGGTTGTTGCCGTTGACAGCCGGGTTTCGGGTGCGTACCCTCGAGCGGAGGCGGACCTCGACAGCCCCAACGCTCCACCGAAGCTTGAGGTCGAGCAGCCGACGAAGACGATGAGCCAGACAGGCAACTACCTCGCAGTCCTGAAGGTCGCCGGGGTCGGCGGCGGGGGGACGAACGCCGTCAACCGGATGGTCGACGCCGGCCTGTCGGGCGTCGAGTTCATCGCGGTCAACACCGACGCGCAGGCGCTGCTGATGGCGGACGCCGACATCAAGATCCAGGTCGGCGCGGAGGTCACCCGCGGGCTCGGCGCGGGCGCCGACCCGGAGGTCGGCCTCGCCGCCGCTCAGGAGAGCCGCGACGAGCTGAAGGAGGCGCTGAAGGGCGCTGACATGGTCTTCATCACCGCGGGCGAGGGCGGCGGCACCGGCACCGGCGGGGCACCCATCGTCGCGGAGATCGGCCAGGAGATCGGTGCGCTCACCGTCGGCGTCGTCACGCGGCCGTTCGGGTTCGAGGGCCGCAAGCGCGCCGAGCAGGCCGAGCGGGGGATCGACCAGCTCCGCGACCGCGTCGACACCCTCATCGTGATCGAGAACGACCGGCTGCTCCAGGTCGTCGAGCGCCAGACCACGGTCGTCGAGGCATTCCGGATGGCCGACGACATTCTCCGCCAGGGCGTGCAGGGGATCACGGATCTGATCACCGAGCCCGGGCTCGTCAACCTCGATTTCGCCGACGTGCGCACGATCATGCGCGACGCCGGCTCCGCCCTGATGGGGATCGGGCGCGCATCCGGGGAGAACCGCGCGGCCGAGGCCGCCCGCTCCGCAGTCTCGTCGCCGCTCCTCGAGGCGTCGATCGAGGGCGCGACCGGGATCCTCCTGAACGTGACCGGCGGCGCCGACATCGGGCTGTTCGAGGTCAACGAGGCGGCCGAGGTGGTGACCGGCGCGGCGGACCAGAACGCGAACGTCATCTTCGGCGCCGTCATCGACGATGCCATTGGCGACGACGTCCAGGTCACGGTGATCGCGACCGGCTTCGGCGGCCAGGGCCGTCGGAAACGTCGCCGGGAGTCGCCGGCGCTCGACCGGCCCGTGCCTGCCACGACTGCCTCGGAAGCCTTCGACGTCTCTCAGGACGTCCTCGACGTCCCCTCCTTCCTGCGCGACGACTCATAGGTTTGAGGAGCGCCGCGGCGCGGTAGGGATGGGGTGCCCTCTTGGGGTCCATCCTCCCCGGTTGGCCCCACGACCCGGTCAGTCGCTCCGGTTGCGTCTCGTCGAGGCACAGCCGGAGCGACGCCTTTCTGCGGCTCGTTAGCATCGGCGCGATGGCTCAGACGCTCCTGCGCACGCCGATTCACGATCGCCACGTCGCCCTCGGGGCGCGGATGGTGCCGTTCGCCGGCTGGGACATGCCCGTGCAGTACGAAGGCGTGATCCCGGAGGTGCGTGCCGTCCGCAGCGACTGCGGCGTCTTCGACGTGTCGCACATGGGCGAGTTCGAGGTCGAAGGGCCGCGCGCGACGGATCTCCTCCAAGCAACACTGTCGAACGACCTCGCGCGCCTCGAGCCGGGCGACGCCCAGTACACGCTGCTCACGAACGAGCGCGGCGGGATCGTCGACGACCTGATCATCTACAAGCTCGAGCAGTTCCGGTACCTGCTGATCGTCAACGCGTCGAACCGCGACGCCGACTATGGGTGGCTGAAGGAGCGGGAAGTTCCGGGCTCCGACGTTCGCGACGTCTCGGACGAGTACGCGCTGCTCGCCGTCCAGGGCCCGCGGGCGATCGAGCGGCTCGGGCTGCCGTCCGCCAAGCCGTTCACGTTCGCGGAAGGCGAGATCGACGGTGTCCAGTGCATGGTCAACCGCACCGGCTACACGGGCGAGGACGGCTGCGAGCTGCTGGCGACGGCCGAGGACGGAGCCGAGCTCTGGGACCGCGTGCTCGCGCGCGGCGCCGTGCCGTGCGGTCTCGGCGCCCGCGACACGCTGCGGCTTGAGGTCTGCTATCCGCTCCACGGGAACGACATCACACAGGAGACCGATGCGATCTCCGCCGGGCTTGCGTGGGCGTGCGCGCTCGACAAGGAGTTCACCGGCGCGAAAGTGCTGCGCGCGGTCAAGGCGAGCGGGCCCGAGCGCAAGCTCGTCCCGTTCGTGATGGAGGAGAAGGCCGTGCCGCGACAGGGGATGGCCGTCGAAGGCGGCGGCGCGGTCACGTCCGGCACGCACTCGCCGATGCTCGACCGCGGCATCGGGCTCGCGTACCTGCCGGCGGAGCGAGCCGTGCCCGACAGCGAGATCTCGATCGACGTCCGCGGCCGGCACCGCCGCGCACGCGTCGTCAAGCGCCCGATCTACAAGCGAGAGGAGAGTTCCTAGTTGGCCGCGACCGAGACGTACCCGGACGACCTCAAGTACCACAAGGAGCACGACTGGGCTCGCATCGACGGAGACGAGGCGGCCCTCGGCATCACGTGGTTCGCGCAGGACGCGCTGGGAGAGCTCGTCCACTACGAGCCCCCGAACGTCGGCGACACGATCGCCCGCGACAGCAGCTACGGGGAGATCGAATCCGTCAAAGCCGTCTCCGACGTGATCGCGCCGCTGTCCGGCGAGGTGCTCGAGATCAACCAGAAGATCGTCGACGAGCCGGAGACCGTCAACGCCGACCCGTACGGCGAAGGCTGGCTCGTGCGCATCCGTCTCAGCGATCCGGCCGAGATGGACAGCCTCCTCGACGTCGAGGCCTACAAGCGGGTCGTCGCCGAGTCCTAGGTTGAGCTACCTCTCACTGACGCAACGCGACCGCGAGGAGATGCTCGCGGCAATCGGCGTCTCCTCGGTCGAGGAGCTCTTCGCCGACATTCCCGCCGGGGTGCGCTTCGATCGCGAGCTGGCGCTCGATCCGCCGCTCGGCGAGCAGGAGCTCTCGCGCCATCTCGAGGAGCTCGCCGCGCGGAACGTCGACACCTCACGCGAGCTCTCGTTTCTCGGCGCCGGCATCTACGACCACTACGTCCCGGCGATCGTCGACGCGGTGCTCCAACGCGGCGAGCTCCTGACGGCCTACACGCCGTACCAGCCCGAGATGAGCCAGGGCGTGCTCCAGGCGATCTTCGAGTACCAGACGGCGATCTGCGAGCTCACCGGAATGGACGTCTCGAACGCGTCCGGCTACGACGGCACGACCGTTGCTGCGGACGCGTGCTACGTCGCGAAGCACGCGACCGGCCGAGCGAAGGTCGTCGTCACGGAGGCGACGAACCCGCAGGTTCGGCAGGTCGTCAAGACGTATGCACCCGGGTTCGGGCTCGAGATCGTCGAGGTGCAGCACCGAGACGGTGTGACGAATCCCGACGAGCTGCGGCGCGCCGCTGAGGGTGCCGCCTGCGTCATCTTCCAGCAGCCGAACTTCTTCGGCTGCCTCGAGGCGGCGCCGGATCTCGCTGCGGCCGTAGCGGAGGCCGGCGCGATTCCCGTGGCCCATGTCGACCTCCTCTCGCTCGGCGTGCTCGAGGCGCCCGGCACGTACGGCTGCGGGATGGCGATCGGCGAAGGGCAGAGCGCGGGCAACTACCAATCCTTCGCCGGGCCGCACTACGGATTCCTCGCGGCGCAAAACGAGTTCATCCGCCGCATGCCGGGCCGGATCGTCGGTGAGACGGTAGACACCGCGGGCGAGCGCGGCTATGTCCTCACCCTTCAGACCCGCGAGCAACACATCCGACGCGAGAAGGCGACGTCGAACATCACGACAAACCAGACGCTCCTCGCGCTGGCGGGGCTCGTGTATCTCAGCTGGCTCGGGCCCGAAGGACTGCGCGAGCTGGGGGAGACGTGCATGGGCCTCGGCGCCTACGCGAAGCGGCGCCTCGTCGACGCCGGCTTCGAGTTGTCGTTTCCCGAACAGACAACATTCAAGGAGTTTGCCGTCCGCGTCGGACGGAACGCCCAGGACGTCGTGCGTGGCGCGCGCGCACACGGCGTAAACCCGGGCTATGCACTCGGCCGCGACTATCCAGGTCTCGACGACACCGTGCTCGTGGCCATCACGGAGCGCCGCTCGCCGGCGGACGTCGACCGTCTCGTCGAGGCGTTGACGCAGGCATGAAGTTGATCTTCGAAAAGTCCCAGCCGGGCCGTCGCGGCGGCGAGCTCCCGAAGCCCGACGTTCCGGCTGCAGACGTTCCCGCGGAGCTGCGCCGCTCGAGCGCGCCGCGGCTTCCGGAGCTGGCAGAGCCCGAGATCCTGCGCCACTTCACCGAGCTGTCCACGCGGAATTTCGGCATCGACACGGGCTTCTATCCGCTCGGCTCGTGCACGATGAAGTACAACCCGCGCGTCAACGAGCGGCTCGTGGCCCTCCCCGGCTTCCGCGACCTGCATCCATACCAGGACGAAGAGGCGTGCCAGGGCGCGCTCGAGCTGATGTGGCGCCTGCAGGAGGTGCTCATGGAGGTCTCGGGCCTGCACGCCTGCTCGCTTCAGCCGGCGGCGGGCTCCCAGGGAGAGTTGACCGGCCTGATGCTGATGCGGGCCTACTTCGCCGACCGCGGAGAGGCGGAGCGGCGGGACACCATCATCACGGCCGATACGGCACACGGGACGAACCCGGCCAGCGTCACGATGGCCGGCTACAAGCTCGCCAAGGCGCAGACGGACTCGCGTGGCAACCTCGATGTCGGCCATCTGCGCGAGCTCGTCGACGAGCGGACGGCGGGTCTGATGCTGACGAACCCGTCGACGCTCGGGCTCTTCGACGAGCACATCGAGGAAGTGGCGGCGATCTTCCACGACGTCGGCGCGCTCCTCTACTACGACGGCGCAAACCTCAACGCCGTGTGCGGCATCTCGCGGCCCGGCGACATGGGTTTCGACATCGTGCACATCAACCTGCACAAGACGTTCTCGCAACCGCACGGCGGCGGCGGGCCCGGAGGGGGACCGATCGTCGTGCGCGACACGCTCGAGCCATTCCTCCCCGTCCCGGCGGTGGTCAGGGACGGCGACGCGTTCCGGCTCGACTTCGATCGGCCGAAGTCGATCGGAAAAGTCCGCGGCTACACGGGCCCGTTCGGCGTGTTCGTTCGCTCGTACGCATATATCCGTTCGTACGGGCCGCGACTGCGCGAGATGTCCGAGACGGCGGTGCTCAACGCGAATTACCTGCTCGAGCGGCTGAAGGACGCATACGACGTGCCCTTCGACCGCCTGTGCATGCACGAGTTCGTGCTCAGCGCGCGCACGCTCAAGCGCGAGCACGGGATCACGGCGACGGACGTGGCGAAGCGGCTGATGGACTACGGCTTCCATCCGCCGACGATCTACTTCCCGCTGGTCGTTCCGGAGGCGCTCATGATCGAGCCGACGGAGACCGAGGCGAAGGAGACGCTCGACGCGTTCGCCGACGCGATGCTCGCAATCGCCGGCGAGGCGGCTGCTGATCCTGATGTGCTCAAAGACGCGCCGCACGCCCGTCCGGTGAAGCGTCTGGACGAGGTTCGCGCGGCGAAACGCGCGGTCGTCAAGTACGGGTTCGACGAGCATCCCGACATGACTGACGAACCGGCCGGCGAGCCCCGGCAGCTCGAGACACAGAAGGGCGCTTAAGCCGCGAGCGGCAGCGTGAGCTGCGTCAGGCCGAGGCGTTCGAACACACGCTCCACCTCGACGGCTGCCGCCTCGAATTGTGCTGCCGGCCAGATATGCGGATCGTTTTCCTCCTGGAGCCTGGCGAGCTGGCGCTCGAGCACAGGATCGCCCGAGCGAAGAAGCACCGTCTGCGCGTAACAGCGCGCCCACACCTCGTGCGTCGCCTGGAAGTAGCGCTGCCGACCACGGCCGCCGGGTAGCCGGCGCCGTCGAAGCTCCGCCGTTGTCGCACGCCACGCCTCGAAGGCAACGTGCGTCGCCGACGCCCACGTGCGCGTCTTGCGGTCGTAGAAGACCTGGTGGTCGAGCAGGTGACCGAGCTCGTGCAGGAACCCGAGCGCGGCGCGGTCGCCGACCCTCGACACGCGGACGTCGATCGGATCCCTCCTGCGAAAGCGGTACGCACCCGCCTCAGTGACCGTCGCCGTCGCACGTACCGGCACGGGCTCCAAGTCCGAGCGCATTCCGTGCAGCCTCGATGCTGCGGCGAGTGCACGCTGAAGCTCAGCGGCGAGCGGGCTGCGGCGAGGCAACGCAACGACGTCCTCCAATGGACGGAGCCGCGGCTTGCCGGCCCGCGGAACGCACGCGGGGTACTGGCGTTGTCCCACGGGGCAAATAGTCGGTGCCGCGTCGGACGGACTTGAGCGTGTAATGCTTCCCTCGTGCAAACGCGCCGCGCGCTTCTGGTCGGCACCGCGCTTCTCTTCGCGACGATCGACCTCGTGCAAAAATCGTTGTCGTACGCGGAATTTCATCACGCGCGGACGCCGTATGTGACGCTCGTGATGGCGGCACTCATCGCGGCGCTCGTCATGCTCGTGCCGCGCTTGCCTTCGAACGTCGCGGCGATCGGTGCGGGCATTGCGTGTGGCGGCGCGCTCGGCAACCTCGTCTCACTGCTCGCGTGGGCGCAGGGCGTGCCCGATCCGTTCGTCGTCACCGGTGCGACGCACGGACTCGCATTCAACCTCGCGGATGTGTTCGCAGTCGGCGGCGACTCGATCCTGCTGAGCGTTGTGATCCTGCTCGGGGTGCGCCGCCGTATGGCGCTGCGCGAGCCGGTTTAGTACAGGTCTTCGAGATCGTCGGTGACGTAGGTGTTCTCTTCTCGGCGGCGACGCACGACCTCGGCGACGCCCAGCACGAGCGCGACCGCGACAGCGAACGCGAGGCTCGTCCACGCGACGGCGAGCCAGGTCATGACGAGAACGCCCACGCCAAAGCGTTGACCCACGGGGTCGTGCCGCAGAAAGCGCATGAGGACGACGGCTTCCTTCATCTGGGCTCCTCCTTCACGTGCCGCATCGGCGACTGCCGTCCGCACCTCTATCCCTCGGTCGCGTAATCCTTGCGGCGGTTGCCACACTTATGAGGGAACTCGATCGAGGGAGTGTGATGACGAAGATTCAGAAGACCGAGGCGGAGTGGCGAGCGGAATTGACGCCCGAGCAGTATCACGTGCTGCGCGAGAAGGGCACCGAGCGGCCGTTCTCCGGCGAATACGACCACGTCTTCGATGCCGGCACATACCGGTGCGCCGGCTGCGGTGCCGAGCTCTTCAGCTCGGAAGCGAAGTACGACTCGGGCTGCGGCTGGCCCGCCTTCGCCACGCCCGCGAGCGGCGAGGCGATCGACGAGGAGACGGACACCGCCCACGGCATGATGCGCACCGAGGTCATGTGCGCGAACTGCGGCGGGCATCTCGGTCATGTGTTTCCGGACGGCCCGCGTCCGACCGGGCTTCGCTACTGCATCAACTCGGCCGCGCTCAAGCTCGAGGAGGAGTAGTTGGAGCGGACGGCGACCTTCGGCGCCGGCTGCTTCTGGGGCGTCGAGGCTGCGTTTCGGCAGGTCGAGGGCGTGACCCGGACGCGCGTCGGCTTCAGCGGCGGCACGCTCGAGGAGCCCTCGTACGAGGACGTGTGCTCACGGACGACCGGTCACGCCGAGGTCGTCGAGCTGACGTACGACGCGGAGCGCGTGTCGTACGACGAACTGCTCGACGTGTTCTGGCGCACGCACGACCCAACGCGGCGCACCGGCAGCCACCAGTATCGCTCGGTGGTGTTCTTGCACGACGACGAGCAGCGGCGGTCAGCATTCGCGTCGCGGGCACGCAAGCAGGCGCACCTCGACGCTGCGATCGTGACCGAGATCGCGCCGACGCCGACGTTCTACGAGGCCGAGGAGCGGCATCAGCAGTATCTGGAGAAGCACGGCCGCGCCGGGTGCACACCGGCGCTCGCCGGCGTGAGCTGATCCGCCACGCATCCGCGACAGACACGTCACGGTTCAAGCCGTAGAGTGTCGGTGGGTGGGAGTGGTGGGACCCGGCTACCCGCGCGTACCTGTTATGCGAGCACGCGCTTGCGTGTGCGCGGCCGGGGGGCCGCGGCGAGTTGACCACATGCGGCCGCGATGTCGCGGCCGCGGGTCAGGCGTACCGTCGCGGGAAGGCGCGCCGCGTCGAGCTCCGCCTTGAAGGCCGCGATCGCCTTGCGGGTCGAGCCGGCGTACATGCCGGTCGGGTTGTACGGAATCAGGTTGACCTTGAACACCTTCGGGTCGAGCAGTCGCGCGAGCACACGCGCCTGCTCGACGCGATCGTTCACGCCGCCGAGCATCACGTACTCGACGAAGACCTTGCGCCGGCGCAGGTTGAAGTAACGCTCACACTCGCCGAGAACGTTCGCGAGCGGATAGCGGACGTTCACAGGCATCAGCTCGCTGCGGAGCTCGTCGGTCGGTGCATGGAGCGACAGCGCAAGGCGAACCGGCTCCGTCACCTCGTCGACGAAGAGCTTCATGCCGGGAAGCCACCCGACCGTGGAAATGGTCGTGCGGCGATGCGTGATGCCGACATCCGGCAGCAGGCGCGCCGCTTCGAGCACCGAGTCGAGGTTCAACATCGGCTCGCCCATCCCCATGAACACTGCGTGGTCGACCGCTTCGACGCGGCGGAAGTGGAGAGCCTGGTCGAGGATCTCGGCGGCCGTCAGGTTCCGGCCGAACGCCATCTGGCCGGTCGCGCAGAACGTGCACGTCAACGGGCAGCCGGACTGCGACGACAGGCAGAGCGACCGCCGCCCATCCCGGTAGCGCATCAGCACCGCCTCGACCGGATGACCCTCGGACGTTCGGAAGAGCGCCTTCACGGTGCCATCGCGCGCGTGCTCCTCTTGCTCGAGCACGAGCGTCGAGAAGGGAACTTCCGCCGCCAGGCGCTCGCGCAGCGGGCCGGGAACGTTCGTCATCGCGGCATACGACCCTGCGCCGCGCGCAGCCCACTGCCACACCTGACGGGCGCGGTAGGAGGGCTCACCCGCCTCCGCCAGGACGTCGCGTAGAAGTGCGAGCTCCACGCGCGACACGGTAGCGTTGCCCATGGCTTCCGTCGCCCGGCTCTGGTGGCAACGCGCGGTCCTCTATCAGGTCTACATCCGCTCGTTCGCAGACTCGGACGGCGACGGTGTCGGCGACCTGCGCGGGATCGTCGACCACCTCGACTACCTGCACTGGCTCGGCGTCGACGCGCTCTGGCTGAGCCCCGTGACCGTCTCGCCGGACAAGGACTGGGGTTACGACGTCGCCGACTACACCGACGTGCAGCCGGCGTTCGGCGGCATGTCGGCGCTCGACGAGCTCGTGGCGGAAGCCGACGCGCGTGACATGCGCGTCATCGTCGACATCGTCCCGAACCACACGTCTGACCGGCATCCGTGGTTCGAGGAGTCCCGCGCGTCACGCGACTCGCCGCGGCGCGACTGGTACGTCTGGGCCGACCCGAAGCCCGACGGCTCGCCGCCGAACAACTGGCGCAGCACCTTCCTCGGCGCCTCCGCGTGGACGCTCGACAACCGCACCGGCCAGTACTACCTGCACAACTTCCTGCCGGAGCAGCCGGACCTCAACTGGTGGAACGACGAGGTGCGCGCGGCGTTCGACGACATCCTCCGCTTCTGGCTCGACCGCGGCATCGCCGGCTTTCGGATCGACGTCGCGCACGGCATCGTCAAGGACCGCGAGCTGCGCGACAACCCAGACCCGTCGGTCTCGACATACAACGCGAACCGGGACGACGTCCACGACGTGCTCCGCCGCTGGCGCCGGCTCGTCGACGGGTACGAGCCGGCGCGCGTGCTGCTCGGTGAAACCTGGGTGATGGATCTGCAGCGGCTCGCCAGCTTCTACGGGAACGGGGAGGACGAGCTCCACCTTGCGTTCAACTTCCCGTTCACGTTCGCCGAGCTCGACGCGGAGCAGCTGCGCTCGATCGTCGAGTCGACCGAGTCACTTCTTCCCGCGGCCGCCTGGCCCGTCTGGATGCTCTCGAACCACGACATCGCTCGCTTCCCGACGCGGATGGCAGGCGGGGACGAGCGGAAGGCGCGCGCGCTGCTCTTCCTGTTGTTCACGCTCCGCGGAACGCCTGTCCTCTATTACGGCGACGAGCTCGGCATGCCGCAGGCCGACATCCCGCCCGGCAGCGAGCGCGACATGGACGGCCGCGACGGCGCCCGGACGCCGCTCCCGTGGAACGGCGGCTGGCACGATGCGTGGCTCCCCCTGTCCGCCGACGTTGCGACAGTCGCAGACCAGCGCGCGAGCGAAGCCTCGTTTCTGTCGTACTGCCGCGCTCTGATCGCCCAGCGGCGGGCAAATGCCGACCTCGTCGACGGGGCGTACGAGTCGCTGCCGGCGCCGGCGGGCGTGTGGGTCTTCCAGCGCGGCGAGCACACGCGCGTCGCGGTCAACCTCACCGAGGACGACGTCGAGCTCGAGGACGGTTTACGGCTCGCGCCGTGGCAGGGGCAGGTTCAGCGCAGGTAGCGCCAGGCGTCCTGGATCACCGACCGCTCGCCGACGACGAGCTCGACTCTGCGCCCAAGAACCTGCTCGAGCGCCGCCGGGTCGGCGTCGGCCGGGTCACCCACGGCGACCTCGATCGCGCCTGAGTCGACGAAGCGGACCGGCACGGCGAACATCCGGCGCGCGACCTCGAGCGGTAGCAGTCGAGCCGCGCTCGGGTCGAGCGGATGGCGTACGAGATCGACGTAGCGGAGCCCGAACTGCTCGGCGAGGGCCGCAGCGAGCTCCGGCTCGAACAGCCAGCCGCGCGACAGCAGCGTCTCGCCCAGGCGCATGCCGCTGACTCGCGAGGCCTCAAGCGCCGCATCGAGCTTCTCGTGCGAGATCCAGCCTTTCCGGAGCAGGATCGTCCCGAGCCTCGGCCGAACTTCTTCCTCGAAGTAGCCGTGGTCGAGCCGCGGCGCAGACGCGCCCGACGCAAGACGCAAGCCGCCGCCGATGTACTGCTTGTCCACGTCCGGTGTATCGGCTCTCACGGGGCCGGGAAGATCACCCAACGGGTTGACGAGTTCAAACCTGCAAAATGACGGTGTGATCGACCTTCGGTCCGACACGCTGACCCAGCCGACGCCCGCCATGCGCGAGGCGATCGCGAGCGCCGCCGTGGGCGACGACCAAAAACGCGAGGACCCGACCGTCAACGAGCTCGAGCGGCGCGGCGCGGAATTCCTCGGCCAGGAGGAGGCCGTGTTCCTCCCGACCGCGACGATGGCGAACCAGATCGCGCTCAAGATCCTCGGGCGGCCGGGCGACGCACTCCTCGTCGAGCGCCACGCCCACATCATGCTGTCCGAGCTCGGCGGCCCGGCGGCGCACTCCGGCCTGCTCACGATCGGCCTCGAAGGGACGAAGGGCCGTTTCTCGCCCGACCAGGTCGTCTCGGAGATCCGCGATCGCACGAGCGTTCACGTGCCGCCGACGCGGATCGTCGCCGTGGAGAACACGCACAACAGCTCGGGCGGCCGCGTGTGGCCGCTCGAGGAGATCGACGCGATCGTCGCGACGTGCCGCGAGCACGAGCTCGCAGTTCACCTCGACGGCGCGCGGCTCGTGAACGCGGCCGTCGCCTGCGGTGTCGACGCCGCCCGCATCGGCGGCGCCTTCGACACCGTCACGCTCTGCTTCTCGAAAGGGCTGGGCTGTCCGCTCGGGGCGCTCATCGCAGGCTCCCACGAGGTCATGGCGGCGGCGCGGCGTGGCAAGCACTACTTCGGCGGGGCGATGCGACAGGCGGGCATCGTCGGGGCGGCGGCGCTGTATGCGCTCGACCACCACGTCGACCGGATCGCCGACGACCACCGCCGCGCCCGCCGCCTCGCCGATGGGCTCGTCGCCGCTGGCCTGAAGGTCGACCTCGACCAGGTGGAGACGAACTTCGTCCAGATCGACGTGGGGCCGGAGCGTGCCGATGCGCTCGAGCGGATGAAGCAGCACGGCGTCCTCGTCTCGACGACGGTGCATCCCACGGTCGTGCGCGCGGTCACGCACCTCGACATCACGGATGCAGACGTCGAGACCGCGATCGCCGCGATCCCCGCCGCGCTGACGCTTACTCGTACTGGAGCGCCTGCAGGACGTTGAGCCGCGCCGCGCGGCGGGCCGGGAAGATCGCCGCGATGATGCCGACGAGAATCGCGGCGAGCGCGAACACGATCAGCTGCCCGATCGGGATCGAGAGGATGATGAAGTCGACGCGTGCGATCAGCAGCGCCGCCAGGATGACGCCGAGCGCGATCCCGATCGCCGCGCCGATCAGTGCTGTGATCACGCTCTCGTGCCGGATCATGCGGCGCACCTGACGGCGCGTCATCCCGATCGCGCGCAGCATCCCGATCTCGCGTGTCCGTTCGAAGACCGTCAGCACGAGCGTGTTGACGATGCCGAACAGGCTGACGACGACCGACAGCGCGAGCAGGACATAGAGGATGTTGAGGATCGAGCTCAGGCCTGAGATCTGGTTGTCGATGAACTTCTGCCGCGTGGCCGCCTTCGCGTTCGGGAAATCCTTCAGCGTCTTGTCGAGCGCGGCTTGGTTGGAGTCCGTCTGGCCGCGTTTCATCACGACGAACGAGTAGAGGTTCTCGGGCTGAGCGGTGTGCTTGTCGAAGACGGTCGTCGACATCGTCACGCGACCGAACGGTGAGCCGCCGGTGGGCGGGTCGAAGATGCCCTTCACGTTGAGGAGTTCTGTCGAGCCGTCGGAGAAGGTCAGCGGCACCGGCGAGCCGATGTCGAGGTGATGCGACTTCGCGTAATCCTTGTCGACGAAGGCGCCGTCGGTGCCGAGGTTCGCCATGACGGCGGCCGACCCGTCCGTCCAGTCGAGGTTGAAGACGTGCGCAGCCGGCGGGTTGACCGCCGTGATCGCGATCTTGTTCCCGAAGGCGAGGGCCTCGCCCGCCCGGACGTCGCTGACCTCGATCACGCCAGGCGTCTTCTTCACTGCTTCCGACGCGGCGATCGGGATCGGGTCGAAGTTGTTCTGTGCGGTGATCGCATAGTCGGCGTGGCGCCAGATGCCGTTCACGGAGCCGCGGAAGCTCGCGACGATTCCGGCCGCGAGCAGCGAGACGAGCGTCACGAGCGCGAGGCCGATCATCAACGCGGAGGCGGTCGACGCCGTCCGCTGTGGGTTGCGGCGCGAGTTGTCGCGGGCAAGTGCGCCGGCAGCTCCGCCCAACTTGGTGGCCGGCCAACCGAGCGTCCACGCGAGCGGGCCGATCAGACGCACCGACAGGAGGGCGACGCCGGTGAAGACGAGCAGCGCGCCGCCGAGCATGAAGAGCAGGATCTGGCCGGTGCTCAGATTGGGGACGAAGAGGCCGACCACCAACCCGGCGAATCCGAGCGCTGTCACGACGATCGCCGCCGGCAGCCGGTAGCGCGCCCAGCGCGACTCCGGCAGGGTCGCGCCCTCGCGCACCGCGGCGATCGGGGGAACGCGTGTCGCCCGCAGCGCCGGCCGCAGCGACGCGAGCAACGTCACGAGGATGCCGACGATCAGCGCCACGACGACCGTGCGTGTCTCGAGCGTGAGGCCGTTGTTCGGCAGCGTGAAGCCGACCGCGTCGAAGAGCGAGAAGAGGCCCTTGGCGAGCGCGAGGCCGGCAAAGAGGCCGACGATCGACGCAAGCACGCCCATGACGAGTGCCTCGAGGATCACGGAGCGCAGCACCTGCGCCCGCGACGCTCCGAGCGTGCGCAGCGTCGCGAACTCGCGTGTCCGCTGCGCGATCGTGATCGACAGCGAGTTGGCGATCACGAAGCTGCCGACGAAGAGCGCGACGCCGCCGAAGCCGAGCAGGAACTTCTGCAGGAAGGAGATGAACGAGTCGGTCTCCTTCGCATCTTCGTGCGACTGTGCCTGGGCGGTCCGCACCTGCGTGTCGGGCGGCAGGACCGTCTGGATCGATGCGATCAGCTTCTGGTCTGAGACCCCCTGCGAGGCGGCCACGGCGATCTCGTCGAGCTTCCCCGGCTTCCCGAACAGCTGCTGCGCTCTCGGCAGGTCGAAGCCTGCGAGTGTCGCGCCGCCGATCGTCGAGACGGAGCCGAACTTCACGATGCCCGACACGCGCAGCCGCTCGACCGGCCCCTCGGCCTGCACGCCGACGACCTGGCCGATCTTGAAGTGCTCCTTCGAGGCCGTCGACTTGTCGATCACGACCTGCTGTCCCTTCGGCCACGCGCCCGACACGAGCTGCAGCGGATTGAACCGCGACGCACCGTCGGCGATGCTGAACCCGAGGTTCGGCGCGCCGCCGTACACGATCGCCTTCCCGTTCCGGCCGATCAGATGCGCCTCGCCGTTCACCTGCCCCTGCGCCTCTGCGACCTCCGGCAGTGAGCGCACTTTCTGCAGCAACGACTCGTCGAAGGATGGGGCGCTCGTGCCGGTGCCTCCGCTCACGTCGAACGGCGACTTGCCGCTCACGACGGCGTCGGATCCGGCACGCGTCTCGTAGAAGATCGAGTGGAACGCGTTGTTGATCGAGTCCGTGAGGACGTACGTGCCGCTCACTGTCGCGACACCGAGGACGATCGCGATCGCCGTCAGCGCCGTGCGCAGCTTGCGGCCGAGCAGACCCCGAAGCGCGAACGCGGTCACTAGCCTCCGAGCTCCTCCATCGCGGCGACGATGTCGTGCGGCGAGATCTCGCGCGCCTCCCGCACGATCAGCCCGTCGTCGAGGAAGAGGACACGATCCGCGATCGCGGCTGCGCGCGGCTCGTGCGTCACCATGACGATCGTCTGGTTCAGCTCGCGCACGGAGTGCTCGAGCAACTCGAGGATCTCACCGCTCGTCTTCGAGTCGAGGTTCCCGGTCGGCTCGTCGGCAAAGATGATTGTCGGCCGGTTGACCAGGGCGCGCCCGATGGCGACACGCTGCTGCTGTCCGCCCGAGAGCTCCGACGGGCGGTGACTGCGGCGGTCCGAGAGCCCGACCTGCTCGAGCAGGTCGTCAACCCATGCCTTGTCAGGTTTCTCCCCGGCGATCGAGAGCGGCAGCACGACGTTCTCCTCGGCATCGAGCATCGGGAGGAGGTTGAAGAACTGGAAGACGAAGCCGATGTGCTGGCGGCGCAGCTTCGTCAGGTCGTTGTCGCCGAGCTTCGACAGCTCCGTTCCGGCGATCGTCACCTCGCCGGTCGTCGGGCGGTCGAGGCCGGCCAGGATGTGCATGAGGGTCGACTTGCCGGACCCCGACGGCCCCATGACGGCCGTCAGCTCGCCTTTCGACACGTTCAGGGACACGCCGCGCAGAGCGTCGACGGCGGTGTCGCCCTCGCCGTACCGCCGCGTCAGGTCGCGCGCGGACACGACCGCCTCGGTCGTCGCGGCCGGTGTCGGCGCCGTCGTGGTCGTCGTCTCGCTCATGCTGCCCTCCCGGTCGATGGACTAAGTGTTCCACCCCGGCAAAACCGGTGTGGTACGGCTAACCGGCCTTTTTTGGGTCAGCGGTCACCCAGGTGAAAGCAGATCGCCGCGAAGACGGCGTAGACGCCGATGAGAAGGAACCCTTCCCAGCGCCTGGAGCGGCCATCGCCGATGACGAAGCCGACGAAGACCGCCGCCGCGCCCATTCCGATCAGCTCGACGGGGCGGAATGCGAGCGTCAGCGGGTGGGTGAACGCGAACGAAAGCAGGAGCACGACCGGCAGGACGAACAATGCGACCTGCGCGCTCGAGGTGATCGCAATCTGCGTCGCCAGCTTCATCTTTCCGCGCCGGGCGATGACGACGGCACCGCCGTGCTCGGCGGCGTTCCCGACCACTGCGACGATGACGATCGAGATGAAGAACTGCGACAGGCCGGCGGCTTTCGCGAAGTCCTGGAGCGAGTGCACGAGGATCTCGCTCGTGACCGCCGTCGCAGCCGTCGCGAGCCCGAGCGCAACCAGTGACGTCCGTAGCGTCCAGCCGGGATCCCCGCCGCCCTCGTCGTGCTCGCGCCGGCGAAGCCCCAGAACCGTGACGACGAGGTAGAGCAACAACAGCGCGATCGCGGGCCCGATGCTCAGCAGGGCGAGGGAGTGCCGGTTCGGGTCGCCGTGGAAACCGGGGACCGACGGAATCAGCAACACCACGACGGCGACGGCCACGAGGCCGAGCTGCCAAAGGAGCGAGCGCCGCTGCAGTTGGGCGTGATCGGGCCCGATGGTCATCGCCGCGCCCAGCACGAGCAGAATGTTCGAGATGACGCTGCCGGCGAGCGAGCCGCGCACGACGTCGGGCAGGTTGTCCGCGATCGCGAGCAGGGCGATGATCAGCTCCGGTGCGTTCCCGAAGCTCGCGTTGAGCAGGCCGCCAATGCGGGCGCCCGTGTGCTCGCCGGCGTGCTCGGTCGCCTCGCCGATCAGCCATGCGAGCGGAATCAGCGACAGCGCCGACAGCACGAACAGCAACGTCTTGCCAGGGTGGGCAACGGCGTCGACGATCCAGGTGATCGGCGCGAGCGCAAGCGAGGCCCACAGGAGTCGTCGCGCCACGCGGCCCTAGCTTATAGAGCGGCGCTCTGTCAAGTCTTGCGGCGCACAGTTTTGGGCATGAAGATTCCGTCATGACACCACCGCCGCAGGGCGCCTCTACCGCGACCGAGCTTCCGCTCCGGCCGCAGGATGAGCTCGAGTGCAGGCGTTGTGATGTTCACTGCGACAAGATCGTCTACCCGTCTGCATGCGTCGACCGCGCATGCCCCTTCCTCTATGCCTTTCAGGAGTTCGGCCACACCTACATCGGCTGCATGCAGAAGGTGTACGGCGTCGAGATCGACCTGGAGATGCTCCGCGAGGCGCAGGCGCGGCGGGAGGGCTTCGGCGGGATGCGCACGACGCGCGCGCCCCTGCCGATGTGCCGGGTCGAGGTGGAGGAGTGCTACGGCACCGCGCGCTCTGGCGACCTCGGCTGCGTCAATCCGGAGTTCCACGAGCTCCCCGTCGGCCGGCCGACGTTCAAGGTCTTCGCTCAGCTAACGGACTGAGCAGCGCGTAGCCCACCAGCGGGCTGACGGCCGCGAGCGCGAACGCCACCCGCCAGGACTCGTGGTGCACGACGGCGGCGAACGCGATCGGCGCGACGAGCCCGCCTGCGGCGAGGAAGGTCTGCTGCAAGCCGATCGCCGCACCGCTCCGCGCACGTCCGGCCGTCTCGGCCGTAGCCGTGAAGGAGAGGCCGTTCCACGAGAGCCCAAACGTCGCGGCGACCATCAGCGCCGGGACGACGATCCACGGCGAAGCGTTCAGCACGATGGTCAACACGGCAACCGAGAGAGCGATGCCGAGCCCGACCCAGCGCAACGGCGCGATCCGCATCCGGAGGTGATCCGACCAGCGGCCGAGCGCGATCCGCGAGATCCCGCCGAGCACCTGCGTCACGGCGAGCGCCGCCGCGGCGACGGCGGTCGACATGCCGCGGTGGTCGTGCAGGAACAACACGAAGAAGCCGAGCAGGCTCAGCTGCGTGGTGACGAAGAACGTGCTGCCTGCGCAGATCAGCCAGACGCGCCGGTCGCGGAGCGGGCGTGCGAGCACCGAGCGGTCTTCGATCGTCGGCTCGACGCGGATGAGGACGAACGCAACGACTCCGCCCACCAGCGATGCGACGGCAAGGCCGAGGAAAGCCACGTGCAGGCTGAAGTGCTGCTCGAGGAACGGCAGCGCGAGGGCGCCGATCGCGCCGCCGAGTGGGACGGCCATCTGCCGGATGCCGAGTGCCAGCCCACGTTCGTCGGCGGCGAACCACTGCATCACCGCGCGTCCGGTCGCCGAGTTCACGCCGGCCGCCACGCCGCCCGCGACAGCCAGGGCGGCGACGAGGAGCGCGAACGTCGACGCGTATGCCGCCCAGACGAGCGCTCCGGCGGCCGCGGCGAGACCGGCGGACATGACGACGCGCTCGCCGATGCGGTCGGCGACGAGCCCCCAGACGAGCAGCGTCGGCACCGAGCCGATGAAGCTCGCCGCGAGAACGACGCCGGTCTGCGTCAGCGTCAGCCCGAACTCGCTGCGAATCGCCGGCGCAATCGCGGGCAGGCCGAGGCCGGTCATCGCGTACGACGCCTGTGCGACGACGCCGGCGGCGAGAACGGTCCAGCGGTAGCGGCTACGACGTTGCGCGGGCGTGGAGGTCACGCAGCTTCTGGATCTCTTCCGCGTTCGGTCCGTGACCGTCGGCGCCGGGGACCTCGAGCACGACCGGCAGGTCCTGCACCTTCGCGTGCGCGAGGAAGACGCCCATGCCGTCGCCCATGACGCCGTCCCCGATGTTGTCGTGGCGGTCACGGTTCGAGCCGAGGGGCGCCTTCGCGTCGTTTGCATGCAGCGCGCGCAGCCGGTCGAGGCCGATCCGCTCGTCGACCTCGCGCAGGCACGCATCCCACGCCTCTGCATCCGTCACGTCGACGCCCGAGACGTAGAGGTGGCACGAGTCGAGGCAGATGCCGAGCCGCTCGTGCCGGCCGAGCGCGTCGAACAGGATCGCGAGCTCCTCGACGGAGCGCCCGATCGTGCCACCGGCGCCGGCCGAGTTCTCCATCAGGAGCCAAGTCCGGTCGCCGCAGCGCTCGAGCACCTGCTCGAGCGCAGGCACCGCACGCTCCAGGCCGGCGTCGAGGCCGGCGCCGAGGTGGGACCCGACATGGAAGACCACGCCCTCCGCACCGATCGCGCACGCCGTGTCCATCGTCGACCGCATCGTGTCGACGCTCTTCCGGTAGATCTCGTCGTCCGGCGCGGCCAGATTGACGAGGTAGAGGCTGTGGACGAGCGCCGGCAGCACGAGCTCCGCGCTCCTGGCGCTGAAGGCCTCGAGGTCCCCCGGGTCGTGGTTCGGAAAGCGCCACGTACGTGGGCTCTGTACGAAGAGCTGGACGCAGTCGGCGCCCATCGCATCCGCCTTGTCGAGCGCTTTCTTGATCCCGCCTGAGCAATGGGCGCCGAACAACATCGCGACGAACGCTAAAGCTTTCGTCCGAGCCCCCGGCCGGGTGTGCGGACGGTTCGGGAGGCTCTACCCGTAGGCTTGCGGCATGGCTGTTCGCGTGCGCATGGCGCCTTCCCCGACGGGGTTCCTGCACATCGGGAACGTCCGCACCGCGCTCTTCAACTGGCTGTTCGCGCGCCACAACGGGGGCGAGTTCAAGCTGCGGATCGAGAACACCGACACGAGCCGCGAGGTCGCGGAGGCGACGGAGCAGATCCAGGAATCGCTCCGCTGGCTCGGGCTCGACTGGGACGGCCCTGTGACGTTCCAGCTCGACCGGATCGAGGACTGCGCGGAGGTCGCGCGCCGGCTCGTGGAGGAGGGGAGTGCGTACGAAGACGACGGCGCGATCCGCTTCCGCATGCCGGACGAGGGCGTCACCGCGTGGGACGACGCCGTCCGCGGCCGCGTCGAGTTCCCGAACGAGAAGCTCGAGGACCTCGTGCTGGTGCGGTCGGACGGCCGTCCGACGTACAACTTCGCATCACCGATGGAAGACGTCTGGGACGGGATCACGCATGTCGTCCGCGGCGAGGATCACATCTCCAACACGCCGAAGCAGATCAACATCATCCGCGCGGTCGGTGGCGACATCCCCGTCTACGCGCATGTCTCGCACGTGCTGGGCGCAGACGGGAAGAGCCTGTCGAAGCGACACGGGTCGGTCACGGTCGACGACTTTCGCCATCAGGGCTATTACGCGGCTGCGCTCGTCAACTTCCTCGCGCTGCTCGGCTGGAGCTACGACGACAAGACGACGATCATGTCGCGAGACGAGCTCGTCGAGCGCTTCGACCTCGACCGCGTCGTGCCGAGCCCGGCGACCTTCGACTACCAGAAGCTCGACTGGATGAACGGCGTCTACCTGCGGGGGCTCTCCGTCGACGCCTACACGGACGGGCTGATCCATTACCTGCGCGAGACCGGGCACGACTGGGACGACCAGCTCGTCCGGCGCACGGTCCCGATCGTGCAGGAGAAGATCGAACGGTTCGGTCAGTATCCGGACTTCGCCGGCTTCTTCTTCCGGGACGTGCACCCGGACGCCGAGCTGCTCAACGGCCGCGAGCCGATCGTCGAGGCTGCACGCGAGGAGCTCGCGCCCGTCGAGCCGTTCGACGCGGAGCACATCGAGGCCGCGCTGCGCGCGCTCGCGGAGCGGCTCGAGCTGTCGCCGCGAAAGGCGTTCGAGCCGATCCGCATCGCCGTTACCGGCTCGAAGGTTTCGCCGGGGCTGTTCGAGAGCATGGAGCTCCTCGGCAAGGACGAGACGTTGCGCCGTCTCAGCGCCGCGGTTGCCGTCGCCTAGCGCGGCGGGCGCAGCGGCCTTGCCGGGCCGAGTGGATCCAGGGCGCGCTGGAACATGAGCCAGGCGCGGTGCCGGAACTGCGGCGTTGGGCGAGGCAGGCGACGCTGAAGGTCCTCGGAGAGTCGTCCCTGCTTTCTCATTTTCAAGAAGTAAACGAACGGCGGCCTGATGTGGATACGCGGCGAGATTAAACTCCAGCGGCGCGTGAACTCGCCCAGTCGCACTGTGCTCGTCATCGACGACGATGCGTCGATCCGGCTCCTCTGCCGGCTGAACCTCGAGCTGGCGGGGTGGCACGTGCACGAGGCGGGGACCTTGCAGCAGGCACGAGCGGAGCTCGAGACGCATGACATCCGGATCGTCCTGCTCGACGTGCACGTGGGGACGGGCAGCGGGCTCGACTTCCTCGCGGAGCTCCGGCGTGAGCGGCCGCAGCTGAAGGTTGCGCTGCTCACAGGCTCTGCACAGGTGTCCGAGACCGCGGGCGACGGCGTCATCTCGAAGCCCTTCACGATCGACCAGCTCACGTCCACTGTCGCCAACCTGGCTGGATAGAGTTCTCTCGATGTCGACGACCGCCGTCCGCAGCGCCGCGGACTTCGAAGAGCAGCTTCAGCGGTACTTGTACGACCGGTCCGAGGAGGGCCGGGCGGTGCGTGTCGGCGAGAAAGAGGTGTCCGAGCAAGCGGCAATCGTCGCGCGCTACGCGGACCTGTTCAGCCGCGAGCAGCTCGAGGCGCTGCACGACGAAGAGAGCGCCGCTGACGGCGAACGCCGCGAGTGGCTGTACCGACTGCGCAAGACGTGTGAGAGCGGCCTCGTCGCTGCAGAGCTTGCCGACCGGGACGACGAGCTCGAGAATGCGCTCCTCGCGGCGCGTGTGCCGTTCAAGGGCGAGGAGCTTCCGCTGCGGTCTGCGCTCGCGCAGCTGTCCGTGATGCCGGACTACAAGGAGCGTGAAGAGCTCGGCGAGCTCTATCGCGCGCGGTCGGCGGAGTTCAACGCGCCGCGCCTCGAGTTGCTACGCGCCTACGAGGAGCTGGAGGCCGACCTCAGCGGCGAGCCGGACCCCATTGCGCGGAACGACGACGAAAAGCAGATCTCGCTGCGCAAGCTCGCGTCCGTCCTCGCGGCGGCGAGCGACGAGATCGAGGAGGCGTTCCTCGAGCTGCGCGAGACGTGGTTCGAGCGGCTGCTCGGGCCCGACCGCGAGCCGCAACCCTCATCCGCGCACGTCGGGTACGTGCGCCGGCTCTCGCCGCTCGACGCGACGTACACGAAGGATCGCGCGACGGAGGTGTGCCTGGAGACGCTGTCGGCGCTCGGCTTCGACCTCGCCGCCGACCGGAACATCAAGCTCGACCTCGACGACCGGCCGCAGAAGTCGCCGCGCGCCTGCGTGATCGCATCCGATCCGCCGAAGGTCGTCCACCTGATCACGCGCGCCCAGGGCGGGCTGCACGACTATCAGGCGTTCATGCACGAGGCCGGGCATGCGCTGCACTACGCCGGCGTCGACGCGAACCTGCCGTACACGTTCCGCCGCATCTCGCGCGACCACGCGCTGACGGAGATCTACTCGTACATCTGCGAGGCGATCACGCGCGAGCCCGGCTGGCATGCACGGTACTTCGGCCTCGGCGACGAAGAAGCACGCACGAACGCGCAGGCGACGACGTTCCTCGAGGCGCTGCTCTTCCGTCGCTACACGGCGAAGCTGCAGTTCGAGCTCGACTTCTGGTCGAACTTCGACGAGGCGGGCACGACCAGCGACGACTACGCGGAGAGGCTTACGGCCGCGACGGGCATTCGCTACCCGCGAGACGGGCATCTCGCGGATATGGACGGCGGGTTCTACTCCGCCGACTATCTGCGCGCGTGGATTCGCCACGCGCAGCTTCGCGCGCACCTGATCGACGAGATCGGCGACGACTGGTGGCGCAGCCCGAAGACGGGGGAGACCCTTCGCGCCCTCTTCGCGGAGGGGACGAGGCCGTCGAGCGAGGAGATCGCCGTGCGCCTCGGGTACGAGCCGTTCGACACGACACCGCTCGTCCGCGAGCTCGTTGCGAGCTGACTTGCGCGCAGTCTCGTACGACCACTTCTACGGGTACGACGAGCTGACGGAGACGCTGCACGCCTGGGCGAGCGAGGCGCCGAAGCTCTGCAGCGTGGAGTCGATCGGCAAGTCGTACGAAGGCCGCGACATCTGGCTCGTCACGGTGACGAACACGGAAACCGGCGCGCACGGGGACAAGCCGGCGTTCCTCGTCGAGGCGAACATCCACTCGATGGAGTGGACCGGCTGTACTGCCGCGCTTCACCTGATCCACAAGCTTCTGAGCGAGCACGGCACCGACGACGGCGTCACGCTAGCGCTCGACACGCGAACGTTCTACGTCATCCCGCGGCTCAATCCGGACGGCGCGGAGCGCGGCCTCAAGGAGCGGCGGTTCATCCGCTCGAGCGTTCGCCCATATCCGCGCGACGAGCCCGACGACGGGCTCCAGGTCGAGGACCTCGACGGCGACGGGCGCGTGCTCGACATGCGGGTCGAGGACCCGAACGGCGCCTGGCGTCGGCATCCGGAGCAGAAGAAGCTTCTCATCGGTCGAGATCCGGTCGACACGCCTGCGGACGGTCCGTTCTACCGGCTGCTGACCGAGGGTCGCATTCAGAACTACGACGGCGTCACGATCAAGGTGCCGCCGCCGCTCGAAGGGCTCGACCTCAACCGGAACTTTCCGGCTGACTGGTCCCCGGAGCACGAGCAGCGCGGCGCGGGGCCGTTCCCGACGTCGGAGCCCGAAGTTCGCGCGATGGTGCAGGCGGTCACCGACCGCCCGAACGTGACCGGGCACATCGCGTACCACACGTTCAGCGGCGTCCACCTGCGCCCTTACGCCGGCCACCCGGACGACGAACTGCCGACACACGACCTGCGTGCGTACACGATCATCGGCGCGCGCGGCACCGAGCTGACCGGCTATCCCGCCGTCTCGGTCTTCCATGATTTCAAGTACGACCCGAAGCAGTCGATCAGGGGCGGCGCGCACGACTGGCTGTACGACCACGTCGGTGTCTTCTCGTGGACGACGGAATTCTGGAGCCCGCAGCGCCAGGCCGGCCTGACGGATTACCACTTGACCGAGTGGATCCGGGAGCACCCGGTCGAGGACGACCTCGCACTCGTCAAGTGGGCGGACGAGCACTACCCCGACGCATACGTCGACTGGTACGAGTTCGAGCACCCCGACCTCGGCAAGGTCGAGCTCGGCGGCTGGGACATCATCAACTACTGGTTCAACGTGCCGTTCGACCGGCTCGAGCAGGAGGTTGCGCCGCACTCCGATTGGGCGCTCTTCCACGCGCTGATTTCGCCGCTGCTCGACGTGCGCTCCCTCGACGTCGAGCAACTCGGGGAGAGCTCGTTCCTCGTGCGGCTCGTCGTCCAGAACACCGGCTGGCTGCCGACAAACGTGACCCAGAAGGCGCTCGAGCGCAGTGCCGTCCGCGACATCGAGGTCGAGCTCGACCTCCCGGAGGGTGCCCGCCTCGTCGGCGGCGAGATCAAGACCCAGGTCGGCCAGCTCAAGGGGCGCGTCGAGAAGCGCTCGACCACGTGGTGGGGAAACGACGAGTCGACGACCGATCTCGCGAAGCTCGAATGGGTGATCGAGACGCCCGCAGGGTCGGAAGTCGGCATCGAAGCGCGCCATCAGCGCGCCGGCACCCTGCGCCGGCGTGTGACGCTGCACTAGTCCTCCTCCCTCGAACGGGGGAAATGCACGCCTCACCCCAGCGGGGGAGGCGGTACCAGGCTGCCGGGCCTACGTTCCGAGCGGCTGAGCTGCGCTCGGCACCGAGGAATCTGCGGCCCGCGTCCTGCGCGGCAGGAGGAATCCAAACATCATGCGAGACTCGACCGGTTGGAAGCGAGGCGTCCGCTCGAATGCCCTGTGGGGCAGCGGGTCCCGTGGCGAATCGCGCAAGAACGCGCTCTGGGGATCCGGCGGGCGCGACGGCCGTCGTCTTGCGATAGCGGCGCTCGCGGCGGTCGCGCTCGTCGTTCCGCTCTCCGCCGGGGCCGACAACGGCGGCGGCAAGGGCAACGGCAACGGCAACGGCAACGGCACGTACATCAGCCCGGGCCTGCTCGACAAAGCCGACAACCAGCCGAATCAGAAGCTTCACGTGATCATCCAGAGCTCGGACGGGACCTCCGGTGCCGTTGCGAGCGTCAACGGTCTGGGCGCCGACATCCGGCGTCGCCTCCAGTCCGCCGAGGCGGTCGCGGTCGACATCACCGCCGGGAAGCTCGCATCGCTTGCGAAGCGCTCGGGCCTCACGATCACGCCGGACTCCACGGTCAAGCTCAGCGGCGCGCCGTCGTCGACGCAACTGTGGCCGTACACGTCAGGGACTGCATGGCTGTGGGGCTCGACGTTCAGTCCCGCGCCCCAGGCGCCGACGATCGCCGTCGTCGACTCCGGCATCGAGGCGAACCGCGCTGACTTCGACGGCGGGAGCAGGGTCGCCGCCCAGGTCAACCTCGCGAGCATGACGCCCAACTCTCCCGGCGACGGCCGAGGTCACGGGACGTTCGTCGCGGACATCGCGGCAGGATCCGCGGCCGGCGTCTCCGGCGCGGCGCCGAACGCGAAGATCGTCTCCCTCGACGTGATGAACGATGCGGGCACGGCGCGGACGAGCGATGTGATCGCAGCATGCGACTGGATCCTCGCCAACAAGGCCGCGTACAACATCCGCGTCGCGAACTTCTCGCTGCACGCGAGCGCGCAGAACCACTTCTACAACGACCCGCTGGATCGCGCGGTCGAGAAGCTCTGGTTCAACAACGTGTTCGTCGTTGCGGCGGCCGGGAACTACGGCTCGGCATCCGGCCCCAGCGGCGTGATGTATGCGCCGGGCAACGACCCGTTCGTGATGACGGTCGGCGCGATCGATCTTGGTTCGAGCGTCCTGCCGGGCGATGACACCGCTGCGCCGTGGTCGGCGTGGGGCTCCACCGAGGACGGCTTCTCGAAGCCGGAGATCGGCGCCGCCGGTCGCTACATGGTCGCCGCCGTCCCGACGGGCTCGACCCTCGTCGCCGAGAAGCCCGACCACGTCGTGGCTCCGGGTTACATGCAGCTTTCGGGAACCTCGTTCGCGGCTCCGGTCGTCGCCGGCGCTGCAGCGCAGATCCTCGCGAGGCACCCGGGCTGGACGCCGGATCAGGTGAAGGGTGCGCTGATGCTGACCGCGCGCTCACTGCCGAGCGCGATCCCCGGCTCGCTCGGCGTCGGTGGCGTCAACGCCTACCGCGCCGCGATGCTCAGCTCGGCGCCGAACCCGAACCTCGCGCTGCGGAGCTTCGTGACGAGCGACCTGCGCTTCGACGCAGCTTCGTGGCTGTCGACGGTTCAGGCGAACGCCTCGTGGGCCGACGCCTCATGGGCAGACGCCTCGTGGGCAGACGCATCCTGGAGCGCAGCCTCGTGGGCGGATGCGTCCTGGGCTGACGCTTCTTGGGCCGACGCCTCGTGGGCTGACGCTTCCTGGGCGGACGCCTCGTGGGCCGACACCTCGCAGGCCGACGGTGCTGACGGCGACGGCACGGGCAGCCAGCCTGCTGCGACGTCGTCGGCGGTCGCGTCGCTGCAGCCGTAGGTCGACCGAGAACTGCAGTCGGGCGGCTCTTCGGAGCTCCCTGGCTCGCTCCAACGAATCTCCGGACAGATGAAGATCGAGCTCAACACTCCCGAGGCGGCGCACTCGCTCGCCGACTACCTCGAGCGCTGCGGCTGCGGCGTCGCGTTCGCGAGCGACCAGGTGCTCGATGTGCAACTGCCGGCGCCCTCGCAGAGTCGCCGCGACGCGCTGATCGAGCTGCAGGCGTACGTCCGCGTCTGGAGCGCGATGTATCCGGACGACGAGGTGAAGTGGCCCGAAGAGGCGTAGGCTCCGCGTGACAGCGAATCGGGAGGGCCGCATGGCGCTTGCACGCGTGGTGACATTCGACGGGGTCAGCAGTGACCGGATGCAGGAGATGAAGCAGCAGATGGAGAGCGGTCAGCCGCCGGAGGGGTTTCCGGATTCGGAGCTGATCGTCCTCCACGATCCCGACGCCGAGAAGTCGCTCGTCGTCGTCGTGTTCGACAACGAGGATGACTACAACAAGGGCGACGAGATCCTCAGCGCGATGCCCGCAGGCGATACGCCCGGACAGCGGACGTCGGTCAGCAAGTACAACGTCGCAATGAGGATGAGCTCCTCCTAGGAGACGACCGCGCGGCGCGCCTCGTCGGCCATCGCGGCCGCGCCGTGGCGCCACGTTTCTCCGTGGCCGGTCAGCACGGTAGGGGCGCCGGTGCCGGCGACGGCGTCCAACGACCTCAGCGCCTGCGCCGTGTCCGCCGTCGCGGCCCGAGCAACGTGTTGCGGCCCGTGGTCGCCGGTGTAGGGATTCAGCGTGACGACAGCGTCTCCGGCGATGAGCGTGTCGCGCTCCGGGTAGTAGAGGGAGCAGTGGCCGAACGTGTGTCCGGGCGTGAACACGCCCTGTGGTCGACCGGGCACGTCGAGCGTACCGTCCACGTACGTCTTGACCTGTGCGATCGGCGTCGGCCAGAACGCGCGGCGTCTAAGAAGACCCGTGACGATCGAGAGCGCGCGTGGCTTCATGAGTGAGGAAGAGCGCGCGGAGGTCCGACGCGGTCCGTCCAAGCTGCCTCAGTGCGTCCGGCAGCAGCGTCCAGGGCGTATGCGGGACGCTGGCGTCGACGATCCCGACCGCCCCGTCGTTCTCGACGAGATACCAGTTCGTGTGCGCATCCTCCACGCGCGGTGGATGCACGGGGCGACGTCTCGGGTGAGTACTTACCGGGTGAAGCGCCACATCGGCTTCGCGCCGGCGTGCGTGGTCGCGTAGAGCACCAGCCCGAGTGTCAGCTCGACGAACACCTCGGCCGCGGCAGCGCGCGGGCCGAGCGTCAACCAGAGAAGGAGAGCAAACACGTCGGCGTGATGTCCGGGACGTGCGGCACTAAACGTGGGCAGTTGCGTCCGTCGGCCGACTCAAGCCTTGGGTTGCCGGAACACGAAAGCCCCGCGAGCGCGAGGCCTTTCGTGAAGCTGCGGGGCAGGGACTCGAACCCCGACTACCTGATGCAGAGTCACACCCCCACCGTCCAATCAGCAACGACGTGTCCACGCGGTTCAACGGCTGAGCCAAACCGGGGTGCGGTTAGTCCACTGCGTCCTGCGAGATTCCCGCCGTTCGTTAGCAATGCGTTTGCTGACGGCGCGGCAATCTTCCGCGCTTCGCGCATCATTCAAGGCGACAACGGCTCGAAGACTTCCGCCCCTGCGCTGCGAGCCAGTTCGCGGTAGATCCCGTCGAGCTCGTCGGGTCGTGGGGGAAGCACCGTCGTCCATCTCTGCAATGGGTCGTCCCCTGTCGGGCGACACGGTACAGCCCAGGCTGCTGTGGGAGGTCGAAGTTCGCGGTCAGGCCAAGCGCTAGGTGCGGCGGTATTTGGCCGAGTTCGGTAAGTCCCGTAGGAGCGGAAGCGCATCGGCGGCGGCCCGCCATGCCTGCGAGACGATCACGTCAACCAATGGCTTTCGGGAGATCTGTGGCGCGGCGAACAGCCCGTACGGACTGACGAGTTTCCGCAAGGTCCCGGGCGGCAACGTCGCGAGTCTTGAGGGCCGGCTAACCCCGGGCGCAGAGAAAGCAAGGGCGGTCTCGTCCGGTCTTATCGGAACGGTCTCCAAGGTCCCGGCGAATGACGCTCCGTCGTTAGCTCCGAAGGTGGCAGATATACGGCCGACGGGACTTCCGAGGTCCCGCCGGCCGATCAAGCAACCGACGCGTTGCGGTCTAGAGGAAGCCGCGAACCGTGTTCAGCGCGTTTGCGATAGCGCCCGAGAGCGCGAGCAGCGCCGCCACGACCAGGGCCGTGATCACGGCCAGGACGACGCCATACTCGGCCATCGTCTGACCATCCTCCACGCCAAACCGTGCGCGGAAGTAAGCGACGAGATCAGTAAAGGTCATTTCGTTAACTCACCTGCCTTTTCGCGGCGAGGCGGCTGGCCTGAGACTCCCTGAGTCTTGATTGGAACTATTGGTCAGAGGCAGTCGTACCCGCGACCCCCGGTCAGGTGATGTTCACGGTCGGCTGATCAAGAACCGCGACTACTGGCGGTACGAACTCGAGCGCGAGTCAGCGATCAACCGGCCGCGTCGGCGGATTTCTAGACGGCAACGGCGCTCTCGTCCGGCGCGGCGCAAGTGAACCGGCTTTGACTCAGATCGATTGACCTGCTCTGGTTGTCTTGAGGACTTACGAAGGCAGGCTGCGTTCGGAGGTCTACTGCGGTGCTCAAGTGGTGAAGCGGATCGCGTTGGCGGTCGTCGCGTCGCTTGTGCTGGGGTTGGTCGTGACGACGGCTGAGGCTGGCGCGGGTCAGGCCGGTCGACAGGTCGGCCAGATCTTCTTCTACCTGGACATCAACCAGCCGGTGAACTTCCCGTCCATCAAGAACCCGCTCGTTTCCCGCCCGGCGACGATCTATCTGTTTGAGGACGGCTCGTGGGTCATCAAAGACTTGCATTGGAGCGGCTGGGGCACGAGTGTCGCCAGCGCTGGGAGATGGATCGCGAAAGCGCGCTCAACAAGCCGCGCGTGAAGCAGTTCGTCTAGCTCAGACGGCGGACGGGCGACTCGTGAAGCCGATACCACTCCCGGCGACACCGCGCGCTGCAGAACGGATCCCGATCGAAGTCCCGCACCGTCGCGCTCCAGAGAACGACTCACAGCCCCTCGGCTAAGCCGCTTTATGGGGATCTCTCCCTCGCCAGGAGCCGTGAGCCGCTCCGTACCGAGAGTTCTCCTCTCTTGACGCCCCAAGCGCAATGATCCGATAGGCGCAAGAGATCCAAAAGGGACGCAACGTGCGTCAAAAACGTGCGCGGGAAAGCACGCAACGTGCGCCAAAAACGTGCTTTTGAACGTGTCGAATGCGCGCTAGCGTAAACGAGGGGCCGGGCTCTCGCGGGCCTGGCCGCAGGCCCCGCGTCCCGGCTCCCAGGGGTTCGGCCGATTCGCCTCGCGCTGCTGTCGGTTGCTCGGCTGCTAAAGAACCACCTCAGCGCAAACAAAGGCGCGGGCTGTTTTTTGGCCTAAACGACGCGGACACCCCGCCGAGTCGAACTGCCAGCGCGGATTCTGCGGCCCGATGAAGCCGTACACCGGTTGGTCGTTCTCGTCGACGCCGAACTGAACCCAACCGGCAGGCACGTCGGGCTCGATGCCCAGCGGGCCAGCGACGCGATCGCTGACGTCGCGGAGGTCCTCTTCGCGCTGAGCTGGCCGCCCGCGGTGACCGCGAGCATCGTTCGCTGAGCCGAGCCGAAAGCGACATCGAGCTCAAGCTGCGTCTAGACCGGAGTGATCGCGATCGTGATCGATTCCACGTCAGGCTTCCTGCGCAGCCATCGATTGAGCGCCGTCAGCCCCGTAATGAGTCGATAGACCAGGCCGTACTTACGTGCCTCGAGCGCCTGGACGGTCGCCGTGTCCGCAAGGAGTGTTGCCTCCCCGTCGAACGTGTCGCCGTGGACTTTGCCGCTAAAGCCGCAGCCGGCGATCCGCACGTGCTTATCGCGACGGATCCGCTTGACCTTCCAGCTGTTGGCGGCACTGTGGATGAGCAGCCGGCCATCGTCACGAGCGACCCAGACTGGTGTCGAGACCGGAGTCCCGTCACGTTTGAACGTCGTCACGCTGACATACGTCTCGTCGCCGAGATCAACCAAATCCACTGTTTCCACCTCCCTCTTGAGCGGCGGCGGAATCGCGCCGCCGCGCCGTTTTCAGTGCGACGGCAGCATCCGGTGCGGCCGGTGCAAGTGCGGCCAGGATCCGCGCGAGCCCGCCACGACGAGCATGAGCAGTCCGATCACGAGCCCGCCCGGGCCGTACAGCCACCATTCGGACGCGATCCCGGCCCAGCCCTCGGCGAAGCTCACCAGTCCATGGCTGAGGAAGAACGCCGCCAGCCCCCAGGCGAGAAACCGAATCATGCGGTCGGACGCGAGCGTCTGCTGCCACCATCCGACCCGCGCCAGGACAACCAACACCACGGCGACGATCAGCAGGACAACCATGGCGGCCACGAGGCGGATCCCCGTCGACGAGTCTTGACCCCCGAGCCCCCAGGTGCCGCCGAGCAGCCAGTAGATATGCGTCCCCGCCGGCCCCGCGACCAGCGCGACAATCAGAAGTGCCGCAACAACTCGGATGCCCCTCGTTGCGCCTTCCGCTTTCGGCGGCGCTCCACTCATAGTGGTTCACCCCTTTCGCTGATGGGGTATCACGCCTATCACCGCCTCGCATCGGCGGAAATAACGCTCAGGGGTGCCAACTTCTACCGATGTGCCGCGTGATGGCAGCGTCGGCAGAGCAGCTCGAGATTGTCGAAAGCTCAATCGGTTACCACGCCGTGTCCAAGGCGGCCACTTGTCTGCCCGAACGAATCGGAGGACAATCGCCGCACATGGGCGCCTATGCGCTCACCCAGCTTCCGGTGCTAGAAGTACGCCTCGAACTCCCGCTCCCAGCATCCCGGACACCAAAACCGCAACACATCTCCGGGGCCGTCGTCGGGGCCGTCGTCGATGCACTCGGCTCGCCATCGCTCCGGATCTCCAGGCAGCCAGCGCCGGCCGCACTCCTCGCCGCCACGGATGATCGCGACGTTCAGAAGGGTCTCGGCATCCACGGCGGGCGACTCTAGCGACCAGATGAGATGCCGACTACTGGCCTAGAAGGGCCAATCGGCCTCTCCGTAATTGTCCCAAGCCGGTTTACCGGGACACGCCGATGCGGTCCTCGGCGATCGGAGGCATTCTCTGCTCGCGTGCAAAGGAGGACGCCATGTATCACTGGATGTCCGGTTGGGGCGGGTTCTGGATGACGTTCATGATGGTCTTCTGGATCGTGCTGTGGGGAACCGTTGTCTACGTTGCCGTGAAAATGGCAAATCGGCCGCCGAGCGACCCGAGGGGCCAGCACTAGCGCCCGGCTCTCTTTTGCGCCGCGCCGTAGCGGGTCGGCCGGAACGCGTCCACCCAGCGCCGTCCGTAGATGGTGGCAGCGCCCATCAGCGCGCCCACCGATGCCAAGCCGCCCGATTCAACCGAGGCTATGTCAGCCAGCAGAAACCGTCTTGGAGGTGAGGTGGATGAGCGCCACGTTGACACCGAACGGGAAGCTGACGCAGGAGCCAGCCGAGGCGACGACTCTTACGGCGGCGCCGGACGCGGAACAGCGAAAAGAGGCAATTGCCAGTTTGAAGCGGAAGCGAAGGTTCATCGGGAATCTGGGCGGCTACATCGCGGTCAACGGCGTCCTCTGGCTGATCTGGGCACTGACCGATCGCTCGATTGATGGCGGCCTGCCATGGCCGGCATACGTCTCGATCGCTTGGGGCTTCTTCCTCGCGGTCGAAGGTTGGAGGGCTTTCGTTCGCTGGCCCACAAGCCTGTACCGGCCAATCGCAGAGTCCGACATCGAGCGCGAGATGAAGCGAATCCCGCGCTAGCTGATCGATCGCAACCTGCTCCACGGCGAAATTCCTGGTTTGGGCGTTAGCGGGGTGTCCGCCCGGCCCTAGCAAAAGGACATCCGTAGGTCTTGGCAATTCGCTTCCGAGCGCCCGCTGATGCGCCTGGGTGCGGTTTGAGGAATGCTCTTCAGCGGATGGGGAGGGGTCTCGCCCCTGACAGAGGAGACCGCTCACAGGGGGACTCGGCGGTCTCCTCCTTTTGTTCGCGGCGGGGGTGTCCGCGACTTATTCCCCAAACGCGCCATTCCCCTTCCCTAACGCAACAACCCTCCAAAACAAGGGGTTGCGACCAAAACGAGTTCTGGGGGAAATGGACAAGGCGGGGGTGGCCGTTCGTGTTCGAGATCACGTCATCGACCTACCCCCGGCAGAAGCGCGGATGAATCTCCCAGACCCGTACATACCGCGAGAAACCTGGCTTGCGGGGTGTCCACTCGATCGTGTTTCCGTCGGCGACCGCCCCCGGCTGGTGTTGGCTCAACCGTGCGGTTCACGACGTTTTTTTCACAGCGAGTGTCCGCGTTGCTTCGGAGTGCGTGATTGACCCGCCCCCGGGGTATCCCCGGCGCGGTCATTCAGCTGAGGTCGTACGCCGTCGGGTGCCGCGGCTCGTAGACGATGATGTCGTCCGCGCCGGGAACCTTCAGTCCTACGGTGTTCCCATAGGTCTGCTCTTCGACGGATCCCGCGAACTCCGCACCTTTGCTCTGAAGCTCGGCCATCGTTCGTGCGAGGTCGTCGCACATCAGGAAGATCTGGTGATGTCGGGGGCTGTCGTACGTCTGCCCTTGGTAGATCTGATGCGTCGGGTGTACGCCAATCTCACTGGGGCCGCTCTTGAAGATGAGCCATCCTTTGCTGTCCGGCTCCTCGACGAAGCCCCAACCGAGGACGTCACGAAGGAACGATCGCGTGGCTTCGGGATCGTCCGAGTAGATAAGAAGATGGACGGCCGTGATCACGCCGCTTCGATCCTAGATCACGCATGTCCGCCGTCTGCACGGCTGCGTCGCCGGCCGGCCCGCGGGTGTGGTGTGCGTGTTTCCGGTCGACGTGATCCGCGCCGACGCGACGCCGTTGACCCATAACGGATCCATCCGCCCCGGCGCGGTGAGGACTATCGAATGCAGATCGCGTAGATGAAGGTGGTCGCTGTCTTGGTGCCCGCGTTAACCAACCCCAGGCGCCATGTTGTTGCGCTCACGGGGTCGGACAAGAAGAGATTGCCGCGGGGAGGTCCTCGGGCTCGCATGGAGCGACGTCGACTTCGACAACAGCCGGGTCACAGTCCGCCGTTCTCTGATCTCGAGCGACTACGAAATCAAGCTCTCGGAGCCGAAGACGGAGCGGGGGAGACGAGCCATCGCGATCGACTCCACGCGCGTTGACGCTTTGCGTGACGACCAAGGACGGCAGCTGCTGGAACGTGCGGCGATGGCCGGGCAACGACTTGGATCTTGTCTTCACGCGTGAGGACGGCTCACCGATCCACCCGCAGGCGTTCTCCGAGGCGTTCGAGCGGCACGTCAAAGCCGCCAAGCTCCCGGCGCTATCACTCCACGGTCTACGGCACACCCACGCGACGATCGCGCTCCGCGCCGGCGTGCATCCCAAGGTCGTCTCAGAACGTCTCGACCATGCGTCCGTCGCGTTCACGCTCGACGTCTACACCGACTCGCTGCCAGACATGCAGGAAACGGCCGCTGCATTGATCGCGGAGCTCGTCGCTGTCTCGTAGGTTTGCAATCCGTTAGCAGAACCCGCTGCTTACGAAAGCCCTGAAACGACGAAACCCCGTATCAGCGGGGGTTTCTGTTAGCAGCGGGGCAGGGACTCGAACCCCGACTACCTGATCCAGAGTACGGATGTAGATACCTGCTCAGAGGCCCGGAACCCGTCGAGGAACGCGGGTTCGGCCTTTCTCTGTCGTCGTGACTGCGCTCTCCGATTCCTGTGATTTGCGGTCGATTCGGCGGGTTTTGGGCAGAGAATGCGAAGTTGTGCCCAAACGATCGGCACGGCCGACGCTCCTCGGTCCCTCATCGGCCGTGACTGCCGCGGGCGATTCGCGAAGTGTCGGAAGCGCACGGGGTGCAGCAGTGACAGTCGCGATTTGCACGCGTGCGGAGCGGTAAGGCCGCCGCGGGGGACGAACTCATCTCGGCGCCAGAGAGTCAGGCTCCCGCGTCTATCCTCTGCTTATGGTTTGGGGTGCGCGTTCGCCAGTCACGATCGGCGGCCCGAAGCCAAGCCTCCTAAAGCGATGGGTCGCGCTGCTGCGCGCTAGACGATCTCGACGGCGTTGCGGCGACTTCTTTCTCGAAGATCCCCCACCGGATTCGTTCGTCCGCGAGCCAGTAAGGCCTCGGCCGTTCGCGCCAGGTGGAACGATCGCGCTCGACTTACCCGAACTCGACGAGTAGTCACATGAGGCCGTCCGCCCACTCGGGCCCCGGGGCGTGGTCATAGTCGGCTGCCGCAGAGGCGCCGGCCGCTTTGGACAATAGCCACGGCGACCGGACCGCAATACGCTCCGGTTCATGCGTGGCTACGCACTCCTCGAGCTCGGCGACTCTGAGGCAATCGACCTGTTCCTCCGGGAGGAGGACGCGGAGGCAGCACTCGAGGATGCGTTCCGGGACGAGCCTGGTTGGGCTGGCACGCGAGCGTCGAGCCGGTGGAGCTCGACGAGCGGGACCTGTCGCCGAACTAGTGCCGGAAAGGGCTGCGTAAGGGGAGCCCGAACGGCCAGATCCCGACAGTTAGCTGCGGCCACTAACCGTCAAGACGTCGGGCTCCCCTGCGGATGAGACGCGTTTACAGGGAAAGACTTGCGGCACGGGTCGCGCCTCCGGGTGTTGCGTTAGTCGGGCCGCTGGGAGGGCTGCGTCCGCGCGGACACCGGGCCCTCGGGGAGTAGGGCGAACCCGGGCTCCGCCGCAGACACAACGGGCGCAGCCTTAGAACCAGAGTCTGAGTACCCAGCAAACTTGCGGACCGCTCATGCGTCGACAGGCGTCAGCCGCGCGGCGGAGCAAGCGTCTGGACTGGCCTGCTCAGCGTGGAACCTGTCGAGCTCGACGAGCGAGATGTGTCGGGAAACTGAGCCCCCGGGGAGAGCAAGGCCACCGGGTGACCCTGGGCGAGCGCAAAGCTCGACGTGGGGGAGTTGTCCTGGCTTAACCAGTCCCTCCTCTACACCGTTGAAGTAGCCCTTTCACGATGTTGTCTTCAGTACGCCAACCTGGTAGCTTCGCGCGCAAGCACGACCAGAGGCGGTGGGGCCAATGCCCGACCTGCGGCCTCAGATCGTTGCTGCGGACGCGCGCCAGTTCAGGGGAAAGCTGGCGGCCCCCTCAGGCCGGGGATGGCGTCCGACGGCCATTGTCGCGAGCGTTGTCGTCGCGCTTGGGTTGGCGTGCTGCGCCGTTGCAGCGCCGGCGGCGGGCACGTCGTCCGAGCGGCCACCCGGGGTGCGCCCATTGCGGCGATCGGGCATGGAGCGGCTAAACGCTGTTCGTCGACAGCATGGGCTGCTGCCGCTGCGGGTTGCCTCAGGACTCGCTGCGGCTGCTCGCGAGCATTCCCTGGAGATGGCGAGACTCGGCCATTCGGGCGAGCCTGGCGCCTCCCGGCAGCCGGAGAGGCACGTGATCGCCCAGGTCCGCGCGGGCGGCCTCGTCGCGCTGCACACGCGACCTTTCGGCCCGGTCGTCGCGAGGGTCGGCCCGCTGACGCGGTTCGGCTCGCGCCGCTCGCTAGGCGTGGTTGCAACGCGCCGCGGGCGCTGGCTGGCCGTGACCGAACCCGGCGTCGGCCGGAACCGCGTCGTCTGGGTCGACGCGAACGCGGGCGGGCTTCGCTACTCGCGCACCCCGCTCGAGCTCGACGTGGACCTCTCCCAGCGCACGCTCATCGTACGCCGCGGCGACACGTTGCTGCGCCGGACGAGCGTCGGCGTCGGCGCGTCCGACTCGCCGACTCCCACCGGCCGGTTCGCGGTCACCGACAAGCTCGCCGGCGCCACCTTCAGCTCGGCGTATGGCTGCTGCATCCTTGCGCTGTCGGCGATCCAGACGAACCTGCCGCCGGGCTGGAGCGGCGGTGACCGGATCGCCATACACGGCACGCTGTCGGCGAGCGACTTCGGCAGAGCCGTCTCCGGGGGTTGCGTGCACGCACGCGACGGCGACCTGCGCTGGCTGATGCGCGTCGTGCCGCTCGGTACGCCGGTCGTTATCCGACGGTAAGCACGGGCTCTACGCGCGGGCACGCCGCCAAGCGCGCTGCGATCCGACCTCGTATGCAGTTGGCCCGGCGCGGGACGAACATCATCGACGACGAGGCACCGCCGGAGCGGCTCCTAGGCTCAATGGTGTGAACTACAAGCCCGTCCGTCGGTCGCATGTCGTCAGCCGCGGCTACCTGCGTGGCTTCGCGCGCAACGAGATCATCTCGATGCATCTAGTGCGCGAACCGGGCTCACGCCGTGATGTGCCGGTCAGCAAGGCCGGTGTACTCAACGACATCTACCTGCGGCATCGTCCGGATGGCACGCCGATCCACGACATCGAGTGGTCGCTGGAGCACATCGACAGGGTTGTGCCATCGCTGTTGCGACAGATCTCCGACCGGTGGCCGCTCGCCGACCAGGACAAAGTGATGCTGGCGGAGTTTCTCGGTATGCAATTGGTACGAGGGCCGCGGTGGCGCGGGGCTCGAACGCACCTAGGCGCGCGTGAACGGTGGACGGAAGGAAGCGACCTCTTGTTTGCGTGAAGAGGATGCGCACCGCGCGCTCGAAGCCATCCTCAGCGATGAGCCCGATTCGGCCCGGCCTGTTCTATGTCGCGTCGGTCGAACTCGATGACCGCAACGCCTCGCCGAACAAGCCCGGGGACCCTCGTGGGTATAGGCCGCCTCGACGAACTGACGCGCCGCTGGAGTCAGGGTCGAGCGGCGCCGCCTGCCTGCGGTTTGCCAGCGGGGGCCGGTCTCCCGACCCCCGCTTGTGAGCGCCTAGTTGGTCGTCCGCAGGCGGGCCAGTCGCGCTGTCAGAATCGCGCGCCGGCGGCGGGCGCGCCCCCTGCGCCCGCGGCCACGGGGCGTCCGTTCGGCCTCGGCTTCCCGCTCACGCGTGCGAGTGCGCTCACGGGCCTCGAAGCAATATCGGTAGTAGTCGTACATCTGTCCTCCCTTGCGGGAGCGTCATGTGTGACCAGTCGCAAGAACACGGGACCAGGTCAAACACTCCAGCTCCTTTCTGTCGGTTGTCGCGCCTGTCGGACGCACGATGTTCGGCTCCGTGCGGAGCCAACGATGGCGACGTGGACCTACGGCCCTACGCGCAGACGATGTCTACGCCGAGACCGAAAGACCAGGCCGTAACAAACTGCGGAAGCGTGTGCCTCATCTGAAGCATCATCTTCACCTGACCTCCTTTCGCTCGACGTGAAACGAGGTCGATTAGTTTGTCAGCAGCACGCGTCGGCGTCAAGAGAAATTCGGTGTATGTGTGTGTGCGCGCGCATCCGGCACCGCTTGCCAGAAAGTGCGCGTGGGAGAACGCGCGGCGTCGCGGCCCAGACCTCGCGCGGTACGTGCTGACGATCGTCTACAAGCCGCTGACGACGACGCGGTCGCCGCCTATGGAGACGTCGGCGGTGCAGTTGCGGCAGTGGGCGTCGCCAGATGACGCGGCGACCGGTTGCGCGGTCTATCACCTTTACGCCGCCGTCGCCACCGAACACATAAGCGACGGCGACCGAGGTTGTCCCTACGGCGATCCGAAACGCGGAATAGGAAAAGCTGATCCGTCGTGTCCAGCGTGTGATTGTCCCCGTCTTCGTGTTGACTGCGGCCAGCCCTGGCCTGGGGACACCGTTGATTCGGAAGAACTCGCCACCCAGATAGAGCGTATGACCGTTGTCGCGAGGTTCCAACGCAGTTGACCCGCGGCCCGGGCGCTCCGTAACTCGCGAGCATCCGCCCGCCCATCCAACCTACTGCCAATCCGCCCTTATAACGATCAACACATTTGCGCAAGCCGCTCTTAAGCGCGAAATACGCGTCTATCTGTGTGACGAGGACGCGCAGCGCGCGCTCGAGGACTGCCTTATGGATGAGCCCGAGTGGCAGGGGCGGGTACGCGTTGAGAAGATCGAGTCTCCTGCATGTTGCAATCTGCAAATTGAGGAAGGGCTAGCCCCAGCACTCGTTTCGTGATTGATCGCGACGGCTCGACCAGCCGCCGCGATCAGCATTTCCCTCGCTTAGGCGGTCAGTCGCCGGAGACCCAGGCCGACTGCCAACAGCGCCGAGCCGAACAGGGCGATGATCCAGGTCGAAGAGCCGGTGAAGGGCAGTTCGCCGGACGCCGTGCGCTCGGGTGAAACCCGGCCCGTGCCGACCTTCGCGGCCTGCTTCGCGAGCTCCTTCTGGAGCTGTGGCTTCGAAGCAGTCGGAGTTGAAGCTGAGAGCACTCCGCTCGAGCTTCCGGCGAGTGTAGACGTGCCGGTTGTTGTGGGCGTGGTGACGGGGGTCGTTTCCGTCTTGTTGGTGGTCGTCGTGGCAGACGTAGTCTGATTCGTTGTCGCCTGATTCGTGGTCGTCGCGTCGGTCGTGGTCGTCGCGTTGGTCGTGGTTGTGTCGACGCTCGTAGTTGTGTCGACGGTCGTGGTCGCCGGAGTTGTCGCGAGGCAGTGATCTTCGTTCACTCCACCGACGCCGTTGTTGCCGTGCTGTTCGCAGTCTTTCCCGTTCGTGCTCGGGTCGGGCTTACACTCTTTGCCGGTGTTGCCATGCGAACAGTCGCCTTGGCCCGGGGGTGCCGGCGGCGGCGCAGCCGACGCGGCCAACCCAGTCATCCCGCCTGCGATGACACCCAATGCCAACACGAGCGGGGCCGCAAGCCACAGAAACTTCTTCATAGTGTTCCTTTCGTCGATCAATGACCCTGATCCAACTCAGCTGAAAACAAGGGTCGACCGGCGAAAGAGCGCCGTCTCGAAGGCAGCGAGTTAAGTCCGGCGACCGGAGTCCGGCCACCGCTCATCCGTTGTAGCATCGAAGGAGAGGAGTCGAGCGGAATTGATCCCCCAAACGGGGCATGGCGAGCGCGACGTCCACGAGATCCTTACAACAACGCTCGGCGAATATTCAGTCCGGTGGCACCTGCGGCGACGATCAACGCGCGGCCGTTCGTGCAGTTCCGTGGGCACGGTCTAAGTATCCGCTCTCGGAGCGGCAGGCCGACCTTCGCGTTCACCATCGCGGCCGAGCCGGTTTGCCCCGACTGCGTGACATGGAAGAGGCGCAAAGGCTGAACGCGCCGGCGCCTGCACGGCAAGACGGAGCTGCCCGTCACACCGCTGCCGCCGCTGCCCTGAGCTCGCGCGCGAGCTCGCGCTCCCGGCGTGTTGCCTTCCGCGTTGCCTTCACCGCCCCGGCGTTTCCATCCTGAAAATAGAAAGCCGCCTGAGCGGCGGCTTTCTGAGGCTGCGGGGCAGGGACTCGAACCCCGACTACCTGATCCAGAGTCAGGCGTCCTACCATTAGACGACCCCGCAGGGCGACGGCATTGTAGCCGGGCTCAGCTTCGATCTTGCCCGCGGCGCTCTTCGGGCGAAGTGTCCTCCTGCGGCGCACCGCCGGGTCCGGCCATGACGGTGCCGCCGTCCTCCACGATGTCGCGCGGATCCGCCGCTCGGTACTCGCTGCTCTGCACGCCGCCACGCGAGTCTCCCTCGCGGTCGAGCGCCTGGACGTCGCCTTGCTGCTTGTTCGCGCGGTGCTCTTCGCGCTTTCGTTGCCACCGTCCCAGCATGGGGCGGTTGTGCCCGGGCGAGGCTAGACTGAACCTCCCGGCGCATTCGTCTAGTGGCCTAGGACACCGCCCTCTCACGGCGGCGGCACGGGTTCGAATCCCGTATGCGCCTTTCTTTCGCCAGGGCCGGTGGCGGACGGGGCCGATCGGTGCACTCGCAGTTGTGATGGTGCTCCTGCTGCAGGTGAGCAGTGCTCCGACCTATCCAGAGCGGAGCAAGCGCTTCAAGGTTTCGGCCCCGGCGTTGCGCTTCCCATGTCGAAGTTCGGCGAGCGCCGACGCGGCGAGAGCAACCTCCGCGAGCGGCGGCAATCGTTCGTCGATGAAGCGTTGCAGCCAACGCAGGGCGGCTCGCTCGTAGCGGCGCGGGTCGGCACTCGCGAGCAGCTCGCAGAGCAAGAGTGCGTCGGCAAGTGAGAGTCCGCCCATCTCGCGGGCGGCCATCTCCGCGTTGCGAACGTGCCGGCTGTGAATGGCTCGCTGGAAGCGTGCGTGAGCTGTGCCCTGGCTGGTCATCGTCGGATGCCGCTGGGGCGACGGCCGTCGGACAATAGCCTTGAGGTGCGGACGCGATTCGTCGCCGTCGGCGTCGAGTCATCGCAGGGCAGTTCAATTCGCGAGGGGAGCGAATATGCGAAAGGCCGTTGTGACGACGGTTGCCGTGCTCATACTCGTTGTCGGAGCCGCGTCAGCTGGTACGGCTCGTGCCGCGATGGGTCCGAGCAACGTTTGCTACGGGCAGATCGTGGCGGGGATCGCGTCGACCTGGCCGTGGGCCCACGAGGACAAGGTGGCGTTCGCGCCTGCGCCGGGGGCAATCGCGCTCTGGCTCCAGATCTTCGGGCCGCAAGCCGGCGTCTCGTCGGTGCGCGACCTCCAGCTGTTGTTCTGTAACGGGTAGCGATCAGCCGCGTCGTGGTGGGGGCGGAAGCCGCACGCCGCCTCCACCGTCTTCGTTGCCCGGTGGTGACAGGCCGCACCGATCGTGAGCGCGCGTAGGAGCAAGCCGCCGATCCGCAAGGTCCGGGCGGATCGCAGATAGGCCATTCGGCCCATTGCTCCGGTCGGCGCCCGTATCTAGCGTTCCCGAAGGCGTCGCGCGGGTGCGCAACCTGCGGCCAGAGTGTGTGCTCGCGCGCGCCGACCCATAGAGGAACGGAACCGCCGGACTGTCGGAGGGGTGGCGGCCCATCCTGAGCGAGAGTCCAGCGGTTCCAACACGGGCATCCCCTGAATCCCGTTGCTCGGACGCGGAACCAGACTGTTGACCAGTGGAACTCGAACGGCCTCGTGACAAGAGTTTCGAGTGCGGGGCTTGCGGCCACGGACGCAACGCGAGGACTGACGGCAGTCGCGTGCTGCGGGTGCCCCTGGCGGCCGCGGCCCCGTCCATGAAGGACGGGCGCGGATAGCGCCCCCTTGGGCGTCGCCCGGCTCAGGCCGGCTCTGTGACCGCTTGTCCGAGCCGCGACTGCATGGCGGCCGTGAGCTCGGCGGCGATCGCCGGATGCGCGGCTTCGAGCTGCCGGAACTCGGTTCCGAAGAGGACGAGCATGCGGACGGGGGACGTGCTCGTGACCGTGGCCGTGCGTTGCCCATCACCGAGAATGGCGATCTCGCCGAAGAAGTCGCCCGGGCCGAGTGTCACCAGCGACACGCCGTCGGCCGTCACCTGCGCCGTCCCGTCGAGGATGACGAAGAACGTGTAGCCGGGTGCTCCTTCGCCGACGAGCCGTCTTCCCTCGCCGGCGTTCTGGACGTGGAACCACCCGGCGAGCTCTTGCAGCTGTGCGTCATCGAGTGACGCGAAGAGCGGAACCCCGGCCAGCTCGGCGACGGCAGCCATGCGACGAACCTAGCTTGCTGCGGCAGCGGTGTCGAGTTTGTCACCGCATCGTTACAGCGTTCGGTGAAGCGGATTGAGTGCCGCCCCTCTGGGAAAGCACGCTCCATCGCACGCTTCGCCGTCGATTCCCACCTTCGGCTGCCGGTTCGCCGTGAACGAGCGGCCGCAGTCGTCGTCCCTGCCTATTGGCCGGTCGTCAGCTCGACGATCCTGATCGCGGCCGGCATCGCGGGCTACTACGCGCTGCGCGCGACGAGCTGGGCGGTGATGACCGACGAGCTGCAGGTCGTGCGCCTGGCGGAGAGCATCGCTGCGCACAGGTCGCCGGTTCCGGAGATCCACGGCAGGTACTACGGCGCCCTGGCGCAGCTCTATCCGCTGCTGCTCGCGCCGGCGTTCGGGCTGCTCGCGCCGCCCGCCGCCGAGACGGCCGCTCATGGGTTGAACGCCCTGCTGCTGCCGAGCGCGGCGTGGCCCGCGTACCTGCTCGCGCGGTCGGTGACGCGCTCGCGGCCGGCGGCGCTTGCAGCTGCGGCGTTGACGGTGTTCACCCCTTGGCTCGTCCTGTCCTCCACGTTGCTGACGGAGAACGCCGCGTACCCGGCGTTCGTCTGGGCGATGTGGCTCGCGCATCGCGCGCTGAGCGCGCCGAGCAGGCGCAACGACGCGCTTGCGCTCGTCGGCCTTGCACTGGCGTTCTTCGCCCGCACGCAGCTGATCGTCCTGGCGGGGGTGCTACCGCTGGCACTCCTGCTCCACGCAGGGCCGAGATCCGCGGTGAAGAGACATCCGCTGCTCACGGGCGCGTATGCGGCCGGTCTCGTCGGTGCGTGTCTCCTGTTCTGGTCCGGCTCACTCGGAGTGCTCGTCGGCAACTACGCCGTGCCGTTCAGCGGCGACTTGCTTCCGTTGGGCCTCGGAACCTCGGTCGCCGAGCATCTGGTGCACGTCGTCGTCGGAGCGGGCGTCGTGCCGTTCGTCCTGGGGACGGCATGGGCACTCGTCGTGCTCGTGCGGCGCGGCGACGACCCGGCGCACGCATTCGCCGCGCTCTTCGCCGTGTGCGTTCCGCTCTTGTCGGTCGAGGTCGCGTCATTCGACTTGCGCTTCACCCCGCACGGCTTCGACCAGGATCGCTACCTCTTCTATCTCGTGCCGCTGTTCGCCGTCGCGGCCGCGGCCGCGCTGACGGCGCGCGAGGCGTTCCGCGCGATCGCGGCGCTCGCGCTCGTCCTCACGGTCGCCCTCGGCTGGCTCGTCCTGCAGTTCGGCGGCTATGACGACAAGACGGTGATCTTCTGGGCGGCGCCCGCGGCGGCGGTGCACACCGTCTTCCCCAACGACGCAGTGCTGCTCGCGGCGGCGGCAGCCTTCGTCTTGACAGCGCTCGGACTGCTTTGGCTCGTGCCGCGCGCAGCGCTCGCGGTCGTCGCCGCGCTCGTCTCGCTCGTCGGGGTGGCCGAGGCCGTGTACGTCTTCCAGCGCTACGAGGACCCGGCGATGACGCGTCCGCCAGCGCTGACGCTCGCGCGTGACTGGATCGACCGTCGGGTGCCCGCGTCCGCGTCGGTGGCCCTGGTTCCCTCGCCCCGAGACAATGCGGCTTACTGGTGGGAGGCGGAGTTGTGGAACCGGCGCGTCGATCGTGTGTTGCGCGTCGACGGCGGCCCGACCTTCTCGCCGTTCCCCGCCGACGAGGTGCGCGTCGACTTCCGCCGCGGCGTGCTCGCGGGACCGCACCCGAGCGAGTACCTCGTGCTGTCCGGCAGCGAGAAGCGTTTCCAGCTCGCCGCGGCCCGGCGCGTGGGAGGGACACGCGTCCTACAGCTCATTCGGGCGCAGCGTCCGTACCGGCTCGAATGGGCGACGCGAGGCTTCACCCCGGACGGGTGGACCGTCGCCGGGCGTGCAGCGACCCTACGCTTCTACGGCGCAGACGAGCACAGCGCCCGCCGTGTGGTGATCGTGCTCGCGGCGTCGAACCGGGCGGCTCTGCCGCTCGACTTCAAACTGCGCGGCGGCGGCCAGGAACGTGCCGGCTGGGTCGATCCGGGTGGGGCGCGGCCGCCGGTGAGCATGAATCTCTGCATCCCGGCCGGCGGCTTCGTCGACGTGACGTTGACCACGCAGGCGGCGGTGCGCATTCCGGACGGCAGGCTCGTCGGGCTCCACCTCGACCGCGTGGCCGTGGTATCGCGCTCGTCCACCCGCTGCGGATGACGCACGCGGCACGCGTCGACGTGAGAGGCTTGCGTCGTGCGAACTCCGAACTGGGTGTGGGCGCTGGGCGTCGGTGTCGTCTGGGCCGGCATCTTCTTCGCCTTCCTGCTGATCGCGATCAGCAGGCCCTGAACTAGCTAGATCTCCAGCCGGTAGATCGGCACGAGGCGCTTCTCCTCCTCGGTGTCGATGTGCGCAACGACCTCGACATACGGCTCGAGGCCGGAGCCTTGCAGCTTCGCCTTGAGCAACGAGTCGACCTGGTAGATGCCGGAGGAGTTGTTCATCGTGATCTCGATCAGGATCGGGCGTTGCTCGCCGTCCTTGATCGCCACATCCTCGATCGCCGCGGCGCTGAGCGAATGGATCGAGATCGAGCCGCGGGCGAACGGGATCCGCGACCTTCCCTGTTCCATGTCGAGCGCGTCCGCAACGCGGACGACCCCGGCCTCGAGCGTGAGTGGCTTGCCGTAGTCGCGGTGGCTCGTGATCGCCTGCAGCACCTCCGCCGAGATGACGGTGACATCGGGCTCCTCGTAAATCCCTCGCAGCAGCTCGCGCAGCTTCGGCTCGGCGAGGAAGAGGCTGAAGTCCTCGTGCCCTTCGCGGTGGACGGCCATTCCGATGCAGTGGGTCAACGCCGCGAGCAGCACGATGACCTCGGCGTCGTCGTTCTCGTAGCCGTAGTCGACGACGGCGGAAGGCTGGACGTGGTGCTTCGTCAGCTGTCGCAGGAGCTTGAGCGCGATGTTCGTGACGATCTGGATGTGCACCCACGAGTGGTCGTTGATGCGCATGCGTGCGACGGCGTTGACGTTTGCCGCGTGCCACCAGCCCTTCAGCTGCGAGTCGTCGTTGACACGCTCGAGCAGCCGGCGCAGCTTGCGGTTTCCGCGCACCGGCACGTTGATCTTCATCTGGGCGATCGCCTGGGTCGGCGTCAGCCGCGTTTCGCGCTCGGCCTCTTCCGAGGCAGGTTGCTCGATTCGTTCTTCGGTCTCGCGGTCGAGTGCCACGAGCGCGAGTCTATGCCTGCAGGACCGGCCTGCTCGGGTCGACGATGCGGTAGTAGACGACGTTCAGCGCGTGCGCCGCGAACGGCGTTGTCAGCGTGGCGGCGAGCGTCAGCGCCGCCCACGTGCCGAGCGGCCGCTCGAGCAGCCGTTCCACCAGGAAGCTCGCGCCGAAGGCGGCCGCGGTCACGGTCATGAAGATGGCGAAGACCTGCCAGGCCTGTCCTCTGACGAGCTCGGCGGACCTTCGCATCGCCTCGCGCGGCGAACGCCCCTCCAGCATCACCGCCGGAACCGCGAGCGACCAGCGCGTGAACAGGATCAGCCCGGGCACGACGAGCAGGAAGAGACCGACGCCGACCCCGATGCCGGTCAGCAGCGACACGCCGAGCAGCGCGCCGGCGCGCTTCCACGCCGATCGCAAGAGCGACACGATCGAGCCGTTGCGCCGCTCGCGCTCGATGTCGACTGCCTCGATGAGCGCACCCTGGACGACGCAGGTGCCGACGACCGAGAGCATCACGACCGGCCACGGGCCGACGGTCTCGGCGAAACAGACCACGGCGAAGACGAGGACGGCAATGACCATCGTGCGCCAGAAGAGCGCCTTGTAGATCCGAGCCGCGTCGCGCAGGACGCCGGTAACGGAGAGCATGCCCGCGGCATCGGCGTCCGCGGGCGAACGCTTTAGGCGGCGGCCCAGTCCCCGTACAACGACGTGTAGAGGCCGCGACGTTCCATCAGCTCGTCGTGGGAGCCCTGCTCGACGATCTGACCGTGCTCGAGCACGACGATCAGGTCGGCGTCGCGGATCGTCGAGAGGCGGTGGGCGATGATGAACGCCGTCCGACCGGCGAGTAGCAACCGCAGCGCCTGCTCGATCCTCCGCTCCGTCCCGATGTCGACGGACGACGTCGCCTCGTCGAGGATGAGGATGCGCGGATCGGCGAGCAGCGCACGCGCGAGCGCCACGAGCTGCCGTTGGCCGAGCGACAGCCGGCCGCCGCGCTCCTGTAGGTGCGTCTCGTAGCCGTCCTCCAGCCGCATGATGAAGTCATGCGCGCCGACGGCCTGCGCCGCGCGCACCACGTCCTCGGGCTTCGCGTCGGGGCGGCCGAAGGCGATGTTCTCCGTCACGGTCCCGGCGAAGAGGAAGCCCTCCTGCGGAACGATCCCGAGCTGGTGTCGCAGCGACTCCTGGGTCACCGCCCGCAGGTCGCGGCCGTCGATCGTGATCCGCCCAGCGGTGGGATCGTAGAAGCGCGCGAGCAGCTTCGCGATCGTCGACTTGCCGGCGCCGGTGTGCCCGACCAGGGCAACCGTCGTGCCGGGCGGCACGTCGAGGTCGAGGCCGTGCAGCACCTCCGGCCCCGTGCCGTAACCGAAGCGCACGCCCTCGAAACGGACGCGACCAGGGACCTGCGAGAGCTCGACGGCGTCGGGCTGGTCGAGAACCGTCGGCTCCTCGTCGAGCACGTCCATGATCTTGTCGAGCGCCGCCGTCGCGGACAGGAACGTGTTGTACAGCTGTGAGAGCTGCTGCACCGGATCGAAGAAGTTCTGCACATAGAGCATGAAGGCGAAGAGCGTGCCGAGCGTGACTGAGCCCTGGAAGTACAGGTGTCCGCCGTAGCCCAGGACGACGGCCAGCGCGACCGAAGAGAGCAGGTCGACGAACGGGAAGTACCAGCCGTTCAGCACGACGGTCTGCATGTTCGCGTCGCGATACCGCTCTGCCACGGTGCGGAAGTTCTCGATGTTCTGCTGCTCACGCGTGAAGGCCTGCACCATGCGCATTCCCGCGATGTCCTCGGCGAGCGTTGCCGTCACGAGGCCGAGCCGTTCGCGCACCGCCCGGTACGCGCGCGTGGAGCGCACGCGGAAGACGACCGTCGCCACCGACATCAGCGGAATCACCGCCAGCGTCGCGAGCGCGAGCCGCCAGTCGAGCACGAAGAGCAGGATGGCGGTGCCCACGAGCGTCAGCGTGTTCTGCACCAGGCTCGTCACCCCGTCGGTCACGAGCTGGTCGAGCGCCTCGACGTCGTTCGTCAGCCGGCTGATGATCACGCCCGCGCGGTTCCGCTCGTAGAAGCCGAGCGAAAGGTGCTGCAGGTGGCCGAAGAGCTTGTTGCGCAGGTCGGCCAGGATCCGCTCGCCGACCCAGCCGGTCAGGTACGTCTGCAGGTACGTCATACCCCAGTTCGCCAGGCCGGCGAGCAAAAAGATCGCCACGATCCACGAGAGCGCCGCCAGGTCGTTTTTCCGGATCCCGTAGTCGACGGCGTACTTCGCGAGGAACGGCGGCGCCAGCGCGGTTGCGGTGGCGAGGAGCAGCGCCAAGATCGACAGGATCGTCCGCCGCTTGTACGGCGCCGTCAGCCGTGCGAGCGTCGCGAGACGCCTGCGCGTCTGGCGCCAGGACCAGTCGTTGACCTGCGAGCCGCGCTCGGCCATCAGGTGACCGCCCGGCTGCCAGACTCTCACGCGACCTCCTCGATCGCCGAGCGCGCCTCGACCGCGTCCGCGAACTGGCGCTCGAGCAGCCCGTGCTCGTAGATGTCGCGGTAGACCTGGCTCGCCTCGAGCAGCTCGTCGTGCGTGCCCTGCGCGGCGACCCGGCCGCCGTCGAGCACGACGATCTCGTCGGCGAGCGAGATCGTGGAGAGCCGGTGCGCGATGATCAGCGTCGTCCGGCCGCGCATCGCCTCCCGGAGGCCGAGGCGGATCTTTGCCTCCGTCGTCGCGTCGACAGACGCCGTCGCGTCGTCGAGGATCAGGATCCGCGGGTCGACGGCGATCGCGCGCGCGATCGCGAGCCGCTGCCGCTGACCGCCGGAGAGCGTGATGCCGCGCTCGCCGATGACGGTGTCGTAGCCGTCCGGCAGCCGCTCCACGAACTCGTGGGCCTGCGCGAGGCGAGCGACGTGCTCGACCTCTGCATCGCTCAACCCGGGCGCGCCGAAGCTGATGTTCTCGCGCACCGTTGTCGAGAACAGGAACGGATCCTGCGGGATGACGCCGATCGAGCGGCGCAGCGAATGCAGCGTCACAGCGCGGACGTCGACGCCGTCGACGAGGACGCGACCGGCTGTGACGTCGTAGAAACGCGGCACGAGTGACGTCAGCGTCGTCTTGCCGGACCCCGTGTGGCCGATCAGCGCAATCGTGCGGCCCGCCGGAATGTCGAGCTCGATGTCCTCGAGCGTCGGGCGGCCTTCCATGTACTCGAAGCCGACGCCCTCGAACTGGAGGCGACCGCCGCCGGGCGGCAGCTCGATTGCATCCGGACGGTCTGCAATTTCCTCCAGGGCGTCCATGACCTCGAAGATCCGCTCACCGGCCGCGGTCGCGCGCTGCGCCTGCCCGATCCACATGCCGAGCGAGCGGAGCGGCATGACGAGCATCCCGAGGTAGAGGTTGAACGCGACGAACCCGCCGACTGTGAGCGAGCCGCTCGTGACCATCCGCGCGCCGACGAGGAGCACCGCACCCTGCGCGACGAGCGGCACCCAGGAGATCAGCGGCACGTACAGCGCGCGCTGGCGGTTTGCCATAACCGTCTGCGCGAACACCGCCTCGGAGCGCTGCTCGAACTTCTGCCGCTCCTGCGCTTCCTGTGCGAACGACTTCACGACGTGGACGCCGACGATGTTCTCCTCGGCGACGGTCGCGACGTCGGCGAGCTTCTGCTGCACCTCGCGCAGCGTCGGGTGCGAGACGTGGCTGTATCGGTATGCGAGGACGACGAGCACCGGCGTGATCGCGAGCGAGATCAGCGCCAGCTTCCATTCGAAGGCGAACAGGACGATCGTCACGAAGACGACCGTGATGACGTTCTGGAAGAAGAAGATGAGGCCGTAGCCGAGGAAGAACCGGACACCCTGCAGGTCGACGGTCGCGCGTGACATCAGTTGGCCCGTCTGGTGTCGGTCGTAGAAGCCGAACGACAGGCGTACGAGGTGCGCGTAGAGGCCCTGTCGCATATCCATCTCGACGGCCAGCGCCTGGCGACCCGAGATGAGTCGCCGCCCCACCATCAGCACCGCTCGGATGAGGCCGACGAGGACGACGGCGATCACGAACATCGTCAGCGCGTGCTTGTCGCGCGGGCGCAGCGCCGTGTCGATCACGTGCTTCGTCAGCCAGACCAGCGCGATCGCCGCCAGCTGCGAGCCGACCGCCAGGAAGATCGAGATCCAGAGCGAGACTTTGTACGGCTTCAGAAAGGCGAGTAGCCGCGCAAACGTCTGTCGATACGGCGGTCGAACCGGCTCCGTCACCCTTGAAATCTAGCCACCTCCCGACGGACCAACCGTGCCGCGCGCTCGGTCAGGTCACTGTTCATGCTCGTCCACGCGCTCGCTCCGGAAGGGTGCGGCAACGGGATGACCTTGACGCCGTTCCACTCGTAGACGCAGCCGACACACGAGGCGAGCCCCTTGATCCCGAGGAGGCGCTCGATCGCAAGGCCGCCGACCGGGACGATCAACTTCGGGCGCATGATCTCCAGTTCCCAATCGCGCCAGAACGAGCACAGCTCCTGTTCGCGTGGCGACGGCTTGCGGTCGCCGCGGGTGGAATCCCGCCCCGGAAAGCAGCGCGTGACGGACGCGCAGTAGAACGTCGCGTAGAACTGGTCCTCGTCCAGCTCGAGCCAGCCCCGGAGTGTTCTGCCGGCGCGGCCGCGCCACGGCCGCCGTTCCTTGCCCTCCTCGACGCCCGGCGCCTGGCCGTACATGTACGCGTGCTGGCCGAACTGCAGGTTCCGAACGGGCAGCGACTCGAGCGGGTACCCCGCCTCGACGCATGCGCGGCAGCGAGCGAGATCCCGTTGCAGCGACGCGACCGATCGATACGAGCTGCGCCGGCGCGTCACGCGCGAACGACGACGAACCAGCGGCCCTCGTGCAGCACCTCGCCGCCGCCGAGCTCCGAAGCGAGTTGCTCGCCGGTGAAGACGCGCTTGAAGACCGTCCACTGCGAGCGGTCCTTCAGGACACGTTCCTCGTAGCGCTCGACGGGGTCGCCGGCGCCCGGGACGGATGCGACGACAACGAGCTCCGGCGCGACACGCCGCGCCTCCGCGAGGAAGCGGTCGCGCTCGGGCGCTTCGAGATGGCAGTAGAAGTAGCTCGTGAACATGCGGTCGAACGAGTCGTCGGCGAACGGAAGCTCGAGCGCGTCGCCGTGGACGAAGGTGGCGTCGGGCGCCCGGCGGCGCGCGAGCGTCAGCATCCGCTCGCTCTGGTCGAGACCGACGACGTCGCCGCGCAGATGGCGTGTGAGAAAGCCCGTGCCGCACGCGATGTCGAGCGTGCGCCCCGGCGGCAGCGCGGCGATCAGCTCCGCGAGCACGTCGACCTCGTCGTCCCAGCCCGGCCGCACGCGTTCGGCGTGGAGACCGGTGCCGAGCCACCAATCGTCGTACTCGTTCGCGCGGCGGTCGTAGTACGTCTTCACGCTTCCTAGAGTAGTAACCGTGCGGCTGCCGCTTGAATCGGTCCCGAACTTCTCCGAGGGGCGCAACCGCGAGACGATTGGCGCGCTCTCCGCAGCGATGTCGGGGCCGGCGGAGCTGCTCGACGTCCACTCCGATCCGGATCACAACCGCTCCGTCTTCACGCTCGTCGGCGACGAGGCTGCGCTGGCGGCCGCGCTGCTCGCCGGCGTTGCGTGCGCGCGCGAGCGCATCGACCTGCGCAGTCACGAAGGCGCGCACCCGCGAGTCGGCGCTGCCGATGTCGTCCCGATCGTTGCCGTCGATCCGGCGGACACCGAGCGGGCGCGCGAGTGCGCGCTCGTCGTCGCCGGCCGCATCGGCGCCGAGCTCGCGCTACCGGTGTTTCTCTACGGCGAGACAGGCGGCGGCCGCGGCCCGGCCTTCTTCCGGCACGGCGACCTCCAGGCGCGCATCGACGCGGGTGAGATCGTCCCCGACTTCGGCCCGCCGTTTCTCGATCCCCGCGCCGGTGGGGTCATCATCGGTGCCCGCCGGCCGCTGATCGCCTTCAACGTCAACCTGGTGACGGACGACGTCGAGGTCGCACGCGCGATCGCCGCCGTCGTGCGCGAGCGCGGGGGCGGCTTTCGCGGCGTGCGCGCGCTCGGTCTCTACCTCCCGCGCGCGGGCCACGCCCAGGTGAGCATGAACGTCGAGGACTACGAGGCGGCGGCGCTGCACGACATCGTCGCGCGCATCGAACGCGAGGCCCGCGCGCTTGGAACCGATGTGCGCGGCGCGGAACTCGTCGGGCTGATGCCCGCGGGTGCCGCCGTCGCGGCCGCGGGGCCGATGCTGCGCATCGACGGCTTCACGCCGGAGCACGTGCTCGAGCTGCGGCTATTGCAGCGAGGCCGACGAGGGGCAGGCTGAACGCTGCTGCCCAGAAGACGGTGCGCGGCGCGAACGCGGCGAAGAGCGGGCCGATGAAGAGCAGGCCCGTCGCGTGCGCGCCGCGGTGCACGAGTGAGATCACGCCGACGACGCGGCCGAGCAATGCGTCCGGCACCTCTTCCTGCGCCGCCGCGTAGACGAGGATCATCACCGACGCCTGGATCGCGCCGCTGATCGCGCCCGCGACGACGGCGACGGCGAGCGAATGCGCGAGGGCGAAGAGCGCGTACGCGGCGGCGTACGGAATCCAGAGCACGTAGCTCGTCCGTGCCTTCTGCCGGACGCGCACGCGCGAGAGCAGGACTCCCGCGGCGACGGCGCCGACCGCGTAGCCCGCTGCAATCGCGGAGAAGCTGCCCGCGCCGAGCCCCAGCGCGTCGCGCACGAGCTGCGGGACGCCGACCATCCAGGTGCCGGAGCTGATCGTCATCCCGACGGCGATCGCCGCGACGGCGATCGCGAGCAACGGCCGCGGCCGCAACGCCGTCAGCCCCTCGCGCATCCTCGGCTGTGTCTCCGCCAGCGCTCGCCCGCGCGCCCGCACGCCCACGATGAGCGCCGCCGAAGCGAAGAACGACGCGGCGTTGAGCAGGAAGAAGACGCTCAAGGGCGTGAACACGAGCAGCCCCGCGGCGCCGGCCCAGCCGGCGACGCGCACGGCTTCCGCCGTGGCGCGGACGAGCCCGTTCGCCTGTTGGACGTTCCGCCGGTCGACGATGGTCGGGAGCAGCGCGCCGTAGGCCGGCTCGAAGTAGCTGGTCGCAGCCTCGAGGACGAAGGCCGCGGCGACCAGCATCCAGAGATCGAGCCGGCCGGCGAGGCCGGCGACGGCGACCGGAATGAGGACCGTGCCGCGCGTGATGTCCGCGAGCACCATCACGCGGCGGCGATCGCTGCGGTCGGCGACGAGCCCGCCGTGGAGCCCGAACACGAGCGCCGGGACGCTGTCGGCGAGCCGTACGGCGAGCACGCCGAGCGGCCCGGCGCTGAGCAGCGCGAACCACATGAGCGCCACGTAGTGGAACGAGTCGCCGAGCTCGCTGACGACGATTGCGCCGTACGTCCGCCGGAAGTCGCGGCGCCGCAGCAGGTCGAGCGCGCCCCGGTCGGGGAGCGTCGCGTCGAGCTCCTCCTCCGGCAGCGCTGTGACGGGGTCGGCCAACCCGACAAGAGACCATAGGCGCCGGGCTGCCCCACTGTCCTGCCGTGCGCGGGTTCGAGGTGCGGGACGGTTGGCCTAGAGTGGACGTTGATGGCCCAGGCGACGGCGATCCGCCTGACCGGAGACGACCTCCGGCTCGACGACGTGTGGGGGGTCGCCTACGGCGGCGCGGGCGCCGCACTGTCGGACGAGGCGCGGACGAAGATGCGTGCTGCGCGCGAGCTCGTCGAGCGCGCCGCGCACGGGACGCGCGAGCACACCTACGGCATCAATACCGGCTTCGGCCGCTTCGTCTCGCAGTCGATTCCGGAGGAGCAAACCGAGGAGTTGCAGCTTCGCCTGCTGCGAAGCCACGCGTGCGGCGTCGGCGATCCGTATCCGCCCGAGATCATCCGAGCAGCGATGCTGCTGCGCGCGAACGCGCTCGCGAAGGGAACGTCCGGTGCGCGGATCGAGACCGTCGAGCTCCTGCTCGAGTGCCTCGGGCGCGGCGTCGTCCCGCGCGTCCCGAGTCGCGGCTCGGTCGGCGCGAGCGGTGACCTCGCGCCGCTCGCGCACCTCGCGCTGCCGCTCGTCGGCGAGGGCGAAGCGTGGCACGACGGAGAGCTGCTCGCCGGGTCGGACGCGCTTGCCGCGGCCGGCCTCGAGCCGACGCGGCTGGCTGCGAAGGAGGGGTTGTCACTCATCAACGGAACGCAGTTCATGGCCGCATACGGTGCGCTCGGCGTCGTCCGCGCCCGCGGGCTCGCACAGGCGGCCGACCTCGCCTGCGGGCTCTCGCTCGAGGCGCTGCAGGGCTCGCGCACGAGCTTCCTGCCGCAGATCCATGCGTTGCGGCCGCTACGCGGTCAGGGGGCGTCCGCCGCCAACGTGCTTCGGCTGATCGAGGGATCTGCGATCAACGAGGCGCACCGGTGGTGCGACAAGGTGCAGGACGCGTACTCGCTGCGCTGCGCGCCGCAGGTGCACGGCGCCGCACGCGACCTGCTCGACTACGTGCAGGCGACGGTTGCCGTCGAGCTCAACGCGGCCACCGACAATCCCCTGGTGCTCGTCGACGACGAGCTGCTCGTGTCGAACGGGAACTTCCACGGCCAGCCGCTCGCGTTTGCACTCGACGCGCTCGCGATGGCGAGCTCCGAGCTCGCGAACATCTCGGAGCGCCGCGTCGAGCGGCTGGTGAACCCGAACCTCTCCGACGGACTGCCCGCGTTCCTCACGTCCGACGGCGGGCTGAACTCCGGGTTCATGATCCCGCAGTACGTCGCGGCGTCCCTCGTGAGCGAGAACAAGGTGCTGTGCCATCCAGCAAGCGTGGATTCGATCCCGACCAGCGCGGGGCAGGAGGACCACGTGTCGATGGGAAACGCGGCCGGGTTGAAGGCGTGGCAGGTGCTCGCGAACTCGGAGCGCGCGCTCGCGATCGAGCTGCTCGCCGCTGCTCAGGGCGTCGAGTTCCTCGCGCCGCTCGAGCCGGGCGCCGGCGTGCGCGCGACGCATGCCTTCATCCGTTCGCTCTCGCCGCGGCTCGGCGACGACCGCCCGCTTGCGTCCGACATCGAGGCCGTCGCGGCAGCGATCCGTGACGGCTCGCTCGTTGCCGCGGTCGAGGCCGAGGTGGGTGAGCTGGCGTGAGCGTGGCGCGGCCTCTCGATGCGGTCGTCGAGGAGCTCTGCGGCGACCTCTCGCGCATTCGCGCCCCGCGCGGGGTGGAGTTACACGCGCGCGCGTGGTCGACGGAGGCACCGCTGCGGATGCTGTTGAACAACCTCGATCCCGAGGTCGCGGAACGGCCGGAGGAGCTCGTCGTCTACGGCGGCTCCGGGAAGGCGGCGCGGAATCCCGCGGCGCTGCGCGCGATCGTGCGCTCGCTGTTGCAGCTCGGCGAGGACGAGACGCTGCTCGTCCAGAGCGGCAAGCCCGTGGGCGTCTTCCGCACGCATACCGGCGCACCGCGCGTGCTGATCGCAAACGCGCTGCTCGTGCCGCGGTGGGCGACGTGGGAGGAGTTCCGGCGGCTCGAGGCGCTCGGGCTGACGATGTACGGTCAGATGACGGCCGGGAGCTGGATCTACATCGGCTCCCAGGGGATCCTGCAGGGGACGTTCCAGACCTTCGCCGCGGCGGCCGAGAAGCACTTCGGCGCGCCCGACCTCTCCGGCCGGACTGTCCTCACCGCCGGCCTCGGCGGGATGGGCGGCGCCCAGCCGCTCGCGGGCACGATGGCTGGCGCCGCGATCCTCTGCGTCGAGGTCGACCCGGCTCGCATCGAGCGCCGGCTCGAGACGCGCTACCTCGACGAGTCGACCGATTCCCTGGACGACGCGGTTCGCCGGGTCAGAGGGGCCGCAGCAGATCGCCGCCCGCTGTCCGTCGGGTTGCTGGGGAACGCCGCGGAGGTCGTGCCGGAGCTCGCCCGTCGCGGCGAGCACTTCGATCTCGTCACCGATCAGACGGCGGCGCACGATCCACTCACCGGATACATCCCGACCGGCCTCTCGGTGGCTGAGGCCGCGGCCCTCCGCTCGTCCGACCCGAACGAGTACTTACGGCGCGCACGTGTGTCGATTGTGGAACACGTCGAGGCGCTCCTCGAATACGCGCGCGCGGGCAGCTACGTTTTCGATTATGGCAACAACCTCAGAGGCGAGGCCCGTGAAGGTGGCGTAACGGAGGCGTTCTCATACCCGGGCTTTGTCCCGGCCTATATCCGGCCACTCTTCTGCCGAGGTGTCGGGCCCTTCCGCTGGGCCGCGCTGTCGGGGGAGACGGCGGACATCGCGGCGATCGACGCTGTCCTCCGCGACCTCTTCCCTGACGACGCACTGCTCCAGCGCTGGCTCGAGCTTGCACCGGAGCGCGTCGCGTTCCAGGGGCTGCCCGCGCGGATCTGCTGGCTCGGCTTCGGCGATCGTGCGCGGGCCGGCTTGGCGATCAACGAGCTCGTCCGCTCCGGTGCCGTCAAAGCGCCCGTGGTGATCGGGCGGGATCACCTCGACTCGGGCTCCGTCGCCTCGCCCTACCGAGAGACGGAGGCAATGCGCGACGGCTCCGACGCTATTGCCGACTGGCCGATCCTCAACGCGCTCCTCAACGTCGCGGCGGGCGCGACATGGGTGAGCGTGCACCACGGCGGTGGCGTCGGCATCGGCAACTCGATCCATGCGGGCATGGTCGTGGTCGCCGACGGCACCGACGACGCAGCCGAGCGCCTCGAACGCGTCTTGACGACCGATCCCGGTACGGGGGTCATGCGTCATCTCGACGCCGGCTACGCCGAGGCCGCGGCGGCAGCCGACGAGCACGGCCTCGTCGCGCCGATGCCGCCCTCCGAGCCGGAATGAGCTCGGCGGGCGGCGGACGTCGCCTCCTGATCCGAGGGCTCGCCCAGCTCGCGACGTCCCGCGGGACGGATGCCCCGCTCCGAGGCCAAGCCCTCGGTGACGTGGAGGTGATCGAGGACGCGTTCGTCCTCTGCCGCGACGGGAGGATCGAGGCGGTCGGCCGGATGCGCGACCTGCGGCCGCTCGACGGCGAGGTCGAGGAGCTCGACGGGAGCGGCATGTGCGCTGTCCCGGGGCTCATCGACTGCCACACGCACGCGTGCTTCGCCGGCGATCGCGTCGACGAGTTCACGCTCCGTGCTTCCGGTGCGACCTACGAGGAGCTGCATGCCGCGGGCGGCGGGATCATGGCGACCGTCACCGCCACGCGCGCGGCGGGACAAGCCGCTCTCGCCGAGGCCGTTCGGACGCACCGCGCCTGGATGCTGCACGCGGGCACGACGACGTTCGAGGCGAAGTCCGGGTACGGCCTCGACCATGACACCGAGCTCGCCTCGCTGCGGGCGATCGCCGACGCGGGCGGCATCGTGACGTGGCTCGGCGCGCACGCGGTCCCGCCGGAGTTCCCGGACGCCGACGCCTACCTCGACTTCGCCCTCGCCGAGGTGCTCCCGCACGCGGCGCAGGTCGCCGAGGCAGCGGACGTCTTCCTCGAGCGAGGCGCGTTCGATGCGGCGCAGTCCCGCCGCTACCTCGAGGCCTGCGCGGCCGCGGGGCTCACGCTGCGCCTGCACGGCGACCAGTTCACGGAGAGGGGCGCCGTCGCGCTCGCGATCGAGCTCGGTGCGCGCTCGATCGACCATCTCGAGGCGACGGGCGACGACGGCGTGCGTACGCTGGCGGCGAGTCAGGTGACGGCCGTGCTGTTGCCGGCGAGCGCACTCTTCCTCGGACGGCCGATGCCGCCCGCACGCGAGTTGGTCGCTGCCGGCGCGGCGGTGGCGCTCGCCACGGACTTCAACCCGGGCAGCGCGTTCTGCGAGAGCCTGCCGCTCGTCTGCTCGCTGGCGGCAACCCAGCTGCGGCTGTCGCCGGCGGAGGCTCTCGCCGCGTGCACCGTCAACGCTGCCCATGTCCTCGGCCGGGCCGACCGGATCGGCCGTCTCGCGGCCGGCTACGTTGCCGACGTCCTCCTGCTCGACGCGCCGGACTGGCGGTACCTCGCGTACCACCTCGGCGGGCAGGTCGTCGCGGGCGTGGTGGTCGCAGGAACACCGGCCGCGTTACCCTTGAGCTGATGCCCACGAGGAAGCAGCGGCGACGGCAGGAGAAGTCGCGCCGGCACGAGTACGAATACGTCTACGTCGACGAGGAAGGCAACGAGGTTCCCGTCGACCCGGCGGAGGTTCGGCCGGAGAAGAAGAACGGCAAGGTCGAGGCACGCGCGACCGCGACGAAGCGAACGCCGCGGCGGGCAGGTCAGCGCGTGATCGAGCCGCCGTCGTGGCGCCGGGCCGTGAAACGGGCCGCCATCTGGGCGCCGCTGCTCGTGGTCGCGATGATGCTGATCAACCGCAACGTCTCGGCGATGCAGTGGGTGACGTCGGCGGCGTTCCTGGTCGCGTTCTTCATCCCGATCAGCTACTTCACGGACTCGGTCGCGTACCGGATGTACCGCAAGCGGGTCGACCGCGAGGCGACGCCGAAGGCGCGCTAGGCGCCCGTTTCGCCGCGGTAGTGCCCCTCGCCCGGCCAGGGCGAGAACACCATCACGAAACGCGCACCCGACTCGGTCGAGATCGAGCGCCGCTCGTCGGGGTCGAACGAGAAGAAGCAGCCGACGCCGCCGTCGACCGTCTCGCCGCCGGACTCGACGCGCACAACGCCGTCGACGACCGCGACGAGCGCCCCTTCCTTGACCTGATGGTCGCCGAGCGCCTGGCCGGGCTGGAGCGCGATCAATACCGCGCGCGCACCGGTGTCGGACCGCAGCACCACCGGCGAGCGGCTGCCCGCCGGCGTGTCGATGTCCAACAGGTTCCAGCTCTGCACCGCGCGGATCCTAAGTGAACAACCTCGCCGTTAGACTCGACCGCCGGTGAGCCTCGTCGTCGACACGTACGGACTCGGGCCGATCGGCACCAACTGCCACGTCGTGCGCGCCGAGCGCAGCGCGCCGGCTGCGGTCGTCGTCGATCCCGGAGCTGATGCGTCTCGGCTGCGCCTCGAGCTCGCCGGCTTCGGCGCGCGCTGTGCGGCGATCCTCGTCACGCACGGGCACTGGGACCACCTCGGCGGCGTCGCCGACCTTGCGGAGGGCACGGGCGCGCCGGTGTACATGGCCGAGGACGAGCGCACGCTGCTCGAGGACGTCAACAGCTTCACGCCGCCGGGCGTCCACCTCCGCCCGTACACGCCGGACGTCCTGCTGCAGGGCGACGAGACCCTCGAGCTCGCCGGGATCACGTTCGAGACGCTGCGTGTTCCCGGCCACTCGCCGGCGCACCTCGCGTACCACGCCGACTGCTGTCTCTTCTCCGGCGACGTCCTCTTCGCCGGCTCGGTCGGGCGCGTCGACCTGCCGGGCGGCGACTGGGAAACCCTTGTCGAGTCGATCCGCGCGCTCGCGGACCGCTACCCACCGGAGACGGTCGTCTACTCGGGCCACGGTCCGGCAACGACGCTCGGCGCCGAGCTCGCGCGCAACCCCTTCCTCGCCGAGCTGCGCGCGTGACGCGCTTCGAGGCGCCGCGCGGCACGCACGACATCCTTCCGACCGAGCAGCCGCTCTGGCAGTGGGTGACGGGACAGATGGAGGAGGTGTGCGCGCTCTACGGCTACCGCCGCATCGACACGCCCGGCTTCGAGGACACGGACCTGATCATCCGCACCTCCGGCGGCGGCTCGGACATCGTCCAGAAGGAGACGTACACGTTCGCCGACCGTGGCGGGCGCTCGCTGACGCTGCGGCCCGAGGCGACGGCGCCGATCTGCCGTGCGTACCTCCAGCACGGCCTGCACCGCGAGCCTCAACCGCAGAAGCTGTACACGATCGGGCCGATGTGGCGGTACGACCGCCCGCAGAAGGGCCGCTTCCGCGAGCACTGGCAGCTCTCCGTCGAAGCGATCGGCAGCGACGATCCCGCGGTCGACGCCGAGCTGATCCAGCTGTACACCGAGCTGCTCCGGCGCCTCGGTGTGACCCGGTACACGCTCGAGCTGAACTCGATCGGCGACGGAAACTGCAGGCCGGCGTACATCGACGGGCTCTCTCGGTGGCTGGACGAGCACGACGCGGAGCTCGACGAAGAGGCGCGCGCGAAGCGCGCGACGTCGCCGCTGCGCGTCTTCGACGTGAAGAGCGAGCGCGTGCAGGCGGCACTCGCCGGCGCGCCGAAGATCGGCGACGCGCTCTGCGACGCCTGCCGCGAGCACTTCGCCCACGTGCGCCGCTTCCTCGACGCCTACGGCGTGCCCTACGTGCTCGTGCCGACGCTCGTGCGCGGCATCGATTACTACACGCGGACGACGTTCGAGTTCAAGAGCGACGACCTCGGCGCGCAGGACACGATCTGCGGCGGCGGCCGCTACGACGGGCTGATCGAGGAGATCGGCGGTGCGACGACGCCGGGCATCGGCTTCGGCGCCGGCGTCGAGCGCCTGCTCCTGTCCGTGCCGGCCGAGCGCCGCGAGCCACCCGTCGACGTGTTCTTCGTCGCAGCGGAGACCGACGACCGCGCGCGCGTCGTGCCGCTGCTCGGCGAGCTTCGCCGCCGCGGGCTGCGCGCGGACATGGACTACGCCGGTCGCTCGCAGAAGGGCCAGCTCGGGCAGGCCTCGCGGTTGCGCGCAGGCTGGACGGTGATCGTCGACGGTGCACACGCGACCGTCCGCGAGCCTGGGCGCGACGACTGGACGGCGCAGATCGACGAGCTCGTCGACAGGATCTCCGGATGAACAGGTGGCGCGACCTCTACTGCGGCGAGGTCCGTCCGGACGACGTCGGCCGCACCGTCACCGTCGCGGGCTGGGCGGCTCGCCGCCGCGACCACGGCGGGCTGATCTTCGTCGACCTGCGCGACCACACCGGCATCGTCCAGCTCGTCGTCAACCCTGAGCGCTCGCCGGCCGCCGCACAGGCCGCGCACGCGATGCGCTCCGAGTTCGTCGTGCGCGCCGTCGGGGAGGTCGCAGCGCGCGCTGCGGACGCGGTCAACCCCAACATCGCGACGGGCGGGGTCGAGATCCAGGTCGACGAGCTGGAGATCGTCGCACGCTCCGAGCCGCTTCCGTTCCAGCTCGACGACGACAACGTCGAGGAGCCATTGCGGCTCCGCTATCGCTACCTCGACCTGCGCCGCGACCGCATGCAGCGCAACCTGCGGCTGTCACACACCATCGTCGCCGCGATCCGTCGCTCGATGGAGGAGCAGGGCTTCATCGACATCTGGACGCCGACGATGACGCTCGGCACACCCGAGGGCGCTCGCGACTTCCTCGTGCCCGTCCGCCTGCAGCCGGGGACGTTCTTCGCGCTCGCGCAGTCGCCGCAGCTCTTCAAGCAGACGTTCATGATCGGCGGCCTCGACCGCTACTACCAGATCGCGACGTGCTGGCGGGACGAGGATCTCCGCGCAGACCGGCAGTTCGAGTTCCGGCAGCTCGACCTCGAGCTTGCCTTCCCGACGCGCGAGGACGTGATGGACGTGCTCGAGCGCGTCGTCGTCGCGTCGTTCGAGGCGGTCGGGCGGACGCCGCCGGAACGGCCGTTTCCGCGGCTGTCGTACGCCGACGCGATGCTGCGCTACGGCTCGGACAAGCCCGACACGCGCTTCGGCCTCGAGATCCAGGACGCGACCGCCGTCACCCGCGGCTCGGAGTTCGGCGTGTTCAAGAACGCCGAGCGTGTCCGCTTCCTCGTCGCGCCGCAGGCGTTCTCACGCGCGGAGCTGCAGCGGCTCGAGGAGTTCGCGAAGGAGTGGGGGGCGAAGGGCCTCGCCTATCTCGTCGTGGACGACTCGGGCGAGCCGCGTTCGCCGATCGCGAAATTCCTGTCGGCGAACGAGCTCCGCGCCTTCGCCGCGCCTCCGGGGTCGACCGTCCTGTTCGCCGCCGACACGGAGCCGATGGTCGAACGCGTGCTCGGCGCCCTGCGCAGCGAGCTCGGCCGCCGGCTGGGCCTCATCGACGAGTCGCAAAACGATCTGCTGTGGGTGATCGACTTCCCGCTCTTCTTGCCCGACGAGGACACCGGGCAGTGGACGTTCGTGCACCACCCGTTCACGAGCCCGCTCGAGGGCCACGAGGACCTGATCGAAGCCGACCCGGGAGCGGCGCTGAGCCAGCACTACGACCTGATCTGGAACGGCTGGGAGCTCGGCTCCGGCTCGATCAGGATCCACCGCGAGGACGTCCAGGAGCGGGTCTTCCGCGCGATGGGAATGAACGACGAGGAGGCCCAGGCCAAGTTCGGCTGGTTCCTGGAGGCGCTGCGGCTGGGCGCGCCGCCGCACGGCGGGTTCGCCCTCGGGATCGAGCGCTTCGTCGCGCTGTTCGCCGAGGAGGCCAACATCCGCGAGATCATCGCGTTCCCGAAGACGGCGAGCGGATCGGACCCGTTGACGAGCGCTCCGGCACCGACGACGCAGGAACGGCTGTCCGAGCTCGGAATCAGATTGGCTAACCCCGGGGCCGGGGCCGGCCGATAAAACCTGCATACTTCTCGTCACCGATGGCCGCACAGGAACCTGGACAACAACCCGCGCTGACCGCCCTCCCACGGCTCGAGGATCTGCCGCGCCAGGGGGACGGCTACGACGCGGATGCCGTGCGCGACGCGTTCGAGGCGTTCCGTCGTCACGCGACTCAGCTCCAGGCGCAGTTGCGCGTCCTGCAGGCTGCCAGCCGCAGCGGCCAGGCCGTCGAGCCGACGGGACACGCAGTCCGCATGGATGCACTGCACCTCATCCGTTCGGCGGCAGAGTTCGCCGACACCCTCGAAGCCGACGCGCAGCGTGCGTCGGAGGCGCAGCTCGCGAAGACCGAGGAAGAGGTTCGACGTCGCCGGCGCGAGCATCAGGATCGCGAGGCAGAGGTTGAGCGCTACCGCCAGGAGAGCGAACGCCAGCGCGCAGAGGTCATGAACAGCGCCCGGAACGAGGCACGGGAGCTGCTGGCAGCCGCAAACCGCGAGGCAACACAGGAGCTCCGCGAAGCCGAGGCAAAGGGAAACCGCCTGCTCGAGCAGGCGCGGCACAACGCGAACGAGCTGACGAACGCGACGCGCGCGGAAGTCGAGCAGACGCTCGAGTGGGCACGCGCACAGGCAGCCGCGATTCTCAGTCGCGCTCAGACCGGCACGGAGCAGCTGCTCGCAGCCGCCGGGCTCGGACAGGACGACATCAAGCGAGTCGCCGAGTCGATCGTCGAGGCCGCGAGAGAGTCGCTGGAGGCAACGCGCACACCGCCCGCGCCGGCGCGACCGGTCGCCGCCGTCCCGACGCCCCCGCCGGCCGAAGAGCCGGCCGGGCCCGCGGCCCCCGAGGCCGAGTCGCAGGACGACGAGCAGTCGTAGGATCGGCCGGTGGTTCTCGGTCCGCGCTTCCTGATCGAGGCCGGATTCGTCGTTGCCGCCGCCGCCGTCGCGCGGCTCGCGAACCTCTCGACCTGGGCGATCATCGGCGTCGTCGCCGCCGCGTCGATCATCGTCGCGCTCATCGAGCTCGCGGTCCGGGCGCGGAAAGCGCCCAGACGGGGTCCAGACCCGCAGGGGCCTGACCCCGGCGCGTCGCCTGAGCCCGTCGTCATCCGCACGCCGAAGCCGGCCACGCCGGAACGAGAACCAGAGCCAGCAGCAGCCGCGGTCGTCCCGCGCGAGTGGAACCTGTGGGAGCTCGAGCGCGTCGCGCGCGACCACACGACCGGCGATCTGGCGACGAACGAGGAGCGGTCCTACCTCCTGATGTACCTGCGCGAGTTCGCCGGCTCCGACGGGACGCTGCCGACCGACTTCGACGGGCTCGTCCGCGACGCGTTCGGCGACCTGCTCAACGTCGTCGCGACGTGACCGCGACGTTCGTCCGGCGCGCGGTGTGGTTCGTCGGCATCTGCTTCGTCCTCGTCCTCGCCGCCGTCGCGCTGACGCGCCGCAGCGACGGCAACGCACAGGACCTCCCGGGTGCCGTCACGGTGCCCGGCACCGCCAACGGCTATTACACGGGCCGGGCGGCGCCGTACTCGCCGAGCTCGGCGCACGCGCGCACCGCCTGCGGACAGGCCTTCACCGACAAGACGCAGGGTGTCGCCCATCCCGTGCTCCCATGTGGCGTGCGCCTCTACATCCGCTTTCACGGGCGAGAGGTGCTGACGCAGGTGATCGACCGCGGCCCGACCGTCCCCGGCCGCGACTTCGACGTCACGAAGGCGCTAGCCAACCGTATCGGGCTACACGGCTCCCAGACGATCCAGTGGCGATTCGCGAAGTAACCGCTACATTGCGAGAGCTCGACCCTGTACGTGGCTCGCGTTTTCCAACGTAGAACCAACACCACTGCTGAGGGAGCCCGCGTCCGGCGAGGCGGTTCGCCGAAACCGGCAGGGCACCCACCTGGTACGTCCAGGTTCACAGCGGGCGTGAGTCACGGCAGGGTCCGGGCGGTACGGTGACGGTGTGCTCGAACTCGTAGGAGACTCCGCACGCGGCTGTGACTTCGCGCTCGTCCGGCTGACGGTCGACGGCGACCGTATCGTCGACGCGGACGCGCCCCGCCTCGACCGCCCGCTCGCGGGGCTGACGCTGCTCGAGGCGGCCGCAGTCGGCGGCGAGACGCTCCCGGTCGACGCGCTTGCGAACGCCCTCGGGCCGGCCTTCCGCGCGCCTCACGAGCCCGGTCGCGTGGCCGTCGCGATGAGCGGCGGCGTCGACAGCGCCGTCGCGCTGCTGCGCTCGCTGCCGAACGCGATCGGGGTCACGCTCCGCCTCTGGCTCGATCCCGACGGACCCGATGCCGAACGCGCGTGCTGCTCGCCCGAGGCCGTGATCGCGGCGCGCGAGACGTGTCATGCCCTCGGGGTGCCGCACGTCACGCTCGACCTGCGCGAGGACTTCCGGCGCGCTGTGGTGGATCCGTTCGTCCGCGGGTATGCCCGCGGCGAGACGCCGAACCCGTGCCTGCGCTGCAACGGCGCGTTCCGCTTCGGCCGGCTGCTCGCGTTCGCTCGGCGCGCCGGCGCTGACATCCTCGCGACGGGGCACTACGCGCGCATCGTCGAGCGCGACGGCCGCACGCTGCTCGCCCGCGCCGCCGATCCGCGGAAAGACCAGTCGTACATGCTCGCGCCGCTCGACCCCACCAAGCTCGCTCGCATCGCTTTCCCGCTCGGGGAACAGACGAAGGCGGAGACGCGCGCCGAGGCGGAGCGCGCGGGCCTCGCCGTCGCCCGCCGTGGCGAGAGCCAGGAGGCGTGCTTCCTCGCGGGCGACGACTACCGGGCGTTCCTCGAGCGGCGGGGGCTCGAGGCGCAGGACGGTCCGATCGTCGACGAGGACGGCAACGAGGTCGGCCGCCACGGAGGGCACTGGCGGTTCACGCCCGGGCAGCGCAGGGGCCTCGGGGTCGCGACGGGGCGGCCGCTCTATGCGCTGCGGTCGGACTCGCGCACCAACACCGTCGTCGTCGGCCCGCGCACGTCGCTCGGCTGCCGGACGATCCACGTCTCCGGGCGGTTGCACGTCCCGGTGGCGCGCGCCGACGCGAAGCTTCGCTACCGCTCCGACCCTGTTCCCGCCCGCGTGGAACCGACCGCTGCCGGCTTCCGGCTCGATCTCGAGGAGCCGAGCTACGGTGTCGCGCCCGGCCAGGGCGCGGTCCTGTACGACCGTGACGGGATCGTCGTCGGCGCGGGCACGATCCGAACAGCGGCTTAACATCGGAGCGCAACCAGGTTGCCCGTTCAATCGTTGAATCGTCGGGGGTCGGACTGGAGGGACAGTTGAGCGGTGACGAGATTCAGTTGACGCTGCCTGCGGACGAGGCGTTCCACCGCGTCGCCCACCTCGTGCTGGGCGGCTTGGCCGTTCGGCTGAACCTGACGTTCGAGAGCCTCGAAGACCTCGAGCTCGCGCTCGACGCGCTCCTCGAGCGCGCGAAGCGCGACGAGGACACCGTCCTGCGCGTGCAAGTGCTCGACGGCGAGCTGCAGACGATCGTCGGCCCGTTCGCGTCCGTCCGCGCCGAGCTGGAGGAGGACGGCGCCGATGCGCTGAACCTCTCGCGCATCCTCGATGCGGTGTGCGACAGCGTCGAGATCTCCGACCGGGACGGCTCCGAGTGGGTCGAGCTGACGAAGCGCATCGACAAGGTGGAAGGCGCCGTCGGGTGAACGAGTCCGACAGGATTCTCCTCCGCCGCTACCACGAGCAGGGCGATCTCCAGGCGCGCGAGCAGCTGATCGAGCAGTACATGTCGCTCGTGCGCTCGCTGGCGCGCCGGTACTCGTATCGCGGCGAGCAGCTCGAGGATCTCGTCCAGATCGGCGCGATCGGGTTGATCAAGGCGATCGACCGCTTCGACCTCAACCGTGGCGTCGAGCTGACGACGTACGCGACGCCGAACATCATCGGCGAGATCAAGCGGCACTTCCGCGACAAGGGCTGGTCCGTGCGCGTGCCGCGCGGGCTGCAGGAGCTGAACGTCCAGCTGTCGCGGCTCGTCGAGCAGCTGACCGTGCAGCTCGGCCGCTCGCCGACGATCACCGAGCTGGCCAAGGCAGCCGGCGTCGAGGAGGAAGAGGTGCTCGAGGCGCTCGAGTCCGGCCGCGCGTACTCGTCGTTGTCCTTGTCCTCCGGCGGCGGCCAGGAGGACGGCGAGGAGCTCGACCCGCTCGAGTCGATCGGTACCGAGGAGCACCAGTACGACATCTCCGAGGACCGTGCGGTCCTCGCCCCGGGCTTCCGCGTCCTCGACGAGCGGGAGCGCCGGATCCTTCACCTCCGCTTCTTCGAAGGGCTGACGCAATCGCAGATCGCGCAGCAGGTCGGAATCTCGCAGATGCACGTGTCGCGCCTGATCCGGCGCTCGCTCGAAAAGATCCGCGAGGAGATCGCGGCCGAGGAGGAACCGGAGCCGAGGGCCGCTCGGCGTTGAGCGGCGACAAGCGGCGCTGACACGCGATGCGGCTGCCGCCACTGCGTGAGGCGCTCCGCGCCCGTCGCCGCAGCGCTGTCCTCGTCGTGGCGCGGAAGTACCATCAAGCCCCGTGAGAAGCTCAGCCGAGCTCCGTGCGGGCTACCGCGCCTACTTCGAGTCGAAAGGGCACACGTTCCGGCCGTCGGGGCCGCTGATCCCACGCGCCGACGACCGCTCGACGCTGCTGACGACGGCGGGGATGCAGCCGTTGATGCCGTTCTTCCTCGGCCGCGAGCAACCGCCGGCGCCGCTGCTGACGACGGTGCAGAAGTGCTTCCGCACACCCGACATCGACGACGTCGGCCTCGACGGCTCGCACCTGACCTTCTTCGAGATGCTCGGGAACTTCTCGTTCGGCCAGTACTTCAAGGAGGGGGCGATCGACCTCGCCTGGGAGTTCGTCTTCGACGGGCTGAAGCTCGACCCGGAGCGCTTCTGGGTGAGCGTGTTCGCCGGCGACTCGGAGCTCGGCCTCGGCGAGGACGAGGTCGCGTACGAGAAGTGGCAGGCGATTGGGCAACCGGTCGAGCGAATCGTCCTGCTTCCCCGAGCCGACAACTTCTGGTCGGTCGGCGGCCCCGGGCCGTGCGGCCCCGACACGGAGATGTTCTGGGACTGGGGCGAGGAGCACGGCTGCGGCCAGCCGGACTGCCGGCCGGGCTGCGCGCGCTGCGAGCGCTTCCTCGAGTTCTGGAACCTCGTGTTCATGGAGTTCGAGCTGCACGCCGACGGCAGGCTCACGCCGCTCCCGAAGCAGAACGTCGACACGGGCATGGGCGTCGAGCGCACGGCCGCGATCCTCCAGAACGTCATGAGCGTCTACGAGACCGACGGCTACCAGGCGATCATGGGGTGGATCGCCGACGAGAGCGGCGTCGCCTATGGCGACTCGCCCGAGGCGACGAAGGCGCACCGCATCCTCGCCGACCATGGTCGGGGCATGACGTTCCTGGCCGCCGACGGGGTCGCGCCGTCGAACGAGGGCCGCGGCTACGTCATGCGCCGGATCGTTCGCCGCGCCGTCCAGCAGGCGGCGCGGGTCGGGCTCGAGCCGCCGTACCTCTCGCGCCTGGCGGACGTCGTGATCGAGCAGATGAAGTCCGGGTATCCCGAGCTCGACGACCACCGGGCGGACATCCACCGCATCCTCAGCGCCGAGGAAGAGCGCTTCGGGCAGACGCTTGCGCGCGGCATGCGGCTGTTCGAGGAGGTTGCGCAGAAGGGCGGCGACATCGCCGGCGACGACGCCTTCCGGCTGCACGACACGTACGGCTTCCCGCTCGAGCTGACGCAGGAGCTTGCGCGCGAGCGCGGGCTCGGCGTCAACGACGAGGAGTTCACGAGGCTGATGGAGGAGCAGCGCGAGCGCTCGCGCGCCGCCGGCTCGACCGCCGAGTTCACCCTCGAGGGGCCGAAGACCGAGTTCGTCGGCTACGAGAAGACGGACGTTCTCACCGCGATCTCGGCGTTCCACGACCGCGGCGACGGGACGTTCGAGGCGAAGCTCCACGAGTCGCCGTTCTACGCCGCCGGCGGCGGCCAGGTCTCCGACCAGGGCGTGCTCGTCCACGAAGGCAGCGGGGCGGAGGCGACGCTGCTCGAGGCGATTCGGCTCGAGGGCGACGACCAGGTGCTCGTCTTCGAAGGCAGCGGCTTCGCCGAAGGCGACCGCGTGCGTGCGCTCGTTGCGTGGTCGCACCGCTTCCCGACGATGGCGAACCACACGGCGACGCATCTTCTGCACAAAGCACTCCAGGAGGTCCTCGGGGACCACGTGCGCCAGGCAGGCTCGGCTGTTCGTCCCGACAAGCTGCGCTTCGACTTCACCCATCCGCAGGCGCTGTCCGCCGATGAGCGCGCGGAGATCGAGCGCCGCGTCAACGGGAAGATCTTCGAGAACCTGCCCGTCCACGCGTTCGTCACGCCGATCGGGGAGGCTCGCAAGCTCGGCGCGATGATGTTGTTCGGCGAGAAGTACGGGGAGCAGGTGCGTGTGATCGAGATCCCCGGCTACTCGCGCGAGTTGTGCGGCGGCACGCACGTGCGCTGGACGGCCGAGATCGGGCCGTTCGCGATCCTCTCCGAGGCGTCGGTCGGCGCCGGCGCCCGCCGCATCGAGGCCGTGACCTCGGGCGAGGCGTACGCCCTGCTGCACGGCGCGCGCCACGAGGCAGAGGATCTCCGCCGCGAGCTGGAGCACGCCCGGAAGGAGGCGCGCAAGCCGCAGACGGCGGCTCAGGCGGACTTCACGATCGTCGAGCGGGAGAGCGACGTCGTCCTCGTCGAGGCGAAGGGAGCAAAAGGCGGCGCGTTGCGCGACCTGTCCGACCGGCTTCGCCAGCAGGAGCACGCGGCAGGCGTGATCGTCGGGTCGGTCGACGACGGGCGTGCGTACCTCGTCGTGAACCTCGACGACTCGCTCGTCGGACGCGGTCTCGACGCAGCGCAGCTCGTGCGCGAGCTCGGGCGCCACATCGGTGGCGGCGGCGGCGGGCGGCCGACGCTCGCCGAGGCGGGCGGCAAGAATCCCGACGGTTTGCGCGACGCGCTCGAGGCGGGCAAGCAGGCCATCGCCGCGGCGCTGAAGTGAGGGTCCTTGCGCTCGACTACGGCCGCGCGCGCACCGGCGTCGCCGTCTCGGACCCGAGCGGCACCATCGCGCGGCCCGTCGGCGTCGTGAAGGGCGGCGACATCCGGCGCATCGTCGAGCTGATCCGCGAACACGAGGCGGAGCGCGTAGTGGTCGGCCTGCCGCTCACGCTTCGCGGCGAGCACGGCGAGCAGGCGCGCGAGACGCAGGCATTCATCGACGACCTCGCTGCGGCGAGCGCCGTCGAGATCGTCCCCTTCGACGAGCGGTTCACGACGACCCTCGCCGAGCAGACGCCGTCTGCCTCGGCGGAGGAGGATGCCCGCGCGGCGGCACATCTCCTGTCGAGCTACCTCACGTGGTCGAGCCGAGAGGCGTAATCCCGCCGCGTCAGGGGCGGCCGCCGAGGCCGCCGGACCCGCGGAAGGTGACCCGCCGCCGCCTGGCCGCGCTGCTCGTGCTGCTGTTGCTGCTCGGCGGGCTCGGCTGGCTCGCCGTCGCCGCGATCGGAGGCGGAAACAACGCGACCTCGCTGCCGCCGACGACGAGCTCGAGCACCCTGCTCTATCGCACAGTGACGCGCACGACCGCGACCGGCACGGTCGAGACGGTGATCGCGATGGCCAAGCCGTTCCACGTCGTCTTCCCGGAGGGGTTCACGCGGCAGCAGATGGCGGAGCGCGTCGGCGCCGTCGCGAAGATCGCGCAGCGCGAGCGGCACGCGCCGCCGGAGCTCGCGAGACGGACGTACCTGGCCGCCACGCGCATGACGCGCATTCCGGCGTGCTTCAAGCCGGGCGTCCGGGTCACACGGATGGAGGGCTTCCTCTTCCCGGCGACGTACGAGTTCTTCCGCCAGACGACGTCGGCAGAGCTCGTGGCGGAGCAGCTCGACGCGTTCTGCCAGAACTGGCAGCAGCTCGACCTCGCGTACGCCCGATCGAAGCACCTGACACCGTACGACGTGCTGATCATCGCGTCGATGGTCGAGAAGGAGACGCTGTCGCCCGACGAGCGCCAGCTCGTGTCGGCCGTCATCTACAACCGGCTGCACGCGCGCATGCCGCTCGGGATCGACGCGACGCTCCGCTACGGCCTGGACATTCCGCCGACGGAATCGATCCGCGAGTCGCAGCTGCAGAGCACTTCCCCGTACAACACGCGCAACCGGCAAGGCCTGCCGCCGACGCCGATCGCGAATCCGGGGCTCGCGTCGCTGCAGGCCGCGGCGCATCCGGCGCACGTCAACTACCTCTACTTCGTGCGCAAGCCCGACAAGAAGCACCACTTCTTCACCGCGAGCTTCAAGGCGTTCCAGCAGTACGCCGCCGCGCACGGCTACGGCGGGCCGTGATCGTCGCGCTGCTCGGCGACCCGGTCTCCGCCTCGCTCTCGCCCGTCATGCAGAACGCCGCGTTTGCGGCGCGCGGGCTCGACTGGACCTACGTCGCGCTCCGCGTCTCGGCGGATGCGCTCGACGATGCGCTCCGCGGCCTCGTTGCGCTCGGCTTCGCCGGCGCGAACGTGACGACGCCGCACAAGCTTGCCGTCGCGCGCGTCGTCGAGGCGGACGTCCCGTCCGTCAACACGCTCGTCGTGCGCGACGGCCGGCTGGACGGCGCGAGCACGGACGCGGCGATTCTCGCCGCCGTCGAGCACTCCGAAGCCGCGATCCTCGGCGACGGAGGCGCGGCCGCGGCCTTCGCCGCAGCGTTGCCCGACGCCCGCCGCTTTTCGCGACGCTCGAGCTGGCCGCCGAAGGTCGAAGGCGTCGACATCGTCGTCAACGCGACGTCCGAGCGTGACGAGGTGCTCGTCGAGCTCGCGGCGGGCCAGACGCTCGTCGACCTGCCGTATCCCGCGACGGCGACGGCGCGCGCGGCGGAGCAGCGCGGCGCGCGGGTGCTCGACGGGCTCGACGTGCTCGTCGCGCAGGGCGCCGCGTCGTTCGAGCTCTGGACCGGCGTCGCCGCGCCGGTCGAGGTGATGCGGGCGGCGGTTCGCTCCCGTTGACAGCGGGCACCGACGGTGCCACAGTCTTCCTGACAGCTGCGGAGTCGTCGTCCGAGGAGGGCGGTCCGGATGAAGACCCGCGGCAGACAACACAGGGGCCAGAGGCGCTGCGGCAGCAGCCCCGATCCACCTGAAGGAGGAGAGGGATGACTGGAACCATCCTGCGCCGCCTGCTCGTGCTCGGAGCGGCGGTTTGCGTCGGGATGTTCGCTCAGGTGCTGCCTGCGTTCGGCGCGGACACGTTCACGCCGAACCCGGTCGACGTGACACTGCAGGCCGGAGCATCGACCAATATCGACAAGACGCTGCACCTGGATGCATTGCCGGGTGCCGCGGACATCATCATCGCGATCGACACCACAGGGAGCATGGGGCCGGCGATCGCGCAGGCGAAGGCGCAGGCGACCGCGCTCTGCAACAACGTCCAGTCGTCGATCCCGGGCGCCCGCTTCGCCGTGATCGACTTCAAGGACGTGCCGGACAGGCCGGCGACGAACGGCGTCCTGATTCTCACCCCGACGTTCACGTCGAGCTGCGCGACCGTGCAGTCGGCGATCAACACGATGTCCGCGGGCGGCGGCGGTGACTTCGCCGAGTCGTACAACTGGGTGTTCCACGACTCGTACTCCGACGCAACGCTCGACGCGAGCCGCAACCCGAACGCGGTGCAATTCCTCGTCGTTCTCGGTGACGCGCCACCGCACAACAGCCCGGCTCCCACCGTCGCGCCGAGCTGCGGCAACCAGCCGCCGGCTGATGCGGGGATCACATCCGACAGCGAGATCGCGGCGCTCAACGCGCACGAGATCACGCTGCTGATGATCCACTTCAGCACCCCGATCAACATTCCGATCGCCTGCTACAGCCAGCTGAGCGGGGCGACGGGAGGGACCGCTGTCGAGTCCGGCGGCGACCTCTCGGGCGAGATCATCAGCCAGATCCGGGCTGCCGCAGCGCACATCGACAGCGTGAACCTCGTGGTCTCGGGAGCGTGTCCGCCGGTCGGCGTCGCGTTCAACCCGACGCCTCCGTACGGCCCGGCCACGGCACCGGTCGACATCCAGTTCGTGGAGACGATCACGGCGCCGACGGTGCCGGGCAACTACACGTGCCAGGTGACGGCCGTTGTCGACGGCACGGCGCGGGCGGTGCAGACGATCAACGTGACGGTGACGCCGGGGAATCCGGCCACGCTCACGCTCGTACCGAAGACGGCGACGAACGTCGTCGACGCGCAGCACTGCGTGACGGCAACGGTGAAGGACGCCTTCGGGAACGTGACGCCGAACATCACCGTCCGCTTCGGCGTCAGCGGCGCCGTCAACACGTCGGGCAGCAGCACCACGAACGGCTCCGGTCAGGCGCAATTCTGTTACACGGGACCGGCGCTGCCGGGGGCGGACACGATCAGGGCGTTCGCCGACACCAACACGAACAACACGCAGGACACCGGCGAGCCGGGGGACACCGCGACCAAGACGTGGGTGCTGCCGGCGAGCACCGCGGGCTGCAAGGTCACGAACGGCGGCCGCATCACGACGGGCGCCGGGGACAAGGCCACGTTCGGCGGCAACGCGAAGGCGGACGGGCTGCAGGGCGAGGAGGAGTACCAGGATCACGGCCCCGCGCATGCGATGAACGTCCACTCGATCGCCGTGCAGGCGGTCGTCTGCAACGACGCCGGAACGAACGCGAGCATCTTCGGGACCGCCACGATCGGCGGCAGCGGCTCGTTCGACTTCCGCATCGACGTCGCCGACAACGGCGAGCCCGGCCGCAACGACACGTACCGGATGCGGCTGAGCAACGCCTACGACTCGGGCCTGCAGACGCTCGCAGGCGGCGGCAACATCCAGATCCACTGAACGCGCAAGCGACAGGGCCCGCCTCGTGCGGGCCCTGTCGTAGGCTTGGCGCGTGGCACTGAGGCTGGTCACCGCCGGCGAGTCGCACGGCCCGGCCCTCGTCGCGATCGTGACCGGGATGCCCGCCGGCCTCGTCCTCGAGCGCGACGCGATCGACAGCGACCTGCGGCGCCGTCAGGAGGGCTACGGCCGCAGTCCGCGCCAGCAGATCGAGTCGGACACGGTGGACGTGCTCGCCGGCCTGCGCCACGGACGGACATTGGGAACGCCGCTCGCCCTAGTCGTGCGCAACCGCGACCACGCGAACTGGGAGTGGGGCATGAGCCCGTGGCCGCCGGAAGGCGAGCCGTCCGGCAAGGGGACGAAGTCGGTGACGCTCCCGCGGCCGGGCCACGCCGATCTTGCGGGGACGTTGAAGTACGGCCTCGCCGACGTGCGGGACGCGCTCGAACGCGCGAGCGCGCGTCACACGGCCGCGGTCGTCGCGGCGGGCGCCGTTGCGAAGGCGCTGCTGCGGGAGCTCGGCGTGACGGTCGATGGTCGGGTGCTCGCCGACGACCTCGAGCAGCGGGTCGATGCGGCACGCGTCGACCGCGACACTGTCGGCGGCGTCGTCGAGGTGCGCGCGCGCGACGTGCCGCCGGGCCTCGGTTCGTACGCAACGAAAGAGGATCGCCTCGACGCGCGCCTCGCGGCGACGTTGATGGGCACGCAGGCGGTCAAGGGTGTCGAGATCGGAGACGGTTTCGCACTCGCCGACCGCCGCGGCTCGGAGGCGCACGACGAGATCCGGCGCGACGAGCGCGGCCTCTTCCGCGAGACGAATCACGCCGGCGGCATCGAGGGCGGCGTGTCGAACGGCGAGGAGATCGTCGTGCGGGCGGCGATGAAGCCGCTGCCGACGCTGATGCGCCCGCTCGGCTCCGTCGACCTGCAGACGGGCGAGCCGGGGGAGGCGCTCGTCGAGCGCAGCGACACAGCGGCCGTCGAGGCGCTCGCGGTCGTCGCCGAGGCCTGCGTCGCCTGGGAGCTCGCCGCGGCAGCCCGCGAGAAGTTCGGCGGCGACGCGCTCGGCGACGTCGTCGCGGCGTACAGGACGTACCTGGAGCGGATCGACTGGCAGCCACGCACGCGCTAGGAAGGCACCTCGCGCTCGTCGGGTTCATGGGCGCCGGCAAGTCGACGCTGGGGCCCGAGATCGCCGCGCGGCTGGGCCGTGTGTTCGTCGACCTCGACCGCGACCTCGAGCAGGACCTCGGCACGACGATTCCCGAGTTCTTCGAGCAGCACGGGGAGCCGGCGTTCCGCCTGCAGGAGGAAGGGCATTCGATCGCGGCGCTGCGGCTGCCGGATCCGGCCGTGATCGCGCTCGGCGGCGGCGCCGTCCAGACGCCGTCGATCCGGAACGAGCTGCGCGAGCGCGCGTTCACGGTGCTGCTCGACGTCGATCCGGCGACCGCGTGGGAGCGCAGCGTCGGCAGCGGCCGCCCGCTGGCGCGCGACGAGACGGACTTTCACGCCCTCTACGGGCGCCGCCGGGAGCTGTACGAGGAGGTCGCCGACGTTCATGCGCGCGGCATCGACGACGCCGTCCTCGCCGCCGCCGGCGTGCACGTGCAGGCGGGTTCGCTCGAGCAGCTCGCCTCGCTCGTCCCGGGCGAGGGGGCGGTCGCGCTCCTCGCCGACCCGCACGTCGGCGGCATCTACGGCGCCGAGGCGCAGGTTGCCCTCGGCCCGCGGCTGGCCTCGGTGCACGAAATGCCGCAGGGCGAATCCGCGAAGGCGGCCGCCGTCGTCGAGCGACTGTGGAGCGAGCTTCGGCTCGACCGTCGCGGCCTCGTCGTGGCCCTCGGCGGCGGCAGCACCACGGACGTCGCCGGCTTCGTCGCGGCGACCTACCTCCGAGGCGTCGACTGGGTCGCCGTGCCGACGACGCTGGTCGGCCAGGTCGACGCGGCCATCGGCGGCAAGACCGCGATCGACCTCCCGCAGGGCAAGAACCTCGCCGGGGCGTTCCACTGGCCGGCGCGAGCCGTCGTCGACCCCGCGACGCTGGAGACGCTGCCCGAGGAGCAGTTGCTGGAGGGAATGGCCGAGGTCGTCAAGACCGGCCTGCTCGCCGGCGAGCCGTTCTGGGAGCTGCCGATGCCCGAGCTCGTCCAGCGCTGTGCCGCGTACAAGGCGGCGGTCTGCCTCCGCGACCCGCACGATCGCGGCGATCGTGCCGTCCTCAATCTCGGGCACACGTTCGCGCACGCGCTCGAGGCCGCCGCCGGCTACGAAGACATCGCCCACGGCCGCGCGGTGGCGCTCGGCCTGCTGGCCGCGCTGCGCCTCTCGGGGCGGCCGACGGATGTCGTCGAGGAGGTGCTTGCGCCACAGCCGGTTCACGTCGATCGCGACCGCGCCTGGTCGGCGCTGCAGCGCGACAAGAAGGCGCGCGGCACGGAGCTGCGGCTCGTGCTGCTCGGTGCCGACGGTCCCGTCGTCGAGTCGCGCCCGGCCGCCGAGGTGCGGTCGGCGCTGGATCGGCTGATCGCCGAGTAGAGTCCCGCGCCATGCAGGTGCTCGTGCTGAACGGCGTGAACCTCGACGTGCTCGGGCGCCGCGACCCGAAGATCTACGGCGGCCTCTCGCTGTCGGAGCTCGAGACGCGCATCTACGAGTGGGCCGCGGAGCTCGGCTGCAACGTCCGCTGCCGGCAGACGAACCACGAAGGCGAGTACGTCGGCTGGTGCCACGACGCACTGGACTCGGCCGACGGCGTCATCGCCAATCCCGGCGCGTGGTCGCACTACTCGTACGCCATCCGCGACGCGCTCGAGCTGCTCGGCGCGCCGATCGTCGAGGTGCACCTCTCGAACGTCGAGGAGCGCGAGGACTGGCGGAAGCATTCGGTGCTGGCGGACCTCGCCGCGAAGCGCGTGATCGGGAGGGGGCCCGACGGGTATCGCGAGGCGCTCGAGTTCCTCGTGCGCGGGCGTTCATGACGGCGCGCGTCGACCGGCTGCGCGAGTTGCTCGAGGAGCCGCTGCTCGTCACGAACCCGGCGAACGTCTACTACCTCGTCGGCTTCAGGAGCTCGAACGCCGCCGTGCTCGTCGAGCCGGACCGCGTGCGGCTCTTCACCGACTTCCGCTACGCCGAGGCCGCGCGGGCCGTCGAGGGCGTCGAGCTCGAGGAGACGAAGCGCGCGCTGCTTGCGGATCTTGCCGCGCGGTTGTCCGGCCGCATCGGCTTCGAGGCCGACTACATGTCGTACGGCGGCTGGGAGACGCTCGGCGCAGGCTCGGTCGAGCGCGTGCCGCGGCGGACGCTCGTCGAACGACTCCGTGCAGTGAAGGACGAGCAAGAGCTCGCGACGATCAAGCACGCGTGCGAGATCACCGACCGCATGTTCGAGCGCATCGCCGACGAGCCGTTCGTCGGGCGAACCGAGCTCGACGTCGCGTGGCGGATCGAGGAGCTGTTCCACGAGGAGGGCGGACAGCTTGCGTTCGAGAGCATCGTCGCGTCGGGGCCGAACGCCGCGCGGCCGCATGCGCGGGCGAGCTCGCGCGAGATCCGTGCGGGCGAGACCGTGGTGATCGACACGGGTTGCGCGGTCGACGCCTACTGCTCCGACTACACGAGGACGTTCGTCGCCGGGCCCGTCGACGACGTCGTCAAGGAGGCATACGCCGTCGTGCTCGCCGCGCAGCAGGCGGGGCTGGAGGCGATCCGCGCCGGTGTCAGCGGCGCCGACGCGGACGCGGCGGCGCGCCGGGTCGTCGACGCGACGTCGTTCGCCGGCACGTTCGGGCACGGGCTGGGGCACGGGCTCGGCCTCGAGGTGCACGAAGCGCCGCGCATGTCGACGGAGTCCACCGACACGCTTGCGGCCGGGAACGTCGTGACCGTCGAGCCGGGCGTCTATCTCGAGGGCCGCGCGGGCATCCGCATCGAGGACAACGTCGTCGTCACCGCCGACGGCATCGACAACCTCACCGGGCTCCGCAAAGACCTCGTCACCGTCGGCTAGGTTTCGGTTCTCGTGGCCGAGACGGTGAACACGAATCAGTTCAAGAACGGGATGCACATCGAGCTCGACGGCGTCGTCTGGCGCATCGTCGAGTTCCAGCACGTCAAGCCCGGCAAAGGCGGCGCGTTCGTACGGACGAAGCTGAAGGCGCTCGACAGCGGCGCCGTCGTCGACCGCACGTTTCGTGCCGGCGAGAAGTTCTCGCGCATCCGGACCGAGACGAAGGACATGCAGTACCTCTACGACGCCGGCGACGAGGTCGTGTTCATGGATCAGGACACCTACGAGCAGACGTCGCTGCCGCACAGCGTCGTCGAGGACGCGCTGGAGTTCATGCAGCCGTCGAGCTCCGTGCAGATGCTGCTCGTGAACGGGGAGCCCTCGGGCGTGCAGCTGCCCGCCTCGGTCGAGCTGGCTGTGACCGAGACCGAGCCCGGCGTGAAGGGCGACACCGTGTCCAACGTCACGAAGCCGGCGACGCTCGAGACGGGTGCCGTCGTGCAAGTGCCGCTGTTCGTGAACACGGGCGACCGGATCAAGGTCGACCCGCGCGAGAAGCGCTACATCAGCCGCGCGTAGGGGTCTGACCCCAGCCTTTCGCTTTGAAGTGGATCAAGCGCGCCTGGTGAGCTTCGGTTTGAACTGCTGGGGTCAGACCCCCTGCAGGGGTCAGACCCCGGCGCTACGTCAGCCGCTGGGGGTCTGACCCCGGCCTTTCGCTTTGAACTGGGTCAAGCGCGCCTGGTGAGCTTCGGTTTGAACAGCTGGGGTCAGACCCCCTGCAGGGGTCAGACCCCGAGGGCCTTCTCCATGTGGATGTCCTCGGGCTCGAGCTCGTAGAGCTCCGGCAGCGGCTCCCCCATCGGCTCGAAGCCGCGGCGGCGGTAGAACCGCACGGTGTTCAGCGACGGTGTCGCCGACACGACGATCTTCGTGTCGCCGCCCTCGCGGGCCAGCCGTTCGAGCTCATCGCTCAGGCGCCCGCCGACGCCTCTGCCGCGGAACCCGTTGCTCACGTGCAGGTACGCGAGCTGCGCAGTCCCGGGACGGATGTGCGGCCTCACGATGCCGATGCCGACGAGGCGCTCGCCCAGAAACGCACCGAGCGCGATCCCCCCGGCCGCGAGGTGACGTTCGCACTCGTCGATCTGGTGAGGTACCGAGTGTTCGCTCGATCCGTCCGTGAACCACGGCGGCGCGCTCCAGTTGCCGCCGGTCCGTTCCTCGAGCTCCGCGCCGTGCTGGACGTAGAGCGTGTCGATCGCTTCGGTGCGGTCGATCTCTCCCAGCCGCTCGAGCTCCCGCGCGTCGAGCCGGCGACAGGAGACGTCAGTCACCGCCTCCGAGCGCCCGGTCGAGCGCGGCCGCGCCGTTCTCGAGCACCGGCTGCCCGTGCGAGACGAGCACGAGCTCGATCGGGAGCGCCGCCAGCCGCCGGCGCAGATCGGGCTTGAGCTCGTTCTCGGCCCACTCGCGCTCGTCCTTGGGGAACCAGTCGATCGGCAGCTCGAGGCGGCCGGCGTGCTCGATCAGCAGGTCGCCGGCGACGAGCGCGCGGTGCGGCTCCAGGAAGAAGAGCGCCTCGACCCAGTCGCTGCCGCGAACGGTCTCCGCGCGGACGCCCTTGGGCAGCTCGCCCTTCTCCTCGGGACGCCACAACGTCGCGTGGTACCGATCGAGCACCGCCGCGACGCTGCGCTCGTGCCAGTGCACCGTCAGCAGGACGTGCAACGGACGGCCGCTGCGCTCGACGTCGCGGTCGAGCGCTTCCCAGAAGCGCTCCTCGTCGTCCGCCGGCACGAGCGGGTCGACGACGACGATGGTGTCCTCGAGCTCCGCGTAGACGGAGCCGACCTCCGGTCCCCAGTGCTCGGCGTGCTCCCACTCGGGGTGCTCGCCGGTCCAGCGCCACAGTCCCGGTCGAAGCTCACGTACCTCCATCGGCAAAACCTAACGGCGCTAGGCTCCCCGCATGCCGGGCCTGGCGGACACGACCGTCCGGCTGCTCGGGCAGGAGCCGCTCGCCGGGCGCCTCCCGACCGCCGAGCAGCTGCGCATCGCCGAGATCCTCGATCGCGCCGGCTTCGCGTACCTCGAGGTCTCCGGCGGCGGCTGCTTCGAGAGCGCGGTCCGGCGCGGCGTCGAGAGCCCGTGGGAGCGCATCCGCTCGCTGAAGGCGCGCGTCGACACGCCGCTCGGCCTCGCCTTGCGCGGCCGCTTCCTCGTCGGCTCGCGACCGGTGGACGACGACTTCATCCGTCGCTTCATCGCGTCGGCGGCGGCGAACGGCATCGACGTCTTCCGCTTGCACGATCCGCTGAACGATGTGTCGAACCTGCGTGAGGCCGCCGACGCGGTCGCACAGGCCGGCGGCGAGTTCGAGGCAGGCCTCGTCTACAGCCCCGGCCGTACCGGCGAGACCGATCCGCTGATGGAACAGGCGCGTGAGCTGCCGAGCCTCGGCGCGGCGCGCATCCTCCTGCACGACCCGACGGGGTCGCTCCAGCCGCACCGCGCGCGCGAGCTCGTGACCGGGCTGCGCGAGACGACGAAGCTTCCGGTCGGGATCTACTGCCAGGGCTCGGGCGGGAACGCGCTCGCGGCGGCGCTCGAGGCCGCACGCGCCGGCGCCGAGCTGATCGCGTGTGCGGTCTTCCCGGTCGCGCTGACGCTGCACCGCGTGTCGGGCGAGTCGCTCACGGAAGCGCTGACGGGCCTCGGGCTGGAATGCGACGTCGACGTCTCGGCGCTGTGGGAGGCGTCCGACGTCGTGGACGAGTTCATCGGCGACGAGCCGGTGACGCCGCTGGCGCCCCGGATCGCCGTGCGCGCGGCGCAGCACGACCTGCCCGCGAGTCTCGTCTCCGCGCTCGAGTCGAGCCTCCGCGGGCAGGGCGCGGCCGACCGTCTCGACGAGGCGATCGAGGAGCTCATGCGCATCCGGGCAGACGTCGGCTTCCCGCCGCTGGCCTCGCCGATCGGGCACGTCCTCGGCTCGCAGGCGCTGCTCAACGTCCTCTCGGCGAGCCGGTATTCGGTGGTCGTCGACGAGGTTCGCCGCCTCGTCGAGGGCAGGCTCGGGACGCCGCCCGCGCCGATCGACAAGAACGTCCAGCGCGCCGTCGCGCTCACCGCCGACCCGGAGTCGGCCGAGGACGCCTTGCCGCTCGGGCTGCAGGAGGTGCGTGCCCAGGCCGAGGGCCTCGCGTCGAGCGAGGAGGAGCTGCTCCTCCTGGGGCTCTTCGGGGAGGACGCCGAGCCGTTGCTGCGCGCGATCCGGGGACGCTCCGCCGGCGAGGAGACGCTCGCGGCGGGCGGCGTCGACCAGGCGCGCGCCGAGCGGATCCGTGAGCTCGTGCGCATCGTGCAGGAGACGGGTATCGGCGAGGTCACGATCGAGGAGTCCGGGATGCGCGTCTCGGTTCGGCGAACGGATGAGCCCGCGTCCGGGGAGCCCGTGGTGGACGCAGCGCCGTTCGCGACGCCCGACGAGACGGTGACGCCGGTGACGGTGCCGTCGACCAACGGGCTCGTCCGCGTGGAGGCGCCGATGGTCGGCACCTTCTACCGCGCGCCGCAGCCGGGCTCGCCGCCGTTCGTCGAGGAAGGCCAGCCCGTCGCCGCCGGCCAGACGCTCTGCATCCTCGAGGCGATGAAGCTGATGAACGAGGTGAAAGCCGACGTCGACGCGATCGTCCGCTCGATCCTCGTCGAGAACGCCGAGCCGGTCGAGTTCGGCCAACTCCTGTTCGAGCTCGAGCCCGTGTCGGATCGACCACTGGACGCGTTGTGATTGACCTGGTGCGGACATCGCAGGCGATGTCCGGCGACGAGCTCTAGATGTTCTCCCGCGTGCTCGTTGCCAACCGCGGCGAGATTGCGGTCCGCGTGATTCGCGCGCTGCACGAGCTCGGCATCGAGGCGGTTGCCGTGTACTCGACCGCCGATGCAGGCGCGCTCCATACGCGTCTCGCGGACCGCGCCGTGTGCATCGGCCCGCCGTCGGCGGCCGAGAGCTACCTCAAGATCCCGTCGGTCGTCGCCGCTGCGGAGACGACCGGCTGCGAGGCGGTGCACCCCGGGTACGGGTTCCTGTCCGAGAACCCCGAGTTCGTCCACGCGTGCGAGGACAACGATCTCGTCTTCATCGGCCCGGACGCCGACGTGATGGCGCGGATGGGCGACAAGGTCGAGGCGAAGCGCGAGTTGGCGGCCGCGGGCGTCCCGCTCGTCCCCGGGGCGGAGTCGGGCACGGTCGAGGCGATCCGCGCGGCGGCCGGCGAGACGGGCTACCCGGTGTTGCTGAAAGCGGCGGCCGGCGGCGGCGGGAAGGGAATGCGCGTTGTCGAGTCCCCCGACGAGCTCGATGCGGCGTTCGCGCGTGCCAGCGCGGAGGCGCAGGCCGCCTTCGGCGACGGGAGCATCTATCTCGAGAAGCTCGTGCTTCCGGCGCGGCACGTCGAGATCCAGGTGCTGTGCGACGCCGACAGCGGCGTCCTCACGCTCGGCGAACGCGAGTGCTCGATCCAGCGCCGCCACCAGAAGCTGATCGAGGAGTCGCCGTCGCCGGCGCTCGACGAGGCGACGCGCGAGGCGATGGAGCGTGACGTCGCGCGCGCGTGCCGCGCGATCGGCTACCTGAACGCCGGGACGTTCGAGTTCCTGCTCGCCCCCGACGGCTCGTACTACTTCATCGAGCTGAACGCGCGCCTGCAGGTCGAGCATCCGGTCAGCGAGCTCGTCACCGGCATCGACATCGTGCGCGAGCAGCTGCGGATCGCCGCGGGCGAGAACCTCGACGCGACCGGCCGCGCGGCGCGCCGTGGGCACGCGATCGAAGTCCGGCTCAACGCGGAGGATCCGCTCCGGGGGTTCGCTCCGTCGCCGGGCGTGATCGAGCGGTTCAAGCCCCCGCTCGGGCCGGGCGTCCGGCTCGACACCCACGTCGAGGAGGGCGCGGTCGTGCCGCCGTACTACGACTCGCTCGTCGCCAAGCTGATCGTGTGGGACGAGACGCGGCCGCTGGCGATCGAGCGGGCGCTGCGAGCACTGGGCGAGCTGGACGTGCGCGGCATCGCGACGACGCGCGACCTCGCCGCCGAGATCGTGGCGAGCGACGAGTTTCGCAGCGGTGCGTACTCGACGAGCTTTCTCGACGAGAAGGACCTCGCGGCGGTCGGGGCCGCATGAGCTACGTGATCCCCGGCGAGCGCGGGTCGGTTTCCGTGACTCCCTCGGCGTTGACGCAGCTGGTCGTACAGGCGGCGGAGTCGGTCGGCGGGGTGGAGGTGCGTCGCGGTCGCCGCCGGTTGGAGGTCGAGGTCGGCGACGGGCATGCGCGCGTTCGGCTCGAGCTCTCAGCGCGGTACGGGCTCGTGCTGCCGCGGCTGGCGCGGACCGTCCAGGAGCGGGTCGCCGATGCGCTCGCGACGATGTGCGGCGTCGAGGTGGACGCGGTCGACGTCTCGGTCGAGGCGGTCGAGTGAGCAGCCGGCGTTCAGGGCGCCGCACGGCGCTGTTCCTCCTCTATCAGTGGGACGTCACGGGGCAGCCGCTCGCGTCTCTCTTCGAAGGAGAGGTCGACGAGTTCGCGCGCACGACGGCCGAGGCGGTCGTCGTGGAGGCCCCGCAGCTCGACGAACGGATCACTGCAGCGTCCGAGGGCTGGACGGCCGACCGGCTCGGTGCGATCGAGCGGAACATCCTCCGGATCGCGCTGTACGAGCTCGACGGCGACGAGGTTCCGGACGAGGTCGCCATCGACGAAGCGGTGACACTCGCGAAGCGCTACGCCAGCGACGACGCGGCGCGGCTCGTAAACGGCATCCTTGGGCGCATCGTGAGGGAGCGCGTCACATGAGCGCCGAGGAATCGCTCGCACGGGCCGAGGAGCTGCTCGCGCGGCTCGAGAAGACCCGCGCCGAGCTGGAGCAGCTGTCGCAGGCGGATGACGCCGAGCGCGCGCTCGACGTCCTCACCGAGCTCGCCGAGCTCAGCAAGGCGATCGAGGAGGAGCTGCAGCGGGCGAAGCGCGAGGCCGAGGCCGATGCGGACACCTGACGAGCTGCGCGCGCTCGTCGAGGAGTACGTCGCCGAGCTCGCGCTGACTCCGGAGCTGCATGGCCAGGCCGACTCCGTGCGCTATGCGCTCGTCGGGGGCAAGCGCGTCCGCGGCGTGATCTGCCTCGCGACGGCGGAAGCCGCCGGCGCGGAGGCGGAGCGCGCACTTCCGGCGGGCGCCGCGCTCGAGCTCGTGCATGCGTTCTCGCTCGTCCACGACGACCTGCCGGCGCTCGACAACGACGCCGAGCGGCGCGGCCGCGCCTCGACCTGGGCCGAACACGGCGAAGCCGTCGCCGTGCTCGCCGGCGACGCGCTGCTCGCGGAGGCGTTCCGGCTCGCGCTCTCGTATCCGTTCCCGCACGTCGGCCGCGAGCTCGCGCAGGCGACGCTCGGGATGATCGGCGGCCAGTACCTCGACATCACCGGAACGGCGCCGGACGAGGCGACCCTGCACAAGCTCAAGACCGGCTGCCTCTTTGCGGCGTCGGTCGGGCTTGCACTCTGGGTCGCGGAGGTGGCCGAGCGCGACCAGGCGCCGTGGCGTTCGTTCGGCGACGAGCTCGGCCTGCTCTTCCAGATCGTCGACGACATCCTCGACGGCGACGGCTACGTGCTCACGCACGGGCCCGACGGTGCACGAACGCTCGCGGACGAGGCGGCGGCGCGCGCTCGCGCGCGTCTTGCCGACGTCCCGGCCGACACCTCCGTGCTGGAGGACATCGTCGACGGGCTCGCGACGCGAACGGCGTGAGATGAAGAAGCGGCTCGACGTCCTGCTCGTCGAGCGAGGACTGGCGGAGAGCCGCACCCAGGCGCAGGCGCTCGTGCTCGCCGGGCGCGTCCCCGGCTACGAGAAGCCCGGCACGCAGGTCGACGAGCTCGCGCAGCTCGAGGTCGAGCAGCCGCCGCCGTATGTGTCGCGCGGCGGTGAGAAGCTCGCGCACGCACTCGATGTGCTCGCGGTCGACCCGCGCGGACGCGACTGTCTCGACGTCGGTGCGTCGACCGGCGGCTTCAGCGACGTCCTCCTCCAGCGCGGGGCGGCGCGCGTGATCGCACTCGACGTCGGCTACGGGCAGCTGCACGAGAACCTGCGCGGCGACGACCGTGTCGTCGTGCTCGAGCGCGTCAACGCACGTGCGCTGCGCGAGCTGCCTTTTGCGCCGGAGCTGATCGTGGCCGACGTCTCGTTCATCAGCCTGCGTCTGGCGCTGCCGCCGGCGCTCGCGCTCGCCCGGCCGGGATGGGAGGCCGTCGTGCTCGTGAAGCCGCAGTTCGAGGCCGGACGCAGGGAGGTGAAGGGCGGCGTCGTCCGGGACGTCGACGTGCGGCGGCGCGTCGTACGCGAGCTCGCCGAGGCGGCTCTGGTATGGGAGGCGGAGGCCGTGGGGGTCGTAGACTCTGGCCTGCCGGGGCCGAAGGGCAACCGGGAAGTGTTCCTCCACCTCGTCCATCGTGAGCGCCCGCACCTCCCCGACGACATCGACGCCAGAATCGCCGCTGCGGTCGGGTAGCGTCGTCCGCCGCGCGGCGGTCATCACGCACGGGAAGCCGCCGACGATCGGCCCTGCGCTCGAGCGGCTCGAGAAGGTCGCGCGCGAGGCGGGCGTCGAGCTGCTGCTCCCGGACGAGGAGGTCGAGAAGCACGGCGTCGGCGAGCCGGAGTCGGACCTCACGGGGGCAGACATCGCCGTCGTGCTGGGCGGCGACGGGACGATGCTGCGCGCACTGCAGCGCTTCCTCGGCACGCGCGTGCCCGTCATCGGCGTGAACTTCGGGCGCGTCGGCTTTCTCGCGTCGGTCCAGCCGGACGAGCTCGAGTCCGGCTTGGCCCGGGTCTTCTCGGGCGACTACCGCGTCGTCCAGCTCACGACGCTCGACGTCGAGGCCGGCACCGCGCGCGCGTCGGCTGTCAACGACATCGTCGTGCTCAGCTCGATTCGCGGGCGGATGGTCGAGCTCGGCTGGACGGTCGGCGGCGAGGACCTCGGCGTGCAGCCCTGCGACGGGATGATCTGCGCGACTCCGTCCGGCTCGACCGCGTACAACTTGTCGAACGGCGGCCCGGTGCTCGTCCGCGGTCTGGACGCGATGGCGATCACCTTCATCGCGGCCCACTCACTGAACGTGCGCCCCCTCGTCGTGCCGCGCGGCCTCGACCTCGAGATCCGGAACCGAACGCCCGACGTGTCGGCGTCGGTGCTCGTCGACGGGCACATGCTCGTGGAGATCGACACCGACGCGCCGATCTGCGTGCGACTCGGCGAGCAGCGCACCCTGCTGGCGATGCTCCCCGAGGCGACGTTCTTCCGGCGGTACCGCGAGACCTTCGGGTCGTAGCCGGCCTACTGCCAGAGATCGACGCTCTTGGCCGCCGCGTCGACGAGCCGGCTTGCATCGATCTCGGTCGTCGTGAGCGGAATCTCGACGATTGGCCACTCGCAGGTGATTCGGAGCTTGCCGCGTTCCGGGAGCGGCCAGAGCCAGTAACTCGGATGCATCACGACCCCACCGCCGTCTGTCATCCCACTCCCGCCTGACGTCGGTAGGAGCAGCGGCCCTTCTGGATCCCCGTCGCCGGTGATCTCCTGCCGCGCGTGCCAGCTGCCGAGATTGGAGACGCGGCGGCCATCCGGCAGCTCGATTCCCACGCGCAGGAGGCCCGCGGGCAACTCGTCGCCTTCGACCATGTGCTGCTCGTGAAAGAGCGTATTTGCCTGGAGGCGACTCAAGCCTCGAGCCAGCGCGACGAACTCGAGCGTGATCCCGTTCGGATACGCGATTCCGTGCGAGAGGCCGACCGCGCCGCGTTCGGAGCGAGCAAGAACGACACCGAGCGGAACGGCTCGTCCGAGGACGTCCTCCGGCGGACCTGACCAGGTCGGCCGGAACGAGACCTCCGCGGCGTTCTCACCTCGACCCAGTGGGCCGAACAGCTCCTGGAAGCTCATTCGGCGAAGCTTACGATCGATTTGTCTTCGTGACCCTCCGCGCATAGCATCGCGCCGATGCGTGAGCTGCGCCCCGGTGTCTGGCACTGGCAATCCCCGCATCCCGACTGGAACGACGAGCAGTGGTGGCCGGAGCTCGTCTCGTCGTACGCGATCGAGCTCGGCGACGACGTCGTGCTCTTCGACCCGCTCGCCGTTCCCGACGAGCTGCGTGGGCGCGCGACGGCAGTCGTCCTGACCGCGCCGTACCACGAGCGCGACGCGCGTGGCCTCGGGCTTCCCGTGCACACGCCGCCCGCAGACACCTGGCAGGACTGGGTCGAGAAGTTCGGCGTCGATCCCGAGCGTGTGCGCGGGATGGAGAGCGAGGACCTCGCCTGGCTGCGCGCGGGCGACGGCGAGGGGGAGTTCCACGGCCCGGGAGCGTGGCCGTTCGGCATCACGGCGTACGCCGGCCGCGAGGAGAACGATCTCATCCTCTGGCTGCCGTCGATCAACGCGATCGTGAGCGGCGACTCGCTCTCCGACTTCGGCAAAGGGCTCGACATCCAACTCGGCGGACGCACGCACGTGACGCACGACGACGTCGTCGCGCGGCTCCGTCCGCTGCTCGACCTTCCGGTCGAGCTGGTGCTGCCCGCGCACGGCGAGCCGACAGATCGCGCGGCGCTCGAGCGCGTCCTCGCCTGAGGCCCAGCTGGTGGCGGTCGAGGTTCACGTGACCGGGCGGGTGCAACTCGGGCGCTTCGCAGAATTCGCGGAGGCGTGCGATCGGTGGCGGCGGTTCCGCGCGGACCGCGGATCGGCTCCGTGCCGCGTCCTGCAAGGCCTGTCGGGCGAGATGAACGTGGTGCGGATGGTGTTCTCCTATCCGGATGCGGCGGCCTACGAAGCGGAAGAGGCGCGCGATGCCGCAGACCCCGAGTACGGACGCGTGGCGGGCTCCATGCCGTTCGTGGAGGGCACGCTGTCCTACGAGATCTACCGCGTCATCGACGGAGCATGAACGTGCGGCCCTTTCCGACGATGTCGGGAGCCGCACGGCCGCTTACCATCCCGAGCGGCACATGCTCCGCCGCCTCCGCATCGAGAACCTCGTCCTCATCCACGAGGCCGAGCTCGCCTTCGCGCCCGGTCTGAACGCGATCACGGGCGAGACGGGCGCCGGGAAGACGATCCTCGCCCAGGCGATCGGGCTGCTGCTCGGCGCCAAGGGAGACGCCGGCTTCATCGGGCCCGAGGGCGGCGAGGCGTACGTCGAGGCTGAGCTCGAGCTGCCGGCGGCCCTGCTCGGCGAAGACGACTTCGCGTCGCTCGCCGAGCTCCGCCCGGAGGACGAGGAGGGGCTCGTGCTCGCGCGCCGCGTCTTCGCCGACGGCCGCACGCGCGCGTATGCCTGGGGACGCGGGGTCGCGCGTGAGGATCTCGCGGCCGTCGGGGAGCGACTGCTCGCCATGTCGGGGCAGTTCCAGCAGCGCAGGCTCGGCCGCAGCTCGTACCAGCTCGGCGTCCTCGACGCATTCATCGGGGACGAGCAGCTGCGCCGGCGCGCCGAGGCGCGCGACGCGTGGCGAGCGCTCGCAGCGGCGCGCCGACGGCACGAGGAGCTGCAGGCCGGCGCCGATGCGGAGGAGGCGCGCGTGGCCGAGCTGCGCGCGCTCGTCGACGACACGGCCGGACTGGAGCCCGACGACGAGCAGCGGCTGCGCGACGAGCGCGAGCGGCTGCGTCACGTCACCGAGCTGGCACACGGCGCCGCGGCCGCCGCGGAGGGCCTCGCACCCGACGACGGCGAGGGGGCCGCAGGCCTCACCGCGGCAGCCGAGCGGGCGATCGCGCCGCTCGAACGGCTCGCGCCCGAGCTGGCGCGCGCCGGCGACGAGCTGCGCGACGCCGAGCTGCGTCTCCGCGAGACGGCCAGCGAGCTGCGCAGCTTCCTGACCACGCTCGAGGCCGAGCCCGGTCGGCTCGAGCAGGTCGAGGCAGAGCTCGACCGCATCTCCGAAGCGAAGCGGCGGTTCCGCGCGGAGACATATGAGGATCTGCTCGCGCGCGCAGTTGCTGCTCGGGCCGAGCTCGACGCGCTGGACGGAGGCTTCGATCCCGCAGCCGCGGCCGCTGAAGCGCTTGCCGACGCCGAGCTCGCCATGGAGCGGCTTGCGGTAGACCTGCACGGCGCGCGCGCCGAAGCGGCGCCGCGCTTCGCAGCAGCAGTCGCGCGCGAGCTCGCGGGCGTCGGCATGGGCGACGGGGAATTCCTTGCCGACCTGTCCGAGCGCGAGCTCGGCCAGACCGGTGTCGACGACGTCGCGTTCCTGATCCGGCCGAACCGCGGGTTGCCGCTCGCGCCCGTCGCGGAGACGGCATCCGGGGGCGAGCTCTCGCGGATCGCGCTCGCGATCGCGGCAGTGGGTGGCGGCGACACGATGGTGTTCGACGAGATCGACGCCGGCATCGGCGGCGAGACCGCGCACAGGGTCGGCCAGACATTGCAGCGGCTGGCCGAACGGGCACAGGTCGTCACGATCACCCACCTCCCGCAAATCGCGAGCGTTGCCGCGCGGCACTTCCGCGTCGAGAAGGTGCCGGGCGACCCGACGCACACACGCATCCACCAGCTCGACGACGCCGAGCGCCGCGACGAGCTCCAGCGCATGCTCGGCGGCCGTGAGTTCCTGTCGAGCGTCGGCAGCACATGAGCTTCATCGAGCTCACAGGCCACGCGAAGCTCGACCGGCGCACGAAGAACCTCGTCAAGCGGCTGTCCGCCGACGACGTCGCGATCATCGACCACACCGACATCGACCGCGTCTCTGCCGAGGAGCTCGCGGAGTCGGGTGTGCGCGTCGTCGTCAACGTCGCGCCGTCGCTCTCCGGCCGCTTTCCGAACCCGGGCCCGCTCGCGCTCGTGCGCGCGGGCGTCCGACTGATCGACGCCCCCGGGGCCGACCTGTTCGACAACGTGCACGAGGGCGAGCTCGTCACAGTGCGCGGCGCCGGCGTGTATCGCAACGGAACGTGCCTCGCCACCGGACGGGTGCTCGACGAGCGCGAGCTCGAGCAGGCGCTCGGGGACCAGCGCGGGCGCGTCACGGAAGCGCTCGAGGCGTTCGCAGAGAACACGATGCGCTACCTGCGCGAGGAAGGGAAGCTGCTCGCGGAGGGCATCGACTTCCCGCCGCTCCAGACACGCTTCCGCGAACGGCAGGCGCTCGTCGTCGCGCGCGGCCCCGGGTACAAGCGCGACTTGCGGATGGTTCGGCCGTACATCCGCGACTTCAAGCCGGTCCTGATCGCCGTCGACGGCGGCGCCGACGCGCTGCTCGAAGCGGGCTACAAGCCCGACGTGATCGTCGGCGACATGGACTCCGTCTCCGACGAGGCGCTGCAGTCTGGCGCCGAGCTGCTCGTCCACGGGTACCGCGACGGCATTGCGCCCGGCGAGACACGCGCACAGCAACTCCGTGTGCCGTACCAGATCGCCCGCGCGACCGGCATCAGCGAGGACCTCGCCCTCCTGCTCGCGTACGAGAAGGGCTCGGAGCTGATCGTCGCCGTCGGGACGCATTTCAACCTGATCGAGTTCCTCGAGCGAAACCGCTCCGGGATGTCGTCGACGTTCATCACGCGCCTCAAGGTGGGGGAGATCCTCATCGACGCGAAAGGCGTCTCGCGGCTGGCGAGCCGCCGGGTCGGGATCTGGCCGCTCGTCCTCCTCACGCTCGGCGGCTTCGGTGCGATCGCCGTCGCCATCCTCGTCTCGCCGGCGCTCCGCCACGTGATCGAGTACCTCGCGCTGCGCCTGCGGGACCTCCTCGGCATCGGCTGACTACCCTTCAGGTCTCTATGCCGCGCGTCTCAGCTTCGCGTGAGCTGCTGGCGTCGCGCGACGACGTCTGGCGGTTCATCGCAGAACCCCGCCACTTCGCCGACTGGTGGCCCGGCATCAGTGCCGTGCAGCCGGACCGGCGCGGCCTCGCCGAGGGTGCCCGCTGGCAGATCGTCACCGCCGACCGCCCATCGCTGCTGCGGCGCGCGACGTCGAGCGGAATGCTGCTCGTCCGCGCCGTCCGCGTACCGGAGCTGTTCGGCTTCACGCTCACCGGCGACCACATCGACGCGGAGCTGCGCCTCGGCGAACGCGGCGACGAGCGGACGGCGGCCGTGCTCGAGCTCGAGGCGCCGTGGCTCTTCGGGATCAGCCGTGCGTTGCCGCGTCGCGCACTGACCCGGCTCCATGCCTTGTGCCAGACTGCCGCAGAGCTCTAGCCGTTCATGTTCGACCTCCGCTATCACGTCACGTCGCTCGCCGCGGTCTTCATCGCGCTGCTCATCGGCATCCTCGTCGGCGTCGCGCTTGCGTCGCACGGGCTCGGGAACAGCGAGCGCAAGAGCCTCCAGGACGACGTCCGTCGGGCCCAGAATCGCAACGACGCGCTGCAGTCGAGAGTGAGCTCGCTGCAGCAGCAAGACCACGCCGACTCGAACTTCGTCGACGACACCTACAACGCATTGATGACCGATCGCCTGAAGGACAAGCGCGTGGCGGTTCTCTACGTCGGCTCCGTCGACCACGCGATCCAGGGCGACATCGCGACCGCGCTCAAGGACGCCGGCGGCGGCACGCCGGCGCGCCTCTTCGCAGTGCAGGTGCCGATCGACGCCGCGGCGATCGAGAAGCGGCTCGGGACCAACACCGCGCTCGCGAAGTACGCCGGGCCGGATCACCTCCGCCAGCTAGGCCAGCAACTCGGCCGGGCGTTCGTCAGCGGCGGGAGCATGCCGATCTGGAGCGCGCTGCACAACATGATCATCGAGGAGGAGACGCCGCGCTTCGGCGCGTCGCGTCGACCGGCGGATGCCGTGATCGTCGTCCGCACGGCCGACCCGCAAACCGGCGACTCGGCGCCGTTCGTCAAAGGGCTGTACGAAGGGCTCGGCAAGGCAGGTGTGCCTGCGGTCGGCATTGCACGGTCGAGCGACGACTTCACCGCGAAGCCGGTGTTCCAGCAGGCCCAGCTCTCGACGGTCGACGACGTCGACCTCGACGCCGGTAAGCTCGCCCTCGCGCTCGTCCTCAGCCAGCCCGCGTCGCGCGCGGACTACGGCGTCAACGCGAACGACCTGCTGCCGCCGGTGACGCCCGTGCTGACGCCGAGTGGATGAGCCGCTGACGATCCTCGTCGCCGCGCGTGACGAGCAGGCGGCGATCGGACAGACGGTGGCGACGCTGCGGCGGGACTTCCCCGACGCGGAGGTGATCGTCGCGGACGACGGCTCGCGTGACGAGACCGCCGACCTCGCCGAGGCGGCGGGCGCGATCGTCCTGCGCCTCCCACGGCGCGGCAAGGGACAGGCGCTCTCGGCGGCCGAGCGCGCGGCGCCGCCCGGGCGCCTGCTGCTGTGCGACGCCGACCTCGCCGGCGACCTGAGGTGGCTCGCCGACGGCCGGGCGGACCTGACGATTGCCGTTTTTGCCGAGCGCGTCGGCGGCGGCTTCGGGATCGCGAAGGGCGTTGCGCGCGGGCTCATCGAGGCACTCGGGGGCGTGGAGACCCGGGAGCCGCTCTCGGGGCAGCGCTCGCTCTCGCCGTCCGCCCGTGCGGCGTGCTTTCCCGTCGCGGCCGGTTTCGGTTGCGAGGTGCGGATGACGATCGACGCGGCGCGCGCCGGGCTCGAGCTCCGGGAGGTGGAGCTGCCGCTCCGCCACCGGGCGACCGGCCGGAACGTCCGCGGGTTCCTCCACCGAGCCCGCCAGCTGCGGGACGTCGTCTACGCGTGCGGCCCGCAGGGCGTCAACTTCCGCGGCCTCAGGCTTCCGCTCGTCGGCTGGAAGATCGGCGCCGTGAGCGGGCCGGCGGTCGCCGCGATCGCGGCGGTCGGCCTCGCCGACGACCTCTGGAGCGGGCCGGAGCGAGGCTTCCGCGCACACTTGCGCAGCCGCCGCACGACCGGCGTGCTGAAGCTCGCCGGGATCCCCGCGATCGGGCTGCTCGCAACGCGGCGGGTTTCCGGAGCGCTGCTCGTCGGTCTCGCAGCGAACGCGCTCAACCAGCTCGACACCCGTCCCGGTCGTGCGTTGAAGGCGTACCTCGCGGCCGCGCTCGCGGTCGACGCGCCGCTCGCGATCGCCGTCCTGCTGCTTCCATACGATCTGCGCGAGATGTCGATGCTCGGGGACGCGGGATCGAATGCGCTGGGCGGACTGCTAGGCTTGAAGTCCGTGGAGCGATTCACGGGACGAGGCCGTTGGGTTGCGATCGGCGCCCTTGCAGGCCTCACCCTCGTCGGCGAGCGAACGTCGATCGGCGCGTGGATCGAGCGCACACCCGGCGTGTCGTGGATCGATCGACTGGGGCGCGCGTGAGCTCGCGGGAGCGGCCGACGAAGTACGTCTTCGTCACCGGCGGCGTCGTCTCCGCGCTGGGCAAGGGGATCGTGGCCGGGTCGCTCGGCCGCCTGCTGAAGGCGCGCGGCCTGCGAGTCCAGGCGCAGAAGTTCGACCCGTACCTCAACGTCGACCCCGGAACGATGAGCCCGTTCCAGCACGGCGAGGTGTTCGTCACGGAGGACGGCGCCGAGACCGACCTGGACATCGGCCACTACGAGCGGTTCATCGACGAGAACCTGACGCGTGCCGCGAGCCACACGGCCGGCGCCATCTGGGACTCGGTGCTGCGCAAGGAACGCAAGGGCGAGTTCCTCGGCGCGACGGTGCAGGTGATCCCGCACATCACGAACGAGATCAAGTCACGCATCCGCGCGAGCGCAGTGTCGACTCCGACGGACGTCGTCATCAGCGAGATCGGCGGCACGGTCGGCGACATCGAGTCGCTGCCCTTCCTCGAGGCGATCCGCCAGTTCCGACGGGAGGTGGGCGCCGAGAATGTCCTCTACCTGCACGTCACGCTCGTGCCGTTTATCGAGGCGGCAGGCGAGCTGAAGACGAAGCCCACGCAGCACTCCGTGAACGAGCTCCGCCGAATCGGTATCCACCCGGACATCGTCGTCTGCCGCTCGCACGAGGAGCTGTCGGCCGACATCCGCGACAAGATCGCCCTCTTCGCCGACGTCGACGAGGAAGCCGTCGTCGCGAGCCCCGACGTGCCCGACGTCTACCTCGTGCCGTCGCGGCTGAAGGCCGAGGGGCTCGACGGGCTCGTTTGCGAGAAGCTCGGGCTGCCGCTCGGCGAGGCGCAGCTCGGCGAGTGGCTCGACATCACCGAGCGCCTGCAGCAGGCGACGGAGGAGATCGAGGTCGCGCTCGTCGGCAAGTACGTGAAGCTGCGGGACGCGTACCTGTCGGTGCACGAGGCGCTCAAGCATGCCGGCGCTCACCACGGCTGCCGTGTGCGCGTGCGCTGGGTCGACGCCGAGAACATGTCCTTCGAGCAGGCCGCGGCGCTGCTCGAGCCGATGGACGGCGTCATCGTCCCGGGCGGCTTCGGCTCGCGCGGCTGGGAGGGGAAGCTGCTCGCCTGCCGCGTCGCGCGCGAGCGCGGCGTCCCGTACCTCGGTCTCTGCCTCGGCATGCACGTCGTCGTGTCGGAATACGCGCGCAACGTGCTCGGCCTCGACGGCGCGAACTCCACCGAGATGGACCCGGAGACACCGCATCCGGTGATCGACCTCCTGCCGGAGCAGAAGGAGATCGAGGATCTCGGCGGCACGATGCGGCTCGGTGCGCAGGCGGTGGAGCTGGTGGAGGACACGCGCGCGCAGGAGGCGTACGGCGAGTCGGTCATCCACGAACGGCACCGTCACCGCTACGAGGTGAACAACCACTACCGGCCCGCGCTCGTCGACGCCGGCCTCGTCGTGTCGGGAACGTTCCAGGCCGGCCGCCTCGTCGAGATCGTCGAGCTGCCGGATCATCCGTGGTTCGTCGCCAGCCAGTTTCACCCGGAGTTCAAGTCGCGGCCGACGCGACCGGCGCCGCTGTTCCGGGACTTCGTCGGCGCGGCGCTCGCCCGCGCGCGCGATCGCAGCGCGGTCGGCGCAGCGACTGCATAAGCCTCTCTAGACTCGCGCAATGGCTTCCGAGGTCGTCGACCTCTTCACGGAGCTCGCGGCGATCGCGAGCCCCCCCGGCGAGGAGCGGCCCGTCGCGGACGCCGTCGTCCGCTACCTGCGCGACCTCGGCCTGACGGTCGACGAGGACGACGCCGGCGCGACCGTCGGCTCCACGATCGGCAACCTCTACTGCCGCGTCGAGCCGAGCGGCAACGGCGGCGGAACGCCGCTCTTCCTCTGCGCCCACCTCGACACCGTCCCGCCGACAGGCCCCTTGCAGCCCGTGATCGAGGACGGCGTCGTGCACAACGCGGGCGGCACGATCCTCGGCGCCGACAACAAGTCCGCGGTCGCCGCGATGCTCGAGGGCACGCGCCGCGTGCTCGCCGAGAACCGGCCGCACGCGGGCATCGAGCTGCTGTTCACACCGAAGGAGGAGGTCGGCCTGCTCGGTGCTGCGGCGTTCGACCACACGCGCCTGCACGCACGCGTCGGCTACGTGTACGACCAGGCAGCGCCGATCGGCGACGTCATCCTCGGCGCGCCGTACTCGCAGGCGCTCGAGGTGACCTTCCACGGCCGGGCCGCGCACTCGGGCATGTATCCGGAGGAAGGGCGCTCGGCGATCGCCGCGGCGGCGCGCGCGATCTCCGACCTGCGCCTCGGCCGCGTCGACGAGGAGACGACGGCGAACGTCGGGGTGATCAAGGGCGGCAGCGGCGGGAACATCATCCCGGAGTGGTGCACGCTGAGCGCGGAGGCGCGCTCACAGGACGAGCGGAAGCTCGGCGAGCTCGTGCAGGAGATGGTCGACGCGTTCGCGTTCGCCGCCGGCCTGGAGGACTGCGAGGTCGAGACGAAGGTCTCGAAGAGCTACAAGGGCTACCGCTTCAAGCACGACGACGAGGTCGTGCAGATCGCGCACGCCGCGCTCGAGCGTTCCGGCTACACGCCCAGCTACGGCTTGAGCGGCGGCGCCGCCGACGCGAACGTCTTCAACGAGCGCGGCCTTTCGTGTCTGAACCTCGCGAACGGGATGCAGGACATTCACACGCCCGACGAGCGCATCGCCGTGGACGACCTCGAGGGAATGGTCGAGGTGACGCTCGCGCTCGTCGACGTCGCCCGTGATGCTGACGCTTAGGCGCGGTCGCGTCACCGCCGTCGTGTCACGCGCGGACGGCCTGGCGCGGGTGGAGGTCGACGGCGTGCCGTGCGTCGCGTTCCCGCGCCTGACCGGCCCCGTCGCACTCGGCGACGAGGTGCTCGTGAACGTCCAGGGCCGCGAGCTGGAGCTCGGTTCGGGCGGCTTCGACGTGCTCCACGCGAACATGACTCGCGGCCTCGGCCTGGCGGCCGACGCCGGTGCGCACGTGATGAAGCTGCCGTACACACCGGTGCAGGCTGCAGTGCTCCATGCAGAGGAGGGCCGCGCGCTGCCCGAGACGATTGCGGGCCTCCGGGTCGTCTGTTGCTCGCTGCACAGCCAGGTCGCGCCCGTGTGCGCGGGGATCGGGCCCGACCGAAGAGTCGCGTACGTCCAGCTCTCCGGCGGTGCGCTGCCGGTGTCGTTGTCCGACTCGGTCCGTGCGCTGCGGGCGCGCCGGATGATCGACACGACCATTGCCGTCGACGCGTGCTTCGACGGCGACGTTCACTGCGTCTCCGTCGCGTCGGCGCTCCTGTGGTGCGCGGCGGAGGCGTTCGACGTCGCCGTCTGCGCAATCGGGCCGGGGATCGTCGGGACGGGCTCGCGCTACGGCCACGGCGGCGTCGCGGCCGCGTGGGCGGCGCACGCGGCGCGCGCGCTCGGCGGCGAACCGCTCCTCGCGGTGCGCGCCTCGCAAGGAGACCCGCGCGAGCGGCACCGAGGCCTTTCGCATCATTCGCGCGACGTTCTCCGGTTGACGGAGGGGGTAACGGCCGCCTGGCCGCGCGGCTTCGATCCGCCGGAGGATGTCGAGGTGCTCCTCGTCGACGTCGACGGCTGGGAGGACGCGTGTGCCGAGCTGCCGCTGTCGCACATGGGCCGTGGGCCTGCCGACGACCCGCTCTTCTTCGCGGCCGCATTCGCCGCCGGCCGGGCCGCGTGATCGAGGAGCGCGGGCTCGGCTCGGTCGTAGGGCTCGGCACGTGGAACACATTCGGCGGCGACGCCAAGACCGCGGGCGCGGTCGTCGGCGGTGCGCTCGCCGCCGGCTGCCGCGTCTTCGACTCGTCGCCGATGTACGGCGGCGCGGAGGCGTCGCTCGGGGCGGCCCTCGCAGACCGGCGGGCGGAGGCGACGGTCGCGACGAAGATCTGGGCCGGCGACGTCGACGAGGGGCGCGAGCAGTACCGCCGCCAGCTCGAGTGGTTCGGGCGGGTCGAGATCGAGCAGATCCACAACCTCGCGGCCTGGCGGGCACAGCTCGAGTGGCTCGAGCGCGAGCGGGCCGAAGGGCGTGTCGACCGGCTCGGCGTCACGCACTATTCGCCGCGCGCGTTCGACGAGCTGGCCGAAGCGTTGCGATCGAGGCGCTTCGACGTGGTGCAGCTGCCGCTCAATCCGCTGGAACGCGAATGCGAGCGCGAGCTGCTGCCGCTGGCGGCCGAGCTCGGTGTCGCCGTGATCGTGATGCGGCCGCTCGGCGAGGGCGCGCTCGTGACGACGTCGCCGCCGCAGTCGGTGCTGGACGAGCTGGGCGTGGAGACGTGGGCGCAGGCGCTGCTGAAGTGGGCGCTGTCCGACGAGCGCGTGGACGTCGTCATTCCGGCGACACGCAGCGCCGGGCGCGCCGGCTCGAACGCTGCGGCCGGAGCGCCGCCGTGGTTCGACGCCGAGCAGCGCCTGCTTGTGGAACGTTTCGCGGCATGAAGCCCGACTCGTCCCGCACCGTCTACGACGGCAAGCTGCTCGACGTCACGGTCGAGCGCTGGGGCGAGCACGAGCGTGAGATCGTCGAGCACCCCGGCGCCGTCGCGATCGTCGCCGTCGACACCGAGGGGAAGGTCGCGCTCGTGCGGCAGCGGCGCGAAGCGGTACGCGAGTACCTGCTCGAGCTACCTGCGGGGACGCTCGAGGAGGGCGAGTCGCCGCTCCAGAGCGCGCGGCGCGAGCTCGAAGAGGAGACAGGCCTGTCGGGCGGGAGCTGGCGCGAGCTCGGTCGGTTCTATACGACCCCGGGGTTCTGCCGCGAGCGCATGCACGTCTTCGCCGCGGAGGGTGTCGAGGCGGGCGAAGCGAAGCCCGAGGAGGACGAGGAGCTCGAGCTCGTCCGCTGGGACGTGGCGGAGATCGACGCGCGCATCGGCGAGCTCGAAGACGCAAAGACGGTCGCCGGGCTGCTGTTGTATCGCTCGCACAAGGTAGGGTGACGCGCCGTGAAGATCGGCGTCGCGAGAGAGATCAAGAGCGACGAGTACCGCGTCGCGCTGACGCCCGCCGGTGCGCGGGAGCTCGCGCAGCGAGGGCACGAGGTGACGGTCGAGACCGGCGCCGGCGTCGGCAGCGCGTTCTCCGACGCCGCCTACGAGGCGGCAGGGGCACGCGTCGCGAGCGTCGACGACGTGTGGGCGGACTCCGACCTGCTCCTCAAGGTGAAGGAGCCGATCGCACCCGAGTACGACCGGCTGCGCGAAGGCCTCGTCCTCTTCACGTACCTGCACATCGCCGCGGACGAGCCGCTCACGCGTGCGCTCGTCGACAGCGGGATCGCGGCCGTCGCGTACGAGACGGTCGAAACCAACAACGGCGCACTCCCGCTGCTCGCGCCGATGAGCGAAGTCGCCGGACGGCTCGCAGCGCAGGCCGGTGCCTACTTCCTCGAGAAGCCGCTCGGCGGGCGCGGCCTGCTGCTCGGCGGCGTGCCGGGCGTCGCACCCGGGCGCGTCGTCGTGATCGGCGGCGGCATGGTCGGCTACAACGCCGCGGTCATCGCAATCGGCCTCGGCGCGAACGTGACGATCCTCGAGCGCTCGCTCGACCGGATGCGCCACCTCGAAGAAGTGCTGTCCGGGCGAGCCAGCCTGGTGATGTCTTCGAGCCTGCAGATCGAGGAGTCGCTCCGGGATGCGGACGTCGTCATCGGCGCCGTCCTGATTCCGGGCGCGGTCGCGCCGAAGCTGGTCACGCGCGAGATGGTGCGCGAGATGAAGGCGGGCGCCGTGCTCGCGGACGTCGCGATCGACCAGGGCGGCTGCGCGGAGACCTCGCGGCCGACGACGCACAGCGAGCCCGTGTACACCGTCGACGGCGTCACGCACTACTGCGTCGCGAACATGCCCGGCGCAGTTCCGATCACGTCGACGAAGGCGCTCACGAACGCGACGCTGCCGTACGTCGAGGCGATCGCCGACCACGGCCTCGCCGAAGCGGTCGCGCGCGACCCCGAGCTGGCTCGCGGCGTCAACGTCCTCGACGGCAAGATCACGTACGAGGCGGTCGCGGATGCGCACGGCCTCGACTACCAGCCGCTCGATGACGTACTGCCGCTCTCGGCTGTCTAGCTCGTCGTCTTCAGCGGCGAATACTTGACGACGAGCCACGTCACGCCCGCGGCCAGGCCGATCACGGCTGCGCAGTAGACGAACATGAGGAGCACCCCGAGGACGTTCAGCATGGCCGACCTAGAATAGCTGCATGCCGCGGGCCTGCATCATCGTGCTCGACGCCGTGGGCGCCGGCGCCCTGCCCGACGCCGACGAATACGGGGACGAAGGCTCCGACACCCTCGGCAACGTCGCACACGCCGTCGGCGGCCTCGACCTCCCGAACCTCGAGGCGCTCGGCCTCGGCAACATCGCGCCGCTCGAAGGGTGCCCGCCGCAGCCCGGCGCACCTGCGGTCGCGGGCCGCCTGGTCGAGCGCTCGAAAGGCAAGGACACGACGACCGGGCACTGGGAGCTGATGGGCGTCGTCACGCCACAGCCGATGCCGACGTACCCGCACGGCTTCCCGCACGACGTCATCGACCCGTTCATGCACCAGACGGGTCGCGGCGTGCTCGGGAACACGGCCGCGTCGGGGACGGAGATCATCCAGGAGCTCGGCGAGGAGCACGAGCGCACCGGCAAATGGATCGTCTACACGTCCGCCGACTCCGTCTTCCAGCTCGCCGCGCACGAGGAGACGATCCCGCTCGAGGAGCTCTACGACGGGTGCCGGATCGCGCGGCAGATCCTGACGGGGAAGCACGCGGTCGGACGTGTGATCGCGCGCCCGTTCATCGGGACACCGGGCAACTACGAGCGGACGGCGAACCGCCACGACTTCTCACTCGAGCCGAAACGGCCGAACTACCTGACACTGATGCGCGACGCCGGCATGAAGGTTCACGGCGTCGGCAAGATCGGGGACATCTTCGCCGGACAGGACATCGACGAATCCCACCCGACGAAGTCGAACGTCGACGGCATCACCCAGACGGAGAAGCTGCTGCGCGAAGTCGACGACGGGCTGATCTTCACGAACCTCGTGGAGACCGACATGCTCTGGGGACACCGAAACGATCCGGTCAACTTCCACCGCTGCCTGCAGGACTTCGACCGCCGTCTCCCCGACCTGCTCGACGCATTGCGCGCGGAGGACCTGCTGATCATCACCTCCGACCACGGGTGCGACCCGACGACGCCGTCGACCGACCACTCGCGCGAGTACGCGCTGCTGCTCACGTACGTCGAAGGCAAGAACGCGGGCGGCCGAATCCACGAAGGAGAGTTCGCGGACGTCGGCGCCACGGTGAACCGGTGGCTCGGCGGCAAGGCGCCGACACGCGGGATTCCCGGCCAGCCGATCGTCGAGGGGTAGTGGTCCACGCCGCCGAGCTGATCCGCCGCAAGCGCGACGGCGGCAAGATCCCCGCGGGCGAGCTCACCGAGCTGATCCTCGAGTACGCGCGCGGCAACGTCCCCGACTACCAGCTCGCGGCTTTCTGCATGGCCGTGTATTTCCGCGGCCTCGACGGCGCGGAGACGTTCGCCTTGACCGAGGCGATGATCCGCAGCGGCGAGACGATCGACCTGCACGCCGCGCTCGGCCGCAAGGTCGTCGACAAGCACTCGACGGGCGGCGTCGGCGACAAGACGTCGCTGGCGGTCGGTCCGATCGTCGCCGCCTGCGGCGTGCCGTTCGGCAAGATGAGCGGCCGCGGGCTCGGGCACACCGGCGGGACGCTCGACAAGCTCGAGTCGATTCCCGGCTTCCGCGTCGAGCTGTCGACGGAGGAGTTTCTCGAGCAGGTGCGCGACGTCGGGCTGGCGATCATCGGCCAGAGCGCGAACCTCGTGCCCGCGGACAAGCTGCTCTACGGGCTGCGCGACGTGACGGCGACGATCGACAACGTCTCGCTCATCGCCGCGAGCATCATGTCGAAGAAGATCGCTGCAGGCGCAGACGCGATCGTGCTCGACGTGAAGGTGGGCGACGGCGCCTTCATGAAGACGATCGAGGATGCGCGCGAGCTCGCGGAGCTGATGCTCGAGCTGGGCCGGCACGCGGGGCGCGAGGTGGTGTGCGTCCTGACGGACATGGACCAGCCGATCGGGCGCGCCGTCGGCAACGCGCTCGAGATCCGCGAGACGATCGCGACGCTCCGCGGCCACGGGCCGCCGGACTTCGAGGAGCTCGTCCTCGCCGCAGCCGCGCACCTGCTCGCGTTCTCCGACCTCGGGATCGACGAAGCCGCAGGTCGTGAGCGCGCCGCTGCCGCAATCCAGGACGGGTCGGCGCTCGCGATGTACGAGCGCTGGATCGCAGCGCAGGGCGGCGACCCCGCCGAGGGCGCGCTCCCGTCGGCGCCGGTCGTGCGCGACGTGAACGCACCCGACGGCGGCTACGTGGCCGCGATCGGCGCCGTGGACGTCGGCCTGGCCGCGCTGCACCTCGGCGCCGGCCGGCAGACGAAGGACGACCGGATCGACCACTCGGTCGGCGTCGTCTGCCTGAAGAAGCGAGGCGACGCGGTCGACGCGGGGGAGCCGCTCGCGCAGATCCATGCACGAGACGACGACTCGGTCGGGCGCGCCGCCGAGGAGGTGCTCGCCGCGTACACGTTCGCCGAGATTGCGCCGGCCGAAACGCCGATCGTGCTCGAAACGATCGGCTGATGCCGGAGCTCCCCGAGGTCGAGACGATCCGTCTCGCGCTCGAGCCGCACGTCGTCGGCCGCACGTTCGAGCGCGTCGAGATCCTCGATCCGAGGCTCGTTCGTCCCTTCGAGCCGTTGGCCGTTGCGGCCGAGCTCGAGGGCGAGCGCGTCGCGGCACTGGAGCGCCGCGGCAAGTACTTGCTGCTCCGATTCGAGTCGGGACGTGTGCTCCTGATTCACCTCCGGATGACGGGAAGCCTTCGGCATGCGCGCGACGGGCAGCTGGGCGACGACCCGTATCGGCGTGCTGTTGTCACGCTAGACGACGGATCGGACGTCGCCTATCGCGACGTTCGCCGCTTCGGCACGTGGAACCTGCTCGAGCCGGAGAAGGTGGACGACTATCTGGGGCGGCGCCTCGGCGGCGAGCCGCTGGAGCGCACGTTCACCGCGAAGCGACTGGGTGAACGGCTCGCCGGCCGGCGTGCGCCACTGAAGGCGGCGCTGCTCGACCAGCGCACGGTCGCCGGGCTCGGGAACATCTACGTCGACGAGGCGCTGTGGCGTGCGCGCCTCCACCCGCTGCGCGAGGCGGGGCGGCTCGACGGCGACGAGCTGCGGCGGCTCGCCAAGGGCATCCGGGAGTCGCTTCGCGCGGGGCTCGCACGGCAGGGCGCAAGCCTGCGCGACTACTCGACGCCCGACGGGAGCCGCGGGCGTGCACAGGAGCGCTTCCGCGTCTACGGCCGCGCGGGGGAGCCGTGCCCGCGCTGCGGCACGCCGATCGACAAGATCCGCGTCGGCGGCCGAGGCACCTGGTACTGCCCCGACTGCCAGCGGTTGTAGACGCAGCGCCTCAGGCGGCGAGGCGCTCCGCGAGCCGGCCCTCGCGGTCGAGACGCCACAGCTCCGTGTAGCCGCCGATCGGCTCGCCGTCGATCAGGATCTGCGGCACCGTCCAGCCGCCGGTCAGGTCGAAGAGCTTCTGGCGGAACGCCGGGTCGGCGTCGAGCGAGACCTCCTCGTACGCGATCCCGCGCGACTCGAGCAGAGCCTTCGCCCGGACGCAGTAGCCGCACCAGCGCGTGCTGTAGAGGCGGACTCTCGCCATCACAGTGTCACAACGCGGAAGCGGCCGAGGAGGTTCCTCCGCCCCCGAAACTAGACTGGCCTGGCCATGGCCGGACGCGGCTACAAGACCGAGGCTGTCGTGCTGCGCTCGTTCCGCCTCGGCGAGGCCGACCGGGTGCTGCACCTCTACACGCTCGCGCGCGGGCGCGTCGGGGCGGTCGCGAAGGGCATCCGCAAGACGAAGTCGCGCTTCGGCGCGCGGCTCGAGCCGCTGTCGCACGTCGAGCTGATGCTCCACGAGGGATCGGGCGAGCTGCAGACCGTGACCGGCGTCGAGCTGCTGCACTCGCATCACACGGCCCGAGAGCAGCGTTACCCGCTCGGGGTCGGGCTCGTCGGCGCCGAGGCGATGCTCCGGCTGTTCACCGAACAGGAAGGGAACCCGCGTGCGTTCCAGGCGCTGACACGCTTCCTCGACCTCCTCGACGATCTCTCCGCCCGTGACGGGCGGCCGGCCCTCGACCCGCTCGCGCTGTCGTTCCAGCTGAAGCTTCTCTGGCTCTCGGGCTATCTCCCGCACCTGACGAGCTGCGCCAATTGCGGCGCGGCGGACGTCCCGTTGATCGGCTACTCGGCCGCCGCGGGCGGCGCTGTCTGCGCCGGCTGCCGCGCCGACGCGCTCGCGCTGTCGCCCGCAGGGATTGCCGGCATCGAGTCGCTGCTCGCCCGGCCGCTCGCAGAAGCCGCCGACGTCGGCATCAGTGACCGCGCCGCACGCGACGCGCTCGCGGTCATCACGTCGGCCTACGAGTACTTCGGGAACTTCCGGCTGCGCACGCTCCGGAGCGCTTAGCTCTCGTCGCTCTGCTCGATGTCCTCGGCGACGAGCTCCTTGAACGGCTGCAGCTTCTCGAACAGCTCGCGGGGCGGGACGTCGCGCGCCTCCGGGCTGAGCAGGTAGGGCGCCGCCTCCATCGCCGTCCGCCACGCGGCCTCGTCCACTTCGGCATCGGTCCGCTCCTCCTCGACCGGCTCGACGGCATCGAGGTAGACGTTCGTGAAGCCGCCGCGCTCCTGCTCGTGGTACGTGATGCGCGCGCGCTTCCCCTCGAGGCCGGGGAGCTTCGCCGCGATCTGCTCCTTGAACGTCGAGTACTCGTTGCCGCGCTCGTCGACGAGGACGAAGCGCGTGTTGCCGGATCGCGTCTTGAACGCGTTCACCTCGCTAACGCGGACTTCGGTTTCAGGCATGCCTCCGCCGTACCCGTTCCTGCGAGGATCTCACCCGTGGCGATCGAGCTCGACGACGATCCCGGGCGAATCGACGTCGCCGCCGTCCACGACTTTCTCGCGAACCACTCGTACTGGGCCAAGGGGCGGCCGTACGAGGTCGTCGAGCGGCTCGTGGGCGAGGCGCAGCGCGTCGTCGGCGTCTATGACGGCGACCGCCAGGTCGGGTTCGCCCGGGCGTTCACCGACGGCGTGTCGCTCGTCTATCTCGCCGACGTCTACGCCCTGCCGGAGTACCGGGGACGCGGGCTCGGGATCGAGCTCGTGCGCAAGATGGTGGAGGACGGGCCGTACGCGGAGCTCCGCTGGATCCTGCACACGCGCGATATGCACCGGCTGTACGCGCGGTTCGGCTTCAACGAGCCGTCCGAGCGCGTGCTGGAGCGCGGCTAGTCGCCCTTCGGCGTCTTCCACTCCCGTTCGAGCGCATCTTCGAGCCACCCGCGTACGCTGGCGATCGCGATCCGCTCCTGCGCGAGTGAGTCGCGGTCGCGCACGGTGACCGTGTCGTCGTGCAGCGTCTGGTCGTCGATCGTGAACGCCCACGGCGTGCCGATCTCGTCCTGGCGCCGGTAGCGGCGGCCGATCGCGCCGTTGTCGTCGTATTCGACGCTGTGCCGCTTACGCAGCTCCTCGTACAGCCCGCGAGCTTTCGCGACCATGCCCTCGTCCTTCGCGATCAGCGGCAGGATCGCGGCGGCCACCGGCGCGATCTCCGGATGCAGGCGCAGGACCGTGCGCTCCCGCTCGCCGACGGTCTCCTCGTCGTAGGCGTCGACGAGCATCGCGACGATGATCCGCTCGAGGCTGACCGCAGGCTCGACGACGTGCGGGACGTACCGCTCGCCGTCCGGCCCGACGTACTCGAGCTTCGTCGTCGAGTACTCGGTGTGCCTCGTGAGATCGAAGTCGCCGCGGTTGGCGACGCCTTCCAGCTCGGACCAGCCGATCGGGTACTCGTACTCGATGTCGCTCGTGCCCTGCGAGTAGTGCGACCGCTCCTCGGGCCCGTGCTCGCGCACGCGGAGCCTGCTGCGCCGCACGCCGTAGCGGAGGTACCAGTTGAGGCGCTCGTCGATCCAGTACCGGTACCACCGCTCCGAGTCCGGCGGCGGGACGAAGAACTCCATCTCCATCTGCTCGAACTCGCGCACCCGGAAGAGGAAGTTCCCGGGTGTGATCTCGTTCCGGAACGACTTGCCGATCTGCGCGATGCCGAACGGCGGTCGCCGCCGCGCTAGCTGGAGCACGTTCTTGAAGTTGATGAAGATGCCCTGTGCGGTCTCGGGGCGCAGATAGGCGCGGGAAGCGGAGTCCTCGAGCGGGCCGACGTGCGTCTCGAACATGAGGTTGAACTGGCGCGGTTCCGTGAGGTCGCAGTCCTTCCACTCGCCGGGGTGCTTGCTCGGCTTGCGGCCGCACTGCGAGTCCTCGAGCTTGTCGGCGCGGAAGCGCAGCTTGCACGTGCGGCAGTCGATCAGCGGGTCGCTGAAGCCCTCGACGTGGCCGGACGCCTCCCAGACGCGCGGGTGCAGGATGACCGCCGAGTCGAGCGCGACGATGTCGTCGCGCTCGAGGATCATCGCCTCGAACCAGCGCGCCTTGATGTTGTTCTTCAACAGCACGCCGTAGTGGCCGTAGTCGTACGTGGAGCCGAGGCCCCCGTAGATCTCTGAGGACGGGAAGACGAAGCCGCGCCGCCGAGCAAGCGACACGATCTGGTCCATCGTCACCGCTTCGACCGCCATGTCGCGGGAGGCTATCGGTCTAGCGGACGGCTGCCGCCACGGATCCGGCGGCGACGAGGACGGCGGCCGTGATCGCGAAGACGAGCAGCGGCGAGACGCCGCCGCCCGAGTGGTCCGACGTCTCCGGCTTCGGCGACGACGCCAGGCGCGCCTGGAGCGCGCGCGTGATGTCTGCCTGCGCGCTCGAGTAGACGCGGACGTCCTCCGGCAGGTGTGCGAGCGCCTGCCGGTAGCACGGGACGGGGTATGTGTTGTCGATCCGTCCGTCGCGCCAGTCGTCGATCAGCCGCGACCCGCACGACGGTGCGGCGTTTGCGGTGCCGGTGACAGCGAGCACGAGCAGTCCTGCGGCCATGGCGACGAGCAGGCAGATGCGTGCCGGGGCCATTCATCCAGGCTGCCCGCAGTTTGTGAAGGAGAAACAAAGAGCGCATAAGACCTTGTTAAGACGTTGGTTTCAATCCTGGGTCAATTAGCCTGAAAACGTGCCGGTCGAGCTCCACATCGTCTCGGATTCCACGGGGGAGACCGCTGCGCGCCTGGTCCAGGCGCTCGAGGCGCAGTTCCCGGAACAGGAGTTCGAGGAGGTGCGCCACCCGCGCTGCGACTCGATCGCCGACCTCGAGCGAGCGGTGGCTAGCGCACGCGGGCGCGCGTCGGTCGTCGTGTACACGCTCGTCGATCCCGAGATGCGCGACGCGATGCGCAAGCTGTGCCGGCGCGCCCGCGTCCACTACTGCGACCTGCTCGGACATCCGATCGACGCGGTCGCGCGCGTGTCGGGACAGGCTGCGCGGATGACGCCCGGATCGCGCGCTCCTCTCAACCCCGCGTACTTCCGCCGCATCGAGGCGATGGAGTTCGCCGTGAAGTACGACGACGGCGTGGGGGCGGGGCTCGACGAGGCGGACATCGTCCTCGTCGGCGTGTCGCGGACGTCGAAGACGCCGCTTTCGATCTACCTCGGCTACCTCGGGCACAAGGTCGCGAACGTGCCGGTCGTGAAGGGGATCGCGCCGCCGAAGGAGCTGTTCGAGCTGGATCCCGCGAAGATCGTCGGTCTGACGATCGGCGCCGACCGCCTCGCCGACATCCGCCGCGCGCGAGTGCGCAACCTCGGCGCAAACAACCGACGGTACGCCGAGCTCGCGGAGGTCTACGACGAGCTGGAGGAGGCGGCCGTGGTGCAGCGCCGTCTCGGCTGCCCGGTGATCGACATCTCGGAGCGCTCGATCGAGGAGACGGCGCAGCAGATCCTGCGAACGGTCGAGGTGCGTCGCGCGGAGGCGGCGGCGCAGGCCGCAAGGTGAAGCCGAAGCCGCCTGTGCCCTGGTGGCGCTGGGCAACGTGGTGGGCGGGCCTCGGAGTCGCGGTCTTCGTCTTCTACGTCATACTGACGCCGGTCTGGCTCGGGCTGCGGGGCCTGGCCTGGCTGGCGGAGTTCCGCGCGCGGCCGAACCGATAGAGAGTTCTCTACTGGATTGCGGTGTTGAGCGGCCCCACCTCCCCCGGGGCCGCTCGCCCCTCGATGGCAGGCTCTCCCGGTGACGCAGGTCGTGATCGAGCCGTACTCGGAGCGCTGGCCCGGCGAGTTCGCGCGGGTCGGCCGCCGCCTGCGGGCCGTGCTGGGCGAGCGGGCGCTGCGGATCGACCATGTCGGCTCGACTGCCGTTCCCGGGCTCGACGCCAAGGACCGGATCGACGTGCAGGTCGTGGTGGCGGACCTGGGGGATGCAAACCCGGTCGGCGGCGCCGGCCTGGTGGAGTTCGCGCCGGTGTCCGACCATCATCCGCCCGGCGCCGAGACTGCCCCGGGTGACTGGACGAAGCGGCTCTTCCAGAGCGCACCCGGAGAGCGCGCGGCGAACATCCACGTCCGCGTCGACGGACGGCCGAACGCCCGCTATGCGCTCCTCTTCCGCGACTACCTGCGGACGCATCCCGCAGCGGCCGCGGCGTATGCCGACCTGAAGCGACGCCTCGCCGCGGAGCTGCCGGGCATCGGGCGCTACACCGACATCAAGGATGCGGCGTGCGACCTGATCATCGTCGCGGCCGAGGATTGGGCAGGGACGACGGCGTGGGAGCCCGGCCCGAGCGACGCCTGATCAGAGCAGCCGCGCCGCGAGCGGCTCCTCGCCTTCGGCAGTGACGCGATAGGCGGTCGCGCCCTCGCGCGACGTCACGACCCCACGCAGCTCCGTCCCGACGAAATGGACACCGACGTCGTCGTCGGCTGCAACGCCGGGTGCGAACCCGTCGCGCACGAGACTCGTGTAGACCGGGCGGCGCCGCTCCTCGCCGTCGTAATGCGGACAGGCACTGCCCCAAAGGAGCCCGAGGCAATCCATCCCGGCGAGCTCGGGGCCGAACGAATCGGTGACCCCGTGCTCGAACCAGCAGATCATGCCCGCGCTCCAGCCGGCGAGCAGAATCCCTGCCTGCCAGGCCTCACGCAGGATCTCGTCGAAACCGTGGACGCGCCAGATCGCGAGCGCGTTCGCCGTGTTGCCGCCCGACACGAGGATCACGTCGTGCGCAAGCGCGAGCTCGCGCAGGTCTTTCGGCGGCCACGGGAAGAAGGTGAGATGCGTCACTTCCGCGAGGCCGCGGAGGCGCTCGTACCAGAGGACGATCGACGCTGCGTTCTCGGCGCCGGCGGTCGGGACGTACAGAACCCGTCGCCCGCCCGCGAGACCGAGCGCGTGGTCGAGCAGCGCGTCGTCCGGGTAGCCGCCCATGCCGAGGATCTGCGGCTCGGGCACGAGTCGGAGTATTGCAGGGGATTTGTGAAACGATCCCGGTCGTGCCGGCGCAGCGCTACGTCTACGACTTCGACGAGCCCTCTGACGGGGGCCGCGACCTGCTCGGCGGCAAGGGGATCGGCCTCGCCGAGATGACGCAGCTCGGCGTGCCCGTTCCCGCCGGGTTCACGATCACGACCGACGCGTGCCGGGCGTACATGTCGGGCGGCAAGGAGCTTCCCGACGGGCTCGAGGAGGAGGTCGACCAGCACCTGCGCGCGCTGCAGGAGCGCACCGGCAAGCACTTCGGCGACCCCGAAGACCCGTTGCTGGTCTCCGTCCGCTCCGGCGCCGCCATCTCGATGCCGGGGATGATGGACTCGATCCTGAACGTCGGCCTCAACGACGTGTCCGTGGAGGGGCTCGCGCGCGCGACGGGCAACGAGTGGTTCGCGCACGACTGCTACCGCCGCCTGATCGAGATGTACGGGGAGACGGTCGACGGCGTCCACTACGAGCGCCTCGGCGGCGACGAGACGCCGCAGGGCGCGATCGAGCGGCTGAAGCGGAGCTACCGCGACAGCACCGGCCGCGACTTCCCGCAGGACCCGCGCGAGCAGCTCCGTCGGGCGATCGTCGCGGTGTTCGACTCCTGGCAGTCGCCGCGGGCGCACTCCTACCGGCGCATGTACGAGATCCCGGACGATCTCGGCACGGCGGTGAACGTCGTGCAGATGGTCTTCGGCAACAAGGGCGAGACGTCCGGCACCGGCGTGGCGTTCACCCGCAACCCGTCGACAGGCGAGGGGGGCATCTACGGCGAGTTCCTGCCGAATGCGCAGGGCGAGGACGTCGTCGCGGGCATCCGAACGCCGGAGCCGCTCGCGCACATGCGCGACAAGCTGCCGCGGGCGTTCGAGCAGCTGCTCGAGACGATGCACCGCATCGAGGAGCACTACCGCGACATGCAGGACATCGAGTTCACCGTCGAGGAGAACACGCTCTACCTTCTGCAGACGCGCTCGGCGAAGCGCACCGCCGCTGCGGCCGTCAAGGCGGCCGTCGACATGGTCGACGAGGGCCTGATCACGCGCGAGGAGGCAGTCGTGCGGATCGACCCGCAGCAGCTCGACCAGCTGCTGCATCCGATGCTCGACCCGACCGCGGAGTGGGAGGTCGCGGCGAAGGGGCTGAACGCGTCGCCGGGCGCCGGCTCGGGGAAGATCGTGCTCGACGCGGACACGGCGGAGCAGCGCGGCAAGGCCGGCGAGAAGGCCATCCTCGTGCGCTGGGAGACGACGCCGGACGACATCCACGGGCTGATCAACTCCGTCGGCGTGCTGACGGCGCACGGCGGCATGACCTCACACGCGGCGGTGGTCGCGCGCGGGATGGGCAAGCCGTGCGTCGCCGGCTGCGAGGCCCTCTCGATCGACCTCGACGCGCACACGATCACGCTCGGCACGCAGACGCTGTCCGAAGGCGACGTGCTCACCATCGACGGCGGCACCGGCGCCGTCATCGTCGGCGAGGTGCCGCTCGTCCCGCCGCAGGTGAACGACGACCTCGAGACGATCCTCGGCTGGGGCGACGAGCACCGCCGCCTCGGCGTCCGGGCGAACGCGGACACGCCGGACGACGCCGTCAAGGCGCGGGAATTCGGCGCGCAGGGGATCGGCCTCTGCCGCACGGAGCACATGTTCATGGCGGAGGACCGGCTGCCGGTGGTGCGTGAGATGATCCTCGCCGACGGGGAGGCCGGCCGGCGGGCGGCGCTCGACAAGCTCCTGCCGATGCAGCAGGGCGACTTCGAGGGAATCTTCGAGGCGATGGCGGGCCTGCCCGTGACGATCCGGCTGCTCGACCCGCCGTTGCACGAGTTCCTGCCGCCGCTCGAGCAGGCGACCGACGAGCACATGCGCCGCCGCATCAAGCAGCTGCAGGAGGCGAACCCGATGCTCGGGACGCGCGGCTGCCGGCTCGGGCTGCAGTGGCCGGAGATCTACGAGATGCAGGTGCGCGCGATCGTCCGCGCGGCGCGCGAGGTGGCGGCCCGCACGGGGGAGGCGCCGCTCGTCGAGATCATGCATCCGCTCGTCGCGTTCGACGAGGAGCTCCGCCGGCTGCGGGAGCTGACGGTGCAGGTCGCCGAGGAGGAGGCGCCGGAGGTCGAGTACCTGTGCGGGACGATGATCGAGCTGCCCCGTGCGTGTGTCCGCGCCGACGAGATCGCCGGCCACGCCGACTTCTTCTCGTTCGGCACCAACGACCTGACGCAGACCGCGCTCGGCTTCTCTCGCGACGACGCGGAGGGGAAGTTCCTGACGTTCTATCTCGAGGACGGCGTGCTCGAGCGCAACCCGTTCGAGACGCTCGACGTGAGCGGCGTCGGCGAGCTGATGCGCATCGGCATCGAGCGCGGGCGCGCGACGAAACCGGACCTGAAGGCCGGGATCTGCGGGGAGCACGGCGGCGAGCCGAGGTCCGTCGCGTTCTGCCACGAGCTCGGGCTCGACTACGTGAGCTGCTCGCCGTTCCGCGTCCCGCTCGCACGGCTGGCGGCGGCGCAGGCCGCGCTCGCCGAAGAGGGGTCGCCGGCGTACGCCGCGGCGGGCGGCTGATGACGACGTACGCGCTGCTCGTCGACGGCGAGCGTGTCACCACCGTCGAGGCCCCGGATGCCGTCCGTAGCTGGCTCGAGACGTACCGCGAGGAACACGCCGAGGACGATCCGTCGGCCGTGCACGTTCAGGTCATCGAGCGTGGACGGCTCTGGTGGCTCACCGGCGGCAAGCTCGTCGACCGCCTGCGATTTCTCTGACCTGGCAGCAGGTGCGCGCGCGCCGGCTCGCGCGCAGCGCGCTGACGGACCGGTCGTCGTCGCTCGTCGAGGCAACACGGCAGGTCTGCGGAATCCATGCCCAGGTGCAGGCCTCCGCCGAGCTGCAGCTCGCCGCGCGCGTCGACGGCATCACCCAGGCGGACGTGCGCGACGCGCTCTGGCGCGACCGCACCCTCGCGAAGGCATGGACGTTGCGCGGGACGCTGCATCTCCACGCGGCCGGCGAGCTGCCGCTCTGGCTTGCGACGCGTGCGCCGCGCGAGGAGCTGCCGGCGTGGCCCGACCCTGCGGGCGTCGTCCACCCGCCCGTCAGCGCGGAAGACGTCGCCGAGCTGCATGCGGCAGTGTGGGACGCCGCCGGCGGCGAGCCGTTGCTCCGCGACGAGCTCGTCGCCGGGGTCGTGCGGCGCGTCGGGAAGAAGCACGAGGGACGCCTGCGCTCGGGCTTCGCGTTCTTCATCGGCGAGCTCTGCCAAGGGCCTCCGCGCGGCAACAAGATCACGCTCGTGCGTCCCGACCGCTGGCTCGCGACGTGGAAGCCCGTCCACCGCAGCGACGCCCTGCATGAGGTCGTGCGACGCTTCCTCTGGGCGTACGGCCCCACGCGTCCCGCGGACTTTCGCGCGTGGTTCGGCGCGGACGTGCCGTTCGAGGACGTCGAGGAGGTCGACGTCGAGGGCCGCGGCTCCTTCGTCCTTGCGGGCGACACGGAGTTTCCGGAGCCCGAGAAAAGCGTCCGGCTGCTCCCGGAGTACGACGTCTACGTCATGGGCTTCCGCGAGCGCGAGAGGCTCGTGCCGCCGCGTGTCCGCGAGCACGTTGCTGCGCATCTCCGCGGCCGCTACGAAGGGCCGGCAGGCGTCCGCTTCGTCGTCGCAGACGGTGTCGCGGCGGGACTGTGGGAGCGGAAGAAGACGGCGAAGCGGCTCGAGCTGGCCGTTGCGCCCACCGGTCGCGTCAACCGCACCGCTCTGAGGCGCGAGGGACAGCGTTACGCGGAGTTCCTCGGTGTGGAGCTCGACCTCACACTCGGCTGACGACGCCTGACCGCGCAAACCGACTCGTCCACGTCTCCGTACGGGACGAGGAAGAGAACGTTGCTCCTCGCCACGGTCGTCCTATGCGCCGCAGCGGTCGCGGCCGACGCGTACGCGACCGGTGGTCAGATGATGATGGGGCCGACGCACACGGGCAGCCAACCGGCCTTCAAGGGGTACTACGACGGGCACTTCGTCACGTACCTGAGCACGGACATCTCCAACAAGGCCGAAGCGAAGATGATGCACATCAACTACTCCGCGCAAATTGGCCGGGTGAAGGCGCTGCCGGAGATCTACCTCGTGCAGGGCCGCTCCGCGAAAGGTCAGCTTGCGGTGTTCGGCTCGGAGCCGGGTGAGCCGACCTACTCGCCGTTGTGGGCCGAGACGATCCTGACCTGGAAAACGGGCTCGAAGCCGGTCCTGATCAAGAGCGACACGCAGGTGAACAAGCTGGAGAAGACGAGCGGCTTGACGGAGCGCCCGGGCAAGGTCGTCCTGAACTGCCCGATCGTCAAGGTCGGCTGACGAGCTCCCGCGCGAACGAGCCGCCGCCGACGAGCCGCTCGGCGTGTTTGCCGACGCGCTCGCGCAGCTCACGGTCCGAGGTGACGACCCACAGCGGCGGCGACAGCTCGCGCACCTCGCGGGCGATCCGATCGTCGGCCGTCTCGGCGCCCTCCCAGACGACGATCATGTCGTGACCGTGCGCGTGCCCCCATTCGCGCGAGCGCTCCTCGAGCTCCGAGCGGCCGATGTTCGGCCACACGGACCGGCGAACGTTCTCGCCGTCGACGAGGACGGTCGCCAAGCTAGGCGTAGCCGCGCGTCTTCCAGTACGCGAGCAGCACGGACACGACCCCGACGGCGGCAATCGTGATCCAGCCGAGCGTGCCGGCACGGGCGTACGCGACGCTCCCACGGCCGAACCGGGAGAAGCCGAACGCGCAGGCGGCCCCGCCGAGGAGGCCGCCGATGTGGCCGCCGATCGAGATGTTCGAGACCGAGAACGTGAAGACGAGGTTGAGGACGATCACGCCGAGCGCGCTGCCTCCGAAGACGTAGTCGCGGTGCACCGTCTCCATGACGAGCCCGGCGCCGAGGATGCCGAAGATCGCACCCGACGCGCCGACCGTCGGCGTCGTCGGGTTGAGCATCAGCGCCCCCGCCGAGCCTGCTAGTCCCGACACGAGGTAGATCGCGAGGAACCGTCCCGAGCCGATCCGCTGCTCGAGCAGCGACCCGAACCACCAGAGCGCGAGCATGTTCAGCAGCAGGTGGAACGGCCCGTAGTGGAGGAAAGCAGCGGTCATCAGGCGCCACCAGTCGCCGTGGGCGACCCCGACGAGGCCCGGGAACGGAACGTGTGCCGGCACGCCGGCCAGCGTGTCGCCGACCTTGACGCCGTTCGCGAGCAGCGCGCCGTTCTGGTAGATCGAGCCCTTCGTCGCGCTGACGCCGCTGCCCTGCGCGAGCTCGGCGACGTACACGAGCACGTTGACCGCGATGAGCGCGCGCGTCACCTTCGCGCCCACGCCTTCGTAGGCGGCGCGGCGCACGCCCTGGCTGACGCGGTCGACACCGTGAGAGCGGCCTGAATGCTCCGGACAGCGGATCCCGACCGGCGCCATCGTCATGCACTCGGTGCAGATCGGCCGCCCGCACTCGGAGCAGGAGAGCCCCGTGACGCGGTCCGGGTGGCGGTAACACGTCCTCTCGACCGTCGCAGCCATGTCGGAAGTAGCGTAGTTGGATGCCGGTCGACGTCGTCTTCACGCCTCGCGGGGCGGCTCCGGCCGAGGTCGGCGTCGTCGTGGACGTCATTCGGGCCACCTCGACGATCGCGCAGGCGCTTGCATCCGGCTACGAGCGCGTCCTCTGCTGTGCCGAGATCGACGAGGCGCGCGCGCTGCGGGCGCGGCTTTCCGATTCGCTGCTCGGCGGCGAGCGGGAGGCGGTGCGGGTGGAGGGGTTCGACGTCGGCGCCTCGCCGCGCGAGTACCTCGAGGCGCGGGCGGGCACGCTGATCCTGTCGACGACCAACGGCACCCGCGCGATTCTCGAGACGGCCGAGCGCTGCGACCACGTGCTCCTCGGCAGCCTGCTCAACCTGTCTGCGGTTGCCGCTGCGGCCGCGGGCGACGACGTCTCCATCGTCTGCGCCGGCTTCAAGGGCGGGTTCGCGCTCGACGACGCCTACTGCGCCGGCCGGATCGCCCAGCTCGTCGAGGGCGAGCGGACGCACGCGGCGAGCGCCTCGGCGCTCCTCGCCGACGCGTTCCCGGTGGCGCTGGAGGGGCTCAGCGCCCGCACGTACGGGCCGGCCGGGCTCGAGGACGACATCGCGTATTGCGCCCAGGTGGACCTGCTCGACGTCGTTCCCGAGCTCACCGGAGTGGAGGGTCCCGCGGTAGAAATAATGCGGAGGTGAAAGGGTCGTTCCTCCTCGCGGCTCTCGCCGTGCTGCTGCTCGCGGGAAACGCATCCGGCGCTCCGGTGCGGAAGCCGTGGCTCTGGCAGTGCACGCAGATCCACAACGCCGACCCGCAGTACCGCTGCTACGTTCGCCTGCTGCGACTCGACATCGAGCGCTCCGGCGATCCGGCGCGGGAGCTGCCGCGGATCGACAAGCGCGTGCTCGCCGTCGGCGGGCCGCTCGAGGCGGGCTGCCACGTCCTGATGCACGAGGTCGGACGCGAGTTCGCGCAGGACCATCACGTGACGCTCTCGACCCTGCAGCGCTACGTGCCGCGCTCGAACAACCCGAACTGCTCCGCCGGGTTCGGCATGGGGCTCGTGATGTACCTCGGCCCGCAGATCCTCCGCTCCGGCGGCGCGTCCGCCGTGCACGCGTGCACGCGGCTGCCGACGCGCTACCGCCAGTACACGTGCGTGCACGGCCTTGGCCATGCACTGCTGCGCGCGTATCACGGCGCCCTCGGCCAGGCCGTGGCGGCGTGCCGAAAGCTGCAGGCGCGCTTCGCGCCCGACTGCGCACAGGGTGTCTTTCACGACTACTGGATCTCGCTCCGCGGCGCCGACGGGACGGTTCGTCCGGCGAAGGCGGCCACGTCGCCCCGCGTCGTGTGCGACGGACGGTACGGCTACGTGCGGGCGTGCTGGTACCGCTACTTCCTCGAGCGGCCGATCGGGCTGCCGATCCGCAACGCCGCCGACCTCCAGCGTTCGTGCCACGGGCTCACCGGTGTGCAGCGGTTCGGCTGCATCAGCGGCGCGACGCTCGAGCTCTCGAGCGATCCGTTCGAGCAGATGCGCGCCTGTTTGCGGCTGCATGGGCTCGACGAGCGCGCGTGCGTGCGCGGCATCGCCGACCAGGCGCTTGCCGGGAAATCGGCGCGCCAGCTGGCCCTGGTCCGGATGTGCAGGACGGCGGACTGCTACGCCTGGCTCGGCCGGACGCTCGCCGTCGTGACGAACGGCGGCTTCCGCTGCTCCGCGCTCGCGCGCGGTCGTGCCGCGTGCGCCGCCGGTGCGGCGGAGATGCGCGACGCGCTCGTGACCTTCTCCTAGGACGAATTGCTGAAACATACTTCCATACCCAGACGTGGACCATCAACCCCACCCAGCCGAGGACGACCAGCGCCACTACGAGCCTGAACGTGAACCTCACCACGAACGTGCCGACGCCGCCTCACCTATCTCGCCCAACCTCCTAGGAGAAGGCGCGACGCGACAGACGGAATGCCGTCTGCAGCAAGAGGGCGACCAGCGCCGCCAGCGTCAGGTACTCGAAGAGCCCGACGCCGTCACGGGTGGCCGCCAGCTGGATCAGCTTTGTCGAGACCGCGACGAGCACGAGCGGCATGATCAGCGAGCGGAGTCGCATCCGTTCGAATCTTAGGACAGCGCCGGCAGCGCCGTAATCGGGTTGACCGCCGCGCCGCGAATGCGCACTTCGAAGTGCAGGTGCGGCCCGGTGGCGTCGCCGGTCGCGCCGATCAGGCCGACTCGGACGCCGGCTCCGATCCAGACGCCGACCCGCACGTCGATGCGCGAGAGGTGCGCGTACATGCTGCGCTCGCCGTGGCCGTGCGCGACGGTGACGAGCAGGCCGTAGCCGTCGCGCCAGCCGGACCAGACGACCTCTCCGCCGCGGGCGGCGTACGCCGGCGTTCCGAGCGGGGCGGGGAGGTCGATGCCGGGGTGCCAGCGGTTGCCGCGCGGCCCGAACGGGTCGCCGAGGACGGGGCTCGTGAGCGGCCACGCGAGCGGCAAGGGGATGGCGGGCGCCGGCCGCCGGAGCGCGGCGAGGGTCTCGGGGCCGGCGACGCCGTCCGCTTTCAGTCCGACGAACTTCTGGAAGCGCCGCACGGCGGCGTCGATGTGCGGGCCGAAGATGCCGTCGAACGACGCCGACGGAAACCCGTGCTCCGCGAGCTTGAACTGCAGCGAGGCGACGTCCCAGCCCGCATTCCCGATGTGCAGGGGGCGCTGGCCGAGCCGGTGGCGTGCGAAGTGCCCGAGCGCGCGGCGCGTCTTGGGCCCGACGACGCCGTCGACCGTGATGCGCGCGCGGCGCTGCAGCTTCCGGACGGCCTTCGTCGTCGCGGGGCCGTCGAGCCCGTCGATCGGCCCCCTGTAGAGCCCGCGCGACTGCAGGCCGACCTGGAGCGCGGCAACGCCCGAATCCCAGGTCGCCGCTGCCGGCGGGACGACAGTGACGGCAAGGGCCACGATGGGCAGCGCGAGGGACGCCCTGATGCGCATGGGAGGACGGTTTTCGCCGCAGTCCAGGCGATCCCTTGACGGCGAACGTGTGTTCGTGTAGAACATACGTTCCCGTGATCGCCTGCGTCGTCATCCCCGGCTTCGAGCTCCGCGCCGCCCTTCGGAAGCAGCCCGCTCTCGCGCTGCGCGCGGCGGCGCTCGCTCCCGCTGCCGGCACCGAGCCGCTGCTCGGGCCGGTGACGGCCGAGGCGGAGCGGCTCGGAGTGCGGCCGGGCATGCGCCTCGGCGAGGGGCTCGCCATGTGTCCGCAGCTCGTGCTGGTGGAGCAGGACCCGGCCGCGGCCGAGCAGGCCTGGGAGGAGATCCTGCGCGCTCTCGAGGACTCGGGCTTCGCCGTCGAGCCGGCGGATGTCGGGTGCGTCTACTTCGAGACGCGCGGGGTCGAGAGGTTGTACGGCGGGCTCGACGCAGCGCTGCGTCGAGCACTCGCCGCGGTAGGAACTGCCTGGGACCCACGCGCGGGCGCAGCGCAGCGCCGGTTCGCGGCCCTCGCCGCGGCGAATGTCGCGCGCCCCGGGCAGATCTTGGTCGTCTCCGACGAGCGGCTGCAGGATTTCCTCGCGCCGCTGCCGCTCGAGCTCGTGCCGATGGAGCCGCGCCGCCGGGCGGAGCTGCACGAGCTTGGGGTGAAGCGCGTCGGACAGCTTGCCGGGCTCCCGGGCGCAGCCGTGGCCGAACGTCTGGGGCCGGACGGCCGGCGCGCCTGGGGCCTGGCGAGAGGCGGCAAACCGGCGCGCGTGCACGGACGCCGTCCGCCGGCGGAGATCGTCGAGGCGCTGGAGTTCCCGGAGGCGGTCGGCAACGAGCTGACGCTGCGGCGCGCGTTCGCCGCACTGCTCGAGACGCTCCTGGCACGGCCGGAGCGCGGCGACCGGTTCATCCGCAAGATTGCGCTGTCCGCCCGGCTCGTCGGCGGCGGCTCGTGGCGCCGCTCGGTGACGCTGCGCGACGCAACCACCGAGTTCGCGCGGCTGAAGGCGGCGCTCGGCCCGAAGCTCGCAGACCTGCCGGCGCCCGTCCTCGAGCTGCGCCTCGAGCTCGTCGAGCTGACGGAGCACGACGGCCAGCAGCTGGAGCTGCTGCCCGCAGCGGGCGGAGAGCTCGACGTACGTCTGCGCGAAGGCCTGCGCCAGGTGCGAGCGAGCACCGGCTCGGGCTCGGTCAATCAGGTCGTGGAGGTTGCGCCGTGGTCACGCATTCCGGAAGCCCGGGCGCTGTTCGTGCCGCGGGACGACTGAACCACCCGCGGCCGGCGGTCGTCGAGGCGCGTGTCGACGGGACGCCGGTGCGGGTCAACCGCCAGCCGGTCGCGGTGCTGCGCGAGGAGTGGCGCGTCGTCGACCGGTGGTGGACGGAGGAGCCGATCGCACGGCGCTACTTCGAGGTCGTGCTGCAGTCAGGGGAGAACGCCGTTGTCTTTCGCGACGAGGCCCGGCGCTGCTGGTTCACGCAGCGCGGAGCGTGACGAACAATCAGTCGCTGCTGCGCGAGGCAGCGAGAAGCTCCTGCGCCCGCGCGAGCTCGTTCTCGTCGACGACGACCTCTCGTGGGCCGCCGCCGGGCATCCCGTCCATGGAGCCGACGGCGAAGTTCGTCGGCCGGTGGTCGCATTCGATTCCTTCCGTGCGCAGAAGTGCGCACAGCAGGTCGGCCTCGACGACATTGGGTACGACGGTCAGCGGAACGAGCATTCAGCTCGATTCTCGCAGACGCTCGTGGAAACCGGTGCTCGGCGCGTGGATGTTGAGCAGCCGTGCGCGCTGGCCGTCACGCGTCGCGAACGCATGCCTGACGCCGATCGGTGCGGCGAAGAACGAGCCTGCCGGCAGGCGCAGCCATTCGTCGCCGGCGAGGAAGTCGACGTCGCCGTCGAGGACGTAGAACGAGTCGACGTGGTCGTGATGCGCATGCGGGTCCGGCCCTTCGAAGCCCGGCTCGACCTCGAACTCGATCAACGTCAGCTCCTCGCGCCCAACCTTGATCGTGGCGACGCGGTTGTTCGCGACGAGCCGCTCGCCGCCGCCGGGCCGCCAGCAGAGCGCGTCGGTCGGCGGCTTGCCGCTGCCAGGCTCGGCGTCGACGCTGTCGAAGCCGCCTTCCTCGCCGCGGTTCCGCGCGCGCAGGTTGTCGGCGAAGCCCCCGTCGGGCGTGTGGAAGTTCAGGAAGACGGAGCGCGATGTCGTGCGGAAGCCGTGCACGACCGCCGGCGGCACGGACGCGAAGGCGCCGGGCTCGAGCAGCTTCTCCTCGTCGTGGACGAGCACGGCCATGCCGCCCTCGAGCACGTAGAACGAGTCGACGTGCCGGCGATGGAAGTGCGGCTCGGCCCCGTCGCGCGCGTCGGGGAAGTGCGACTCCGTGATCGTGAGCTGGTCGAAGCTCGCCTTGAGCACGATCCGGCCGTCGAAGAGCGCCTCGCCCTCGCTGGGCCTGAGCACCACCGCGTCCATCGCCGGCGAGTATGACGATCGAGCTGCAGCCGGAGTTTCCGCATCGCACGCGGCGCAAAGAACGCGTCGAAAATCGCAAGGCTGGGGTCAGGCCCCCTGCGGGGGCCAGACCCCGGTATGTGGAGTTGCACGCACATTCGTCGTACTCGTTCCTCGACGGTGCGTCGCTGCCGGAGGAGCTGGCCGTGCAGGCAGCGGAGCTGGGCTATCCGGCGCTCGCGCTGACCGATCACGACGGCGTCTACGGATCGCTCGAGTTCGCGCACGCAGCGAAGCACTTCGGCGTGCGTCCGATCACGGGTGCGGAGGTGACGCTCGCCGACCGTTCGCACGTGACGCTGCTCGTCGAGACGCAGCGCGGCTACGCGAACCTCTGCCGGCTGCTCACGGCCGCGCACGCGCACACACGGCCGCCGGGAAAGGAGACGCAGCCGCCGGCCGACCCGGCCCTCGACCAGCGCCTGCTCGAGGAGCTGAACGAGGGGCTCGTCTGCCTGTCCGGTTGTGCACGCCACGGCCTCGCCGTCCGGAATCCGAACGCTGCCGCACGGCTCGCGCGCGCGTTCGGCCGCGACCGCTTCTTCGTCGAGCTGCAACGTCCGTACGAACGCGGCGACGCGCGTCGCAACGCGGTGCTGCGCCGGCTCGCGGAGGAGCTCGGCGTTCGGACGCTCGTGACAGGCGATGTCCACGCGCACCATCCGCGGCGCGCGCCGTTGCAGGACGTCCTCGTCGCCGTTCGTCACCGCAGCTCCCTCGACGGGTGCGAGGCCGAGCGCCGCGGCAACCACGAGTGCGTGCTGCTCTCGCCCGGCGAAGTCGTCGAGCGCTTCCCGGAGGACCGTGCCGCCGTCGCGCGCACGGTCGAGCTCGCCGAGCGGCTGCGCTTCGACCTGACGGAGGAGCTCGGCTACCGCTATCCCGACTTCTCCGACAGCCCCGAGCCGGCGATCGTGCAGCTCGCGCACGTCTGCAGCCGCGCCTTCGAGGAGCGCTATCCGCGCAGCCACAAGCTGCGCGCCGACGCGCAGACGCGGCTCGACGAGGAGCTGAAGCTGATCGACGAGCTGGGCCTCGCCGGCTTCTTCCTCCTGCACTGGGACGTGCTCGAGCTCGCCCGCGACTGCGCGCTCGAGGTGCGCGGGCGCGACTCGCCGCGGCACGCGCTCCCGCCGGGTCGCGGGCGCGGCTCGTCGGTCGGCTCGCTCGTCTGCTACCTGACCGGCCTCTCGCACGTCGATCCCGTCGGCGCCGAGCTGTCGCTCGGGCGGTTCCTCAACCGCGAGCTGAACGCCGTTCCCGACATCGACCTCGATTTCCCGCGCGACATCCGCGAGAAGCTGATCGTCGCCGTCACCGAGCGCTACGGCCGCGAGCACGCCGCGCTCGTCGCGTCGTTCGCGACGTATCGCTCGCGCGGCGCGATCCGCGACGTCGGCAAGGCGCTCGGCCTGCCCTATGCGGAGCTCGAGCGCATTGCGCGTGTCTCCGAAGGCTGGAACGCGAAGCGCGTCGCCGACGAGCTGCAGCTGCTGCCGGACGCGGACCGCAAGCTGCTGTCTCCCCGCTGGCAGGCGTTCGCAGAGCTCTGCGGCGAGATCGCCGGCCTGCCGCGTCACATCTCGCAGCACCCGGGCGGGATGGTGATCTCGTCGCGGCCGCTCGTCGAGCTCGTGCCGGTGCAGCCCGCTGCGATGGCAGGGCGGCAGATGTGCCAGTGGGACAAGGACTCGTGCGCCGACGCAGGCTTCCTCAAGATCGACCTGCTCGGCCTCGGGATGCTCTCCGCCGTCGAGGACTGCGTCGAGCAGATCGCCGGTCTGCGCGGCGGGGCGATCGACCTGTCGCGCATCCCACTCGACGACAGGGCGGTGTACGGCGACATCCAGCGCGCGGACACCGTCGGCGACTTCCAGATCGAGAGCCGCGCGCAGATGCAGAGCCTGCTGCGCACGCTGCCGGAGAACCTCGACGACCTGACGGTGCAGGTCGCGCTCGTCCGGCCGGGGCCGATCCAGGGCAAGGCTGTCCACCCGTTCATCGAGCACCGGCAGCGCCTGCGCGAGGACCCGGAGTTCGTGCCGCCGGTCGATCACCCGCTGCTCGCGGACTGCCTGCGCTCGACGCTCGGCGTCGTCGTCTTCCAGGATCAGGTGCTGGAGGTCGCGATGGCGCTCTCCGGCTTCAGCGTGGGGGAGGCCGAAGGCCTGCGTCGTGCGATGAGCCGCAAGCGCTCGCACGACGCGCTCGAGGCGTACCGCGGACGCTTCGTCGACGGAGCGCTGCGGAACGGCGTCGACGCCGAGACGGCCGACCTCGTCTACGACAAGCTCGTCGGCTTCTCCGGCTTCGGCTTCCCGAAGTCGCACGCGGCGGCGTTCGGACTGCTCGCGTACCAGTCGGCGTGGCTGCGGCACCACTATCCGGCGGAGTTCCTCTGCTCGCTCCTGAACGCGCAGCCGATGGGCTTCTATCCGCCGGCGACGCTCGTCCGCGACGGCCAGCGGCGCGGCGTCGAGACGCGGCCGCCCGACGTCAACATCAGCGGTGCGAAGTGCGATGTCGAGGACGGCGCCGTCCGCATCGGGCTCGACTACGTCAACGGCATCGGCGAGGACGACGCGCATGCCGTCGTCGGCGAGCGCGGGCGCGGCGGTCCGTTCGCGAGCGTCCGCGAGCTCGCGCAGCGCACGCAGCTGGCGGAGCACGGCCTCGAGACACTCGTCGTCTCCGGCGCGTGCGATTGCTTCGGCCTACCCCGCCGGCAGCTGCTCTGGCAGCTCGGTCTCGTTCCGCGCCCGCAGACGGTGCCGGGCTCGGGGGGCGAGGAGAAGCAACTCGCGCTGCCGCTCGAGCCGACCGCCGAGACGCCGAAGCTGCCCGAGCCGACCGTCTGGGAGCGCATGCTCGCCGACTACCGCACGACGAACCTCTCGGTCGGCGTGCATCCGCTCGAGCTGCTGCGCGGGCAGCTTCCGCACGGCGTGCTCTCCTCGCGCGAGCTCGAGGTGGCGCCGAACCGCGCGCAGGTAGCGGTCGCCGGCATGGCCGTCGCGCGCCAGCGTCCCTCCACCGCGAACGGAGTCGTCTTCATGCTGATCGAGGACGAGTTCGGGACCGTGAACCTGATCGTGCCGCCCAGCGTCTACGACCGTTATCGCGCGATCGTCCGCGGTGAGCCGCTCATCCTCGCCCGCGGCCGCTTCGAACGGATCGAGCGGAACCAGAACGTGCTCGTCCGCTCGCTCGAGACGCTGGGGCCCCTCGCGCGGGAGGTGTCACGCGAGACCGAGATCGGCGCAAGCCTGCCCGGCGCGCACCACTTCGGCCACCGCTAGTAGCCGGAGGGGCGGGCGCGCTGCTCCGGCGTTGCGTGGTGCTGGCTGTCGAGGTTGAAGGCCGTGTTCACGAGCGCCACGTGTGTGAAGGCCTGCGGGAAGTTGCCGAGCTGCCGCCGCGTCTCCGGATCCCACTCCTCGGCGAACAGCCCGAGGTCGTTGCCGAGCGAAAGCAGCCGCTCGAACAGCTGGTCGGCCTCGTCGAGGCGGCCCTGCAGCGCGAAGTTGTCGACGAGCCAGAAGGTGCAGGGGAGGAACGCACCCTCGCCGGCCGGCAGCCCGTCGACGCGCTCGCTTTCGTCGTCGCCGGCATAGCGGTAGACGAATCCGTGGCGGTACAGCTCGCGTTCGACGGCGGCGACGGTGCCCTGCATCCGCGCGTCGTCCGCGGGCAGGAAGCCCACGAGTGGCATGACGAGCAGGCTGGCGTCGAGCCGCTTCGAGCCGTACGACTGCGTGAACGAGTTCAGCTCGTGGTCGAAGCCGCGCTCGCATACTTCGCGGTGGATCTCGTCACGGATCTTGCGCCAGCGGTCGACCGGGCCGGAGCGCCCGAACTCCTCCACGGCTTTCACGCCGCGATCGAACGCGACCCAGGCCATCACCTTCGAGTGGGTGAAATGACGCCGGCCGCCGCGCACCTCCCAGATTCCGTCGTCGGGCTCCTTCCAGGCGGTCTCGAGGAAGGCGAGCAGCCTGCGTTGCAGCGACCACGACTCGGGTAGGCGGTCGAGCTCGTGCACCCGGCCCTGGTGCATCGCATCGAGCACCTCGCCGTAGACGTCGAGCTGGAACTGCTCGCTGGCCGCGTTGCCCGCGCGAACGGGGCGCGAGCTTTCGTAGCCCGGGAGCCAGTCGAGCGTCATCTCCGTCAGTCGCCGCTCGCCGGCGACGCCGTACATGATCTGCAGCGCGGCCGGGTCGCCGGCCGCCGCGCGCAGCAGCCAGAGGCGCCATGCCGCCGCCTCCTCGAGCAGGCCGGCGTTGATGAACGCGAGCAGCACGAGCGTCGCATCGCGCAGCCAGCAGTAGCGGTAGTCCCAGTTCCGCTCGCCGCCGATCTTCTCGGGGAGCGACGTCGTCGGTGCGGCGACGATCCCGCCGGTCGGCGCGTAGGTCAACGCCTTCAGCACGATCAGCGATCGCCGCACCGCGTGTTTCCACGGTCCGTCGTACTTGCAGGCGGCAACCCACTCGGTCCAGTAGTCGACTGTGTCCTGCAGTGCGTGCTCGGGGTCGATCCGCTCCGGCAAGTCTTCGTTCGAGGGGTACCAGGTGAGTGTGAACGGCACGCGTTCGCCCTCGCGGACGGTGAACTCGGCGATCGTGCGCATGTTCTCGCCGCGGTGCTCGACCGGGCTTCGGAAGCAGAGAGCATCGGGGCCGGCGATCGCAACGCGCGTGTCGTCCTCGAGCCGGCGTACCCACGGAAGGGTGGATCCGTAGTCGTACCGCATCACGAGCTCGGCGTTCATCTCGACCTCGCCCGCGACGCCCTCGACGATCCGGACGATGTCGGGCGCCTTGCCGCGCGGCGGCATGAAGTCGATGACGCGCGCCTTCCCCGTGTCGCACTCCCACTCGGTCTCGAGCACGAGCGTGTTCTCGCGGTAGCAGCGTCCTGGGGACCACGCGTCGCCGCGAGGGGCGATCAGCCAGCGTCCGTGATCGGTCGTGCCGAGCAGCGCGGCGAAGCACGCGCCGGAGTCGAAGCGCGGGAAGCACGCCCAGTCGATCGAGCCGTCGCGGCCGACGAGCGCCGCAGTCTGCAGGTCGCTGATCAGTCCGTAATCCTCGATTCGCGCCATCAGCGGTCCTCGATCTCGAGCGCGAAGCGCCGGAACCGCTTCAGCACGGCGCGGTTGAAGGCTGCGATGTATTCCTCCGCTGCGTCGTCGTCAAGCGTGGAGGCGAAGTTGTCCCGGAGATCTGCGAGCACCTCGGTTCCGGTCTCGACGAGGTCGACGTAGTCGCCGTATCGCTCCTCGGCCTCGTCGCGCTCGGCGCGGTTGTACGAGCGCTCGGCCGCGATGCAGTCGTCGATCAGGCCGCGATTCTCACGCGCGAAGAGATCGAGCTGGCGGTCGATCAGGTCGCTGAAGCGAGGGCGGCGCAGCCTCACGCCAGCTCCCGGTAGAGCGCGAGATGGGCAGCGGCGGCGGCGTCCCACGTCAGCGTCTCGCGCGCGCGGCGCGCGCCCGCACGCGCAGCCGCGAGGGCAGCGCCGTCGTCGAGCAGCTCCCGCGCGGCGGCCGCGAGCCCTTCGACGTCTCCCGCCGCGACGACGCGTCCGGCGCCGAAGCGCCGGACCGGCTCGGCGATCCCGCCGACGTCGTAGGCCACCGCCGGGACGCCGGCGCCGAGCGCCTGCAGGAGCGCGCCGCTCTGGTCGAGCTCGGGGCGATACGGGAAGAGCGCCACCGTCGCCTCGCCGAGCGCGCGCTCGATCTCCGCCTGCGGGAGGTAGCCGAGGCGCCACTCGGCGACCCCGCCGGCCTGGGCGCGGTAGCCGTTCAGCGGCTCGAGCGGGTCGCCGGCGACGAGGAGCCGCGCGCCGTCGACGAGCTTCGCCGCCTCGATCGCATCGCCGAGGCCTTTGTACGGCCGGATCGTCCCGAGGGAGAGCAGCGTGCGACCGTCGTCCTGCCGCGGCGGGTCGCTCGGAAAGACTGGATGGGCGATGACGGAGGCATCGACGCCGAGCTCGGCCAGCACCGCGCGGCCCGACTCGCTGTGCACGACGACGCGGTCGAAGCGTGACAGGAGCGTGCGCCAGAGGGAGCGCTTCGCCGCCGTCCGCCGCGGCAGGAGGTCGTGCGCCGTGAAGACGGCAGGCACACGCGGGCGGAGGAGGTACCGGTCGAGCTCGGGCGCGGCGAGCCACTGCAGATGCAGGACGTCCGGCCGGCGCCGCAGGAGCCCGAGCATTCCCGGTGCATGCTCGGCGGCCTTCAGCGGGAGGCGAAGGCGTGAGCGGCCGAACAGCCGCGACGACAGGAGATAGAACGACTCCTGCCTCTCGTACCCGGCCGGCGCCGGAGCCTCGCCGAAGCGGAAACGCGACGTCACGAGCTCGACGTCCGTGCCCGCGCCCGCGAGCGCGGCCGCGAGCGCATGGTCGTACTGCGGCGTGAAGGCCGGGGGGTCGGCGAGCACAACGCGCATGCCGAGTACAGTAAGCGCCTGCTCGTCCGGACCTGGAACCTCTTCCACGGCAACACGAAGCCGCCGGGCCGGAGGGCGTACCTCGAAGAGCTCGTCCGGCTTGCGACGGCGGACAAGCCCGACCTCCTCTGCCTGCAGGAGCTCTCGGTGTGGGCGCTGGCCGACCTGCCGGACTGGAGCGGCATGTCGGCCGCGACGGACGTCGCGCGCCGGCCGCTCCCGGTGCTCGGCAAGCTCGCGCGCACGCTGAGCGAGCTCGACGCCCGGCGTTTCCGCTCGGTTGTTACCGGCGAGGCCAACGCCGTGCTGCTGCAGCGCTCCCTGAGCGTCGTCGAGCATCGGCGGCTCGTGCTGAATCCTTTCCGCTACCGCCGTCTGCAGGCGCGGCGGCTGCGGCTTCCCCTCGGAGAACGGCTCCGCTGGGGAAGCGAGCGACGTGTCCTGCAGGCGCTGCGGATCCGCCGCCGCGACAGCACCTTCGTCCTCGCGAACGTGCACATCACGGGGCACAGGGACAAGCGGATCCCGGATGCCGAGCTGCTCCGCGCGGCGGTCTTCGTCGACGGGTTCGCGCGGCCGGACGAGCCGGTGCTGCTCGGCGGCGACCTCAATCTCACCGTCCGCAACTCCCGTACCCTGCGCGAGCTGATGACGCCGGAGTGGGGGTTTGGCGGGGCGACGTCGACGGGGATCGATCACATCCTCGTGCGCGGTTTGCAGTCGCGGCCGCCGCTCGTCTGGCCGGTCGAGCGCCGCACGCGTAACGGCCGCATCCTCTCCGACCACGCTCCCGTGGACGTGGAGGTCGAATGACGTTCGAAGAGGGACGCGCGCTCTTCCCCGTGCTCGAGCGCTTCGCGTACCTGAACGCAGGCACGCTCGGCCCGCTCGCGCAGCCGACGCTCGACGCAATGGCCGAGCGAGATCGCTTCGACGCGGACCGGGGCCGCGGCGGCCGCGCCTGGTTCGACGACATGCTCGCGCTGCGGGCGCGCGTCCGCGGGAAGGTCGCGCAGCTGATCGGGGCAACGCCGGAGACCGTCGCACTGACGAGCTCCACCACCGACGGCTGCAACGTCGTCGTCGCCGGCCTCGGGCTTCGACCGGGAGACGAGATCGTCACGACGAACTCCGAGCATCCAGGCCTGCTGCTGCCGTTGCACGTCTCCGGCGCCACCGTCCGGGTGGCGGATGTCGCCAACCGGCCGGTGGCCGAGGCGGTGGAGCGCATCGCCGCCTGCATCGGACCGAGGACGCGTCTGCTCGCGCTCTCGCACGTCCTGTGGACGACGGGTCAGGTGATGCCCGTCCAGGAGCTGAAGCGGGAGGCGGGGCTCCCCCTACTCGTCGACGGCGCCCAGTCGGTGGGAGCCATCCCGGTCGACGTCGGCGAGGTCGACTTCTACACCGTCTCGGGCCAGAAGTGGCTGTGCGGCCCCGAGCCGCTCGGCGCGCTGTACGTCCGCGATCCCGACGGCTTGCGGATCTCGTTTCCCTCCTCCTGGGCGCAGCAGCGCATCGAGCCCGACGGGACGTTCGTCGCGAGAGACGGCGCGGCGCGATTCGACACCGGCTGGACGGCGACACGGATGCTCGCCGGGTGGGAGACGGCGCTCGACCTACCGCCGAAGTGGCGCTTCGAGCGCGCTGCCGAGATCACCGAGCACTGCCGCCGCACGCTGTCCACGGCCTGTGAGGTGATCGGCGAGCCCGGTGGGGGAACGCTCGTGTCGTTCGTTCCCCGGGGCGACGCGGACGAGACAGTCGCCCGGCTCTACGAGCGTGGAGTCGTCATCCGCAGCCTGCCGTCGACCGGCTGGGCGCGGGCATCGTGCGGCTGGTGGACGAACGAGGACGACATCGACCGGCTTGGCGCCGGCGTCCGCGGCTAGGTGTCCGGCAGGGGGGCGAACAGATCGATCACGGTGCCGTCGGGGTCCTCCAGCTGGGCGTAGCGCTGGCCCCAGAAGGCGTCCCACGGTGCCTTGTGTGCAGAACCGCCGGCCTCGAGCAACTCGGCGTAGACGCGGTCGACCTCCTCGGGGGAGTCGCATTTGAACGCGCCGCCGACGGCGTGTCCGCCGCTCGGACGGTGCCACCCGGGGTCGAACATCTTCACGACGGACTCCGTGTCGAGCATGTAGCGCAACCCGCCCGAGAGCTGCGCCTCGACGTGATCCTCGCGCTCCGCGCCGTCGGCGAACTCAAGCCCGAGCTGTCGGTAGAACGCGAGCGCGCGCGGCATGTCGCTGACGACGATCCCGAACGCGTCGAAGCGCGGTGTCATGCCTTCACCTCGGCTTCCTGCAGCGCGGCGATGACGTTGCGGATGTGCTCGTCGAGGTCGAGCCCGAGCCCCTCGGCGCCTGCGTACACCTCGTCGCGGTGGACGCCGGCCGCAAACGACGGCTGCTTGAGCTTCTTTTTCACGGACTTCGGCTCGAGCCCGTCGAGCCCCGTCGGCCGCACGAGCGCCACTGCGTGCACGAAGCCGGACAGCTCGTCGCACGCGAACAGCGTCTTCTTCAGCATCGTGTCGCGCGGGATCGACAGGTGCTCGGCGTGCGAGAGCACCGCGTCGATCAGCTCCTCCGGATAGTCCTCCTCGCGCAGGATCGGGGCGCCGTCCTGCGGGTGACGGTCGAGCGTCGGATGCATCTCGTAGTCGAAGTCGTGGAGCAGCCCGGCGGCGCGCCAGAGCTCTTCGTCCTCGCCGAACTGCCGCGCGTAGAAGCCCATGCACGCCTCGACGCCGAGCGCGTGACGCAGCAGCGCGTCGCTCTTCGTGTACTTCGTCAGTGTCTCCCAGGCGCGTTCGCGTGTGACTTCCACGGCCGTGGGTAGGCTACCGCGATGTCCCAGACCGCGGTCATCGGCCGCGCCGCCGAATGCTTCGTCATCGACGGCGGCCGCTCCCTCAACGGACGGGTACGGGCAGCCGGGAACAAGAACGGCGCGCTGCCGATCCTTGCCGCTTGCCTGCTCACGACGGAGCCGGTGACGCTGCGGAACGTCCCGCGCATCGTCGACGTGGAGACGATGCTCGAGCTGCTGAACGACGTGGGCGCCGACGCCGACTGGACGGGCGCGAACGAGGTGCGGGTCCACGCTGCCGACGTGGAGAAGCAGGAGCTCGACGAGGAGCTCTGCAGCCGGCTGCGCGCGTCGTTCCTGCTCGCTGGGCCGCTCCTCGCGCGGCTCGGCGCGGTCAGCGTCCCGCCGCCCGGCGGTGACGTGATCGGCCGGCGCCGGCTCGATCCGCACATCCACGCGTTCGCGGAGCTGGGCGCCCAGATCGACATCGGGCGCCGCTACGAGATGCACGGCGGTGCGCTGCGCGGGCAGCACATCTTCCTCGACGAGGCGAGCGTCATGGCGACGGAGAACGCCGTCATGGTCGCGGCGCTGACGCCCGGCGAGACCGTCATCGGCAACGCGGCCTGCGAGCCGCACGTGCAGGATCTGTGCCGCTTCCTCGGCTCGCTCGGCGCACGCATCGAGGGGATCGAGTCCAACGTCCTCCGGATCGAGGGCGTCGAGTCGCTGACCGGGGGCGAGTGGGAGATCGGGCCCGATCACATCGAGGTCGGCAGCTTCATCGGCCTGGCGGCGATCACCGGCGGCGACGTCACGATCGACGGCGTCAAGCACGCGGACCTCGTGTCGATCCTGCAGGGCTTCGAGAAGTTCGGCGTCACGGTCGAGCGCGGCGACGACTTCGTGCGCGTCCCGCCGCGGCAGGAGCTCGTCGTGCAGGACGACCTCGGCGGTCACGTTCCGAAGATCGAGGACGGGCCGTGGCCCGCGTTCCCGTCGGATCTGACATCCGTTGCGCTGACGGTCGCGACGCAGTCGGCCGGGACGATCTTGATGTTCGAGAAGATGTTCGAGAACCGCTTGTTCTTCACGGACAAGCTGGTGAGCATGGGCGCGCGCATCATCCTCTGCGACCCGCACCGCGCCGTCGTGACCGGGCCGTGCAAGCTGCGCGGCCAGCGGATGGAGAGCCCCGACATTCGTGCCGGCATGGCAATGCTGCTCGCCAGCCTCTGCGCCGAAGGCTCGTCGACGATCGGCGCCGTGTACCAGATCGACAAGGGCTACGAGCGAATCGACGAGCGTCTGCGCGCAGTCGGCGCGCAGATCGAGCGCATCGAGAGCTAGGGTCCGTCCGCTATGGCTGCGACCGGGCAGGGGCGTGCAAGCGCGCGCGTGAACACGAACGGGCGCGGTGAGACGAACATCGCGACCGGCGTGCCGGTGCTCGACCACCTGCTGACGCTGCTCGCGCAGTACGCCTCGTTCGATCTCGCGCTGGAGGTGGAGCCGGGAACTGCGGAAGTGGAGATCGCGGCCGCGGCACGCTCGCTCGGCGAAGCGCTGGACGGGCCGCTCCGCGCACACGGGGTGCGCGGGCACGGCTCCGCCGAGCTACCGGTGGACGAGGCCCTGGCGCACGTGACGCTCGAAGCTTCCGGGCGACCGCTGCTGGTGTCGAAGGTGGATCTCTCGCACGCACGGATTGCGGGACTGGCCGGCGATCTGGCCGCCCGCTTTCTCGAAGAGCTCGCGCAGACGGCGGGACTGACGCTGCATGTCAGGCTCGTCGAGGGCAGCGACTCGCAGCACGTCCTCGAGGCGATCTTCAAGGCGCTCGGCGTCGCGCTCGCGCAGGCGCTCAGGCCGCGCAGAAGGGAGGAGGCATGAAGGACGTCATCCGCACCGAGTCCGCGCCGGCCCCGTTTCAGGGCGCGCCGTACTCGCAGGCGATCAAGGCAAACGGCTTCGTCTTCGTCTCCGGCCAGCTGGCTTTGAAGCCGGATAACGCCGAGATCATGGCCGGCGGCATCGGCGAGCAGACCGAGCAGGTCTTCGCGAACCTGCGCGCGATCCTGGAGGCCGCGGGGAGCGGGCTCGACCGCCTCGTGAAGACCACGGTGTTCCTGCAGAACCTCGACGACTTCGCCGGCATGAACGAGGTGTACAAGCAGCACGTCGGCGACACGCCGCCCGCCCGCTCGACCGTCGAGGTCGCCAAGCTTCCGTCGGGCGCGCTCGTCGAGATCGAGGCCGTCGCGCTGGCGTAGCCGTGGATCGCACAATCGAGGACTTCGTCCGCGGGCTCGACCTCGACGCCTATCTCGTCGGCGGCGCCGTGCGCGACGAGCTGCTGGGGATCGAGTCGAACGACGCGGACTTCGTCGTTCCCGGTGTCGACTACGGAGGGCTGCGCCGCGCGCTCGAGCCGCACGGGAAGGTCGAGGAGTTCGAGGTCGCCGGACGGCTCGTCGGTGCGCGGCTGTACCCGCGTGACCCGCGCGCCCGCGCCGCGGCGCCGGCAGGCATCGAGTTCGCCCCGCCCCGAGCCGAGCGCAGCACCGGGCCGGGCCGCCACGAGTTCGAGATCGTCGCCGACCCGACGCTCTCGATCGAAGACGACATGGCCCGCCGCGACTTCACCGTCAACGCGATTGCGCGCCGCCTCGACACGGGTGAGATCGTCGACCCGTTCGGCGGCGCGCAAGACCTGCGCGACCGCCGGCTCCGCACCGTCTCGCGTCGCAGCTTCGCCGAGGACCCGCTACGAATCGTGCGCGGGCTGCGGCTCGTCTCGCAGCTCGGCCTGACCCCGGACGACGCCACGCTCGGCCAGATGCGCGAGGAGGCGCGCAACGTCCGCCTCGTCTCCGGCGAACGGCTGGGCGACGAGCTCGCGAAGCTCCTCCTCGGAACGCATCCCGCCGCCGCATTGCGGCTCGCGCGCGACACGGGCGTCCTCAGCGAGCTGCTCCCCGAGCTCGACGAGACGGTCGGCTTCGAGCAGAGCAGCGAGCGGCAGCATCTGCCGCTCGACGAGCACACGTTCGAAGTCGTGCAGGGGACGGCCGACGCGAAAGCCAACCTCGCGGTGCGCCTCGCCGCGCTCCTGCACGATGCCGGCAAGCCCGGCGAGAACGGCAAGCACGCCGTCCGCAGTGCGCTCCTCGCGTCGCAGGCGCTGGAACGCCTCCGCTATCCGACGCGGCTGCGCGGCTACGTCGTGCGGCTCATCCGCGCTCATTCGTTTCCCGAGCGTGGAATCGACGAGCTGTTCGCGCGCCGCTTTCTCCGGCAGCACGGGGAGGAGCTGGCGTTCGACCTGGTCGCGCACAAGGAGGCCGACCTCCGCGCCAAGCAGGTCTCGCAGGACGAGACCGATTCCGTCGCGCGGCTGCGCGAGCTGCTCGAGCAGGAGCGGAGCCGACCGCACCGGCTCGAAGACCTGGCAATCGACGGGAGCGACCTCCTGGAGGTCGGCTACCGCGAGGGACCGGAGCTCGGCCGGGCGCTCGATTCGCTCCTCGACGCCGTCGTGGACGACCCGTCGCTCAACACGCGCGACCAGTTGCTCGCGCGGGCGCGCCGATGACTGTTCCGCTGCTGTGGTGGGACGCGCCCGGGCCGTACGAGGTCGCGTTCTCGATGCGGCACGGCGGCGTCAGCCGGGGGCCGTACGAGTCGCTGAACCTCGGCGTGCTCACACGCGACGGGCCTGAGAACGCGCACGAAAACCGACGCCGGCTGTGCGAGGCGGTCGGAGCGGATCCGGAACGGCTCGCGATGAACCGGCAGGTCCATTCGGCAACCGTGAACCGCGCGGTCGCAGGCGAGCGCGGGCGGGAAGGCGACGGCCTTTGGAGCGACGAGCCCGGCACGCCGATGTTGAAGCTGACCGCCGACTGCCTGCCGATCGCGCTCGCACGCCGAACCGGACGGCCGGCACTCGCGCTGCTGCACGCGGGTCGCATGGGCCTGCTCGAAGGAGTCGTCGACGCCGGCGTCGAGGCGCTCGGCGGGGACGACCTCGCGGCCGCCGTCGGCCCGGGCATCGGGCCGTGCTGCTACGAGATCGGCGACGACATTGCGGACGCCTACCGCGCGCGCTTCGGCAACGACGTCGTGCGGGGGCGCAACCTCGACCTGTGGGCTGCCGCCGAGCGAATCCTTCGCGCCGCCGGCGTCGGCTCGGTCGAGCGGATCGACGTCTGCACCGCGTGCAGCCCCGACTTCTTCTCGCACCGCCGCGACGGCGGCGTCACCGGACGGCAGGGAGTGATCGGCTACGTCACCTGAGGTCGTCCGCGCGAACTACCAGCGCATTCGCGCCGACGTCGGCGGCCACGTCACGATCGTCGCCGCGACGAAGTACGTCTCGCTCGCCGACATGGCTGTGCTCGTCGAGGCCGGGATCGACGTCGTCGGCGAGAACCGCGCGCAGGACCTCGAGCGGAAGCACGCGGAGTACGGCGATGCCTTCCGCTGGCACTTCATCGGCCATCTGCAGTCGAACAAGGCCAAGGTCGTGAACCGCACGTGCGAGCTCGTGCACTCGCTCGACTCGGAGTCCGCCGCGCGCAAGCTCACGGTCCCGGCGCTCGTCGAGGTGAATCTCTCCGGCGAGGAGTCCAAGTCCGGCATCGCGCCGGAGTCGCTGCCGCAGCTCCTCGAGCTGGCCGACGTGCGGGGCCTGATGACGATGCCCCCGGAAACGGCCGATCCGCAGAGCTCGCGCCCGTACTTCCGGCGCCTGCGCGAGCTTGCCCGGGAGCACGGTCTCCACGAGCTCTCGATGGGAACGAGCCAGGACTACCCGGTCGCCGCCGAGGAGGGCGCCACCCTCGTCAGAGTCGGCTCGGTCCTGTACCGGGAGTAACATTTCGCCCGCCATGGGCTTCGCGGACGTCTGGAACAAGACCCTCGTCTACTTCGGCATCGCCGAGGAGGAGGACTGGGACGAGGAGGGCTACGTCACCGACGAGGACCTCCAGCGCACGTATGCCGAGCGGCCGAACGTGCGGCGGCTCTCGCCGCGGCGACGGGAGCGCGAGCTCGACGACTGGACCGACCCGCAGCCCGCCGTGAACGACCGGACCGAGGTCCTGCGGCCGCGAGTCGCCGCTCTCCCCGGGCCGGCGTCGGTGCGCGTGCACCTCGTGATTCCGCGCAGCTTCAACGACGCCCAGCAGATCGCCGACAAGTTCAAGGATGCGATCCCGGTCATCCTCAACCTGCAGAGCACCGACGGCGACCTTTCGAAGCGCCTGATCGACTTTGCGAGCGGGCTGACGTACGCACTCGACGGCGGCATGCAGCGCGTCGCCGACAAGGTGTTTCTGCTCACGCCGCGAAACGTGGAAGTCTCCGCCGAGGAACGCGCTCGACTGCTCGAGCGCGGCGGCTTCTTCAACCAAGCGTAGGACTCGTCCGCGTGGTCACGAACTGAGCGCCATGGGCGGCGGCGCCATGCTCAGCTTGCTCTTCGACGCCGTGTCGAGGATCGAGAGCTTCCTGCAGGTGTTCGTGTACGTCTACTCGCTGCTGATCCTGGCGTACATCATCACGTCCTGGGTGCGGATGCCCTACTCCGTCTGGCTCAACCGCATCCAGCGCTTCCTCTACGACGTGTGCGACCCGTACCTGCGGATGTGGCGCCGCGTGCTGCCGAACTTCGGTCCGCTCGACCTCTCGCCGGTGGTGGGAGTCGCCGCCCTCTACGTCCTTCTCGCGGTCGCGATCAACATCCTCGACCGCCTGCACTGAAAGGGAACCGACGCGATGACGCTCACCCCGGTCGAAATCAGACATCTCAAGCCGTCGAGAACCTTCGTCGGCGGCTACGACCGCGACCAGGTCGACCGGCTGCTCGACGAGATCGCCGGCAGCTTCGAGGACGTGTGGCGCGAGCGCGCGGACCTCGCCGACAAGGTCGAGCAGCTCGAGAACGACCTGATCCGCTACCGCGAGATCGAGGGCCTTCTGCGCACCACCCTCGTCTCGGCGGAGAAGGCTGCCGGAACGCTCAAGGAGCAGGCTCGCAAAGAGGCGGAGCTGATCGTCGAGGAGGCGCGCGCCGAGGCGCGGTCGATCACTCGCCACGCCCGCAGCGACCACGACCGCCTGCTCGGCGAGGTCCGGCGAATGCGTTCGCTGCTGCGCTCGGCACTCGCCCTCGTCGACGACGAAGCGCCTGAGGAGAAAGCAGCCTAGGGCTAGACTGCCTGCGCGTGAGCGCGATCGACACCGACCATTTCCGGGAGCGGCTGCTCGACGAGCGGAAGCGGGTCGTTGCCGCGATCCAGAACCTGCAGGACGACCACTCGGGGACGCTCTCGGACGAGGCGGGCGAGGAGACGGCGTACGACAACCACCTCGCCGACACGGCCACCGAGACCTATGACCGCGAGCTCGACTACACGCTGGAGGAGAACTCCGGGCACGTCCTCGCCGAGATCGACGCCGCGCTGAAGCGGATCGACGACGGCACCTACGGCATCTGCACGAACAAGGGCGAACAGATCCCCGTCGAGCGGCTCGAAGCGCTTCCGTGGGCGACGTTGTGCATCGACTGCCAGCGTCAGCAGGGAAGCCGTTGACCGAACGGGCGCCGGCGCCCGACGTCCGCGTCGGCTCGACGACCGACGGACTGACACCGATCTCATCGGCGTCGCGGCAGTTCGGCGCGACCTGGCACCAGTGGTTGAGCCTCGGGCTCGTCGCGATCGCTGCGCTCTGCGCCGACCAGCTGACGAAGGCGATCGTCACGAGCCGCCTCGATCTCGGCGACGAGGTGCACGTCGTCGGGCCCGTTTCGATCCACCACGTCACGAACTCGGGGATCGCCTTCGGGCTCTTTGCCAGCGCGACGCCGATCGTGATCCTGCTGACCGGGATCGCGGTCGCGTGGATGCTCTACTTCTTCGCGCGCTCGGGCTCGCGCCACCCGGTGCTGCCGGTGGCGCTCGGGCTCGTGATCGGCGGCAGCGTGTCGAACCTGATCGACCGGGTCCGGCTCGGGCATGTCACGGACTTCCTCGACCTGAAGTACTGGCCGGCCTTCAACCTGGCCGACAGCTTCATCGTCGTCGGCGTGGCCGCGTTGCTGCTTGCGCTCGTCGCTGCCGATCGCAACGCCGCTCGGCCGCCGCGCGTGCGTGAAGCAACGCGTTCCTGAGAGCGCGGCCGGCGAGCGGCTCGACCGCTTCCTCGCGTCGCTCCCGCAAGTCGGCTCGCGCGGCCTCGCCGAGCGGCTCCTCGCGGACGGCGTGCTCGTCGACGGGCAGGCACGCGGGAAGAGCCACCGCCTCAGCGGCGGGGAAGAGCTGGAGTTCCGGCCGCTCGACGCGCCCACACCCTCGTTGGCGCCCGAAGAGATGGAGCTGCGGCTCGCGTACGAGGACGAGCACCTGGTCGTCGTGGACAAGCCCGCCGGCCTCGTCGTGCACCCGGCGCCCGGTCATACGAGCGGGACGCTCGTGCACGGGCTCCTGGCACACGACGTCGCCGGCGGCGACGAGGACCGGCCGGGCATCGTCCACCGCCTCGACCGCGACACCTCGGGGCTGATGGTCGTCGCGCGTTCGGAGGAGGCGCACAGGCGGCTGCAGGACCTCGTCCGCAAGCGAGAGCTCGAGCGGCACTACCGGGCGCTCGTCGTCGGCCGTCCGCGCTCCCGCGCGGGCCGCATCGAGGCGCCGATCGGGCGTGACCGGCGCGACCCGATGCGCCACTCCCTCGACACGGACGCGCCGCGCGAGGCGCTGACGCACTTCGAGGTCGTCGAGCTCTTCCGGCGGCACACGCTTCTCGACGTGAGGCTCGAGACCGGCCGCACGCATCAGATCCGCGTGCACCTGAACGCGATCGGGCTGCCGGTCGCCGGCGACCCCGTTTACGGGAGGCCGCACGAGCTGGGGCTCGAGCGGCAGTTCCTGCACGCGGCGCGGCTCGCGTTCACGCATCCGTTCGGCGGCCGGCGGGTCGACGTCGAGTCGCCGCTGCCGGAAGACCTGCAAATCGCCGCTAGAATGGCGGCCGCTTCGTAACCCGACCCGGTGGACTCGCCTGGGTGGTGGTGCCGGCTTCGGACGGAGGCCGGTTCCAGCCAGGCCCACCGGCAGCAACTGACACCAACCAGGAAAGGGGACTTCATCCCGATGTCCGTCGTCTCTATGCGCGAGCTCCTGGAGGCCGGGGTGCACTTCGGTCACCAGACGCGACGCTGGAACCCAAAGATGCGCCGCTTCATCTTCACGGAGCGGGGCGGCATCTACATCATCGACCTGCAGCAGACGCTCCAGCTGCTCGAGGAAGCGAACGCCTTCGCGCGGAACCTCTCGGAGCGCGGCGGCTCGATCCTCTTCGTCGGCACGAAGAAGCAGGCACAGGGTGCGGTCGAGGAGCAGGCAAGGCGCGTCAACATGCCGTACGTCAGCCACCGCTGGCTCGGCGGCCTGCTCACGAACTGGCGCACGATCTCCGACAGAATCGACCGCCTGCACGAGTTGCGCCGCCTCAAGGAGGAGGGCCAGCTCGACTTGCTGCCGGCCAAGGAGCGCATCTCGATGCTCGGCGAGCTCGAGAAGCTCGACGAGAACCTCGGCGGCGTCGCCGACATGAAGCGCCAGCCGGACGCCATCTTCATCATCGACCTGCGCAAGGAGCAGCTCGCCGTGCGTGAGGCGCGCCGTCTGGGCCTGCCGGTGATCGCGGTCGTCGACACGAACGCCGACCCGGACGAGGCCGACTACGTCATTCCGGGCAATGACGACGCCATCCGCTCCTGCGACCTCATCGTCCGTGTCGTCGCGGATGGGATCGCTGCCGGCCAGCAGAAGGCGACGCCGGCCGACTTCACCCCGCCGCCCGCGCAGGAACCGGAGCCGGACCCTGTGCCGGAGGGCGACCACGAGCAGGTCTCGCCAAAGGAGGAGCCGGTTGCCGAGGAGGTGACGACGAATGGTTGAGATCTCTGCCGCGCTCGTGAAGGAGTTGCGCGACCAGACGGGCGCGCCGATGATGGACGCGAAGCGCGCGCTCCAGGAGACGAACGGCGACATGGAATCAGCCGTTCGCGTCCTGCGCGAGAAGGGCATGGCCGGAGCCGCCAAGCGCTCCGACCGCGAGACGCCAGAGGGGAAGGTCGGCTACCGGCTGGCCGAGGACGCGAAGCGCGGGACGATGGTCGCCGTCGGCTGCGAGACCGAGCCGGTGTCGAACAACGACGAGTTCCTCTCCTTCGCGAAGAAAGTGCTCGAGGCGGTCGAGGCAAGCGGGCCCGGCGCCGAGAGCAGCCTCGAGGAGGAGCGTACGCAGCTGGCCGGCAAGCTCGGCGAGAACGTCGTCGTCGCCGGTGCGGCGCGCTTCGAGGCTGTCGACGGCGCCAAAATCGCCGCCTACGCACATCCACCTCGAAACAAGATCGGCGTGCTGCTGCAGGTACGCGGCGGGTCAGACGACCTCGCGCGTAAGGTCGCCATGCACATCGCCGCGATGAGGCCGACCTGGATCGGCCGCGACGACGTTCCCGACGGCACCGTCGCACAGGAGCGCGAGATCTACGCGAGCACCGACGAGGTGCAGTCGAAGCCCGAACAGGCGCGCGAGAAGATCGTCGACGGCATGCTGAACAAGCGCTTCTTCGGCGCGAACGTCCTGCTCGACCAGGAGTGGATCCACGACTCCTCGAAGAAGGTCGGCGACGCGCTGCGCGAGGAAGGCGCCGAGGTGCTCGAGTTCGAGCGCTTCGAGCTGAGCGCAGGATGACCGTCTCGTCCGAGGAGGCTGTCGGCACCGCCGGCGAGCTCCGCCCGGTCTTCCGTCGCGTCCTGCTCAAGCTCTCGGGCGAGTCGCTCATGGGCGACCGCGAGTACGGGCTGGACCGCGGCACGATCGACGCGATCGCGGAGGAGATCGCCGAGATGCAGATGTCCGGTGTCGAGACAGCGCTCGTCGTCGGCGCCGGCAACATCTACCGCGGCATGGCGGCCGCGGCGGAGGGGATGGACCGCGCGACCGCCGACTATGCCGGCATGCTCGCGACGGTCCTCAACTCGCTTGCGCTCCAGGACGCGCTCGAGGACCGCGGGGCGTTCACGCGGGTGTTGTCGGCGCTCGAGCTCAAGGAGGTCGCGGAGCCGTACATCCGCCGCCGCGCGATCCGCCACCTCGAGAAGGGCCGCATCGTCATCTTCGCGGCCGGGACGGGCAACCCGTTCTTCACCACCGACACGGCGGCGGCGCTGCGTGCGCTCGAGATCAACGCCGACGCGATCCTGATGGCGAAGCACGGTACGGCGGGGGTCTACGACGGCGATCCGCGGAGGGATCCGCACGCGCAGTTCATCCCGGAGCTCACGCATCTCCAGGCGATCGAGCGCGGCCTGAAGGTGATGGACACGACGGCACTGTCGCTCTGCATGGACAACAATCTGCCGATCTACGTGTTCGCGCTCGCGGACGGGAACATCCGGCGCGTCGTCGCGGGCGAGCGCGTCGGGACGATCATCTCGACGCCCGCGAAGGAGGAGAGGTGATGGCGACAGTCGACGAGCTGATCCAGGACGCGCGCAAGCGGATGGACTCCGCGATCGAGCACACTCGCAACGAGTTCAACACGGTGCGCACGGGCCGCGCGTCGGCCGCGCTGCTCGATCGCGTCCAGATCGACTACTACGGGACGCCGACGCCGCTGAAGCAGCTCGCCACGATCAACGTCCCCGAGCCGCGGTTGCTCACGATCCAGCCGTTCGACCCGAGCTCGATCAAGTCGATCGAGAAGGCGATCCAGGAATCGGACCTCGGGCTCACGCCGTCGAATGACGGCAAGCTGATCCGCCTGCCGATGCCGCAGCCGACGGAGGAGCGCCGCAAGGAGCTCGTCAAGGTCGTGCGCAAGCTCGCGGAGGAGGGGAAGGTCGCGGTGCGGAACGTCCGCCGCGACGCGGTGCACCACCTGAAGGAGCTGAAAGAGGTCGGCAGCGACGACGAGCGCCGCGCGGAGGAGAACGTCCAGAAGCTCACGGACGAGCACACGAAGTCGATCGACGACCTCTTGAAGCACAAAGAGGCCGAGATCATGGAGGTGTAGGCCTCGAAAGGTGCTCCGCACGCCGTCGCCATCGTCATGGACGGCAACGGCCGCTGGGCGCGCAAGCAGGGGCTCTCCGTCGCCGAGGGGCATCGCGCCGGGACGAAGGCGCTCCGCCGAACCGTCGAAGCCGCGATCGACCTCGGCGTCGAGTCGCTGGCCGTGTACGCCTTCTCGACCGAGAACTGGTCGCGGCCGCCAGAGGAGGTCGGCGCCCTGATGGAGCTCTTTCCGGAGACGATCGACCGCGAGTTGCGCGACCTCGCCGACCAAGGCGTGCGCACGCGTTTCATCGGGCGCCGTGACCGAGCGTCCGACGCGCTCAGGCGCAAGATGGAGGAGCTCGAGGCCGAGACGGCCGACAAGACGAAGTTCCAGCTGTGGATCGCCTTCGACTACGGCGGGCGCACCGAGATCGTCGACGCGGCAAAACGCGCCGCCGATGCCGGCGTCGACCTGACGGAGGAGTCGTTCGCGTCATACCTGTACGCGCCAGAGATGCCCGACCCAGATCTGCTGATCCGTACCTCCGGCGAGCTGAGGATCTCCAACTTCCTCCTGTGGCAGCTCGCCTACGCGGAGCTCGTGTTCGTCGACACGCTGTGGCCTGACTTCGGCGAGCAGGAGCTTCGTTCGGCACTCGACGACTACGCCAGCCGCCGGCGCCGCTTCGGCGGGCGATGAGCCCGCTCGCATCGCGGATCCTGGTCGCGGTGGTCGGCCTCCCGGTCGTGCTGGCCCTCGTCTACGCAGGCGGGTGGTGGCTGTTCGCACTCGCGGCCGTCGGCGCGGTGTTCGCGGTGCACGAGTACTCGCTGATGACGCGCACGCTGCGGCCGGTGACGCTCGCGGCGCACGCGGGCGTGCTGCTGACGCTCTTCGGCGCCGAGCTCGGAGGCGTCGTGTGGATGGTCGGCGGGTTCCTGGCAGCGCTCCCGCTCGCCTTCGTCCTGCACTGGGTGGGGCAGACGCGCCAGTCGGCGACGATCGCGATCTCGGCGACGGTTCTCGGCACCGCGTGGATCGGCTTCGGGCTCGCGTACCTGCTGCTGCTCCGCGACAGCCCGGACCACGGCCGCCTCGCGACCTTCGCAGTGCTGCTCGCCGTGTGGGCCGGGGACATCGGCGCGTTCTTCGCGGGGCGCCTGATCGGCCGCCACAAGCTCGCTCCGTCTCTGTCGCCGGGCAAGACGTGGGAGGGCTTCGTCTTCGGCACGATCTGCACCGTCTTCGTCGCCTTCGTGGCGCTCTACGACGACCGCCACAACTACCTCTCGATCGGGCAGGCAGTGGTGCTCGGGCTCGTCGTCGCCGTCGCCGGGCCGCTCGGCGACCTGTTCGAGTCCGGGATCAAGCGGGACATGCAGGTGAAGGACTCGGGACGCATCCTGGCCGGCCACGGCGGCGTCCTCGACCGCCTCGACGCGCCGCTCTTCGCGTTCGTCGCGGTGTACTACCTCCTGCTCGCGTTCGGGAAGGTCTAGCGGGCCGCCGCATCGAGCCGCCGCCGCATGCGCATCGAGCAGGCGGCGTCGGTGTGGTAGCCGCCGTCGACGAAGTCCGACTGCCGGCACGGGATCGACCGCGCGTTGCGGAAGTCGAGCCAGCGGTAGCCGTAACGACCGAACAGCTTCGGCATCAGCGCGCCGAACGCGCGCCAGCGCGGGCCGATGACCGGATTCGCCGCGAAGAAGCGCAGGTAGCGGTCGCCTTCCGGCGGCGTGAAGCCGACGACGCGCCAGCCGCGGGCACGCGCCAGCGCCAGGACCTGCTCGAGCGTCCGGATTCGCTCGGGCGAGAGCTCGGTCCAGTCGTCGTAGATCCCAGTGCGCAGCTTGCTGAGATCGGTCGTGAACGGGTCGATCGCCGGGTGGTACGTGTGCGGGTCGAGCTCGAAGCTCCAGACGCGCGAGCCGTCGAGCCGCCACGCGAGCGCGGGACGCGAGCGGCCGACCACGCACGCCGGCCCGACCCGCTGCTTGCGCCAGCGGTGCACGAAGACGTACGGCGCCCGGCGGACGATGCGCATGCTCTCGTCGAACGCCGACCGGCTGAGCACGTAGCGGGCGCGCTGCTCCAAGCCGGGGGAGACGTCGAAGCCCTTGAAGTTCCGGTTCAGCCACCACGCCTCGACGCCGAGGTACACCGTCTGGCGCGGCCGCGCGGGGAGATCGCGAAGCTCGCGCAACACGATCTCCGGCGACATCACGGGCATGCCGAGGTTCGCGAACGAGCGCTCGCCGGGCCAGGCGGCGATCTTGAGCACACGGCTCGAGCCGGTCACGAACGTGCGCGTCGGGCGCGAGCGGAAGACGTCCAGCTTGAACGGCAGATACTCGCCGCCGATGATCTCGTGCGAGACGAGGCACTGCGGCCGCGCGGCGCGCGCTTCGTCCACCGCGCCGGGCTTCCAGAACTCGCCGAACGGGTCGATCCACCAGTTGAGCGCCGCCAGCGTGGCGAGCAGCGCGGCCGTGATCCCGAGGAAGGCGACGAGGCGGCCCATCAGAAGCGGAAGTAGATGAACGGATGACTGGTGTAGATCGACGAGACCGCCACGGCCATCAGCGCGCCGACGGTCGCCACGCGCAGGTAGCCGAAGCCGCGCACGTCCCACGTCCACTCCTCCGGCACGACCATCGTGTACGCCGTCGCGGCGACGATCAGCAGCACGAGGTGACCGGGAACCTGCCCGAGCCCGCGCAGCAGGAACATCGCGCTCACGGCGTCGCCGATCGCCGCCGCGGAGTGCAGCCGGAAGAAGACCCAGCCGAACATCACGACGACGAAGGTGACCGCGACCCCCAGGGCCGCCGGCAGCGTCCACGCCCGCTTGCGCAGATGGTGCGTCGTGAGCAGAAGGACGCCCTGGTAGAGGCCCCAGACGACGAAGTTCAGCGACGCGCCGTGCCAGAGCCCGCCGAGGCCCATCGTGGCGAGCAGGTTCGCGTCGCGGCGGCGCTGACCCCTGCGGTTGCCGCCCAGCGGAATGTAGAGGTAGTCGCGGAGCCACGTCGAGAGCGTCACGTGCCAGCGGCGCCAGAACTCGATCGGGCTGGGGGAGCGATACGGCCGGTTGAAGTTCCACGGCAGCTCGATCCCGAAGATCCGCGCAAGGCCGAGCGCCATGTCCGAGTAGGCGCTGAAGTCGAAGTAGATCTGGAAGCCGAAGCCCACGATCGCCGCCCAGGCCTCGAACGCGTGCAGCGACGACGGGTCGTGGAGGTAGCGGTTGACCCAGGTGGCGAAGCTGTCGGCGACGAGCGTCTTCTTTGCCAGCCCGAGCGCGAACAGGAGCAAGCCCGCGCGCACGCGGTCGGCGTCGAAGGGATGCTTCCGCAGGAGTTGCGGCCGCAGGATCCCGTAGCGCACGATCGGCCCGGCGATCAGGTGCGGGAAGAAGGAGATGAAGAACGCGTAGCGCAGCGGGTCGCGCTCGGCGCGGAGGCCGCCACGGTAGACGTCGACGGTGTACGAGATTCCCTCGAAGGTGTAGAAGCTGATCCCGATCGGCAGCACGATCCCGTTCAGGAACGCGTGGAAGTCGGGGAAGCCGTGCGCGGTGATCAGGCCGACGAAGCTCGTCAGGTTCCCGCCGACGAACGCGGCGTACTTGAATGCGCCCAGCAGCGCCAGCAGGAGCCCAACGGTGACGCCGAGCGTCAGCTTGCTCCGCCCCCGCTCGACGAGTTGCCCGCCGACGAAGCCGATGAGCGTCGACGCCGCCATCAGCAGCGCGAACCACCACTTCGCGTACGCGTAGAACACGTAGCTCGCGACGACGATCAGGACGAGCCGGGCGCGGTGCTGCGGGATCGCGAAGTACGCGACGACGACGAGCGGCAGGAAGACGAAGAGGAAGACGAAGCTGTTGAAGAGCACGCGCTAGAGCCGCTTCGCGTAGCGGACCTCTGGCACCGTCTGGCCGAGGAACTCGATCGGGCGCCGCCCGCCGTCCGCCAGCCAACCGGCTGCGTCGTAGAAACGCCTCGCGCGGGGATTCTCGTCGAGCACCCACAGGACGACGTGGCGGTAGCCGAGCTCGCGCATGCGCGCCTCACCGGCGCGGATCAGAGCGAGGCCGATGCTGGTGCACCAGTGGGCCGGATCGACGTAGATCACGTAGAGCTCGCCGTCGGCGTCCTGGTCGCGACTGGCGCCGACGCCGACGAAGCCCGCGATCTGCCCGTCGACCTCGGCGACGAACGACGGCGGGAAGCGGCGATGGAGATCGAGTCGCCGCTCGAACGACGGCCCTCTGAGCGTGTATGCAGCCGCCCACGAGCTCACATGGATCCGGGCGGTGGCCTCGGCATCCTCGGGCGTCGCCGGCCGGATCAGCACGCGCCCGAACCTACACTTCACGCGATGCGGCGCCACGATCGAAAGCCCGCGCGCGGACAGGAGGCGCCCCTGGTGATCACGCCGCGGGCGCTCGTGCAGCTGCTCAAGGACACGCGTGCGGCCGTGCGCGCGGCCCGGCGACGTCGGCGACGAGCCGACGCTCCGTGAGCGTGCGGCTCGACGTCGTGTAAGCGCAGGGGATAGTCGGCCGACGTCGAAGCCGAGCAGGCGTTGGTCCGTCTTGGGGGAACGGTCATGCTCGTCTCGGCGATTGCGCTCGTTGCTGCCGCAACCGCAGTGGCAAGGCCGCAGATCGCAGGCCTTCAGGTTGCGCTGCACGCGCACGGCCTCTACCCGGGACCGGTCGACGGCATCTACGGGCCCGCGACCGCGCGTGGCCTGCGGGCGTTTCAACGGCGGGCCGGGCTCGCGGTCGACGGCAGGGTCGGACCAGCCACTCGAGCCGCGTTCGGGAAACTCGGTCGACCTGCATTCGGGGCGCGACCTCTTCGGCGACGGGCCTGCGGCTGGGACGTCTCGGTCCTCCAGTATCTCCTTCGCCGGAGCGGCGCGGTTCTGCGGATCGACGGCTGCTTCGGGGTGCACACCGAACGGGCTCTCAGGAGGTTCCAGCGCGTCCACAAGCTCGCTGTCGACGGCGTCGCCGGCCGCCAGACGTTCCGCTCGCTCCTTCTGCGCGATAGACGGCGGTTCGCGCGGTCGGCCGCCCACGTCGACACCGGCGGGATCCGCGACCTCATCGACTACTGGGCGGGCCGCTACGGCGTCGGCAGGCCGCTGCTGCGAGCTCTCGGGTGGATGGAGTCCGGTTACCAGCCGAACCTCGAGTCCGCTGCCGGAGCCTGGGGGGTCATGCAGATCCTCCCGTCGACCTGGCACTACGTCGAGCGGATCCTCCTGGGTCGCTCGGTTCGTCGAACGGTGTCCGGAAACATCCGCGTGGGCGCTGCCTTCATGCGTGAGCTTCTGGCCGAGTTCAACGGCGACGAACGGCTTGCGCTCGCCGCGTGGTATCAGGGACCTGCCTCGGTCCGCCGCCTCGGGCCGTTCCAGGTCACGCGACTCTTCGTCGCCGACGTGCTCGCCCTGCGACAGCGATTTGCCTAGAGCGTCACCTGGCCCGTCCCGCCTGACCGGGGTCGGCGGAACCTACACTTGAGCCGTGAAGCGAATCGCGCTCCTCGGCGCCACCGGCTCGATCGGGCGCCAGGCACTGGAGATCGTCGACGCGCATCCCGAGCTCGAGCTGGTCGCCGCCGCCTCCGGCTCGCAGCCCGTCGACGGGCTTGCCCCGCTGACCCAGGTCGGCGGCGATCTGACGGAGCTCCTGGAGCGGGCAGAGCCGGATCTCGTCCTCAACGCAGTGGTCGGCTTCGCCGGCCTGCCGGCGACGCTGTGGGCGCTCGAGCACGGCGTCGATCTCGCCCTCGCGAACAAGGAGAGCCTTGTCGCCGCCGGCGACCTCGCCCTCGATGCCCAGCGGCGCGGCGGAGGGCGGCTGATCCCCGTCGACAGCGAGCACTCGGCTGCGTTCCAGTGCCTCGAAGGTCGAGCGCCGGAGCAGGTGCACTCGCTCGTGCTCACGGCGTCGGGCGGGCCGTTCCGCGGCCGGACGCCCGACGAGCTGTCCGACGTCACGCCCGACGAGGCGCTCGCCCATCCGACGTGGAACATGGGCCCGAAGATCACGATCGACTCGGCGACGCTCGCGAACAAGGGGCTCGAGCTGATCGAGGCGCATTTCCTGTTCGGGCTGCCGTACGAGCAACTCGAGGTCGTCGTGCATCCGAGCTCGGTCGTGCACGCGCTCGTCCGTCTTCGCGACGGCGCCGCGCTCGCGCACCTGGGCTACCCGGACATGCGCGTCCCGATCTCGTTCGCGCTGACCTATCCGGAGCGCTCCGAAGCTCCCGTGCCCGCATTGGACCTGGCTTCGGGTCTGACCCTCGAGTTCCACGCGCCTGATCTGGACACGTTCTCTTTGCTGGCGCTGGCGCGTGCCGCCGGCGAGGAGGGCGGAACCGCGCCCTGCGTCTACAACGCGGCGAACGAGGTCGCGGTGGCTGCATTCCTCGATGGGCGGCTCCCGTTCCTGGGGATCGCGGACGTCGTCGAGGAAACGCTCGCCGGCGCCGATATCAGTGCGGCAGATGACCTGGATGAGCTCATCGCCGCCGACAACGACGCACGGCGCCTCGCGGAAGGCACTCTGAAGGTCGCATGAACATCGCCATCGCCATCGTCGGGCTCGCGATCCTGATCCTCATCCACGAGGCGGGCCACTTCTTCGTCGCACGCGCGGTCGGGATGAGCCCACGCCGGTTCTACCTCGGGTTCCCGCCGGCGCTGGTGAAGGTGCGGCGCAAGGGCATCGAGTACGGCATCGGCGCGATCCCGCTCGGCGGCTACGTGAAGATCCCGGGCATGCACCGGCCGGCCGCGTCCGACGTGGACGTCCAGCTCGGTCCGGCACTCAAGGAGGACCCGCGCCTGTTTCCGAAGACCGCACGGGTCCAGCGTGCGCTCGAGTCGGGCGACCTGCAGTCGGCGCGCGCGGATCTGCCGGAGCTCGAGCGCGCCGTCGCCGAGTCGGAGCTGTCGCCGGCGGCCGCGCGCGCAGCCCAGCGCTGCGTCAACGAGCTGCGGGACGCCCTCTCCGACGACGCCTATTGGCGCCAGCGGACGTGGAAGCGCATCGCCGTCATCTTCGCCGGGCCCGGGGCGAACATCCTCGTGGCGCTCGTCCTCGTGTTCGCGGCGTACATGATCGGCGTGCCCGGCGACACCAACACCACCGTCAAGCGGGTCGAGAAAGGAACGCCGGCACAGGCGATGGGCCTGCGCTCGGGCGACACGATCGTCTCCGTCAACGCCCAGCAGACGCCGACCTTCGACGACGTCTCGTATGCGATTCGCAGCTCGAACGGCAAGCTCACCACCGTCACGGTCCTGCGCGGGTCGAAGGCGAAAATGCTCGGCCCGGCGCGGCCGAAGAAGCTCAACGGCCACTACGTCCTCGGGTTCGAGCCCGGCTGGGACACGAAGCGGTACGGCGTCGGCGGCGCGCTCGGCCACATGCTCGACGACAACTGGCGGGCGACGAAGACGACCTTCACGTTCCTCCCGCGGCTGGTGACGAAATCCGGGCGGAAGGAGGTCTCCGGGCCCACGGGGATCGTCGACGTGTCCCAGCGCGTCGTCGCGATCAGCTTCGCCTGGTATCTGTGGGTGACGGGGCTCGTCAGCCTCTCGCTCGCGCTCCTCAACCTGCTGCCGCTCCTGCCGCTCGACGGCGGTCACATTCTGTTCTCGATCGTGGAAGGGCTGCGCGGCCGCGCGGTCGGCCGGGAGATCTACGAGCGCGTCTCGGCGATCGGAATCGCGCTCTTCCTCGTGCTGATGTTCATCGGCCTTTCGAACGACATCAACCGATTGGGAGGCGGCTAGACTCGAAGCCGGGAATGGCTTCCGAGCGGCAGATCAGCGTCGGCGGCGTGAAGATCGGCGGCGGCGCCCCCGTCGTCGTGCAGTCGATGACGCTGACGAAGACGCACGACGTCGAGGCGACGACGGCGCAGATCGCGGCGCTCGCCTCGGCCGGCTGCGAGATCGTCCGCGTCGCCGTGCCCAAGACGGAGGATGCCGAGGCGCTGGGGCGGATCGTCCGCCTGTCGCCGATCCCCGTGATCGCCGACATCCACTTCAACGCGAGCCTCGCGCTGAAGGCGATCGAGCAGGGCGTCGCAGCCGTGCGGATCAATCCCGGCAACATCGGCGGCTCCGACAAGGTGGCGCAGGTCGTGCGCGCCGCCCAGAAGGCCGCCATACCGATGCGGATCGGCGCGAACTCGGGCTCGCTCCCGAAGCACCTGTCGGAGCTGGCGCAGCAGGACCAGGCAGAGGCGCTGGTCGAGGCGGCGCTCGAGGAGGTCCGGCTGCTCGAGAGCCTCGACTTCCGCGACTTCAAGATCTCGGTGAAGTCGAGTCACGTGCCGACGATGATCCGCGCCTACCGGATGCTCTCGCAGAAGGTGCCGTACCCGCTGCACCTCGGCGTGACCGAGGCGGGGACGCCCTTCTCCGGCTCGATCAAGAGCGCGGTCGGGATGGGCGCGCTGCTCGTCGACGGGATCGGCGACACGATGCGCGTCTCGCTCACGGCGGACCCGGTCGAGGAGGTCAGGGTTGCGTTCGAGATCCTCAAGGCGCTGGGCCTGCGCGAGCGCGGGCCGGTGATGATCGCGTGCCCGTCGTGCGGGCGCGACAACGTCGGCGTGCAGACGCTCGCTGAGCAGGTCGAGGAACGCCTGCATGTGTATCCGCAGCATTTCGAGGTCGCGGTGCTCGGCTGCGCGGTGAACGGCCCCGGCGAGGCCGGCGACGCGGACTTCGGGATCGCGGGCGGACGTGACACGGGCTTCGTCTACGCGCACGGACGCGTCCTGAAGAAGGTTTCGTCCGACATCCTCATCGACGAGCTCTTCCACGAGATCGACAGGTGGATCGCGGAGGGGATGCAGCGCCCGAAACGACTCAAGATGGCCAAGCCTGCGGCGTTGGCCATGGCCGAAGCGTCGCTGATCCCGCTCGGCGAATAGTCTGCCCGGACAACGATGATCGTCCGGGCTTCAAAGCTGTTTCTGCCGACGCTGCGCGAGCCGCCGGCCGACGCGGACGCGGCGAGCCACAAGCTGCTCGTCCGCGGAGGCTTCATCCGTCAGGTCGGGACGGGCCTCTGGACGTTCCTGCCGCTCGGCTGGCGCGTCCACCAGAAGGTCGTGCAGATCATCCGCGAGGAGATCAACGCGATCGGCGGCCAAGAGATGCTCGAGCCCGTGCTGACGCCGGCGGAGCTGTGGCGGACGAGCGGCCGGATCGGGATCCCGATCGTCTTCCACCTCAAGGACCACGGCGGCCGCGACTTCGTCCTCCCGTTCTCGCACGAGGAGACGATGACGTTCCACGCGCGCGAGCTGCAGTCGTACAAGCAGCTGCCGCAGCTCTGGTACCACTTTTCGACGAAAGAGCGCGACGAGCCGCGGCCCCGCGGCGGCCTCCTGCGCGTCCGCGAGTTCATCATGAAGGACTCGTACTCCTTCGACCGGAACGAGGCCGGGCTGGACAAGAGCTTCGACGCCCACAAGGCCGCGTACGAGCGGATCTGGGAGCGCTGCGGCCTCGAGGCGTACTTCGTCGAGGCCGAGTCGGGCGTGATGGGCGGCCGCGAGTCGTCGGGGTTCATGGCGCCGGCCGACGCAGGCGAGAACATCCTCGTCCGCTGCGAGAACGGCGACTACTACGCGGATTACGACGCGGCGCGCGGGATCCCGCGAGCGCCGGAGTTCCCGGAGCCGCTCGAGCGCCCCGAGGAGGTCGAGACGCCCGGCGCCACGACGATCGACACGCTCGCCGACTTCCTCGGGATCGACTCCGCGGCGACCTCGAAGGCGATGCCGGTGATGGTGGGTGAGCGGCCGGTGCTCGCACTTGTCCGCGGCGACGACCGTCTGAGCGACGAGAAGCTCGTGACTGCGCTCGGTGAGACGTACCGGCCGATGAGCGACGAGGAGATCAGAGCCGTCTTCGGGGCGGGCGGTGGCTCGCTCGGGCCGGTCGGGCTGACGATCGACATCCTCGCCGACGACGCGCTACGCGAGGGTCAGTTCGTGGCCGGCGCGAACCGAGACGGCTGGCATTTGCGCGGGGTCGAGGCCGGCCGCGACTACAACCCGGAATTCGCAGACATCCGGCAGGCGAACGAGGGCGACGCCTGTGTCCTCTGCGGCGGCAAGCTCATCGAAGAGCCGGCAATCGAGCTCGGCCACATCTTCAAGCTCGGTACCTTCTACTCCGTGCCGTTCGGGGCGACGTTCCTGGACGAAGACGGCGAGGAGAAGCCCCTCGTCATGGGCAGCTACGGCATCGGTCCCGCGCGAACGATGGCGGCGATCGTCGAGCAGCATCACGACGACCGCGGCATCACGTGGCCGCTTTCTGTTGCGCCGTACGACGTCCATATCGTCGCGCTACCCGCTGCCGAGGAGCCCGCCGAGCGCGCCGCGGCGGCGCTCGACGGCGCGGGGTTCGACGTGCTGCTCGACGACCGTGACGCGCGCGCGGGGGAGAAGTTCGCCGACGCCGATCTCATCGGCTGCCCGTTTCGGCTGACCGTGGGGCGAAAAGCAGTAGAAGACGATACGGTGGATTTGCGGGAACGCGCGAAAGGGGAAGACGAAGCGGTGAAGCTGGACGACCTCGTCTCGGCAATGCGCGAGCGGCTCGGCTGATGGCCCGGAAGCGGCGTTTCAGCGAAGACGCGTTCGGCCCGACGGTCGAGCGGCTGATGAACGAGTCGGGACTGACCTACCGCTCGCTCGCGGACAAGACGAAGCTCTCTGCCGGCTATCTGAACCACCTCGTCCACGGCAATCGTCCGGTTCCGTCCGACGACGTGATGGAGACGCTCGCGCGCGCACTCGGTGTCGAGGCGGAGCACTTTCGCGAGTACCGCCTGCGGGTGATTACGGACCGCCTCGAGCGGATGCCGGACCTGATCGACAAGCTGTACCGACGTTACGGAACATAGCCCGGCGCGCAGCGCTCGCCGCCGCTCGTGGTGCTGGGGTCGTACGGACAGGGGCGAGCACGAGGAGGCGATACGATGTGGCGCTCACGGGGCGTGGCGCAGCCTGGTTAGCGCGCTAGTCTGGGGGACTAGAGGTCCCGAGTTCAAATCTCGGCGCCCCGATCAGAAAAGCCCCGCTGTAGGGGCTTTTTTGTTTTTTCATCCGCAGGCCATGCAATACTGTGCGCGCCAGTATGCGCGCCAGTCGGGTGCGCATCATCACAGCAGGAGGGCTAGCTCCATGGCTGCAACCCCTGGAATCACAAGGCGCCACAGCCGGACGTGCGCCAGTCGAACTGGCGCGCGGTGCAATTGCGCGCCGTCTTTCGAGGCATGGGTTTGGTCCAAGCGGGACGAGAAGAAGATCCGCAAGACCTTCACCGGCAAGGGCGCGCTGAGCGCCGCCAAGAATTGGCGGTCCGATGCGCTCAAGCCGGTACGCGAGGGTGCGCTCCGTGCGCCTGCACGGACATCGCTCTCGGAAGCGTGGGGTGAGTGGTTGGCCGGCGCCCAGAGCGGCGGGATTCTGAACAGACAACGAAAGCCGTACAAGCCGGGAGTGATTCGTCTCTATGAGACGGGGATGCGCCTTCGCGTCCTGCCGGAGCTCGGCGAGCGTCGCCTCTCGGATATCGCCACCCGCGACCTCCTGGAACTCAAGGAGCAGATGCAGGGCGACGGCTGCTCTGCTTCCCAGATCCGCAACGCGTTCGTTCCGGTGCAGGCGCTCTATCGCCGCGCCCGAAGGAACGGGGTCGTTTCCACGAACCCAGCGTTGGATCTCGAGCTACCCACCGCCGAAGGGCGGGAGAGGGCGGCAACACCGAACCAGGCGCTTGCGTTCATCGACGCGATGCCTGAAGGCGATCGCGCGCTGTGGGCTACGGCCTTCCTGGCAGGGCTGCGCCGTGGCGAGCTCCGCGCCCTGCGTGTCGTCGACGTCAACGAGTCGTGCCTCCACGTTGAGTACGGCTGGGATGACAAGGAGGGACGACAGGCGCCGAAGTCGCTCGCGGGTCGGCGCGACGTTCCTAAGACCAAGACGCTGAGCCGTTACCTCGACGCGCATCTGAACCGCACGGGTCGGAGCGGGGAGGATCTCGTTTTCGGTCGGTCCGCAACGGGACCGTTCACGCCGAAGCACGTCTCGGAACGCGCAGACGCGGCGCTGGTAGCCGCTGCCGTGGGGCTGTTCCTTGCTGGCGAGGGGGGAGAGCTGGAGCGCTTCACGCTTCACGAGGCGCGACACAGCTATTCCACTTTGCTTGACGCTGCCGGCGTCTCTGAGGAGCGCTCAGACCGCTATATGGGCCACTCTCGCGGCTCCATCGGGAGCCGTTATCGCCATCCGCAGCAGCACTCGGAGGACGCGGCGCGGATCGACGCCTACCTTGCCGGGGCGACGGCCGGGAAAGTGGTCGCGTTCAGCGCGGCCGGTTAGGCTCCGCCCTTCACGGCCCCGGCGCTAGCCCGCCGGGGCCGTGTCCCTGCGGCGTTTCGAACGATCAACAGGCTCCGTCCGAATCATCTTGGAGCAGTGTTCCTTTCTCCCTGCAAATCGGCAGGAACAGCCACATGGGGAAGGGCCGCGATCCACAATTAAAGACCCGCCCGTGAGACAGGCACTGCGGGCGTGTGAAGCCCGCTTATACCCGCCTGATGGCGTCCGGACCTGCTCGTACTTTCTTTAGCGGAGTCAGGGACCGACTAGAAGAGTCCCCGGAACCGGTCCCCGGACATGGGCCGCTGACCATCGGAGGAACGATGCCAGCGAACCTGCGCCCAGGGGAAACCGCGCCCACAGAGCCCGCCTATGCAGTTAGCGAACGCAGTTCGCGGCGGTGGAGGTGGGTTCCGTGAGCAGCACCCCAGGGAAATCCCGGAGCGTGGCGACGCCTCGCCTTGCTTTACGCAAGGCCGAGGTAGCCGAAGCGCTAGGCGTGTCGGACGACTACCTCGTCGACCATGTGTGGGGGGAGCTTCGTCTTGTGCGACGTGGTCGGCTGACGCTGTGCCCCGTGAGCGAGCTCGAGCGGTGGCTTGAGGCGAACGCGGAGCGCGTCCTCGGCGAAGGGCGGGTGGCGTGAGCGTGTCCGTGGTCCCGCAGGTGGCGATCGTGCTGAGCATCGAGGCGCGCCCTTACGTTCGTGTCCACGCCGAGACTGAAGAGCAAGAACTCCGGCTGACCGACTGGTTGCGCGCCTCGGGGTATTGGACGCGATTGGTCGACTTGGCGCTTGACATCTCCGATAGCGGACGGGAGCCGGCGTGAACTCAACGGGGCTTCCCCTCAGCTAGGAGGATGAATCTTGAAACGAGGTAGACGCAGCTTTCGCACGGTCGGAGGTGTGGTCGATCCGAAAACCCGCGAGAAGCTGACGCACTTGGATGGCGCGGAGTGTCCGTTTACCACGGCGGAAACACTTGAACTCTTGCGGCAAGCGATCCAGATACACAGACACATTGTCCACGTTGGCAGACCGCCAGGAGCGCAGTTGCGGCCGCCGCTTGCGCCTTACGAAGAGGAGCCCCGGACGAGCGCTGATGCAGCGAGCGCCACCTCGCTTAGCGGCGACAGTCGCTCGTCGATGAATCGCTGAAGCCAACGCTGGGCGGCGCACCGGTATGCCGCCGGCCCGATCGCAACCCACGCATACTCCACAGCACCAACGAGCAGGACACCCCTTTCGACATGGAGGTCAAGAGTGATCGCTTCGTCAAGCGGCTGGTGGATCGGGGGGATCATCTTCTTCATCATCTGGGTCGCGATCGCGTTTTGGCCCGCGCGAGTCGCCGCCCGCAAGGGTCACAGCTTCCTTCTCTACTTCATCTTTAGCCTGTTCTTCTTTCCCGCGGCGCTGATCGTCGCCTACGTGGTCCGAGACAGGAGGGCAGGCTAGGCGGCCGCTTCGAAGCCCGCGCTGCTTGGACTCCCCGTTCAGCTACCCGCGGGTGAGCAACCGTTTGCGCGCTTCGATGCCTGGCGCTCCACCTTTCGAAGCCGGCGTTAGACTCGCCACCGTGCTCGCCGCGCTGCTGTTGGCCACAGCCACCGTAGGGATGTGGGGCACTGCCGCGGACTCGGGCACTGTCGCCGACAAGACAATCGCGAGTTACTGCAGCCCAAGCGGGGACGTCTGCTACGGCGTGTTCGAGCGCCACCGTCGGGTCTACCTTCGGATCACGACGGCCGCCCACTACTTCAGCCGCTACACGCTATGCGTCCGATTGCTTCCGCCGGGGCCTTCTGCCGATAACGCGCTGCGCTGCGGCTCCTTCCCGCTCTTCCGCGGCTCGCTCGGCACCTGGGTCTCGTCGGTGAACTACGCACGCCAGTATCCGGTCACCCTGCCTGGCCGCTACCGCGTGACGTGGAAGTCTGGTGGACAGGCGCTCGGGCCGTCGCTCAGATTTCGGCTTCCACTGCGCAGCTAGCGCAGCGCGTATGAGCGTCATGCACGTCGGACGAGAGCCTTCAACGTCTCGACACCGAGTTTTCTCCGCCCGTGCCTGAGTTCGGCGAGTGCTGATGCAGCGAGCGCAACCTCGCTCAATGGTGGCAGTCGCTCGTCAATGAACCCCACAAGCCAGCGCAGCGCCGCTCGCTCGTAACGCTTCGGGTCAGCTTTGGCGAGCAGTTCGCACAACAGGAGCGCATCAGCAAGCGACACGCTGCCCATCTCCCGCGCAGCCATCTCCGCGTTCTGAACGTTCCGGCTATGAAGCGCCCGTTGGAAGCGACCGCGTGGTGTGCCCTGGCTGGTCATCGTCTGGCGATGCCGCTGGGGCTACGGCCATTCGGACAATAGACGCCCCAACCGGACCGCATTACGCTCCAGACGTGCGTGCGTACGCACTGGTCGAACTCGGCGACTCGGAAGCAATCGACCTGTTCCTTCGTGAGGAGGACGCCGAGCGTGCTCTCGCCGACTGCTTGCAGGACGAGCCGGCGTGGATCGGCACGCCGCACGTCGAGCCAATCGAGTTGGACGAGCACAAGGTCTCACCGAACTGACATGAACGCCAGGCGCGGCAGCGCCAACGTCGGTCGTCATCCGTTTCGTGTTGCGTTGACCTTCCTTGCCGTTGCTGTGTCGTTGGCGGGCTGCGGCGGCGGTGGCAGTCGCGCCGACGACCGCGCGAACGTGGAGGCCAGTCTGCGGCAGTACCTGAGCACCTTCGATCCGTTCTCGAGCACGTTCCCAACCGGATCAGGGCCCCCGCGGGTAAAGGAGAACAGCTGCAAGAAACTGCCAAAGCCAAAGCTCCGACTTCCCCCCAACGTTAGAAAGCCCCCTGCTCCCATCGCTCGGTTTCTAGCGGGGCTCTCGGCTTGGTCGTGCGTCGTCACGTTCAGGGGGACCTACTCACTCCCTGTGTTCGTCACTGCGAAGGCCAACGGCGAAGTCTTGGATGCACAACCGTCGCCACGGGGCTCGTCACGGCCCCCAGTCCTTCCACCAGCAACGACCTACGAAGGCGGTCCCGGGAAGCCAAAGCCTTAGTCCGACAGAGGGCGCGGTGTTGGCCGCGCCCTCTGTCGGCAGGTCGCCCTCTAACCGGACGTAACGAAACCCGTCACGGTGCCGAACGATTCGAAGGTTCCATCCGGGAATACGAACGGCCCTGCCGTGTAGCTGCAGTTGATCGTCGGATGTCCGTTGGGGCTAGCCGCCCCTTTAGCGCGTGCCGGGCTGAACGTCACCACCGGAGGACCTTGGACGGGTGTAAAGACGTCGGTCTCAACGCCGAAGGCGACTGGAATCAGGACAGTGTTGCTGGTCAAGTCAAGCGCCGGCGTCCACGCGCCGAGGCCGTTCGCGACGGCGTGATACGTGGTACTGCCACATACGACCGTTACCGGGAAGGAGTTCTTGGCTCCCAACGGATCCGCCGTCGCCGACCCGGCAGCGATCCCGGCCAGTGCAAGCACCAGCACGAGCACCGCAGCGTGCTTTCGCATGTTCTCTCTCCCTTTCCCGAACCGCAGTTGTGTAGGCAGTGTTCCATTCCGCTTGTCGGTGTCAAGGAGTCAAGGTCTAACTTGGTCAATTCTCGTGCGCCTGTCCCTTCTCGTCGCGGTCGCACTGCTCACCGGCCTCACCGGCCCTGCGTCAGGCACCAGCTCACCCGTCTACCGCGTCGACCAACGTCGTCGACGGAGACACGATCGCCCTTAGCCAAGGTTGCCAAGTAGGCCACCATTTACCGGAGCCCTCCGCGTGCCGTTGCCCGGAGGCCGGCGCGGGGGACGAACATCTCGCTGCCGAGCGCTCACCTCGCGATGGCGGCCCACGCTGAACGTACGTCACGGGAGGTTCCCGAAGAGGCGCGGCTCGAGAAAGTCCGATTCCGGTTCAGGGAAGAGGAAGTAGCGGGGCGGGGCGGCGAGCTGAACCCCCGGGCTGGCGCGATACCGGCTGCGGCGCGAACCGCAGCCATCGCTTTGTCGGTCGCCACGGCGTCGTTCCGCGGGCAGAAAAACTCAGAGTCCGGCGCGGTAGGCGGCGAAGTTGGCGTAATAGGCCTCAACGCTCATGCCGAACGCCGCTCGGAACGCGTCCTGCCACGCCATTCCCGCACCGATCGCGTTCAGGTAAGTGGTGAGGGCGGGAGCACCGGCTGGCGTGATGCTCACGAGGTGGTCGACTGCGACATGGAACAAGCTGTAGACATTCGCGATCTGAACATCGACGCGCCTTTCCAGCGAGCTGAGCGGCACGGTGAATTGCTTAGCGCGGCTGATCTGGTCGGTCAATATGTTCGCGTACGGGTAGAGCCAGCGGTCGACCTCGATGCGGTAGCCGATCAGTTCCGCTGACCCCTCGATGAGCCAGACGGGGCCGCTCGGGGGCACGTGACTGTCATCGCCACTATTGACGGAAACCCTGTCGAGCTGGTACTGGAGGACGTGGTGGAGTTCGTGCGCGATGATCTTTTGGTTCTGCGCCGCGCCAAATCTCCACGACGTCGACGCCCAATAGAGAAAGATTGCGCCCGGGCCGGCCTCTCCCGTTGAGCCACCCCCCGCATAGCGATCCCGGACGTGTTGGACGCAGTTGTCGTCGCGGATTTGCAAGACGCGGCACTCCTGGTCGGCCAACCAGCCCGGATTGGTCGAGACGAACGTGGTGACCGCGGAGATCGGGGCTCCAAGGAGCGGGGCCTCGTCCTGCACCGCATAGGCGACGTCACCCTTGATCTGCTCCTGGTCTGCCGCCGTTATCCCGCTGTCGAAATTGAAAAGCTCGTTTGCGCCAGGGGGCGGCGCGGGGATAGGCACCGTTGGCGGCAGAGGGACGGCCGGCGAAACAACACAAGCAGCGGCACGCCGCAACCTCGCCAGCTTCGCCTGCTGTGCCTTCACGAACGCGGCGCGCAGGTTCGCTTGCGCATGCGCCTTGAAGTAGGCCTTCTGGGCAGCCGGCATCTTCCTTTGGTACGCCCGCAATACAGCCTGGCGCTCGGCTTTCTGGGCTGCGGTGCAGGTCGTGCTCGCCGCGGAGCCCGCAGCGGAGGTTACGAGCAGGGCGAGCAGCAACAAGGACGCGAGCGCGAGCAGAATCAGTGGAGGGAGGATGATTCTTCGAGGCACGGGCTCCTCTCCTCGTCGGCGCAGGCCGCAGAGAGAGACCGCACGCGAAGGACGCACTAATCCTCCGCCGCGTTGGTGAAGATGTCAAGCAAGCGGGCAGGCGAGGGCCGTCGCCCTCCGGTTCTCCGCGAGTCGACACAAGGCGCCCCTGTTCGTTGCAGTCGCTACCCACCTGACCCATCTGGCTAGATTCGACCGCTCTTGATTCAGGAAGCGCAAAATTCCTCTGGGGACGTTGCGACTTCTTCGCGAGCTGGGACGTCACCGTCGCCGAAGGCGATCAGGCGTTCGTCATCTCACATCGCTGAAAGGCGCGCGCCATTTGCGCGCCAGTAGTCACCTCCGTCTAGCCGTACCGAGCGGTTTCCAGCGGTAGCGATTTCGCGTAGCTATGCGGGTTGGCGCACGGTTGCGCTAGTCAGGCTACGTCTGGGGGACTAGAGGTCCCGAGTTCAAATCTCGGCGCCCCGATCACAGAAAGCCTGGGAACAGGGCACTATCTTCTCGGGCGCGCCTTCTCACGTTTGAAATGTGACCCCCGCTGGGTAGGCCGCTGCGCGGAAAGGTCGCACCGACCTATCACTGCGGAAGGGGAGAGCAATGAAAAGACGCCTACTGACGGGCGCCGCCGGCTGGGCGTTGGCGGCGGCGATCATCGTTCCGGTCGCAGCGGCGGCCCCGACACACGCCAAGAGTTCTACTCAGATCACCGCCATTTGTAATGGCCACCTGGTGATGGTCGTCGTGAACGGCAACGGGGAGTTCACGCCGGCGCACGTCATCGGCAGCACGTCGGTGTTCGTCCCGACGGCGTTCGACACGACGTTCACCTTCACACCGACCGGCGGTAGCCCAATGCCCGAAAGGGACACGTCGGCGAAGGCGGCACCGATCGCAGGGACAACGACCTGCACGATTCCGCTTCAGACACTCTTCTCCGGGCCTGACGGGACCGCGACGATCGAAGGCAGCGTCACGGGCTTCTTCACACCGCGCTAGACGCGCACAAACGCGGGGCGGGAGCTTCGTCCGCGGAGCTCCCGCTCGCGCGGCTGCGATCCCTGACGGTTGCGCCTACCGTGCGTGGCGCGAGTCCTACCGGGGTCGCTTCGTTCGCGAAACCCACCCGATCGTCGGTTACAACCGATACGACCGCGTGGGATTCTCGAGCAGGGCGGCCATCTTCGAGCGCACCCCCGATGGCCGCAATCGCGGAGTGCGCGCCCCTCGACGGCCGCCCCCATTCCGCGCGAGCTTCGGTTATGGCGCCGGGGTTGCCGGACGGTAGGCCGCCATGACATCCGGCAGACACCCGGCGCGGTCGCCAAGGCAGAGCCGCACTTCAGTCCCCCAAGAAGTCAGACCCCTCCTCGGCGGCCCGCATAGTAGCCCGGATTGTTGCGAGTCGGAAGCCCGGCTCCATCGAGCCTCCGGGACGGACGTTTGACCGTATTGGCCGCGGGCCCGCGTGGCCAATCCAATTCCAGCAGGGAGCGACGTCTCGGCCGGCACGTACCGCTGCACCAACTGCGGCAACGAGGTCGACGTCGGATCGACGAAGCATCTGCCTCCGTGCCCGACGTGCGGTAACGGGGAGTACGCCACCGTCACCGGCGGCGACAGCGTCGGCGATCCGTATCCGAACCGCTAGGACGCTCGCGCGCGGTTCGCTCACGGCCGGCGTGCCTGACTCGTGCACGCCGTCGCAGGCGTACACTCTCGGCGTGGCGAGCGAGGCGCTGGACGTCGTCAACCGCTGGCGAGCAGCGAACTTCGAGCGTGAGGCCGTTACGGCCGTCCTCGCCGGAGACGTCGAGTGGATCGTCCCGGGAGCCGGCGGAACGACCACGCTGCGCGGAGTCGATGAGGTTCTCGCGTGGTACGAGCGTGGGGGAGTCGCCGACGAGGAAGCGCCCGAGGATCAGGGCGGCGCGGACGCGTTCGACATCTCCGAAGAACGGGGCGAGCTGGAGGATTTCGGCGATGGCCGGGTCGGCTCGGTCAATCGAGTGATCTACACCGCGAAGGATTCGGGCGAGATCGCCGAGGTGAAGACAGCTCGGCTCATGTACACCGTGCGGAACGGCAAGATCGCTCGCTACGAGCTCGAGAATCTCGAGGTTTCGGAAACCGAAGGTCCCACGACCGAGTGACGCCGTCGCGTCTCCCGGCCATTCGACGTACACGCAGGCCGCGACACTTAGCCCATTGCGGCAGTCGCCGCGCATCATCTAAAAGACAGGGTTCCGGCAGATACGACGGAGCCGCCGGCTAACCGAAGGTGGCGGCCCACCTTCAGGGGGCTAAGCCAGCGGCTCCGTGGTGTCGGGACCTGCCCCCTGGAGAGCCCGCCGCGCGATCCTACGCCCGGGCGCGAGGAAATCGCACCCCGACGGTGAAACGGGTGTGTGGGGGTCGGGCCCTCGTCGTCGTGCGCGGTGCCGCCGCAGTCGCCGTGTGTCGTTCGGACGAGGGCCTCCTCCCCCTCGAAGGGCCGTCCGCGACCGTTCTCCTGCACGGAACCGTCCGAGAAACCGGGCAGCCCCTAGGGGACATCGCCGGCCGGGTTGAGCATGCCGGCGAGAGGAGCTGCCCGATTCGAAGGTACGAGTGCGGGCGCGGCGGCCGCTTGACCACGTTGCGTCAATTTGCAGGCCGTTGATCGGCCCGCCGCACGATCTGACGAGAGCGGGTGCGGGCGACGCTTTGCCCAGGCCGCACGTGGGCACCGTCGCCCGCTCCCCATCGAAAACGACGCGAAATTCCGGCAAAACCTGCGCCGGAACGACGTCGACTCGCGAAACCCGGGTAAAACGGTATGGGGGGGGTCGGTCTCCGCGGAGGGCTCTGGCCGCAGGGTTTCTCCGCGCCCGGCCCTATCGGCTGCGACTCAGGGCGTTGCGCGGGCAGGCAGTCTGGCCGCAGATGCGCACCCGCGCGACGCCGCCAACGACGCTAGAGCAGCACCGGGGGGCCGGCATCACCCAAAGGGGTGACGCCCTCGAAGCCTCGCTAGGAATCGAGCGCCTCGAGCTCGGCGCCGGCGTCGTCGGCCTCCCGTCTCAGCTTCCGGGCCGCGGCCTCCGCCTCGTCGGCGTCCTTGCGCACGCGGGCCGCCTCACGCTCCGCCGCATCCGCGCGCGCCGTCAGCTCGCGCACCTGTTTCTCGAGCCGTTTGCGCCGCTGCGCCGCCTCGCGCTTCTGCCGTCGGCGCTCGGCGAGATCGTCGCCTTTCCGCGCCGTCGCCCGGCCGCGCTTCGCCGGCAACTTCAGCCCGGCGAATGCGTCGAATCCGGAGACCTCCACGTCCCCGGTCAACCGCCCTTCACGCAACGCGGTGCGACCCGGCTCGTCGACGGCCGCGGCGCGAAGGAGCGACGCAACACGTTCGAGCGTCGTCCCGCCGGCAGGACGTCCGGCGTCGCGGAGCGCGGCCTCGCCGCGGCGTGTCAGCGCGCGGATGACCTCACGCTCCTCCGCCTGTGCGGCGCGCAGCTCGTCGGCCGTGCGCTCCCCCTGCAGCGAGCGCTCCTGGGCGCTTCGCAGGCGCGCGGCGACGTTCAACAGCGAGCGGATTGCGTCAGGCTCGCGGCGCGCGAGCTGGTTCACGGTCCACGCGGCGACGCTCGGCTTCGGCAGCGCGCGCACCTGCTCCGCGGCGTCGCTGTCGCCGTCCTGCTTCAGTCGCTTTGCGAGTGCGTTGCGCGCCGCGGTGAACTCGTCGAGCGGCAGCGCAAACAGCTCGTCGACGTCGCTCAGCGTTTCCATCGAGTGGCCATCGGCAATGATGTGCAGCATGCCACGGTCGATCTGGTCCGGTTCGATCTCGTTCGGCCTCGTCAACGTTCCGGTGCGTCTCTACGGCGCGGTGAGCGAGCACAAGCTGCGGTTCCACTTCGTGCACGAGAAGGACTCGAGCCCGATCGGCTACGAGAAGATCTGCAAGAAGGAGGGGAAGCCGGTCCCCGACGACGAGATCGTGAAAGCGTTCGAGTTCGAGAAGGGCGAATACGTCTTCATGGAAGACGAGGACTTCAAGGCCGCGCGGGTGGAGGGCTACAAGTCGATCGACATCGTCGACTTCGTCCCGTACGAGGACATCGACCCGATCTACTTCTCGCACACGTACTACGTGGGGCCAGACCGCGGCGCCGAAAAGACGTACTCGCTGCTCGTGAAGGCGATGGAGGGATCGGAGCTCGCAGGCATCGCGAAGTTCGTCATGCGCGACCGCCAGAACCTCGGCGCACTGCGCATCCGCGACGGCGTCATCACGCTCGAGCAGCTCTATTACGCCGACGAGGTCCGCGACATCGACGACATCAAGGCATCGCGGACGCGCGTCTCGAGCGAGGAGCTGAAGATGGCCGAGCGGCTGATCGAGTCGTTCACGACGGACTGGGAGCCCGAGAAGTACAAGGACACCTACCGCGACGAGCTCTGCGCGGTCATCCGGGCGAAGCGCAAAGGCAAGGAGGTCCACGCGGCGGTGGACGTCGAGGAGGAGGCGCCGACCGACCTGCTCACGGCGCTGCGCGAGAGCATCGAGCGGAGCCGCGGGACGACCGAGAAGAAGCAGACACGCACCCGCCGGCGCTCGACGAAGTCATCGTCGACTCGGAAGCGCCGCGCCGCCTAGAGCTACAGGAAGCCGCGAGCGGTATCGATCGCCGAGAGGATGGCGCCGCTCAGCGCGGCGAACGCCAGGATGACGATCGGGGTGATGACGCCCAGGATGACGGCATACTCGGCCATGGTCTGAGCGTCCTCGTCGTGCCAGCGGAATCGGCCAGAGGGAGACATGTGAGGGGCATCGGCCGCCCCGTTCGGCTCCGACATCGCTCGTCCTGGTGATCGGGGCCCCTGGTAGGAGTCCGACGACCATGGAATGCTACGCCGGTTGCGGCTCCCGCTTCTGGTCCTCGTGCTTCTACTCGGCGTGCCTTCACTTGCTCAGGCAGGCCTGCCGAGGAGCGCGATCTTCTTCTACCCCTGGTACTCGAACATGCGCCACGACGGCGGCTACGCCCACTGGACGCAGAACGGGCACCAGCCGCCGTTCGACGTGGCGTCGCAGTTCTACCCGCTGCGCGGCCCCTATTCGAGCGGCGACCCGCGCATCCTGAGCGAGCAGATGCACGACATCGCGTGGGCGGGCGTTGACGAGGTCGTCAGCTCGTGGTGGGGATTCGGCTCGGAGGAGGATCTCCGCCTGCCGGCCGTGATGCGCGCCGCGAAGCGCCACCACCTCCGCGTCGGCGTGCAGCTCGAGCCCTACCCCGGCCGCACCGTCAGCTCGGTGGGCGCAGACCTCGTCTACCTGCGCAGCCTCGGGATCCGCGACGTGTACATCTACCGCTCGACCGACTTCGCCGCCGAGCAGTGGTGGGACGTCACACGCCAGCCAAATGGCATGCGCCTCTTCGCGCAGACGAACCGGGTCGGCTTCGCGGCGCGGGCCGGCTTCACCGGCTTCTACACGTACGACATCCTTCTGTACGACGGCGCCAAGTTCGACCGCCTGTGCACGCAGGCGCGCGCGGCCGGAATCCTCTGCGCGCCGTCCGTCGGCCCCGGCTACGAGGCCGCGGCCGCGACGGGTGACACCAGGATCAAGCCGCGGCTGGACGGCGGGACGTACGACTCGATGTGGCGTGCCGCGAACGACGCAGGCGCCGACATCGTCACGATCACGAGCTACAACGAGTGGAGCGAGGGGACGCAGATCGAGCCGGCGGGGCACGGCGGGCGCTACGAGAGCTACGACGGCGCGTACGGGCTCCACGGGCGCGCCGCCGCGCGCGCGTACGTGACGCGAACGCGCTACTGGACGAAGCTCACCGGCCGCTAGAGGAAGACGTCGGCGCCGCAGCCGGCGATCAAGCCCTCGAACACGTCGTCCACGCCGCGCAGCGACGGATGCGACAGGTCGACGACGGCGTCGTCCCACGCCTCGAGCCCGAGCGAGCCGGCGCCCTCGTCGGCGCCGAAGCACAGCAGTGTCCCGGTCGAGATGACGTTGCGGCGCCCGCTCTGGCGTCTCGCGATGCCCTCGAGCTCGCGCAGCTCCTCGAGCGGGTCGATGCGCACGTTCGAGTCGGAGCCGACGCAGATGCCGACGCCGCGCGTGCAGACGCGCTCGACCGGGAGGAAGCCGTCGCCGAGGTTCGCCTCCGTGGTCGGGCAGGCGCAGATGCGGGCGCCGCTGCGCGCCAGCAGGTCGAGCTCGGCGCCGTTCGCGTGCGTCGCGTGGACCACCGTCGTGCGCTCGCTGAGGCAGCCGGTTCGGTCGAGCAGCTCGATCGGCCGGATGCCGTGCTCCGCGAGGCACTCCTCGATCTCCCGAGGCTGCTCGTCGGCGTGCACGTGCAGCGGGAGACCTTCGCTGTTCGAGTAGCGGCCGATCTCCTCCAGCCACGCAGCCGTCACCGCACGGACGGAGTGGGGGGCAAGGCCGACGCCGACGTCTCGCCCGCGGAGCTCCTCGACCTGCCGGAGGTACTCGGCCACCGACTCCTGCCGGAAGCGGGGCAGGCCGCCGCGCTCGTACGCCGCCAGCAGGACGACGATCCGGACGCCCGCCTCGTCGGCGGCCTCGACGGCCGCAAGCGCCTCGTCGAAGCCGAGGTAGTGGAACTCGCCGACGGCCGTGTAGCCGGCGGAGCGGAGCTCGCGGTAGACCTCGGCGTACCCGCGCCGCACCGTCGCCGGCGTCTGCCGCTCGGCCTCAGCCAGCATCAGCTCCCGCCATGCCCAGAAGTCGCCGCCACCGCCGCGGCCACGCAGGGCGCGCTGGAAGGCGTGGCAGTGGGCGTTGACGAAGCCGGGGAGCGAGAGGGTCTCGGGCACGGGCGTATCCTTTCCACACCGATGGCCACTCGCGCCGTGCCCGCGCCGCTGCAGGCGCTCCCGAACGCGCTCACGATCGCGCGCCTGGTCCTCATCCCTGTTTTCGTCGTCCTGATGATCCGGGCCGCAGGAGAGCCGAGCTGGCCCGCCGGCATCGTCTTCGGCGTCGCCGGGATCACCGACCAGGTCGACGGCTTCCTCGCGCGCCGCTGGCACGTCGAGTCGGAGTTCGGCCGCATCTTCGACCCGCTCGCGGATCGGTTGATGATCGACGCGGCGGTCATCCTGCTCTTCGTCTACGACCGAATGCCGCTTGCGGGCCTGATCGTCATCCTGGGCCGCGACGTGCTGCTGCTGGTCGGCTACAAGGCGATTGCGCCGCAGGGCTACGAGCTCAACGTCAACCTGATCGGCAAGGCAGCGACCTGGCTGCTCTACGCCGGGATCGGATTCCTCATCGTCACCGAGCCGTCGACCCGCTGGCCGGGGTGGATCTTCTGGACGGGGCTCGTTCTGGCGGTCGTGGCCGCGGGCGTGTACGCCTACGGCGCATGGAAGGAGATGCGGCGATGAAGGCGGTCGTGATGGCCGGCGGCGAGGGCACGCGGCTGCGGCCGCTGACGTCGAACCAGCCGAAGCCGATGGTCTCGATCGTCGGGAAGCCGTGCATGGAGCACATCCTCGAGCTCCTGCGCGAGCACGGGCTGAACGACGTGATCGTCACGGTCGCGTTCCTGCCGCAGGCGATCAGGAGCTACTTCGGCGAAGGCGACACGCTCGGGATGAACATCGGCTACTCGGTCGAGGAATCGCCGCTCGGCACGGCGGGGTCCGTGCGACTCGCCGCGCGCCAGCTCGACGAGACGTTCCTCGTGATCTCCGGGGACGCGCTCTGCGACCTCGACCTGACGAAGCTGATCGAGTTCCACAAGGAGCGCGGTGCCGCCGTCACGATCGGGCTCAAGTCGGTCGAGAATCCGCTCGAGTTCGGAATCGTCGTCACGGACGACGAGGGCCGCATCGAGCGCTTCCTGGAGAAGCCGTCGTGGGGACAGGTCTTCTCGGACACGATCAACACGGGCATCTACGTGCTCGAGCCCGAGGTCCTGAAGCACGTGCCGACCGACCGCCCGTACGACTTCTCGAAGGAGCTGTTCCCGTATCTGCTCGAGATGGGCCGCCCGTTGTACGGCTTCGTCATGGACGGCTACTGGCAGGACATCGGCAACCTCGACCAGTACCGGCAGGCGAACTTCGACGCGCTCGACGAGCGCGTCAAGCTGAACATGCCCGGCATCCGCATCCGCGGCAACGTCTGGCTCGGGGAGGGCGTCGAGATCTCCGACCTCGACCAGGTCGACGGGCCGGCGCTTCTCGGCAACTACTGCCGCATCGCGCCCGGTGCGAGCGTCGGCGCATACTCGGTGCTGTCGAACAGCGTCACGTTGCGCGAGCGCACACGCACGACGCGCTCCGTCATCGACGGCTCGACGCACATCGGCCGCAGCTCGCTGATCGAGGGCGCGATCCTCGGCCGCTCGTGCGACATCCGCGCACACGTCCGCATCCACGAGGGCGTCGCGGTCGGCGACGAGGTCACGATCGGCGCGGAGAGCGTGATCATGCCGGGCGTCCGGATCTATCCGTACAAGGAAGTCGAGTCCGGATCGCAGATCAACGAGAGCCTGATCTGGGAGTCGCGAGCATCCACGCGCCTGTTCGGGCGCGACGGCGTCGCCGGGCTCGTCAACGTCGATCTGACCCCCGAGGTGGCCGTGCGGATCGCCGCTGCGCTGGGGACGGCGCTGAAGCGCGACGCCCGCATCGTCGCCAGCCGTGAGTCCGCGCCGGCCTGCCGCATGATCAAGCGGGCGATGATCAGCGGCTTCACGTCGACGGGCCTCGAGGTCGCCGACCTGCGCGTGCTGCCCTCGGCGGTCGCGCGACACATGCTCAAGAGCGAGGGGTACGACGCCGGCTTCCACGTCGGAACGAGCCAGATCGACCCCGAGGTGGTGCAGATCCGCTTCTTCGAGCAGCCGGGGATCCAGCTGTCGGCGAGACTGCAGAAGGAGATCGAGAAGAACTTCACGCGCGGCGAGCTCCGGCGGGTCGGCTTCAGCGACACCGGCCGCATCACGTATCCCGCGCGGATCCGCGAGACGTACTCCCAGGACCTGCTCGCGAGCCTCGACGTCGACGCAATCCGCGCACGCGGGTTCCGCCTCGTCGTCGACTACGGCTTCTCCGCCGCTTCCTACGTCCTGCCCGAAGTGCTGGGGCCGCTCGGTGTGGAATCTGTGTCGGCGCACGGCTTCACGACCGACCGCAGCGACCCGGGCACGGCGCTCCTGCGCGAGGCGATCGGCCAGGTGAAACAGCTCGTGCCTGCCGTTCGCGCAGACTTCGGCGTGGTGTTCGACCGCGCGGCCGAACGGCTCTACCTCGTCGACGAACGCGGCCGCGAGATCCCCGTCGAGCAGGCGCTGCTGCTCTTCTTGCGGCTGATCGGCTCCAACGGCAAGCACGGCAAGCTCGCGTTCCCGATCACGGTCACGAGCCAGGTCGAGCGCCTGCTCGAGGGGAGCGGCCTCGAGGTCGTGCGCACCCCCGCGTCGCTCGCCGACCTGACGAAGGCGGCAGCGGAGGACGGCGTCATCTTCGCCGGTGCTGTCGGCGGCGGCTACGTCTTCCCCGAGTTCCTGCCGGCCTACGACGCGATCGCAAGCCTCTGCAACCTCCTGCAGCTGCTCACGCCCGTCCGGCGCCCGCTCTCGGAGCTCGTCGCCGAGCTGCCGGCACCGACGCTCGTCCACCGTCAGGTCCCGTGCCCGTGGGCGCTGAAGGGCGTCGTCATGCGTGTCCTGACCGAGCGGCTACGCGACCGCCGCCTCGACCTCCTCGACGGGATCAAGGTGTTCGACGAGCGCGGCTGGGCGCAGGTCCTGCCGGATCCTGACGAGCCCCTGATCCACGTCTACGCTGAAGGAACCACCCCGGAGCACTCGAAAGACCTGGAGGACGAGTTCCGTCACATGGTCGAGGACATCATGGAGGCGGAAGCGTCGACGGCCCCGGTCTGATCTAAACTCTCAAGTACAGCTTGACCCTCGACCCGAAAGGCGGCCCGGTGGAACCTCTGCCCGATCTCGGCTCGCTCTCCGACGACGACCTCAAGAAGCTCATCGACGAGCTGACCCATCAGGAGAACGAGATCTCCTACCAGCGGCGCCTGCTGCACGGGAAGATCGACATCCTGCGGGCCGAGCTCGTCGCGCGTCTCCAGAAGACGGGCGGCCAAAGCGTCCTCGACCAGGTCGACGTCGACCACCTCACGGAGATCCTGACCTCGAAGGCCGCACCGCCCGCTTGAGCCACATCTACTGCCAGGAGTGCGGCTTCCAGAACCCGGAGTCCGCCAACTACTGCGCGCGCTGCGGCGCCCTGCTCGTGAAGGACGAGGGCGGGGCGGAGGCGACGCAGACGTTCACGCCCGAGGAGGGTGACGAGCCCGCAGAGGCGCTCGAGGACCTCGGCGTCAAGGGCCCGGCGCTGGTCGTCCGCTCGGGCGGCGGCCGCGCGGGTGAGATGTTCCCGCTCAGCGGCGAGACGACGGTCGGGCGCTCGCCGGACTGCGGGATCTTCCTCGACGACGTGACCGTGTCACGGAAGCACGCGATCCTGCGCGAGCGGGACGGCGACTTCTTCATCGAGGACCAGGGCAGCCTGAACGGCACGTTCGTCAATCGCAAGCGGGTGGAGTCGGCGCAGCTCGACGACGGCGACGAGCTGCAGGTCGGCAAGTACCGCTTGACCTACTTCGCCCGCTGATGGCAACCGCCTCGAAGACGCGGCAGCTCACGATCGGCACGGTGTGCGGCCTGCTCAAGGACGAGTTCCCGGACATCTCGATCTCGAAGATCCGCTACCTCGAGGACCAGGGGCTGCTCGCGCCGCGACGGACGCAGGGCGGCTACCGCCTGTTCAACGAAGAGGACGTCGAGCGGCTCGAGACGATCCTGCGCCTGCAGCGCGACGAGTTCCTGCCGCTCCGCGTCATCCGGCAGCAGCTGGCGTCCCCTGCTTCGCGCGAGCGGAAGCGCCGGCGGGCGCTCGACGCCGACGAGGGCGAGCTCGACCTGGACGAGCTCTGCGAGCGCGCCGGGATCGACGCGCGCCTCGCCAACGAGCTCGAGGAGTTCGGGCTGCTGACGCCTCGCACCGACGGCGGCCAGAGGCGGTATGCGGAGCTCGACGCCGACATCGCTGCCGCGTGCGGGCGGCTCGCGCAATTCGGGATCGCGCCACGGCACCTCCGCTCCTTCCGGACGGCCGCCGACCGGGAGGCGGGGTTGGTCGAGCAGATCGTCGGGCCCGCGCTGCGAGCGCGAAATCCCGAGCGGCGGCGCGCGGGCACCGAAGACCTCGAGGCGCTCGGCGCGCTCACCGCTGAGCTGTCGCAGCTCCTTTCCTGGCGCGCGCTCCGGCGCATTGCGTCAACATGATCCGGTGAATCTCGCCGCCAAGGTCCGCGAGGTCCCCGACTGGCCGCAGCAGGGCGTCGGGTTCAAGGACGTCACGCCGCTGCTCGCCGACCCGGACGCGCTCAGGTACAGCATCGACCAGCTCGCGGAGTGGGGGCGGCAGCGCAAGCCGGACCTCGTGCTCGGGGCCGAGGCACGCGGCTTCATCCTCGGCGCCGCGATCGCGCGGGAGATCGGGTGCGGATTCGTGCCGGCGCGGCGGCCGGGCAAGCTGCCGCCGGAGACGATCAGTGCCACGTACGCGCTCGAATACGGTCAGAACGCGCTCGAGCTGCACCCCGACATGATTCCGCCCGGATCGAAGGTGCTGATCCACGACGACGTCCTCGCTACGGGCGGGACCGTCGAGGCGATCGGCGGGCAGCTGGTGGAGAAGCTCGGCGGCGAGGTCGTCGGCTGCTGCTTCATCATCGAGCTCACGTTCCTCAACGGGCGCGAACGTCTGTCCAAGTACGACCTCCACGCGCTCATCGAATACTGACGCGCGAGCCGGCAGGGCTAGGACGGACAGGTCCTGAGCCATGTCTCGTGCCTGGCACGTTTTCGGGGCTTTGCAGCGGTTTCGGCTGCAACGGACAGGGCCTCCTGAGACGAGGTGTCTTGAGGCAGGAGCTCGGTCCTCACGTTTACCATCCGGGGCGCCGATTAAAGAAGAACCAACGATGTACGACGCGCTGACGGGACGGTTCACGTTCCCGTGTCCCGCACGGGGGCAGACGCGCGTCACTCTTTCGGCCTTTCGCCAGCTCGAACGGCTGCCGGGCGCGGCACATCCGGCGCTCTTCCAGGTGTTGTTCGCGTGTTCGTGCGGCGAGGAGCACGAGGGGCTCGTGACGCACGACGACCTCGACTGGGCGCCGCTCGGGCTGCAGGGCGCCGTCTTCTACAACCTGATGACGTCGCGGCTCGACCTCGTCGATGCGGAGCTCGGAGACCTGGCCGCGCGCAGGATCGAGGCCGGCGAATGGCCGTGGAGCTTCTTCTGCTACCCGGAGGAGCAGCCGCGGCCGGTCTTCCCGTCCTCGTTCTTCCTGCTCGCGCCCGGCGACGGGTCGCTCGGCCTCGCCGTCCGCTGCCCGGCCTGCCACAAGACCTCCGTCAATCTCGTCTCGCACGCGCACGTGGATTTGCCGTTCCACAACGACGTCGAAGTGGGGGTCGTGGAGCACCTGTTCGAGGAGGACGTGGCGCGGACACTCGAGGAGTTCCGCGCAGAGCTCTACTCCGCCTCGTTCGACACTCGGCGCCTCGGGCTTTAGAACCGCTCCGGCCGGGTATCCGGGGGGTACCTACGGAGCGAGGTGATCACGCAATGTACGGACTGACCAGGGCTACGACGACGCTGATCGCAGCGGGCACCGCGGGCCTCCTGATCTGGTTCGCGACGCAGATCAACGACAACCATCGGGGCGGCTTCTGGGCCGTCTACGGGCTGATTGCCGGGGCCGGGCTGCTGATGGCGCTGTCGCAGCTGCTCGGCGGCTGGACGAAGTGGGGCCTGCCCCGCCTCTCGGCGACCTTCCTGCTAACGGCGTTCGTCCCGATCGCCGTCGTTTCGCTGTGGATCATCCTGGCAGCGGAGCCGGGGAACGCCTGGTTCCATCGCCACGTACTCTCCTGGTCGAACAGCCTGCACATCCACGGGCTCGTCAACGACCTAAAGGAGTACGTCCCGCTGTTCGCGTTCGGCATCGGGCTCGTGTTCGGCTACTCGTTCGACACGACCGGCCCGCGGACGGCAGCCGTCCCGCCTGGAACGACGACGACGCGCAGGCGCGGCCTCTTCGGCCGGCGGCGCACGACGGACGTCGACGGTGACGGCGTCGCGGACGAGCCGGTGACGCGCGATCGCGTCGTGGCCGGCGACGAGGCTCCGGTCGACGATCGCGACCGCGTCACGACCCGCTAGCGAGCTAGCCGCCCCTCGGCACGAGCGAGGGGCGGCTTTAGCTCACTCCTAGGGATGCCTCGTGCAACTGCCCGGCCGATACGGACAGGGCGATGCACGACAACGCACCACTGAGCGGGCGCGGCGACGAGCTCCTGCTCGAGCATTGCGCCGCGTTGACGCGAGCGTCCACTGCGCGCACGCCTGCGTTCGTGCGGTTGGAGGAGACGCTCGGCGGCGACCTCACACGGTTGCTCGTCGTCGCATTGGCGCGCCGGCGCGCGGCGCGTGTCCGCGTCTAGCGCGCCGGGTCGTCGCCGCCCTGCTGGCGGATGAAGAGGAACATCGCGCCGAACGCGAGCAGCGCGAAGATCAACGCCGTGCCCTGGCTGATGCCGATCGCAAGCAGGCCGGCCCAGACGAAGAGCGCGAGCAGGAACGCCCAGATGAAGGACGTGACGCCGGGGTCGATCGAGGGGGGACGGAGATGCATGCCGGAAATGTACGGCAGTGCGCGGCCGAGGTGAGGCACTGCACGAACAGAAAAAAGTTCACCGAGCCGGTTGCGCTTTCGTCCACCGCCTCCGCTGACTTTCCCCTTCCGGGTACTGCCCTCGGGTGCGACTTCGTCCTACTCGCGCTCCGTGCTCGGTGCAAGGGGGAGACTAACGCGTGGGCACACGCGGTCAAGGGCTCTCAGGACACCGTGTTCGCAATTTGCGCATTTTTCTTTTTAGGCGTACGCGTCAGCCGTTGTTCCAACGTGACACCACGGCGATCTCGAGAGGGAATTGGACCGCCGTGCCAGACTGAAGTCAGGCACGGCTCGGACCAGAAAAATTCGCCGAGCCGGTTTCGCTTTCGTCCCCCGCTTCCGCTGACCTTCCCCTTCCGGGTACTGCCTTCGGACTCGGTTTCGACCTACTTGCGCTCCGTGCTCGGCGCAAGCAGCACACTAACGGGTGGAGCTCCGAGGTCAAGGAGTCGAAAAAAAGACGTGGCCGCAATTTGCGGAAATTTCTTTTTTCAACATTTCCACAGCCATTCTTCCAACGTGTGGACAAGGCTGTGGAGAGGATCTTAGATGACGAACACGAGGAATGCGACGAAGCCTGCGATCAGGCAATACCACGCGAACGGCGTCAGTCGGTTCGTCTCGAAGTAGCGCATCAGGAACCTCACCGAGAACCACGCGGCGATGCCTGCGCACACCGCGCCGGCGAGGGCGGGACCGCGCACGCCGTTGCCGTCGGAGCCGAACAGGTCCGGCAACTTCAGCAGCGCGGCCGCGCCGATGATCGGCGTCGCGAGCAGAAAGGCGTAGCGCGCGGCGTCCTCGTGCGTCAGCCCGACGAACAGCCCGCCGCCCATCGTCACACCCGACCGGCTGATGCCCGGGAAGAGGGCAGCGGCCTGCGCGGTGCCGACGGCGACAGCCTCGCGGTAGCCGAGCGTCGCGAGCCGCTTCTCCGCTTCCGGCCCGGTCGACGCCTCGTCGCTGCGGGCGAGCTCCTGTGCGCGCTCCGGCGCACCGGGCGCGCGCCGGCGCAGTCGTTCCGCGGCGAAGAGGATCAAACCGTTCACCATCAGGAACACCGCGGCAGCCGTCGGGTTCGCGAACAGCGAGCGGAGCTGGTGCTCGAAGAGCAGGCCGAGAATGCCGGCCGGAATCGTCCCGACGATCAGCAGCCAGGCGAGCCGCGCGTCGGCGTCGTCGGCGGCGACCTGGCGATCACGCAGGCTTCGCCCGAGCCCGCGCAGGATGCGTACCCACTCGCGCAGGAAGAACAGAAACAGCACGAGGGCGGTCGCGAGATGCGTGGCGACGAGGAACGCGAGGTAGTACGGCTCCTTCTGGTTCAGGTTCCAGCCGAAGAGCTTCGGGAGGATGACGGCGTGCCCGAGGCTGGAGATCGGGAACAGCTCCGTCACTCCCTGCAGCAGGCCGATCACGATTGCCTGGAAGTACGTGATCACGTGGCCGCCGCTGGCGGCGACGAGCGCCACTACGACGAGGCCGCCGGGCGGTCGCGCGGCCCCGTCCGGAACCAGGCGAATGCGAGGCAGGCCAGCCCGAGCAGGATCGCGGCGATCCCGTGCTTCACGTGATGGTGGCTCGACGCGTGCGAGACGTGCCCGGGGAAGAACGAGGGGATGTCGTGCTCGTTGAGCGCGATGTAGACGATGCCGACGACAATCAGGGCGACGCCCAGGATCGCCGCCAGCACCGCGAGCAGGCGGTCATTGCGCACGCGCGGACGTTACCCCACCGGCGCCCGCAGCAGCGAGGCGTACGGGATGCTCGTCGCTGCGTCGACGTAGACCACGCGGTAGACGAACGGCACGGGGGAGACGGGCACGGTGTCGCGGAAGCTGAACGTTCCATCCGCTGCCGGCTCGGTGCGGCCGGCGAGCGTTCGCCCGGCGGCGGTCTCGCGGTAGATGTCGACACCGCCGCCCGATGCACCGTCGACGCGGCCGGAGACCGTTCCGCCGTCGGCCGTCGCGACGACACGGATCGCCGGCCGGCCCGGAGACTCGAACCACTCGAGGCCGCTCGGCGTCGAGAGGAGGAGCTGCCGGCCGCCGCCGGGCGTGCGGGTATAGCCGTCGAGCCTGCCGTCGAGCTCCGTGAACGGCCCGTTGGCGTCGGCGAGCAGACCGGCATAGACGAACGTGTCGCCGAGCGTCGCCCAGTCGTAGGCGCCCACCTCGGCATTGCCGCCGTCGACGAGCAGCGCCGCGAAGATCCCGCTGCCGGCCGCGATCGCCGTCGTCTGCGTCTCGGCGCTCAGCGTCAGCAGGACGCTCGGGCCGTCGCTCGTCACCTCGCTCCACGCCGACCAGAGCCCGGCGCTGCTCGCAAGCGCACCGACACGCCCGGCCGGAGTGCCGTCACGGCTCGCGAAGAGGAACTGGCCTTCCCAGCCGCCGCCGCTCTTCGGGCCCCAGTCGATCGCGGCGTCGGTGTACGTCTCGACGACGTGGAGGCGGCGGCCGACGAGGACCGGAGCCGCGCCGGGCACGAACGTGCTCGAGGGAAAACCGCCCTTCGTGATCCCGTGCGTGTGCAGCCGGCCGCGGGCGTCGGTGGTCACGAGCCGCAGCCAGGTCTTTCCTGACGACCGCCGCAGCACATAGGCGAACGCCGGACGGCCGGCCGCGTCGAGCGTCAGGCCTGCCGGGCCGATCGATTCGCCCTTCTTCCGCGGCCGGGCGACGACGCGAAGCTTCCCCGACCGGCTCGACAGCGCCACCCAGGAGCCGTTCTCGGCCTCGACGAGCACGCTCGTCCGGAGCTGTCGGTCGACGACGAGCCCCGCGAGGACCGGTCTCGTGCCTGGCACCCGGCCGGCGCGCACGAAGCGCCAGCCGCCGGTGGTTCGCCGCGCGACGACGACGTCGCGGCCCGAGATGTACGCCACCCGCGGCGACCCGTCCCTGGCGACGGCGAGCAGCGCGTCGCTCGCCGTCGGCGCCACGAGCTCGGCCTTCGCCGGCAAGGGGAGGGACAGCGTCGCAAGGGTCGCTCCCAGCGAAATCCACGCCAACTTGACAGAACACCGATTTCCGTGCATTCGCCGAATCACTGAGCCAAGGTTTGAGGGAATGCGGGCGTCGATGGCGATACATGACATCAAGACCTCCGGGTCCCAGGCGAGCGGCGCGCCTCGGAAAGGTGGGTGAATTGCACATGGGCTTCAAGGATCTCGTCGCGTACCTCCGCAGTCGGTTCGACGTCGAATCCGGTCAGACGATGGCCGAGTACGGCGTCGTTCTCGCCGTGATCACGGCTCTCGTCGTCGCCGCGCTGCTCGCTCTCTCCGGAGCGATCGCGAACGCATTGCACACCGTCCAGGGTTACCTGTAGGCGACCAGGCTTTGGTAGGCCTTTCTGTGAGGAAAGGCCCACCAAACCGTCTCAGGGCTTGACTCGGCCTGCCCCGCCTGAGAGCGTGCGCGTTTGGAACTGCGCGCGCCCAGGCAAGGAACCAGAAGGGACCCATGACCCAGGTCGAGATCGAATCGATCCTCCAGCAGGAGGACATCCAGGCCCTGCTGGCAACCACCGATTCGACCGGCTCCGTCCGGCAGGCGGAGCTGGCCGAGGTGATCGAGCTACACCAGCTCGATGCGTTGGAGACCGACGCGTTCTACAACGAGCTCGAGCGACGCGGGATCGAGATCGTCGATGAGCCCGAGAAGGAGAAGGAGCCGGCGCAGGCCCCCCTCCAGACCTCCTACGAGACGACGACCGACGCGCTGCAGCTCTTCCTGCGCGAGGCCGGTCGTCACGCGCTGCTGACGGCGGCGCAGGAGGTCGAGCTCGCGAAGCGGATCGAGCGCGGCGACATGGCGGCGAAGACGCACATGATCCAGTCCAACCTCCGTCTCGTCGTCTCGATCGCGAAGAACTACCGCAACCAGGGCCTCCCGTTCCTCGACCTGATCCAGGAAGGGACGCTGGGGCTCATCCGCGCCGTCGAGAAGTTCGACTGGCGCCGCGGCTACAAGTTCTCGACCTACGCCACATGGTGGATCCGCCAGGCGGTCGCGCGGGCGCTCGCCGACAAGGCGCGCACAATCCGGATGCCGGTTCACATCGTCGAGCGGCTGCAGAAGATGAACCGCGCCGAGCGCACGCTGTGGACGCAGCTGGGCCGCGAGCCGACGCTCGAGGAGATCGCGGAAGAGGCCAGCCTGCCGTTGCAGCAGGCGCTGGAGGTGAAGGCGGCAGCGCGGGCCTCCGCGTCGCTCGACCAGCCGGTCGGCGAGCAGGAGGACGCCGTCTTCGGCGACTTCGTGGCCGGCGACGATCCCCTGCCGGAGGAAGAGGTCGAGGTGTCGCTCCGCTCGCAGGCGCTGACACAGGCGCTCGGCGCGCTGCACGAGCGCGAACGGCAGGTGCTCGTGCTTCGCTACGGGCTGGATGACTCCGAGCCGAAGACGCTCGAGGAGATCGGCCGCCGGCTCGGCCTGACGCGAGAGCGGGTCAGACAGATCGAGCTGGAATCGCTCAGACGGCTTGCGTCGCTGCGCGAGATGCAGTCCGTGACGTCCTGACGCCCAGAGCGCTCCCGTCGAACAACGACACTGCCCGCTCGCCGATCCGGCTGCGCGCGAGCCGGTACGCCTCGTCGAGGTGTGCCGGCCGCGTCGTGCGGTGGCCGTCGGATGCGACGACCGTCGCCACGCCCGTGTCGACGAAGAGCCAGCCGAGCTCCTCGATCTCCGGGCCGTGCCGGCCAGTGAGCGACGTCGCGTTGACCTGCACGGTCCACCCCCGCGCCGCGAGCTCGTCGGCGACCGCGGGGTCGTCGAGGACGGCCTCCGTCCGCTCCGGATGTGCGATCACGGGACGCAGGCCTGCCGACTCGACGTGCGCGGCAAGCCTGAAGACGAGGTCTGCCGGGCCTGTGAACGGCACCTCCATCAGCACCCGGTCCGTCCCCTCGAGCACGTAGCGCTCGGGATCCTCTGTCAGCAGCGCGCGCGTGGGCGTCAGCTCGAAGCCGAGGCGCAGGTCGACGTCGGCGTGCCTCCGCATCTGCTCGAACGCCTTGCGCACCTCCTGCTCGCGCTCGGCGGTCAGCGTGAAGTGCGGCCAGACGTGCGGCGTCGCGAAGAGGACTGCCGTGCCGTGCTGCGCGGCGGTATGGCAGAGCGCGAGCCCGTCCTCGACAGTCGCCGCGCCGTCGTCACCCGACGGGACAACATGCGAGTGACAGTCGACGAACACGACTGTCACGGTACCCGGTGACTAGGACCGCAGGTAGAGCTCGAGGTCCGGAGCGACCGAGCGCAGCTCGCGCAAGGCACGCGCTTCGAGCTGGCGGACCCGCTCGCGCGTGATGCCGAGCCCGGCTCCGACTTCCTCCAGCGTCTGTGGCGGCTCGCCGTCCAGACCGAAGCGGAGCGAGAGCACTCGGCGCATGCGCGGGTTGAGGCGGCGGAGCGCCTCGGCGAGCTCGGTGCGCCGCAGCTTCTGCGACGTCGACTCGTCGGGCCGCTCCGAGTGGATGTCCTCGATCAGGTCGGCGTACATGCTCTCGCCGTCGCCCACCGGTGTCTCGAGGCTGACGGGATCCTCGACGAGATCGAGCAGCTCCTGCACGCGTTTCTCCGGGAAGCCGCTCTCCTTCGCGAGCTCCTCCGTCGTCGGCTCGCGGTTCAGCTTCTGTGCGAGTTGGCGGCGCGCGCGCATGAGCCGGCGAACCTGGTCTGCGACGTGGACCGGTAGTCGGATCGTCCGGCCCTGGTCGGCCAGCGCGCGCGTTACTGCCTGGCGGATCCACCAGGTCGCGTACGTCGAGAGCTTGTAGCCCAGCTTGTAGTCGAACTTCTCGACCGCACGGATCAGGCCGAGGTTGCCCTCCTGGATCAGGTCGAGGAGCGGGACGCCCGCCTTCGTGTAGTGGCGGGTGATCGACATCACGAGGCGAAGGTTCGACTCGATCAGCTTCTTCTTCGCTTCCTCGTCACCCTCGTCCTTGCGGCGCGCGAGCTCGCGCTCCTCGGCCGGCGTCAGCAGCGGCCCGTCGCCGATCGCGCGGACGTAGAGCTTGAGCGGATCCTGCGTCGTCTCGACGCTCTTGACCGCGACGGGAGTGTCGTCCTCGTCCTCCTCCGCCTCGGCGTCGGCTTCGGCTTCGGCCTCCTCCCTCTCCTCCGGCTCCGCGTCCGCCTCCTCGGGAACGAGCTCGAGCCGCGGCTCCACCGAGGGGTCGGAAGGCACGTCGGGAAGTGGCCGCATGTCACGTCTATCGGCCTCGCCGTGAGCGCCCTTGAGCGATTCGTCGACCTCGCGTGAGTGAGGGCGTAACCAAATCCCCTTACAGAAGGTTCATCTAACAAGGGGTGTAGCCGATGCGTCTAGAAAGATTGAGCGACCACGCGGTCGCTCTGCGGTTTTTCGAAGACTTTGTGCGGAATCGCCGGATATAGCCTCGGGCTCGACAGCCGGATCGAGCGGACCGTTGCTGCCCGTGCGCTCCTCGCCGGGATCGCGGAGCGTGGCGCCGACGCGGTCGGCTATGCCTTCCGTGCGCCCGGCTCGTCCATCACGCTGCACAAGCAGCGCTCCGGCGCGACCGCCCTGCTCGACCGCATCGTCGTGCCGGAAGAGGCGAACAACCTCCTCGCGCACGTGCGCGACTTCACGAAGGGCCATCCCAGCCTCGCCGCGAACAACCACCCGATCCGCCACGGCGCGGTCGTCGGGGTGCACAACGGGATCATCGCGAACGACGACGCGCTCTTCGACGAGCACGGGATCGCGCGCGCGGAGCCCGAGATGACGGTCGACTCGGAGATCATCTTCGCGCTCGCAGAGCAGTCACGCGGGCGGACGGCGCAGGCGCTGCAGCAGCTGTACGGGTCGATGGCGGCGGCGTGGCTCGACGAGAACCGGCCCGAGCTGCTGCTCGCGCGCGGCATGGGCCGGCCGCTCTGGGTCGGCACCGGCAGGCGCGAGCTCTTCTTCGCGTCGACGCGTCTCGCGCTCGAGCTCGTCGAGAGCTACGCAGGCCTGAAGCTGAAGAAGTCCCAGCTCGACGAGGGCACCGTCGTCGCCGTCGACGGCGGCACGATCGTCGCGCGCGACACGTTCACGCCGGACACCTCCTTCGAGGAGGAGCCGTTGCCCGCCGTCCGCGCGCCGCACGAGGCGCGCTCCTGCCTCGCACGGCTCGCCTCGCTCCACGCCGCGGCGTAACTAGCGCAGGCGGCCGTCGCCGCCGACGGCGACGCCCTCGTCGTCGAGGCGCTGCTTGATCAGGAACTGGAACGTCGACCACGCGCCGCGGCGCGCGTCGAACATCCGGTAGACCTGCCACTCGGTCATCATCGCGTCGTCCTTACGGCGGGCCGCCGCCCAGTCCGCGAACTTCGGCAGCCGCTTGAGCCGTCGCGCGAGCTTCATCCCCTGCTCGACGGCGCGCTCGAGCCGCTCCTCGCCGAGCGGGACGTCGAAGCCCGCCTCGCGCAACGCTTCCGTCAGCGAGCCGAAGGTGTGCCAGTAGAGGGACTTCGACGGCATCGAGCCGCGGCGCTCGTCGAGATCCTTGGCGGTCGGCGTGCGGCCGAGCTCGTCGCCGAGGCCGCGCAGCAGCCCGACGAGCTCCTCGCGTGTCGCGAACCGCCGCGGCACGAGCCCTGCCTCGCGCTTGGCCGCGTTCCAGCTGCCGAAATGCTCGATCACCGTCTGCGGATGCACCGTCGTCTCCTCGTCGGCGGCGAACTCCCGCATCGTCGGCGAGCGGCCGAGCCGCTCCGCGCAATCGCGCAGCTCCCCGAGGATCTGGTCGTTCGTGTACCGCTTGCGGATTCCCGCCTGGAACGACGCGAGCGCGTCGGGGTCGATCTTCGCGACCGCCCGGTAGGGCGGTTTCCTGGGCATGGCAATAATAGTAGAGCGTGGTGGAAAAATCGCAAGTTTTTCCCACCAGGGCCCGCGGGCGGGCTAGGACGCGACGGAGAGCGGCGGCCGCTCGTCGTGCCGCCGCAGGGCGTCGAGCGGGAGGATCCGCTCCAGCGCGCCGACGCAGCGCGGGCAGAACTGTGTGCCGGCGGACGACCGCAACTCTTGCAGCGCCTCGGCGGCCGGACGCGCGGCGCGGTAGATGCGCGTCGTCAGCATCGAGTCGAGCGCGTCGGCGACGTGGATGATCCGCGCACCGAGCGGGATGTCCTCCCCGCCGAGGCGGTCGGGATACCCGGTGCCGTCGAAGCGCTCGTGATGGTGCCGGATCGCGGGGACCGCGTCGTTGAGGAACCCGAGGCGGTCGATGATCCGCGCGCCCTCCTCCGCGTGGCGCTGCATCAGCGCCCACTCGTCCTGCGTCAGGCTCGCCGGTTTCAACAGGATCGCATCCGGAATCGCGAGCTTGCCGATGTCGTGGAACAGCGCCGCGTGGCCGAGAAGGTCGAGCTCGGCCTGTGAGAGACGGAGCTCGCGGCCGATCGCGAGCGCGAGCTGCTGCACCCGGCGCGAATGGCCTGCGGTGTACGAGTCGCGCGCGTCGACGGTCGCCGAGAGCGATTCCATCGCCGCCGTCGAGCGCTCCTTCAGGAGCTTGTTCGCCATCTCGAGCGACACGTTCTGCGACTGGATCGTCTCCGCCGCCTGGCGGAGCTTCTGGGCGCTGCGATGCGTGTGCTTCAGGTACGCCTCCTGGGTCTTTCGCATCAGCAACAGCGGCACCGCGAACACCGCCAGCGCCAGCAGGTTCACCGCCTCGTAGGCGAGCGCCATCACGCCGCCGATGAAGCCGTACACGACGTAGTGCGGCAGCAGCCACGCGAACTGCTCCCGGAACACGGCCCACCAGCGCTCGTGGCCCTGCAGCGCGAGCGCGAGCGAGACGAGCCCCATGTTCACCGCGAAGTAGCCGGCGCCGGCCAGCAGGCCCAGCGCGGCGATCGCGAGCCGGTGCGGCGTGCCCTCCGGCAGGAAGCGCGCGAGATTGAAGATGCTCGCCGCGGTCAGCGACGCGAGCGTCAGCGCACCGATGTTGAAGAGGACGTTGTGCAGCGGGTGGCGGCGCGCGCTCCAGTCGACGGCCACGCTCGTGATCGCGAGCGGCAGCGCGGCGCGGAAGCCGAAGAGCGACGACGCGGCGAGACAGCCGACCGCGCTCACCGAGAGGACGGCCGCTCCCTCGTCCGCCTCGAGCGCGAGCGCCTGCCCCACTCCGACGAGCAACAGGATCGAGAGCAGGCCGAGCAGGTCCTCGGACGTCCAGCTCAGCGCGAGACCGGCGATACCGGCCGTGACGCCGAGGGCGCTGACGAGCCCGACGGTGAGGCTCAGCCGCCGGTCGAGAGAGAGGAAGCGCGGGCCGTGAACGGCGTGCGGGCGCGGATGCCGCACGTCGGCGCGCCGCTCCTCCTTCGCCTGCGCCGGTGGCGGCGGCGCCAACGGTGCCGGCTCGTCGTCCTCCGGGACGGCGATCAGGCGGGCGGTTCGGTCGGACGGGACGAGCAGCGGCTCCGAGCTCGCATTGAGGACGCGATTGCGCCCCTGCAGCTTGGCGCGGTACACGGCGAGATCGGCCTGGTGGATGAGCTCGTTGGCGTCGGTGCCGTCCTTCGGATAGCCCGCGACGCCGATCGAGACGGTCGCGCGGATCGGCTCGCTCGACGTCTCGACGTCGAACCGCCGCTGTGCGACGGCCCGCCGGATGCGCTCCGCGATCTCCATCGCCTGCTCGGGCGGCGTCTCCGGGAGCAGGATCGAGAACTCCTCGCCGCCGAAGCGCGCCGGCACGTCGTAGTGGCGCAGCTGGGCACGGAAGACGTCGGCGATGCCTTGGAGGACCGCGTCACCGGCGAGGTGGCCGTACGAGTTGTTGATGTCGCGGAGCAGGTCGAGGTCGGCCATGATCAGCGACATCGGGCGCTCGAACCGCTCTGCGCGCCCGATCTCCTCGGACAGCGCAGCCGCGAAGTGACGGGCGTTGAAGAGACCTGTCTTCGGATCGATGCGCGCCTCCGCCTGCAGCTGTGGGACGGCGAGCGAACGATGCACGAGCACGAGCGGCGCGATCGAGAACGGGATCAGCCACGGGTTGGTCTGCCAGAACGCGAACGTCGCGACGCCAAGCGCCGCGAGCACGAGGTCGGTCGAGAAGTGCTCGACCTCGAACAGCTCCGTCTCCCGCAACGTGTGGCCGCGCGCGAAGTGCAGCATCAGCGCGAGCACCGTGTGATTGATCGCGACGAAGACGATGCTGCAGACGAGCCCGGCGACGGCGATGCGAAGCGTGCGATCCGAGATCGCGCTCCACCCCATGAGGTGGTGCGCCAGGAACCACACCGCCATCGAGGCCAGGACGTAGTTGCAGATGTTGAACGTCTGCAGGTACCAGCGGTAGCGGATCTTCAGCCACTCCGGAATGTGCTGCACGATTCCCATCAGCGCGACGAGCTCGGGCGGGAGCAGGAACGCGGCCGCGATCACGAACACGATCGCGGTGTGGTACGCCTGGTCGCGAGGCGTCTGGACGCGGAAGAGCTGCGCTGTCGCCGCCGCCGTGCCGAGGATGAAGAACGCAACCCAGTGGTTCGTGTTCTGCAGCCGCCCCATGAACGGCAGCGTGGCCGCCGCCGTCGCGGCGACGACGAGCAGGAAGTAGAGGCGGGCGTTCCGCGGCAGCTGCTCACTCCGGCCGGAGCCGGGCTCGGCGACGACAGGCATGTCGTTTGGTACCGCGCTCACCGCCGGGTTCTCTCCTTCTCAACGCAGGGCCGCAGGACAGAGCGCCCAACGCCCAAAGTACGGTCGGTGGGAGGCCGAGGCATCCCCCGATCGGGGATCACTCGATCGGTTCCCCCGAAAGGGGTAACCCCGGCCTGTCCCATGCCTACGGGTCGAGCGTGCCGTTGAGGACGGCGTCGAGCTCGAGCGGGTCGATCAGGCCGCCGTCCGGGTTCGCGGTCTCGCCCTCGGCGTTGTCTGCCCACGAGGCGCTCGCGAGGCTCAGATCCGCCCACGATGCAGCAGCCGAGGAGCTCGAGTCCCAGGAGGCCGACGCCCAGCTCGCCGACGCCCACGACGCCGCCGCCCAGCTCGCCGACGCCCACGACGCGGACGACCACGAGGCGTCGCTCCACGAGGCGCTCGCCCAGGAGGCGTCCGACTTGGCCGCCGAGGCCCAGCTCGCCGCGTCGAAGACGGGCGCGCCGGTGAGGGGGTCACCGACGACGAACTTGTCGAGCGCCTTGTTCGCGGCCGGGGGGTTGGAGAGCGGGATCGACTTGCCGGCGTTGACCTCCCCCGCCCCTTCGGACAGATCCGCAGCCTTCGCCAGCGGCTTCGCCCCGAGCAGCAGCGCGCCCTTGACCTGATCCGGACTGAACGCCGGATGCTGGCCGAGGATCAGCGCCGCGATCCCGCTGACGACCGGGGCTGCGAAGGACGTGCCCGAAAGCTCCATGTAGCCCGGCTCGACGATGTGATCGGGGCGCTCGGTGTAGAGCGTCGAAGTGACCGGCACGGGGCCGACCATGTAGCGCCCCGGCGCCGCGAGGTCCGGCTTCGCGAACCCGTCCAGGGTGTAGCCGTAGGCCGACCAGGGCGCCGCCGTATCGTCGTTCGTCGAAACCGACTTGCCGGTGTCGCTTGCGCCGACCGTGATGACGAACGGATCGTTGCCCGGCGCGAACGGGACGCCGCTCGGGCGATCGGGGTAGCCGTAGTTGCCGGCCGCCGCGACCACGACCACGCCGTTGAACCACAGCCGCTCGACGGCCTTGTCCAGCGGGTCGTACATGAAGCTGTTGGCGACCGACGAGTGGAGAGAAAAGTTCGCGACCTTGATCCCGTACTGCGCCTTGTTGGCGAGAATCCAGTCGGCAGCGGCGATGACGTCGCTCGTGCGCGCCATACCCTGGTCATCCATGACGTCGATCGAGACGAGCTTCGCGTTCGGTGCCGCGCCGTCCTTGCCCGCGAGCTTGCCGGCGGCAATTCCCGCGACGAACGTGCCGTGTCCACGGCCGTCGCCCGGTGAGTTGCCCGGCAGCGTCGAAAGATTCACGTTCGCGAGGATGCGGCCGGCGAACTCGGGCCGTGTCGGGTCGATGCCGGAGTCGACGACGGCGATCGTCGCCGCCGGCGCGCCCCCGTACTTGTCGACGCCCGTCACGAACGGCCACTTCTCTTTCGAGTCGACCGCGTCCGCTGCCGCGGACAGCCGGACGCGTGCATCCGGCGTGATCGCCGTGACGTGCTTGTCGGCTGCGAGCGCGAGCAGCTGCGCGCCGCTGAGCTCGACGGCGATGCCGTCGATCGAACGGAACGTCTTGTAGGTCTTCTTGTCGACGCCGAGAACATCGGCGATCGCCTTGGCGGCCTGGTTGCCGCCCTTGCCCTGGACGATCACGTCGAAGCTCCCGGTCGCGTTCGACTGCGCCGACGACAACAGCGAGGGTGTCACGAACGCCGTGACGCTGTCGGCTTTCGACGGGCTCGCCGCCGCGCCGAGCGGGACGAGCACCGCGAGCGCCAGCGTCGCGAGCAGCGCCGTGCGCCGCTTCCCGCTGCCCCAGAGCGCGTTCGAGCGTGAGCCGGTGCCGCGCTTGCCGCTGCCCCACAGCGCGCTTGCGCGCACGCCCTGACGATTGTCCCCGTTCCGCATGTCTCTCCCTCGAAGCCGCAGTTGACGGGTCGCAACGTAGAGAGCCGCGGCGCCGGCATCGTCACCCTTCCGGGTTACGAGCGTGAAAGTTCCCCCGTACGAGTGACCAGCGACGCTCGGATAGCCTCCCTCGAGTCGTGCGGCTTGCAGTCGAGATCGCTCTTGCCCGGGCAGCGGGCCGCCTGTCGCGACTCGCGCACGCAGGCGGGGGCACCACCGTCCCCGGCAAGCTTCTGTGGAAGGTCGACCCCGGTGCGGTCGACCGGCTCGCGGCGCGGCTGCCGCTCGGGTCGGCGCTGATCTCCGCCACGAACGGGAAGACGACGACGGCCGCGATGGCCGCCGAGATCCTGCGCGGGCGCTTTCGGCTCGCACACAACAGGTCGGGAGCGAACCTCGTCTCGGGCGTCGCGTCGACGCTGCTCGATGCGCGCGGCGCGGAGCTCGGCCTGTTCGAGGTCGACGAGGCGGCGCTCCTTGAAGTCTCCGAGCGCGTGCGCCCGCGCGCGGTCTGCCTGGGCAACCTCTTCCGTGATCAGCTCGACCGGTACGGCGAGCTCGAGCACGTGGCGGCCGGCTGGCGCCGCGCCGTGGGTGAGCTGCCGCGGAGTGCCGCGCTCGCGCTCAACGGCGACGATCCGCAGGTCGGCGACCTGTCGCGCGAGCGACCGGAAGCGGTCGTGTTCGGCGTCGACGATCCGGCCGTCGCGCGACCGGCGCTCCAGCACGCGGCCGATTCGAAGTATTGCGTCCGCTGCGGGACGCCGTACGAGTACGCGGCCGCGTATGTCGGACATCTCGGCGACTACCGTTGCCCCAACTGCGGCCACTCCCGTCCGCCGCTCGACGTCGCAGCGCGCGACATCAAGTTGCACGGCCTCGAGTCGGTTGCATTCCGGCTCGAGACACGCGACGGCGCGCACGACGTCCGCCTCCGCGTTCCCGGCCTCTACAACGTCTACAACGCGCTCGCCGCCGCGACGCTCGCCCGCCTGCTCGGCGCGTCGCTCGAGGAGATCGTGGCCGGCCTCGAGCGCTTCAGCGGTGCCTTCGGCCGCTTCGAGCGGATCGACGTCGGCGACCGCGGCCTGCTGGTGCTCCTGATCAAGAATCCCGCCGGTGCGAACGAGGCACTGCGCACGATCGTCGACGGCGGCGCGCCGTCGCTCGCGGTGATCGCGCTGAACGACGCGATCGCCGACGGGCGCGACGTGTCGTGGATCTGGGACGTCGACTTCGAGCCGCTGCTCACGCGCCTCGATCGCCTCGTCGCCACGGGCGACCGTGCCGCCGAGCTCGCGCTCCGTTTCAAGTACGCCGGCTTCGACGCCGGCGCGATCGAGGTCCTGCCGGCGCTCGAGGACGCCCTCGACCGTGGTCTCGAGTTGACGCCTCCGGGCGGCGAGCTCGTCCTCCTCCCCACCTATACGGCGATGCTCGCGCTCCGGAAGATCGTCTCCGGGCGAGGCTTCGTCCGGCCGTACTGGGAGGAGCGCGCCGCATGAAGATCGTCGTCGGCCACCTGTATCCGGACTACCTCAACATCTATGCCGACCGCGGCAACATCGCCGTGCTCGCGCGGCGTGCGGCCTGGCGCGGACACGAGCTCGAGGTGCGCACCGTGTCGGTCGGCGAACCGTTCGCGCCTGGCGCGCACGATCTCCTCTATGTCGGCGGCGGCCAGGACCGCGAGCAGGAGCTCGTCGCCCAGGACCTGGTTGCGAAGGGCGAGGGCGTCCGTGCAGCCGTCGCCGGCGGCGCGGCGCTCCTCGCCGTCTGCGGCGGCTACCAGCTGATGGGACGCTCGTACCGCGACTTCCACGGCGCCGACCTTCCCGGCATCGGCCTCTTCCCGCTCGAGACGGTGGCCGGCGAGACGCGCATGATCGGGGACGTGCTGCTCGAGTGCGAGCTCGAGCCGGGGGTGGTGCGCACGCTCGCAGGGTTCGAGAACCACGCCGGGCGGACGAAGCTCGATCCCGGCGCCGGGGCGCTCGGGCGGGTCGTCGCCGGCTTCGGCAACGACGGCAAGAGCGGCTACGAAGGGTGCCGCGTCGGCCGCGCCGTCGGGACGTACCTCCACGGGCCGCTGCTGCCGCGCAACCCGTGGTTCGCCGACTGGCTCCTCGCGCAAGCCCTGGCGCACCGGCTCGGCGAGGCGCCGACCTTCGAGCCGCTCCCGGACGAGCTCGAGAGCGAAGCGCACGCGGTTTCAGCAGCACGCGCGCGGTCGCGCGGCGGCCGGCGCTAGCGCGCCCAGAGGGCGCCGAGGTACACGGCGGGGTCGCCGGGTTGCCAGCGGCTGAGAAAACGAGCGATCGGCGGGTGGAGGACGATCCCGTCGAGGTCGTTGACCTCGAACAGCCGGTGCCCGCGGACCGCGGCATCCTGCGACGTCACGGCCTCGAGCGAGCGTCCGCCGAGGTCGCCCGCGAAGATGATGTGCACGACGTGCTTGGCGGCGAAGCTCTGCGTCGGCGAGATCGAGTCGACGATCGCGACCGGCCCCTCGACCGTGAGCCGCTCGTCGATGCCGATCTCCTCCGCCAGCTCGCGGTGCAGCGCGTCGACGAGGCTTTCACCGGAGTTCACGCCGCCGCCCGGCAGCAGCCAGTACTCCTTACCCGGCTTCTCGTGGCGGCAGAGCAGCATCCGGCCCTTCCAGCGCAGGATCGCGGAGACGCGGATGCGCGGCTCCATCCCGCTCACGCCCCGGACGACCCGTGTCCGCGCACGCCTCGCTCCGTCGCGGGCAGCTGCTCGACCTCCTCGAGCGCGAGCTCCGGGACTTCGAGCACCAGCAGCTGCGCGATGCGCATCCCCGGCTCGACGACGAACGGGTGCACCTGGTCCGTGTTCAGCAGGATCACCTTGAGCTCACCGCGGTAGCCGGAGTCGATCAGGCCCGGCGAGTTGACGATCGTGATGCCGTGCCGGTCGGCGAGGCCGGAGCGCGGCTGGACGAACCCGGCGTATCCCTGCGGAATCGCGACGGCGAGCCCGGTCCCGACGACGGCGCGCTCGCCGGCCGCGAGCTCGACACGCTCGCACGCCGCCAGGTCGAGCCCCGCGTCGCCGTCGTACGCGTGCGCCGGCAGGACCGCGTCCGCGCGGAGGCGCTGGATCGGCAGCTCGATCAAGCGACGAGGTAGCGCGCGAAACGGCGCAGCTCGCGGCGCGGCAAGCGCGCTCGCACGAGCACGCCCTCGGCTTGGTCTTCGCGCTCCTCGATCGGCGCGCCCAGTGCGTACAGCTCCGCCAGCTTCCCGCCGTCCCGGTACGGAAGGAACAGCCGGACCGCCTCGAACCGGTCGGCGAAACGCTCGGCGAGGCGCTCGCGCAGGGCCTCAAGGCCCTCACCGGTCAGCGCCGACACCTGCAGCGCCTCCGGAAAGCGGTCGGCGAGGCGCCGCCGGCGTAGCGGATCGACGGCGTCGATCTTGTTCAGGACGAGCTCGAGCGGCAGCGCGTCCGCTCCGATCTCGTGCAACACCGCCGCCACGGCGCGCGTCTGCTCGTCGATGCGCTCGTCGTCGGCCGACGCATCGACGACGTGCAGGACCAGGTCCGCGACGAGTGTCTCCTCGAGCGTGGCCGCGAACCCTTCCACCAGCTGCGTCGGCAGCCGGCGGATGAAGCCGACGGTGTCGGTGACGAGGTACTTGCGCCCGTCGTGGTCAAAGGCGCGCGTCGTGGGGTCGAGCGTCTCGAAGAGGCGGTCGTTCACCGAGACGTCGGCATCGGCGAGCGAGTTGAGGAGCGTCGACTTGCCGACGTTCGTGTAGCCGGCGAGCGCGACGGTCGGCGCCTCGGCGCGGCGCCGTTCCTTGCGACGCACGTCGCGCTGCGTGCGCAGCTCCTTCAGGCGCCGGCGTAGCAGCGTGATCCGCCGGCGCGCGATGCGACGGTCGGTCTCGAGCTGCGACTCGCCCGGCCCGCGCGTCCCGACACCGCCGCCCAGCCGCTCGAGGTGCTGCCACATGCCCCGCATGCGCGGGAGGTTGTACTCGAGCTGCGCGAGCTCGACCTGGAGCTTGCCCTCGGCGCTGACGGCGTGCTGCGCGAAGATGTCGAGGATCAGCTGCGTGCGGTCGACGACGCGGGCCTGGAGCGTGTCCTCGAGCGTGCGCTGCTGCGCAGGGTCGAGCTCGTCGTCCACGAGCAGCACCTCCGCGCCCGACTCCTTGTAGGCGTGCTTGAGCTCCTCGAGCTTCCCCTTGCCCAGGTAGGTGCGCTGCTCCGGCCGCGGGCGGTGCTGGACGATCGCTCCGATGGGCTCGACGAGCGCCGTGCGCGCAAGTTCCCGCAGCTCGGCCAGCTCGTCTTCGGAGTCCGCTCCCTGAGCCAGCACGGCGGCGATGAACCCACGCTCCAGCGCGGCGTCCGGCTGGCGTTGGATCACGCCTGCAATTATGGCGCACGATGCAGCTCTCCCCCGCGCTCGCGGCCACCGGCACCTACCCCTTCGTCACGCTCGAGCAGGCCAAGCGCCGCCTGGCCGCGCAGGGCGTCGAGCTGATCGACTTCGGCAAGGGCGATCCGCGCGAGCCGACGGACCCGATGATCCGCCGGGCGCTGGCCGAGAGCCTCACGGAGATCTCGACATACCCGCTCGCCGAGGGCCTCCCCGAGCTCCGGGAGGCAGTGGCCGGCTGGTGCGAGCGCCGCTTCGGCGTCGGGCTCGATCCCGACACGGAGATCGTGCCCACCTACGGGTCGAAGGAGGCGATCTTCCTGCTCGCGCAGGTGGTCGTCGACCGCGAGGGCGACAAGCCGCTCGTGGTGACGACGCAGCCCGGGTATCCGGTTCCGGACCGCGGCGCGACGTTTGCAGGCGCGGAGGTCGAGCAGCTGCCGCTGCACGAGTCGAACGGGTTCCTCCCGGACCTCGACACCGTCCCCGCCGATACCTGGCAGCGCGCGGCCGTCGTCTGGCTCAACTACCCGAACAACCCGACCGGCGCCGTCGCGCCCCTCGATTTCCTCCGCCGCGCCGCCGAGCTCTCGCGCGAGCACGATTTCCTGCTGGCGTGTGACGAGGCGTACTCCGAGCTGTGGTTCGACGAGCCGCCGCACTCGGCACTGGAGGTGCGCGGGCACGGAAACGTCGTCGTCTTCAACACGCTGAGCAAGCGGTCGTCGATGACCGGCTACCGCTCGGGCTTCGTCGCGGCCGACGCAGATCTGATCGCCGCGTTGAAGCAATACCGTCCCTCGGTCGGCACGGCGCCCCAGGAGTTCGTGCAGCGCGCGTCGGTCGTGGCGTGGAACGACGAGGCGCACGTGGAGCGAACGCGCGACGCGTACCGGCGCAAGCGCGAGGCGTTGCTGCCGACGCTCGAGCAGAAGGGCCTGCGCGTCGCCGGCGGCCGCTCGGCGACGATGTTCCTGTGGCTCGAAGCGCCGTCGGACGATCTTCCCGAGCGGTTGCTCGAGCACGGCCTGATCGTCTCGCCCGGAACGTTCTTCGGCCCGGCCGGCGAGGGCTACTTCCGGATCGCGCTCGTGCCTACGGAGGAGGAGTGCCGCCGCGCCGCCACCATCCTCGAGCGCGTCTTGTGACCGTCGACCAGACGATCGCCGCGCTCGATCGCGGCGAGCTGCGCGTCGCCGAGCCGGTCGACGGCGACTGGCGTGTGAACTCGGAGGCCCAGGAGGCGATTCTCGAATACTTCCGCGAGCGCCGGATGGAGCCCGAGGAGGTCGGGCCGTTCGAGTACCACGACAAGATTCCGCTGAAGCGCAACTACGAGGAGCTCGGCGTCCGCGTCGTGCCGCCCGCCGTCGCTCGCTACGGCGCGTACCTCGCGCCGGGAGTGGTGCTGATGCCGAGCTACGTGAACATCGGCGCGTGGGTCGGCCCGCGGACGATGGTCGACACGTGGGCCACCGTCGGGTCCGGCGCGCAGATCGGTGCCGACGTCCACCTCGCCGGCGGTGTCGGCATCGGCGGCGTCCTCGAGCCGCCGGGGGCGCGGCCGGTGATCGTCGAGGACGGCGCGTTCATCGGCTCGCGCGCGATCCTCACGGAGGGAGTCCGCGTCGGCGCCGGCGCCGTGCTCGGGCCGAACGTCTCGCTGACGGCGTCGGTGCCGATCATCGACGTCACCGGCAGCGTGCCCGTCGAGCATCGCGGCTACGTGCCGCCGCGCGCGATCGTCGTTCCCGGAACGAGGCCGAAGGAGTTTCCCGCCGGCACCTACCACCTCGCCTGCGCGCTGATCGTCGGCTGGCGGAGCGACGCGACCGACCAGAAGGTCAGCCTCAACGACGCGCTACGCGAGCTGGACAGCGGGTCCGGTTAGCCATGCGCGCCCGCCGGCGAGCTCGACGTAGAGATCGCCGCCCGGCATGTGCACCGTCACCGGGCTCGCGCACCAGCCGTTCCTGATCGCGGCCGCCGCCGCCGCGATCGCGCTCGAGCCGGAAGCGGAGGTCTCCCCCGCTCCGCGCTCCCACACGGCGACGGTCAGGTCGTGCTGCCCGTCGACGCGGACGAGCTGGACGTTCGTGCGATCGGGGAAGCGGGGGTGTCGCTCGAGCAGCGGGCCGAGCCGGCGGATGTCGGCGGGGTCGTGCCGCACGACGGCGTGCGGATTGCCGACCGAGACCGGCGTCAGGTCGATGCCGTCGACCGTCTCCGCGTCGCCGACGTCGACGGCGCCGGCGTCAAGCGTCACGTTGTCGCCTTCGACGGTGGCCGTCAGGTCACGGTCGCCGACTCGCAGCGCGACCTCGCGCGAGCCCGTCTTGCGCGAGAGCCAGGCGGCGGCGATCCGCGCGCCGTTGCCCGACATCTCCGCGACGGAGCCGTCGGGGTTCCAGACGGTGACGTGATTGCCGTCGAGCTCGAGCACGCCGTCGGTGTCGCGCGACAGCTCGCGCGCGGTCTCGGGCGTGAGCGGCTCAGCCTGCTCGACCAGCAGGTAGACGTTGCCGAGCGCGTGCCACTTCGACGATGTCATCCGCAATCTCTTCGGCCGGGCGGTTGCCGTCGAGGGTGAGTATGCCGGGGATGCGTCGCATCCATTTGCGCTGGTACGCCGCGTAGCGGCGGGTGCGGACGATGAGCGCCTGGAGCGCGTCGTCAGGCGGCAACTCGGCGACCTCGCGCAGCCCGAGCGCGTGGACGGCCGTCGACGACACCTCGCCTTCGAGCGCTGTGCGCACCTCGTCGACGACGCCGGCGTCGAACATCGCCCGTGCGCGCTGATCGATCCGCTCGTGCAGGACGTCGCGCGGCACGTCGAGCCCGAAGACGACGGTGTCGTGCCGCATCTCCTCGGCCCACAGCCGGTCGGTGTCGGGACGGAGCGACGAGCCGAGCTCCGTCAGCTCGAGCGCGCGGACGACGCGGCGGCGGTCGTTCGCGTGCACTCGTCCGCCGGCCTCCGGGTCGCGCCGGAGCAGCAGCTCGTAGGCGGTATCGGGGCCGAGGCGGTCGTAGACCTGCTCCCAGTGCGCCCGCACGCCGGGCGAGGGCGCCGGCGGCAGGCGCAGGTCGGCGAGCGCCGCCCGCAGGTAGAGCCCGGTTCCACCCGCGACCACCGGTGTCCGGCCGGCCGCGAGCAGCTCGTCGATCGCTGCGTGTGCGAGGTCGGCGTACTCGGCGACCGAGCCCTCGTGGGAGAGCGGCCAGATTCCGACGAGTCGCGTCGGCCGCCTCGGTTGTGCCGTGAGGGTCGGGAGGCCGCGGTAGGCCTGCATCGAGTCCGCCGAGACGACGTCGCCGCCGAGGCGGTCGGCGACCGCCGCTGCCACCGCTGTCTTGCCGGACGCGGTCGGCCCGAAGACCGCGACGACGGTTCTAGGAGACGCCAACCTTGAAGTCGGCTTCCTGCGGCACCCAGTCGCCGACGAAGTCGGCAGCGTGCTCAGGATGCTCGCGGAACCACGCGACGGCGCGCGGGATCCCTTCGTCCAGGGGCACTTGCGGCTCCCAGCCGAGCAGGTCGCGTGCCTTGCGAATGTCGGCGATGTAGTGCGTCACCTCGCCGAGCAACGACGGCGTGAACGCGATCTGCGGCTCGATGCCGAGCTGCGCGGCGATCAGCTCGGCCGCCCGCAGGAGCGTGTTGCCCTGACCGAACGCGAGGTTGATCGTCTCGTTCACCACGCCGCCTGCGGCAAGCGACTCGACACCGCGCGTGAGCCCGTCGACACAGTCGTCGATGTACGTGAAGTCGAGGGTCTTGTCGCTGCCGCCGTAGATCGTGATCGGCTTTCCGTGCAGCAACCGGTGCGTGAAGAGCGGAATCACGCGCACCATGCGGGAGAGGTCGTTGTCGAAGCGGCCGTAGACGTTCGAGAAGCGAAAGACCAGGTACTGCAAGCCGTAGCAGCGCGCGTACGAGTAGATCAGCGCCTCCGATGCGATCTTCGACGCCGAGTACGGGCTCTCGGTGAACGCGAAGTCGGCGGAGGCCTCGCCGTACTCCTCGAAGCGATGGACGTCGCCGTAGACCTCGCGCGTCGACGAGAACACCAGTGGGAGGCGGTTGCCGCGGCAGTACTCGAGGACGTTGAACGTCATGATCGCGTTCTCGAGCGCGCGCCTCGGCTCGCGCACGAGCTCGTGCACCTTTGCGTGTGCCGCAAGGTGGACGATCACGTCGACGGGCGGGTAGTCGTCACCGAGGCCGCCCGGGAACGTGAGGTCCTGCAGCAGGTAGCGGAAATCGTCCGTCCAGCCGTTGAGCCGCTTGTCGACGCCGAAGACCTCGTGGCCGTTCTCCTGCAGGCGCAGCGCGAGGTTCGTGCCGATCTGGCCGCTCGAGCCGGTGACGAGGACCCGCATCAGGCGGCGACCGGCACGGCCTGCACGCCGCGCAGCGTCGTCGAGGTCGCGTCCTCGATGCGGACGTCCACGAGCTCACCCGGCGATGCGGTGCCGGCGAAGTTGACCGTCGTGTTCCGGCGCGTCCGGCCGCGCAGGAGCGAGTGGTCGGTGCGGCTGAAGCCCTCCACGAGAACTTCCTCGACCCTCCCGACGCGCTCCGCGTTCCGTGCGGCGGCGATCCTCTGGACGACGTCGATCAGCCGCTCGATGCGGTCGCGCTTGACCGCCTCCGGGATCTGGTCTTCCATCGCCGCTGCCTCCGTGCCCGCCCGCGGCGAGTAGACGAAGGTGAAGGCGCCGTCGAAGCCGACCTCTTCGACCACGGCGAGGGTCTCGCGGAAGTCGTCCTCGGTCTCACCGGGAAAGCCGACGATCACGTCCGTCGTGAGCGCGAGGTCGGGGATCGCGGCGCGCAGCTCGCCGACGAGGCGGAGGTAGCGCGCGCGATCGTACGTCCGGCGCATCGCCTTCAGGATGCGGGACGACCCGGACTGCAACGGCAGGTGCGCGTGCTCGCAGACGGCGACGCACTCGGCCATCGCCTCGATCACCGGGCGACGGAAGTCCTTCGGATGCGGGCTCGTGAAACGGATCCGCTCGATGCCTGCGACCGCGTCGCACGCGCGCAGCAGCTCGCCGAACTCCGTCCGCACGTCCGGCAGCAGGTCGCGGCCCCACGAGTTCACGTTCTGGCCGAGCAGCGTCACCTCGCGCACGCCCTCGCGAGCAAGCCGCGTCACCTCGGCGATCACGTCACCTGGGCGCCGGCTCTGCTCGCGTCCGCGCACGGCCGGGACGATGCAGTACGAGCACTTCGAGTTGCAGCCCATCGAGATCTGCACCCACGCTTGAAAGCCGCGCTCGCGGTGCATCGGCAGCTCGCCGGCAAAGGTCCGCTCGTCGAGCCCGAAGCGGCCACGTTCGACGCCGAAGCCGCCTGCGCCGAGCCACTTGCCGAGGTGCGGGATCGACCCGGGTCCGAACGCGACGTCGACGTACGGGTACAGCTCGAACAGCCGCTCGCGCTGCGCCTCTGCGTAGCAGCCGCCGACGGCGATGACCTTGCCGCCGTCGCGCCCTTTCAGCGCGCCGGCCTGCGCCAGATGCGCGGCGAACTTCGTGTCGGGCTTCTCGCGGATGGTGCAGGTGTTGAAGACGAGGACGTCGGCGTCCTCCTGTGTCGCGCTCTCCCCCAGTCCGAGCTCCTCGAGCATCCCCTTGATCCGCTCGCTGTCGTGAGCGTTCATCTGGCAGCCGAACGTGGTGACGTGATACCGCCGCACGGGCCAGAATGCTACCCGTGGTCTTTCCCGATTCCGGCACGGTCTGGGTCTTCTGCCTGACCTCGCTGGCCCTCCTGGTCATTCCGGGGCCGGCCGTCCTCTACGTCGTCGTCCAGGGGGCCGAGCAGGGCCGCCGTGCAGGCCTTGCGTCCGTCGGCGGGATCCATGTCGGCACGCTCGTGCACGTCTTCGCGGCGACGGTCGGCCTGTCGGCGCTGATCGTGGCCTCGGCAACCGCGTTCACGGCGGTGAAGCTGGCGGGCGCGGCGTATCTGATCTACGTCGGCGTCCGGAAACTGCTCGGCCGTGACGAGCCCCGCCTCGAGGCGACCAGACAGCGCATCTCCTACCGGCGGGCGTTCGCGCGCGGGGCCGTCGTCAACGTGCTCAACCCGAAGACCGCGCTCTTCTTCCTCGCGCTCTTGCCCCAGTTCGTGGACACGGCCCGCGGCGGCGTCTGGTCGCAGGCGCTCTTGCTCGGCCTGACGTTCGTCGCGCTCGGCCTCGTGACCGACTCCGCCTACGCGGTCGCCGCCGGCACCGTCGGCAGCTTCCTACGACGCCGCCGCCGGACGATGCGGTACGGCTCCGGCCTCGTGTTCGTCGGGCTCGGCACCGTCGCTGCTCTCGCCAAGCGGAACTGACGGCGCCGCAACACCGCCGTTGGCGGCGTTGCGTGCGACGTCGACGGCTCGGCTCTCGCGGATCACGGTCACCTTCACCTGGCCCGGATACTCGAGCTGATCCTCGATCTCGCGCGCGATCTCGTGCGACAGGAGCACGGCGCCGTCGTCGTCCACCTCGCCTGGCTTGACGATCACGCGAATCTCGCGGCCGGCCTGGAGCGCGTACACCTTCTCGACGCCCGGCTTCTGCGCAGCCAGCTCCTCGAGCGACTCCAGCCGCTTGATGTAGTGCTCGAGGCTCTCCCCGCGCGCGCCGGGGCGCGACGCCGAGATCGCGTCCGCGGCGATCAGCAGCACTGCCTCGACTGTCTGCGGCTCGACCTCGTAGTGGTGCGCCTCGATCGCGTGCACGACGTGCTGCGATTCGCCGTAGCGGCGCGCGAGCTGCGCCGAGATCGCCGCGTGCGACCCTTCGACCTCGTGCGTCATCGCCTTCCCGAGGTCGTGGAGGAGCGCTGCGCGCTTCGTCACCTTGACGCTTGCACCGACCTCCGTCGCCATGATCCCCGCGAGGTGGACGACCTCAAGGGTGTGCTTGAGCACGTTCTGCCCGTAGCTCGTCCGGTAGCGCAGCCGGCCGAGGATCTTCACGAGCTCTTCGTGGAAGTCGCCGCAGTTTGCCTCGAAGACCGCCTGCTCGCCCGCCTGCGTGATGTGATCCTCGATCTCAGCCTTCGACTGGTAGTACGTGTCCTCGATCCGAGCCGGGTGGATCCGTCCGTCCTCGATCAGCTTCGAGAGCGTCAGCTTCGCGACCTCGCGGCGGATCCCGTCGAACGACGACAGCACGACGGCCTGCGGCGTGTCGTCGATGATGAAGTCGACGCCGGTGAGATGCTCGAGGGCGCGGATGTTGCGGCCCTCCCGGCCGATGATCCGGCCCTTCATGTCGTCGGACGGAAGCTCGATCACCGAGACGGTCGTCTCGGCGGCGTGGCTCGCGGCGACCCGCTGCAGCGCGTCGGCGACGAGGTTGCGCGCCCTCCGCTTCGCTTCCGTCCGGGCCTCCTCCTCGAGCTGGCGCACGCGCCGGGCTAGCTCGTGCCGGACGAGGTCCTCGGAGCGCTCCAGGAGGGATGCCTTTGCCTCGTTCACGGTCATGGCCGAGATCCGTTCGAGCTCGGTGACCTGTTGCTCGCGCGCCTGCTTCTGCTCCTCCTGCAGCTGCTTGAGGTGCGTCTCACGGTCGGAGAGCCCCTGCTCGCGGCGCTCGATCTCCGTGAGCTTCGCGTCGATCTCCTCTTCCTTCGTGAGGACGCGCTCCTCGACCTTGACGATCCGCGACCGGTGGGCGGCGATCTCCTGGTCGATCTCGGCGCGCAGCCGGACGGCTTCCTCTCTGGCGCTGATCTGCGCCTCGCGGCGAAGCGTCTCGGCCTCGCGGCTCGCCTCTTCGAGCATGAGCTTCCGCTGCTGCTCTGCGGCGCCGAGCCGCGACTTCCCGAGCACCCCGATCGCGACCGCGGCCGCGACTGCGCCGATGATCAGCCCGATCAGAATCCCGATTGCGACCAGCATCAACAGCTCCTGGGTCGGTTGGCCGCGGGGTTCCCGCGGAGCCCGCCCCGGCGGTCGACCGGCATGGACGTTCGGTGAAGCGAGCCGCAGCGCGGCTCGTGCAGCGGATGGCTAGGTCGCCGCTGTCAGGAGCCTTTCTGTCTCGCGCTGGTGGACGGTCGGCATTGGTCTCAGAGTTTCAGTCGTTGCTTCGGAAGACGTCGCTATGCAGGCAAATCGTCGGATAAGGCAACGCTCATCCTATCGCCGCTCAGCCGTCCTGTCCAAAAGCCGCTCCCAGTGCGGCCTCGACCGCCTCCTCGCCGAAGCCGCGGGAGGCGAGGTAGCGGGCCGTCCGTGGCCCGGCCCCGCGCCGCTCGATCAGCGGCCTGGCCCGCACGACCTCGGGGTCGAGCTCGCCGACGGCCTCTTCCGGAAGGCCGTCGGCCTGCAGCCGGTGCCGGATCGCGTCGTCCCCGTAGCCGCGCGCCGCCAGCGACTCCGCCCGGGCTCGCGCGACCCTCACGTCGTCGACGAGACCGGCGCGCTCGAGGACGGCGAGGGACTCCGCCGCAGCGGCCGGCGCGACAGCGTCCTCTAGCCGTTCCGCGAGCCGTCGCCGGGAGAGGTCGCGGTGGCGCAGCGCCCGCTCCGCGACCTGCAGCGCCTCGGCCCGCCTCAGCTCCCGCCGGACGAGGCGCAGCGCCGGGCGGTCGAGCGACCGCCCTTCGGACAGCCGAGCGCGCGCGACGACGTCGGCGGGCAGCGCACGCCACGGCCTGCCGTCCAGCTCCACCGCGACACAGCCGCGGCGATCGGCCCGGAGCGCGGTGACCGTCGGCACGTGGTCGGCTACTTCTTCGCGGCGGCTTTCCCGACCGCGTCTGGGTCGACCTCGACTCTGCCGTTCTGCTCGCCGCCGTCGGCTGCCGGTAGCAGACGCGCGCTCGCGACCTGCTCCGGCCCGAGCTCCAGCTGGATCTTGGCGAGGATGCCCTGGCAGACGTCGGGATGCTCGCGCAGGAAGGCCGTCGCGTTCTGCCGTCCCTGGCCGAGCCGCTCGTCGTCGAAGCTGAAGTACGACCCGGACTTCTGCACGATCTTCCGCTCGAGCCCGGCGTCGAGCACCGTGCCCTCCCAGGAGATCCCGGAGCCGTAGATGATGTCGAACTCGGCCTGCTTGAACGGCGGCGCGACCTTGTTCTTCACCACCTTCACACGCACACGGTTGCCGATCGCCTCGACGCCTTCCTTCAGCGTCTCGATCCGGCGGATGTCGAGGCGCACCGACGAGTAGAACTTGAGCGCGCGGCCGCCCGGCGTCGTCTCCGGGTTGCCGAACATCACGCCGATCTTCTCGCGCAGCTGGTTCGTGAACAGCGCGATCGTGTCGGTGCGGTTGAGCGTGCCGGCGAGCTTCCGCAGCGCCTGCGACATCAGCCGCGCCTGCAGGCCGACGTGCGAGTCGCCCATCTCGCCCTCGATCTCCGCCTTGGGCGTCAGAGCGGCGACGGAATCGACCGCGACGACGTCGAGCGCGCCGGAGCGGATCAGCAGCTCCGCGATCTCGAGCGCCTGCTCGCCCGTGTCGGGCTGCGACACGAGCAGGTTGTCGATGTTGACGCCGATGCGCTTTGCGTACGTCGGGTCCATCGCATGCTCGGCGTCGATGAACGCGCAGATGCCGCCGCGCCGCTGCGCCTCGGCGATGACGTGGTAGACGAGCGTCGTCTTGCCCGACGACTCGGGTCCGAAGACCTCGACGATGCGGCCGCGCGGCAGCCCGCCGATGCCGAGCGCGAGATCCAGTGCGAGCGAGCCGGTGGAGATCGCGCCGATCGACACGGCCGCATGGTCGTTCATCTTCATCACGGCGCCCTTGCCGAACTGTCGCTCGATCTGGCCGAGCGCTACGTCCAGAGCTTGCTCGCGATCCACTACCTCACCCTCTCTCCCAGGACAAACGATTCGACGACAAAGTACTCAGCGCCCTTTGGCCCGAGTCGAGATAGGTAAGCAGCCGCGTCGGACGGCACGATCTCGCCCAGGTCCGGGAGCCGCGGCTTCAGTCGCGGCGGCCGCCGGAAGCGCAGGACGGTGACGTGCGCGAGCCAAGCCCGCTGCTCGCGCTGGTAGACGCCGAGCCGCTCGAGGCGCCCGAACAGGTCGTCGGCAAGCACGCTCCCGGTTCCGTCGAGGTCGTTCAGCACGAGCATGCCGACGCTCCGGGTCTCGCGGTACCGCTCCGGCAGCAGGCGGATCGGCTGTGCGTCCGCGGCCGATGCGCGCAGCGCGTCGACGATCCCCGGGAGCTCCGTGGCCGGGCGATGGCCGAGAAAGGCGAGCGTGACGTGCAGGTTCCCACGCGGGACGATGCGCCCGTCGCGCAGCTCGCGGCGCTGCCACTCGCAGAGCGTGTCGAGCGCGGCGTCGGGGAGCCGCAGCGCGCAGAAGAGTCGTAGCCGTTCACGGCCCTCGACACTAGCGGGAAGATTCACGCGTCTTCGTCGCGACTCTGTGTCAAGAGACGACGCAGAAGGTGCAGCGCGGTGACGGCGGCGCGGCGGCGGATGCCGTCTCTGTCGCCGGGGAAGACGAAGTCGGCGCTGCGCGAGCCGCCGGGCGCTTCGGCGTGCAGGTAGACGAGCCCGACCGGCTTCTCGTCCGTCCCGCCGTCCGGGCCGGCGATGCCCGTGACGGCGACGGCCACGTCGGCGCCGAGCCGCTCGCGCGCGCCCGCCGCCATCGCCGCGGCGGCCTCCGCCGAGACGGCACCGTGGCGCTCGAGCAGATCGCCGGGGACGCCGAGGCCGGCCGCCTTGACGTCGTTCGAATAGGCGACGACGGCGCCCAGGAAGACGCGGCTGCTGCCCGGCACCGACGTCAGGCGCTCCGCCACCATCCCGCCCGTGCACGACTCGGCCGTCGCGAGGGTCAGCCGCTGCTCGCGGCATGCGGCGAGGACGAGCTCCTCGACACGGCGCTCGTCGCGGCTGAACAGATAGCGCTCGAGCGGCTCGACGAGCTGGGCCGAGAGCTCGTCCGCACGGCGCGCCGCTCCCGGCTCGACGTAGAGGTCGACGTGGATCTCGAAGTCGCGCGCACAGATCGTCGCCTCGACCCCGCCGCCGTCGCCGCCGGCGTCGGCGAGGGCTTTTGCGACGGCCGACTCGCTCGCGCCGAAGAAGCGGAGCAGCCGGACGTCGGGCTCCTGGGCGCGCGCCAGCACGCGCCGCACCGGCTCCGCCGCGACCGCGTTCCGCCACAGCCTCTGCAGCTCGCCGGGCGGCCCCGGGAGCACGACGACGACGCACGGGTCGGCCTCCAGCACGAGCCCCGGTGCCGTCCCCGCGAGCCCGAGCGACAGCGCGCCTTCCGGAATGGTCGCCTGCTTGCGCACGCCCGGCTCGAAGTCGACGTAGGGACGGTTCATCCGCTGCGCGAAGGCGCGTGAGATCGCGCCGATCTCGCGCTCCAACCCCGCGTCGACGCGCAGGCCGGCACCCGCTGCACGCGCCACCAGCTCCACCGTGCGGTCGTCGTGTGTCGGGCCGAGGCCGCCCGAGGTGATGCACAGATCTGCGCGTAGCCCTTCGGCCAGCGCGCCCGCGAGCTCGTCCTCGCGGTCACCGACGATGATGATCCGCGCCGGCTCGACCCCGCGGTGGAGGAGCTCCTGGGCGAGGAAGGGCCCGTTGAGGTCGCGGCGGTCGCCGCGGACGAGCTCGCTGCCGGTGACGACGACGACCGCGCGCGGTGCGGTCAAACGCCGGCGCGGATTCCTTGCGAAGTGACGACGAGCGTCTTCACGCCGCCGCCGGGCAGGATGCGCGTGTGGCCGTTCAGGATCGTGCGGAGATTCTCCGGCCGGTCGAGCGTGATCCACAGCTTGCGCCCTGCGAAGAGCTTGCGCTGGCCGCGCTCGAGCGTGCCCTGGTAGACGATCCGGCCCGTCACCGAGCCGCTGTGGACCTCGAGCCAGCAGTTGCCGCGCTTGGCACTGACGATCAGCCGCACAGCCGGATGCGCCGGCGGTGTCACGGCGGCTGTCGATTGCGTGACCGGCGTCGACGCGAGCCCCACGGGCTGCTTCGTTTGCGGCTCACCGCGCGTCCACGCGACGATCACGAGCGCAGTGACCGCGGTGATTCCGAGCAGCGTGAAGAGGACGACGCGGGACTGGACCTGGACGCCTCGCGACTGCGGCGGGGCGGAGCGCCTCGGTCGAGCGGGCGCATCCTCCTCGCCGACGACGAAACGGGAGTTGTACTCGTCGACGTAGAGCTGGCCGTCGAGGCCGAGGTACTCCGCATACGAACGGAGGAAGCCCTTGACGTAGGTCTGTGCGGGGAGGATCTCGAACTGCTCGTCCTCGAGCGCCCGCAGATACTTCGCGCGAATCTTGGTCGCGAGCTCGATCTCGGGGAAGTCGAGATGCTGGCGGAGGCGTGCTTCCCGCAGGCTGGTGCCGATTTCGAACACGAGAGCGCCCCATTGTAGGGCTATTCCGCGGAGCTGCCCGGCGACGGTGCCGACGGCGCCGCGACGCCTCAGCGCGAGTGCTGGTACACGAGCACCAGCTCGTAGAAACCGATGGAGAGAGCGGCTGTGATCGCCAGGCAGAGGGTGACGCCGGCGACCACGACGGCGGTGGAAGCCACACCGGTCCCACGCTCGCGCACGCTCAGCCAGCGGAGATTCTCGCGTGCCCGCCGCGCCATGATCAGCGCGATCAGCCCCAGGAGGAACGCGAGCGGGATCGCGTAGCCCGCATCGAGGAGCGACACGGTCTTCGACCGCCGCGACAGCTCGACGGCCGCCGGCAGGACGAGGAGGCCGAGGACGCCGAGCATCATGGCGACCCAGCTGCGGGCTCTGCTGCGAGCGACAGGCGAGGACACCGCCGCGACCGGCGCCCTACTGCTTGACGTACGGACGGCCAGCAGAGGCGGGTGGGGTTGCACGGCCGATCACTCCGGCGACGGCGATCAGCGTGAGGACGTACGGCAGCGCCTGGAACAGCACCGACGGCGCGGGCCACGGCTGTTGCAGGCGAAACGAGAGCGCTGTCGATCCGCCGAACAGGAGGCAGGCTGCGAACGCGCCGAACGGACGCCAGTTGCCAAAGATCACGGCGGCAAGTGCGATGTACCCGCGGCCGGCGGTCATGTTCTCGCTGAAGGAGCCGAGGTAGCCGATCGAGAGGTACGCGCCGCCGAGCCCGGCCAGGACCCCGGAGAGTATGACGGCCGCATAGCGGATCGCGTAGACGGAGATGCCGACCGTGTCCGCTGCACGCGGATGCTCGCCGACAGAACGAATGCGCAGACCGATCGGCGTTCGGAACAGCGTGATGTGCGCGACGATCAGCAGGAGGAACGAGAGCCAGATCATCAGGTTCAGGTGGCCGAGCACGGTGCCGAGGAAGTTGACGTTCACGTCGGGAATGCGGGGCAGGTCGCCGGGCGTGCCGTTCTCGCCGTAGATGTCGATGAAAAAGTAGCCGGTCACGCCGAGCGCCAGGAAGTTGATCGCAAAGCCGCTGATCACCTGGTCGGCGCGCAGGTGGATCGCCATCACTGCGTGAATGGCCGCGAACCCGGCGCCGGCGATCGCCGCGCAGACGAGACCCATCTCCCAGTTCCCGAACTTGTCCGCGCCGAGCGCGGCGAAAAACGCGCCCGCGAGCATCATGCCCTCGAGCCCGATGTTCACGACTCCGCTGCGCTCGCAGAAGATGCCGCCGATTGCGGCAAACGTCAGCGGGGTGGCCCACACGAGCGTCGCCGAAAGCAACGCGCTCCACACGACGACCTGGTCGAGATTCGACGTGCTCGCTCGTGTCGCGAGGACGCCGAGGAGGATCCCGACCAGTCCGAAGCCGATCGCCGTCCACCCCGGTCTGCGCTCGCCGCGGGAGATCACCCAGACGCCGACGGCGATTGCGAGGAAGCCGATGATCACCGGGACCCAGAGCGTGTTCGCGTTGAACGGCGGCAGGGCCGCGACGAACGCGGCCAGGCCGATGCCCACGGCTACGCGGCTCGCGGTCCTCGGGTTGAGACCGAGCGAGCGCGTGGCGGCGTAGCCCGCGCTGCTCATGCCGGCTCCTCTGCGGCCTTCGCGCCCCCGCGCGGCAGCCGCACCTTCTTGCGCGCCCGCCAGATGTAGATGATCAGCAGGTCGGCGCCGACGAAGAGCAGGACGAGTGCCTGGATCATCAGCGCGAGGTTCCCCGCGAGCTGCGGCGGGAAGACGTTCGGGTCGAGGCTGCGCGTCGAAGTGCCGGTCAGCAAGGCGCCGAAGAGCAGCGCGGAAAGACCGACACCGACGGCGGTGTTGCGGCCGAGGAGGGCGACGGCGATGCCGATGAAGCCGATGTTCGAGACCTGGACGTCAAGCACGCCGAGCCGGAACTGCCAGCCGAGAATGTCGATCGCGCCGGCCAGCCCGGCGAACAGCCCGGAGATCCCCATGGCGACGACGAAGTTCCGCCCGACGCTGATGCCGCCGTAGCGCGCCGCCTCGGGGTTGAAACCGACCGCGCGCACCTCGTAGCCGAGCGTCGTCCGGTTGAGGATGATGTAGAACGCGATCAGGGCGCCGATCGCGATGAAGATGCCGCTGTGCAGCGCCTGCAGCGCGGGATTTCCCCAGATCGGCGAGAGATGCGCGCCCTTCGCGATGTCATCGGAGATCGGGATCGAGACGTCCTGATGGTTCTGCAGCGGGCCGTCGCGGGCGAAGAGGTAGCTCCCGGCCCAGTACGCGATCCAGTTGAGCATGATCGTCGTGATCACTTCATGGGCGCCGACGGTTGCTTTCAGGAACCCGGCGATCGCTCCCCAGGCGGCACCGGCGAGCGATGCGAGCACGATCGCGAGCAGAACATGCGGGATGTGCGCCATGTCGACGAAGCGCGAACCGACGTAGACGCCGACGATCGCACCCATGAGGTACTGGCCCTGACCGCCGATGTTGAACAAGCCGCAGCGGAAAGCGAACGCGACCGCGAGGCCGGTGAGGATGAGCGGCGTCGTCGTGAGCAGCGTCTGCGTCAGGTTGTAGGCCGCGTTCGTGTTCGTGCTCGTGTTCCACCAGAACCACACGTGGTGGTTCGTGAAGGGAACGTCGATGTGGTAGTTGCCGAAGTGGAAGAACCAGTTGAGCCCGGCGCCTTCGAACACCGCCTTGTAGACGCTGCCGGGGTTGTGACCGGTTGCCGCGACGACGACTCCGCCCATGAAGAACGCGAAGACGGCGGTCAGGAACGGCGTGATGATCCCGCCCGCGTTCTGGTAGAACGCGAGCCGCTTCGCGACCGACGGCGCGTAGCTCTCCGGGTCGCTTTCGAGCGGAGGCGGCGGGGTCGCGGCCCCGCTCACGCTGCCTCGCTCCGGCGACCGCCGACCATCGCGAAGCCGAGCTCCTCTTCGCTGACGTCCGGCGGGAACTCCGCGACGATCCGGCCTTCGTACAGGACGAGGATGCGGTCGGACAGCGACACGATCTCCTCCAGCTCGAGCGAGACGAGCAGGACTGCCTTGCCCGCGTCCCGCTGCTCGACGAGGCGCCTGTGCACGAACTCGATCGCCCCGACGTCCAGACCGCGCGTCGGCTGCGCGGCGATCAGCACGCTCGGGTTGCGCGAGACCTCACGCGCCACAACGACCTTCTGCTGGTTGCCGCCCGAGAGCGAGCCGCCCCGGGTCGTCGGGCCGCCGCCGCGGACGTCGAACTCGGTGAGCAGGCCACGCGCCCATCGCAACCAGCGGCGAGGATTGACCCAACCGAGGTACGAGAACGGCTCCTTTCGGTAGTCATGCAGGACGAGGTTCTCGGCGAGGTTGAAGTCGAGCACCAGCCCGCGCCGGTGCCGATCCTCCGGGATGTGCCCCATACCGGCGTCGAGCGCCTCGCGCGCCGTCGCATGGCTGAGGTCGTGGCCGGCGATCACGATCCTCCCGCTCGCCGGATGGCGGAGGCCCGTCAGCGCGTCGATCAGCTCGCTCTGTCCGTTGCCGTCGACGCCCGCGATGCCGACGATCTCCCCCGTGCGGACCTCGAGCGAGACACCGCGCACCGCCTCGAGCCCGCGATCGTCGCGCACGACCAGGTCGTCGACCTGAAGCAACGGCTCGCCGGGCTGCGCCGGCTTCTTCTCGACGCGTAGCAGCACCTCGCGGCCCACCATCGAGCGTGCGAGCCCGGCTTCGGTCGCGCCTTCCCGCGGAATCGTCTCGACCAGCTTGCCGCGGCGCAGGACGCTGATGCGATCGGCGATCTCGAGGACCTCGTTCAGCTTGTGACTGATGAAGATCACGGAGATGCCTTCGCGCGTGAGCGTGCGCAGGATCTCGAACAGCTCATTTGCTTCTTGCGGCGTCAGCACCGCGGTCGGCTCGTCGAGGATGACGATGTCGGCGTTCCTGTAGAGCGCCTTCATGATCTCAACGCGCTGCTGCTGGCCGACGGTGATGTCCTGGACGCGCGCGTGCGGATCCACTGCGAAGTTGAACGTCCGCGCCACCTCCGCGACACGCTTCTCGGCCGCCTTCTCGTCGAGGAGCACGCCTGCGTGCGTCGGCTCCTGCGCCAGCACGATGTTCTCCGTGACGGTCATCACCGGGATGAGCATGAAGTGCTGGTGCACCATCCCGATGCCGAGCTCGATCGCGTGCTTCGGCGAGGAGATCGTCACCGGCTTGCCGTTCATCAGGATCTGGCCCGAGTCGGCTGTGTACAGCCCGTACAGGATGCTCATCAGCGTCGACTTTCCCGCGCCGTTCTCGCCGAGCAGCGCGTGCACCTCGCCGCGGCGCAGGTCGAAGTCGATGTGGTCGTTCGCGAGCACGCCCGGGAACTGCTTCGTGATCCCGCGGAGCTCGAGGACCGGGGGCGGCGCGTTCACCGTGCGATTAAACAACAGAGCGGGCCCGGAGGCCCGCTCTGTCGCGTAGCGCGTGACAGGTGGTACTACCCGCCGCTGACCGTCGTCGGCGGCTTCAGCTTGCCGGAGATGATCTGCTTCTTGAGCAGCGCGATCTGCTTGACCCATGCCTTCTTCAGGTGCGCCTTGGGGCTGATCTTGCCGAGCCCGACGCCGCCGTTCTTCAGGTTGAAGACGAGGTCCCGGCCGCCTCTGAAGCCCTTGCCGCTCTTGGCTCCCTTGACAGCGAGGTAGATCCCGTTGTCCACTCGCTTGACGGCGCTCGTGAGGATGTGAGTGCCGAGGTACGACTGGTCGACGTCGACGCCGACGGCCCAGCGGCCGGCTTGCTTCGCAGCGTCGAGCGCGCCCAGGCCGCACGGGCCGGCGACGCCGAACACGACCTGCGAGCCGGCGTCGATCTGGTTCTGCGCGACGCTCTTGCACTTCGCCTGGTCGATGAAATCCTGCGAGTAGCCGATCTGCACCGTCGTTCCGGGCACGCACCTCTGTGCGCCGGCCTTGTAACCGGCAAGGAACGTGTCGACCGGCGGGATCTTGACGCCGCCGACGACGCTGATGTTCTTCTTGCCGCGCGAGGCGGCGACATGCGCTGCCATGCAGCCGACCAGATAGCTGTTCTGCTGCGTCGCGTACGTCAAGCCCTCGATGTTCGTCGGATGCGACTTAAAGTTGGCGATCGAGTAGTCGGTGATCGCAAACTTCGTGTTTGGGAACTGCTGCGCGACCTGCTCGGTCGCGTCGGCGAGCAGGAACCCGGCCGAGATCACGATGTTGAAGCCGCTCCGCGCCAGCGAGGCCATGTTCGGCAGGTAGTCACCCGCCGAGCGCGACTCCACCGCCCGGTACTGAACCTTCAGCTTCTTCGCCGCTCGCTTGAGGCCGACCAGCTGGAACTGGTTGAAGCCCTTGTCGTTGAAGCGCCCGACGTCGCTCACAAGCCCCGCCTTGAACGTGGCCTGTGGTGCCGCAGCGCCGCTCGACACGAAGCCCGCGGTCGCGCAGAGCGCGGCCGTGAAGGCAGCCAGCCCGAGCGGCAGCAGTCGTTTCTTGCTCAAAAGATTCTCCCTCCTCCTCGAGACCCTTCTCATTCAGAGGCGATGCTACTACTGCCTGCCGCCTCCGCCTTGAGGTAAGACGGCACTCCCAGCCGTATGGTTAGGCGATGTTTGTAAAGGATCAAGTTGCGTTCGATCCGACGGATCCTGCGTTTCTGGCGGACCCGTATCCCGTGCTGAACGGCGTACGCGAGCGCGCGCGCGTCTTCTACGACGAGCGCCGCGAACGCTGGTTCGTGACGCGCCACGAAGACGTGCGCGCATGCCTGCGCGACAAACGGCTCGGGCGTAACTTCCGGCACGTGCTGACGCCGGCGGAGATCGGCGTGCCCGAGCTGGACGCGCGGTGGTCGGCGTTCTGGGCGACCGAGCGCTGGTCGCTGCTCTGGCTCGAGCCGCCCGACCACACGCGGATCCGCAAGCTCGTCGCGTCGGCGTTCACCCCGCGCGCCGTCGACGCGCTGCGCGAGCCGGCGCGCGCGCTCGCGCACGAGTTGCTCGAGCCGCTCGCGGAGTCCGGCCGAATGGAGCTTCTCTACGACTACGCACAGCCGTATTCGATCGCCGTCATCTGCCGCATGCTCGGCGTCCCGCTCGACCGGCACCGCGACCTCCTCGACTGGTCGCACCGCATGGTCAAGATGTACGAGTTCGACGTGCCCGAAGACAACGCAGTGGCTGCGAACCGCGCAGCGGCCGAGTTCACGCAGTACGTCCGCGGGCTCATCGCCGAACGCCGCGCGCAGCCGCGCGACGACATGGTCAGCGCGCTCGTCGGAGCGCGCGTCGACGGCGAGCGGCTCTCCGACAAGCAGATCGTCAGCACCGTGATCGTTCTGCTCAACGCCGGACACGAGGCGAGCGTGAACACGCTCGGCAACGGCATGCTCGCGTTCGCCCGCCACCCGGAGCAGTGGCGGCGCGTCGTCGACGGCGACGTCGCCGCCACGACCGCGGGCGAGGAGCTGATCCGCTACGACCCGCCGCTGCAGCTCTTCGAGCGATGGGTGCTCGCGGACGGATTCTCGATCGGCGACGTGACGATCCCCCGTGGGCAAAAGCTGGCGCTCCTCTTCGGCGCGGCGAACCGCGACCCGCGCGTCTTCGAGCGGCCGGACCAGTTCGACGTCGGCCGCGAGAACGCGATTCAGCACATCGGCTTCGGCGGCGGCATCCATGTCTGCATCGGCGCGCCGCTCGCGCGCATCGAGCTGGAGGCGAGCCTCGACGCGCTACGCCGCTACTGGCCCGACTTCACGCTGGGCAGCGAGCCGCGGCGCACGGGCGCCTTCGTGATCTGGGGCCTCCGAGGCCTCGAGCTCTCCCGAAGCTGACGGGGTCTGACTGACCCTGCGGGTCAGACCCCTGCCGTCGGGATTTCCGATTCAGCGACCAGGACGCGACGCGGCTTCGATCCCTCGTAGCCGGAGATGATCCCGCGGCGCTCGAGCATGTCGATCAGCCGCCCGGCGCGCGTGTACCCGACGCGAAGGCGGCGCTGCAGCAGCGAGACGGATGCGGTCTGCGTCTGCACGACGATCTCGATGGCCTTCTCGAGCAGCGGATCCTCGTCCGGGTCGAACTCGCCGTCCTCCGAGTCGACGTCCTCCGCGAACACTTCCGGCAGCTCGAGCAGCGACTCGTCGAGCTCCTGCTCACGCTGGTGACGGCACTGCTCGACGACCAAGGCGATCTCCTCCTCGGAGACGTACGCGCCCTGCACGCGCTGCAGCCGTGACGTCCCGAGCGGCTTGAAGAGCATGTCGCCCTGACCGAGCAGGCTCTCGGCGCCGGCTCCGTCGAGGATGACACGCGAGTCCGTCTGCGACGAGACGGCGAACGCGATGCGCGACGGGACGTTCGCCTTGATCATCCCGGTGATGACGTCGACGGACGGGCGCTGCGTTGCCAGCACGAGATGGATGCCGACGGCACGGGATTTCTGGGCGAGGCGAATCACGGCGTCTTCCACGTCTTGCGGCGAGATCATCATCAGGTCGGCGAGCTCGTCGATCACGACGAGGAGGTACGGCATCGGCTGCTCGCCGCGCTGACGCAGCGTTCGGTTGGCTTCGGCGAGGTTCCGTGCGCGAACCACGGACAACTTCTCGTAGCGCCGCTCCATCTCCGCGACGACGTTCGTCAGCGCCGCGGCCGCCTGTTTCGGGCTCGAGACGACCGGCGTGAGCAGGTGTGGGATCGATTCGTAGAAGTTGAGCTCGATCCGCTTCGGGTCGATCAGGATCATCCGCACGTCGTCGGGTGTCGAGCGCAGCAGCACGGACGTGAGCAGCGTGTTGATGCAGCCGGACTTGCCCGAACCCGTCGTGCCGGCGATGAGCAGGTGCGGCATCCGCGCGAGGTCGGTCCAGACGGCTGTTCCCGAGATGTCTTTTCCGAGCCACACCGCGAGCGGGCTCGCGGTCGCCGGGAGGTCGTCGAAGATGTCGCCGAGCGTGACGAGGTTCGGCGACAGGTTCGGCAGCTCGACGCCGACCGCCTGCTTCCCCGGGATCGGCGCGAGTATGCGGATCTCCGTCGTCGCCAGGGCGTACGAGAGGTCGTCCTTCAGCGCGGCGACCTTCGACACCTTCGTGCCCGGCGCGAGCTGCAGCTCGTAGCGCGTCACGCGCGGGCCCGAGATCTGGCCGACGATGGTCGCCTCGATGCCGAAGTGCGCGAGCGTCTGGACGAGCGCGGCGGCGGTGCGCTCGGCGACGTCGGACGACAGCTCGCTCGCGGCAGGAGCCCGGCGGAGGATGTTGCGGTCGGGGAGCCGGTATTCCTCGTGCGACTCCGACGAGACGACGTCGAAGAGCGAAGGCCGGTCGGGATCGTCGGTCGGCGGCGGCTCGACGAGCAGCGGCGGCGGCTGGTTCTCGGCGACGACGTCCGGGAAGTCGTGCACGGCGTCGACGGGCGGCTCGTGTGTCGTACGGAGCGGGATGACCGGTGCCGGGTGCGGGAGCGGCTCGGCCGGCAGCGCGCGGCGCGCGCGGGTGTGCGCGCGCTTGACCGCATGGCCCGAGCGCCGGACGAGCGCGCCTGCCGACGCGCCGGTGAGGAGCAGCACGCCGACGATGAGCGCGAAGACGCCGATGATCGTCGTCCCGGTCGAGCCGACGAGCAGCCCGAAGAGCTTGTCGAGCCCACTGCCGATCGCCCCGCCGTGCGCGGCGCCGAGAGCCGCGAGCAGACCGAACGACGTGATCACGAGCCCCGTGCGGAACGGCCGGACGTCGACGAGCGCGCTCCGCGCGACCATCAGCGCCCCCACGGCGACGAACGCGACGGGAGCGACGTAGGCGGCGGCGCCGATGACTCCGGTGAATCCGTCTGCGATCGCGCCGCCGACCATGCCCCCACTCCAGCCGAGGTAGAGGATCGACGCGAGGAAGACGCCGAGCGCGAGCAGACCGAGCCCGACGAGCTCGTGGTGCTGTTCGCTCCGCGCCTTGCGGGTGCGCTTCTTGACCCGCGACGGGACGCGCGGCCGCAGGGGCCTTTTCTTTCGGCGCTTCGCCATGACGGCGTCTTTCGCCGCCGGCCGGCTCCGTCCTACTCGTAGGGCACGAAGCACGTGCGGCTCCGCCGCCCTCCCGCGGCGCTCCTGCTCGTAGCGGCCCTCGAACACGGCCTCGGCGCGCGCTGTCACCCCCCCGCCGCACGTCGTCGGGGACGATCGGGCGACTGAGGGAGAGCTCGACGGGGATCCAGTCGCCCGCCGGCCTGAAGACCGCGACGCCGTCGACGACTTCACGGGCTGCTCGCGGGGGCTGCAACCAGCCGACGACCGCGCTCGCGAACTCGTCGTCGCCCACGCTGCGTGTTACCACCCGGCCGGCGGGATGACGTACACGCGGGCATCGAGCGGCCCGAACGTGTCGGCGAAGCCCTTGGCGTCCGCAGCCACAGCGGGGCCGTTGCCGCCGAGCACGGTCGCCGAGCGGCCGTTGATGCCGTCGACGTCGATCCGCGCCGAGACCGTCGTCGAGCTCGTGTTCACCGCGATCACGTAGAGCCCGCCGTTGAGGCTGTGTGCGGCGACCCGGACGGTGCCGTTGTCGGACGTGGCGAGCGTGCTGGGCGCGAGCAGCGCCGGCGTCAACGCCTTGATCTGACGGTTCGTGCGTGAGATCTCCCCGCCGATGTCCGGCGACCAGTGGTTCGGGAAGTAGCCGACCGCGGTCGCGCCGCCGGCGATCGAGAGCCACGTCTCGGCACGCACCGTCGCCGGCGTCGGGTCGAGCTCGGAGTGCGTCCGGCACGGCTGTTCCATGCGCGCGACCTCGATCCACTGGAACGTCGGCTTCCCGCCGGACAGGTTCTGGAGGTCGGCCTGCGCGTCGAACACGTCCCCGAATGCCGGCCTGCACCAGACCTGCAGCGGGTAGAGGTCGAAGCCGATCACGTCGGGGATCCGGAACAGCACCGGGTACATGCCCTTGCCCTGCGGGAGCGGCGCGGCCTTGCCGTAGAAGTGGTTCGTCAGCGTCAGGAAGCCGATCCGCCCGGGACGCGCAGCGGGGATGTCCTGCGCGAGGTCCGAGCGCTCGACGTCGCTCTTCAGGAACGCGTCCCACTCGTCCGGGAAGTACCAGCCGATCACGCCGCGGCCCGTCGCGTTCGCATGCTCGGAGTCGACGATCGAGTACGCCCGCCCGGCGAGACGCGCCGGCAGGCCGGTGTCGTCCTTGCAGCCGTCTCCCATGAACAGGTTGATGCCGTCGGTGATGTTGCTGTCGAACATGTCGGAGCACTGCTCCCAGACCGCGGTCGGGAAGAACGGCCGGTCGTCGACGTAGATGCTGCTGCCGGTCGTACGCGCCGAGCTCTGGTCGAGCATCGGCCCCGTCGTGAACGTGACCGTCGCCGTCTGCGCGCGGTTCCATTCGTCGACGGCGTGTAGGTAGGCGGTGTAGGTCGTCGAGTACTCGAGGCCGCTGACGTTGCTGACATGGTCGATGCGCACTGCCGAGCTCGGTTGCGTCCAGACCGTCGGAGCGTCGAGGCCGAGCGCCGTTTGCTCCGCCGTCGGGATGTTCGTCTGCCACGTGATCTGCGCGCTCGAGGACGTCAGCGCGCTGACCTGGACGTCCGTGATCTGGAGCGGTTCGTGCGGCGGCGGCGCCTCCGCGTAGCTCCTCGAGTCGTCGGATGTTGCGACGCTCGCCGGCCGTTGCCGTGCGGGCCGCGCCCCCACCTGGACGTGCCGCCTGCGGGCAGCCCTGGCCGTAGTGGCGCGCGGCCCGCGCATAGACGACCTCGCGCTGACGCGGACGGCGACCGGCTTCGACGAGACCGGGCGCCGGGGCGCCGGATCCTTGATCAGCTTCGGCTTCGACTTGCGCCGCGCCGGAAGCTCAGCAGGCCTCGCAGCGGCAATAGGCGCCGCGGGCGCTCCGCCGTGGCGGCGGTGGTGCTGCACGTCGACGCCGACCCAGATCCCGGCCAGCGCGACGAGCGCGAGGATGAGTTGCCGCAGCCGCATGTCTCCACTGACCGGGATTACCAGCCAGATCTCGGCCTGGATACCCCACGTCTCTAATTCGGCGCATAGGCGGCACAAAGCATCCCGAAATACGTGGGTGCTTCGTAACTCAGGAACTCGGCCTTCCAGCCGTCGCCGAGGGCGCCGTGCAACATCAGCAGCTGCCACCAGCTGTCGGCCTTCGCGGCGTCCACGAACGCCGGATCGAGCTCGAGCAGGCCGGCGAGCCGGTTCCCGGCGACGAGCTCGACGACGTCCGCGTCGTACTGCGCGGCGACCGGGTCGAATCCGTACGGGCCGGAGGCGTCGTGCGCGTGGCCGTGGTCCGCGCTCGCGATCAGGGCGACGCGCTTGCGCGTCGCGGCCGCCGCCCGCGCCAGCGCGCGTCCGGCACGGACGTGTTCCTCGAGCGGGCGGTCGCGCGCGGGGCTGACGACGACCAGCGGAACCGGCGGGTCGTGCCGGCCGCCCATCGCCCACACGGGGATCAGGACGCCCCAGTCCATCGGCGCCGTCGCAGCGCGCGCGTCGTTCGGGCCGAAGCTCGCGCCGACGACGGGGATGCCGTCGCCGTGCAGCGCCGCGAGGCTCTCTGTCGCGAGGTCGAAGTCGACGGGACACGAGAGCCCGACGTCCGGCGCGTCGAGCTCGGCGAGCGAGCCTGCCATCGTCCCGGCGAGGACGACGGCGAAGTGCCCCTCGACGTGCACGTTGTGCGGCGTCAGCACGATCGTCGTGTCGGGGCGGGCCGCCTCGAAGCGCTCGCCGAGGGCCGCCAGCGCGGCGTGCGTCGCGTCGGCATTGTCGACGGACGCCTCCGGCAGCGTCCCGTGCGGCGCGATCGCGGCGAAGACGAGGCTCACTGCGGGAAGAGGTTGAGCCGCTCGACGAGCAGCTCGAGGAAGCCGTCGGCGTCGATGTCGACACCGACATGCGAGTTCGGCTCGCGTCCGCTGCGGCGCCAGACGTCGACGACGGTGCGGCCCCGGCAGAGCTCGGACTCGACGTCGATCTCCGTGTTCAGGCGCTCGGTGCGGACGAGGTCGTCGCGGATCACGTGCGCGACTGCGACCGCGTCGTGGATCGGCGAGCCGTCGAAGTCGTACACCTCCTTGTGAAAGTGGCCGTAGAACTCGAGCAGCGCTGCCGCCAGCTCGCCGACACGGCCGTTCAGGCGTTGCACGTGTGCGGGCGTGAACAGCGCCTTGTGGGTCACGTCGAGGCCGACCATGGTCGTGTCGATACCGCTCCCGAACACGCGCGCAGCGGCCTCGGGGTCGGCCCAGATGTTGAACTCGGCGGCGGGAGTGACGTTGCCCTCGGCGATGGCGCCGCCCATCAGGACGATCCGCTCGGGACGTGCGTCGGGATGCAGCGCGAGCAGCAGCGCGATGTTCGTGAGCGGGCCGGTCGGCACGAGCGTGACGGCGCCGCCGGCACTGCGGATCTGGTCGGCGAGGAAGTCGACCGCATGTCGGTCGAGCGGCTTTCCCTTGGGGGCCGGCAGATCGGGCCCGTCGAGCCCCGTCTCGCCGTGGACGTAGGAGGCGATGTACTGCGCGCGCACGAGCGGGCGGTCGGCGCCTGCGGCGACCGGGATGTCGGTGCGGTCGACGAACTCCAGCAGGCGGATCGCGTTCGCAGTCGTCTTGTCGAGCGTCTGGTTGCCGGCGACGGTCGTCACGCCGAGCAGCTCGAGCTCCGGCGAGGCGAGCGCGAGCAGCAGCGCGATCGCGTCGTCGTGCCCCGGGTCGCAGTCGAGCAGGATCTTCGTCGCGCTCACGCGCGGAGTATTGCGTCTACCTCGTCCGCAGTCGGGAGGGAAGGTTGTGCGCCGAAGCGCGAGGCCGCGATCGCTCCGGCTGCGCATGCCCGCCGGAGCGCCTCCTCGCGGTCGCGTCCCTCGAGCAGCGAGACGGCGAGGCAGGCGGTGAATGCGTCCCCGGCGGCCGTGCCGTCGACGGCGTCGATACGCGGCGGCGTGGCGCGGGCCACCTCGCGCCCGTGCTCGAGCAGCACCGCTCCCTCGGCGCCGAGCGTCAGCGCGAGCAGGGGCTGGCCGCCCACGACCTCCGCCTCGTAGCGGTTCGCGACGACGAGGTCTGCATTCACGCCGAGCGGCCGCGCGGGGGCGGCGTTCACGCACAGCCACTCCGCCTGCCGGCGCGCCTCCGCGACGGCGGCGTCCGGGATCTCGAGCTGGCAGAGGACGTGCCCCGGTGCCGAGAAGCCACCCACCTGCTCGTTCGCGCCCGGCACGACGACGATCTGGTTCTCGCCGTCGTCGGCCACGAGGATGATCGCGATGCCGGTCGGGTCGCCGACCTCGAGCACGGCCAGCTCGACTCCGGCCTCGCGGAGGCCGCTCAGCGCCTCGTCGGCGTTCGGATCGCGCCCCACTGCTCCGACCATGCGCACGTCTGCTCCGAGCCGGGCCGCCGCGACGGCCTGGTTCGCGCCTTTGCCGCCCGGGATCCTTTCGAGCGTCGCGCCGGTCAGCGTCTCCCCCGCACGCGGCAGCCGCCCGACCTTCGCGACGAGATCGAGGTTGATCGAGCCCACCACCGTCAGGGATGGCGCCACGCGCCGATCGTAAGCTCCGCCCCATGGAGACGGCGCTCGTGATCGCGATCGAGGGTGCCGAGCCGTTCGACGCCGTTCGCCGCGAGTTGATGCCTGCGGAGGTGGCGGCCGGCATTCCCTTCCACGTGACGCTGCTGTATCCGTTCGGCGACCTCGCCGACGACGCGCGGGCGTTCTTCGCGCAGCGCGAGCCGTTCGAGTTCGAGCTGACGGGGATCGCGGCGTGGCCGGATGTCGTCTATGCCGTCCCCGAGCCCGACGACGCGTTGCGGGCGTGCATGCGCGCGCTGTTCGCGCGCTTCCCCGAGTGGCCGCCGTACGGCGGCGTTCACGACGAGGTCATCCCGCACGCCACCCTCGGCGAGAACGTGGACGGCCAGGCCGTGCGAAGCGAGATCGAGCGCCGCCTCGCGCCGCACCTTCCCCACCGGTGCCAGGCACGTGACGTGTCCTTTCTGGAGGAGTTCGTGCCGGGTCGCTGGCGCGAACGCGAGCGGCTGCCGCTACGCGGCTAGTGCGCGCAGGTCGATCGCCGCGCGCTCGAGGTTCTCGCGCAGGTCGAACAAGCCCGCCCACAGGGACGACCGGTCGGGCGGCGCCTCGATCCGCGCCATGTCCGCCAGCCCCTGCAGCGCGCGTACGAGCACCGCGAGCTCGAGATAAGCCTGCGTGACCCGCGTCGGGCAGGCGCTGACGCCGGCCCGCTTGAGGATCGGCTCCCATTCGAGCAATTCGCCGGCGCCCGGGCCGCCGTACCACGAGCGACCCTCGGCGCGGTCGGACTCCAGCTCGAGCAAGTACCGGTCGAGCGGCCGCTCGAGCCCCGCAAGCGCCGTCTCGACGCGATCGGCTGCGTGCCTGAGCGCGGCCTCGCGGCCGCCGGCGGTCGACGGATACGCGTCGCCGCGCGCCCACCGCTCCAGCAGCCGGCAGAACGCGAGCGCGGCCGCCTCGCACGCGCCCAGCTGGCCCACGAGCCGCCGCGCGGTCACCCATTCGGCCGCGTTGTCCTCCAGCACGTCTGCCCAGCCGGGCTCTCTCGCTCGGATCGCCATCAGACCTCCACTACTACCGGAAGGATCATCGGCCGGCGGTGGGTCCGGTCGTAGACGAGCTGTCCGACCTCGTCGTGCAGATGCTCCTGGAGCAGCTTGATCTCACTGATCTCTTCCTGCAGACACTTCTGCAGCACACGATTGGCCTCGTCGCGCAATTCGTCAAGAAGGGGCCCGGAGTCGTCGCCGAAGCCGCGCGCGATCAGTTCCGGCGGTCCCGCGGAGCCGCCGTTCGACGACGCAAGGGTCGCGACGATGATCAGGACGCCGTCCTCCGACAGCCGCCGCCGGTCGCGCAGCGCGACGTCCTGCACGTCGCCGACCCCGAGGCCGTCCACGAAGGCGACACCTGTCTCGACGTCGTCCACGACGCTCATGCCGGCGCGCGACAGCTCGACGACGGTGCCGTTCTCCGCGAGCACGATGCTCGACGCCGGCACGCCCGCGTCCCGCGCGAGCTGCGCGTGCGCCGCCTGCATACGAAACTCGCCGTGCACCGGCATCACGGCGCGCGGCCGCAGCAGCGACAGGATCGTGCGCAGCTCCTCGGAGCACGCATGACCGGACACGTGCACCGGCGCGATCTCCTGGTGCAGCACCTCGGCGCCTGCCTTCGCGAGCTGGTTGATCGTGTCGTGGACGCGGAGCTCGTTCCCGGGCACCGGCTTCGCAGAGATGATGACCGTGTCGCCCCGTTCCACTCGCAACGCGGGATGGTCGTGGTAGGCGATGCGAGTCAGCGCCGAGAGCGGCTCGCCCTGGCTGCCGGTGCAGAGGATCAGCTGCTCGTTCGGCCGCAGCTCCTCCAGCTCGGGCGGACGGATCAGCACGCCGTCGGGCACTTCCATGTAGCCGAGGTTGCGCGCGATGTTCGCGTTCTTGCGCATCGACCGGCCGACGATGCAGACCTTGCGGCCGAGCCCGACGGCGACGTCGACCGCCTGCTGCATGCGGTGGACGTTCGACGCGAACGACGAGACGAGGATCCGCCCTTCGCGCAGCGGGAAGATCTGGCGGAACGCGTCGCCGACGATCCGCTCCGACGGCGTGAACCCGGGCCGCTCGGCGTTCGTCGAGTCCCCGAGCAGCAGGTCGACGCCGCGGTTCCCGAGCTCGGCCAGCCGGCCGACGTCGGTCTTGAGGCCGTCCACGGGCGTGTGATCGAGCTTGTAGTCCCCGGTGTGGACGATCAGCCCGCCCGGCGTGTCGAGGACGATCGCGACGGCATCGGGGATCGAGTGCGCCATGCGCACGAACTCGATCCGGAACGGACCGATCTCCCGCGGCGGATCGTCCGGATGCACCTCGCGCAGCTCGGCGGCGCGCAGCAGCCCGTGCTCGTCCAGCTTCGACTTCACCAGCCCGAGCGTCAGCCGCGTCGCCCACACCTCCGGCACGCCGACCTCGCGCATCAGATACGGCAGCGAGCCGACGTGATCCTCGTGCCCGTGGGTCAGGATCACCGCGCGGATCGCCCCGGCACGCTCTCGCAGGTACGAGAAGTCCGGCAGGACGAGGTCGACGCCCAGATGCTCGTCACGCGGGAATGCCAGACCGGCGTCGACGACGACGATGTCGTCACCGGACTCGTACACGGTCATGTTCTTGCCGACCTCGCCGAGCCCGCCGAGGGCCACGATCCTGCAGGTGTCCGCCATCAAGGCCCCAGTCTACGGCGCCCACTTGGCGGCGCCGGACGCGCCCCGTCGTTAACGCCGCGGTCCGAGCGGGCCGATAGACCTCCCATGGGCCACACGGCGTTGGCGCTGTTCCTTGCTGCGGCGATCCTGGTCGGGCTGTTCGAGGACTCCGAGGGCGAGCGCCTGCGCGCGCCGATGCAGGCCGACCGGTTCCGGATCGCCAGCGCCGTCCAGATCGCCGCCGTCGTCATGCTCGGCCCGTGGTGGGCGGCTCTCGTCGCCGCGGTCGGCACCGTCGCGGCCGGACTCTTCCACGGCGTCGCGCTGCGAAGGGTGTGCTTCGACAGCGTCGCGTATGCGGGGGCGGCGGTCGTCGCCGGGCTCGTCTTCGAGTTGGCGGGGGGCGACGCCGGCAGCCTCGCGCTGCTCGACGACCTGGCCCCGCTCGTCGCCCTCGCCATCGCGTACCTGACCGTGCGCGCGCTGCTGCTCGACGTGGTCGGCGCGCGTGAGAACTTCGAGCCCCGGCTCGTTTCCAGCGCGGGCGAGGCAGGGCTCGGCGGGGCGATCGCGCTCTTCGCCGCGGGCCAGCCCTGGAACGTGATCGTTCTCGTTCCGCTGGCGCTCGCCCTCCACCACTCGCAGCTGCAGCTGCGGAGCCTCCAGCGCGAGACGCTGCGCGCACTCGAGACGTTCGCGAACATCGTCGACGAGCGCGACCCGTCGACGTACCGTCACTCGCTCCGCGTCGCCGGCTACGTCGACACGCTCGCGCGCGCGTTGCGGCTGCCGTTCTCCGACATCGACCGCCTGCGTTGGGCCGGGCGGCTGCACGACCTCGGGAAGGTCGCCGTGGACGCTTCCGTGCTGCGCAAGCGCGGCGGGCTCGACGGCGCGGAATGGGCGGCGATGCGCCGGCACCCGCGCCTGTCCGCGCGGTTGCTGCAGCGGTTCGAGTTCGTCGCGCCGCAGGCTCACGCCGTCGAGCTGCACCACGAGCGCGTCGACGGCCGCGGCTACTACGGCGTCGGCGGCGCCGACCTGCCGCTCGCCTCTCACTTCCTCATCGTCGCGGACAGCTTCGACGCGATGACCACGGATCGTCCGTACCGCAAGGGCCTGTCGCACGACGCGGCGCTGCGGGAGATCGAGGCGAACGCGGGCACGCAGTTCCATCCCGCGGTCGCGAAGGCGTTCGTCGCGGTGCAACGCGGGATCGACCCGGCGGCGGTGCTCGCGCCCGCCGAGCTGCAGGAGCTGCGGCGTGCGTCCGCCCCGTACCGCCTCCGGCTGGTCGGCGCCGGCGAGCTGCAGGAGCGGCCGGAGCTGCTGGCGCTCGGGGGCGTCGTGCTCGCGCTCGCGGGGCTCGGCTTCGACGAGACGTGGCTTGCGGCCGCGGGGGGCGCCCTGGCGCTTGCCGGGCTCGGCCTGCGCGCGATCGTCCAGGTCCGAGCCGGCCGGGCCGCCGCCGCGCTCTACCGTGCTCTCGGGGCAGACGACGAGCGCAGGGCCGTCTTCCACCGGGTCGTTGCGGCCGTGTCCGGTGCCTGGCACCACGGGTGGGCGGGGCTGGTCGCGTGGGACGAGGACGGGCTGGGCGGTTCGATCGACGCCGAGGCCGGAACCGGCGCGCCGGCGCCGGCGGCGCTGACGAGCTGGCTCGTGCGCGAGGCCGAATCGGGCCGCGATGTGATCGTGGCGCCGGGAGCGGAGCTCGGCGTCGACGGCGTCGCCGTCGCGCTGCCGCTGCGCCGCGACAACAGCGCGCTCGTCGGCTTCCTCGCGTTCGTGGCGCCGAAGCTGCCGCCGCGCCACGTCGAGCTGGCGCTGCTCGAGTCCCTCGACGACCTCGGTCCGGCGCTCGCGCTGAGGCCGGAGCTAGACGGCGGCGGGCGTCAGCAGGCCGAGCCGCTCGAGGCACTCGCGGACGCGGGCGATTTCGCCCTCGTTCGCTTCGACGAGTGGTAGCCGGAGGCCGCCGACGTCGTGGCCCAGCAGGTTGAGCGCAGCCTTGATCGCGATCGGGTTGGTCTGCACTTTCAGCAGGTCGTAGACCGGTTCGAGCTCCTGGTCGAGCCGGCGCGCGGTCTCGGCATCTCCTTGGCGTAAGGCACGGATCATCGCCTTGACGCGCGGCCCCACGATGTGGGTATGCACGCACACGCCGCCGACGCCGCCGAGCTCGAGAAACGGGAACACGAGGTTGTCGTCCCCCGCGTACAGGTCGAGATCGGTCTCGGCGACGATGCGCCGCGCCTGCGCGAGGTCGTCGTTCGCCTGCTTGACCGCCCGGACGTTCGGGATCTGCGCGAGCTCGACGATCGTCTCGGGCGCGAGGTTCAGCACGACGCGGCTGGGGATGTTGTAGACGACGATCGGCCGGTCGCTGACGTCGGCGATCGCATGGAAGTGCTCGACGATGCCGCGCGGCGGCGGCTTGTTGTAGTACGGGGTGACGATGAGGAACCCGTCGACCCCGAGCTCGTGCGCCTCGCGCGTCAGGTGGACGGAGTGAGCGGTGGAGTAGGTGCCGGTGCCGGCGATCACGGTCCCGCGCCCGCGCAGGGCGTCGACGGCGACGCGGAAGAGCTCGACCCGTTCGTCGTCGGTGAGGTTGGGGCTCTCCCCGGTCGTGCCGGCAACGACGAGCCCGTCGGAGCCATTCTCGACGAGGTGCTCCGCGAGCTCGCGGAAGCGCTCGAAGTCGACGGCTCCGTCGCGACCGAACGGCGTGACGACAGCCGTTAGGACTTCGCCCAGCACGGCCTCATAGTCTAGCCCCGTGGATCCGACGATCCGGGACGCACGTGCCGACGACGCCGATGCGGTGGCGCGGCTGCTGACGCAGCTCGGCTATCCGAGCGACCCGGGCGCAGTCGACGAGCGGCTCGAGCGCCTCCGGGTCGTCGGCGACCGCGTGCTCGTCGCGGAGCTGGACGGCGACGTCGTCGGGCTCGCCCACCTCCAGGTCACCCCGGCGATCGAGCGAGACCGGCCGGCCGCGAAGCTCGGCGCGCTTGTCGTCGACGAGGTTCGGCGCGGGAACGGCATCGGCCGCGCGCTCGTCGCGGCGATCGAGGACGAGGCGAGGCTGCGCGGCTGCGAGCTGCTGTTCGTGACGACGGGGAAGCGGCGCCACGACGCCCACGCGTTCTACGAGCGCGTCGGGCTCGAGCCCACGGGTCGCCGCTACTCGCGGACGCTCAGCGAGTAGTCGACCCACTGCGAGCGCGTCGCGCCGACGCGGTCGTACACGCGTTGTGCGCGCTCGTTGTCCGGCGCCGTCTGCCATGCCAGCTCCGCGGCCCCGTGCTTCCTGCACTCGTCGACGCAGGCATGGATCAGCTGCTCTGCCGCGCCGCTGCCGCGTGCTGCGGACGCGACGAACAGGTCGTTCATGACGCCGATGCGCGACGCGATCGTCGTCGCCCAGCTCCAGAAGATCGTCGCGAACCCGATCGCCTCTCCCCCGTTTCGCGCGAGCAGCTGTAGGCCGTCGCGCTCCGGGTCGGCGAGCAGCGCGCGGGCAAGTGCGAGGAGCTCGTCGTCCGACGGCGAGACCTCGTAGAAGTCGCAGTAGCCGCGCATCAGCGGTAGCAGCTCCGGCAGGTCCTGCTCGCGGACGCGTGCGATCTCGATCAGAGCAGTGCCTCCAGTCCGACGGTCAGCCCCGGCGGCAGCTGCCCCACTTTCTCGAGCGCCAGCAGAACGCCCGGGACGAACGCCTCGCGGGAGAACGTGTCGTGCCGGATCGTCAGCATCTGGCCTTCCGTCCCGAACACGACCTCCTGATGCGCGACCAGGCCCGGCAGGCGGATGGAATGCGTCGGCGGCTCCGTCCCCATCAGCACCGCCGTCGCCTTCGCCGTTCCGGACGGCGCGTCTTTCTTGCCGAGCTCGTGCATCTCGATGATCTCGGCGTGCGGGAGGTACTCGACGGCCTCACGCGCGAAGCGCATCATCAGCACGGCGCCGATCGCGAAATTCGGCGCGTAGAAGCACGCGATGCCGTGCTCGCGCGCGAGCGCATCGACGGGCTCCTGGTCGAAGCCGCTCGTCCCGATCACGCTCGGGATGCCGCGCTCCAGCGCGGCGCGAACGTTTCCGACGACCGCGTCCGGAACCGTGAAATCGACGAGCGCCTCCGCCGCGTCGAGCTCGACGAGCTCGTGGCCGGCAGCCTCGAGCGCAGGCGCCAGCACGCGCCCGACCTTGCCGCCGCGGCCGCGGAGGACGACGTTCAAGCGGCGCGGGCGAGGACGGCCGGGTTGATCCGCCGCACGGCCGCGCGGAAGACGCGCTCGCTCGGCCCGATGCCGGAGATCGACAGACGCTCCGGCGCGAACAGCAGCGCGGCGAGCTCGGAGACCTCGTCCGGCTCGACCGCCTCGATCTCGGCGATGATCCGCTCGAACGAGAGCAGCTCCGTGTCCGTCACGAGCGACTTGCCGAGCCGGCTCATCCGGTTCGCCGTCGACTCCATCGAGAGCATGATCCGTCCCTTGAGGTTCTCCTTCGCGCGGGCGATCTCGACGGGCTTGACGTTTCCGCCGCCGATGTCGGCGAGCTGCTCTGCCGTGATCTCGAGCGAGGCCGCGAGGTTCTCCTCGCGCGTGCCGATGTAGACGCCGACGAGGCCCGTGTCGGTGTACTGCGACGCGAACGAGTAGACGGCGTAGGCCATGCCTCGCTTCTCGCGGATCTCCTGGAAGAGGCGCGACGACGCGGAGCCACCGAGGATCGAGTCGAGGATCGACGCCGCGAAGCGGCGCCGGTCCGACCGCGCGATGCCGGGCGCGCCCACGCAGACGTGGTACTGCTCGGTGTCCTTCTTCGCGAACACGAGGCCCGGCGGCGGCGCCTTCACGAGCGGCCGCCGCACCCGCGGCCCGCCCGCCGGCGGCCGCTGCTGGCTCTGCGCTCGCTGCAGCATCCGCATCAGCTTGTTGTGCTCGACGTTTCCGGCGGCCGCGATGACGACGTTGCCGCCGGCGTACATCTGCCGGTGGTACGTCGAGAGCACGCGCTTGGTCACGCTCGAGATGACCTCGGTCGTGCCGATCACCGGCCGGCCGAGCGCGTGGCGCCCGAACACGGCCTCCGAGAAAAGGTCGTGCACGAGCTCCTGCGGCGTGTCCTCGTACATCGCGATCTCCTCGAGCACGACCGCGCGCTCGGAGTCGAGGTCGGAGAACGCGGGCGCGAAGACCATGTCGGTCATCACGTTCAGCGCCGTCTGGGCATGCGCGTCGGGAACGCGCGCGTAGACCATCGTGTGCTCGCGCGAGGTGGCTGCGTTCAGCTCGCCGCCGAGGCCGTCGAAGATCTCGGCGATTTGCTGTGCGGTGTAGGCGTGCGAGCCCTTGAAGAGCAGATGCTCGATGAAGTGAGAGGCTCCGGCCTTCGCGTCCGTCTCGTCGCGCGAGCCGGCGCCGATCCAGAAGCCGATCGCAACCGAGCGGACACCCGGCACGCGCTCGGAGATGACGCGCTCGCCCGAATCGAGCTCGGAGATGACGTACTTCTGCACGGGGTCATTATCCTCGCGCGAGGTGATGGAGGTGTGGGCGCCCGGGCGCGTGAATCTGATCGGCGACCACACCGACTACAGCGGCGGGCTCGTGCTCCCGATCGCGATCCAGCTCGGCATCACGCTGCGCTACGAGCGCGCAGAGGAACTCGAGCCCGCCTCGCCGCTCGCCGAGGCCGTCCAGCGCGAGCTGGAGGTGCTGGGGCGGCCTCCCGTCGCGATCAGGGCCGCTGTCGAGTCCGACCTGCCGCAAGGCGCCGGCCTCGGGTCGTCGGGGGCGTTCGAGGTCGCGGTCGGCCTGGCACTCTGCGCTGCGGCGGCCGTCGAGCTCGAGCCGATGGAGCTCGCGATCGCGTGCCAGCGCGCCGAGCAGCGTGCCACGGGTGTGCCTTCCGGGATCCTCGACCAGGCGGCGTCGCTGCTCGGCCGTGCGGGGCACGCGCTGCTGCTCGACTGCGGGACGCTCGAGCGCCGGTGGGTGCCGTTGGAGGGCGAAGTGGCGATCGTCGTGCTCGACTCGGGCGAGCGCCGGGCGCTCGGCGGTTCCGGGTACGGCGACCGGCGCCGTGAGCTGGAGGCCGGCATGCCCGGGCGCGTGCGGCACGTCGAGACGGAGAACGAGCGTGTTCGGCAGACGGTGGCCGCCCTGGAGGGCGGCGACATCGCGGCGCTCGGGGCGATCTTCGCCGCGAGCCACTCGAGCCTGCGCGACGACTACGAGGTGTCGACGCCCGCGCTGGACGCGTTGGTCGACGGCGCGTTGGCCGCGGGCGCGTTCGCGGCGCGGATGACCGGCGGCGGGTTCGGCGGGTGCGTCGTCGCGCTCGCCCAGCCCGAACGGGCGGAGGCCGTGCGCCGGGTGGGCGTGCAGGGCTTCGTCGTCCGGCCGTCCGACGGCGCTACTCGACGCAGAACGGGTTCGACTCGGGATCCCGCATGATCGTCCACGTGGAGTCGTCATCCGACGTCGTGGCCTCCACGGTCGCGCCGAGCTGCTGCAGGCGCCCGATCTCCGCCTCGCGGTCGCCGGCGCGGAAGTCGAGGTGGATCGGGTACGACGCGGGCCGCGACTTCTCGCGGCGCTGGAAGAGGAGGCGCGGCCGGCTCGTCGGCGTCTCGCGCGTGACGTAGAACGACTCCGTCTCGCGGGGATCCATGCCGGCGTCGAGCAGCGTCTGCACGAAGCCCGGGTCGATCGGCTCGTCCGGCCAGCCGAGCGCAGCCGCCCAGAACCGGCCGAGCGAGATCGGGCTCGCGCACGAGAAGGTGACGTTGCCGATGCGGCGCGTGTCGGTCTGCGGCGGCGACTGGACGCAGAAGCCGTTCCCCTCGGGATCGCGCATGACGGTCCATGTCTCCGACAGCTCGCCGATCTGGTGCGACTTGGTCTCGACGAGCCTGCCGCCGAGCTCGAGGATTCGCTGCAGCTCCGCCTCGCGGTCGGGGACGTTGACGTCGAGGTGGATCGGGAGCTCGATCGTCGGCGATTTGTCGCCCCGGCGGAAGAAGATGGCCGGTCCGTCACCGCGTCCGATGTACGCCCCGCCGTTGGCAACGGCGGCGTAGCCGTCGAGCAGCTCGGTCCAGAACTCCGCGACGCGCCGCGGCTCCGCGCAGGCGAAGGTGATGCGGTTCAGGCGCAGCACGACTGCATCCTTACCAGGCGAACCTTGCCGGGCGGCGACAGGTTCTCCGCCCGACCCCGGCTGCGCCCACTCCCCCACCCAGGGTGGGGCTGAAGCCCGCCGCCCTCGTGGTCGACGCTACCGCTAAGAGGCGCACGAAACAGTGACGCGCCTGCGCCAACTCGGCACCAGAACGGAGGAAGGGCGGCCGGAGCCGCCCTTCGCGCGTGTGCTTGCGTCTGAGCTAGCTGCGCTCGCGGTCGCCGCCGCGGCCTCGGCCGCCGCGGCCGCCACGCCGGTCGCGGTCGCCGCGCGGACGCTCTTCCGTCCGCTCGCGCGGCGGCGCGTTCTTGGCCCGCTCGATCAGCTCCTCCGGCGACACGGTGTTGCCGTTCTCGTGCTTCTGGATCAGCTTGAGCCCGATCCGGCCTCGCGCCTTGTCGACCTCCTGGACGACGACGTCGAGCGTGTCGCCCCGCTGGATCACGTCCTCGATGTGACCGACCCGGCCGGGGCCGACGTTCGAGACGTGCAAGAGGCCGTCCGTCCCCTTCTTCAGCTCCACGAACGCGCCGAACTGCGTCGTCTTCACGACCTTCGCGTTGCGGAACTCGTCGCCGACCTCGGGCTCCTTCGTGAGCGACTCGATCGCAGAGATCGCGGCACTCGCCTTGTTGCCGTCGGTGGCGTAGATAAGGATCGTACCGTCCTCCTCGATGTCGATCTGCACTTCGTAGTCGGCCTCGAGCGCACGGATCGTCTCGCCGCCCTTACCGATCACCATGCCGATCTTCTCCTGGTCGATCTTGACCGTGGAGATGCGCGGCGCGTTCACGTTCAGCTCGCCGCGAACCTCCGGGATCGCCTCGAGCATCTTCTCGAGGATGGACACGCGCGCCTGCTTCGCCTGATCGAGCGCACCCTGCATGATCTCGCGCGTCACGCCCGTGATCTTGATGTCCATCTGCAGGGCGGTGATTCCATCCTCCGTGCCGGCGACCTTGAAGTCCATGTCGCCGAGGTGATCCTCGGCACCCTGGATGTCGGTGAGGATGACGTAGTCGTCGCCCTCCTTGACGAGGCCCATCGCGATACCCGAGACCGGCTTCTTGATCGGCACGCCGGCGTCCATCAGCGCGAGCGTCGAGCCGCAGACCGAGCCCATCGACGACGAGCCGTTCGACTCGAGCGTCTCGGAAACGATCCGAATCGTGTACGGGAAGTCCGCCGCCGACGGGATCATCGCCTCGAGCGCGCGCTGCGCGAGCGCACCGTGGCCGATGTCACGCCGCTTCGGGCCGCGCATGAAGCCCGTCTCCCCGACCGAGTAAGGCGGGAAGTTGTAGTGGTGCATGTAGCGACGGTCGGTCTCGAGCGAGAGATCGTCGATCCGCTGACCCTCCTTCGCCGTGCCCAGCGTCAGCAGCGACATGATCTGCGTCTGACCGCGCGTGAAGAGCCCTGAGCCGTGTGTGCGCGCGGAGACGCCGACCTCGCACGTGATCGGCCGGATCTCCTCCGGGCTGCGGCCGTCCGGCCGGTTCTTCTCGACTGCGATCTTGCGGCGGACGAGCTCCTTGTAGATCGCCTCTGCGCCACGCTTGACGTAATTCTTCGTGAGCGAGTCCTTCGCCGTCGCCGCCTCGCCGTCGCCGACGGACGGGCCGACCGGGAACGGCAGCTCGACTGTCTCGACGATCCGGTCGAACAGCAGCTGCCGCTTCGCGGACTTGAGCTCCTTCGAGTCCTGCTCCGCGTCGGTCAGCGCACGCAGATCCGGCTCGAACTGCTCGCGAACCGGCTGCAACACCGACTCGAGGCGGATGCGCTCCAGCACGGCCGCAAGGCTCATCTTGCGCTGCACCTGCGTGAGCACGTCGTCCTCGGTCGAGTCCATGCTCAGCTGCGGCAGTGCCTCCTCGACGACGGCGTCCGCAGCACGCAGGCCCTCGGAGTTGATGCGCCGGCGGATGGCGTCGCCGTGCTCGTTGTCGATCTCCTCCGTCACGGAGTCGTCGAGCCATTTCGCCTTGCCCGCCTCGCGCTGGAGGTCGAGCTGTGCCTCGCAGAGCTTCTTGATCTCGCTGTGTGCGAGGTCGAGTGCCTCGAGCAGCTTGGGCTCGGGGACTTCGTTCGCACCGGCCTCGACCATCGTCAGGCCGTCGTTCGTGCCGACGACGATCAGGTCGAGCTCCGCGTGCTCCTCCACTTCCGGCAGCGTCGGGTTGACGACGAGCTCGCCGTCGATCATCCCGATGCGGACCGCGCCGACCGGCCCCATGAACGGCAGCGGCGAGATCATCAGGGCCGCGGAGGCGCCGTTGATGCACAGGATGTCGTGCGCGGTGATCAGGTCGGCGCTCAGCACCGTGCAGATCACCTGCGTCTCGTTCTTGTAGCCCTTCGGCCACAACGGCCGGATCGGCCGGTCGATCATGCGCGCGGTCAGGATGGCGCGCTCCGTCGGCCGCCCCTCGCGCTTGAAGAAGCCGCCCGGGATCTTGCCGGCGGCGTACATCCGCTCTTCGACGTCGACGGTCAGTGGGAAGAAGTCCGCGCCCTCGCGCGGTTCCATCCGCCCCTGCGCCGTCGCCAGCACCATCGTGTCCCCGGATCGGACGACGACGGCGCCGTCGGCCTGCTTCGCGAGCTTGCCGGTCTCGAAGCTGATCTCGCGCCCACCGATGGTCACGCTGACCTCGGCCCGGCGCTCAGTGGCAATCGCCATATGTTGTTCCTCCACTCTGCTTAGCGAGAGTGGGGACTCGAGTGAACGTCGCGAACGGCGCTCACTCGAATCTCCACCCTCTCGTTACGGCAGGGCTACCTGCGCAGCCCCAGTTCCTTGATGAGTGCCCGATACCCCTCCAGGTCGTGCTTTTGGAGATAGTTCAGAAAGCGGCGGCGCCGGCCGACGAGCTTGAGCAGCCCGCGCCTCGAGTAGTGGTCCTTCGGATGCGTCCGGAGGTGCTCGGTCAGCTGGTTGATCCGCTGCGTCAGCAGCGCCACCTGCACCTTCGTCGAGCCCGTGTCCGTCTGACTCGCGCCGTGCTTCTCGACGATCTCCTGCTTGGCTTCCTTCGTGAGGCTCATGTGTCTCCTTTGTCTCGTCAGTCCCAGCAACCCGCCGGAAGCAGGCGGAAAGCCGCGGCTGCGTCCTCGACAGGGTAGCTATTTGAGAAGGAGCTTGCCGATGCGCCGCCGGGCAATCGCGAGGCCGATCGCGCCGAAGACGACGAGATACGCCGCGTTGGCGAGCTGGTACGGGCCGAGGACGCCGAGCATCAGACCGCGGATAAGCGAGATCGCGTTGTAGAGCGGCGTGCAGCGGACGACGACCTGCAGCCAGTGCGGGTACACGGACAGCGGATAGAACGTCGCGGAGAAGAGAAAGAGCGGCAGTTGGACGAGGCTCAGGAACTCGAAGTCCTGCCAGTTGCGCATGTACGTCGCGCCGGCCATCCCCATCCCGGCGAACGCAAACCCGACCAGGATTGCCGCCGGCAGCGCGAGCAGCGCCCAGGGGGAATGGACGTCGCCGAGCGCCGAGACGGTGATCAGGAACGTGACCGCGTAGAGCAGTCCGCGGAAGAGCGCCCACGACAGCTCGCCGACGGCGACGTCCAGCGGGCCGAGCGGCGTCGCGAGGACGGAGTCGTACAGCTTCATGTACTTCATCTTCCAGAACGTGCTCGACGCGTCGTACATCGCGCCGTTCATTGCGGCCGTCGCGAGGAGCGCAGGCGCGATGAAGCTGGCATACGAGACGAGCTCGCCGTTCGGGCCGGGCACCTTGCCGATGTAGTGGCCGAGCCCGACGCCCATCGAGAGCAGGTAGAAGAGAGGCTCGAAGAAGCCCGAGAAGATGATCAGGAAATGCCGTCTGTGTGCGCGCGCGTTGCGCTCGAAGAGCGCCGCGCCACGCGGCAACGGGAGCGCCGCAACGGTCACTTCAACAACCTCTCTCGATAGGTGCGCAGCGCGACGACGAGGCCGACGGCACCCCACGCTGCGAGATAGACGACGTGGACGATGCTGAGGGGCCACTGCGCCGTGCCCAGCGTCAACGAGCGGCAGAGGTCCACCCCATGCCACAGCGGCGTCGCGTACGCGACCCACTCGAGCGCCGTCGGCAGCTGGGAGACCGGGAAGAAGGTTCCCGAGAACAGGAACATCGGCACGATCGCAAAGCGGGTGACGACCGGGAACACGCCGTCGTCCTGGCACGTCGCGGAGTACGCAGCAATCGGCGCCGAGAAGGCCAGGCCGATCAACAGACACGCCGGGACCGTGAGGACGGCGAGCGGCGAATGGACGCCGCCGAATGCCGCGATCACCAGGAGGTAGATCGCGCAGCTGGACACCACGCGGGTGACCATCCACGCCTGGTGCCCGAAGACGATGTCGCGGATGCGGAGCGGCGTCGCGAGCATCGCGTAGTACACGCGCGTCCAGCGGATCGAGCCGAGGACCGGCCACATCGCTTCGGTCGCCGCGACCTGCATCGCCGTCGCTGCAAGTACGCCGGGCGCGACGAACGAGAGGTAGTTGACCCCGCCGGGCGTCGACCCGGACTTGTTGACGAGCGTTCCGAGACCAACTCCGAGCGCACCGAGGTAGAAGACCGGGTTGACGACGCTCGTCACCACCGAGCCGCGCCACGTCCGCCGATAGAAGGTGAGCCAGAACTCGTAGGAGCGCAGCGCGTAGCTCATTCGTCCACGAGGCTGCGGCCGGTCAGATGGAGGAACACGTCCTCGAGCGTGGAGCGCCGGACGAGCGTGCTCTGCGCCCGAACGCCGAGCTCGTGGATGCGCTCCGCGGTCGTGTCGCCGTCGTCGGTGTAGACGAGCAGCCGGCCGCTGAGCGCATCGACGCGGCGCGCGAGGCCGTCGATGCGTCCGGCGATGTCGTCGGGCGGCCGCTCGGTCGCGAACCGCAGCTCCACGACCTCGCGCGTCGAGTACCGGCGGATCAGCTCCTGCGGCGACCCCTCGGCCACGATCTTCGCCTTGTCCATCACGACGAGCCGGTCGCAGAGTTGCTCCGCCTCGTCCATGTAGTGCGTCGTCAGCAGTAGCGTCGCGCCGCGGTGCTTGAGCTCGTGGAGCCGGTCCCAGACGACGTGGCGAGCCTGCGGGTCGAGCCCGGTCGTCGGCTCGTCGAGCAGAAGGATGTCCGGCTCGTTGATCAGCGAACGGGCGATCGTCAGGCGGCGCTTCATCCCGCCCGACAGCGGCTCGACCTTCGAGTCGATCCGCTCCTCGAGCTGGACGAACTCGAGCAGCCGCTGCGTGCGCTCGTGGACGACCTTCCGCGGCAACCCGAAGTAGCGGCCGTAGATGAGCATGTTCTCGCGGACGGTCAGCTCCATGTCGAGGCTGTCCTCCTGCGGCACGACGCCGAGCCGCGCGCGGATGTCCGCGCCGTTCTTGTTCGGGTCGAGGCCGAGGATGCGGAGCGTCCCGCCGCTCGGCGGCGACACACAGCCGATCATCCGCATCGTCGAGCTCTTACCCGCCCCGTTCGGCCCAAGGAACCCGAACGCCTCGCCCTTGTGCACGTTGAAGTCGATCGCGTCGACGGCGACCAGATCGCCGAAGCTCTTGACCAGTCCGCGCGCATGCACGAGCGGCAGCTCCGTCGCTGCAGTCACGATCTGCAAACTACCCGCCGTGATCGCTGCTGGCGTGGCCGCCGGACATCCCGCGACGACGGCGGCCGGAGTCGAGGTTCTGGTCGACGGCGGCACCGCCGCCGACGCCGCGGTTGCGGCCTCGCTCGCGTCGTGCGTCGCCGAAACGGTGATGACGGGCCTCCTCGGCGGCGGCCACGCGATCTACTTCGACGCGGAGCGCGAGCGCGCGCGAAACCTCGATTGCTTCGTCGCCGTGCCGGGGCTCGGCGCGACCCGCCCCGACGCGGAGCTGATCCACCTCGAGGTGCCGTTCGGCGAGGAGCTCGTCGATTACGCGATCGGCCCGGCGTCGTGCGGCGTTCCCGGACTGCCCGCCGGCCTCGTCGCACTGTGGGAGGAGCACGGAGCGCTGCCCTGGGCCCGCCTGGTCGAGCCCGGGCTGCGGCTCGCCGAGGACGGCGTCGACTTCCCGCCGACGCATGCCGCCTGCCTCGCGATGCTCGCGCCGGTGATGACGATGAACGAGGGCGCCGCGATCTACGCGCCCGGCGGCGAGCTCCTCCGCGCCGGCCAGCGGCTCGAGCAGCCGGGACTGGCAGCAGCGCTCGCTTCGCTCGCCGAGGATCCCCGCTCGGTGTACGCCGGTGCGATCGGAGCCTCGCTGCTCGAGCTCTGCGACGAGCGCGGCGGACTGGTGACCGAGACGGATCTCGCGTCGTACGAGCCGCTCTGGAGCGACCCGGTGGGGATCGACTACCTCGACGTGCGCCTCCTCAGCCGCGGCGGGCTCTCAGGCATGCCCGAGACCGTGCCGCTGCTACCGCCGCTCGCGGGCCTCGACGAGACAGGCCGCGTGCTCGCCCTCGTCGACGTGCTCGAGGCCCCGAGCGGCGGTGGGGGCGACACGACGAACCTCACCGTCGTCGACGGTGCCGGGAACGCCTGCGTGGTCACGAGCAGCCTCGGCCTCGGCTCCGGCGATTTCCTTCCGGGGCTCGATTTGCATCTGAACAGCATGCTGGGCGAAGCCGACCTGCTCCGCGGGCGCCTCGAGCCGGGGACCCGGATGCAGAGCATGATGGCGCCGACGGTTGCGCTCGCCCGGGACGGCCTCGCGCTCGCGGCCGGGGCGGCCGGCGGCACGCGGCTGCGCACAGCCCTGCTGAGCGTGCTCGCCGGCATGCTCGACGAGGGGCTCGCCCCTGAGGACGCAGTGACGCGACCGCGCTTCCATCCGGCACCCGAGGTCGTGAACGCCGAGCCGGGCGTCGACGAAGCGGCGCTGGCGGTGCTCGAGGCGCAGGGCCGGAACGTCAGGCGCTGGCCCGCTCCCCACCACTACTTCGGCGGCGTCAGCGTCGTCAGCCGAAGCGGTGCGGCTGCCGACCCGCGGCGGAATGGGGCCGCTGCAGGCCTTCGCTGACGACCGACAGCGTCGAAGCGGCCCAACCGACGTACCCGCAGTCGGGGCAACCTGGGTTCTCGTGGACGGTCCCGCCCGCTTGCGGCTTTGCATACACCACGCCGCACTCGAGGCAGCGGACGCTCTCGACGACCGTCAGCTGCGGTTCCTCGCTGCCGGATGCTCTCGAGCTCACGTCTAACAAGATTCCGCTCTTTGCGGAAACTTGCGACCCGCTCGTTGCGAGCGCCACGAGCTTGACGCACCTCGTGACGTCGTCAGACCGGACGCTCTGCCGACCTCGTCGCCTCGACGTCCCGTCCGATCTGGGCGACGAGCTCTGCCTCGGAGGCGAAGGCGCGCTCGTCGCGGAGCCGCAGCCACAGCTCGACCAGCAGCCGCCGGCCGTACAGGTCGCCCTCGAAGTCGAGCAGGTGCGGCTCGATCCGGCGCTCGTCGCCCCCGTAGTGAGGGTTGACGCCGATCGAGATCGCAGTGCGGTGCCCGAGCGCGTGGCCCGCGTAGATGCCGTATGCGGGTACGGCCAGGTGCGGCGGCAGCGCGAGATTCGCCGTCGGGTATCCGAGCGTCCCGCCGCGCTGGTCGCCGAGGACGACCGTGCCGTCGAGCTCGGCCGGGCGCCCGAGGAGCTGCGCGGCCCCGACGACGTCGCCTTCGCGGAGCAGCGCGCGGATCCGCGTCGACGACACGCCGTCGACGAGCGGGACGAGCCTGACGTCGAAGCCGAGCCGCGCAAGCATTCGTCCATCGCCGGCCGCCGCGCGACCGAACCGGAAGTTCTCGCCGACCACGACCGTCGTCGTGCCGATGCGCCGCAGCACCGTGTCGGCGAATTCCTCCGCCGGCAGACCGGCCACGTCCGTCGTGAAGTCGACGACGAGCACCTCCTCGACACCGACCGCCTCGAGCAGCTCGAGCCGCCGCTCGAGCGTCGAGAGCAGCTCGACCTCGTTGCCGAGCACGAGCCGGGGATGCGGCCAGAACGTCACGACCGTCGGTGCGGGGCCGATGGCACGCGCTGTGTCGAGAACGAGCCGGTGCCCGAGATGAACGCCGTCGAAGCTCCCGATCGCGACAGTCCGCGGTCGCGCGGCCAGCTCCTCGACGTTGCGGGCGACGATCACAGCCGAGCGAGCGCCTCGTCGGGCGGGATGAAGCGCTCGGGGTCCGCTTCGTCGACCGAGAACGGGCCGATCTCGAGCCGCCGCAGCGTCCGGCAGTGCCCGCCGAGCGCCTCCGCGACGGCACGGACATAAGTGCCCGAGCTGACGCGAAGGTCGAGCCGCACACCGTCGTCCCTATACGTGATGACGTCGAGGGCGCTGATCCGCGAGCGGCGTGTCGGCATCTCGACCTGCACACCGCGCCGCGCGAGCTTGTATGCGCGCTCCCCGCCGATCTTCACCGCCGACGCGGCTGGGATCGGCAGCTCCACCACGCCGCGGAGGCGCGCGAGCCGGGTGTCGAGCTCGTCGCGTGCCGGTGGGTCGAGGTGCTCGACGATCGTCCCCTCGGGGTCCCCGGTCGAGGTGCGCGCGGTCAAGTCGACATCCGTGACGTAGCGCTTGTCGAGCCCCACGAAGCATGAGGCCAGCTTAGTTGCCCTTCCGGACAACAAGAGCAGCAATCCTGTGGCAAAAGGGTCAAGAGTTCCCGCGTGACCCGTTCGCGCCCCCGTCCGCCGGCGTAGGTCGGCGACGACCGCGAACGAGGACGGTCCCGTCGGCTTGTCGACGAGAACGATCCCGGTCGGGTCAAGCGCGCGCGGAGGCAAGGAACTCGCGCCGCACGAAGTCCGTGATGTCCTCGATCGAGGACTCGCTCGAGAAGCCAGCCGCCTGGCGGTGGCCGCCACCGCCGGACTTGCGCGCGATCGCGGACACGTCCAGCTCGTCGACGCTCGCACGGAGGCTCACGCGCCGGGTCGGCCCTCCCTCCCGTGGCGGCTCGCGGATGAGGACGGCCATGTCCGCCCCCTCGACGGCGCGGAGGTAGTCGATGATCCCTTCGGAATACGGCTCCGCTGCGCCAACTTCCGCGAAGTCCGTTCGCAGGAGATACGAGACGACGATGCGCCCGCCTTCGTAGACCTGCGCGCGCTCGAGCGCCCGCGCGAGCAGCTTCAGCTTCGCGAACTGCACCGACTCGTAAACGCCTTGGAAGATGCGATGGACGTCGGCGCCCGCCTCGACGAGCTCCGCCGCCAGCCGGAGCGCCTTCGGCGTCGTGTTCGTGTACTGAAACCGACCCGTGTCCGTTACGAGCGCGATGTACAAAGCCTCTGCGATGTCGGGCGTCAGATCCACGTCGAGCTCGCCGAAGACATCCCGAAGGACTTCGCCCGTCGACGAGGCGTCTGCGACGACGAGGTTGACCTGCCCGAAGCGTGTGTTGTCGTGATGGTGGTCGATGTCGACAGCGAGCGGCACTCGGCCGAGAACCTCCGGGTCGGCGATGCGGCTTTCGTTCGCGCAGTCGACGGCGAGCAGCACGCGCTCCGAGACGTCGTCCGGCCAGCGCCGGCGCAGCTCGGCGAGCGGCATGAACTCGTACTCCCCGGGCAGCGGCGCATCGCCGTGGAGCACCATCACGACGTCCTTCCCGAGCTGCTCGACCGCGAGCTTCGTCGCCAGGAGCGAGCCGAGCGCGTCCCCGTCGGGGTTTTCGTGGGTCGTGACGACGAAGCGCTCATGTCCGCGGATCGCGTCCGCGACCGCTGTCAGTTCACTCGCTGTCGTCTGGGGCGAGTTCATCGATGAGTTTCGTCATGCGGACCCCGCGTTCTACCGACGGATCGTATTCGAACGCCAATTGCGGGGTTCGTTTCATGCGCAGTTCCCGTGCGAGCCTCGACTGGAGAACCGCATGTGCGGCCTGCAACCCGGCCAGCGTCTGCTCGCGCTTGCGCTCCGCGCCGAGCACCGAGACGAAGACTCGGGCATGACGCAGATCCGATGACGTCTGGACGCCGGTGACGGTCACGAATCCGATCCGGGGGTCCTTCAATTCGCCGACGCCCTCGGAGAGGACCTGTCGGATGGACTCGTTCACACGTCGCATGCGCTCGGCCATGCGTCCTATTCAAGCGGCTGAACGCGACGCTCCTCTAGTCGATGGTCACGACGCTGCGCTCGGCGCGTAGGAGCTCGAACTCCTGGCCGGACAGATACCGCTCTGCCTCGTCCAGGAGTTGCTCGGCCTCGCGGTACTCGCGTGTGACGCACGAGAGCGTCAGGCGGGCGCGTTGCCACAGCTCGTGGTGGTCGACCTCTGCGACCGAGACGCCGAAGCGGTTCTGCAGCTGGGCCTTCGCCGACTTGACGTGCTTCCGCTTCCCCTTGAGCGATCCCGCCTCCGGGAAGTGGAGCTCCACCGTCAGGATCCCGACGTAACCGGAGCCCAATGTCGCAGCCGGAGCGCTACGTGGTTGCTGCCGGGGGCGGCTCGTCCAGAGTCGTGCGCTCGACGGCGCGCGTCTCGAAGCACTCGAGCACGTCGCCTTCCTTCACGTCGTTGAAGCCGTCGAGGAGGATGCCGCACTCGAACCCTTCGGTCACCTCGCGCGCGTCGTCCTTGAAGCGCTTCAGCTGCGCGATCGTCGTCTCGTGAATGACGGTGCCGTCGCGGACGACGCGCACCTGCCCTCCGCGCCGGATCAGGCCGCTCGTGACCAGGCAACCCGCGATCGTGCCCAGCCGCGACACCTTGAACAGCGCGCGTACCTCGGCCTCGCCGAGCGTCTCCTCCGTCTCGACCGGCCGCAGCATGCCGACGAGCGCCTGCTCGATGTCTTCGGTCAGCTGGTAGATCACGCGATAGGTGCGGATCTCGACGCCTTCGCGCTCTGCGAGCGCACGCGCTTCGGCGTTCGGGCGCACGTTGAAGCCGACGACGGTCGCGCCGGAGGCAGACGCGAGCATGATGTCGTTCTCGGTGATGCCACCGACGCCCTGATGGATGACATTGACGCGCACCTCGGGGTGCTGGATCTTGCCGAGCTCCGACACAGCCGCTTCGACCGACCCGACGACGTCGCCCTTGAGCACAAGGTTCAGGTCGCGTACGGCGCCGGCCTGCATCTGCTCGAAGAGGTGCTCGATCGAGACGCCGCGCGAGGCCTGCGCCAGCTGCTCGCGACGTAGGCGCTCGCCTCGCGTGTTCGCGAGGTCACGCGCCCGTCGCTCGTTCTCGACGACGCGGCAGAGCTCGCCTGCGGGCGGCGGCTTGTCGAAGCCGAGGATCTCGACGGGATCCCCCGGCCCGGCGTCCTGAACCTTGTCGCCGCGGAAGTTGTAGAGCGCGCGCACCTTGCCCCACGCATCGCCGGCGACGATCGCGTCGCCGACATGCAGCGTCCCGCGATGGACGAGCATCGTCGCCACCGGACCGCGGCCGACGTCGAGGCGCGACTCGATGATCGGCCCTGAAGCTTCCGCTTTCGGGTTCGCGGTCAGCTCGAGCTCCGCGTCGGCGACGAGGAGAACCTTCTCGAGCAGGTCGTCGAGGTTCTGAACCTGCTTCGCCGACACGTCCGAGAACTGCGTCGTGCCACCCCATTCCTCCGGCTGGAGGCCTTCCGTCGAGAGCTCGCTGCGGACGCGGTTCGGATCCGCGTCGGCAACGTCCACCTTGTTGACGGCAACGACAATCGGCACCGCGGCGGCGCGGGCATGGGAGATCGATTCCTTCGTCTGCGGCATGACACCGTCGTCCGCGGCGACCACGAGAACGGCGATGTCGGTCACCTTCGCGCCGCGGGCGCGCATCGCGGTAAACGCCTCGTGGCCCGGAGTGTCGAGGAACGTGATCCTCCGGCCGTTGTGCTCGGCCTGGTACGCGCCGATGTGCTGCGTGATCCCGCCCGCCTCCGTCTCGACGACGGACGTCTCGCGGATCGCGTCGAGGAGCGTCGTCTTCCCGTGGTCCACGTGGCCCATGATCGTCACGACCGGCGGGCGCGGCGCCAGATCCTTCTCGTCGTCCTCGAAGACCTCCGGCTCTTCCTCCTCGTCGGCTGCGTGGCGGATCGTCAGCTCCCGCTCGGGCGCAAGCTCCGCGGCGATCAGCTCGACCTCGTCGTCACCCAGCGACTGCGTGATCGTGACGGCCTTCCCGAGGCCCATCATGAACATGATGATCTTGGGCGCCGGCACGCCGAGCGCCTGCGAGAGATCACGAACTGTCAGGCCGGACTCGACGGAGACCGGCCCGGTGACGGGCGCGACCTCGCGGGGCTGCTTCGGCCGCGTCGCCTCACGCTCGCGGCTCTGCTGCCGCGCGTCGCGTGGCCGGGCGGCCGCGTTGTCGATGACGACGCGCCGCTTGCGGCGCGCGCCGGGGCCTCCCTGACGGGGCCGCATGGGCCGATTCGGCCGGTTCGATCCTGAGTCGTTCGCCATTTACGGGTTCAAGTGTAGAGGGATGCCAGTTCCGGTTCGACCCGGACGTTCCGCCGCAGCGTCCGGCTGAAGGCCCGCCGCTCGGCAGCCCGCTCGAAGCACGCGAGACGGCGGCAGGTATAGGCGCCGCGCCCCGGCTGTCCTGCGCCGGAAACGAGGAGGCCGTCGCTTGCGACAAACCGCAGAAGCTCCCGTTGCGGGGCCTTCCGCCCGCACCCGATGCAGCTCCTGACCGGCTCCGTCACGCAGCAGGCGCGCCTTCGCCGCCTTCGTCGTGCTCGACCGGGACCCCGGCGGGAACCTCGTCCGGGGCCGCCATGGTGGGATGCGACACGTCGAGGTCGACCTCGCCTTCCTCCGCCGCGATCTCCGTGGCGTCGGGGCCATGCGTCGCGACGACGTCCGCGGGAGCTTCAGAATCGAGCGGCTCGACCGCCTCCTCGGGCAGCGACTCGGGGCCGATGCTCTCCGCCTCGGGCGGCGCGATGTCGGAGCGCGCCTCGAGCTTCGGCTCGGGGGCGGTCTCGATCGGCTCGACGTCGTCGGTGTCGTGCTGCGCGAGCTCCTGGTGCGCCGGCAGCCCGCAGTAGCGCGATCCCGGCAGCGCCTCGTTCGGGCAGCGCTTGCCGTTCGAGAGCACCGCCGCGCAGCGACCGGTGAACTCCTCGCCCTCGCCGCCGCCGTACGCCGCCTCGGCCTCGGCCTGCGCGAACTCCGTGTCGGACTGGATGTCGACCTTCCAGCCGGTCAGCCGTGCGGCCAGCCGGGCGTTGAGGCCTTCCTTGCCGATCGCGAGCGCAAGCTGGTCGTCGGGGACGATGACCGTGGCCTCCTTCGTATCGTCGTCGACGAAGACCTCCCGCACCCGCGCGGGCGACAGCGCCTTCGCGACGAATCGCGCCGGCTCCGGGTTCCACGGGATGATGTCGATCTTCTCGCCGCGCAGCTCGGAAACGACCATGCGGACGCGCGAACCGCGCGGGCCGACGCACGCGCCGACCGGGTCGACGCCTTGCGCGTGCGACTCGACGGCGATCTTCGAGCGGTAGCCCGGCTCCCTCGCGACGCCGCGGATCTCGACGAGCCCGTCGGCGATCTCCGGCACCTCGAGCTCGAAGAGCGTCTTGATCAACTCCGGATCGCGCCGCGAGAGGATGACCTGCGGCCCCTTCGTGCCGGAGCGGACTTCGGTGATGACGGCCTTGATGCGCGAGCCCTGCTCGTAGCGCTCGCCGTCCACCTGCTCGGAGCGCGGGAGGAGAGCCTCGACCTTGCCGAGGTCGACGAGCACGTTGTTGCGGTCGCCGGCTTGCTGCACGATGCCGGTCACGACCTCGCTTTCGCGGTCCTTGTACTCGTCGTACATCATCATCCGCTCCGCCTCGCGGATCCGCTGGAGGATCACCTGCTTCGCCGTCTGCGCCGCGATGCGGCCGAAGTTCTCGGGGGTGACGTCCGCGCGCTTGATCTGATCCTCGTCGACGTCGGACCAGTCGATGTCGAGGTCTTCGTCGGAGAGCAGCGTGTGCGAGCGCTCGCCGTTCTCGGCCTCGATCCGCTCGAGCTCCTCGAGCGCACGCTCGCGCGCCTCGTCGAGGAGCCGCTCCTCGATGTCGGACGGGAGCTCGATCGAGTAGACCCGGAAGTCGCCCTGCTCGTCGATCTCGACCGTCGCATGCCGCGCAGCGCCCGGCGTCTTCTTGTACGCAGCGAGGAGCGCGTCTTCGAGGGCAGCGACGAGCGCGCCGCTCTCGATGCCCTTCTCACGCTCGATGTCCCTGACTGCGTCGACGATCTCTTGCGTCATCTCGTCCCCACTTCCTCGATCAGGTTGCCCCGGACGATCGAGTCGTACGGGATGTCAACGGATTCCGCGTCGGTCTTGACGGTGACCGAGCGGTCACCAGCTGCGACGACCTCGCCGCGCACGCGGCTGCGGCCCTCGGTGCGGAGGGAGACGCGCCAGCCGACGGCATTGCGGAAATGTGCCTGCGTGCGGAGCGGCCGCTCGGTCCCGGGCGACGAGACGTCGACGGAGAAGTCGCGGAGGTAGTCGCGGAGCACGTTCGTGACGCGCTCGCAGAGCGCATGGTCGACGCCGCCGACGTGGTCGACGTAGACGGTGAAGCGCTCGGGGCTCGTAAGCTCCACGGCCAGAACCTCGGTGCCCGGCAGGGCGCCTTCCACCTTCGGCGTGATCTCCCGTGTCAGTTGTCGCTCCTTCTGGTGTGTCGCTGCCATCGCTCCTGTCCTCACAAAAAATGGGCCCGCAGGCCCATTTCGCGAACCGCTCGAAATGTGGTGAAACCAGGATAGCAAGCCGGCCGTCCGTACTCAGCCGCACGGACATTGCAGCAAATGCCGATGCTGCTGCGGACGCACGCAGGCGATGCTCGACGTGAATGATCACAGAGAGCGTGTCCAAGCCTCCAGAACGCGCCGACCGAAGCGTCCGGAAGCGTCGCGCGCCCACGCAGGAACCGGCATCTTCCGCCCGCCCGCCCAGCTCTTCCCGAACGGACGCCTTCGAGCTCGAGACCGCGAGCTCCCGCTGGCAGCTGGCGCTCGACGCCGCCGACCGCGCACTCGTCGCCGCGGCGAACGCCCTCCCGGGCACCGAGCTGACGCGACGGCGGCGTGCGCTGCTCCGCGAGCGGGAGCGTGACGCCGGCGAGCTTGCCCGTCTTGGGCAGACGACTCGCGTGCTGCCCGCGCCGTGGCTGGCGCCTGTGCCCGTCACCAGGCACATGCTCGGTTTGCCCGACGACGTCGAGGCATGCCTGTTCGATCTCGACGGCGTCTTGACGGACAGCGGCCTCCTGCACGCCGAGGCATGGGGTGAGGCGTTCGACGCATTCCTTCTCGCCTCGAGCGAGCAGACCGGCTGGCACTTCATCCCCTTCGACCGTGACAGCGATTACGGGAACTACGTCGACGGACGCACCCGCATCGAGGGCGTTCACGCGTTCCTCGCGAGCCGCGGCATCCAGCTGGCCGAGGGCACCGCGGCGGACGGCGCGGGCTGCCGAAGTGCATACGGGCTCGCGGCCCGCAAGATCGAGGCGTTCGACCACGTTCTCGTCCGCAAGGGCGTTGCGCCGCTCCCCGGTGTCTGGCGCTACCTGCAGGCAGCCGGCCGCGCGGGTGTCCGTCGCGGCGTCATCTCGGCGAGCGAGCGCACCGCCGCGATCGTGGAGCTCGCGCACCTCGCGCCGCTGGTCGAGACGAACATCGACGCGCAGGTCATGCGCCGCGAGGAACTGCGGTCGAGGCCCGCTCCGGACACCCTCGTCGCCGCGTGCCGGCGGCTCGAGGTCGATCCTGCGGCGGCGGTCAGCATCACGCACAGCGTCGGCGGCGTCGCCGCCGCGCGGGCCGCGGGCGTCCCCGTGATCGGCGTCGCGGCGGAACCGCACGCGGAGCTGCTACGGCGCGCCGGCGCCGATCGGGTCGTGCCGAGCCTCCGGCATCTGCTCGACACCCGCCTCACGGTGCCGTAGCCGCCCTCGCCGGTGCTCAGCCGTCGAGCACGATCGTCACCGGCCCGTCGTTCACGAGCGTCACTGCCATTCTCATGCCGAAGCGGCCTCGCTCGACGGGAATGCCGGACGCGGCGAGCGCGGCGCAGAACCGCTCGTAGAGCGGCTCCGCTTCGCCGGGCGGTGCCGCGGCGCCGAAGCTCGGCCTGTTCCCTCTCCGTGTGTCGGCGATGAGCGTGAACTGGCTGACGACGAGTGCGGCGCCGCCGACATCGAGCAGGCTGCGGTCAAACTTTCCTTCGGCGTCTTCGAAGATTCGCAGCCGTGCGACCTTGCCCGCGAGCCGCTCCGCGGCCGCGGGCGAGTCCGTCCGCGCGACGCCGAGCAGCACGACGAGGCCGGCGTCGATGGCACCCACCGTCTCGGCAGCGACGGTCACGTCGGCGCGCGACACTCGCTGACACACCGCCCGCATGCGGGCATCATCCAGCACCGCGCGCCGACGCTCGCACCCCGCGCCGCGCTGTCGCCCTCTTCTCTAGTACACGCGCGCGTGCGCGCGCGGCCCCACCCTGGGAGGGGGACTCACCCACCACCCACTGCGGCTGACGCTATCGCCGGACCCGCGCCGCGTCTGTCACGCGGTTGCGCCGATTCGGTGACTCCTACTTCGAGTCGCCCGGACCGGGCGTGTCCAGGTCGAGGATCCGCGAGGCGTAGTGCTCGTTCTGCGGTCGCAGCGAGCTGGCGAGCTTGTAGTGGCCGTTCGCCTCGGCGTCCTTGCCCTGTTTCTCGAGCGCGCGCCCGAGCGCGTAGTGGGCGTAGTCGTCGGCCGGCGAGAGCTCGAGCATCGCGCGGAACTCCTCCTCGGCCTCCTCGTAGCGCTGGATTCGCAGGTACGCGATCCCGAGCGCCTCGCGAATGGACGCCTTCCGCGGCTCGCGGCGCTTCGCCTTCTCCAGCGCGACCGTCGCCTGCGCCGCCCGCCCCTTGCGGAGGTGCGCGCGTCCTTGCTGATACAGGTCGTAGGTCTCGCTCATATCGCTCTCAGATAAGGAAAGTTCTCCTCTACCAAGTCAAGCGGATCCGTCAAATCCCGCGTCTTCCCGATCTCGACCGCCCGAATCGCCTCGCCGTCGTCGATCGCGGCCTGGACCGCATTCCCGAGCTCGTGCGGCGGCCGGTCGCGGCAGAGCCGTTCGGCGACCGCGGCACCGAGGCCCCAGAGCGGTGCCGGTGTCCACACCGACGCCGGGTCGGCGTCCCAGAGCCCGAGAATCCGGCCGCCTGACCGGCGGACGCCCCTCCGGCCTTCGCGCGGCCCGGGCTCGGTCCTGACGGCAACGGCCCCGGCGCCCGCGCCCCCACCCTCCTCGAACGCCGCGACAAAGGCCGCGACGTCACCGCGGGAGAACACCGTGTCAGCCGCCAGCACGACGGCCGGCACGCCGGCGCCCGCGTCCAGCGCACGCTGGACGGCGTCCGCAGACCCCAGCGCCTCCGGCTGGTGCACGAACCACACCGCAACGCCGAACGCCGAGCCGTCGCCGACGAGCGCCTCGACCTGCTCGGCGAGATGGCCCGTCACGAGCCAGACACGTCCGCACCCGGCACGCGCCAGCTCGCGCAGCAGCACCGAGATCACCGGGCGGCCGTCGATCGGCAGCACCGCCTTCGCCCAGCGCCCCGTCAACGGCCGCAGACGGGTACCGAGGCCGGCGGCCATCACGACGGCATCCACGACTAGCCGAGCCCGAGCGACCGAACAGAGAGGAGGCCGCGAGCGCGGTCGACGACGAACAGGCCACGGCGCAGCTTGCGCTTGACCTCCCGCAACTCGCTGCGCGCCCGCCGCGCGGCCTCGTGTGCGTCCTCCCGTGGGCCGTACCGCGCGACAGCCGCCGACCGTGCGAACGAACCGGCGTCGACGCCGAATCGCTCGGCGATCGTCGCGCCAAGCTCGTGCAGCGTGGCCGAGCGCGAAGGCGCCACACGCTGATCCTGCAGGAACTCCGCCAGCTCGAGCGCACACGCGGACGCCACCCGCCGCGGGTCGCGCGTCACGTAACGCAGCCTGCGGCGGCCGAGCTTCAGCAGCACGATCACGGCGCCGACGCCCGCCGCCAGGAGCGCGAGAAACAGCAGCAGGCTGGGCGTGTGCTGCGGCGCCGGCGGCGGCACGCGCAGCCCGCGCACCGGGACATCGGCAGCCGAGCGCGGCGTCCGGATGCGGTCGTCGTGCGCCGGGATCGCCGGCGCGCCACCGCCGAAGACCTCGCCGCCCTTGACGACGCCGGCGAGCAGCTTGGCTGCCGCAGAGGGATTGAAGTTGACGGAGGTCGAGCTGTACGAGCCGCTCAGCCGGCCGCGTCCGGGCGTCGGGTCGAACGCGAGCCACCCGTAGCGCGGGAACCACACCTCGACCCACGTGTGCGCGTCGTGGTCGGTGACCGTCCACGTCCCGTCGTGGTAGTGACCCGGGACAAAGCCGGCGGCGACGCGCGCCGGAATGCCGAGGAGCCTCAGCATCAGCGCCATCGCGCCGGCGAAGTGCTGGCAGTAACCGGTCCGCGTCTCGACGACGAACCCGACGAGCGGCGGCAGCCCGGGTGTCGGCCCGGGCTCCTCCGAGTAGGTGAACCCGCCCGTCACTCGGAACCAGCGCTCGAGCGCAACCGCAGCCGCGTACGGCGACTGCGTCTGCCCGGCGACTGCGCGCGCCCGGTCGTACAACTCGGCGTACGGCTGCAGGCGTCCCGTCAGCAGCCTGAACATCCGCGCCGCGCGGCCGTGTGCTGCGAACGGCGGCGCGTTGACGCGCCCGGCCAGCTCGAGCTCGCGTCCCGGCCGCGTCAGCACGCGCGGATAGGACGCCGACACGCGGACGAGCTGCGCGGGAGTCGGATGCGGCGCGTAGCTCCAGATCGTGTAGCGCTGCTCGCGATGGAGCCCGTCCACCGCCCGGACGACGCCCTCGCCGTTCGCCACGGCGGGGTCGCTGATGTTGTACGCAACGGGAATGCTCGCCCCGACAAGATGCTTGTCCGCGAGCGCGCGCACCGTGACGTCCTGCCGGATCCACTTCCTCCGGTCCGCTGCTCCTCTGCCCCACAGCGTCTGCCCGCTCTCGTCGCTCGAGAGATGCTCGAGCCAGCGCGTGCCGTCGAAGCGGTCCAGCACCGTCGCTCGCCAGTACATCGGCGTGCGCGGCGCGCGAATGCTCAGCACCGTGGTCGTCTCCTTCGGAAAGCGCACGCCGTCGTAGCGCCCGTCCCAGACGTAGCTGACGCTGACCGGCTTCTGCGGGTGCGTATAGAAGTCCCAGTGCTGCCAGTCGAGGAACGCGTTCTGCGCGACCGCGGCGGAGCTCGAGAGCGCGAACGCACCGACGATGACGAGCGCTCCCGCGCCGAGCGCGAGGCGGCTCGGCCGCTCCGTGAGCCCCGCGAGCAAGACGAGCGCGACCGCAAGGATGAACGCGCCTCGACCGACCTCGTTGCCGCCGGCGAGCAGCGTCGCCGGCCACCCCGCGCCCACGAGGAAGACGACGACCGCGAGCACCGCCCGCCGTGCGGCGATACACAGCGCAACCGCAAGCGTGAACCCGAAGATCGCGAACAGCACCACCTCGTGCATGCGCACGCTCTGCTGCGGATCGAACGGGAGGCGGAAGTCGTAGAAGTCGAGAAAGCCGCGCTCGAACCGTCCCGGAGCGAACTCCGCGTGGAGCGGCCCGAGCGAAAACGCGATGCAGGCGCCGAAGAACAGCGACACTGCCGCGGCCGCCACACGCGCCCACCACGGCCGCACGAGCGCCGGCAAGATCGCCAGCACGACGAGCGCGAACGGCCGCCCTCCGCCGGAGCGCGGGTCCTCGAACCGGAGCCAGTCGACCGCGATGACGAGCGCCGCGATGCCGGACAGGACGGCGGTCCTAAGCATGCGCAGCCTCCGCGACCAGCGGCCCCTCGAGCGCGGCGACGAGATCGTCGTCTGCCCGGACGGTCGCGACCGGAATGCCGGCTGCGTGCAACCGCAGCAGCAGCGGCTCCGGCCGCCGTCTCGCGCCGTTGAAGCTCGACGCGTCGACGTACACGAGGGAGGCCTTCCGGTGTGCGGCCGTGCGCTGGACGAGCCGGTCGACGAGCCCGGGCTCGAGCCGCGCCGTGACGACTGCCAGCTCGAGGGCCCGTGCCGCAGGCCCGTCCTGCTCGGCAAGCAGGTGGGCGACTTTCGACCGCCCGGTCGGCTCTGCCGCCGCCAGCAGCTCGAGCGCTCGGCGCCAGTCCGCCGCAACCGAATGCACCTGCTGGACGTCCCGCCGCTCCGAGTTGACGACCAGCACGGCGCGCCGGCCGCGCCGGACGAACGACTCGAGGATCGACCCCGCCGCCCGCACCTGCACGTCGAAGCTTTCGCCGACGACCGCCGCTGCGTCGGCGTCCAGCAACACCGCGATCTCGTCCCGCGGCGCATCCTCCAGCTCCTTCACCATCAGCTGGCCGCGCCTCGCGGTCGAGCGCCAGTGCACGCGCCGCAGCGACTCGCCCTGTTCGTACTCGCGGACGCCGTGCAGCTCGAACCCGCTCTGCCGGCGAAGCAAGAGCCGCCGGCCGTCATGGGAGTGCGCGCCGGCCTCGGAGAAGAGGCGCCCCAGCCGAACGAGGCGCGGATACACGAGCACTGCACCCGGAGCCGGCAGCGGCACTGCCACGCGCTCGAGCCCGAACGGGTCGGCGAGCTCGACTCGGACAGCTTCGAACGCGTAGCGGCCACGCGGCAGCCGCTCGAGCACGTAGCGGGCGCTCAGCCGGCGGCCGTGACGGCGCAACGGCTGGCGCTGCTCGCCGAGCCTCCCGACCCGCTCGACGAGCGTCGCTGCCGCCGGCGCGACACGCCCGGAGGCCTCGAGCTCGACGACCACGGGCACGTCGTCACCTTCGACGTGCTCCGAATCACCCCAGCCGCGGCGGACCCCGAACGGCCGGTTCGCGAGCCGGACCCACAGCCAGGCAAGCGCGACGACGAGCAGCAGACCCGTCGCAACGGGGTAAAGCGGCTTGGAGCCGAAGGCCCAGGCTGCGAGGTACACGCCGAGGCCGAGGCCGAGGACGCTGCGCCCGCGCCGGGTCAGCATCTAGACCGGGACCGGCGTCTTCTCGAGCGTCTCCTGCACGATCTGCTCTCCCGTCAGGCCGCTGGAGCGCGCTTCGGGCGCGAGGATCAGGCGGTGCGCCAGGACGGCGGTCGCGACCGCCTTGACGTCGTCCGGCTCGAGGAAGCCGCGGCCGGCTGCGAGTGCGCGGGCCTTCGCGACCCGGAGCAGGGCGATGCCCGCACGCGGGCTGGCACCGAGGTAAAGACGGGAGTCGCCGCGGGTCGTGCGCAGGAGCGCGACGACGTAGCGGTTCAGGCTCTCCTCGACGTAGATCGACTTCGCCTCGTCGGCGAGCGCGAGCGCTTCGGACGCCCTCGCGACCGGCTCGAGCGCCTCGAGCGGCGGGTCGCCCGTCTGCTCGGTGAGCATCTGCGCCTCCTGGGCGAGCGGCGGGTAGCCGATCGAGATCCGCATCGTGAAGCGGTCGAGCTGCGCCTCGGGCAGCGGATACGTCCCCTCGTACTCGATCGGGTTCTGCGTCGCCATCACCATGAACGGCCGCGCCAGCTCGTACGACACGCCGTCGACCGTCACCTGCTGCTCCTGCATGCACTCGAGCAGCGCCGCCTGCGTCTTCGGTGACGCGCGGTTGATCTCGTCGACGAGCAGCAGGTTGGCGAACACCGGCCCGGGTCTGAACTCGAACTCGTTCGAGCGCTGGTCGAAGACGTTGACGCCGGTGACGTCGGAGGGCAGCAGGTCCGGCGTGAACTGCATCCGCGAGAACGAGACATCGAGCGAGCGAGCCAATGCTTTGGCGAGCATGGTCTTCCCGACCCCGGGGAAGTCCTCGAGGATCACGTGGCCCTCGCTGATCAGGCAGAGAACGAACAGGCGCAGCGTCTCGTCCGGCGCGTGCACGACGCGGGCGAGGTTGTCGACGAGCAGGCGGACGGTCTCCGCAGCAGCGGCGCTCGACTCGACGCGTTCAGGTTCGCTCACGCAACAGCTCCTCGGCCGTATCTACGATCGTCGCCGCAATTCGGTCTTTCGAAGCCTTCCCCACGCGGCGCTCGCCTGACGCCGTGACCAGCACGACCTCGTTGTCGTCGGAGTCGAAGCCGATGTCGTCCCGGGCCACGTCGTTGTAGACGACGAGATCGACCCGCTTGCGGTTGAGCTTCTCGCGCGCGCGCGCGAGACCCTCGGAGCCGGTCTCGGCAGCGAAGCCGACGAGCACCTGACCGCGGCTTCGGCGCTCCCCGAGTGACTGCAGCACGTCGGCGGTCGGCTCGAGCTCGAGTCGCCAGACCCGATCGTCCTTCGCCCGCTTCTCGGCGACTTGCTCGGCCGGCCGGTAGTCCGCGACGGCGGCGGCCATCAGCACGAGATCGGCATCGCTCCGCGCCAGGGCGGCGTCGAGCATTGTCTCGGCCGTCGGCGTCTCGACGATCTCTACGCCGGACGGGGGCGCGACGGTCAGGTTGGCGGCGAGCAGCGTCACCTCGGCGCCACGCTTCCGAGTGGTCTCCGCGAGCGCCACGCCCATCCGGCCCGAGGAGCGGTTGCCGAGGAATCGCACCGCATCGAGCGGCTCGCGGGTCCCGCCCGCGCTGACGAGCACCTGCCGCCCGGCGAGCGAGTCGCTCTCGCCCAGCAGCTCGCGGCAGCGCGCGCAGATCTCGTCCGGCTCGGCCATGCGCCCCACGCCCCACTCGCCCTCGGCGGCCTCGCCCTCGTCGGGCCCGACGATCTGCGCCCCTCGGTGCCGCACGGCGTCGACGTTCGCCTGCGTCGCGGCGTGTGACCACATCCGCGGATTCATCGCCGGCGCCAGCAGGACCGGCCCTCGATGTGCGAGAGCCGCCTCGGCGACGATGTTGTCGGCCTGCCCGTGCGCCAGCTTCGCGAGCGTGTTCGCCGTCAGCGGCGCGACGACCAGCAGGTCGGCACGGGCCAGGTGGAGGTAGAGATCATCCGTCGGCGAGCGTCGGGCGAGGGCGAAGAACGTCTCGGCGCGAACGAAGCGCTCGGCGCCGGCGGTGACGAGCGGCATGACGTCGTGGCCGCCCTTGACGAGCAGCCGAACGAGCTCGCACGCCTTGTACGCGGCGATGCCCCCTGTGACACCGACGAGCACGCGGGCCATACGCGGATTCTGCCTGGAAACGCGCGATCTGCCACCCGGCCGAGGCGGAGGCCGAGCCGGGCGCGAAGCGCCTACCGACCCAGGTACCCGAGGTCCTACTTCGAGTACTTGTACTTCAGCTTGCCCTCGGAGACCTCTTCCAAGGACATCGTCAGGTAGTTCTTCGACCGCGACTCCACCAACGGTGGAGGCGCGTTCTCGAAGCCGATCCCTTCGCCGAGCTGATGGTGGTAGTCGTTGATCTGGCGAGCCCGCTTGGCGGCGACGATCACGAGCGCATAGCGCGAGTCGACGTTGTCGAGGAGCTCATCGATGCGTGGATGGATCATGGACGGCTCATGGTACCCGCAGTCTGCAACTCCCTCTCGACGATGCCCTGGAGCTGATCCGCGGCGCGGTCGACGTCGTCGTTGACGATCAGGTAGTCGAAGCGGTCGCGAAGCTCGCGCTGCCTCCGCGCGAGGTCGAGCCGCTCCTGGATCTCCCCCGAGCTCTCCGTCGCCCGTTCGCGCAGGCGTCGTTCGAGCTCCTCGAACGTCGGCGCATCGACGAAGATCGTGACGGCGCCCGGGATCGTCTCCTTGACGCGAATCGCCCCGTCGGTCTCGAGGTCGAGGAGCGGTACCCTCCCGTTCGCCTGGATGCGGTCGATCTCCGAGCGCAGCGTCCCCGAGCGCGCGCCCCACGGCAGGTCGACGTACTCGAGAAACTCGTCTTCGCGCACGCGGTGCTCGAACACGCCCTCGCTGACGAAGTAGTACTCGCGGCCTTCTTGCTCCGACGGCCGCCGCTCCCGTGTCGTCGCGGACACGGCGAGCTCGAACACGTCCGGCATGCGCTGCAACAGGATCTTCTCGAGCGTCCCTTTGCCGGCACCCGACGTACCGGTGACGACTACGACCAGCGGGCTACCTGTTGAAGAGGCCAATCAGCTCAGACCGCTGGCGGTCGGAGAGCCCGCCCACCGTCTTCGACTGGCTGATGCGGCACATGTTGAGGAAGCGCGACGCCTTCACCCGCCCGAACTTCGGTACGGCCATCAACATGTCGAACACCTTCGCAGTCGACACGTACTCGGGCGGGTTGCTCAGGATCTGCTCGATCTGGACGTGTCCGTCCTTGAGGTCCTTCTTCAACTTCGCGCGACGCACACGGATGTCGTTCGCGCGCTTCAGTGCCTCCATCCGTTGATCAAGCGAGCGGACAGGCGCCTCGGCCTGGATCTTGGGGGACACCATGAGCGCCGGAGTCTAACAACCGGTGGACGCCGGTCAAGCGACTAGGTTTTATGGTTCTGAGCAGGTGTTTTGAGAGTTACGTTGTCCTTAGCGACAACGCATCTTCATGCGCTGCTGCGTACGCATCTTCGTAGGTGTTCCAGCCCCGTTCACGCGCAGCAGCGTGCAGCTCCATGCGGATGCGAGCAGGGGCGTCGGGGTCCGCGAACAGCGTCGTCCCGACAGCGACGTGCTGCGCGCCGGCGGCGACGAACTCCAGTGCGTCGAGCCCGGTGCGGATGCCGCCCATGCCGACGATCGGTAGCCCCGTCGCTCGATAGCAGCTCGCCACTGCGGCAAGCGCGATCGGCTTCAGCGCTGGTCCCGACAGGCCGCCGTGCCCCGGCCCGAGCACCGGTTGCAGCGTGCGCTCGTCCAGCTTCAGCCCGCGGATCGTGTTCACGAGGGAGAGCCCGTCAGCGCCGGCGGCCTGGGCCGCGCGCGCGACCTCGGCGACGTCCGGCACGGCCGGCGACAGCTTTGCCCAGAGCGGCTTGCGCGTCGCCAGACGTGCTGCGGCGACGATCTGCGCAGCGCTCTCGGCCGGAGCGTCGACGTTCGGACACGACACGTTGAGCTCGATCGCGCTCACGGTTGCGTAGTCGTCGAGCCGCAACGCGATGTCGGCGTAGTCATTCGTCTCGAAGCCGCCGACCGACACCCACAGCGGCACTCCGAGCAGCTCGAGCTGCGGCAGGTACGACGCCAGGAAGCGGTCGATGCCGGGATTCGCGAGACCGATCGAGTTGAGCATCCCGACGTCGGTCTCGGCGATGCGAACCGGGACGTTGCCGTCACGCGGCAGCGGCGTCACCGTTTTGGTCACGAACGCGTCGAGCGAACGCGCGACGTCCGGCGCCGCGAGCGCGTCGAGGCACCCTGACGCGTTAAGCAGCACGGAGCACCGGTCCGTCGACGCAGAGTCGCTTCAGCCGTCCGTCGATCTCGACCGCGCAGCCGTAGCAGGCGCCGTAGCCGCACGCCATCGGCGCCTCCCACGCCAGTTGTGCGTTGGGCGCGAGGGCGCGGACGGCCGCGAGCATCGGCTCGGGGCCGCACGCGAGGATGTCCAGACCCTCCGGGATGACGTCGGTGACGAGCGTCGGTTCGACACACACGTGCGCGTGCGGAATGAGCGCCGCCGCCTCGGCGTGCCAGTCCGAACGGAAGCCGACGACGGCCGGCGGGGCGCTGAGCCGCTCCGACAGGAACGGCAGCGGCGCGATCCCGATCCCGCCGCCGACGAGCAGCGGTCGTTCCACGTCGAGCTCGAAACCGTTCCCGAGCGGTCCGAGGACGTGAAGCTCGTCGCCCTCGTCGAGCTCGCAGAGTGCACGTGTGCCCGGGCCGATCGCGTCGATCAGGAACGCGAGCTCGCGTGGCGGCGCGAGGCAGAGGCTCATCGGTCGCGGCAGCAACCGTCCCGGCGCCTCGAGCATGAAGAACTGCCCCGGGACGCCCGGGTCGATCCCGCCGCGGCGCAGGCGCAGGAGCGTGTACGGCCCGACGCGCTCGTTGGCGACGACGCTAAGCCGCTCGCGTCTCATGCTCGATCCGTTCCTGCAGTGACACAGACTCCTCGCTGCGCGCGTTGGCGATCGCGTGCACCGCGGCGGCCGCTCCCGAGAGCGTGGTGATGCACGGGACGCGCGCCACGAGCGCGGCCTCGCGAATCAGATAGCCGTCGGTGCGCGCACCCGATCCCTGCGGCGTGTTCACGACGAGGTTGCAGCGGCCGCGGCGGATCAGGTCGACGACAGTTGCACCCGTTCCCTCCTCGGTCACCTTGCGGACTCGCTCCACGGGGAGCCCGGCCGCGACAAGCCGGTCGGCCGTTCCGGACGTCGCGATCAGCTTGAAACCGAGCCTGGCGAGCGACTCGGCGACCGGCACCACCGCGGCTTTGTCCGCGTCCCGTACGGAGAGGAACGCCGTCCCCGCCGTCGGCAGCGGGCGGCCGGCGGCGCGCTCGGCCTTGGCGAACGCCGTCGGCAGATCGGCGGCCGTCGCCATCACCTCTCCGGTTGCTCGCATCTCCGGCCCGAGCACCGGATCGGCGCCGGGGAAGCGCGCGAACGGCAGCACGGCTGCCTTCACCGAGACGTGTCCCAGGGACTGTCCCTCAGGCAGGGCAAGATCGGACAGGCGTGCGCCGGCCATGACCTTGCACGCGGCTTGCACGAGATTGATCCCGGTCGCCTTCGATGCGAACGGAACCGTCCGCGACGCGCGCGGATTCGCCTCGAGCACGTACAGCGTCCCGTCCGCGAGCGCGAGCTGCACGTTGAGCAGCCCGACGACGCCCAGCGCCGGCGCGAGCGTCCGCACGACCTCGCGGATCTCGGCATCCTCCGCAGCGCTGAGCGACGGTGCCGGCAGCACGCACGCCGAGTCGCCGGAGTGCACACCCGCCTCCTCGACGTGCTGCATGACCGCGCCGATGTACGTGTCGTCGCCGTCGGAGACGGCGTCGACGTCGATCTCGATCGCGCTCTCGAGGAAGCGGTCGATCAGCACGGGCCGGTCGATCTCGCCGAGATCGTCGGCCGAGTAACACACGCGCATCGCACGACCGCCGAGCACGTAGGACGGCCGGATCAAGACCGGGAACCCGATCCGCTCGGCGACCTCGCGCGCTTCCTCCGCGCTGCGCGCGATCCCCCAGTCCGGGCAGCGGATGCCGAGCCGGTCGAGCAGCGCGCCGAAGCGCTCGCGGTCCTCGGCCAGGTCGACCGCGTCGAACGCGGTGCCGAGGATCGAGAAGCCGGCGGCCTCGAGCCCACGCGCGAGCTTGAGCGGCGTCTGACCGCCGAACTGGATCGCGATGCCGTCAGGGCGCTCGCGCTCGCAGACGCCGAGCACCTCCTCCAGCCGGAGCGGCTCGAAGTACAGCCGGTCGGACGTGTCGTAGTCGGTCGACACCGTCTCCGGATTGCAGTTCACCATCACCGCCTCGTAGCCGAGCGCGCGGAAGCTCTGCGCCGCATGCACGCAGCAGTAGTCGAACTCGATCCCCTGCCCGATCCGGTTCGGGCCCGAGCCCAGGATGGCCACGCGCGGCTTCGCTCCCGCCGGCGGCGCCTCGTCCGCTTCGCCGTAGGTGGAGTAGTAGTACGTGGACGCCGCCTCGACCTCTCCCGCGCACGAGTCGACGCGCCGGTACGACGGCCGTACGCCCCAGCTTCGCCGCCGCTCCCGCACGACCGGCTCGCGGCCGATGTCGCCGTCGGCGAGGCCGGCCCGCTTGTGGCGCAGGAAGTCGTCGGCGACCGCAGCGTCGAGGTCGAGCCAGCCCGGCTCACGGGCGAGCTCGGCGTGGAACCAGGGATGCGCCGACGCCGGCAGCTGCCAGCGCTCTTCCGTGTCGAGCTCACGCGACCGCTCGGCCTTCCGGTACGCCTCGACGAACGTCCGCCCGATGCCCATCGCCTCGCCGACGGACTTCATCTGCGTGCCGAGCGTCGTGTCGGCACCCGGGAACTTCTCGAACGCGAAGCGCGGGAACTTGACGACGACGTAATCGAGGGTCGGCTCGAAGCTCGCCGGCGTCGTTCCGGTCAGGTCGTTCGGGATCTCGTCGAGCGTGTACCCGACCGCAAGCTTCGCCGCGACCTTCGCGATCGGATAGCCGGTCGCCTTCGACGCGAGCGCGGACGAGCGCGACACGCGCGGGTTCATCTCGATCACGCGGAGCTCGCCGGACTCGCGCTCGCGCGCGAACTGGATGTTCGAGCCGCCGCACTCGACGCCGACGGCGCGGATGACGGCGATCGCCGCGTCGCGCAGCTCCTGGTACGCGTGGTCCGAGAGCGTCATCTGCGGCGCGACCGTGACCGAGTCGCCCGTGTGCACGCCCATCGGATCGATGTTCTCGATCGAGCACACGATCACGACGTTGTCCTTGCGGTCGCGAACGACCTCGAGCTCGAATTCGTCCCAGCCGCGCACCGACTCCTCGACCAGCACCTGACCGATCGGGCTCTCGGCGATCCCGCGCTCGACCTGCCGGTGCAGCGCCGCGAGCGTCTCGACGAAGCCGCCGCCGTGGCCGCCGAGCGTGAACGCCGGACGGATCACGGCCGGCAGCGCGACGCCGCCGAGCTCGTCGACGCTCGTGACGATGCGCGAGCTCGGCACCTTGAGCCCGACGCTGCGCACCGCCTCGCGAAACTCCTCGCGATCCTCGGCACGCGCGATGACGTCGAGCGGCGCGCCGATCAGCTCGACACCCAGCTCTTCGAGCACGCCGGCGTTCGCCAGCTCGCGCGCGAGGTTCAGCGCCGTCTGGCCGCCCATCGTCGACAGCAGTGCGTCGGGCCGCTCGCGCGCGAGCACGTCCGCGACGCCTTCGACGTCGAGGGGCTCGAGATACGTGCGATCGGCGAAACCGGGGTCGGTCATGATCGTCGCCGGGTTCGAATTGACGACGATCGTGCGGAAGCCGTCCTCGCGCAGCACTTTCAGCGCCTGACAGCCCGCGTAGTCGAACTCACACGCCTGCCCGATCACGATCGGCCCCGAGCCGATCAGGCAGATCGACTCCAGGTCACGCCGCCTGGGCATACGCCACCTCCTCGACCCACTTCGAGAGCAACGGCCATGCGTCGTGCGGTCCGGGCCCCGCCTCCGGATGGAACTGCACCGAGCGCGCATGCTCGAGCGGCAAGTCGAGTCCCTCGACCGTGCCGTCGTAGAGTGACACGTGCGTCGCCTCGCGCGCCTCGGACGGCGCGACGGCGAAACCGTGGTTCTGGCTCGTGACGAGGACGCGGCCGGTCGCACGCTCGACGACGGGATGGTTCGCGCCGCGGTGGCCGAATGGGAGCTTGAACGTCTCGTGACCGGCGGCGAGCGCGAGCAGCTGGTGCCCGAGGCAGATGCCGAGCATGGGCACGTGGCCCAGGAGCTCCCTGATCACGCCGACCTCGTCGACGAGCGGCTCGGGATCGCCGGGTCCGTTCGACAGCAGGACCCCGTCGAACCGCGCGAGCTCGTCCGCGATCGCGTCGTGCGGGAACACGGTCACGGCGGCGCCCGCGCCTGCGAGCCGGCGCAGGATCGAGCGCTTGCAGCCGTAGTCGACGACCGCCACGCGCGCGCGGCCGGAATCGGAGTACACGTACGGACGCCGCGTCGAGACGACAGGCGCCAGCGCGCGACCGGCCATCGGCTCCTCCGCACGCGCGACCGCGACCGCCTGCTCCGTGGAGCCGTCGCCGGCGACCGCGACCGCGCGCAACGCGCCAGCGTCACGGAGCTTCAACACGAGCGAGCGGGTGTCGACGCCGGTGAGCGCGACCACACCGCGCTCGTGCAGCCAGTCCGTCCACGCCGGCCCGCGCGCCTCGCGCATCAGCACGGCACGGGCGTGCGGCCGCGGCGACTCCGACCGTCCCTCGGCGATGCCGTAGTTGCCGACCATCGGCGCGGTGAAGCAGATCAGCTGCTCCGCGAAGCTCGGATCGGTGACGACCTCCTGGTAGCCGGTCATCGCCGTCGTGAAGACTGCCTCGCCGACGGCAAAGCCGTCCGCCGCCACCGACTCGCCGCGGAAGATCGTCCCGTCCTCGAGCGCGAGGAAGCCGGTCATGCCGCGAACACCACCCGGCCGGCCGCGATCGTCGTCCGGACCGCGCCCTTCAGGGTGTCGCCGAGGAGCCACGAGTTGACGCTCCGCGAGCGGAACCGCTCCTCGCTCACGCGGTAGCTCGCCCGCAGGTCGAGCAGCACGAGGTTCGCGGGCTTGCCGACGGCGATGCGAGGCGCGTCGACCCCGTACGCCTGCGCGGGGCCCGCCGACATGCGCTCGAGGATGGTCTCGAGTGGAACGAGGCCCGGTTCGACGAGGTGGGTGTAGAGCGCGGCGAACGCGGTCTCCAGCCCGGTGACGCCGAACGGTGCGGCCTCGAAGGGAACGTCTTTCTCGTGCCGCGCGTGCGGGGCGTGGTCGGTCGCGATCGCGGTGATCACTCCGTCCTTCAGTCCGCCGATGAGCGCAAGGCGGTCGTCACCCGATCGCAACGGCGGGTTCATCTTCACGTTCGGGTCGAGCGAGCGAACCGCCTCGTCGGTCAGGCAGAGATGGTGCGGTGTCACCTCCGCGGTCGCCGCCACCCCCTCGCCGCGGGCGCGACGCAGCGCCTGCACGGACTCCCACGCGGAGAGGTGCAGCAGGTGCAACGGCTGCCGCTCGTAAGCGGCGAGCGCCAGGTCGCGTTCGACCATGAGGCTCTCGGCGACGGACGGATAGCCGGTGAACCCGAGCTCGGCCGAGACCGCGCCCTCGTGCATCTGGCCGTCGCGCGAAAGCGTCGTCTCCTCGCAGTGAAGAGCGAGCCGGCGCCTGGTGACGGCGCCGTACTGGAGGGCGCGGCGCATCAGCGCCGGCGATGCGAGCGGCATGCCGTCGTCGCTGAACCCCGCTGCGCCGGCGTCCGCGAGCTCCGCCATCTCCGTCAGCTCGGAGCCCTTCTGCCCCTTCGTGATCGCGGCGAGGAAGCCGACGGGAACCTCTGCCTCCGCGCGCGCGGATTCGACGAGCGCCCCGAGCGTTGCCGCGGAGTCGACGACCGGGTCGGTGTTCGGCATGGCCAGGATCGCGCAGTACCCGCCGGCCGCCGCCGCGGCGGTGCCGCTGGCGACGGTCTCCTCGTCCTCGCGGCCCGGCGTGCGCAGGTGGACGTGCGGATCGACGAATGCGGGTGCGAGCACGAGGCCCTCGCCCTCGAGCACACGGTGCGAGTTCGTGTCGAGGTCCGCCCCGAGCGCGGCGATGACGCCGTCGTCGACGCGGACGTCCAGCACCGCATCCACCCCCTCCACGGGGTCGAGCACACGCGCGCCGCGGACGACGATGTTCTCCGGCGCGCCAGGTTTCGCGAACAGCATCACGCCACCTCCAATGGCAGAGCGGCGTCCGCCTTGACGCCGACGGGGCCGCTCGTCAGCAGGTCGTAGAGGACGGCCATTCGGGTCACGAGCCCGGCCCGCACCTGCGTCTCGATCAGCGCGTCCGCATGGTCGGCGACGCGGGGGTCGATCTCGACGCCGCGGTTCATCGGTCCCGGGTGCATCACCTTCTGGCCGGGTCGAAGTCGCTCGGGCGTGATGCCCCAGCGCGCCGTGTACTCCCGCAGCGACGGGACATAGTTCGCGCCCTCCTGCATCCGCTCGCGCTGCATGCGTAGGACGTAGACGACGTCGGCCGCGGCGACGGCCCCGATGTCCGTCGTCGTCTCGCAACCCATCGACTCGACGCCGCGCGGCAGCAGGGCCGGGGGGCCGACGAGCGTCACCTCCGCGCCCATCAGCGCGAGCGCCTGAATCAGCGACCGCGCGACGCGCGAGTGCAGGACGTCGCCGACGATCGCGACGTGCAGCGCGTCGAGCCGGCCGAACGTCTCGCGCATCGTGTAGAGGTCGAGCAGCGCCTGCGTCGGATGCTGGTGCTTCCCGTCGCCGGCGTTGACGACGTGCGCGTCGGTGACGCGCGCCACCAGGTCGGGCGCGCCGATCTGCGGATGGCGGATGACGATCACGTCCGGGTCGTAGGCGCCGAGCGTGATCGCGGTGTCCTTGAGCGACTCCCCCTTGTCCACCGACGAGCCGCTCGACTTGATCGACATCGTGTCGGCGGACAGGCGCTTCGCCGCGAGCTCGAAGCTCGAGGATGTGCGGGTCGACGACTCGTAGAAGACGTTGATGACGAGCCGGCCCTTGAGCGTCGGGAGTTTCTTCACCTCCCGCTCGAGGCTGCGCTCGAACGTGCGTGCGGTGGCGAGCAGCCGCTCGACGTCGTCGCGCGTGACGTCCTTGACCGAGATGAAGTGCCGCTTCGGCGGCGGCGCGGGCGGACGCAGGTCCTCCCGCATGACGCGGATGTCAGCCATCGTGCGATGCCTCCTCTGGGGCGGGAACGAGCAGGACTTGGTCGACCTCGTCGACCTCGACGAGTTGCACCTGGATGCGCTCGTCACGCGAGGTCGGGAGGTTCTTGCCGACGTAGTCGGGGCGAATCGGAAGCTCCCGGTGGCCGCGGTCGACGAGCACCGCGAGCTGGATCCGGTCGGGGCGCCCGTAGTCGAACAGCGCCTCGATCGCGGCCCGGATCGTTCGACCCGTGTAGAGAACGTCGTCCACGAGCACCACCGTCTTCCCTTCGAGCGGGAAGTCGAGTGCGGTCGAGCGGACGACGGGTTGCGGGTGCCGCGGCGGGTCGCCGCCGCGCACCTGCACGTCGTCGCGATAGAAGGTGATGTCGACGGCGCCCATAGCAGGCGCATCGCCGGCGCGCTCCTCGACCAGCCGGCGCAGCCGTTGTGCGAGCGGCACGCCGCGCGTCTGGATCCCGACCAGCGCGACGCGCGCCAGATCCGGGTTGCCTTCGATGATCTCGTGCGCGATACGGGAGAGGGTGCGACGCAGGCCGTCGGCGTCCAGCAGGACTTTCTCCGCCGCAGCGGGCGCAGGCGCGTTCATTCGACTCCTTTCCGGCCTCACTGGACCGGGTTAAAGGGGCTTGTCTCGGGTGGACTCTAGAGAGCCCACCGGATGGAGGTTACCGCCGGCGCGTGTCGACGACGCAGAAACGGTTCCCCTCGGGGTCGGCGAGGATGACGTAGTCCGCGTCAGGCGGTCGTTTGTCCCAGTGAACCTCGGTCGCGCCCAGCCCGAGCAAGCGCTCGACCTCGCCTCTCTGGTCATCCGTGTACAGGTCGAGGTGAAGACGCGGAGGGATCTGCAGCGTCGAGCGCACCCGGTCGAGCGAAAGGTGCGGACCGGCTCCGTCGGCGGGGGCCAGCAGAACGAAGTCGTCGCTCCGTCCGTCGTCTCGGCGCACGTAGCCGAGCGCCGCCTGCCAGAACTCCGTTTGACGCCGTAAATCGTCGACGCGCAAGACGATCGATCCGACGCGGAGCACGGCTCGCTCGGTTAGGGCTCTCCCACCAGGTCGTCGGGCTCCGTCATCGCCTCGATCGCGTCCTGCGCCCGCTCGACCGAGTGCTCGGGGACGGACACCGTCACCGAGTCGTCCTCGCCGTCGTGCAGCTCGGCATCGATGCCCGCGGCCCGGAGGATCTCCTGGATCTCCTCTGCTTCGGCCACGTCGCCGGCGACCGCCACTCGGACCAGCTCCGTCACGGCGTCGATGATACGACCTCTTGCTCCCGGCGGCGAGACGCCCCGCCTTTGATCAGCTGCGGGGCGCCGCGTTCGACGAACGGCAGCTCGATGACATCGAAGTCACGCGGCACGACCGTTTCCGGAAAGGTCGCGCGCGCCTCCTCCGCGATCTCGGAGCCGAAGTAGCGGTTCGAGACGTGGGTGAGCGCGAGGAGAGCGACGTTGGCGCGCTGCGCAACGTCGGCGGCCTGCATCGCCGTCTGATGCTTCGTCTCGGCCGCCCGCTCGCGCTCCTCGTCGGCGAACGTTGCCTCCGTGATGAGGACGTCGGCCCCCCACGCCGCCTCGACGATCGCGTCGGACGGGCCCGTGTCGCCGGTGATGACGAGCTTGCGGCCCGGACGCGGCGGGCCGAGCACGTCCTCGGGCTTCACCGTGCCGACCGTCTCGCCGCGTTGCAGCGCGCCGCGGGCCGGCCCGCTCGGAATGCCGAGCCTGTCCGCCGCCTCGACGTCGAACCGGCCGGGGCGCGTCGCCTCGATCAGCGACCACCCCAGCGCCGAGACGCCATGCGCGACGTCGAACGTCGCGAGCCGGTAGCCGCTGCGCTCGAGGACATCGCCCCCGTCGAGCTCGACGAGCTTCAGCTCGTACGTCAGCTTGCCGAGCACCCGCCGCAGCGAGCCGAGCAGGTCGACGAGCCCGCGAGGCCCGTACACGGTGAGCGGGAGCTCACGCCCGCGCAGCGCGAAGGTCTTGAGCATCCCCGGCAGGCCGAGGACGTGATCCGCATGGAAGTGCGTCAGGAACACCTCCTCCAGCTCGAGCAGACCGACAGACGACCGCAGCAGCTGCCGCTGCGTCCCTTCGCCGCAGTCGAACAGGAGCTTGTCGCCGCCACGCCGCACGAGCAGCGCGGCCGGCGCCCGCTGTGCCGTCGGCATCGAGCCGGCCGTCCCCAGGAAGACGACGTCGAGGTCCACGGGTCGATTCTAGGTTCGGCCCGCGCGCGTGCACGCTGCGCGTAACCTCTTGCGCGTGCTGACTGCAAGCGGCGTCCATGTCACGGTTTGGGGCGACGGCGAGCCGGCCGTCTTCGTGCACGGCAGCTTCGGCTGGGGCGAGGAGACGTGGCGCGAGCAGCGGCCGCTCGCGGACGATTACCGCCTGCTGCTCGTCGACCGGCGCGGTTTCGGCGCTTCGCCGCCGGACGGCCGCGTCGACTTCGAGCGTGATGCGGACGACGTCGCCGATCTCCTCGGAGACGGCGCGCATCTCGTCGGCCACTCGTATGGGGGCGTCGTATCGCTGCTCGCCGCTGTGCGACGACCCGAAGCGGTGCGCTCGCTCGTCCTGATCGAGCCGCCGGCATTCGGAGTCGCGCGCGGCGATCCGGCCGTCGAAGAGCTGATCCGCAACATCGAGGACGCCGCGCGTGCGACGCGGAGCCCAAGCGAGTACCGGGCGAGGTTCCTCCGCGGGTTCGGCTTTCCGGCACAGGCGACACCACTCGAGGGACAAGCGCTCGAGGCTGCGAGCGTATCGATGACCGAGCGCCCGCCCTGGGAGGCGCAGATCCCGCTCGACGACCTTGCGCGCGCGCGGCTGCGCGTGCTGCTCGTGCAAGGGGACTGGTGTCCCGCCCCCGACTCCGCGCGCGCGCTCGCCGGCGCCGCGTTCCGCGCGGTGTGCGACGTGCTCGACGAGCGGCTCGAGCCCGAGCGGGCGATTCTTCCCGCGGCGCACAACCCGCAGAAGCTCGGCAGCGTCTTCAACGCGCGCGTGAGGAAATTCTGGGAGTCGGCGTGAGTGACGTGCGCGACCTCATCCGTCTCGAGCCGACGGCCGCGGAACACGACGAGATCAGGGAGCTCTGGAAGAAGCACTCGATCGCCGAGGACAATCGCGACCTGCCCGGGTTGATCTCGACGCTGACCGAAGACTGCGTCTACGAGCTCGTCCAGACGGGCCACCGCTGGGAAGGCCACGACGGCGCGGCGCGCTTCTACACGGAGCTGCTCACCGCATTCCCGGACATCCACTTCGACCTCACCGACATCGTCATCGGGCCTCAGGGCGTGTACGAAGAGGCGGACGTCACGGGGACGCATGAGCGTGACTGGCTCGGGTTCCCGCCGTCCGGGGAGCGGCTGAGCTGGAAGGTGGGAATCCTGTTCCCGTGGGATCCGGAGCGGCGTCTGTTCCGCGGCGAGCGCGTCTACACCGCGGGCCTGCCGCTCAGCGGCCTCTGACGGCTTACGGCAGGACCAGCCGCTGGCCCGGCACGAGCATCGTCCCGTGCAGGTGGTTGCGGTGCTGCAGGTTCCAGATGCCCTCGCGCGGGTCGCCGGGGTAGTGCTTCGCGGCGATCGACCAGAGCGTGTCCGACGGCTGAACGACGTAGCTCACGGATTTCCCGGCGCTCCCCGAGGGACGCGCAGCGAGGCCGACGGCGAGAGCCGCGACGAGCACGACGAAAGCGAGCCGAACGAACATGCGTTCGCATGCTAGCGAACATGTGTTCGCCCTGTCAAGTCAGAGGTTCACGAGCTCCGGGGTGAGCCGCGCACCGCGGATCCGCAGGTCGAGCATCGTGGGTAGCGGCTGCCGGCGCTTGTCGGTCGGCGAGCCCGGGTTGAGCACCCAGAGATGCTGAAAACGCTCGACCTGTGGCACGTGGCTGTGGCCGTAGACCACCGCCTCGCACTCCGGAAACCGCGCCGCCAGCCGCGCCTCGCGGCGGGCCCGCGGGCCGGCGTCGTGGACCATCCCGATCCGCACGGAGCCGACCTCGACGACGTGCTGCTTCGGTAGCAATGCCTTCAGCGCCGGCTCGTCCATGTTCCCGTGGACGCACTCCACCGGCGGCCCGAAGGCCTGCAGCTCTTCCAGGAACTCCACCGAGACGAAGTCGCCCGCATGGAGGATCACATCGGCCGCCAGGAGGAGGCTCACGCACGCGGCGGGAAGCGCGCGCGTCCCGCGCGGGAGGTGCGTGTCGGAGATAACGGCGACGCGGCTCAGGAAGCGGCGGCGACGAGGCCCGGCTCGTGCACGAAGCGCCCGGCCTTCCACACGAGCTCACCGTCGGCGTAGACCTCGCCGTCGGCGCGGAGGTCGCAGATCATGTCCCAGTGCAGACCGGAGTCGTTCTCGCCGCCGAGGTTCTTGAAGCTCGAGCCGAGGGCGAGGTGCACGGTGCCGCCGATCTTCTCGTCGAACAGGATGTCGCGCGTGAAGCGGTCGATCTCGTAGTTGAGGCCGAACGCGACCTCGCCGGGGATGCGCGCGCCTACGTCCATGTCGAGCAGCGACTGGAGGTAGTCGTTCGCGGTCTTCGCCTCGGCGGCGACGACACGACCGCCTTCGAAGCGGAGGCGCACGTCCTCGACACCCCGCCCGTGGAAGATCGCCGGGAACGAGAACCGGATCTCGCCGTCCGTCTCCGTCTCGACCGGGCTCGTGAAGATCTCGCCGTCCGGCATGTTCAGCTTGCCGTCGGCTGCGAGCCACCGGCGACCTCCGACGTTCAATCGCAGGTCCGTGTCCGGCCCGACGATCCGTAGCTCGCCGAACGTCTCGAGCTCGCGCGCGCGTGTGCTCAGCTCCTCCGAGACCTTGCGCCAGTGTGCGACGGGATCATCGTCCGGTCGCACGTGGCACGCGGCGTACACGAACTCCTCGTACTCCGAGAGCGACATCTCCGCGTCCTGCGCGTGCGCTTCGGTCGGAAAGCGCGTGCCGACCCACTTCGCCTCGCCGGCGTCGATGCGCTCCCAGAACCGGTTCGTCAGCTCGCGCCGAGAACCGATCCGCCGGCTGATCCGCGCCGGGTCCGCACCTGTCAGCGCGCGTGTGTTGCGGTCGGCCCAGATCGTCATCACCGCGTCGACCTGCTCGACGTCGACGCGGTCGATCTCCGGCACGTAGACGAGCTGCTCGTCGCTCGCCTCGCCGACGGCGATCACGTCGAGGCCCTCGATGTCGATGCGCGTCCGCGGATGCGCGCCCGCCCGGAGCGCGAACCGGTATGACTCGCTCACGAGCGGCGCCGCGACCGTCCCGGCGTCGATGCGCAGCAGCTGCCCGGGCTGGAGCTCGAGCGAGTAGTTGACGAGCAACTCGCCGAGCTTCGCCACGCGAGGGTCCGACATGTCGATCCTTATAGCGGAAACGCGGCCGCTTGCCAGCGGCCAAAAAGGCCAGGTCTAGGCGCCCTTGAACGTGCGCGAGAAGACTGTCGTGCGCTCCGGGTTGGTCTCGGCGCGAAGGATCACCTGCACACGGTACGAGCCTTTCCGCAGCCTCGGCAGCTTGAAGAGGACGTCGCGCGCGGCCTCGCCCGTGCCGTCGGCGCCCGTAAGCCGGCGCGTGCCCGACGGCCGCGTGATCCTGACCTCGTATGTGAACCCTTCGTCGGCGCGGACGACGAACGCGCGCGGCAACGTCTTGAAGGTCGCACGCGCGCCGACGACGTGCTCGGCGTGCCGCCATTCGGCCGTCTTCCCGTGGCACGACTGGTTCGCGAGGATCGAATTCCGCACCAGGTCGAACGACGCGCGGTGGGTCCCGTCGGGTAGCACGACGCCGCTCTGCCACGCCGCGAGGTTGCTCTCGTCGACCGCGTGGAAGAAGTTGAGCAGCGCCACGTCGGGGTCGCACGCCATCAGCGAGATCAGCTCGGCGTAGTACTGGCCCTGCGTCGTCTCGTCGATCAGCGGGACGTTCTCGGAACCGCTGTAGAGCGACGTCTTGTCGGCGGCGATCTTGGCCTGGTAGCCGACCTCGTCGACGAAGACGCGCGCGTGCGGCCCGCCGCCGGTGTCGCCTGCCTCGCGGAACAACGGCTGCGCGGTTCCGTGGAACGCGTCCCACCACGCCTGCTTGAGCCGGTCGAGGTTGACGCATCCCGCCTTCGGCCACAGGTAGCCGACCGAGGGTGCGTCGGTGTTGACGTTCGGGTAGCAGTGCACCGACAGGTCGTCGGCGATCGGCTTCGTACGGCCGCTCTGACGGTACGCGTCGCCGACCTCCTTCAGAAAGCGGATCGGCGAGTGCGAGACGTTGCTCGGCGCGTCGAAGTCGTCGTTGCCGCGCGGTGACAGCCCGAAGGCAATGACGTCGATGCCGGGATCGACCGCCTTCAGCGCGTCGTAGCACGCTGCCATCGCCTGTTCCTGCACGTAGCCCGAGATGCCGTTCCCCTGGTCGTCGAACTGCGGCTGGTGGAAGCGAGGCTGGTTCCCCTCGTTCAGGCAGATGACCTTGCGGACGTAGGGGTACCGCGCCGCGACCTTGGCCGCGTACTGCGCGAACAGCTGGATGCCGTTCGGCGTCTCGACGAGTGCGCGTGCCTTCAGCGGATAGATCGCGAACATCACGTCGATGCCGCGCGCCTGCGCCTGCGGGATCGCGCGGTCGAGGAACGCCTGGTCGACGATCGTGTTCGGCTGCGACGGATCCCAGAACACCGCCATGCGGTTCTCCGTCATGCCGAGCTGCGTCAGCATCGTGAAGAAGCCGGCGCCGCCGTCCTCGGCGTACTTGCCGGCGTCGTCGGCGACGCCGAAGGTGGTGCTCGAGGCTGCGCCGGCGAGCGCGAGTGCCAGGCATGCGGATGCCAGGACCGCAGTGATCCGCTTCATGCCGAGGTTGTCGGCAGATCAGGGTCTGGCTTTGAGCACCCCGTCGAGGAGTCTTCCAGCGCCGAAGCGCACGGGATCGTCGGCCGGAAGGCCGGTCTCCTCCTCGGCCGCCGCGATCGCCGCGCGCGCTTCGTTCTCGGACACCGTGGACGTGTTGAGCGAGATCGCCGCGACCTTCGCGGGACGGTTCTTGAGCGACATGCGCGCGTGCAGGTCGATCAGCTCGGTGAGGCTCGGCAGCGGCGAGTGCGTCGGGTCGCCCTCGGTGATCATCCGCCCCACCTCGTGGCACAGGACGTACAGATGCGGCGCGCTGCCGTGGATCAGCCCGACGGTGACGCCGCTGTAGATCGGATGCAGGATCGCGCCCTGGCCCTCGACCCACAACAGGTCGCCGCGTTGCGCGCCGTCGACGACGAGCCGCTCGGCGGCGCCGGCGAGGAAGTCGGAGACGACGGCGTCGACGGAGATCCCCCAGCCGGCGATCGCGATCCCGGTCTGGCCCGTGGGAACAAACACCGATCGGAGTCCGCGCCGACGCGCCTCGAGGTCGAGCTCGCAGGTCGCGGTCATCTTCCCGATCGCGCAGTCGGAGCCGACCGTGAGGACGATCGTCGCGTCGACGTCGAGGTTCGCGCCGGTGGCGGTGCTGAGATCGGGCGGCGGCTCGCGCAGGTCGCGGAGCTCGACGCCGTGCTCCCGCGCCAGCTCCGGCAGGCCGGGAATGTCGAGCAGGCGGACGTGCAAGCCGTTCTCGAGATCGAGCCCGTGGCGAACGCAGCTCTTGAGCAGCTCCTGCCAGTCGCCGGGAAAATGGCCCCCCTGTGTGACGACGCCGACGAGCGCCGTGTCGGGGCCGTACGTCCTCCCCTCGTCGACGTCCGCGACGATCGGGACGCCGTCGTCACTCTCGCCGGCCCGCTGCGTGTCGAGGATCGCGACGACCGACTCGCGCCGGTAGCGCATCACTCCCCGCAGCGTCTTGCCGTAGTGCGGATCGTGCGAGAAGCCCTCAGCGAGGATCAGGTACTTCTGCTCTGACACCGAGGCCTGGTTCGTTTGCGGGAAGCTGCACGCCGTCGACGCACTCCACGCCGGGCCACGGGTCGTGCGCGAGCAGGAGGTTGCCGTCGAGGTCGACGTGGTCGCAGAGCGATGCGACCTGCGCCGCCGCGCCGATCCCGAGTCCGGACTCGACCATGCAGCCGAGCATCACGCCGAGCCCGAGCGCGCGCGCGGCGTGCGCCATTCGGACGGCCTCGCGGATGCCGCCGGACTTGGCGAGCTTGACGTTGATCCCGTGTGCGCGCTCGGCGCAGGCGGCGACGTCCTCGAGGCGGTGGCAGTCCTCGTCGACGTAGATCGGGACCGGCGAGGCTGTCTTCACGCGCGGGCCGTCGGGGTCGCCGGCCGGAAGCGGTTGCTCGCAGTACTGCACGCCGAGCTCCGCGAGCTGCGGGAGCGTGTCGAGGGCCTCGTCGACCGTCCAGTACTCGTTGACGTCGACCTGCAACGGTGCCGCCGTCACCTCGCGGACAGCGCGCACACGGTCGACGTCGCGGCCGTCGCGCGCACCGAGCTTGAGCTTCAGCCGCAGGAAGCGGTCGGCGACTCTCGCCGCCCGCGCCGCCATGTCGTCGGGATCGCCGAGCCAGATCGTCCACGACGTCGGCGGGCCCTCACGGCGCAGCCCGAGCAGCCGCCACACCGGCAGCCCGGTCAGCTTCCCCTGCAGGTCGTGGAGCGCCGCGTCGAGCGCCGAGCGGGCCGCCCACTCTCGCGGCTCCAGGCGCTCCTCGATGTGCTCGAGCGCGAACGGGTCGTCGCCGAGCGCGTCGGCGGCCTCCTCGAGGTACTGCAGCGCCGACTGGGCGCTCTCGCCGTAGCGCTCGATCGGCGCAGCTTCGCCGAAGCCGGTGACCCCGCCGTGGCGGATCTCGACTTGAGCGACCTCGGCAGTGTCCTGCGAGGTGCGAGAGATGACGAAGGTCTCGGCAAGCTCGAGGGTGACGATGCGGGCGGTGACGTCCAACGGCCGGAACCCTAGTCGGAGAAGGCCGGCCGCTAGACTGGGCTCGTCGCGCCTGTAGCTCAGGGGATAGAGCGTGCGCCTCCGGAGCGCAAGGTCGCAGGTTCGATTCCTGCCAGGCGCATAGCGACGCCGTTCGAGTTACAGCAGGCTGCGCCGTTTACTGCGGAGCGCCACGAGCTGACGGCTCCCGCTCGGGCAGCGCTCTATAAGGGCTAGGCAGTGAAGCGTGTCCGCTGCACCCTCGGTTGGCATCGGTGGCGCGCATTCCACACCGACGACGGTGACCGATACGCCCAGTGCGCTGAGTGCGGGAAGGTCCGCGACCTCGACGGTTGGCCGCCACTCGTTGGTGGAGGCATCGGTGCTGGGGGCATCAGTCCCCCGAACTTCTAGTCCGATTGCAGGGAATGTCTCCTGCCGGGCGCAGCCGTTGCTCTCCGTTCCTCACGGCGTAACGCGATAGATCACGCCGCTCTGATCGCCGGCATAGAGGTTGCCGGAGGCGGTGCCGAGTGCGATCACGGGTGCAGGGAACCCCGACACGAACGGTGTCGGCGGACCGCCGCCCGGCGGCATCGACACGACAACGGGGCCTTTGCCGAGACCGCCGTAGAGCGCGACGTAGAGCTTGCCGTTCAGGTAGCCGAGCCCCATCGGGGACGAATGGGCCGGGAGTTGCACGAGCGGCTGGGAGTAGTTCGCACACGTCCCCGGCGTCGCGGGGCAGATCGGGAAGCCGTAGTTCGCGCCGCGCCTGATTGCCAGAAGATAGTCGCGCGGACGGTGCGGGCCGAGGTCGTCCTGGTTGAGAGCGGAGACGAGAGGCAGTGCGTGGCCGGGGAGGAAGACCGGCATCCACGGTTGACGGATCCCGGTTGCGAGAACGCTGGTCGAACCGGTTGCCGGATCGACGGACACGAACGCGTCGCTCGTGCTCGCGGTCGGTGGGCGGGGCTCGGATCGCGGGTCCGCTCCCACGTAGATCAACCCGTCGGGCCCGACAGCGGGGCCTTTGAAGCTTCCGTAGCCAGCCGGTGTTCTGATGACGCGTCTCTTTTGAAAACGCGTCCCGTTCCAGCCGCTCCACGCGAGGAGCGCCTGGCTGGTGCTCACGTAGAGCGTCGTCTTCGAGGCCGCGAGGCCGAACACATGCTGCGGCGAGCCCGGAACTCTGATCGCCTTGCCGTCGCCGAGAACGTACACGCCTCCCGCCACGTTCGGGTTGTGCTCGTTGCCGTAACCGGCAACAAACACGCGCCCGGACAAGACGGCGAACTCGGTGGGCGTCGGGACGCCGCGCGCGACGACCGTTACCGTCCGTTGCCCAGCCGCCCGCGGCAGCGAGGGGGCCTTGGCTCCCCCTCCACAGGCGGTGAGCAGGGTCGCGACCGCAAGTGCGGCTAGGGAGGCGTTCAGCACCGCGGTTGCGGCGAGACGCGTCTTACCGGTGCCGGTGGAGCTTGCGGTCGCGGCCGATCCAGCTGTCGTCGGGAAGCTGCCGAATCTCCTTCGGCGAGGTCGCGCTGACGCGCTGGTAGCTGTTGATCGCGCAGCTCGCGCGCCCGCTCTCGCGCTTCGCGGGCGGGTCGAACCAGAACTTCCACGCCGGTTTCGGACTGATCGACGAGACGAAGTAGAGAAAGACCGCCACGCCGGCGGCGTCCCACACGTGACCGAAGACCGCGCCGACTCCCACGAGCGCCACCAGGAACGCGAAGAGCGGAAGCGCAGGGCGGCCCAGTTGGAGCATCTCACCAAGATCGTCGCAGTTGGAACGACTGCCGTCAACGCCGCACGCCGCGATCAGCCGGCTGCTACCGCCGTGTCCGCACGCCTCTGTAGGGGTCGTAGCTCGTCCGAGGACACGCGCGCCACAGCCCGAGCTTCTTGGCCTTCGCTCGCCTGGCGAGGGTGTCGAGCAGCCGCGCGTATCGTCCTCTCCGACCGTCGTAGAAGTACGGCGCGGCGGCACCGATCGCGACGAGTCTGATGTTGACGTTCAGGCCGTCGTCGACGCGCACGACGTAGCGCAGAAGCCGTCCGTACTCGTCGACGCGGTCGGTCGCGGGCTCGGCGAACAAGCGCACTCTCGATCCTGCCGGAAGCAGCCGCTCGGTCGTCAGCGACGCAGCCCGGCCGTAGCACTCGACGCCGAAGTACACCTCGGGCGTGTCGATCTGGACGAGCCGCACATGCTGGCCGTTCCGTAACGCAATCGTGTCGCCGTCGATGACGCGGTCGACGCGGTAAAGAGCCGCGCCGCTTTCTCCCGCCGCACTCGGAGCGACAACCACGGCGAAGATCGCCGCCGCCGTGACCAGCATTCTCGAGGACATGCCCAATTCTGCCGGGGCACAGCCGACGGCATGGCAGCTCCCCGGGGCTCAGACGGCGTCTTCGCGCGAGACCGACGTGCTCCGCTTGAAGTAGAACTCCGTGTCGTCATCGGGCCAGACGCCGACCGCGTCGGTGTCCGGATAGACCGAGATGCCGGGGAGCGCCGCCTTCGACCACAGGAGCAGCCGCGCCCGTGCCGTGCCGCGGTTCGTGATCTGGTGCGCGCCGTCAGGCCCGGGCGGGAACCGCAAGATGTCGCCACGGCCGAGCTCGCGCTCGCCGTCGGGCACCCGAACGACGACTGCGCCGTCGATCACCAGCAGCCACTCCTCGACGTACTCGTAGTGGTACGGGAACGAATCGCCGGGGTCGACGTCGTACACGAACATCGCCGTCTCTGCGGAGCTCAGATCGAGCCTGCCGCTGAACTCGTCGTCGAAGATGTTCGCCAACTTAGGCCTCCGCCGTCGGAACGTCGTAGAAGAGCACCTCGTACTGCTCGACCGACTCCATGGTGCCGCCGGTCTCGCGCTCGACGATCGGCCGGATCTCTCGGGCGCGCGCATCGCTCGCCTCCCTCGCCCCGCCGCTCTCCCAGAGCGTTACACCGAGGGCACGGCCGGTGTCCTTGTTGCCGAGGACGATGTACCCCGCATAGCCGGGCTCGCCGCTGATGCCGGGATGGACGACGTCGCGGACGACGCGCGCGACATCGGGCAGTCGCTCGGGCGTCGTCTGCAGGAAGTTCACTCTCGAGAACATGCTCCCTCCTCGCGTTCGCTCAACGACGAGTTTGACCCACCCCGCGCAGCTCACGGAGCAGTTCCCGGATGTCGCGAGGTCGTACACGCGCGGCCCGTAGCAGGCCGCCTCGAAGTCGTGCAGCGCGCCGGTCTCGGCCGCGAGGCCCAACGGCGGCAGCGGTCCCTCGAAATCGGCGAGCCCGTCGTGGATGTCGCGAAGCGCGCGGACCGCTTCGCCGGAATCCGCGTCGAAGCCGCTCAGTCCAGCCGGTAGGGCACGCTGGTGAGGATCACGCGCGGCTCGAACAGCAGCAGCCGCTTGATGTAGAGCGCGCGCTGGTTGTGAAGCAGCCGCTGGGGGCCGCTGAAGATGAGCTCGGGCAGGATGACCACGGCAACGGCTTGCGGATCGGCGGTGATCGCACGCAGCGAGCGGAGGAGCGGCTCACCGATATCGCGGTACGGCGCCTCCTCGATCTCGAGCGGGACGCGCATCCCCGTCGCGGCCCACTCCGCGCGCAGGCGATCGGACTCCTCGCGCTCGAACGCGAAGAACAGCGCTTTCGTGTCGGTGAAGCCGAGGGTCCGGGCGTAGTTCACCGCGCGCATCGAGGCCGCATGGGCGCCGGAGACGAGCAACCTGCAGACCGCACGCGCCGGCAGCGGCACCGCACCCTCCTGGGCGAGCACGGGCACGTCCGAGATGACCACGCCCGGTTCGCGGAGCAGCCTGACCTTGAGCGAAAACGTCGTCCGCCGCGACAGGGCGGCGACGAGCGAGCGCCTGCGAAAGAGCTCAGGGATGATGACGCTGACGAAGTTCGACTCGCCGCGAGGCAGCGACCACAGGTAATCGATCACCGCCTCCGGGCGTCCAAGGTCCGCCTCGACCACCTCGAGGTCGGGCCGGATGTCGGTCAAGCTGCGGAAGCGTGCCCGGAGGCCGGGATCGCTGTGGGATCCGGGAACATGAATCGCGCGGAAGTCGTCGCCCGCGATCTGGCGCACGTACCACAATGCCTCCTGCAGCGCCGCATCCGCGGAGTCGACGTAGAGGACGACCTGGTTCGTCGGCGGCGGTGCCGCTTCAACGGCAGCGACACCGGCGCGGACGCGCCTTTCGACCTTTCGGTAGTGGCGGTTCACCCCGTAGAAACCGACGATGATCAGCGGGATCGCGACGATCACCGCCCATGCGCCGGCCGTGAACTTCGCCTGGATGACGAGGATGGCGACGAGGCCGGTGGCGGCCGCGCCCGTTGCGTTCAGCGTCGCAGCGTGCCGCCAGCCCGGGTCGCGCCGCCGCCACCAGTAACGCACCATGCCGGCCTGCGACAGCGTGAAGGCCGTGAAGACGCCGATCACGTACAGGTGGATCAGCGAGAGCACGTTGGCGTTGAAGATCCAGATCAGGAACGACGCGATTGCCGCCAGGACGACAATGCCGTTCGAGTAGACGAGCCGGTCGCCGAGGTTGATGAACTGGCGCGGGAAGAAGCGATCCCGCGCAAGCACGGCGCCGAGCCTGGGAAAGCCCTGGTACGAGGTGTTCGCGGCGAGGACGAGAACCGCAAACGTGAGTCCCTGTACGACGTAGTACATGAAGGACGACCACGACGACTCCGGGAACGTCGCGCGGGCGATCTCGGACAACACGGACACGCTGTTGCTCGGCCGCGCGTGCATGTGCACGGCGAGGAAGGACACGCCGATGAAGAGCGCGACGGCGATCGCCCCCATGGTCAGAAGGGTTCGCGCGGCGTTCTTCCCCGGCGGCGGCTTGAACGCGTTCACGCCGTTGGAGATCGACTCGACTCCCGTCAGCGCGGCCGCGCCCGACGCGAACGCGCGCAGCACGACGAAGACGGTGACGGCGCCAGCCCCCGCTGCTAGCGGATCCGGGACATGCGCCTGCGGGCACGTTCCGACTGCGCATTTCGAGACGCCGGTGCCGATCATCAGCAGCATCGCGACGACGAAGCCGTACGTCGGAACGGCGAACGCGAAGCCCGACTCGCGAACGCCTCGCAAGTTCACGAGCGTCAGCAGGAGCACGAACAGGAGCGAGAGCGCGACCTTGTGCCCGTCGAGCGACGGCGCCGCCGACGACACCGCGAACACACCGGCGGTGACCGAGACGGCGACGGTAAGAATGTAGTCGGCGAGCAACGCGGCGGCGGCCACGAGGCTCGGCAAGGTGCCCAAGTTGTCGCGCGCGACGACGTACGCCCCACCGCTCGTCTGGTACGCCTGAACCGTCTGCGTGTACGACAGGACGACGATCGCGAGCACGGCCGCGATCGCGATCGAGATCGGCAGGACGAGGTGCCCTGCCGTGGCGGACGCCGCGATCAGCACCGCGAGCGCGGCCTCCGTCGCGTACGCCACCGACGAGAGCGGGTCGGCTGCGAAGATCGGCAGCGCGAGCGTCTTCGAGAGCAGCGTGTCGTGCAGCTCGCCCGTCGGACGCGGCCGGCCGACGATGAGCCGCTTCAGCGCGTCGAACCGGTCGCCTGTCGTCGTCGCGCTCATACGTCTGTCTGCGCATTCTTCAGGGTTTCTTAAGGCCCTTCACGACCGCGTTAAGGGGTCATTGAGGCGCGGCGCTCTACGTTCGTGGCATGGCCGTCTCCCTTGCCCACCGCCGTCGCCCGCGTGTGCGGCGCAGGCCGCGCGTCCTGGACGGATACCGGCGGCTCCTCGTGCCCGTCGAGGAGAACGCCGAGTCCGAGGAGGCGATCGACGTCGCCTCGCGCCTCGCCGCCGAGCACGGCTCGTCCCTGACCGTCGTCGCCGTCGTCGAGGTCCCGTCCGTCCTCCCGGTAGACGCCCACATGCGCGAGGAGGAAGCTCGGGCGCACGCGCTCCTCCGTCGAGCTGCTGCAGTCGCCGAGAGCTACGGCGTGACGGTCTCGCTCCAGACGCGCCGCGGACGCGACGCCGCCTCGGCGATCGTCGCCGAGGCAGTTGCGCGCAACACCGAGCTGCTCGTCGTCGGCGCGCCTCGCCGCCTCGGCCCGCGCCGGAGCGTGGCGATCTTCGGCAATACCGTCGAGCACGTGCTCAAGCACGCGCCCTGCCGCGTCATGATCGTCGGCGCGGGCTCGCGTCGCCAGCCCGCGGCGTAGCTCGACGCGACAGCCACCGATGACGGGCATACCCTGACGGTATGAGCCGTGGACTTCGGCTGCTCGTGACCACAGCGGCGGTCGCTGCGGCGACCGGCCTCGTCTACGCGCTCCGCCCTGTCGCGCCGGACGTCAGCCTCGGCGTGATCTACGTGCTCCCCGTGATCGCCGTCGCGATCGCGTTCGGTGTGCCCTACGCCGTGGGCGCAGCAGTCGGGAGCATGCTCGCCTTCAACTTCCTGTTCCTGCCGCCGCTCTATTCGTTCACCCTTCGCGACTCCGAGAACTGGGTGGCGCTCGGCGTCTACCTCGGTACCGGCGTCGTCGTGAGCGAGCTCGCCGCGCGCGCGAAGCGCCGAGCCGTCACTGCCGAGCAGCGCCAGCGCGAGGCGCGCCTACTCGCGGAGATCTCGACCTACCTGCTCGAAGGACGCAGCCTCGACGAGCAGCTCGGCTGGATCGCGGAGCGGGCAGCGGAGATCCTCGGCGTGCGGGAGGCGGAGATCGTCCTCGGAACGCCGGGCGAGCCGAAGGCGCACCGCTCGCCCTATCCGCTCGTCGCCGGCACGACACAGATCGGGACGCTGTACACCGACGAGAAATCCGAGCCGAACCTCGACGTCCGCCGGCGGTTCCTCCCCGCGCTCGCGTCGCTGCTGACGGTCGCGAGCGAGCGCGAGCGGCTCTCGCGCGAGGCGCTCGAGGCGGAAGCCCTGCGCCGAAGCGACGCCGTCAAGACGGCGATTCTGCGCGCGGTCTCGCACGACCTGCGCTCGCCGCTGACGGCGATCGCGACGGCGACCGGAACGCTCCGGAACGACCAGTTGACGCTGAGCGAGGCCGACCGCCGCGACCTGCTCGAGACGATCGACATCGAGACGCGGCGCCTCTCTCGCCTCGTCGCGAACCTCCTCGACATGTCTCGCCTCGAAGCCGGAGCCGCGCCGCCCGAACCGGAGCTCTGGACTGTCGACGATCTCGTCCGGCAGGCGATCGACGACGTCGACGGACGGAACCGGATCGAACTCGCGCCGGTCGAGGCGCCGCCGGTGCGCGTCGATGCAGCGCAGATCGAGCGCGTCATCTCCAATCTGCTCGAGAACGCGCTGAAGTTCTCCTCTGCCGATACGCCGGTCCGGATTCGCGTGACGACGACGCGCGCGGAGGTGATCATCCGCGTGATCGACCAAGGCCCCGGGATCCCCTCCGCGGAGCTCGAGCGCGTCTTCGAAGCGTTCTACCGGCACGGCGGCGACGGCGGCGGTGCAGGCCTCGGCCTCGCGATCGCACGCGGGTTCGCGGAGGCGAACGGCGCGCGGCTCTGGGCGGAGTCGAGACCCGGTCAGGGCTCGACGTTCGCGCTCGCGCTGCCGGCCGTCAGCGCGCCTGCAGGGGTCGCCGCGTGACCGGCCAGCGCGTGCTCGTCGTCGACGACGAGCCGCAGATCCTGCGTGGGCTCACGACCATGCTGCGCGGCGCCGGCTATGACGTCACCACCGCCGGAAACGGCGCAGACGCGCTGGCGCAGGCCGCCGCGAATCCGCCCGAAGCGGTCATCCTCGACCTCGTGCTGCCGGATGCGCGTGGGACCGAGGTCGCGCGCGAGCTCCGGAGCTGGACGGAGGCGCCGATCATCTTGCTGTCCGCAGTCGACGAGGAGCGGGAGAAGGTCGCGGCGCTCGACGCCGGCGCCGACGACTACGTGACGAAGCCGTTCGGCGTCGACGAGCTGCTTGCGCGTCTGCGCGCAGCGCTGCGGCGCGTCGCGGATCCGTCCGAGCCCGTCATCGAGATCGGCGAGCTCCGGATCGACGTCGCGAACCACGACGTGCGGCTCGCCGGCGAGCGCCTGAAGCTGACGCCGCATGAGTTCGACCTGCTCCGCGTCCTCGCCCAGAACGAAGGAAAGCTGCTGACACACCGAATGCTCCTGCGCGAGGTCTGGGGCCCGTCGTACCAGGTCGAAGCGCACTACCTGCACGTCTACGTGTCGCATCTGCGCAGGAAGATCGAGCCGGACCCGCAGAGCCCCCGGTATCTCCTGACGGAGGCGGGCGCCGGCTACCGCCTCGTCGATCCGACGCAGCACAACGTTTAGACACCCTTAAGGGAAAGGCAGCGCCCCTTCAGGGGTCGTTGAGCAGGCGCGACCTACGCTCGCCGCATGATCGAGTTGGCGGGCATCCTCATCACGCTGGCGTGCTTCGCGCTGGCGTACCTGCTGATCTGGGGCCTCGACCGCGTCTGATGTCGGCAGCTGACGCGTTCGGCCTCGCCGTCTCGCTGGCGGTGCTGCTCTACCTCGCGTACGCACTCTTCCGCGGAGAGAAGCTCTAAGTGGGACAAGGGATCGCGCAGATCCTCGTCTACACCGCCGTCCTGCTGATCCTCGCGTACCCCCTCGGCGCGTACATGGCGTGGGTGTACTCGGATCGCTTCCGTGCGCCGCGCTGGGTGGCTGCGCCGGAACGCGGGTTTCTCCGCCTGGTCGGCGCCGGCACGTCCGAGCAGGACTGGAAGTCGTACGCAAAGGCAGCGCTCGGCTTCATGGCCGTCTTCGCGGTGCTGCTCTACCTCCTGCTGCGGTTGCAGGCGCACCTGCCGCTGAACCCCGACGGGCTCAAGAGTGTCGTGCCGGACATCTCGATGAATGCGACGGCGAGCTACATCACGAACACGAACTGGCAGTACTACGGCGGCGAGTTCACGATGTCGTACCTGTCGCAGATGGCAGGGCTCGCCGTGCAGAACTTCGCCTCCGCGGCGCTCGGCATGGCGGTGCTCGCGGCCGTCATTCGCGGCTTTGCCCGGCGGTCGCGCCGCGAGCTCGGCAACTTCTGGGTCGACCTCTACCGCTCGCTCGTCTACATCCTGCTGCCGCTCTCGCTCCTCGTCGGCGCGATCCTCATCTCGCAGGGCGTCGTGCAGACGTTCAGCGGCCACGCGACCGCGCACACGCTCGAGGGCACAACGCAGACGATCGCCCGCGGCCCGGCCGCCTCGCAGATCGCGATCAAGCAGCTCGGGACGAACGGCGGCGGCTTCTTCAACTCGAACTCGGCGGTCCCGTTCGAGAACCCGAACGGCCTCACGAACTTCCTCGAGGCGATCTGCATCCTGCTGATCCCGGCAGCGCAGGTGTTCATGTTCGGACGGATGATCGGGTTGCGCCGGCAGGCGTGGCCGCTGCTCGGCGCGATGCTCGCGATGTTCCTGATCGGCGTCGCGCTGCTCTTTCCCGCCGAGCAGCACGGGTCACAGGTGCTGCGCAGCTCAGGCGTCGACATCACGCAAGGCCACGGCCAGAGCGGCGGCAACATGTCGGACAAGGAGGTCCGGTTCGGGATCGCCAACACGGCGCTCTGGGCGACCGCTACCACGAACGCCTCGAACGGCTCGGTGAACGGCGGTCACGACGCGCTGACGGCGACCGGCGGCGCCGTCCCGATCGTGAACATCTTCACGGGCGAGGTCATCTTCGGCGGCGTCGGCTCGGGTCTCTACGGGATGTTCTTCTACGTCCTGATCGCAGTCTTCGTGGCCGGGCTGATGGTCGGACGCACACCCGAGTACCTCGGGAAGAAGATCGAAGCGCGCGAGATCAAGCTCGCCGCCGTCGGCGCGCTGTTCGTGCCGACGATGGTCCTGGTCCTGACCGCCGTCTCCGTCGTGACGGGGCACGGCCTCCAGTCGATCTTCAACCCGGGGGCGCACGGGTTCTCCGAGGCGCTCTACGCGTACGACTCGCAGTCGAACAACAACGGCAGCGCCTTCGCAGGCTACGGCGCCACCAGCTTCTCGGCGCTCGCGGGAACGATTGCCCTCTGGCTCGGGCGCTTCGTGCCGATGATCGCGGCGCTCGCGATCGGCGGATCGCTCGCACAGAAGCGCGTGTCGCCTCCGTCGGCGGGCACGTTCCGCACGGACGGGCTCACGTTCGCGGTGCTGATCGTCGGCGTGATCGTTCTGACCGCCGGCCTGATGATCTTCCCGGCGCTCTCGCTCGGGCCGGTCGTGGAAGCACTCTCGTGACGCGCGTGCTCGGAAGGTCCGCCGTCGCGGTCGTTCTGTGCACGATCGTCTTCGGGCTCGCGTATCCGCTGCTGCTGACCGGATTTGCGCACGCGTTCTTCTCCGGCAAGGCCGACGGCAACCTCGTCAAGGTCGACGGCCGAGTCGTCGGGTCGAAGCTCGTCGCCCAGGGCTTCACGAGCGCGAAGTACTTCCACCCTCGGCCCTCCGCGACCTCGCCTGCCTACAACGCCGGCGCCACGACCTTCGCGAATCTCGGCCCGACGAATCCCGATCTCGCCGAGGCGGTACGCCGGCGCGTAGCGGGCATCCTGAAGCTCGAGCGCCCGTACAACCCCGGTCTGACGATCGGCGACATCCCCGTCGACGCCGTGACGACGTCCGGCTCGGGGATCGACCCGGACATCTCGCCGGCGAACGCGCAGCTCCAGGCGGTGCGCGTCGCGTCGGTGCGCGGGCTCTCGAAACAGCATGTGCTCCAGCTTGTCGACAGGTACACCCACGGGCGCTCCCTCGGGTTCCTCGGCGAGCCGGGCGTCAACGTGCTCGAGCTCAACCTCGCGCTCGACCGTGAGGCGCCGTCGTGAAAGACCGCCGGCAGAGCCTGTTCAGCCGCGCGATCGTGCTGACGGCGATCCGGGACTCGTTCGTGAAGCTCGACCCGCGCACGCTCGTGCGCAACCCCGTCATCTTCATCGTCGAGCTCGGCTCGGTCATCGTGACGCTGATCTTCTTCCTCAACCTCTTCGGCAGCGGGCGGCACGAGCCGCTCTGGTTCACCGGCAGCGTCGGCATCTGGCTCTGGCTGACCGTGCTCTTCGCGAACTTTGCCGAGGCAATCGCCGAAGGACGCGGAAAGGCGCAGGCGAACGCGCTACGCGCGACGCGCACGACGACGAGCGCGCAGTTGCGGGACGGCCGCGAGGTGCCGGCGCACGACCTTCAGCGCGGCGACGTCGTCATCGTGCGCGCCGGCGAGGTGATTCCCGCCGACGGCGAGGTGATCGAAGGTGTGGGCTCGGTCGACGAGTCTGCGATCACCGGCGAGTCCGCCCCCGTGATCCGTGAGGCCGGCGGCGACCGGTCGGCCGTCACGGGCGGGACGCGGCTCCTCTCCGACGAGCTCGTGATCGAGGTGACGCAGGAGCCGGGTAAGTCGTTCCTCGACCGCATGATCGCCCTCGTCGAGGGCGCCGAGCGGCGAAAGACGCCGAACGAGATCGCGCTGAACATCCTCATCGCGGCGCTGACGATCACCTTCCTCGCTGCCGTCGTCACTCTCCGCCCGTTCGCGTTGTATGCCGGCACGGCGCTGTCGCAGACCGTGCTGATCGCACTGCTCGTTGCGCTGATTCCGACGACGATCGGCGCGCTTCTCTCGGCGATCGGGATCGCCGGCATGGACCGCCTCGTCCAGCGGAACGTCCTCGCGATGTCGGGGCGTGCCGTCGAGGCATCCGGCGATGTCGACGTGCTGCTGCTCGACAAGACCGGAACGATCACCCTCGGCAACCGGCAGGCGGCCGAGTTCATCACCGTCGACGGCGTCAAGCCGCCGGAGCTGGCCGAGGCTGCGCAGCTCTCGTCGCTCGCCGACGAGACACCGGAAGGCCGCTCGATCGTCGTGCTCGCGAAGGAGCGGTACGGGCTGCGCGGGCGCGAGCTGTCCGAGCACGAGGCGACATTCATCCCCTTCAGCGCGACGACGCGCATGAGCGGCGTCGACCTCGACGGGCACAGCCTGCGCAAGGGCGCGGCCGATGCGGTCGAGCGCTGGGTCAAGGAGCAGGGCGGCCGAGTCCCCGCCGCCCTCGACGACGCCGTCGCGCACATCGCGCGCGAGGGCGGAACTCCCCTCGTCGTCGCGCAGGACAATTTCGTCCTCGGAGTCGTCTACCTCAAGGACATCGTGAAGGGCGGGATGAACGAGCGCTTCGACGAGCTCCGGCGCATGGGCATTCGGACGGTCATGATCACCGGCGACAACCCGATCACGGCCGAAGTCATCGCGAAGGAGGCCGGCGTCGACGACTTCCTGGCAGAGGCGACGCCCGAGACGAAGATGAAGCTGATCAAGGACGAGCAGGCCGGCGGCCGGCTCGTCGCGATGACCGGCGACGGCACCAACGACGCGCCCGCGCTGGCGCAGGCAGACGTCGGCGTGGCGATGAACACCGGGACGTCCGCGGCGAAGGAGGCCGGCAACATGGTCGACCTCGACTCGAACCCGACGAAGCTGATCGAGATCGTCGAGGTCGGCAAGCAGCTACTGATCACGCGGGGCGCCCTGACCACGTTCTCGATCGCGAACGACGTCGCGAAGTACTTCGCGATCATCCCCGCGATCTTCGCGACGACCTATGCGACGCACGGCCACAAGGGCCCACTGGACGCGCTGAACGTCATGGGGTTGGGCACGCCGTACAGTGCGATCCTCTCGGCGATCATCTTCAACGCGTTGGTCATCCCCCTGCTCGTGCCGCTGGCGCTGCGCGGTGTGAAGTACCGCGCGATCGGTGCGACGGCGCTGCTTCGGCGGAACCTGCTCATCTACGGCCTCGGCGGCATGATCCTCCCGTTCATCGGGATCAAGCTGATCGACTTGCTCCTGCACAACGTCTTCGGCGCGTGACCGGTGGCACGCGGCCACTACCGCATCCTCCTCGGCGCGGCCGCCGGCGTGGGCAAGACGTATCGAATGCTGCAGGAGGGACGTCAGGCACAGGCTGAGGGCCGCGACGTCGTGATCGGCTACCTCGAGCCGCACGACCGTCGCGAGACGGCTGCCTTGGCCGAGGGGCTCGAGGTCGTCCCGAAGCTGCGAACACGCCACGGCGCTCTGGAGCTCGACGAGCTGGACGTCGACGCCGTGCTTCGCCGCACGCCCGAGCTCGCGCTCGTCGACGAGCTCGCGCACACGAACGCGCCGGGGTCGCGGCACGAAAAGCGCTACGAGGACATCGACGAGATCCTCGACGCCGGCATCGACGTGATCTCGACGGTCAACGTGCAACACGTCGAGAGCCTCAACGATTCCATCTTCGAGATGACAGACGTGCGGGTTCGCGAGACGTTCCCGGATCGGATTCTCGACGAAGCGGACGAGGTCGTCCTCGTCGACCTCGCGCCGCAGGCGCTGCAGGAGCGGCTCCGCGCCGGCAAGGTCTACCCGCCGGAGCGGCTCGACGCCGCGTTGAGCAACTTCTTCCGCGGCGACAACCTCAGCGGCTTACGCGAGCTGGCGCTGCGCGAAGTCGCCGAGGACGTCGAGGAGCGACGGGGAGCGATGGTGCTGGACGCCCTCAGCAAGCAGGCGGTCAACGAACGGGTGCTCGTGCTCGTGAAGCCGGAGCCGGAGTCGCAGCGTGTGCTCCGCCGGGCGTGGCGCTCGGCTCAGCGACTCGGGACCGACCTCGACGCGTTGTGGATCCGCAGGCCGGGCGAACGGCTGGACGACGGCATGACGACGTCCCTCGCCGCCCTGCGCCGGCTCGCCATCATCCTCGGCGCCGAGTTCCTCGAGGAGGAGGCCGACGACCTCGTTCAGGCGGTACGGCGCACCGTCGTCGATCGCGGCTCGACGTACGTCTTCGTCGGCACGCCCGACGAAAGCCGACGGCGCGAGATCCTCCACGGGTCGCTCGTGTCGGCACTCGTCCGCGAGCTTCCGGGCGTCGACATCCGCGTGGTCGCCAACCGAGCAGAACGCAGGGAGCTGACGTCGTGAGACTCGGCCGGCGCCACGCCGTCGCCGCGAAGCCCGGTGCGCGAAGGGTCCTTGTGCCGTTCGTCGGCGAGCTCGATCCGACGGTCCTGCAGGCGGCGATCCGGATCGCGAAAGCAGAGGACGCCGTCCTCGTGCCGGCGTACCTGTTGATCGTCCCGCTCAACTTGCCGGAGGACTCGGCGCTCAAGCGCGAGGTGGCGCTCGCGATGCCCCTTCTCGAGGCCGTCGAGCACGCGGCGCTGCGCGAGGGAGTTCCCGTTGACGCGCGGATCGAGAAAGGCCGCAGCCTGACGCATGCGCTGCAGCGTCTGTGGGAGGTCGAGTCGTTCGACCGCGTCCTCGCGCCGGCGCCGACGAACGGGCGGATCGGCTTCACGCCCAAGGATCTGATGTGGATCCTGGCGCACGCACCCGGTGAAACCGTGATCCTCCGGCCCGACACCGCCGCCGCGTAGGCCGTCGTTAGGCTCGCGGCGTGCGGGCCTATCTCAGGAGCCTGAACCCAGACCTGCCGCGCGACGTCTGGATCCTCCAGGCGGGCGGCCTCGCGAACATGTTCGGGAACGGCGTGATCGGGCCGTTCCTGATCATCTACCTGCACAACGTGCGCGGGATCTCGCTCGGGATCGCCGGCCTGATCGTCGCCTCGAGCTCAGCCGCCGCGCTGTGCTCGGGGTTCGTCGGCGGTGCGCTCTCCGACCGCATCGGCCCGCGCGCGGTCCTGAGCGGCGCGTTGCTCGTGATGGCGGCCGGGTTCGCGCTCTTCCCGCTCATCCGCTCCCCGTGGGAGGCGTTCCTCCTCAACATGCTCGTCGGCGCCGGCAGCGGTTCCTTCTGGCCGAGCCAGTCGACGCTGCTCAGCTCGCTGTCACCGCCCGACCGCCGCCACACGGCCTTTGCGCAGCAGCGCATGACGATGAACCTCGGCATCGCCCTCGGCGGCCTCGTCGCCGGCGCGATCGCGCGCACCGACCGGCCGGCGACGTTCACGTTCCTCTTCCTGCTCAACGCCGCCACCTTCGTCGTCTTCGTTTTCGTGCTGCGACTGCTACCGGACGTGCGAACCGGCGACGGCCATCACGAGCAAGGCCGCTACGCGGACGTTTTCGCCAATCGGATCTTCGTCGCGTACGTGATCCTCAACGTCGTCTTCATCGGCGCCGGCATCGCCGTCATGTCCGAGCTGCTGCCGCCGTTCGCGAAGAACACGGCACACGTCAGCGACCCGGCGATCGGCGTGCTCTGGTTCGTGTCGGCGGCCGTTGTCGCGCTGGCACAGCTCCCCGTTGTGAAGCTCGTCGAAGGTCACCGCCGCATGCGCGGGCTTGCGCTCATGGGCGTCATGTGGGCCGGGACGTTCGTCGCCGTCGGCGCGGCGGGGAAGTGGCTCACCGGCACGCAGGCGGCGATCGTCTTCGGCGCCTGCGTCGCGGTGTTCGCCCTCGGGCAGTGCCTGCACGGGGCGATCTACGCACCGCTCGTCGTCGACCTCGCCCAGCCGCGCCTGCTCGGCCGGTACATGGCCTTCTCGAGCTCCTCGTGGCAGATCGGCTGGCTGATCGGGCCGGCTGCCGGCGGTTTCGTCCTGCAGCACGACCCGCTGGCGCTCTGGCCCGCCGTCGCCGGCATCTGCCTGCTCGCGTCCGGTTACGCGCTGGCGCTCGAAGCCCGCATCCCGAAGCGCCTGCGACGCACGCCGCACGTCGGTTCGGTCGCAGGCGTCCCGGGTACGATGCCGAACATGGCGCTGACGACCGACGACCCCCTCAGTACCGATGCCCAGCCTGCCCCGCATCCGGCGGACACGGCCCCGCGGCTTCGCGGAGGCGGTCGCCCCGCGCCCAGAACCACGCGTCGCTGAGCTCAGCACCGACGGCCTCACCTGGATCCACCTCGACCCGCCGATCGACCCCGAGACGGTCAACGGCCTCCGCGCGCGCTTCGGCTGGCACCCGCTCGACGTCGAGGACGTGCTCTCGAAGCGGCAGCGGCCGAAGGTCGACGACTACGTCGACGACGGCTACCTGTTCGGCGTCCTCCACTTCCCGGCCTACGACAAGAACATCCAGCGGCTGAACGCCGGCGAGCTCGACTTCTTCATCGGGCCCGACTACCTCGTCACGATCTCGAACGTCCAGCTGAACCCGGTCACGCGGCTGTTCACGCGGCTGCAGGAGGACGAGCGGATGCGGGACAACCTCTTCTCGCGCGGCTCCGGACGGTTGCTGTACGAGATCCTCGACGACCTCTTCGACTACTGCTTCCCGATCCTCGACAAGATCGCGTACAAGCTCGACTCGATCGAGGACGACATCGACGACCGCCGGTCCGAGGAGATCGTCAGCGACATCTCCAAGGTGAAGCAGGAGATCATCTCGTTCCGGAAGATCGTCAAGCCGCAGCGCCCGGCGCTCCGCCTGCTCGAGCGACACATCGAGCGCTTCCTGCCGGAGGACCTCGAGCTGTACTTCGACGACCTCGTAGACGCATCCGAGCGCATCTGGGACCTGCTCGACAACTACAAGGAGGTCGTCGAGGCTCTCGAGAGCACGAACGAGTCCGTCATCTCGCACCGCCAGAACGACATCCTCCGCGTGCTGACGATCTTCAGCGTCGTCCTGCTGCCGCTGACGCTGATCTCGGGCATCTTCGGGATGAACGTCCTCTTTCCCGGCGAGCACACCCACACGGCGTTCTGGGTGATCGTCGGGCTGATGGTCGGCACCATCGCCTCGATGGTGGCGTTCTTCAAGTACAAGCGCTGGCTCTGAACGGAACCGCCTAGCCAAGCGGCTGGGCGGTTCTTTCTAGCGCGACCTTCTACGGACGATTCGGAACACGTAGTTTCAGGCGCTTGCGCCTCCCTGCCGTTAACTCAGACGCGCGAGGCCGAGGAACGTCGCAGCACGACGTTGGCGACCGCGTAGCTGACGCCCGAAAGGGCGCCGGTGAGGATGCCAAGGATGTTCGCGGTGACGCAGGTGCGGCAAGCGTTGCAACAGACCGCCGCCATCGGCGCATTTTCGCCGTACTTCGTCGTCGCCTGAGCCACGCGGGCCGTCCATATCGTCCTCACGGACAAAGCTTAACTGCGTAGGTAGAACCTTCTACCCATCTGAGCCGACCTCAGCCGACCTCAGCGAAGCCGAGGCGAGGGAACAAGCGGCCGGTGGCCGGGTAGACCCGGCCGCTCAGAAGCGCTGGCTCAAGCCTGCGTTTCGAGCTGGTGCGCGCCGGGCATCAGCCGGCCACGAGGACCGGGGTCGGCTCGTCCGTCGGCCGGGGGACCTGACTCGACGAGCCGCCCGCCTCGGAACCGGCAAAGGGGAGAATGTGTTGGGTCTTTACGCAGGACTCGGAGCATCGGTCGTCGTCGCGTTGCTCTTCGGCCGCGCCGACCGTCGCGGAAACCGCCGGCGCCCGGGCGGCTGAGCGCGGGCCGATGCCCCTGGAGCCCCGTTTCGTGCGTCAGGCTCAGAATGAGGCGCTGTTCCGCGAGGTGAACGAGCGCATCGCGGAGCTCGGCGAGAAGGCGGAGGCGTCGCTACCCGACGGAAACGTCGAGTTCCTCTGTGAGTGCGGCGCCGAAGGCGGGTGCGGACAGCGCGTCCGCGTCCCGCTCGACGCATACGAGCGCGCGCGCTCGCAGGACGACCGTTTCGTCGTACGCCCGGGCCACGAAACGCCGGAGCTCGAACGCGCAGTCGAGTGGACGGACGACTACGTCGTCGTCGACAAGATCGCGGCCGCCGAGCCGTACGTCGCCGACGACCCGCGGAACGCCCCGTCACACTAGCCCTCGGCCGCGTTGGCCCGGCACCGCGCCCCCGGTGACGTTTTTCGATCCGAAGCACCGGCTATAGAGGAGTCGGACCTCCCCGACAGAAAGGGTCGGCGGTGCTTCAGGCGATCCTCCTTACGTCCTCCCTCGTGCTCGTCCTCGGCATGTGCGCTTCTCTGATGTGGCTCGCGGCAAACCGCGTCACGGAGACCGCGCCCGAGGTATCCGAACCGGAGGCGTAGCGCCACTAGGCTCCGTCCATGGAACGCCTCTGGGCGCCGTGGCGGATGGAGTACATCAAGTCGGCGGACGACGAGGACGGCTGCGTCTTCTGCCTGGCCGCGGCCGGCGACGACGCCGAGCGGCTGGTCGTGCGTCGCGGTGCGCACACGTTCGTCCTGCTGAACAAGTTCCCGTACGCGTCGGGCCACTTGATGGTGGCGCCCGTTCGCCATGTCGGTGACTACGGCGAGCTGAGCGGCGAGGAGGTGCTCGAGCTCCACCGCCTGGCGTCCGCGGGGATCGGCGCGCTGGCCGCGGTCTACGCGCCGCAGGGCTACAACCTCGGCTGGAACCTCGGGCGCATCGCCGGTGCCGGCGTCGTCGACCACGTACATCTGCACGTCGTCCCGCGCTGGGCGGGCGACACGAACTTCATGCCGGTGCTCGCGGACGTGAAGGTCCTCCCGGAGCACCTTCACGAGACGCGCCGGAGGCTCGTCGACGCCTGGCCGGTGTGACTAGGCCGCGACGCCGGCGCCGTACTTCGTGCGCAGGTAATTCAGGTAGGGCTTCGGGTCGATCGTCGACCCGGTCGCGCGCCGGAGCGTCTCCTGCGGCGAGAACTTGCGCCCGAGGCTGTGCACGTGCTCGCCGAGCCAGTCCCGCAGCGCGCCGAACTCGCCCTGGGCGATCTGATCCTCGAGGTCGGGCACGTCCTCGAGCATCTTCTCCCAGAGCTGCACCGACATGACCGTGCCGAGGAGGTACGTGGAGAAGTAGCCGATGCTGCCGGACGCCCAGTGCGTGTCCTGCAACACGCCCTGCGCGTCGTTCGGCACCTCGACACCGAGGTAGTCGTTCATCCGCTCGTTCCAGACGTCGGGGAGGTCGGCGATCGCGACACGGCCGCCGATGATGTCCTGCTCGAGCTCGAAGCGGAGGATGACGTGCATCCCGTACGTCACCTCGTCCGCCTTGATGCGGATCAGCGACGGCTTGACGCGGTTGATCCCGGCGAGGAACCGGTCGAACTCGACGGCGGCGAGCTGTTCGGGGAACGCCGCCTGCGCGCGCGGGTAGAAGAACTGCCAGAAGGGCCGGCTCCGGCCGACGAGGTTCTCCCACATCCGGCTCTGCGACTCGTGGATCCCGAGCGAGCAGGGGCCGCCGGTCGGGAGCCGCTCGAGGTGCCGCGGCAGCTGATGCGAGTAGAGGCCGTGGCCGTACTCGTGCATCGTCGAGAAGAACGACTTCATCGTCTCCGGGTCGTAATGCGTCGTGATGCGGATGTCGTCGACGCCCGCGCCGGACGCGAACGGATGCTCCGTCGGGTCGAGCCGCCACGTGTCGTTACGGAAGCCGAACAGCGTCACGACCTCCTTCGCGAGCCGGTCCTGTGCGTCGATCGAGAAGTTGCCGGTGAGGAACGAATCGTCGACCTGCTGCTCGCGCAGCGCGGCGATCAGCGGGAGCAGCTCCGCCTTGAGCTCGGCGAAGACCTCGGTCACCTCGGCCGTCGTCGTCTCGGGCTCGAAGTCGTCGAGCAGGACGTCGTACGGCTCGATCCCGTCGAAGCAGTCGACATAGCGGCGGCGGAGGTCGTACGTCTCCTCGAGCGCCGGCCGGAAGAGCTCGAAGTTCGACTCGGCGCGCGCCTGCACCCAGATGGTCCGCGCCTCGGTCGCGGTGCGTGTCATCTCCGCGCGCAGCTCGGTCGGCACCTTCGACGCCTTCTCGTAATCGCGGCGCGCGAGGCGGATGAACGCGCCGTCGTCCGTCTCCGGATCGAGAGCGGGAGCCTCGTCCAGCAGGCGACCGATCTCGGGCGCCGTCAGCGTCTCGTGGTGGATGCGCCGCAGCGTGGCGAGGTGCTCGCCGCGGTGCCGCCAGCCGGCCGGCGGCATCATCGTCTGCTGATCCCAGGTGAGGACGCGCGACATCCGCTCGAGGTCGGTGATGCGCGCGAACCGCTCCTTCAGCTGCGTCAGCGCGTCGGCCACCGGCCGGAGATTAGCTACGCCTCGAGCCGGGCGCGCAGGTCCTCGACGGCGGCTTCGAGGCGTGACAGCCGCTCCTCGAAGTCGGAATCCGGAGGGGTCTGACCCCGACCGGGCGGGGTCTGATCCCGAACGGGGTCTGACCCCAGCTCTTCGATTTCGAAGTGCGATTCCGCAGGGGTCTGACCCCGAACGGGATCTGACGGCAGCTGTTCGGTCTCACCCCCGAGCAACTGGGTGTACCGCTCCTCCTTCTGCCCCGGTCGGCGCTCGAGCCGCCGGACGAGCTCACGCTTCGCGAGCGCGTCGAGGGTCTCGACCACCTCGGCGGTGGACGCGAACCGGTGCAGCCGCTCGGTGCGCTGCTTCAGCTCGCCCGGCGTCTGGGGCCCGCGCAGCATCAGCACCGCGAGCACCGCGAGCTCGGGATCGGTGACGCCGAGCTTCTCCGGGAGCAGATGCCGGTACTTGAGCGCACGGCTGCCGGCCCCGCTCGCGAACCTCGTCCAGCCGCGATGTGCCATCCGATCGAGCGCCGCCTTGATCGTCCGCTCGTCGTAGTCGACGACGGGCTCACGGTTCGTCGTCTGGTTACACGCGAGCCGCAGCGCGTTCAGCGACAGCGGATACTGGTCCGGCGTCGTCCGCTGCTTTTCGATCAAGCAGCCGAGAACGCGGATCTCGACGGCGTCGACGTCCACGCGCCGGAAGCCTAGTCACTGGTCGAGCGCAGGCATGCGGCCCGTCTACCTGCGGTAGCCCTGGGCGGTTGCGTACTCGTCGACTAGGAACTTCGGCGCGCATAGCGCCCACGCGTTCTCGACGAGGTCGCGCATCTCCTCGGCATCGAGCTGTGAGAGGCGGGCATGCACCCAGTGGAAGCGCATGTCCGACTCGCTCGGGAGCGAGAACTTCTCCGGCTCGTTCTCGACGAGGGCAGCGCGCCAGTCCTTGGGGAAGCCGAAACCCATCGTCTCGCCGTCCTTCGAGAACGAGAGGAAGACGATGCTGCCGACGCGGAACTTCCGCCGCCCGCGCACCCAGGCCTCGCTCGCCCGAGGCAGCGTGCGGGCGAGATCGCAGACCTCTTCGACGCTGACCGGCATGTCGGCAGGCTAGTGCCGGAAATAGGGCACGGGAACGCGCTTGCGCAATGTCATCCGGATCGGATGACGACGAACCGTGCCGTGCCGGTACACGCTCTGACCACAACCGGCGGCACGAGGAGGGCATATGTGGTGGGGAATCGGAGGCGGCTTGGCGATCATCTGGATCGTCCTGATGATCACCTGCGGCGTCGTGACATTGCGCAAGGGCCACTGGGTCATGTTCATCATCGGGATCATCTTCCCGCTGCTCTGGATCATCGGGGCGGTGATTCCGCCGAAGGTGGCAGCGCGCCCGGCGTGACGACTAGGGCGTAACCGCGGCGCAGATCACCCAGGTCTGAACGGCCCAGTTGCCGGCGTTCCCGCCGGTCGACTCGCGCCCGGAGGCAATCCAGCCTGTGCCGGCATCGGTCGGCCGGCTCGTCCAGAGGAACGTGTTCGTCACCGTGCCCGTCAGCACGGCACCGCCGCCGACGGCGCGCTTACCCGACGGGCAGTCCTGCTGCTGGGTCTTGGGGCTCGCGCTGTTGGAGGCGCCGCTGCCGGAGAGCAACTGGATTCCGCTCGCCCCCGGCGGGCCGGCCGGGCCCGCCGGCCCCTGCGGCCCGCGAGGGATCTGGCCCGGCGCGAAGTCGGCAGTCCGCAGCGACGCGTTCTTCACCTTCGCCGAGTTCACGGCACCGGTCTTCAGCTGCGCGGTTCCGACGCTGTTCCGGGGCAGCGCCGAGGAGACGGCGAAGGCGGTTCCGCTCAACGAGATCGCGAGCGCGAGACAGGCAACGACGAGTGCCGGCGACGGCGGACGCATCGCCGACGAGTGTAGGCGGGCCGTCGGACGACCTCGAACAGCGGGCTCGCTAGCCGACGTCGAGCGACGGAGCGGCTGCGTGCCGAGGAGGCGTGCGTCGCTCGAGCGCAAGCGTGTCGACGGCGCAGGCCAGGAAGCAGGCCGCCCCGAGGGAGGTGTTCCAGTTGGCCGCCGCCTGGTCGAGCATGGTGCCGGTGGAAGGAACGACGTAGCCGGCGACCGCTGAGATTCCGAAGAAGATGCAGCCCAGCAAGTTCACCGACGGCTGCCACCAGCCGGCAGCGCCGCGGACCGGCAACGCTCCACGCCAACGGCCGCGCGGCGAGGCGAGATACGCGATCGTGCCGGACACGAGGAAGCAGATCGACCCGCGCCAATCGGGTCGCCAGACGAGCCTGTTGTACTCCGGGTTCGTCAGCGCCGTGTGCATCGCGTGGTAGGTCGTGACGTTGAAGAACAACGTGCCGGCCGACTGAACGATCGCAGACCACCACGCCGCGCGCCCGCCGCCGGGCGAACGCCGTTCGGGCCAGGCGAGCCAACTCTGAAGTGCGCCACCGCTCGTGAACAGGATCGAGCCGACGAAGAACGTGACGGCGTCGGCCGACGCGCCGACGAGCTGTACATACCCGGGGAACGGGCCGATCAGGAAGCACGTCGACCCGAGCGCGAAGCACAGGGCCATCCAGCCGCGCGAAGTCAGGAAGCGATGCCTACGTTCCGTGGCAGTGCTTCCACTTCCGTCCTGAGGCGCATGTGCACGGCTCGTTGCGCCCGCGGGCGGCGTCCTCGGAGGCATAGAGCGCCATGATCTCCGACGGTGCTCGGGCTTGCCGGCTTCTTCCGCTCGGAGCCGCGCGAGCAAAAAACGCCCTGTTGCCAGAACCTTCTGCGAGGAAGCGGACGACGGGGTTCGAACCCGCGACCCTCAGCTTGGGAAGCTGATGCTCTACCAACTGAGCTACGTCCGCGCAGCTCCTAGGTTAGCCGGTGCAAACCGCGCGGGAGGCGCGCTTCAGCGCCTCCCGCTCGTCCGATGAGTTGCAGCCTCAGGCGGGCTGCGCGCCTCGATGCTTGCTGCGCACGACGAAGCCGGCGGCGGTGATCAGCAAGACGACTCCGCCGATCGCAGCCGTCCCGGCGATCTCCGAAGCGGACAGCGACGAGTCGCCGCCTCCGACGGACGTTGCCGCGACCTGCGACGACTGTGCCGCGGACACCATGCCCGTCGAGGCCGCGTCACTGATCACCTCAGGGCCCGCCGACGCCGGGACGTAGACGCCCGGGCCGCTCGCCGCGTCGCTGACCAGCTCCGGGCCGGACGCACGCACGACGTCCACTCCCGGGCCGCTCGCCGCGTCACTGACCAGCTCCGGGCCGGACGCACGCACGACGTCCACTCCCGGGCCGCTCGCCGCGTCACTGATCAGCTGCGGGCCGGAAGCCTGCGCGGCCTCCACCCCTGCGCCGCCGCTGCTGCCGGCATCGCTGATCAGCTCGGGCCCCGACGCACGCACGACATCGACTCCCGGGCCGCTCGCCGCGTCACTGACCAGCTGCGGGCCGGAAGCCTGGACGGCCTCCACCCCTGCGCCGCCGCTGCTGCCGGCGTCGCTGACCATCTCGATCGTGCTGCCGCCGCCGACGGTGCCGCCGTACTGCGTCTGTGCACTGGCGGCGTGAGCGCTTGCTCCGATGCCCGCCGCCATCGCGGCAACCGTGATGGCCGCAGCCGTCTTCTCCCGCATCCCGTGTGCCTCGATGTCCTCGCCGGAGAGCGCCCGCTGGAGCTCCTCTGCATCGAAGTACAGCGTGATGTTGTCGCCACTCGAGCCCCGAAGCAGCTCCCTGAGCTGATCCTCGGTCCAGGCGACCCGGAGCGTGTGGGCTTCGACATCGCCGTTGCTCCGGCTGTCGACGCCGAGCACGAGCTCCGGCACCTCCTCCAACCGCAGCGCCTCCTCGAGCTCAGCCCGAGGAAGAGTCGCCGCGATCGGCGATCGCGCGCCGAACGACGACGCACTGATCACCTCCGCCCTGCTGGGTGTTCCACCCATATTGCCTCCGTTCGTAGAGGCCCCGTCCAACCTTCACAAGACGTGCCGGCCGCGGCTCATCTTCCCACCGGCGCCGCGGGAACGCAACGGATGTCACGAGCAGCGACCTATGCGTCGGTGATGACGACGGGCGTGCCGACGTCGACGTGATCGAACAGCCACTCGGCGTCGGGTATGTGCATGCGGATGCAGCCGTGCGACGCCGAATAGCCGATCGACGCGTCGTCCGGCGTCCCGTGGATGCCGACGCCGGGCGCCGTCAGCCCCATCCAACGCGTGCCGAGCGGGTTGCCCGGCCCCGGTGGGATCGGCTTCAGCCCCTGGGCCCACGGCGAGTCCGGCGGGCGCCACCACGGGTCGCGCTGCATGTCGACGATGCTGTACGTCCCGATCGGAGTCGGGAAGATCGACTGCCCGGTCGCGACGCCGAACGTGCGCACGAGCCGCGGGCCGACGTAGTAGCGGAGCTCGTTCGAGCTGCGGCGGATCACGATGACCGGCCCGAAGTCCGCAACAGTTCGTGTCGGCGCCACGATCTTCGCCGCGACCCGGACGAGGTGCAGCTGCGGCGATTGCAGGGCGCGGACGATGCGCTGCACGGTCAGCTGCCGCAGCACCTGAATCCCGGTCTGCTCCCCGACGAACGTCGGCGTCAGCCCGTCGAGGCCCTTCAGCTCGGCATCTTTCGGCGGGTACGAGACGCGCTTGCCCACCGTGCGCACGAAGCGCCGGACGGCCGCCTTGTCGATCGTCGGCGCCAGCGGCACGGCCGCGCCCGGCCGCGCCTTCATCGCCGCGGCGACGCCGTCGGCGAGACCGAGCTTTGCGCCAAAGCGGCCCGGCACGAGCCGCCAGGTGCGGCCCGTGAAAACGAGCTGCACCGGCCGCGCAAAGGCCGGCCTCAGCGCCGCCTGCGCCTGCTCGTTCGACATGCCGCCGACGGGCACGCCGGCGACGGTCACGCCGGGCGGCACGAGGGCGGGAGCTGCCGCATCGCCACTCAGCACCGGCGCGAGGACGGCGATGACGAGAACTGCGACCCCCAGGCGGCGGATCATGCGTTCCGAATCGTATTTGCGTACAGAGCGAGAACCAAGGTTCCTCCAGCTCGAAACACGGAAACATCACGACGGCGAACGGCGGGGCTACCGCCGCAGCGTCGCCCCGCCTTACGCCACAGCCTAAGAGATAATTGCCTCAAGGAAAAGAGCGACGGAGGATGTCAATGGACTTGCACAAGCTCGAGGAAACCGCCGCAGCGATCGTCGCCGACGGCAAAGGGATCCTGGCCGCCGACGAGAGCGACGGCACGATCAAGAAGCGCTTCGACTCGATCGAGGTCGAGTCGACCGAGGAGAACCGGCGCGCATACCGCGACCTCCTCTTCACGACCGAAGGCGTCGAGGACTACATCAGCGGCGTGATCCTGTTCGACGAGACGATCCGCCAGGCGTCCACCGACGGGACGCCGTTCCCGAAGCTGCTCGAGTCGAAAGGCGTCATTCCGGGGATCAAGGTCGACAAGGGCGCCAAGCCGCTCGCGCTCGCCGAGGGCGAGACCGTCACGGAAGGGCTCGACGGTCTCCGCGCACGGCTCGACGAGTATCGGGAGCTCGGGGCGCGCTTCACGAAGTGGCGCGGCGTCATCTCGATCGGAGAGACGATTCCGAGCGAGTACTGCGTCTGGACGAACGCGCACGCGCTCGCGCGCTTCGCCGCGCTCTCGCAGGAGGCGGGCCTCGTGCCGATCGTCGAGCCCGAGGTGCTGATGGACGGCGACCACTCGATCGAGCGCAGCTTCGAGGTCACGTCCCGAACGCTGCACGCGGTCTTCACCGAGCTGCGCGACCAGCGCGTCCATCCGGAAGGGATGCTGCTGAAGCCGAACATGGTGCTGTCGGGCTACGACCGCTCCGACGCCGCGTCGCACGAACAGGTTGCGCACGAGACGGTCCGCTGCTTCAAGCGCCACGTGCCGGCTGCCGTGCCGGGCATCGTCTTTCTCTCGGGCGGCCAGTCCGACGAGGACGCGACGGCGAACCTGAACGCGATGAACGCGATCGGCCCGCATCCGTGGCAGCTGTCGTTCTCGTACGGCCGAGCGCTGCAGGCGCCCGCGCTGAAGGCCTGGGGCGGCAAGACGGAGAACGTCGAGGCCGCGCAGCGCGCGTACTACCACCGTGCCAAGATGAACGGCGCCGCACGGACCGGGATGTACGCGCCGGAAATGGAGAAGGAAGCGGTACCCGCTTAGCGGAGCACGTTCAACGGAGCGCCGAGCCGACGAGCTTCTCGAGCTTGGCGAACGCGTGCCGCGCCTCGATGCGGCGCACCGTGCCGCTGCGCGAGCGCATCACGATCGAGTCCGTGATCGCGCCGTCGGTGACGTACTGCACGCCGCGCAGCAACGCGCCGCTCGTCACGCCCGTGGCCGCGACGAACACATCGTCGCCGGCGACGAGGTCGTCGGTCGTGAGCACCCGGTCGACGTCGTAGCCGGCGTCGACGAGCTGCTGGCGCTCGTCGTCGTCACGGGGCCACAACCGTCCCTGGAGCGCTCCGCCGAGGGACTTGATCGCAGCCGCCGAGATGACGCCCTCGGGCGTGCCTCCGATCCCCATCAGCAGGTCGACCCCGGTCCCGCCGCGGGCGGCGGCGATCGCGGGTGCGACGTCGCCGTCGCGGATCAGGTTGACCTTCGCCCCGGCCTCCCGCAGCTCCTGAATGAGCGCCACATGGCGCTCGCGTTCGAGCACGACGACCGTGACGTCCGTCGGGCGGCACCTCTTCGCGTCGGCGACGGCTTCGACGTTCTCCGTAGGTGACGCATTGATGTCGATCGCGTCGACCGCGTCCGGGCCGCACGCGATCTTCTCCATGTAGACCGCGGCGCCCGGGAAGAACATGGTGCCGCGCTCCGCCAGCGCGATGACGGCGAGCGCATTCGGCTGCCCGAGCGCCGTCAAGCGCGTCCCCTCGAGCGGGTCGACCGCAACGTCGACCCGAGGGCCGTTGCCGCTCCCCACGGACTCGCCGTTGAAGAGCATCGGCGCCCGGTCCTTCTCCCCCTCGCCGATCACGACCACGCCCTCCATCGAGACCGTGTCGAGCATCGTGCGCATCGCGTCGACGGCCGCCTGGTCGGCGGCCTCCTTGTCGCCGCGGCCGATCCAGCGGCCCGCGCCCATCGCCGCCGCCTCGGTCACGCGCACCAACTCGAGCGCGAGGTTCCGGTCGGGCGTGATGCCGTGCACGGCCGGGAGCCTACATCCGCTCGGGGGCCTCGACGCCCACCAGGTCGAGGCAGCGTGCGATCACCTGCTGCGTCGCGCGGCAGAGCCCGAGCCGAAACGCCTCCGTGTCGGAATCGACGACCCGGTGCTCGTGGTAGAAGCGGTGGAAGTCGTCGGCGACGCGGATGGCGTAGATCGGGACTGCGTGCGGCGCGCGGCGTTCGGTCGCCTCGGACACGATCGTCGGGAAGTCCGTCAAGCGCTTGATCAGGTCGCGCTCCTCGCGCTCGAGCACGGCAGGCGCGGCGGCGCCGACCGTGTGGCCTTTGGCGTTGCGGAGGATCCCGGCGATGCGCGCGTGCGCGTACTGCACGTAGTACACGGGGTTCTTCTGTGTGCGCTCCGCGGCAAGGTCGACGTCGATCTCGATCGGCTGGTCGTGGCCGCGTGAGATCAGGAACCAGCGGGCCGCGTCGACACCGACGTCGTCCATGAAATCGTCCAGGAAGACGACGTCGCCGCGCCGCTTCGAGATCTTCGTCTGCTCGCCGCCCCTCGTCAGGTGCACGAGCTGGTACAGCAGAACCTCGACGCGGTGCTCGTCGTAGCCGAGCATGCGCGCGATCGCGGCGTACCAGTTGCGCGTGCCGTGGTGGTCGGCGCCGAGCACGTAGATCGCGCGGTCGAAGCCGCGGTCGAGCTTGTCGGCGAGATAGACGACGTCGGCGGCGCGATACGTGGGGCCGCCGCCAACCTCTGGTGAACGAATCAGCACACGGTCGTCGTCGTCGCCGTAGGCGGACGAGCGCGCCCAGGTCGCGCCGTCCTTCTCGTAGGCGTCGAGCCGCGGGAGGTACTCGCCGAGCCGCTGCTCGAGCTCGCTCTGTTTCGCCCAGCTGTCGAAGTGGATGCGGAAGCGCTCGAGCGTCCGCTCGATCTGGGCGAGCATCGTGGGCACCGGGTCGCCGTGCAGCGGAGCAAGGTCGTTGAGGTACTCCCCGCGGTAGCCGTCCTCGGGCGGGTCCTCCCCGCGCCGCACCGCCTCGACCGATGCCCGGAAGCGCTGCATCTGCGTCCCGGAATCGTTGTAGTAGTACTCGCGCTGGACGTCGTCGCCCGCGTACTCGAACAGACGTGCAACCGAGTCGCCGTACGCGCCGTTCCGTCCGTGCGCGACGGTGATCGGCCCCGTCGGGTTCGCCGAGACCATCTCGACCTGCACGCGCTCCCGCCTCGCGGCGGCCCCGGAGCCGTAGCCGGAGTCGATCTCGGCCAGCGCATCGCCGAGCCAGCCCGTTGTCATCCAGAGATTGAGAAAGCCCGGGCCGGCCACCTCTGCGCGCTCGACCTCGGCCAACTCGGCGACTCGCTGCCCGAGCTCACCGGCGAGCTCGCGCGGCGCGCGGCGCTGTTTCGGCGCGCTCTGCAGCGCCACGTTCGTCGCGTAGTCGCCGTGCGCGGGATCCTGCGGCCGCTCGAGCTCGACCGGCGCGCCGGCCAACTCCGACAAGCGCGCCGCAAGGCGCTCGACGGCCGTGCTACCGGGCAACCGTCTCGCGGGACGCGAAGATGCGCTCGAGCGCGCGCAGCTCCTCCTCGGTCCCGGCCGCAATCAGGACGTCGCCCACGTCGAGCACCGCCTCCGGCGTCGGCGTCGTGTCGAAGCTGCCGTCGCGCTTGCGAAGCGCGACGATCAGCGCGCCCGTCTGCCGGCGGATGTCGATCTCGCGAATAGAGCGTCCGCCCTGGCCCGACGCGGTCGTGACCTCGATCTCCTCGAAGCGGAGGTCTTCACCAGACGCGGTCATGACGACGTCGACGAACGCCGTCACCTGCGGGCGCAGGAGCAGGCTCGCCATGACGCGGCCCGCCGCTTGATACGGCTGGACGACGCGGTCGGCGCCGGCGAGGTGAAGCTTCTTCGCCGCGTCCTCCGTCGAGGCGCGCGCGACGATGAAGAGACTGGCGTTCTGTGCGCGTGCCGACAGCGCGATGTACAGGTTGTCGGCGTCGTCGTCGGAGGCGGCGATCAAACCGCGCGCCCGCTCCAGCCCCGCCGAACGGAGGTCGTCGTCGTTGGTGCCGTTCCCCTCGACGAAGAGCACGCCGGCCTCGGCCGCCGCCTCCTTCGCCTCGGGACTGAAGTCGACGACGACGAACTGCGCGCCCTCGTGCCGAAACTCGTCGGCGACGCGCCGGCCGACACGGCCGAAGCCGCAGATGATGTAGTGATCCTGCAACCCCGCGATCGCTCTCCGCCTCCTCCGCTCCGTCCACACGTCGCCGAGCACGCCCCGTGCGATCGCCTCGACGACGAGCGATCCGATGTAGGCAAAGATAGTGATCCCCGCGAGGACGAGAACGATCGTGAGGACCCTCGACGTGTCGTTCGGCGGCGTGCTGTCGAGCCCGGTCAGCGAGACGGTGACCACGGCACGGTAGACGGACTGCAGCCAGCTCTCGTCGAGCGCGGCGTGAAAGCCGATCGCGCCGCCGACGAGCACGAGCAGCAACGCGACGCCTGCATAGGCGACGCGGCGGAACGAGAAGATCTCCTCCACGCCCGTAGTATCGTGGGACGGTGGACGACGAGCCCCAGGAGCGCCAGCTCAACATCCACCTCGACCCGGAGCAAATGGCGGGCGTCTACGCGAACTTCGCCAACGTCACGTTCTCCGCCTACGAGTTCACGGTCACGTTCGCGCGGATCGACCACGAGATCGAGGAGGGCGACGTCCCCGGCGTCGTCGTGTCACGCGTGAACATGTCCCAGCAGTTCTTCCAGGAGCTGCTCGCGGCGATGCAGGACTCCTACTCGAAGTGGTCGACGCAGGAGGGAATCCGGAACCTCCCGGAGGCTCCGCCCCGCCCGAACGGCGGCGACGCCTAGCGGTGTAGCCGCCGCCAGGCGGCGACCTGCTCGACCCGCGCGAGCGCGCTCGGGTGATCCTCGAGGAAGAATGTGACCCAACCCGGCGGATCCGGGTTCTGCAAGTCCGTGCGGACGAACTCCTGGAACAGCGACCGGCCGGCGCCGGGATCGCGCGTCGCCTGCACCGCCAGCCAGTCGGCCTCCGCCTCGTAGCGCCGCGAGACCGCGTTCGCGAGCGGCGTGACGGCCAGGCCTGCGAGCGCGAGCGTGAACAGCGCGAGCGGGACGTTCTCCGGCCGTCGCAAGCCGCCGCGGCGGCCGGTGACCCAGGCGACGAGCCCGAAGATCGGCAGCCCGAAGAGGACGCCCCACGCGATTCCCTTCCAGATGTGACGCCGCGCCAGATGGCCGAGCTCGTGCGCGACGACGAAACGCACCTCGCGCGGGCTGAAGCGACCGTCGAGCAGCGTGTTCCAGATGATCACCGTCCGCGACGGGCCGATCCCGACCGAGAAGGCGTTCGCGGCGGTCGTGTTGCCCGAGACCTTCTCCACGCGGACGACGGGACGGCCGACGCGCTCGCGGTTCTCCAGCGTGTGGATCTGGGCCGCGAGCGGCCGCGAGCGCACCGGATGCGTGCCGACCCGCTGGAGGAACGGCAGGACGAACTGCAAGCCGACCGCCAGCACGAGCACGGCTCCCGCCGCGGCGAGCCACCACGTGCGCGGCAGGCGTTTCGCGAGCAGGAGCGCGACGGCGACGACGATCGTGGTCGAGATCGTCGTCTGCACGAGGCCGCCGAGCGGCGCGAAGACGATCGACGACCAGCTGCGCTGCGAGATGTCGTGCCGCCGCGACCACCAGGAGGAGGCGTAGGCGAACGGCAGGCTCGCCGCCCAGACGACGACGCTGATGAAGACGGCCGTGATGATCCCGGCGTTGACGGCCCCGAGCGGCAGCGAACGCGCGAGGCGCGGGCCGCGACGGAGGTACAAACCGAGGACGACGAGGGTCGTCAGCGTTGCGAGCACCCATTCGTAGTCGAAGAAGCGGTCGAACCGGATGCCGGCCCGGGTCGCCTCCGCTCCGAAGACGCGCCGCGGGTCGAGGTGCGGCGGGTTCAGGTTGCCCGGCACCTTCGTATGTAGCAGCAGGATGGTGGCGACCGCCCAGACCGCGACGGCGACGGCGGCTATGGTCGCGGGTCTGACGATGCGCGTCGCCGTCATCTCCGACATCCACGCTAACTATCACGCCCTCGGAGCGGTGCTGGCGGAGATCGACGCCACCCGCGTCGACGCCCTCTGGTGTCTCGGCGACACCGTCGGCTACGGACCGCGCCCGAACGAATGCTGCGAAACCGTTGAGGCACGTGCAGACCTGTGCCTCGTCGGCAACCACGACCTCGTCGTCCTCGGCGAGCTCGTCGTCAGCGACTTCAACGACGAGGCAGCGGCGGCCGCGATCTGGACGGCCGAGGTGCTGACGGGCGAAGCGCAGACGTTCCTTGCGGGGCTCAAGCCGCTCGCTGCCCGTGACGGCGTCGAGCTCTTCCACGCGAGCGCGCGTGACCCGGTGTGGGAGTACGTGCTGAGCGAGGAAGCGGCGCGTGCGACATTCGCGCTGACGCGAGCACCCGTCGTGCTCGTCGGGCACAGCCACGTTGCATTGGCGCTCTCGGTCAACAACGGTGCCGTGTCGGGCGGTGTCGCTCCGGCCGGCACGGAGCTGGAGCTCAGTGATCGCTGGCTGCTGAACCCCGGCTCCGTGGGCCAGCCGCGCGACGGCGATCCTCGCGCCGCGTGGCTGCTCCTCGACCTCGAGCAGAGGTTTGCGGCGTTCCATCGCGTTGCATACCCGATCGAGAAGACGCAGGACGAGATGCGCGAACGCGGCCTGCCGCGCGCGCTCGCCGCGCGTCTCGAACGTGGCGAATAAAGACGAAAGGGGGTTGGGATGGCCGAGCTGACGAACCTCGAATCAAAGCTGGGCGAAGTGATCGGCCTGGCGATGGCGGCGCAGGGCGCGACGCAGAAGGTGACCAAGCTCGAGGAGATCGACGACGAGCTCGAGCGTGAGCTGGAGCGCATGCAGTCCGAGGCGAAGGAGGCGGAAAAGCGCGGCACCGAGGTCGCCGGGAGCTTCGAGGGGAAGAAGACCGCGATCCTCGACGAGGCGCGCGAGGTCAAGCAGAAGGCGACGGAGATGATGCAGGACTACCTCGACCGGGCGTCCGATGCGCTCGACGGCTTCGAGTTCCTCACCATGGCCGAAGCCGGCGAGGTCGGCCACTGGGAGATCTTGCGCACGCTGAACGAGCGCGCGCGCAACAGCGGCGTGCAGGACCTGGTCGAGTGGGGCATCCCGATCCAGCAGCGGCACTTGGAGACCGTCCGCCAGGGGTCGTTGAAGCTTGCGTCGGAGGAAGACCCGAACGAGACGTCTTGAGCTCGGCGCGGCCTTTGCGGCCGCGCTCTGCCTGAGTGCGTGCGGCGGCGCGAAGCAACCCGTGCCACCGCCGCCGACCCTTTCGCATTCGCTCGGGTCGACGCTCGCCGCGCGGAGCGACGCCGTCGCATCGGCTCTCGCCGCCGGCGACTCGTGCCGTGCGCTCGCGCTCGCCCGTCGGCTGCAACAGCAGACGATCGCGGCGATCAACGACGGGCGCGTCGCGGCCGGCTTGCAGGAGCAGCTCTCGAGCGCCGTCAACGCTCTCGTCGCGCGCGTTCAGTGCGTCCCCCCGCCGGCGCCACCGCAGCCGACCCCGCAGGTCGAGCCGCGGCACGATCACGGCAAGCACAAGGGACAGCACAAGCATGGCGGCCCGCACAAGCACAGGGACGACACAGGGGATTGAGCGAGACGCTCGCGGCGGGGCGCTACCGGGTCGAGCGCGAGCTCGGCCGAGGCGGCATGGCGAGCGTGTATCTCGCGCATGACGAGGAGCTCGGCCGGTCGGTTGCCGTCAAGGTGCTGCCGCCGCATCTCGCCGCGGACGACGTGTTCCGCGCGCGCTTCGTCCGTGAGGCGCGCCTCGCCGGGCGGCTGTCGCATCCGAACATCGTGCGCGTGTACGACGCCGGCGAGGCGGAGGGCCGCCCGTTCATCGTCATGGAGTACGTGCCGGGGAGCTCCCTCGCCGAGGCGGGGCGACTCGAGGCCGACCGTGTGGTCGCGCTCGGCGTGCAAGCGTGCGCGGGGCTTCAGCATGCGCACGAGTCCGGCCTCGTGCACCGCGACGTGAAGCCGGCGAACCTGCTCGTGCGCGACGACGGCGTGCTCAAGATCGTGGACTTCGGGATTGCACGCGCCGCCGAGTCCACACGGCATACGCAGGCGGGCACGCTGCTCGGAACCGCCGCATACCTCGCCCCCGAGCAGCTCGCCGGCCGGGACGCGACACCCGCCTCGGACGTCTACTCGCTCGGCGCGGTGCTCTACGAGCTGCTGACCGGACGCACGCCGTACGCTTTCTCGTCGCTGGCCGAGCTCGCCGCGAAGCAGGTCGACGGGTCGATCGCGCCTGTGCGCGACGTCGCGCCGAGGGTTCCGGCCGAGCTCGAGGCGGCCGTCATGCATGCCCTGGCGCGCGACCCGAGCTTCCGCCCGGCGTCCGCCGCCGAGCTCGCCCACGAGCTCGCCGCCGGGTCGACCGCGCCCCCGACGGTTCCGCTCGCGCCACCGCGGCGGCGACGGACGCTGCTCTGGCTCGCCGCGGCGCTCGTGCTCGTCGCCGCGGCGGCGGCGATCGCCCTGGTCAGTCTCGGGGGCGGCGGCAAGACGATGCCAGCGCCACCGGCCCGTATCTCCCCGCCTGCCCCGGCTTCGTCAGCGGAGCAGCAGGCCCGCGACCTCGCGCGCTGGCTCCGCCGCCACTCGCGTTAGCCGACGGTCTCGACCTTGGGCTCGGAGGACTCGTCCGCGCCGAAGGTGATGCCCTCGCGGGCAAGCGCGACCTGCACGTCCTCGCGCGCCTTGTAGATCCGCCACTTCACCGTCGCGAGCGTGATCTCGAGGGAGTCCGCGATCTCCGTGTACGAGAGACCGACGACGTCGCGCAACAGCAGCGCCATCTTGAGATCGACATTGAGGCCTTCGACGGCGCGCCAGACGGCGTCGATCGCCTCGAGTCGCTCCATCGGGGCGTCGACGACCTCGAGCGGCGGCACGTCCTCGAGGGCCACGACCGCCCGCGGCCGGCGCTCGGCGGCGCGAAGCTCGTCGAGGACGCGGTTCTTCGTCACCTGAAAGAGCCACGTCGTGAACTTCGAACGCGAGGAGAACCGCGGCAGACCCTGGAAGACCCGGAGGAAGACCTCCTGGGTCAGGTCCTCGGCCAGCGTGCGGTCGCCGACGAGCCTGAGGACGTAGTTGAAGACAGGAACCTGATACGCCCGGACGATGACGGAAAACGCCCGCTCATCGCCTTTTTGAGCCTTCCGCAGGACGCCAAAATCAGGTTGCTGAAGTGACAAGGTGCCGGAGTATAGCCTCGATCAGATCGGGTGAGTTAACCCTTTTTGGGTCATCTGTAAGGGTTGCTTGAAACCGAGAAGGGCGAGCACGGTCGGAGCCAGATCTCCGAGCTCGCCGCCCTCGCGCAGGGCCACGTCCGGGTCCGTGACGATGAGCGGAACCGGATTCGTCGTGTGGGCCGTGTGCGGGCTTGTGCCGTCTGCCTCGAACATCTGCTCGGCATTCCCGTGGTCGGCCGTGATCATGGCGACTCCGCCTGCTTCCTCGACCGCGGCCACGATCTTGCCAAGACAGGCGTCCACCGTCTCCACTGCTTTCACCGCCGCGGGGATGGATCCTGTGTGGCCGACCATGTCGGCATTCGCGAAGTTCACGACCGCGAACGCGTACGGCCCGCGCCCGAGCTCGGCATCGAAGCGCTCGGCGACCTCGGCGGCGGACATCTCGGGCTTCTGGTCGTAGCTCGGCACGTCGCGCGGCGACGGCAGGAGGACGCGCGTCTCGCCGGGCCACTCCGCCTCGCGGCCGCCGTTGAAGAAGTAGGTGACGTGCGCGTACTTCTCGGTCTCGGCGACGTGGAGCTGGCGGACGTGGTGCTCTGCGAGCACCTCCGCGAGCGTCTCCGGCACGCGCTGCTCGCCGAAGACGACGGGGACGTCGAAGTCGGCGCGGTACGTCGTCATCGCCGTGAGGTCGACACCGGCCTCGATCAGCTTCTGAGTGAGCTGGCGCGCACGGTCCGGCCGGAAGTTGAAGAAGATCGCGCTGTCGTTGACGGGATCGAGCCGCGGGCGGTCGGTGATGACGACTGGCTCGATGAACTCATCCGTGATTCCTCGGTCGTAGCTACGCCGGACGGCCTCGATCGGATCCGCCGCCTGCCCGCCGGCGCCGTGGACGATCGCGTCGAAGGCGCGCTGCGTCCGCTCCCAGCGCTGATCGCGGTCCATCGCGTAGTAGCGGCCGGCGACGGTAGCGATGCGGTCGGTCGGCAGCTCCGCGAGATCGTGGACGGCGGAATGCGGCGAGACGTCGCGCCCGTCGGTGAACGCATGGATCCACGTCTTCTCCGGCGAGAAGGCGAGGAGCGCACGCAGGTGGTCGATGTGCGAGTGGACGCCGCCGTGTGAAACGAGGCCGAGCAGATGCGTGCGTGCGCCGCGCTCGAACGCGGCCTGCAGGACCGGGTTGTCGAAGAACGAGCCGTCCTCGATGGACTTGTTCACGCGCATCAGGTCCTGGAAGAGGACGCGGCCGGAGCCGATCGTCAGGTGGCCGACCTCGGAGTTGCCCATCTGGCCGACCGGCAAGCCGACCGCCTCGCCGGACGCATCCAAGGTCGTGTGCGGATACGTGCGCCACAGCCGGTCGAAGTTCGGCGTGTCGGCCAGCTCGACGGCGTTCCCCGGACCGGGCGCGGCGCAGCCCCAGCCGTCGAGGATGACGAGCGCTACGAGTGGATGGCTGCGCGACAAATCGCCGTAAAGGATTCGAGCTCGAGCGAGGCGCCGCCGACGAGTGCGCCGTCGACGTCAGGCTGTGCGAGGAGCTCAGCGGCGTTCTCCGGCTTCACCGAGCCGCCGTAGAGCACCGGCGCGTCGAGCTGGGACTTGATGAATGCGTGCGCCTCCTGCGCGAGCGCCGGCGTCGCTGTTCTACCGGTGCCGATCGCCCACACCGGTTCGTACGCGAGCACGAGGTTGTCGTCCGGCTCGAGGACGGACAGCTGGCGCCGCAGGACGTCCTCGGTGCGGCCTGTCTCGCGCTCCTCCTCCGTCTCGCCGACGCATGCGATCACGAACAAGCCGGCTTGGAGCGCGGCGTCGACGCGGTTGCAGACGGTCTGGTCGGTCTCGCCGAAGTACTGCCGGCGCTCCGAGTGACCGACGATCGTCCCGTAGACGCCCAGCTCGCGCAGCATCGGCGCGGAGATCTCGCCTGTGTACGCGCCGACGTCTGCCCAGTGGACGTTCTGGGCGGCAACGGCGATCTCCGTTCCGGCCAGCAGCTGCACCGCCACAGGAAGCGAGACGTACGGCGGGCAGACGACGACATCGACGCCGTCGAGCTCCTGCTCGCGGAGGCCGAGGCAGAACTCCGCCGCTTCGGCAGGGCCCTTGTACATCTTCCAGTTGCCGGCGATCAGCATCAGGCGGTCGGGATGACGGCGACGCCCGGCAGACCCTTGCCCTCGAGCAGCTCGAGCGCCGCGCCGCCACCCGTCGAGAGCCAGGACACCTCGTCCTCGAGGCCGAGCTCTGTCAGCGCCCGCGCCGAGTCGGCGCCGCCGACGACGGAGTAGGCGTCCGCCGCCGCGACGGCCTCGGCGACGGCCTTCGTGCCCTCGGCGAACCGCGGCCACTCGAACACGCCCATTGGGCCGTTCCAGAAGATGGTGCGCGCGTTCGCGACGTGACGCGCGAAGGCCGCTCGCGTCTCCGGGCCGATGTCGAGCCCGAGCCATCCCTCGGGGACGTGGTCGTACGGCGTCACCTTCGTCTCCGCATCTTCGGCGAACTCACTCGCCGCGACGATGTCCGTCGGGAGCACGACGTCGAACGGCAGCGGGTTGTCGTCGCGCAGCTGCTCGGCCATCTTGCCGCCGACGAGGACCGCGTCGGCGTTCCCGCCGAGGTGCTGGAGCACGCCCAACTTGTCGTCGACCTTCGCGCCGCCGGAGATCAGCACGAAGGGGCGGTCGACGTCGCCGAGGAGCTTCCCCAGCTCCTGCAGCTCGCGCTCGAGCAGCAGCCCGGCGTACGCCGGCAAGAGCTCGGCGACGCCGACCGTCGAGGCATGGGCGCGGTGCACGGAGCCGAAGGCGTCCTCGACGAAGAGGTCGTTGTCGTCGGCAAGCTCGCGTGCGAACTCCGGGTCGTTCTTCGTCTCGCCGGCGTTGAAGCGCGTGTTCTCGAGCACGTTCAGGCGTTCGTCGGCGAGCAGCTCCCGCAGGCGTTCGCGCACGGGTTGCATCGAGTACTGCGGATCCTCGCCCTTCGGGCGGCCGAGATGCGAGCAGACGGAGACGCCCGCGGCGCCGCGCTCGAGCAGCAGCTGCAGCGTGGGCAGCGACGCGCGGATGCGCGTGTCGTCCGCAACGCGGCCGTCGTCGAGCGGCACGTTGAGGTCGGCGCGGACGAGGACGCGTCTCCCGCCGACGTCGGCGTCCCGCACCGAACGCGGGAGCTTCACCTAGGCGGCAACTGACGCCGGTATGTCGGCGGCGATCTTCGCGACCACGTCCACGAGCCGGCAGCTGTAGCCCCACTCGTTGTCGTACCAGCCGAAGACCTTCGCCATCGTCCCGTTCGCCATCGTCAGCTCGCTGTCGACGATGCACGAGAACTGCGAATGCACGATGTCCGTCGAGACGAGCGGGTCATCCGCATACCGCAAGATCCCCTCGAGCCGCCCGGACCCCGCAGCCTCGCGGTAGGCGCCGTTGATCTCGTCGATCGTCACCTCACGGCCGAGCCGGACGACGAGGTCGGTGATCGATCCCGTCGGGACGGGCGCGCGCACGGAGATCCCGTCGACCTTGCCCTTGAGGTCGGGCAGGACGAGCCCGATCGCGCGGGCCGCGCCGGTCGAGGTCGGGATCAGGTTGATCGCCGCGGCGCGTGCGCGACGGAGATCCTTGTGCGGCAGATCGAGGATCTGCTGGTCGTTCGTGTATGCGTGGATCGTCGTCATGAAGCCCTGCTCGACGGTGAAGTTGTCGTGCAGCACCTTCGCGAGCGGCGCGACGCAATTCGTCGTGCAGGACGCGTTCGACACGATGTGGTGCTGCTCGGGGTCGTATTGGTCGTCGTTGACGCCGAGGACGATGGTGACGTCCGGATCGCTCGCGGGGGCCGAGATGACGACCTTCTTCGCACCGGCGTCGATGTGCTTCTGCGCGCCGTCGCGCCCGGTGAAGAAGCCGGTGGACTCGATTACGAGCTCGACCTCCAGGTCGCGCCACGGCAGATTCGCAGGATCCCGCTCCGAGATGACCTTCAGCTCGGTCTTGCCGGCGGTGATGACGCCGTCGCCGACCTCGACGTCCTCGTCCAGCTGGCCGAGAACGGAGTCGTACTTGAGCAGGTGACCCATCGTCTTCGCATCGCCGAGATCGTTGATCGCGACGATCTCGAAGTCCCCGCCCCGTTCGAGATGAGCCCGGAAGAAGTTGCGCCCGATGCGCCCGAAACCGTTGATCCCCACGCGTGTCTTGGCCATGCTTCGAGTCTAACGCCCCACGCGGTGGAGCTTCGGGAATCGACACCGTCAGCCTTCGCGAAATCACGGACGAGAACCGCGACGACGTCGTCGCGCTCCGCGTCGCGTCGGAGCAGCAGCGTTTTGTCGGGACGGTGGCCGGTGCGCTCGCCGACGCCGCAGAGATCCCGGAGGGCAACCCCTGGTATCGAGCGGTGTACGCGGCCGAAGAACCGGTCGGGTTCGTGATGCTCAGCTGGAACGTCACGCCGGAGCCGCCGCGAATCGTCGGGCCGTGGTTCCTCTGGAAGCTCCTGATCGACGACCGACGCCAACGTCGCGGCTACGGACGCGAGGCAGTTCGACTCGTCGCGGCGATCGTGCGGGCAAACGGCGCGACGGAGCTGCTGACGAGCTGCGTCCGGGGCGAAGACGGTCCCGAGGGTTTCTACCGGCGCCTGAACTTCGTCCCGGCGGGCGCCCTCGACGAGAACGGCGAGGTGATCCTCGCGCTGCAGGTCTGACGATCGTCACCGGCCCACGGGGTCGAGCCTCTGGTCGTTCACCGGAGCCGGCACCCAGCTGGCGGGCCACGTCGCCGTCGCTCGCGACGGCGACCATAGAGGGCTTGTCGGCTCAGCCGACAAGCCCGTCCTCCGCCCGATGGCCCCACCGCATGCCAACGGCGCTTCAACGGAGCCGGCGAACGGAAAGAGACCCAACTGGCAGGCCACGTCGCCGTCGCTCGCGACGGCGACCGTAGAGGGCTTGTCGGCTCAGCCGACAAGCCCGTCCCCCGCCCGATGGCCCCACCGCGTACCGGCGCGTAATTCAACGAATCAGGCGAGCCGAGAGATACCTAGGTGGCGGGCCAGAGGGGAAGCTCCGAGGACGACCTCCCCCTCTGGTTGAACCACGCTCAGGACCGTGGCGTCGGACGGGGTCTGAATCCGGCGCCGGACGAGCGCAGACCCGCCACGACTGAGTATGACGAACGCGCGAACGCGACGACAACAACTGCGCAACGTCAGAACGACGCGAGTTGTTGCAACTTCTGTAAACGGCGGTGAACAGCGGCTTTCGTCGCCGGCGGCTCGCATGTGAGCGCAAGCTCACGAAGCGAAAACGTCGGATGACGCTCACGAAGCTCGCCGATCTCCCGCAGCTTCGGCGGCAGCTTGACGAACGCGCCGCTACGGCGGAGCTGACGGATCGCACGCAACTGCTCGTGCGCGGCGCGGCTCGTGCGCACGAGGTTGGCGTGGTCGGCGTTCGCGAGCCGGTTGGCACGTGAGCGTGTCGCCGCCATCACGGCGCTCTCCTCGAACACGAGCACCGCTCGCCCGGCGCCGGCGAGTGCGAGCACGCCCTCGATCGCGTCGGCCCCTTTTGCGTACGCGACCGAGTGGCGACCGCGGTCGGCCACGCCGAGGCGGACGCCTTCTTCAGCCGCAAGGCGGGCGAGGAAGTCGGCTCCCTCGGGCTCGGCGCTGCGAATCTCCAGATGCGGCGACCGCGGTCCGCTGAGCGAGCCGCCGCCGAGCAACGCCCCGCGGACGTAGGCGCCGCGGCAGCACGAGCGCGCGACGAGCCGTCGCGGAGCCGTTGCGAGCGGCGTCAGCCGCGCGCTGAGGATCCCGGCTTCGTGCAGGACCTGGAGGGCGCGCTCGTCCCCGGCGACGTGGAGCTGGTACCGCGTCGCGCCGTCGAACGCGCGCCGCTGGTACGTCCGAATCTCGGACGCCACGCCGAACGCACGGAGCAGGCTGAAAGCGCGCCGTGCGACCGACGACTCGGCGACGTCGAGATGCACCGCGACCTCCCCGCGCCCACGCAGGTGAACGCTCCCGGCGGAGTGGAACAGACCCGAGAGCTCCGCGAGCCGGTCGCACTCGCTGCGCGGCGCGATCGAGGCGAGCTCGCTGCGGAGATCCTCAGAAAGTGACACCTTCGAGCGCGAGCAATCGCCGCTTGTAATCGACCCCCAGACCCGGGTATGAGCCGACGCCGCCCGCCGACACGACGCGGTGGCACGGCACGACGAGCGGAAAGCGGTTTCCGGCGCAGACGGTTCCGGCAGCGCGCTGCGCCCGCGGGTGGCCAGCCAGGCGGGCGAGGTCGGAGTACGACACGACCTCGCCGTACGGGACGCGCCTCATCGCCATAACCACGTCCCGCTGGAACGGCGTCCATCCTTCGTCCTCGATCGTCACGTCCGCGAACGTCACGCGCGTCCCCTCGAAGTACGCGTGGAACCTGTGGAGAAGGTGTTCCACTTCCGGCGTAGCCGCGTTACGCGCGCGTGAGCGTTTCCGCGGTAGCGTCGACCGCGAGGGCGGTGGGTCGGCTCCCCCACCCTGGGAGGGGGTTTCACGCGTGCGCCCGCGCGCCCGCGCGCGTGTACCTAACGGTGCGTCCGCCGGAACATCGCCGCGCGGGCGCGGGAGCTCGTGCCACACGAGCCGCGCGCCGTCATGCCACACCTCCCCCACGCCCCAGCCGTCGGCCGTGTACGAGACGCACGTCACAGACACGGGAACCAAGCCTACAATCGCGTCCGATGTCCGCCGCTCCAGGCCTCTTCCGCCCGCCCCCGCCCCAGAACGAGCCGGTGAAGGAGTACGCGCCGGGCTCGCCCGAACGCGAGGAGCTCCGCGTCCGCCTTGAACGGATGCGCGGCGAGCAGATCGAGCTCCCGCTCGTGATCGGTGGCAAGGAGGTCCGCACCGGCGAGACGTTCGACGCGGTCATGCCGCACGATCGAAAGCACGTCCTTGCGACGGTGCACAAGGGCAACGCGACGCATGTCGAGCAGGCGGTCAAGGCGGCCGCCGACGCGTGGGAGGACTGGCACCGCACGCCGTGGGAGGAGCGCGCCGCCGTCTTCCTCCGCGCCGCCGAGCTCCTCTCCGGCCCCTGGCGCGCGACGCTCAACGCGGCGACGATGCTCGGCCAGTCGAAGACGGTGCACCAGGCCGAGATCGACGCAGCGTGCGAGCTGACGGATTTCTTCCGCTTCAACGTCGAGTTCATGCTCCGCATCTACGGAGAGCAGCCCCGCTCGTCCCCCGGCACGTGGAACCGCATGGAGTACCGGCCGCTCGAGGGCTTCGTGTTCGCCGTCACGCCGTTCAACTTCACGGCGATCGGCGGCAACCTCCCCGGCAGCGCCGCACTGATGGGCAACACCGTGCTCTGGAAGCCCGCGTCGACCGCCGCCTACTCCGCCCACTTCCTGATGAAGCTGTTCGAGGAGGCGGGCCTGCCGCCGGGCGTGATCAACCTCGTGTACGGCTCAGGCTCCGAGATCGGCGATCCCGCCCTCGCGAGCCCGCACCTCGCGGGCGTGCACTTCACCGGCTCGACGCCCGTCTTCCAGTCGATGTGGAAGACGATCGGGGCGAACATCGCCAACTACCGGAACTATCCGCGCATCGTCGGCGAGACCGGCGGCAAGGACTTCATCGTCGCGCACCCGTCGGCGGACGCCGAAGCGGTCGCGACCGCGATCGTCCGCGGCAGCTTCGAGTACCAGGGGCAGAAGTGCTCGGCCGCGTCGCGAATCTTCGCGCCGTCGAACCTGTGGCCGGAGATCCGCGACCGCGTCGTCGAGGACGTCGCGACGATTCGCGTCGGGGATGTTTCCGACTTCGGCAACTTCATGGGCGCCGTCATCGACGCGGGCTCTTTCCGGACGCAGAAGGAGGCGATCGACGAAGCCCGCGCCGCGGAGAAGGTCGACGTCCTGGTCGGCGGCGGTTACGACGATTCGGACGGCTGGTTCGTCGAGCCGACGGTGCTCGAGACGACGGACCCGGACTTCCGCACGATGAAGGAGGAGCTGTTCGGCCCCGTCGTGACCGCGTACGTGTACCCCGAGTCGAAGTACGACGAGACGCTGGAGCTCGTCGACAAGGGCGCGCCGTACGGGCTCACCGGAGCCGTGTTCGCGCGCGAGCGCGACGCGCTCGAGCTCGCGGACGAGAAGCTCCGCTACGCGGCCGGAAACTTCTACGTCAACGACAAGCCGACCGGAGCCGTCGTCGGGCAGCAGCCGTTCGGGGGCGCCCGTGCGTCCGGCACGAACGATAAGGCTGGCTCGATGTGGAACCTGATCCGGTGGGTCAGCCCGCGCACGATCAAGGAGACGTTCGTGCCGCCCACCGATTACCGCTACCCGTTCATGACGCCCGAAGACGGGCGCGGCGCGATCTAGCGCCGTGAGCAGGGGTCGCGTGCTCGCCGTCGCCATCGCGGCGGCGCTCGTGCTGACCCCTCAGGCGCAGGCGGGCGAGCGCATCGACGCCGCAGTCGCCGCCCTGCAGCACAATCCGCTCTACGTCGACCCGGCAGCGGAGCTCGCGATCGACGCCGGCGACCAGGCGCGCGTGCGTGCAGCGATCGACGCGTCCGGCGCGGGCCCCGTGTACATCGCGATTCTCCCGGTCGCCGCGGAGAACGAGACCGGTGGCGACCCCGACGGTGTCCTGCAGGCGCTGCACGACGGACTGAAGCGCGACGGCACGTACGCCGTGGTCGTCGGGAAGCACTTCCGCGCGGGCAGCGAGGGCGTGCTCCGACCGGGCGTCGCCGGGCAGCTCGCGACCGAGGCGCTCGCTGCACACCGCAGCGAGGGCGTGACCGCGACGCTGATCGACTTCGTCCACCGGGTCGCAGCCGCGCGGCAGAACGGTGGAAACGCGCCCGACAACGGCACCGGGACGGGCCGCGGCATCCTGATCGGGCTCCTCGTGCTCGCCGGCGTCCTCTTCCTCGGCGTGCACGCGGTTCGCGCACGCCGGCGCCGGCAGACGGAGCTCGCCGAGGTGAAGGCCGCCGCGCACGACGACCTGATCGCGCTCGCCGACGACGTCCAGAAGCTGGAGCAGCCGGTCGAGGCCAACCCGAAGGCGAAGCAGGCCTACGAGGAGGCACTGAACGACTACGCGCAGGCGAGCAGCGCCTACGACCGAGCGACGCAGAGCGCTCAGCTCCAGGCCGTTGCGGGCTCGGTCGAGGAGGGCCGGTGGCACATGGCGTATGCCGAGGCGCTGCTGGCGGGCAAACCGCCGCCCGAGCGGCGGCCGCCATGCTTCTTCGACCCCCGTCACGGGCCGTCCGCACGCGACGTCGACTGGGCGCCGCCGGGTGGCGCCGCCCGGAAGGTCCCTGCCTGCGAGCCCTGTGCGCAGGCCGTCGAGCGCGGCGCGGAACCGGCAACGCGGGAGATCGTCGCGGGTGGGCAGCGCATGCCCTACTGGAACGCTCCGTCCTACTTCGGGCCGTGGGCGGGCGGGTACTTCGCACCCTTCGGCGGCAACGGTTTCCTCTCCGGGCTCTTCGTCGGTGAGCTCCTCGGGGGCGCCTACGGCGGCTGGGGCTACGGGAGCTGGGCGGGCTCGGGCACCGCCGGCGGCTTCGGGAACTGGAGCGATTTCGGCGGGGGCATGAGCTTCGGCGGCGGCGACTTCGGTGGCGGCGGTGGCGGCGGCGACTTCTAGCGGAAGCGCCACACTGAGAGCGTGATCCATTCCGTCCTCCACGCGATCGACGTCTTCTTCGGCCACCTGGCCGCGGTCGAGTGGAAGTGGCTCGCGTTCGGCATCCTCGCCCAGCTCGGGAAGCTCGTGGCCGTCTCGCTGGCATGGACGAACATCGTCCGCGCCGCCTACCCGCGCCAGCGCGTGCCCTGGCCGACGATGTTCGGCGCCTACGTCGCGGGCACGGGCGTCAACGCAATCGTCCCCGCGCGCGGCGGCGACGTCGTCCGGCTCTTCCTGGCGAAGCGCCGCATCCCGACCTCGACGTACACGACGCTCGTGTCGACCTCGCTGCTGCAGACGCTGTTCGACATGGTGGTCGCCAGCTGCTTCATCGTCTGGGCGCTGACACAGGGGGTCCTCCCCGGTCTCGGCGTCCTGAAGAGCCCGAGCCTGCCGGCGCTCGACTACGGCTGGGCGTTTCGCCACCCGACGATCGGTCTCGTCCTCTTCCTGCTGTTGCTGCTCCTCGGCGCCGCGCTCATCGCCTGGATCGCGGAACGAGTCGACGAGTTCAAGGCGAAGGTCGCGCGGGGGTTCGCCGCGTTCTCGGACAAGCACTACTACGTGACGCGCGTGGTGCCGTGGCAGCTGCTCGACTGGACGCTGCGGCTGGTCACGGTCTTCTTCTTCCTGCGCGCGTTCGGCATCGCGGCGACGGTGCATAACGCCCTGCTCGTCCAGGTGAGCCAGAGCCTCGCGACGATCCTGCCCATCAGTCCCGCAGGCATCGGGACGGAGCAGGCGCTCCTCGTCTACATCTTCCGCAACGTGGCCGCCAAGAGCGTCGCGCTGAGCTTCAGCGTCGGCATGCGCGTGACGCTGATCGTCGTCAACGCGATCGTCGGCTTCACCGCGATCCTGTTGATGACGGGCACGTTACGGATCCGCCGGCAGGCCGAAGCCGACCGTGCCGGCGCCGAGCCCGCGGGGGTGAAGGTTTCGGACGGTCGCTAGTCGCGACCGTCCGAGAAACCGTCGGTCCACTTCCCGTGGCTGTTGCTGACAGCCGGCGAGCCTGGATTCTTCGGGGCAGCAATCGCGTTGCCGACGCCAAACGAGACGGCGACCACGACGAGAGCTCCCAACATAGAGATCTTCCGCAGCATCTTGATCACCTCCCTTCCTTAGAACCTCACGTCCTGGAGCGCCTCGGCCGCGCGGCGGTATAGCGCCGCGGCGGCCCGGTCGTCGCCGCGCCGTGAGGCAAGGTCGCCTTGGGCCGTCCAGGCGACTGCGCGGTGACTGGCAGATGAAAGTTGCGAGAGATTGAGCTCGGCCTCGGCGAACGCCTGGTGCGCCTCGTCGTAGCGCTCCTGCTCCATCAGCGCGCGGCCGAGGACGATGAACGCGTTGCCGGCCTCGTCGAGGAAGTCCGGGCGGCCCTCGAGGAGCTCGAGCGCGTGCCGCGCCTGCTCCTCGGCGAGCGCCCACTCGCCGGCGCCGAGGTGAACCTGCGCCAGCGACGACACGGCCTGCGCCGCATCCGGATCGCTGCCGACCTCCAGCGCGACCGAGAAGGCACGCTTGAGGAACTCGACCGCGTCTTCTGGCTTGCCGAGGAGGTAGTTGAGGCCGCCGAGGTTGTTGAGCAGGCGGCCGACGTTCTTGCGGTCGCCGTGCTGCTCGTACAGCTCCTTCGCGCGCTCGGCGAGCGCCCGTGCCCGCAGCCATTGACCGTCGCGCTCGGCGACGATCGACGCCTGGAACGTCACGTGCGCGACCGTCAGCGTGTCGTCGAGCCGGTCGGCAAGCTCGAGCGCGCGCTCGATGTCCTCGCGCGCCGCCTCGAAGTCGCGCTGCCTGCGCGCGCAGCGTGAGCGCCACTCGAGAATGTGCGAGCGCAGCCGGTCGCACGGCAGTCCAGAGCGGTCGGCGAGCTCGAGCGCCGCGCTGAGCAGCGTGACCGCGGTGTTGATCGACGTGAGCTTGTAGCGGCAGACACCCATGCGGTAGAGAACATCTGCGCGTTCGACGTCCGAGAAGCCGGCGTCCTCCGAGAGCTCACGGGCCCGCGCGAGCAGGTCGAGCGCGGGACGAAGCTCTCCGTGCGACATCCGGGCCCAGCTCTCCGCGAGCAGTGCGCGGAACTCGAGCTCGCGTGCCTCGGGCGAGTGCGTGACACGGTCGAGGGCCTCCAGCGCCTCGTCGAACCGCTGCCCTTCGATCGCGGCCTCGGCGCGCATGACGGACGCCTCGACCTCGGCGTACTCATCCCACGTCTGGCCTGTCTCGAGATACGACGCGTCGACGCCGAGGCGCTCGGCGATCCACGCGAGCGTTTGCGGCGTCGGGCGCGTCTTGCCGCGCTCGATCTGGCTGACGTACTCCTTCGAGAAGCGGTCGCCCGCGAGATCGGACTGGGTCAGGCCCGCGGCGACGCGCAGTTGGCGCAGCCGGGCTCCGAGGCCCGACGGCACGCGCTGCTGCGACGCGACTGACATAAGGGTGCGGCCTTCCATAGCGGCACGTCAGGTATCGGCGCGCCGGCTGGTTTCGGGCATCGCTTGCGCGAGTGACCCGAACGAGTGACTCTCAGCCGCGCCCGGCCTTGTGCAGTTGCGCGTAGATGGCACGCGCAGTCTTGGCCGGAACGCCGGCAACGCCTTCGAGCTCCTCCTGCGAAGCCGCGAGGAAGCGCTCGGCCGAGCCGAAGTGCTGCAGGAGCGCGCGACGCCGGGCCGGGCCGACGCCCTCGAGCTCGTCGAAGATCGAGGCGAACGAGCGCGAGTCGCGGCGCTGCCGGTGAAAGCCGATCGCGAACCGGTGCGCCTCGTCGCGGATCCGCTGCAGGAGCTGCAGACCGGGCGAATGCGGATCGAGCCTGATCGAGTCGGCCCGGCCGGGCACGAACACCTCCTCGTCACGCTTGGCGAGCGCGACGACCGCCACGCGCGGCAGGTCGAACCTGTGCATCGCCGCGAGCGCGGCGGAGAGCTGCCCCTTGCCGCCGTCGATGACGACGAGGTTCGGCGTCGCCGCGAACGACTCGTCGTACTCCTCCGCCGTCACGTCCGACAGCCGCGCGAAGCGTCGGGCGACGACCTCCTCCATCGCGGCGAAGTCGTCCATCCCGTCCTGGCCGCGCACTCCGAACTTACGGTAGTGGCCTTTCTTGGCCACACCGTCCTGAAAGACGACCATCGAGCCGACGTTGTCCTGGCCCATCACGGTCGAGATGTCGAAGCACTCGATCCGGATCGGCAGCGCCTCGAGGTTGAGCGCCTCGCGCAGCTCCTCGAGTGCCTCGACCCGCCGCAGCCGCTTCAGCTCCGCCTGGTGCGTGTCGGACGCGAGCGCGTGGCGCGCGTTCTCTGCCGCAAGCTCCTGCAACCGCCGCTTCTCGCCGCGCTCGGCCGCACGCACCTCGACCCGAGCCCCGCGGCGCTCCGAGAGGAACTCGGAGAGCGCCGAAGTGTCACCGGCATCGCGTGGGACGACAATCTGCGGCGGGACACTCGGCGCCGACCCGTAGTACTCGAGACAGAACGACTCGAGAATCGTCGTCAGATCCTGGCCGCCGACGTTCTCGAGATGGAACGAGTAGCGGTCGATCAGCCTGCCGTCGCGCAGCGGGAACACCTGAACGATCGCGCGGTCGCCGTCCGCCGCGAGGCCGATCACGTCGATCGTCCCGACCGAGCGGCGGTCCGCAGCCTGGCGCTCGGCGAGATGCTGGACGCTGCGCAGACGGTTGCGGTAGCGCGCCGCCTCCTCGAAGCGCTCGTCGGCCGCCGCCTCCCGCATCTTCCCCTCGAGCTGGCGCTGGATCGGCTCCGTCTCGCCCGAGAGAAACTCGATCACCTGGTCGATGATCGCCCGGTAGTCGTCGTTCGACACGTAGCCGACGCAGGGCGCGAGGCAGCGGTCGATGTGGTAGTCGAGGCAGGGGATCCCCGAGTGGCGGCCGGGCTTCGGCCCCTCGCACGGGCGGTACGGGAAGACGCGGTTGAGGACGTCGAGCGTCTCGCGCACCTTCTTCGCGTTCGCGTACGGGCCGAAGTAGACGACGCCGCGACGGTGCCGCTCGCGCGTGAACATGACGCGCGGGTACTCGTCCTCGACGGTCACGGCGATGTACGGGAAGGACTTGTCGTCGCGCAGCCGGACGTTGAAGGGCGGCCGGTGCCGCTTGACGAGGTTCTGCTCGAGGTGGAGCGCCTCGACCTCGTTCTGCGTCACGATGACCTCGACGTCGGCAACCCGCTCCGGCAGCTGACGGATCGCCGCGCGCGCATCGGAGCCCTGCTGGAAGTACGAGCGCACGCGCGGCCGGAGCGACTTCGCCTTGCCGATGTAGAGCACCTCCCCCGCCCGATCTCGGAAGAGGTAGACCCCCGGGCGCGCAGGCAGCGCTTTCAGCTGGTCTTCGAGCCGTGCAGCCATCGCGAATCCAGCCTAGCCCCGCACGTACGTGTCCCTGGGACACGTCCAGAATGAAGAGCGACGCGGGTGGAGAGGCCGGGCCGCTGGCGAGTGGCAGGATCGTGCGACTGGAGACTTCGGCGAGCTTCCCCGGCCGGTCCATGCGGCGAGAGCTTGGCAACACGCTCCTGACGCGTGTCAAGGATCGGACTGAGCCGCCGCCGGCACTGTCTCATTCGCGGGATCTTCCTCGGGTACACTCGCCTTCCCGGCAGCAGGCCGGGGTTCTAGGGTCTCTGTTGGTGCCTCGGCTTCGATCGCTCATCGCGCTTCTCTGCGCCCTGACGGCGCTCGCCGCGCCTGCCGCTGCGCGGGCCAGCGCGACGATGTTCATGGGGGCGGCCGAGGACGAGGGCCGCAACGCGGATCCGCAGGTCGCGATGACCAAGATGCAGCTGGCGAAGGCGGCCGGGTTCGACACGATTCGGATCAGCGTGAGCTGGTCGCCCGGCCAGAGCGTCGTCCCGCAGGACCAGCTGCAGGCGGTGCAGTCGATCGCAGCCGCCGGCGTCTTCCTGAACATCCGGATCGTCGCGACCGTCATGCCCTTCGGGAGCCGCGCCACGCCGCTGACGGCGACGGCGCGCACGCAGTTCGCCCGCTTCGCCGCGGACCTCGTGCGCCAGGTACCGACAATCCGCGAGTACATCATCGGCAACGAGCCGAACCTCAACCGGTACTGGCTGCCGCAGTTCGGCCCGATGGGCGAGGACGTCGCGGCGTCCACGTACGTTCAGCTGCTCGCGCGGACGTACGACGCGATGAAGGCTGCCGACCGCACGGTCTTCATCGACGGCGGCTCCGTCTCGCCGCGCGGGATTGACCGTCCCGGCACGGGGCGCGACACGCACTCGCCGACCGCGTTCATCACCGACATGGGCATCGCCTACCGGGCGATGAAGCGCAAGCGGCCGATCATGGACGGCTTCTCGTTCCACCCGTACGGCGAGAACTCCAGCACGCCGCCGACGCTCGTGCACACGAGCGGGACGTCGCTCGGCCTCAGCGACTACCCGAAGCTCGTGTCGCTCCTCGGCAAGGCGTTCGACGGCACGGCGCAGAAGGGCTCGACGCTGCCGATCATCTACGACGAGTACGGCGTCGACTCGCAGATCCCGGTCGCGAAGCGGAGCTTCTACGGCGGCACCGAGCCGGCGACGACCAAGCCGGTCACCGAAGCCGTGCAGGCGGCGTACTACGACGAGGCGCTCAAGATCGCTGCGTGCCAGCCGACGGTTCGCGGTTTCCTGATCTTCCATGTCACCGACGAGACCGACTACAACCGGTGGCAGTCGGGCGTCTACTACGCCGACGGCACGCCGAAGTCGACGCGGGCGGCCGTGAAGGCGTCGATGAACGCCGTTCGCACGGGCGCGTACGAGTGCGGCGAGCCGCCGGTGACCGACCAGACGTTCGGCTGGACGCTCATCGCCCACTCCCACTAGAGCTAGCATCGTCGGCGTGGATGGGCAGTACGTCGCGTACAGCTTCTTCCGCGTCGATCCGGCGTGGCGGCGGCTGCCCGTCGAGGAGCGCGTCGCCGGCAAGGACGCCTTCGCGGAGGTCGTCGAGGACTGGGCCGCCCGGATGGATCACCTCCGCGCGTACACCGTCACCGGCGTTCGCCCCGACTCCGACTTCTTCCTCTGGAAGATCACGCAGCGCTACGAGGATCTCGGCGAGCTCGGCGCCGCGCTGAACGCGACGCCGCTTGCCGCCTGGCTCGAGACGCCCTACTCCTATCTCGCGACGACGAAGGCGTCGGAGTACACGAAGGCGCGCCGCGCGCGCAAGGTTGTCCCGAAAGGCTCGCCCTATCTCGTCGTCTACCCGTTCGTCAAGCTGCGGCCGTGGTACGCGCTGTCAGCCGAGGAGCGGCAGCGCGCGATGGACGAGCACATCCGAGTCGGCGCCGAGTTCGCGACGATCCACAACCACACGACGTACTCGTTCGGCATCGACGACCAGGAGTTCATGACGGCGTTCGAGTGCGACGAGCCTGCCGACTTCATGCATCTGATGCTGACGTTGCGCGAGAGCGAGGCCTCTCGCTACACGGAGCGCGACACGCCGATCTTCGTCGGCCAGCACGTGGACGTCCGCGCCGCGCTCGATGCGCTCGACGGCGCGTCGAGCCGGGTCGAGATCTAAACGCCTGCCGCGTGCTCGCGCCACCTTTTCAAGTGGCGCAGGCCGATCGCAGCCGGCAGCAGCGGCAGCCAGAGGTTGAAGATGCGGTAGGCGCAGACGGCGAGCACCGCCTGCGCGAGCGGGATCCCGGCCCAGGCGAGCGAGAACGAGACGAGCGCCTCCACCGACCCGGCGCCGCCGAGCGGAAGCGTCCGGCGCGTCAGCGCATAGCCCGTGGCGTAGCCGATGATCAGCGCCGCAATGTCGGGTGAGTCGTTGAACGCCCGGAGACACGCCCAGAGGCAGCCGATGTCACCGACCCAGTAGAGCGTCGTGCCGACGAATGCGCCACCGTGCTCGGCGCCCTGTCGCGCCAGGTGGCGGAGCATGTTCACCGCTTCCAGCGCGTGCCGCAGGGCGCCTCGCCAGCCGCCGCCCTCCCGGACACGATGCCGGAGGCCGAGCGCCGCGAAGGCCGCGACGAACCCGAGCGGCACCGCGATCGCCCACGGCAGCGTGAAGCCGAGGCTCGGGCGGGTCGAGCCGCGCGCGAGAATGATCACAGCGGCAAGCGCCGCGCCCGGCGCGAGCACGGCGTACTCGAGCGCGCCGAGCCCGAGCACGCGTATGCGCGCCTCGTGCGGCTCCAAGCCGGCGTCCTCGAGTGCGTGGCGATCGACGGCAAAGCCGCCGCGGATGACGAAGACGCCGAACCCGGCCGCCACGATCGCGCCCGCACGCGCGATGCCGAGTCGCGGTCCACCGTGGACACGGGCCAACTCGCGGTACGCGACGACGTAGCCGAGGTACGCGGCGAGCTCCATGGCGAACGCGATCGGCAACCAGTTCGGGTTCGCGGCACGAAGCTGGCGAAAGACGGTCTCGAAGCCGGCCGCCCACGCGATGCCGGTGACCGCGGCCAGGGCCAGGCCCGCGCTGAAGAGCACCAACAACGCATGCTGCGCCGCGTCCCGCTCGAGATGAGGGGCCGGCCGAAGGAGCTTCCTGAGTTTCACCCCCATCGGATCGGCCGAACCGGGGGTTCTTTAAACCCCGAAGTGGTGCCGGTCTCGCCAGACGCGCCACATGGCGAAACCGGAGCACGCGATGACGCCGATGAAGCCGAGCTCTTCGTAGCCCGCCCAGCCGCGCCAGAAGTAGAGACCGAGCGCCGCAACGATCAACAGGGCGGAGCCGTAGAAGACCACGGTCTCGCGTGTCGACCAACTCGCGATCTCGTCCCGCCGCTCGCGCCACATCAGGAAGACGAAGAAAGCGACGGCAAGGAAGAAGGCGATCCGGAGCAGCATCCCGATCGCGAGGGCGGCCGTGTACAGGTTGAGGAGCATGATCACGAGCACGATCGCGCCGATGATCAGGAAGCCTCGGAGCGTCGGCCGGTCCGCGAGGAACTTGGCCACGACCGTAGGCTAGCGCGGCCGCCTGAACGCCGACGGTACGCTTCGAGCGGCTGCGCGGGGTGAGGCCCCCGATGAACCGCTCGCACTGAGCCAATGGCCTCTACCAACGGAACTGAGGTAGAGGCGTATGAGCGACATCGCCGTAGCGGCACTTTTGGCGGGGACGATCCTCCTCGCATCGACGGTCTCGATCGAGATCGGAATCTCGGTCGCACTGGTCGAGCTCCTGCTCGGGGTGATCGTCGGCAATGCCTTCAGCATCGACGTCCCGGGCTGGCTGACCTTCATCGGCTCATTCGCCGGGATCGTGCTGACGTTCCTTGCCGGCGCGGAGGTCGACGTGCCCCAGTTCCGTCGCGAGTGGCGGGCGTCGCTGTCGATCGGGCTCGTCAGCTTCGCTGCACCGTTTGCCGTCGTCGGGCTGCTCTGCTTCTACGCGCTCGGCTGGACGCGGCGACAGTCGGAGATCGGCGGGCTCGCACTCTCGACGACAAGCCTCGCCGTCGTCTACGCCGTCCTCGTCGAGACCGGCCTCAACCGCGAGCTCGTCGGCAAGCGACTGATGTCGGCCACCTTCGTCACCGACATCGCGACGGTCGTCGGGCTGACGCTGCTGTTCCTCAAGCCGACGGTCTGGATCGTCCCGTTCGCACTCGTGTCGGTCGGCCTGATCGTGGTGCTGCCGAAGGTCTCGCCTTGGTTCTTCTCGCGGTACGGCGACCGTGTGATCGAGCCTGAGATCAAGCTCGTCTTCGCCTGCTTGCTCCTGTTGATGTGGCTCGGCAGCAAGGCGAACTCGCAGGCCGCGCTGCCGGCTTTCGTCCTGGGCCTCGTGATGTCGTCTCACTACGTCGCGCACCGCCGGGAGCAAGATCGGCTGCGGGTCGTCGCCTTCGCGTTCTTGACGCCGTTCTTCTTCCTCAAGGGCGGGTTGAACGTCTCGACGAGCGCCCTCTGGGGCAGCCTCGGGACGCTCGCGCTGCTGTTCGCAGCGAAGATGGTGCCGAAGCTCGCGGGCGTCTATCCGCTCGCCCGCCGCTACACGTCGCCGCACGCCGTCTTCACGACGCTGCTCATGTCGACGGGCCTGACCTTCGGAACGATCACGTCACTCTACGGGCTCGACTCCGGCATCATCGACCGGACGCAGTTCTCGCTGCTGATCGCCGTCGTTGTCCTTTCGGCGATCGTGCCGACAGCGATCGCGCAGCGCTTCTATTCGCCGACGACAGCGGAGCTACGAGATGTCACTGCTCCGGTGCCGCCCGCAGGGCTCGGCGCGTTCGGGGTCGCCGCGGACGACTAGCAATCGCAGCCGCACCCGCCGGCGGTACGCTGGCGCTGCTCCACTTCGACGGCGACACGAGGAGGCACGCTTGCTACGAGAAGGCGAACCCGCACCCGACTTCACGCTGACCTCGGAGTCCGGCGAGACGGTCAGCCTCTCGGACTTTCGCGGGAAGCCCGTCGTCCTCTACTTCTACCCGAAGGACGACACACCCGGCTGCACGACCGAGGCGTGCGAGTTCCGCGACGCGTACGACGTCTTCCGCGACCGCGGCGCCGAGGTGCTCGGCGTCAGCCCGGATGACGTGACCTCACATGAGAAGTTCAAGACGAAGCACCAGTTGCCGTTCACGCTGCTCGCCGATCCCGACCACAAGGTCGCAGAGGACTACGGCGTCTGGGGAGAACGCAAGTACGCGGGCAAGAGCTACATGGGGATCAACCGCTCGACGTTCATCATCGACGCGAACGGGAACGTCGCGCGGGCGATGCTCGGCATCAAGCCTGCCGGGCACGCCTCGAACGTGCTCGACGCCTTGCCCTGAACTCCCTCGTCCGGGTGACGGCACGGCAGCCGGGCGGTGCCACACTCGGGGGTGGCGGCCCGATGCAGCTTCGCCTCTCCGACCCGAGCTACGCGGACCGTCTGGCGCACTTCCTGCGGAGCCTTGGCCAGACGGTGCTCGCGGACGGGCCGACACGGCTACGAGTCGAGACGCCGCGCTCGGAGCTCGAGATCTACCTACGGGTGTGGCGCGTGCTCTATCCGGACGCCGACGTCCAGTTCGCGGGCAACGGCGACGACGACGCGCCGGCCGCGTAGGGCCGCACCGCGCCGACGTACGCCAGCGCGTAGCGCGTCTCGAACAGGCTCGAGATCTTGACGACGTCGCCCGTGTGTGGCGCCTGGATGAAGGAGCCGTTGCCGATGTACATCCCCTCGTGCTGCGGAACGCCGAGCGCGTTCGCGCGGAAGAAGACGAGATCGCCGGGCTCGAGCTGGTCGCGCGGCACCCGACGTCCCTCGTAGTACTGGAAGCCGGTGTAGTGGCCGAGCTTGATCCCGAGCTGGCCGTAGACGTACATCGTCAGGCCCGAGCAATCGAACCCCTGCGGGGCCGCCCCGCCCCACACGTACGGGACGCCGAGGTACTGGAGCGCCAGCGCAACCGCCTGGCCTCCGAGCGTGTTCGTCGGGATGTCGGGGATGTCGACGTTTTGACGCGTGAGGAAGGTCGGCACGCCGGCGAGCGACGCCTGCGCAGCCGGCAGCTGCGGGAGCCCGAGGACGACCGCGGCCTGCCCGGTCTGGTCGGTGGGATGCGCGGCGCGTGCCATCCCGACCAGCAGTTGCGTTCCGGGCGCGAGCCCCAGCGAGGGATCGGAGACATACGCCCTCAGAGCGACGAGCCCGGAGCCCGTGCGTCCCGGTGAAACGGCTTCCTGCAGCGCCACGATGTAGCTCCCGCCCCCGAGCGAGATGAGCGCGTTCGGCCCGACGACGTAACCGGTGCCGTCGACGACGAGGCCCTGAACGCGCGCGCCGTCGAGGCCGCGCGCTGGCACGACGAGGCGCCGGACGGTGACGCGGCCGTTGAACATCGACACGTCCCTGAGTTCGACGCTCGCCGCAGTCGCTCGCGACCAGCCGATCCGAAGGATCGATCCGTCGGCCGGATACGCGTAGGCACCCTCGCCGGCTTTGCCGATCAGCGCGCCGTCGGAGCCGCGCACCTCGGCGAGGCCGAGCGTCCCCGCGTGCGCAGGGGCCGCGAAGACGAGAAAGAGTGCCGCTACCCCCAACGCGCGCCGCGCCATCGAGGGGCGGAGTTTACTGCGGTACGCGGAGAGCTGCGAGGGTTGAGGCGGCAGGATTCGCGCGGCCCCCACTGAAGAAGCGCGGCGTGTCACGAGCCCTGACATTTCTCGCGGCGCTGATCTCGATCGCGTCGGGCGCCTACATGGTCGCCTACCAGGGGGCGGCAGAGTCCGTCCCCGCCGCTTTCGACGTCGTGCTCAACGGCGTCGGCGGGTACTTCGTCGCTCAGGGCCTGTTCATGATCGCGACGCTCGTTCGACAACGGCCGTCGGCGGACGACCGGCGGAGCCCGCCGAGCTGACGCGGCCGATTCGATCATCATTGACCCTTTAGGGGTAGGACTGATCTGCCGACAAGACCCATGCGGCGCACCGCAGCTACGTCCGCCGAGAGGGGGGCCGCAGCCCTTCGCGGACTTCGTGAAGCGCGGTGCGTCGCGTCGCCCGGGCGGTCGTCGGGGAGAGGGGTCGCCCGGGCCCTTCTCACGCGCAGCGCGAGGAGTGGCTACCTCGGAGTCGAAGCTACGCGCGCCCAGGGTGAACTCGGGCGACCTTGCTCTCCCCGGGTCGACCGACTGCGGCGTGAGCTGTAGGCGTCGCGCCCTGGGCACGTGACCGCGGGGCAAAGCACGCCGCCACGACAGGGACTGGTGCGCTAGCAGCTAGCCGCGAGGGGTGATGTCGTGAAGCGCGTCCATGAGCGCCGCCCGCTCCTCGGCGGTGTAGGACGTGAGGTTGATCGTGCCGTCGAGGCGGGAGCCAGCGATTTCCACCCGCTCGGGTTTCGAAGCAGAGACGTCGGCGAGGTCTTCGACCGCATGAACCTGGGTGATGGTGGCGTCGTAAACCTTTCCGATGTAGGTCTCGCGGACGAGACGACGTCCGTCTTCACTCGGGAGAAACGAGAAAAGTGTCGCTTCGCCGGCATGGATCCTGAGCAGCGCGACCGGCTGGTTGGGCCGCTCGAGCACGGCCAGCGTGTCGGCGGCGGCCTTCTGTCGGTGAAGGAACTCCACCACATCCGAGACGTTCTCGTGCGGTATCGCGGCGAGGCTTACGTACTCGGCGACCGGATCGCTTCCCACCGGCACCACTCTAGACTCCCACTCGCCGAGGTTGTGCTCGCGGCGTCGGCATTCGCGGATCAAACGCCACGCAACCGGAACGTCGGAGTGGAGACGCTGAAACGATTGCTCCACCGTGGCGGCCAGAGAACGCTCGTGGACTGACGTCGGAGCCGGGGCATTGTGGGTTAGCGGTGACTGGCGCTTCAACTTGCCGCGTCGGCTCCTCGTCGGACAACCACCTTACCCTTGCCGTCGGCGCTGGTCGGTCCGCTCAATCGCAACGAGTGCTATGCCGATTGCGATCAGCGGGATCGCAATCGCTGCATCGAGCACGTCCGTCAGCATCAACGCTGCGCCAGCAACCATAAGCACGACCGCCGCCACCTGCACAGCGAGGTCGGCGATCGGCGTCAGTCGTGGTCCGCCAGCCGGAACAAGCTTCATCGCGGATCACCTCCCTTCCGTTTCACGCTACGGCGGGCCATCCGATCCCGCATCGGCGCCGACCCCGTCACGGACTCAGGAAAAACACGCAGGTGTGTGACGATCTGCTGGTTGCGGGGGCCTAGACGACTCGCTCAGGGGTGCGTCAATTCGAACTGTTCGAACTTTCCAGGCATCACGAAGACGACGTCTGTCCCGCCCTTCACACCGACGACCACGGGCATTGCAAGTGTCCGGAACTCGACGACGCATGACCACACCGCGATCCCCTCAGGGAGCACCACACCCGCCGTTCGCGACGCGAAAGCTTGCCCTTTCTTGTACTTAAGGTGCCGGTCGTTGCAGCCGTGGTCCTTCACCCGCGGCGGCCCGGCTCCGACCGGGAAGGGGGTCTGGTCCGGAACCGACGATGCGATGTACTGCCGCAGACCGGCCTCGACCTTCGCCCCGTCATCGCCGCCGCCGCCGCAGCCTGCGAACAGCACCGCGACGAGTGCTAGTCCCCCCGTGACCGTGAGGAATCTCGCCATGGAATGGCTCTGAGCCACACTAACGCGGCTTGAGACCCCCAGCCAGACGAGCCGAACTCGGCGACTGTGCTGGAACACGCATCATGGACGGCCACGGATGACCCCCTGCGGCCAGAGGATCCCGCGGCCGCCCGCCTCCACTAAACACCCTCGCTGCGGCCGCTGCGCGAGCCCTAGCCATTTGGCGGGGTTGGTGACAGAATTGTGCGCTCGGTTTGGGTTCCGGCCAGGGGTGGGCAGCCGACAGCCAGCGCTTGAACCGGGTGGGGAGAGGCGCGTTGGGAAACGCGCCGGGCGGCCACGGCCGCGATCTCGGCGCGCCTCTCCTCTAGCCTGCTTCGAGCGCGACACCGGTCGATCATTGGGGCTGACGATCGGTGACGAAACCCGCAAGCGGCTCGCGCGACGACACCACTCTCGATCGGTGATCCGCTGCTTCAGCTGCCTCCTCGAGTTGCCAGCCGCTCCCACTCCCCTCGCCCACGGGGCGAAGCGGAGCGACAGTCGAGGCCGCAGCAGACTCCCCCCGAAGCCCTATCAAGGCGGCCGCTCCGCCGCCCGCCCACAACACCCACGCTCACGCGGTTTGCCGACGAGAAGAACCGCCTTCTCCCGGATCTCCACTGCGCTCGCTAGGGCGCACAACGACTGTGCGTGCCCATGCACAACGAGGTCAAGGCGTGGTTTCGGAAATTGCGAGGTTTACCTTGATCCTTTGCAGGTCGACTACAACCCGATACCCGAACAGGCCTAGCAATGCGCAGCGCATTGTGGAAACGTGCCTTTGGGCCCAGGGACGGTCTCCGCCACGACACATTCCCCCGGGTGTCGCGTGGTGGCCGCTATCGCGGCACGGGCCGTAAGTGCCGCGCCCTGGGCCACAGTTCCGCAAGGTTCTACTTGGCAGCGCCGCAGATGCCACCGTCGACTCTGCCGCGGCCACCAGTTCCTCGGCGAAATGGCCCGTCAGCGTCGACCGGCTACTCGCCGACTTGCGTTCCACCGTCCCGCCCGCAAGATCTCGGATTCGACGGGGTTCGCCGCAACCTGGGCAGTAGATGTCTCCGCCTCGGAGGGCGTGCCTGAGCCCTGTCGTGCGATACGAGGAGTGAAGCTCCCGGCGTTCTGCACGCACATGGCGACGAATCCGGTGATTCGTTGAGCGTCGCGGTTTCGTTGGGCACCGATCGCGCACTCTTAGCGCGAATCTGGTCATGCGGATGAGAGGACTTGAACCTCCACGGGGTTTCCCCCACACGGACCTGAACCGTGCGCGTCTACCAATTCCGCCACATCCGCGCGGAGGCCCAGTGTAGCCGTACCATTTCGGGCCTGAAACGGGGTCTCCTCATCCTTGCGGCCGCCGTCGCTCTCGCGTTGACCCCTGCAGCGCAGGCGTCGAGCCGCAGCGTCGAGGTCGTCGTCACGCTCGAGGCGCCGCCGCTTGCGCAGGCGTTCATCCGCGCGCGGACGCTCGCGTATTCGTCGTTCGCGCGTCCGCACCGGCTCCTGCTCGGCGCGCCGGCGAGCCGCGACTACCTCGCCCGGCTCGCCACGACGCAGCGACTCGTCGCCGCGCGCATCCGCGCTGCGATTCCGCTCGCGCGCGCGCGCTGGCACTACGGCGTCGTCCTCGACGGGTTCTCCGTCGTCGTTCCGCGGAACCGGGTCGACCGCCTCGCGCGCGTGCCGGGAGTCGCCCGCGTCTGGCCGAGCTACACGTATCACGAGCTGCTCGACCGCACGCCGCAGCTGATCGGCGCCCCGACCGTCTGGGGCCCCACGCTCGCCACCGCCGGCGAGGGAATGAAGATCGGGATCATCGACGACGGGATCGACCAGACCCACCCGTTCTTCGACCCGGCGCATTACAACTACCCGCCCGGCTTCCCGAAAGGACAGACGGCGTACACGACGCCGAAGGTGATCGTCGCGCGTGCGTTCGCACCGCCCGGCCTCGCGTATGCGAACGCGCGGTTGCCGTTCGACCCGGGAGCATCCGAACACGGCACGCACGTGGCGGGGATCGCTGCCGGCGACGACGGCACCGTCACGCGCACGGGCATCCACCTCTCGGGCATCGCGCCGCGCGCGTACCTCGGCAACTACAAGGCAATGGGCGTGCCGAGCGAGTTCGGGCTCAACGGCAACTCACCGGAGCTCGCCGCCGCGGTCGAGGCTGCCGTCCGCGACGGGATGGACGTGATCAACCTGTCGCTCGGCGAGACGGACATCGAGCCGACCCGCGACATCCTCGCGCGTGCGCTCGACGCCGCCGCGGCGGCGGGCGTCGTCCCAGCGGTGGCGGCGGGCAACTCCGGTGACCTCGGACGGGGCGGCATCGACTCGCCGGCGAGCGCAGCGCAAGCGATCGCGGCAGCATCGTCCACCGGCGGGCACGGCAGCGTCGACACCGACACCGCGTCGGACTTCTCGTCGATCGGGCCGGCTCCGTACTCCCTCAACTTCAAGCCGGACGTGACCGCGCCCGGCGACGAGATCGCGTCCTCCGTCCCCGGCGGCGCCTACGCCACGCTGAGCGGGACGAGCATGGCAGCTCCGCACGTCGCCGGAGCTGCGGCCGTGCTCCAGCAGCGCCACCCGGGCTGGTCGCCGGCGCAGATCAAGTCGGCTTTGGTGACGACCGGCGTCCCACTGCAGGACAACAGCACGCCGCTGAAGCAGGGCGGCGGACGCATCGAGCTCCCGCTGGCCGACAATCCGCTGCTGTTCACACGCCCGACGGCGCTGTCGTTCGGCCTCCTCAAGCCCGGAGCGAGGGTCACGCGCACGTTGACGCTCACCGACGCCGGCGGCGGCGCCGGCACCTGGAGCGCCGCGGTCGCGCCGGCCTCTGCCGGGCTCGTCAGCGTCCCGGCTCGGGTCGCCGTTCCGGGGACGCTGCAAGTCCGAGTGACGGTCGGGACGACGCCCGATGCCGACATCACCGGCTTCATCGTGCTCACGCGCGGCACCGACACGCGGCACGTCCCCTTCTGGTTGCGGATCGAGCGACCGCGCCTGCCGACGGAGAGACGACCGTTACTTCCCCGGCCGGGTACGTACAACGGCGACACGTCCCGTGGAGTGGCCCGCGTGACGACCTACCGCTACCCGGAGGTCCCGCCGGGCGACCTCTCGCTCCCGGTGCTGCTGCCGGGACGCGAGGTCGCGTTCACCGTCCGCATCCGCAAGCCGTACGCGAACTTCGGCGTTGCCGTCGTTTCGCGCGGTCGTGGCGTGGCCGTCGAGCCGCGCATCGTCCGAGGAGCCGATGAGAACCGGCTCGCCGGGCTCACCGCCCTGCCGTACGACGCCAACCCATACCGCCCGTCCGAGGGCGTGCACCGGTTGATCTCCGGCGTGCTCCGGCCGGCCGTGGGCGTGTACACGATCGTGTTCGACACGCCGGCTCGCGGACGCACGGGCGCCTTCGGCTTCCGCCTCTGGCGAGGCGATACGACGCCGCCGGCCGTGCGCGTGCTCGGGGTCCGCGGCCGCTCGCTGCAGCTACGCGTCACCGACGGCGGCTCTGGCGTCGATCCGCGGTCGTTGGTGGCACACGTCGACGGTGCCGCCCGAGCGCTGTCCTACGCCAACGGCCTCGTCCGCATCTCGCTGAACGGCCTTGCCCGGGGCCGGCACAGCCTGAGCTTCACCGCCGCCGACTACCAGGAGGCGAAGAACAACGAGAACGTCCGCGGGATCCTGCCGAACACGCGGAAGCTGCAGCGCGCGTTCGTCATCCGCTAGCGCTTCCGGTCGGACTCCTCGATCGTCGGGAGGTTGTCGAGGTCGCGGGAGACGCTCGCCTCGAATTCGTCGCGCTCGGTCCGGAGGAGCTTCAGCTGGCTCTTGCGCTTGTTGCGCTCGCGCCGCCGCCTGGCCTCGTTTCCGAAGCGAGCGGACAGCCGCGGCCATTCAGCTCCGATCACAGCGGCGACCGCCAGCGCAAGGAGGGCGAACATCAGCCAGCCCACGCCCGGATTCTAGCTACGGGCTAAACCCGGGCCGGCGGTCCGCCGATACGCGGGGTATGAGCACCCAGCTCCTCGTGCCGTACATGGTTCTCTGGGCCGCGCTGATGCGGGCGCTGCTCGTGCGGGCTCAGATCGCTCCGCCGCTCTGCGGGCGATGCGGGCTGAAGCGCGAGCGCTCCTCGCTCGGCGAGACAATCTGCCGCTGCCACTGAGCCCGGGGCTACGATCCTCCCGTGAGGGAGATCCTTCCGGAGCTCGACCGTTGGCGCGCCCGCGGTGACCGGATCGCGCTCGCGCGCGTGGTCGCGACACGCCGTTCGGCGCCGCGGCCGGTCGGCTCGAAGCTGATCGTCTCGGAGACCGGTGAGCTCGCCGGCTCGATCTCGGGCGGCTGCGTCGAAAGCGAGGTCGTCGAGGCCGCGCGGGAGGTGCTCGCAGGCGCAGAGCCGCAGCTCCTCACCTACGGCATCTCCGACGACATGGCACTCAGCGTCGGGCTGCCGTGCGGAGGCGAGATCGACGTCTGGGTCGACGAGCCCGCTCCGGAGCTGCTCGAGCAGCTCGCCGACGTCGCGCGCAGCGAGCAGCGGGCCGTCTTCTTCGTCGACCTCGAGGACGGGACGCAACGGCTCGTCCCGAACGGCGCTGAGGACGTCGCGGACGAGCTGATCCGCTCGGGACACAGCAAGGTCCTGGAGCTGCGCGGCCGCCGCGTCTTCGCGGACGTGTTCGGGCCGCCGCCGCGTCTCTTCGTCTACGGCGCCGTCGACACGGCCGACGCCCTCTGCGCAGCGGCGAAGGCGATCGGCTGGCGGACGATCGTCGCCGACGCCCGCGCGCGGTTCGCGACGCGCGAGCGGCTTCCGACCGCCGACGAGATCCTGGTGGCGTGGCCGGAGGACGCGCTGGCGCAGGTCGCACCCGATCACACGACGGCCATCGTCGTCCTGTCGCACGACGACAAGTTCGACCTACCGCTGCTCACCGGCGCGCTCGGGACCGAGGCCTATTACATCGGCGCCCTCGGCTCCCGGCGGAACCAGGAACGTCGCCGCGAGCGGCTGGTCGAGGCCGGCGTCGACGAGGAGGAGCTCGAACGGATCAGCGGCCCGGCCGGGCTCGATATCGGCGCCCACACCCCAGCCGAGACGGCGGTGTCGATGCTGGCGGAGATCATGGCGGTCCGCGCGGGCCGCGACGGCGGCCGGCTCAAGGAGTCCAGCGGCCGGATCCACGCCGAGGTCGGCTAGCACCACAGAGACGGAGGGGAGCCGGCCGTCTGGGAATGCGGCCCTCCCAGCAGGCGGTCGGCTCCCACCAACATCGTGCGCTTCTCGCCGCTCGGCGGCACCGGACGAACGATCAGGTCTCGTCGGTGTAACGGACCGAAGACAGAGGGTTGCAAATCGGAAGTCAAAGGGGCATGGTCTGTTCAGGCCCTGCGCTCGCGCTCGGACCCACGGGGAGACGTCAAAGTCTTGCTTCGGTAGCGGCCTGCCGAGGCTCCGCGGCTGCGAGCCAGGGTCTTTTCAGTCCTCGCCTTCCCAGTAGTCGAGTTCGGGCCCTGGGCGGGCGAGCATGATCCGCTCGCCGGCGACGCTGCGCGCCCCCACCTTCCCGGTATCCAGGTACTCGACGATGTCCGGCGCGACCGTCGACGAAAGCATCAGGACGCGGATCGGCGCCTCGGTGTCGTTTCTGATCTGGTGCGCTCCGTCCTTGCCGCGCGGGAAGCAGACGACATCTCCCTCGCGCAGCTGCTGCTCGCCCTCGCGTGCACGCAGCGTCGGCTGACCGCGCAAGACGATTGCCCACTCCTCGTTCGCGTGATGCGTGTGGTACGGCCAGAGCCGGTCGCCTGGCTCGAGCTCGTACATGCTGCCGCCCAGCAGCTCGGCCCCGATGCGCCGGCCGACCCACACGTCCTTGCTGCGCCAGCCGGGCCGGTCCTCCGAGCGATCCCACTCGTCGCCGTTGAGGTTGAAGACCTTCATCAGTAGATCCGCATCGGCAGGCCCGCCAGCGCCTCACCGCCTTCGGCCGTGACGAGCCACGTGTCCTGCATGTAGAGGCAGTCGCTCCCGTTCTCGGCGATGGCGTGCGGGTGCATCGAGAAAATCATGTTCTCCTGCAGCTCGGTGTCGACGCCCTCGCCGATCTTCGGGTGCTCGATCATCGTCATCCCGATCGAGTGTCCGGTCACGTGGCCGAGCTGGTAGCCGCGGTCGGTGAAGCCCTTTGAAACGGCGCGATGTGCATCGTGCGCCGTCGCACCAGGGCGCAGCGCCGACTTCGCCGCCTCGAAGTACTCCTCGTACGCCTCGAGCATGCGGGCCACCTCGGCATTGGGCGTGCCGAGCGCGCGCGACACCTCCACCCAGTAGCCGCCGGGGCCGGCGATCTCCAAAGACGGGATGCAGAATTCCCGGAGCTTCGTGTCGCTCCGGGCGATTGCGAACTCCGCGCCGACGAGCACCATGTTCATCGTCAGTCGGCCGCAACCCTCGTCGACGAAGTACTGCTCCGCTGGCGCCAGCACCTCGGCGGCGGACTTTCCAGCCGCGTATGCGTCTGCGAACAGATGGAACCCCTGGGTGTTGATGCGCACCGAGTCGCGCACGGACTCGAGCTCCTCGTCGCTCTTCATTGCGCGCGCGAGGTCGAACTCGACGTCGAACGGCACCGCGTCCACTCTCCGGCCGAGCGCCGCGAAGTCGCGCACCGTCAGCACGTAGTCGAGCCCGTAGACGCCGACTCGCTTGCCGGCCAGCCGCTCTCCGAGCCACTCCCCCGGCCGCTCGGCGAAGACCTGGTCGGCGATCCAGGACGTGCCGTGCTCGCCGACATAGCGCGCCTCGGCCGGGAAGACGATCGTCGGCTCGCCCTCGCGCGGCAGCAGCACGTACGCGTAGCGATGGACGATGACGAAACCGGACAGGTATGTCACCGCGCCTTCGAAGCCGGTGTACTCCGAGCCGCACACGAGGACGGCGTCGACGCCGTGCGCGTCCATCGCCCCGCGCACCGCGGCGTACCGCCGCTCGACTTCCGCCGTGCTCACCATGACCGTTCCAACCCTCTCACGAGCGCCCAGATCGCGCGGTTGTGCGGCGTCGGCACGCCGTGCTCGCCGCCGAAGCGGACGATGCCGCCGTTGAGGTAGTCGATCTCCGTGGGGCGCCGCGCCTCGACGTCCTGCAGCATCGACGCCTTGTGGTCGTACGCCACGTCGGGCCGTGCGGCGTGGTCGATCAGCTCCTCGGGATCGGCGTCGAGGACGATGTCCTGAGCCGCCGCGACCGCCTTCCCCTCGTCGACGAGCGCGCTCACCAGCGCGCGGAGCGGCGGCTCCTCGCAGACGCGGCCGTGCGTCAGCCCGGTCAGGGCTCCGATCGGATTGGTCGACGCGTTGAAGATCACCTTGCGCCACTGTGGGCCACGCGCGTCAGCGACGGCGTGCGTCGGCATCCCGCCGCGCGTGCACGCGTCCGCGAGCCGCTCGATCTCCCCGGCCGGCGCCGGCTTGGGCTCGAAGGGGCCGAAGGTCGTGTCGCCCTTCACGTCCCACTGCACGTGCCCCGGCGCGACGATCTTTCCGGCGGGAAACGTCGTGCCGCGAATCACCCGCGCCACGTGCTCCGCGATCGCCTCCTCGTTGCCGAGCCCGTTCTGCACCGTCGCGACGCAGCCGTCGGCAAAGGCATGCGCCGTCGCTGCGATCGCCGCGCTGGTGTGCATCGCCTTCGTCGCGACGATCCCGAAATCGCAGGGACGTAGCTCGGCTGCGTCCGACGTCGCCCGCGGTCGGCCGACGACGTCTCCGGCGCCCGCGAGGCGCAGGCCGTTGCGGTTGATCGCGTCGACGTGCTCCTGCGCGAGGTCGAACGCCCAGACGTCGACATCGTCGAGTTGCGCTAGGTGCGCGGCGAACAGCGACCCAACGGCGCCGCACCCGATGATGCAGACCCTCACGAGTACGACGCCTCCCGCGCCCTGACGAGCCGGTAGACCGCCGTCTGCAGCGGCGCCTCCACCCCGTGTTGCAGCGCCTCCCGCACGAGCGCGCCGTTGATCAGCTCGACCTCGGTCGGTCGCCGAGCCTCGACATCCTCGAGCATCGACGGGTAGTGCGCGCTGCCGCGCTTCGTTGCGAGCACGTTCATCTCCCAGGGATCGTCGTGCAGCTCGACGCCTGCTGCAGCGGCAACCCGCTTTCCCTCGTCGACGAGCTCGTGCACGAGGTGGCCGAGGTCGCCGACCTCGTCTTCCGCCGCGAAGTGCTCGTCGTGCGCGAGCCCGGTCAAGGCGGCGACGCCGTTCACCGTCGCGTTGAAGATGAGCTTCGACCACTGCGCCGGCCGCAGGTCGGACAGCGCCTCCGCCTTCAGCCCGGAGTCGACGAGCAACTGCGCGACCTCCTCGACCTCCTCGAACGGCGTCCCGCCGTACGGGCCGATCCACGTCGGCGTGTCGAGGATGTACTCGACGTGCGTGTCCGAGTGCTTCGTCCCGCTCATGAAGGTCACGCCCGAGATCAGCGGCCAGCCGCCGTGCGCGCGGACGATCTCCTCCGCGCCGAGCCCGTTCTGGACGGTCATGATCGTCGCCCGCGCGAACCTGCCGCCTATCGATTCCGCGGCCTCCTCGACGCCGTTCGCCTTCGTCGCGACGATCCCGAGGTCGAAGTCGGGAAGGTCACGCGGATCCGACGCGGCAGACACGCGTGCGGTGAAGTCGTGGCGCCCGCTGACACGGAGCCCGTGCTCGTTCAGCGCCCGTGCGTGATCGTCGCGCCGCGTGAGGACGAGCACCTCCCCCACCGTTGCGAGGTGCGCCGCGAACAGGCTGCCGATCGAGCCGGCGCCAACGACGCAGACCCTCACGCGAATTTCGTCTGGAGATACCGGAGATACGGCTCGGGGTCGAGATCCGAGCCCGTCACGCGCCGGAGCAGCTCGCGCGGCGGGTAGATGCTCCCGTGTCGGTAGATCTGCTCGCGCAGCCACTCGTGCAGCTGCTTGAACTCGCCTCGCGCGAACCGCTCCTCCAGGTCGCCGAGCGCGCGCTGCGCGACCTCCCAGATCTGAACGGAGATGATGTTGCCCAGCTGGTAGGTCGGGAAGTACCCGAGGAGCCCGACGGACCAGTGCATGTCCTGCAGGACGCCGTGCGTGTCGTCGGGGACGTCGACGCCGAGGTACTCCTTCATCCGCGCGTTCCACTCTTCGGGAAGGTCTCGAATCGCCACCGTGCCCGCGAGCAGCTCCTGCTCCAGCTCGAAGCGCAGGATGATGTGCAGGCCGTACGTCACCTCGTCGGCGTCGCCGCGGATAAGTCCTGGCCGGATCGCGCTGACGGCCCGCACGAACGTCTCCTCGTCCACCGAGGCGAGGGCTTCGGCGAAAAGGGGCTGCAGTCGCGGGTAGAACCAGCGCCAGAACCCGCGGCTCCGCCCGACGAGGTTCTCCCACATCCGGCTCTGCGACTCGTGGATCGCGCTCGACGTTCCGTGCGCGAGCGGCGTCCGCGCAAGCTGCGGGTCGACGTCGAACTCGTAGACGCCGTGCCCGAACTCGTGCATCGTCGAGAACAACGACGTCAGGTCGCCGGCTGCTGTGTGCGTCGTCAGGCGAATGTCTCCGACACCCGGCTTGGACGCGAACGGGTGAGGCGTCTCGTCGATCCGCCAGGCGCTCGGATCCCAGCCGAACGCGTCGAGGACGAGCCGGGACGCGTGCTGCTGCTGCTCGATCGGGAAGGGGCCCTGCAGGGGCGCGCCGCCGTCGGCGTGCGCCGCGATCAGCGGAACGAGCACCTCCTTGAGCCGGTCGAACACCCGCCGCACCTCGGCGGTCGTCATCCCCTCCTCGTACTCGTCGAGCAGCACGTCGTACGGCACCTGCGTCCCGGGGAAGCAGTCGACATAGCGGCGCGTCAGCTCGAGCTGGCGCTCGAGATGCGGCACGAAGGAGGCGAAGTCCGATGCGGCCTTCGCCTTGTCCCACGCGGCGACGGCGACGCCGGCCGAGCGCGCGAGCTCCGCTGCCAGCTCGCCGGGGACGCGACGGGCGCGCTCCCACTCGCGCCGCGTCAGGCGGACGAGCCCCGCGTCGGCCTCGTCGTCGGTTCCGGCGGCCTCGTCGAGCAGCTCGCCGATCTCGTCCGCGACGAACCGCTCGTGCGAGATCCGCGTCAACGTCGCGACGACGTCCGCGCGCGCGTCGGCGCCGCCGGGGGGCATGAACGTTCGCGAGTCCCAGTCGGCCAGACGTTCGGCGTGCTGAAGGTCGGCGAGCTCGCCGAGCCGCTCCTTCAGGAGCGCGATGCTCACGCTGGCTGCGGCTGCGCGAGCTTCCGGCGCAGGTAGCGCAGGTACGGCTTCGCGTCGATCGGGCTGCCGGTGACGCGCTCGATGGTCTCCTGCGGCGTGAACTTCGCGCCGAGCACGTACAGGTGCTCGCGAAGCCACTCGCGCAGGTCGCCGAACTCGCCGCGCTCGAACCGCTCGTCGAGGTCGTCCAGATCCTCCAGCGCACGCTCCCAGATCTGCACCGAGATGACGTTCCCGAGCGCGTACGTGGGGAAGTAGCCGACCGAGCCGGCAGCCCAGTGCATGTCCTGCAGGACGCCGCGGCTGTCGTCCGGGACGTCGACACCGAGGTACTCGTCCATCCGTTCGTTCCACGCCCCCGGCAGGTCGGCGACCTCGAGCCGGCCGTCGATGAGGTCCTGCTCGAGCTCGAACCGCAGGATGATGTGCAAGTTGTATGTCGCCTCGTCGGCGTCGATGCGGATGAGCGACGGCTGCACCTTGTTCACAGCGCGGTAGAACGCTTCCTCGCCGACCGGCCCGAGCGGCGTCGGGAACGCCTCCTGCAGGCGCGGATAGAACCAGCGCCAGAAGGCGCGGCTGCGGCCGACGAGGTTCTCCCAGGTGCGGCTCTGCGACTCGTGGACGGCGAGCGAGACGCCCGAGTGCAGGGGCGTCCGAGCGAACGACCGGTCGACCCCCCACTCGTACACGCCGTGGCCGAACTCGTGCATCGTCGCGAAGAGCGCCGAGAGGTCGTGTGCCCGGAAGTTCGTCGTCAGCCGGATGTCGCCGGCGCCGGGCGTCGTCATGAACGGATGCGGCGTCTCGTCCAACCGCCACTCGTCGTCGCTGTAGCCGAACGCCCGCAGGATCTCGAGCGCGAGGCGGCGCTGCGTCGCGGCATCGAACTCGCCGTGCAGGAAGGAGTCATCGACCTCGCCGGCGTCGCGGATCTCGTCGATCAGCGGCACGAGCTCCCCCTTCAGCTCCGTGAACACCCGCCTCACGTCGGCCGTCTTCATCAGCGGCTCGTAGTCGTCCAGCAGGACGTCGTACGTCTCGTCGGGCCGCGGGAAGCAGGCCACGTACCGGTGGCGGAGCTCGAGCAGCGTCTCGAGCTGGGGCCGGAGCAGCTCGAAGTCGGACTGCTCCTTCGCCGGGCCCCACGCGGCGAGGCCGAGGGCCGAGGCCCTGCGCATCTCGCCCACGAGCTCCGGCGGCACGCGCACGGCCTTCTCGTACTGGCGGCGCGTCGTCCGCACGAGGCTCGCCTCGAAGGAGTCGTAGTCGGAGTTCTCCTCCAGGCCGCGGAGCTCGTCGAGCAGCCGGCCGAGCTCGTCGTCGATGAAGCGCTCCTGCGTGAATCGGCTGACGGTCGCCAGCGCCTCGGCGCGTGCCTCCGCGCCGCTCGGAGGCATCTTCACGCGCTGGTCCCAGAACAACAGCGTCGCCGCATTGCTCAGGTCGTTGACCTCGGCAAGGCGCACGAGCAGGCGTTCGAGTGGAGACCCCGTCACGCCGAGAACTTTGTCAGAACACCGCGCACGAGAGCGCGCGGTAGCGGCGCCTCGCGGCCGCCGGTCAGGCCGGACGGCCGCAGGATGAGGACGAGCGCCATCAGCGCGCCGACGACGACGATACGCGTGCCGGACGGGAGGTCGAGCGTGCCACCGAGCACATGGACGCCGTTCTCAGCCTCCGCGAGGAAGGAGTCCACGGCGCTGACCGCGACGGCGCCGACGACCGCGCCCCACAGGCTCGTCAGCCCTCCGATCACGAGCATCGCGAGCGTGATGAATGTGAGGTCGAGGTAGAACGACTCGGCGTTCACCGGCAGGAGGTGTGCGTACAGCCCGCCGGCAAGCCCCGCCACGGCACCCGACAGGGTGAACGCGACGAGCCGCTGCCCGTACACGGAGACGCCGACCGCCCGCGCCGCGGCGGGGTCCTCCCGCGTCGCGCGCAGCATCCGCCCGTAACGGCTCCACTGGTACAGGAACGCAGCGCCGACCGCGACGAGCGCGCCCACACACGCTTGGAGCAGCCCCGTTGTCTCCGGCACCGCGGAGAACGTGTTCAGCCCCGGGCCGATCTTCTCCCAGTAGCGGAGGACGTTGTGCGTGATCTCCAGCACGCCGAACGTCGCGATGCCGGCCGCAAGGCCGGAGAGCCGCATCAGCGGCAGCCCGACGATGAGCGCGTAGACGCAGCCGACGGCCGCGGCAAGGGCGAGCGAGGGGACGTTTCCGACAGTCGTGTCGCGGAGGAAGCCGGCGAGGCTCGGCATGATCGCGGGCTTCTCGGCCGCAGGCATCGACAGGATCCCGGCCGTCCACGCCCCGACGGCGACGAAGCTGACGTGGCCGAACGAGACGACGCCCGAGTTGCCGATGAAGATGTAGAGCGCGACGACGATCACGACGTTGACGAGGGTGGTCACGACGTAGGTCTGCGTCGAGCTCGACACGGTCGTGCCGAAGAGCGCGACCGCAATGACGAGCGCGACCGGCGCGAGCAGCTCGAGCGCGGCGCGGACGCGCCTCATACGCGCTCCACCGCCTGCTGTCCCGAGCGCGTGAAGAGCCCGCCGGGACGGATCAGGAGCACGAGGATGACGGCCGCGAACAGGAACGACGGCAGGTACTGGCTCTGGTTGGTCGGTAGCGCGCCGCCGAGGAAGCCGGAAGCGAACCCGATCGCAAAGCCGCCGAGCGTCGCCGACACGAGCCGGTTCATGCCGCCGAGGACGACGCCGGCCAGCACGAGGATCGTGTCGCGCAACGCGAAGTCCGGCGTGACGAGCGGCGTCTGCACGGTCATGAGCACGGCAACGGTGGCAGCGAGCAGGCCCGACAGGACGACAGCCGTCCCGATTACGCGATTCGCTCGCACGCCGAGCATCCGCGCCGTTCGGAAGTCCATTGCGGCGGCGCGCATCCGCAGGCCGACGTTGGTGCGGCCGAGCAGGAGGACGAGGACGAGGAGGCAGGCTGCGGCGACGCCGGTCGAGACGACCGAGATCTGGCGGATGTCGACGCCGCCGATCGTCCAGGGTTGGTTGAGCGACGACAGCGACGCGGCGATCTTGCCCAGGGAGCCGAACCAGAGCAGCGCGATGCTCTGGAGCAGGAAGGCGACCGCAAAGGTCGCGACGAGCATCACGGCCGGGGTCTGCGTTCGCAGCGGGCGGAAGACGACGAGATCCATCGCGACCGACAGGACGACGACCACGCCGAAGCACAGCAGGATGCCGACCCAGACCGGCCAGCCGCGCTCGTACGCGAACGCGAGCGCGTACGCGCCCGCCATCACGAGCTGCCCGTACGCGAAGTTGACGAGCCGGAGGACACCGAAGACGAGGCCGATGCCGACGGCCATCAGCGCGTACATGCCGCCGAGGCCGAAGGCGTCCGCGATCGTCTGCCAGTCGACGGTCATGAGAGGTACGCCGAGACGAGCGCGTCGGTGTCGCCGGCCGCCTCGGGCCCGAGCGTCAGGCGCGGCCGGCCGTTCGCCAGCACGTGGGTCCGGTCGGCCAGCGCGACGGTGCGCTGCGCACGCTGCTCGACGAGGAGGATGGCGATGCCGCGTTCGCGGATCTGCTGCAGCGCGTCGAAGACGAGGTCGACGATTTGGGGGGCCAATCCAAGCGACGGCTCGTCCAGCAGCAGCACCTGCGGCTTCGCGACGAGCGCCCGCGCGATCGCGAGCTGTTGCTGCTGCCCGCCGGACAGCGCGCCGGCGTGCCGCTTGCGGAACTCCTCGACCGCGGGAAAGAGCTCGTACACCTCGGCGAAGTCGCCGTTGGCGGCGAGCCGGAGGTTCTCCTCGACCGTGAGCTCCCCGAAGATGCGCCGCCCTTCCGGGACGAGCGCGATGCCGGCGTGCGCGACGTCCTCCGGCTTGCGGCCGACAAGCGAGCGGCCGTTCAGGCGGACGTCGCCGCCGGCGACCGGCACCGCGCCCATGATCGCGTGCAGCGTCGACGACTTCCCGGCGCCGTTCGGCCCGATCAGCCCGACGATCTCGCCGCGGTCGACGGCGAGCGAGAGGCCGCGAACCGCGTGGACGGCGCCGTGGCGGACCTCGAGCGAGTCGAGCTCGAGCGCCGGAGCGGTCACTCCGCCACCGCGCTCTCGCCGAGATATGCAGCTGCGACGTCGAGGTTGCCCCGGACCTCCGCCGGTGTGCCCTCCGCCAGCGTCCGCCCCTGGTCGAGGACGTGGATCCGGTTGCAGATCTCCATGATCAGGCCCATGTTGTGGTCGATCAGCAGCACACCGGCGTCGCCGCCGTCGCGCACCGACCGCACCGCCTCGGCCAGGCCGGGAATCTCCGCCTCCGGCAGGCCTGCGCCGGGCTCGTCCAGCAGGACGAAGCGCGGATTCGTGGCGAGCGCACGGGCGACGCCGAGGCGCCGCTCGTCGCCCTGCGCCAGCGCCTCGGCCGGCGCCTCGGCGTTGCCGTCGAGGCCGAGCGCGGCCAACAGCTCGTCCGCGCGGCTCCGGGCGGCGCCCGGCGACAGCCCCGCGCCGAGCGCGGCGACCTCGACGTTCTCGCGCACGGACAGCGAGCGGAAGGAGTGGCTGTGCTGAAACGTCCGCGCGAGGCCGGCGCGCCCCCGGCGGCTCGGCCGCCAACGCGTGACGTCGCGCCCTTCCAGCTCGATCGTCCCGCTGGAGGGGCGGTCGAAGCCACTCAGGACGTTCACGAGCGTCGACTTCCCGGCGCCGTTCGGCCCGATCAGCCCGACGATCTCGCCGCGGCGCAGCTCGAGGGTGACATCGCGCAGCGCATGCACGCCCTCGAAGGACCGCGACACGGCGGAGGCCCGGAGCGACGCGCCGGGCCCCCGCGGTTGCCGTTCAGCGCTCAGATCTTCGCGACGACCTTGGCGACGATCGTCCCGACGACCTTGGGCACGTTGTTCTGGATCCGGATGACGCGGTAGCGCCGCCCGAACACCGTGTGCAGCTTCGGCGAGAAGCTGACGTTGCCGGAGATCGTCGGCACCTTGTGGAAGTGCTCCATGATCTTCGCCAGCGTGATGCCCTTCGTCGACCCGTGCGCGCGCTTGATCGCGGTGACGACGCCGTCGACGGCGGACGGGCCCGTGATGAAGCCGCCGGTCGCGGCGTTCACGGCCTTTGCGAGCCTGTTCACGGCCTTGCTCGGATCGTCGCCGAACGACGAGGCGAACGTCACGAACCAGTAGTTCGTCACCTTCGGGTTCGCGGGCAGCCAGTACGTCCCGTCACCGGCCCACGAGTTGAGCACCGGTGTGTTGTTCCCGACGGAACGCAGCCCTGTGATCATGGTCGAGAGCGCGCCGAACGCTCCGGCCGTCGACGTGACGATCACGTCCGCCTTGACGCCGTTCAGGCGGCTGACCGCGTTCTGCACGTTGTTGCCGCCGAGCGACTGGTACGTCTCGCTCGCGACGATCTTGCCTCCGAGCTGCTTGAACCGCGCCTGGAACGCCTGCACGACGTTGCGGAAGTAGACGATGACCGTGTCCGTCGCGAGCGCCGCGGTCTTCCAGCCTCGGCTCCACGCGTACTGCGCCATCGCCGAGCCTTCGTCCTGCGCGACGTTGCCGAAGCTGAACGCGAGGCGGCCCTTCGCGCCGAATCGTTTCGGGCCCATCTGGTCGGTGCCGATGCAAGACGCGACCGTGAGGATCCCACGGTCGATCGCGACGCGAACGACCGGAGCAGCGAGGTCGACGTCGCACGTCGTGAACATGACGTTCGCCTTCTGGCTCAGCAGGCGAAGCGCGCATGCCTTCGCGACGTCGGGCTTGTTGCCCTGCGTGTCGCACGTCAGCAGCTTGAGCTTGCGCCCGAGCACACCTCCCTTGGCGTTGATGGAGTTGATCTGGAGCTTTGCCGCCGCGAGTGCGGGCCCGTCGAACGGCGCCATGCTGCCGTTGCCGTCGAAGGCCCAGCCGATGATGATGGGCGGCTTCGCGGCCCGCCCGTTGTTTGCTGCCAGCGCACTGCCGATCAATGCGAGCGCGAGCACTGCCGCAGCCGCGACCGCCAACCTCCCTCGACCTCTCATCTACGCCTCCTCTTGGGATTCTTCCGCCACTTGATTACACGGCACCGGGCGATACCTGGTCAACCTGCGTTCGGTTTCGCGCCTTCCATGCGCGCTCGAAGGATTCCTTGGCCTGCCGGGCCAGTTCTTCGGGGGGCACGTCCCAGAGCGAATCCGGCCACGCATCGCCGAACGCTCCGTTGTCCGAGAAGATCTCGACGTCGTAGAAGCCGTCCCAGCCGGCGGCTTCCAACGCCCGCAGCAGCGCCGGCAGGTCGGCGCTGCCCTCGCCGGGCAGCACGCGGTCGCACCAGGTGCGGGTCGGCTCACGCCAGTCGGCAACGTGCACGCCGACGATCCGGTCTGCGTGCTCGGCGACCTCGTCGAGGACATTTGGCGTGTTCCAGAGATGCCACGTGTCGAACTGGACCCCGAGCGCCGGATGGTCGGCCTCGTCGAGCAGCTCCGCCGCCGCGGCGAGCGACGACACCATCGTCCAGTCCTCGCCGCCGACGACATTGATCGGCTCGAGCCCGATGCGAGTCCCGGCGCGCGCCGCCTCCTCACCGATGGTGCGCAGACCGTCGACGACGGTGTCACGGTCCTCGCCGGGACCGGTGAGGCACACGATCGCGCCCGGCCGGAACTTCGCCAGCCGGTGCACCGATGCGCAGATTGCGTCGATCCGCGCGCGTGGATCCTCGGGGCCTTCCAGCAGCGGCAGCGGCAGGATCGACGGGATCGCCGGGACGGCCGACGCGCGCCCGAGCCCTGACGCGTCGAGCACATCCAGCGCCGCCTCGTCGTCGTCGAGCTTCAGCTCCCAGATCCCGATCCCGTCGGCGCCTGCGGCTGCATACGCGCGCACGTCGTCGGCGAACGACGACGTCAGCGTGGTGATCTCAGAGATCGAAAAAGGCGGCCGGATGCAGGGAGTCTACGCTTGAGCAGCTGCCGGGCAACGAGGGTGCCGGATCCTCCGCCGAGCCCCGGTCCCGGCCACGTGCTCGCACCGATGTGGAAGAGGCCGCGCACGGGCGTCGCGTGGCCGGGTTGCTGCGCGAACGGGCGCCAGAGGAAGTTCTGGTCGAGGGCGAGCGAGCCCGAGTACGGATCGCCGCGCTCGAGGTTGATGTTCGCCGCCTGCAGGTCTGCAGGCGACAGCACGACGCGCTTGCGCAGCGCCGACTCGAGATTCGGGACGTGACGCGCGATCCGCTGCTGGATCCGGTCGGCGTAGCGTTCCCGCAGCGCCTCGGTCCACGTCCCGTCGTCCACGTCGAGCTCGCCGGCCGCGTCGCCCTTGACGTGCCAGGGCAGCTCCTGCAGCTGGATCCAGAGCAGTCCTGCGCCGTCGGGGGCGCGTGATGCGTCCATCGTCAGCGGCTGTCCGACGACGACCGTCGCCTGGGCCGGCAACAGACCGCGCTCCGCCTCGTTGACCGCGCGTGAGACGCCGTCGAGCCCCGGCGTGAGGTGCACGATCGCCGTGCGGGCGAGACGCTCGTCGCCGTCCCAGCGCGGCGGCTCGGAGAGCGCGTAGTGGATCTGCATCTCCGAGCGGCCGAAGCGGAAGCGCCGTCCTGCGGTGGCGACGTCGCCGTCGAGCTCGAGCAGCCGGCCGTACAGCTGCGTCGGAGTGACGTTGCAGACGACCGCGCGCCGCGCCGTGAAGACGTCGCCGCCGGTCGTCCGGACACCGGTCGCGCTTCCGTCGGAGACGAGGATGCGCTCGACGTCGGCGCTCGCGTGACATGTGCCGCCGTTGTCCGCGATGAGGCGAACGAGCGCGTCGACGAGGCGCGCGCCGCCGCCGCGCGGGATCGGCATCCCGCCGGCTTCGATTGCGAACGCGATCACGCGGTTCATGAATGCTGAGGTCGCGGCGTCGGGCCCCAGCCCGGTGTGCAGCACCCACGGCGCGAGCAGCCCGTGCGTCCGCTTCGACTCGAACGTCGCGGTGAGCCAGTCCCGGCTCGATTGCACGAGCTCGCCGCCGAACGCAGCGAGACCGCGGCGCCCGAGCCGTCGGTAGGCCTTCACCGCCAGCCCGGCTCCGGCCGAGGACCAGAGCTCGGTGCCGAGAACGCCGAAGACGAGCTCCGCATTCGCCTCGACCTCCGCCATTGCCTCCGCCCATGCCGAGCCGTGCTCGGCTGCGTTCGCCTCGCCGCTCGTGGTCACGAACGAGCTGCCGCCGTCCGGAAAGACGGTGGCCGTCGGCAGCTCCGTGTTCAGGTAGTCCAGGCCGCGCGCGGCCAGCTCACCCGCAAGCTCCGCATGCGCCGGGCCGCCGACCCAGAGCGGGTGCCAGGCACTGAAGACGTCGTGGAGGTAGCCGGGCTCCGTGAGCTCGGCGGTCTTGACCGCGCCGCCGAGCTCCGCCTCGCGCTCGAGCACGCACACATCCCACCCCGCCCGCGAGAGCAGCGCTGCGCACGCAAGCGAGTTGATGCCGCTCCCGACGACGACGGCGTCGTGCTCAGCCACGCGCGAGGTCTTGGAATTCGTCGTCGCTGACGACGTCGCGCTTCTTCGTTCCCAGCTCCTTCACCTGCGCGAGCAGACGGCGTTGCGTCTCGTCGTCGAGCTCGAGACCGAGCTCGTCCGCCTTGATCCGGATCGAGTCGATGCCGCTCTTCTTGCCGAGCACGATCGCGCGCCGCGCGGCGACCACGTCGGACGAGTACGGCTCGATCGCCGGCGGGTCGTGGAACTGGCTCGCGACGGCGCCCGACTCGCGGCGGAACAGGTTGTCGCCCACGAGCGGCTTGTACGGCTCGAGCTCGTACCCCGACAGCGCCTGCAGCCGCTCGGCGAACGCACGCACACGCTCGAGGCGGAGGTTCGTCTCGACGCCGTAGAGGCCCTTCAGGGTGAGCGCGATCTCGGGCAGGTTCGCGTTCCCGGCACGCTCGCCCATCCCGTTCACCGTCCCCTGGATCCAGCGCGCGCCCGCGCGCGCGGCCGCGACGGCGGCAGCGGTGGCAAGGCCGAAGTCGTTGTGCCCGTGGAAGTGCACGGGGTGGTCGGCGCCAAGCCATTCGTGCGTCCGGCCGACGAGCTCGGCCGCCGCTTCCGGCGTCGCGATCCCGAGCGTGTCGACGACGACGACCTCGTCCGCTCCGGCCTCGACGGCCGTCTTGTAGACGGTCTCGAAGTAGCCGGGGTCGGCGCGCGTGCCGTCGACGCCGAAGAACGCGACGCGGATGCCCTGCTCCGCCGCGAACGAGACGGCATAGACGATGCGCTCGAGCATCGCCTCGCGATCGACGCCGAGCGCGTCGAGCTTCAGGTCGGAGATCGGCGACTCGATCACGCTCGCCTCGACGCCGAGCTCGACGAGCGCCTTGACGTCGGCCTCGACCGCGCGCGAGAAGCCCCAGATCTCGGCATTCAGCCCGGCGTCGCGGATCAGCTCGACGGCGCGCCAGTCGTCCCGGGAGACCCGCGGGAACCCTGCTTCGATCCGTTCGATACCGAGCTCGTCGAGCCCCCGAGCGAGCTCGAGCTTGTCCTCGGGGGTGAGGACGACGCCGACCGTCTGCTCGCCGTCACGCAGCGTCGTGTCGTAGAAGCCGACCTCGGCATTGAACTCGTACCGCTTGTTGATGTCACCGGTCCAGAACGTCATGCGCAGCACCTCGAACTGCCGGGGTCACCCTCATCTTCGAAAGTCGTCGGGGTAGCTCGAAAGCTTCTCGACGCCGTCGGCGGTGATCAGGAAGTTGTCCTCGACGCGCAGCCCGCCTCCACCCTCCCAGTAGGCGCCCGGCTCGATCGCGAGCACCATCCCCTGCTCGATCGTGCCGCCGCCCGCCTGGTGCGCATACGGCGGCTCGTGTGCGCGCGCGCCGACGCCGTGGGCGATCGGATGCGTCGGCTCGTCGAGCCCGGCGGCCGTGATGCCGCTGCGGACGATCCTGTCGAGCTCGGCGAGGCTCGCACCGGGACGGCAGTGGTCGAGCGCGCGCCCGTAAACGCCGAGCAGCGCGTCGAGCAGCTCGTCGTAGCGGGCGTCGAGCGTGCCCGGGCAGACGTTCTTCGTGTGGTCGCACCAGTAGCCGTCCGCACAGACCCAGATCTCGAACAGCGTCGGCTCGTGCTCCTGTACCGGACGATGCCCCGTCGCCGTGAACGTCCGGATCCCGGGGCCCGACCACACGAGCGAGAAGCCGAACGCGAGCTCGACCTTCCCCTTCCAGCCGGTGCCCTCGCCGTGGACGAACCCCTGCCAGAGCGCAGCCGCCTCGCTCTCCTTCATCCCCGGCGTCAGCTCGCGGGCGACGTGCTCCATCGCCGCGGCCGCGATCTCGTTCGCCAGCCGCATGCGCTCCAGCTCCTGCTCGGTCTTGATCGCACGCGCCTGGTTGAGCAGCGGCGTCGCGTCGGCCGCGAACGCGTCGAACCACGCCTTCGTGTACGTCGTCGGCTCGCCGACCATCCTGTCGGTCGCCTGCGTGCCGAGGCTCAGCTCCGCGCCGACGTTCCCGTACGGCGCGGCGACCTCACGGGCGACCTCGAGCGCGCGCAGCGCCGGCGGCCTCGGATCCGTCGCGTCGTAGCCCGGCACGAACCGCACGTCCTGAGTCCACGCCGTCTCGGCGGCGTCCTGGGCCGACGGCTCGATCGTGATCAGCACCGGCTCGCCTTCGCGCGGGAAGAGGGCTGCATCGAAGCCCTTCATTCCCCAGAAGTTCGTCAGGTAGAGGACGTTGTCCGGGGCGCGGACGACGAGCGCGTCGAGGTCGTGCTCCGCCATCAGCGCGCGGACGCGGTCGAGCTTCGTGTCGTCTCGGGGCCAGCCCACTACCAGCGCACGCGCTCGGGCGCCGGTTCGCCGTGCGCCTTCTGCCACGACACGACCGAGTTCCGGAGCACGCCGATCCTCTCGATCTCGGCCTCGATCACGTCGCCGGGCTTCAGGTACCACGCAAACGGATCCTCGCTGAAGCCGGCGACGCCGCTGACGGTGCCGAGCGAGAGGACATCGCCTGCGCTGAAGCCGAGCGGCGAGTAGTGCGAGAGCACCTCGGGGACGCTCGTCGTCATGTTGCTCATGTTGGAGACCTGCCGCGACTCGCCGTTCACGCGCAGCTCCATCGACAGCTCGTGCGGGTCGCCGAGCTCGTCCGGCGTAACGATCCACGGCCCGAGCGGGCAGAACGTGTCGATCGCCTTGCAGAACGAGAAGACGCCGCTTCGCATCTCGCGCCGCTGGATGTCGCGCGCCGTGATGTCATTGAAGATGAGGTAGCCGGCGACGTAGTCCATGGCGTCCTCGGGCGAGAACCACTTGCCGCTCTTGCCGATGACGACCGCGAGCTCGAGCTCGTAGTCGAGCTCCTCGGTCAGGTGCTCGGGGTACACGATCGCGTCGTCCGGACCGATGATCGCGTCGACGTTCTGGAAGAAGACGATCCACGGGGCGATCTCGTGCGACCAGTTGACGCGCTTCGACTCGTCTTCGTGCTCGCGGAAGTTGCCGCTCGTATGGAAGAACTTCTTCGGCACGATCGGCGCCCGCAATCGAGCATCGCCGAGCGCCGCCCGCTCGGCAGCATCGCCGGCGCCGCCGCGCTCGAAGTACGCGCGCATCGTCGGGACGTCGAGACGCACGATCTCCTCGCCGTCGATCCGCCCAACCTTCCCGTCGTCGTACGTGACCAGCCTCATACGACGCCGCAGACCTCCGTCGCGACGCGCGCGTAGACCTCCGCCGTCTTCACCAGGCCGTCGATGTCGAGATTCTCCCCTTTCTCGACGTCCATCAGCCCCGTCGACGTGCCGTAGTTGACGGTCGGCACGCCATAGCGCGTCAACGCGGACGCATCGCTGAACCAGCGCGTGACGTCGCGCTCGGGCGTGCCGCCGAAAACCTCGGCATGCGCAGCGTCGACAGCGGCGACGAGCGGATGGTCCTCGTCGATCTCCGCGCCGGGCGCCGTCACGTACACCTCCCCTTCGACGTCCCAGTCCGGATGGTCGGCGGCAAACGAGCGGACGACGTCGAGCACCTCGCGGCGGGCAGCGCCCATCGACTTCGTCGGCGGCACGCGGACGTCGAGGAAAACATCGGTGTGGTGAGGCGTGCGCGAGACGCGCCAACCGAAGCCGCCCTGGATCGCCCCGACGTTGACGATCGCCTTCGCGCCGCGATAGGCGTTCGAGGGGTCGTTCTCCCAGGTGGGAATCCACTCGCCGATCTCGTTCAGCAGCTCGTGCGCGCGGAGGATCGAGTTCTGCTCCTGCTTCCCCTCGCTGAAGGCAGTGTGGATGAAGTTGCCGTGCACGCGGATGCGCAGCCACAGCGCGCCGAAGTGGCCGAGCACGATCTTGCCTTCGGTCGGCTCCCCGAGCACGCACATGTCGGCGACGCCGCCGTGGGAGACGAGGTAACGCGTTCCGGCCGCGTAGCCGCGGTACTCCGCGCCCTGCGCGTCGCCGTACTGCGTCTTCTCGATCTCGCCGCTGACGGCCGCCAGCAGCACGTCGCCCTTGAGCCGCACGCCGGCCTCGCGCAAGGCACGCACCGCCTCGACGTAGCACGCGAGCGCTCCCTTCATGTTCGAGATCCCGAGCCCGAAGAGGCGACCGCCCTCGACGAACGCGTGCGGCTGGAAGCCCGGCACGGCACGCAGCCACGGCTCGCGGCCGGAGTACGAGGTATCCATGTGGCCGTTGAACATCAGCGACGGCCCGCCGCCGGAGCCGCGCCACGTGCCGAGCGCGTTCGCTCGCCCTTCCTCCACCTGCTGCCACTGCACCTGCAGCCCGAGCTCCTCGTAGAGCTCGACCATGAGCCGCGCCATGTTCTCCTCGTCGCCGGTGAAGCTGTGCACGTCGATCATGCGCGACGCGGTGGCGACGAGCCTGTCGCGGTCGACGTTCATGCGCGGACGTACGGCAGGACCTGCTCGCCGAAGAGGCGGATCTGGTCGCGCCGGTCGGCGCCCCAGAGCTCGAGCATGATGTGGCTGCAGCCGGCGGCGCGGTACTCCTCGATCGCAACGATGCAGTCGGCCGGGGTCCCGGCGATCGGCTTGCACTTGTCGAGGATCTCGTCCGTCACCTTCGCCTTCGCCGCGAGCCGGCCGCCGCCTTCCATCGCGTCCGCGATGGGGCGGATCTCGTCCTGCGTCAGGCCCGCCAGGTCGAGCAGCGTGTCGGCTGCTCCCTGGATGTTCTGCACCTTGTTCGCGAGGTACATCCCGGCGATCTCGCGCGCGCCGTCGCGGCCCGCCGCGCGGTCGTGCTCGTGAATCGACGCGACGATCGTGCAGCCGACGTCGATGTCGGCACCGACGTTCTCGCGGGTGTAGTGGACGAAGGCCGGCGTCGTGATCGACGGCGTCAGGCAGCCGTCGGCGATCTCGCCGGCGAGCGCCTGCATCTTCGGTGCCGTGGCCGCGATGTAGACCGGCGGTACCTCACGCGGAGCGTGCGCGTCTTCAGCGAGCGCCGGAACATCCGCGCTCCAGGTGTCGCCGTCGTACTCGAACCGCTCGCCCGAGAGGACGCCGCGCGCGATCGTGACGGCGTCGCGCATCGGCCCGAGCGTCTTCTTGGTCTGGGTCTTGGTGTTGTTGAGGAAGATCTTCGACGTCCCGAAGCCGAGGATGAAGCGCCCGGGGCCGGCTGCTTCCTGCACGACACGCGCATCCATCGCCGCCTGCACGGGATGTCGGGTCGAGGCGGCGATGATGCCCCAGCCGATCGTCAGCCGTTCCGTCTCGCGTGCCATCAGCGCCCCGACGCCCGTCGAGGAGCGCGCCTCCATGCCGTGCTTCCGCCACCAGGGGTACGCCTCGGCGAGCCAGATCGTGTCCATGCCCGCGCGGTCCATCGCGCGGGCAGACTCGAGCATCTCCTCGAGCGGCTCCATCGTCAGCTGCATGACGCCGATCCGGAACATCAGGACGATCCTGTCAGGACCTTGGAGTAGAACGCGGCGCCGGCGAGCCTGCCGTCGGGCCTCAGCGAGTAGTCGGGCATGACGCCCACCTTCGTGTAGCCGAGCGCCTCGTAGAAGGCGCAGGCGTCCGTGGCGTCATGCGTCGTCAGCCAGAGCAGGGTCAGGTCGCGGTCGAGCGCAGCTTCCTCGACCGCTTCCATGAGCCGCCGTCCGATGCCCGTCCCGCGGGCCCGCCGCGCGACGGCCACGCGCTGCACCTCGGCCCGGTGCGGCGCGTTCGCAGTGTCGCTCGGCGCGATATGCGCCATCCCCACCACCTCCCCGTCGCGCTCGGCCACGAGCACGACGCGGCGGTCGTCGGCGACGGCCGACCGGTGCATCTCCTCGAGATCGGTCTCCCTGGTGGCGCCGAGGGCCATGCCCGCAGCCAGGGCGTCGTCGTGGAGCCGCGCGAGGGCGGGCACGTCGGACGGTTGCGCCCGCCGGATCTCTACGAGTCTTCGGTCGACGTCGTCGGCCCTTGGCCTGCCGGGTCGTACGACTCCGGAGACAGCGGGCTGAGCCCTTCCTCGGCGCCGCTCGACGTACCGCCCTTCGCCTCCTGCACCTGCTTGTCGAGCGCGCTCAGTACCTGCGAGACCTGCTGGTTGACGATCGGCTGGAGGACGCGCTGCCCCATCGACGCGACCGGGCCGAGGAGGTGGACGTCGGCCTCCCACTGCATGCTCGTGGCGCCGGCGGCGTCGCTCAGGCTGAAGGACGTGTCCATGTTCATGATCGCGCCGACGCCGTTGCCCTTCGCGCGGAGCTTCGCGAACTCCGGCTCGCGCTCCTCCGTCTTCTCGAAGTCGATCGACATGCGCAGGCCGCCGAGGCCGAGCGGGACCTTGACGTTGGCCCGCCAGTGCTTGTCGTCCTGCACGTCGAAGGACTCGACGCCGGGCATCGTCTTCGCCATCTGCGCCGGATCGTTGAGGACACTCCACACCGTCGCGACCGGCGCGTCGAACGTCCGCTCTCCGGAGACCTTCATCTCGACTCCACCGAGACGAGCTTCCGGGATTCCTCGGGCTGCTCCAGCATCTCCCAGACGCGGTGGTACGGATTGCAGCTGCGCCACACGATCGGGCCCTCGCCGCGCTTACCGAGCGCGTTCTGGAGCGCGGCGCAGACGGCGTGGATGCCGGCGCCGCCGCCCTCTCCCATCCCCTTCGCGCCGAGCGGCGTGAACGGGGACGTCGACTCGATGTAGCCCGTCTTCAGCGGCGGCATGTCGAGCGCGTGCGGCACGTGGTAGTCGTAGAAGTTGGGAGTGAGCAGGTTGCCCTCCTCGTCATAGGTGAAGATCTCGTGTGTCGCCGCGCCGAGCGCCTGCGCGGTCGCGCCGTGCACCTGTCCCTCGACGATTTGCGGATGGATCCGGTCTCCGCAATCGTCGACGGCCGCGTAGTCGACGATGTCGTACACGCCGGTCTCGGGATCGACCTCGACGACGCACGCGTGAAACTGCGACGCATAGGTCAGGGTCAGGTTGCCGTACTTCCGCTCGAGGTCGGGCTTCTCGAACGGCGGGCGATAGACGTGGCGGACGTTGAGCGAGATGTCCATGTCCTCCGGAAGCCCGGCATTGTTCGCGTTGAGGATCGCGCCGAGCGCCATGAACGGGAGCGCCGCTTCAGGGTTGGCCTTCATGCGCGCCTGGCTGTCCGCCAGCTCGATCTCGTCCGGCGTCACGCCGAGGACGGCCGCGGCGAGCTGCTTCATCTCGCCCGCCAGCTTGTCCGCGGCACCTTTGACGGCGCCGAGGCCCGTGACGGCGAACTGCGACGCGTACGTCCCGGAGAACCCCGCGTGCGAATTCCAGTAGCTGTCGTGTCCGGCGCGCACGTTGATCTCGTCGGGCGTGCAGCCCAGGATGTCGGCGACGACCTGCGCCGTCGTCGTCTCGTGGCCCTGTCCCTGCGGGACGGTTCCGAGCGTGACGACGACCTCGCCGAAGATGTCGAGCTTGACCGTCGCGACCTCGTTGTTGCCGGAGAACTGCAGCTCCGGGTTCAGGATCATCGACTGGCCGAAGTTGTTAGTCCCGGAGTCGAGCGTCGAGCCGATGCCGACTCCGAGCAGCTTGCCCCGCGATTCGGCGTCGCGACGCTTCTCCTCGATCGAGTCGTAGCCGATCAGCTCGAGCGCGATGTCGAGGCAGCGCGCGTAGTCGCCGGAGTCGTACACGCAGCCGTTGGGCGTCGTGTACGGGAACTCCTCCTGCTTGACGTAGTTCTTCTTGCGGACGTCGATGGGGTCGAGCCCGAGCTCGCCGGCGACGATGTCGACGATGCGCTCCGTCAGCCAGAGGTGCTGCATGCGCGAGTAGCCGCGGTTCGGCGCGACCGGCGACTTGTTCGTGCAGACCTGCGTGAAATCGACGCGGACGTTGCGCCAGCGGTAGCAGCCAGGCGTGACCTGCGCCCAGATGATGCAGCCGAGCGGCTCGTAGCGCGGGAACGCGCCGCAGTCGTCGATTGCCCGGACGGAGAAGCCAAGCATCGTCCCATCCGCCTTCACGGGAACCGTGATGTCGAGGAACGTGCGCTCGTTGCCGTGCGTGTTCGCGGTGTGCTGGTCGGTCCGCCACTCGGTCCACTGGACCGGGCGGTTGAGCTTGCGCGCGAGCAGGCAGCAGGCGGTGAACTGCGGGTGCAGCGTGATCTTGTTGCCGAAGCCGCCGCCGATGTCCTGGCTGACGAAACGGAGCTTGTCGAGGCCGACGCGCAGCGCAGGCGCCATCCAGATCGCGCCTACGCCCGGCATCTGGTGGTTCCCGTAGATCGTCCACTGGCCGGTGCCGCGGTTGTACTCGACGAGGCAGCCCGAGCACTCGAGCGGCGTCGACGAGAAGCGGTCGAAGTGCAGGCGCTCGATCCGGACGACGTGGTCCGCATCGGCGAGCGCCGCGTCGAAGTCGCCCCAGTCGAACGTGCCCGACCAGACCGTGTTCGAGCCGGCGTCGTCGTGCAAAACGACGTCGTCGGCGAGCGCCTGCTCGCCGTCGAGCACGACGGGCAGCGGCTCGTAGTCCACCTCCACGAGCTCGGCCGCGTCTCGCGCGAGCTCGCGCGTCCGCGCGGCGACGGCGGCGACGGGGTCGCCGACGTGTCGCACCTTGCCGACGGCAAGGGCGTAGTCCTTGATGTGCGCGCCCGGCGGCGTCGAGAGCTCGAAGAACGGGTCGGTCAGGATCGCGACCTCGTCGCCTGTGAGCGTGCCGTAGACCCCGTCCAGCTCGAGCGCCTTTGACACGTCGACCGACTTGATGCGCGCGTGCGCGTACGGAGAGCGTACGAAGTGGACGAAGCCCATCTCGTGGCGCTTGATGTCGTCGAAGAACACGCCCTCGCCCTGGACGAGCCGCTTGTCCTCTTTTCGCGGAATGTTCTGCCCGATGAAGCCGGGCCGCGTCTCGCCTTCTTCGACGACGAGCGGTCGTTCGGGGGTGACGGTGGTCTCGGTCATTCGGCGGCCGCCTTGATTGCCTCGACGATGTTGACGTAGCCCGTGCAACGGCAGATGTTGCCTTGGATTCCCTTGCGGATCTCCTCTTCGCTGGGATACGGGTTCTGACGCAGGAGCGCGGTCGCGCTCATCAGCATCCCGGGCGTGCAGTAGCCGCATTGGAGCGCGTGGTGGTCGGAGAACGACTGCTGCAGCGCGTTCAGCTCGCCGTCCTGCGCGAGCCCTTCGACGGTCTCGATCGTCGAGCCGTCCGCCTGGACGGCGAGCATCATGCAGCTCTTGACGAGGACGCCGTCGACGATGGCGGAGCACGCACCGCAATTGCCCGTGTCGCAGCCGACGTGGCTGCCGGTCAGGTCGAGGTCGTCGCGGAGGAAATGGATGAGCAGCTTGCGGGGCTCGACGTCGCGCTCGTAGCGCTCGCCGTTGACGGTGACGTTGACGTCCATCAGCTCTTGCCTCCTGCCTCCGCGGTCGCGCGCACCGCGACGACTTCCGCGAGGCGGCGGCGGTACGCCCCGGACGCGTGAACGTCGGAGGGCGGATCGAGGTTCGCGTTCTGGACGGCAGTGCGGACCGCGTCCGCCGACTCGGCCTCGAGCAGGACCGGCACCGCGTCGACGCAGCCGATGGCGATGCGCACGCTGCCGTTCACCGACGCAGCGGCGTTGACGATGCACGTGCCGTCCTTGCCGATCGTGATCGCGGCGAAGCCGTCGCTCTTCCCCGGCGGCACCGTGATCTTCGTCAGCAGCTCACCCGGCCCGGCTGCGGTCATGTAGACGCCGAGGAAGAACTCCTCGGCGGGAACCGCCCGGTCGCCGTTCGGCCCGGTGATGTGCATCGTCGCGCCGAGCGCGACCGTCAGCGGCGGCAGGTGGTTCGTGGGGTCGTTAGAGCAGACGTTGCCGCCGACGGTGCCGCGATTTCGCACCTGCACGTCGGCGATCTGCGCACAGACTTCGCCGAGGATCGGCCGCGCGCGAGCCTCCGCCGAGTCGATCAGCCCTGAGTACGTCACCATCGACCCGAGCGACAGCGTTCCGTCGGACGCGAGGTCGATGACCTTCAGCTCGTCGAGCCCGTTCAGGTCGATCAGCATGTCCGGCGAGGCCGCCCGCGCCTTCATCACGTTGATCAGCGTCTGCCCGCCGGCAAGGGCGCGCGCCCCGTCGTTCTCGGAAAGAAGGCGCACGGCTTCCTGGACGCTCGCCGGACGAGCGTACTCGACCTCCCGCAGAAGCATGAGGGCTATTCAACGCAGATAGCCCTGCACCGGTCAAGAAAGTACGGCCTGCGACGCACGAGGAACTCCCGCACCACGCTTGCGAAACCGGGAGGCGGTCGCTGCGATCGAAGCAGCGACCGCCTTGCGTTGCCCGCGACGCTATGACGTCGTCGCGAAGATGCCCTTGACGCAGTTGATCGCGCCGGGATTACTCGGTGTGCCCGTCTCCTCCGGGACAACCGTGAAGGAGCTGAATTTGATGGCCGGGTTGTTGTAGTCGAAGATCGGAAGTCCCGAAGCGTCGAGCCCGATGATCACACCCGTAGCTTGAAGAGCGCGAAAGGTCGACTGGGCAGAATGCGTTTCGCCGGGTGTCTGGCCCGGCGGATCACCCGAGGCGTTCCCGCAAACCCATCCAACCATCAGCGGATGGATCGTCGCTTGGGATGACGTCGCGAACACCGCTGCAGCGCACGCCGCAGCCAGGAAAGCGAAGAGTTGCCGCATGAACTCCCCTCCCTCTGTTGAACAACCGCAGTAGAGGGTTCCTGTCCTCGCGACGGGCGCGCAAACCAGCTGCAATGGGCCTGGCCGGACGGCCGTTGTGCACCGCGGAACTGCGTCATAGCCTGTGCAGCAGACGGTTTCGGGGGTCGGTCCTCAATCTCCGGGAACCGTTCCGTGAGCCGGGACCACGGAAGGTGGGCCGCCCCCGACGTGCGTTCCGGCTCACTCCTTGCTCGAGGGGACTACGCAGCTCCCCAGGTTGGACTCGAACCAACAACCCTCCGGTTAACAGCCGGATGCTCTGCCAATTGAGCTACTGGGGAAGGCGCGCGTCAGTGTAGCCGCTGAGGCGGTAATCGACTTCCCGCCGAAAGCTCTCGTCATGCGCGAGAGCGCGTGCGTGGAGTGTTGCTTCGAGGCCGGCTTGGACCTCCTCGAGGACGGCGTCGAGCGGCAGCTCGTCGTCGTCCGTGTCTACGACGAAGACCTTGCGCGGCTCGGGCTCCGCACCCCACGCGGCGTGGAAGCCGACGAGATTTCGCCACGCGTGCGTCGGCCACACGGGCAGGACGCAGACGTTGCGCGAGACGAGGTCGAGCTCCTCCGCGACAGCCCCCGCCACGTCCCGGTCGGCGAACAACGGCTGCGTGTCCCCGGCCGGGACGAGGTCGAGCTCGCCTGTGTCGTCGAGCTCGCCGATCGCATAGAGCGGGCGGCCGCCGTTCGACGCCCCGAGCGCGAGCGCCGAGTCGAGCTCGTCGCGCTGGGTTTCCGCCGGCCGGCGACCGGTCAGCAGTCGGTGCGCGTGCTGGCGCGTCACGCCGAGCTCGCCGGCCAGGTCCGTGACCGAGAGCCCCTTACGGCGCAGGAGCGCTTGCCAGACCTCGGCTTCCTGCCGCATGGCGACGATGGTAACCAGAGAGGTGTCAGCGCGAGATCGGCTGTGCCGACGCCAGTTGCTCGATCGCGGAGCGGATCCTGGCCAGGGTCGCCTGAAGCTCGAGCGTCCGCGCGGGATCGGCGTCCGCGAGCTCGCGGCGGATGAGCCGCTCGCGTAGGCGGAGCAGCAGCTCCTCGGCCGTACGTTCGTCGATCCCCTCGGCCGCCGCCCGGGCGTCCAGCTCAGGATCGAGCTCGCCGCCGCCGACCAGCTGGTCGCGCAGACGGCGGTGCTCCTCGGCGTCGAAGTGCTCCGGGCCGAGCTCCGCGAGCACCGGCACGAGCGTGCGGTGCGCGGTCACTCCGGCGAGGGCGTCGCGCTCCAGCCGCGCACCGGCGTCGAGCAGCCGCGGCGACACCCGGCCGGTCGACGGCGCGGCCGTGCGCGGCGCGAGACCCGCCTGCGTCTCCTTCGGGAGGTCGAGCTTGTCGGCGGCGAAGCGGATTGCATCCTGACGCTGCGGCGAGTCCTCGAAGCGCGACAGCACCTCGCGCACGCGCACGAAGGCCTCCTGCCGATCTCCTCGCGCCCGCTCGACCTCGATGCGCGTGCGGTACAGCAGATAGCTCTCGGCAGCGCCGAGCCGCTGCTCGAAGCCGTCCGCGAGATCCGCCGGATCGAAGCCGGGCGGAAGCGCGACGACATGCACCTCGAGGCCCTGCGCCGCAGCCAGCTCCATGCCGCGGAGCGTCGCGGCTTCCCCGGCGGCATCGCCGTCGAAGCAGAGCCACAGTCGTTTCGTCAGCCGGCCGAGCTCCTTGAGCTGCCGGTCGGTGAGCGCCGTGCCCATCGACGCGACGACCGGCTCGACTCCGGCTTGCCGCAACGCGAGCACGTCGGTGTTGCCCTCGACGACCACCGCGCGTTCCTGCTTCGCGATCGCGGCGCGCGCGCGGTCGAGCCCGTAGAGGAGGTCGCCCTTGCGGAAGAGCTCGCCCTCGGGCGAGTTCACGTACTTCGCCCGAAGGGGATCGTCCTCGCGCAGCTTGCGCGCCTGGAAGCCGAGCACGCGGCCGCGCGCATCGGCTAGCGGGAACAGCAGCCGGCCTGAGAAGTAGTCGTTGCCGCGCCGGTTGGCGAGGCCCGCCGCCGTCAGCTCGTCGCGCGTGAAACCGCGCTCGAGCGCCTTGCGCGTGAGCCGGTTGCCGCCGAGCGCGAGCCCGAGCCCGTATTCCCGGCACACGTCTTCCTGCAGGCCGCGGCCGGCGAGATAGTCACGAGCGAGCGAGCCCGCCTGCGAGTCCCACAGGTAGCGCTCGTAGAACGCCGCGGCCGCGTCGAGCAGCTCGAACAGGCGCTCGCGCCGGCGGCGGCGCGCATCCTGTTGCGGCGACGTCTCCTCGTACTCGATCTGGACGTTGAAGCGGTCGGCGAGCCATTCGACCGCCTCCGCGAAGTCGAGCTGCTCGGTCTCGCGCACGAACGTGATCACGTCGCCCTTCGCGCCGCAGCCGAAGCAGTAGTAGAACTTCTCCACGGAGTTGACGGAGAAGCTCGGCGTTCGCTCCTCGTGGAACGGGCAGCGGGCGACGTAGCGCGGGCCGCTCTTCCGTAGCTGCGTGCGGCCCCCGATGACCGCGAGGATGTCCGCCGCCGCCTTGACGTCCTCGACGGATGCGTCCTTGATGCGTGCCATCAGCCGAGCTCCGCGACGTACGTCAGCGCGAAGCGGTCGGTCATTCCGGCGATGAAGTCGACGATCTCCTCCGGCTCTTCGCCGCCGGCGACGAGGTGGTCGAAGATGCGGTGGATCGCGGTCCGAGCGCGTTGCTGTTCCAGCCGTGCGTGCGGCCCGAGATAGACGCGGTCGAACATGAACGCACGCAGCGCGAGCATGGCGTCGCCGATCTCCGGGCTCTGCACGATGTCGCCGGCCTGCTCCGAGCTCTCGACGAGGTCGTGCACGAGCGCGTCGATCCGGTCGGAGCCACGCTCGCCGAGCAGCCTCACTTCGTCCTGCGGGAGCTCGGCCGGGTCGAGGATTCCGAAACGCACGGCGTCGTCGATGTCGTGGTTGATGTAGGCGACGCGATCGACGATCCGCACGATCTTCCCCTCCAGCGTCGACGGAAGCTGCTCGCCCGTGTGGGTGAGGATCCCGTCACGCACTTCTGCGGTGAGGTTGAGGGATTCGGCGATCTGCAGCGAGTGCTCGTTATGGCGGAAGCGGCGGCCGAAGTGCTGCTGCAGCGCCTCGTCGAGCGCCTCCTCGCCCGCGTGGCCGAACGGCGGATGTCCCATGTCGTGGCCGAGCCCGATCGCCTCGACGAGGTCTTCGTTCAGCCGCAGCGCCCGCGCGACGCCCCGCGCGATCGCGGTCGTCTCGAGCGTGTGGGTCATGCGCGTGCGGTAGTGGTCGCCGGCCGGGTCGATGAAGACCTGCGTCTTGCCCTTCAGGCGTCGGAACGGCTTCGAGTGGAGGATGCGGTCGCGATCGCGCTGAAACGGCGTGCGCAGGCGGCAGTCGTCCTCGCGGCGGAGACGCCCGCGCGTTTCGTACGAGCGCACGGCGAGCGGCGAGAGCCAACGCTCCTCGTGCTCACGCACCTGCGCCTCGAAGGCGCCGGCGACGGTTCCGGCAACTTCCGCCACGCGGTTCAGGCTAGATGATGATCGGGACGGTTCCGCCGTCCGCGCTCCACGCCGACCCGGTGACATACGACGACCGCTCGGAGCAGAGAAAACAGATGACAGCTGCGATCTCCTCCGGCTCGGCGAGGCGTCCGAGCGGCCGGCCCTTGCCGACCGTTTCGAGTACTTGTAGACGCGTGTTATTAGATCGGGCCGCCTGCTGGTCGGCGAGGCCCCCTTCGCCGAGCCACGCGCCGGTCGCGGTCGGACCCGGAGCGACGGCGTTGCAACGAATCCCGTCCTTCGCGTACACGTCGGCGACCAGCCGTGAGAGCGAGAGCACCGCCGCCTTCGTCACCGAATAGTTCGGCATTCCCGTCGACGGTCGCTTTCCCGCGGTGGACGAGACGTTCACGATCGCACCGCGGCCTGCTGCACGCATCGCGGGCAGGACCGCGCGGATGCAGCGAACGTAGCTCATCACGTTGAGCTGCCACATCGCGTCCCACTGCTCGTCCGTCACCTCCTCGAATGCGACCTGGTACGCCTCCCCCACGTTGTTCACCAGGCACTCGACAGTGCCGGCCTCGTCGATCAAGCGCGCAGCGCCCGCCGCGGTCGAAAGATCCGCAGCGATTCCCGCTGCCGCGCCTACGTCCTGTCTCGCGCGCTCGACGCGTTCGGGATCCCGGCCGGTCACGACGACGCGTGCGCCTTCCGCGGCAAGCAGCCGCGCCGTCTCGAGCCCGATCCCGGCGGTCGAGCCGGTGACGAGGCACGCGCGGTCGCGGAGGCCGAGATCCATGGGACGGCTAGCCTAGTGCGTCTCGTGAGCACGCTCCTCCTCGTCCGCCACGGCGAGACCGACTGGAACCGCGACGGCCGCTGGCAGGGTCATTCGGACACGCATTTGAACGACGTCGGCCGCGAACAGGCGGCCCGGCTCGCCGCCGAGCTCGACGGCGTCGACGTCGTCTACTCGAGCGACCTCGCGCGCGCACGCGAAACCGCGGAGATCGTCGCCGCCCGGCTCGACCTGCCGGTCCAGCTCGACGCGCGGCTGCGCGAGCGCTCGTTCGGTGCGTGGGAAGGCAAGACCGGGCCGGAGATCGAAAGCGAGTTCGTCGCGGCGCATGCGGAGTGGCGCGCCGGCGGCCCGGGCGCAGACGACGCGGAGCCGTTCGCCGAGTTCGCGGCGCGAGTGGAGTCGTTCCTCGCGGACGTGCTCGAGCGTCATCCTGACGAGACGGTGCTGATCGTCGCGCACGGCGGCTCGATCCGTGTCATCCACGCACGGGCGAAGGGCCTGGACTACGTCCGGGATCACCGTTTGATCCCAGGTGTGGCGAATTGCACGGTGGCGCGTTACGCCGCACGAGACGGAAACCTGGCGTTGATCGACTGATTTTCCCCACCTTCAGCCAGTAGAAAAGGTCGCGGCTCGGACATACGGTCCGCTCGATCTGCGGCGACAGAGGAGGCTGGCGATGTTCTCGCGATTGGGCGTTACGCTGCTTGCAGCGGCAATGTTGGCGTTCGCCTACGCGGCGCCAGGCGCTGACGCGCACAACATCTCGACTCCCGCCGGGCACGAAGCCGAGGACACAGTGGTGCACACGGCTGCGCAGGAACGCATGCTCGACAGAACCACGCGCGCCCTGACGAGGGGCCAAGCGTGGGCAGCTGCTGCCGCAGTCACCGGTGGCCCGCAGGACGTCGGCCAGTGGGGGCCGGTCGTCGACTGGCCGGTCGTCGCGGTGAACACGGCGTTGCTCGCCAACGGGAAGGTGCTCGCGTACGCCTCGATCGGCGACAACGCCACCGAGACGTATCCGGTCCAGGACCACACGCAGGCGACGATCTGGGATCCGGCGACCGGGATGCAGACGCCGGTGAACGTCGACACCGGTTACAACATCTTCTGTAGCGGGTTGGCTCATCTCGTCGACGGCAGGATGTTCATTGCCGGTGGGAACAAGGACCAGCAGCTCAACGGCATCCCCCAGACTCACATCTTCGATCCGGCCACCGACCTCTGGAGCCTCGGGCCGACGATGCTGGGCGGCCGCTGGTATCCGACGGTCACGCCGCTCAACAACGGCGAGATGCTGATCACGTCGGGCCGTGTCGACACACCCGAAGTGCGAATGCTGGACGGCAACCTGCGTGCGCTGACCTCTGCGACGCTGAGCCTCCCGCTCTATCCGTGGATGGACGTCGCACCGGACGGCCGCACGCTCTACTCCGGTCCCGACCAGACGCTGCGCAAGCTCGACACGGCCGGCACCGGCGCGTGGCAGACGCTGGGAACGCGAGACTCGATCAACCGCGATTACGGGGGCCACGCGATCTACGACGTCGGCAAGATGCTCGTCGCCGGCGGCGGCCCGTCGACCACTGACGCGCGGGTCGTCGACTTCAACGGCGCGACGCCGCAGGTGTCGTCCACGGCGCCGATGGCGTTCGGCCGCCGGCAGTTCAACCTGACGGTGCTGGCGGACGGGTCTGTCCTCGCGACCGGCGGGAACTCCTCCGGGGCGTCGCTTGTCGACCTCAGCGCCGGCGTGTACCCCGCGGAGCAGTGGAACCCCGCGACCGGCCAGTGGAAGACGCTGGCGGCGATGCAGGTCACGCGCCAGTACCACTCGACGGCGCTGCTGCTGCCGGATGGGCGCGTCCTCTCGGCGGGAGGCGGGATCTGCGGGACGTGCGACACAGTCGGCTATCTCGCGAAGAACGCCGAGATTTTCTCGCCGCCTTATCTCTTCCAGGCCGACGGCACGCCCGCACCGCGGCCGACGATCGACGCGGCCCCGACGTCGACGGGCTACGGCGCATCGATGGACATCGCGACGGCGAACGCCGCTTCGATCCGCAAGGTCGCGCTCGTTCGGCTCGGCGCCGTCACGCACTCCGACAACATGGAGCAGCGCTACATCCCGCTGTCGTTCACGGCGGGCGCGACGAGCCTGACGGCGGCCTCGCCGGCGAACGCCAACGTCGCGCCGCCGGGGTACTACATGCTCTTCATCATCGACGCGAACGGCGTCCCGTCGGTCGCCCGCATGGTCAACGTCCACGGCAACGTGCTTCCGGCGGTGACGCTCACGCAGCCGACGAACGGGCAGAGCTTCCCCGCGCCCGCAAACGTCGACCTCGCAGCGACGGCGTCCGACTCCGACGGCACGGTGACGAAGGTCGAGTTCTTCAACGGCGCCACGAAACTCGGCGAGGACACGAGCGCGCCGTATACCTTCAGCTGGAGCGGCGTCGGCGCCGGTAGCTACACCCTCACCGCCCGCGCAACGGATGACGCCGGCGGAGTCACCACGAGCGCGCCGGCCACGATCACGGTGACGACCGCGAATGTGCCGCCGACGGTGAGCATCACCTCACCGGCGAACGGCGCGATTTTCGCGTGGAAGCCGACGATCACGGTGACCGCGACGGCGGGCGATTCCGACGGGAGCGTCACGAAGGTCGAGTTCCTGGACGGCACGACCCTCCTCGGCCAGGACACGACCGCGCCGTATTCGTTCCTCTGGCGGAACGTGCCCCAGGGGAACCACGCCCTGACCGCCCGGGCGACCGACAACCGAGGCGCGGTCACGACGAGCAGCGTGGTCGGCATCACCGTACGCCCGAAACGCTAGTTCCGCCGGCCGGAGGCCTTCGGCTAGGCTCCCGGCCGGTGGAGGACTACACCAACAAGTACAAGTAGCCAGGAACAATGCGGCCTCGCGGCCGTTTTCTGACCGCGAGACCACACCAAGACCACACCCCTACGGCCTTAAAACCTCGTAGACGCGCTCCTCGATCCTCTCGTTGGTGCAGGATTTGCAGTACGCGCGGGTGCAAGGCCCGTTTGGCTCGTCGTAGAAGAATGACCAGCCATCGAGGTCCGAGTCGTCGACCTCGCCCGCTGGGGTTTTTGTTCCACCAGCCGAGGTTGGCGGAAGGATCCCCTGTCTGCTCCTCGCAGCCGTCGCAGGCGTAGATGACTGCGAACGGCAAGTGGCATGCCTTGCCGAATGTTTGCATCAGTCCCATCTTGTTTACCTCCTCTCGTTGAGTAGAAGTTGAAACTGGCCTGCCGGAATCTCGTCCAGCGGCATCACATGCGAGTACACGTCCAGCGACATCGACGCGCGCGCGTGGCCTGCGCGCTCCGCGAGCTCGCGGGCGACACACCGGACTGATGCCAGCATGTGATCCGCCGGTGCCTCAAACACGCCGAGGCCATCCGGGAGCGTCGCGAGCTGAACCCAGCAGGCCGGAATGTCGGGCTCGCCGTTGTAGGGTGCGCTCCGCCATTCGACAGGGGAGGTCGCAATGCCCACGCTTGTGCATTTGGTCGGAGCAGCCGAACCGCTACGGCTCCCAGACACCTACGACGAAGTGACGAAGGCGTTCAAAGGGCGCGAGATCGCCGCGTTCGGCGAAGACGGCAGCCGCGTGGCCATCTTCAAGACTGGTGTCGCCTACATCCAGGAAACAAGCGAGTCGGTACCTCTCGCGACGTAGCTTCAAAGACTCCGCCGCCAATCCTCGATCGAGTCGAATCGCCCACGCGGGTTCCGCGGGCGACCGATGGAGCCGTACAGCGGCCGTGGGCCCCCGGGTGTCTAGTGGAGTCGGGCGGCCACGGGATCCTCTGGCCGCAGGGGGTTGTCCGTAGCCGTCCAGGACGGGTGGCCTATGACGTACGTCCTGGAAGTGTCCCGCCGGGTTGGCCGGGTGGCTCGTGGTCGGACTCGCGAGCGTCGATCATCTATCCCAGCCCGGTGACGTTCTCATCCAGAGCCGCAGCGCGACGGCGATGAGGAGGACGATCAGCCCGATCCAAAAGCGCCAGAGGATGATCGTGAGAAGGCTGGCGATCACGATGATCACAGTCGCTAGCTCACCGATTCGCCGCCGGGTCACCGATCATCCCCGTGAGCGGCAGATCCGTCCACGGACGGGAGTATGAGCGAGGCCATCACGCCCCCCAACCTCGACCCGGAACCGGCGAGCGTCTCGAGCGGCTGTCGGGTCAGGGCAAGCGGCAGATGATCTTGCCGGCATACTCGCTGCCGGCTGGCATCGACTCCGTGCCGGTGACGATGCATGTTCCGAGGTTCGTCTCGATCGTCTCGCCAGGCTGCGGCGGAGCTGGTAGCTCCACGTTGTCCAAAGACTCGAAGTTCGCCCCCTTGATGGTGATGATGTAGCGATACACCCTGGGCGGATTCTCCGGTGACGCGGCCAACGTTGCAATCCCAGCCGTCGGATCGATCGAGGAGCTGGTTGAGCGGGGTGTGTGTTCCGTGGTCGAGCCCGACCGCCCGCGCTCGCTCGCTCCCAACCTTCCAGCGTCCGAGAGGACGGGAACAGCTGCGCGTCTGATCCACTGCAACCCAAAACGCTTGCTGCGGGAAAAGGACACGGCGCGGGTGCGCACTCGATCATGTTTCCGTCGGTGACCGCCCCCGGGTGTTGGCTCAACCGTGCGGTTCACGGGGTTTTTCTCGCGGCGAGTGGGGACGGGGTGTCCGTCGAGTTTGGTCTTACGTCGTCCCCTATCCCCGGAGGCGGCGTAAGGACTATCGAATGCAGATCGCGTAGAGCGTAGTGGTCGCTGTCTTGTCATCGACGTTGACGAAGCCCATACGCCAGGTCCTTTCAGTCGTTGGGTGGGACAAGAAGAGGTCGAGGACCGCCGCATTCGAGGCGTACCCGCCGCTGATGACTTTCTCGTTCGGGTCGCAATCGATCGTGAAGTACTCCGCAGTGCCGGGCGTGATCACGACCGCCCTTTGTCCTGGTCGCAACGACGCCTGTGGCCGTGCTGGCAGGCCCGGGGACGTTGGCGACCTGACGCGCCGTTTGGCCGTTCAGCTTCTTCGCGTTCTCGGCAACAAGCGCCCGGCGGGCGAGGGGCACGGCAGCATCGACGACGGCATTAGCTGTCCCGGCGCGCGCCACGAAGAGCGCGAGCACTGCGACGACGAATTCCGGAGTGGGCTTCCGCATGTGATTGGCCTCCCATGTGTGGCTGGCGTGTGTGGCTGTCGCTCCATGCAGCCGACAGTCTGAAGGGGGGCACCGGCGCCGACCTCGCGCGGCCGATCTTCGCGACGGCGCCTAGTTTGAGCGCAAGTTCCTCGCCTGCTGCGCGTCATCTAGGGGGAGGGGGTTACGAAACCGGCGGGCCGGACGGACTGGCGGCAGAAAGTTCGGCTCGCCGGGCGCGTGCTCTATCGCCCTGGCTGCATCGGCCCTAGCTTCATGCCGCCGCTACCCGAGCCGCCGACGCCGAATAGCACGAACTGCAAGAGCCCGAATGCAATGAAGACGATCAGCTGCGTCCAGAACGGTGCGTCTTAATGAAGCCAATCATGCGACCCATTATGTATCGAGCATCCCGCTAAACAAGTCTGCGTCCTCGGTCAGACGCGAGCTGCACACACCTAGTAGAAGGAGGCGGCCGGCGGGAGCGTGCCGAGCCTCTGCCCGACCCGGGCCAGTGCGGCGATCAGCGCTTGGCTCGAGCCGAACCGAGCGCCGACCCGGACTATTCGCGCAGCCCGCTGATGCCCTTGCTCGTGAGCCAGATCGCGATCGCGAAGGCGATCACTGCGAGCGTCACGTCCTGGTTTCGCGCGATCCATTCGCGGATGTGCGTGAGGCCGGTTGCTGCGTGTCTCGGCAGGAGGTGCGCGTAGAGGACCAGCGCTCCCTGGACGAGCAGAGTGACGACGGTGAAAGCGGCAAAGGTCGCGAGCGACCGTCCGGTCGGAAGTTCGGCACGGAGAGTGTCGACTGCTGCCGCCAGGACGAGCGTCGTGTTGATCCAGAAGGCTCCGATCAGGAATGCCCAGATCGGGCTCATCCGTCCGATGCGGGCCATCCACCCCGGTTCCTTCGGGAGCTCCCCGGTGCGCGCGGGCCGGCGCGCCCAGAACCGGGCAGCCGCGACGAGCAACAGCAAGCCAATGACCACCTGAACGATGCAGGCTGCCCTCCCGGGGGTGTGCGATTCGGAGTAATCGAAGCCGTTGAAGAAGAGAACGATCAGGAGACCGATCCCGAAGGTCGACACCGCCCAGCCACCGATCCACCACACCGCGTTCGCCGGGCGGTCGGAGGCAAGCATCAGAATCACGGCGACGATCGCCCACGGCGAGAGCGCGCACACGATCGCGAGCGGCAGCAGCTCGAGGAAGAGGCTCCCGATTGCGCGAGTATCCCGAAACGCCTAGTTCGCCGACAAGGTTGCGCTCGTCCAGCTCGATCGGCACGACGCTCAGTGGGTCGCGTCTATCTCCGCGTAGCACGAGCAGCCTGAGAGCCGCGCGGCCACGTCCTGACGTAGCCCCGAGATCGTGTTACGACTGTCAGCTCGCGACCAGGTGCTCTCTCCGCCCGATCGCGACGGCCTCGAGGCGCGGGTGCGCGTTGAGCGCCCGCATGAGGTGTCGGATGTGGTTCCGCACCGTCTCGCTGCTGAGGTGAAGCTCCTGTGCGATCTGCTCCGTCGAGCGGCCGAGCTCGAGCAGGCGCAGCACCTCCGCCTGCCTCGGCGTCAGGTGCGGATGGGGCGGCCCCGGAGGCTCGTCGTCTTCGATGTCCTTGACCTGGCCGAACACACCGATCACACGGTCACCGTTGCGGAGCGGGACCGCGCTGAGCTCGACGGAGACCCGCTCGCCATCCGCACCCATGACCACGGCCTCGTTATCCGAGCCGGCTGACGGCCCGAGCAGGTTCCGCGCAAAGATCCTTCGAGCCCGCTGCGATTCCTCGGGTGCGACGACCGAGGTGAGGTGGCGGCCGCGAACGTCGCCAACCAGCTTGCGCGCCGCCGGGTTCAGCCAGCGGATGATCCCGTGGCGGTCGATCACGTAGGCCGGCACACGGACCCGGTCGACCGCATCGGCCACGTCGCCGCCAAGGGCCTCGAGCTCGGACATTTCGCTTCGAGTTTGCTGGCTCGCGCAGCTCCGCCGCAAGGTCAGCTCGCGAGCCTTTGCCAGACCTCATGGCTGCCCCGCCCGCCTCGACAGGCGCCGTCTGCCTCTAGCTGCTGCTGCGGTTCGCTAGTGGCGACCGAACTCCCGCTCGGAGCACTCGGGGCAGTAGAAGAGCAGCCTCTCTTCGGGGCCGTCGTCGATCCAGTAGGCCCGCCAACGCTCACCGTTCAGGAAGCGCCAGACCCGCAGGCACTCCACGCACCGGACCACACGCTGCTACAGAACTAGCCGCCCCATCCTCGTGGGACAGGGTAATGCGGTCCGAGAGGCGCCGCTATTGTCCGAGACGGCCGTAGCCCCACCGGCATCGCAACGATGACCACCAGGCACACCACACGGACGCTTCCGGCGGGCAATCCACGTGCGGCACGTCGGAGAATGCGGAGATGGCTGCGCGAGAGGGATCCAACGTCGCTGAAGGAGCGGCCGCTTACACCAAGCCGCGCCTACCCGGCGGGGAGAACAGGGCCGACGACGGAAGCAAACCGCCCGTTGGTTCACGGTATGGCCGTCCTGCGCGATTCGTGTGACCCACTTAGGTCAAATTTGCCCGAGAGGACTCTTCTCTAAGGCTATTTCCCGGTTAGCACAAGCGCCGAGACAGATTTCCACGTCGGGCTCTGTTCAGCCGCCCTGTCAGTATTGGTCGCGGCCGTTGCCCCAGCGGCATCCGAGGCGATGACCAGCCAGGGCACACCACACGGAAGATTCCAACGAGCCATTCACAACCGGCAACTCCAGAACGCGGAGATGGCCGCTCGGGAGATGGGCGGTCTCTGTCGCTCGGCCGACGCGCTCCCGCTCTGCGAACTACTCGCCGGCTTTGACCCCAAGCGCTACGAGCGGGCCGCGCTGCGGTGGCTTCAGCGTTTCATCGATGAGCGGCTGCCGCCTCTTACCGAGGTCGCGCTTGCCGCGTCCGCTCTGGCTGAGCTTCGTCACGGCAACCGAACACCGGGATCGACACCCTGAGCGCCTTCTTCGCCACGGCTAAAGCCGAACCGCGCCGCCTGTCGCCTAACTCAAAACGCGAACTTGAATACTCGTGAGGGGAAAGGGACACGAGCGAGGTCATTGCGCCGCGTCCGGGATCGCGTGATTGCCCCTCCCCCTTGTGTGAGGAACACGTTAAATCGCCGCGGGAGGCCGCTAGTTCGCGTGCTGCGGGGTATCCACCCCGATGGGGAGCCGGGCCGGGAGGCGGCCCTCCCTGCACCGGGCTCCGCTGGGGGGAGTGGGGCCTTGGACGCTCGGCTCCCGCCTCAGATGGTGTGCCTATCACCACTCATATCAGCGACCAGACGGCCAGTTTCCCGGGGTCAGCGGCTGCGCTCGCGTGGATCGGTGCGCGACCGTCCGGGGGCTGGCGAGCGGAGACTCGACCTTGGGGCTCGGGTCGCCTGTGTTCGCGCGTCCACGACGGGGATCGAAAACTCTCGCCTGCTAAAGAAGCGGCAAGCAGCGAACTGGCCCTACGGACTCGAATTCTGTTTGCCTTGGCTCTGATGCCTCGCGCACCAGAAGGCGCGTCGGCGTGCTTTGGGGCTTCGGCCGGAATTCTGGCTGCAGGGCCAGTGAAGACCATCAGACTCCTCAGTTTGTGATTCGTGGTGCGAGATGTTTCTTTGCCAGAACGGACGCGGACACCCCGCACGGCTGCGCCAGCACCCAGAACAGCGACATAATCTGTTACGCCTAGACGGCCGGTTCGAATGCTTCGGGGTTCGCCACGACGAGTCGGTGCGCGGAGTCGTACAAGTCGCCTATGTGAATCCAGAAGCCGCCGACGGACGAAGCCGCACCGCAGCGCAGTTCTAGGACGTCCAGGTCGTCGTCATGCCGCGCTAACCAACGCTTTTTTGCGCGGGCGGTAGCAGAGTGGCGTTGTTAGTTGCTTCCGAAGACTACTCTGGGCTGTTCTAGGCTCTGCACCGTGCGTCTGTATGCACTCGTCGAGGCCAAGCGATCGCGAAGCGATCGACGTCTACCTCTCCGAAGAGGCTGCGCAGCGCGCGCTCGAGGACTGCCTCAGGGACGAACCGGACTCGCGAGGGTTTCTCCGCGTCGAGGAAATCGAGTTCGCAGGAAATGCTGCAATCCACGAATTGAAGCTCGCCATGATCGCTCCTACAAGGTGACGTTCGACGACTGACGCGTGCATCGCTACCTCATCATCATCCAGGCGCCGACCTTCGAGGATCTCGACAACGTCGAGCTGCCCGCACCGCCCCAGCCTGGCGACCCGATCGAGACAAAGATCGGAAGGTGCATCGTCACGAGCACGGAGTCGATGCCTGCCGAAAGCGAATACTCCGGCAAGATCATCTGCCATCTCCCGTAGCGGTTCCCTCAACCGCCGAGAGACTCGAGACGCCTGCAAGAAGGAGGAACGAGAAGCTGGATCTCCGACCGCCGAAGTGGCGGCCGCGTGCGCACGGTAGCACCGAGGTTCCGCAACAATGGCTGCTGTGGCGTCGCCCGATTCTTTGACCGGCTCCGATTCGCTGCGCTCCTGGCGGGGTGTTCTCGACGCCTACGCCGAGCCGCGGCTTGGTCGGAGCCTGCTCGACCTCGGTACGTCGGTGGTCCCGTATGTCGCGTTGCTCGTCGCGATGACGTTCGCGCTGCGCGTCTCGGTGTTGTTGTCTCTCCTGCTCGTCTTGCCCGCATCGGCGTTTCTGGTCCGTACGTTCATCGTGTTCCACGACTGCACGCATGGATCGTTCATGCGCACGCGCCGCTCGAACGACGTGTTGGGTGTTGCACTGGGTTTGCTGATGTGGCTGCCGTTTCGCGGCTGGCAGCATGAGCATGCGGTGCACCATGCGACGGCTGGAGATCTCGACCGGCGCGGAGTGGGGGACATCGCGACGCTGACGGTCGCCGAGTACCAGGCGCTTCCCGCTCGGCGGCGGATCGTCTACCAGCTCGTCCGTAATCCGCTCATCATGTTCGGCCTTGGTTGGCTCTTCGTATTCGTGCTGAAGCCGCGCTTCGTGCCGGGCGGGTCGCGGCCGCGGGTCCGGAACAGCGTGCTGGCAACCAACCTCGCGCTCGCACTCATCGTCGCGGCGCTCTGCCTGACGATCGGCTGGCGCGACTACCTGCTCGTGCAGAGCCCCGTCTTCGCAGTCAGCGGCGCAATCGGGATCTGGCTTTTCTATGTGCAACACCAGTTCGAAGACACCTACTGGCAGGACCATGCCGTCTGGCGCTACGACCACGCCGCGCTCGTCGGAAGCTCGTATCTGAAGCTGCCGGGCGTGCTGCGGTTCTTCACCGGCAACATCGGCTTCCATCACGTGCATCACCTGAGCGTCGGGATCCCGAACTACAACCTTCAAGCGGCGCACAACGGGACCCACCGTCTCCAGACAGTGCCGCCACTCACGCTGCGCCAAGGGCTGCGCGCGACGAGATTGAAGCTGTGGGACGAGCGGCGAGGCCGGCTCGTCACGTTCCGCGAGGCCCGGGCCTAAACGCTCACCGCCGGACGCCAGTAGCGATCGAGCTCGATCAGTCGCGGGCGCCCTCTATGGATAGGCCCCTTTAGTTTCCACCTGCGCGCCGTTTGCGTCGGGAGTAGCGAACGATCGCACCATGCGGCGTCCCAACCGGGACTATGGGTTGATCGGGGTGTCCGCGCATCGCCTCGTGAAGAAACATCAGTAGTTTCGACCATCTTGGTTCCATGGCATCGCTGATGATCTGGACGCCCGTGGCAGAGATGATCTCTGGTTGATGGGGCTCTACGCGATGCCCCGAAGTGGTAGGAGGTTCTTTATGTTTACGTATGTCGGACTCTTTAGGGTCGCGCCGATCGCGCGCGAGCACCTCGAGAAGACCCCCGAGTACTTCGACAAGATCTACAAGATCGTCGAGGTCGAGGGCGGCACTGTCGAGCGGTTCCTCGCAGTGATGGGCCCGTGGGAGTACCTCGGCATCTTCAAGTATCCCGATCTTGAGACGGCGTTCCGCGTCCTCGGCAAGATCGCGAAGCTCGAGGTATTTGAGACGGAGACGTTCCCGGCTGAGGACGTCAAGCTCTTCTTGAAGGAGCTCGTCTAGCCGCGAGCGGCTTCAAAAAGGGTTGCGGAGGCCGCCGTCAGGCGGCCTCCGTTATTGTCGCGCTCGTTGGCTGCGCGACGTTTTTTGCGCCGCGCGCTAGTGGGGATGTCCGGCCGTCGCCTACTTAGAAAACTGCGGCCCAAAATCGCTTCGGGGGGAAATGGACAGGGCGCGGGGTGGCCGCTCGTCTTCAGGTTTGCGTAGTGACCCCGCCCCCGGCTGTCCCGCACCGACCCGGGTGTGAGCGTGGAACAGGGGCTAGCTACCTACCGGGCATGCGGGCAAGCCACCCTGAGCCGCAGCCCCCGAAGGCAATATGAGCAACTGCTCCCCCGTAGGCAGAACTACCAGCGTCTCCGGGCCAATGCTGGTGATGATTTGCGAGACCGCCTGGGGCCCGAACAACTGGATCAGGTGGGTCACGCAAGTGCCGTACTCGTAGACAGAGATCGTCGCGGCTGACGCGGGTCCGGCGCTATCAGCCGTCGCTGCAAGCGCAGCAATCGAGGCACGCTTCTGTCTTCTGACCGCGCACGATCGACGAACGCGCTCACGTTGATGCGCTCGCTGGCTGCCTCTTCACGCTCCATTCCCTGCTCCTAACGTATAGAAGGAATCGAAAATAATCCTACCAAGGTGGACGGATAGCAGGCATGGTGTAACAATCCGGAGTGATGTCTAGCAGCCGGCGCGACGGGCCGATCGTGATCGTCACGACCGGCGGGGACGTGGGGCGAACGTTCCTCGTCGTCGATGAATGCAAGCTCGGTCTTGATGAGCGCGGCCGCCCGCCGACCCCGACGGAGAAGAACGAGCCGGCCCGCTACGCGCCGTTGTGGGTGCCGTCGGCGTTGAAGCGCGAGCGGCGGAAGCGAAGGTTCGGCTGACCCGCGGGCCGCGCCAACGTCGCCGCCTTAGACAGCACGGGCGAGACCACACCGAGACCACACCAGCAGCGCATTTAGCGACATATACGGCGTTGGCGGCATTGGAGGAATGCGGCCTTGGGCTAGGCTCCGACCGGTGGAGGACTACACCAACAAGTACAAGGGCGAGCAGGTGGACATCGCCCTCTTCGGGGGCGAGTACCAGGAAGGCGTGCTGACCGCGTACTGCTACGTCGAGGACGTCGCTCACATCGAGCTCAACGGTCACATCCTGATCCCGCTGCAGAACATCGCCTCCCTCCACTGTTCGAGCCGCTGCGACGCGCCGGACGACGACTGGCCGCCCCGCGGGCTCGAGCAGGAAGACGGGCAGTAAGGTTCGGCCGGTGGCCGGCCGGCTCGTCGTCTTCCGCAACGTGCTGAAGGCCTGGGCGCTGCTGGTGGGCGCGTGCGCCGTTTTTGCGCTGGTCGGCTGGGCGCTCGGCGGCTACCGGCTGCTGTCGATCTTCGTCTTCTGCGGCGCGCTGCTCGCGGGCGCGTTGTACTGGTATGCCGACCGCGTGGCGCTCGGGCTCGTGCGCGCGCGCGAGCTGCCGGTCGGAGAGTTCCCGGGCTTGCACTCGACGGTCGAGCGGCTTGCAGCGGTCGCCGGCGTGGCGAAGCCGCGGCTCTACCTGATGGAGGACGGGCTGCCGCGCGCTCTGGCCGCCGGGCGCGGGCCGCGCGGGTCGGCCGTCGCCGTGAGCGCCGGGCTGCTGACGGCGACGGCGCCGGCCGAGCTGGAAGCGGTCTTGGCGCACGAGCTCGCGCACGTCCGCCATCGCGACGTCGTCGTGCAGACATCGGTCGTGGTGGTCGCGGCGACGCTGTTGGAGCTGTCGCGGGTCGGCGGCTGGCTGTCTCGTGCGCTGCTGTTCGTGCTCGGGCCGATGGCGTCGGCGTTCGTGCACCTGATGCTGTCGCCGAAGCGCGAGTTCCTCGCCGACGAGGCGTCGGCAGCGATCTGCGGCTCGCCCCATCCGATGGCGGACGCGCTCGTACGCCTCGATCAGGCGTCCGAGCTCGTGTCCTTCACCGGCAGCCCGGCGACCGAGCCGCTCTACACGATCAACCCGTTCATGGAAGTCGGCCTCGCAGCGCTGTTCGTGACGCACCCGCCGGTCGGAGAGCGGGTGCGCAGGTTGCGCGAGCTCGACCCGGCCTGGCGCGAGAAACTGCGGGCGGCATGAGAATTCAGGAGGCGGAGTACCGCGAGCGGACGGCGCGGCTTGCGGCGCATGCGCGTGACGAGGGGCTCGACGGCGTCGTCCTCTTCGATCCCACCTACGTCCTCTACTACGTCGGCTTCGCATTCGTGCCGACGGAGCGGCCGATGGCCTTCGCGCTCAACGCGGACGGGGACGGCGGGATGCTCGTACCGCGCCTCGAGCGAGAGCACGCCCAGGCGAACGCATTGGTCAGCGAGGTAGCCGACTACCCCGAGTATCCCGGCGAAACGCACCCGTCCGAGGCACTCCGCTCGCTCCTCGGGAAGCTCGGGTTGCGTGAGCGCCTCGGCGCCGATCACGACGGCTATCCCTGGGTGCTCGGTTACCGCGGGCCGACACTGACGGAGCTGGTCGGCGTGACTCCGGTGAAACTGACGGCGTTCATCGAGGATCAGCTCGCGATCAAGAGCACCGCCGAGATCGAGCTGATCCGCGAGAGCGCGAAGTGGGCCAACCTGGCGCACATGCTGCTGCAGCGGTACACGCGGCCGGGCCTGACCGAAGTCGAGGTGTCGCAGCGCGCGTCGAACGAGGCGACGCTCGCGATGCTCGACGCGATCGGGCCGATCTACCGCGCGCAGAATCCGTTCTCCGAGGGCGCGGCGGCCGGCTACCGCGGCCAGATCGGGCGCAACGCCTCGATTCCGCACTCGCTGACGGCGAACATCGTCTTTCGCGCGGGCGACGTCCTCGTCACCGGGGCCAGCGCCCCCGTCTGGGGGTACCTGTCCGAGCTCGAGCGCACCATGGTGATCGGTGAGCCGGCGGCGGAGCAACGGGTGATGTTCGACCACATGGTCGCGCTGCAGAACATCGCCTTCGAGAACATCAAGCCGGGTGTTCGCTGCTCCGACGTCGACCGCCCGGTGCGCGCGTACTACGACGAGCACGGCCTGTGGGAGTACTGGAAGCACCACGTCGGACACTGCATCGGGCTGCGCTACCACGAGGGGCCGTTCCTCGACATCGGCGACGACACCGAGATCGAGCCCGGAATGGTGTTCACCGTCGAGCCGGGACTTTATGCCGCAGGCCTCGGCGGGTTCAGGCACTCGGACACCGTGGTCGTGACCGACGACGGGATCGAGTTCCTGACGTACTACCCGCGCGATCTCGAGTCGCTGACGCTGCCTGTGTAAGAGGCAGTCGTCGCGGGCAAGACCGCGGCGATGGCGTGCCGCTGCAACGAGTTGACGGAGGCGTACGGGACGGAGGCCGAGGAGTACGCACGCGAGCACCTGCACTCGGACGAGGTGCGGGACGACGCGTTCGAAGAGGATCTGTCGTGCCCTGACACCGGTGCGCCTTTCCGGCTCGACTACCCGCAACCGAGCCAGCGCGATCCAGGACCGGCACGGCTGCGCCGGCTGTGAGCGCGCTCTATCCGTTTCTCGCAGTCGGCGACGCGGACGCCGCGATCGTGTTCTACGCGGACGCGTTCGGTGCGACGGTCCGCGAGCGGGTGGAGGCGCCGGGAGGTGCTGTCGTCGCCGTCCTCGAGATCGACGGCATGCCGTTCGGTGTGGCGACGGAGGCGCCGGCTCTCGGTACGCCGAGCCCGCAGAGCGTGGGCGCGACGACGGTTCGCGTCTCGCTGCACGTCGACGATCCGGATGCCGTCGCGGCCCGGGCCGTCGCAGCCGGCGCGACGGAGATGTTTCCGGTCGCCGATCAGCCGTACGGACTACGCCAGGGCCGCGTCGTCGACCCGTTCGGGCATCACTGGCTGATCGCGGACGGCGTATAAAGAAAGGGCCGCTTACGCGGCCCTCAAAAAGAAATCGGCGGCTACCTACTCTCCCGGGAGGTTGCCCTCCGAGTACCATCGGCGCAAGCGGGCTTAACTTCTCTGTTCGGAATGGGAAGAGGTGTTTCCCCGCCGCTATGACCGCCGAACTTGTCAGGGCGCTGCGCGTTGTCGCGCACCCTCAAAACTCCATAGCTCCACACGCAGTGTTCAAAATCAAGACCTCGAGCAATTAGTACGGGTCCGCTGAACGCGTTGCCACGCTTGCACGTCCCGCCTATCAACGTGGTGGTCTCCCACGGCTCTTACTCCCTCGAGGGGATGGGAAGCCTCATCTCGAGGTGGGCTTCCCGCTTAGATGCTTTCAGCGGTTATCCCATCCAGACGTGGCTAATCAGCAGCGCCGTTGGCACGACGACTGATACACCAGAGGTCTGTTCGCTCCGGTCCTCTCGTACTAGGAGCGACTCCTCTCAAGCTTCCAGCGCCCATGGTGGATAGGGACCGAACTGTCTCACGACGTTCTGAACCCAGCTCGCGTACCGCTTTAACGGGCGAACAGCCCGACCCTTGGGACCTGCTCCAGCCCCAGGATGCGACGAGCCGACATCGAGGTGCCAAACCCTTCCGTCGATGTGGACTCTTGGGAAGGATAAGCCTGTTATCCCCGGAGTACCTTTTATCCGTTGAGCGACGGCAATTCCACGCTTCACCGCCGGATCACTATGGCCTGCTTTCGCACCTGCTCGACTTGTCTGTCTCGCAGTCAAGCTCCCTTATGCCATTACGCTCTACGCACGATTTCCAACCGTGCTGAGGGAACCTTTGCGCGCCTCCGTTACGTTTTAGGAGGCGACCGCCCCAGTCAAACTACCCACCTGACGCTGTTCCAGAGCCGGATTACGGCCTCTGGTTAGAAGCCCAGAACACGAAGGGTGGTATCCCAAGGTTGGCTCCACGAGAGCTGGCGCTCCCGCTTCAAAGCCTCCCACCTATCCTGGACAACGAACCCCAGACTCCAACGTCAAGCTGTAGTAAAGGTTCACGGGGTCTTTCCGTCCAACCACGGGTACTCGGCATCTTCACCGAGACTACAGTTTCACCGGATCCCTCGTTGAGACAGTGCCCAAGTCGTTACGCCATTCGTGCAGGTCGGAACTTCGCGTAATTCCTCCGTTTCCGGAGGCGCAGACTATCCCTTCACCCTGACGCAGACTCGCGAGTATTTCTTCAGCCGCATATCGTCGCGTTCCACTCGCATTCATCGCTGCTGCGAGCTCGACGATAGCTCTCAAACCGTCGATCGTTCGACGTTCCCCGGCCCGCATTAACTGGCAGACCCGCGCGAAACGTTCGAAATCGATGCGCTTGCTCGAGAGCAGCACGTAAGACCTGAAGTGCGGAATCACGCGGCCGAGGATGTCCTCGCGTCTGCGCGTCTCCCACTTCAGTGTCTTGTCGCTGCGGTCAGGCCGGATGCTGCCGCACCCGAAATGCGCCTGAATCAACTGAAGCACCTCGGCCCGGTCTCCGTTCTGGCTGACCGAGAGGCTTGGCCGCACCTCCCAACCCACCGCGAGCTTCGCGCGCGGCGAGATGGAGACGGTGAAGCAACCCTCTCCGTCGACGTAACCGGAGATGTAGGCCGAGAGGAACTCACGACTGTGTCTGGGGCCGGCGTCTGATCGCACTCATAGATTGAAGCCCGCTACGCGGACAACGGAGATGCGATCTCACGTCCAAAATGGACGATCAGTCGTTACGGGGTCAGGCACAAAGTGTGCCGACTTCCCACGGGATTACCCACTCGCGTCACGGCGTCCTTGAAGCGCCGCATACGAGGAGGGCTTCCCCGTTATTAGCCGGTTTATCCGCTGAAATTACTTCCAGCTCGGGCAATACTTGATGTTTACCCGACAAGGAATTTCGCTACCTTAGGACGGTTATAGTTACCGCCGCCGTTTACCGGGGCTTGGATTCAAGGCTTCGCCCGAAGGCTAACCTCTCCTCGTGACCTTCCGGCACCGGGCAGGCGTCAGCCCCTATACGTCGTCTTTCGACTTCGCAGAGACCTGTGTTTTTGGTAAACAGTCGCTTGGGCCGTTTCACTGCGGCCCCCTCGAGCTCCACCCGAATGGGCTTCACTCTACCGGGGCGTCCCTTCTCCCGAAGTTACGGGACCATTTTGCCGAGTTCCTTAACGAGGGTTCTTCCGATCGCCTTGGTATTCTCTACCTGCCCACCTGTGTCGGTTTTGGTACGGGCACGCGCCACCTCCCTAGACGATTTTCTTGGAGGCATGGCTTCAGGAACTTCGCCCCGATGAAGGGGCTCGGCGTCCCGTCTCAGGCTTAACAGCCGGCGGATTTACCTACCGGCCACCCTACGCGGTTACCCCTGGACGACCATCGCCAGGGTTTCCTTAGCCTACCCCGTCCCGCCATTGGTGGTAACGGTGGCTACGTGGTACAGGAATATCAACCTGTTGTCCATCGCCTACGCCTGACGGCCTCGGCTTAGGTCCCGACTAACCCTGAGCAGATTAGCTTTACTCAGGAACCCTTGGGCATTCGGCGGACGAGTTTCTCACTCGTCTTTCGTTACTCGTGCCAGCATTCTCACTTCCCAGCTCTCCACGGCTGAGCTTCCGCTGCCGCTTCGCCGACCTGGGAACGCTCCCCTACCACTCCCGAAGGAGTCCGTGGCTTCGGTTTCGTGCTTGAGCCCCGTTACATTGTCCGCGCCCGACCACTTGACCAGTGAGCTGTTACGCACTCTTTGAATGGTGGCTGCTTCTAAGCCAACATCCTGGTTGTCTCTGCAATCGGACATCGTTTCCCACTTAGCACGAAATTAGGGACCTTAGCCGACGGTCTGGGCTGTTTCCCTTTTGAGCACGAAGCTTATCCCTCGCACTCTGACTGCCATGCTCTGGAATAACGGCATTCGGAGTTTGCCTGAGTTCGGTAAGCGGGTAAGCCCCCTAGCCCAAACAGTGCTCTACAACCGTTATTGAACGCATGACGCTATACCTAAATATATTTCGGGGAGAACCAGATATCTCTGAGTTTGATTAGCCTTTCACTCCGACCCACAGGTCATCCGCTCGGTTTTCAACCCAAGTCGGTTCGGTCCTCCACGGGGTCTTACCCCCGCTTCAACCTGCCCATGGGTAGATCACTCAGTTTCGGGTCTACCTCCAACGACTAGACGCCCTATTCAGACTCGCTTTCGCTACGGCTCCGTTTCCTTAACCTTGCCGTTGAAGAGTAACTCGCTGGCTCGTTATGCAAAAAGCACGCCGTCACAGCACGAAGCTGCTCCGACCGCTTGTAAGCACACGGTTTCAGGTGCTATTTCACTCCCCTTCCGGGGTACTTTTCACCTTTCCCTCACGGTACTAGTTCACTATCGGTCGCCAAGGAGTACTTAGCCTTACGGGGTGGTCCCCGCGAATTCCGACCGGGTTTCCCGTGCCCGGCCGTACTCAGGAACCTGATGAGGAAGGCTACGCGCTTTCGCCTACAGGACTGTTACCCGCTGTGGTGTGACTTTCCATTCACTTCGGCTAACGCGCAACTTTGTAACTTCCCGACCCGCCGGCAGACGGATCAAATCAGGCCCTACAACACCTATGTGACAACGGCTGCCGCCTATCACATCACATAGGTTTGGGCTCTTCCCTTTTCGCTCGCCACTACTCAGGGAGTCGAGGTTTCTTTCCTTTCCTCCGGGTACTAAGATGTTTCAGTTCCCCAGCTTGCCTCTCCTAGCCTATGGATTCAGCTAGGAGTACGCGCGCATTACCACGCGTAGGTTTTCCCATTCGGAGATCGCGGGATCAAAGGTTGGTCAGCACCTCCCCCGCGCTTATCGCAGCCGCCCACGTCCTTCATCGGCTCTTGGCGCCAAGGCATCCACCGTGCGCTCTTGTTCTCTTGATCGAAAAGAACACGTTGTGTGTCGCTATGGAGTTTTCAAGGTGCACGCGGACTCGCATCCGCCCAGAGAAAAACCGCCCGATAGTCAGGCGGTCTCTCAAAACTCAGCAGCGATTGTCTACGACGAGGTCGACATAGTTCTAGGCGAGCCGGTTGGCCGGACGACCCGAAGGTCATCAACAGGCCGGCAGCACCTCCGGAGTAAGAGCTCCGGAATTCCCTAGAAAGGAGGTGATCCAGCCGCAGCTTCCGCTACGGCTACCTTGTTACGACTTCACCCCAATCATCGACCCTACCTTCGACGGCTCCCTCCCTTGCGGGTTAGGCCACCGGCTTCGGGTATTGCCGACTTTCGTGGTGTGACGGGCGGTGTGTACAAGGCCCGGGAACATATTCACCGCGGCGTTGCTGATCCGCGATTACTAGCAACTCCGCCTTCATGAAGGCGAGTTTCAGCCTTCAATCCGAACCGGGACCGGCTTTTTGGGATTCGCTCACCCTCGCAGGTTTGCAGCCCTTTGTACCGGCCAATGTAGCACGTTTGTAGCCCAAGACATAAGGGGCATGATGACTTGACGTCATCCCCACCTTCCTCCGATTTGTCACCGGCAGTATCCCATGAGTCCCCGTCTTTCACGCTGGCAACATGGGACAGGGGTTGCGCTCGTTGCGGGACTTAACCCAACATCTCACGACACGAGCTGACGACAGCCATGCACCACCTGTGCACGAGCCCCGAAGGGCTGCCGTATTTCTACGACATTCCCGTGCATGTCAAGCCTTGGTAAGGTTCTTCGCGTCGCGTCGAATTAAACAACATGCTCCGCTGCTTGTGCGGGCCCCCGTCAATTCCTTTGAGTTTTAGCCTTGCGGCCGTACTCCCCAGGCGGGGTGCTTAATGCGTTAGCTTCGGCACGGACGGAGTCGACACCGCCCACACCTAGCACCCATCGTTTACGGCGTGGACTACCAGGGTATCTAATCCTGTTCGCTCCCCACGCTTTCGCGTCTCAGCGTCAGTACCGTCCCAGAGAGCCGCCTTCGCCACGGGTGTTCTTCCTGATATCTGCGCATTTCACCGCTACACCAGGAATTCCACTCTCCTCTTCCGGACTCTAGCTTTGCAGTTTCCACCGGCGTCTCGAGGTTGAGCCTCGAGTTTTCACAACGGACTTGCAAAGCCGCCTACACGCTCTTTACGCCCAATAAATCCGGACAACGCTTGCCCCCTACGTATTACCGCGGCTGCTGGCACGTAGTTAGCCGGGGCTTCTTCTGGAGGTACCGTCACCCTCTGGGCTATTAACCCGAGTAGCTTCGTCCCTCCTGAAAGAGGTTTACAACCCGAAGGCCTTCTTCCCTCACGCGGCGTCGCTGCGTCACGGTTTCCCGCATTAGCGCAAGATTCCCCACTGCTGCCTCCCGTAGGAGTCTGGGCCGTGTCTCAGTCCCAGTGTGGCTGATCGTCCTCTCAGACCAGCTACGGATCGCCGCCTTGGTAGGCCGTTACCCCACCAACAAGCTAATCCGCCGCGGGCTCGTCCTCGGTCGGAGGCCGAAGCTACCTTTTCCTTCAAATCCGAGGATTCAAAGGGCCATCCGGTATTAATCCGGGTTTCCCCGGGCTATCCCAGTACCGAGGGTTGATTACCCACGTGTTACTCACCCGTTCGCCGCTGTCCCCAGGCCCGAAGGCCTGGTTCTCGCTCGACTTGCATGTGTTAAGCGCGCCGCCAGCGTTCGTCCTGAGCCAGGATCAAACTCTCCGTGAAGAATGATTGCCGGACGAGTCCGGCGATCTTTTCACTTTGAGCTTGTGCTCAAAGTCCATCCCCGAAGGGATGTGACAGGTTGTTCGTGGCCTCGCCGGCATCAAAGACGCCGCCGAGGTCTCGACGTAAACGCACGCTGCTGAGTTTTCAAAGACCGGCGCTGCTAGTGACGTAAAAAAGCCTCCGGCTCGCGCCAGAGGCCCAGGGAAGCTCGGAAGTTACGACGTATCCGATTGCGTCCTTGGGGCGCTCCAGTGTCGAGGGACAGGGACTTCGTCACGCCACCCTATCGGGCAGCCGAGGAATGATAGCAACCTTCAGGCCCGCGTCAAGCGGATGAAATGGCGCTTCCCGGCCTGGAGCATGGCGCCGTCCGCTTCCGCCAGCGCGAGATCGTAGCCCGCGACGGGGCGGCCGTCCAGCTTCACGCCACCCTGATCGATCACGCGGCGCCAGTGGCTCGAGGACTGGCCGAGCTCCTGGGCGAGGAACGCCGGCAGGTGAACTTCCGCGTCGGCGACGCGCACCTCGGGCACATCGTCCGGCGCCTGGTGCTCGCGCACGACTCGCGTGAAGTGCTCCTCGCCGCGCTGCGCTCCCGCCTCCCCGTGCCACCGCGCGACGATCCGGCGTGCGAGCTCGAGCTTCCACGCCATCGGGTCGTGCGAGTGCGGGCCGTCGTCCACGAGCAGCTCCCACCACTGCGGCAGCGCGGAGTCCGGAATCGACATCGTCTTCCCGAACATCTCCTCCGGCGGCTCGTTGATCCCGATGTAGTTGCCGCGGGACTTCGACATCTTCTCCTCGCCGTCGAGCCCGACGAGCAACGGGTAGGTCATGACGAGCTGGGGGTCGACGCCGTAGTCGGCCATCACGTCGCGTCCGGCGAGCAGGTTGTAGAGCTGGTCGGTCCCGCCGATCTCGATGTCGGCTTCGATCGCGACCGAGTCGTACGCCTGCATGAGGGGGTAGAGCAGCTCGGAGATCGAGATCGGCTCGTGCGCCGCGAAGCGCTTCGCGAAGTCGTCGCGCTCGAGGATGCGCGCGACCGTGATCGTGCGCGCGAGCCGGACGACCTCGGCGTACGAGAGCTTGCCGAGCCACTCGCCGTTGAAGCGGATCTCGGTGCGCTCGCGATCGATCACGCGGAACGCCTGCTCCGCGAATTCGCGGGCGTTCGCGTCGAGCACCTCGTCGGGCAGCACCGGCCGCTCCTCCGAGCGGCCGGACGGATCGCCGATGCGCGCGGTGTAGTCGCCGACGATCAGCACGATCGTGTGGCCGGCGCGCTGAAACTCGGCGAGCCTGTCGAGGACGAACGCGAACCCGAGGTGGATGTCGGGCGCGGTCGGGTCGATCCCGAGCTTGACGCGAAGCGGGCGCCCGAGCTTCAGCTTTCGCTCGAGCTCGCCCTCCGGCAGTACGTCGACGGCATGTCGCGTGAGCTCAGCGGGCAACGTGCTCGAAGTTCTCGATCTCGATCGGCTGGAAGTCGTCCGCCGGCTCGAAGCCGAAGATCTGCGCCAGGAACGAGAAGTGCGCCTCGAGCGCGCGCTTCGCGTTCTCCGCCTTCCGGAAGCCGTGGCCTTCGCCGGCGAACGCGATGTACGCGAACGGCACACCGCGCTCCTCGAGTGCCTCGACGATGACCTCGGCCTGCGCGGGCGGCACGACCTTGTCGTCGAGCCCCTGCAGCAGCAGGAGCGGACGCGAGATCGAGTCGGCGTGGTAGACCGGAGACCGTTCGCGATACAGGTCGATCTGGTCCGGCCACTTGCCGACGAGGTACTCGTCGTAGTGCGACTCGAACTTGTGCGTGTCCTCGTGGAACGTGACGAGGTCGGCGACGCCGAACTGGGAGGTCCCGGCTGCGAACTCGTCCCGCACCGCGAGCGCGAGGAGTGTCGTGTAGCCGCCTGCGCTCCCGCCGGTGATCTCGATGCGGGCTGGATCGGCGTCCCCGCGCTCGGCGAGGTACCGCGCCGCCGCGGCGCTGTCCTCGACGTCGACCACGCCCCAGCGACCGCGCAGACGGTCGCGGTACTCGCGTCCATACCCGGTGCTGCCGCCGTAGTTGAGGTCGACGACGCCGATGCCACGGCTCGTGAAGAACTGCACCGACAGCTGCAGGATCGGCGGGACGTGCGCCGTCGGTCCGCCGTGGACGTACACGATCAGCGGCGGCAGCTCATCGGGCGGGCCGCTGAACTCCGGGTTCGTGGGCGGGTGGAAGAAGCCGTGCGACACGAGCCCGTCCGTTCCGGGGAAGGAAACGGCCGCGGGAAGCGAGATGTACGAGACGTCGAACGGGAGCTCCGACGAGCCGCGCACGACCGTGCGCTCGCCCGACTCGACGTCCAGTTCCACGATCACGTCCGCCTCCGTCGGAGAGGCGGCCGCGAAGTAGAGCTTCGTTCCGTGCGCCTGCAGCGAGGGCGACTGGAACGACGTGTAGGGCAGGTCGAGCGTCGCCAGCGTCCCCGTCGCCGGCTCGAGCAGCTCGAGCCCGTCGGCCGCCTCACGCGTGAAGACGCACGCGATACGCCCGTCGGCGAGGAACGCGTAACGCGTCAGGTCGAAGACCCACTGCGGATACCCGAGGTCGGCCTGCTCCCGCGTGAGCGCGTGAACCTCGCCCTCGCGCTCGACGTAGAGATTCGACCAGCCGGTCCGGTCCGAGACGAAGTAGAGCGCCCCGTCGGGGCCCCATTCCGGCTGGAAGATCGACTCAGTCTCGGAACCGGCGATGCGTCGCGCGTTCGAGCAGGAACCGTCCTCCGCGAGGTCGGCGACACAGAGATCGGTGCCCTCGAAGGGCATGTGCGGGTGGTCCCAAGCGAGCCACACCAGCCGGCTGCCGTCCGGGACGGGACGCGGCGCGGCATAGAAGTCGCGCCCCGCCGCGATCACGCGCGGTTCGCTCGAGCCGTCGGCCTGCAGAACGACGAGCTCGTTCACCGGCTCGCCGTCGCCGTGCGACTCTCGGACACAGACGATCAGCCGCCCGCCGGCGAATACCCGGCCGTCGGCGTAGCGCCATGCGTTGAGTGCAGGCGGCTCCGGCGTGATCGGCCGCGGCTCGGCGCCTAGCCCGTCGATCCGGTACAGCCGGCTGTCGTCGAAGTTGGAGCAATAGATCGTGCGGCCGTCGCGGAACCATGCTCCGCCGCCGTACTCGTGCACGCGCGTCCGCACGTTGAAGCCCTCCGGCACGACGTCGACCGGCGACCCGCCGTGGCGGCGGAAGACGAGCGCCTGGCGGCCGCTCTCCTGGGGCCGGCTCTCGAGCCAGTACAGGCCGTCGGCGTCGACGGAGAGGTACCCGTAACCGACGCCGCCCTCGTTGGCAACGAGGTCGAGCGTGATCGGAGAGGACCAGGAGCCGTACGGCGCGACGGTGGCCACTGTCCGCGGAACCTACAGCATGTACGGCACGAGCCCCTGCCCCCCAGCGCGCACCAGACGCCGAACGCGATCGTCGCGACCCCGAGCCCCCAGGCGAAGCCGAGCCTCGCGGCGCCGCGCACCGCCCGCTCTTTCCCGGAGGCGATCACGTGCTGACCGCCGCGACGCGATCCGGGTCGCTTGCGTGCATGAGGCCCGGGACGATCGGGACGCCGCGCTGGGTGGCGCCGCTCGCAGCCGCTCGCAGCAGTCGCAGCCTGCGTCGCCGTTTCGCCGGCGGGTCGGTCGTCACGGTGCCACTCGAAGGCGCGGTGCGGCCGGGCTCGACCGTGCTCGTGACCGTCGACCGCTCAGGCGGCGTCGGCGCCGACACAGAAGCCGTTCCTGAGCGTCCAGAGCTAAAATCCCCCGCTTGCGTCGCCGTCGGATTCGCAAGCTCCGCCTTCTGGCGCTCGTTCTCATCCTGTTTCTCCTCGGGCTCGCCTCGTTCAGCTTCGGGTTGCTCACCGCCGTGGCGAGCCAGGTTCCCAACTGCGACCCGCGGCGGGTGCCGCACGAGGTCGACGGCCACATCTACGCGAACGACAACCACACCATTCTCGCGACGCTGCGCGGATCGCAGAGTCGGATCCTCGTCGACACCGACCAGATCTCGCCGATCATGCAGCAGGCGATCGTCGCGATCGAGGACAAGCGCTTCTACGAGCACAACGGGGTCGACCTCCGTGGCATCGCGCGCGCGGTCTGGGCCGACGTCGCGCACACCGGCGTCGTCCAGGGCGGCTCGACGATCACGCAGCAGCTGGTGAAGAACTCGTGTGTCACCACGGCTCGCACGATCAGCCGGAAGCTGAAGGAGGCGGCACTCGCGTGGCAGCTCGAGCAGCACTGGTCGAAGCTGCGGATCCTGACCGCGTACCTGAACACGATCTACTTCGGGAACGGTGCCTACGGGATCCAGCGGGCAGCGCAGACGTACTTCAACACCAGCGCACAGCATCTGACCCTTCCACAAGCGGCGTTGCTGGCCGGCATACCCGCCGACCCCAGCCGCTACGACCCGGTCACCGACCCGAAGGCGGCACGTGGACGCCGCCTCGAGGTGCTCCAGGCGATGCAGTCCCAGGGCGACATCACCCCGGGTGACCTGGCGCGCGCGGCACGGGCGCCGCTCCCGCGCGCGCAGGACGTCCGGCTGCCGGGGATCGAGGGGCCCGCGCCGTACTTCGTCAACTACGTGAAGCAGCAGCTGATCGAGAAGTACGGGACACGGCACGTGTTCGGCGGCGGCCTCAACGTGCAGACGACGATCGACCTGCGGCTGCAGAAGCTCGCGCGGCACGCGATCCAGAGCGTCCTCAGAGAGCCCAACGGCCCGTCGGCGGCGCTCGTCGCCGTGCGGCCACGGACCGGCGAGATCCTCGCCATGTACGGCGGCGACAACTTCCGGCAGAGCCAGTTCAACCTCGCCGTGCAGGGCGAGCGGCAGCCGGGCTCCTCGTTCAAGCCGTTCGTGCTTGCCACGGCGTTGAAGCAGGGCATCTCGCCGTCGACGACGTTTCCGTCGAGGCCGGTGAGCATCTTCATCGGCGACAAATACTGGCCGGTGCACAACTACGAGGGCGACTACATCGGCTCCGGCGACCTCGTGACGGCGACCGCTGTCTCCGACAACAGCATCTTCGCGCAGCTGACGAAGCTCGTCGGGCCGGCGAACGTCGCGAGGACGGCGCGCCAGGTCGGGATCACGAGGCATCTCAATCCGTACTTCGCGATCGGCCTCGGCGCAGATGCGGTGAGCCCGTTGGAGATGGCGCGCGCCTACTCGACGTTCGCCGACGACGGGATGCGCGTCGACGGCTCGGCCTTCGGCAACCGTCCGCGTGCGATCGCGCGAGTCACCAACGCGACGGGGACGCTGGTGGACAACAACCGGCCCGTCTACCACGCGGCGCTGAGCCGTAATCAGGACGCGCTGCTGACGAGCATCCTCGAAGGCGTCATCCGCTCGGGCACCGGAAAGGCTGCGGCGCTGCCGGACCGGGTCGCGGCCGGCAAGACCGGGACGACGGAGAACTACGGCGACGCGTGGTTCGTCGGCTACACCCCGCAGCTCGCGACGGCCGTTTGGGTCGGCTATCCGAACACGCTCAAGCCGATGCTGACCGACTACCACGGCCTCCCCGTTGCAGGCGGGACGTTCCCAGCGGAGATCTGGCGCGCCTTCACACAGCAGGCGCTGGCCGGCACGGCACCCGAGCCCTTCCCGAGCTACACGTACGACTCCTCGACGACAAGGCGTGTCGTCTGGCGCGACGGGCACCTGCAGCTCGACAACGGCCTGTGCCGCGACACATCGCTCGTCTCGTATTTCACCGGGCGCGGCCCGGCGCGCACGGCGAACTGCAAGAAGAACGAGGTCGAGATCCCGCGCGTCGTCGGGATGACGCTCGAGCGTGCGAAGCTGCGGCTCGCAGCGCAGCCGCTGACGGCGAACCTCGTCTACAAGCCGGCGCTGCCGAAGCAGCGCGTCGACCTCGTGCTCGACCAGTTCCCGCGCCGCGGCCGCGCCTCCTCATGGGACACGATCACGCTCGTCCTGGCGAAGCCGCTGCACGGCATCGTGCCGCGCGTCGTCGGGCTGTCGCTCCCGCAGGCGCGGGCGCGCCTACGCGCGCGCGGGCTCGTGCCCGGCGTCGCCCGCTTTTCCGAGGGGCGCTCGGGCGAAGTGCTGGCGCAGATGCCGGTCGCCGGCCTCGCCGCCGCGCCGCGCATGCAGGTCAAGCTCGTGGTGGGACACGGCTGACGTACGGGTTGTCACGCTCCAGGTAGCGCCAGCTGAGCTCGGTTGCACGCGTGATGCCGATGCGCGCCCCGGTCACGATCTCTGGGATCTCCCGTCGCTCCGTCAGCTTGAACGGAGCGCAGTCGAGCGGGAGACCGTCGTCGTCGCCGGTGATCCCGAGCGCCTGGCAGAGCTTCCCGGGGCCTGAGCAGAGCGCACGGACGTCGTCCGTGCCGCGGCGCTTGCGCATCGCGTCGAGGCCGGCCGTCGGCTCGAGCGCGCGGATCAGCGCCGCGTCCGGCACGCCGATGCCGCCGCACACGAGGTTCAGGCACCAGTGGATGCCGTACGACCGATACACGTACGCGTGGCCCGGGGGGCCGAACATCGCCGCGTTACGGGAGGTGCGGCCGCCGAAGCTGTGGCTCGCGGGGTCCTCCTGGTCGTAGGCCTCGACCTCGACGATCCGGCCGCCGACACCGTTCACCAGCAGCGTCACGCCGATCAGATCGGGCGCGACCTCGTGCACGCTGCGCGCGAAGAAGCTACGTCTCAGCAAGCGGCTTGGCCGAGTCGTAGCGGGCGAGCGCCGGGAACAGGAACGCCAGCACGCCGCAGCCGAGGACGCAGAGGATGCCTCCCGAGGCGATGGCGACGGTCAGGTTCGTCGCGCTCGCGAGCGCACCGGCCTCGAGGTTGCCGATCGACGGGGCCGCCGCGACCTGCATGAACTCGATTCCCGAGACGCGTCCGAGCATCTCCGTCGGCGAGATCCGGTAGAGCATCACCGATCGCAGGATGGCGCTGATCTGGTCGCCGAAGCCTGCGATGCCCAGCAGCAGCAGCGCAAGCCAGAACTCGTGCGCGAAGCCGAACGCCGCGATCGCGGCCCCCCACACCGCTGCGGCGACGATGACACCGATGCCCTGGCGACGGACATGGCGCAGCGGGCCCGACAGGAGCGACACGAGCAGCGCCCCCGCCGCCGGCGCCATGTACAGATAGCCGACGAGCGCCGGATCCCCGAAACGGTCGGCCGCGACCGGCGCGAACAGCGCCGAGGGCATCCCGAAGATCATCGCGATCGTGTCGACGAGGAAGAACCCGAGGATGACCGGCTGGTGACGCACGTACCGGAACCCCGCCTTGATCGTTTCCCAGCTCGGACGGTCGGCGTCCTCGCGCGCGAGCAGTCGCGGCAGCAGCACGACCGCGATCAGGGCACTGGCATATGAGATCGAGTCCGCGAGGTAGATCCACTTCAGCGCGACGAACTTCAGGAGGACGCCGGCGATGGCAGGGCCACCGACGGCAGCGAACTGCGACGTCACGCTGTTCAGTGCGGACGCCGCGAGGAAGTTCGACTCGTCGACGAGCTGAGGCGTCATCGAGCGCTGGGCGCCGACGCCGATGCTGAAGGACGACGAGATCACGAGCTGCGACGCGTACAGCGCCCAGACGTGCGGGTCGTGGAGCGCCGCGTTCGCCGCAAGCCCGAGGCTGCCACAGACCATGCCGATCTGCTGCGCGAGCATGAGCCGGCTGCGGTCGACGGCGTCGGCGATCGCGCCGCCGATCACCGTCAGCGTGAGCAACGGAACGAGGTGCGTGAGCGAGATCAACCCGACCGCGAGCTTCGAGCCGGTGAGCTGGTACATCTGGTACGCGAGGGCGACCTCGGCGACCTCCGTGCCGATGAAGGACACGCTCTGGCCGAACCAGAGCCGGCGGTAGGCCGGAGAGCGCCGCAGCGGCGTCAGGTCGAGCGCGAAGCGCGCCAGGAAGCCGCGGCGCTCCGCGGCTCCGCCCCCGAGCTCGTCTGTCAAAAGAGCTTGTTCTCTTCGTGGGCCGGCGTCGTGGCCTCGAGCAACCTGCGCGCCCTGCGCCCGAGGTCGCCGAGGTCGACGCGGCCGGCCTGCGTCTGCTCCACGAGACGCTCGGCAAGGTCGAGCGCGTCGTCGACGAGCGCCGAGCTCGCCGTGGTGTCGTGACCCATGTCCTGCAGGATCGTCCGTTCGGTCCGGGAGGCGACGATCGGGTCCGCGATGCCTTCGATCCAGACGCGCGTGCGCCGCCCGTGGCCCCGCTCGCCCTCGGCGAGCGGCTCGAGTGCATAGATCCGGTCCGCCCGTGCGTACTTGCCGAATCCGAGGAAGACCATGCGCGTGGGGCCAGCCACGGGGGGATTATCTCGGCAGCCGCTACTCGAAGAACGTGTCAGCGTCGCTGTACGGCGGCGCGCAGCAGCAGAGGAAACGCAGCGGCGACGCGGCCGTGATCTCGTGCCACGCGCCGGCCGGGATCAGCGCCGCCTCGCCCGGACGCACCCGTCGCGCCTCCCCGTCGATCTCCAGCTCGCCCTCGCCTTCGAGCACGACGTAGATCTCCTCGCTCGCGCGGTGGTAGTGCCGCTCCGTCGACTGCCCCGGCGCGAGCGACGCCTCGGCAAGGCTCTGGGCCGCGGTGTGGTGAAACTCCCGGATCTCCGAGCCGTCCTTCGTCGTGAACGCCTCCAGCTCGTCGCGCACGGCGACGCGCATCAGGTGACTGCCGAGCGAAGAACCTCGACGACGCGCTCCTGGTCGCGCGGGTCGATCTGCGTGAAGAACGGCAGCGCCATCGTCCGGCGCGCGGTCTCCTCCGCGACGGGGCAGAGGCCCTCGGCGAAGCCGAACTGCTCGCGCATGTACGGCTGCAGGTGGATGCACGGAACGTACTCCGCCGTCGCCACGCCCTCGGCACGGAGCGCGTCCATCGCCGCGTCGCGGTCGACCGCCGGATCGAGCTTCACGACGTAGACGAACCACGACCGGCGGCGCTCGTCGTCATCCGGCGCCGGCGGCTCGACGCCCTCGACGTCGGCGAGCAGCTCGCCGTAGCGGGCGGCCGCGCCGGAACGCAGCGCGAGGATGCGGTCGAGCTTTTCCAGCTGCCCCAGCCCGATCGCCGCCTGGACGTCGGTCCAGCGGTAGTTCAGGCCGAGGCGGACATGGTGGAACCAGCCACCGTCGCCGTCGTACGAGCGTCCCTGGTTGCGAAGGCTGCAGAGCACGCGCCACTCCTCCTCGGAATGCGTCGTGACGACCCCGCCCTCGCCGGTTGCCATCTGCTTGTTCGGGTAGAACGCGAAGACGGCAGCCGGCCCGTGCGACCCGAGCGGCGCCCCGCGGTACTGCGCGCCGAGCGACTCGCAGGCGTCCTCGATCAGCGTCAGCCCGTGCTGCTCGGCAAGCGCTCGCAACGGATCGAGGTCGCACGGGAAGCCGAACATGTCGACCGCCACGATCGCCCGCGTTCGGTCCGTGATCGCGGCTTCGACCGCCCCGGGATCGAGGTTCAGCGTGACCGGGTCGACGTCCACGAACACGGGTGTCGCGCTCTCGAGCAGGAAGCAGTTCGTCGAGGCGACGAAGGAGAGCGGCGACGTGATCACCTCGTCGCCCGGGCCGAGCCCGGCGATCCTGCACAGGAGATGCAGGCCCGCGGTGCCGCTGGAGACGGCGGCGGCGTACGGCGCGCCGACGCGCTCGGCTACCTCCCGCTCGAAACGCTCGATCCACGGCCCGAGCGACAGCCGCCCGGACCGCAGGACATCGAGGACGAGCTCCTCCTCACGCTCGTCGAGCCACGGGCGCGCGAGCGGGATCTCGCGCGTTGCCTCCGTCACGCCTGCGCGCGCGCCGGCTCGGTCGTCGCGTACTCGAGCCAGTGCGACCAGCGCTCGCTGAGCCCGCGGACCGTGTCGAGGTATGCCCTCTGGATCGCGAGCGTCACGGGGCCGGGCGGCCCGATCGGCTGGTCGTCGACCTCGCGCAACGGCGTGACCTCCGCGGCTGTCCCGGTCATGAACACCTCGTCCGCGAGATAGAGGTCGGTGCGGATGAGTTGCTTCTCGACGACGGTGTAGCCGAGATCCTGTGCGATCTGGATGATCGTGTCGCGCGTGATGCCGGGCAGGATCGAGGCCGAGAGGTCGGGCGTGTAGATCGTCCCGTCCTTGACGAGGAACACGTTCTCACCGGACCCGTCGGCGATGAAGCCGTCGTCCGTGAGCAGGATCGCCTCGTCGTAGCCCGCGCGGTTCGCCTCCATCACGGCGAGCATCGAATTGAGGTAGATGCCCGTCGCCTTCGCAACGTGCGGGATGACGTTCGGCCCGACACGCGTCCAGGACGAGATCTTCGCGCGAATGCCCTTCTCCATCCCGTCCGCGCCGAGGTACGTCCCCCACGGCCAGCTCATGATCACGACGTCGATGGGGTTGCTCGTCGCCGCCACGCCGAGCTCGCCGTAGCCGTAGAACGCGATCGGCCGCAGGTAGCACTCCGCAACGCCGTTCGCGCCGATCAGCTCCATGCAGGCGGTGCGCAACTCGTCGGCTGTGTACGGGAGCGCCATGTCGAGCAGCCGCGCGGAGTTGTGCAGCCGCTGCAGGTGGTCGCTCAACCGAAAGACGGCGCTGCCTTTCGGCGTCTCGTACGCGCGGATCCCTTCGAAGACGCCGGAGCCGTAGTGCAGGCCGTGCGTGCCGACGTGCACCTTCGCATCTGCCCAGTCGACGAGCTCACCGTTCATCCAGATCTTGTCGAGTTCCTGCATGACGACTCCTTTGCGGAGAGGACTGGGCCGGGTCGAATTCTACCCCGGGGCCCGGTTCCCATAATCCCTCGATCGGGACAAGCGCTCGGAGCAACGCACGAAAGGCCTGTGCGCGAGCCTAAGCGTCAGTAAGAGCCGTGCGCGATCGCGACCGCCTCGAGGCGCGAGTGCGCCCCGACGGCGCGCAGGATGTTGCGCACGTGGTTTCGCACCGTCTCGGTGCTGAGGTGCAGCTCGCTCGCGATCTCCTTCGTCGACCGCCCGCGCTCGAGAAGCTCCAGCACCTCGGCCTGGCGCGGGGTGAGCTCGAGCCCCGGATGCTCGTGCGGCTCCTCGACGACGTCCGATGCCTGGCCGAACACCCCGACGACGTGCTCACCGTCGAAGACCGGCACCGACGTGATCTCGACGCCGACGCGGCGGCCTTCGCGGTCGACGACCACGACCGGGGCGTCGGTCGCCTTCGTCCCGCCGACGATCTTCCGCGCGAACAGCTCGCGGGCGCGGCGTGTGTCCTCCGGCGCGACGACCGACGTGAACTGGCGGCCGACCGCGTCGCCGACGATGCGGCGCGCCGCGTCGTTGATCCAGCGGACGATCCCGTTCGGCTCGAGCACGTAACTCGGCACGTTGATGTGCTCGAGCACGTCTTCGAGGTTCATCGAGTCCAGCGCTGAGACGGCGGTTGTCACTCGCGGCGTTCGTGAAGGAGCGCGTTCAGCTCGGCGGAGACGATCATGACACGGCCCACGAGCACGAGCGAAAACAGCAACGCCGCGGCGATGCCAAGCGCTCCGTAGGTGTCCGCCCGGCCTTCGACCAGACGTGTCGTCACGTACACGTTGAACACGTTGACGAACAGCAGACCGATGCCGAAGACCGCGGAGCCGGGCAGGAGCGCCGTCCAGTTTGCGTCACGGTGCGGCAGCTGCAGCGAGACGGCGAGCCAGGCCCCGCCGACGAGCACGAGGTAGACGCAGAGGGCGGCGATGCCGGCGAACCGGTCGTTCCGCCGGATCCAGCCGACTGTCTCGGCGGCCGCGAACTGCACTGCGATCGCGGCGAGCAGCGTGACGACACCGCGCGGCACTAGGCGAACCCCGCGAGCCGAGCCCTCCCACACGAGCGCGTAGACCTTCGCCAGCGCGCGGTAGAGCGTCGTCGTCGCGTAGAGGACGGCCGGCACCATCAGGATGAAGACGAGCCCGCGCGCGCGACCGGAAGCCGTCGCGGCGACCTCGTTCGCGATCAGGCCGTTGATGCCGGCGTCGCGTGCGACCGCGGCCGGCGACTTGTCCGACGCGTCGGCGTACAGGCCGAGCCCCGACACGAGCAGGAGCGCCGTCGGGAGCAACAGCACGAACAGACGGTACGCGAGCGCGCCCGCGAGCAGCGCGCCGCCGATGTCCGAGTCACGCTCCACGACCGAAAACCCGAGGTCGACCGACACGTGACGTCCCCGTGCTGCAGCGACGCGCCCGTGCGCGGCGCGCGCCCGCTCCAGCCAGCGCGCCATCCGGCCGGCGGCGGTCGGCTCGAGGTCGACCTCGAGCTTCCGCGGCGGTCGTCGGTCGTCCGTCACAGCGCGACCTCGATCTCGGCGGGCAGCTCCGCCTGAGCGACGTCGGCGCTGAGCTCGTACGCGACCCGCCGGTCGAAGTACACGTATACCGTCGTGATCGCGACGAGCGGCATCGTCAGCGCGTAGATGACGCCGGCAACGAGGTTGACGAGCCAGAACGGCGCGCCCGTCGTCAGGATGAGCGCGATGCCGACGAGCGGGCCGGCGACGAACGCGAGCGCGGCTCCGACGACGATGAGCGACGTCACCTTGAACCACTTTCCGCGGACGAGCCGCGCGCTCCGGCGTAGGCCACCAACGGCCCGAAGGTGCTCGAGCTCGATGCACGGCGCAATGAGCGCCCAGCGGCCGGCCAGCCAGACCGCGAGCGGCAGCAGGTAGATCGAGCCCGCGAGCAGCGAGACGACGAGCGCGGCGACGAAGAGCGCGCCGAGCAACGGCCGGATGCTGTCTCGCGCGAGCCAGTACGCGTGCAGCGGTCCGATTCGCCGTCCACGGTCGACTTCGACGAGGGCGCGCGCGGTGGCGGCCTGCACGAGACCCAGGCCGAGCAGCGTCAGCGCCGTGCCGATCGCGATCACGACGAAGGCAAGGAAACCGGTGCGCCCTGAGCCGCTTTCCACTCCGAGCGTGCTCGTTCCGTGGAGCAGCAACGTCTGCAGGAGGGCGACGAGGAGCGAGACTGGGATGAAGAGGACGCCGATGCCGACGACGAGCGGCAGCTGTCGGCCGTACATGCGTGCGGCGGCGGCGAGCGTTTGCCCCCACGCGCGCCGATGCGCAAGCCGGAGCGGCGCCGCCGGGCGCCAGGAGGTTCGCGACAACGCGTAGATCAAGAGGAGCGCAAGCGCACCCACCACCAGGATGAACGGCAGGGGACGGTTCACGAGCCGGACGAGCGCAGACGAGCCGCCGCCGATCGCGCGGCAGAAGAAGTCCGTCGCGTTCGTGCCGAACAAGCTCGCGGTGGGAACCGTGAAGCTCCTGTCGCGCCAGCCCTCCGACCACTGGATCGGCTTCGTCCACTGCGTCTTGAGGTTCGGCCCGGTCGGCCCGTTGAAGAACGACGGCTGCAGCTCGCCCCACCGCCCCTCGAAGCCGATCCACGGAAACCCCTCGCGCGCAAGCGCGGGATTGCTCGGAATGGTCGCGACGGCAGGGAGCAGGTCGCGGTGCGGCCCGATCGTGTTGTCGCAACCGACTCCTTGACTCGCGGAGCTGCCGAGGAACAGCCCCTCGTCGTAGAAGTTCGCATGGGAGCCCGCAGCCGGGTAGACGACCGGATGAGTCCCGCCGATCCGTTTGAGCTTCGACGAGCCCCAGGTCGCGCTCTCCGCGCCTTCGTGCTGGCTGTAGCCGACGCGCGTCGGCGTAGCCGCCAGCGCGTCGCGGGCGTTCGGTGCGTCGAAGTCGAGCTGGATCATCTCCCAGTCGCCCTCGTGCAGGTTGTTCCAGTCGTTGTACGCGTAGAAGAGCCAGTACTGAAGCGCGACCTTGCCCGGGTGCCCCGGATCCGTCGCGACGTGGGCGTACACCGTCGGCTCGTGGCCCTGCATCACGCGACGCGCCCACCGCTCGTAGTCGCAGCCGGGCTCGAGCGCGTTCCCCGGGAAGTCGAGGTGGTATTGGTAGAGCCCCTTCGCGAGGTCCTCGGCCGTCGGCCCGATCTTGACGAGATCGCTGCCGCTCCACGGCCCGCGGAGCGCAACCGTCGGCTGGCCGAAGAGCGCGTCGACGTCCATCGGCTGGTACGGCTCGCCCGGCCCGCACTCCTGCTCCTGCTTCACGAGCCTGACGACCGGCGCGTAGCGGTCGGCGAGAGCTTGCTCGTCGCTGACCGCGCCGAGGGCGGCGGCCGGCGCGCCGAGCGCAGCGACGCAGAGAAAGGATACGAGCGCTTTGCGCATCGCGATTGCAGCATCGCGTGCGCGCGAGGGCCGGACCATCACCCGCGTGGGAGGATCTACGCGGGGTCAGTCGCCGGCGAGCAACGTGCCGGTCTCGGCGCGCGTCAAGCGCAAGAGCTGGCTCGGGGCGAGCCCGAGAACGTGCCGCGGCGACCCCGCGTCGAGCCAGACGGTCGGCCAAGCGAGCAGCGACCGGTCGACGAGCACCTGCGCCCCCTGGAACGGAAAGGGCCGGGCAGGGGCCGGCCGGAGCTCGCCGCAGCCCGCGCGGCGCGCGAGCCGGCCGCGGTCGATCTCGCCTTCGGCCGGCACGAGCGCGACGATTGCGTTGCCGTAGCAGTCGAACGCCTCCGCACGTGCGTGAGGGCCCGGCGGTGAATCCACTCCGTTCGGGAGCTCCTCCAACCTGCCGTGCGCCTCGGAGCGACGCAGAAATTGCGCGATCCGCTCGACCGGCTCCGGCCACATCACCGCAGTGAGATGAAGCGGGCGTCCTCGAACTCGCCGTGAAGCCGATCGATCAGCGCGGGCGGAGCGGGGGTGTCGATCGAGAGCGCCATCAGCGCCTGCCCGCCCCGGCGCGTGCGCGACACGGTCATGTTCGCGATGTTCACGCCGGCGTCGCCGAACAGCGTGCCGACGCGGCCGATCACCCCTGGAACGTCGTCGTAACGGAAGAACACGAGCAGCGGCGACAGCTCCATGTCGAGCTCGAAACCGAGCGCGCTCACGAGCCACTGCCGGTCGTCCTTGCCGATCGTCGTGCCGGCGACGCGGAACACACGGCCCGACGAAACAGCTTCGACACGCACGAGGTTCGTGAAGTCGCGCGATGCGCGTCGCCGCTCCTCGCGGACCTCCACCCCGCGCTCCGCCGCAATCACAGGCGCGTTGACGTAGTTCACGGGCTGGTCCGAGCGTCCCTGAAACGCGCCGTTCAGCGCCGCGACGGTCAACAGCCGCGTGTCGTACTGCGCGAGCGCACCGAAGTACACGAGCCGCAGCTCCTCGACGCGTCCCTCGGCGAGCTCCAGCGCCAGCCGGCCGAGCTTCGCGGCAAGCGGAATGTACGCGCCGAGCACCTCGAGATCCTCCGCACCGATCACCGGGATGTTGACGGCGTTCGTGACGAGCCCGCCGTCGAGCGCCGCGGCGACCTGCTCGGCGATGATCAGGCCCGCACGGTCCTGCGCCTCCTCCGTCGACGCCGCGAGGTGCGGTGTGACGACGACGCTGTCGTGCTCCAGCAGCGGCCCGGAGTACGGCTCGGTGGAGAAGACGTCGAGCGCAGCGCCCGCGACCTTGCCCGACGCGAGCGCCTCGAGCAGGGCGTCCTCGTCGACGAGCTCCCCGCGAGCGGCGTTCACGAGCCGCACGCCGTCGCGCATCTTCGCGAACGCCTGCGCGTCGACGCTGCGCCGCGTCTCGTCGAGCAGGGGCAGGTGCAGCGTCAGGAACTCGGCGGCTGCGTAGACGCCGTCGACATCAGCGACGCGCTCCACGCCGAGCTCGCGAAAGCGCTCCGGTGCCACGAAGGGGTCGTAGGCGACGACGCGCATGCCGAGGCCGGCCGCACGGCGAGCGACCTGCTGCCCGATCCGTCCGAAGCCGAGCACGCCGAGGGTTTTGTCCGCGAGCTCGATGCCGCCGTACTTCTTGCGCTCCCAACGGCCCTGCTTCAACGCTGCATGCGCTTGCGGGATGTTGCGCGCCAGCGCCGTGAGCAGACCGATCGTGTGCTCCGCCGCGGACACGACCGTCGACTCCGGGGCATTGGCGACGACGATGCCGCGGCGCGTCGCGGCGTCGACGTCGACGTTGTCGATGCCGACACCGGCGCGACCGATCACCTTCAGGCGCTCGCCGCGTTCGATCAGCTCGGCCGTCAGCTTCGTGGCCGAGCGGACGACGATCGCATCGTAGCGACCGATCGTCTCGGCGAGGTCGGAGTCGCCGTCGACGTCGACGTCGAAGCCGCGCTCGCGCAACAGGCGAATCCCTGCTTCGGCGATCTCCTCGCGGACGAGAACGGCGGTCAAACGCGCGAGTGCTCGGACCAGGCTTCGAGCGCGCGTGTGACCGCGATGCCTCGCTCGACTTCCGCGCCGGCGTCGACGAGCGCGAGCTCGACGGCGGCCAGCGCGGTGGTGATGTCGAAGATGTCGAACCAGCCGATGTGGCCGATCCGGAAGATCTTGCCCTTCAGCTCGCCCTGCCCGTTCGCGATCGTGATGCCGAAGCGGTCGCGCAGCGTCGAGACGATCTCCGTGGCGTCGACACCGTCCGGCGCACGGATCGCCGTGACGACGGCGGAGCGCTCCTCGTCTGGCGAGAAGAGCTCGAGCCCCATCGCCTTCGCGCCTTCGCGGCAGGCCCGGCCGAGTCGTGCGTGACGGTCGTAGGCGGCCTCGAGGCCCTCCTCGAGCAGGAGCCCGAGCGCGACGTCGAGCGCGCGCACGAGCGACACCGGCGGCGTGAAGGGCGCGTCGAGCTTCGCCTGCGCCTTGCGCGTACGCTCCCAGTCGAGGACGTAGCGCGGCGACGTCGCGCGTGCGGCTGCATCGAGCGCCGCGGCCGACACCGAGGCGAACGCGACCCCGGGTGGCGTCATCAGCGCCTTCTGCGAGCCGGAGACGACCACGTCGAGCTCCCACGTGTCAGTCTCGAGCGGCACGGCTCCGAGGCTCGAGACGGCGTCGACGACGACCAGCGCGCCCGCCTCCTTGGCGACGGCCGCGAGCGCCTGCACGTCGCAGACGACGCCCGTCGACGTCTCGGAATGCGTGAGATACACGACGCGCACGTCGCCCGCCTCCGCGAGGGCCGAGCGAAGGTCGGCGGGCTCCGGCGTCTCGCCCCACTCCAGCCGAACGTGCACCAGGTCGGCGCCGAAGGCGCTTGCAAGGCCGGCCCAGCGCTCGCCGAAGTTGCCGGCGGAGAGCACGAGCTGCCGGTCGCCCGGCGAGGTGAGGTTCGCGACGGCGGACTCGAACGCGCCGGTGCCGGACGTCGTGAACATGAGGACGTCGTGCTGCGTGCGGTAGATCTCGGCGAGCCGCGCGAGGCAGCGCTCGTAGATCTCGCGGTAGTCGCGCGCGCGGTGGTGGATGACGGGCTCCGCGAGCGCGGCGAGCACCTCCGCCGGCACGGGCGTCGGCCCCGGTGTCATCAGATAGCGCTTCTCGGCCATGTGAGCTGAGCCTAGCGGCGACGGTGGCCGGCGCACTACTCGTGGCGATCGGCACGAATGTTTACTAACTCGTCACGCCGGTCACCGTCGTACCGTCCTGAACAACCAGCGCTGCGCGACTGCGGCACAGTCCTGACGCGGCGCGGGATCCCGGGGGATCATCCGCATGAACCACAAGCACACAGTCCTACTGGCCTGCGCGTGCGCCCTCGCGGCGCTCGTCGGAGCAACCGCCCTTCGCGCGGATCCGGGGCCGGAGCCTCCGGTCGCGACGACAACGGCAGCCACGGCCACGACGACGACCACGACGGCACCCGCGCCCGATGACGACCTGGTCGAGCGCCTGATCCTTCGGCAGCGCCAGGAGGCGTGGCGCTGGGAGCGCATCATGGGTGTCCCGCTGACGCGGACGCTGCGGCACCCACCGGCCGACCCTGGGCGGCGCGCCGCCGCCTGGCAGCAGCTCGCATCGACGATGCGCCGCCGGGCGCAAAACGTCCCGCACAAGTCCGCCTGGCTCTGCATCCATCGCTTCGAGGGCTCGTGGACCGACGCAGGCGCGCCGTACTACGGCGGACTGCAGATGGACCTCGGCTTCATGCGTACGTACGGCGGCGGCCTGCTGCGCCGGAAGGGGACGGCCGACCACTGGACGCCGCTCGAGCAGATGTGGACCGCCGAGCGCGCCCGCCGCGCCGGCCGCGGCTTCTGGCCATGGCCAAACACGGCGCGCTACTGCGGCCTGATCTGAGAACTCACCGACTCACGCAATCCCCAGAGCCTGCGCGTAAGCCAGGCGAAGCCGGCTTACGCGCAGCGAACTGATGCGGCGCGCGCACGCGAAGCCTGCGCGCGCCGCACGGAAGAGACCAACCGCCGACCACCACTGGAGCGCGCGGGCTCAGCCCGCTCGCGTCCCCCGCGAAGCGGCGTAACTCAGTCTGGGGTCTGACCCCGCAGGGGTCAGACCCCAGCCCCGACTAAGCGGCGAGCAGGCGCTCGAAGAACGAGCGGTACCGCTGAAGCCCGACGCGTAGATCCTCCGTCGAGACGTCGTCCGCCTCGCCGAGCTGCGCCTCGAGCGAGTCGTGCGTCTCCTGGAACGTCCGCGTCAGCCGGTTGATCACGTCGGTGACGAGCGCGTCCGCCTGCTCGACGGCCTGCTGCGGCTCGTCGACGAACGAGGTCTGGATCGCCTCCCAGCGTTCCCGGAGCTGATCCGTGTCGTCGCCGAGCAGAGGCGTCGCCTGTTGCGGTTCCGTGCTCATCGGAGTCGCTCGACGTTCTGCGTCTCGACGCGTCCGTCGTCGCGACTGTCGACGTCGTCGACGTTCTCGACATCCGAGTCGTCGTCGACGTCGAGCAGCTCCGCGAAGAGTGTGCGGTAGTGCCGCACCGAGTGGCGCATGTCCTCGGTCGAGGCCTCGCCGCGCTCGCTCGCACGTGCGATGCCGTCGGCGTTACGGTACTTCTCGACGAGGTTCGGATGGTCGACGGAGATGTCCGCGACGCGGCGCTCGAAGTCCTTCGTCGGGTAGCCGCGCTCCTGCATCACTTCCTGCACGAGCGTGTCGGCCTCCTTCACAGCCCCGCGCGGATCGTCGACGAAGCGAGACTGCGTCGAATGCCAACGCTGGATGTAGCGCTCGCGTGATTCCGGTGACAGCGGACGGATGTCGAGCTGCTCGTGCTGCTTCTGACGCTCGCGCAGCTCGCGTTCCGCCGCGCGCCGGTCGCCGGCCTCGTCGACCGTGCGATCGTACTCGCGTCCGAAGGTGTCCTGCAGCGCACGCGACCGCTTCGCGCGCATCGCGCTCCAGACGATCGCAAGGACCACGATCACCACGGCGACGGCGATCACGATCCAGACCCAGGTACTCATGGTCGGCTCCTTCCGGTTGCTAGGAACCTGTGCGTACCCGGTCTATCCGAGCTTGGAACGCAGCAGCTCGTTGACCACCTTCGGATCGGCTTTTCCCTGCGTCTCCTTCATGATCTGGCCGACGAAGTAGCCGAGGAGGCCCTGTTTCCCGCCCCGGTACGAGGCGACCTGGGCCGGGCTCGCCTCGAGGATGCGATCGACGAGCGGCTCCAGCTCGGACGTGTCCGCGACGACCGTCTGCGCCAGGACCGCCGACGTGTCGATCAGCCCGGCGGCGCTGTCGGCGAACGCGGTGAGCAGCGTCTCGCGTGGGATGGTGTCGCGCGCCTTGATGATCCCCACGAGCGCGGCGCCGTTCTCCGGCAGCGGATCGATCGCCGCCAGCTGGTTCATCGCGACGTTCGCGGAGGTCGGCCAGTCGAGGCCGTGCTCGACGAGCAGGCGCGCCTTGTGCTCATTGCCGGTCGATACCAGGTCGACCGCGTGATCGAAGCCGACGTCGGCCGCGAGCACGCGGATGCGCTCCCCGGGGAGAGCCGGCAGCTCGGCACGCAGACGTTCGAGCAGCTCCGCCTCGGGCTCGACGGGGACGAGGTCCGGCTCGGGGAAGTAGCGGTAGTCGTCCGCCTCTTCTTTCCGCCGGCGCGGCGTCACAGTGTCGGACTTCACCTCGTAGTCGAGCGTCTGCTGCACGACCTCGCCGCCCGACTCCCACGTCGCGATCTGCCGTCGTACCTCCGCCTCGATGCCACGACCGATGTGGTTGAAGGAGTTCATGTTCTTCAGCTCGGTGCGCGTGCGGTAACCCGTCTCGCCGCGTTCGCGGACGGAGACGTTGGCGTCGGCGCGCAGCTGGCCCTTCTCCATCTCCGCGTCGGAGATGCCGAGCTCGACGATCGTCTGCCGCAGCAGCTGCAGGAAGCGGCGCGCCTGCTCGGCCGAGTGCAGATCGGGCCGCGTCACGATCTCCACGAGTGGCGTCCCGCCGCGGTTGAAGTCGATGTTCGAGTGCGCCGCGCCGACGATGCGCCCCGTCGCGCCGCCGACATGGATCGTCTTCGCGGCGTCCTCCTCGAGGTGCGCGCGCACGATCCCGACTTCGAAGTCGGCGTCCTCGCCGGGAACGGTGAACGTCCCGTCGACGCAGAGCGGCTCGTCGTACTGGGAGATCTGGTAGCCCTTCGGCAGGTCCGGATAGGGGTAGTGCTTGCGGTGGAAGAGCGCCCGCGGCGCGATCTCGCAGCCGAGCGCGAGCCCGAGCTTCAGCGTCCACTCGACGGCGGTCGCGTTCGGCGTCGGCAGCGCGCCCGGGAACGCGAGACACACCGGGCAGGTCTGTGTGTTCGGCTCGGAGGCGAACCCGTTCGGGCAGCGGCAGAACATCTTCGTCCGCGTCTTCAGCTGGACGTGGATCTCGAGCCCGATGACGGGCTCCCATTCAGCCATCCAGCAGCTCCTTCGCCTTGAGCAGCGGCACCTCGATGTCGCCGCGCACCTCGAACACGGCGAGGTACTCCTCCAGCGCCCCGTGCATGCGGATCACGCAGAGCTCGTTCTCGCGGTCCTCCAGCGACAGCCGCACGTCGCCGAGCTGCACCGCGCGCGAGCCGTCGAGCACCCGTGGACGCTCGCCGAAGACGCGCTCGACGGCGAGCACGAAATCCGCGGCGCGGTCGACGAACGTCTTCCTCGTCATCGCAGCCGCTCCGGAACGGTGTCGAAACCGATTGCCGCCTCGAGCGCATGCCCGGCGCGGAACAGCGTGTTCTCGGCGAATTGCCCGCCGATCAGCTGCAGCCCGACGGGCAGCCCCTCCGAGAGCCCGCACGGGATCGAGAGGCCCGGCAGGCCTGCCATGTTCGGCGGGATCGTCAGCACGTCGGCGAGGTACATCGCCAGCGGATTCTCGGTCCGCTCGCCGAGCTTGAACGCGACCGTCGGCGACGTCGGGCTGACGAGCACGTCGAAGCGTTCGAACGCGGCGGCGAACTCGCGGGCGATCACCGTCCGGACCTTCTGGGCCTGGCCGTAGTACGCCTCGTAGTAGCCGGCGCTCAATGCATACGTGCCGAGCATGATCCGGCGCTTCGGCTCGTCGCCGAAGCCGGCATCGCGCGTGCGCGACACCAGCTCGTAGTAGTCATCCGCCTCCTCGCGGAGCGCATAGCGGACGCCGTCGTAGCGGGCGAGGTTCGAGGAGGCCTCTGCGGGCGCGACGAGGTAGTAGCACGCGAGCCCGTACTCGACGGCGCGCGGCAGCTCGCACTCCCCAACCTCGGCGCCGAGCTCGCTGCAGAGGTCGATCGCGCGGCGTACGGCGTCCGACACGCCCGGCTCGATGCCGTCTGCCTCGTTCAGCTCCTTCGGGACGCCGACGCGCAGCCCCTTCAGGTCGTGCGCGCGGGGAAGCTCGACCGGCGGCACGTCGACCGTCGTCGAGTCGCACTCGTCGCGGCCGCTGATGATCCCGTAGAGCAGCGCGTTGTCGCGAACCGTCTTCGTCACCGGCCCCACCTGGTCGAGCGAGGACGCGAACGCGACGATCCCGTAGCGCGAGACGGTGCCGTACGTCGGCCGCAGCCCGACGTTCCCGCACAAACTGGACGGCTGCTTGATCGACCCGCCCGTATCGGACCCCAGCGCCCACGGGGTCAGACCCGCGGACACGGCTGCGGCGGACCCGCCGCCCGAGCCGCCGGGCACGCGCGTCGGATCCCAAGGGTTCTTGCTCGGCCCGTAGGCCGAGTTCTCCGTCGACGAGCCCATCGCGAACTCGTCCGTGTTCGTCTTGCCGAGCAGCTGCAGGCCGGCCGACTTGCAGCGCGCGGCGACCGTCGAGTCGAATACCGGTACGTATCCCTCGAGGATCTTCGAGCCCGCGGTCGTCTGGACGCCCTTCGTCGAGATCACATCCTTCAGCGCAATCGGGACGCCGTCGTTCTCGTCCTCGTCGACGAGCGTCAGGAAGCAGTGCAGCTCGTCGTCGCGTGCATCGATCGCGGCGCGATAGGCCGCGCGCAGCTCGGCTGCGGAGATGTCCCTGCGCTCGAGCATCGCCTTTGCGTCCTCCGCGGTCAGGCGCAGCGTGTCGATCATGCGGCCGTCTCCCCCGTCGGCGGCACGCGGAAGAGGGCGCCGTCGCGCTCGGGCGCGTTCGCGAACACGTCGTCGAGCGGCAGCGGCGGCCGCGGCTCGTCCGCCCGGAACACGTTGACGACGTCGAGCGGATGCGAGGTCGGCGGCACGTCGGACAGGTCGAGCTCCGAGACCTTGCCGACGGCTTCGAGGATGTCGTTCAGCTGTAGCTCCAGCCGCGCGATCTCGTCCTCGGTCAGATCCAGCCGCGCGAGCGCCGCCACGTGCAGAACGTCATCTCTCGTGATCGCCATGCGAGTCCTCCATTACAAACAAAGGCGTCGACTCGGCGACGCCGCAGAGAGGTCGCTCGTGCTGCGCACGAGCGACCTGTATCAACCAGCTCCTGGGTGAGACACCAATCGACGAAAACATACGCTCGAACAAAAGGGCCCCCTTTCGGGGGCCCTTGTTACTCGGTTCCGAAAGGGAAAGCTAGACAGGCTGAACGTTCGCGGCCTGAGCGCCCTTGGGGCCCTGCACGACCTCGAACTCAACGCGCTGACCCTCGGTCAGCGACTTGTACCCCTCCTGGGCGATCGCGGAGAAGTGGACGAAGACATCCTCGCCGCCCTCTCGCTCGATGAACCCATAGCCCTTCTCGTTCGAGAACCACTTCACGGTGCCCTGAGCCAACTACTTCCTCCTTCAAAAACACGCGACGGCCCGGGCACCGAGCCGCCACTACGGATACAGCGGCCGGAGTGTAGCTCAGATGCGCGGGAACGCAAGCGCGCCGCTCCGGTACCGGGCCGCTTTCAACGCGTTCTCGAGCAGGCACGCGATCGTCATCGGCCCGACACCGCCGGGGACGGGCGTCAGGAACGCGGCGACGCCGGCCACACCGGGATCGACATCGCCGAAGACGCCCTCGTCGGTGCGGTTCATGCCGACGTCGACCACGGCCGCGCCGACCTTGACCATGTCCTGCGTGATCAGCCCGAGACTCCCGACCGCCGCCACGAGGATGTCGGCGTCGAGGGTGTGCCGCTGAAGATCCGCCGTGCGCGAGTGGCAGATCGTGACGGTCGCGTTCGCATGGAGCAACAACATGGACAGCGGGCGCCCGACGATGACGCTTCGCCCGACGACGACGGCTCGCGCACCGGCGACCGGGATCTTGTACTCCGCCAGTAGGCGCATCACGCCCACCGGCGTCCCGCCGACGAGCGTCTCGCGGCCGAGGAACAGCTGTCCTGCGTTGAACGGCTGGAGCCCGTCGACGTCCTTCACCGGGTCGAGTGTCCGCATCACGCGCGCCTCGTCGACGTGGTCGGGAAGCGGCGTCTGCACGAGGATGCCGTCGACGGAATCGTCCTCGTTCAGCTCCTCGACGAGCTCGATCACCTGCTCCTCGGGCGTCTCGGCCGGCAGGCGCTTGTCGAGGGCATCGATGCCGACCTCCTGCGCGGCCTTGTGCTTGAGCCGGATGTAGATCTGAGATGCAGGGTCGTCCCCCACGAGGACCGTCGCGAGGCGAACGTCGCCGTACGCCGCGATCTCGCCTCGCAGCTCCTGCCTGATGCGCGCCGCCAGGGCGCGCCCGTCCATCAGTGTCGCCGCGGGCACGCTAGAACGGCAGCTCGACGTCGCCGACGTCGAGCCCGAGCGACTCGGCGAGCCGCACGCCGATCTCGAGATCCTCCTTCAGGCGCTCGACGTCGCGTGATTCCATCGCCCGCCCGATCCACGCGCGTTCCTTCGGCCGCCAGAGGGCGTGGGCTGCGAATTCCGGCAGCAGGCGGTTCGCGGCGTCGACGAGCTTGCGCTGGGTCTTCTTGCCCGCGCTCTGCAGCAGTACGCGCTCGTACGCCATGCCCGCGCCGTGGTGGATGCCGTCGTCGGTGGCGAGCCGGTTGCAGAGATCCTCCAGCACGGTTCCGCGCGAAGAGCGTGCGATCAGCCGGAAGCGGCTGATGATCAGGCGTTCGTAGAAGACCTGCATCAGGAAGACCTTCTCCTCGAGCGTGTCGGCCTCGAGCGTCATATGCGCGAGGTTGTCGAGATGCGGGTCGCGCTCGGCGGTTCCGCCCGCCTCGCCGACGAGCTTGAGCCACCCTTCCGTATGGCGCGACTCGTCCTGCACCATCGTCGAGTAGTAGAGCTTCGCCTCGTGGTCGGGCGCGATGTTGAGGAGCTGTGACGCCATGTCGCAGGCGAGCATGTCGGCCTGCAGCTGCTGCGTCAGGACCGACCGCCACATGTCGCGGCGCCGCCCGCGGCGCTGCGGCGTGCCCTTCCCCTCGGGAATCGGCGGCAGCTCGCCCCACGGCAAGTCTCGCACCTGCCACTCCTGGCGCTTCGCGAGGTCGTAGAAGCGGAGGACGCCGGTGAAGGCCTCGCGGCCCTCGGCCGGCATCGCGATCAGCTGCTGGGTCGTCGCCACTTCTGGGAGATTATGGAAGCGATGAAGAAGTGGCCGCGGAAGAACGACCCGGGCTCGATCCGTGCACGCCAGGAAGCGCTCGGGCTGAGCGACGGCGTCACCTCGATCGACCTGTCACCGTTCGTCAACGCGCAGGAGATGCTGACCGGTGCCGCGGTGATCCCCGTGTCGGTCGTCGGCCCGCTCGAGCTCGAGCTGGGCGAATACGAGCTCGAGGAGCCTTTCGGCCGCGTCACCGAGACCGGCCGCGCGCGCGAAGCTGTCTATGTTCCGCTGGCGCACACCGAGGGCGGACTGTCGGCGTCGCTCTATCGCGGCGCGCGGGCCGCGGCGGAGTCGGGCGGTTTCCGCACGTACGTCGTGCGCGACAGGATCACGCGCGCGTCGTGCTTCGTGTGCGCATCGACGGAGGAGGCGGTGCAGCTCGCGCGTTTCCTCGACGCGCACGTCGCGGAGATGCGACGCTGGCTCGCGGATCGCGACGACGAGTGGATCTCCTCGTACGCGAAGCTCCGCGAGGTCGAGACGCACGTCGTCGGGACGATGTGCCACGTCATGTGGGCGTTCACGACGGGCGACGCGTGCGGGCCGAACATGATGACCCGCAACGCGTACGCGCTGAACATGGGTTACGTGCTGGAGCACGCGCCGGTGAAACCGCAGCGCGCGATTCTCGAGGCGAACATGGGCGGCGACAAGAAGCCGTCGCACCGCTACTTCGAGCGCGGCGGACACGGGAAGACCGTCCTCGCCGAGGTGACGCTGACGGACGACGCCGTCCGCCGCGTGTTGCGGACGACCGTGGACGACCTGCTCGAGCTGTCGTACGCCGGGACGCACGGCGCCGTCGCATCCGGGATGCAGTCGGTCGCCTTCACGCCGGCTTCGGCGATCGCCGCCCTCTTCGCCGCGACGGGCCAGGATCTCGGCATGGTCGGGACGAGCTCGATGGCGCACGGAACCGGACGCCGCGTCGACGACGGCATCCACTGCGCCCTGCGGCTACCGGGCCTCGAGGTCGGGACGGTAGGCGGCGGCACTTCGTTCCCGTACGCGCGCGCATGGCTCGAGCTGATGAGCTGTGCCGGCGCCGGCAAGGTCTACCGCTTCGCCCAGATCGTCGCCGCGGCGACGCTGGCCCTGGAGATCTCGGCCAGCGCGGCGATGGCGACGTCCGGGTCGGAGAACTTCTTCAAGGCGCATCATGAGCTCGGAGGCAAGCGGCACTGAGCCAGCCGCTCTGAGCTAACCGGCCAGGCCCCGGCCGATCCGCCGCACGGACTCCTCGACGATCGCGTGCGACGTGCCGATGTTGAGACGCGCGAACCCCGCGCCGGCGCTGCCGAAGTCAGGCCCTGGGAGCAGCGAGAGGCGACCGTGCTCGAGCACGGCGGCGGCCGGGTCGTCCGCGATCGGCGTCTCGCGAAAGTCGAGCCATGCCAGGAACGTCGCCTGCGCCATCGCAACACCGACGCCCGGCGCGTGCGCGGCCAGCAGCTCCGGGAGCTCGCGCCGCGTCTCGGCGAGATAGTCGCGCAACTCGTCGAGCCATTCCACGCCCTCGGCGAACGCCGCGGCCGACGCGATGATCCCCAGGTGGCCGACGCGGTCGTGCATCGGCTCCGGGAGCCGTGCGAGCACGTCGCGTCGCCCGACGGCAAGGCCGCACTTCAACCCCGCGAGGTTCCACGCCTTCGTCGCCGACGTCAGCACGATTGCGTCGTCGGCAACCGTGGCGGCGGAGACGTGCGGCACGCCCGGCATCGTGAGCGGCGCGTGGATCTCGTCCGAGAGGAAGAGGGCGCCGTGCTCGGCTGCGAGCTCTCCCACGGCGCGGACCTCCTCTGCGCTCCACACGTTGCCGGTCGGGTTCTGCGGATTGCAGAGCAGCACAGCACGCGCGCCGTCGCGTAACGCAGCGCGCATCCCTTCGAACGGCAGCCGGCCGTCCACGAGTGGCACCTCGACGACATGTCGTCCCGTCTCGGCGACGACGGAGAAGAACGGCGGGTACACGGGCGGGTTGATCACGACGCCCGCTCCGTCAGGAGTGTGCACGCGCAAGAGCTCGGCGACGCCGACCATCACGTCAGGCACGGCGACGACGTCCTCAGGATCCGGCGACCACCCCCACCGTCGCTCGGCAAACGCGGCAAACGCTTCCGGGAGCCCGGAGCTGCGCGCGTGCGCGTAGCCGAGGTCGCCGGCACGCACGGCTGCCAAGAGCACCTCCTCGATCGGCGGCGCAACCGCGAAGTCCATCTCCGCAATGTGCGACGGCAGAACGTCCCGCGCGAACCTGCGCCACTTCTCGCTGCGTCGCCGCCGCAACGTGTCGAGGTCGAGGGTTTCCAGGCTCAGCGCGTCCCGATCTCCATTCCGAAGAGGCGCGGGAGGGTGGCGCCGAGGCGCGCGGGCAGCGGGGCGCGGCGTCCGTCCTCGTCCGCGCGCTCCACCGCCATGATCGCGGTGCGGACGAGCCCGCCGCCGAGTCGCTTCAGCGGCTCCGGCGGCAGCGACGGCACGCGCCGGGTCGCCAGCGGCAGCGCCGTCCACTCGTCGTCTCGCCCGGTCGCGAGCGACGCGAGGATCTGACCGCCGAGCCAGCTCGGGCCAACCCCGTGTCCGGAGTAGCCGAGCCCGTAGTGGACACGGCGGCTGCCCCGCACCGTGCCGAAGAAGGGGAGGTGGTCGGCGGACACGTCGATCGGGCCGCCCCAGGCCCGCTCGACGCGCGCGCCCGCGAGGCCGGGGAGCAGCCGGCGGAGGCCGTGCTCGGCACGGGCGGCTGTGGGCGCGTCGCTCGTGAAGCGAGCATCGATCTTGCCGCGGAAGCCGATCGGGCCGGAGCCGCTTCCCATCAGGACCCGGCCGTCGTTCGTCGTGCGGAAGTAGTGGAGGAACATGCGCCCGTCGACGATCGCCTCGCCGCCGGTCCAGCCCATCTCCTCGAGCAGGTGGGGCACGGGCTCCGTCAGCACGACGTACGAGCCGAAGTTCGTGACGTGCCGTGCGACCGGGCGCCACCCCGTCGCGGCGGCGTTGATCGCCACGACCACTTCGGGGGCCCGGACGCGACCGCCGGGCGTGATCACGACGTCCCCCCGCAAGCTTGCGGGGGTGTGCTCGTGCAGCTCGACGCCGGCCGCGAGCACGCGCCGTCGCAGCGCGCGCACGAGCCGTGCGGGCTGGACCGTCGCGCCGTCCGGGAAGAACAGCCCGCGGCGAAACGCGTCGGAGCGAACACGTGCCGCCACCGCGTCGGGGTCGAGCGGCACCGCCTGCTCGGGTGCGCCCAGGTCCGCGGCGGCCGCGACGGCGTGCTCGACGGCCGCGTCCTGCGCTGGCGACGCGGACACCATCAGCATCCCGCCCTCGCGCAGCCACACGTCGTCGTCGACAGCCCGGACCGCCGGCACGATGCGCTCGCCCGCCCGCGCTAGCTGCAGCGCAGCGTCGCGACCGAGCAGCGGAACGAGCTCCGCGACCGAGGCCCAGTAGCCGTGGACAAAGCCGCCGTTGCGTCCGCTCGGCCCGGACCCGCACGTCGCTGCCTCGAGCAGGACGACGCGCGCCGACGGCTCCCGCTCTTTCAGCGCCAGTGCCGTCCAAAGTCCCGTGTACCCGCCGCCGACGACGCACACGTCGGGCTCGACGTCACCGTGAAGCGGCGGTGCGGGGTCGTCCGAGCCCGCTTCGTCCAACCACCACGGCGGAAGCCGCGGTTCGACGCTCAGGCCGTCGCGGCCGATCGTTCCCGCCGCATCTGCACGAGCACGTTCGTCAGCATCGCGACGACGGCAACGACGAAGATCGCCGTGCCGATGACGTTCACCTGCGGCGGCGCGCCGACGCGCGCGGCGCCCCAGACGAAGAGCGGGAACGTGGTCTCCGAGCCCGCGTTGAAGTACGTCACGACGAAGTCGTCGATCGAGATCGCGAAGCAGAGGAGCAGTGCAGCCAGGATCGCGGGCGCGATCAGCGGCAGCGTCACCTTTCGGAAGGTCACCCACTCGTTCGCGCCGAGGTCCATCGCGGCTTCCTCGAGATGACGGTCGAACCCGATCAACCGCGCCTTGACCGTGACGACGGCGAAGCTGATGCAGAACATCACGTGCGCGATCAGGATCGTCCAGAAGCCGAAGACGACGTTCAGGTTCAGGAACAGCGTCAGCAGTGACGCACCGAGCACGATCTCGGGCGTCGACAGCGGCAGGAAGATCAGCACGTTCGTCCCGGCACGGCCCCGGAAGCCGTAGCGGACGAGGGCAAGGGCGATCGCGGTCCCGAGCGCCGTTGCGACCAGGCTCGCGAGCAGCGCGATCTCGAGCGAGAGGAAGATGGCGCTGCGGATGCCGGGCACGCCGTCCCAGTAGCGCCAGTTGTCCCACGTGAAGCCCTGCCAGACGTAGTTGAACTTGCCCGTCGGATGGTTGAACGAGAACGCGACGACGACGCCGATCGGAAGCAGCAGGTAGACGAAGAAGAGGATCGAGTAGACCGTCAGGATCTGCCTGCGCACGAACGCCCAGACAGCGGCGAAGACGTTGCGCTCGCTTCGGCGCGCGGGGACGGCGACCGTGCTCATACGGGCGTGCCGGTCAGCTGCTCGGTCCCGACGAGCCGCGCGTAGACGGCGACCGCAACGAGGATCCCGGCCATCAGGATGAACGACATCGCGGCCGCTGCCGGGTAGTCGGTCAGCTCGAGGAACTTCGATTGGATGACGTTGCCGATCATGTGGTTCTCCGGCGCTCCGAGGAGCTGCGCGTTGATGAAGTCACCGGCGGCCGGAATGAACGTGAGCAGCGTCCCCGCCACGATCCCCGGGAGCGAGAGCGGCAGCGTGATCCGCATGAAGGCCTTCCACTTGCTCGCATAGAGGTCCTCCGCCGCCTCGAGCAACCGCTGGTCGACCTGCTCGAGCGAGACGTACAGCGGCAGCGCCATGAACGGCAGGAAGTTGTAGGTGATGCCGGCCACGACGGCCGTCGACGTCGCGAGCAGCCTGCCGCCGGGCCCGAGGACGTGGAGCTGCTGCAGCGTGCGCACGACGAAGCCGTGGTCCGAGAGGATCGTCTCCCAGGCGAGCGTCCGGATCAGGTACGTGACGAAGAACGGCGCGACGATGAAGAGCAGCAGCAGGTTCTTCCACCGTCCGCCGCGGAAGGCGATCCAGTACGCCACTGGATAGCTGAGCACGAGCGCGAGGATCGTCGCGATGCCGGCGTACTCGAGCGAGCGCAGGAACTGGGCACGGTAGTCGCGGATCGCGTTCCAGTAGTTCCCCCACGCCCACGTGAAGGAATAGCCGACGTCGAAGTTGCCCGACTGCAGCGACTGGTACGCGAGGAAGCCGAGTGGCACGACGAAGAAGATCGTCAGCCACAACATCCCAGGGCCGAGCAGGAGGTAAGGAGTCAGACTCCGATTTCGATGCAGAAACCCCACGAGCGTGTGACTAGCCCGAGATCAGGTTCTGCCACTGCGTCAGGTACTTCTCGTTGTTGAGCGCGGCGTTGTCGAAGAGGTGGACGTTGTCGAGCATCTGCTGCGACGGAAAGATGAGCGGGTTCGCGGCGATGGGCGGGTTGAACTTCTTCGCCCAGGTCCCCGCGCCCTTGACCGGCGGGATGTAGTAGACGCCCGTGATGTTCCGCTTCGGGTCACCGGCCTCCATCAGGCCCTGCACCTTCGGGTCGTAGACGTAGTTCATGTAGACGGACGCGGTGTAGACGTTGCCGCCCTTGGGGATGATCATGTTGTCCGTCCAGATCGCGCCGCCGTCCTTCGGGAGGTTCCAGTGGATGTGCGTGTTCCCGATCTGCGCGATGTCGCCCGACCACGACATCGCCGCGGCGAGGTCGCCCTTCGCCAGCGGTGGCGCGTAGTCGTTGCCGGTGAACTGCCGGATCTGCTTCGAGTCGACGGCAGCCTTGATCCTGTTGAACGCCTTGTTCCACGTCGCGTCCGTGACGTGCAGCGGGTCGTCGCCGTTCGCAAGCATCACTAGGGTCATCGCGTCGCCCATCGAGTTGAGACACGTGACCTTCCCCTTCAGCTTCGGGTTCGTGAACAGGTCGTCGATGCTGAGCACCGGGTCCGACAGCTTGTCGTTGTAGGCGATGCCGGTCATCCCGGACTGCCAGGGGAGCGAGAACTCGCGGTTCGGGTCGAAGCTCGGGTGCTTCTGCACGTCGAGCAGGTTCTTGATGTTCGGGATGGCCGACTTGTCGAGCTTCTCCGTCCAGCCCTTCTTGATCATCAGCGAGAGGTACCGGTCGTTGTCGGTGAGGACGATGATGTCGCGGTTGATCGACTGGCCGCGCGACAGCGGGCCCTGGATCTTCCCGAAGAACGACGCGTTGTCGTTGATGTCCTCCGTGTAGTCGATGTGCGTGCCGTACTTCTGCTGGAACGCCTCGAGCGACGGGTGGCTGTGATTCTTGTTGTTGACGTCGATGTAGAGGGTCCAGTTCGAGAAGTGGAGCGTCTTCGCAAGCGTGTGATCCGAGCCGGAGCTCGACGACTTGGAGCTGCTGCCGCCGCAGGCGGCGAGGATGCCGGGGACGGTGAGCAACGCGCCGCTGCCGGCCGCACGCCGCAGCAGATCGCGACGTGTGAGCACGTCGGTCATTCAGGTGCCTCCATTGAGTCGACGACGAAGGTGGAGTCGGGGCTCCAGCTGAGCGTGAGCCTCTCCCCCGGCGCCGCGCCGTTCAGCCCGGGCGACGCGTTCTGGCGGTACACGGTGAGCCTGCCGGCATCGGTGTCGACGATGTACTGCGTCGCGACGCCGACGTACGCCTGCTCGACGACTTCGCCTGCGAGTGAGTTCGGCTGGCCGTTGCCGAGCTCGATCTTCTCGGGCCGGATGCCGACGGCGACTTGGCCCGTCCGCCCGCCGAGCACGGCGGCGGGGACTTGCACGTCCGTCCCGTTGTAAAGCCGGACGCTGTCGGCGCCCGTGACGGTTCCGGCGATGAGGTTCGACACGCCGAGGAAGCCCGCGACGTACGCCGTGGCCGGCGTCTCGTAGAGCTCCGTCGGCGTCCCGAGCTGCTCGATCCGGCCCTCTTTCATGACGGCGATCTGATCGGCCATCGTCATCGCCTCTTCCTGGTCGTGCGTGACGTGGATGAAGGTGATCCCGACGTCGTGCTGGATCGCCTTCAGCTCGAGCTGCATCTGCTTGCGCAGCTTGAGGTCGAGCGCGCCGAGCGGCTCGTCGAGCAGCAGCACCTGCGGCTTGTTCACGAGCGCCCGCGCGAGCGCGACACGTTGCTGCTGGCCGCCCGAGAGCTGTCGCGGCTTCCGCTTCCCCATCCCGGCGAGCCCGACGACCTTCAGTATCTCCTCGACCCTTCCGCGCAGCATGTCGCCTCGCACGCCCTTCCGGCGCATTCCGAACGCGACGTTCTCGAACACGGACAGATGCGGGAACAGCGCGTACGACTGGAAGACCGTGTTGACGTCGCGCTTGTACGCCGGCAGCCCGCTGACCTCGCGGTCGCCGAGGAAGATCCGGCCGGCCGTCGGCTGCTCGAAACCGCCGATCATCCGGAGGGTCGTCGTCTTCCCGCAGCCGGAGGGCCCGAGCAACGCGAAGAAGCTGCCGCTCGCGACGTCGAGGCTAAGGTCGTCCACCGCGACCACGTCGTCGAACTGCTTGGTGACGCCGACGAGCCGCACGTCGGGGGTTTTGGTCACTGCTTCACTCTCGTCCAAGCCTCCGCAAGGACGTCCCCGAGGATGGAGACGATCCGGTCGAATTCTTCCTGGCCGGCGACAAGCGGGGGCGAGATCTGCAGCACCGGGTCGCCTCGGTCGTCGGCACGGCAGATGAGGCCGCGCTCGAAGAGGCGCGGCGAGAGGAACTGGCGCAGCAGCGTCTCGCACTCCTCCTCGTCGAACGTCGCCCTCGTCTCCTTGTCCTTGACGAGCTCGACCGCGTAGAAGAACCCGGTCCCGCGCACGTCGCCGACGATCGGGAGCTCGAGCAGCTGCTCGAGCTGGGCGCGGAACGTGTCCTGCGTCGCCGCGACGTGCTCGACGATCTGGTCGCGCTTCATGATCTCGATGTTCTTCAGCGCGACCGCCGACGCGACCGGATGTCCGCCGAACGTGATGCCGTGGGCGTACATCCTCGTGTCGCGCATGAAGGGCTCCATCACCCGTTCCGTCGCCACCACGCCGCCGATCGATGCATAGGACGACGAAAGCCCCTTCGCGATTGTCATCAGGTCGGGCCGGATGTCGTAGCGCTCGGAGCCGAACCAGGAACCGAGGCGGCCGAAGCCCGTGATCACCTCGTCGGCGCACAGCAGGATGTCGTAGCGGTCGCAGAGCTCGCGGACACCGCGCCAGTACCCCGCGGGCGGCAGGAACGCGCCGCCGGCGTTCTGCACCGGCTCCATGATCACCATGCAGACCATCTCGGGGCCTGCGGCTTCGATCGTGTGCTCGAGGTCGTCGAGCAGGAACGCCGTGAAGTCGGCCTCGCTCTCCCCAGCGGGCCGGTGGTACCGGTTCGTGTTGCGGACGTGCAGGACCTCCGGGACGAGGGGCTCGAACGGCGCCCGAAGGGCCGGAATCCCGTTGATGGAGAGCGCGCCCATCGTCGTGCCGTGGTAGGCGATGTGCCGCGAGATCGCCTTCCAGCGCCGCTCGCCGTGGTGCGTCGCGGCCTGCTCCGCGTCGAAGTCGCGGTACGGCTCCGTCGGGGCGTGCGCGATCGCGGTGCGCTTCTCGCCCCGCGCTGCGTAGTACTGCCGCGCGAGCTTCCACGCCGACTCGACCGCTTCGGAGCCGCCGGAGACGAAGAAGAGGCGGTTGAGATCTCCCGGCGCGAGCGATGCGATCTCCTCCGCGAGCTCGATCGCCCGCGGGTGCGCATACGACCAGTTCGTGTAGAACGGCAGCTCGCGCATCTGCGCGGCCGCTGCCTCCCCCATCTCCTCGCCGTAGCCGTAGCCGATGTTGACGGAGAAGAGGCCGGCGAGCGCGTCGAGATAGCGCTTCCCGTTCGCGTCCTCGAGGTAGCAGCCGTCGCCGCGCACGATGATCGGCACCTCGGCGCTCTCGTACGCGCTCATGCGCGTGAAGTGCAGCCACAGGTGCTCCCGGGCCGCCTTCTGCAGGTCGACTGTCTTCTCCGGAACGGTGCTGGTCATGGTCGGGTCCCCCAGTCGTACAGCTGCTTGACAAGGTCGAGGTACAGAAATGTCTCGGTGGAGACGACGCCGTCGAGCTCCCGCATGCGGTTCGTCAGCCGGAGCAGGTCGCGCCGGTCCGCCGCGACGATCTCGACGACGAGGTCGTACTGGCCGGCGGTGACCACCACGTAGTCGGCCTCCGTCCAGCTCGCGATCTCGTCGGCGACAGGTTGCGGCGAGCCGGCGGTCTTGACGCCGATCAGCGCCTGCTCGAAGCCGAGCCCGAGCGGGTTCGTGACGGCGACGACCTGCAGGATGTCGTCGTCGCAGAGGCGCGCGTACCTCGCCCGCACGGTCGCCTCCGAGACGCCGAGGCGCGCCGCAATCGCACGGAACGACTCCCGCCCGTTCGCTTGGAGCGCCTCGACGATGCCCTGGTCGAGCTCGTCGATCCGGCGAGGAGCGCTGACGGGGCCGCGGCGGCCGTCGAGGACGGCCTGCGCCGGCTGAACGGCAGCTCTGCGCAAAGCGAGGCGATTCGTACCATGCGCCGCGCATTTGCGCAAACCAAGCCGCCACTTGCGCTCGCAATGCGAATCATGGATGCTCCACCCCGCGTGGCAATCGGTGAGCGGATGGCGTCTCAGCGAGTCGCGGCGGACCGGGCTCGATACGTCGCGCGCGGCGTGGCGACGACGCCGCTCGTCGTCGACCGGGCGGAGGGCGCCCGCATCTGGGACGTCGACGGGCGCGAGTACGTCGACTTCGCCGGCGGGCTCGGCTGCCAGAACACCGGCCACGGCTTCGCGTCGGCCGCGATCCACGAGCAGGTCGACCGTTACCTGCACCAGTGCTTCATGGTCGGGATGTACGAGCCCTACGTCGAGGTCTGCAGGCTGCTGGACGAGCTCTGGCCCGGCGGCAGCGAGACGCGGTCTCTGCTCCTCAACTCCGGCGCCGAGGCGATCGAGAATGCGGTCAAGATCGCCCGCGTCGCGACCGGCCGCTCGGGCGTGATCGCCTTCGACCACGCGTTCCACGGGCGCACCAACCTGACGATGGCCCTGACGGCGAAGGCGGTGCCGTACAAGGCCGGGTTCGGCCCCTTCACGCCGGATGTCTATCGGGCCGCGCTCGACATCGCCGCCGTGCGCCGCGTGTTCAAGCAGGACGTCGAGCCGGAGCAGGTGGCCTGCGTCGTCCTTGAGCCGGTGCAGGGCGAAGGCGGCTTCATCCCGATGCCCCGCGACTTCCCGCGTGAGCTGAAGGCGCTCTGCGAGGAGCACGGGATCCTCTACGTCGACGACGAGGTGCAGTCCGGCGCCGGGCGAACCGGCCCTGTCTGGGCGATCGAGCACTACGGCGTCGAGCCCGACCTGCTCGTCAGCGGCAAGTCGCTCGGCGGCGGGCTGCCGCTTGCCGGCGTCACGGGCAAGGCGGCGGTGATGGACGCCGTGCCGCCCGGCGGCCTGGGCGGCACGTTCGGCGGGAACCCACTCGCGTGCGCCGCGGCGATCGCCGTGCTCAACGAGGTGCGCTCCCCGGAGTTCCGCGCCCGGGCCGAAGAGCTCGGCGCACGCATCCGCGTCCGACTCGAGGCGCTGAACGCCGGCGAGGTGCGCGGGCTCGGACCGATGCTTGCGGTCGAGCTCCCCGAGAAGACACCGGACCGCGCGGCCCGCATCACGGCCGCCGCGCGCGACCGGGGGCTCGTCCTGCTCTCGGCCGGGATGTACGGCAACGTGATTCGGATCCTCGTCCCGATCACGATCGAGGATGAGCTGCTGGAGCGAGGGCTCCGCTTGTTGGAGGAAGCGTTTGGCGACGCAGACGCGGCCTGAGTCCAGGCCTGGTCCCACGACAATCGGATCTGCAGTGGACGTGCGGCTCGTCGGCGTCCGCAAGACCTACGGCGACGTCGTCGCCGTCGAGCATGTCGACCTGGAGATCCGGCCCGGCGAGTTCTTCACGCTGCTCGGGCCGTCGGGCTCCGGCAAGACGACGACGCTCCGCCTGATCGCCGGCTTCGAGCGGCCCGACTCTGGGCGAATCGAGCTCAGCGGCGTCGACGTCACGAAGCGCGCGCCGTACGAGCGCGACGTCAACACCGTCTTCCAGGACTACGCGCTCTTCCCGCACATGACGATCGCGCAGAACGTCGCCTACGGCCTCCGGGTCAAGGGCGTTCCGCGTGCCGAGCGGAAGCGGCGTGTCGAGGAGATCCTCCGTGTCGTCCGGCTGCCGAACGTCGCCGACCGGAAGCCGGTTCAGCTCTCAGGCGGCCAGCGTCAGCGGATCGCGCTGGCTCGGGCGCTCGTGAACGGGCCGAAGGTGCTGCTGCTCGACGAGCCGCTGGGCGCGCTCGACCTGAAGCTGAGGCAGGAGATGCAAATCGAGCTGAAGCGGATCCAGCGCGAGGTCAGCGAGGTCGGGATCACCTTCGTCTACGTCACCCACGATCAGGAGGAGGCGTTGACGATGAGCGACCGCCTCGCCGTTTTCAACGAGGGCCGGATCGAGCAGCTCGGCACGCCGGAGGAGGTGTACGAGCATCCGGCGACGGAGTTCGTCGCCGGCTTCGTCGGCATCTCGAACGTCCTCGAGCGCGGCGGTCGCCGCTTTACGGTGCGTCCCGAGAAGATCCAGATGCAATTCGACGACGCCGGCGACGGCGAGCCCGGCGTGATCCGTGACGTCGTCTACGTCGGCATGTTCACGCGGTACATCGTCGAGCTCGATTCCGGGGGCGCGCTGACGGTGGTCGAGCAAAACCTCGAGACGTCGTCGGTCGACGTCCTCGAGTCCAAGGGGAAGCGGGTGCGCCTCGAGTGGCGTCCCGAGCACACCTACGACCTGCACGGAGGGCACGAATGAGGATTCGGAGAGGGCACGTCCTGCTTGCGGCTGTGGCAGCGGCGCTGTGCATACCGGCGTCGGGCGTCAGCTCGTCGAGCGACAACTCGCCGATCACGAAGGTCGGCAAGACAGAAGGCCAGCTGAACCTGATCGCGTGGGAGGGCTACACGTACAAACAGTGGGTGAATCCCTTCCAGAAGGCGACCGGCTGCAAGGTCAATGCGAAGTTCGGCGGCTCGTCCGACGAGATGGTGACGCTCATGCGCACGGGCCAGTACGACGCCGTGTCCGCCTCGGGCGACGCCAGCCTGCGACTGATCTTCGGCAAGGACGTACGGCCGATCGACCCGAAGCTGATCCCGGACTTCAAGAACTTCATCCCGGCGTTGAAGTCGCCGCCCCACAACACCGTCAACGGCGTGCACTACGGGATCTCGCTCCAGTGGGGTCCGAACACGCTCCTCTACAACACGAAGAAGGTGAAGCCTGCGCCGAAATCGTGGAGCGTCCTCTACAACCCGAAGTACAAGGGGAAGGTCACCATCCCGGACAACCCGATCCAGATCGCGGATGCAGCGCTCTATCTGTCGAAGTCGAAGCCGAGCCTCGGCATCAAGGATCCTTACGAGCTGACGCAGCCGCAGTTCAACGCGGCGGTCAACCTGCTGAAGAAGCAGCACGCGCTTGTGCGGAAGTACTGGGTCACGGCCGGTGACGAGATCGACCTGTTCAAGAACGGCAGCGCGACAATCGGCGCGTCGTGGCCGTATCAGACGAACACGCTGCAGGCCGCGAAGGCGCCGGTGAAAGACCTGATCCCGAAGGAGGGCGCGACCGGGTGGGCCGACACATGGATGATCTCCTCGAAAGCGAAGCACCCGAACTGCGCCGTCAAATGGATCCAGTGGGTCTCGACGCCGAAGGTGCAGGCGCAGCAGGCGATCTACTTCGGCGAGACGCCGGCGAACACGAAGGCGTGCGCGATCATGAACAAGCTGTCGAAGGGGTCATGCGCGCAGTACCACGCCAACGCGCCGTCGGCGTACTTCAAGTCGATCAAGTTCTGGAAGACGCCGACCGCGAATTGCGGAAACGGCAAGAACAACTGCATGGATTACACGAAGTGGCAGCAAGCCTGGACTGACATCAAGAGTTGACGGCGCAGGCATATCCAAGGCGCCACTTTGGCGGCGTCGCATAGAGCATGCGCGGGCTTCGCCCGCGCATGCGCTTCACCCAGCATCTGGTGAACACGACAGCTGCACCACCGCAGCCCAAGTTGGACGCGGCGCGCGGGCGTTGGGCCGCGCGCCGCAAGCTCTCGGCCGCGCTGTGGCGACGGCCGCGGCTCCGCGCCGTCGCGCTGCTGCTGCCGCCGCTGGGGTGGATGGTCGTCTTCTACCTCGCGGCGCTCGCAGTCCTGTTCGTCTCTGCGTTCTGGAGCATCGACTCGTTCACCGGGAAGCTGACCCACACGTTCACGTGGGCGAACTTCCACCAGATCGCCAGCGACCCGACTTATCGCCAGATCGCGTGGCGCACGATCTGGATGGCGGCGGCCGTGACGGCGACTGACGCGGTGATCGCTTTCCCGTTCGCCTACTACATGGCGCGCATCGCCGGGCCGCGGCAGCGAACACTCCTGTTCGTGCTCGTGCTGCTGCCGCTCTGGTCGAGCTATCTCGCGCGGATCTACGCCTGGCGGTTGATCCTCAACCACGACGGCGCGCTCAACTGGACGCTTGGAAAGCTCGGCCTGCCGACACAAGGTTGGGCGTTCACGAACACCGCGATCTGGATGGTGTTCTCGTACATCTGGCTGCCGTTCATGATCCTGCCGATCTACGCCGCGCTCGAGCGCATCCCCGACTCGTACCTGGAAGCGTCACGCGACCTCGGCGCGAGGAACTGGACGACCTTCCGTCGCGTCATCGTCCCGCTGGCGCTGCCGGGCATCGTCGCGGGCTCGATCTTCACGTTCTCGCTAACGCTCGGCGACTACATCACGCCGTCTCTCGTTGGCAACGTCGACTTCATCGGGAACGTCATCTACCGCAACGTGCTCGGGCTCACGAACAACCTGCCGTTCGCGGCGGCGTACGCGACCATTCCGCTCGCCGTCATGGCGCTGTACCTGATCGTGGCGAAGCGCTTGGGCGCGTTCGAGGCGTTGTAGTGGAGACCCGCGCCACTCGAATCTCGTTGACCGTCTGGGCGCTCGGCGTCGTGCTGTTCCTTTGGCTGCCGCTCGTCCTCATCTGCGTCTACGCCTTCAACTCCTCGAACATCCAGAGCTGGCCGATTGCCGGGTTCAGCACGAAATGGTTCAGCTCGGCCTGGCACGACCAAGACGCCCGCGACGCCCTCGTGCTCTCGCTGAAGGCGGGCGCGCTCGCCACGGCGATAGCGGTCGTGCTCGGAACCGCGGCCGCGGCAGTCGTCAGCCGCTTCAAGTTCTTCGGGCGCGATGCAATCACGTTCCTGCTCGTCCTCCCGATCGCGCTGCCGGGCGTCGTCACGGGCATCGCGCTCAACTCGTTCTTCACGAACAACCCGGTGCACCACTTCGATCCGGGGTTGCTGACGATCGTCATCGGCCACGCGACCTTCTGCATCGTGATCGTCTACAACAACGTGGTGGCACGTCTGCGCCGGACGCAGACGTCGCTGACGGAGGCGTCGATGGACCTCGGCGCCGACGGCTGGCAGACCTTCCGCTTCGTGACACTGCCGGTCGTGTCGACCGCGCTCGTCGCGGGTGCGCTGCTCGCGTTCGCCTTGTCGTTCGACGAGGTGATCGTGACGACTTTCACCGCCGGGGCGCAGAACACACTGCCGATCTGGATCCTTGGCAACCTGCGTCTCGGTCAGCAGCTCCCGCAGGTCAACGTTGTCGTCTTTTTCGTGATAGTCATGACCGTGATTCCCGTGGCAATCGCCGCGCGCCTGACGCGCGACACCGGAATCCTCAGAAGGAGGTAAGTCGTGAGCACCACCGTGTCCGAGCACCAGAACTTCATCGGCGGCGAGTGGGTCGATTCCACCGGCGGCGACACGATGGAGGTCCTCAACCCGGCGACGGGAGAGGTCATCGCCGAGGTTCCCAACGCGACCGCCGACGACGTCGACCGCGCCGTCCAGGCGGCGAAGAAGGCGCTCGTCGAGTGGCGCGAGACAACGCCGGGCGAGCGCGCGGAGGTGCTGCTGAAGGTTGCCGACCTCATCGACGAGCACACCGAGGAGCTCGCCGAGATCGAGTCCCGCAACGTCGGGAAGCCGCTCTCGTATGCGCGCGACGAGATGCCCGTTTGCGCCGACAACTTCCGGTTCTTCGCCGGCGCGGCCCGCGTGCTCGAGGGGAAGTCGGCCGGCGAGTACATGAAGGGGTACACCTCGTGGCTCCGCCGCGAGCCGATCGGCGTCGTCGGCGGAATCGCGCCGTGGAACTACCCGCTGATGATGGCCGTCTGGAAGATGGCGCCGGCCCTCGCCGCGGGCAACGTCCAGGTGCTGAAGCCGTCGGAGCAGACGCCGCTGACGGCGCTTCGGTTCGCGCAGCTCGCCGCGGACGTGCTGCCGGCCGGCGTCCTCAACGTGATCACAGGCGACGGCGTTCCCGCGGGCGAGGCGATCGTGAAGCATCCGGAGGTGCGGCTCGTCTCGCTGACCGGCGACGTCGAGACCGGCAAGATCATCGCGCGCACCGCCGCGGACAACCTGAAGCGCGTCCACCTCGAGCTCGGCGGCAAGGCACCGGTGCTCGTCTTCGACGACGCCGACCCGGCCGCCGTCGCGGAGGGGATCAAGATCGGCGGTTACTGGAACTCCGGCCAGGACTGCACCGCGGCATCACGCGTGGTCGCCGGGCCGAAGATCTACTCGAAGCTCCTCGACGAGCTCGTGCCGGCCGTCGAGTCCCTGCATGTCGGGGATCCGGCCGAGGGCGACGAGATCGAGATGGGCCCGGTGATCTCCAAGGCGCAGCAGGACCGCGTGCTCGGGTTTCTCGACCGCGCCAAGGGCGCGAGCGTCCTCACCGGCGGCGACACCAACGGGAGCCGCGGCTTCTTCGTCAAGCCGACGGTCATCACTGACGTCGGCCAGCACGACGAGATCATCCAGCGCGAGGTGTTCGGCCCCGTCGTGACGGTGCAGAAGTTCGAGGATGACGACCAGGCGATCGAGTGGGCGAACGACGTCGAGTACGGCCTCGCGGCCTCCGTCTGGACACGCGACATCGGGCGCGCCCTGAACGCGTCGCGCAAGCTGCAGTTCGGCACTGTGTGGATCAACGACCACATCCCGCTGGTCAGTGAGATGCCGCACGGCGGCTACAAGCAGTCCGGCTACGGCAAGGACCTCTCCTCCTACTCCCTCGAGGACTACACGCAGCTCAAGCACGTCATGGCGAAGATCTCGTGAGGCGAAAGCTGCGCTTTCGCCTCACGAAGGCGACGCCGCTTAGCGCGGAACGTGCGCGGGCATAGCCCGCGCACTCCTTTGTCGGTGAGCATGCGGTCCCTTCCGTGCGGCGCGACCATGCTTCGCGTGCTCGCGCCGCATCAGTCCGGCCTGCGGTCAGTGCGGCTACGTTCCCACTAACCTCCGGCCTACTTTCGTGTCTTCAGGAGCGCGCTCGTGATCAAGGCATCCCCCCTACCCGACGGCGGGACGATCGGCGTTGCGGCCGCTTCGAGCCCGTTCGAGAACCGGTCGGAGATCGACCGGGGCGTTCGCTGGTACGAGGAGCACGGCTACCACGTCAAGCTCGCGCCGCACGTGTACGAGCGCGACGACTTCGTCGCCGGCGATGCACAGGCCCGCGCCGACGACGTCACCGCGCTGTTCGCCGACGACGACGTCGACGTCGTGCAGATGCTGCGCGGCGGCTACGGAGCGTCGCAGGTCGTGCCGCTGCTCGACTACGACGTGATCGCGGCGAGCCCGAAGCCGTTCGTCGGCTACTCCGACGTCACTGCGTTACATGTGGCGATCCGCCAGCGCACGGGTCTCATCACGTTCTACGGCCTGGGGCTCACGAGCATGGGCGCGCCGAAGCGCGAAGAGTGGGACAAGGAGCGCTTCCTGCGGGCGATGACCGCGACGGAGCCACTCGGCGAGGTCCCGGCGCGGCCCGACGACCCGTACATCGGCAGACTCGGCTCCGGCCGCGCGAGCGCGCCGCTCGTCGGCGGATGCCTCTGGCTGCTCCGCGAGACGCTCGGAACGCCGTGGGAGCTCGAGCTCGACGGCGCGATCCTCTTCTTCGAGGACGTGCACGCGCCGCCGTGGCACGTCGACGGGATGCTGACGCAGCTCAGGAACGCCGGGAAGCTCGAGCGCGTCAAGGGCGTCGTGATCGGGGAGATGTACAAGTCCGACCACTCCGACCAGCTCGACCCGTGGTTGCGGAGCCGGTCGATGGAGGACGTCTTCGAGCACCATCTCGAGCCGCTCGGCGTGCCGATCCTGCACAACCTGCCGCTCGGCCACGGCAAGCACCTGGTCACGATCCCGCTCGGCGTCGGAGCGACGGTCGATGCGGACGCGCGCACGCTGACTATCGACGAGCCGGCGCTCGACGGACTCGGAACGTAGTCGGGGCGGCCGAAGCCGCCCCGACGCCAGCTAGAAAGCTCTCTCCCTAGTCCATCGGGCGCTCGACGGGAGCGCGCTCAACGGGGCTTTCGGTCGGGCTCTCGGTTGGCGACCGCTCGAGCAACGCGTGGCCCTCGAAGTCGGGCTCGTCGTCCCTCTGCAGGTCCTCGGCGGGCCGCTCGGCTGGTGTCCGCTCCGCCAAGCCGTGCGCTTCGACTTCGTCGTTCGACGTCGTTGGCTCCTTCTTCTCCTCCACAGCTCCTCCTTTCAGCCGCCGGCTCACTCCGGCGTTCCTCCACAAGACAGGCGAGACGCCTCATATCTTCCCTCCCTGCGACGAAAATGACAAAGCGTCGTACGATCGCGCCGATGCGGCGGGCCTTCCGTGACCACTTCCGCGAGGCCGGCCACGCGTTCTCGGCCGTCTTCCACAACCGGAACCTGCGCCTGGTCGAGCTCTCGTGGGCCGGCACGGTCTGCGCCTACTGGATCTACGTCGTCACCCTCGGGCTCTACGCATACGAGCGTGGCGGCGCCGCCGCCGTCGGCCTCGTCGGGCTGCTCCGGGTCCTCCCGTCGGTCGTGGCGGCGCCGTTCGGGGCTGTCCTCGGCGACCGCTACCGGCGCGAGCGAGTGGTCGTGTCGATCAACGTCGCACGGAGCGTCACGATCGTCGCGGCTGCGGCCGCCGCGGCTCTCGCCGCCCCCGCCGGCGTCGTCTACGGGCTCGCAAGCGTGATGGGACTGCTGCAGTCGGTCTTCCGGCCGACGCAGTCGGCGCTGCTGCCGCTGCTCTCCCGCACGCCGGAGGAGCTGACCGCGTCGAATCTCGTCCTCACGACGATCGAGAGCGTCGGGATCTTCGCAGGCCCCGCCATCGGGGGTGTGCTGATCGCTTTCGCCTCGACGCAGGTCGTTTTCGCGATCACCGGCGTCGCCTTCCTCGCCGCGGCGCTCTTGCTCGTGGGCGTCAAGGTCGACCGGGCGACACTGCCGCGCGCCGCACCGAAGAGCTTCCTCAGCGAGGCGTTCGCCGGCTTCGGGACGGTCGCGCGGGACGCGCGCCTGCGGCTGATCATCTCGCTCTACGGGATGCAGACGCTCGTCGCCGGCGCCGTCAACGTCCTGATCGTCGTGCTCGCGCTCGAGACGCTGGGGCTCGGAAAAGGCGGGATCGGCTTCCTCACGTCGGCGATCGGGATCGGCGGCCTGCTCGGCGGCGTCGCCGCGCTCGGGATCGTTGCGCGACCGCGACTGGCGTCGGCGTTCGGCGTCGGGCTCATCCTCGTCGGCCTCCCCGTCGCGGCCCTCGGCCTGCTCCCGTACACGGCGTCGGCCGTCGTCCTCCTAGCCGTCGTGGGGCTCGGCACGACGATCGTCGACGTCGCCGGGGTGACGCTTCTGCAGCGCAGCACCCCCGATGCGGTGCTCACCCGCGTGATGGGCGTAACCCAGAGCGTGTTCGTCGGGACACTCGGCCTCGGAGCGATCGCCGTCCCCGCGCTCATCAACGCGATCGGCGACCGCTGGACGCTCGTTGCCGTAGGCCTGCCCGTCGTCGCCGCCTCCGCACTCGCGTTCCCGCGCTTCCGGCGGCTCGACGACGAGACGGCACTGGAGCCGGCGCACGTCGCGCTGCTGCGCGCGGTCCCGATCTTCACTCCGCTGCCCGTTGCGATCGTCGACCAGCTCGCCCGCGACGCGACGACCCTCGAACTGCCCGCCGGGCGGCAGATCGTCACGCAAGGCGAGCCCGGCGACGCCTTCTACGTGATCGCCGACGGCGAGGTCGACGTCGCCGCCGACGGGCGGCCCTTGCAGACGCTGCACGCCGGCGAGGGTTTCGGCGAGATCGCGCTGCTCCGCGACGTGCCGCGAACGGCGACGGTGACCGCGACGTCTGAGGTCGAGCTGCTTGCCATCACCCGAGACGAGTTCCTCGCCGCCGTGACCGGACACCCTGAGAGCGCCGCCGCGGCCCACGCCATTGCCGCGGCGCGCCTCGGCACGTTCCGGCAGGACATCGCAAGCGTCTAAGCGCGGGTTCCGAGGCGCAGCCCGACGACCGCCTCGGCCGACGAGAGGCTCGGCGCGTAGCCGTTGACGGCGTTGAGAAAAGCCTCCCGCCCAACGGCAAGCAGCTCGGAGTCGCGCCTTGCGCGAACGGTCGCCGTGCGCGGCACGTCGCGCAACAGCGCGATCTCGCCGAAGTAGTCACCGTCGTAGAGCCTGCGGATGAGCGTCCCGTCGACGGAAACCTCGAGCTCGCCGGAGGCGACGACGTAGAAGAGCTCCCCGGGTTCGTGCTGCCGCACGACAGTCTCCCCCGCTTGCGCGGCGTCGTGTTCCGCCGCGCGCGCGAGCCGCTCGAGTGCCGGCTCGGGGAGCGAGCGCAGGAACGGGACGCGAGCGAGCAGCTCCAGCTCCCCGCGGGGAAGGCGAGCCTCGGCGTCGAGGCGCCGGAGCGCGCCGCCGGTCGGCACGACGAGCGCCGGCAGCAGCAGGCCGGCGATGAGCAGCGCTGCGCGCGTGCCGAACGCGGAGACGAGCACCGGCGCCGCGACAGCGCCCAGCGCGACCGTCAGCAGCAAGACCGACTCGAGCACGCCGAAGACGCGGCCGACGACGGCGTCCGGAGTCACACGCTGGAGCAAGGTCATGCCGGAGACGTCGGCGAGCGTGTTGCCGATGCCCACGCCGGCCAGGAGGACGAGCGCCAGCGCCTCGTTCTGCCATGTCGCCAGCAGCGCGAGCGGCAATCCGAACAGGAGCACGCCGAGGCCGAAGTCGCCGGCGAGCCGGCCGCGGCCGACGAGCACGCCCGCGAGCCCGGCGCCCAGCAGCCCGCCGATGCCGGATGCCGCGTTGAGCCAGCCGACCGTCGACGCCCCGCCGGAGAGGTAGTCGAAGGCGACCACGGCGATCAGGACACTGAGCATCCCGTCGACGAACGTCTGGGCCGCGAACAACCCGACGAGCAGCGCGACGCTGCGGCGCGCGAAGATCGCGCGGAACCCTTCCAGCAGCTCATGGCGAACCTCGCCCGCGCTCTCCTCCTCGCCCTCCGGCTCGCTCGCGCGGCGGATGCCGACGATGAGGACGGCCGAGACCGCAACGCCGCCGGCAGTGACGAAGAAGGTCGTCGACAGGCTCGTCCACGCAAGCAGCAACCCGCCGAGGGCCGGTCCCGCGAAGATCCCGATGCTCTCGATCGCCGAGGCGACGACGTTCGCCGCGCCGAGCTCCGCCGGCGTGCGTGCGAGCTGCGGGGTGAGCGCAGCCTCGGCCGGCCGGAAGGGCGTGTTGGCGATGCTGACGAACGTCGCGAACAGGTAGACGACGTACGCAGCGGCGTCCGCCAGCACCGCGACGGCCGCGCCTGCGATCAGCGCCGCGCGAAGCAGATCGGACGCCACCATGACCGCACGGCGCTCGTACCGGTCGGTGAGCAGCGCCGCGAACGGCGAGACGACACCCGCCGCCACCCAGCGCAGGAGGCCCACGACTCCCACCGCCGTGGCGCCGCCCTGCTCGAAGGCGAAGACCACGATCCCGACGCTGTAGGCCCACGTGGAGACGATCGAGAACGCCCACGCCAGCTCGAGCCGCACGAGGTCCGGATTCCGCAGGACGCCGGTGAAATCCCGCCGCGCGGCGGCCAGCCGGTTCGCCAGGGCGGACACCGGGGAACCATTCCACGGCCGCCTGTTGTGCTCAATCGCGGCCGTAGGGAAGATGTGGGTGCCGTCGCCCGTCCTGTGGACGTCAGCGGTAGGAATCTCCCGCCCAAAAGGAGGCAGGACCATGTCGGAGGAAGAGCGGATCGAGCAGGAAGAGACTGACGACGTCGAGGCGCACCGCCGGCGGGCGCTCACCGATGAGCCGCGTGAGCAGTCCGAGGAGGACGAGAGCGACGACGTCGAAGCGCATCGCCGCCGCGCGTAGATTCGGGCATACCGCCTGACACTCGAGCCCGGAAGCTTGCTTCCGGGCTCGACGTCGTCTACAGCGAAAGCTGCCGCTTTCCGCTGAAGGAGGTGCGGCGCTTCGCGCTGAACGCGCGCCGGCCAAGCCGGCGCGCTCTTAGTGACGGCGGGCGATTGTCCCTTCCGTGCGGCGCGCGCAGGCTACGCGTGCGCGCGTCGCATCAGTTCGCCTGCGCGTAAGCCCGCGGCTTACGCTCCGGCCTTCACGGGGTCTGACCCCGAAGGGGTCTGACCCCAGCCTTTCGCCGGGCACCACAAACTGCTGGGGAGACCCTTCAAAGGATCTTCTCGAGCGCGGCGAGGAACTCTGCGGCCGCCGCGCCCTCGTCGTCGGCTCGCCGGTCTTCGAGCTTCTGCGCCAGCCGCGCGAGGACGGCGACGTCGCCCTGGTCCGCAAGCGCCTCCTGGGCGCGGCGGGCGCGCTGGAGCAGGTCGAGCGCGATTGCCGCCTGGTTCGCGAACAGCCCGAGCAGCTCCATCTCCGCGAGCGTGAACCGCGCGTCACTCGGCCGGTCGAGCACTTCGAGAACGCCCAGCGCCCGCTCCTCGTGGAGCAGCGGCACGGCCATCAGCCCCTTCGGGACGAACCCGGTGCTCTCCGCCGTCTCGCGGGAGAAGCGTGGATCCTCCAGCACGTCCTCGATCACGAGCGGCTGACGGCTGACGAGGACGAAGCCTGCGATTCCGGTGCTCGACGGGAAGCGTCGCCCGACGAGCGAATCGGAGCCCTCGCCGGCGACGGCCTCGAAGACGAGCTCGTCGGTCGCCTCGTCGAGCAGGAAGATCGACGATGCCTTCGCGCGGAAGATCGCCCGGGCGACCTCGACGATCGACTGCAGCAGCTCGCGGTAGTCCTTCTCGGCGCCGAGCACCCCCGCTGCGACGGCGCTGCGCAGGTCTTCGCTCACGACTCGCCTCCCACGTTCGTCGAGGTCAGATAGAGCAGGCTCTTCAGCTGGAACGGCGTCAGCTCGCGGTGCTTCGAGAGCATCAGCGCGGCGATGCCGGCGATGTGCGGTGTCGCGAAGCTGTTCCCGGTGCAGACGACGCGTCCGCCGCCGGTCCACGCGACCTCCACGTCCACTCCGCGCGCGAAGAACTCGACCGGCGGCGTGGGGTTGTAGTAGTAGACGAAGGGATCCTGCTGGTCGTGGCTGCCGACGGAGATCACGCTCGAGAAGCGCCAGGGATAACTCTCGACCGGCATGTTGTGGGCCGAGGCGACGAGCATCGTCCGGCGGAAGTATGCGGTGTCCGCGAGCTCGTGCAGGAGCGAAGCGAACTTCTGCTTCGTGGTCGAGAGGCTCATGTTGATGACGTCGTAGCCCTGCTCGACCGCCCAGCGAAGACCCTCGAGGAGGACGGCGCCGCTGCCGGTGAAGCCCGCTCCGAGGACGCGCACACTGGCGAGCTCGCACTCGGGCGCGAGCGCGCGCACGATCCCTGCACAGGCGGTGCCGTGCCCGCAGAGGTCGCCCGCCGTGTCCTTGTTGTCCACGATCACTTCGTCGCCGTCGAGCGAGATCGCGACCGACTGCTGTACCTCGCCGACCAGCCCGTGATCGAGCTCGACGCCGCTGTCGAGGACGCAGACGCGCACGCCGGCGCCCGTCGCCCCTCCCCATGCCCACTCGCGCGTCACCTCTCCGGGCCACGCTTCGGGGAGCGCGATGCGCTCGACCGCGTCGGTCGGGAGGCTCCAGGCGGGAAGAGGCTCTTCGGTCACCGCGGAAGAAGCGTAAGCCGTTCTTCGTCCAGTAGTCGAAGTGTTTCCTCAATCTCACCAGGAGCTGGCTCGGGCCCGTCACGCGGATCTGATCCGCGAGGCGACGCGGGAGCGGCTTGCCTCGATCGCGCAAGAGGGGACGCGAGAGCGGCACGAGGACAGGAGGTCGAGGGCATTTCGCTGGGCTAGGACCGTCTCACGACGGCCGGCGGTTCTTACCGCCTGATCTACTCCCGAGCCGCCCGTGCCGCGCTCGCGGTGCGGGCGGCTTCCTCCGCGAGGAGGTTCGCGCGGCGGACACGGTCGTCGTTCGCCGCCATCGTGAGGTTGACCGCCACGAGCTCGGCGGCCGCATGGGCGCAGCCCGCTGCGACCAGGCCCGCGCTGACGGCGTCCGCGCGACGCGCGGGCTCGACGTGCTCGGCGACGTACGCGGCCAGCTCGGCGACGGCCGCAGCGGCCTCGGCGATCCGGAGCGGCGGCTCGGCCGCCTTTGCGTACGCGCGCCCGAGCTCGTAATCGCCGCCCTCTGCCTCCAGCGCGTCGGCATACGCCTGGGCGGAGAGGTCGGCGAGCGGCGAGGCACGGTCGTGCAGCGACTCCGCCTGTGCGGCGATGCCGCGTGCCTCCGACCAGGTCGACGCCGAGGCGCGCGCGATGTCGGCCAGCAGCATTGCTGCGGCCGCGGTCACACGCGCCGCGAACGGCCCGCCTCCGGAGGGCGCCTGCATGGTGCGATTCTGCGCTAGTCGGAGCCGAGGCGCGCGCGGAGCGCGGCGACGACCGCCCGGTCGCGCTCGTAGCCCTCGGCTGCGAGCGCACCCTCGAGGTCGGCGATGAGCCGCTCGCGGAAGGCGGCGTCGGCCTCGGCGCGGGCGACGATGTCGTCGAGCTCTCCACGCGCGAACGGCAGCTCCTGCGCTGCGCGCACCCAGCCCGCAGGGGCAGGCGGCAGCGCGCGGATGAGCTTGGCGAGGCGCTGTTCGTCGTAAGCGGTCATCGAGCACCAGACGGTGCAGAGCCGTCGCTTCTTCCCTCGAGGAAGGCACGAAGACGAGAAAGGCAGCGTGAGATGCGGCTGGCGATCGTTCCGGAGGGGAGGTCGAGCGCCTCGCCGATCGTCTTGTAGCTCTCGTCGCGGGCGAAGAAGCGGTCGAGGATCTCGCGGCAGTGCCCCGGTGCGGCGGCCAGCGCCTCGTGGATCGTCAGCGCATCGTCGAGCACCGCCAGCGTGTCGTCGGTCTCCGTCAGGAAGAGCTCCTCTTCCGCCGCCGGACGCTCGCGGGACGTCGCGCGCAGTCGGTCGATGCAGAGGCGCCGCGTGAGCTGGGCAAGCCAGGGCCGCACGGCGGAGTCGTCGCGCAGCTTGTCGAGATGCTGGTACGCGCGCGCGAACACTTCTTGGAACACGTCCTCGGCATCGGCTTCCGGGAGCCGGAACGCCTGGATCGAGATCGCGTAGACGTAGCGCGAGAAGCGCTCGACCAGCTCCTGCCACGCCTGCTGGTCACCTGCGCGGCAGCGCGCGACCAGCTGGCTGTCGCTGAGTGTTGACGCCATTGCCCGAATTGTGACGTAGGGAAAGGCTGGGGTCTGCCCCTCAGCAGTTCAAACGAAAGCTCTTCACCGCGAAAGGCTGGGGTCAGGCCCTTCAGGGCCAGACCCCGTCAAGGCCGGAGCGGAAGCGAAGCTTCCGCGGAGGCGAACTGATGCGACGCGAGCACGCGAAGCCTGCTCGCGCCGCACGGAAGAGAACAACCGCCCAGCACCACGAGAGCGCGCGGGCTCCGCCCGCGCGCGTTCCCCGCGAAGTGGCGTAGCTGAAATCGGCTAGGCAGCCGGAGGCTGGCTAGCGGAACCGCCGAGCTGCTTGGACCACCACTCGGCTTCGCGCCGGTCGAAGTTCTCCTGGAGCTGGGCGACGTACATGGAGAGGTCGCTCTCGCGCGACGAGAGCTGAGCCTCGAGCTCGGCGCCGGCCTTCTCGCGCTGCTCGAGCCGCTGCTCGCGGACCTCGAACTCGGCCTCGAGCTGCGCTTCGCGCAGGTTGAGGGCGGCCTCTCGCTCCTCGAGCTCCTTGGCGCGGCCGGCGAGAACGTGCTCGCGCTCGTCGAGGCCCTTCTCCTTCCCTTCTGCGCGGCTCCGCGACGCGAGGATCGCCTGCTCCGCCTTGTTCAGCGCGGCTTCGCGTGCCGCCAGCTCGTCGTCGCGCGCCTTGAGCCGCCGCTCGGCGAGCTCGTCGACCTCGGGCTTGCGCGCGTCCTCGAGCTCGCGGCGCAGCGTCGCCTCCGTGCGGTGGAACTCGGCTTCGCGCGCGATCAGCTCCGACTCGCGGCGGTCGATGTCGGCGAGCTTCGCGAGCGCGTCCTGTGCGACGGTCTTGCTCTGCGTCGCCTCGCGCTCCAGCTGCTCGATGCGCGCCGCCAGCTCGGTCGCTCGCGTCGACAGTTCCAGCTCGCGCTGGTCGAGCTCGCGTGCACGTGCCGCGAGCCGCTCGTCACGGCCGTTGGCGCCGGCGACCTCCGCCTCGCGCTTGGCGATCTGCTGCTCACGCGCCTGCAGCTGCGAGCGGCCCTGTTCGAGCTCGCGCTGCGCCGCCGTCAGCTGCTGCTCGCGCTGTGCGAGCGCCTCCTGCAGGGAGCGCACTTCGGCTTCCTGCGACCGTGCCGCATCGAGCTGCGCGGCACGCTCGGCCGTCTCGCGCTCCAGCTGCTCCATGCGAGCGGCGAGCTCGTTCGCCCTGTTCGTCAGCGCGAGCTCACGCTCGTCGAGCTCCCGCGCGCGTGCTGCCAGCTCACCTTCGGCGCCCGTCACCGCACCGAGCTCCTGCTCGCGCTTCGCGAGCATCTTGTCGCGCGCGTCGATCTCGGCCCGTGCCTGCGCGGCTCCCTTCTCGAGTGACGCGACCTGCTTCTCGCGCTCCTCGAGCCGCTGGAAGATCTTGCGCGCCTCTTCACCCTGCCTGCGCGCCTCCTCGAGCGTCTTCGTGTGCTCGTTCGCCTCCTGCTCGAGCTCCTGAACACGCGCGGCCAGCTCGCTTGCCTTCGTGTTGAGCTCGAGCTCGCGCCGGTCGAGCTCACGTGCGCGCGCCGAGACGAGCGCTTCGCTCTTGCCGACCTCGGCAGTCGTCTCGGCCTCGCGCTTCGCGATGACCTTCTCGCGCGCCTCGAGCTGGACGCGTCCCTGCGTCGTCTCCTGCTCGGCCTTGGCGAGCTTCTGCTCGCGCTCCGCGAGCTTCTTCTCGAGTGCGCGCGCCTCCTCTTCGGCCACCCGCGCCTTCTTCTCGCTCTCTTCGAGCGCCTTGATCAGCTTCTCGTGACGCTTCTCCGACTCCGTGCGCGCCGTGCCGATGCGCGCCTCTGCGTGCGCGAGCTCCTTCTCGCGGCGCGTCAGGTCCTCGACCTTCTCCTTCCAGTCCTTCGCCTCGGCCGCGCGCTGCTCGTCCGCCGTCTTCAGCTCGTGCACCTTCAGGTCAACCAGCTGCTCGCGCTCGGCGATCTGCGCCTCGAGCTTCGCGAGCCGCTCCCGCTCCTCGAGCGCGCTGTCGAGCTCGGCGAGCCGCTGTGCGATCTGTCGTTCGCGTTCCTCGAGCTCGGCCTCGGTCGACGTGAGCGCGGCGGCGCGCGCGTCGAGCGCGGCGGCCTGGCCCGCGATGTCCTGCTCGAGACGCACTTCGCGCCCGGACACCTCGACCTGCTCGTGCAGCGACGAACGCAGGCCCTGCTCACGCCTGAGCGACGCCGTCAGGTCGGCGCGCAGCAGCTCGACGTCCGGGCTGCCGTCGGCGGCAGCGGCGATCGCCTCGCCGGGAGACCTCGGGTCGTCTGTCTCCTTCGCGAGCTTGGCCCGAAGGCCAGACCCGAACCCGCCTTCGCTCTCGGCCACAGCCACTCGATCCCTAGAACTTGAAGATCTTCGAGAGGTTGAGGAACGCCGGCCCGAGGATGACGATGAACATCGCCGGGAAGATGAACAGGACCGTCGGGAACAGCATCTTGATCGGCGCCTTCATCGCCTTCTCCTCGGCCAGCAGCTGACGCTTCAGCCGCGTGTCACCGGCCTGGATGCGGAGGATGCGACCCAGCGAGATACCGAGCTGGTCGGCCTGGATGATCGCGCGGACGAAGCTCGCCATCTCGGGCGATGCGCTCCGCTCCGCCATCTTCTTCAGCGCCTCCTGGCGGCTCTCGCCGATGCGCATCTCGCCGAGCGCGAGCTCGAACTCCTCGATCAGCGGGCCCCTCATGTGCTCGGTCAGCTTCTGCACCGCGCCGTCGAAGCCGAGACCGGCCTCGACGCTCACGGAGAGCAGGTCGAGCGCGTCGGGAAGCTCGGCCGCAACCGCGGCCTGCCGCGCGCGCATCTTCGCGTTGAGGACGAAGCTCGGCCCCATGAAGCCGAGCACGCCCATCAGGAGCCCGAACACGGGCGCCAGGGCTGGCTTTGCGGCACCCAACAGCACGAGCCCGAAGAAGCCGGCGCCGAGGGCGAACAAACCCTGCGAGGCGATGAAGCCGTTCGGCGAGGCATTGCGCAGTCCGGCGGCCATCAGCTTCTTCGCGACGGCGTCCGACGACGCCTTCGGATTGATCTTGAACATCAGCTTCGCGATCTGCGTCGTCAGCGGGAGCATGATGCGCTCGCGGAACTTCGGCAGCTCTTTGCCGGCGGCCTTGTCCTTGCCGTAGTTGGCCGCGCGGTGCACGAGGTTCCGGCGCGTGCGCATCGGCGCGGTGGCGACCTCCGCGAGGTAGTAGGCCGCGAGGCCGACGGTTGCGATAGCGACTATCAAAAGCATGGCATCAACCTCGGAAGGAGACGATCTTTTTCAGGAAAAGGGTGCCGAGCCCCATCATCACGAAGCCGAGCAAGATCAGGAAGCGGCCGGGCGTCGTGAAGTAGAGCGGGCGCATGTAGCCGCGGTTCAAGAGCGTCACAGCGCCCGCGATGAAGAACGGGATGGCGATCAGCGTGTACGCAGACATCCGCCCCATCGCGGTCAAGGCGCGGATCTTGCGAGCGAACTGCTGGCGCTGCCGGACGGTGTCGGCGACCATGTCGAAGAGGGACGCGAGCGAACCGCCGACCTGGCGCTGAATCGTCACGGCGGTGATCGCGAACTCGAAGTTCGCCGAACCGACACGGTCTGCCATCTCCGCCAGGGCGTCGTCCATCGACCGGCCGAGCGACGTCTCCGTCAGCACGCGCTTGATCTCCGCGTTCGCCGGCGGATGGCCCTCGTCGACGACGGCCTGGAGGCCCTGCTTGAACGAGTGTCCGGCTTTCAGCGACGCTGCGATCGTGATCAGCAGGTCCGGCAGCTGATCCTCGAAGGCGCGGAGCCGCTTGCGCATCTTCATCCAGACGACGGCGTACGGGATCGCGCCGGCGATCACCATGAGCGCGAGCACCAACGGGATTCCGCCGCCGATGATGGTGCCGAGGACGAACGCGACGATCACCGCGCCGATCTCGATCCAGAAGAACTCGACCGTGCGCAGCGGCACGTCGGCGCGCTCGAGCATCTTGCTGATGCGATGCCAGACCGCCAGCTTGCCGAACAGCTTCTCCGTCAGCCGGAAGAGGTTCGCCAGCATCTCCACCCGCTTCTCCTTGCGCGCGGCTTTCGACGTGGCGCGCGTCTCGCCGACGTGCACCGAGATCCGGCTGCGCACCCACGAGCCGCGGATGCCGGCGAGCGTGAACAGCGTCGCGAGCAGAACGAGGAACGAGACGATCGCGGCGATGCCGAGCGGGCCGGTCGGACCGTAGGCGCCCTTCGGGACGAGCTTCGACGGTGCGGAATCGGTCGGCCGCGGGCCGGGAACGGTGATCGCTCCGGACGCCGACCCCTCGCCCGGCACCGACGCAGCGACGTTGATGTGATCGCCCGGCCGCGCAGCGGTGAGGTATTCGACACGCCACGTCCGCGCGAGCTCCTTTGCGATCGCCGCGTACACTCCGGCGATCTCTGCGCTCGAGTGGGTGCCGAAGTAGCGCCCGCCGGTCTGGCTTGCGATCTGCTGGAGCGGCGCGGGATTGAACTGAGGGCTCTCGATGGCGATGACGTAGACCGCGCTGCGCGCAGCGCGGGCGGCGGCGATCGCGTCCTCGAGCGACGCCTTGCTCCGCGTCTCGTTCCCGTCGGTGACGATGATCGTGACGCGGCCCGCGAAGGGAGAGTGAGCTTGCTTCTGCGACGCCAGGACGAGGTCGTCATAGAGCGTCGTTCCCTGCTGGGGATCGACCTTGATCCCGCTGAGCGCGCTGAGGGCATCCGAGGAGTCGGGCGAGAAGCTCGTCAGGAGCTTCGCCGACGTCGCGAACGAGGTGACTGCGATCCGGTCGCCGGCCGGGCGTGCCTGGACGAACGCGCGCGCGGCTGCGACAGCCTGTGCGAGCGGCTTGCCCTTCATCGACTGTGAACGGTCGATTGCCAGGACCGTCGACGTGCCGTTCGCGAGGGTCGCCGCAGTGACTCCGACGACGGGCTGCCCGTTCTCGGTCACGACCGGCGCGGTCCGCGAGATCTTCGACGTCACGATCGTCGCAGCGACGGTCGGGTAGGAGTTCGCATCGACACTCCGCACCTCGACCGCAGCCATGGCGGCGGCCGGGAGTGCGAGGAAGGTGAGTGCGAGCCCGGCGGCGGCAAGCCGGACTTTTCTCATTGGAACGCTCCCTTGAACTTCGAGGGCTGGTGACCCTGTCCGACGCCGGGGTGCTCGCCGTCTTCCTTCGTGAAGAAGCTCGGCTGCAGCATCACGCCGTTCGCCGCCATCTTGTCGAGGAAGTTCGGCTTCAAGCCAGAGCACGACAGCGGCGACAGCAGCCGGATCGCGCCCTGCGATGCCTCGTTCTCCTCGGTTGGCGGCTTCGCGATGAAGATGTCCTGCAGCGTGATCACGTCGGACTCCATCCGCAGCACCTCGGTGATGTGCGAGATCCGGCGCGAGCCGTCGACGAGGCGCGTGATCTGCACGAGCAGGTCGAATGCGCTGGACACCTGCTCTCGGATCGCGCGCAGCGGCAGCTCGACACCGGCCGTCAGCACGAGCGTCTCGAGACGCGACAGCGCGTCGCGTGGCGAGTTCGCGTGGATCGTGGTCAGCGAGCCCTCGTGGCCCGTGTTCATCGCCTGGAGCATGTCCAGGGTCTCCGGGCCGCGGACCTCGCCGACGATGATCCGCTCGGGGCGCATCCGGAGTGAGTTACGGACGAGCTCACGGATGCGGACCTCGCCCGAGCCCTCGATGTTCGGCGGGCGCGACTCGAGCGTGATCACGTGCTCCTGCTGGAGCTGGAGCTCGGCCGCGTCCTCGATCGTGACGATGCGCTCGTCGTTCGGGATGAACGCAGACATCGCGTTGAGGGTTGTCGTCTTACCGGTACCGGTACCGCCGGAGATGAGGATGTTCAGCTTTCCCTTGACGCAGGCGGCAAGGAACTGCGCCGCCTTCGGCGAGAGCGACCCAAAGGTGATCAGGTCGTTCATCGTGTACGGGTCGCGCGAGAACTTCCGGATCGTGAGCGTCGGGCCCTTGAGCGCCAGCGGCGGGATGATCGCGTTGACGCGGGAGCCGTCGGGAAGCCGGGCATCGACCATCGGCGACGCCTCGTCGACGCGGCGGCCCACCTGCGACACGATCTTGTCGATGATGCGCAGGAGGTGCGCGTTGTCCGCGAACGACGCCGGCGTGCGCTCGATCTTGCCAAGCCGCTCGACGTAGATCCGGTCGTACGCGTTGACCATGACCTCCGTGATCGAGTCGTCGCGGAGGAACGGCTCCAGCGGCCCATAGCCGAGGATGTCGTCCGTGATCTCGCGGATGATCTGGCGCCGCTCCTCGCGCGTCAGCGGCGTGCGGTCGAGCACGAGCTGCTCGGTCACCGCGCGCGTCACGCGCTCGTTCAGGTCGCCCGTCGCCTCGCGCTTGAAGAGCTCGGCACCGAGCGTGGCGATGCACGCGTGGTGAATGCGGGTCTTCAGCTCCGCGTACGGATCCTGAATGCGCGATTCTGGCGCGGCTTCCTGGACGGCCGTGCCGCCGAGGAGCGCCTCGGCGGTGGCGCCGCCGGCTCCGTTGGAGGTTCTGAGGCGGTCGTGGAGGCCCATGGCTACGCCCTCGAGAAGGCCGGCACGATGCGACGCTTCTTCGCTGCCGCCTCTTCCTTCGTCGGCCGGAACATCTCCTTCGCCATCGACTTGATGGCGCGTGAGACGTCGGCGGATTCCTCGGCGAGGACGACCGGGTTGCCCCGGTTGACCGCCAGCGGAACCGCACGATCGGACGGCACTTCGAAGCGCACCTTCATCCCGAGCGCACCTTCGACCTCGTTCGGCTTCATGCCGACCTTGGAGTTGGCGCGGTTGAGGACGATCTTGACGCGCGACTTCGGGAAGGAGAGCAGGTCGAGCGTCTGCAGTGCGAGACGGAGGTTCTTCAGCGTCGGCACGTCGAGCGAGCAGAGGAGCAACAGCTCGTCCGTTCGATCGAGCGTCGCCAGCATCGGGCCGTGGAAGAACGGGGACGTGTCGACGACGATGACGTCGAACGACTCGCGCGCGACCTCGAGCAGCCGGCCGAGCTTCGCCTCGGTGACGAGCTCCGCGTCTTCCGGGCGCAACGGCGCCGGCAGCACCGACAGCCCGCACGCGTGCTTCGTCGTATAGCCGGCGAGCTTCTCGGAGTCGAGCTCGCCCGGAGCGACGACCAGGTCGTAGATCGTCTTCTCGGGCTCGACGCCCATCATGATCGCGGCGTCGCCGAACTGGAGGTCGAGGTCGAGCAGCAGCGTCTTGCGGTTCTCGAACTTCGCGGACGCGGTGGCGAGGTTCGTCGCCGTGACGGTCTTGCCGGTTCCGCCCTTGGGCGAGAACACGGTGACGATCTTGCCGTGGCGGGCGCCGCCGCTGCTCGCGGCACTTCGGCGGCCGCTGTGCGTCGCCTTGCGGATCGCGAAGACGACGTTCTCGACGAGCTGCGGGAGCAGTAGGACGTCGGAAACGTCCGACTCCAGTGCCTGCTCGAGCAGTCCGGCCGAGCCGCTCGACGCCACGAGGAGGATCGGCGCCTGCGTGTGCGAGCGGATCGCGTTGATCTCGTCCGCCGGGAACGTCGTGCTGCGCGTGGCGTGCAGGATGGCGCCGAGGTGGCCGCCGGCCAGCGTGCCCGCACCCGATGCGACGTCGTTGCTCGAGCCGACGACCTCGATCTCAGGATGGCTGGCGAGCGAGTCGCGAAGCTTCTCGAACCCTTCGCAGGATCCGGTGGCGTAGAGGCGCACGCGGTCGCGCTGTCTCGTGTCTGTGCCGGACATCAGTGAGGCCTCCCGAAGTTCGCAGCCCACGCCGGCGGGCGCCTGCCGGGCCCGTCGAACAGCATCAGGGCAGAGTCCATGTACGTGTTCGCGCTGTCGAGCGAGCCGTTCGGCGGCCGGAGCGCAAGGTGCCAGCCGGCGCCGTTGTCCTCGCTGTTCTTCTGAATCCACACCATCTTCTGCGCCTCCCAGTCCGTCATCCGCAGCTGCACGAACGCGGACTGCTGGCTCGACGAGGTGACGGCAGAGCTGCCGGCGTTCCCCTCGGCGGGCGTCAGCACGAGCAGGTCGCGCAGGACGACGCGGCTGACCACGGCCTCCTCGCTGTTCGAGCCCTGCCCGGGGTTCTTGATGCTCCACGTGGCGACGACGTCGACGTGGTCGCCGGCCTTGAGCGTGCCGGCCATGAGCTGGTGCTGGTCACCTTCGACCTGGTACGCGCGCTGCGTGCCTTTGATCTGCGCGCGGATGCCCTGCTCCTTCGGCGGAGCAAAGCGGCGCGTGCTGACCTGCTCGCCCTGGTACACGTCCTGCGTCGCGATGTACTGCGACAGCTGGTCGGGGCTCGAGATCGCACCGGCGACGATCGCCTTCTTCGGCACCGTCACCTTCTTCAACATGTGCTGGTCGACAACTTCCGCGCCACTCGTGCCGGCCGGGATGTCCCTGGCAGCAACGTACACCGGGATCTTGTTCTCGCCGTTCTGCACGTGGCGCTTGTAGTTGACGACGTAAACGCTCGTCAGGATGGCCGCGAGGGCAGCCAGCGCGACGGCGATGCCGATGTTCTTGACGCGGTAGTTCATAGTCCTTTCTCTTTCGTGTGAAGGGCCTGAGGACTTGTGCGGCTAACTACTCGATGAGTTGAATCGACTCGACGCCGAAGAAACTTGAGGGGACGCCGCCGGAGCCGGGCGCGTGACGGGAGATGATTCCCTCCGCGATGTACGTCGTGAAGTAGCCCGTCAGCCTCGCGCCGTTGCCTTGAACCGTGTAGCCGGTCAGGTAGAAGCCGATCCAGCCCACGATGTCGTACTGCGCGTTCGACCCACCACCGTCAAGCGTCTTGTAGACCGGGAAGAGCAGCACGGTGTTCAACCGGCCCTGCAGGGCGCTCTGGATGTTCTGCGACGAGAACTTCGCGCCTGGGTCGGACGGGTACTTCCCGAGCCCGAGGTACTTGTCATACCCCTGCGAGATCCAGTTCGCCTCGTCGCTCGACCCGACGGTTCCGCCTTCACCGTTCAGGTCGAGCATCCCGAACGCACCGGGCGCGCCCATCGGGTCGTAGTTCATCGTCGTCGGGACGTTGAACTGAGGCGTGTGGTTGTTGTTGCAGTTCTGGATCAGCGGGTGGTCGCAGAAGACGACCATCGGCGCCACGTGAAGTGCGCCGGTCGGAGGTTCGACGAGCGCCTTCGCGTGAGCGGTGATGTTCGCGCCGGAGAAGCCGATGACCTTGCTGAAGATGCCGGAATCGTTCCGCCGTCCGTTGACCTCGATCGTGTCGTTCGGCATGTACTGCGAGGTCACGATGATGTCGGCGCCGGCGACGTCGCCGCCGTTCTTGTTCGCGTAGGTGAGCGCCTGCGCGCGCGCGCCGGCGGCGTCTGTGGGAAGCTGCTGCGCGCCTGCGAGCGCTGCTGCGTCGACGGTGCCCTGCAGGCGGCGCTTGTCGCGGAACCAGTTGCCCACGTCGAGGACGAGAGCCGCCATGCCCATCAACATCACCATCGCCACGGCGGCCAGGACAAACGCCTGGCCCCGCTCGGACTTGAAGCGCGCCAACGTCATTCGACTCGCTCTTTCATCGTCGTGTTCAGGCGCCCGCTCGCCACGACCCAGCCCAGCAGGCTGATCGAGTACGGGTACGACGCCGTCACCGTGACGTCCGAGCCCTGGCTCCACGAGGAGGAGCAAGTGAGGACGAAGTCGGTCCCCGGGTTCTTGAGATCCGCTCCCGCTGCGTAGCCGGCGGCCTGGCACGCGCCCGACTGTCCCGCCTGGCGCGACACGGCGCCCTTGCGCGCTGCTGCACGCGCCGCGTCGGTGAGCGTGACGTAGTTGTTGAACCCGACACCGAACTGCGCGATCGCGAGCACGAGCACGACGAGGATCGGGAGCACGAGCGCGAGCTCGACCATCGTCTGACCCCGTTCGTTCCTCAACTTGTTCGTCATGAGCGGCACGTGTCTCCGTTGGAAGTTGCGGGGCCCTCGCGCCCGGCGACGGGCCCCGCCTGGTTCCGGGGCGGCTAAACGAACAGCCGCACCAGCCCTGTCAGTGCTGTCACAGCCGTGCCCGGCACCCTCGTGAACGCCAGGAGCGAGGTCCCGCTGATCACGGAGAGCACCACCGTGTTGTCAGGCTTCGCCTGGGCAGCCTCCCGTGAGAGAAACGCGAGAGCCCGCTTGATGTGCCTGTCTTCGTGCTGCGTCACGATGAAACTCCTTTGGTGCCGGTTGATGTGCTGTTGCGACTTACAGGTAGCCCCGAACGGTGTCGAGGGCGTTCGCGATCGCGCCCGACAGGGCGAGGATTGCCACGACCACGAGAGCCGTGATCACTGCAAGGACGACGCCGTACTCGGCCATCGTCTGACCTTCCTCGACGCCGAAGCGCGCGCGGAAGTAAGCGACCAGATCCGTGAACGTCACGATTGATTCACCCCCTCTCCGCGGCTCGGGCGCGCTCTGCGCGCCAACAAAGGGCAGTGGTGCTGGAGGCGGAATCGACTGGAATTCTGGCGAGCATGTGTGACACGCTGCTGACGTCCTTTCTCTTTTAGGCGCGCCGCTTCGCCTGTCCCGTCAATCTCGTCCGATTCATCGTTTAGAGCGGGCGTCTGGCGCATCCCCCGCGCGAGTGATCCGCAGCGAGTTCACTTGGCTGAGGGAAAAGCAACGGGGCCCTTGCGGGCCCCGTTCACGTCAATCACGAACACGCTGCGGGTTACAGATAACCCCGAACCGTGTCCAGCGCGTTGGCGATCGCGCCCGAAAGCGCCAGGATCGCTGCGACGACGAGCGCCGTGATCACTGCAAGGACGACGCCGTACTCCGCCATCGTCTGACCTTCCTCGACGCCGAAGCGTGCGCGGAAGTAAGCAACCAGATCCGTAAACGTCACGAGTTTTTCACCACCTTCATCGAGCTCGGGGTTGCCGTAACGGGTCAAGCTCTCGCTACATCGCCCCGCGGCCGCATTTGCGCGTCCCTCGGGTGGGTGATCCGCGCTTCACGTTCCCTGAGGTGAGGGAGAGGTTTGCGCGCTCAAGACTCGATAGAGGGAGCACCGCACCGGCTGCGGATGACTACAGGCCACATTCCGCGCCCCTCGTGGCGGCCAGGGGCTCGATCTTCAGAAGGAGCGAACGGCAATGCCACGATGGTTCACTCGCAACGACAACTGGGACTTCGGCGGCAAGCCGGATCCCGACGACGCACGGTCCGGTGAGCCCAAGCGGCGCAAGCGCCGGCTCGCAACGACCTTTGTGTTCACGACCCTCTTCTTCGCGGGCGCGTCGCTCGCTGCAGTCGCGGGCAACATGTTCTCGGCGCAGATCACCGAGGACAACTCCGCTGCTGTCGACACGACGACCTCGAGCGACGGGTCGACCGACGCGGCTCCCGCTACGGATGCGTCTGCTGCTCCTGCGGCCGACGCGTCTGCGCCGTCCGCCGACGCTTCGGCTCCCACCCCGGCTCCGTCGGAGAGCGCGCCGGCCGCGGACAGCTCCGCTTCGGCAGGCTCCACGGACATCGCGGACTCGAACGCTGGGACATCCGACGGCGGTTTCACGCAGGTGAGCCACGGCCCGGCCGCTTCGACGCAGGATTCTCCGACCGGCGCGGCGACGAGCTCGCCGAGCTCGCGCCGCCACAGCGTGAAGCGCTCGGCCAGCCACCGCGCCGACGCGCAGGCGCAGTGGAAGCAGCTCCGCAAGGTGCTGCTGCCGACGACGAAGCCCGCGCCGAAGCCTGAGATCGAGGGGCCGGCGAACGCAGCGACGATCTGGCTGAACTCGCCGCTGCCCGACCCGACTCCCCCGGCAGTCCGCCTCTCGCCGAAGTTCGCGGCGAACCTGAAGACGGCCGCGAAAGCCGGCGGTGTCGATTGGGCCGTGATGCTCGGCATCCTCCGCGCGCGCGGCGCGACGGGGCACATCCCCGCCGACCGTGTGACGCTGAACCGCCTCGCGGCACGCCTCGACTCGTTCGGGCCGGCGCGCGGCGACTGGTCCCGCGTCGTCGCCTACTCCGGCGACTCGCGCTTCGCCGACAAGGCGACCGCCCTCGCGCACTACGACCGCGCGATCGGGCTCGACGCGCTCGTGAACGGCCTCGAGGTCTCGAAGGCCGCGATCGCGAGCAAGGTGCTGTCGGATCCGAACATCTCGATCTACGCCGGCGGCCGCAACGACATCGTCTCGAACAAGATCGATGTCCGCGTGCTCGCCATGATCGCGTACCTGCGCGAGTCGTTCGGCTCCGTGACCGTGTCGTGCCTGCTGAGCGGCCACCGCCTGTATGCGCGGCCCGGCGTCATCTCGGCGCACATCTACGGCCGCGCGGCGGACATCTCGGCCGTCGGCGGCATCCCGATCATGGGCCACCAGCAGCCGGGCGGCATCACCGAGCGCACGGTTCGTGAGATCCTGCTCCTGCCGCAGGAGGTCATGCCGCGGCAGGTCATCTCACTGCTCGGCCTCGGTGGACCGTCGTTCCCGCTGGCAGACCACTACAACCACATCCACATCGGGTACTAGTTGAAGTCAGTCGCGCTTCGTCGCGAAGACGGGAGGATCGTGTGTGAGCGCTGTCTCCTCGCGGAGACGGCGCTCACGCGCATGAAGGGGCTGCTCGGGCGGCGCGAGCTGCCGCCTGGCGAAGGGATCCTCTTGAAGCCGGCCTCGTCCGTCCACATGGCGTTCATGCGTTTCGCAATCGACGCGGTGTTCCTCGACCGCGACCTGCGCGTCGTCAAGGTCGCCGCCGAACTGAAGCCGTGGCGCGCGGCCGGTGCACGGGGCTCGAAGTCGGTGCTGGAGATCGCTGCGGGCGAAGCGGCGCGGCGCGGGCTTACGATTGGCGACCGGCTGAGCGTCGACTCGTCGCCTGCGACAGCAGCCACTCCGTCCTGACCTGCCGCGCGCGGGCTTCGAGGTCGGTCCGGAGCCGCCGCACCTCGTGCAGCTGTGGGCGGAGCTGCTCGACCCGTCGCAGCTCGGCGGCGATCTGCGCCAGCGATGAGGCGGGGTTCTGCTCGAGGCGGTGGATGCGGCGCTCGCTGGACTCGATCTGCCCGCTGACGGTCCGTGCCCAGGCCTCGGCCTGCTCGCTGAGAGTGCGGAGCTCGGCCTCCGTCGCGGGCCGGTCGTCGAGCACCTCGCGGAGCCGTGTGATCAGGGCGAAATCGAGCGGCGAAGCCATCTGGGGGGCCGCGCGATCCTAAAGGATGTCGCCTAGCGCTTCAGGGCCCGAAGCTCCCTGACGAGCGCGCGAGCCGCGGCCTGCCACCGCTCGCGGCACAACCGCAGCCACGCGTCGTCGGCCTCGGCCGGCCGAGCGGCCTGCTCGAGGTCGCTCCAGGCCTCGCGTTCCTGCCGCAACGCCTCGCGCACGGCATCTTCGTGGTGTTCGCGAATTGGGGTCACCTCGTTGAAGCAGACCCGTGCGCTCAGCGAAACTTGCGGGTGGCCCTCGTTACGAAAGGAGCTTCATGGCAGTCACCGTGCGCACCCTCGAGAACTTCGTCGGCGGCGATTGGGTCGCTTCGACCTCGGACAGCGTTCGGCAGATCGTGTCTCCCGTCACAGGCGAGACGCTCGCCGAGGTGCCCGACGCGAGCGCCAAGGACCTCGACCGCGCCGTCGCCGCAGCTCGGGAGGCCCAGCCGCGGTGGGCCGCGCTGTCCGCATGGGACCGCGCCAGGATCTGTCACGCGATCGCCGACCTGATCGACGAGCGGCGCGAGGAGTTCGCGCGCGAGCTCTCGCTCGAGCAGGGCAAGCCGTACGCGGCAGAGGCGCTCGGCGACATCGACGAGACGGCCGAGAACTTCCGCATCGCCGCCGAGGACGTGAAGCGGATGGAGACGGCAGTCGTCCCGTCGCAGGACGTCAACAAGCGAATCCTCACGTTCCGGAAGCCGAACGGCGTCTACGGCGCGATCACGCCGTGGAATTTTCCGACGCTCATCCCGGTCGAGCTGATCGCACCGGGCATCGCGGCCGGCAACACGATCGTGATCAAGCCGTCCGAGTGGACACCGATCGCGATGGCGAATTTCATCCAGATCATGGCGGACGCCGGGCTGCCGGACGGCGTCGTGAACGTCGTGTACGGGGCCGGCGAGGTCGGTGCGCGGCTCGTGACGCATCCGGGGATCGACTGCATCGGCTTCGTCGGGTCGCATGCGACGGCGGACAAGATCGTCCGGGCGGCAGGGCTGAAACGGTCGCTGATCGAGGCGAGCGGCAACGGGCCGGTGATCGTGTGCGAGGACGCGGACCTCCCTCGTGCCGCACAGGGCGCCGTCTTCGGCGGGTTCTTCTGTGCCGGTCAGGTGTGCTGCGCGACAGAACGCGTGCTCGTGCACGAGCGCGTGCACGACGCGTTCCTCGACGAGGTCGTAAAGGCAGCCGACGAGTGGCGACTCGGCGATCCCTTCGACGAGTCGACGCTCGTGGGCCCGATGAACAACGAGCCGACCGCCGGCAAGATGGACAGGCATCTCGAAGACGCGCTCGAGAAGGGCGCCGAGCTCGTGCGCGGCGGTAAGCGCGCCGCGGATCGCCCGACGAACCTCTACTACGAGCCGACGGTCGTGACGGGCGTCGGCGTCGACACGCTGATCAACCGCGAGGAGACGTTCGGCCCGATCGTCCCGCTGATCCGCGTGCGCTCGGACGACGAAGCGCTCGCCGTCGCGAACGACTCGCACCTCGGGCTGCAGGCGGCCGTCTACACGTCGAGCCTCAAGCGCGCGTTCGCGTACCTCGACAACCTTCGCGTCGGCAACGTCGTCGTCAACGACTCGACCGACTACTGGGAGGCGCACGAGCCGTTCGGCGGCGCGCCGGGGACGCAGAGCGGCTGGGGCCGGATCGGCGGGCGCTACACGATGCTCGACATGACCGACCTGAAGACGGTGGTGCTCGATGTCGGAGGCGTCGACTGAGGCGCCTCGCCGCCGCCCGCGAATGGGCCGGGAGTCGAGATCCCGCATCGGCCACGGGCGTGGCGATCGACGCGTGGCGGCGTTACCGCGCCGTCGACGGGCCACTCCAGTCGGCGCTGCTCTCGCTGTACGTTCTCGTCGCCGTGATCCCGGCACTCCTCGTGCTCGAGGGGTACCTCGATGCACATCCGAACGCGCTCGCGAAACACCTCGCTCACCACTACGGGCTCTCCACGGAAACGGCGGCGCTCTTGCGGAGCGTCCTCGTCGAGGGACGCGCGCACGAGCTCGGCTCCGCCCTGCTGGCGATCGCCGGCGCGCTGTTCTTCGGGGTCGGGTTCGGCCGCGTGCTGCAGCTGGTGCATGCGCGCGCCTGGCGGGTCGAGGTACCGGCTCACCAGACGGACTACGCGCTCTACGCCTTCGTCCTGCTCGCCGTCTACGGCCTGATCCTGCTGCTGCTCGTGCAGCTGACGGAGCTGAAGGACAGCCCGTCGTGGGTCGGGAAGGTGCTCGCCGTCGGCTGGGTGGCGCTGCTGGTGCTGTTCTTCACGTGGACGCCCTGGCTGTTGTTGCACGGCGGCGTCTCGCGCCGTGACCTGCTGCCCGGGGCCGCCCTGACCGCCGTGGGACTCGTCCTCCTGATGATCGTCTCGAGCTACGTGATGGAGCCGTGGGTCGACCTGTACGCGCGCGACTACGGGGGGTTCGGCATCGTGCTCGCGCTCTACTTCTGGATCCTGTTCAGCTCGGGCCTGATCGTCTGGGCCGCGGCACTCGCGCCGGCGCTCTCGCAGCGGCGGGCTGCGCGGGCGGGCTAGCGATGCCGCGCGCGGCTGCGATCGCAGCGGCACTGCTGTTGACGGGCGCCGGCGGAAGCGCTCGCACCAGCCTCGCGCCCTTCGTCGGCACCTGGTACGGCCACACCCGCACCCTCACGATCGGACCGACCGGGACAGCGAAGGAGTCGATCAGCGACGGCTGCTGCGATCGCGTGATCCGGCTGACCTCCCGACTTTCCCGCCCGCGACGGATCGGCGACTCGCTTGTCGCGACGGCCACGGTCGTTCGCGTCCGCGTGTTCGACCGGAGCGCCTTCACGGCGGGACACCGGCCGCCGCGGGTCGGCGACCGCGGCCGCTTCACGCTCCGGCGCGGCGTCATCGTCGAGCGACTGACGGGAACGACCTATTGCAACCCGAGAGCGTCGCGGCTCGGGAGGTGCGGCGCCTAGCCGCGCACTGTCGAGAGGCGCCGACCAGAATCGAACTGGTGTACGAGGCTTTGCAGGCCTCTGCCTAGCCACTCGGCCACGGCGCCGCGCGCGGCCATCGTATCGGCGGCCTCGCTAGGGAACCCAGCGCTCGAGCGCCGGCGTCAGCTGCAGCTCGTGCGTCCACGCGCGCGGGCTCTGCTCGTGGAGGTACTCGATCGCGCGCGCGATCTCCTCCATCGACGCTGACCTCTCCGGGGGCTCGTCCTCGAGCCACCCGGCCGTCTTTTCGCTCTCGATGATCGCGTCGACGATCAGCAGCGCGACGTGGACACCCTGGTCGCGGAGCTCCCCAGCTTGCGCTTGGATGAGCGCACGCGTCGCGAACGCCACGGCCGCCCACGTTCCGCGGCCGGGATTGCCGCGGCGCGCCGAGCCGCCGGTGACCTGCACGAGCGTTCCCGCCTCCTGCCCGGCCAGGACACGCCCGCCGACACGGAGGATGTTGAAGATCCCCGGCAGCAGCGCGCGGTCATACACATCAAGGCCGTCCGGCGGCGCCTCGTGCACAGGCCCGCCGAAGCTGGGATTCGTCGTGATCGCGCTGACGACGAGATCGACGTGGCCGACCTCTTCGAAGACGCGCTCGACGTCATCCGCGTTCGACGCGTCTGCGATGAGCCCGACAGCCTCGGGCACTTCGTCCTTCAGCTGCTCGATCGTCGACTCGCTGCGGGCGACGGCCGCGACCCGCCAGCCTTTCTCCGAGAGGTGGCCTGCAAGCACGCGGCCGAGATTTCGCGCGCCGAAGACGAGGAGCGTCTCCATCCCCCGAGCCTAATCGCAGGGAAGCTTGGCGGCCGCACCCGTCGGCCGGGCCGACTCGAGCGCCTGGAAGCAGAGGTAGCACCGCGGCGCGACGATCGCCGCCGCGTGATCGATCAGCCGCGAGCGCTCGTGGACCGGCAACGTCGGCTGCGCGACGTGGAGCAGGAACCGCTCGAGCGCGGCGTTGATCGGGCCGTTGCCCTGCTGCGTGTACCCGTGCACCGTTTTGGTCGCGACACGGAGTCGCGCCAGATCCGCCTGCAGCTGCGCCCGTGCGTGCGCGCGCTTCGCGGCGTCCTTCGCGCCAGTGCACTCGGGCCGTGGCTGCGAGGTGGCGTGCTGCGTCGTACCTCCGCTGCTGCCGCCGCAGCCGGCGAACATCAGGACACTAAGGAGCGCTACGCAGCAACTCGCGCGAACTGCGGAATGATCTCGTCCCCGTATGCCTTGAGCGTAGCCTCCTGACCCTTGGTCATGAGGTAGATGTTGAACTGGTCGACGCCGACCGACTCGAGCTCCTTCAGCTTCGCCGTCGCCTGCTCGGTGTTGCCGAGGACGCAGAAGCGGTCGACGATCTCGTCCGTCACGAACTCGCCGTGCTTCGCGCCGACGCGCGAGTGCTCGCTGTAGTCGTAGAACTTCCGCGCCTTGACGAACTCCGTCAGGTCCTTCGGGATCTCGGAGTCGTCGCCGTAGCGCTCGATCAGGTCCATGACGTGGTTCGAGACCATCGCCGGGAACCAGCGCGACTGCTCGCGTGCATCGGCGATGTCGTCGGAGATGTGGCTCGGCGCGCCCACGATGCACTTGAGCTCGCTCGGGTCGCGCCCGGCCTCCTCGGCGGCGCGGCGAGCCGTGCTCATGATCCACTGGATGATCACCGGATCGGCGAGCTGGACGATGACGCCGTCGGCGACGCGACCGGCGACGGCGAGCGCCTTCGGCCCGTACCCCGCGATCCACATCGGGATCTCCGGGAGCTCGCTCCGCACCCACTTGAGCTCGAGCTCCTTGTCGTTCCACTGAACGGCCCGGCCGTTCATGAGGTTCTTGATCATCGCGCAGCGACGCTCGAACTCCGCGACGCGCACGGGCTGGAGGCCGACGACGCGGCGCGACGAGTCGCCGCGGCCGATGCCCATCACCATCCGGCCGTCGGAGATGTCCTGCATCGTCGCGTACCAGCTCGCGGTGATCGTCGGGTCGCGGATGCCCGGGTTCGTGACGAAGTGCCCCAGCTTGATCTTGCTCGTCTGCGCAGCGGCGAGCGGCAGCGTCGCGTACGACTCCTCCCAGAGGATGTGCGAGTCGTACGTCCACGCGTACTCGAAGCCGTGGTCCTCGGCGAGCTTCATCAGCTCGATCATCCGCTGGTACGGCGGGTCCGGCAGGACTGTCACCCCGAAGCTGAGCACGAAGCCTCCCCGGTCGCTTGGCAGGGGAACGAGCATATCGCCGCGAAATCGCCTCGCACAGTGTCCTGGCTGTACCTGCTGTTCGCGTTCGCCGGGGGAGCCGCCCTGCCGTTCCAGGCCGGGATCAACGCCCAGCTCAGCGGCTGGCTCGGGAGCCCGGTGCGGGCGGCGTTCGTGTCGTTCCTCGTCGGTACGATCGTGCTGCTCGTCGCAGCCGCATTCGTGTTCAAGCCGCTTCCATCAGGGGCCAAGCTCGGTGGCGCGCCGTGGTGGGTCTGGATCGGCGGCGCCCTCGGAGCGTTCTACGTCGCGGCGTCGATCGTGACGGCGCCGAAGCTCGGCGCAGCCCAGCTCGTGGCGCTCGTCGTCGCCGGCCAGGCGCTCGCTGGGCTCGTCGTCGACGAGTTCGGCTGGGTCGGCTTCGAGCCGAGGCACATCAGCGTCGGGCGCGTTGCCGGCATGGTGCTCGTCGGCGCCGGCGTTGCGCTCGTGCGCATCTTCTAGACGAGCGGTGAGTTCAAAACGGCCGGTGGGTCGGAGTAGGTTTGGTCCGCGAGTGGAGGGAGCCTGACCCTCTCCTCACCGCCCGTTCTTGTGAGCGGGATGCGTCGGAGGTGGGCCGCCGCTTCCCGCGGGTCCGGCTCACATTTGCGCGACGCTTTCGATCGTCTTCGTCGCGAGCCGGTCGAGCGCCTGCACCGACAGCTCGAGATGCTCCTCTTTCGTGTCCTCGAGCTTCGTGTGCGACAGGCCACGCAGCGACTGCACGAAGACCATCACGGTCGGCACGCCTGCGCGGGCGACCTCCGCAGCGTCGTGCAGTGGGCCGCTCGGCAGCCGGTGCGACGTCCCCGCAACCTCGCGGATCGACTCGTCCGCAAGCTCGATCAGCGCCTCGTCGAACAGGATCGGCTCGATGCTCCAGATCCGCTCCCAGACGACGTCGATGCCCTCCTCCCGTGCGAAGCGGCGCGAAGCCGCCTCGGCGTTGCTGAGCATCTCCGCGAGCTTCGTCGCGTCGAGGTGACGCTGGTCGAGCAGGCACTCCGCCGTCTCGACGACGGAGGTGACGATCCCGGGCTTCGTGACGACGCCGCCCATCGTGCAGACGGCACCGTCGCCGATGCGCTTCGCGATCTCGCGGATCTCGAGCTCGAGCTTCGCCGCACCGGCGAGCGCGTCCCGCCGCTTGTCCATCGGGGTCGAGCCGGCGTGCGCGGCCTGACCGCGGAAGGTGACCTGGTGCCGCTCGACGCCGAACGTGCCGAGTACGACCCCGAGCGGGAGCTCCATCGCCTCCAGCACCGGCCCCTGCTCGATGTGCAGCTCGAGGTACGCCGCGGCGCCGTCGAGCTCGGAGCGAGCGTCGAGGGCGGAGTCGAGATCGACGCCGTGCGCTCGCACCGCGTCGGGAAGCGCAACGCCGTCGGCGTCCTTGCGCGCGCGCAGCTCGTCCTGGTCGGCCATCGAGCCCGCCGCGGCCGACGAGCCGAAGAGCGAGCGCCCGAAGCGGGCTCCCTCCTCGTCGGCCCAGTTGACGAGACGCACGGTGACGGGCGGTGAGCCGTCGGCGGCGATGCGCCGCAGAACCTCGACCCCGGCCATCACGTTGAGTGACCCGTCGAGCCAGCCGCCGTTCGGCACCGAGTCGATGTGGCCGCCGATCAGGACGGCACGGTCGGAGCCGCCGCGGAGGGTGAACCACTGGTTGCCGGCGGCGTCGATCGTCTCCTCCGCCCCGGTCTCGGCGACCTTCCCGCGCAGCCACTCGCGCGCACGTTCCCACGTGTCCGTCCACGCGACACGCTGCGCGCCGTGCTCGTCTCCGGTCAGCTCCCGGAGCTCGCGCAGCTCGGCAACAGTCCGACTCGGCTCGAGGCCCACCGCGCGACTCTAACGTGGTAAGCATCGGCCGGATGTCGGCGATCGCTGTCGAACGCCCGGCGGAGCGGCCGCGCTCCCGGCTGCTCTCGTGGCTCGGCCGGGCGCTGCTCTTCCTCGCCGTGCCGCTGGCGCTGTGGGGCCTCTGGGAGGGCTACCGCTGGCTCTGGATGAACCAGGGCTGGACGTGGCCGTTTGCCGTCGACGACACGACGATGCCCCACATCACCGACATCTTCGGCGCGCTGTTCAAGAGCCCGTCGTCCGTCTCCGGCGGCGGCGACAAGCTCGGGACACTGCTCGCGAAGGCCGCGCTGTTCACGGCCAAGGAGGCTGCGGTCGGATTCGCGCTCGGCGCGTCGGTCGGCTTCCTGCTCGGGGTCCTGCTCGCGCAGTCACGCCTGCTGACGCGGGGCTTCCTGCCGTACATCGTCGCCTCGCAAACGGTGCCGATCCTCGCCGTCGCGCCCATCGTCGTCGTCTACCTCGGGACGCTCCACGTCGCTGCGTGGTTCTCGGTCGCCGTGATTGCGGCATACCTGACCTTCTTCCCCGTCGCGATCAACACGCTGCGTGGTCTTCAGTCGGCCGACCGGCGCGCGCTCGAGCTGATGCGCTCGTACGCGGCAGGACGCGGCGCCGTGCTGTTGAAGCTGCGGCTGCCGACCGCTCTCCCGTACATCTTCGCGGCGCTCAAGATCTCCGCGACCGCGAGCATCGTGGGCGCGATCATCGGCGAGCTTCCGTCGGGCATTCAAGACGGGCTCGGCGGCAAGATCCTCACCTTCAACCAGTACTACGGGCTCGACCCGACACAGTTGTGGGCGACGAACGTCGTCGCCGCGATGCTGGGAATCGTCTTCTACCTGGTGATAGCGCTCGTGGAACGCATCGTCGTTCGCCGAGCACCGGAGAACGTGGCATGAACGTCGTCAAGATCGACAACGTCTCGAAGGAGTTCGGCGGCGGCACCGTCGCGTTGAAGGACGTTTCGCTCGAGATCGAGGACGGCGAGTTCATCTCCCTGATCGGGCCGTCCGGGTGCGGCAAGTCGACGCTGCTTCGGGTCATCGGCGACCTGATCGAACCGACGCGCGGGAGTGCAACCGTCAACGGAAAGCCGGCCCGTCAGGCACGGCGCGACCGCGACTACGGGATCGTCTTCCAGGATCCGGTCCTGTACGACTGGCGTACCGTCGGCAGGAACATCGCCCTCCCGCTCGAGCTCGCCGGGTGGAATCGGCAGAAGCGTACGGAGCGCGTGGAGGAAATGCTCGCGCTCGTCGAGCTTTCGGGATTCGAGCGGCATCACCCGTGGCAGCTCTCCGGCGGTATGCAGCAGCGCGTGTCGATCGCGCGCGCGCTCTCCTTCGACCCGGCGCTCCTCCTGATGGACGAGCCGTTCGGCGCGCTCGACGAGATGACGCGGGAGCGCTTGAACATGGAGCTCCTGCGGATCTGGGAGCGCAGCGGCTGCACGGTCGTGTTCGTCACGCACTCGATCTCAGAGGCCGTCTTCCTCTCGACGCGGGTCGTCGTGATGTCGCCGCGGCCCGGGCGGATCTCGAACGTGATCCCGATCGATCTGCAGCAGCCTCGCACCGCCGCCACGCGAGAGGACGCACGCTTCTTCGAGCTCGTCACGCAGGTGCGGGAAGTGCTGCACCTCGGCGCCGACCTGGACGTCCGTCCCGCGGGGTCGCCTGCATGAGCGCGGTCCCGCCGGTCGCCGTCGAGCCCGCTGCGACCGAGGCCCTCAGCGGCATGGTCGGTCGGCGGCTCCGCGACTGGATCCCGGCGCTCTTCGTCCTCGTGATCGTCATCGGCGGCTGGCAGCTCGCCGTGCCTGCGCTCGGGATCAAGAAATTCCTGCTGCCGCAACCTTCGACGATCTGGAGCGCGTTCTGGGACAACCACGGCGACCTGCTCCACGCCGGCTGGCTCACCTTCCAGCAGGCGTTCTTCGGTTTCCTCATCGGCTCGAGCGCGGCGATCCTGTTGGCGCTCGTGCTCGCGCGCTGGCAGGCGCTGGGCCGCGCGATCATGCCCTACGCGATCGCGGCCAACGCGATTCCGATCATCGCGTTCGCGCCGATCATGAACGCCTGGTTCTCGCCGTTCGGCCAGAGCTCGAAAATTGCGATCGCAGCGGCGCTGTGCTTCTTCCCCGTGCTCGTGAATACGCTCCGGGGCCTGTCGTCCGTGCGCCCGCAGTCCCTCGAGCTGATGCGGTCGTATGCGGCCGGCGAGCTCGAGATCTTCCGGCGCGTCCGCTTCCCGACGGCGCTGCCGTTCATCTTCACCGGACTGAAGGTCGCCAGCGTCCTCGCGATGATCGGCGCAATCGTCGCCGAGTACTTCGGCGGAACGCTGGGAGACCTCGGGACGCTGATCCGCAGCCAGTACCAGGTCTTCGACTACACGAACGCGTGGGCGGGGATCTTCGTCGCCTGCCTGTTCGGGATCGGCTTCTACCTGGCAGTCGCGCTGGCGGAGCGTCTGGCGCTGCGCTGGGAGCCCTCGACAACCGACTAGCAACAGGCGAGTATTGACCGGGCACCGACCAGAGGAAGGGGAGCAATGAAGCACCGCACGTACCGCTTGGGACTCCTGGCGGCCGTGATCGCCGGGGTGGCGATCTGGGCGGCCATCGGCAGTGCAGGCGCGGCGCCGCAGGCGAAGCACGCCGCGAAGCTGACGAAGGTGACGCTGCAGCTGAAATGGGTGGCACAGGCGCAATTCGCCGGCTACTACGCGGCGAAGGCGAAGAACTACTACAAGCAGATGGGCCTCGACGTGAACATCAAGCTCGGCGGCCCAGACATCATTCCGGAGACAGTCGTCGCGGGCGGCCAGGCGCAGTTCGGCCTCGACTGGCTGCCGAGCCTGATGTCGTCGCGCGACAAAGGCGTGAACCTCGTGAACATCGCGCAGGTGTTCACGCGCAGCGGTCTGACGCTGATCACGTGGAAGGACAGCGGCATCAACACCGTCGCGAAGATGAAGAACAAGACAGTGGCGAACTGGCTCGGCGGAAACGAGTACGAGGTCTTCGCAGCGCTCGTCAAGAACGGGATGGATCCCGTCAAGCAGCAGGGCGTCAAGATCTTCCAGCAGCCGTTCAGCATGGACTTCTTCATGAAGCGGCAGACCGACGCCGCGTCGGCGATGACGTACAACGAGCTCGCGCAGGTGCTCGAGAGCAAGAACCCGAAGACGGGCAAGCTCACGAAGCTCAGCGACCTCAACGTCATCCCGATGCAGAAGGTCGGCACTGGCATGCTCGAGGACGGCATCTTCACGACGGGCGACTGGCTCAAGAGCGCGAAGAACCAGGCGATCGCCAAGAAGTTCCTCGCGGCGTCGTTCAAGGGCTGGATCTACTGCCGCGACCACTGGCGCGACTGCGTGAACATCACGCTCAAGGCCGGCACGGCGCTGCCGCGCGGTCACCAGACGTGGATGATGAACGAGATCAACGCGCTGGTCTGGCCGGCGCCGCTCGGCATCGGGATCATGAATCCGGTCGACTACAAGCGGACGGCGAAGATCGCGAAGCAGTTCGCCGGCCTGAAGAAGCTTCCGGGACACGAGGCGTATCGCACCGACCTGGCCAAGGCCGCCGACGCGATGCTCAAGAAGCAGGGCCTCGATCTGACGGGCAAGAAGTGGAAGAAGGCGAAGGTCGCAGTTACTGCAGGCGGCAAGTAAAGGAGGGAGATCCGCGATGTCCGTACTGATCAAAGGCGGTCGCATCATCACGGCGGCCGACGACTACGCCGGCGACGTCTACGTCGAGGGCGAGCGGATCTCACTCATCGGCGAGTCGCTCGACGTCCAGGCAGACAAGGTGATCGATGCAGCCGGGAAGTACGTGCTTCCCGGCTGCGTCGATCCGCACACGCACCTCGACATGCCGTTCGGCGGCACGACGACGATCGACGACGTCGAGTCGGGGCAGACGGCGGCGGCATTCGGCGGCACCACGTGCCACGTCGACTTCATCATCCAGCCGCCGGGAGCGACGTTCGCCGACGCCATCGAAGAGTGGCGCAGCAAGGCGAACGGCAAGCAGGTGATCGACATGGGCTACCACATGGCGGTCACCGACCTGCGCGAAGGCGGCACGCTCGAGGAGCTGGCGTCGCTCCCCGACCAGGGGATCACGTCCTACAAGCTGTTCATGGCGTACAAGGGCGCGCTCATGGTCGACGACGAGACGCTGTTCAAGACGATGGAGGTGGCCGCAGACACGGGTGCGCTCGTGATGGTGCACGCGGAGAACGGCGACGCCATCGACGTGCTGGTGAGGAAGGCGCTCGCCGACGGGCACACGGAGCCGCACTGGCATGCGCTGACCCGCCCGCCGGAGACGGAAGGCGAGGCGACGAACCGCGCGATCCAGCTCGCGCGCGTCGCCGGCGCGCCGCTGTACGTCGTCCACGTGTCGTGCAAGGAAGCGGTCGAGCCGATCGCGCTCGCGCGCGAGAAGGGCTGGGAGGTTTGGGGCGAGACGTGCACGCAGTACTTCTTCGTCGACTACACCTTCCTCGAGCGGGCGGACTTCGAGGGCGCGAAGTACGTGTACACACCGCCGCCGCGCGACAAGGCGAACCAGGACGTGTTGTGGAACGCGGTGCGCACCGACATTCTCAGCGCGGTCTCGACCGACCACTGCGCCTTCCTCTGGGACGGGCAGAAGACACTGGGCAAGGACGACTTCTCCAAGATCCCGAACGGCGGTCCCGGGCTCGAGAACCGGCTGCAGATGATCCACGAGTTCGGCGCCCGCGCCGGCCGGATCTCGCTCAACCGGATGGTCGAGCTCCTGTGCACCAACCCGGCAAAGCTCTTCGGGCTCTATCCGCGGAAGGGCACGATCGCCGTCGGCTCCGATGCGGACATCGTGGTCTTCGATCCCGAGAAGAAGCTCACGATCACGGCGGCGAACCAGCACTCCAAGACCGACTACAACCTCTACGAGGGCACGGAGGTGACGGGCTCGCCCGAGGTCGTCCTGCTCCGCGGCAACGTGCTCGTGGAGGGCGACCAACTCGTCGCCGAGCCGGGCGTCGGCCAGTTCGTCGCGCGGGCAAAGTTCGGCCAGGAGCTGAAGGCGCGAACGCCGGCCGCGGCCTAGACGCGATCCGACCTCCCGCTTAGACTCGCGTCGTCCCCAATACCGGGTCCAGAGGGAGGTTTGCAGTGACTGAGCCTCGCCCCCGGCACGAGATCGCGACCGACGTCGACGATCTGCGCGCCGACCTCGAGTTCGAGCGAGAGGAGCTCGAGGGTTCGATCCGGCACGACTACTCCACGAGCGAGACCGGGATCGTCCCGCTCGACCGCAGGCGGCCGATGTGGCACTTCGCGGGGCTCTGGACGACGTTCGTCGCCGGCTTTTCCTACATGGTGCTGGGCTTCGAGATCCACGACGGCGGCTATTCGCTGGCGGCCACCGCCGGGATCGCGGCGCTCGGGTATCTCCTGTACGTCGCGTACGCGATGCTCGGCTCGTACCTCGGGTCGCGCACCGGGCAGACGCACTCGCTGCTCACGCGATCGATCTTCGGCAGCGGCGGCTCCGTGATCGTCTCGCTCTTCGTGCTGATCGCCCCGCTCGGCTGGGTCGGCTTCCAGGCAGGCCTGCTGGCCAATCTGTGGCACGGCTTCTACGGCTGGGGCCACGTCGAGGCGATGACGATCATCCTCGCGGTGGTGATGATCTTCAACAACCTCTTCGGGTTCACGGGCATCAGCGTGTTCGCGCGGTATCTCGTGACGCCGATCCTGATCGTGTGGTGCATCTACCTCGTGGCGAAGGGCTTCATCACGGACAGCGGGAGCCTCGGCGGCACCCCGCACGGCAACATGCCGTTCTGGGTCGCGATCGGAGCGGCGATCGGCTTCTCGATGTGGGGAAACGAGCCGGACTTCTGGCGGTACGGCAAACCGCGCTTCACCTGGCCGCTGCCGACGTACCTCTTCGCGGCCGTGTGGTTCGTGCTCTTCACGATGGCCGGCTGGATGATGCTCACGCTCGCCGGCAGCGCCGATCCGTTCAACTTCAGCGTCCACTACTCGCTGTTCGGAGCGTTCTGGCTCGCGTGGATCATCGCCACGGTCAGCCAGTTCGCCATCAACGACGGCAACTACTACGAGTCGGTCAACGCCGGCCAGAACCTGCTCGGCGGTTGGCGGAGCTGGCGCCGGCTCTACACGTGCCTCGCCGTCGCCGCCGGCGGCGGGCTGGCGGCGTGGATCGTCAATTACAAGGCCGTGAACGGCTGGTTCGACGTGGCGACGTTCCTCGCGATCACCGTGCCGTGCGCGACGATGATCATGGTTGTCGACCACTTCGTGCTGCCGGAGCGGCTGAGCATCTCGCGGCCGTTGCTGCACGTCCCCTCGTGGCAGGAGGCAGGGCGCTTCAACGCACCGGCCGTCGTCTCGCTGCTCGTCGCCGTCGCGTACGGCGCGATTGCGAGCGCCATCCTGCCGGGCAACCTCGGCTACGACACCGCCCGCAACTGGGGGCCGGTCCCCGTGGAGTGCTGGCTGCTCGCCGGCGGTCTGTATCTCGGGATCGTCTGGGCGCTGCAGCACTCCCCGAACATCAAGCGCATCCTCGCGTTCAGCAAGCCCGCGCTCGAGACGAGCGTCCCGGCGGGCGCAGTCGTCGATATTGCGAGCGAGGCCGGCGAAGCTCCTTCGGGCGAACCCCGCGCCGTGCCGGCGATCTAGTACTCCGGATACACGTTCTCGTCGACGACGACGGGCTCCAGGCGGCGACGCGGGAGCCCGTCGTCGTCGCGGGCGCGACGCGCCGCCTCGCGCGCCTCGACGAACTCGACGTCCTTCGCCTCGAGCGCGTGCTCGATCAGCGCTCGCAGGACCTCCACGCGGTGCGGCCGTCCCGACAGGAACGGATGGCAGGTGAGAACGAAGAGGCAGCCGTGACGGCGCATCGCGTCGAGCTCGGAGATCCAGAGGTCGAGCACCTTCCGCGGTGACTCGATCGGGCTCCTGAACGGCGGCCGCGGCAGGTACGCGTACTGCTCCCAGTCGTCGAGGGCCCAGTGCACCGGCAGCTCGACGATGTCGCCGGCGCTCGTCTCCAGCAGGTACGGCGAGTCCGCATCCATCAGGCTCGAGTCGTACTCGAGGCCGAACTCGGCGACGAGCGCGGGCGTCCGCCATTGCGGCTCCCAGCTGGGGCAGCGGAAGCCTTTCGGCTCGACGTCGAAGCGCGCGAGCGCCTCGAGGGCACGCTCGAAGTCCGACCGCTCGGCGGCCTCGTCCTGGTCGATCGGGCTGAAGTGCGCGTACGAGTGGTGGCCGATCTCGTGCCCGGCGGCCAGGATCTGCTCCACTGCATCCGGGTACCGCTCGGCCGTCAGCCCGGGCACGAAGAACGTCGCCGGCAGCCGGTATTCGCGGAGCAGGTCGAGGAGGCGCGGGACGCCGACGAGCGGCCCGTAGGCCTGGTGTGACATGACGCCGGCGTTGTCGGCGTGGCGCCGTCCTTCGACGAGGATCGGCGTCTCGGCATCGACGTCGAAGGAGAGGACGGCCTGGATCACGAGCCGACCTTAACGGCGTCGGTCTAGCCGAGCGCGCGGAGCGCCAACAGCTCCCACAACATGTTTGCGGCGGCCAGGGCAGTCTGCTGGCCTGGCCCGTCGTACGACGGCGAGACCTCGACGACGTCGCAGGCGACGAGGTTGATGCCGCGCAGCGCGCGGACGAACGCAACGGCCTCCGCGGTCGAGAAACCGGCGATCTCCGGCGTGCCGGTGCCGGGCGCGAAGGCCGGGTCGAGGAAGTCGACGTCGAACGAGACGAAGACCGGCCTCTCCCCCACGCGCTCGCGTACGCGCTCGCCGTACTGCTCCGGCGTCAGCGTCCGCAGCTCCTCGGCCGTGATCACCGTGAACCCGAGCTCGCGGGCGCCCTCGAGATCGCCCGCCGCGTAGACGGACCCGCGCATGCCGGCCTGCACCGAGGCCTTCGGCTCCAGCAGCCCTTCCTCGGCAGCGCGCTTGAACGTCGTGCCGTGGAAGTAGCGCTGACCGAAGTACTCGTCCCACGTGTCCGCATGCGCGTCGAGCTGCACGAGCGCGAGCGGGCCGTGCTTGGTCGCGAGCGCCCGCAGCTCCGCGAGCGTGATCGAGTGGTCGCCGCCCAGGGCGGCCGGAAAGATGCCGGCGTCGACGATCGGCGCGAGGGCCTCCTCGATCTGCCGGTACGTCCGCTGCGTGTCGCCCGGCGAGACCGGGAGGTCGCCGTAGTCGACGATCGACAGGCGCTCGACGACGTTCACGTCGTGGACGGGGTGGTACGGGCGGAGCAGCGCCGAGGCCGAGCGGATCGCCTCCGGGCCGAAGCGCGGTCCTGTGCGATACGTCGTCGCCGTGTCGAACGGGATCCCGAACACCGCGACGTCGACGCCGCGGAGCTCGGTCACGTGCGGCGCGCGCATGAACGTCCTGATCCCGGCGAAGCGCGGGATCACCTGGGCGTCGAGCGGCCTGTACGGAGGCTCCGGCACCTGTTTACGGTAACGCGATGGACCTCCTCGTTCGGAACGTACGTGTCGGCGACCGGATCGTCGACGTCGGGATCGAGGGCGGGCGCTTCGCCCGGATCGGGCCCGACCTCGACGCGGACGCCCCACAGGTCGTCGACGCGGACGGGCGGCTCGCAACGCCGCCGCTCGTGGACTGCCACCTGCACCTCGACGCGTCGCTGACCGCCGGGCGGCCGCGCTACAACCAGTCGGGGACGCTGATCGAGGGGATCCACCTCTGGGGCGAGCTGAAGGAGAGCCTCACCGCCGACGACGTCTTCGCCCGGGCGTCGGAGATCGTCCGGTGGTCGGCCGCGCAGGGGACGCTCTACATCCGCGCACACGCGGACGTGTCGGCCAAGAACGAGGCGCCGCTGCGAGGGCTCCTGCGCGTTCGCGACGAGCTCGCCGACGTCGCGACGATCCAGGTGACGGCCTTCCCGCAGGACGGGATCTACTCCGACCCGCGGAACGAGGAGCTGTTCGAGGACGCGCTCCGGCTCGGCGCCGACTGCGTCGGTGGGATCCCGCACTATGAGCCGACGACGGAGCTCGGCCACCGCGAGGTGCACCGCGTGTTCGAGCTCGCGAAAGCGTACGGCCGCCGGATCGACGTCCACTGCGACGAGACCGACGACCCCAATTCGCGCTTCCTCGAGGTGATGGCCGACAACAGCGTCCAGCACGGCCTCGGCGGGCGTGTCACGGCGAGCCACTGCACGGCGATGGGCTCTTACGAGCCGTACTACTCCTCGAAGCTGCGCGGCTTCCTGCGGCGCGCCGGGATCAACGTCGTCGTCAACCCCTACGCGAACTCGCTCATCCAGGGACGCCTCGACCCGTATCCGAAGCGCCGCGGCTTCGCGCAGCTGAAGGAGCTGCTCGCCGAGGGTGTCAACGTGTCGCTCGGAAACGACGTGATCGTCGACCCCTGGTACCTGCTCGGGAAGGCGGACCTCGTCGACGCGGCGTCGCTGGCACTGCACTTTACGTACATGTCCGGCTTGGACGAGATCCCGCAGATGCTGGACTGCGCGACGTGGCGCGGCGCCCGCACGCTCGGCGTCGAGGACGACTACGGGATCGAGGAGGGCAAGCCGGCGGACCTGATCGTCTTCGATGCGCCGTCGGCGCTCGAGGTGATGCGACTGAAGCCGGTGCGCCGCTGGGTCATCCGCCGCGGCAAGGTGATCGCGGAGACGACGCCGCCGGAGACAACGCTGCAGGGCGAGCGCGTCACCTATGAAACGCGCTAGGTCGACCGCCGGGCCGGGGATCATCTTAGCGTGACGTTCGATCCCGGGCCTCGCCGCGGCCGTCGGGCTACGCGGCTTCGAGCACGAGCAGCCAGTCGTCGTCGCCCCCGGAGTTGGCGCCGTGCGTCGTGAACTGCTGGCTACCCGTGTTGAGGTACGGCACCGCCGTCGTGAACGTTCCGGCCGCGGGGTCGTACCACCGGGCGCTGACCGGCCCGCTGAACGTACTCAGGTCGACGGTGATCGTCCGGGCCGAAGGCATATACGCGATGGCCAGTGTGCCGTCCGGGGTGCTGGCCGCAGTGACGTAGTCGTTCGTCCCGTACGACCCGCGGCCGTCTTTGACGACCGCGTGGCCCTGATCCGGGACGAGGTCGTACCACCGTCGCGACTCGAAGAGCTGCTTGACGTAGCCGAACTGTGTCTGTCCCGGCGTGTCGAGATAGCCAGGCCAGCCGGCGTCGCAGTTTCCAGCGGCGTCGCGGTTCGAGCAGAGGAACTGCCACGTGTAGTGGTTCCCGTACAGCTGACCGGTGGCGTCGGACAGCATGGTCCAGTACTCCTGACGGCGAAGCTGCTGCGGCGTTCCACCGGGTGGCGACGCGTTCTGCTCGAACTCGTAGTTCGCCTCGACCATGAACACGTGCAGGAAATTGTTGCCGTTGTAGTCCTTCAGCACCCGATCGTACGTCGGGGACCACGTGTACGAGGCGTTGATCTGGATGACCGGCGCCCAGGCCGGATCGTCGAGCGACCCGCTGCTGCAGCAGTTGAGCTCAACCGTTTGCAGATGAGTCGGGTCGACGTCGCGGATGCCCTCCGCGACCGCGAGGACGTAGGGGTCCGTAGACGGTCCCCAGTTCTGAAAGTCGTTCCCGTGCATCCAGATGATGTTCGGGAAATCCCGGTAACGACGGCCGAGATACTGCCCGTATGCGCAGCAGTTCCTCGACGGCGTCGACATCCAGGTCGCCGACGGCACGCCCGTCTACGCAATCGAGCCCGGCGACGGCCGTACTGGCCGGCCAGCCCAGGATGCGGTCAACTGGCGAAGTACGCCTCGTCGGTGTCGGTCTCCGTCGTCAAGCGCCCGTTTCCCCGTCGCCCGTCGTCTCTCCGCCCGTGTAGCTGTTGCACAGCAGGTTGATCCAGACCGTGTTGAAACCTCTTGCGCGACGATCGGCGAAGTACCGTTCCGCATCCGATTCCGTCAGATCACCGATGAGCGCCTGCGGCGAATCGCCCATCATCAGGAACGGCTTGCCGTTCTGGTCGACGAGGTAGCGGCCAGACGGGTCGACCGACAGCGGCCCAGGGCCACCGGACGGCGCAGCCTCGGTAGTCGCAGCGGCGGTGTTCGAGAACGGCCCGCTGTTGCCCGCGGCGTCGACGGCGCGGACGCGGTAGACGTACGTGTCGCGGCCGATACGGAACGTCGCGATAGGTCTGGTCGCCGCCGCCGCCGCTCGTCTTCGGCTACTGGCACATCGACCCGAGCGTCGTGAGCCATCAGTTCGTCGCGCGGCACCCAGCTCACTCGGCTACGTCCGGGCCGGCGCCGGTCACGTCCACCTGTCGGAGCGGCGGTTCGGCCGCCGCCGCAGGAGTCGTCACCTCAGCCGAATTCGAGAACTCACCGCTGTTCCCCACCGAGTCCACCGCGCGCACCCGGTACACGTAAGTCGTTGTCGCCGACACCGATGCATCGCTGAACACGGTCGCCGCAACCGTCGCCACAGATGTGAAATCGGTGCAGCCGCTCCCCTGGCAGCGCTGCACCTCATAGATGACACTGCTCTCGTCCGTCGCCGCTCCCCAGCTCAGATCCACCTCGCCGGAACCCACCGCCGTCGCCGACACCCCCCCCGCGCCGAGCGGGTCGTGTCAGCCGGCGGCCTACGTCGACGCCAGGACGGTGTTCGAGAATTCGCCGAGATCGCCGACCGCATCCACGGCGCGAACGCGGTAGCTGTACGTCGTCCCCGCGGAGAGGCCAGTGTCGTTGTACTGCGTCGTCGTGCCGTCCACCTGCGCGACGCGCGCGAAGTCGCCGCAGCCGTCGCCGTGACACCGGAACACCTCATATCCCGTCACATCGAAGTTGTCGTGCTGCGCCCCTGCCCGCGATTCCGTTCCAGCCGGTTGCGTCGACGACGCGTTCCTGCGTTCTCGGCGCTGCGTCACCCGCGGGGTGCAGCCTTCGTCGCCGACGCGCTGCGTCAACTCTCCGCGGTTGCAGGCCGCCTCGACGGCGCGGACGCGGTCGCTGTACGGGTCGCCGGGGAGGCCGGTGTTCGCGGGCCTGCGTCGTCGTGCCGTCCATCTGCGCGACGGGCGCGAGTCGCTTCAGCCGTCGCCCTGACACCGGAACACCTCGTACCCGGACACACCGACGTCGTCGCGCGCCTCTCCCCAGCTGAGGTCGATCTCGCCCGAGCCGGCCGCTGTCGCCGTGAGCGGTCCCGGCGCCGACGGCGGAGAAACGTCTCCGGGCGTGCCCGGCACCACCGGCGTCGCCATGTCAGCCCGGATATCGTCGGCGCCGCGCGCCACATCGTAGACGCGCACTTCGTCAAGAGTGCCCTCGAAGTACTGACCCAAGGCCGCGTCGCCGCCGAGATCCAGCGCCTGTGCCGAGGATTTCATCGTTCCGCTCTCTGGAACGCTCGCAACCTCGTTGCCGTTGACGAGAGCCTGTTCGCGGCCCCGTCGTTCGTCGCGGCCACGTGCGACCACGCTCCGTCGACTTGCAGCTCTTCCGAGCGCTCGGCTCGACGACGCCCGTGAAGCGCCATCGGCACCCGGCAGAACCTGCCGAACGTGCGCGGGAAGTACTTCTTCTGGCTCGCCCGCGACCTCGACACCACGAGCCTCGCCGACGCACCGCACACGATCTCCGTCTCGGTGTCGGACATTCGCGGCAACGAGACGTCGACGACCTTCTCGTTCACGGTCGCGAACACGCGTGCCGCCGCCCCCGGCTAACGCGTCTGTGGGAAGCCCAGGTCGACGCGGGACGTCGCGGGATCGGGCCAACGCGACGTGACGACCTTGCCGCGAGTGTAGAAGTTGATCCCCTCGGGCCCGTAGATGTGCGTGTCGCCGAAGAGCGAGTTCTTCCAGCCACCGAAGGAGTAGTACGCCACCGGCACGGGGATCGGCACGTTGATCCCGACCATTCCGGCCTGCACCTCGAACTGGAACTGCCGGGCCACGCCGCCGTCGCGCGTGAAGATCGCCGTTCCGTTCCCGTACGGGTTGTCGTTGACGAGCTTCAGCGCGTCGTTGTACGTCGCGACGCGCGTGACGCCGAGCACCGGCCCGAAGATCTCGTCCTTGTACGCGTCCATCTCCGGGGTGACGTTGTCGAGCAGCGAGACCCCGAGGAAGAAGCCGCCGCCGTCCGGCGCCGACTCGCGCCCGTCGGCGACGACGTCCGCGCCCTGCTCGCGCGCACCGTCGATGTAGCCGGCCACCTTGTCGCGATGCTCGCGCGTCACCAGCGGCCCCATCTCGACATCCGGCTCGAGCCCGTCGCCGACCTTGATCTTCGGCAGCCGCTCCTTGATCGCCGCCACGAGGCGGTCGCCGGCGTCGCCGACGGCGACGACCTGCGAGATCGCCATGCAGCGCTCGCCGGCGGAGCCGTACGCCGCGCTGACAGCGGCGTCGGCCGCCATGTCCATGTCGGCATCGGGCAGGACGACCATGTGGTTCTTCGCGCCGCCGAGCGCCTGGATGCGCTTCCCGGCCGCAGTCCCTTTCTCGTAGACGTACTTCGCGATCGGCGTCGACCCGACGAACGAGACGGCTGCGATGTCGCGGTGCTCGAGCACCGCGTCGACGGCGACCTTGTCGCCGTGGACGACGTTGAAGACGCCGTCCGGCACGCCCGCCTCCTGGAGGAGCTGCGCCATGTAGACCGAGGCCGACGGATCCTTCTCAGACGGTTTCAGCACGAACGTGTTGCCGCACGCGAGCGCCGGCGCCCACATCCACATGGGCACCATCGCCGGGAAGTTGAACGGCGTGATGCCGGCGACGACGCCGAGCGGCTGCCGGATCGAGTAGACGTCGATCCCGGTCGACGCCTGCTCGGAAAAGCCGCCCTTCAGCAGCTCGGGGATCCCGCAGCAGTACTCGATCACCTCGAGCCCGCGCGCAACCTCCCCCATCGCGTCGGACAGGACCTTGCCGTGCTCCGCCGTCAGGATGCGCGCGATCTCCTCGCGCCGCTGGTCGACGAGGTCGCGGACGCGGAAGAGGATCGCCGTCCGCTTCGAGAGCGAGACGGCGCGCCAGGCGGGAAAGGCCGCTTTCGCGGTCTGAACGGCACGGTCGATCTCCTCCACGCTCGCGAAGTCCACGGCCCCGCTCTGGGTTCCTCTCGCCGGGTTGTAGACCGGCCCGCTGCGCCCGGACTCGCCCCCGACGATGCTGCCGCCGATCCAGTGGCTGATGCGCTTGACGTCCTGCTTCTGCCCGACGGGTGGGCTCGCTAGCTCGGTCATGTCTCCTCCTCGCGTGACGCGCCCAGGGTATCGCGCCTAGGCTTCGCTCGATGATCCGCGGACTCGCACTGCTGGCCGCCGTCGCGGCGGCTCCGGTCTGGCCGGCACCGCCGAACCCGATGCAGCTCACGCGCAAGGCCGGCCTCACGCCGGAGACGCGCGAGTTCGTGTTCCTGCACGTGCATTCGCACCTGGACGTCTTCGTCAACGGGAAGCGCGTCGTCGTCCCCGCCGGCATCGGCATCGACGTCCGCAACAAGGCCGTGCGGAAGTTCGAGAACCCGCAGGACGGGACGACGGGCTACGGCGGCATCGCGCCGCCGTGCGACAAAGCGTGCATCTCGCCGCTGCACACGCACTTCGACGACGGCGTCCTCCACACCGAAGCGAAGAAGAACCAGTTCAACCGGCTCGGGCAGTTCTTTACCGAGTGGGGCGTCAACCTGCCGACGAAGGCGAAGGTCTACGTCGACGGCAAGCGCTTCAACGGCGACCCGCATGCGATCGAGCTCAAGGACAAGCGCGAGATCGCGCTCGTCGTCGGCAAGCCGCCGGCTCACATTCCCTCGAAGTTCCCGTAAGCTCTCGCCGTGGCCATCGTCGAGGCCAACACCGAGCTCGGCCGGCAGGTCGTCGAGGACGCAAAGCGCTACGTCCTGCACTCGTGGTCGGTGCAGAGCGCGCTCGAGCCGATCCCCGTCGCCGGCGGCGAGGGGCGCCACTTCTGGGACTTCGACGGGAACCGCTATCTCGACTTCGCGTCGCAGCTCGTCAACGTCTCGATCGGCCACCAGCACCCGAGGGTCGTCGCGGCGATCAAGGAGCAGGCCGAGAAGCTCTGCACGATCGGCCCGCCGATGGCGACCGAGCCGCGGTCGACGCTCGCCCGGCTCCTGGCGGAGGTCACCCCGGGCGACCTGGAGCTGTCGTTCTTCACGAACGGCGGCGCCGAGGCGAACGAGAACGCGATCAAGCTCGCGCGCTGGTACACGGGCCGGCACAAGATCGTCGCGCGCTACCGCTCCTACCACGGAGCGACCGGCGGCGCGATCACGCTCACGGGCGACCCGCGCCGCTGGCCGGCGGAGCCGGGCATCCCCGGCGTCGTCCGGATGCTCGACCCGTACACGTACCGCTGCCCCGCCGGACACCCGGACCCGTGCCCGGTCTGCAGCGGCGCGCCGCACCTCGAGGAGATCCTCCAGTACGAGGGCCCGCACACCGTGGCGGCCGTCATCCTCGAGACCGTCACCGGGACGAACGGGATCATCGTCCCGCCGGACGGCTATCTGCAGTCGATCCGGGAGGTCTGCGACAGGCACGGCATCCTGCTGATCGCCGACGAGGTGATGGCCGGCTTCGGGCGCACCGGCAAGTGGTTCGGCGTCGAGAACTGGGACGTCGTGCCCGACATCCTCAGCGTCGCGAAGGGGATCAACTCGGGCTACATCCCGCTCGGCGCGATGGTCGTGCGCAAGCCGATCGCGGACTGGGTGCGCGACAAGTACTTCGCGGGCGGGCTCACGTACTCGGGGCATCCGCTCGCCTGCGCGTCCGGCGTCGCGTCGATCGAGGCGTTCAAGGAGGAGGGCATCGTCGAGCATGCCGCGGAGCTGGGGCCCGTGTTCGCCGAGCACCTCCATGCGCTCCAGGACAGGCATCCGTCGATCGGCGAGGTGCGCGGGCTCGGCTGCTTCTGGGGCATCGAGCTCGTGAAGAACCGGGAGACCCGCGAGCCGCTCGTTCCGTTCAACGCGACGGGCGAGGCGTTCGCGCCGGTGGCTCGCGTCTACAAGGCGGCGCTCGACCGCGGCCTCTACCTGATGACGCACTGGAACGTCGTCATGGTCTGCCCGCCGCTGACGATCACGCGCGAGGAGCTCGACGAAGGCATGTCCGTCCTCGACGAAGCGCTCGCGGTCGCCGACGAATACGCTGACTGACGTCGACCTCGTCGTCGCCGCGTTCGTCGCAGGACAGCACGTTCCGCTCACCGAGGAGGAACGCAACGCGGCCCTCCGCCGCGCACTGTTGGTCTTCGCAGCCGGCGGCGGGCTCCACCGCGAGCCGGCGCTCGACGACCCGGCCGTCCTGGAGCTCGCGCGCGACCTCGACACGCCCGAGCGCCGCGAGGCGCTGCTCGGCGCGTCGGAGCAGCTCGCCTCCCTGGATGACGCCGAGCTCGCCTGGCGCGCGTACGCCTGCGGTTTGCTTGTCGACGCACTCGGTGAAGAGTGAGGACATGAGCGAGAAGCGATTCGACGACGAGCCGGAAGAGCCGGGCGACGAGCTCGAGCAACAGGAGGACGAGACGGCGAGCAACGGCGAGCCGTGGGCGAAGACGTCGAGCGGCGACGCCGACAACGTCACGTCAGACTGACGCACGCGACGCCAGCCGCGCGATCAGCGCGAGGGCGAGCACAGCTGCTGCCACGCCGGCGGCCTCGAGTCCGACGCCGCCGCTGGCGCCCGTCGCCAGCACGAGCAGCAGGCTGCCGACGAGCCCCGTGAGGAGCACGGTCCCGGCAAGGGTGGCTACCCGCCGCGCGAGCACCGCCGTCTCGCTGCGCGACGGCGTCCGCTCGAGCGACCAGAAGCCGAGCTCCGCAGCGGCGAACAGTGCGGCGGCGACGGCCGGCGCGCGCGCGTCGACGGCGCCGCTCCGCAGCGCGACGTAGACGCCGTACGACCCTCCCACGAGGGCGAGGCCGAGCGGGAAGGTCGTCCGCCACCGCGTGAACAGCGCGAACGCCATCAGCACGCAGCCGGCGACGCCGACGCCGCCCGCGACCTCGGGCAGCCGGTCGCTCGCGACATCGGCGTACACGACGATGCCGGCCGCCAAAGCGAGCGAGAGGAGCGCCGTCGTCAGGCGCTCACCGCTCTGGCGCGACGCCGGTATGTGGTCACCTCCTCGAGCGCAGCGGCAAGGGACGTCTCGTCGCCCCAGAGCGCGACCGGGATGCCGGCACGCTCGAACCGCCCGCGGACTGCCTGGCGGCGCAGCCGCCACAGCCGGTCGGCCAGCCGTCCGGCCTCGCCGCGGGGCTCGGGCAGCAGCGCGAGCGGCGAGATCTCGACCACGACGAGGTCGAAGCCGCGACCGCGCAGGTCGAGCAGCGCGGCCTCGGCGCGGTCGTCGAGCAGCGGCGTGAGCGCGATCACGAGCGCCTGCGGCGGCAGCGTCCGGCGCGGCACGGTGCCGATGCCGCGCCACGCGTAGCTGAGGACGATCTGCGTGTCGAGCATCGCGTCGACGATCCGGTACAGCTGCACCGCGCCCGTCGTCGGCAGCAACCAGTTGAGGATGCCGCCGAACGTCACGAAGCCGACGCGGTCCTTCTGCCGCAGGTAGCGCGCGGCAAGCGTCCCCGCCGCACGGAGCGCCGGGTCGAGCGTGCTGCGGTCTCCCTTGCGCGCTTCGGCGAACGAGTCGAGCAGGAGCACGACGTCGGCGTTTCGCTCGGCGTGGTGCTCGTTGATCCAAAGCTCGCCGCGCCGCGCGCTGGCACGCCAGTTGACATGCCGGATGCGATCGCCGGGGACGAACGGGCGCAGGTCGGCGAACTCGATCCCCTCGCCCTTCTGCCGCGCGACGTGGTTCCCGGCGAACACCTGCGTCTCGAGCGGCTTCAGCAGGTCCCGGACGTATTCCTCCGACGGATAGACCTTCAGCGGCCGGCGGCGGTCGAGGGTGACCTCCTGGACGAAGAGGCCGAACGTGTCGTGCGTGCGGAGAAAGATGCGGCCGACGCGAAACGCGCCCCAGCGCGCGCAGCGCAGCCGGAACGCCAGCTCGCGCCGCTCGCCGTCCGCGAGACGCAGCTGCACCGGGTTGACGCCGTCCGTCACGACGAGCTCGCGCGGCAGCTGGAGCAGCAGCTCGACGCGCTCCGCGCCGACCTCGGCGGCGAGCGTCAGGCGAAGCTCGACCTCGTCGCCCTCGAGGACCCGCTCGCCCGTGAGCTCGGCCTCTGCGTCGATCTGCGGCCGTCGCGCGAGCAGCAGCCCTATGCCCGCGTACAGCGCGAACGGCGCAGCGACGACGGCCAGCTCCGGCCGGCGCGCTGCGAGCGCCGCGAGCAATCCCAGCGCCGCAAGCCCCGCGTACGCCGGGAGCTTCGCCGTCACGTCGCGGTCAGGTCCTCCGCTGCCGGCGTCGGCACCGTCTCGAGCACCTCCCGCACGACGTCTTCGGGCTGCACGCGCTGCACCCAGAGCTCGGGCCGCAGCATCAGGCGGTGGGAGAGCGCCGGCACGGCCACCGCCTTCACGTCCTCCGGCGTCACGAAGTCCCGACCGTCGAGCATCGCCTTTGCCCGCGAGAGCTTCAGCAGGGCGAGCGCGCCGCGCGGGCTCGACCCGACCTGCGCGCGCTGGCTGGTGCGCGTCGCCGCCACGAGGTCGACGATGTAGTACCCGAGCGGCTGCGACACGTGCACCTGCTCGAGCGCCCCCTGCATCTCCAACAAGCCGTTGCGATCGGTGACCGGCGCGAGCCGGATGTCGTCCACGGCGCGTTCGAGCCGCTGCTCGAGCACCGCCCACTCGGCCTCACGCGAGGGGTAGCCGACGCGCAGTCGCAGCAGGAACCGGTCGAGCTGCGCCTCGGGAAGCGGATAGGTGCCCTCGTACTCGATCGGGTTCTGCGTCGCGATGACGAGGAACGGGCGCTCGAGCGCGTTCGTCCGCCCCTCGATCGTCACCTGGCGCTCCTGCATCGCCTCGAGCAGCGCCGCTTGCGTCTTCGGCGGCGCGCGGTTGATCTCGTCGCCGAGCAGCAGGTTCGTGAAGATCGGGCCGGGCCGGAACTCGAAGTCGCCCGTGCGCTGGTTGAAGATCGACGAGCCCGTCACGTCCGAGGGCATCAGGTCCGGCGTGAACTGAATCCGCGCGAACGTCATGTCGAACGCCTGAGCGAACGAGCGCGCGATCAGTGTCTTCGCGAGGCCCGGATAGTCCTCGATCAGGACGTGGCCGTCCGCGATGAACCCGAGCAGGACGAGCTCGAGCGCCTCGCGCTTGCCGACGACGGCTCGCTCGACCTCGGCAAGCACCCGCTCGGCCTGCGATCCCGCCTGTTCGATCGTGATCACAGTGCCTCCAGCTCGCCGACGACGACCTCGAGCTCCGCGAGCGTCGGGCCTGCCGCCATGCGGTCGGCGGGCGACGGACGGTCGGGCCGGACGACGTCCCACGCCTCCCGGGCCACGAGCTCGCGCGCCCGCGCCGGCTCGGCGTCCAGCTCGACTCCGTAGCGCGCCCGCAGCCGGTGCGCCGCGATTTCACGCAGCAGCAACCGCAGCCTGGCGTGGAAGTGGAACGCGTTGTACGTCGAGAGCTCGAGCTCACGGACGAGCGTCAGCTCCCCGGTCTCCGGCGGCGGTCGACGCATCGCGGCCAACGCCGTGTCGAACGCCGACGTTCGCGGCCCGACGGCAGACGTGCGAGTCATTCGCACGAGCGCCAGCAGCACGACGGCGCCGATGCAGAGCAGGTACACGTCGAGGACGATCGCGTTCACACCCGAGCTCGCCAGGGCGGCGATGCCGGCCGCCCCTGTGACGACCAGCCCCCACTTCACGGCCCGTGCGGTGATGCGAGTCAAGCTGCGCGCGCCTCGTCGCGCTGCAGATCGTCGCGGATCGCGAGCAGCGCCTCGATCGCTTCCTCCTTCATCGCGGGGCTGATCTCGTGCCGGCTGAACTTCGCGTACTCGAAGAGCTGCGTCAACGACCGCACCGCGCTCTCACGCACGCGCAGGCCGCGCAGGATGTTCGCCAGGTACTCCTGGGGCGCCTCCGAGCGGCGCCGTGCGAGGCCGTGCTTCGCGAGCGTCCGCTCCATCAGCGCATATGCGGCGATGACGGCGCGTCGCGGGTTCGGCTCCCGGCGGACATCGTCGATCGTCGTCTCGATCGCGCTGACGAGATCCGCCTCGAGACCGTGCTCCTCCAGGAGCGGCACAAGCCGCCGGCGGCTGCGCACGTACAGCCACACGCCCGCGAGCAGGACGAGGCCGCCGATGCCGGCAACGAGTGGCCACTCGACGTGCGCCTGGCGCGCCGGTGTCGCGGGCAGGTGGTGAATCTTGTTCTGCGTGTTCCCCGAGCCCGCCTGCGCACGCCGCACTTTCGCCGCCTGCTGCCGGAGGTGGCTGTGCGTGATCGCGAAGTAGCCGATCCCGGTCGCGATCCCCATGAGGACGAGGACGATCACGAAGTTCTTCAGCCAGCTCGACTGCGGGTCGTGCCAACGGTCTCTGTAGCGGAAGACGCCGACGAGGATCGCGACGATGAAGAGGACGTACACGACCGCCAGCAGGGTGATGAAGCTGTCCTGGACGGTGTTCGGAACCGGCCGGGTCGCGACGTGTCCGCTCGTCCCGGGATGTCCTTCGCGCGCGCCCATCGCAACGAGGAGCAGCAGGCCGAGCAGGCCCACCGCGAGGCCGGTCGCCTTCAGCCCTCGTTCCATCCGCAACGCGAGCGAAGACTACGCGGCTGCTACCCCCGCCACTCGCCGAGCGTCGCGACGACCTCGTCGAACGTGGTGCAGACCCGCCCGCCTGCCTCGATGCAGCCGTGGACGAAGAGGTTCAGACCGTGTCCTTCGTGGCCGAGCGCGCTCCTCAGGTCGGTGAGCAAGCCGACGATCCCCTTCTTCGAAGGGTCGTCCTGCATGAGCGCATAGAAGATCCCGATCTCGCAGGCCGTCCCGTCGTCGACCATCGGCCCGTCGAGCAGCGCCACGACGGCGTCGGCGTTCGAGAGCCCGTCCCAATCCTTCGCGAAGATCGTCGCCGGCTTCGTGTCCGGGAGCGCAAGCGCATTCTCGTGCGGGACGAAGACCTCGATGTCTTCAGCGCGCAGCCGGGCAGCGCACTCGTCGATGAACGACCGCTCGTACGGGGTGAAGAGCGGCCCCGCAAAGTAGACCCGCACCGGGCAACACTAACGTCCGTACCGCCGCAGGAGCCGCTCGAAGTCCTGCCGTTCGTGGAGCGTGACGTCAGACCGTGCAGCTCGCGCGCCTTCCGCACCTTTCGCCGCTTGCGGGACGTCAACGACCGCTTCGCCGTCGTGCACTCGACGTAGACGCCGGCGTCGGGCAGGAAGAAGTCCGGCGTAAACGCCTCGACGACGTTTCCGTCGTCGTCGTTCTCGAGCACGAACGTGTGCAGCTCGTACGCCCAGGGGATGCCGCTCGCGTCCAGGAGCTTCGCCAGCTCGAGCTCCGACGGGTGCGCGAACTGCGGCGGCTCGTCGCCGGTGAAGTGATTGAACGTGCCCGTCCGGAGACGGTTTCCGGCCCGCGGCCGCTAAAACGCGGCTACGACTCGTCCCACGTCCAGCCGGCGCGAACGGTCTCGGCATACGGGTGCTTCATCGTTCGAGTGTCGCGCCCGGCCGTGCCGCTGAGCATCGCTCGAAAGGGTGAACGCCCACGGCGAGTGGGCGTTCGTCTCGATCGTTCAGTGTGGGAAGTTCTCCCACTTCCAGCCGGCGCCGATCGCCGCCATGAGCATGGCAACCGGAACCAGCCACGAGGGAAGCCGCATGTCGTTTCTCCTTGAGGACGAGGGCCTGCGGGGGGACGCCTTTTGATCGGCATCGCAACGCCGGCGGCGCACCCCTCAGCGGGGGATCACGACGGCTGCGCGACCGGCAGCTCGAAGCTGAAGGTCGATCCTTGCCCGGGGCTCGACTCGACCCAGATGTCGCCGTCCATCCCTTCGATCAGCTCCCGGCAGATATAGAGGCCGAGCCCGGTCCCGCCCACGCCTTTCGTCATGTGCGGATCGAGGCGGTAGAACTTCTCGAAGATGCGCTCCTGCTGATTCAGGGGGATGCCCGGGCCTTCGTCCCGCACGCTGAAGCGGACGTTGCCGTAGTGGCTGGCGAGACGGAGCTGGATCCGGCCCGCGCACGAGTACTTGACGGCGTTCTCGACGAGGTTGACGAGGACCTGTCGCAGCTTGTCGGAGTCGGCGGCGACGGCGGGGAGCGGCGCGTCGTGCAGCAGCTCGAGGGAGAGCCCGTCGGGCAGATGCGTCCGTGTCGCGTCGAGGACCTCCTCGGTCAGCGGCAGCGGCGACACGGGCGCGATGTGCGGCTGCGCGCGGCCGGAGTCGAGACGGCTCACCCAGAGGATGTCGTCGAGCAGCCGCGACAGGCGCGCGGCCTCGGTCGAGATGATCTCGAGCAGCGCTCGCTTGCGCTCGTCGTCGAGGTCGTGCGTCTCGAGCGTCATCGCCGCCCCGTAGACCGACGTCAGCGGTGTGCGCAGCTCGTGCGAGACGATGGCGATGAACTCGTCCTTCAGCCGGTCGAACTCGCGCAAGCGGTTCAGCGCCGCGTGAATCCAGCGCTGGTAGAGCGCCGTCGCGAGCAACGGGCCGACGAGGACGACGGCGACGTAGGGCGAGCGGTCCCAGAGCACGACGAGAATGACCGCGAGCGACGCCATGACGGCGAACGGAACGAACGTGAGGTGCACGTAGTTCGTCAGCGTCGGCCCGTAGCCGACGCCGCGGGACCGCGTGACGACGGCAGCAAGCAGCGCGATGTTGACGGCGTAGAACGTGCAGGCGGCGGCGATCGCGCCGAGCGACAGGCCGAGCAGCGTGCCGTCCTGGAAGCGGTCGGCGACACCGCCGGCTGCTGCGCCGGCCATCGCGTAGACGCTGCAGTTGAACGCAGCGCGGCTGAAGGGGCGGCGTCGCGCCGCCTCGACCACCCCCATCGCGATGAAGCCGGCAATGGCTGCCGCCGCCCAGCCGTAGATCGTCGCGGCGGCGACGAGGAAGACCGTCGCCAATGACGTCGAGCCGACGGCCACGCCTTCGATCGGGACGGGAAAAGCCTCGGCCAGCGTGGCCGCCCCGACGAGCAGGGCGATGCCGACGGCATCGCGCCACCCGAGCCGCTCGCCCGCGAGCGTGGCGATCGCGGCGACGACCGTGACGAGCCCGACGACGGCGACCGGCGCCCAGACGGCAAGGGTCGCGTCGTGGCGGACGTGCGGCGACCTGGCGAGTGCTGTGTGAGCCATGGGTGCGGTATTGGGGGGCCGCACCCCCGGTTCAGTTCACTGCTTCGAGTATGCCACGCTATGCGGATGCGGATCGTCCTCGGAGCCGACGACGAGGGAGCGGTCGCAGACGCGGCGGTCGAGGAGCTGCGCTCGCGGGGCCACGAGGTGGAGGTGCTGGAGCGCGGGCAATGGCCGGACCTCGCCGCGCGGGTGGCCCGCGCGGTCGCCGCCGGCGAGGCGGACCAGGGAATGCTTTTCTGCTGGACGGGCACGGGCACGTCCATGGCCGCGAACAAGATCCGGGGCGTCCGGGCGGCACTCGCGTGGGAGCCCTGGATCGCGGAGGGAGCACGCAGGTGGAACGACGCCAACGTCCTCGTCATGTCGCTCAAGCGAACCGATCCGACGACGGCCCGCGAGATCGTCGCTGCGTGGCTCGGCGTCGACGAGCCTGACGCCGACGAGGCGGACAACATCGCGCGACTCGGCGCACTCGAGCGAGAGGAGACGACGTGAGCGAGGGCGAGACCTTGTTCGGCGATGCGCACACTCGCCGCTACCAGGAGACGGGCGGCGAGGTCGGCCACATCTGGCGGCGCGGCGCGAAGACGCTGCTGCTCACGACGAAAGGGCGGAAGACCGGCAATCCGACGACGACACCGCTCATCTACGAGCAGGACGGCGACGACTACGTCGTCGTCGCGTCGAAGGGCGGTGCGCCAGAGCACCCCGGCTGGTACGGGAACCTCGCCAAGGATCCGAACGTCGAGGTCCAGGTGAAGGACGAAGTGTTCGACGCGCGTGCGCGGACGGCGGCAGGCGAGGAGCGCGAGCGTCTGTGGCGACTTGCCGCGCAACAGTGGCCGGACTACGACGCGTATCAGCAGCGCACGACGCGCGAGATTCCGGTCGTCGTGCTCGAACGCGCGTAGCTGGCAGAATCCTTGGGGGCCACGAATCTTGGGGGGTGGCATGCCGATGGAGCTGCAGACCGCACGACGCTTCGACGCTTCGAGCCCGGCCGCGCGCTACTGGCTCGCGCACTGCGAGGGTTTTCGCGTCAGCGGCCCGTTGAACGGGATCGTCGAGGCGGTCGTTGCAGCCCCAGACCTCCAGACCGCGCAGGCGCTCGTCGTGCGGACGCGTGGACGCCGCCGCAACATCCCGGTCGAGGCGGTCGACGTCGTCGTCCCGGCTGCTCGCGAGCTCGTCGTGGCTGCACAGCACGCCGAGCCGAGAGCGGCGTCGGCGCGCAACCACTCGCGCACGCTTGCGAAATCGGGCTCCCACGTGGTGACAACGGCCGCTGCGGCCACGGCGCGAGTGACGCCGAGGGCCGCGCGCTCATTCGCGGATGTTGTGAAGGCGGTGGCACTCCTCGTCGGCGTCGCCGCGACGATGGTGGCACGCGTCGTCGTTGCGGCGTTTGCGCTCGCCAGCGCACGGCTTCGGACCGATCTGCAGCTTGCCGCCGAGCGGAGACGCTACGCGTCCCGCCGCCCGGGGCGGTGAGACTAGACCAACCGCCGGGTCGAGCGGCAACCCGATCGTTCTAGTGTCACCGCATGGAGGCGTACGCCCTCGCGGAGCTCGGTGAGCGCCTGGCGGTGGATATCTTCGTCCGGCGCGAGGACGCATTCGCTGCGCTGCAAGATGCATTGACGCACGAGCCCGAATGGGCCGCGACGCTGTTCATCGCGGCGATCGAGCTGGAGCAGGAGGTCTCGCTGAACTAGACGGCGTCGACGGCGTCGACTAGATGAGCTCGTCGAGCTCGTCGCTCGAGAGGCGCCGGATCGTGCGCAAGAGCTCCTCGTCGAGGTCCGGGTCGGCGGCCAGGCGCTCGACCCGCTGCGCGCGCTCCTCATCCTCGGCGCGCGCAAACGCGGTGTCGATGCGCCGCCGGCCGTCCTCGGGTGCGAGGTTCGGGAAGAGCACGAGACGGAGCTGCTCGCGCGTCGGCGACGGTCGGCGCTGGGCGTCATCCATCCGCGCATCGTGATCGTGATCCCGCGGCTTTGGAACCCACCGTGGTCTGGGTCACTGCTGGACCCCCGTTCAGGCTTGAGGCGCGATCGTTCTGGTGGCGTGTGACCGGCGGCCCGGCTCGAGGATGCGGAGGAAACCGAGCCAGAGGACGGGCGCCAGCGCGACGACCGCGACGACCTGCCCCCGCATGCCGACCAGGTCGGTTCCCGCCGAGACCGCGTGGAACAGAGCGAGCCCGAAGGCACCGAAGCTCGCGTAGTGCAGGAGCCGCCACGTACCCTGGCCGAGCCGGCGCCGCAGGGGAAACGAGAGCGCGAGCATCAGCGACAGCCAGCCCGCGATGACACCCATGGCGACCGCGCCTGGATGCCATGCCGCTGCGAACGGGACGACGACGGCAGGCAGGCCGAAGTGGAGCGTCGGATCCAAGAGCAGCGCGCCGGCGTGCAGCACCAGCATCGACAGCCCCGTCCAGACGAGCGTCCGGTGCCATCCCAGCAGCGACTTCTGCCGCCGCACGCCGAGGATCCGCGTGCTCATCGCGAGCCCGAGCCAGGTGGAAAAGGTCAGGAGCGCGAGGGCGACGAGTCCCGCCGCCCGAGCGACGATCCAGGCCAGCGGAAGGTGCGCGGCAAGCATCACGCGGCGCGCTCGAGCCGAATCCGGGGAGCGACAGGCAACGCGCCGAGCTGGACAGGAGCGCCGTCATGCTGCACGTAGAGCGCGGAGACCGCGGGATGGCGTTCGACGTGCGCCCTCGCTTCCGCGAGCGTGCTGATGCCGAGGGCGGTGGAATGGGACTCCGCCTCGGTCGCATCGGCCGCGACCACCGTGACTGCAAGCGGACCTTGGACCGCCGGCGCGCCCGTCGCGGGATCGATCAGATGATGAAGCTCGCCGTCGATGCCGAACGTTCGCCGGTCGCGGCCCGAGGTGGCGACGCCGGCGTCCCGGATCCTCAGCGTCGCGAGGGTCTCACCGGGGGCGCGCGGATCGGAGACCGCGACGCGCCACGACGGGCCGTCCGGGGGTGCGCCGAAAAACGCCATGTCGCCGCCGAGGTCGACGAGGCCACCGCGCAGTCCGGGCCATGCCATCCGCATCGCGACGAGGGCGCGCTCGGCCGAGAAGCCCTTGCCGATGCCGCCGAGGTCGACGGCGGCACCGGCGTCGACGCGCGCGCGGCCGGCGTCCTCGTCCAGGTGCACAGCCGCTCCGGCACGCCAACCGGGGAGAGCACGTGCCGGGCGCGGCCGGAGCTCGGCGAAGGTGCGGTCGTACCCCGCGGCGATCAGAGGCGCGAGGATCGTCGGATCGAAACGGCCGCACGTCATGCGTCGCGCACGCACGGCTGCGCGAAGAGCCGCGAGCAAACGCTCGTCGACCTGCACCCACGCGCCGGCATTGCGGTTGAGTTCCGACAGGTCGCTGCGGGCGTCGAAACGGGTCAAGACGCGCTCGCAGTCCGCGACTTCCATCCGAGCGGCCGCAAGAGCCCGACGTGCGTCAGGACGTTCGGACGCATCCGCGTAGACGGCGACGGCGCACGACGTGCCCATCGCGCGGAAGTCCTCGCGCTCGAGCCGGACCGTCATCGGTCGCCGCCGGCCGCCGGCTGAGAGATCAGGACGGGCGAGCCGTTCGGCCCGACCGCCTGCACGACTTGCGTCGCGCCGCCGGGCGAGCTCTGCGTCGTCGCATGCGCGGGCTGCAGCTGGACGACTCGCTGGCCTCCGCCGGGCAGCTTCACCACGGCGACTGCGGGCGCCGATTGCGCCGACGGCGTCGCGGGACGAGCGCGAGCGATCGCGCCCGCGATCGCAAGGAGAGCGACGAGCGCGAAGACAGCCGCCAGCAGCCGCCTCTTCGTCTGTTCGGAGCTCGTGTTCATGCACCGAGGTCTACCGGCGCGTGCGTTCAGCGTGGGCCAACGAATCGTTCAGATTCGTCGAAGATTCGCGCCCAAACGCTCTACCGCTCACCGGTCACGCCTCGGCAGAGCCCCAGCTTGCCGGGCGCGCCGTGCGGGAGGCCCGCCGCGGTCTGAACCTGCGACCCGAGCTGCCTTACGTGTCGCGTCGGACGAGCAGCACGGCGGCGATCGCGAGCGCCGCTGCGCAGTAGCCCGCGAAGAGCAGGATCCCGGGAAGCGGCTGCAGGGAGTGTGCGTCGTGCGTGAGCGCGAACACCGAGCGACCGGCGTTGCTCGGCAAATACTGGCTGATCGCGTTGTTCCAACTCGACGGCAGGATGTTCATGAGCGGCGGGATGACGAAGAAGATGGCCGCGAAGGTCGCGATCCCGCCCGCCGTGTTTCGCACGATCGCGCCGATCGCGAGCGCGAAGACGCCGACGAGCACGAGATAGAACGCCGCGCCGAGCACGGCCCGCGCGACGCCGTGCTGCGAGAACGGAACCTGCAGGATGTGGTGGCGGTCGAGAATCGCCTGGCTCGCGAAGTAGCCGACGAGGACGGACGGCACCATCAGCGCGGCGACGACAAGCGCGTAGACGGCGGTCTTCGCCCACAGCACCGGCAGGCGTCTCGGGACCGCGAGGAAGCTCGAGCGGATCATCCCGGTCGAGTACTCGCCGGTGATGACGAGCACGCCGAGCACGGCGATCGCGAGCTGCGAGACGTTGACGCCGGCGATTGCCACCTCGAGCGGATGGCGCGCGTGATCGGCGCGCTCACCTCCGCTCAGGTGGCCCCAGCGTGAGGAGAGGATCGACGCGAAAAGGCACGGGAAGCCGATGGTCAGGACGACTGCCACGAACAGCGACCGGCGCGTCGAGCGGAGCGACTGCAGCTTCGTCCATTCCGACGACGCCACGTGCAGCTGGGTCACGCGTCCGTGCTCGGCGAGCGGCGAGACTGCGACGGCCGGAGCGGCGGTGCTCACGCTGCGATCTCCTCGCCGGTCTTGTACTCGACGTCGCCCCGCGTCAGCTCCATGAAGGCGTCCTCGAGCGACGCCTGCACGCGGGTCAGCTCGTGCAGGACGATGCCGTTCGCCGCAGCCGTCTCGCCGATGTCCTCCGACGTCATGCCACGGATCTCGAGCGTCCCGGGCTCGGGCGTCGCGACGACGACGCCGTTGCCGCCGATGAGCTCGACGAGGGCGGTTGCTTGCGGTGAGCGGACGCGGACCGCACCCCCCGACGCCATGCGGACGAAGTCGTCGACGCTCGTGTCGGCGATCAGCCTGCCGCGTCCGATGACGATGACGTGATCGGCGGTGAGCGCCATCTCGCTCATCAGGTGCGACGAAACGAAGACCGTGCGTCCCTCTGCTGCGAGCGAGCGGAGCAGGTTGCGGATCCAGTGAATGCCCTCCGGGTCGAGACCGTTGACGGGCTCGTCGAGCAGCAGCGTCGCCGGATCGCCGAGCAACGCGGCGGCGATGCCGAGCCGCTGGCTCATCCCGAGTGAGAATTGTCCTGCGCGCTTGCGCGCGACGTCGTGGAGGCCGACAAGGTCGACGAGCACGTCGACGCGTTTCCGCGAGATGCCGTGCGTCTGCGCGAGCGCAAGGAGATGGTTGTAGGCGGAGCGGCCGGTGTGCACGGAGCGCGCCTCGAGCAGCGCGCCGACCTCGTGCAGCGGCGCCGCGTGGTCGCGGTAGTGCTTGCCGTTGACCGTCACGTCGCCGGCGGTCGCGCGGTCGAGCCCGAGCACGAGCCGCATCGTCGTCGACTTGCCCGACCCGTTGGGCCCGAGGAAGCCGGTGACAGCGCCGGGCTTGACGGTGAAGGTGAGGTCGTCGACGGCCCGCTTGGAGCCGTAGTCCTTGGTGAGGCCTCGCGCCTCGATCATCGGTCAGACGCTAGCGCGTGACACATGAAGCGTGGGTTAACGCTGTCGACCAATCCGTAGTCCACCCGGACGACGGATCGGCGCCGTCACGGACGAAATCCGGGGGCTCGGCGTGTCTGATCAGTGCAATCGACACGCCATCTCTTTGGAGGTCACAGCTATGCGCACACTCATCCTGACTGGAATCGCCGCCCTGATGCTCGCCGGACCCGCCGGCGCAGCACCGGCGACGCTCATCGTCGCGATGAAAGACCCCGGCTGCCACTGGTTCTACACCGGCGGCGGCGCCGGCAATCGGAAGTACGTCAAGACGGTCGTTCGCACCGGCCCCGTCACGCTCGTCAACCTCGACGAGGCAGCGCTGATCGTCAAGGGCCCCGGCGGCACCAAGAAAGACGCCATGGGCGCACGGCTGACGCTGAAGACAAAGGGCGTCTACACGATCACGATGGTCAAGCAGGCACCCGACGACAACCACCTCAAGCTCACGATCAAGTAACACGCCGACGGCGTGTCGATCGAGAAGGCCCGCCTCGGCGGGTCTTCTCCTGTGAGGCGCCTCGCGTTACGAGTGTCCCGCCCTGCGCCGACCCCAGGCGAAGTAGGCGATCGGCACGGCACCAAGCGCGTTGATCAACGTCACAGCACTCGCCCACACCGCTTTCGAGCCGCGAATCTGTTTCGACGGCCGTCGCGCGAGGTCGATCAGCGCGGCGATCTTGAGCACGCCCTCGACGATGCCGGCGACGACGATCAGACGACGCGTGCGCGGCGTCAGGTCGTTCCATTTCTTTCTGCGCCGCACGGTCCTCGATCGTAGGCGACCACGACGGCGCGGCGCAGCGTAAGCTGGACTCGTGCTCCCGTGGCTCATCCTGGCACTGATCGCAGTGCCGTTGGTCGTCGTCGCCTTCGTGGCGAGCCGCCGCAGAACGCAAGCCGGCGAGCATCCCATGGGCAGAGAGGCGGAAGGGCTGACGGACGAGGAGGTTGCCGAGGCCGAGAGCTACGAGGAGAAGTGGCGTGAGGAGGACGAGGAGCGGTACCACCGAGAGCGCTTGCCGTAGTCCGCGACCGCGACGTAGTGGTAGAAGAAGCCAGGCGCGCCGGAGCATGGGTGTTCGGCGGTGGTCTGCACTCCTATAGAGACGTGACAGTAGTGGCCCCCGACGGGACGGTCACGGACGGGCCGTCCACGGAGGCTCAAGTGGGCGAGGAAGATCGCGGTCGCCTGCCGCTGCTCTCAAGAGGTGCGCGAATTCGTGCCCGGCGCGGCGAAGTGATCGAGCACCCGTCAGGGCGCAGGGATCACCTCGGCTTTCCGGGCAGACGCGCTAGCCGTCGAGCGCGCCGGCAACCTCCGCAACCTGCGGCCTCGTCGCGTGCCCCGCTTCTTGGAGGATGGCCGGTACCTCGGGGTCGGAGACGAAGTTCTGCCAGCCCTCCGCGTCCCAGTCGAACAGCACCCAGATCCGTCCTTCCTCGTTGGGATCGCGAAAGACCTGCGAACCCTTGCAGCCATGCTGCTGACGCTTCTCGAGGCTCGTGGTCGAGAACACACCCATCCAGCGGTCGAAGTCCTCGACCTTCGATGTTGCAAGGAACATCTTTTCTCCTCTCGGTTCGCGGGCTGCCGATCGACGCCGTCGCTACGGCGAGTCTAAGCCTCCGACGCCGTGGTCGCGTCCGAGCGCCGACAGGATCGCGCGGCCACACTCCTCCGGCGACTGCTGCGCGGTGTTCACGGTGAGGTCGTATTCGATTCCGTTGTGAATCACATCGAACTGAAAGCGCGCCTCGCCCGTGATGCGGTTGCCCCGGGCTCGCTCGCGTTCCTCGAGCACGTCAAGAGGGGCCACGACGCCGACGAGCAGATACTCGAGGCCGTCGAGTTCGCTGCGCCACCCGTCGAGCCAGGCTGGGTCGACGAAGACGTCGTCGACGAGCATGTCGTTGCCGGCGCGAGCGCACGCAGCAACAGCTGCTCGCATGCCGGCCGCGAGCCGTTGCCCAACCGGCCCGGGCACGATCTTCGCGTTCTCCGTCCAAGCGAAGCCCTCTGCGGCGCGAGGGCCGTGCTCCATCCACCCCTCGTCGACCGCGTTCCAGAACACGTCGATGCCAAGGCGAACCCACGGCTCGTCCGAGAGCGTTTGCACGGCGCGAGCGACGGTCGTCTTGCCTGAGCTCGACGTGCCGTGGAGAAGGACGACCCTGCCTGGCATCCGTCGATCGTAGAACGCTCCGACGCCTGGACAGGCCTCGCTGAGGTACGACCCTATGCTTCCTGCATGGAAGTCGAAGCACAGCCCGCGAGCGAGGTTGACCGATTCGTCGCATTCGCGCAGGCCAATGGATGTCGATGCCGCGAGCTCTTCTCCGGACGTCCTCGCCGGTTGGCGTTCGAGGTTCTACTTGCACGGGATCCCACGGAAGCGCGGCGCATCGCACTGGACTTGATCACCAGCTTCTCCGCAGATTAACCCGCGCGCAGACGTGCGCGTCACCCGATACGACTGATCCGAGGCATGGGCCCGCGGGTGTGCGGGCTCCGGCGGGGCCTCGGGCCACCCGGGAGACGTCCGCTTCCGTCGCGTTGGTTTGCTGCGCGACGGTCGGGGCACCCAGAAGAGGATGATGTCGACAATGTTGCCGTACTCGATCGCGATCCTTGCGATCAGCGTCGCGAACCTGGTGCTCGCGGCCATCGCGTACCACCAGCGCGCAAAGCAGATTCGCGGGAACGCTCTGCGCGAACACCAGCTCGCGCTGGCGGAGACACGCAACGAGCTTGCCGAGAGCCGGTTGCGCCGACTCGACGACCAGCTCGCCCTACTGGCCGAGATCCGCGACGCGCTCTGCGGCAGCCCGAACGGCCACCAGGTTGCGCCGCGAAGGACGCTGTCGGATCTCTCTGCAGCAAAGGAGGCTCGACCTCCGGCCGCCTGAGCGCTTGGCCGTCCCGGCGTGCGGGAGTCACCTGAGCGACACGCGGCGTCACGTTAACCAGAGCCCCGACGAGTGAGATAGTCCTCGCTCACCCTCGAACAAGGAGCTCCGGTGTCAGCAGAAGAGAACACCCGCCTCATCCAGAGTGTGTACGAGGCTTTCGGCCGGGGCGACCTGCCGGCGCTTGCCGAGGTGATGGCGGACGACATCGAGTGGGTGAATCCCGGCAATCCCGACGACAACCCGAACGCCGGAACGTTCAAAGGCAAGGAAGCAGTCCTAGGCTGGTTTGGTGGGCTTGCATCGACTCGCGAATACACGACGTTCGAGCCACGAGAGTTCATCGCCCAGAACGACAAGGTGGTATCCCTGGTGTACGCCGAGGCAACGGTTCGGGACACTGGCCGCGCGTTTGCCAGTCAAGAGGCACACGTGTGGACGCTGCGGGAGCAGAAACTCGCGCGACTCCAGATCTATCTCGACACCGCAGCGGCGGATGGCGCGCACCGCGTCGGGTAGCGGGATAGTCGGGTCAGGACCTAGCGCTCGAAAACGGCTACTTCGTACCTTGCGACGGTCGGAGCTCCGTCGGCGCCCATCTGAGCGGCGACGTTCGCGCGCAGCCCATTTGCCCGCTCGTCGCTTGCGCGCAGGGCGTCCTCATCCTCCCAGAGGGTGATGGAGATCGCCTCGCCGCTCTGGCGATCGACCAGCAGAATCGCTCCCTTGCCCTCCTCCCGCACAAACGGCACGACGTTCGTGCGGAAGTTCTCTATGCCGGCGTCGATGCTGTCGGCCGGCCCCGAGAGTGTGGTAACGCGAGCGTGCATGGTGTGCCTCCTTGGTGGGAGAACGGGTCGGGGCGACTATCTCACGACACGCCAGGGCCGCCAAAGCGAAGACCCTGCGTCCGCAGGCGCCTTATCGCCTGAGCGTCCTCTCGAGGTTCGGCTCAGGCTAGGCGCGCAGGACGGGCCGGATGCCGTCTTGTGATCGCATGCGCCGCAACCGAGAGGGCGACGCCGGAGAGAGCCGCGGCACTGGCACTGCTGAGCACCAGCAGGCCCGACGCGAGTGAGAAGTTGATTGCGACGTCCTTGCCGACGCCGAGCGCCAGGAGAATGCCTGCCGTTGCGCCGACGTTCGCAACCGCGCCGCCCGCTGTGATCGGGACGACGCCGGCGGCCGCGCTCAGGCAGAGGACGCAAAGTGCCGTCTGGGGCGAGAAGGCAAAGCCGAGGGCGTACAAGAGCAGGGCGCTGCCGCCGGCGCGGGTCGTCCAGCAGCCGAACAGGTACAGGCCGGCGAGGATCGCGCTTCGTCGTCCTCGCTGTGTTCGGTGCGCGGCCACGTGATCGGACACCCGCTGCAGGCGCTTGCTCCGACGCAACACCGGGAGACGCACGAGTCGGGCGCTTCCGAGCAGCAGCACGCAACAGCCAAGGCCGAAGGCGACGACGATCAAGAGAGGCCCGCGGAAGCCGGCTGAGCTGGTCGCGGTTGCGGAGACCGAGAGCGGCAGCATGGCGACTGCATCGACCATCCCGAGCGAGACGATCGAAAGGGCGATCGCCTCCAGACCAATGCGGACTCCGCTCAGCCTGCGCAGCGTCCCGATCTTGACCAGGTAATCGAGCCGGAACGGCAGCACCGCTCCGCTCGCCGCCGCGGCGCCGACGGACGCCAGGCAGCGTGCCTGGTCGGGCTGCTGTCCGAGCGGGAACAGCCGACGCCAGCCACGCGCCCGCAGGATGAAGCTCGCGAAATAACACAGCGCGGCGGGGACGACGAGCGGCATGCGCGCGTGTGCGAGCGGCCAGCTCGACTGCGTCAGGCGCTGTCCGAGCAAGACACATGCCGTGATCGTGACGAGCGCGAAGGCGACACCGGTTACGACCCGGGCGCGTTTCCGCACCCACGCGACTCCCGTACCGAGTCTTCGCAAGATTTCGCGCTCCTAGCTTCTCGAGGTCGTGGGCAAGCCGGAAGGACCTCGAAGCCCTGACCGCCTCGCGCTCAGATACGCGCCGCAACGATGATAGCGCGCTCGTTCCGAGAGTGTGACCCCGCGGGAAGGCGCGTCCCTACTCCCTCCCGCGGGTGGGGATGCCCGCCGCAGCCCTACGCCGAGATGACGGTTTCCCGTCCGAGACCTGCGGCGGCGACCCACCGAGCTCGGGTCGATTCGGCCGCGCCTGCCTCGGTGTGGTGGATCCGGTCAGGCGAGCCAGGGCTCGAGGAAGCCGGCGAGGTCTCTGCACCCGCGAGGTTGAACGAGGCGCGCCTGGACCCGGTTCTTCTCGACGACCACAATCGTCGGGACGGCCTCGATCCGAAACTTGCCTGCGAGGTCGACGCGCGCCGTCGCGTCGATGCGGTAGAGGCGGAACGTGTCGTGGTTACGACGTCGCTGCAAGACCTGGGAGAGGAAGGCTTCGGCGCGGCGCGAGCGGCCGGAACGCGGGTCGAAGAAGAAGAGCAAGGCCGGCTTCGCCGCTGGGTTCAGGCCCCGATTCACGAAACCTCACCGTCCGCGACGCTGACTGCGTCGGCGTGCTGGATCGCCTGGTCGGTAGACGCGTGGCCGGGCTTGACGAGCAGCCGTCCAGGGAAGGTTCGCGCTTCCTCGTAGGCGTCCGCCTCGACTTCGATCTCGTCGCTGCACCGGCCGCACTCGCAGAGCAGCCGCAGGCTCCCGTCCGGCGCATCGGCCTGCGCGAGTCTGTAGAGGCGCTCGTTCAGCTCCCGACTGAGCGCGCGCAGTCTCTGGCTTGAGCTGCCGTCGAGATGATGATGATGCTGCGTGTCCACGGAGACCTCCGTCAGAACCGTCTTGGTGAACGCGCCTTGAGTTCGCGAGGATCGCCGTTGACGGCGGCCGCTCCCTCGTGGCTCAGCGCCTCCGCACCGATCGATACGGAGCCGCCGGTCTTCATATTCCACACGCGCCCCGCTCCATAACTTCGGCAAGCCGGGGGGATTAGGCACCCGCGGCGAGGAGATAGGAGCGCGTATGCCACGTGCGGATGCCCTGTTGCTGCGCTCGCGGCAGCTGGTCGCCGAGGGCTGGACACAGGGCGCAGACGCGCGCGCGGCCGACGGGAGGGAAGTGGATCCGTGGGCTGAGGACGCGGTGGCGTGGTCGCTGCTCGGCGCGCTCGTCGCCGCCCTAGAGGAGCAGCAGCAACCCGGCAGCGAGCTGCCGCTGGAGGACCTCGCCGTCGCGTTGCACGCGCTGGCCGGTTTCGTCGACGACGACTCACTCAGTGTCTGGAACGACACGCCGAGACGCACCCGCGCGGAGGTCGAGGCCGTGTTGGCAGCCGCCGCCGAGGCGGTCGCGCTGCCGCCGCGCCCGTCGGCGGTCTCGCGCGATCGACCACCGGCAGATCGAGATTGCGGCTAGGGTGGTTGCGCGCGTAGACCTAGCGCGGAAGGCGCTGGTCTACGTGCATCAGGGGAGCTCGGCCCGGGTTCTCCGGCCTTGCTGAATGAGAGAAGGAGCGCATGACAGCCGGCGCCGAAGGACTCGGACTCCCATGGGTGGAATGACCACGTTTCTCGTCGGTGCTTTTGTTGCGGTCATGGCGATCGGCGCATGGGCGGCTGTGCGCTGGCGACACAGCCGTGGTCGGGGTGGTCGCCGGTGGTGATCAAGCTCGGCTCGCCCCATGTTCTCGGCGTTGCCTACGGAGATCTACTCGAGGTCGAGGTCGAGCTGGATGCTGAGGGGCATGCCTGGCCCGACGGCGAGTGGCTGGCGCTGTTCCGCGAGTACGAGAAGTTCCCGTCCGACCTCGAGGAGCCACGACTCGAACACGGGCGGTTGCGGTTCGAGGCGCCCGCACACGATCTGGAGCGCGCGTGGACCGCGATCAAGGGGCGCGTCCACGCGACCAACCGGATGTACTCCGACATGCTCGTCCCACGCGACCGGACGGGGCAGCGCACCGAGGATGCGCGACGAGACGGCGTCGACGAGCGTGTCCGCGAGGCGCAGCGATTGCTCGACGCGCTGGAATAGCGATGTTCAAGGCGCTGCCGCATTGCTGCTACGCTCGCCCGACTATCTGAGCGAGTACCGGATGCGCGTCGAGCGCCTCCTCTGCCCGTTCCTGAAGTAGCAGAGGAGGTGTTTCATCTATGGCAACCGGAACCGTGAAGTGGTTCAACGCCGACAAGGGCTACGGGTTCATCACCCCGGACGACGGCGGCGGCGAGGATCTGTTCGTCCATCACAGCGCGATCGTCGGCGAGGGCTACAAGACGCTCGCTGAGAACGCGAAGGTGCAGTACGAGCCCGAGCAGGGCGACAAGGGGCCGCACGCGACGAACGTGACGCCCGTGTCCGCCTGATTTCGAGAGCGGTCAGCTGCGGCAATCGCACGAGCTGCAGCTACCGCTCGACCTACGGCGCCTCGCGCGCAGGCCCCGCGGTACCTCACATTCGTTGGACAGCTACCTCGTAGAACTCGACGGATGTCCGCCGGCCGCCGCCTCCCGGGTTCATGTTGTTCAGCGCCTCGTCACCGCGCTTCAGGTCGTCTTCGTTCTCGAAGAGTGTGACCCCCATACCTTTGCCGGTCTCGCGGTTGATCAGCATCATCATCCCCTTCGCATTCTCGAGACCGGGCGGCGGGCTCCCTCCCTCGACCTCGCCCCTCACGCGGCTGATCGCCTCGTCGATCTTTGCGGGATCACCTTCGAAGGTCGCGATGCGTGCATGCATGCCGTTCCCCCTTCTCGATTGACGTTCTGCGGAGCATACGCTCGCACTGATCGCAACGGCCCAACGGCCTGATGCCGTTGTTACATCACAGTTCCGTGACGTCTCAGATCGCGCGCCAACGACGGAGCGTCGAAGGCGGCGCGTCCGACCTTGGTCAGACGCCGAGCCCTCGCCAGCCACCCAAGCGCGAACATCTCACGAACCGACAGCCAGTCCGCGGGGAACCAGACCGCGAAGTACGCCTTCCCACTCTGCAGATACATGTTGAACCACCCTCCTTGCTGCCCACAAGACGGGCGAGCCCCCTGTCATCTTGCGCCGGTGGGCTCAGGCAAAAGAAAACCCGCCGTTTCCAGCGGGCTTGCGAGGAGCGGATGATGGGACTCGAACCCACGACCTTCTGCATGGCAAGCAGACGCTCTAGCCAACTGAGCTACATCCGCGCGTCCGCCAGTCTACCTCAGCCCTGGGCGTCCAGAGCCTCGTTCACGAGGGTGTCGGCGAGCTCGTTGTGGGCGCGGCGGACCGCGGTGTAGCGCACTTTCGCGAAGCGCCGCTCGAGATCGTTCGCCTCTTCCCAGAGGCGGCGAAGCGCCTCGTTCTTGACCTTGTACTCGCCGCGCATCTGCTTCACCAGCAGCTCCGAGTCCGAGACGACCTCGAGCTCGCGCACGCCCAGCTCGGCCGCCTGCGTCATGCCGGCGACGAGACCGCTGTACTCCGCCACGTTGTTCGTCGCGTGGCCGATCGCCTCGCCGCGTGCGGCGAGCACGTGGCCGTCCTCCGCCTCGAGGACGTAGCCGTACGCCGCGGGGCCCGGATTGCCGCGCGCGCCGCCGTCGGTCGAGAGTCGCGCTTTCAGCTCGCGGTGTCGATCTGCGCCTTCTGCAGCTTGCCGCTGTAGTCGACGTAGATGGACTTCCATTCGGTGAAGACGTCGAGTGCCGCCTGGCCGGCCTCGCGGTGGCCGTTGCCGGTGTCCTTCGTGCCGCCGAACGGAAGGTGCACCTCGGCGCCGATCGTGCCCGCGTTGATGTACGTGATCCCCGCTTCGAGATCGCGCATTGCGCGGAACGCCGTGTTCACGTCACGCGTGAAGATCGACGACGAAAGGCCGTACTTGATCCCGTTCGACACGCGGATCGCCTCGTCCACGTCCTTGACGCGGATGAGGGCGGTCGTCGGGCCGAAGATCTCCTCCTGCGCAACGCGCATCTGCGGGTCGACGTCGCCGAAGATCGTCGGGCGATAGAAGAAGCCCTTGTCGAGGCCGTTGCCGGTTGCGACCTCGCCGCCGGTCAGGAGCTTCGCGCCTTCGTCCTTGCCGATCTCCGTGTAGGAGTGGATCTTCTCGAGCGCGCGCTTGTTGATCACGGGGCCGACGTCGGTGTCGTCCTCCCAGCCAGGTCCGAGCCGCATCCGCTCGGCTTCGGCGACGAGCTTCGACTGCAGCGCCTCGTAAGCCCCTGCCTGCACGATCACACGCGACGCGGCGGTGCAGCGCTGGCCGGACGTGCCGAACGCCGACCACACGATGCCCTCGACGGCGAGATCGAGATCGGCGTCGTCGAGGACGATGATCGCGTTCTTGCCGCCGAGCTCGAGGTGGACGTGCTTCAGCCCGTCGGCTGCGTTACGCATCACCTCGACGCCCGTCTCGCGCGAGCCGGTCAGTGTGATCACGCGCACGTCCGGATGCTTGACGAGACGGTCGCCGACGGCGCCGCCGCCGCCGTGCACAATGTTGAGCACGCCCGCCGGCAGGCCCGCCTCCGCGAACAGCTCGACGAAGCGCTCTCCGAGCGTCGGCGTGTCCGTCGCCGGCTTGAAGACGACGGTGTTGCCGCACACGAGCGCCGGCGTGATCTTCCACGACGGGATCGCGATCGGGAAATTCCAGGGCGTGATCGCACCGACGACGCCGATCGGCTGGCGGACGCTCATGTTGAACTTGTCGCGCAGCTCCGACGGCGTCGTCTGGCCGAAGAGGCGCCGACCTTCGCCGGCCATGTAGAGGCTCATGTCGATCGCCTCCTGCACGTCGCCGCCCGCCTCGGCCTTCACCTTTCCCATCTCGCGCGCCATCAGGTCGGTGAGGTCGTCCTTCTCCTCGATCAGGAGATTGGCGAAGCGGTAGAGGATCTCGCCGCGCTTCGGCGCCGGGATGAGCCGCCACTCGTCGAACGCCGCCCTCGCGGCCGCGACGGCGCGGTCGACATCCTCGGCGTTCGACTTCGGGAAGACGCCGATCGAGTCGCCGGTGGCGGGGCTCGTGCTCTCGAACGTCTCGCCGGATGCCGAGTCGACCCACTCGCCGCCGATGTAGTTCTGGAAGCTCTTCGTCCCCGTCAGTGCCACGAGGAACGAGTGTAGTTAAGCCGACACGATCCGGTTCGCCATGCGGCGCGCGCTAGTCGGCGGGAGCGTCGGTCTCCGGAAACGTGCCGGTCACGCGAGCCCGCCGCCGGTCGCGGATCGTGCGCTGGTCGCGCGCCCCGTCGTCCCCGCTCCCCTTGCGGTTCCGCCGGTCCGGCCCCTTGCGCCGGTCGACGATCACGCTGACGTTCGGGTTGTCCTTGTAGTAGTCGACCATCTTGTCGTACAGCTCGTCGGCGAGCTCCGGCGGGATCACGCAATAGATCACGCTTCTGATTGTAGGAGGGTCGCGTGTCGACGCCAGACGCCTGCCGTCTCAACACCCCATTTGGGTCGGCCCTAGAGACGCTCTATTTCGGGGACGAGCCGGCCGCCGTCCTCGATGTGCGCGTTCCAGTGTTGATAGCCCGCGTCGAGGTCGGCGAGCTCGTGCCCACGCTCCGCGAGCCGTACGGGCTGCGCCGAGTCCGGCGTGACGCGGTACTGGTACCACGAGATGTCCCACGCGACCGTGACGATGAGCTCGCCCGTGACGCCGGAAAGGGGGACGATGCTCGCACGCGGGGAGCCGAGGCTCTTCGCGATGCCGCCGACGGTGCGACGGTAGTCGCTGCTGTTGAAGATGTCCGCGGCCTCGACCATCTGCTGCTCGCGCGGCGAAAGGCGGCGGAGGATCGGCTCCGCGACGACCGATTCGTCTGCCGCATCGCGGCGCGGGTCGAACAGCGACGCGAGGCCGCGGCGGCGCTTCCGCTGCTGGTTCGGGACCGTCGGCGTGGTCGGGCTCCCTTCCTTGATCCAACCGTGCTCGAGCGCGACGTCGGCGCACAACGGACAGACGTCGACGAACTCGTCGCCGTGCGGCGCGAAGCGCACCGCCCGCTCGCCGGTGAGGAGCGTTCGCTCGCACACGGCGCAGGTTCGCGTAACTGCCTGCCGTGCCAGCTGTCTCGGCATACGCGGACCCTAGCCCACTCAGCCTCCTCGGCAATTGCTAGGGTCACTTTCATGTGTGTTTTACATGTAGGTGCGGCGTGAGGCCGCGCGGAGGTCGCGGAGCGCGCTGCCGCCGGATGGTGCGGCCCGGACACTGGGGCGTACGCGCGCGCGTCGAGCGCTTCAGCGAGCCGGCGCTGCTGCTCCTGCTTCGGGAGCGCCCGGCGCACGGCTACGAGCTGCTCGAGGCGCTGCCCGCCCTGACGGGCGAAGCGCGCGTCGACATGGGCAACCTCTACCGCGTCCTGCGTGCGCTCGAGGAGGACGAGCTCGTGACCTCGCGCTGGCAGGCGGGCGAGCCTGGCCCTGCCAAGCGCACGTACGAGCTGACGGCGGAGGGCCGGCGCCTGCTCGACGAGTGGGCCGCGGCGCTGCGCCGGTCACGCGATCGCATCGACACGTTTCTCGAACGTTTCGAAGGGAGGTGACCATGCACCACGGACGCAGACGCTTCCATCGCGGCCTCGGCCGCCGATGGTACGACCGGGAGAACGTCCTCGAGCGCCTCGAGAGCTACCAACGCGATCTCGAGCAGGAGCTCGCCGATGTCTCCGACCTGATCACGCGGCTCCGCGCCGGCGAGCAGCCGGGCGGCACGCCGGAGCCTCAGAGCATCTAACCCGACTGCTGGGGTCTGACCCCGATTGGGGTCAGGCCCCGATGCGAAACTCCGGGTCGTGACCGGGGCGCTCCTGGGGTTCGCTGCCCTCGTGCTCGTCGCCTCCACCGGGCTGCTCGCCGCGCTCTCACTCGGGATCAGAGCACGCGCAGAGCTTGCCGTCGCGACCTACACGATCGGGTTCGCCGAAGTCGTCGCACTCGCGCTCTTCCTCTCGGCGTTCAACGCGTTCACGCGCAGCGGCATCTTCGCGGCATTCGTCCTCACCGCACTCGGCGCGGCCGCACTGTGGATCCTGCGCGGTGCGCCGCGTTCCGCGCGTGCTCGCGCGACGTTCGCCTTGCCTACTGTCGTCGTCGTGCTCGCGGCCGTTGCGGCGGTCGCGGTGGCGTACGTGTTCGCGCTCGTAGTCGGCACACCGCCGAACGGGTGGGATCCACTGAACTACCACCTGGCGCGCGCGGCGTTCTGGATGCAGGCACACCACATCGGCTACATCGCGCACGCGTACGACCAGCGGCTGAACTTCAACCCGCCGAACGCCGAGATCGCGATCTCGAGCGCACTCGCGCTGACGCGGAACGAGCGCGCGGCCGGCTTCGTCCAGTTCTTCGCGCTGCTTGCGTGCGGTGCGGGGACGTTCGCGCTTGCACGACGGCTCGGCCGCAACACGTCGGAAGCGCTGTTCGGCGCGTTGCTGCTGCTCCTTGCGCCGATCGTCCTGCTGCAGTCATCCGGCTCGAAGAACGACGTGGTCGTCGCGTCGTTCCTGGTTGCGGCAGCCGTCTCCGTCGTCGGCGAAACCAACGGAGAGCTCGTCGTCGCGGCCGTCGCGACCGCTCTTGCCGTCGGCGCGAAGTTCACCGCCGCCTACGGGCTCGTCGTGTTGCTCGCGCTCGCCGTGGTGTCCGCTCCGCGCGCCGCCGTGCGTCGGCGGGTGATCGCACTCGCCGCCGGCGCGATCGCGGGCTCCTACTGGTACGCCGTCAACGCCCATGCGACCGGGCACTTTCTCGGCGACCAGTCGGGAACCGGAAAGCTGACAGCGCCTCTCGATCCGAAGCCGAACCTCATCACCTTGTTCGGCGACGCGGTCGACACGCTCGACCTGTCGGGCGCGCGTGGCAGGGACATTCTCGTCTACGTCATCGCGGCGCTCGCCGTCGCCGCCGCCTTCGTCATCGCCGGCTCGCGGCTGCGCGACGCGGTCGCTGTCGGAGCGCTCATCGCCGGAGTCCTCGTGCTCCTCCCGCTCGCCCACGCCGGCCGCTCCGGGCTGCTCCACCTCTACGACGCGCTGGGCAAGCCCCCGGGCTACCTCGCGATCGGCGATCCCGTGACCGCGTCGCCGACGATCGCGAGCGACACGGCGTCATGGTACGGCCCCGCCGGGCTGCTGTTGGTGGTCGGCACGATCGTCCTCGCGACACGCCGTTTTCGCCGGCATGCGCTCTCGACCGGTGGGCTCGTGGCGGCATACGCGCCCGCGGCGTGGCTCGTGCTCGTCGCAGTGACGCTGACGTATCACCCGTGGCAGGGACGGTTCTTCGTCTTTCCGCTCGCGCTGTCCGCCGCCCTGTGGGGCCTTGTCCTCGACGTCCGGCCGCTGGCGTGGGCGCTCGTCGTCATCGCCACGGTGACGGCGGGGCTCTCGCTCGTCCACTACGTCGAGAAGCCGTCCGGTATGCGGCTGATCGCGGCAGCTGACGAAAGGTCTGTGTGGCAGATGGCGCGCTGGGAGGTTCAGTCGACGCACGACCCGCCGCTGGCGCCGCTGTGGCGCTACCTCGACGAGCAGGTGCCGGCGCACGCGCACCTCGCCCTCGCATTCGGCCCGAACGACTTCGGGTTCCCGGCGTTCGGGCCGCATCTCGGCCGCCGGATCGTCCTCGTTCCGGACGGATCGTCGGCGCGCACCACGGCCGCCGGGTGGCTGCTCGCGAACGCTCAACGCGCAGCGGAGATCGATGGGTCCTGCTGGGTTGCGCGGCTGCAGACGGAGCGCGGGACGGTATTCCAGGCCCGGCCGGGCTGCGGCTAGATCTGCGGCAGGCGGCAGCCTCTCCCCGGTCAGGCCTTGACTTCCTCCTTCTCCCTCTTCGCCTCGTCGATGACTTTCTGCGCGATGTGCGACGGCACTTCCTCGTAGCGCAGGAAGTGCATGTGGTAGTCGCCGCGGCCGCCGGTCATCGACGTCAGCGCCTGGTTATACGTGAGGATCTCAGCCATCGGCACCTCGGCCTTGATGGTCGTCATGCCGCCGCGCGGCTCCATCCCCTGCAGCCGGCCGCGGCGCGAGTTGAGGTCGCCGTTGACCGCCCCGACCGCTTCGTCCGGTGTCGTCACCTCCAGCTCCATGATCGGCTCGAGCAGGACCGGATCCGCCTTCTCGTAGGCCGACTTGAACGCCATCGAGCCGGCGATCTTGAACGCCATCTCCGACGAGTCGACCGTGTGGTACGAGCCGTCGACGAGCCGGACGCGCACGCCCTGCACGGGCGCGCCCGCGAGCTCGCCGTGAAGCATCGCCTCCTGGATGCCCTTGTCGACGGCGGGGCGGAAGCCCTGCGGGATGACGCCGCCGACGATCTTGTCGACGAACTCGTAGCCCTGGTGCCCGTCGAGCGGCTCGAGCACGATCACGCAGTCGCCGAACTGGCCGCGGCCGCCCGTCTGCTTCTTGTACCGACCCTGTGCCCGCGACTCCTTGCGGATCGTCTCGAGGTACGGCACGCGGGGCTGATGCAGGTCGACCTCGACGTTGAACCTGTTCTTCAGGCGCTCGACCGCGACCTCGACGTGCATCTGCGACAGCCCGGTGAGCAGCTGCTCGCCCGTCTGCGGATCGCGGTGCATCTGGATCGTCGGGTCCTCCTCGCCGAGGCGGCGGAGGCCGGCGGCCATCTTCTCCTCGTCGCCCTTCGACTTCGGCGTGATCGCGAAGCTCATGACCGGCTCGGGGAAACCGATCTGCGGCAGCTCGACGTCGCGCTCCGCGTCGAGCAGGACGTCGCCGGTCTGCGTCTCCTTCAGCTTCGCGACGGCGCCGATGTCGCCCTCGCCGAGCTCCGCGACGTGCGCGTGCTCCTTGCCTTGCAACTCCAGCAGCTGCCCGAGCCGCTCCTTCGAATGCAAGCGTCCGTTGACGACGTTCGCGTCGCCCTTGAGCGTCCCGTTGAGGACGCGGAAGACGTTGATGCGCCCGGCGAACGGATCGGCGATCGTCTTGAACACGAAGGCGGCGGTGCCGGCGCCGTCGACACTGATCGGCGCGCCCTTGCGGGCCGGCGACGGGACGCCTTCGACGAGCAGGTCGAGCAGCGCCGTCGTGCCGAGGTTCTTCGAGGCGACGCCGCACGCGACGGGAAAGACCTCGCCGCGCGTGACCGCGTCCTTGAGCGCCTTTGCGACTTCCTCCGCGCCGAGCTCCTGCCCGTCGAGGTAGCGCTCCATCAGGCCTTCATCCGTCTCGACAACGGCGTCGAGGAGCTTTTCGCGGTACTCGTCCACCTGCGCCTGCACGTCGGCGGGTATCGCCGTCGGCCCAGCTTCGCGGCCGCCGCCGGGATCCATGTACGCCTGCATGTGCAGCAAGTCGACGATGCCCTTCAGCTCGTGCTCGGCGCCGATCGGGATGTGCACGGCGACGCACTTGTCCGAGAGCTGTGCGCGCAGCGCGTCGAGGACTCGGAAGAAATCGGCGCGCTCGCGGTCGAGCATGTTGACGAACACGACCCGCGAGAGCTGACCGTCGTCGGCGCGCGCCCAGTGGCGCGACGTCTGCACCTCCACGCCCATCACCGCGCTGACGACGAACAGCGCGCCCTCGACGACGCGGAGCGCCGCGATCGCGTCGCCCTGGAAACCGGCGTCGCCGGGCGTGTCGATCAGGTTGATCTTGCGTCCCTGCCACTCGAGGTGGCAGATCGACGCCGAAAGGGACATCTGGCGCCGCTGCTCGTCGTCGTCCCAGTCGCCGACCGTCGAGCCCGACTCGACTGTCCCGAGCCTGTTCGTCGCGCCCGCCTGGAACAGCAGCGCCTCGACGAGCGAGGTCTTTCCCGTCCCGCGGTGTCCGACGACGGCGACGTTGCGGATCTTGCCCGGCTCTACTGCCATGCGCTCTAGCCCCTCCTCAGGACGCGGAATTTGAGAGGAATGCTAGTGCTCGAGCGAGGCGCGGGTGGCCGAGCCGGAGAGGCGGGCCTTGAGACGCAGGATCGCCTTGGTGTGGAGCTGCGAGACGCGCGACTCGGTCACGCCCAGCACCTCGCCGATCTCGCGGAGCGTGAGCTCCTCGTAGTAGTAGAGCGTGACCACGAGCTTCTCGCGCTCCGGCAGGCGGGCGATCGCCTCGCCGATCGCCTCCTTCATCTCCGTCTGCGAGAGCGACCCCTGCGGGTCGGGCGCGTCCGTGTCCTCGATCGTGTCGATCAGGGCGACCTGGTCGCCGCCGCCGCTCGAGACCGTCCACAGCTCGTCGAGCGCGGCGATCGAGCTGCGTGAGATGTCGGTGAGGGATTCCTCGAGCTCGTCCTGCGAGATGCCGAGCTTCTCGGAGATCTCCTCGTCGGTCGGTGCGCGATGGAGCTTGCGCTCGAGCTCCGCGATCGCGCGCTCGATGTCGCGCGCGCGGGCGCGGACGGAGCGCGGAACCCAGTCCATCGCGCGCAGCTCGTCGATGATCGAGCCCTTGATCCGCGCGATCGCGTAGGTCTCGAACTTCACGTCGCGCTCCGGGTCGTAGCGTTCGATCGCCCCGATCAGGCCGAGCAGCCCGTAGGAGACGAGGTCGCCCTCGTCGACGTGCGCAGGGAGGCCCGACCCGAGCCGCCCGGCCACGTACTTCACGAGCGGCGCGTACGTGAGGATCAGCCGGTCGCGAAGTGCCTTGTCGTCCTTGTTGACGCGAAACTCGCGCCAGAGGGACTGCGTGTCCTCGGCCTCAGCCACGGCCGAGAGGATACGCGGTAACCCGGCTCTACCTGGCCGCCGCGGAGTCGGCGCCGCCGGCTCGGCGCTTATTTCAGCGCTCGGAACGCCAGGGAGGCCAGCCAGACCGCGAGGGCTGCGGCCGCGAGCGCGATGATCCAGGCCGCGCCGACGCTGTTCGCGCCGTCGACGGCGGCGAAGGCGATGCCGGCCATGAGGAGCGCGAGCAGCAGGAACAGCGCTCCCAGTGCGCGGCGCTGCTTCAAGAGACGGAAAGCCTCACGGCTACAATCCTCGCTTGAACTCAGGGGCGTAGCTCAGTTGGTAGAGCGGCGGTCTCCAAAACCGTAGGCCGGGGGTTCGAGTCCCTCCGCCCCTGCTAGCCACCGAGCCCGTTTGCAGCGCGGGAATGATCCTCTGAGCAGCGACTTTGGAACGCGTGTTCGGCGTTCGAGGTGGAACGACTTCGACCGCTCTGCACCGCTCGAAACCGCGTCCGCGCGATACCGACTCTCGCGCACTCTCGCGCGGTCCTTGCGCACGCAAACAACGGCAGCTCCCGAAGGAGCTGCCTGTGGTTCGAAGTGGGGCTTCTTCCCTAGCCGGCCGCGGCAAGTGGAACGACCCTGCCCGAGGATGCACCGCCGAGGTACGCATCGAGTGCCGCAGCGTCGTCCGCGAGGTGATCCATGAGGGCGTGCGTGTAGCGCCTGCCAACGGAGTGGCTCGCGTGGCCGAGGTAGCGATCGCAGCGCGCCTCGCTGACGCCGGCATAGTCGAGGAACGTCCGGAACGAGTGCCGCGCCTCGTGCAGCGTGATCCGCTCAATGCAGGCGCTCGTACCGCAGAAGAACGCGCCGATGACAGCCGCCACCCACGCCTTGTTAGCGCGATTGACAGTGTTCTTGTAGTTGTAAGAGCGCGTCGGGGTGTGGCCGAACACGAGCCCAGCGCGCCCGCGAATGTGAGGCTTGAGGTATACGCGCAGGTGCACACAGATTGGGATGACGCGCGTGCCAGCAGCGCTCTTGGGAGCAACCGGACCCTCAACGTCATCCCACGATCGCTCGACACGCAAGGTTCCCGTCTGAAGGTCAACGTCCTCGACGCGCAGCGCGCGCAACTCGCCGTTGCGCAAGCCGGCGTAGAACGCCGTCGCCCAAAGGGCGCGGTCTGGCTCGGGAAGCGCCTTAAGAAGTGACTCCGCTTCGGCCGGGGATGCGACGCGATCACGCGTGCCCTCGACCGCCGGAAGTTCGAGGTCATGGGTTGGGTTCACGGCGACCGCACCGCGTCGAATCGCGATCCGATAGACGACTCGCGGCGGCATGATGATGTTGCGGACGGTGCTTGGGTCGAGGCCCTCGGCAAGGAGCTCCTCGGCGTAGTCCTGCACGTCGTTGCGGTGGAGGTCGCCCAGCTTGTACGCACCGAAGCGGTCGCGAAGATGCGACTCGATCACGGTGGAATACGATCGACGAGCGCTCGGCTTGAACGTCCTCCGGTTGCGGTTGCGGATCGAGCCGTTGTGCATGCCTTCGAGCATCGCGTCGAAAGCCTCAGCGACCGTCTGCCGTGTCGGCGCCGTAAGTATGCCTTTGCGCACCGACTGGCGAGCGTCGGCACGCCAACCCTCTGCCGCCGCAAGTGTCGGAAATGTCTTCCTGATCGTCTTCGCCGTCCGCTTATCGAACACGGCGGCCTGAAACGCGGGGCTACAGCTGCAAGCGCCGGCATAGTCCCAACTGTCCGCCGGCAACCGCGGGCGCAGCGGTACCGCGTAGGCAACGCCGAAGAACATGTAGGACGAGCGCCGCATCCCACGCTCAGTGCGAGGAAGGGTCGAGCAGCGAGCCGTTCGTAAGCGTCCGCGCCGCGCGCTGAAGCGCAGTGAAACCCGCCGCGCGAAGCGGTGTTTACAACCGTTTACGGGGGAGAAGTCCCTGCAGAACGGCAGTTGCGCGAGAGTTGCGCGAGAGTTCACGCGTGAGATGAAAGCCGTTGGGCGCCTTATGGGGTGACACGCGCACAAGTGGGTCCCATCGGAGCACGACCTGACCGATCAAGAACGGGGTACCCCCGCTCCGGTTTAGGTGGATTAGGAGTCCCGAGCTGGGGCCCCGCTCAGACGAATGCGCGTCGCCGAGGGGTTTGTAAACGCTGCATCGGTGTGCGTGCTCGCCATGTCGGGTTGGCACCGACGCCTGCTCTCGCGGCGCCTCGATTACTACTGCGCATGTTCGCGCTCAACGGAACGGTCAGGAGCGGCTGACTCGCTCGGCTACCACTTCGAGCGTCGCCGGTTCCTGCTCGTGTAGAGGAGCTTGGGGCGAGCAGACTTCATCCCTGCCTGCTCGAAGCGTTCGGTGTGACCGAGCGTCCGCGCGACGTGGCTCGTGTCGGACTGCTGCTCGGGTAGGACGAGCGTGATCGCCGTGCCGTCGCGGCCGGCGCGTCCGGTGCGTCCGGTTCGGTGCACGTACCCCGTCGCCTCGGCCGGCGGATCAAAGTTGATCACTTGCATGATGCCGTCCAGGTCGAGTCCGCGTGCGGCGACGTCGGTTGCGACGAGCGTCTTGACCCTCCCGTGCTCGAACTGAGCGAGTGCGTGTTCGCGCGCTCCTTGTGACATGTCTCCGTGCATCGGCACGGCGCGGACGCCGTGGCGGCGGAGCTTTTCGACGAGCCGGTCGGCGCCACGCTTCGTCCGCGTGAAGACGAGCGTGAGCCCTTCGGCAGACTCGAGGTGCTCGATCAGCGTGTCGACTTTCGTGGCCGCTGTCACCGGGACGAAGCGATGGTCGATCTCACCGGGCTCCGCCGTCGAAGGCTCGTTCTCGAAGCGCGAGGGGCTGTTCGTGTACGCGTGCGCCAGCCCGCCGACGCGGCCGTCGAGCGTCGCGGAGAAGAACATCGTTTGGCGATTGCGCGGCAAGCGGCGCACGATCCTGTCGACCTGAGGCTGGAAGCCCATGTCGAGCATGCGGTCGGCCTCGTCCAGGACGAGCGTCCGGATCTGCGTGAGGTCGACGAGGCCGCGCTCAGCGAGGTCCTCGAGCCGGCCGGGGGTTGCGACGAGGATGTGTGCCCGCTTCGCGCGCTTTGCCTGAGTGCCCAGAGGCACCCCGCCATAGGCGACGGCGACGTCGAGCTTCTTTACACGCGCGAGTGACTTGAGTTCGGCGCTCACCTGTGCGGCGAGCTCGCGGGTGGGTACGAGCACGAGTGCCGAGGGACGGTGGCTGTTTGCGGCGGTCCGCTCGACGATTGGCAGGCCGAAGGCGAGCGTCTTGCCAGATCCCGTCGGCGACTTCGCGAGCACGTCGAGACCCGCCAGCGCGTCCGGCAGGACGAGGCTTTGGATGCGGAAGGGCTCCACGATGGAGCGAGCTGCGAGCGCGTCGGCGACCGGCGCAGACACACCGAGCTCGGTGAACGATTTCTGTGACACTTGTTGTTCGACTCCTTTTCGGGTTCGAGACTTGCCTACCTCGAAACACCCAGAAGGAGGAACGAGAAGCTCATCTCACCGGTGGGCACGATTGCCGACCGTGTTCACACAGTAGCGATCGGTCTCCGCACGTCGTTTCTTGAGTACCTCGCTACCCTCGACGCATGGTTGCGCGCCAAGATCTACGTGACATTGCGATCGTTGCCCATGTCGACCACGGCAAGACGACGCTCGTCGACGCGATGCTCTGGCAAGCAGGGTCGTTTCGAGAAAACGAGGAAGTCGCCGAGCGCGTGCTCGATTCCATGGATCTCGAGCGCGAGAAGGGCATCACGATTCTGGCCAAGAACACCGCCGTCCGGTTCGGCGACGTCAAGGTCAACATCGTCGACACGCCCGGCCACTCCGACTTCGGCGGCGAGGTCGAGCGCGCGCTGACGATGGTGGACGGCGTGCTGCTGCTCGTCGATGCGAGCGAAGGCCCGCTCCCTCAGACCCGCTTCGTGCTGCGAAAGGCGCTCGAAGCGCGACTGCCTTTGATCCTCGTCGTCAACAAGGTCGACAGGACCGATGCGCGGATCGAAGAGGTCGTCGACGAGGTCTACGAGCTCTTTCTCGATCTCGACGCCGACGAGTCACAGATCGACTTTCCGATCGTCTACTGCGACGCCCGCGCCGGCCGCGCCGGGTTGTCCGCCGACGCGCTGGCCGACGATCTCAGGCCGCTGTTCGACGTGCTGCTCGCCGCGATCCCCGCCCCGGTCTACCAGGAGGGCCACCCCCTCCAGGCTCTTGTCACGAACCTCGATGCGTCGCCCTACGTTGGTCGACTCGCGATCTGCCGGATCCGGGAGGGGACGATCCGCCGCGGCCAGGAGGTCGCCTGGTGCCGGTCCGACGGTCGCATCGAGCGCGCAAAGGTGACCGAGCTCTACGTTACGGAGGCGCTCGACCGTGTCGAGGCGACGCAGGCCGGGCCAGGCGAGCTCGTGGCAGTCGCCGGCATCCCCGATGTGACGATCGGCGAGACACTCGCGGACCGAGATGACCCGCGTCCGCTTCCCGTCATCGGCGTCGACGAGCCGAGCCTTGCAATGACGATCGGCATCAACACGTCTCCACTGGCTGGTCAGGCTGGCAACCGCTTGACGGCAAGCATGGTCGAGGCGCGCCTCGCACAGGAATTGGTCGGGAACGTGTCGCTGCGTGTACGTCCGACTCCGCGCCCGGACGCCTGGGAGGTCCAGGGCCGCGGGGAGCTACAGCTCGCGGTCCTCGTCGAGTTGATGCGACGGGAAGGCTTCGAGCTCACAGTCGGCAAACCAGAGGTGGTGACACGCGAAATCGACGGCACGCTGCACGAGCCCGTCGAGCGCCTCTCGATCGATGCACCCGAGGAATACATCGGCGTGATCACGCAGCTGCTCGCATTGCGCAAGGGACGCTTACAGCAGATGGTCAACCACGGGACCGGTTGGGTGCGCATGGAGTACCTCGTCGTGGCGAGAGGCTTGATCGGCTTCCGCACCGAGTTCCTCACCGAAACGCGGGGAACAGGGATCCTCCACCATGTCTTCGACGGCTACGAGCCGTGGCAGGGGGAGCTGCGTACGCGACCGACAGGCAGCCTGGTCGCCGACCGCCGCGGCGCGGCGACGGCGTTCGCTCTCCTGAATCTGCAGGAGCGCGGCCAGCTGTTCGTCGCACCCGGCGCCGAGGTCTACGAGGGGATGATCGTCGGCGAAAACGCGCGAGCAGAGGATCTCGACGTGAACCCAACGAAGGAGAAGAAGCTCACAAACATGCGCTCGTCGACTGCGGACGAGCTCGTGCGCCTGATCCCGTCGCGTCTGCTGTCGCTCGAGCAGGCGCTCGAGTTCATTGGCGAGGACGAATGCGTCGAGGTGACTCCGAAGAACGTGCGGCTCCGGAAGGTGGAGCTCTCCGCACAGAAGCGCCAGACCATGACGTCACGGAAGGCACGCGAGCTCGCGGCCACCCCGTAAGCCGGGCGCCGCTTCCCAGCCTCGGGTGAGAGACCGCCTCGTGTGCGACCAGGCGCTAGTTCCGTGACTGCGGGCACATCTGCACCGATCCTTGGGCGTCCAAAGTGGCAGCGGTGAACGGTGCTGTTAACCGTTTGTACTCTCGCTGCCAGTACGCATGCGGGTGCGCGAGAGGCGCGCGAGAGTTCACGGCCGTAGAAGGGCCCGCACGGGGAGCGGGCTGAGCCGTGACCCCTTCTTCGTCTGGGAAGGGCAGACCCCTTGCGGCGACCCGCTCGACGCACTCGAGCTCGAGCGTTAGACGCACCGCACTTAGATCGACTCCATATACGCGCACACGTAACCCCCGGGGCTGGCACCCATCCCCGCGACGGCTGGTCCCATCCGCACTAGGACCGTGGGCCCGTAGATCTCCGGTCGCACGCAGCGCTGGCTTGACGGCGAGGCGCGACAAATGCGCAGCGAGCTGCGCGGAATCGGCTAGGGAACGGCTCAGTCAGTGTCCTCTCGTCGCACGGCCCCCGGGAATAACCGAAGCCCGCAGGAGTCCTTCTCGGCGACAGCAGCTATCGCAAACGCGATGGCGAAACGCATCCGGAAGGAGCACGAAATGAAGGGCTTGATTCTCACGATCGGCGCCACCGCCGCCGCGTTGTCGCTCATGTTTGGGCTCAGCGTCGCCTCGGCGTCGTCGAGCTCGGCACGCGCCGGCACGAAGGTCGCCGTCGCCAGCTCGAAGCTGGGGCGGATCCTCGTCGACGGACGCGGCCGTTCGCTCTACCTCTTCGCCAAGGAGAGCAACGGCAAAAGCGCATGCTCAGGCGCGTGCGCGGCCTACTGGCCGCCGCTGATCGCATCGGGCAAGCCGCGGGCGGTCGCGGGAGCGAAGGCGTCGCTGCTCGGCACGACTCGCCGAGCCGACGGCCGTCTGCAGGTCACGTACCGCCATCATCCCCTCTACAGGTTCTCGGGGGACACGAAGAGTGGCCTAACCAGCGGCCAGGGCCTCGACGACTTCGGCGGGAAGTGGTGGGTGGTCTCTCCCGCCGGCGAGAAGATCGTCTCAACCACTACTACACCCAATCCGGGCTACTAGGCGACGGCTCGTAGCAGCGGTCGCCCTGTGAGGGGCCGTCTGAATGAAGGCGGCCCCAACCGATTCCTACGCGGGAGGACTGTGACTATCAAAGCGCATGTGGGCGAGCCTTTGGCTCAGCCCCGCCGAGAGCTCGCACGCCGCGTCAACGGCGGGATCGAGGTGGCGCTCTGCAGGAGCCCGCTCGACAACAGCACAACGGTGGAGGTCTGGCAGGCCACGCCCTAGGAAACGCTCGTCTTTCCCGTCGCCGCGGAACGAGCCCTCGAGGCCTTCTACCACCCGTTCGCGCAGCTGGCAGCGCCGTTCGACGAGCTTGTCCCCGTCCCCGACGAGTGAGCCGGCGACGGTGCACGTTTGCAAGTAGGCCGCCGTGTATTCCCGCCAGCGGGGGACGAATCAGCCCTGGGTCAGGGGTGCGGCAGGCTGTAACAATCGCAGCATGAGCAACGAGCTGGGAGAGTTCATCAGGTCACGGAGGGCCCGGATCCGACCCGAGGACGTCGGGTTCAGGGCGGGCCGCGGCCGGCGGGTCGTGGGACTGAGACGCGAAGAGGTGGCCGCGCTGGCCTCCGTGAGCGTCGACTACATCAAGCGGCTGGAAGGGGGCAGGATCCGTCCCTCCGATGCCGTGCTCGGCTCTCTGGCCCGCGCCCTCAAGCTCGACGTCGATGAGCGAACGCATCTCTTCGCCCTCGCGGGCCGGGCCGCCGCGGCGCACGATGTCGCCCCTCTCGAGGATGTTCGGCCCGGGCTGCTCCGTTTGCTCGCCGCCGTCGAGCCGCTGCCGGCCTTCATCGTCGGGCCGTGGCTCGACCTGCTCGCGTGGAACCCAACCGCATCCGCGCTGTTCTGTGGTTTCGAGCGGCGGCTATCAAACGATCGGAACATGGCGCGCCTGATCTTCCTCGATCCCGAGATCCGGGAGCTCTTCTGCACGGGCGGGTGGGACGGGTCCGGCCTCGTCGGGGCGCTTCGTGTCCGGTACGAGCAACGGCGGCCTGACCCGCGCGTCCAGGCGCTTATCTCCGAACTCAAGGAGCGCTCCCCGCTCTTTCGACGGCTCTGGCAGGAGCGCGGCGTTGTCAAGAGGATGAAAGGCCGCAAGACGTTCGACCACCCGGAGGTCGGCAGGATCGAGCTGGACTGGGATCGGCTGACGGTTCCCGGCTCGGGCGGGCAGGTGCTGATGGTCTACAGCGCCGAGCCGGGCACGCCGGCCGCGACCGCGCTGACCCTGCTCGCAACCCTCGCCGTCACTGCAGCTCAACCGGGCTGAACGCGGTTCGCGCGGATCCGGTGAGAGATGGAGCAGGCGACCCTCATCCGGCTAGCGTCCTCCGCCGAGCGGGTTCAACTCGATGCAGAGCAGGCGAGCGACCACATCGACCGGCTCTTTCGGGCGGCCTGGGCTCTGTGCGGGTCGCGAGAGGACGCTGAGGACCTTGTGCAGGAGACGTACGCTCGGGTGCTCGCGAAGCCCCGCTTCCTCCGTAGCGAGGACGACCTCGGGTATCTCCTCAGGACGCTCCGAAACACGTTCCTGAATCAGAAGCGCACGGAGAGCCGGCGACTCCGCACCGCGCCCCTGCCGGACGAGCTCGACGTCATCGCCGACCCGCGCGCGACCGACCCCGGCGCGGCTCTCGAGGCCGGCAAGATCTATGCAGCCGTCGCCGCACTCTCTCCCGACTATCGCGACGTGCTCGTCGCGGTCGACATCACCGGCCTCTCCTACAAGGATGCGGCTCGGGCCCTGCGGATTCCGGAAGGGACGGTCATGAGCCGTCTCTACCGCGCCCGCCAGCGGGTCGTGCGGCGAATGGAAGGCGGCCCCGACTGAGCCGGATCAGTCCGTCCGGACCGGGTCGCAAGTCAACGGTGCCGGTAACCGTTTCGCAGCACAAACCCCCGGCACCTGCGCGGTGCGCGATAGTCGCGCGAGAGTTGGGAGACTTCGACCGGGTTTCGCAGGCCGGCCCGATGCTGATGCCCGCCCCAGGGGGCCCCACCACCACCCCCGCGCCGACTGGTCCCATCTAACTCATACGCGTGAGCCCGACCGTCGGCTGAAGGCAGACGCACGATCCATCCCGAGCTCGACGCGGCGGCCTCGGCGGCGCGCAGGCAAGGTCGGCATGCAGCGCACGACCGCGGCTCGACTCCGACATCAGCGCTCGACGTGCGCTCGTGAGCGCCTGCAGGGCGCGAGCGAGCAACCCCTACTTGCCAACGACATGCCGAGCGGGACGCGATGCCAGGTGCGCTGCGGCCTCGCGCCGCGACCTCCGGCTAGCTGAGCAGGCGATCCCGCTGGGCAGTGTTGCGCCGAAGGCGCCGTCGGGGCGGCGGGCAACTGACGATCCAAATCGCGATTCCGCACGGACTCAAGTCTCTAACGCGCACTCACCCCGGTACCCCTCCGCGGCAGTAGCGGCCCGTGACTCCTGCCGGTGGGGCGTGAGCGCACGCGAACGATTTCGTATGAGCGCGGCCACACGATCACGCAGGCGGTGATCGAGCACATCACCCCCGAGCTCGCCGACCAGGCCGGCGTCCGCATCCGCGGCATCGACTACGGCCCCGGCGGCTACCTCGAGGACGTCACGCCGTCGGCGCACATCCAGGTCTTCGGCTCCCCGAAGACGTCGCGCACTTCCGCGACATGCTCGGTGCGACGCTCGATCAGTACGAGGTGTGGGCGACGCGGCTGAACGTCTCGGGCAAGAACTCGAGGGTGGCGGTCGAGATCACGGCGCCGGAGTTCAGCGACCCTGCGAAAGCAGAGGCGTTCTGGCGCACGCTGCACGAGACGGCCACGCCGAAAGAGCGGGAGGCGCTCGCCGGCTTCACGCCGATAGAGAACGGTCTTCGCATCATCACGCCGACGCGGTCGATGTCGGAAGCGAAGCGCGCAGACTGGGTCGCCCCCTACACTGACCTTGTCAACCAAACCGCCGAGAAGGAGGGCATCAGTGTCCGACTCGAAACCAGTAACGTCGAAGTCAGGGCAGGATCCGGCGGCGCCGAAGGGCGGGATTATCTCAATCGTGCATCATCCGGACTCGGAGACTCCGCCCGAGGAGTGGTCGATCGTGCTCATGCCCAAGCCGTCGACACCTTCCGGCGCGGGCTCGCCGCAACCGACTCAGCAGTAGCAGCAAAGGTCCCGAAGAGCCGGCCCCAAGGGCTGGCCTCGGGCATCCCCGATCGGGGGCAACGAAGACGCGTCCCTGATCAACATCAACCTCGACAAGCCGAAGCTCTCCCCGAAGGAAGAGCTCCAGCAGCACCCGATCCGGCAGGCCGCCGCGCACGAGAACATCGACGCGACGTACGGCGATCCGGAGCTCCAGACGGCGCTGAAGAAGGCGTACGACGAGCAGGTCCTGACTGGCGCGGAGAAGGCGGGGATGACCCCCGGCGAGTTCCTCTACTGCCCGGAATGCGCGGAGCTGGAGTTCGGCGGCTGATGCTTCCGATCACGGAGACGCGCGCCCAGAGGCTCGACGGACTCGGCGGTCGAGCCTCCAGGCGCGGGGCGATGCCCCTCCCGCATCTCGGTTAGGCCTCGGTGCGCAGTCGGCCTCTTCTCCGGGCCAGATTCAGCTGCTCCAGTGCCCTCGCCAGTTGTGCGCGCCGGCGCTTCTGACGACGGCCGCGGGCTTCACGCCAAGTCCGCTCGGCTTCTGCTTCCTTTTCACGTCGTTGCATGCGTTCACGGGCCTCGTTGGTGTTTTGGTAGTAGTCGTACACAGCTCCTCCAATTCGAGGTCGGGCCGAGTGACCAGTCGGGTGCGACTGACGGGTCAATCAACATCTGTCTCCTTTCTCGATCAGCGCTCAAAAGTGAGCGCCGTGCGCTCGGCTCACAAGATCGTCAGCTGCGCCATGCCCAATGAAGGCATGACTCGACGGCCCGCTGGGCCGAACATTCCGCTGAGGCCTACGGCCCCTACGCGTTCGGGAACGCGCGGATGCCGAGAGGCCGGGTCGAATGGACCGAAGATGCGAGTAGCACCGCTGACCTCCTTTCCGCGTCGCGGAGCAGAATTCACTGCTCCATGGAAGACGAAAGAGTTTGCCTGAATTGGCACGTTCGGTCAAGAGCAATTTTGTTTTGCGGGCGGCGTGCGCGCCTACGCACTTGTCGAACTCGGTGACTCGGAGGCGATCGACCTTTTCCTCCGCGGAGAGGACGCTGAACGGGCGCTCGAGAGATCCTCAGCGACGAGCCTGATTGGGCCGGCATGTTCTATGTCGAGCTCGACGAGCGGGACGTGTCGTCGAACTAAGCGCCTACTAGCGCGCAGACACGACCTGACGGAGCAGGCATTTCCTCACGCACGCCGGACTGCACGAAGGTTATGGGTCGAGTTGAACCCGGTCAGGCTTCGCGGAATCGCTGCTCGACCTCTCCGAAGGCGTTCGCGAGAGCGTCGCGGTCGTCGCGAAGCGCCGCGAACACCTGCATGAGTCGCAGTTCGCCGTCCGGGGTGAGTTCGACGAACCACATACGCCGGTCTTCGTTCGACTGCCTTCGTTCGATCAGTCCGGCTTCTTCTGCTCGGTAGACGAGCTCGGCGACTGCCGACTTCTTGAGGTGGAGGAGATCGCAAAGCTCGCTGATGTGCACCGGCGCGTGTGTCCGGATCATCAGCAGCAGGTCGTACCGTTGCGGGGTCAGCTCTGCCTCGGCGGCAACTACCTCCGTTCGGCGTAGGAACAGCCGTAGCGCGCCGCGAAATGCTGCGACGCGCGCGAGTTCACTGTCAACGTCCGGTGGCGTCACAACGTGAGTGTTGTACCTCCCCCTCCAGGAGGGCAAAACGCGTCACGTTCAGGGCCGCTCGTCGGTGCGGGCCAGGCCCTTGACAAATGGTCAGGGAATGTTCTAGAAGTATCGACAAGGTAGTTCGTGACATGAACTATGTCACTGTGGCCGTCGAGGCGTCCCGTCTCGCCTCGAAGGAGAGAAGGGGTAAGGGTGAACGTACGCAGGCTGGTTCTGCTGGCGCTGGCAGCTCTCGTCGGCGCAATCGTCTATGCAACGGCCGCCCCGGCGAGCCAGCAGGCGACACAACACGGGCATTCAGCAAGTGCCTCGACCAAGCTCGATCGCGTCAGCGCCTCGTGCCGGCGGGGTTCGAAGGCAGCGATCATCGCGGGGAACTTCAAATGCCTGCGGCCCGGACAGCCGTGCCTCGGTCGCTATCAACGCGCCTACCGCAAGTACGGCTTTCACTGCGTCAGGGGCCGACTGCACCGAGGAACGGGGCTCAAGCCTCCGGCGCCGCCGCCTGAACCGCAGCCGACGCCGGCGCCACCACCGCCGCCGCCGCCCGCGCAGCCCGGCCATTACAAAGGTCTGACTTCACAACTGACGACATTCGAGTTCGATGTGACCTCTGACGGTTACAGGGTCACGAACCTGAAGACAGGTCAAGTCAATGCCGGCTGCACGCCTCACTTCAACCTCTACGGCGGCGAAATCAACCTCGGCGCCTACGCCATGAACATCACAGCCGATGGAAGCTTCGGTGTCGAGTGGGACAACAACGGCACCATCGGCGGCGTCGTCCCGTACACCGGCCACACGAGAATCACCGGACACTTCAACGGGCCCACCGCGAGCGGAAATCTGGAAGACACACTCTCGTTCGTGTACTCCGGCACCGCCTTTGCATGTGGCTCTGGCCTGCAAACCTGGACCGTGTCGCGCATCGGCTAGCCGTTTACTCGCGCTCAACGCATTGATCTGGCCCGGTTATGTAACAGCGACCGCAATAGCACCGGTGAAGACGACTCACGCGCATGAGCATCAGGCATTGCCGTACGCAGACCCTGCTCTGCTGGGCACCGCCTCGGCACAACGAAGTAGCGGGCAGCGCTGATGCTTGGGAAAGTTGCGGCAGGTGTCGCCGGCCTCGGATTGATCGGAGGAGCCGGAACAGTCGTCTACCACCACAACGGAGACGCGACGGTCAAGATCACAGATGACAAAACAGGGCGGGTCAGAACGGTCCAGCTACCCGGAAGTGATGGGGAGCCGAACGACCGAGGACTCCAAAACCGTAGGCCGGGGGTTCGAGTCCCTCCGCCCCTGCTAGACGTTGAACCCTATTTGAGTGTTTCCAGATACGCGACGAGCGCCTTGAGCTGATCGTTCGGGATGATGCCGCCCCAGTGCGGCATGCTGACGATCGGTGCGCGGCCGATGACGCTGCCGGACTGGATTACGTCGGTGATCTTCTTGTTGGTGTTGAACTCGGAGCGGAAAGAGATGCCCGACAGCGGTGGGATTGACTTGTCGGGGGATTGTGGGTTCGGGACGCCGCCGAGCCCGTTCGGTCCGTGGCAGTTGATGCAGCCGTAGCGGACGTAGAGTGTGGCGCCCTTGACCGCGAGACCTTGGCCGGTCGGGATCGGCGGCGGCTCGGCCGTGGGTACCGGCGGCAAGCTGGCGCGTAGGTAAGAGATCAGGTCCGAGACCTGTTGCTTGGAGATCACTTGGCCCCAGACTGGCATGTAGGGCTTTGTTGGGTTCGTTGATTCGCCGAGGCCGTGGTCGATGATGTGACGCAGCTGTTGAGGCGTCAGGACGTTGGCCACGTTCGTCAGCGCGGGCACGTCGGGCGAAACGCCGCCGCGGCCCTGCGGGCCATGGCATTGCGCGCATGCGAATTGAACGAAGTCGTGCCCGCCGGCTGCGACGTGGGGATCGATCGGCGCCGAGGAGACAACCCCACCCCTCCCGACGGTGATCGTTTTCGTGTGGCTACGGGAGTGGCCAACGAGCCAGCCGGCGAGCGCCGCGACGAAGACAAGCCCGAGCACGAGCAGCATGAGGGCTGCCTCGGCGGCCGCAGCTCCTATGTCCCTCCGCCTACGGATGGGACGATCCTAAGGCGGCGGGGCCTGAGCCTTCATGGGTATTTGTCCGCAGCCGAGAGAGGGCGGGCACGGATGCAAGCCTGTGCGCGCCCCGACCACCCTGAGCCGATGGAACAAACCCGTCGCAGCTTCGCGCTCAAATCGTCGCCGTGAGCTACGCAGTGGTTTGGAGCAACGACGGCGCCCCCACACATACCGGGCGGCTCATAGCCTCTGAAACCTGCCTGGAGCTTCACGGCGACGGCGAATCGGTGTTCATTGAGGGGGGCGTGCTCGCCAATGCGCGGGCCGCTTCATATGGGGAGCGTTTGAACGGCCGCCCGACGATCGTGCTCGAGCGGCGCGACGGCACGATCGTGCGGATCGGGGCGCTTGAGTTCGCCGTTGTCGGCGAGCTGCTCGATCAGATCGCCGCGCTGCCGGATGGTTCGCGGACGAGCGACCGGGCGTTGATCGTGGTGCCGTTGCGCAAAGGGAGCCGAGAGAAGGCGCTCGACCTCGTCGCCCAGGGTCCGCCATTCGACCTGCAGGCAACCGGCCTCACACGTCACGAAGTGTTCGTTAGCGACGATCGGGCGATCTTTCTACTCGAAGGACCCCGGATCGACGAGACGGTCGAACGTCTCCTGCATGACGTGTCGGTCTGGCGGACCGCGGTCGCCTGGCGCTCCTGTCTCGCCGGCCGACCAACGCTCGCCAATCCCGCCTACAGCTGGACGAGCGAGGGCCACAACCCGTAGACCGGAGGGGGACGTTCCGGACCGCGTTGGTAGAGCGGCGTCACCACGTGGGCGACGTCTGCGGGGACAGGCAGAAGGTCGTGTTGCAAGCCCAGCGGTCATGCGAGGTCGTGGAAGGGTTGGCCAGTCTTTGTCCACCGGTAGGCGCTGCGGAGAAAGGCGTGGGCCGCCAGTTGCGAACCCCGCACCGCGTCGACTCGGCACGGGTGTCGATCCCCGGGCGCGGTACTCCCCGCACAGGCTCGATTCGGATCGGAGTCACGTCCTGGGTGAACCACGCCGCCGATGGACGGCTCCTTAGCGTCCGGGCACGCCAAGCCGAAGCGACTCGCCCGGCGCCACCACACACCCAGCCCCGCCCCTAATGGCGGGCATGCAACGGTGCTGTTAACCGTGTCCGCCCGAGAAGTCCCTGCAGGAGGGTCGGTACGCGAGAACTGCGCGACTCCGCGGCCAGTGTAAAAGCCGTTGACGCCGCGAGCGCATGTGGGTGAAGTCGGGGATGAAACCGACGGGCACGGGGTAGCACTCCGCGCCGGCGGGTTCCGATCTGACGCGAGAACGCTGGCGCCGCGCCCGGCGTAGCTCGCGAGAGCCGGAGTCCCAACCGGCTTGACATCTCGGCGTGGGCAGCGCGACCGTGTCGGAGATGGCGTATCGGGAGTTGCCGGCCGGAACCGTGACTCTGTTGTTCTCGGACATCGAGGGCTCGACGCGGTTGATCGAGCAGTTGGGTGAGGAGGGCTATGTCGATGCGCTTGCGGAGCACCGCCGTCTTCTCCGGGAGGCGTTCGCTGGTCACGGGGGCGTCGAGGTGGATACGCAGGGTGACGCCTTCTTGTACGCATTCGCGGATCCCGTCGAGGCGCTGGCGGCGGCGACCCGGGGCCAGCAGGTGCTTGCTGCGGGGCCTGTACGGGTGCGGATGGGCGTGCACACCGGTGAGCTGCAACTGACAGGCGAGGGCTACGCCGGCCGCGAGTTGCACCGTGCGGCGCGGATCGGCGCCTGCGGCCACGGCGGCCAAGTCGTGTTCTCGGCGGCGACGCGGGCTCTGGTCGACGGCGAGATCACAGAGCTCGGCGAGCACCTGTTGAAGGACTTCCGGGAGCCGGTCGCGCTGTTCCAGCTGGGGCGGCGCGGTTCCCGCCCTTGAAGACGATCTCGAACACCAACCTGCCGCGACCCGCATCCTCCTTCGTCGGCAGGCAGGAGGAGCGCGACGAGCTCGTGACGATGCTCGGCAACGGCACGCGGCTGGCCACCTTGTGCGGGCCGGGCGGCTCGGGCAAGACCCGGCTCGCCATTGAGGCCGCCTCGGAGCTGGTTCCGGCGTTCAGCGCCGGCGTCTTCTGGATCGGGCTTGCCGCCTTGCGCGACCGAGCGCTCGTGCTGGAGACGATCGCGCAGACGCTGGGCGCGAAGGACGACCTCGGCGAGCACATCGGCGAGCGTGAGCTCCTGCTGCTGCTCGACAATTTCGAGCAGGTGATCGAGGCGGCTCCCGAGCTCGGCGGGCTGCTCGTGCGCTGCCCGCAGCTGAGGTTGATGGTCACGAGTAGGGAGCTGCTGCGCATCGACGGCGAGGTCGAGTACCCAGTCGCGCCGCTCGCTGAGCGCGAGGCGGTCGCGCTGTTCTGTGAACGCTCGCGGGTCGAGCCGGACGAGACGATCGTCGAGCTGTGCCGACGCCTCGACTCGCTGCCGCTCGCGCTCGAGCTGGCCGCTGCGCGCACGCGCGTCCTCTCGCCCCGGCAGATTCTCGAGCGCCTGTCAAAGCGGCTCGACCTGCTCAAGGGCGGGCGCGATGCCGACCCTCGACAGAAGACGTTGCGCGCCGCGATCGAGTGGAGCCACGAACTACTCGACGACGAAGAGCGCGCCCTCTTCGCGCGCCTTGCAGTCTTCCGCGGCTGCACGCTCGAGGCTGCCGAGGAAGTTGCAGACGCGACAGTAGATGCGTTGCAGTCACTAGTCGACAAGAGTCTCCTCCGCCACACGAGCGAGCGCTTCTGGATGCTGGAGACGATCCGCGAATTCGCCGACGAGCACCTCTCACGCACCGAGGCACGTGCGGCGACCTGCTCGCGACACGCGGACTACTTCGTCGCTCTTGCCGAACGTGCAGAGCCCTCCTTCGAAACGAATGAGGAGGAAGCGTGGCTCGAACGGCTCGCCCGCGACCACGACAACCTCAGGGAGGCGCTGACCTTCTTGCGGAACACGCCCCAGCAGCTCCGGCTGGCCTCGGCGCTGTCGCGATTCTGGCTCAGACAAGGACTCCATCGAGAAGGGCGACGTTGGCTCGAGCAAGCATTGGCAGCAGATCGCGAGACCGCGAATGCCGATCTTGTGATCGCTCTCCGCGCATCGGCCGAGTTCGCTCGAATTGAGGGCGACTTCGACGCAGCAGAGCAGCTCGCAGCAGAAAGCATCGCGGCTGCGAAGGCGGCGGCCGACCGTATCGGCGAGATGCAGGGAGTGGGAACGCTCGCGAACATCGCGCTCATGCGCCGTGACTACCCACGGGCCGACACGTTGATGGAACAGGTCGCTTCGCTCGCGCACGAGATCGGCGACGATCACGCACTCGCAGTCACGGTTGGCAACCGCGCCTACCTTGCCCTTCAGCTCGGCGACTTCGAAGCCGCGCTCGCCCTCGCCCAGGAGACCCTGGTGTTGGGGCGCAACATGGGAGACCGCGCGACCGTCGTCACGGCAGCGCTCAATGTCGGGCTCGCCGCGCATGCGCTCGGCAAACAGCAAGAGGCGCGAGCTGCTCTGGTCGACGCGCTTGAACCCGCGCGTGCGGCCGGCCACCGAACACACGTCGTTTATGGCTTGATCGTCGCGGCCGCCGTCGTCGCAAGGAATGATCCGGCGACTGCGCGGTATCTGCTCGCGGCCGCACAGCGTGCACAGAAGGACCTGGCGATCGAGCTCGACCCGGTCGAGCGGGACCTCCTCGCCGCCGTTGAGTCCCAGCTCGGCTGCCGCCATCCTTCCAATGAACCGACGACGGGCGAGGTCGACCTCATCTTGGACTCCGCTGCAACGCGTGCACTCGAATCCCTAAGAAGGCCTGAGGTCACGCCGCACTCCGACTAAGGTCAGCTCACTTAGGCGCCCATAAATCGAGGTCATGGACTACGCGGACGATCGTGGTCTTTGGGCCCCTCCGTGGGAATCGAAGGCGGTTCCAGAACGCGCTCGCTCCGCCGAGGCATGAGATTTACCGGCTGTCTTGATCCTTAACTCGCGCTCTGAATCGGAGATGCAACGGTCCCGGTAACCGTTTCCGATCTCTGAGCGCTTTTCTCTTGCGGTTGCGCGAGAGTCGCGCGAGAGTCGCGCCCAGCTCGCCTGCTGCCGAGATATGGCAAGTGCCGCTAAGCGGGCGGGCCATGCCAACTTGAACGCGACCTCGAATCCGAGCTCGATGTTGACCCTCCCGGCCGGTGGCACCCCTCCGTGAGCTCAAGGCCACGGGACTTCACTCCGGGGGCCCCGTTGCGACCGGTTTGCCGAGAGGAGCGCATCGTAAGAGGCCCCGTGCTGGACCCGCCTCCAGGGGTTCCACGAAGGAGGCGGGTCCAGTTCGGCTCGGCGTTTTATCGAGTGCTGAGATTGACGAGCCGTCGCGTGGAGACGCCGCCGATGAGTTGCTCGCCGGCCTTGCGTGCGCGGACGAACATTTGGATGCCGGTCGCGCGTGCTCCGAACTTGACTCGACGTGTCGGGGTCATCCTGAAGGTGACCCATCCGTCCGGGCCGGTCGCGGCCTCCGGGGGTGTGGTCGTGGTGCCGAACGGGAGCGCGACGACGAAGACGAGTGCTCCCTGGACGGAGTGGTTGCGGCTGTCGGAGACGTGGAAGCGCGCTGTGAATGTTCGCCGTGAGTGCAACGGCTGCGGCTGGAATTGGACGCGGTCGATCAGCAGGCGGTTCGGCAGCGACACCTCGCTGATCGACACTGTCGCGCCGCCGGGTGCCTCTGCCTTGGCGACGACGCCAGTCGGCGCCGAGGTCGCCGAGGCGGTACCGGCGCGGTTGCGTGCGGTTACTCGAACGCGAAGCGTGTTCCCCTGGTCGACGGTCGTCAGCGTGTAGCTCTTCAACGTTGCGCCCCCGATGTCGGAGCAACTGGCGCCGCTCGTGTCACAGCGCCGCCACTGGTAGGTGAACGTGATCGGCTGTTGGCCGGTCCAGGTTCCGTTGTTGGCGGTGAGCGTCTGGCCGACCTGTGGCGTGCCGCTGATCGTGGGCGGCGCGGTGTTGGCCGGTCGTGCCGGCGCCGCTCGCACGATCGCGGTGGCGTTAGACGTTTCGGTTGCCGTGCCCTCCGAGTTGGCGGCGGTCACGCGGACGCGCAAACGGTGGCCGACGTCCGCGGTGCGAACTATGTAGCGCCTAAACGTCGCACCGGAGATCGCTGTACAGCCTTCGCCGTTGCCGCCGCTGCCGCTGGCCGGGCAACGAAGCCACCGATAGGTGTAGTTGAACGGCCCGGTCCCGCTGAATGAACCGTTCGACGCGGTCAGCGTGTTGCCGACAACCGGCGTCCCTGAAATGGTCGGCTGTCCCGTTGGTTTGGGCGCCGCCTGCGCGCTGGCAGAGACCGCCGCCGGGATCATCACCGCAATCCCGATCGCCGCCAGCAGAAGCAGTCCCGCATTACCAATCCGACCAGCCTGCCTGCCTCTAGGTTCCATCGTGACTCCCCTCTCGCTGTCTTCGGATTACGACGTAGGTCGTACCCCGAAGTTCGAGTTAGAGTCTCGCCCTAATAGTGTTCTTACAACCTGTCCTAGCTACAGGAGTTCGTAGGCCGACGCTCGCCGTACTACGCTCCTGCCTAAGAGACCAGTGCCAAGAGCAACCAAGAAACCTGAAGCGCCGACGATGAAGGAGTACGCTCGAGCAGCCGAGCTGCGCGAGGCGCTGCGGCTGTTTCAGCGACGGACGGAGGAAGTGACCGCCGCGCACGGCCTCACGCCTCGGAGCTACCAGCTCTTGCTGATGCTCAAGACGAGCGGCAACTCAGACGAGAAGGCCGGTCTCACAGAGCTCGAGGAGCGACTGCAGCTTGGCAAGAGCACCGTGACCGAACTGGTGCAACGCGCGGAAAAGCATGGGCTTGTCCGCCGCGACCTCGACCGCGAACGAAGACGCGGCATCTCAATCTCGCTGACGCCGACCGGCCGGCGACGGTTGGCCGCAGCACTCCTCGAACTCGGCGACGAACGCCGTCGACTGACCAGCATCCTCGGCCGACGCGCCACATAGCTCACCGGAACCTTGGGCTAACCGCCGAGCTAACCGCCGAACCGCAAGGGAAGGGAGCGAATGGGCGGAGCCGGTCTTTAAGCGTCGGCGCTGGCCCGGCGCTCGGCCTCGAGGACGACTGCCGTGATGGACGAGCGCACGGCCTTCTCCCAGGACCGGGCTACGACGTTGCCCCAGAGCGCGCCGAGTGCCCCGTAGTCGGTCCCTAGCTCGCCCTCCCAGGTCAGGGTCGAGCCGTTCTCGGCCGGCTCCAGGACGAAAGCCTCGCGGACGTGAGGAACAGGTCCCCGAACGAGACGGAAGTTGATGCGATCGGGACGCTCGAAGTGAACGGTCTCGACCGTGCTCGTGACGCCGCACTTAACCCGTGTGTAGTGCGCGGCGAGGACCATGTCCGTACTGCGTTCCCAGACGTCGAGGTGATCCTTCATCGAACGCGGTGTCTTGCCGAGGTACGGGCTCGCGATCACCTCGAAGACGGTCGTGCGGTCGGCCGCGATCTCCCAGGTCACGGGTCCGAGTTCGCGAACGCGCCTGCCCACACCGCTGTCAATCGTGACGGCGCCGCTCGCGTAGAAGCGGTAGGCGCGCCTGCTCCCGACAATGAGGGCCACGCCCAGCAGGAGACGACGCATCTTCAGAAACTAGCCTCTTCGGAACGAACCTTGCGCGCTCGAGAGCTTGCTGAGACGCGAGCGGTTATCGACCCGTCGCTCTAGCCACCCCACATAAACGGCGCAGCGCGCGCTCGCCGCCAACACCATCTATTCCGCTCCCCGTTACTGCCATCACCGAGCCCGACCTGGCTCAGCCCAGGTCGACGTCGACGCGCCGAGATGCGACTCAACGAGATCTGCACCCCCTGCCTCCCGGTATGAGCCTCCCCCGCGTCGGGCACCACGAACCCGGATCGCCGTGCACCCGCCTCCTCACCGAAGGGGCTCGGGCCACGGACCCGCGCTGCGACAGACCGCGCCACCGCTCGACACGGACACTGACAAAGGGTGGGTGGCTTTCGGCCAGGCGCCATCGGGGATATGGGCTCGCTCGTTCTTCGCACCTCCCTCCTCGCTCGTACAACCCACGACCACCGACCTTCGGTCTTCCTGAACTCGGGTGACTCGGGAAGAGTCGGAGGCCGCACCTAGCCACCGCGTGACAACGGAAGCCGGCGGGAAGCCGCGGAGAACACTATTCGAGTACAACGGAGGTGTGCCGCAGTTCCTCCGGCGACACCGCTCAAGATCGTTCCGCCGCCCGAGACGATGCCGAGTTTTAGCGCCGCCGTAATGATCGGTCCGGAGGGGCGACGAGACACGCCCGCCCCTCCGGATGCGTACTGCGATTAACCGGTCGTCGCCGACCAGATGTCGGTATTGCCGAACGTTCCAGGGCAGTCGGCGAGCGGCCATGGCGCCGGCAGAGCGAGCGTCCCTGCTGCGAGCGAGGCCGCCCGGTAGCTCTGAACCGGTCCGCACACGGTTGCGTTCTGCGCGTCGGTCCAGACGCCGAGCCCGTACGTCGCGGTCGCCGCCGCGTAGACGTAGTCGCCAACACGTTCCTGGTAGATGTCGTGGCCGGGTACGTGCCACGCAGATCGTTTTCTCTTCGCCATGCGCCCTCGCGGCCGGCCATGCAACGGTGCTGCTAACCGTTTCCGATCTCTGAGCCCTTTGCTCGTGCCGGTCCGCGAGTTTCGCGCGAGAGTCGGCGCCGCACTCGTGGGCTTGCAGACGAGGCCCGGCTAGTGCGGTGGCGGATAGGTCGATGCCGACCGGAACCGCGTCCTCGACCCTGAGCTTGATAACCCTCCCGGCGGGGTGGTACCTGCACCCCTCTCCGAGATCAAAGGCCACGGGACTCAACTCCTGGTGTCCCGGGACGCGCCGGCCGTGGGCCGGTCAGACGCCGCGACGAAGAGCAACCCGCAGGTTGCGCGTCTCTGGACCTTGTACGAGACGGCTTGTGACGCTACCGTCGATCTCTGGTGGGAGCGCGCCGGCTTCCCGGACACGACTCAGAACTGCTGGGAAACGCTCTCTCGACCGAACGTCGAAGCTGCGTGATGTGAGGGTGCTCCCCGGGCGTGAACGGTCCCATGTCGCTACGAACCTGTGGTGGCGTCCGCTGGGCTCGCGAATCCCACGCAGTAGGCTCGCTCACGTGACGCGGGCCTCGAATGACACACTGGACCTGCTGCCGCGGACGAGCTTCGACGGGCTCGTGCTCGACCTCGACTTCCCGGGGCTCGAGATCGGCTGCGCCGAGTACGACGAGGGACCGACCGGCTGCACCGTCTTCCAATTCACCGAGCGCGCATCGCTGCAGACCGACGTTCGCGGCGGCTCGCCGGGCACGTTCGGCGGCGGTTACGAGTGGGTGAACGCGATCTGCCTCGCGGGCGGCTCCCTCTACGGCCTTGAGGCGGTGAGCGGCGTCATGGCCGAGCTCTTTGCCCGGCGCGAGTATCGCACCGGCTGGCTGGACATCCCTCTCGTCGCCGGCGCAATCATCTTCGACTACGGACCACGCGACAACGGCGTCTACCCGGACAAAGAGCTGGGACGGGCCGCACTGCGCGCGGCGCGGCCGGACGCTTTCCCACTCGGACGGCGCGGGGCGGGGCGCTCGGCGACCGTCGGCAAGACGTTCGCCCTCGACGAGCGCGAGCCGGCCGGACAGGGCGCCGCCTTCCGCCGGATCGGCGAGACGCGAATCGCGGTCTTCACGGTCGTGAACGCCGTCGGCGCGATCGTCGACCGCGACGGCGCCGTCGTGCGTGGCCACCTCGACGCGTCGACCGGTCTGCGGCGGCCGCTGGTGCCAAGCGTCGAGGAGCGCATCGCGGCCGGACTCCCCGTGCACCCGCCCCCAGGAAACACGACGCTGACCGTCGTGGTCACAAACCAGACACTGGACGCGCGGCTGCTGCGCACGCTCGGCCGCCAGGTGCACGCCTCGATGGCGCGCGCGATCCAGCCTTTCCACGCGCTCTCCGACGGCGACGTGCTCTACGCAGTCTCGACAAACGAGACCGACTCCCCCGCCCTCGAAAGCATCGGCCTCGGAGTCGTCGCGTCGGAACTCGCCTGGGACGCAGTCCTCTCGGCCCTGTCGTAAGTCATTGGAGCTTCGCAAGTCGTGTGGAATGCCGTCGACTCCGATGCCCAGTCAATCGCGTACTCCATCCCGCACTCTCCACCCTCGAGCCAGCTGAGTCCGGGGGCGGTACCCCTCCGCGAGCGGGTCCCGTCTCGCTACGAACCTCGGACACCGCCAGCCGCCAACCTTCGCACGCACTACATTGCAAGGCGAGTTCTAGACTCGGTGGGTGAACTGTTGCAGACCCTCCGGATACGAAGAGATCTTCGGCGAGAAGGTCGCGCGGCGGGACGCGAAGAAGTATCGACGCAGTGGGCTGCGCTCGCCTGCGCGCTGGGTCGTGGATACCGTGCTTGAGCGGGGCTTCCTGGGTGTGGATGTGCTCGAGGTCGGAGGGGGTGTCGGTGCGATTCAGCTCGAGCTGCTCAAGGCCGGCGCATCCCGCACGGTCAACGTCGAGTTCTCGCCCGGATACGAGGCCGCCGCGGCTGAGCTCGCCGGCGAGGCCGGGCTCGCGGATCGGATCGACCGGAAGATCGGAGACTTCGCCGAAGACGAACGGTTCGATGATGTCGATGTTGTCGTGATGCACCGCGTTGTCTGCTGCTACCCGGATTACGAGCGTCTGATCGGTGAGGCCGCGAGGCACGCACGGCGTCTGCTCGTCTTCAGTTTCCCCCCTCGCAACCTCGTGTCCAGAATCCTCAACGGGAGCGCGAACTTCTGGATGCGGATTACGAGAAGGAAGTTCCGCAGTTATGTACACCCGCCAGAGGCGATGATCGAGGTCGCCAAGCGCCAGGGTCTCGTGCCGGTGGCCCACCGGTCCGGGCGGATCTGGCTCGCCGTCGCCCTCGTTCGGAACTAATCGAACTATCCGGCGCTGTCTTGCACCAGTGCGGTGTCACAAGATGGTGCCCGAACCGTTCACGCAAGCAATCACTCGATCCAGATGACTGCGAGAGTCGCGCGAGAGTTCCGGCTGACGCGGAAAGTCCGTTCGAAGCTCCCGGGGATCGGCTGCACAACGTTTGCCGACACCGATGCTGTGACGCAGTTCGCGAACCAGGTGGGACCCTGCACTAGCGGGCCTGTCTCTGTACGAACCCATCTCACAAAGAAGCGCGCGACACACGTGATGGTCATCGCTCAGGGGCCGCAGCCGTTCAGCGCTCCCGCGCACTCGCGACGAGCTTCACCGAGGCGCGCAGACATACGCATCACACTTCTCCATCCTCACGTGCGCTTCAAAGCGCCGGGCGGCAGACGGTGCCGGTAACCGTTTCCGCCCTCGAGGCGTGTACCGACGCGGGTGCGCGAGAGTCGATCGCACGCGAATGGAGTGACTGCGATGTGTGACCCCTCCCCGGTAGGAGGTGGCAGCCCACCGTGAGCCTGAGGCACGTGTGACTCCAACCGTGGCCGGCGGCTAGTACAAGAAGTGTCCCGGACTGCGGCAAGTTCAGCGACCTATCGGAACGACCGTTCCTCCCTGGCGACAACTAGCCGTTCGCTGCCGGGGAGGTGAAAGCAGCTGGAGTCAAACCCGGCTTCGATCTCGTTGCTCGCGAGATCGACTTCGACCCCTACACGGGGGACCACCCCGCACTGGTTGGGTCCCATCTGAGCTCAGACCGTGGGCCCGTTCCGGGTTCACTTCCTCAGGGGTCATTCCGCAACGCTGGCCCGCGCCGGGGCAATCTCTTCTCTGGCGCCTTGACCCCTTGTACGGAAGCGCACTACGTTTGCGCGATGATCGAGCTCGTCGCGGGGACGGTCGATACCTCTGCCGCAGCCCGGATCAGGACGACGGTCTGGCGGTGGATCGTGAGCGAGCCCGAGGCGATCGAGCACTCCCGTGCGACGACACCGAAGTTTCACGACTGGCTAGCGCTCCTCGACGGTGAGCCGGTCGGTGTCGGGTCGTGCTCACTCAACCCCGGCATGGAGGAGGACACGGCCGCGTTCGCAGTCGCGTGCGTCCTTCCCCGCGCCAGAGGCCAAGGCGTTGGGACAGCCATCTACAGGCGGGTTTCAGAGCACGCACACTGGCTCAGCAAGTCCCAGCTCATGACTTGGGGCTACGAGGATGACGCTGGAGGGGTCGCCTTCGCGGAGCTTCACGGCTTTACCGTTGTGAAACGAAACCGCGGGCTGCGCTTGGTGCTCGACGGTTGCCCACGCCCGACCGCTGACCTGCCAGAGGACATCGCGATCACGACCCTGGCTGACAGCCCGGAGTTGGCCCGAGGGGTGTGGCAGACGGCCAGCGAGGCCATGCCGGACATCCCCTACTACGCCGTTCCAATGAGCGCCGGCTCTCTCGAGGAGTTCGCCGCCCGCTCCTTTGCCGGCCCGAAGCACATCCCCGAGGCCACGTTCATCGCTGTCCGGGACGGCGAAGTGGTCGGGTATGCACAGCTCACCTGGATGAGCCGCGATGCCGGAATCGCCGACCACGCGATGCTCGCAGTCCGCCGCGCCTGGCGCGGGCGCGGAATCGCGAAGGCGCTTAAAGCACGACAAATTACGTGGGCACTCGACAACGGCCTCAGTGAGCTACGCACCGGAAACGATGAGCGCAACGCATCGGCACGAGCTGTAAATGCCAACTTCGCTTACACGCCGCTCCCTGAGCAACTCGGCTATCGCGGCCCCCTCCTCCTGGGCGAATAAGCCCAGGCTCCGCGACGGGGCTGCTCGAGGGAAATTCCCCGAACGCTGGCGTGGTCGAGCGCCCGCGGCTCTGCGCGCCTCTCGGCTGACGCGATCATGCGTGGCGTGAGCAAGTCGAAGATCTCGGTCCGAGTGCGCGCGGGCGCCCACCGCGACGAGGTCACTGGAGTCCTCGACGGAGTGCTTGTCGTGCGGGTGGCGGCACCGGCCCACGAGGGGCGGGCAAACCGCGCGCTCTGTCGCCTGTTAGCCGAGCGCCTGGCCATCGCCCCGTCGCGCGTTGTGATCGTCCGCGGTCAACGCTCGCGCGAGAAGCTCGTCGAGGTCGACGGGATCGACCAAGCAACCGTCGATCGCACCCTTGGGCTCTGAAACCGAGTTGATGCCGCCTCGTGCAGTCTCACTCCACGTCGCCGAACCCGGACGCCGGCGCAGGGGGTATTAGCTCAAACCACGCGGTCAGCCGATCTGCTCCGCCAGCTCAACGTCGTGATTAGTCGGTGGCGTGAATTACTGGCTCGCCCTTGAAGGCTCGATCGACAAGCTTGTCGGCCTCTCTGTTCATCTCGCGGGGGACCCAGGAGAGCTGCCATCTCTTGAAGGGCTTGAGGGACTCCTCGGCTTTTTCGTATAGCTGGGTCGCTCGCTCGTTCCTGTTCCACCCACGCGTTATCTGATTGACAACGTTGGCGGAGTCGCTGAACACGGCGACATAGGGGGGTCGTTTCTCGGCAGCGAGCTTGAGACCGCGAATCAGGGCGTGGTACTCGGCCTCGTGCGGGCTCGCCACCGGTCCCACTTTCTCGGCGACTGTGGCCAACACCAGGCCACAATCGGGTTCCTGGATGATGATCCCGATGGCGCCCTCCGCCGGGCCCGGGTCAGTAGTTCTCCCGATGTCGGCGTGCCTTCGGAAGAGGAGACTCGGAGATTGGCTGGACAGGCGTTCACGCCCCGTTCGAGGCCACTGGATTCTTGCCCTTCCGCTCAGGCGGGACTCACCGACTGGCCACAGTCGGGGAGTCCCGCCCACTGTCAACCAAAGAGGGAGACACGTTATGCAGGTAACGGACGAGTTCGCGAAGTTGAAGGGACAGGTCGAGAGCGCCGAGCGGACGATCAAAGCGGCGGCCGCGGAAGATCATTCCGTGACGGAGACCAAGATCGACAAGGCACGCGACAAGGCCGAGGCGCATGCAGCCGAGCAGCGCGAGAAGCCGCAGGATGTCGACGGTGCGCACGACGGGTGGCAACAGATTCGCAGCGATTGGCACCAACACGTCCAACGCACGCGAAAGCGCCTCGACGTCAAGAAGGCCGATGTCGACGCGAACGTCGCCGAGAACGACGCCGAGTGGGCCGAAGCCGACGCGTATGAGGCGATCGACTTCGCGGCCTCGGCGATCCTCGAAGCGGAATACGTCGTCCTCGACGCGTTGGGAACGAGGAAGAAGGCGGACGCCCTGGCAAGGCGGTAACAGAAAGCGAACGCGGAGGCCCAGGGCGCGGTGCTTACGGCCTGCGCCGCGATTACCGGTCGCCGCCCAACTGGGGAGTGGTTGTGCAGCCGCCGTTTCCCTGGGCCCCGCACATCATTCCACCTTCGCCGGCGGTCTCCTGGCAACACGTTATGCCGCCGGTGGCGCCGTAACACCACCGGCGGCATTTCGAAGCGTCAGCGAGCAGTCGACGCGAGCGAGCCGAACGGCTCGTCGAAGCCGTCGTTGCCGCAGCTGCGTCTCCCGTCTCTGCCGCTCCTCGCGCGGAATCTTGCCATGCCGCGGTGACAAATGTCGCAAGGAATAGGCCGTTCGGCCCATGGAACTCGCGCGGCCGCTCCTGTTGAGTCAGAGAGGTCCCGACTTGCGGCACGCCCTCCGTCTCTTCCTAGCCCTCGGGGTCGCGGCTCTGCTCGCGGCCGTGTCCGCGCGCGGCGCCCAGACGACGCACTTGAAGATCATCGTCGGCGTCACCGACGACACCGCGAAGTGGATGGTCCGGCAGGACGGCATCGTCGGCGTCCACCGCGACCTGCGGCTGATGGCGGTCAGGGTGACGCTCCCGTGGAAGCCGACGCAGGCGAAGCCGACCAAGCTGCAGAAGGTCTATCTCCAGCGCATCCGCCGGATGACCGACCTCAACGACCGCGTCGTCCTGTCCGTCTACAACACCGCGGAGTTCGCGCCGACGACGCGCGCCGAGCGCAACCGCTACTGCGGCTTCGTACAGGGCGCGATCAAGCACGTCCCGCTGATTCACGACGTCGAGATCTGGAACGAGGCGAACTCGCCGACATACTGGCCGGAGTCCGCCGGCGCCGAGGCGTACACGAAGCTGCTCGCGCGCTGCTACGACGTCCTGCACAGCCGGCCGTACCCGGTCAACCTGATCAGCTCGACCGCCTCGCGGCACGACCCAGCGGGGTTCATCCTGCAGATCGGCGACGTCTACCAGGCGCTCGGACGTACCCGCCCGCTCTTCGACACGTTCGGCCACAACCCGTACCCCGAGAACTCGGCCGAGCCGCCGTCCACGCAGCACCCGGGCAGCGACCTCATCGGCGAGGGCGACTACGAGACGCTCATGAACGTCCTGCATACGGCGTTCGATCACACGCCGCAACCGGTGCCGGGTAACGGTGGCGTCACGATCTGGTACGTCGAGGACGGCTTCCAGACGGTGCCGCCGCGCAAAAAGATCCGCTACTACCGCGGCAGGGAGAACGACCACTACGCGCTGCCGGCCGTCTCGAGCGACGGCGTCGACCAGGCGACGCAGCTCAAGGACGCGATCCTGCTGGCGTACTGCCAGCCGGCGGTCGCCGGCTTCCTCAACTTCGGCCTGCTCGACGAGGACCGCCTCGGCGGCTGGCAGGCGGGGCTCCTCTACCGCGACGGGACGCGCAAGCCGTCGTACGACACCTTCAAGGCAGCGATCGAGGAGGTCCGCCGCCGCGACACCGACTGCTCCAAGGTGCGCGGCGCACCGCAAGGCTGAGCGCCCGCGGGGCGTCTACTCGTCGGCGAGGCGGGGAGGTCGGTCAGAGGGGCTTTCCTCGTCTCGCCCCTCCAGCAGCTCCTTCAGCCGCTGGAAGTCACGGCGGAACTGGTGCTCCGCCTGGCGCCTCGCCATCCCCGCGGCGAAGCGGAGCGCGCCGCCGAGCTTCGCCTCGCCGTGGACGCGCACCCGCGTGCCGCCGTCCACGCCCTCGAACGCGTGGTGGATCTCGAACTTCACCGGCGCCTTGACGGCGCGAACGTCGAACCGCCGCTCGGGCTCCAGCGCCGTCACCTCGAGCTCGAGGTCGGCGTCGCGGCCCATGAAATGCCGGCGCTCGCGGAAGCGGCGCCCCTCCTCGAGCCACTCCGCCGAGACGGCGCTCTCCTGCCATTCGGGCACGTTCCGCACATCGGCGATGTACGCGAACACGTCCGCGACGGGCCGGGCGATGGTGACGTCGAGGTCGAACTCCACAGCGGGAGGTTAGGCTGCGCCGCCATGCGCGTGTCCTTCCTCGTGCCGGCGTACAACGAAGCGGCGACGGTCGGCGGCCTGCTCGACGCCGTCTGGGCCCTCGAGCTGGAGAAGCAGCTCGTCGTCGTCGACGACGGGTCGACCGACGGCACCGGCGAGATCGTCGACGCCTGGAGAAACGGCCGCGACGGCGTCGTCCTGCTCCGCCAGGACAACCGCGGCAAAGGCGCTGCCGTCCGGGCGGCCATCCCCCACGCCGACGGCGACATCTGCGTCATCCAGGACGCGGACCTCGAGTACGACCCGGCGGACGTGCCCGCGCTGATCGAGCCGATCGAGCGCGGCGTCGCCGACGTCGTCTTCGGCTCGCGTCTCTCCGGGGGCCGGCCGCAGCGCGCGTATCTCTTCTGGCACCTCGTCGGGAACCGGTTCCTGTCGCTGCTGACCAACGTCCTCTACAACACGACGCTCTCGGACATGGAGACCGGCTACAAAGCATTCCGGACGGAGGTGCTTCGCTCGCTCGACCTCCGCCAGAACGACTTCGCGATCGAGCCGGAGATCACGGCGAAGGTCTGCAAGCGGAAGCTGCGCGTGTACGAGCTCCCGATCGCCTACTACGGCCGGACCTACGCAGAGGGGAAGAAGATCACGTGGCGCGACGGGTTCAAGGCGCTTCGCGTCCTCTTCGGCGTCCGTCTGTTCGGCTGATCGTCGCCGCCGCGCTCGCGGCTTCGATGATCGTGGGCGCGGTCGAGGTGCTGCCGCGCGTCGAGCGAGGCATCTCGCGTGACTCGACGCTGACAGCTGCGCAGCGACGGCACGCTGCGGGCGACCGGCTGCACCTCGATCCCGGTCCGTTCGATGCGTTCCTCGCGCAACTGCGACCGCGGACGCGGTATGCGGTCGACGTACCGCCGGGGACACAGGGGCCGTTCATCAACCGCGGCGCCGTCGTCCGCGCGTACGCGGCGTTCTTCTTCCTGCCCGCGATCCAGGTGCGGACCGCGCCGCTCGTGTTCCGCTACCGCTTCCGGTGAGAGTCGCGGGACTGCTCGGCGCGAACGCGCTGATCTTCGTCGTCGGCCTCGGGCTGCTGCCGTGGCTCGGCGTCGCGCGCTCGTGGCGGCAGCTCCTCGCGCGGTGCGGGCTCGCGTACCTCTGCGGCCTCGTCGTCGTCGGGATCCTCGCGGCGCACCTGGCGCTCGTCCACGTCACCTTCGGCTGGCCCGCGCTTGCGCTCGTGGCGTCCGTTTCCGCCGTGTCCGGTGCCTGGCACCTGCGGGGGAACGAGCGTCCCGAGTGGACACGGCCGCGGTGGCCGGCATTGGCTGCCGTCGGCGCTTTGACCGCGTTGCTCGTCGAGTACGCGCGCGCCTTCGCGGTCGCGCCGCTCAACCGCTACGACGCCTGGGCGATCTGGGCCCTCAAGGGCCACGCGTTGTACGCCTTCGGCTGGGCCGACCCGACCGTGTTCGCCGGGAGCGAGTACCGGTTCGCGAACCTCGACTACCCGTTGCTGCTCCCGTCGCTCGAGTCGGTCGACTTCCACGCCATGGGTGCGTTCGACACGCGGCTGCTGCACCTGCAGTTCCTCCTCTTCCTCGTCGCCGCGCTCGCCGCGCTCGGCACCGTCCTCGCGGGTCGGGTGCACCCGCTCCTGCTCTGGGCGTTGCTCGGCGCGGTCGCGCTCGCTCCGGCAGTGTTCGACCAGCTCCTCACCGCGTACGCCGACCTGCCGCTGGCACTCGTCTTCGCCGTCGGCGTGGTCGCCGCAGCCCGGTGGCTGCTCACGGACGAACGCTGGGCGCTCGCGCTCGCGACGCTGTGCTTCGCCGGCGCCCTGCTGACGAAGAACGAGGGGACGCTGTTCGTCGCGGCCGCCTTCGCCGGCCTCTTCGCCGCCGCCTACGCGCGCTGGCGCGTCCTCGCGCTCGCCGTCGCGGTGGACGTCGCGCTCCTACTGCCGTGGAAGCTCTACGTGCGTGCCCACCACCTGAGCGACATCAACTACAACCTCACAGACTCGTTCCACCCGCACAAGCTCGGCGTCGGGCCGATCGCGTTCCGCACGCTCGCCGGGCAGATGCTCGACCCGCGCCAGTGGGGGCTGCTCGCCCCGGTCTTTCTCGTCGTCCTCGCCTTCGCAGTCCTGCGGGGCGAGCGGGCGCTCGCCCTGTTCGCAGCGGTGACTGTCCTGCTCTCGTGGCTCGGCCTCAGCTGGATCTACGTCATCTCGCACTTCGAGTACAGCTCGTACCTGGGGTCCACGAAGCGGCGCGTGGTCGCGTCGGTCGTGCTCGCGGCTGCAGCGCTGATCCCGCTGCTCGCCAGCGGGCGCCGCGGATCAGACGAGCGCGAGCTGCTGGTGACTGGCGAGACCGGACACGCCCACCCCCACCAGGCGTAGCGCGCCGGCACGGTCGGCCAGCGCACGATCGAGCAGCGCGCACGCGAGCTCGGCGATCTGGTCGGCGTCGTCGATGCCGACGCGCAGAGACGTCGAGCGGCTCCGGATCGAGAAGTCGGTGTAGCGAACCTTCGTCGTCACCGTCCGGGCGGTGCGGCCGGTGCGTTGCAGATGTCCTGCGACGTCTGCCGCCATCCGCCGGAGCTCCGCATGGAGCTCCGCTCGGTCGGTGAGGTCGCGCTCGAAGGTGTTCTCGACGCTGATCGAGATGCGCACCGTCTGCAGCTCGAGCGGCCGCGGATCGATGCCCCGCGCGCGGTCGCGCAGCATCCGGCCGACACTACCCGGCAGGAGCCGCGTCAGGTCGTCGTCACGAAGCGCTGCGAGCATGCCGATCGTCTCGACGCCGGCGGCGACGAGCCGCTCCTCGGCCTTCGGCCCGACGCCGGGAAGCCGTCGCGCCGGGAACGGCTCGAGGAAGCGCGCCTCCCTTCCCGCCGGCACGACCGTCAGGCCGCCCGGCTTGCGGTAGTCGCTGGCGATCTTCGCGACCACCTTCGAGGTCGAGACGCCGAGCGCGCACGTCAGGCTCGTCGCGGCGCGCACCGCCGTCTGCACCGCCTCCGCGACCTTCCGGGCGGCGAGAAAATCGCCGGCGACCTCGCCGACGTCGAGGTAGCCCTCGTCGAGCCCCGTTCGCTCGACGGTCGGGACGACGCCGCGCACGGTCTCCCAGACGTGTTGCGAGTACTCGCGGTAGAGGGAGTGACGCGGACGGACGAAGACCACGTGCGGGCAGCGGCGGAGCGCCTCGGCGCAGCTCATCGCCGAGTGGATCCCGAACGCGCGCGCCTCGTAGTTCGCGGTCGCGACGACGCCGCGGCCGTGCGGGTCACCGCCGACGACCAGCGGCTTCGTGCGCAGCTTCGGATTCTCGAGCTCCTCGACCGCGGCGAAGAACGCGTCGAGATCGAGGTGCGCGACGATCAGGCGAGCACCCACTCCTCGTTGCGCAGGATCGGCACGACCTTCCCGCCGGCATCGATGCCGTCGAGCTCCACGTCGGGGCCGCCGATCATGAAGTCCGTGTGGACGCTCGACACGTTGGACGCTCCCTCCGGCAGCTCGACGTCGCCGTTGCGGGTGAAGCCGAGCCCGCCGCCGTACGCGATGTGACACGTCGCGTTCTCGTCGAACAGCGTGTCGAAGAAGATCACGCCGGACTGGCCGACTCGTGACGAGCCGTCGACCAGCGCAACCTCGCCGAGCCTGCGAGCACCGTCGTCGCTGTCCAGCTGGGCCTTGATCACGTCCTCGCCCTTGTCGGCCTTCGCGTCGACGGCGCGGCCGCCCTCGAACGTCAGCTGCAGCCCCTCGACGATGACGCCGCCCGACGTCGCCAGCGGCCGTGTCGAGCTGACGGTTCCCTCGGTGCGCCGCGCGTCGGGAGCGGTGAAGACCTCTTCGGTCGGCATGTTCGGAACATGGACGGTTCCGGCTGCGGTCTCGAGCGTCCCCGCGCCCCAGTCGTACGCGGGCGTCAGGCCGATCGTGAGATCCGTGCCCGGCCCGCGGAAGTGCAACGCGTCGAATCTCCGGCCCGTCATCTGTGCCGCGCGTGTGCGCAGCTTCTCGACGTGCGTCTGCCACGCAGCGACCGGGTCGTCCTCGTCGAGCCGAACAGCCCGCGCGACCTCCTCCCACAGCCGATCGACGTCGGGCTCGCCGAACACCTTGCGCGCCCAGTTCTCGTTCGGGTACGCGGCGATCGTCCAGTTGACGGTCTTCTTCTCGAACGTGACGTGAAGACCCCGCTCCGACAACTCCTTCGGCCGGGCCTTGCCGACGCGGACGCCGTCGAGGTCGGCGAAGACATTGGGGTTCGGATCACCGGCGACCGCGATCGAGGCACCTTCGTGCTGATCGAAGTAGTCGAGCCTCACGAGGTCCCAGGGCGAGCTCCATTCGAGCACGTCGTCGGCGGCGTGCCTGATCAGCTCCCGTTTCACGTACTGGTCGCCGTAGAGGGGAACGACGTATCGCGCGCCGGCGTCGTAGGCGGCCGCCGCGAGCGCGCGCACGAACGGCGCGTGCTCCACGAAGGCCTGGATGCCGACGTCCTGACCTTCCTGCACGTTTGCGCCGACGCGGACGACCAGGTCGGCATACCGCTTGAGCAGATTCTCGTCGGCCATGGCGCGATTGTAGGCTCCTCTCGATGGCCGTCCTCGAATCAGGCGTCCAGCGAGACGAAGTCTTCGAGCGCCGGCGCGAGCGGATGGAGGCACTCGTCGCGGAGCTGCGCGAGCGCTCGGCCGAGGTCGCGCAGGGCGGCGGCGAGAAGGCGACGGAGCGCCATCGGTCGCGCGGCAAGCTGACGGCCCGCGAGCGCGTCGACCGGCTCGTCGACCCCGGCGGAGCCTTCCTCGAGCTGAACGCGCTCGCGGCGTGGGACGTCTACGACGGCCAGGCGCCCGCCGCCGGCATCGTCACGGGCATCGGCGTCGTCGAGGGCCGCGAGTGCGTGATCGTCGCGAACGACGCGACGGTGAAGGGCGGCTCGTACTTTCCGCTGACGGTGAAGAAGCACCTTCGCGCGCAGGAGGTGGCGGAGCAGAACCGGCTCCCGTGCCTCTATCTCGTCGACTCGGGCGGCGCGTTCCTGCCGCTGCAGGACGAAGTCTTTCCCGACCGCGACCACTTCGGCCGCATCTTCTTCAACCAGGCGCGGATGTCGGCAAAGGGAATCCCGCAGATCGCCGTCGTGATGGGCTCGTGCACCGCAGGCGGTGCGTACGTGCCGGCGATGTCGGACGAGACGATCATCGTGCAAGGGACCGGGACGATCTTCATCGGCGGCCCGCCGCTCGTGAAGGCCGCCACCGGACAGGACGTCACCGCGGAGGAGCTCGGCGGCGCCGACGTGCACACGCGCCGCTCGGGCGTCGCCGACTACTACGCGACCTCCGACGAGCACGCGCTCGCTCTCGCGCGGCAGATCGTGAGCAACCTGCAGAGACGTCCGAGGGAGTTTCCCTGGGACATCGCCGAGCCGGAGCCTCCCGCCCTCGATCCCGCCGAGCTGTACGGGCTCGTGCCGGAGGACTTCCGCCATCAGGCCGATGCGCGCGAGCTGATCGCGCGCATCGTCGACGGCTCGCGCTTCGACGAGTTCAAGGCGCTGTACGGCGACACGCTCGTCACCGGCTTCGCCCGCATCGACGGCTACCCCGTCGGGATCCTCGCGAACAACGGCGTCCTGTTCGCGGAGTCGTCACAGAAAGGCGCGCACTTCATCGAGCTGGCGTGCAAGCGACGCATCCCGCTCGTCTTCCTGCAGAACATCACGGGCTTCATGGTCGGCCAGGAGTACGAGGCCGGCGGGATCGCGCGGGACGGCGCGAAGCTCGTGATGGCGGTGGCGAACGCGGAGGTGCCGAAGTTCACGGTGATCGTCGGCGGGTCGTTCGGCGCCGGCAACTACGCGATGTGCGGGCGTGCGTATGCGCCGCGCCAGCTGTGGATGTGGCCGAACGCGCGCATCTCCGTCATGGGCGGCGAGCAGGCGGCGACCGTGCTGACGATGGTCGGCGACGCCGACGCGGACGAGATCCGCGCGAAGTACGAGCGCGAGGGAAGCCCCTACTACTCGACGGCCCGCCTCTGGGACGACGGCGTCATCGACCCGCGAGACACGCGCCACGTCCTTGCCCTCGGGCTGGCGGCCGCGCTCAACGCTCCGATCCCCGAGACGACGTTCGGCGTCTTCCGCATGTAATGCGCCTCTTCGGGAGGAAGCCGAAGTCGCGGCTCCGCGCGCTCGGCGAGTCGGAGGCGTATCACCACTCGTACGGCGACGCCTCTCGTGATGTCAAGATCGTCAAGCTCGAGCCGCGCCGGCCGCGGTACCACGAGGTGCTCGCAGACGGCGAACGGATGAGGCAGGCATTCCTGCAACGCCTCGACAAGCGCGACAAGGAGGGCTAGTTGGGCTACTCGCTGGTCCAGGTCGACGAGCTTCCGGCCGAAGGGCCCGGCGGCGCGGTGCGGTTCGTGCGCCGGCACCTCGGCGTCGGCGCGTTCGGCATCAACTGGTTCGAGATCCCGCCGAACGCCGAGGGCCGCGAGCACGACGAGCTGGAGACGCAGCAGGAAGAGGTCAACGTCGTCATCGCGGGCTCGGGCGTCTACCGCGTCGACGGCGAGGACGTTCCCGTCAGCCGCGGCACGGTGCTGCGGTTCGACCCGGAGACGGTTCGCGTCCCGGTCGCAGGCCCGGAGGGGTTGACGATGATCGCCGTTGGAGCACGCCGCGGAAGCTACGAGCCAAGGGGGCCGTTCTAGACATGTACACGATCGAACTCACCGACGAGGAGCTGCGGCTGGTGCATGCCGCTCTGCACTCGTACCTGGACGACTTCGGACACAAGGAAGCGGACGTGCTCCGCGCGATCAAAGCGCTCATCGCGAAGCTGCCGCAGCCCGCTTGAGCGTCGCGCGCATCCTGATCTGGAACCTCGCCGACTCGCAGACGACCCTGGCGGAGCTGCGTGAGCGGTTGCCGCCACTCGACGAGGGCGACTACTGGATCGCGAACGACGTGCAGGAGCGCTTCGGGCTCGTCTCGACGAGCGATGAGCCGCCGGATCTCGCTGCGGTGCGCGAGCTCATCGGCAAGGAACCGGACGTGGCCGAGGAGTTCGAGGTGCTCTAAAGGCTGGGGGGAAGCAGCCAAGGTCTAAAGGCTGGGGTCAGGCCCTTCCGGGCCTGACCCCTGCAGTTCGGGTTTAGCGCGTTGCCACCTGCGCGAGCCGGCGGCTCGAGATGCCGGCGAGCAGCGAGTCGCCTTCCTTGCGCGTGCGCAGGAAGAACTGCACGTGGTAGGCGGGTCTGAGCGGGAACGTCGCGCGCGGGAACGTCGTCAGCGTCGCGTACCCGGACTGGTTCGTGACCTGCTCGGGCGGCGTCGACGTGACGAGCGGCGTCGAGCGCACGAAGACGAGTGCGCCGCGCACCCAGTACGCGCGCGTGTCGGAGACGTGCACGCGTACCGACACCGGTCCGCGGCGCGACCGCACAACGCTGGGCGTGAAGTGAACGCTGTCGATCACGAGGCGTGCGGGCAGCACGACGCTCCAGAGCTTTGCGCCGTTCTACAAAAGCCTTAAAGCACCAGCTGCTCGGGGAACACCGCGCCGTCTGCAAAGCGCTCGAGCCGGTACGGCGCGAGGTCGACCGCGTCGTCCCGCTGCAGGACCTCGTGCGCGACCGCATGACCGACGGCCGGCGATTGCATGAAGCCGTGACCGGAGAAGCCGCAGGCGGCGTACACCCCGTCGCGCACCCAGCCGATCACGGGGTGCACGTCCGGCGTCATGTCGTAGAGCCCCGCCCACGCCCGGACGATCGGCGCGCCCGCCGCCGGCGGATAGCGGTGCGCGAGGCGCCGGCGCCAGTCGGCGACGAGCTCCTCGTCGACGACCTCGTCCGCCGTCCACCGCGGCTCCGGCTCCGTCATCGCGAGCCTCAGCGTGTTGCCGCGCTTACGGAAATGGAACGTCGTTTCGTCTTCGATCGTCATCGGCAGGACGTCGGGCAGGTCGCCGACCGGCCCGACGTCGACGAGCTGACGGCAGAGCGGCCGGATCGGCAGCTCCGGCAGGAGCTCCGTCGACGCTGCTCCGCACGCGACGACGAGGATGTCGTGCGGCACGTCGCGGGCGTCGGTGCGCTCCCGGAGGTCGACCCCCAGATCGACAGCGCGGCGCACGAGCTCACCCGTCACCGCCGCCGGCTCGGCGACGCCGTCCTCCCAGCACGCGACCGCGCCGGCGACGTCATCCGTCCGCAAGCCCGGAATGCGAGTCGGCTCGACCTCTTCGACGGGGACGCCGAGACCGCGCTGCATCTCTCCGCGCGCGCGCAGCCGTTCCCAGCCGTCGTCGCTCGTCGCCAGGAACATGTACCCGACGGGCTCGAAGAACGGCGTCCCGAGCTCGCGGAAGAGCTTGCCGCTCTCCTGCGCGAGCCGCACTTCCGCCTCCGTCGAGAACTGCTGGCGAAAACCGCCCATCGCCTTTCCCGTCGCCCCCGACGCGACGGTATCCCGCTCCGCGAGCACGACGTCGTCCGCCCCGAGGAGGGCGAGGTGGTACGCGATCGAGGCGCCTACAGCGCCCGCACCGGCGATGACGATGCGAGCCATAGCTCCAGTTCGCGGCGCTCCGCGTCGGTGAGCAGCCGCAGCGGCCGGCGCACGTCGGGGCCGACCGGGACGCCACGCTTCGCCACGACCAGCTTCGCCGCCGCCTGCAGCGGAAAACGCTCGAGAGCGATCCGCACAGGCCCGAGCTCGGCGCCCGCGGGATCCCGCACCGCGGCGACGACGAGCTCCGGGAACGCCGACGCGAGCGCCGATACGGCGCCGACGGCGCCGCCGGCCAGGCCTTGCGGGATCAGGGCCTCCGGCCCGACGAAGATGTCGAGGCCTTCGAGCAGATACGGCGCGAAGCGCTCCCACGGCGTGTCGGAGACCTTCAGTCCCCGAAAATTCGGCGCCTCCTCGCGCAACTGCTCGAGCACCGAGAGCGGCACGGCGTAGCCGCTCCGCGCGGCGAACTCGTACACGTAGAACGGCGCCGGAGCGGCGGCACGCGCGGCCGCGGCCAGGTGCGCGAGCAGGGCCGCGTCGTCGAGTGGGAAGTAGGGCGGCGCCATGACGGCCACGGCATCGGCGCCGATGTCGCCGGCATGCGCGGCCAGCTCCACGGTGTCCCACGTCGACTGGGCACCGCAGTGCACGGCGACCTGCACCCGTCCGGCCGCGGCTTCGACGAACAGCTGCGCCGCGCGCCGGCGCTGCTCAACGGGCAGCAGGAAGCCCTCGCCGGTCGTCCCGAGCGCCAGCAGCCCGTCCACGCCGCCCTCGACGAGGAAATCGACGTACGGGCCGATCGCCGCTTGGTCGAGCGCTTCCCCCGCTTCCCCGAGCGGCGTCAGCGCTGCTGCCAGTGCGCCTCGCAACATCGCCCCAACTCTAAGCTCCGATCGATGGCCGGGCTGCGGGTGGAACGGGAGGGCGACGTGCTGCGCGTCACGCTCGCACGGCCGGAGCGTCGCAACGCGTTCGACGCGGCGCTGATCGCCGACCTGACGGAGGCGTTCGCCGACGTCGGTGACGCGCGGGCGGTCGTCCTCGCCGGCGAGGGCGAGGCGTTCTGCGCCGGCGCCGACATCGACTGGCAGCGCTCCGCGATCGACCTCACGTACGACGAGAACGTCGCGGATGCCCTCAAGCTCTATCGCATGTGCGAGACGATCGACCGCTGCCCGGCACCTGTCGTCGCCCGGATCCAGGGCTACGCGCTCGGCGGCGGCTCCGGCCTCGCCGCGTGCGCGGACGTCGCCGTCGCCGCAAGGAATGCGACCTTCGGCTTCACGGAGGTCAAGCTCGGCATCGTCCCTGCCGTCATCTCGCCCTTCGTCCTGCCGAAGATCGGGCAGCACGCGCGCCGCTATTTCCTGACGGGCGAGCGCTTCGACGCGGAGACGGCGCTGCGAATCGGCCTCGTGCACGAGATCGCCGACGACGTCGACTCGGCCGTGCACGTCGTCGTCGAGCAGCTGCTCGGCTCCGGCCCGAACGCCGTGCGCGAGGCGAAGAAGCTCGTCCGCCAGCGGCCCGACGGGGACGAGACGGCGGCGATCGCCGCACGTATGCGCACGAGCGACGAAGGCCAGCAGCGGCTGCGCGCGTTCTTCGAGCGGAAGTAGATGCGCCGCCTCCTGTTCCTCGTCGGCGCGATCGTCCTCGTCGACACGATGTTCTTCGCCGCGCTGACGCCGCTGCTGCGTCACTACGTGGACGAGCTCGACCTCGGCAAGGCGGGCGCCGGCGTGTTGCAGGCGATGTACCCGGCAGGCGCGCTCGTCGCCGCGATTCCGGGCGGCGTGGCGGCGGCACGGCTCGGCGTCAAGCCGACGGTGCTGATCGGGCTGACGCTGCTCGCGCTCACGACCGTCGCCTTCGGCCTCGCGAACTCCGTCTGGGCGCTCGATCTCGCCCGCTTCCTGCAGGGCGTCTCGAGCGCCTTCTCGTGGACCGGCTCGCTGGCGTGGCTCGTGGCAGCCGCCCCGCCCGGACGGCGCGGCCGCCTCATCGGCTCGGCCTTCGGCGCGGCCATTGCCGGCGCCTTTTTCGGACCGGTGCTCGGCGCGGTCGCGTCGTTCACCGGAACCTCGGGTGCGTTCAGCGTCGTGGCCGGGCTCGCCCTCGTCCTCGCGGTGGCGGCGTGGCGCACGCCGGCGCCGGCGGTCGTCGAGCGGCAGCCGCTGAGCATGCTCTTCCGGGCACTGACGGTGCGGCGCATCCAGGTCCCGATCTGGTTGTGCCTGCTGCCCGCGCTGCTGTTCGGCAACCTCTCCGTGCTCGCGCCGCTCCGCCTCTCGCACCTCGGCTGGGGCGCGGCGGCGGTCGGCGGGACATATCTCGTGATGGCGGCGATCGAGGCGACGTGGGCGCCCATCCTCGGCCGCGCCGCCGACCACTACGGACGCATGCTGCCGCTCCGCGCCGCGCTCGTCGCGTCGGCGGTCGTCAGCTTCCTGCTGCCGTGGCCGCAGAGCCCGTGGCTCCTCGCGCTGGTCGTCGTCTCGGCCGGGTTCGCGTTCGGCAGCTTCTGGACGCCCGCGATGTCGCTGGCGACGGACGAGGCGGAGACGTTCGGGCTCGACTACGGCTACGCGTTCGCGCTCGTGAACCTCGCCTGGGCGCCCGGCCAGGCGGGCGGCGCAGCGCTCGGCGGCGTCCTCGCCGCGGCGACGACGGACGCTGTCCCATATCTGACCCTGAGCGCGATCTGCCTGCTGACGCTGTGGGCGATCGCGGGCTACAGGCGCTCGGCGGAGCCGCTCGCGGCCGAGCGGTAGAGCGCCTCGATCGCCCGCACCTGCCCGATTGCGTCCGCGCGGCCGAGCAGCGGCCCGGCGTCGCCGCGGACGGCGGCGCTGAAGTTCTCGACCTGCAGGAAGTAGCGGTCGACGTCCTCGACGTCGATGCGCCTCCCGTTGAGCTCGACGTGCGGGTCCCGGCAGCGCACCGGATCGACGACGACCAGCCTTCCCTCCGACCCGATCGCCTCGAGCGCCGCGCCCTGCGGCAGGTCGAACCCGCAGTGGAACTCGCCGAAGACGTCGCCGGCGAACTGCAGCACGCCGACGAAGGCGACGTCGACGCCGCCGCCGCCGAGACGCTGGCGGCCGAAGACGAGCTCCGGCTCGCCCGCGAGCAGCCGCTGCATGCTGATGCAGTAGCAGCCGAGGTCCATCAGCGCACCGCCGTCGAGCTCGGGGAGCATGCGCACGTCGGCCTCGTCGGTGAGCATGAACGAGAAGAGGGAGCGGAGCTGGCGGAGCTCCCCGACCGCGCCGTCGCGCACGAGCTCGGCGGCCTTCCGCGTCTGCGGGTGGTGCCGGTACATGAACGCCTCCATCAGCAGCCGGCCGTTCCGCTCGGCGGCCTCGAAGACGCGCTCGACCGCTTCGACGCGTCGATCCAGCGGCTTCTCGCAGAGAACGTGCTTGCCCGCCTCGAGCGCCCGCATCGACCATTCGACGTGGAGCGAGTTCGGCAGCGAGTTGTAGACGACCTCGATCTCGTCGTCCTCCAGCAACGCCTCGTAGCTGCCGTATGCGCGCTCGAGCTTGCGCTCGCGCGCATATGCGTCCGCGCGCGCCTGGTTGCGGCTCGCGACCGCGACGACCTCCGTGCGCTCGCTCTGCCGCGCGCCCGTGAGGATCGCATGGTTGATCCTCGCTGTCGAGAGCAGGCCCCAGCGAACCGGCTCGCTCACCCGGGAGACACCGCCGTGCCTGTCGACGCCGACCGAAACAGCGCCTCGATCGCGCGCGCTTGCCCGACGGCGTCCTCGCGCCCCAGCAGCGGCTCCGCGGAGCCGCGGATCGCGTCGCTGAGATTCTCGACCTCCAGCTGATACGAGTCGGCGTGCTCCAGCTCGATTCGTTCGACGTGGCCGTCGCGTCGAAGCTCGATCACCGGCTCGACGCAATGCCACGGGTCGTCGAGGAAGAGCGAGCCCTCACTCCCGATCGCCTCGAGCTCGTCACGCTCGCCCAGAGCCGTGCCGCAGTCGAACTGGGCGATGATGTCGCCGGGGAACCGCATCGTGCCGGAGAAGACCCAGTCCGTGCCGCTCGGCCCGACGAATTGCTCCCCGTACACGCGCTGGGGCTCACCGGCCAGCAGACGGCTTCCGCTGACGCAGTAGCAACCGACGTCCATGAGGCTGCCGCCCTCCACGTCGGTCCGTAGGCGGATGTTCTCCTCGTCGTACAGCGCATAGCTGAAGCAGGAGCGGACGACGCGAACGTCGCCGATCGCGCCCTCGTCGACGAGCTGACGGAGCCGGGAGGTCTGCGGGTTGTGGCGGTACATGAACGCCTCCGTCAGGATCCGCCCGGTGCGCTCCGCCGCCTCGAACGCGGCCTCGACATCGGCGACGTACCGGCTCATCGGCTTCTCGCACAGCACGTGCTTTCCGGCCTCGAGGGCGCGGATCGACCACTCGCAGTGCAGCGTGTTCGGCAACGAGATGTACAACGCCTCGACGTCGGCGTCCTCGAGCAATGCGTGGTAGCTGCCGTAGGCGCGCTCGATCTCCCACTCGCGCGCGTACTCCTCCGCGCGTCCTTGCTCGCGACTGGCAACCGCGATCAGCTCGGTCTTCTCGGAGGCGTGCAGGCCGGGAATGACTTTGCGGTTGATGTCTGCAGTCGAGAGGATGCCCCACCTGACAGGTGCTTCTAGCCCCATGACGTCTCCTTCATCGGGCGAAGCGCCGTCTCGAGGATCCGGTAGTTACGCGGCCTCGTGAGCACGAAGAGCACGACGTCGGCAACGTCCTCCGCACTCATCATTCCGGCGAGCACCTCCTGCGTCCGTCCTCGTCCGGGCTCGAGTGCGAAGTCCGTGGCGACGCCGCCCGGGCAGACGTTCGTGCAGCGGACGCCGCGCTCACGCAGCTCGTGGTCGAGCGCGCGCGTGAAGCCGACCTGTGCGAACTTCGACGAGCAGTAGACCGCTTCGAGCGGAAGGCCTCGCCGCCCGGCCTCGGACGCGAGCGTGACGATGTCTCCCTCGCCACTCGCGAGCAGGTGCGGCAGGGCCGCGCGCACGGCATAGAGCGTCCCTTTCACGTTCACGTCGATCATCTCTTCCAGGAAGTCCGGCGCCAGCTCGAGGAAGGGACCATAGGCGCCGACGCCCGCGTTCGAGACGAGGATGTCGATTCGGCCGAACGCGTCGACCGTCGCAGCGACCATGTCCTCCACTTGACGCGCATCGCGAACATCGCAGGCCTGCGCAACCGCACCCTCGATGCCGAGGTCGTCGCCGCTGCGCGAGGCGAGGCCGAGCCTGACGCCCGCGGCTGCGAGGCGTCCTGAGACCGCCGCACCGATGCCGCGGCTTGCACCGGTGACGAGCGCCACCTTTCCGTCGAGCTTCGTCATGTGTCCTCCAGAGGTCGAAGTGCCGGGTAGAGCAGTCGGAACCGGCGGTAGCCGCGCTCGTACGCGGCGCTCCACTCAGGGTCCGGCTCGATCGCATCGTGGAGCCGCACACACGCCGCGACCGCCTCGTGGACGTCGCGAAAGACGCCGGCGGCGACGCCGCCGAGGAGCGCCGCACCGTAGGCGGAGCCCTCGTCCGTCGCCGTGCGCCGGATCGGCAAGCCCAGCACCGACGCGAGGATGCGAAGCCAGAGGTCGCTGCGTGCCCCGCCGCCCGAGGCGTGGCCCGCGGCCGGCGCAACGCCGAGCTCCCGCAGCAGCTCGAGGGAGTCCCGCAGTCCGTACGCGACACCCTCGAGCACCGCGCGAACGAGCGCGCCGAGGTCGTGGCGAACGGTGAGCCCGGTGAAGGCACCCCGAGCGTGCGGGTCTGCATGCGGGGTCCGCTCGCCGGTCAGGTACGGCAGGAAGGTGAGCCCCTCGGCGCGCGGCGTCCACCCCTCGGCCGCCGCGAGCAGCTCCTCGTAGTCGTACCGACGGCCTAGCGCGTCGCGGAACCAGCGGAGCGATCCCGCCGCGGACAACATCACTCCCATTGCATGCCAGCCGCCCGGTACCGCGTGGCAGAACGCATGGACGCGCGCCTGCGGGTCTGCGGCGAAGCCGGGCAGTGCTGCGAACACGACTCCCGACGTGCCGAGCACCACCGAGACCGGGCCGGGACGGTCGACGCCGACTCCGAGCGCGGCCGCGGCCTGGTCGCCCGCGCCGGCGGCGACGGCGATGCCGGCGGACGTCGTCCCCGAGATCTCCGGCGACTCGAGCGCCCGCGGCAGCCACCGAGGATCGAGCTCGAGCGCCTCGACCATCTCCTCGCTCCAGCGTCGCCTCGCGACGTCGAACAGGAGCGTGCCCGACGCGTCGGCGACGTCGATCGCGTGCTCGCCCGTGAGACGCAGGCGAACGTAGTCCTTCGGGAGCAGCATGTGCGCGATCCGTCCGTACGTTTCCGGCTCGTGGCGTCGCAGCCACAGCAGCTTCGGGGCGGTGAAGCCCGTCAGGGCGCGGTTCCCGGTGAGCTCGATCAGGCGTGAAAGCCCGACGCGCTCCTCGATCTCGGCACACTCCGCCTCGGTCCGCTGGTCGTTCCAGAGGATCGCCGGTCGGAGCACGCGGTCGCGGTCGTCGAGGACGACGAGACCGTGCATCTGACCGGAGAGCCCGATCGCGGTCGGTTCGCCGCCCAGGCCGGCCAGTGCGCGCTCCGCGGCCCGCCACCAGTCCTCGGGGTCCTGCTCGGCCCAGCCGGGTCGCGGCGTCGAGAGCTGGTACGTCTCCTCGGCACGAGCAAGAACGTCGCCTGTGGGCGACAGTGCGAGCGCCTTGACACCGGTCGTGCCTACATCGAGACCGACGAGCTGCGTCACCCGCCGAGTGCGGCGTAGACCGCCTCGTACGCGGCAACGGCGTCCTTCTGCGCTTGCGCTGCCCGCAGCGCGCCGTCGTCGATGCGCGACGCAGCGGCGTCGATGAAGCGCCACTGGAGCACGCTCCGCTTGACGGCCGCGACCGCATCCTCGGTGTACGGATAGAGATCGAAGCCGAGCCGTTCGCCCTTGTCGCCGTACCCCGCACGCCGCAGCTCGACGGCGAGCTCGAGCGTCTCCATGAACGCGAGCGCTCCGACCATGTTGTCGTCGTCGAACGTCCCCCAGCCGGAGTTCGCGTGCTGGTGCCCGAGCAGTCCCTCCCCTGCGAGCATGGCCGCGTACTCGGCAAGGTTCTCGCCGTTCATCAACAGGTGCTGCCAGTCCATGTTGACCTTGACGTTGTCGAGCCCCTGCGTTCGGAGTTTGTGGATCACATGCAGGGTCATGCCGATGTTGCGCATGAAGATCTTCATCGCGGGCTCCGAGTTCTTGTGCTCGAGGAAGAGCAGGATCCCGCGCTCCCGGCAGCGCTCCGCGGCCTGGCCGATGCCGTCGACGAACCAGGCCCAGCTCTCCTTGTACGCCGTCTGGAACGGATAGTTGTAGCCCTCGATCCCCGGCCAGATGATGAAGTGGGCGCCGAGCTCGCCCGCGAAGTCGATCGCCGCGGTCGTGCGCTTCAGCGCCTCCGCCCGCGTCGCCGCGTCGGGCGAGACGAGACCGCCGCGCCCGAACCGCGCATCGAGGTGGAGGCCGGTCGCGAGGCAGTAGATGTCGTGTCCATCGAGGGCGTCGCGAACCTCGTCCAAGTTCTCTTCCGAGAGCTCTTGCGGGTAGTGGAACTCGTAGCCGTCGATGAGGTCGTCGAGACCCTCGACGGCGCGTCGAACTCGCTGGACCGTCGTCTCGTTCGCGAGCTCCGGCTTGTAGCCATCCGGGACGAACCTCGTAGCCATCGAACCGAACGCCCAGATTCCGAGCGAGGTCTTCATGTCGCACCCTCCTGAGACTCGAGCCTCGACAGTGTCGTGCTGAGCCTAATATCACCCTCGTGACCGACGCAGAGGCGCGCGAGCGCGCGGCGGCCATGCTCGCCGACGCGGGCATCGTGCTGACACCGCTCGAACGTGAGCACATCGAGATCGCCGACTTCGGGCTCGGTCGACTCGACGAGGTCGGGTTGCAGATCGTCGTTTACGTGAACACTGATCGCGTGTGCGCGAAGGAGCTCGTCCTCTTCCCGCGCCAGCTGTGCCCCGAGCACCGGCATCCGCCGGTCGACGGCGAGCCGGGGAAGGAGGAGACGTTCCGCGTGCGCCGCGGCCTGGTGCGCCTGCACGTCGAAGGTGCCGGCGAGGTCGTGCTCGCGCCCGGCGAGCAGTACACGATCCCACCGAACACGCTGCATTCCTTCCAGGCCGGCGACGAAGGCGCGATCGTCTCGGAGTTCTCGACGACGAGCCGTGATGCGCTGGACGTCTTCACCGATCCGCAGGTCGTCCGTTAGGGAGCGGTCACGGCGTTGCGGAGCACGCCGATGCGCGCGATCTCGCACTCGACGACGTCGCCCACCTGCAGAAGGCGCGGCGGATCCATGAAGAAGCCGCACCCCCACGGCGTGCCGGTCAGCAGCAGGTCACCCGGCTCCAGCGTGAAGCTGCGCGAGCAGAACGCGAGCACCTCGGCGACGCCGAAGAGCATCTCTGCGGTCGACGAGTCCTGCATCACGTCGCCGTTCACCCGTGTGCGCAGCGCCAGCGCCTGGAGGTCCGGGATCTCGTCGGGCGTGACGACGACCGGGCCGAGCGGACAGAACGTGTCGAAGCTCTTGCCGCGAGTCCACTGGCTTTCGGAGAACTGGACGTCGCGAGCGGAGACGTCGTTGCCCACCGTGTAGCCGAACACGTAGTCGAGCGCCGCGTCGACGGCAACGTTGCGCATGCGGCGTCCGACGACGACGCCGAGCTCGACCTCCCAGTCGACCTGCGCCGTCAGCTCCGGATCGACGACGATCGGGTCGTGCGGGCCGGCAACGCTCGACGGGAACTTCGCGAAGACGAGCGGCCGCTCCGGTTGCGGGAGCTTTGACTCGCGGATGTGGTCGAGGTAGTTGAGTCCGATCGCGACGATCTTGCCGGGCCGGAGCGGCGCCGCGAGCGCGCCGGCTACCGGCGCGCCGGCGGCGAGATCGTGCGGGTCGACGCCCGCGCGCACGAGCGAGAGCAGATCGCCGTCGAAGTCGAGGCGCCGCCGGCCGCCGTCGACGTCGACCGCCAGCTCCGGCCCGCTCGGCGCCTGAACAGTCGCAATGCGCATCCATTCGATCCTGTCACGTGGAGTACAGTCGGCGGCGTGACGGAAGCGCCGGTCGACGCCCTTCGCCGACGGGCCCGCACCGGGCTGCTCGAGGGCGCCGAGCGCGCACCGGCGCGCGCGCACTTCCGCGCGATGGGCATCGATCCGGCGCGCCTCGGCGGGCCGATCATCGGCGTCGCATCGACGTGGACGGGGACGATGCCGTGCAACCTCAATCAGCGAGAGCTCGCCGAGCATGTCAGCGAGGGTGTCTCGACCGCCGGCGGAGTTGCGCTCGGCTTCAACACGATCGCGGTGTCCGACAACCAGTCCCAGGGAACGCCGGGAATGCGAGCCTCGCTGATCTCGCGCGAGGTCATCGCCGACTCGATCGAGCTGATGGTTCACGCGCACGACTTCGACGGGATCGTCTGTCTCGTCGGCTGCGACAAGACCGTCCCCGCAGCGCTGATGGCGCTCGCGCGTGTGGACAAGCCCGCCGTGGTCGTCTACAACGGGCCGATGCGCGCCGGCCGCTGGCGCGAGCGCGACGTCACCATCCAGGACGTCTGGGAAGCGGTCGGAGCCGAGCAACACGGGCTCATGTCGCGAGCAGAGCTGGACGAGCTCGAACGCATCGCCTGCCCCGGCGCGGGCACGTGTGCAGGCCACTTCACCGCGAACACGATGGCGGTCGCGACCGAGTGCCTCGGCATCGCGTGTGTCGGCGATGCGCTCGTGGCGGCGGACGAGCACGCGCTGAGAGCCGAGGCGGCTGAGCGCGCCGGCGCGCTCGCGGTGCAGCTCGTCGCCGAGGGCGCTACGGCACGGCGTTTTCTCGACCGGCGCGCGCTCCTGAACGCGATGGCCGGTATCGCCGCAACCGGCGGCTCCACCAACGGCGTGCTCCATCTCCTCGCCGTTGCCCACGAGGCCGAAGTGCCGCTGACGCTCGAGGAGCTGGCGGGCGTGGCCGGCAAGACTCCAGTGATCGCCGAGCTCGCGCCGTCGGGCCGCTGGACCGCGGCGGACTTCCATCGCGCCGGCGGCACGCGGACTGTGATCCGTGAGCTCATCCGCGGCGGATACGTCGACGGCGACGCGCCGACGGTCGACGGACGGTCGCTCGCCGAGGCGACCGAGGACGCTCCCAGGCCGGACGGCGAGGTGATCTACACGCTCGACGAGCCGTTCAAGCCGACCGGCGCGCTGCATGCCCTGCGCGGCAATCTCGCCCCGGAAGGCTCGCTCGTCAAGGTCTCCGCGACGAGTCGCCGGGCTCACCGCGGGCCGGCGCGCGTCTTCGACAGCGAAGAGGCGTGCTGCGACGGGGTGCGCGCCGGGCGCGTCGCTGCGGGCGACGTGCTGGTCGTGCGCTACGAAGGCCCCGCCGGCGGGCCGGGGATGCGCGAGATGCTGAGCGTCACGTCCTCCGTGGTCGGCGCGGGGCTCGGCGAGAGCGTCGTGCTCGTCACCGACGGCCGCTTCTCCGGAGCGACCCGCGGGTTGATGGTCGGCCACGTCGCGCCCGAGGCGGCACGCGGCGGACCGCTCGCGGTCGTGCGGGACGGAGACGTCGTCGCGGTCGACGTCGACGCGGGGACGCTCGTCGTGGAGCTGGACGACAACGAGCTGGCCGAGCGCCTCGCGCGCTGGCAGCCGCCGTCGCGCGCGTACGATCGCGGCGTTTTCGCACGGTACGGGGCGCTCGTGTCCTCCGCGTCCAAGGGCGCCGTGCTGGTCTCGCCTGCGAGATGAAGCGCTTCGCCGGCAAGCGGGTGCTCGTCACAGGCGCCGGCTCCGGTATCGGCGCTGCAGTCGCACGCCTGCTCGAATCCGAGGATGCGACAGTCGTCGCCGCCGACATCACCGGAACCGATGTGCAGCTCGACGTCAGGGACGAGGCACAGGTGGCGCGCGTCGTTCGTGACCTGGACGTGCTCGTCAACGTCGCCGGCGTCGGCTCGACGACGACCGCGCCGGAGACGCCGCTCGACGCCTGGGAGGAGGTCTTCGCCGTGAACGCACGCGGGACGTTCCTCTGCTGCAAGCACGCGATCCCGACGATGATCGCGCGCGGCGGCGGGTCGATCGTGAACATCGCGTCGGTCGCGGCGATCGTCGGGCTGAGGAAGCGCGCTGCGTACTGCGCATCGAAAGGCGCGGTCGTCTCGTTGACTCGTGCGCTGGCGGTGGACCACGTCGGCGACGGCATCCGCGTCAACGCCGTGTGTCCGGGCACCGTCGACACACCGTGGGTGCACCGGCTCGTCGAGGACGCGGGCGAGTCGCTCGACGAGCTGACCGCGCGGCAACCGCTGGGCCGGCTGGGGACACCGGAGGAGGTGGCCGAAGCGGTCGCCTACCTCGCGTCGGACGCGGCGGGCTTCATGACCGGGAGCGTGCTCGTCATCGACGGCGGGCTCACCGCGGCCTGACGTGCTGGCGCTCGTCGCCGAGCCGGGTCACGCGCGCACGACGCGTGTCGAAGAGGTTCCGGGAACGGAGGCGCGCGAGGGCGAGGTGCTCGTGCGCACGCTCGAAGTCGGCGTCTGCGGCACCGATCGTGAGATCTCCGAAGGCGTGTTCGGAGTCGCACCTGCCGACGAGCCGGTGCTCGTGCTCGGGCACGAGGCGCTCGGCGTGGTCGATCGAAGCGGGTACGGCTTCGAGCGCGGCCAGCTCGTCACCGCGACGGTGCGGCGCGGGTGCGGCCAGTGCCTCGCCTGCGCCGAGGACTCGCCCGACTCGTGCCTCACCGGCGACTACAGCGAGCGCGGCATCACGCGCCTGCACGGCTACGCGCGTGAGCTCGTCGCAGAGGATCCGGCGCAGCTGATTCCGATCCCGAGCTCGCTGGGCCGGCTCGGCGTGCTCGCGGAACCGGCGTCGATCTGCGAGCGCGCGCTGCGGCACGCGCGGACGATCGGCGGCCGGCAGCCGTGGCAGCTCGAGCGCGCGCTCGTCATCGGGGCGGGCGCCATCGGCCAGCTGATGACGTATCTCCTGCGCCTAGCGGGCGTGGAGGTGTGGACCGCATCGCTCGAGCCGGAGAACGAGCCGATCGAGCAGTCCGGCGCGCACTACGTCTCGACGCGCGGCGCCGACCTCTCCGAGCTCGGAACGTTCGACCTCGTCGTCGAAGCGGCGGGTGACGCGCACGTCGCCGCACAGGCGCTGCGCCGGCTTCGCCGCAGCGGCGTGGCGTGCATCCTCGGCATCGACCCGCGCGAGCAGAAGGTCGAGATCGACGGCCCGGTGCTCGGCGTCGACCTGATCCTGCGGAACCAGGTGCTCTTCGGGAGCGTCAACGCGCAGCGTCGGGACTGGCTCGCAGCCGTCGCCGACCTCGACCGGGCGCGTGAGCGTTTGCCCGAGGCGCTCGAGCGACTCGTCGACCTCCGGGTGCCGCTCGACCGCTTCGCGGAAGCGTTCGAGCATCGCGGCGGCAAGGCGACGCTCGTGCTCGCCGACGACTAGCTGCTCAGACCGCCAGCCCTGCGGCCTCGACTGCCCGTCGCGCCAAGTCCTCGTCGACCTCTCCGGCCAAGCCGCTCACGCCGACGGCGCCGACCCGTGACTCGCCGTCGAACACGGCGAGGCCGCCGAGGAAGAACGTGAAGAACGGATCGAAGCTCGCGCGCTCCACGGCGTCGTCGCGCACCTTCTCCGCGAGCTCTCTCGTCGAGCGTGCGTCGCTTCGCGCCGCCGTGTACGCCTTGCGCCGCGCGTTGAGGCGCGTGTCGGGCGCCGCGCCGTCCATCGTCGCGGCGGCGACGAGTTCGCCGTGCGAGTCCGCGACGAAGACGGAAACGGGACCAGGCGCTTCCCGGACGACGAAAGCCACGATGGCCCGCGCGTCAGCGAGCTTCATTCAGCAACGCGTAGCTGGATCCCAGTCTCGCCCCTGCGCGAGCGAGGTCACGATCGGGAGGGACGCGCCAGCCGAACGAGTCGGCCAGGCGGACGATCATGGTGAAGAGCGCGCCGATGTGGATCGCATCGACGAGTGCATCCTCGCGGACGCCGGCTGCGAGGACGGCTTCGGCATCCTCCGCCCGGAGCTCTTCCGGCCGCAACGTGAGCTTCTCCAGGAAGCCGAGGGTCGCGCGCAGAGGCTCGTCGACCGGCGCGCTGCGCCAGTCACGTCTCACCGCCTCCCAGACCTCCTCCCCGAGCGCGTACGACGCGACCGCGCCGTGGGACGCCGTTCAGAACGGGCACTGACTGAGCGAGGAGACGAACGCCGCGAAGAGCTCGCGCTCCCCCACGCTCCAGTCGGACGGGCCGTTCATCGCCAGGTCGAGCGTGTCGGAAAATGGCCGTCCGAAAAGCTCGGGCCGGTAATGAAGCGTCTTCAGCACGTCGGGCGGGTCCGTCCCCCGCTGAGCGCGGATGGCGTCGAGGTGGACCGCCTCGCGCGGATCGTGGCCTTCTTCCAGGCACCGCAGTCTCATGGCAGTGCCCCCAGCGCCGCGTCGAGCCGCTCCAGGCCGGCGGCGACCGCGACCGAGACCGTCTGCTCGAAGATGACATCTTCCGAGAACCCGGCGTCCTTCAGTGCCTGGACGTCTGCATCGGTGACCTTGTAGGCGTTCTTCCGCACCTTGTCCAGGAAGGGCCCGAGCTCAGGCGGAGCCTCCCGTTCCGGTTGCGCGGCCTCGCGCAATCGCTCGACGAGCGTGTCGTATCGGGTCGCCGGCGCGGCCAAGGTGAGTAGTTCATCACAGTACGATTGCCTCGATGAGCGCGCCAGCGATCGCCGGCGGGCCGGTGCTGACGATCCGGGGAACCCAATACCCGGTCCTGCTGCCCAAGTACCGCGACCCGCGCCTGCATCTCGCGGCCGTGATCATCACGCTGCAGGTCCTCGGGCAGACGGCCTTCGGCTTCAGCCTGTCGATCGCGCAGATCCTGGTCGCGATCGGGACGTGCGGCGTCCTCGAGATCGGAATCGCCTTCTTCCGGCAGCACGTGATCATGTGGCCGGCGAGCGCGCTGCTCACCGGCAACGGCGTCGCGTTCATCCTGCGCGTGCCGGGGACGCCGCACGGCGACTGGTGGAGCCTCCACGGCGCCTGGATCTTCGCGGCGACGGCGGCCGCCTCGCTGCTTTCGAAGCACCTGATCCGCTGGCGCGGCCGCCACATCTTCAATCCGTCGAACTTCGGGCTCGTGCTCTGCTTCCTCGTGCTCGGCAGGAGCCGCGCCGAGCCACTCGACTTCTGGTGGGGCCCGATGTCCCTCTGGCTCGCGCTGGCGATCGCGCTCATCGTCCTCGGCGGCCTGACCATCCTGTCGCGGCTGCGACTGCTCGTCATCGCCGGAGGCTTCTGGCTGTCGTTCGCAGCCGGCATCGCCGTGCTCGCGGCAAGCGGCCACTCGATGACGGCGCGCTGGCACCTCGGGCCGATCACGGGCTGGTCGTTCTGGTGGCTGCTCGTGACCTCGCCCGAGGTCCTGATCTTCCTCTTCTTCATGATCACCGACCCGATGACGATCCCGAAGGGGCGCGTCGCGCGGGTCGTGTACGCCGTCTGCGTCGGCCTCCTCGCCACGCTCCTGATCGCACCGCGAACGACCGAGTACGCGACGAAGGTCGCCGTGCTGGCGGCGCTTGCCCTGGTCTGTGCGGCGCGCCCGCTGCTGGAACGTCTCCTTCCGGCGGCCGGGTCCGCCGACGACCGCGCGTGGCCGTGGGCGCGCGGGCTGATGCGGCACGGCTGGGTCTCGCCCGCCGCGTTGGCGCTCGGCGCGGCCGGTTTCGCCGGGCTCGTCGTGGTGGCGGGGATCCCGGCACGGCCCGACACTGCGACGGCGGGCGCGCTGCCGGGCAACCAGCCTCTGCCGGAGGTGAGCGTCGTCGCGACCGACGGGGTGTCGGCCCGCGTCGATTCCGCCACGGCAGACCAGATCGCCCGTGACATCGTCCTGGATCTCAGTGCCAACGCGGCGGCGCTGCGCCTCCGCGACCCGCAGCGCGCCGGCGCGGGTGCCGGCGGCGCCTGGCTCGTCGATCTTCGCCGACAGATCGGGGCCGCAGCCGGCGGCTCGATCTCGGTGCCGACGTATCGCATCTCGCACGTCGACCTGGCGCTGACGCGCGGAGACGGCCAGGGCCCGCCGAGGATCGTCGCGTCGATCAGCGGGACCGAGCAGCTTGCCGACTATCGCGGCCGGCCGGCGAAGCTCGAGCGCCGCCATGCGCCGACGTCGTTCAAGCAATCGGCCGAGGTCGCGCTCCAGCAAGGCCACTACGTCATCGTTCGGGTCGGGGGCGCGAGGACGAGGACGACGCCGGCGATGCCGGCCGCGCGCGCGGTGGTCGTTCGCGCAAGGGGCCCGCTCGCCTCGGTCCGCCTCCAGGACGTCGCACCCCAGGTGGGGCTCGACTTCCGCCAGGGCGCCTTCCGCTTCGGCGTCTCGAACGACATGACGGCGATGATGGGAGGAGGCGTCTGCTGGCTCGACTACGACAACGACGGCTGGCTCGACCTGTTCGTCGTCAACTCGTTCGCCACGACCGACCGAAGTCGCTGGGAGAGCAAGGGCGGGCTCCCTCGGAGCGCGCTCTTCCACAACGTCCGGGGCTCGTTCGTGAACGTGAGCAAGCAGTCGGGTGCGGACCTCGCCGTCCGCGGCGAAGGCTGCGTCGCCGCGGACTTCAACGGCGACGGCTACACCGACCTCCTGGTCACGACGGCGGCCTACGACAAGCTGCTCTGGAACAACGGCGACGGGACGTTCACCGAAGGCGCGCAGGCTGCCGGGATCACGCCATTCGGCTGGCACACCGGCGCGGCCGTCGCGGACGTCAACGGGGACGGCCGCCCTGATCTGTTCGTCGCCGGCTACACCGACCTCAACTCCCCGGTGACGACGGCCGTCAGCGGCTTCCCGTCGAACTACGCGGGCGTCCGCGACCTGCTCTACCTCAACGAGGGAAACGACAAGCACGGACATGCGACGTTCCGCGAGGTTGGTGTGCAAGCAGGGATCGAGTCGACGGACTTCCGGCACGGCCTCGGCGCGCTGTTCACGGACTACAACGGCGACGGGCGGCCCGACCTCTACGTCGCCAACGACGAGGACCCGAACCAGCTGTACGAGAACGTCCCGTGGCCCGGCGGACGTGCCGCCGACCCGAAGGGGCTCGGCTTCCGCTTCGTGGAGCGGGGTGCGGCCGAGGGCGTCGACGATCCGTACGCGGGAATGGGCATCGCCTCGGGCGACTACAACGGCGACGGCCGGCTCGACCTCTTCGTGACGAACTCCCGGCGAGAGCCCTACGCTCTGCTTCGGCGGCGCGCGGGGTCGAACGGGCCGGCGTTCCGCGACGCGCGCTCCGCACTGCGATCCGCGTATGCCGGCTCGGCCGGCTGGGGCGCGTCCTGGGTCGACCTCGCGCTCGACGGCCGGCCGGACCTCGTCCTCGCGAACGGGAACATCCCCGTCACGAGCCTCGCCAAGGACGCCGGGCCGACGCGGGTCCTGTCCGATCTCTCTGCGAACGGGACGTCCAGGCGGTTCGCGAACGTCGGCCTCGCCGGGCTCGCCGGAGCTCCGCCCGTGAACGGCCGCGGGCTCGCGGCGGCCGATTACGACAACAACGGAACCGTCGACGTCGCCGTCGGCTCGGTCGGCGGTCGCCTCGTGCTCCTTCGGAGCTCTGGTGCCGCCGGTCACTGGCTCGAGGTCAAGCCGGCCAGGTTCTCACCCGGAGCGGTCGCGACGGTCGAGCTGCCCGACGGCCGCAAGCTCGTGCAGGAGCTGCATGCCGGCAGCAGCTACCTGTCCTCCGAAGATCCGCGTTTCCACTTCGGCCTGGGCGACGCCACCTCGGTGCGCAGCCTCGTCGTCCGCTTCCCGGGCGGGGGCGAGCGGCGGCTCACCGACGTCCGCGCGGACCGCCTCGTCGTCGTTCAGCCGCCGGGCGCCCGCAGCGCGAAGGTCGCGCCGCCGCCGAGCTCCTACGTCCGGTCGAATTGCAGCCCGGCGGCCCGGCCCGGTCGCTCGGCCGCGCGCGTCTGGGACGAGGCGGCGCTCGCCGTCGCGACGGCGAACGACAGCCCCGCGCTGCAGGCCCGCAACCTCTTCCATCTCTCGGCGGCGATGTGGGACGCGTGGGTCGCGTACGAGCCGAAGGGAACCGGCTACTTCGTCAAGGAGAAGCATCGGGCAGGCGACGTGGAGTCTGCGCAGGAGGCCGCGATCAGCTACGCGGCGTACCGGCTGCTCCTGTGGCGCGCATCGTACGGAGCCGACGTCGCTTCCGCATTCCGCCGCCTGACGGCGACCCTGCGCTCGCTCTGCTACCAACCGGGCTTCGTCAGCACGCGGGGCGACTCGCCCGCCGCGCTCGGCAATCGCATCGCCGCAGCGGCGATCGCGTTCGGACGGCGCGACGGCTCGCTCGAGCGCGAGCACTACGTCGACTCGAGCTACTTGCCCGTGAACGAGCCGCTGGTCGTGTCGCAACCCGGCACGGTGATGCACGACGGCACGTTCTGGCAGCCGCTTGCCTTCGGCCAGATCGTCGTCAAGGGAGGGCTGCCCGTCGCCGCCGAGATCCAGTCGTTCGTCGGCTCGCAGTGGGGCAACGTTCGCGGCTTCGCCCTTGCTCGGGCGAAGGACGGCGTGCCCGTCGACCCGGGGCCGCCGCCCCTCGGCAACTCGACCTCGGCGCCGTACAAGCGAGCTGCAGTGAACGTGATCCGCTGGAGCTCGCGGCCCGGAGGGGCGGCGATCGCTGCGCGGTGGAACGGGCGAGAAGCGTCGGCCGCGCGCTGGAATGGGATCGCGAATGCGCGCAAGCAGCGCGGCTCGCGGGCGCAGCGGCTCGCCTCGGACGTGAAGCTCTACTTCGCGCTCAACGGCGCGCTCCACGACGCCGCCGTCGCGACCTGGGGCGCGAAGCGGAGGTATCAGTCCGTTCGACCGATCTCGATGATCCGCCAGCTCGCGTTCAACGGTCAGCTGCCGCTCGTCCCGGGGCTGGCCGAGCGCATCACGAAGGCGTCGAGGACGCCCGCGCTCGCCGGACACATCGGCGACATCGCCGTCCGGACTGCCCGGGGCTGGGTCCTGGGGACGCGCTGGCTGCCCCGCGCCGGAATCGTCACGCCGCCGTATCCCGGCTGGGTCTCGGACGGGAGCGCTTTCGGGCGCGCGGCCGCCGCGATCCTCACCGCGGAGACCGGCAGCGCCCGCTATCGGCGCCTTGCGGACGAGGAAGGGCGCTCCGGTCTCTATGCCGGGACGCAGACTGCCGTCGACGACGCCGCCGGGCGCTCGCTCGGCTCGACGATCGGCAGGCAGGCGTGGGCGCTCGCGCGGCGCTACTTCGCAGGCACCGTGCGCTGAGAGATCAGCGGCCGGAGCGGACCTGCAACCGGCGCGCGATCGTGTCCAGCGTCACGGCGAGCAGGAGGATCACGCCCGTGACGATGTAGATCGTGCCGGTCTTGTAGCCGGCCGTGTCGAGACCGTTCGACACGGTGGCGATGACGAGCGCGCCGATCAGGGCGCTGCGCACCTCACCACGACCGCCGAACAGGCTCGTGCCGCCGATGACCGCAGCGGAGATCGCGTCGAGAAGCAGCGTGCCGCCGCCGACGTTCAGGTCGACCGAGTTCAGCCGCGCGGCCAGGATCACGCCTCCGACCCCGGCCATCGCGCCGGAGATCATGAAGACGATGATGCGGATGCGAGGGACGTTGATGCCGGCGCGGCGGGCGGCCTCTGCACTCCCGCCGACCGCGTAGACGTGGCGGCCGAACGGGGTTCGCTTCGCCAGAAAGGTCAACGCGATCAGGAAGATGACGACGAGAACGCCGGCCAGCGGCAGCCCGGCCGGCACGCTGGCGTGGTTGGAGATCGCGACGGTGCCGAAGCAGGCGACTGCGACGCCGACCACCTTGGCGACGATCATGAAAGGCCTTTGAATCGCCACGTGGGCGCGGCGCTTGCCGATGACCCCGCCCAGCGTGCCGAGGACGTAGAGGCCCGTGACGATGGCGGCGATCAGCCAGCCGGCCCTCGGGGTGAAGTAGTAGTTGGCGAGGTCGTTGATCAGGTTGTCCTGGATCACGATCACGCCTTTGACCTCGAGGACCTGCAGGATGACTCCCTGCCAGATCAGGAGCCCTGCAAGCGTGACGACGAACGACGGGACGCCGACGAAGGCAACCACCGACCCCTGCGCTGCGCCGATGCCGGCGCAAATGCCGATGGCAATCAGGATCGCGATGACACCGGGATATGCATGGCCGCTGCCCGGCAGCTGGAACTCGGCGACGGCCAGAGCCGCGATCCCGCTCAGGTATCCGATCGACAGGTCGATCTCACCGAGCAGGAGGACGAAGACCACGCCGAAGGCGAGCATCGTCAAGCCGGCCATCTGGACGATGATGTTGTTGAAGTTATCGGCGGTGAAGAAGTTCGTCGCCTTGAAGCTGAAGAAGACGATGATGAGGACCAGGCCGAGGCCGATCGGCAGGATCCCGAGATTGCCCGTCTTGAGGTTGTCGAGCGCTCGACGCCAGACGCCCGCCTGCGTCTCCGCTTCGTCTCCTTCGGGGAGGCCGATTCCCGGTGCGGCGATGTCGACGTCCGAGCTCACGTCGCCAGCTCCGGTGCTGTCTCCGGGATCCCCGCCACCTTCGTCGGAATCCCTGCGGTGATCGCCTGCACGACTTCCTGCTGGTTCGTCTTCTCTCGCTCGTAGACACCCACGTCGCGGCCGAGGCGCAGCACGGTGATCCGCGTCGCGACCTCGAAGACGTCGTGGAGGTTGTGCGAGATGAGCACGACGCCGAGGCCCTGCTCCGCCAGGCGCTTGACGAGGTCAAGCACCTGCCGCGTCTGGGCGACGCCGAGCGCAGCGGTTGGCTCGTCGAGGATGACGAGCTTGGAGTTCCACTGCACGGCCTTGGCGACGGCGACCGACTGCCGCTGCCCGCCCGAGAGCGACGCCACCGGCTGTCGGATCGAGCGGATGGTCGTCACGGAGAGCGACCGGAGGGTCTCGCCCGTGCGCTGCTCCATGATCGGCTCTTTCAGGCGCCAGAGCAAGTCGCGCTCCTCACGGCCGAGGTACATGTTCTGGACGACGTCGAGGTTGTCGCACAACGCGAGGTCCTGGTACACGACCTCGATGCCGAGCCTGGCCGCGTCCTTCGGGCCGTGGACGTGGACCGGCTTCCCCTCGAAGAGGATCTCGCCGCCGTCCGGGCTGTGGGTGCCCGCGACGCACTTGACGAGCGTCGACTTGCCGGCACCGTTGTCGCCGACGAGCGCCATCACCTCGCCGTTGCGCACCTCGAAGTCGACGTCCGTGAGCGCCTGCACTGAGCCGAACGACTTGGAGATACCGCGCAGTTGCAGGACCGGGGTCTCGCTCACGCTGGTGCGTTTCCTACCACAAAAGCAGTGGAGGCGCCCAGATGGGCGCCTCCACAGCGTCGGTGCTCTTGTGCCCTAGCAGTACTGCGCGTAGTCGCCGACGCAGACGTCGCTCTTCTTGATGAACTTGTCCTTGAAGAGCCTCGTGTAGTTCTTCTTGGTGATCGAGACGACCGGCAACTGAACGGTCGGCTCCTTCTTGCTGCCGTTCTTGCGGAACCCGTTGATTCCCGGGATCTTCTTGTGGTGAAGCAGGGCGACGGCTGCCTTGACGGCCGCATTCACCTCGACCGGGACGTACTTGTAGACGGTCATCGTCTGCCAGCCCGAGATGATGTTCTGCACGCCCTGGACGGTCGCGTCCTGTCCAGACAGTGGGATCGGCTTCAGCTTCTTTGCCTTGAGGGCGGCCACGACGGCGCCGGCGATGTTGTCGTTCGCCGCGATAGCGCCGTCGATCTTGTTGTTCGTCTTCAGCAGCATCTGCTCGAAGATCGGCTGGGCGTTGGTCGCCAGCCACAGCGGCACGAACTGCTGCGGGCCCTTCGTCAGCTTGCCGCTCTTGAACAGCGGGTTCAGGACCGCGTCGTTGCCGCTCTTGAACCAGAACGCGTTCTGATCCGTCGGGCCGCCCCAGAGCTCGGCCAGGACGGGCTTCGACTTGCCCTTCAGGGCGTTGACGACACCCCTCGCCTGCGCAGCGCCAACGGCTTTGCCGTCGAACGAGACGTAGACCTTCGCGATGCCGCCCACGACCTGCCGGTCGTAGTCGATCGAGTAGCCCTTGGCCTTGGCGAACTTCTTCTCGATCGCGATCGACGTGCCCTGCGCGATGTCGGTGACGATCGCCACCTTCGCACCGCGGGAGAGGCACGAGTCGGCCTGTGAGACCATCTTTTGCGGGTCGTTCAACGCATTTGTGATCGAGTAGGTCACCTTGGCCTTTTTCAAGGCCTTGGCGAAATCAGGCGCGTCGAACTGCACCCAGCGGACGGATGACTTCGTGTCCGGAAGCAGCACGCAGACCTGGATGTTGGCGGACTGTCTGGCCGTTGCGCTCCCAGCCAGGATCGCGCCCGTTACTACGGCGAGGATGACGACGAGCCCCACTGTTCCTCGCTTGCGAGAGAATCTCTTCACTCCATGCCCTCCTAGGTAGCCCGGTCTGGAGACTTTAGCTCCATTCCGCTTGACCCGAAAATGACGGTCCCCGGTCGACCTGCCTAGTATCGCGCAATGGCCGACATCGGTGTGGGCATGCTGGGCTATGCCTTCATGGGCAAGGCGCACTCGCGCGCGTTCCGCACGCTGGAGTACCTCGCCTGGCCGCCGCCGCTCGTCCCACGGCTGGTCGTAATCGCCGGGCGGAACGAGAGCGCCGTCGCCGAGGCGGCGCGCCGCTACGGCTACGAACGGTGGACGACGGACTGGCGCGAGATCGTGGCGGACGAGCGCGTCGGCCTGTTCGACAACGGCGGCCCGAACGCGCTCCACGCCGATCCGACGATCGCCGCAGCCGAAGCCGGCAAGCACGTTCTTTGCGAGAAGCCGCTCGGGCGAACCGCCGACGAGAGCTACGACGTGTGGCGCCGCGTGGCGGAGACCGGAGTCAAGCACCTGTGCGGATTCAATTACCGCTTCGTCCCCGCCGTGCGCCTCGCGCGCGAGCTGATCGACGAGGGCGCGCTCGGAGAGATCCGGCACTTCCGCGGCCGGTACCTGCAGGACTGGGCCGACGACCCGACACTCGACACGTGGCGCTTCGATCCCGACCAGGCCGGTTCGGGCGCCCTCGGCGATCTCGGCACACACGTGATCGACCTCGCGCGCTACCTCGTCGGCGAGCTCCGCTCCGTCGCCGGGCTCGTGAAGACGTTCGTGCGCGATCGCAGGGTCGACGACGCGATCGAAGCCGCCGTCGAGTTCGAGAGCGGCGCCGTCGGGACGATCGAGTCGACACGCCTCGCGCTTGGACGGCGGAATGCCTTTCAGTGGGAGATCAACGGCACGCGTGGGTCGCTCTACTTCGACATGGAGCGGATGAACGAGCTGCAGGTCTTCATCGACGGCGAGGACCGCGTGCGGGGCTACCGGTCGGTGCTGGTGACGGAGGCTGACCATCCGTTCATGGACCTCTGGTGGCCGCCGGGGCACATCGTCGGCTGGGGCGACACGTTCGTGCACGAGGCGCACCACTTCCTGCGCGCGATCGCCGACGACAGCGACGTCGCACCGCACGGCGCCACGTTCGAGGACGGGTACCGCGCGTCCGAGGTCGGCGAGGCGATCGTGCGCTCGAGCGCGAGCGGTCGACGTGAACAGCTTCGCTTCCGCGACCTCGAGACAAGCGCATGAGATGAGCGCGGTCGTCTCCATCGAACGCGAGCTCCGCGCCGCCGTCGCCGCCGACGTCGTCGCGCCGACTGCTGCGTATCTCGACGACATGACCGAAGCTCGCGGGCTGCACGGCCGCGCGGACGCCGTCGCGCTGCCGCGCGCCGCCGACGAGGTCGCGGAGGTCGTCTCATGGTGCTACGAGCGCGGCGTAGCGGTCGTGCCGCGCGGCGGCGGCACCGGCTACGCGGGTGGCTCCGTCGCGCTCGACGGCGGCGTCGTCCTCTCGCTCGAGCGGCTCGACCGCGTGCGCTCGTTCGATCCGCTGCTGTGGCGGATCGAGGTCGAGGCGGGGATGCGCACGTCGGAGGTACGGCGGGTGTCGCGCGAGGGCGGCCTGCTGTTCGCGCCGGATCCAGGCGCCGCGGAGCAGTCCCAGATCGGCGGCAACATCGCGACGAATGCCGGCGGACCACACGCGTACAAGTACGGCGTCACCGGCGCTTGGGTGCTCGGGCTCGAGGTCGTCGTCCCGCCGGGTGAGGTCGTCCGCTTCGGCGGGCCTGTGCGCAAGGACGTCGCCGGCTACGACTTGAAGCACCTGCTCGTCGGTTCCGAGGGAACGCTCGGCGTGATCACGTCGGCGTGGCTCCGCCTGACACCGGCGCCGGAGGCCGCCTGGCCGGTCGTGGGCTTCTTCGACGGCGTGCGCGCTGGAGCCGCCGCGATCGAGCGCGTCGTCGGTTCAGGCCTCCCTGCGGCGGCGCTGGAGTACCTCGATTCGGAGACGATGCGCTACGCGGGGCCGACGTTCCCCGGGGACGCGCCGGCGGGCGCGTTTGCGGTGCTCGCGGAGGCCGACGGGTCGCACGACGAGGCCGCGCGCGTTCGCGGGGAGCTGCTGGAGGTCCTCGGCGAGGACGCCCTCGCGCTGTACGCCCCGCAGGCGCCGCAGGAGATCGCGGCGCTCTGGCGCTGGCGCGACGGGCTCGCGCTCGTCGTCGACGCGCAGCGCGGCGGCAAGGCGAGCGAGGACATCGCGGTGCCGCTCGACCGGCTCGGCGAGGCGATCGAGGCGTCGCTCGATGCCGGGAAGCGCGTCGGCATCCCCGCCGCATCGTGGGGGCATGCCGGCGACGGGAACCTGCACACGACGTTCCTGCTCGCGGGCGACGACGAACGTGAGCTTGCGCTGGCGCCGCAGTTGTCCGAGGCGCTGTTCGACATCGCGCTCCGCCTCGGCGGGACGATCTCCGGCGAGCACGGCGTCGGCTTCGTCAAGCGCAACTGGCTCGAGCGCCAGCTCGGGCCGCGCGCCTTCGAGCTGCACGCGGCGATCAAGCACGCGTTCGACCCGCAGAACCTGCTCAACCCCGGCAAGAAGGCGTGATCGAGGAGCTCCGTCCAGGCCTCAAGCGCTGGGCCGGCCCTCATCCCGAGTTCGATCCCGTCGAAGGGGATCTCGATGCGTCGTACACCGACGTCGCGAGCGCGCTGTTCCACGCCGACGATGCACTCGTGTTCGTCGATCCGCTCGTGCCGGACGAGCTCTGGGCGGACCTCGACGCGGAGGTGACGGAGAGCCGGAAGCCCGTTGTCGTCCTCACGACAATCTTCTTCCACGAGCGGAACCGTGACGACATCGTGCGCCGCTACGGCGCGCGCGTGGGTGGTGAGGTCGCGGGTGTGCGCGCCTTCAGCGCGGAGCGTGCGGACGAGGTCGCATACTGGCTGGAGCGGCCGCGCGCCGTCGTGTTCGGAGACGCGGTTCTCGGCGACGGGGCAGGCGGGTTGCGGATCACACCGTGGGCACGGAGCGCCGAAGGGCTCGAGCAGACGCGGCGCGCGTTGCTGCCGCTGCTCGACCTGCCGGTCGAAGTCGTGCTGCCGGCCCACGGCAATCCCGTACTGACGAACGGACGCGAGGCGCTCGCGCGCGCGCTCGCGTGAAGCTCCTCGTCGCGAACCGCGGCGAGATCGCCGTCCGCGTCTTCCGCACGTGCCGCGAGCTCGGCATCGCGACCGTCGCCGTCGTCGCGCCGGATGACAAGGGCTCCCTGCACGCGCGCTCCGCGGACGAGACGGTGGAGATCGCGAGCTACCTCTTCTCCGAGGAGCACATCCGAGCAGCGAAGCAAACGGGCGCAGACGCGATCCATCCCGGCTACGGCTTCCTTGCCGAGAACCCCGATTTCGCAGAGGCCGTGAACGCCGCGGAGCTGCTCTGGGTCGGGCCGCCGCCCGAGGCGCTGCGCGCGGGCGGCGACAAGCTCGAAGCGAAGCGGATCGCGCACGCGGCGGGCGTGCCGGTCGTGCCGACCGGCGACCCGGACGAGATCGGCTTCCCGCTCGTCGTGAAGGCAGCAGCCGGCGGCGGCGGGCGCGGGATGCGCGTCGTGCGCACGCGCGCGGAGCTCGACGACGGGCTCGGGGCCGCGCGGCGCGAGGCGAAGGCGGCGTTCGGCGACGATCGCGTCTTCTGCGAGCGCTACGTCGAGCGTCCGCACCACGTCGAGATCCAGCTGCTCGGCGACCGGCCGCTCGGCGAGCGCGACTGCTCGATCCAGCGGCGTCACCAGAAGGTGCTCGAGGAAGCACCCTCACCGGCGGTCGACGACGCACTGCGCACAGCGATCAGCGACGCCGCAGCGGCATTCGCGCGTGCGGTCGGCTACGAGAACGCGGGCACCGCCGAGTTCATGCTCGACGGGCGCAACTTCTACTTCCTCGAGCTGAACGGCCGCATCCAGGTCGAGCACCCGGTGACCGAGCTCGTGACCGGCATCGACCTCGTGAAGGCGCAGATCCGCATCGCCCGCGGCGAAGACATGTCCAAGGGACAGTCGCCCCGACACGGCCATGCGGTCGAGGTCCGCCTCTACGCCGAGGACCCGCGGACGTTCTTCCCCCAGACGGGTCGGATCGAGCGGCTACGGCTCCCCTCGAGCATCCGCGTCGACGCGGGAGTCGAGGAGGGCGACGAGATCGGGATCGCCTACGACCCGATGATCGCGAAGCTGATCGCGCACGGGACGACGCGGGCGGAGTCGCTGGAGCTGCTGCGCGACGCGCTCGCCGAGACAGTCGTCGAGGGCGTAACGACGAATCTCCCGTTCCTGCGCTGGCTCGTGTCGCACCCGGTCGTGCGCGCGGGCGAGGCGACCACGGCCTTCCTCGTCGAGCATCCGCCGCTGTCGCGCCCACCCCTGCGCGAGGCGCCGGCGCCGTGGCGAACGCCGTTCCGCCTGAACCTGCCTCCTCCCCCACCCACGCCGCCGCCCGACGTCGCAACGGCCGCCGCGGATCACGGCGCGGCGGGCGGCGAGGGGAGCGCAGTCGTCGCCCAGATGCCCGGGACGGTCATCAAGGTGCTGGTCGGCCCGGGCGACAGCGTGCGTGCGCGGCAGCCGCTCGTGGTGCTCGAGGCGATGAAGATGGAGACACCGCTCGCGTCACCCTACGACGCGACGGTGCTTGCGGTTCACGTCGCCGAAGGCGATCGCGTCGCTTCCGGCGCGCTCCTGATCGAGCTCGAGAAATAGACCGCGGCGAGGCCGACCGCCATCGCTGCGAGCAAGCCCCAGAACCAGCTGGCATTCCCCACGGGCTTCACGACCATGTTCACGACGACCGCGATCAGCACGACCAGCTCGGCGCGCGAGATCAACAGGATCCGCCTGATCCGCCACTGCGCCTCCGGCGACTCGGGCCCCTCGCGCTCGATGATCTTGCCGATCCGCCCCGACTCCGGCCCGAGGAAGCCGGCGCCGACGATGAACGACACGATCCAGGCGATCAGGCCGAAGACGACCCAGTTCTGCCCCCAGGACCAGTGAAGGTTCACCATCATCCCGATCGCCGCGAGCAGGAGCACCCATGTCGTCGGGATGAAGAGGCGCATGCTGATCAGCTCCGTGTCCTTCGCGAACTCGGCCGTTCGGCGCGCGTCGGTCGAGCGCATGATCCGGAACGCGTATGCCTGAATCATCACCGCGCCGCCGACCCAGGTTGCGGCGGCGAGCACGTGCAGGGACTTGAAGAACGTGTACCAGGTCATGCCGCAGGTCCTCCTGAGAGTTAGAAGAGCTTCTGAAGCTTCATCGCGGCGCCCATGTCTCCTTTGACCTTCAGCTTGCCGGTCATGTAGGCGCTCGTCGCGTTCTGCTCGCCGCTGATGATCTTGTCGAACGTCTCCTGCGACGTCGTGATCGTCACGTCGGCGTCGTGCTCCCCCTCGGTGACCTTGACGGCACCGTCCTGGACGTCGACCTTCCACTTGCCCGCGCCGTCGATGTCGAACTGGTACGAGTTGTTCATCCCCGCCGTCTTCGACGGGTCGACGCGGCTCTCCAACGTGTCGAAGAAGTCCCTGGCGCTCAAGGGATCAACCCTACCTCGATCCCGGCCGTCAAGCCCCTCCACGCGTCCGCGAGCCGACGTTCTGGGCGAACGGGAGCGCGGCCATGTCCGCGCTGCTTCCTATGACGGCGTTCCAACCTTTCGCGCCTGCGCGCGGGCGGCAGCATGAACGCGAGCACGCTCGCCACGAGCGGCGCCGCGGCGGCGACGAACAGCGCCGTGCGCAAGCTCGTCGCGTCGGCGAGAACCCCGAGCGCGAGCGCTGCGATACCGCCGAGGCCGACCGAGAGGCCGATGACAAGTCCGGACGCCGTGCCGAGGTGTCGCGGCATGTACTCCTGCCCCATCACCATCGTGACGCCGAAGGTCCCCACCACGCACGTGCCGACGAGCGCGAGCGCAATCGTGCCCGGGACGCCGCCGACGAGGACGAAGACGAGGACGAGGGGACCGGTCGCGATGACGCTCCCGAGCAGGACGTTGCGCGCGCCGAAGCGGTCCGCGAGCGGGCCGAGCGCGAGCGTGCCGACGCCGCCGGCGAACAGCATCAGCGCGAGGAGATGGTTGCCGTCCGACTTCGAGTGGCCGAGCGAGACCTCCCACAACGGCACGAACGTGATCAACCCGAACCACGCCACGCTGCGGAGCGCGATCACCCCGAGCAGGAGCTTCATCGCGAACGGGTTGTCTCGCCCCGTCGCCGTGCGCGCAACCCCCGCTGCGGGCACGAACCCACCGAGGTACGACGCAGCCGTCAGCAGCGCGAGCGCGACCGCGAGGCCGGGCAGCGCCAGCAGCAGCCCGCCGCGCAGCCCGAAGGCGGCGACGACGGCGGTCGTGGCCAGCGGGCCGACGCCGAAGCCCAGATTTCCGCCGATCGAGAACCACGACATCCCGCTCGCGCGTTTCGGGCCGCTGGCGAAGCCGGCGAACTTCGAGCCCTCGGGGTGATAGGCGGCGCTCCCGATCCCCGACACGAGCACGAGCACCAGCACGAGCCAGTAGCTCGGTGCGTCGGCGGCGAGCGCGATCCCGACGCCGGCGACGGCGACACCGGCGGGCAGGAGCCACATCGCCCCGCGCCGGTCCGACCAGAGGCCGAACAGCGGCTGGATCAACGACGACGACGCCTGCGACGCGAGGATCACGGCGCCGACCGCCGCGTACGAGAGGGCGAAGCGATCCCTCAGGAACGGCAGCAGCGCGGGCAGTGCGCCGTTCGCGAAGTCGGTCGCAAAGTGGCCACTCGACAACAGCGCCATCGCGCGTCTGTCGATTCCGGCCCTCACGCCGGCAAACTAGCTAGGCAGCGTGGTGGTAGCGCTCGATGAGCGCGTGCGAGAGCTGCCACTGCGTGCGCGCCAGCTTGACGCGGTTGCGCTCGAGCCGCACCGCGTCGACTCCGCGCTCTCGGAGCCGCTGCCGCTCGGCGGTGAGGCCGCCGATCTCGTCGAGGAGCGCCTCGACGGTGTGGTGGGCGCGCCCACGCCGAAATCGGGTGGGTGTTGCGGGCCGCAGAACCGTGCTCATCTCCATGGTCATCATCGGCATGCGACGGCGAAAACTGAGTCGCAGTTAGCGCCTTTTCGTAAAGACACCGTAAAACCCTTCCAGCCATTCGAGCGTCCGCGGCGGCCCGGGCCAGTGCTCCTCGACCAGATCAGGCCGTGCACGCAGGACCCGTCGCAGCACGAGCGCGACGAGGACCGCGTCGTCGAGCTGCCCCGCCACAGGGATGAAATCCGGGATGACATCGAACGGGAGCAGGAGGTACGGCAGCACCGCGACGACCAGGAGCTTGTCGCGGCGCGGCAGCCGCGGGTCGCGCAGCAGACGCGAGAAGAGGACGACGCAGTCGGGGACGAACCCGGCGAGAGCCCGCGCATCCTCGCGCCTCCCCGCCACGAAGAAAGCCACCACGATTCCCGCGTAGACCACGAGAGCAGCGGCGAGCGCGTACAGGACCCAGCCCATCCTGGATAGCATCGCGGCCCGGTGGACAGCGGAGTCGCGATCGAGGTTTCCGGCGCCGGCGGCGGAGCTCCCGACGCCGTCGCGCTCGTCCTGACCGAAGACGACTCGACCCCCCGCTCCGACGCGGGCGTTGGAGCACAGCTCCAGCAGCTGGCCGACGACGGGGAGCTTCGCGGCGAGCTCGGCCGCACGATCGTCGTGCACATGAACGGTGACGCGGCCGCTCGGCGCGTCGTCGTCGCGGGCGTCGGCAAACGGTCGGAGGTGGATGCCGACGCCGTCCGCACAGCGGCGGCCGCAGTGGCGCGGCAGCTACGCGACGTCGGGGGGACGCTCGGCTGGACACTCGACGACTCCCTCCCGCTCTCGCTCGACGAGCAGGCGCGCGCCGTCGTCGAGGGCACGGTGCTCGGCGCGTACAGCCCGGGCCGCTGGAAGACGGAGCAGCGGGCGCGCAAGCCCATCTCGAAGATCGTTCTCTACGGGACGGAGGACGAGAACGTCGCGAAGCGCGCCGGGATCGTCGCAAAATGGGTCAACTGGGCGCGGGATCTCGCGAACTCGCCGCCGAACGAGCTGACTCCCGCGGACCTGGCGCAGCGGGCCGCCGAGCTCGCAGGGCCGAGCCTCGAAGTCGAAGCGCTCGATCCGCAGCAGATCGACGAGCTCGGCATGGGCGCCCTCAGCGCCGTCGGCCGCGCCAGCGCCAACGGCCCAAGGCTGATCGTCCTCCGCTACGAGCCGCCGGACGCGGACCGCGACGTCGTGCTGGGCCTCGTCGGCAAGGCGATCACGTTCGATGCGGGCGGGATCTCGCTGAAGCCGGCGCTGAAGATGTACGACATGAAAGGCGACATGGCCGGCGGCGCGGCCGTGATCGCCGGGACCGCCGCGGCCGCCGAGCTGCAGCTTCCCGTCCGGATCCTCACGGTCGTCGCCGCCGCCGAGAACCTCGTCAGCGGCGAGTCCTTCCGGCCTGGCGACATCCTTCGCGCCGCGAACGGCAAGACGATCGAGATCACGAACACCGACGCGGAGGGCCGCCTCGTCCTCGCCGACGCGCTCTGGTACGCGCGCCGCGAAGGCGCGACGCACGTGCTCGACTTCGCGACGCTGACGGGCGCGATGGAGGTCGCGCTCGGCGACCTCTACGCCGGTCTGTTCGCGAACGACGATGCCTGGCGCGACGAGATCCTCGCCGCCGCCGAGACGAGCGGCGACCACACGTGGCCGTTTCCGCTGCACCGCCGTTACCGCCGTTACGTCGACTCCGTCTACGCGGACATGAAGAACGCCTCGGAGCTGCGGCAGGCAGGCGCAGTCCTTGCGGCCGAGTTTCTCCGCGAGTTCTCGGGCGACGGGCCGTGGGGCCACATCGACATGGCCGGCCCGGGCTTCCTGGAGCGCTCGCGCGGGGACTACTACACGCAGCGCGGCGGCACCGGCTACGGCGTCCGCCTGATCGTCGAGCTCGGCACCCGCCTCAGCGCTTGAACTTCGACCTCGACCAGGAGCACGAGCTCGTCCGCTCGACCGTGCGCGACTTCGCGCAGAAGCGCGTGGCGCCTGTGGCCGAGGAGCTCGATCGCGAAAGCCGCTTTCCCTACGACCTCGTCATCGAGATGGGCGAGCTCGGGCTCATGGGGATGACGATTCCGGAGGCGTACGGCGGCGGCGGCGCCGACACGCTCGCATACGCAATCGCCGTCGAGGAGCTGACGCGGGTCGACTCGTCGGTCGCGATCACGATGGCCGCTCACCATTCGCTCGGCACGCTGCCGATCTACTACTTCGGGAACGAGGAACAGAAGCAGCAGTGGCTGCCCGAGCTTGCGTCCGGCAAGAAGCTGGCCGCGTTCGGGCTGACGGAGCCAGACGCGGGCTCCGACGCGGGAGCGACCCGCACTCGCGCCGAGCTGCGTGACGGCGAGTGGCTCGTGAACGGCTCGAAGATCTTCATCACGAATGCCGGCACGGACATCACCGCGTGCGTGACGATCACGGCGCGCACCGGCGACGACGAGGTGTCGAACCTGATCGTCTCGAACGGCACGCCCGGGTACGAGATCTCGAAGCCGATGAAGAAGCTCGGCTGGCGTGCGTCCGATACGCGCGAGCTGTCGTTCAAGGACTGCGCCGTGCCGGAGGGGAACCTCCTCGGTCCGCGCGACCACGGATTCCGCCAGTTCCTCGAGATCCTCGACGGCGGCCGCATCTCCGTGGCCGCGATGGGCGTCGGCCTCGCGCAGGGCGCGTACGACCTGGCATACACCTACGCGCAGGAGCGAAAGCAGTTCGGCCAGACGATCTCGAAGTTCCAGGCCGTGCAGTTCAAGCTCGCCGACATGGCGACAGAGGTCGAGGCCGGCCGCAACCTCGTCTACAAGGCGGCGTGGCTGAAGGACCAGGGGCGCGACTTCGCCCTTGCGGCTGCGCAGGCGAAGCTCTATACCGGGGAGCTGTCGAACCGGGCCGTCAACTGGGCGCTGCAGATCCACGGCGGCTACGGGTACATGGACGAGTACGCGATCTCACGGCTGTACCGCGACCAGAAGATCCTCGAGATCGGCGAGGGCACCAACGAGGTGCAGCGCATGGTGATCGCGCGGCAGCTCGGGCTCTGACCCTGCGGGTCAGAGCCCTAAGGGGTACGCCGCTTCGCGGGGAACGCGCGCGGGCCTAGCCCGCGCGCTCCTTGGTGGAGGGCGATTGTTTCCTTCCGTGCGGCGCGCGCACGCTGCGCGTGCGCGCGCCGCATCAGGTCGCCTCCGCGGAAGCCTTGCTTCCGCTCTGGCTTTGAGGGGGTCTGACCCGGCAGGGGTCTGACCCCAGCCTTTGCTTAACGCGGAGCCCTGATCCGGGGCGAGGCGTTGAAGCGGAGGTAGCGGTGCGTCATGAAGTGTGCGGCCGTCGTCATGCGGAGGGCACGCGGCCGGAGCGTGCGACGGTCGAAGGTGACGGTGAACCACGTCGGGCCGAGCGGCTTCATGAACGAGACGACGTACGTCGTCGGTGTCCTCTCCAGCACGAACGCATTCGTGAAGTGACCGGCCCAGATGGGCTCGGGCTGCGGGAGCGGCGTCTGCCCCGACTCGACCCACGGCTGCCCGCGGGCGCGGTCCCACCGGCGCGCGCCGATGATGACTCCGGACGCGCCGCCGCGGATGCGGTACTCCAGCTTGTTCGGACGCTCGAGCGTGAAGTCGGACACGACCTTGTTGCGCGGGCTCGAGGCCAGCCGTTCGACGTAGTCGACGCTGCGCGACGCACGAAACGTGGCCGTCGCACGTGCGACGAGCCCGGGCGCGGGAGTCGGATGGGCGGGAATGGCGAACGTCAGGTCGTCGCCGTTCACGCTGACCGTCGCCGTGCGCCGCAACGGCACGAACGCGCCGTAACAGCCTGCGCCGCAGGAGCGCGCCTCGACGCCGTTGACCCTCACGCTCAACCCGTTGACGCCCTCGCCGTCCTGCCCGAGCACCGTGACCTCCTCCCCCGGCGGGCGATATGCGAGCGCGACGGCGTAGTCGCCCGACTCCCGTGCCTGCACGACCATGTGCGCCGCCGGAAGGGGCGGCGGCCCGGACGCGACGGCTGCCGCCGCGGCGCGGTCGCGGCCCGGCCGCAGGTCCGTCAGCAGCGCGACTGCGACGATCAGCCCGGCGAAGAGCACGAGCTCCGCCACGACGTTGCGCCGCAACGCGGCTTCGCGGAGACGAGGCACGAGCCGGTAGCGATTCGCCCAGCCGAGCACGACGAGCGCGGCGAGCAGAGCGGTCTTGACGACCAGCAGGCGGCCATAGCCCGTCGTCCACAGCTGGCTCACGCTGTGGAGCTCGGCGAGCGCTCGCACGACACCGGTCACGGCAAGCACGAGCACCGAGACGACGGCGACGTTCGAGAAGCGTCGCAACAGCAATGCGTGGTCGCCGGGCCTCCGCAGCGCGAGACCGAGCGCAAGCAGCCCGCCGAGCCAGACGGACGCGGCGGCAACGTGGATGATGTCGTCGACGACCTCGAGCGGCGAGCGGCCGCGGTCGAGCGCGTGCCCGGCGATCGACGGGCCGGGCAACAACAGCAACGCCGCGGCGTAGACGCCCGGCTCGAGCACGCGATACACCGGCGCGAGCGCGGCGAGCACCGCGCCGATCGCCGCGATGATCGCGACGGCGACCATCGCGCCGCCGAACCGGCTCGAGACCGGCACCCCGTGCAGGAGGCCCGAGACGCCCACGAAGACCAGCAGAAACGCGCCGAGGAAGAGCCGGATCGGCACCGGCGCGACGAAGAAACGGAAGAACGCCGCGCCCACGGCTGCCAGCAGCCCGGCGAACAGCAGCCAGCGCGAGACGACGTCCTTGACGCTCGGCCGGTTGCTCGCCGTCAGCGCAGCCGTCGGCGGCGGACGCCCTGCGCCGACACCGAAGACGGTGACGCCGGCGACCGTGTGCCCATCGTCGGAGACGACGCGCCAGAGGACCGTGTAGTCGCCGTCGGCGAGACCGCTTTCGAGCGGGACGACGAGCGTGCGACCGCCGACGACCCGCGGCTTACCGGCGAGCACCGACGCGCCGCCGTCGTTACGAACCGCCTTGATCCCGGACGCCGGCCGAACCGTGTCGTCGAACAGGAGCCGGACGGCTTTCGGCGGAGTCGCCGTCACCGTCTCGTTCTCGGGCGTGACCTTGACGAGCGTCGCGTGCGCCCAAGCCGCTCCGGGGACGACGAGGCTGCAGAGGACGACCGCCATGAGCGCATGCCATCCGTGTCCGGCGGGAGCCCGGGGCCTCACGTCACGAACGCTAGTCGCCGCGCCTGGAGCGGCGGCGATCGGGCGCGACAGCGACGCCGCGCCCGATCCGACGGCCGAACCGAGCTAGACGAGCTCCTTCCGCCCTGCGTACTCCGCGACGTGCCGCTGGCGTGCGCGAGCGGCTTGCGCGGCACGACGGTAGCCGTACACGTAGTGGAACGTCAGCCCGATGCCCCATCCCACGAGCGGAAAGATCACCCACGGGAAGTTCGCGGACGTGAAGACGATCAGACAGACGTTGAGCGCGATCAGCCCGGTCATCACGACGCCGAAGACGATGGCGTGCGCGATGAAGCCGCGCTTCGATTCCTCGAGCGTGTAGCCGAACTCCGCCTCCCTGTACTGCTCGGCGCTGAGCATGGGAACACCCCCTTTCTCCTGCTTCACGTTGTTGCGTGCGGCTCGAGCTCCCGCGGCGTGCCGGAGAGCGCCTTCAGGAACGGCACCAACGCGGCGGCGGCCGTCAGCGCGGCGAGGCCGAATCCGAGCCACGCTGCCCACTGGGTCGTCTGGACGCTGACTCCCGCGGCTGGTATCGAGACGCTCGCGGTGCCGACGAAGACCGTGATCCCCGTCGCGATCAGCATCGCGAACGAGCACGCAAGGGTCCACACGGCGTGTCGGGTGAGCACCGTCGCGATCACCACCAGGGCGAGGATGCCGGCGACGATGCCCCAGCTGTATCCCCACCCGGAGGACGTCGTCTTTACGACGACGATTCCCGCAACGTTGACCGACGTCTCGAACCAGTCGAAGAAGAGGTCGATGACGAGCAAGAAGGCGCCGGAGGCGACCACCCAAGCCCACACGTTTGGAGCGCGCGTGTTCATCGCGTCCTCCTTTGTCGACATACAGATTGTCCGATGCCGATTGCGAGCGCGCATCCGTTCAACCCCTGATGCCGGCTCCGGGAAAACCTCTACGTGCCGTGCCGAACCCTGCAGCGACAGGCAACGCTTCAAGAAAGCTAGCGGCCCCGGCTGTTAGCTTCTTCGCCGTGCTGTTTCGCCAGTTCGTCGACGACGATCTCGGCTGCGCCTCCTATCTGATCGGCGATCCCAGCGGGGGCGAGGCCGTCGTGGTCGACCCCGTCTACGCGATCGAGCAGTACGTCGAGGCCGCGGCGCAGGACGGCGTCCGGATCGTCCGCGTGCTCGAGACGCATACCCATGCCGACCACGTGTCGGGACATGGGCGCCTCGCGCTCGAGCACGGTGCTCCGGTCTCCGTGCATCCGCTCGCCGAGCCGGAGTTCCCGTTCGACCCGCTGGCGGACGGACAGGTGCTGCACGTCGGCAGCGTCCCGATCCGCGTCCTGCACACCCCCGGACACCGCCCCGAGCACTGCGCGTTCGCCGCCGGCGAACGCCTCGTCCTGACGGGCGACTCGCTGTTCGTCGGCGACGCCGCCCGGCCGGACCTCGCGGTCGACGCCCGCGCAGGAGCAGAGGGCCTCTACCACTCGCTGCGGCGCCTGGCGCAGCTTCCGGACGCGTACGACGTCTATCCCGGCCACGTCGCAGGCTCGCTCTGCGGCGCTGCGCTGAGCCCCGCGCGCTCGACGACGATCGCCGCCGAAAAGCGCACGAACGTCGCGCTCGCCTTCGGGGAGATGCAGGAGTTCATCGCGACCTCTGCAGCCGTGTCGACACCGCGGCCGCCGACGACGGCGCGCGTCGTGGCCCTCAACAAGGGACCGTTCCTCGGCGCGCCGGATCCGGTCGCGAAGCTCGACGGGATCGGCTCCGCGACGGTGCTCGACGTGCGCCCAGCCGCCGCGCACGCCGCCGGCCACGTCCAGGGCGCGTTCAACGTCCCGGTGGCGGGCTCGTCGTTCGCGACCCGCGCGGGCTTCATTCTCGATCCCGACGAGCGCATCGTCATTCACGCGAGCGACGACGGCGAGGCGCAGCGTGCCGCACGCGGGCTCCGCTCCGTCGGCTTCCTCGGGTTGGCGGGCTACGTGACGCACGCCGACGCCACCGAGCGCTCGCAGCCTGTCGAGGTCGACGAGCTCGAGCGCCTGCTCGACGAGGGTGCTGTCCAGGTGCTCGATGTGCGCGAGAAGACTGAGCGCGACGAGGGCTACATCCCGGGCTCGCTGCACATCCCGTACCGGCTGCTCCGCGAGACCGGGAGCGACGGGCTCGACACGACGAAGCCCGTCGTGACGATCTGCGAATCCGGCGCTCGGGCGTCGATCGCGGCGAGCGTGCTCGTCGCGGCCGGCGTCGATGCGCGGCCGGTGCTCGACGGCGGCGTCGACAACTGGCCGGGGCAGACGGTGTCGTTCCGCCGCTGCGGCGGCAGCAGCTAGCGCAGCCGCTGGACGACGTAGCCGCGCTCGGCCATCGCGTCGAGCAGACGGCGGCAGTGCTCCTCGTCACGCGTGACGAGCGTCAGCTCGACCTCCGTGTCGGTGACCGGGATCTCCATCCCCTCACGGTGATGCTCCACGGCGATGACGTTGCCGCGCTCCTCGGCGACGAGCGAGAGCAGCTTGATCAGCTCGCCGGGCCGATCCGACAGGTGCGTGCGCACGACGAGGTAACGCCCGGCAGCCGTGAGCCCGTGGCGCATCACCGAGATCAGCATCGTCGCGTCGATGTTCCCGCCGGACAGAATCGGGACGGCCGTCCCGGTGCCGCCACCGATCTTTCCCGCCAGGAGCGCCGCGACGCCGACCGCCCCCGCCCCCTCGACCGTGAGCTTCGCACGCTCGAGCAGCAGCACGATCGCCTCGCTGATCTCGTCGTCGCTGACCGCGACGATGTCGTCGAGGAGATCCTCGAGCAGCGGCATCGTGAAGTCGCTCGGAACCTTGACCCAGATGCCGTCGGCGATCGTGAAGCCCTCGATCCCCGCCTGTACGCCGACGAGGCGTACGCCCGGGCGCAGCGCGCGCAGCGCCGTGGCGACGCCGACCGAAAGCCCCCCGCCGCCGATCGGGATCAGCACCGTCTCGACATCGGGCACCTGCTCGACCAGCTCGAGCCCGATCGTCCCTTGCCCGGCGATGACGAGCTGGTCCTCGTAGGGGTGGATGAAGGTGCCCCCCCGCTCTTCGACGTGCTGCACGGCCGCCTCGAGCGCGTCCTCGAAGAACGCCCCGGTCATGACCGTCGTCGCGCCGTAGTTCTTGCAGGCCTCGACCTTCGCCATCGGCGCGTCCTGCGGCACGTAGATCGTCGCCGGCATGCCGAGCTCGCGCGCGGCCCACGCCACCGCCTGGCCGTGGTTGCCCGCGCTCGCGGCTACGACGCCGGCCGCACGCTCCTCCGGCGAGAGCGTCGAGAGCTTGTTCACCGCCCCGCGCACCTTGAACGAGCCGGTGCGCTGCAGGTTCTCCGCCTTCAGCCGCACCTCGCGGCCGACGCGCCGCGAGAACGTCTCCGAGAGGTAGATCGGTGTCTGCTCAGCGTGACCGCGAAGCCGCTTCCGCGCCTCCTCGATGTCAGCGAGTGTCGGTGCCGTCCGAAGCGTCGCCAAGGTGGAAGACCTTCTCCATTATCTCCCGCACGGCCGTGAGCGGGTCCAGCTCCCGGCGCTGCACCTCGTCGAGCAGGCGGCGCAGCTCCGGGTCCTCGGCGACGGCGTGCTCGAGATGCGCTTTCGCCCGCCCCGACGCGACGGCAAACACCTCGCCCGCGAGGTTCTTCCGCCGCCGCTCCTCCAGCCGGCCGTCCGCCTCGAGATGGGCTCGATGCTCCTCGATCTTTCCCCACAGCTCCGGCACGTTCTCACCGCGCGTCGCCTCGGTCAGCACGATCGGCGGCTTCCACGACCGCTCCCGGTCGAGCGAGAGAATCGAACGAACCTCGTTCAGCATCGTCTTCGCCGCCGGGTGATCCATCTTGTTGATCGCGATCACGTCGGGGATCTCCATGATCCCCGCCTTCAGCGCCTGCACGGAGTCGCCGGAGCCGGGCATGAGCACGAGCAGCACCGTGTCGGCGATGCCGATCACCTCCACCTCGCTCTGACCGGCGCCGACAGTCTCGAGAAACACGAGCTCCTTCCCGGCTGCGTCGAGGACGAGCAACGCTTGCAACGTCGCCTCGGCGAGGCCGCCGAGATGGCCGCGCGTTCCCATCGAGCGGATGAAGACCCCGGGATCGAGGAAATGGTCGGCCAGCCGGATGCGGTCGCCGAGGAGCGCGCCGTGGGAGAACGGGCTCGACGGGTCGACGGAGATCACGCCAATCGTGCGCTGCTCTCCGCGCAGGTGCCGGACGAGCACCGAGATGAGGCTCGACTTCCCGACTCCGGGCGGCCCGGTGACACCGACCGCGTAGGCGTTGCCGGTCTCCGGGTAGAGGTCGCGCACCACGTCGTACGCGAGCGGGTCCGAGTTCTCGACGAGCGAGATCGCGCGTGCGAGCGCACGCGTGTCGCCGGCGCGAACGCCCTCGGCGAGCGTCTCCCGCGTCCAGTCGCGCCGGTTACGCAGCCTTGACCTCGGCGCTGCGCTCCGGGACCTCCTCGCGGCCGAGCGCGTAGGCCAGCAGCGAGGCGCAGGCGAGCACGAGCCCGGCGGCGCCGTAGACCCAGCGCGCCCCGTAGCTGTCGGTCAGCGGCCCCGCAACGAGGGTGGCGATGCCGTACGCGGTGTAGTTGACGCTCATGATCACCGTGAAGACGCGCCCGCGGACCTCGTCGCTCGCCCCCCGCTGCACGAGCAGCGAGTTGCAGACGATCGCGACGCCGTTCCCGATACCGGACAGGACGAAGCACGGGAGCGCCGTCCAGACATTCGGCATCACACCCGCGGTGCCGATCCCGATCGCGAGCAGCAGGATGCTTGCCGCGTACACGCTGCCGACCGAGCGGCGCTCGACCCAGCTGCCCGCCCCGTAGCTGCCGATCGCGAGCCCGAGCCCGATCGAGCCGAAGATCAGCCCGTAGCCGACGTCGCCGCCCGACAGCGTGTTCTTGGCCAGAAACACCTGTGCCGTGTTCGACGTCGCGATCGCGCCGAGCGCGACCGTCCACACGATCAGCACCGTGCGCAGCGTGCGCGTGTGGATGACGCGGCCGAAGCCTTCAGCGAGGTCGCGCAGAAAGCCGCGACTGACCGCCAGCGCGCCTTGCAGCTTCTCCGCCGGAATGCGCATGACGAGCAGAGCAGACAGGAGGAACGACGTTGCGTTCACCCAGTACGCGACGTCGGGACTGGTTGCCGCGACGAGCGCGCCGCCGAGGACCGGCGCCACCGTCCAGCTGACGTTCTCGCCCGTCTGGATCAGCGAGTTCGCCCGCGCGAGGTCGTGCTCGCCGACAAGGTTGGGCAACCCGGCGTAGACCGCCGGCCGGAAGAAGCCGGTGGTGAAGCCGGCGACGGCCGCAAGCGCGACGATCTGGCCGGCGCTCGTGGTGAACGCGAGCGCCGCGAACACGCCGCAGCGGACGAGGTCGGAGACGATCATCAGGCCGCGCCGCGGCAGCCGGTCGAGGAACGGGCCGAAGAAGAGGCCGACGGCAACCGCGGGAAGGAACTCGACGAACATCAGCGCGCCGACCCACGGCCCGGAGTTCGTCCGGTCCTTGACGTCGATCACGAGCGCGACGGTTGCGAGCAGCGTGCCGAGGCTCGAACCGAGCGTCGCCAGGAAGAGGTGGCGGAAGCCCGGCGCCCGGCGCAGCAGGTTCATGCAGCCGCGTGCAGCCGGGCGAGGGCCGTCGCGAGGAATCGATGCTCGTCGGGCGTACCGACCGTGACGCGGATCGCGTCCGCTGCACCGAAGCCCGTGAGCGGCCGGACGATCACGCCCTGCCGGAGCAGCGCGTCGAACACCGCCTGCGCGTCCTCGCCGACGTCGACGAAGACGAAGTTGCCGACAGAGCCGGCGACGACGTCGTATCCGGCGCCGCCGAGCAGACGCTCGAGGTCCGCCCGGCCGTCGCTGTTCTGCTCGCGACGACGCGCGAGCTCCTCCGGCGCGTCCAGGCTCGCGAGCGCCGCCTCCTGGCCGGGCGTCGTCAAGTCGAAGGCCCGACGTGTCTTGCCGAGCTCCGTCACGAGCTGCGCGGACGCGACGCCGTACCCGACACGTACGCCGGCGAGGCCGTAGATCTTCGAGAAGGTGCGCAGGACGACGACGTTGCGTCCCCGTTTGAAGTAGTCCTCCACCCCGTCGGCGTAGTCCGGATCGTCGATGTACTCGAAGTACGCCTGGTCGAGCACCGTCAGCACGTGCGCCGGCACGCGCTCGAAGTACGCGTCGAGCTCGGCGCGCGTGTTCATCGTCCCGGTCGGGTTGTTCGGATGGCAGATGTACACGAGCTTCGTGCGAGGGGTGATTGCCGCAAGCAATGCGTCGAGGTCGTAGCGGTGCGCGAGGAGCGGGACCCGCACGGCCTCGGCGCCGAGCTTCAGGCCGTAGATGACGTAGCTGGGAAACGACGGCCAGCCGCAGACGACCTCGTCACCTGGATCCAGAAGCGCTTGCGAGAGCCCGTCGATCATCCCGTCCGCGCCGGAACCGACGGCGATCTCCTCGAAACGAACGCCGTGGCGCTCGGCGAGCGCGGCTCGGAGGCGGTACGCGCCACCGTCGGGATAGCGGTTCAGCTCGGCGGCCGCACGCTCCATTGCAGCGAGCGCCGCGGGAAACGGGCCGAGTGGCCCTTCGTTCGATGCCAGCTTCACGACCCGCTCGAGCCCGAGCTCGCGCTGGACCTCTTCGACGGGCTTCCCCGGCTCGTACGGGATCAGGCCTGCGAGCGCAGGCCGGACGAGACCCGCCACATCCGCCACGCTAGGCGGCGGATTCCTCGGACTTCAGCCGCCAGGCGAGCAGCGCTGCCGCAACCGTGGCCGCGCCGATCGTCGCGATGGCGCCCTTGTTGAGCCCGGCGTAGTCGCCCCTCCCGGGGACCACCTGCCGCGCCTTCTGCTTCCCGAGCGCCTTCAGTGCCACCCAAACGGTGTAGCCGAAAATGGCGTTGCGCCGGTTGATGATCGACATGTCCTCTCCTTTCGTCGCGCGAGCCTAGCAAGGCCTCATCGAAGGCCCCCGGAGACCGCCGAATGCAGCCCCCGGGGGTTGGGACGAGGGCAGGTCCGTCTTAGACGACTCCCTGACGGAGGAAACCTTGGCGGCGGATCTAGTGGCTCTTGCCGTGGTTCGTGCCGCTGCTGTTGCTACCGGCGTTGCCGCTGTTGCGGTGCGAGACCGACTTCGATCGCGGCCGCGTGTGCCCGTTCGGCGTCGAAACGTGCGTGCGGGAGCGGATGATCGGGTGCAGCGGGTGCACCGGATGTGAGTGGTTGGCGACATGGGTGTTGCGATGCGAGAAGCTCGATCTCGAGTGCTTCCGCCGGCCGAGCCCACGCCCGGGCCGCACGGCGATCGTGTGCGCCTTCGCTTTCGCCTTCGCCGCATGTCGTGTCCCCTGCGTGCGGGCGCGCGACACGAAGACCGGGATGTGCTTGCGCGGCGCAGGAATGGACGCGTGCGGCGAGACCGAACGGACGACAGGCTTCGACGGCGGCGCCTTGGCGTGGCGACTCCACGGCTTCTGCTCGACGGTCGCGACGCTCGCGCCGCCGATGACGACACCGGCGGTCACCGCGGCGATCGCCTTCAGCGCGATCCCGGTGCCGACTGCCGAGCCGCCGCCGAAGAACGAGCTCAGCGAGCCCGGGACCGGAACGAGCGCGAGCGACTTGAGCGCGCCTCGTTGCGCGCGCTGACGTCGTGCGAACGCCGCGCACTCGGGACACTCGCGCAGGTGCGCGCGCAGCTGCGCGCGCTCCTGGCGCGACAGCCGTCCGTCGAGCTGGCGCGAGATCGCGAACTCTGCCTCGCCGCACGTGAGCGATCCTTCGAGCTGCTCGCGCAACGCGCGCCGCGCGCGAAAGATCAGCGTCTCGACTGCACTGGTCGAAAGGTCGAGGATCTCCGCGATCTCGCCGTAGGATCGACCCTCCAGCTCGCGCATCACGAGCGCCGCGCGCTGATTGAACGCGAGGTGGCCGAGGGCGCGGCGTATGTCCTCCCCCGACGGCGATTCGTCGCCCGCGAACGTGTCGGCGATGTCGTCCTCGAACGCGACCTCGGACGGACGTCGCGCCGACTGCCGGAAGCGCTGGCGGCAGACGTTGTGCGCGATCGCGATCAGCCAGTTCTGCGGTTTCTCGGGGCGGTCGCCCTTCTCGACGAAAGCCCGATAGGCGTTGAGGAACGTGGTCTGCGTGACGTCCTCGGCGTCCGCGGGATTCCGCATCACCGCGAGCGCGTAGCGGTACACGTCGCCGACGTGCCGCTTGTACATCCGCTCGAACGCGCGGTCCGTACGCGGCCGCTGCGCCAGCAGGGGCGTCATGCCCTAGTAGATACCTGCTCGAGCCGAATCTTGCGCGGTCGACTTAAGGCAACTTCGGCAGCGGCGGCGCCTGGGCCGGCGGCGGCGGCACCGGCGGCAGCTGTGGAACGGTGACAGGCAGGGAGCTGGCGACCTGATCGACGGTGCCGAGGGTGCTTTGGACCGTGTCCTCGGCGGCCGCCGTGACGCTCTCGAGCGGCGAGGGCAGCGTTGGTGTCGATGCCGAAGCGGGTGCGGGCGCCGCCGCCGGCGCCGTAGCCACCGTCGCCGGCGCGGCGGCGAGTGGCGGCGCCTGGTCGGTGGAGGAGGACGTGGTGAACGGCGTCGGTCGCGTAGCACGTCCGGGGGCCGGCGCGACCGCCACCGAACGCCGCGTTGCGTGCCCGGCGCGGACGGTCTGCGGGTGGAGGGTCGCCGCGCGCTGCGCCGGGGCGGCGGGAGCGGCTCCGTGATCCGGCGGGGCCGCAGCACGCGTACTCCCTTCGACGCCGAGGCCCGTCGCCAGCCCGCCGACCACGAGTGCGACTGCAGCCTTGATCAGGAAGCCCGCGCCGATGCCGCTTGCGGCGCCGGCGCCCGCCCCGCCCCCACCGAGGATCGGAGTCAGCGAAGACGGCACCGGCACCGTCAGGATCGACCGCAGAGCAGCCGTCCGGACGCGGAGCGAGCGGCGCGCGCGGAAGATCAGCGTCTCGACGGCGGCGACCGAGACGCCGAGCGTCTCGGCGATCTCGCTGTACGAGCGACCCTCGAGCTCACGCATGACGAGCGCCGCGCGTTGGTTGAACGGCAGCCGGCCCAGCGCGCGCAGGACGCCTTCGACGTTCGGCTTCTCGTCCTGCGGCAGCGCGAGGTGCTCGACGTGATCCTCGAGCGGCACCTCCCTCACCCGCCGAGTGCTGCGCGCGTACCGCGAGCGCGCGACGTTGTGCGCGATCTTGATCAGCCAGTTCAGCGGCTTGCGGATCTCCTCGCCGCGCTGGTACGCGCGATACGCGTTGAGGAAGGTCGTCTGCGTCACGTCCTCCGCGTCCGCCGGGTTCCGCAGCAGCGCGAGGGCGTAGTGGTACACGTCCTTGACGTACCTGCGATAGAGCTCTTCGAACGCCTCGTCCCTGGCTAGGACGGGGACCTCGGGCGCGACTGTAGCCATATTCGACAAAACGGCTTTTGCCGCCTTGCCGTTACGCGCAAACGTCGCCCGGATCAGGCCGTGGCCGTAGCTCGCTTCCTGTTCGGGATGTGGATCGGCCGTCCGAGCGCGACGAGGCCGGCCTCCTTGATCGCCTCCGACAGCGTCGGATGCGCGGCCATCCCGTCGGCGACGGTCTCGACCGTCGCCTCCGCGTCGATCGCGACGACGCCCGCCTCGATCAGGTCGGTCACGTGCGGGCCGACCATGACGAGGCCGAGCAGCTCGCCGTACCGCGTCTCGTGGATCGACTTCACCCAGCCGGTCGTCTCGTTCTGCATCACGGCCCGGGCGTTGGCGACCCACGGGAACATCCCCGTCGCGACGTCGTCGCCGTACTGCTGGCGCGCCTCGGCCTCCGTCAGGCCCACCCCGGCGATCTCGGGGTCGGTGTAGATCGGCCGCGGGACGGCGCGGTTGTCGACGACCGCTTCGCGTCCCATCGCGTTCTCCGCCGCGACCTCGCCCTCGCGGAACGCCGTGTGCGCCAGCTGCCAGTAACCCGCGCAATCGCCGACCGCGTAGATGTGCGGGACCGTGGTGCGCCGATGCTCGTCGGCGGCGATGCCCTTGCGCTTGTCGAACTCGACGCCGATGCCCTCGAGCCCGAGCCCCTCGACGCTCGGCCCGCGTCCGACGGAGACGAGCATCAGGTCGGCCTCCACCGTCTCGCCGTCGCCGAAATGGACGGTGAGCCCGGCTCCGTCGTCCTCGACGCGCTTGCACTGCTTCTCCAGATGGAGCGCGATACCGCGCCTGCCGAACTGCTTCGCGAGCTCCTTCGACGCGTCCTCGTCCTCCTGCGGGATCAGGCTCGGCAGCATCTCGATGATCGTCACCTCGCTGCCGAAGCGGTTGAAGATCGAGGCGAACTCGCAGCCGATGATGCCGCCGCCGAGGACGACGAGGCGCTTCGGGACTTCCGTCTGCGCGAGCAGCCCCGTCGAGTCGACGCAGCGCGCGGAATCGAGGCCCTCGATCGGCGGGCGCAGCGGGAACGAGCCCGTCGCGATGATCGCCGTCTTGAACGACACGTCCTCGCCGCCGTCGACGGCGATCGTGTTGGCGTCCTTGAACGTCCCGGTGCCCTTGACCCACTCGACGCCGTTCGCCTTGAAGAGCGACGCGACGCCGCCGGTCATCTGCTTCACGACGCCGGCCTTCCACTCGTTCGCGGTGCCGAACTCCAGCTCGAAGCTCCCGAGCTTGACGCCGAGCTTGTCGAAGGTGTGCTCCGCCTCCTTGAGCGCGAACGCGGTCTGCACCCATGCCTTCGTCGGGATGCATCCGACCCGAAGACACGTGCCGCCGAGCTCGGGCTCGCGCTCGATGCACGCGACCGTCGCGCCGAGCTGCGCGGCGCGGATGGCGGCGGTGTACCCGCCCGGCCCCCCTCCGAGTACGGCGACGTCGACGTCCATGTGTTGTCTAGGTTAGATCAGCCTTCATGGTCACCGTCCCGTCCTTCTCCTCGACGGCGCGAAACCCGAAACGCTCGTACAGCTTCGTCATGCCCTTCTCGGCGCTGAGGCTGACCGCCGCGTAGCCGTCCTGCCTCGCCCGTGCGAGCAGCGCCTCCATCAGCTGCCCGCCCAGGCCGCCGCCGCGCCGGCTCGGGACGACGGCGATCGTCAGCTCGGGCGTCTTTGCGTCGACGAAGCCGAACCCAGGCGCGGTCTCCGGGAAGAGGCGGTACCAGGCGGCGCCCACCGGGCCGGCCTCCCACGCGATCAGCCCTGTGTCGCCCGGTCGGCCCCAGTTGTTGACGTAGCGCGCGACGGGCAGGTCCGGATCCTCGTTCAGGCGCCAGTGGTAGGCGTGCTTCAGCATGTCCCTCAGGAAGCGGACGTCCTGCGGGCCGGCGGCGACAATCACTGTTCGTTCTTACCAATGCTTGGCTCGGGTTGCCAGGGTGCAAGAAATTGGCAGGAGCGGCATCTCAACTGGCGTGAAGAAGTCCGATGACCAGCGGACCGAGTTCGGCCACGGCCTGAGGGCCCGCCTGCTCCGTCGCCGCGCGCTGCGATTCGGTCCTGGACGCGTTCGCCTCCCGGCGCCGCTCGTCCAACGGCCGTCCGCGCTCTAAGCAGCTAGAGCTCTTGCGCGAACTGAAGGCGGTTTCCGTCAGGGTCGAACACGTCCAAAAGTCGCATCTCGCCGTGCAGCTCGAACACGACGCCGACCTCCACGCCCGCCTGCCGTAGCTCCTCCGCGACGGCCATGACGTCCGTGACATCGACGTGCGCGACGCCGCCCTCCTCGTCCGGCTCGCCCTCCGCCAGTCCGATCTCCATCCCGTTCCGCTCGAGCTTCGACCACTCCGCATCCTCGTCGAAGAACGTCTCGGTGAAGCCCAGCTTGTCGCGGTAGAAGCCGCGCGCGGCGCTCAGGTCGCGGACGTGGTACCAGACCGTCGTCACAGCGCGAGGCCGGGCTCCTCGAGGAACGCCTTCACGTCCCCCAGGAACTGCGCGCCCGTCGCGCCGTCGATCGCGCGGTGGTCGCACGTGAGCGTCAGCTCCATCCGCGGGCGCACCACGACCTCGCCGTCCGCGACGACCGGCTTCTCCTCCGTCGAGCCGACGGCGAGGATGGCGGCCTGCGGCGGGTTGAGGACGGCGACGAAGCGCTCGATGCCGAACATGCCGAGGTTCGAGATCGTAAACGTGCCGCCGTCGAGATCGCCCTGCTGCAGCTTGCCGCTCCGCGCGCGGTCGACGAGCTCGGCGCGCGCTGCGGCGATCTCGGCGATCGTCCTCCGCTCGCACCCCTGAATCACCGGCACGACGAGCCCGTTCGGGATCGCAACGGCAATCCCGACGTTCGCCGTCGGGTGCAGCTCGATCGAGTCGCCCTTGTAGAGCGCGTTCACGGCGCGGTGCCGCATCAGCGCCATCGCACAGACCTTCGTCAGCAGGTCGGAGACCGTGGGCTTCACACCGTCGCCCTGCAGCTCGACCAGGCGCCTGCGCACGTCGAGGGCGCGGCGCATGTCGACGGTGATGCCGAGCTGGAAGACGGGCGCTTCCCACGCCTCCGTCAGGCGGCGCGCGATCGTCTTCCGCATCGACGAGAGCTGCTCGACCTCGACGTCGGCCGAGGGCGGCGCCGAAGCCATGACGGGCGCAGCCGGCGGCGCTCCCGTGGCCGCCGCGCGCTCGACGTCCTCGGCCACGACTCGGCCGTCGGGGCCGGTGCCGGCGAGGCTCCCGAGGTCGATGCCGCGCTCGCGCGCGATTCGCCGCGCGAGGGGTGACGCCTTCACCCGGCCGTTCGCGACGGAGGGCTGCTTGATCTCCGTCACCTGCTCGGCGGACGCGGCCCGGCCACGCTCCCGTTCTTGTTCACGCGCGCGCGCGGGAGAGCCCTCCTCCTGCGGGTCCTCGACGACCTCCACGGCCTCACCCTGCTCGCCGATGACGGCGATCGTCTTCCCGACCGGCACCTCACCCTCGGCGACGGCGATCTTCAGCAGGACGCCCGACGCATCGGCCTCGACCTCCTGCGTGACCTTGTCGGTGTCGAGCTCGTAGAGCGGCTCGCCCTTCTCGACGTTGTCCCCTTCGGACTTGAGCCACTTGACGATCGTCCCGGACTCCATGCCCTGCCCGAGGCGCGGCAGCTTGATCTCAGTCGCCATTGCGTCCTACCGTGCGGCGGATCGCCTCGAGCACGTCCGCCGAGTGCGGCACGACGAACTCCTCCATGACCGGCGCGAACGGCAGCGGCGAGAACTTCGCGCCCACGCGCTCGATCGGCGCGTCGAGCCAGTCGAACGCGCCGTATTGGATCACCGCGGCAACCTCGGCGCCGAAGCCCATCCGCGTGACCGCTTCGTGCGCGACGACGCAGCGGTTCGTCTTCTTCACCGACTCGATCAGCGCCTCTTCGTCGAGCGGCTGCAACGTGCGCGGATCGACGACCTCGACCGAGATCCCCTCGCTCTCCGCATCCTGCGCCGCCGCCAGCGCCTCGTGGACGAGGCGCCCGGTGGCGATGACGGTCACGTCGTCGCCGCCGCGATGAAAACGCGCCTTCCCGAGCGGAATCGGCTCGAGGTCGTCCGGCACCTCCTCCTTGATGCCGTACAGCGTTCGATGCTCGAAGAACACGACGGGGTTGTCGTCGTAGATGGCCGACCAGAGGAGCCCGCGCACGTCGGTCGGCGTCGACGCGAACACGACCTTCAGTCCCGGGATGTGGACGAACCAGGCCTCGAGCTGCTGCGCGTGCTGCGCGCCCGGTGACCAGCCGGCGCCGCCCTGCGTCCGGAACGTCACGGGAACCGACAGCTGGCCGCCGGACATGTAGCGGTGCTTCGCCGCCTGGTTGACGATCTGTTCCGTCGCGAGCGTCAGAAAGTCCTCGTACATGATCTCCGCGACCGGGCGCATGCCCTGCATCGCCGCGCCGATCGCGGCGCCCGCGAGTGCCATCTCCGAGATCGGCATGTTGCGGACGCGCTCGGGGCCGAACTCGTCGAGCATTCCCTGCGTCACGCCCATCGAGCCCCCCATCTCGGCGATGTCCTCGCCCATGACGAACACATCGTCGTCCTCGCGCATGGCGCGCGACAGCGCGTCGCGCACCGCTTCGCGGTAGCTGAGCTCAGGCATAGATGTTCTTCAGGGCGTCTTCCGGCTTCGGATCGGTGCCGCTCTTCGCGAAGTCGACCGACGCCTCGACGATCTCTCGCACCTCGACGTCGATCTCCTCGACCTCGTCGTCCGTCAGCTCCAGCCTCACGCGCAGGTGGTCGACGGGGTCCTGCGTCGCGCGCGTCTCCTCGAGCTCGTCCTTCGAGCGGTATACCTGCGGGTCGCCGATGTAGTGGCCGACGAGCCGGTACGTCTCGACTGCCATGAAGACGGGGCCCTTCCCGCTCCGCGCGTGCTCGAGCGCCTTGCGCGCCGCCTTGTGGACGGCCTCGACGTCCTGGCCGTCGACCTTCACGGCCTTCATCCCGAACGCGACCGCGCGCTGCGAGATGTCCTCGATCGGCATGTGCTGCCAACCAGGAGTCGACTCGGCCCAGTGGTTGTTCTCGCAGACGAACACGGCCGGCACCTGCCAGAGCTGCGCGAGGTTGAGCGACTCGTGGAACGTCCCGATGTTCGTCGCGCCGTCCCCGAAGAACGCGACCGCGACGCGCGGCTCGCCGCGGAACTTGAAGGCGAGCGCGGCGCCGGTGATCGCAGGGAGGCCGCCGCCGACGACGGCGTTCGCCCCCATGTTCCCGCGCTCGACGTCGTAGAGGTGCATCGAGCCGCCGTATCCGTGCGAGCAGCCCTCGAGCTTCCCGTACAGCTCCGCCATCAGCTCGTTGGGCGTCGTGCCCTTCGCGAGCGTGTGCCCATGCGCGCGGTGCGTGGAGGCGATGATGTCGCCCTCCTCGAGCGCGCGGCAGACTCCGACCGCCACGGCCTCCTGCCCGATCGCGACGTGCAGGAACCCCGGCAGCTCGCCGGCACGGAAGCGTTCCTCGACCTTCTCCTCGAAGCGCCGGATCAACAGCATCTCGCGGAAGACGTCGCGGAGGTCCGACTTCGACAGCGTCCCTTTTTGCTCAACCTTCGCCACGCGGCTCAGTTTATGCTCGGGCCCGTGCAACTCGTCGAACGGTTCAACGAGATCGTGCGCGAGCTTCCCGACGACTGGGCAGACGCGAGGTTGTCGCTCACGGTCGAGGACCACGACGAGCGGAGTCGCGCGGCCGCGCTACTGGGCCCGTTGAATCCCGGCCGGTCCGCCTCGACGCTTCGCTTCGCGACGGGACGGCGCGGCGCCGGCGCAAGCCCGGAGCTGATGCGCCGCCTGCTGACCCGCCTCGACGAGGCGGGCATCTTCGGGGAGCTCGAGCTGATCTCGGCGCACGAGGCGCCCGAGGCGGAGCTCGAAATCGTGCGCTCGCTGCGCGACCAGTGGAAGCAGTGCCTCGACGGGCTGCCCGCGGACTGGAGCGACCTCTACGCCGAGGTCCGCTTCGACTCGACGGACTACGTCGAGCCCGGCGCGCTGCAGCTGGCGCCTGTCAACCCCGCGCGCTCCGGCCCGGCGGCACTTCGCTTCCGCGGCGCCCATCACTTCGGCTACGGCGTCTCGCCGGAGATGGCGAGGCGCTGCTTCGAGCGCTGCGACGAGCTGGGCTTCACGGGCAAGATCGCGATCCTGCGGGTCCTGTCGGACACGAATCCCGTCGGCACGCAGGGCCCCGTCTGGTACGTCGACGGCCGCGCCGTATGAGCGACGACCCGGTCTCCTGGTTCCTGATCGAGCCCGGCTGGACGGTCGTCGACGCAAGCGGCGCCGAGGTCGGCTCCGTCGACGAGATCGTCGGCGACTCGAGCGACGACATCTTCAACGGGCTCTCGGTCTCGACGAGCCTCCTCGGGCGCCCTCGGTACGTCCCGTCGGAGCAGGTCGGGCTGATCACCGAAGGTCGTGTCCAGCTGCGGATCTCGAAGGAGCAGGCGGACGGCCTCGCGGAGTACGAAGAGGCGGCGACGAGTGCCGAGATCCTTCCCGAAGGCTCAGGCGCGTTTCGGCGTGCCGAGGCGTCCGTCGAAGCGCCGATCGCGTCGCACGAGGAACGCCTCAACTTCCTCACGCGGCTCCGCCACGCGTGGCGGCGTCTCGTCGGCCGCTAGCCGAGGAATCCGCCGAGCTCGCGCGCCAGCGTGCGCGCATCGCGCTCCGACGGTGCGACGACGAGCACGGTGTCGTCGCCTGCGAGCGTTCCGACGACGCGCTCGTGCCCGAGCTGGTCGAGCGCACGTGCGATTGCCGGCGCGGCGCCCAGCTCGCTCTGCAGGACGACGATGTTGCCGGCCGGCGTCACGCGTCGTCCGAACTGGGCCAGCACGCTGTTCAGCGCCTCGGCCGGGTCGCTGCGCCGCCCGGGCTGCGGCACGACGTAGCGGGGACGGCCGAACTGGTCGTGCGTCTTCTCCAACCCGAGCTCGCGGATGTCACGCGAGATCGTCGCTTGCGTGACCGCGCAGCCGGCGTTGGCGAGGGCGTCGAGCAGCTCGAACTGCGTCCCGACGCGCTTGCGCGCGACGACGCTCCCGATCAAGCGATGGCGTTCGGCCTTCGCCAGCTGCATACGACGAGCATACGTATGCAGGGTTTTCAACGGCCGCGGCTTGGTAGAACATCCAGTCATGCTGCGCAAGCTCCTGTGGACCGCCCTGTACGGAGCGCTCGGCGCGCTCGCGACGGTGGTGTCACGGCGCACCGCGGCGGGCATCTGGCGTACGCTCACGGGCGAGGAGCCCCCAGCGAAGAAATGACGACGGCCGATCAGAAAGTCGAGCACGCAGCGAACAAGCTCCAGCAGCTTGCGCGGAGCTTCGCGGGCGAAGGCGGGGTCAAGGCGAAGCTTGCCGAGCCGCTGGCCGAGGACGCGGATTTCATCCGCAAGCTGAAGCCGAGCCTGATCAGGGCGCGCGCACGGGGCGAGGCGCCGACGAACCAGGAGCCGGGGAGGACGGCGCCGCCTCTGCCGGCCGGCCCGCCGCCTGAGAGCACGAAGAGGAAGAAGAGGAAGAAGAGAAACGGCGGCGGTGGCGCGACGCCGTTCATCGTCGTCGGCGTGGCGCTCGTCGCGGGGATCGCGCTCGCGAAGTGGATCGACTGGAGAGGCCATGCCCACCCCAGAGACTGATTCGCAGGGGGTCGGCGCCGCCGTCAAGGAAGTCGCCGAGCGCACGAGCACGATCGTTCGGCTCGAGCTCGAGCTCGCGGGCCTCGAGCTCAAGCGCAAGGTCACGGCACTCGGCCTCGGCATCGGGCTCGCGCTCGCAGCCGCGCTGACGATTGTGTTCATGGTGGCCTTCGTGTACTCGGCGATCGCCGCCGCGCTTGCGCTCGTGATGCCGACCTGGGCCGCATTGCTCGTCGTCGCCGGGATGCTGCTGCTCATCGCGGCGGTGCTCGGGCTGCTCGCACGGAATCGGATCCAGAAGGGGACTCCGCCCGTGCCGGAGCAGGCAATCCAGGAGGCGAAACTCACGACGGAGGCGCTGAAGGCCAATGGAAGGTAGTAACTCCCGCGGCGTCGCGGACGTTCGGCGCGACATCGAGAACGAGCGCGAGGAGCTCGCCGGCGCGGCGGAGACGCTGCGCGAGAGCCTCAACGAGGCGACGGACGTGCGCGCGAAGCTGGCCGCGAACCTCCCGGCGGCAGCAATCGGCGCGCTCGGGATCGGGTTCCTGCTGGCAGGTGGGGTGGGCGCGACCGCACGGCTGATCTTCCGGCGCGGACGCGAAGGCGAGACGAAGGCCCGGGTCGGGCGCTTCAGCCTCGTCGACCGCGACTGACCGTCCGCCCGACGGTCGTAAGCTCGATGGCCACGCCGGCTTCCGCACCGAGGCGGCACGCACGCCGGCGTGACCTAGCCGTCTAGGAGGGGAAGTTGACGACGAAGCTGCCGCGCAGCCTCTTCGTCTTGTCCGACCGGTACGTGTAGACGCCCGGCTGCAACGTCACCGTCCAGGACGCCTTGCCGCGCGTCTTCAAGCCGGTCTTCCTGTTCACACCGGGACCGGTGAGATGGAAGTTGTCGGTCTTGCTGCGGTCGTTGACGGTGATGACCGCCGGGCCCGGAAGCGCGGATTTCGGCCTCAGCGAGATCGTCTTCTTCGGGCCGACGCTTCCGGCGAAGGTCGTCGGCGCAACGGCGCCGGCGAGGAAGTACCCGCGCATCTGCGACGCATGCGCATCGCAGACGTACGTGTAGATGCCGGTGCCGATCGTGACCGTCCACGTGGTCTCCTGCTTGTCGGCGATCGGCGTCGACATGTCGACGCCGGGACCCGTGAGGTGGAAGTTGTGCGATTCGGCGCGGTCGCTGACAGCGATGTCGTACGTGCCCGGCGCGAGTTGCGTGACGGCGTTGCCGTTCGCGTCGCGGAGCGAGATGACGAACGCCTCGTTCGTCCCGACGACCGCGACGAGCTTCGGGTTATCGGCCTGGGCGAGCGCCGAGGGCAGCACCAGAGCCGCGAGCAGCGTGACGAGTGCGATCCGTGTGGTCATGACCGGACTCTACGGCAGCCTCCGCCGTTCGGATTTCGCGGAGCGCGAGCCCCGTGCCGATCATGATCACCCCCGCCAGGACGAGGATCCACAGCCGGGCCCCCGTGAACGGAAGCGTCGCGGCGCGGTGCGCGGACACCAGGATGCTCTTGCGCTGTCCGCCGTGCGCAACGGAGGTCGCTACCGCGCCCGGCGCCTCTCCCCCTGCCGGCTTCGAGCCCGGATCTCGCGAAGGTGGCGTCTGGTGCGGGGTCGGCGACACCGGCGGGCCCGGGTTGGGCTGCGCGTGCGGCGCTTGATCGGGCGCGGGAGTCGGCGCGGGCGACGGTGCCGTGGCACCGCAGCTCCCGCCGCGGCGATGGCTCCCGAGGGCGTGGACGTCGACCTCGTGGCCGCCGGTGCAGGACGTGGCCTTGTGTGGCTGGCTGTTGCCCGGCCCGTGGAGCACATCGGCCCCGGCGGCGCCGTTCCTCTCGGCGATCTGCCCGGCCGTATGGCCGTTCCCGTACTGTTTCGTCTTGTCGGACTGCGCCTCGGCGTGCGTCTCGTGCGCCGTGTCGTTCGACGGCTTGATGCCGGTGGCATTCACAGCCGTCGTCGTCGCGGGCGATGCAGCCGGCGTTGTCGTGGTCGTGGTCGTCGTCGCCGGCGCGGCGGCGGGCGGCGCCACGTCCTCCTTCTTCATCTGTCCGGGCGCACTCGCCGAGTTCCCCGGCTCGCCACCGGCATTCCCGTTGCCGTTCCCGTTCCCGTTCCCGGCGTACGCCGCACCGGCGAACGCAAAGACGCTCAGAACGAGCACGCATGAGCTCGCAAACCGCATGGTCATCCTCCCCTTCCCCACGGCTCACGTTACGGCGGAGCCGAACCCTGTCCATAGGACCTAGGTCCAGACGCGGTGGCCGTTCGGACCGGCCTTTTCCGAGTGAAGGGTCAGGCGCGAAGTTGCGCGCCGAACGCCTCGCTCAGGCGCTCGACGATGCGATTCCGCAGCGCCGCAGCGTCCTCGTCGGTGAGCGTTTTCTCACTCGACTGGAACGTCGCTGCGAACGCGATCGACTTCTTGCCGGCGCCGACCTGCTCCCCTCGGTAGACGTCGAAGGCGCGCAGCTCGCGGAGCTGATCGCCGGCGGCAGCCGTGGCCGCGGCCATCAGGTCACCCGCCGGAACCGACTCGTCGACCACGAACGCGAGGTCCTGCCGGACGGGCGGATACGTGATGACGTCGTCGTACACGACGACATCCGGCACACGGGCGGCGAGCGCGTCGACGTCCAGCTCGAAGGCTCCCCACTCTCCGTCCAGCTGCGGCTCGCGCAGCGCGAGCACCCATCCCTCCGGCGTCCGCGCGCCACGGGCCCGATGAGGCAGGTCGGCCGCGGTCTCGAACGTCACCCGTAGCGAGAGGGCGTCGTAGAGCCCTTCGACGGCTCCCTTCGCGGCGGCGAAACCGCCCTGGACGATGCCGCCCACGTGCCAGCGCTCGTCCGGAAGCTGTTCATCCGTCGGCAGGTAGACGTGGGCGAGCTCGAACAGCGCGACGTCCTCGTTGCCGACGTCCACGTTCCGCACCGCGGATGCAACGAGCCCGTGGAGGAGCGACGTCCGCAATACGGCCTGCTCGCTCGACAGCGGCTCCTCGAGCCGTACGGCCTGTGGCTCGGCATCCTCCGGCAGCAGGCTCCACGTGTACGCCTCGAAGTAGCCGAAGCCGACGAGCGTGTCCTGGATCGTGCGGCGGACACGCTGGAGCTTCGAGAGCCGACCGAACATCTCGCGGCGCTCGGGCAGACGGGACGGGACGTCGTCCAGACGGAAGCGAACGACCTCCTCGACGACGTCGATCTCGCGCGTCACGTCACGGGCCCGCCAGGTCGGCACCGTCGCCGTCCCACCGTCGAGCTCGAAGCCGAGGCGCCGGAGGCGCTCGTCCTGCTCGCGGGGGTCGATCGCGAAGCCCGCGACGCGATTCGCGCTCTCGTGGCGAAACCGCACCTCGGGCCGGTCGGGCAGCCGGTCGTAGACGTCGGTCTCGCCCGTCCAGCGCGCGCCCGTGAGCTGAACGATCAGCTGCGTCGCGAGCTTCGCCGCCTGCTCGGCGACGTAGGGGTCGACACCCTTCTCCCAGCGAGTCGAGCCCTCGGTCCGCAACCGCAGCCGTTCGGACGCCCGGAAAACGGTGTACGGCTCGAAGTTCGCGGCCTCGAGCAGGACGTCGATCGTCGACTCGCCGATCTCCGTCTCCTCGCCGCCCATGATTCCGGCGAGCGCAACCGAGCGTTCGGCGTCGGCGATCATCAGGTCGTGGGGCGCGAGGGCTCGATCGACGCCGTCGAGCGTCCGCAGCCGTTCGCCCTGGTGAGCGCGCCGGACAATGATCCGGCCGCCGGCGAGCGTCGCGAAGTCGAACGCATGCAACGGGTTGCCGAGGGCGAGCATCACGTAGTTCGTCACGTCGACGACGTTCGAGATCGGACGCATGCCTGCGCCGAGCAGGCGTGCCTTCAGCCACAGCGGCGACGCGGCGATCGTCGCGTCGCGGAAGAGCCGGCCGACGTAGCGCGGGCAGCCGTCGAAATCGTCGACCCGCACTTCGACTCGCTCGTCTCCGTCACGCGGAGGATCCGTCCCCGGCGGCGGCGCGAGGTCGACGTCGTACAGCGCCGCGACCTCCCGTGCGATGCCGTAGACCGCGAGCAAGTCGGGGCGGTTGTGCCCGGTCTCGAGCTCGAGGATCTCGTCGGTCAGGGGCAGCACGTCCGCGAGCGGCGTTCCCGGCTCGAGGCCGTTCTCGAGCACCATGATCCCGGTGTGGTCGGTGCCGAGGTCGACCTCGTCCTCGGCGAGGATCATGCCGTCACTCGTCTCGCCGCGGACCTTGCGCCGGTCGAGCTGAAGCCCGTTCGGCAGCAGCGCGCCCGGCAGCGCGACGGCGACGGTCGCGCCGGCGCCGAAGTTCCAGGCGCCGCACACGATCTGCCGCGCGTCGCCTTCGCCGACGTCGACCTGGCAGAGCTGGAGGCGGTCGGCGTTCGGATGCTTCTCCGCTTCCAGCACTCGGCCGACCTGGAAGAGGCCGAGGTTGCCGTCCTCGTCGGCGACTCCGCGCCGCTCGATTCCGTCCACCTCGCACGAGGAGATAACGAGCCGCCGCGCGAGCTCGTCCGTCGAGACCGGAACCTGCACGTACTCGCGAAGCCACGTCAGCGGGACGCGCATCAGAACTGCCTCAGGACGCGGAGGTCGTTCTCCCAGAACATGCGGATGTCCGGTATCGCATGACGCTGTGCGGCGATGCGGTCGATGCCGAGGCCCCATGCAAACCCGGTCCACTCGTTCGGGTCGATGCCGACGTTCTCGAAGACGGCCGGGTCGACGACGCCGGCGCCGCCCATCTCGAACCAGCCGGTGTGCTTGCAGAAGACGCAGCCGTCGCCGCCGCAGAGGAAGCACGTGACGTCGAACTCCACCGACGGCTCGGTGAACGGGAAGAAGCTCGTGCGCATGCGAACGTCACGGTCGCCGCCGAACATCTCGTGGAAGAAGTGCAGCAGCGTGCCCTTCAGGTCGGCGAGCGTGATGTCGCGGTCGACGGCCAGCGCCTCGACCTGGTGAAAGTTCGGAGTCGAGCGCGGGCTCGGCGTGTCACGCCGGTAGACGCGGCCGAGCGAGGCGATGTAGATCGGCGGCTTGCGCGACTCCATGACGCGGATCTGGCCGGTCGAGGTGTGCGCCCGCAGGAGCGTGTCGTCGTCGATGTAGAACGTGTCGCGGTGGGATCTCGACGGATGCGTCAGCGGCTGGTTGAGCGCATCGAAGTTGTGCCAGACGGTCTCGACCTCGCGGCTGTCGACGATCTCGTAGCCGAGGCCGAGGAAGATGTCCTCGATCTCGCGGATGATCTGGGTCAGCGGATGGAGTCGGCCGCGCCGAAGGGTCGTCCCCGGCAGCGTGACGTCGAGCGACTCGTCCAGGCGCGTGAGCTCCTCGCGCTCGAGCTCCGCCTCGCGAGCGTCGAACGCGGCCTCGAGGCGCTCGCGTACGGCGTTCAGCGCCATCCCGCTGTGGCGGTCGCGGACGCCGCGCAGCGCCTGCTTCAGCTCGCTCTTGCGCCCGAGGTAGCGGACGCGCGCGTCCTCGAGCGCGGCTCGTGTGGACGCGGCCGCGACCGCGCCTTGAGCCTCGCGCTCGAGGGCCTCGACGTCCACGGCGGCGACTGTAACGGATCGTTTCTCCACGGTTTTCCTCTCGGTCCAGGGGTCGACGGGCTGTGACGCCCCGGCTCGTAGAGGGATCGGCTGCGCGCTAGCGCCCGTCCCCGGCGAGCCGGGGCGGGCTAAAGGAGAACGTCGCGCGCGTGTACACCCTCCTGGAACCATAGCTCGATGTCTTCGAGCCCGTACGACGAGATCGCGGAGCTGTACGACCCGTGGAGCGTCAGCGTCGTCGAGGACGTCGCCTTCTACCTCGAGGAGGCGCGCCGTTCGGGCGGGCCGGTCGTCGAGCTCGGCGTCGGCACCGGTCGGGTCGCGATCCCGATCGCCGCGGATGGGATCAGCGTGATCGGCGTCGACTCGTCGCGCGGGATGCTGGACGTGTGCGCACGGCGCGCGGCGCTCGCCGGGATCGACGTCGACCTGCGCCTCGGCGACCTGCGCGAGCCGCCCGTGCACGAGCGCGTCCCGCTCGTCATCTGTCCCTTTCGCTCGCTCCTGCACATGCACACGGACGACGACCGGCGCCGCGTGCTCGCAGCCGTCCGCGAGCTGCTGCTGCCCGGCGGGCGCTTCGTGTTCGACGTCTTCACGCCGGGCGCCGACGACATCGCGCTGACGCACGACCGGTGGCTCGAGCGCGAGCCCGGTATCTACGAGCTCGCGCACTGGGACAAGCTGCAGCGCACGCTGACGCTGACGGTGCGCGGCCGGGCGGGCGAGACCACGATGGCGCTCGCGTGGCTCGCGCCGGGCGAGTGGCGCGCCCTCCTCGAGGAGACGGGGCTCGACGTCGAAGCGTGCTACGGCTGGTTCGACCGCACGCCGCTCGGGCAGGGCGACGACTCGGTCTGGATCGCGCGAAAACCAGGGGGGTCTGACTCCGAAGGGGTCTGACCCCAGCCGTTCGGGTTTGACCTCCTACCCGCGCGACCCCTTCGCACGAGCATGCTCGTACAACGCGATCGTCCCGGCCATCGCGACGTTCAGCGACTCGACGCCGCGCACCGGAATCGTCATCCGCGCCTGACAGCGCGCGAGTACTTCTTCGGGCAGCCCGTCGCGTTCGGACCCGAGCACGAACGTGCCGTAGCGATCGAGGCCGCCGAGCGGCTCTCCGCCGTCGGCAACCAGAGCGACCGCGTCGCGCAGCTCGAACTGGAGCAGCGGGACTCGGAACGTCGAGCCCATTCCCGCGCGCAGCGCCTTCGGCCCGAACGGGTCGGCGCAGCCCTCGGACAGCATCACCCCGGCGCCGAACGCGTCCGCCGAACGGATCAGCGTGCCGACGTTGCCCGGATCCGCCACATGCCAGAGCGCCAATGCGACGCCGGCGGTGCGTGCCACCTCGCGCCGCCGGAAGACCCCGACGACGCGCGGCGGATGACCCAGCGTCGACACGTCCGCCAGCAGCGCCGGCTCGACGTTCTCGCCGGCGACGAGCAGCTCGACCGGCTCCCAGCCGGCGGCGCGCCCCGCGTCGACGAGATCCTCACCCTCGACGAAGAAGAGCCCGAGCTTGTCGCGCCAGCGCCGCTCGTGCAGCTTGCGGACGAGCTTGAGCTTCTCGTTGTCGCGGGAGCGAATCAGGCCTGCAGAGCAGACTTCGCGCGTTCCGCGATGACGCCGAACGCCTGTGGATCCTCGACGGCGAGGTCGGCGAGGACCTTGCGGTCGAGGTCGATCTCCGCCTTCTTCAGCCCGGCGATGAACTGGTTGTACGAAAGGCCGTTCGCCCGCGCAGCGGCGTTGATCCGCATGATCCAGAGGCGGCGGAACGTCCGCTTCTTGTTCTTGCGGTCGCGGTACGCGTAGGTGAGGGAGTGGTCGACCTGCTCCTTTGCGTAGCGGTACGAGGATTTCTTGAGCCCCCAGTAGCCCTTCGCCTGCCCGAGGACCTTGCGCCGCTTCTTGCGCGCCGCGACGGAACGCTTGACCCGCGGCACTAGCGCTGCCCCCTCTTGCCGAGCATCGCCCGCACGGCCGGGACGTCGGCGACGGCGACCGGCTCGTCCTTGCGGAAGCCCCGCTTCCGCTTCGACGTCTTCTTCGTCAGGTTGTGGCTCTTCGGCGCCCGCCGGCGCAGCAGCTTGCCGCCGGCGGTGACCTTAAACCGCTTCTTGGCGCTGCTCGATGTCTTGGTCTTCGGCATCTTCCCTCTTCACTCCTGCGTTCTTCGTCGGCCCCAGCACCATCACCATGTTGCGTCCGTCCTGGAGCGGTTGCGACTCGATCTGCCCGATCTCCTTGACGTCTTCGGCGAGCCGCATCAGGAGGTCGCGGCCGCGCTCGGGATGCGTCATCTCGCGGCCCCTGAACATGATCGTCACCTTGACCTTGGCGCGCTGGTTCAGGAAGCGCTCGACGTGTCCCTTCTTCGTCTCGTAGTCGTGCTGGCCGATCTTCGGTCTGAGCTTGATCTCCTTGATGTTGATCTGGGTCTGGTGCTTCCGCGCGAGCTTCGCCTTCTGCTCCTGCTCGTAGCGGTACTTCCCGTAGTCCATGACGCGGGCGACGGGCGGATCTGCCTGCGACGCGACCTCGACCAGGTCGAGCCCCTTGTCGAAGGCGTACTGCATCGCCTCGCGTGTCGGCTTGATTCCGAGCTGCGCGCCGTCCTCGTCGATCAACCTGACCTGCGACGCCCGGATGTAGTCGTTGATCCGGGCCTGCGGGACGGGCCTCGACGGCGGTTCGACCGTGCGCCTAGGCCTCAAAGAGCTATCACCAAGCGGACTTCAATCCTTTCTGTAAACGACAAAGCCGCTGCAAGCAGCGGCCCGGGATCCTCGTCGTTGCGACTCGGTTGAACCCCGCTGAGCTCAAGCTCGCGAGGTGAGGAACATGGGCGCTCCTACTTGCAGGCTCACAGAGTAGCAACCTCGGAAATCTCGGCAGCGAGCGCGGCCAGCGAAAGGGTGATCTGCTCGCCGCCGCGCTTCCGCACCGCGAGCGACTCGTCCGACTCCTTGTCCCCGTAGACCACGACGTACGGGATCTTCTCCAGCTCCGCGTCCCGGATCCGCTTGCCGACCGTCTCGTCGCGCTCGTCGATGTCGACGCGGAGCCCCGCGAGCTTCTCCTTCAGCGCTTTCACGGCGGCGCGATGGTTCTCGCCGACGGGGATCAGCCGGATCTGCACCGGGGCGAGCCACACCGGGAAGGCGCCCGCGTAGTGCTCGATCAGGATCCCGATGAAGCGCTCGAACGACCCGTAGAGCGCGCGGTGGATGACGTACAGCGGGTGCTCACGGTTGTCCGGCCCGACGTACGTGAGCCCGAAGCGCGACGGCATCTGCGAGTCGAGCTGGATCGTTCCCATCTGCCAGTGGCGGCCGAGCGCGTCCTCCATGTGGAGGTCGATCTTGGGGCCGTAGAAGGCGCCTTCGCCCGGCGCGACGACGTACGGGATGTCATTCAGCTTGAGGGCTTCCTCGAGCGCCGCCTCCGTCATGTCCCACTCCTCGTCCGTCCCGAGCTTGTTGTCGGGCCGCGTCGAGAGCTCGGCGCTCGCCGACATGCCGAAGAGCTCGTAGAGGTAGCGCGCGTACGCGACGACGCCGGCGATCTCGTCCTGGATCTGCTCCTGCGTGCAGAAGATGTGGGCGTCGTCCTGCGTGATCATGCGGACGCGCAGCAGGCCGTGGAGCGTCCCGGTCAGCTCGTTGCGGTGGAGCGGCGTCGGCTCGGCGTAGCGAACGGGCAGCTCGCGGTAGCTGCGCAGCCTCGAGCCGAACAGGATCATGTGGCCCGGGCAGTTCATCGCCTTCATCGCCCACTGCTCGGTGTCGACCTCGAGCTTGAACATCAGGTCCTCGTACTTCGGAAAGTGGCCCGAGATGTAGAACGTCTCGGCGTCGTAGATGATCGGCGTGCGCACTTCCGAGTAGCCGCGTTTCGCATTCTCGCGCCGGCGGATGTCCTCCATCACCTGGAACAGCACCATCCCCTTCGGGTGCCACAGCGCCGATCCTGGCGAGCGCTCGGAGAAATGGAAGAGGTCGAGCTGCGGACCGAGCCGCCGGTGGTCGCGGCGCTTCGCCTCCTCGATCCGCGTGAGGTATTCGTCGAGGTCGGCCTGGGAGTAGAAGGCGGTGCCGTAGATGCGCGTCAGCTGCTTGTTGTGCTCGTCGCCGCGCCAGTAGGCGCCCGACACACCGGTCAGCTTGATCGCCTTGATCGGACGCGAGTCCTGGAGGTGCGGCCCGCGGCACAGATCGGTGAAGTCGCCCTGCGTGTAGAAGGAGATCGGGCCGTCGGCCGCTTCGAGCAGCTCGAGCTTGTACGGCTCGTGCTCCTGCTCGATGCGCTGCCGCGCGTCGCCCGGCGCAACCTCCTCGCGCGACCAGGTCCGGCCCTCGGCGAGCTCGCGGTTGATCTCCGCTTCGATCCGCGGCAGATCCTCCTCGCCGATCGGCTCCGGGAAGTCGAAGTCGTAGTAGAAGCCGTTCTCGATCGGAGGGCCAATCGCGAGCTTCACTCCGGGATGCAGACGCTGCACGGCTTCCGCGAGCAGGTGAGCGGCCGAATGCCGGAGGACGGAGAGCGCGTCGGGATCGTCCCTGTCCCGCGTCGTCAGGATCTGGATCGGCTGCCGGTCGTGGAGCGGTAGCCGCAGGTCTTGCACGTTCCCGTTCGAGCGGACGAGCACGGCCTGCTCCGCGAGCTTCGGCCCGATCGCGCGCGCCGCGTCGAGGCCGGTAGCGCCGTCCGGAAGTTCGAGTTCGGAGTTGTCGGGAAGGACGACCTTCATGAGCAACCAGGATATGGAACACCCGCGCGAAGATGACCGCAACGACGAGATCGACGAGTCGCCCGTCCCCGACCCTGAGAAGGACACGGATGCTGACGACGTGCCCGAAGCGGACTAGTCAGTCCACGAACTCCATCAGGAGCCAGCGCGCGCTGTGCTGCTCGTCGGGCTCGCGCTCGCCGACGTCGCGGAAGCCGGCCCGGCGCCACGCGCGGATTGTGCCGACGTTCCAGACGTACGGATCGACGGTCACCTGCCGCCAGCCGCGCTCGTCGCGCAGGTGCCGTGCCACGGCCCGCGCCGCATCGGGACCCAGACCGCGTCCGCGGGCGTGCGGGACGAGGAACATGTCGATGCCGCCGCCGTCGCCTTCCCGCCACAACTGGAGGTATCCGACCGGCTCCTCGCCCGCCTCGACGACGAACGACTCCACCTCGTCGCGACGCAGTCGTTCGAGCATCTCCTCCCGCGTGAAGCGCTCGTGATCCCAGTAGCGGGCGACGTCCGGGTCGTCGTGCCAGGCGACCAGAAGGTCGGCGTCGCGCTCGTCCGCCGCACGAATGGCGGTTCTTTCGCCGCGCAGCTCGCGACTTGTCAAGTCTCTTCGACTGCGGGCCGCAATCGCGCAGGCGCCTTGAGCCAATAGCTCTCGCGCAACCATTCGAGCGCGTTTTCGAGCGACTCCTCGTCAGTCACCTGCACTGTCACCCATCCATAACGTCCGACGTATCGCGCGACATCAACGTTGGGCATGTGCAGCGCAATTTCCCGCTCTTCAGGCGTCAGCTTCACCGTCAGAGATACGCACGCGTCTCCGTCCGACATCGACGCGAACATCTTGTTGTCGCCAACTTTGAAAACCGGATGTCCCCACGGCGCATCTTCATACGTCTCCGGAAACGACAAAGCGAGCGTGCGAATGCGTTCTCCGTACAACACGTGTTGTATTTTCACCGTTTCATTGGGAATCGCGCGGGGTACGCAACGTGTGATTCGAATTCCGAGGGAGGAGTGGATGGGTCAAAGCATCAGAGACGTCATGACCTCCGATCCTTGCACCATCGACGCCGGCAAATCCGTTGCGTACGCGGCGAAGATGATGCGGGACGAGGATGTCGGCCTCGCGCCGATTGTCGAAGACGACAAATTGATTGGGATGCTGACCGACCGCGACATCGCTATCCGGGTCGTCGCAGAGGGGAGAAATCCTGAGCAGGTGACCGTCGGTGAAGTCGCCTCGAAACAGGTTGTAACGATCGAGCTGCAGCAGGACCTCGATGAGGCTCTGCGAATTATGGCCGAGCATCAGGTGCGCCGTCTTCCCGTGGTCGAAGAAGACGGCCGGCTCGTCGGCGTCGTCGCACAGGCGGACGTTGCCCGAGAGGGCCACGACAAGCAGACGGGCGAATTGGTACAGGAAATTTCTCAATAGGAGGCCAGATGTCCAGCTTCGAAGGAGGAACGTTCGGCGAGATCCCCTCGCCGGCCGAGGGCCAGGAGGAATCCCCCGCCCTCATGCAGCAGCCACAGCAAGAGCAGCCACAGGAAGAGCAGCCACAGCAAGAGCAGCCCCAACAGCAGGACGAAGGCGTCTCACGCGCACGCGCGGCATCGGGCAACGGGCGCCGACGCTCGACGACCAGCCGGTCCCGCTCAACAGGGGCTAGCAGCGGTTCGAGTTCGCGGTCGCGTGGCACGACTTCGCGCTCGCGTTCGACCGGCGGCACACGCCGTCGCTCAACGAGCTCCAGCACGCGCTCGACCGGCACGCGCCGCAGCACCACCAAGCGCGCCCCGTCGCGGAAGGCAGCGGCGAAGGGCGGCCGCACGACGGCCCGCCGCCGCGCAACCGGCACAACCCGGTCGCGCTCGACGAGCACGCGCTCGACCGGCACGCGCCGCAGCACCACCAAGCGCGCCCCGTCGCGGAAGGCAGCGGCGAAGGGCGGCCGCACGACGGCCCGCCGCCGGGCAACCGGCACAACCCGGTCGCGCTCGACGAGCACGCGCTCGACCGGCACGCGCCGCAGCACCACCAAGCGCGCCCCGTCGCGGAAGGCAGCGGCGAAGGGCGGCCGCACGACGGCCCGCCGCCGGGCAACCGGCACAACCCGGTCGCGCTCGACGAGCACGCGCTCGACCGGCACGCGCCGCAGCACCACCAAGCGCGCCCCGTCGCGGAAGGCAGCGGCGAAGGGCGGCCGCACGACGGCCCGCCGCCGGGCAACCGGCACAACCCGGTCGCGCTCGACGAGCACGCGCTCGACCGGCACGCGCCGCAGCACCACCAAGCGCGCCCCGTCGCGGAAGGCAGCGGCGAAGGGCGGCCGCACGACGGCCCGCCGCCGGGCAACCGGCACAACCCGGTCGCGCTCGACGAGCACGCGCTCGACCGGCACGCGCCGCAGCACCACCGGCCGCGCCCCGTCGCGGAAGGCAGCCGCGAAGGGCGGCCGCACGACGGCCCGCCGCCGGGCAACCGGCACGACGCGCCGCCGCTCGAGCAGCTAGCTCGCACCAGCAGTGCCGAGAGAGGCCCCGCCGTGCGGGGCCTCTCTCGTTCTTCGACCGCAGTCGCCGAACTCCCGCAGCGTGTAGTGAGCGGGCTGTCTCATGACCCGATCGTCACGCCGGAGCCGTTCGTGATACCGACGCCGCTGTCAAGGATGAATCGCCTGGCTTGCAAAACGAACGCGCATGCCTACAGTCAGAAATGGGTCAATGCGGCTACTGCAGATTCGTGCACCCGAAGACGACGAGGCGGCTTGCCTAATGCGCGAGCTTGGGGCCTATACCCCAAAGCGGCTTCGTAGCTCGATGCTCATCGAGCTGGACGAGCGCTCGACCTCAGACCTGCTCGTCCTGCTCTCAGCCCTCGAGAAGTGCATCGCAGCGAACGACATCCGTAGCGTCCGCATCGAGCTCGACGGGCAGAAGTACACGCTCTCCGCGCAATAGCGGTTCCGCCCGAACGAAGCGCTGGGAGCCGTTTCCCGCAGCTGTCGTTCTCCGTTTCACACTTGTGAGCAACGTGCGCACCGCGTTCGTGATGTCGGCCGTGGCGATAGGCGTCGTCGCTGGAGCAGTGGCGCTGTGGCACCTCCGTTTAGTCGTCTTCCTGTTCCTTCTTGGAGTCACCTGGGCGGCGGCGATGAGGCCTGGGGTCGAGCGGCTGCACACGCACGGGATTCCTCGCACGGCCGGAGTGTTGTTGCACTTCGCGGCCGTGGCCGGCGTCTTGACCTTGCTCCTGTGGCTCGCGGTTCCGCGCGCGATCGCCCAGATCGAGCAAGCGGTGCCGACGTCGGCATCAGAAGCTCGCAACGCCGCGAAGCAATCCAGCGGGATCAAGCATCATCTGCTCGTCGCTTTGCAGCATCGCCTCGAGGATCTTCCGTCTGCATCGGCCCTGATTCATCCTGCGATGTCGCTGACGGCCAGAGTATTCGAGGTCCTGTTCGCGTTCTTCTTCGCGCTCGCGACGACTGCCTACTGGGTCTTCGAGCGCGAACGCGCGCAACGCGTGGTGTTGTCGCTTCTGGCCCCCGCGCAGCGAGCCACTGTACGCGCGACGTGGAACCTGATCGACCTCAAGCTCGGGGCGTTCGTGCGGGGCCAATTGCTCACGATCACGTTCGTCAGTGTGACGCTCTCGACGGCCTTCGCCCTCATCGGCTTGCCGTTCTGGTTGCTGCTCGGGGTCTTTGCCGGCATCGTCGAGGTCGTGCCGGTCGTCGGGCCGCTCCTAGCCGGAGCGCTCGCGATCGGCGTCGGACTGACGGTCGACTGGCAACATGCGGCCTACGCAGCGGCAGCCGTCTGGGGGCTCCGTCTATTGCAGGACTATCTGATCAATCCGCATGTGTTCGGACATTCGAGCGGCCTGTCACCGTTGATCATCCTCGTCACCGTCACCTCGATTGGCCTCCTTCTCGGCGGCGTCTACGTCTTGCTCTCGGTCCCGCTCGCCTCGATCCTTGCCACGATCATCGAGGTGGCCGTTCTCGGCCGCGATCCACACGATCAACCCGTGCCGCGCGTCCTGCTGCGCGCGAAAGACGAGCGGTGAGTCGCATCTAGCGGTGCGTACCCGCCAGCCGCTTTTCGACCACAACGTTCTCGTACGACCCGCCCGGCTCAGTGCTGGTCGGAAGTCCGAGGCGCACCCCGGGCGCGGGCGCCATGTCGCTTCGCTCGGTCACGATCCGCGTGTCCGGCGGTACATGCGTCACCAAGTGTCGCGCGTGCAGGCGACCGACCATCTCGAAGTCCGCCTCGCTCACGTCGTCTTCTTCCTAGTGCTGCGCGATCCAGATGAGGAGCGCTTGCTGTTGCCGCTCGCCGCCGATCGACGCCGGCTCGCGCTCTTGCTGCGTGCCCGGGCTGTGCCACGTTTCGATCCGCGCTTCGTTTGCGCACCAGTGATGCTTGCTGGCCCCCTCCACCTGCGTCCGCAGCCTGTGGCCCCGCCTGCTGAGCTGTCTGACCTACCTCCCCGGCGGCGCCGCCTGCGGCCTGTCCCGCGCCGCCTGCCACTTGTCCTGCGGCCTGCCCGAGCTGCTGCCCAAGCCCGCCGACTCCTTGGCCGATGCCCCCGAGCGCCTGGCCGGCGCCTCCGGCAAGCTGGCCGACCGCACCGCCCGGCCCGAGCGCCTGCCCGGCCGCATCAGTCAGCCCCCCGAGCGCCTGGCTCGCGGCGCCACCCGGCTGAGCAGCCTGTTGTGCCGTCTGGCCGACATCGTCCAGCGTCTGGCTCACGGCACCACCAGGACCAAGAGCTTGCTGCCCTATGTCGCCGATGCTGCCGACCGTGTCGTCGACCGTTTGGACCAGGCTCTCGAGAATCTCCGGGTTGCGATCGAGCGTCGTCAGTGCCCGGTCGAGGATGTCGTACAGATTCTCGAGCCGCACCTTGAGCTGCGTCTGAGCCTCGACACCGGTGATGTCCACCTCGACTTTGCCGAGGTGGATGTGGACGCCCGCGACGACCTGGAGAAGGTTCCCAAGCTTCGCGCGCAGCGCCAGATGCGCCTCCAGCTGCTCGACGTCGACGTAGATCTCGTCAACCTTGACTTTCTCGATGTCGACATAGACATCGGGATCGTGCTCGGCGCACGGCCTTCGAGCTGTGCCGTGCTCGATTGGCTCGCACGTGCGGACGAACGACTCCCGTTTGCTCTGCTGCCATTCCGGCTCGTCTTGCTCGAGCCACTACTCGTTCTGCGGCGCGGCGGTGACATCCCTTGCTCCCCCTCTCTGAGCCGTCTCCCACGACATCCCCGCAACGGCGATTCCACTAATCACGACACGCTCCGCAGGCGCTGCGCCCGCCCAGGCCTGGGAGGACCGAGTGCGGATAGCCCTCTGAGCGAGGGGATTAGGCGCCGACTGAAGATGTCGATCGCGCGGTTCTGCCAATCGCAAGATGTCGACGTCGAGTCGAACGAGTTCCGTCGGCGCTGCGTGCGAAACCGCTACTCGTCGTGGCGGTGACGCCAGAAGTACCAGCACACGCCACCCAGGACGGCGAGCGGAATCACGATCGATGCCAGGACGACGAGCGCGGTCGCCTGGTCGCCGCGCGCTGCGAGGAGCGAAGGCACTTCCGCAGGCTAATTCGCGCGACGCACGCTCGGGTTGCCGAGAGCCAGCTCGGGCTGGGACAGCGTCAGGTCTGCGCGATCACGAGCACGACGGTCAACACGGCAACCGCGACTCCGCCGACGGTGAACAGCGCGACGGTCCGGAACCGCAACGGCGCGTGGCCACCGGTTCGCAGCGCCTGCTCCAACGCGCGCTGGCGATGTGCGCCGACGATCGACAGCCCGACCGCGAGAGACGCGTACCCGCAGCCGAGCAGAATGTACGGCCACGGGGCGACGTCGAGCAGTTGCGGGGCGAACCGCCCCACAGCGAGCGCACCCGCGCTGGCGCCCAGCGCGGTGCGCCACCAGGCCAGCCAGGTGCGCTCCGCAGCCATCGACGTACGGCGCTCCTGATCGAGATCGGACGGCGACGTCGGAACTCGAGCCGCTTCGTCCGCGGCGTCGGCGTGCTCTGAACCCGACTGCGGCTGGGTCATAGCTACATCTAATACCGTTGGTTCAGTCGACGGTTCGGGCCCGCCTTCTTGCTCGGCCGTCCGCAGAGGCTCGAACCCGAGCGGAAGAAACCGTTCCGGGGCCTTTCCTGATGGGCGGTACTGGGCTCGAACCAGTGACCCCCAGCTTGTCGAGCCTGTCCGCGTGCGCCCAACCATGCGCCATTCCGCACGGTTGAGGGAAACTGCTAGCGCTGGAATCGGCCTGGACGAGGGTGACGACTGGCGCGCGACTGGCGCGCGTTCGGGGGACGAGGGTCACGCCGCCTGCCGCAGTCCGGAACCGCGGCCACCTCATTGCAGCGACTTTCCCACCATGCACCAAAGAATCAACGCACGCGCAAACCGCAGTCGCCGGAACAAACTGGAAGATCTGCGAACGGCTGGGACTCCGCTCTGTCGCGCTAGAAGCTAATCGTTCTGTGGCTTGGCAGTCTTCCCCGGCCACACGCCCGTCCGGCGGAAGTACCCGGTCGCGAACGTGCGATCGACTAAGGCTTTCACTCCGCCGAACACCGCTCCCTTTAGCGTTGCCGCCACGACGACTTCCGTCCAGCCGCGGTGCTGTTCCATCGCCAGTGGCATCTCGGTGTCCTTGGCCAGAAACGCCCACACCCACTTGAAGATCGCACCCGCAGCCTTGCTGGCAACAACACCTGCAATGATCGCGAACGGTTTGAAAAGCAACTTCATCATCGTCGGTCAGATTTGTCGTACTGAGTCAAGTCGTACTGAGTCAACCACGTCTTGCGAGCTCCGCGAAGCTCGGGCCACGTCCCGTCAAGTGGTGTGCGAGATTGAGGACGTCATCCTCAGCGCCTCCGCGAAGTCCTGCACCATCGCCCGCAAGAGATCCGGGCTCGCCTCCTCCAGCTGCTTGCGCAACCACTCACTGACGTCCATCGTGGGCTCGACCACCGTGCTCCTCCTCGCTTGTCTTTGACCGGACTTCGCGAGGATGACGCGGTGGTCAGCTATGTCGGGCGCTTCGCGCCCGCCGTCTCCGTCACGCTCGCCTCATCAAAGAGCGGCGAGCCGGCGACGGAGCTCACCCCATCGCGCTCGAACACCACGAGCGGGGACGCTACTCCTCGGCGACCGTCTTGCCGGCTGCGACCAGATCGAGCGCCCGCCGACGGAACTCCGCCGGATACCCCTTCCGTGCCATGAACGACCTCCCGCATCATCGTCGAAGGTCGCCCGAATCTAGAAACCGGACCACACGGAACCCGGTCCACAGCAGAGCCTCCAAGTTTCCCAGGGTCGTTCAGGCTGCAGCGTGAACACGACCCGCGGCGACCCGCGTTTTACACCTCGAATACCGCGACCTCGTACCGAGCGACCGTTGGCTGGCCGCTTGCGCTCATCGCATCGGCGGCTTGGGCGCGCACTGCACTTGCGCGCTCCTCGCTGCCGCGCAATGCCTGCTCGTCTTCCCACAAAGTGATTGCGATGGCGTTGCCACCTTCGCGATCGACCAGCAAGATCGATCCCTTCCCACCGCCTTCCCGGGTGAACGGAACCACGTTTTCACGGAAGTTGGTTATCCCCGCGTCCACCGCCTCCGCTGAACCGCCCAAAGAAGTAACACGCGCATGCATTTGGCCCTCCCTCTGTCCCGTGCTGAGGCGCGTGACACTAACGCCATTGAAGTTGAGGAGACGGCTGATGTGTCAGAGGGAGCCGGTGTTTCAAGGAAGGTCGAAGACCGCCCGTACCAGCACCCGCCTATGCGGGGGTAGGGGCGCGGCGCAACCCGCGACCATGGACACGACCCCGCCAGTCGGCATTTCCCCACGATGCCTTTTAGGTCGCAAGCGGGGCGCGGCCGCATGGGGAAGTAGCACGCAGGCGAACTGCCGTCAGTCCTCGCGTTGCAGCCAGCGCCGCAGCCCCGCTTTCGAAACTATTGCCACAAAGCCGTTCGAGTTCTACTGGCCGAGAGTCGTGGTTACGTGACGAGCCGGAAGACCGTTGAGCGCGGATACGGCGAGGTGCACCGCCGCTTGAGGCGCAGTTGGGCGCCTGCTGTCGCTACCGGCGGTGTTCTCTGCTCGCGCTGCGGGGAGTTCATCCGTCCGGGCGAGCCCTGGGATTTGGGCCATGACTATGACGACCGTTCACGCTGGACGGGTCCGGAACATCGGGCCTGCAATCGCACAACGACTGGGCGTGTGTACGCGCGGGGTGTTCCGCCCTTGCCGCCCGACCCGCGGGATTACAGCGACGGCACGCGCTTCTACTTGACCGAGGACGGGCGGTGGTCGAACCACTCGCGGGAGTGGTAAGTCGGCCTGCCAACCACGGCGGCGAGTGAGCGACCCACGTCATCCCTCTAAAGGGTTAGGACCGACCTGCCGACTAAAACCATGCGGCACACCGCAGCAAAGTCCGGCTTGAGGGGGCCGTAAACCCTTTGCGTCGACCAGCGCGGAGCGTCGCAACCGCCCGGGCGGCCATGAGGGGAGAGGGTTCGCCCGGGCTTTCTCCGCAAGTCAGTCTGTTCCGTCAACCGGCCGTCGTAGGCTCACGCTTGAGGTGCTGGTAGAGATCGTCGATCGGCTCGTCGCGGACGACTTCGCGCGCATGAACGGCCAACTCGAGGAGTTGGTGACTTCGGCGGTCGAGCGTGAGCTTGGCCGGCTCGTCGAGGAGAGGCTGGCGGCGCTCGTCGCCGACGGTGTTGCGGCTGATGCGGACCGTTCGGTAGCACGCTGACGTCGCGGCTGGAGACCGAAGCCGGGCTTCGGACCTGCAAGTCGTGCGGTGTGGCGAAGCCGCTCGAGCAGTTCGAGCCGCATCGACACACGTGCAAGTCCTGCCGGAGCAAGCGTCGCGCACGCGGCGGATGGGCAGGCGATCGAGAACCATTTTCCTGGTGTGACGCGCCCGGCCTCGCCAGACGCTGGCCTCGAACCATCGTAAGAGCCGTCGTTCAGGAAGAACTCGACGCCGGCCCGGATCGAGAGCAGCGGCAACGGCCAGGTGCGGCTCAAGCTGGGCGTGCTCGATGACAGGCTTATCGAGGCGCTTCGCTGGCTCGAACCCCTACAGCCCTTCTGAGTTCAAGCGGTTTCGGCGGTTTTTTACAGCGAGCAAGCAGGGTCAGTCACCTGCGGGCTGGGTTCCGTAATGACCCCTACCCCGACCCAGGCTCGGCTTGTCTAAATGCCGCGGATGGGCTGAACATCGACATCGACGTCGTCAAGTTCAGTCCAGTCTCGATCCGCGGTGAGGACCGGAAGCTTGAGGCGCAGCGCCAGTGCTAAGCAGGCGCGGTCACCGAGCGACAGGCCCAGGTCCCGCGTGACAGGCCGCAACTCTCCGATGACGAGCGCGTCTTCGGCCGTTAGCGGGACCACTTCGAGTAATCCATGGAGCAGGCCTTGTTCTTCGAGGTCAGCTGCTAGCCGGCTCGGCGGGCTACCGAGTTCCGCGACCTTCGAGAGAGTTTCAGCCCAATTCGCGGCGCTGATCGACGCAGATTGGGCAATCGCGTCCGCTACCTCGGCCGCTCCTTCTTCTTCGTGCAAGTAGGCGAGCAGTGCTGACGCATCAAGGACGCAGTGGCTCACGCCTTACCGAGCAGTGCTGATCCGTCCCTCGGCACCGCGTCTTGCCTCACGTTCTGCCTCTTCACGTCGTTCCGCGATGAGCTCCGCGGCCAGATCGCGTTCCGGCTGAAGCCTGCGGAGATAGCCCCGGAAACCATGGGCTACGTCCACCGCCTTTCGGACAACGAAGTGGTCATCGTGTTGCTCGATCACGAGAAGGGCGCCCGGATGAAGTTCCAGTCGTCGGCGTACAGCGGCAGGAACCACAAAACGGCCTCGTTCGCCAACGTGGGCTGTGAATCTTTCATGGGACATGCCAGAAGTGTGGCACATACTTGAGATTCCCGCAACCATGACCCGACCTCGCCGAAGCTGTGGGAATTAGTGCGCTAGCTGGGTACGCACGCGACGGGCATCCGCGACACTGCTGGCACGTCTGACCCATGGAGCAATGCGGCGATCCGCTTGGTGCCGCGGTCCGAAATGGGCGGTACTGGGACCGAACCCTCGCTCCTCCAGGAACGAGCCCAGGAAGTCGCTCCCTTCGTCTCATCCTGGGTAGCGATTGCATCGGGGACCTCGATGTATGTGCCCGCACCTGATGGAAATCAACGCGGCCGTTGCCATTCTGTTGCCACGCGCCTTTCACGCGAACCAAGCGCACGGCTCCCTCAACGACAAAACCCGCCGTATGCGGCGGGTTCTGGTGAGTGGGCGGTACTGGGCTCGAACCAGTGACCCCCAGCTTGTCGAGCCTGTCCGGGGCCGCGGAACGATGCGTCAACCCGCATGGCTACGAATATTCCAAGCCGCTCGAGACCGCTCGGAACCGCTGGACGAGGGCGACGACTGGCGCGCAACTGGCGCGCGCTATGACTCTCACGTGACGGAACTAACGTGAGCCCAACCCGTCACCGATCTTGAATCGGTTCTCATCGTTCTAGGGTGGTGTAGAGCTCTGGGTTCGGCGGCGACTTGGTGGTTCAGTCCTGATCCGGGCTTCTGGCCTCGGTATAAAGACCGCCCTGGGCCGCGGCGGAGCCCGATTTGCCGCCCCCGGCGCCGCGCAGAACGTAGGCGATGGCGACAGCAAGGACAGCGCCGACTAGTGGGCCGATGACGTAGACCCAGTAGTCGGTAAAGGTCTTCCCCACCAGGTCGGGAGCGAACGTGCGCGCCGGGTTCATCGACGCTCCCGAGATCGGGCTGCCCCAAAGGCCGGCAAGCGCAATGTAACCGCCAACGCCGATTGCCCCAAAGATGCCGATGTTCTGGGCACCCGACGCCGTACCCAAGATCACACTCACCAGCCCCATCGTTAACGCCGCCTCCATCAGCAATGCTTGCCAGCTCGCGTATCCATGAGCGGGATAGTTGCTCCCGTACTTCGCCGAGATCTTGATCACGCCCCGAAGAAAGAGAGCGGCGACCGTTGCACCAGCCAGCTGGACGATGATGTAACCCGGCACTCTCCTCCAGGGAAAATCGCCGCGTAGCGAGAAGGCCACGCTAACGGCGGGGTTCAGGTGTGCGCCAGACACCTTGCCCATGAACATGATCACCCCCATCACCATCAGCCCCGGCGCGACCACCGCCGCCGTCCGGCTGATGGTGTTCGGGAACGCCTGGCTCATCATGCCGCCACCCGCAGCCACGAGCACGAGCAAGAACGTGCCGTAGAACTCTGAGAACAGCCGACGCCACTCCTGCTTCGGGTCCTCGAAGTCGGCCATCGGACCCGTGATGTCCCGATCGATCCAGCCGAGGACACCTTCTTCTGCCCGTCGGAGTTGCACGCTCACTGCGTCACGCCGCTCAAGTGTACCTATCCTTAGCTTCCTGAACGAATTGCAACTGACATTCCGCGACACGCTAATGCGGTTACGTGGAGGTCATTCTGTACCCCGTCCTGTACCCGTCGGATCACATTCCGTCTTCCATCGTTCCGTGGGAAGGCTTGGGCAGAGCTAAGACGAGCTGGGGGTTGCCGTCGGGTCGGTGTGGGGGCCTCGTCGGCGTTCGCTGCGGCGTTCACGGCTTCCCATGCGGCGTTGTCACAACCCGCCTTCTGGAGTGTCTCTGCGTTGCCGGACCGTCGCCGCACGACACGACGATCCTAAAACGTCCACCAGACACGAATGCCCGGCCGTCTCAGGACTCGGGACGACTGCAGCCAAGACGCCTGTTTTTGCAGCCAACACTCCGTCGCCGCGCCCTCCCGGTCCAACAAAAAACCCCGCCTGAGCGGGGCTTTCATGAGGTGGGCGGTACTGGGCTCGAACCAGTGACCCCCAGCTTGTCGAGCTGGTGCTCTCCCAACTGAGCTAACCGCCCTGGGGAAGGAGCAGTCTAGCCCACCATCAGGAAGGTCGGATCGACCGGAAGGCCGTCGTGGCGCACCTCGAAGTGGAGGTGCGTGCCGGTGCACCAGCCGGTGCATCCCGCGATGCCGATCAACTGCCCGGTGTACACGCGCTCGCCCGGCCGCACCAGCGGTCGCGACAGGTGCGCGTACAGCGACATGTAGCCGTATCGGTGTTGCACGGCGACGATCGCGCCGTAGCCGTCGAAGCCAGGCATCTCCCCCGACAGGACGACGACGCCGTCAGCCGCGGCACGCACGTCGAGCGACTGGAGGATCCCGATGTCGAGCCCGGGATGCCAGCGGGCGCCGTCCCTGCCGAACGGCGACGTGATCGTCCCGTGCGCCGGCCACTGCAGCGAGAGCTGCCAGCCGGCGTCGGTGTGCGCAGCCGCCGTCGCCGGCAACACGAGCGCGCCGCACAGCGCGACCGCGATCAGAAGATTTCTGGACACCACGGATGCCGATCCCAGCGGAACATCGTGTCCCCGCGCATGAGCGCGCCGTCCTTCAGCTCCTCCGCACGACCGGCGCGCGCGAGCGAGGCGAACGAGACGCCGCCGAGGTAGGCGGATCCCAGCGACTGCGCCGAGAGCGCGATGTCTGCGTCGGCGTCGCTCCGCTCGGCAATGCCCGATTCCAGCTTCCAACGCCCCTCGTTCCACGGACAGAACTCGTCGTGCACCTGGAAGACGACCGACCCGTCGGACGCGTACTCACGGCCCGACAGCGCCGTCCCGACGTCGACGAGCCGTACCCACAGCCCGTCGCCCATCCGGTAGCGCGCTCGGCGCGGCGTCGCGAGCAGCAGGAAGAGCGCGTGGTCCGGCGGCAGCAGGAATGCGCGCACGGTCGCCTTCCAGTCGATCGAGAGCAGGTAGCCCCAGAGGTCTCGCTCCGCGGTCGGCGTCGCGCCGAGCGCCTCGACGACGCGCAACTCGGCGACCGTCGAGCCTTCCTCCCACCCCGGCTTGTGCCGGTACGCGGCATATGCGTCGATCGAGCCCTCGTGCTCGTATGCGACCCAGCGCTTCGGCCCCGCCCCCTCGCGGCGTTCCTCCGGGTCGTTGATCTCCCGCTGCTCCCACCAGAGATCGTTACGCGAGAACATTCCCGGCCATTGCGTGCGCACGCGGTCGTAGACCGGCGGCAGCACCTCGCGCGCCTCGTCCGGCTCGAGAAGCCGGATCGTCCCCGTCGGATCGAAAGGCATCCCGAAGGACGTGTACTCGTGCGCGAGCTTGATCTCGCCGCAGAACGACGCGAGCCCGTAGCCGAAGCGTCCGTAGATCGTCTCCTCCGATGCCCATAGCGCCGCGAGCGGCTCTCCGCGTTCGTATGACGCGTCGAGCTGCGCGCGCATCAACGCCCGCAGAACGCCGCGGCGGCGGTGTGTCGGATAGACGCCGACCACGCTCACGCCGGCCGTCGGCAGGTCGCCGCCCGGCACCGACAGGTTGAACGCGAACGCCCCTGCGCCGCCGACGATCGCGCCGTTGCCCCACGCTGCGTGCATGCGCTCCGCGGTGATCTGGTCGAGGAAGCGCTGCATCCGCTCCTCGTTCGGCGTCATGCCGAAGTACTGGCCGATCGCGAGCACCGCCGAGGTGAACTCGTCGAGATCTTTCACCGGGCGAACGTCGAACGACATCAGAAGTCTTCGGGGCAATACGGCGGCCGCGGCGTGCGGAACAACGCATCCGCACGAGCGAGCGCGCCGTCCTGCAGCTCCTCGACGCGCTCCGCCGCGGCCAGGCGGCTGAACGTGAACGCGCCAAGATACACGGAGGCAAGGTCGGCGACGTCGAGCGCGAGCGCGGCGTCACCGTCGGTGCGTTCGCTACCCGCAGGCCCGACGCGCCAGCGGCCGGCGTTCCACGGACAGAACTCGTCCCGGACGTCCAGCACGATCTCGTCGTCGCTCCCATAGGAACGAGCGGCAAGCGCGGGGCCGACGTCGACGAGACGCAGCCAGAGCCCCTCGGAGACCCGGAGGTGGAGGCTGCGCGGGTCGACAACCATGAGAAAGAGCGGCGATGCAGGATCGAGACGTCCTTCGACCCGCGCGATCAGGTCGATCCCGAAGACGAAGCGCCAGAGCTCGCGCTCGGCCGCAGGGCCGGCCGCCAGGGTCTCGACGAGCCGCACCTCGCTCTGCGAGAAGCCGTTCTCCCAGCTCTGCTTGATGCGGTACAGCGCGTACGCAGCCGGCTCGCCGTCGAGCTCGACGACGGCTGCGTACTTCGGGCTCGCGCCCCGGCGCCACTCCTCCGGATCCGCGAGACGGAACGTCGTCCACACGTCGTCCGGGCGATCGGTGAACCCCGGCATGGTCGGCCGGACGGTCTCGTAGACGTGTCGGCACGGCTCGAGCGCGTCTTCGAGCGGCACGATGCGCGCGCGTCCTCGCGGGCCGGGATCGTCGCGAAGCGCAAAGCGGGTGCGGTCCGCATTCATCTGCGCCGTCGGCGCCGCCACGCCGTAGCCGAACCGGCCGTAGATCGCCGCCTCCGACGCCCACAGGATCGCCAGGGGCTCGCCGCGCGCGTGGATGTCGTCGAGCTCGCGCCGCATCAGCTGCGTCAGGATCCCGCGCCGGCGGTGGCTCGGAAGCACGCCGACCCACGTGACGCCGGCCGCCGGCAGCTCCCCGCCGGGCACGGTCAGCCGGAAGTCGAAGTCGGCCGCCGTCCCGACCGGTAGACCGTCCTCGTACGCCGCGTAGAACCGCTCGCGCGGCAGCACCTTCGTCGTCCGCTCGAAGTGGTCGTCGGTGAGCGGATCGGCGAACACGACGTGCGTCATCTCCATCGCCGTCCGCAGCTCGTCCTGCGCGGGATTCCGGATCTCGATCGTCAAGAGATGCGCTCGAGCGGAGCGTAATCGAGCATCAGGCGACGCTCGCTCCCGTCCGCGAAGCGCACGGTGACGACGCCGCCCGCCTCGATCTGCGTGACGACGCCCTCGCCGAGCGTGCCGTGCCGGACCGAGTCGCCGGTCGAGAGGGACGGCACGTCATCGCGCGGCGTAACGCCCTGCGCATGCGTGCCGTACGACGACCATGATGTCGGCCGCAGCCGCTCGCGCTCGACGTTGCCCGGGAGCTCGTCGAGGAACCGCGACGGCAGGTTGTAGCCGCGGGCGCCCCAGAGCGAGCGCGACGACGCATGCGTCAGCGTCAGCAGCTCCTTCGCCCGCGTCATGCCGACGTAGCAGAGTCGCCGCTCCTCCTCGATGCCCTGCTCCTCGATCGAGCGCGCGTGCGGGAAGATGCCCTCCTCCATCCCGATCAGGTACACCGCACGGAACTCGAGGCCCTTCGCGTTGTGCAGCGTCATCAGCGTGACGAGGCTCTCCTCGCGGATCGCGTCCTGGTCGGAGTAGAGCGAGATCTCTTGCAGGAAGTGCGAGAGCGACGGCTCGTCTGCGTTCTCCTGGTACTCGCGGGCGACGCCCACGAGCTCCTGCAGGTTCTCGAGCCGGCCCTGCGCCTCGATCGTGCGCTCCGCCTCGAGCGCCTCGGTGTAGCCACTCCGCTCGAGCGTGCGCTCGACGAGCTCCGCGACCGGCAGCTCGAGCGCGCCGGACTGCAGCGACTGCATCAGGTCGCGGAAGCTCGCGACGGCGCGCTGGGGCGCCGCGCCGACCCCGGCATCCTCGGCGAACTCCATCGCCTCCCACAGCGAGCGGCCGTGCGCGTCCGCCCAGGTCTGGAGGCGAGCGAGGCTCGAGTCGCCGATCCCGCGCCGCGGCCTGTTCGCGATGCGCTGCAACGAAACGGCGTCGTACGGGTTGTCGATCGCCTGCAGGTACGCGATCGCATCCTTGATCTCGGCGCGTTCGTAGAACCGCGGGCCGCCGATCACCTGGTACGAGACGCCCTGGCGCACGAGGACGTCCTCGAGCACGCGCGACTGCGCATTCGTCCGGTAGAAGACGGCGATCTCGTCCCCGGAGGAGCCCTCCTCGACGAGCGCGGCGATGCCGGCGGCGACGAAGCGCGCCTCGGCATGCTCGTCCTCGACCTCCAGCACGCGCACCGGCTCGCCGTCGCCGAGATCCGACCACAGCTCCTTCGGCTTGCGCTCGCGGTTGTTCGTGATCACGTGGTTCGCGGCGTCGAGGATGTGATTCGTCGAGCGGTAGTTCTGCTCCAGCGCGATCGTGCGGGTGCCGGGGAAGTCGCGCTCGAAGTCGAGGATGTTGTTGATGTCGGCGCCGCGGAACGCATAGATGGACTGATCCGGGTCGCCCACGGCACAGACGTTCATATCCGGCCGAGCCAGGAGTTGCAGCAGCCGGTACTGCGCGTGGTTCGTGTCCTGGTACTCGTCGACGAGGATGTAACGGAAAGCGCTCTGCCACTTCTCGAGCGCCTCGGGGAAGCGCTCGAGCACGTCCACGGTCAGCATCAGCAGATCGTCGAAGTCGACGGCATTCGACGCGAACAGGCGGCGCTGGTAGAGCTGGTACACGTCGGCGACGGTCTGGTCGTAGAAGGACTGGACGCGCTCGGCGTACTCCGCCGGCGAGACGAGCTGGTTCTTGGCGTGCGAGATCTGGTTGTGGATGCCGCGCGGCGTGAAGCGCTTCGGATCGCGCTCGAGCTCCTCCAGGCACTGCTTGACGAGGCGGAGCTGGTCGGCCGAGTCGTAGATCGTGAAATTCGACCGGTAACCGAGCCGCTGCGCCTCGCGGCGGAGGATCCGCCCGCAGGCCGAGTGGAACGTAAGGATCCAGAGGCCGCGCCCGCTCTGGCCGAGCAGCCGATGGAGCCGCTCGCGCATCTCTCCGGCCGCCTTGTTGGTGAAGGTGATCGCGAGGATCTCGTTCGGCTTCACGCCGACCGCGTTGATCAGGTGGGCGACGCGGTAGGTGAGAACACGCGTCTTGCCGGAGCCGGCTCCGGCGATGACGAGGAGCGGCCCTTCCGTGGCGAGAACGGCCTCGCGCTGCGGCGGGTTGAGATCGGCGAGGTATTGCTCCGGTGACGCGACGGCCATGCGCCGATGCTAGCGTCGAGCGCCGTGCGGCTCGCCCTGATGATCGAAGGTCAGGAAGGCGTCACCTGGGACGACTGGGCGGCGCTCGCCGACGCCTGCGAGGAGCACGGTGTCGAGGCGCTGTTCCGCTCCGACCACTACATCTCGGGCTTCGACGAGTCGCGGCCGGTCGTCGACGCGTGGGCGTGCATCTGCGGGCTCGCGGCCCGGACGACGAAGCTGCAGCTGGGGACGCTCGTCTCGCCGGTGACGTTCCGCCATCCGTCGCTGCTCGCGCGGAACGCGGCTGCGGCAGACGAGATCTCCGGCGGGCGCATCGTCCTCGGGATGGGCGCGGGCTGGATGCAGCGCGAGCACGAGGCCTACGGGTTCGAGTTCCCCCCGACGGCGGAGCGCATCTCGCGCTTCGCGGAGCAGCTCGAGATCGCGCACGGCCTCTTCCGCAAGGACAGCCTCGACTTCGACGGCAAGCACTATCGCCTGCAGAACGCCCCCGGCCTTGGGCGGCCCGAGCTGACGATTCTCGTCGGCGGCAGCGCGAAGCCCGGGACGACCGCCCCGGCCGTACGCTTCGCGGACGAGTACAACTGCGTCTTCGGAACCTTCGCCGATGCCCGCGAGCGCAAGGGACGGCTGGACGAAGCGTGCGAGCGCGGCGGGCGGGACCCGGCGACGCTCCGCTACTCGCTGATGGCCCCGATCGTCGTCGGGCGCAACGACCGCGAGGTGCGGCAGTCCGCGCAGCGGATCGGCGAGCGCTTCGGCCGCGACCCGCAGACCGTGCTCGAGCGCTACGCGGAGAGCGGGCCGGTCGGCACCGTCGAGCGGGTGATCGAGCGGCTGCACGAGATCGCAGCGCTCGGCTTCGAGCGCGTCATGCTGCAGCACCTCGCACACCGCGATCTCGAGACGGTTGCGCTGATCGGCCGCGAGCTCGCGCCCGCAGTCGCGTAGCGCGTGCGGCGACGCCTCGTCGAATGGATCGTCACGATCGTCGTCGCCGTGGCGGTCGTGCTCGCCGTCAAGGCCTGGGTCGTCAACCCGTACCGGATCCCGTCCCCGTCGATGGAGCCGACGCTGCACTGCGCTCGTCCCGAGCCCGGTTGTGAGGGAGGCCGGTCGGACCGCGTGCTCGCGAACCGGTTCATCTACCACTTCCGGGATCCGCATCGCGGCGAGATCGTCGTGTTCCACGCGCCGAGGGCGGCGAGCGAAGCATGCGTCGGCGGGATCTTCGTCAAGCGCGTGATCGGCTTGCCTGGCGACGTGTGGTCGGAACGCAGCGGCTACACGTACATCGACGGCAGGCGGCTGTCCGAGCCGTACGTGCAGACGGACCGCCGCGACACGCAGACGCGGACGATGCGCGACATCCCGCCTGCCGGGACGCTCACGCGCATCCCGAAGGCCATGTACCTGATGGAGGGCGACAATCGCGCCCACTCGTGCGACTCGCGGGTCTGGGGCCTCGTCCCGCGCAGCGCGATCATCGGCAAGGTCTTCTTCACCTACTGGCCGCTCCGCCGCATGGGCGTCCCCTGATGGTTTCACCGCCGGGGTTGCAGACCCAAGTCTGGGGTCAGGCCCCTCGGGGACTGCTTTTCAAATCGAAAGGCTGGGGTCAGGCCCGTTCGGGTCTGACCCCGGCGCACTTTTCGATTGACCTTTAGTAGTCGTCGCGGACGACCGTGCGACGGCCGCGCGGGCCATCGGCAGGCCCGCCCACGCCGCCCCAGCTCGACCAGAAGATCAGCGAGAGCAGGGCGCCGACGGCGCCGATGATCAGCAGGATCCAACCGATCGTGTGCAGCTCGATGCCGCTGACCGTGGCGTTGACCGCCCAGATCAGGATGGCGCCGGCTGCCATAAGAATGAGGCTGACTCCGATACCCATGAGTTTGTGGCTCCTTTCGTACGAACGCGGGGAAGTTGCTGTTCTGCAGGGGAAACGCCGGACCGGCCTATTTGGTTACGGGTGTTACCGGTACACCCAGGTCCACCAGCTGCGTCGCCCGGAACGCCTCGAGGAAGCGGCGATCGTGCGTCACCAGCAGGACGGTGCCGTCGAAGGCGTCCAGCGCCCGCTCCAGCTCCTCGATCGCCGGCACGTCGAGGTGGTTCGTCGGCTCGTCCAGGATCAGACAGTTGACGCCGCGCGCAGCGAGCAGCGCGAGCAGCGCGCGCGTTCGCTCGCCGGGCGACAGGGAGGCCGCATCGCGACGGACGTGGTCGGCGCCGAGGCCGAACTTTGCGAGCAGCGTGCGCGCGTCCTCGTCGTTGAGCCCCGACTCGCGCGTGAAGAGCGGCAGCAGCTCGCCGCTCGCGAGCTCGCCGCGCTCCTGCGTCAGCTCGCCGAGCACGACGCCGCTGCCCGTGTGCACGTGCCCCGACTCGAGCGGCAGCCGGCCGAGCAGGACGTCGATCAGCGTGGACTTGCCGCTTCCGTTCGGGCCTGCGATCGCAACGCGGTCGGCCCACCCGATCTCGAGGTCGACCGGCCCGAGCGTGAAGTCCCCGCGGTGAGCGACGGCGTGCTCGAGACGCAGGACGACATCGCCGCTGCGGCGCCCGGCAGACAGCGGGATCCGTAGCTCCCACGGCTCGTAGGGCTTGTGGGCCTTGTCGAGGCGTGCGACACGGCCGCCGTACCGCTTCTTCACGTCTTTCGTGCGCTTCTTCTTGCGGCCTTGGCCGTAGCCGCGCTCCTCCCAGCGCTGCATGCGCCGCATCTGATCCTCGAGCCGCTCCTTCTCGGTCTCGTAGTGCTCGTACGCCTCGCGCTGCCGCCGCAACGCGCTCGCCCGCGCACGCTCGTACGCGCTCCAGCCGCCGGCGAACTCCGTCGCACCGTGCGTCCACTCGTCGAGCTCGACGACGCGGGAGACGACGTGATCGAGGAAGTCACGGTCGTGCGAGATGAGGACGACGGCGCCCTGGAGCTTCCCGAGCTCGCGGTTGAGCCAATCGAGACCGCCGAAGTCGAGGTCGTTCGTCGGCTCGTCGAGGAGGAACACGTCCAGTGGGCGGCGCATGAACTCCGCCAGCCTGGCGCGCGCGGCCTCGCCGCCCGAGCGCGTGCGCGGTGTCTGCTCTTGTGGCAGGTACCCGACGGCGAGCGCCGGCGGGGTCCGGCGCACGGTTCCGCGGTCGGGCTCCTCCAGCCCCGCGAGGGTGCGCAGCAGCGTCGACTTGCCGACGCCGTTCGGCCCGACCAGCCCGATGCGCGCTTCGGGCGGGACGACGAGCGTCACGTCGTGCAGGACGAGCTGCGGACCGTTGTACTTCGTGATGTTCGCTGCAGAAAGCAAGCGAGGACCTCCGTCGGTGCAGGCGGGACAGGAAGAGTGTCGTGTCGCCTCAGGCCCTCATAGACGGCGCTACGCGCCGTTGCCGATCGTACCTCGCACGGGCACGACCACGAAACCCGTCTCTGTCTCGACGAGCGCGACGTCGGCGCCGTAGTGCTCGCGGATCAACGGCCGCGTGAGGACGTCGCGCGCCGCGCCCCCGGCAACGAGCCGGCCGCCGTCGAGCAGGAGGAGCCGGTCGGCGTACTGGCCCGCCAGTGTGAGGTCGTGCATCGTCGAGAGGACGGTCAGCCCGCGCCGCGCGCGCAACGAGTCGACGAGCTCGAGCACCTGTTGCTGGCGCCCGACGTCCAGGGCCGCTGTCGGCTCGTCGAGCAGGAGGATCGGGGCGTCCTGTGCGAGCGCGCGGGCGAGCGTCGCGCGCTGGCGCTCGCCGCCGGAGAGCGTCTCGAGGCGACGGTGCTCCAGCGCGCCGAGGTCGAGCTGCTCGAGCGCCTCGTCGACGGCGTCGTGATCCGCGCGCCGCTCCGAGCCGAAGTACGTCAGGTACGGCGTGCGGCCGAGCAGGACGTACTCGCGCACGCTGATGTCGCGCGGCAGCAGCGGCACCTGCGGGACGAGGGCGAGCGCTCGTGCCCGCCGGCGGCGTGACAACGTTTCGGCGTCGTCGCCGAAGATCGTCACCGCGCCGTCGTAGCCGACGAGGCCGGCGACAGCCCGCAGCGCCGTCGTCTTCCCGGCGCCGTTCGGCCCGATCAGCGCCACCCACTCGCCCGACTCGACGCTCGCCGCGAGGCGGTCGACGATGCGAGCGCCGCCGAGCGTGACCGACAGCGAGTCGAGCGCGAGCGCGCTCACGCGGCCCTCCGGCTCGTGCGGAGGATGACCGCGAAGAACGGCGCGCCGAAGAACGCCGTCACGACGCCGATCGGCAGCTCCGCCGGGGACATCACGGTGCGCGCGATCACGTCGGCGAAGACGAGAAACCCGGCGCCGACGATGATCGAGAGCGGCATCAGCACCCGATAGCTCCCGCCGATCAGGAGTCGGATCGTGTGCGGGACGATGATTCCGACGAACGCGATCAGGCCGGCCACGGCGACGGCCGCGGCGGTCGCAATCGTCGCCGCGACCACAACGAGGAGACGGACACGGCCGACGTTGACGCCGAGAGCAGCAGCTTCGTCGTCTCCGACGGCGAGGACGTCGAGGAGACGCCGGTGCCCGAGCAGGATCAGCCACGACGCGATCGCATAAGGCGCGATGATCCCGACCTCCCGCCAGCCCGCCGTCGACAGTCGCCCGAGGAGCCAGGAGTACACCTGCTGCACCGTGTCGACATGCTGCTGCTGAACGAAGATCTGCACGGCGGTGAAGAACGAGGCGACGGTGACGCCGGCCAGGATGAGCGCCGCGGGCCCTGCCGCAGCACCGGCAGAACGGCCGAGCACGTACGCAACGACGACCGCGAAGCCGGCGCCCGCGAACGCCGAGAGCGGGAGCAGATCGCCCGAAAGCCCGCTGCCCGGCGCATATGCCGCGACGAGTGTCGCACCGAGGCCGGCGCCGGCCGCAGCACCGAGCAGGTACGGATCCGCGAGCGGGTTGCGAAACACGCCTTGATACGCGGCGCCGGCGGCGGCGAGCGTGCCGCCGACCAGGGCGCCCAGCACCACGCGCGGCAGCCGCAGCTGCCAGAGGATCGCGTCGTCTGCACCGGAGAGCGGCGAGTGCAGTCCAAGGACGTGCGCGAACGTCGCGTGGATGACCGTCAGGGCGCCCAGGTCGACCGGGCCGACCAGGGCGCCCGTCAGCAGTGCCGCTGCGAGAAAGACCGCTGCGGCCGCAAGACGCATCAGCGCTTGCGGAGCACCTTGGCGACGGCGTGCACGAACTGCACGACCCGCGGTCCCCAGCGCGACGCGACCGAGTCGTCGACGGCGACGACGCTACGCGTCCGGATCGCCGCGATGTTCGACCAGCCCGGCCGCCCCGACACCGACGCAACGCTCTGGCCGCAGCAGCGCGTGTCGGCGAGCACGATCAGGCTCGGATTCGCTCCGAGGATGTACTCCGCGGAAAGCTGCGGGTAGCCGGATCCACCCGAGTCGGCAGCGTCGGCGATGTTGCGCAGGCCGAAGAGCTTGTAGATCCCGCCGATGAACGTCTTCGATGTCGCGCTGTAGTAGTCCGGAGACAGCTCGTGATACACGGCGAGCCGCCGGTGCGGCGTCGAGGCGATCGTCTTGGCGATCGTCTTCTTCATGCGCGCGACGAGCGCCGACGCCGAGCGCTTGTGCGCGGTCACGGCTCCGAGCTGCCGAATCTGCCCGTACGCCGCCGCAAGGTCCTTCGCGCTCGGCTGGATCAGCACACGGATGCTCAGCTTGTGCAGCGCCTCGACGACGCCTCCCGAGTCGTACTGCACGACGACGAGGTCCGGGCGATACGCAGCGATCGCCTCGACGTTCGGCGTGAAGCCGGAGAGCGTCGTCCGCGGTGCGCGCTTTGGATAGTCGGACTGGTCGTCGACCGCGACGACCTGCTTGCCGGCGCCGATCGCGAACAGCGTCTCTGTGGCCGTCGGCGACAGCGAGATGATGCGCTGAGGCGTGGCCGCCGACGCGGGCTGGACGGCGAGAAGCGCGGCGACCGTCGCCGCGAGGAGCAATGATCGAAACACGAATCCTCCTTCCGCGAGGGGTTCGATTTTCCGGGCGGGCGGAGGTCTTCTGACTCGGGGCTCCCTCCCTCGCCGCCTTCCCAGCCCGGAGGCCAGTGGCACGTGGCGCGGGAGCATCTCCCCTCACAGCGGCGGGACCGTTCCGGACTTGCACCGGATTCCCTTGCCGCTCGCCGGTTTGTCGGGCGGAGACTAGCATCGACCGCCGATGGTGAGATCGCGCTTTGCAACCGTGTGGCTGCCGGTGTTCGTGTGGGCTGCGGTGATCTTCGCGTTCTCGTCGATTCCGAGCCTCTCGAGCGGCCTCGGCACATGGGACACCGTGCTGCGCAAGGGTGCCCACATCACGGAGTACGCGATCCTCGGGGCGCTGCTCTACCGCGCTCTCGGCGCCGAGGCGCCGGCGCTCGCCGTCGGGATTGCGTATGCGGCAACCGACGAGCTGCATCAGCACTTCGTGCGGGGACGCCATGCGTCGCCGATCGACGTGGCCATCGACGCCGTCGGGCTGTCGCTCGGGATGCTCGTGTGGCTTCGCGTGCGCGAGCGGTGAAGGCGGTCGCGATCGACCTCGCCGCGCTGGGCGACGTCGGCCCGCTCTGGCGCGACTGGCTCGACGACGCCTCGCGACGCTTCCGCGTCGACGTCTCCGCGCTCGACGAGCAGCTCCCGAACTGGCGGCCGCTGCTCGAGCGCTTCGCGGAGGAGCGCGCTCCGGTCTACCTTCGCCGTGACGCCGAGGTGACAGCTGCACTCCGGCGGCTGCAGGCCGCCGCGGTTCGCGTCGGCGTCTTCAGCGCGGCGCCGGCCGAGCTGACGGCGATCGCACTGACACATCTCGGCGCAGGCGGACGCGTCGACGTCGTCGAGTCCGGCGACGGTGCGCGCGACCGCGTCCTCCAAGCGCTCGGTGACGGTGCCGTCGTCGTCGAGACGCGCGGGCAGCTGGTCGGCCTAAACTGACGGCGTGGAACGAAAGGACGTCGGCGACCGTCAGCTCGACGCGCTGCTCGCGCGGCTCGACCGTCTGTGCGACGAGATGCATTCGCTCAACCGGCATCTCGACACCAGCGAGCAGCTCTTGCGGATCGCCCGCGAGCTGTCGACGCTGAACGAGTCGCTGCAGGCGCTCGCCTACGCGGCGCTCGGGCAGCAGGCGCCAACCGTGCGGCGCCGCCGCACCGGCTAGGTCAGAGCGTCGCAGATGGCCGCGATGTGGCGGTCGTCGGTGCCGCAGCAGCCGCCCGCGACGCGGAGGTTCGGTAGCCGCTCGCGCAGCGCCGGGTAGTGCGAGGCGAGCTCGTCGGGATCGCCGGAGTCGAGCTCCTCCGCCTCGTCCAGCTCCGCATGGCTCTTCATCGACGCGTTCGCACGCACGCCCCAGATACGCCGGCGCCAGTCACCGTCGTCGAGGACGCCCGCGAAGTGCGTGGGATGCGCGCAATTGACCATGAAGTAGTCGACGTCGGCCGCACCGTCCACGGCCGCGATCGCGTCGCCAAGGGTCTCGCCGCCCGGCAGCCGTCCGTCTATCTCGACCGTGAACGAGATCGCGACCGGCATTCCTACGGCGTTCGCCGCGCGTGCGATGCCGATTGCCTCGGCCGAGTAGGTCAGGGTGAGCGCGTTGACGAAGTCCGCCGGTGTCTCCGCGAACGTCTCGATCTGGGGGCGGTGGTACGCGCACGCGTCGTCGGCGCTGATCTGGTCGCTCGGGGCATACGCATCGTCGCACGGCCCGACGCAGCCGCCGACGACGATGCTGACATCGGAGGCCTCCGTTCGGATGTCGTCGACGAGTGCGACCGCTCGCCGGTTGAAGTCGGCGAGCTCGGCCACGCCGTAGCCGAGCAGACGGCCCCAGTGCGAGCTCGCCTTCCACGTCGGCGCATCGAGGACGAGACCGGCGTTGTTGGCCCGCGCGAGCGCGACGTACGGTGCGAAGTACGCGCGCAGAGCCTCGGCGCCCCGCCCGTCGTCGAGTAGCGGGAACGACGCGAACTGCGACAGCTCGAAGCCGCGCTCGTGCACGAGCCACGTCTCCATGCCGCCGTCGGTGAGGAAGAGGTCGTCGCCCAGCTGCGGCAGCATCAGCCGCCGAGCTTATAGATGCGCCCGTCGCCGGTCGCGAGATAGAGCTCGCCGGCGGCGTCCTCGCCGAACGAGGTCAGCTGTGAGACGGTGAACGGCTCGCGCCGGACGTCGACGGCCGCGCCGTGGTCGATCCGGAGGCTCCAGATGCTGCCGGAGCAGAAGTCACCGAAGAAGTAACGCCCGACCGCGGCAGGCACGCTGCGGCCGCGATAGACGTAGCCGCCGGTGACGGAGCAGTTCCCGTTGTCGTGGCTGTACACGTACACGGGCGCGACGACGTGGCCGGGCCCGAGCGGCGTGCTGCTGAAGCGCGCGTGGCCCTCGAAGACGTGCCAGCCGTAGTTCGCCAGCCTGCCGATTGCCGACGCGGGGCGATAGTCGATCTCCTCCCAGTTCCCCTGCCCGACGTCGCCGATGTAGAGGTCGCGGTTGGCGCGGTCGAACGAGAAGCGCCAGGGGTTGCGCAGCCCGAGCGCGACCATCTGCCAACGGGCCCGGCGCTTGAGCGGGTTGATGCGCAGCAGCTTGCCGAGACGCTGGCGCGGGTTCTGCGCGCGATTGCCCGGATCGCCGGCTGAGCCGCCGTCACCCATGCCCACGTACAGCAGCCCGTGGCGGTCGAACTGCAGGTCGCCGCCGTTGTGGTTCGCGTACGGCTGCCGCACGAACAGGAGCTGGCGCGCAGTCGACTTCAGGCCGCGGCCGTTACGCGAGCGGAATTCGACGACCCGCGTGTTGCCCTGCTTGTCGGTGTAGTCGACGTAGAAGCGATGGTTGCGCTTGTAGTTCGGGTGAAACGCGACCGACAGCAGCCCCTGCTCGCCGCCGCTCGTGATCCGGTCCGTGAGGTCGATGAACGTGCCGCGCACTTGTCCGCCGACGAGGTAGACGATGCGGCCCGGCTGCTCCACGGCATACAGCCGGTTCGGCTCCGCGGGCGTCGATGCGACGGCCGTGAGCCCGGCCAGGCCGCTGGCGTAGGGCTGGAGCGAGAGCTCCTGCTGCTGCGGCGCGAGCAGCGCAGCGGCGGCAAGGAAGGTCGCGAGCATCCCGGCCAAAGTACCCACGCGGCACGCGCGTGGTTCCCGTCCTTACGGACTTCTTAGATTCGTGCCAGGAGCCGCGGCCTACTTCTTCAGCAGCACGCTGCGAAGCTCGTCTTCCTTGCCCGGCTGCAGGATCGCGAGCACCTGGTCGCCGGGCTTGAGCTCCGTCGACCCGACCGCGATCTCCGCCTTCCCGTCGCGCATGACGGAGATGAGCCGCGAGCCCTCCGGCAGGCTCAGCTTCTCGACCGTCTTGCCTGCGCTGGGAGAGCTCTTGTCGATCTGCACCTCGACGATCTCGAGGTTCTCCTTGCGGAGCTCGAGCAGGTGCACGAGCTCGTGCTCGGGCACCTCGTGCTCGACGAGCCCGAGGATGCTCGACGTCGCGCAGATCGTCGGGGAAATCCCGAGGAGGTCGAAGTGCGGCTGGTTCCGCGGGTCGTTGACACGCGCGATCACCTTCGGCACGCCGTACTTCTCCTTCGCGAGCTGCGAGATGACGAGGTTGTCCTCGTCGTCGCCGGTGAGGGCCAGGACGAGGTCCGGCGGCCGTTTGATCCCTGCCTTCTCGAGGACGAACAGCTCCGTCGCGTCGCCGTTCATCGCCTGGTGCTCGAACTCGGCCTCGAGCCGCTCGTAGCGGTCGCGGCCCTGCTCGATGATCGTCGCTTCGTGGCCGTTCCGGAGCAGGGCACGCATGACGTTTGCACCCGCCTTGCCGCCGCCGGCAATCAGGACATACACCTAGACGTTCGCCTCCTCGCGCTGCTCGGGAATGACACAGGTACGGACTGCCTCGTCCAGGCTGTCGATCGCAGTCGCGGTTGGACAGACCGTGCGCAGCCCGCGCGAGCTGTAGAACTGCGCCCGTGCCGGATCGAGGATCCGGACGACCGTGCACTCGATGCCGAAGCGCTTCTGCGCGACCTGGCCGATGACGAGGTTCGTGTTGTCGCCGTCCGTGCTGACGACGACGGAGTCGGCCTCCTCGATGCCCGCGGCTCGAAGGACGGCCGTGTCCATGCCGTGGCCGACGACGAACCCGCCGGTCCAGTCCTCGCCGAGGCGGTTGAGGGCGGACTCCTTCTCGTCGATGGCCGTCACGTCCCACCCTTCGGCGGCGAAACGCTTTGCGATCGTCGAGCCCACCCGGCCGCAGCCGATGACGATGAGCTTCACGAACTCAGCGTAGCTCGCCGTCACCTGCCAGAACACCCTGCCGGGCGCGTCGAGCCTGTGCGTCACCCAGCGCCGTCCCCCTCGAGCACCCCCTGCGGAAACGCAACGATGAGAACCTCCGAGGGCGCCTTCTTGAGGACGTAGTCGACCGTGGGCGAGAAGAACCGCGACTGCCGCCGCCAGCGCGGCGACGAGCCCAGGACGATGAGGTCGGCGCCCTGCTCGGCCGCCTCCTGCACGATCGCCTGACCGATCGCGCGCGCGCGCACGGTGCGGCCCTCGACGGTGACGCCGTGATCGGCGCCGAGCAGCTTCGCCTCGGCGATCGACGCCTCCGCCCGCTCCTCCTGCTCCTCGAGCTCGGCGTCGAGCGGCAGCTCGAGCGGCACGCGGATCACGTGCAGCGCCTCGACGGAGGCACCGCGGTCCTGTGCGAGCTTCACGGCTGTCGCGATCATCTCCTCGCCGATCTCCCCGAGCTTCATCGGCACGAGGATCTTCGAGAACTCGGCCTCGGCGAGGTTGCGGTGCTCGTCCGCCGAGATCACGGGCTCGAACAGGCCTTCGCCGCGCGATCGCCGGACGGCGACGTAGACGACGAGCCCGATGGCGAGCCACGCCGCGCCGCCGTAGCGCGCGCCCTTGTGCGTGGCGATCGCGTCGATCCAGACGACGAACGTCAGGATCGCGCCGACGAGCGATGGGATCGGGAGACGTCCGACCGTGAGCGGGACTCGATACGGCCGGCGCCGGTTCGGCTCCGTGAAGCGGAGCCGGATCACGGCGAGCTGCGCGGCCGTGAACGCGAGCAGGACCCCGAAGCTGAAGAGGCTCGCGAGGAAGAACACCGGATGCGGCAGCAGGGCCGTGCCGATGAGGAGCGCGATCGCGATCGCAGCGGCGGCGACGATCGACTGCGGCGCGACCAGCGTGCGCTGCCGCAGCATCCCGAACTTCCGCGGCAGCTGCCCGTGCTCGCCGAGCGAGTACGCAAGCCGGCCGAAGCCGGAGATCGACGTCGTTGCGGCGGTGACCAGGATCAGCGCCCCGGAAAGCCCGACGAACACCTGCAACGGGTCGCCGATCCAGCTCGGCGCCTCGGCGCGGATCTGAGATGCGACACCGACGAGCGGTGCGCGCAGCCAGTTGCTGCCGAGAAGCGTTCCGTGCTCGGCGGGGAAGGCCGACAGGCCCACGACCGCGATCGCGACGTAGAGGACGACGACGAGCCCGATCGCGCTGAAGACGGAGCGCGGCAGGTCGCGGCCGGGCCGCCGCGTCTCCTCCGCGAGGTTCGCGACCGTCTCGAGCCCTGTGTACGCGAGCATCGCGAGCGGGATCGCGAAGAGCAGCGAGTGCCAGGTGGGTGAGGTCCCGAGGGACGTGCCGGCCTTCAGCGCATCGGGCGAGAAGAGGAGCGCGAAGCCGAGCACGACGATCAGCAGCTGCGTGGCGAGGTCGACGAGGGCGACGACGAGCGCCCAGCGGTGGAGGCGAGTGCGATGGACGAGCCGCACGACGGCGATTCCGGCGATGACGACGCAGCCGATGACGACGTCCCACGGGCGGTGAACCTTCGTGAAGAACGCGCCGGCGACGTAATGGGGGACGAACAGCGCCGACAGCGCGATCACGATCAGGTAGTCGAGGAAGAGCACCCAGCCTGTGACGAAGCCCCAGAAGTCGTTGAAGGCGATGCGCACGAACGTCGCCGCGCCGCCCGTCTCGCGGATGGCGGCGGTGCCCTCGGCGTACGAGAGCGAGACCAGGAGGAACAGGAGGCCGGCCGCGAACAGCACGGCCGGGGCGAAGCCGAGCGCCCGCAGCGCGATGATCCCGAGGGCGAAGTAGATCGATGACGCGATCTCCCCGTAGGCGATCGAGAACAGCGCGGGTGCGTCGAGGACCCGTTGCAGGCGAGGCAGCTTGCGCGCCACGCGGTGAGCCTAGCGCCGTGCTCGGAGCAGGTAGAGGCGCCCGATGCCGAGCGCGGCGAAGAGCACGCCGAGGATGTAGCCGAGGACGCCGCCGCCGTTGATCGCGGTCACGACGACGAGCGCGACGCCGATCCCGACGAAGACGACGCCGAAGACGGCGATCGCGTTCCGGTAGAAGGTCAAGCGGCGCGCCGGCCGGCGGCGACCATCACGCGGCAGGGGGCGTGCTTCAGCACGAAGTCGACCGTCTCGCTGAAGACGTCGCCCCGCCCGCTCCGCGGCGCCCCCATGACGATGATCTCGCTGTTTCGCCGCGCAGCTTCGTCGACGATCGCACGGCCGGGGCTGCGCGCACGCACGAGGCGCTCGATGAAGTTGACGCCGTAGAGCTCGGCGATCGCGGAGGCGGAGTCGAGCGCGATGTCCGCTCGTTTCTCGTCCTCGGGCAGCGCCGAGTCGAGCGGTAATTCGAGTGGCACCGTGATCACCGCGAACGCGACGATCGAGGCGCGACGCTCGGCGGCCAGCCGCGCTGCGAAGTCGATCGCCTCCTCCGACTCGCGACCGGGCTTCACGGGGACGAGAATGTTGCGGTATTCGAGCGCCGCGCCGGGCCCCATGATCACCGGGGCGTGGATCGTCTCCTCGAGCGGCGCGTGCAGGACGAGCCTGCGATAGGCGATGTAGACGACGAAGCCGATCGCAAGCCAGCCGAGGCCGGCCCAGCGGGGACCCGGCTTCTGGACGACCACGACGATCCAGGCGGCGCCCGTGCCGAACGCCCCGAAGAGTGCGAAGAGCGGCCAGTCGACGCCGCGGAACCGCAGGCTCGGCCGGATCTTGAACGCCTCCGGGTCGTCGCGCGTATGCATGCGCAGTGCGATTACCGACACGTGCGCGATCGTGAACGACAGCATCGCGCCGAACGCGTACATGTCGCCGAGGAACGCTGTGCGGCCGGGAAGCAGGACGATGATCGGGATCAGCCCCGCGAAGACGACGAGCGACAGGGCCGGCGTCTTGAACTTCGGGTGGAGGCGGCGGAACAGCTCCGGCAGCTGGCGGTAGCTCGCCATTGCATACGTGATCCGTGACGCGCCGATGACGCCCGCGTTCGTCGCGATGAAGAGGATCGTCGCGGCGAGGATCCCGACGTAGATCTTGGCGGCGTGGAGCACGGCGCCGTGTATGCCGAGGTTCTCGACGAGGCCGAGCACCGGGTCGTTCTCGAACCCGCCCTTGTCCGGCGGCAACCCGAGCAGCGTCTGGTAGCCGCCGTGCACCGCCTTCTGCACCGGCAGCGCCGACAAGGCGATGAGCGGCAGCGTGAAGTAGATCGCGAAGACGGCGATCGCGACCCACGAGATCGCGCGCGGGATGTCCCGCGGCGGGTCGCGCGCCTCTTCGGCGAGGTTCGAGACCGTCTCGATCCCGGTGTACGCGATCATCGCGATCGGAATCGCGAGGAAGAAGTTCTGCCACGTCGGCGCGACGCCCCAATGGATGTTCGCGGAGAAGACGACGTGTGCATCGAAGATGAGCGCGAAGCCGATGATCACGAGCAGCAGCTGCGTCGCGAAGTCGATCACCGCGAGCAGAATGTTCAGCCGCGCGGCTTCCTGGATCCCGACGATGTTGAGCAGGACGAGCACCACGACGACGGCGACGCCGCCGACGATGTCCCACGGGTTCTCCCGCAGCGGGCCCCAGAAGATCGAGAGGTAGTGCGGCACGAAGAACGCCGAGATGGCGATCGTGATGATGTAGTTGAGCATCTGCGCCCACGCCGCAGCGAACGAGACGAGCTCGTTGAAGGCGTGTCGCGCGAAGCTCGACGAGCCGCCCGCTTCCGGGAAGCGGACGGTTCCCTCGGCGTAGGTTGCCGCGGTGGCGGCGAAGATGAGTCCGCTGATGACGAACACCAGCGGCGTCAGGCCGAGCGCGATGCCGGCAACGAGGCCGAGCGCGTAGTAGATCGAGGAGCCGACGTTCCCGTACGCGGTCGCGAAGAGCGCCGGAGTGCCGAGCACACGCTCGAGCCGCTGCGCCCGCCGACGCCTGCCGCTCCGCTGTGGCGTGCTCACGCGCGGAGCCTAAGGCAGGGGTCTGACCCCGCCGGGGTCAGACCCCAGGTTGCAAACGCTCGACCCATTCGACGCACCCAGGCGGAACGTTAGAGCGAGCGGAGCCGCTCTAACGGTCGGCCGGACTCACGCGCGCCGGGACGGCGAAGCCGCCACGACGCGTGGAGCCTGCGGCAGGGGTCTGGCCCCAGCGGGGTCAGACCCTAGGTTGCAAACGCTCGACCCATTCGGGGTCAGACCCCAGGTTGCAAACGCTCGACCCATTCGACGCACCCAGGCGGAACGTTAGAGCGAGCGGAGCCGCTCTAACGGTCGGCCGGACTCACGCGCGCCGGGACGGCGAAGCCGCCACGACGCGTGGAGCCTAAGGCAGCGGTCTGACCCCGCCGGGGTCAGACCCCAGGTTGCAAACGCTCGACCCATTCGGGGTCAGACCCCAGGTTGCAAACGCTCGACCCCTTCGACGCACCCAGGCGGAACGTTAGAGCGAGCGGAGCCGCTCTAACGGTCGGCCGGACTCACGCGCGCCGGGACGGCGAAGCCGCCACGACGCGCGCTGTCCGAACCCGTCGCCCACCGACCAATCGAGTTCGCGAGTGCCGAAGACCGCGTCTTCGGCACTCGCGCGTACCTCGAGTCGATCCGCGGCGCTAGCCGTGGATCGAAACGAGTCGATCCGCGGCGCTAGCCGTGGATCGAAACGATGAGCGGGATGATCAGGATCGCGACGATGTTGGCGATCTTGATCATCGGGTTGATCGCCGGGCCGGCGGTGTCCTTGTAGGGGTCGCCGACCGTGTCGCCAGTGACGGAGGCCGCGTGCGCTTCCGAGCCTTTGCCGCCGTAGGCGCCGTCCTCGATCAGCTTCTTGGCGTTGTCCCACGCGCCGCCGCCGGATGTCATCGCGATCGCCAGAAAGAGTCCCGTGACGATCGTGCCGATCAGGAGCCCGCCGAGCATGCGCGGGTTGATGATCCCGACGATGATCGGGAACAGAATCGGAATCAGCGCCGGCGCGAGCATCTCCTTGATCGCGGAGCCGGTGACGATGTCGATCGCCCGTCCGTACTCCGGTCGCGTCGTCCCTTCCATGATTCCGGGGTTCTCGCGGAACTGGCGCCGTACTTCGGTCACCACCTGGCCGCCGACGCGGCCGACCGCCTGCATCGCAAGCGACGCGAAGAGGAACGGCATCAGCCCGCCGATGAACAGGCCGGCGATCACCCAGGCGTCGTTCAGGTTGAAGCTGATCGCCGAGAGCCCGCTGCCGGCCGCAGCCTGGTCGTGGAGGCCCGTCGTGTACGAGTCGAAGAGGACGAGCGCCGCGAGCGCGGCCGAGCCGATCGCGTACCCCTTCGTCACCGCCTTCGTCGTGTTGCCGACGGCATCGAGCGGATCCGTGATCGCGCGCACGGACTCGTCGAGATCGGCCATCTCGGCGATCCCGCCGGCGTTGTCCGTCACCGGGCCGTACGCGTCGAGCGCGACGATCAGGCCCGTCATCGAGAGCTGCGCCATCACGGCGACGCCGATCCCGTAGAGCCCGGCGAAGTGGTGCGCGACGAGGATGCCGGCCGCGATGACGACGACAGGCAGCGCGGTCGCCTGCATCCCGACGGCGAGTCCGGAGATGATGTTCGTCGCGTGGCCGGTTTGTGACGCCGACGAGATCAACTTCACCGGCCCCCAGCGCGTGCCCGTGTAGTACTCGGTGATCGCGACGAGGAGGAACGTGACGACCAGGCCGATGATCGCCGAGACGTAGAGAGCCTTGAAGTCGAACTTGCCGCTGTCGAAGGCCATCGTGACGGGGATGAACCCGATCGCGGACAGGACCGTCGCAACCAGCACCGCGCGGTAGAGCGCGTTCATGATCGACCCGCCGCGACCGACGCGGGCGAACAGCGTCCCGATCACGGAGGCGAGGATCGACATCCCGCCGATCGCGAGCGGATAGAGCGCGAGGTTCGACGACGGGAACTGAAGCCCGAGCAGCATCACGGCGACCGCCGTGACGGCGTAGGTCTCGAACAGGTCTGCCGCCATCCCGGCGCAGTCGCCGACGTTGTCGCCGACGTTGTCCGCGATCACCGCCGGGTTGCGCGGGTCGTCCTCCGGGATGCCCGCCTCGATCTTGCCGACGAGGTCGGCGCCGACATCGGCCGCCTTGGTGTAGATGCCACCGCCGAGACGGGCGAAGACGGAGATCAGCGAGCCGCCGAACGCGAGGCCGACCAGGTCATCGATCGCGGATTCCTGCGAGTTCCCGATCCAGCCGGTCAGCACCCAGTAGTAGCCCGCGACGCCGAGCAGCCCGAGGCCGACGACGAGCATTCCCGTGACCGAACCTGCCCTGAAGGCGACGTTGAGCGCCGGGTTGAGCCCGTGTCGCGCCGCCTCCGCCGTGCGCACGTTCGACCGCACGGCGACGTTCATCCCGATGAAGCCGGCTGCGGCCGAGAGCGTGGCGCCGATGAGGAAGCCGATCGCGGTTCCCCAGCCGAGCTTGTGGTAGAAGCCGAGCAGCAGGAAGGGGACGATCGAGACCGCCGCGATCGTCATGTACTGGCGCTTGAGATATGCGCTGGCCCCCTCCTGGATCGCGCGCGCAATCTCGCGCATGCGCTCGTTGCCTTCCGGCTGCCGCAGCAGCCAGAGGGTCAGCGCGAACCCGTACGCGATCGCGACTGCCGAGCAGACGAGCGCGAACAGGACGGCGTGGTCGTTGAAGAAGCTCCCGACGATCAGTGTTCCTACCCCCTTACAAGGTCAGCGCCGAGGGCTCCCCGGCGCGCGCAGCTTTTTACCACATGCGGGCTAGCCGTCGGCGGGCTTGGCTGTGGCGGCCTCCGCGTATGCCAGCTGGAGATTCGACGTCACCTGCTTGAAGTCGCGGATGACGCCCTCGTCGACTGATCCCTCGAGGACGGGAAGCAGGGCACGCAGCGACTCGATCGCGAGGCGCGCCTGATCGAGGTCGCGATCGTCCTCGGACAGCTTCCGGTAGGCGAGTGAGGAGACCGTGTAGAGCGTCTGGACGAGGAGGTCGCCCACCTTGAGCTTCTTGAGCTCCTCCTCGAGCTGCTGGATCAGCTGCTCGTCGTCAGCCACCGACCAGCTCCCGCGGCCGGCGCACGAGCTCCGCGAACACGTCGCGCGCCGATCCGAGCTCCTCGAGCCGCGCGTACTGCCGCTCGGCGGAGTTCACGTCCGGGACGCTCAGGTACGGCGCGGCGCCGAGCTCCTGCGCAACGGGCTCGACCCACTCGATCAGTGCCTCGATCCGCGCCCGCGCCGGCACGACGTCGCGCCGCTCGAAGTCGATCAGCCCGCCCGTGAGGCCGTAGCGGATGGCGCGCCAGAGGTTCTCCTCGAGCATCCGGTTCGGCTGGCTCGGCAGCGGCTCACCCTCGTCGACCGCGCGCGCGAACCGCCCACCGAGCGAATACATCAACGCGGCCAGCGACTGCGCCTCGACGAGATCTGGCTGCGCGTCGCAGATGCGCACCTCCACCGTCGGGAAAGCGAGGTGGGGTCGCACGCTCCACCAGAGCTGCGTGTGCTCGTCGATCGACCGTGTGGAGTACAGAAACCGGACGTATTCCTCGAAGCCGGCCCAGCCGTCGTATGCGTCGGGGATCCCGCAGCGGGGGAAGAGCTTGGTGAAGATCTCCGTCCGCACGGAGTGCAGCCCCGTGACGACGTCCTCGAGGAACGGCGAGCTGGCCGACAATGCCAACAGCTCCGGCAGGACGTTGCGGAACGCGTTGCAGACCGCAATCGCGCGGTCGGCGCCGCGGATCCCGATGTGCATGTGGATGCCGAAGCTGTTGTTCCGCCAGACGACGTACCGCAGGATCTCGTTGTTCCGGCGGTAGTGCGGCGTATCGATGATGCGCTGGTCCTGCCAGCGGCTCCACGGATGGGTCCCCGTCGCCGCGAGGCCGACGTCGAAGCGATCGGTGAGGTCGGCGAGCTGCGCGCGCCGCCGCGCCATCAGCTCGGCCGCCTCGGCGAAGTTCGCGCAGCGGCCGGTCTTCACTTCGATCTCGGACGCGATCAGCTCGCCGACCAGATGCTCGTCGAGCTCGGTCCCCTCGGCGGCAGCTTTGAGCTCCTCGAAGCGGTTCGTCAGCTCCAGCGACTCGGGATCGAGGAGCGCAAACTCCTCTTCGACCGCGACCGTGAAGTCCGGCCCGTTCTCGAACGCCTCGCGAGCCGATCGGATCTGCTCGTCCGGGCTCAAACGCTGCGAGTCGCCCACGTCACTAGCCTAAATGAAGTCTTAGGAGCCGCTCGCCGACGCTCGACCAGCTCCACCGCTCGACGACGGCGCGGCGTGCGGCCGCGCCGAGTCCCGCGCGCACCTCGGGGTCGAGCGCCAGCAGCTCCCGCAGCTTCGCGCCGAGCTCGGCAACGTCGCCGTTCGCGAAAGCCACCAGATGTCGATGCTCCGCCGGATACTCGCCTTCGATTCCTTCGGCGACCTCGGCGAGACCCGAATGGCGCGCGACGAGCGGCGGCACGCCGGCGGCAGCGGCCTCCGCCGCCACCATCCCGAAGGCCTCCGGGAAGATCGACGGGACGACGCACACGTCGACGAGCGGCAGCAGGTGCACGAGGTGGCGGTGCTCCAGCGCGCCGGTGAAGAGCGTGCCCGGTGGCGCCACGCGCTCGAGCTCGTCGCGATAGTCGCCGAAGCCGACGATCACGGTGCGGGCCGAGACTTGCTGCAGCGCCTCGAGCAGCAGGTGGACGCCCTTGTTGTAGAGGAGCTTGCCGAAGTAGAGAACCGTCGGCTCGTTCGCGGCGAAGAACTCGGCGAAGCGCGCTGCGTTGCCGGCGTCCGGAAGCCGCTCGTCGGCGTCATGGGTCGGATCGGCGGCGGCCTCGACGAGCAGACGCTCGAGCGCCTGCTCGCGCGGCTCCGGATGGAAGAGCTCGACGTCGACGCCGGGCGGGATCTCGTGCACGCGCTCGACATGGCCGACGACGTCTTCGAGCACGGTGCGGATGTGCCCGGAGCCCACGACCACGGCCTGTGCCGGCACGAGCGTCTCTCCTCCCCACGCCGACAGCTCCGCGTTGCCGCGCATCGAATACTCGAGTTCCGACCCGTGTGCCTTCACGATGTAGGGCGCGCCGACTGCAGCGCCGACCGGTCCGCCGAGCAGCACGTGGTTGGTGAACACGACCTCCGCCGGCAGGTGCTCCCGCACCGCCGCTGCGTTGAGCTCGACGTAGCGCTCACGCTCACCGGCCGTGAAGTTCGGCAGCAGCTTCGCGTCGAGCCCTTCGTAGCGGTCGAGGACGAACACCGGGAGCAGGCCGCCGATGTCCGGACAGACGACGCGCGCGCCGCCGAGGTCGTACCGATTCGGATGCCGGTCCTGGCAGAAGACGACGACGTCGTGGCCGGCGCGACTCCATTCGCGCGCGAGCGCGCGTGTGTAGACGTTCGACCCCGTCCCGCCGAGCAGGTAGCCGTGCCACAGGAGGATCCGCACCCGGCGGACGCTAGGTCAAATAGAAGTAGAGCGCGTAGAGCAGCTCGACGGCCGGGTTGGACGTGTGGACTGCGACGTCCTGGGGCACGTCGAGCAGCGCCTCGGAGTAGTTGAAGATGATCTTCACGCCCGACGCGACAAGATCGTCGGCGACGCGCTGCGCGCTGTCTGCGGGAACTGCGACGACGCCGACGATGATGTTCTTCTCGCGCACCGCGCCGGTGAGGCTCCCGTAGTCGCTAACCGGGACGTGCCCGACGGTGCGTCCGACCTTCTCGGGATCGGTGTCGAAGACCGCCGCGATGTTGATCCCGTGCTCGGCGAAGATCGGCGAGCTCGCGATTGCCTGGCCGAGGCGGCCGGCGCCGATGAGGGCGATGTTGTGCTGTCCCTGCGTCCGGAGGATCTTCCGGATCTCGCCGAGCAGCGAGTCGATGTTGTAGCCGACCCCCCGCTTGCCGAACTTGCCGAAGGCCGAGAGGTCACGGCGGATCTGGGTCGCGTTGATGTTGGTGTAGTCCGCGATCTCCTGCGAGGAGATCCGCTCCTTCCCCATCTTCTTCGCCTGGGTCAGGACCTGGAGGTACCTCGAGAGGCGTGCGGCGACGCCGACGGTGAGCCGCTCGCCGCCGGGCATCGTCGGACGCGTTTCGAGAGTTTGTGACACCCGGATTCCGTTGTAGCAAGAACTTGCAGGCGGCCGCGCCGATTAACTTTGTGCGTCAATTTTGTGGCGAAAAGCGGCCGGATCGACGAAGTACACGAACGCGCGCTCGCCGTCGATCTCGACCACGGGGAGCCACTCGCGGTACCTCGCCTCGAGTTGGGGGTCGCCGCTGATGTCGATTTCGTCGAAGGGCTCGCCGCTCGCCGCGAGGACGCTCCGGGCCTTGTCGCAGAGCGAGCAGCCGGACGCGTGGTAGAGGACGACCCGGGCTACGGGTAGATCCCGCGCGTCGTCGTCGCTTCCGCGACGCGCTGCACGGCGAGGCCGTAGGCGGCGAGGCGCATCGAGGTGCCGCGGCTCTCCATCGTCGCCCACGTCTCGTTGAACGCCCGCGTGACGATGTCGTTGAGCTTCGCGTTCACCTCGGCCTCCTTCCAGAAGTACTCCTGGAGGCCCTGCACCCACTCGAAGTACGAGACGACGACGCCGCCGGCGTTTGCGAGGACGTCCGGCAGGACGAGGATGCCCTTGTCCTCGAGGATCTCGTCGGCGGCCGGCGTGACCGGGCCGTTCGCACCCTCGACGATGATGTTCGCCTTCACCTCGGCCGCGTTGTCCGGCGTGATCACCTGCTCGAGCGCGCACGGGGCCAGCACGTCGCAGTCGAGCAGCAACAGCTCCTCGTTCGTGATCGCCTCGGCTCCGCGGAAGCCGGCGAGCGTGCCTGTCTCGTGCTTGTGCGCGATGGCGGCCTGCACGTCGACCCCGTTCGGGTTGTGCAACCCGGCCGTCGAGTCCGAGATCGCGATCACCTTCGCGCCGTCCTCGGCGAGGAACTTCGCGAGGAACGAACCGACGTTGCCGAAGCCCTGCACCGCGGTGCGTGCGCCCTGGAGCGAGATCTCCTTCTTCCGCACCGCTTCGCGCACGCAGTAGAGCGCGCCGCGCGCGGTGGCCTCCTCGCGGCCGAGCGAGCCGCCGATCGTCAGCGGCTTCCCGGTCACGACGCCCAGCACGGAGTGCCCCTTGTTCATCGAGTACGTGTCGAAGATCCAGGCCATCACCCGGCCGTCGGTGCCGACGTCCGGCGCCGGAATGTCCTTCTCGGGGCCGATCTCGTTGATGATCTCGGAGGTGAAGCGGCGCGTCATGCGCTGCAGCTCGCTCTCGGACATCGTCTTCGGGTTGCAGACGACGCCGCCCTTTGCGCCGCCGAACGGGATGCCCGACAGCGCGCACTTCCACGTCATCCACATTGCGAGCGCCTTGACCTCGTCGAGCGTGACGTCCGGGTGGTAGCGGATCCCGCCCTTCGACGGGCCGCGGGCGACGTTGTGGGTCACGCGGTGGCCTTCGAAGACGCACGTCGTCCCGTCGTCCATCGCAACCGGGACCGAGACCGAGACCGCCTTCTTGCACTCCTGGAGGACGTTGACGAGGTTCGGGTCGATCGCGAAGACCTTCGCAACGCGGCGCAGCTGCTCCCGGGCGATTTCGAAGGGGTTCTCGCGGAGGTGCGAGACGGGGGCGTCGACAGTCGTCACTTCAACTCCTTTTTCCGCGCAAATCGGGGCATTTTGGCTGGGCGGGCGGAGCCTACTTGATCGTGAACGGCAGCGTCCTGACCGTCGGCGGCCCCGGCTCGGTGCCGTACGCGAGAAGGCGGAGCTGGTAGGTGCCGCTCGGGAGGACCTGACCGGTCGGGTCACGACCGGTGACGCCGAACGAGTAGCGCCCCGGCAGCACGTCGCGCAGCCGGGCGAGCAGCCCGATGCGACCGCCGTCGGGGCTCCAGAGCTCGAGATCGAGACGCGACAGCGGCTGCACGGCTCCCCTCGCGACTGAGCCGGCGACGAAGCTGAGCAGTGCCGGGGCCGCATCGGACGGATGGAACGCGCGCACCGCAAGCCGCACGGCCGTCAGTCCCGGCGGCATGCGTGTGCCGAACAGAATCGTCCACGGGACGCGCACCGCACCGCCGGCCGCGGGCGACGCGACGAATGAGCCCTCCGCCGGAGCGGCACCTTGCGGCGCCGCCGCAAGCCGGGCGCGCACGTGCACGCGCACCGTTCCGCCCGCCGGGAGCGAGACATGCGCCGGCCGTACGGAGAACATCACCGGAGCGGCTCCCCCGCGCGTCACGTCGACGCCGAACCCGAGGATGACGCGGCGATACGAGACGTTCCGGATCGCGACCACCTGACCCGCTCGCCACTTCATGCCGTCCGCGCGTCCGAACGCAAGCGATGTCGGCGCCGCGGCGATCTCCGTCGCGGTGGCGCCGCCGACGTCGAGCAGCCCTGCCCCCTGCGCCGCCACGGAATCGCCGTCGAGCGGCCGCGCTGCACCTGCGAGCAGCCCCTTCAGCGCCTCCGCATCGAGGTACGGCCGGGCTTGCGCGAGCAGTGCGGCGCCGCCCGCGACGAGGGCCGCCGCGACGCTCGTGCCGTTGACAGTGCCGTAGCGAGCGCTTCCGTCGGAATTCGTTCCGGGCTCGGACGTCTCGAGGGCGACGCCCGGCGCGACGACGTCCGGCTTCACGCGCCCGTCGTACGCGAGCCCGGACGACGAGAACTGCGCGACGTGGCCTTCGCCTGCGTTCGACGTCGAGCGGGCGGCGCCGAGAGAGAGCGTGCCTGCGATCCCGTGATGCAGACGCGCGAGCAGCCGCTGCGCGACGTCCTCGGAGATGGAGACCGCGGGAATCGGCCCGGTCTCGTCGAGGCTGATGCCGCCCGCGGGAAGATCCGCTCCGTAGAAGAGCGCTGCGACAGCTCCCGCGCGGGCCGCGTTCGCAAGGCTGCCGTCCGGGTCCGAGCCGGCCGGCAGCAGCGCAGCGCGCCCGGCGACGAGGCTGATCCCGCGGCGATCGAAGAAGTCGAGGAGCGGGATCGCCCCGCGAGACGGGGCCGGCGCGGTCGTCTGCGCGCGGGGCGCGCCGATGCCGACGTCGAGCGGCTTGCTCGGCGTGACGGCGCTCGCGAGCGGACGTGTTCCGTCGAACTCGACCTTGAGACTGTCGCGCAGCACGACCCGGACCTCGCCGAACCGCCGGCGGAGGTCGAGCGCCCCGACGGTCAGCGCGGCAGGCGCGCCGCCCGGGCCGGCGATGCTCCCGTAGCCGGGGCCGACCGGGCCGTCGTTGCCGGCGGGTGCGACGACGAGCGTGTCGAGGCGCATCGCTCCGGCGGCCGCCAGCGCAAGCGGCCCGTCCGCGAAGCCGCCGAAGGGCTCGGCGACGCCGACGAGCGCGACGCGGGCAGCGTCGTGCGCGTCGCCGTCGTCGTTCGGGTCGACGGCCCGCTCGATGCCCGCGAGCAGCTGGTCGGTCCGTGCGTAGACCGCCCATTGGGCGCCCGCGTCACGCTGCCAGCCGGCGACGCGGATCGGGAGCAGCGTCGCGCCCGGCGCGACACCTGCGAGCGCACCGGGGCCGCCCGAGCCGACGAGCAGGCCGGCCATCTCCGTCCCGTGCGCCTCGAGCTCGGCCGGAGCATCCGGTTGCGGCGCCGCAGCTGCGTCCGGACTGCCGCCGACGATGTCGATGCCGTTCGTGACGCGCCCGCGCAGAAACGGGTGCGCGCGATCGACGCCGGTGTCGAGCAACGCGATCGAGACGCCGCGGCCGTCGCGGTCGGAGAGCGCGATCTGCGGCTGCTCGCCGAACTGCGCGCCGAGGTCGATCGTCGCCGGGTACGCCGTGCGCACGGGATAGACGCCTGCGACCTCGGGCGCGCGCTCGAGCAGGGCGATGCCGCGCGCGTCGAACGCGGCCGAGAAGCCGTTGAACGTTCGCGTGTAGGTGAACTCCGGCTGGACGACGACCCCCTCCACCCGAAGGCGCGCGACGAGCAGCTTCTGAGCCGCGAGCGCACTCTCGGTCCAGCGGCGCTCGTCCTCGCTCGTCGCGAGCCCGCCCGCGGTGCCGACGCGGTCGGCGAGCGCCGGCGCCTTGAGCACCACGATCACGCGCTGGCCGACGGCGACGCGTGGCCTCTGCGCACCCGCGAGCCCTTGCCAGCTCGCCTCGCCCGTGGGCACCACATGCGCGCGGCGCTCGCCGCCGCCGGCGGCGATCAGGACCGCGGTGACGACGACCGCAAGAGCCGCAAGCACCAGTGCGTTGAACGACTCACGCGGTCGACGCGTAGGCATCGAGGCCAAGATACCCGGGATACGGAACGGGCTCGACGTAACGCGCGGCGGACGCGATCATTGCCGCGTTGTCGGTGCAGAGCGCAAGCGGCGCAGGGATTGCGTCGCTCAATCTCGCGCGCAGCTCGGAGTTGGCGGCGACACCGCCGACCACCGCGATCTTCGTGGCACCGACCTGCGCCGCGGCCTCGTGCGTCCGTTCGACGAGCGCGCGCACGATCGCGCGCTGGTAGCTCGCGGCGAGGTCCGCGCGGCGCCCCTCGAGCTCGTCGGCGGCGAGCGCACGGACCGCGTACAGGAGCGCCGTCTTCACGCCCGAGAACGAAAAGTCGAGGCCGGGGACGCGCGCCACCGGAAAGTCGAACGCGTGCGGGTCGCCGTCGCGCGCGAGCCGGTCGATCGCGGCGCCGCCCGGATACCCGAGCCCGAGCAGGCGCGCTCCCTTGTCGAATGCCTCGCCTGCTGCGTCATCGATCGTCGAGCCGAGCCGGCGCGGCCTGCTGCCACGATCCTGGACGTCGAGCAGGAGCGTGTGCCCGCCGCTCGCGAGCAGGCAGAGGAACGGCGGCTCGAGCGGGTCGGGCTCGAGGTAGAGCGACGCGACATGGCCGTGGAGGTGATCGACGGCCGCCAGCGGCAGCCGCCTTGCCCACGCGATCGCCTTCGCCGCCGCAAGGCCGACCAGCAGCGCGCCGATCAAGCCCGGGCCTGTCGTCACGGCGACCAGCCCGACGTCGTCGAGCTGCGCGTCCGCTCCCGCGAGCGCCTCGCGAATCACGGGCGTGACGAGCTCGAGGTGCCGGCGCGACGCAACCTCCGGGACAACGCCGCCGTATTTCGCGTGGAGCTCGGCCTGCGAGGAGACGACGTTCGCCAGGATCTCGCCGCCGCCGGTGATGACGGCCGCGGCCGTCTCGTCGCACGACGTCTCGAGGCCGAGGATCAGGAGCGTCTTGCGGGCTCGGGGTCGCGCCACATGATCAGCGCGTCCTCGCGGTTGTCCGTGTAGTAGCCGCGGCGCACGCCCCGCGCCTTGAAGCCGGCCTGCTCGTATAGCCGGATCGCGACGTCGTTCGAGACGCGCACCTCCAGCGTGTAGCCGCGCCGCCCCTCCCCCGCAGTGACTGTGAACAGCTGCTCGAGCAATCCTGCCGCAATGTGCTTGCGGCGATGCTTCGGCGCGACGGCGAGGTTCATCACGTGCCACGCGTCGACGTAGCGGCTGATGATCAGGTACCCGAGCAGCTCGTGCGTGTCGGGATCGAACGCGCCGAGCGAGACGGACGACGGCTTCGCCAGCTCGCCCGCGAACATCGAGCGCGACCACGGCGTGGGGTACGACGCGCGCTCGATCTTCTCGATGGCGTTGAGGTCGCGAAGCTCCAGGCGGCGGAAATCGACCCGGTTCGCCGTGGTGCTCATGCCACCGTTCTATCAGCGTCGGGCACGCGCAGGTACAGCGGTTCGACCTGCTCGGCAGGGCCGAAGTCTCGCGCGAGGGCCGCGTGGAAGCGCGCCCGCGGGATGTGACGCTCGTCGCCGTCCGGCGGGATCTCAGCACCCTTCGCGGCGAGGACGTCGCGATAGCGGACGGCTCCGCTGCCGACGCACAGCCGACGCCCGCCGACGTCCACCTCGGCAGGAGCGAGAACGTGCCCGGGGACGAAGACCTCGCGCCGCCGCGCGTCGATGACGGGGAGGGCTCCCGGCGCACCCGCTTCGAGCGCGGCAAGCGTCGAGATACCAGCAACCGGGATCCCGAGGGCGAGCGCGAGCCCCCGCGCGGTCGAGAGCCCGATGCGGACGCCGGTGAAGCTGCCGGGGCCGATCCCGACGGCCAGCGCGTCGACATCGCGTGTCTGCGCGCCGGCCTGCCGCAGGAGCGCGTCGACGTCCTCGAGCAGCGTCGCCGCGCGTGACACGCGTTCACCGAGAACCTCGCCGCCGTCGACGAGCGCGCTCGTGGCGACGTCAGTCGCCGTGTCGAATGCCAGGATCACCATCGCGGTCAATCGTGACAAGCCGCGAGCCGCCTTCGCCGTGCTCCAGCCGCACCGCCACCCGCGGCGGCGGCAGCACGCCCGCGCCGGCCTCCGGCCACTCGACGAAGACGATCGCATCGTCGAAGTACGGCTCGAGGTCCCCCCACTCCGCGGCCGAGACGCCGCGGAAGCGGAAGAGGTCGAGGTGCGAGACCTCGACGCGGCCGTGGTAGCGGTGCCCGATCGTGAACGTCGGGCTCGTCACCGTCTCGGTCACGCCGAGCTCGCGGCACGCGCCGCGCACGAACGTCGTCTTGCCCGAGCCGAGCTCGCCGGCAACGGTCACGACGTCGCCGAGCGCGAGCGTCACCGCGACCTGCGCGGCCAGCTCTTCGGTCTCCTCGGGGGAGTGGCTCAGGTGACCTGTCATCGATCGGGCGGGCGCAGGACGGCGCCGCGGAGTCTCGTCAGAAGAGGCCGAGCTGGACTGCCGGCTCGGCCGTCACCGGCGTAAGGAAGACCGGCTCCGGCGGCGGTGCCACCTCCCGCCCGAGCAGCTCCGGGATGCGCGCGAAGTCCGACTTCAGCACCTCGAGCATACGCGGCGTGTAGAGCGCGGCTGCCGGGTGGTAGAGCGGATAGAGGAGGACGCGGCGACCGCCGAGTGTCGTCTCCTGTTCCTGCCCGTGCACGCGCGTGATGCCGGTCGGCCTGCCCGAGAGCAGCTTCGTCGCGAAGTTGCCCAGCGTGGCGACGACGCGCGGGCCGATCAGCTCGATCTGCTTCCAGAGATGACGCTCGCAGGCCGAGATCTCGTCGGGCATCGGGTCGCGATTCCCGGGCGGGCGGCACAGCAAGACGTTCGTGATGTAGATCTCAGGCCGCGACAAGCCGATTCCGGCGAGCAGCTGGTCGAGCAGCTTGCCGGCGGCGCCGACGAACGGCACGCCCTGCTTGTCCTCGTGGAAGCCCGGCGCCTCGCCGACGAACATCAGGTCGGCCTGCGGATCGCCCGCGCCGAAGACGACCTGCGTGCGCCCGCCCGCGAGCGCGCAGCGCGTGCAGCTCGCAACCGCATCCCGGTACGCGTGGAGCTCAGTGACCGCAGCCACAGCTTCCGCCGCAACAGCCGCCGCCACCACTTGAAGCGCCGGTCTGCCCGGCGGTGCCGATCATCGCGAACGTCGAAAGCTGCCGCGCGACGTTGGTCGTGGCGCACTGCGGGCACGCCACCTCTTCGTCGCCGCGGACCAGCTCCTCGAAGTGCTCCTCGCACTTCATGCAGACGTACTCGTACATCGGCATCGCCCTGGGAGTTTAGGCCCAGGGGCGGATGCTTCGCTCTAGTAGCGGGCGGAGACCTTTCTGCCGCCCAGGACGCCCGAGATCTTCCCGTTCTTCGCGACCTTCAGCGTGCCGGCGACGGCGGCCGAGCCGGACACCTTGACCGTCCCCTTGAACGTCGTCGGCGGCCCGATGTCGGCGAGCGTGATCTTGCCGCTGAGCAGAAGCCCCGGCGCGAGGCTGTAGCGCGTCAGGACGAACGCGTCGCCGCTCTGCGTCAGCGCGAGCTTGCCGCCGTTGAGGCCGCGGATCGATTTCGACGCCTGGAACCAGAAGCCGGCCTCGGCCTCGCGCAGCGTCTGCCCGGCGACTCTCACCGTGCCGGCGACAGTCCGGACGGACCGGCGCGGGAAGGCCTTGACGAGCTTGGCGAGCGGCTTCACGCGCTGCGCGCACTCCGCCTGGTCCGGCGCGTTGAGCGTGCCGAGGATCCATTGGCGCACGTAGTTCTGGGAGCAGCCGGAGACGTCCGCCGTCGTGACGCTGTGGCCGACGCCGCGAACGACGAGGAGCTTGCCGTGCGGGAACTGGCTCACGACTTCCTCTGCATTGGTGACCGGCGTGCGGAGATCGAAGCCGCCGTCGATCGCGATCATCGGCACGTCCGGGAGCGGACCCGGCCCGAGCGGCGTGTTCCCCGCGGGCGTCGGCCACTGCTCGCAGAAGTACGCGGTGCCGATCCGCGTCGCCCAGTTGCCGAACGGGCCGAGCGCACCGGGCGCGAGGTTCGCGACCGCTGTGTCGATCGCAGCCTGGCGTTCGCTCGGGGCCGCCGACCGCGACCAGGGGAAGCGGCCGTCGTCGCAGTTGGTCGCAGCGTTCAGCCCGAAGCTCAGATCCTCGGCGCTGAGCTCGTTCGTCACGAGGTCGAGGTCGTAGACCCGAAGCAGCGGCCTGACGTTCCCGTGCAGAGCCGCGTGGACGGCCGCCGGCGCCTCCGCAGCGAGGCCGGGCGAGAGGTCGGCGTCGATCATCATCTGCACGAAGAGCTCGCCGTTCAGCACGACCGTCTTCGACTTGCCGTTGATCCCGATGACGCGCCCGCGGATCGGCTTCGCCTCGATTCTGTTGGCGAGCGCCACGACCTCGCCCGCGTAGTTCGGCGTCGCGCCGACGCAGACCTTGTCCGCGCAGAAGCGAGCCAGCGTCCCCGGCATCTCGTGCAGGACGTTCTGGTCGAACGGGTCCGGATCTCCCGCCGGCACGACCGAGTCGAGCGCGAGCCGGTCGACGTGCTGCGGATAGCCGAGCGCGTACGCGAGCTCGAGCTTCGTCCCGTACGAGACGCCGTACAGGCCGATCTTGTCGAAGCCGAGGGCGGCGCGCACGGCATCCATGTCGTCGGCGTGGTCGCGCGTCGAGTAGAAGACACGCGTCGGCCCGATCGTCGCGGCGCAGGCGGCGGCGAGCGCTGCGAACTGCTCGGCGGTCCCGGTCGTCGCTCGCTGCAGGGCCGGGCAGTCGATCAGACCCGACTTGCCGGTGCCGCGGTTGTCGAAGGCGACGAGCGTGTAACCGGGGAACATGAACTGCATCAGCTGCCGGTTGAAGCCGGGGCCGAGGTCGAACGAGCCGGCTGAGCCCTGGCCCGGCCCGCCGGCGATCAGGAACATGACGCCGCGCGGGGTTCCGGTTGCCGGCAGCACCTCGACGTGGAGGCCGATCGACCCGGGGACGATCCCGCTGCGGTCGAGTGGAACGGTGACGGTGCCGCACTCGACGCCTGCCTTGTCGGGGCACGGCGCCAGCGGGACTGCGGCGTGCGCCTGCCCGGCGCCGGCGAAGAACGCCAGCAGAGCCACGACGACGAGGAGGCGGCGACCCACGAGGCACGCCAGGGTAGCAGCGCCGGTGTAGGCTGACGTTGCCCGGTATCCGCTACGGAACTGGAGCCTCGAAGTGTTCGACACCGTCACGATCATCGGTTCGGGCCGCGTGGGCTCGGCGGTCGCGGCTCGCCTGCGCGAGCGCGGGATCCCCCTGCAGCCGGACGGCGAGCTGGTGCTCATCTGCGTTCCCGATGACGCGATTGCCGAGGTTGCGAGCGGTCTGCCGGCGGGCCCGTGGGTCGCGCACGTGTCCGGGGCCACCTCGCTCGCGGCCCTCGAGCCGCATCGCCGCCGGTTCTCGATCCATCCGCTCCAGACGTTCACGCGCGCGCGCGGGGCCGAGCAGCTCGACGGCGCGTGGGGCGCGGTGACCGCCGAGACGGAGGACGCGCGCGCCGCCGGGTTCTCCCTCGCCGAGACGCTCGGACTGCGCCCCTTCGCGCTCGACGACGGCGCCCGGCCCCTGTACCACGCAGGTGCGTCGATCGCGTCCAACTACCTGGTTACGCTGCACGCCGTCGCATCGGATCTCCTCCGCGCCGCTGGTGCGCCGTCCGAGGCGCTCGTCCCGCTGATGCAGCGCACGATCGAGAACGGCTTCGAGCTGACCGGGCCGATCGAACGTGGCGACTGGGAGACCGTCGAAGCGCACCGGCGCGCGATTCGCGCCGCGCGACCAGAGCTCGAGCCGCTCTACGACGTCCTCGCGGAGGCAACGGCGCGATGAAGGTCGTCCGCACGAGGCAGCAGCTGCGGCTGGTCCTGCGCGACGCCCGGCGGGGCCTCGTGCCGACCATGGGTGCCTTCCACGCGGGACACCTCTCGCTGATGCGCGCTGCACGCGCGGAGTGCGAGCAGGTCGTCGTGTCGCTGTTCGTCAATCCGACCCAGTTCGCCTCCGGCGACGACCTCGGACGCTACCCGCGCGACGAGCAGCGGGACGTGCGGCTCGCCCAGGAGGAGGGCGTCGACGTCCTGTTCGTGCCGAGCGCAGAGGTGATGTATCCCGAGGGCTTCGCGACCTGGGTCGACGTCGAGGCGTCGGGCGGCGAGGCGGACGCGCGGCCCGGTCACTTCCGCGGCGTCGCAACGGTCTGCGTCAAGTTGTTCAACCTCGTCCAGCCCGACGTGGCGTTCTTCGGGCAGAAGGACGCGCAGCAGGCCGCCGTGCTGCGGCGGGTCGTTCGCGATCTCGACCTCCCCGTCCATCTGCGCGTCCTCCCGACCGTTCGCGACGAGGACGGCCTTGCGCTCTCGTCACGCAACGTCTACCTCTCACCGGAGGAACGCGCGCGGGCGCTCGCGCTGCCGCGGGCGCTCGAGAGCGCCCGCGGCGCCGACGATCCGGTCGCAGCCGCGCGCGCCACGCTGAACGGGCTCGAGCCGGAGTACGTCGAACTGCTGCGCGTCGGCGACGCAACGTTGCTGACGGCCGCCGCACGAGTCGGCGCGACTCGCCTGATCGACAACGTCGTCGTGGAAGGAGAACTGGGATGAAGCCGGGCAAGCTGACGCTCCCCGAGCTCGCCGCGATGAAGCAGCGCGGCGAGAAGATCGTGATGGTCACAGCGTACGACGCGCCGGGCGCGCGGCTCGCCGAGGGGGCGGGAATCGACATCCTGCTCGTCGGCGACACCGCAGGCATGGTCGTGCTCGGCCACGAGGGAACCGTCCCCGTGACGATGGACGAGATGCTGTTCCTCACACGCACCGTCGCACGGACGGTGCAGCGGCCGCTCGTCGTCGGCGACATGCCGTTCGGGAGCTACCACGTGTCCGACGAGGACGCCGTGCGCAACGCGATCCGCTTCGTGAAGGAAGCGGACGCGGACGTCGTCAAGCTCGAGGGCGCCGGGCCGTCGCTCTCGCGCGTGCGCGCAATCGTGTCCGCCGGGATCGGCGTGATGGGGCACGTCGGGCTGACGCCGCAGTCCGAGACGATCCTGGGCGGTTTCAAGACCCAGGGCCGGACGGCATCGAAGGCGCGGCAGCTGCTGGCGGACGCGCTCGCGCTCGAGGCGGCAGGCTGCTTCGCGATCGTGCTCGAGGCGGTGCCGGTTCCGGTGGCGGCGCGGATCACCGAGGCGCTGACGGTGCCGACGATCGGCATCGGCGCGGGCGGCGCGACCGACGGCCAGGTGCTCGTCTACCACGACCTGCTCGGGTTGACGGAGGGCCGCGCACCGCGCTTCGTCAAGCGTTACGCGAATCTCGCCGAGGAGATCCGCGGTGCGCTCGCGACGTACGCGAACGAGGTGCGCGCCGGCGTCTACCCGGCAGAGGAGCACAGCTACTCGATGCCCGACGAGGAGCTGCGCGTCTTCTCGGAGTCGTCCGCCGCCGTCGGCCAAAGGGACGACGTCACCGCAAGCGGTGCCTCAGAAGGCGTAGAGCACGCTCACCACGACGGCTAGCGCGGCGGTGATGCCGGTCGCGTACGCGACGCCGGCAAGCGCCCTCCTCCACGTCCATCCGTGGATCGTGCGGACACCGACGACGAGCAGCACGAGCGCCCAGATCGCGAACGCGTAGAAGATCCACGCGGTCACGTTCCCCGCCCCGTGGCCGTCGGCCCCGCCCGTGCGGAAGAGCTCGACGCGGTAGACGCCGATGCGGAACGGCCAGTAGACGAAGAGCGCCAGCGCAATCGGCGTCGCAGCGAACGCCAGCATGTGCCGCGTCCGCCGATAGCTCCCGCGGCTCCCGAGCTTGCGGAGCGCGACGTGGAAGATCTTGCCGACGACGTAGTAGAGAAAGAAGCCGTAGAGCCCACCGGCGATGAAGGCCCAGACGGCGGCGACGGTGCCGTCGATCTCGAAGTTGTCGAGCAGCGTGCTGGCGACGGTGGTCGCGAGGATCGCCGAGATGCCGGCGAGCCAGACGAGCGCGCCGGCCACGTCCTGGCGCGCCTCCGCCGCCTCGTCCGAGTCGTCACGTAGCGCCGCGAAGACCGAGCCCGGGCTCAGCAGGACGAGCAGCGCCCGCAGGAACCACGCCCTGTCCTCGCTCGGGCTGCCGCGACCGCGCGACGTCGCTCGCGACGTCGCCTCGGAGGAGGGTCGGGACGTCAGGCAGCCGCCATTTCGCTCGGCAGCACCTGCCGGAGGAACGCTCCCGTGAACGACTCCTCCACCTCCGCGACGTCCTCGGGCGTGCCGGCGGCGATCACCTCGCCGCCCGCCTCGCCGCCTTCCGGCCCGAGGTCGATGATCCAGTCGGCCTGCTTGATCACGTCGAGGTTGTGCTCGATCACGAGCACCGTGTTGCCGGCGTCGACGAGCCGCTGCAGCACCTCGAGCAGCTTCTCGATGTCGGCGAAGTGCAGCCCGGTCGTGGGCTCGTCGAGAATGTAGAGCGTCTTCCCGGTTGCGACCTTCGACAACTCCGCCGACAGCTTCACGCGCTGCGCCTCGCCGCCCGAGAGCGTCGTCGCCGGCTGGCCGAGCTTGAGGTAGTCGAGCCCGACGTCGTGCAGCGTCTGCAGGCGCCGGCGCAGCTTCGGGATCTTGGCGAAGAACTGCAGCGCTTCCTCCACGGACATCTCGAGCACGTCCGCGATCGACTTCCCCTTGAACCGCACCTCGAGCGTCTCACGGTTGTAGCGCGCGCCCTTGCAGGTCTCGCACGGGACGTACACGTCGGGCAGGAAGTGCATCTCGATCTTGATCTGTCCGTCGCCCTTGCAGGTCTCGCAGCGGCCGCCGCGGACGTTGAACGAGAAGCGTCCGGGCTTGTAGCCGCGCACCTTCGCCTCCGGCGTCATCGAGTAGAGCTCGCGGATGTGGTCGAACAGCTTCGTGTACGTGGCGGGGTTCGAGCGCGGCGTTCGGCCGATCGGCGACTGGTCGATGTCGATCACTTTGTCGTAGCACTCGATGCCCTCGCAGCTCTCGTGGTCGCCCGGCTTCGTGCGCATCCGGTGCAGCTTGTTCGCGAGCGCCTTGTAGACGATCTCGTTCACGAGCGTCGACTTCCCCGAGCCGGAGACGCCGGTGACGCAAATGAACTTGCCGACCGGGAACTCGACGTCGATGTCCTTGAGGTTGTGCATCGACGCGCCGCGGACCCAGAAGGAGCCGTTGTCCTCCGTTCGGCGCTCCGGGACGGCGATGCCGCGCTGGCCCGACAGGAACTGTCCGGTGACGGATGCCTTGTTCCGCTCGACCTTCGCGGCCGGGCCCTCGGCGACGACGTGGCCGCCGTGCTCGCCGGCGCCCGGCCCCATGTCGACGAGCCAGTCGGCCGAGCGCATCATCTGCTCGTCGTGCTCGACGACGAGGACGGTGTTGCCGAGGTCTCGCAGCCGGTCGAGCGTGCCGATCAGCTTGTCGTTGTCCCGCTGGTGCAGCCCGATCGACGGCTCGTCGAGGATGTACAGCACGCCGACGAGCTGCGAGCCGATCTGCGTCGCGAGGCGTAGCCGCTGCGCTTCGCCGCCGGAGAGCGTCGCCGACGCTCGGTCGAGCTGAAGGTAGCCGACGCCGACGTTGTCGAGGAACGTCAGCCGTTCGCGGATCTCCTTGACGATCCGCGCGCCGATCAGCTGCTCTGTCTCGGTGAGCGCAAGCTCCTCGAGGAAGTGCAGCGCGCGTGTCACCGACATCTGCGTGAACTCGTGGATGTTCTTGTCACCGACGGTGACCGCGAGAACCTCCGGCTTCAGCCTCGCTCCCTTGCACACCGGGCACGGCCGGAACGACATGTACTCCTCGATCCGCTCGCGCTGCGTCGCCGAGTCCGTCTCGCGGTAGCGGCGCTCGAGGCTCGGGACGATGCCCTCGAACGCCAGCATGTACGAGCGCCGGCGCCCCATCCGGTTCCGGTAGCTGACATAGACGCGCTCGCCGTCCGTGCCGTAGAGGAACAGGTCCTGCTCCTCGTCGCTGAGGCTCTCCCACGGCTCGTCGAGCGGGATCTCGTAGCGGTCGGCGATCGCCTGGATGACGGACTCGTAGAACCCCGAGTTGCCGACCGCCCACGGCACGAGCGCCCCCTCCTCGATCGAGAGCGTCGGCTCCGGGACGAGCAGGTCGGGGTCGATCTCCTGCTGCGCGCCGAGGCCCGTGCAGCGCGGGCACGCGCCGTGCGGCGAGTTGAAGGAGAAGATGCGCGGCTGCAGCTCCGGCAGCGAGACGCCGTGGTCGGGGCACGCGAAGCGCTCGCTGAAGAGGAGCGAGCGTGGTTTCTCCTCGTCGACGATGTCGATCGCGACGAGGCCCTCCGCGAGCTGCGCTGCCGTCTCGACGGACTGCGCGAGCCGCGTTCGCAGGTCCGCCTTCATCGTCAGGCGGTCCACGACGACCTCGATCGTGTGCTTGAACTTCTTGTCGAGCGCGATCTCCTCCTCGAGCAGCCGCTGCTCGCCGTCGACCTTCACGCGCGTGAAGCCCTCGTTGCGGAGTTCCTCGAAGACGTCTTTGTATTCGCCCTTGCGGTCGCGGACGACCGGTGCGTTCACGGTAAACCGGGTCCGCTCCGGGAGCTGCAGGATCTGGTCGACGATCGACTCCTGGCTCTGGCCGGTGATCGGCTTGCCGCAGACGGGGCAGTGCGGCCGGCCGACCCGGGCGTAGAGCAGGCGGAGGTAGTCGTAGATCTCCGTCACCGTGCCGACGGTCGAGCGCGGGTTCCTCGACGTCGTCTTCTGGTCGATCGAGATCGCGGGCGAGAGCCCGTCGATCGAGTCCACGTCCGGCTTCTCCATCATCTGGAGGAACTGGCGCGCGTACGCCGACAGGCTCTCGACGTAGCGGCGTTGGCCCTCCGCGTAGATCGTGTCGAAGGCGAGCGACGACTTTCCGGAGCCGGAGAGGCCCGTGATGCAGACCAGCTTGTTCCGCGGCAGCCGGACGGTGACGTCCTTCAGATTGTGCTCGCGGGCGCCGTGGACGACGAGCTCTTCAGAGGCCATAACCGATCCAGTGTATCGGGGCGCATCGGATCGAACAAGTGTTCGCTCTGCGCGCCGGAAACCCCCTGCTAAAGCCAAAACCGGGGTCAGGCTCGGAAGGAGCCTGACCCAGCAGTTCGGTCGTGAAAAGCAGGGGTCTGGCCCGACGGGCCAGACCCCACATGCGTCAAGCAGTCGCGCCGGCAGCGTGGCTGTAGGCGGGAGCGTCACCGCGTCGCGCGAGGACGACGGTGGCGGCGACGATCCACAACCCGGACGCGAGGAGCGCGAAGAAGTCCGCGAACGGGATGAACAGCGCGATGCCGAGGACGATCGCGATCCGGCCGAGCCACCGGTAGGAGGCCGCCGACGTCAGGCATGCGCCGGCAGCGCCGAGCATGAAGACGCCGAGGGCCGCGTTCCAGAAGACCCAGCTGTCGTTCAGGAGCAGGTTGAGCGCCTGGAGCGCCGGCGCGGAAACGTCCTTCGGACTGTCCGAGAGGGCGAAGTTGGCCGCTCCGACGAATCCGAGAGCCGCGGCGAACAGCACACCCCCGCCGAGAACGACGCGATCCGCGACGGACATGCCGTCGTCCGAGCGCAGCGACCGCGCAAGCCACGAGGCGAACACGACGGCTGCGAGCGCCGCCAGCCCGAAGATGAACGAGACGACGAACAGCCGGCCCTGGTGGCTGTCGTAGTACGAGGCGACCTTGGCGCCGTCGGTCGTGCTGGAGGGCGTGCTCCCGCCGAGCACGACACAGAGGGCGACGAGCACGACCAGCGCGATGCCGCTGCAGGGGGCGACTTTCCGAAGGGTCATCACAGGCTCCTTTCCATGGGAAGTGAGGTGTGCGGCTCGAGGCGAACCTGCCGCCGGATGCCGAGCACGCCGAGCACGAGCAGCAGGGCGACGCCGGCTGCAACGCCTGCGCCGATCAGCGCGTCGTCCCAGTGGAACGAGCTCGACGTGGGCGAAAGCGGCGCAGCGATCTGCAGTACCCGGGACTGGGCGACGACGCCGCCCGTACCGCGGGCGCCGGCCCGGTCGTCGGGTCGAACGCCTGCGAGAGCAGGAGAAGCGATGGCGACGGCCACCGCAGCGGCCACCGCAACGAATGCGAAACGTCTCGCGGGGGCCTTGGCCAGACCGATCATCGAAGGCTCCTTTCAGCCGATCGAAGGGACGTCGTCGACGCTACGGCGGGGCGCGCGGCTGCACATCGGCGCCACCGCGGGACTGCGGTCGTCGACAGCACGGGAACGAGAGCCCGTGCTGGCACGGATTGCCAAGCGGGACAAAACGTCGAAAGATGTCGCCATGCGCGGGCTCCGGATCGCTGCTTGCCTGATCGCTGCTGCGACGGCCGGGCTCGTCGCCCTGTTCCCGTTCGAAGCGGCCAATCTGCTCTCACGGCCCCACGACTGGCCGGTCGCGATGTTTCCGTTCATCGCGATTGCAGCATTGGCGCCGGCGACGGTCGGGCTGCTGATCGCCCTCCGTCGGCCACGGAACCCCATCGCGTGGATCCTGCTGGTGAGCGCGCTGACGATGGCGGCCCTTGCGCAAGGGCTGTTCCTCAGCCGCGAGTGGGCGAAGCACTTCGACGACGCGACCTGGCCCGTGCTCTACGCAGGCCCGATCGCGCTGGCGTATCTCTTCCCGAACGGCCGGCTGCTGTCACGGCGCTGGCGGTGGGTCGCGGCGATCGCCGTGGTCAGCTTCACCGGCTTCGTCGCGGTGGCGCTCACCGATCCGTCGTCGACGGCGTATACGGATGACTCGGTCAAGAACCCGCTCGCGCACAACGCGGTCGGGGAGTGGTTGATCCACAACCACCTCAGCTGGATCTGGGTGCCGCTCTGGTTCGGAATGCTCGGGAGCCTGTTCGCCGGCGCGATCGCCATTGCGTTGCGCGTGCGACGGTCGACCGGAATCGAGCGCTTGCAGACGCTGTGGCTGGCCTGGGCCGCCGCGCTGTTCCCGATCACGCTCGTCGCTTGCGGCCTCTCCGGCTTCGTGATCGCCAACTTCCTCGACTACGCAGTGGCGCCCGCCCTTCTGCTCGGCTGGGCGTCGGTCGCGATCGCGATCGGGGTTGCGGTCGCGAAGTACCGCCTCTACGCGATCGAGCGGCTGATCAACCGCACCGTCGTGTACACGATCGTGACGCTCGTGCTGGCGGGGACGTTCATCGGGATCACGCTCGGCCTCGGCGTGTTGCTCGGGCGCGGCTCGCCGTGGGTCACCGCGGCTGCGACGCTGACGGTCGCCATCACGTTCCGGCCGCTGCGGGCGCGCGTGCAGGCGCGCGTCGACCGGCGGTTCGACCGGGCGCGCTTCGAAGCCGTCCAGCAGGTTCGCGCGTTCGAAGACGACGTGCGCGAAGACCGGCGCGCACCGGAAGAGATCGCGCCCGTCCTCAGGCAAGCGCTCCGCGACCCGGCCGCCGAGCTGCTGTTCTGGTTGCCGGCGAGCGAGATCTACGCGAACGTCGCCGGCGAGGAGGCCGCGCTTCCCGACGACGACCGTGCGCGGACGCCGGTGCTCCGCGACGGCAATCGGACCGCAGTGGTGCTGCACGATCCAGCGCTCCTCCACCGGCGCGCGCTGCTCGACGGCGTGCTCGCCGCCGCCGGCCTGTCGATCGAGATCGCGCGGCTGCGTGTCGAGGTGCGCCGCCAACTGGCAGAAGTGGAGGCCTCACGCCGTCGCATCGTCGAGGCCGGATACGAGGAGCGGCGCCGCCTCGAGCGGGACCTGCACGACGGTGCGCAGCAGCGGCTCGTAACGCTCGGGATCGTGCTGCGGCGGCTTCAGCGATCACTGCCGCGCGAGGCCGGGATGCTCTCACCGGCGTTCGACTCCGCGGTCGACGAGGTCGCGGCGGCCGTGTCCGACCTGCGGACGATCGCAGCCGGCGTTCGGCCTCCGCGCCTGGACGACGGCCTCGCCGCAGCGCTTCGCGATCTCGCGCAAGGCGCGCCGCTGCCGGTCGACGTCGAAGCTCCGGTGGAGCGGATCGCGCCGAGCGTGGAGGCCGCCGCGTACTTCGTCGCATGCGAGGCCCTGACGAACGCGGTCAAGCACGCGGCGGCGTCGAAGGTCGCGCTGCGCGCCGTGCGCAACAACGGGACGCTGCTCGTCAGCGTCTCCGACGACGGCGTGGGCGGAGCCGTGGCTCGCCGCGGCTCGGGCCTCGCGGGCTTGCGCGACCGCGTCGCCGCCCACGGCGGCAGCCTGGAGATCACGAGCCCCGAAGGCTGTGGAACGCGCATCGAGGTCGCGCTGCCGTGCGAATCGTGATCGCGGAGGACACGGTGCTGTTGCGCGAAGGCCTCGCGGGGTTGCTCGAAGACGCCGGCCACTCGGTGGTCGCACGGGTCGGCGACGCCGAATCGCTGCTGGCCGTCGTCGCCGAGCACGAACCGGAGCTTGCGGTGGTCGACGTGCGCATGCCGCCGACGTACGACGCCGAGGGGATGAAGGCCGCCGCCGAGATCCGCCGCACGCACCCGCAGACGGCCGTGCTCGTCCTGTCGCAGCATGTCGAGGCGCGCCACGCCGTCGACCTCGTCGGCTCCGGCGGCGGGTTCGGCTACCTCCTGAAGGATCGCGTGCTCGACGTCGACTCGTTCCTCGACGCGGCGCAGCGCGTCTGCGACGGCGGCACGGCCCTCGACCCGGAAGTCGTCAAGCATCTGATCGCGCCGGCGAGCGGAGACGATCCGCTCGCTGCGCTCACACCCCGCGAGCGCGAGGTTCTCGCGCTGATGGCGGAGGGACGATCGAATGCCAGCATCGCGCGGGAGCTCTGGCTGACGGAACGCACCGTCGAGACCCACGTGAGCTCGATCCTCGGCAAGCTCGATCTCGCACCCTCGGAGGACGGCCACCGCCGGGTCCTCGCCGTGCTCGCGTACCTGGGCGCCGCTCCTACCCAGTAAGCCGCTCGACGAGCCCGTACACGTCCCGCGGCTTGGGGACGTACTCGATCTCGAGCTCGCCGGCCACGATCGTGCCGTAGCCCAGCAGTCGTCCCACCAGCCCTTGCTCGATCTCGACGGCGCCGATGCGCGCAAGCCGTACCGCGGCCGCGCGTTTGCGCAACGTGCCGTGGACGACGAACAGCTTGTCCGTCGTGAGGACGACCCGCGTCTGCTCCCACCTCCACACCGCGCGCAACGCGATCCCGGCGGCGACGGCCTGCAGGACGACGCCCAAGATCGACGCCGGCCAGCCGACCACCGTCAACCCGATCCCGACGGCCGCCAGCGCGAGCGCGCGCGCGAAAGGAAGCGCGAGCACGACCGCGTGCCGACGCTCGTCGAGGCAGACGCGTTCCCAGCTCGAGGTCACCATACGTTTGGGGCTTTCGCCGAGCGTGAAAAAATCCCTGGTTATGAGGCAAACCGCACAGCGCACGGCCGTCGTGACGCTCGTCGTGATCGCGCTGGTCGCCGCGACGCTGGCGCTCTGGAAGCTCAAGCTCGTCATCGCGCTCGTCTTCCTGGGGATCATCATCGCCGCGGCCATGCGCGGCGGCATCGACGCGCTGCACCGCCGTGGCGTCCCGCGCGGGATCGGCCTCGCAGTGCACTACATCGTCTTCGCCGGCCTCATCGCGCTCTTCCTGTGGATCGTCGTCCCGCGCGCGATCGACCAGGTGCAGAACGCCCTCGGCGGCACGACGAAGGCGCAGATCCACCACGAGGCGACGCACTCGAAGGGGATCAAGCACCAAGTCCTGACGGCGATCGATCGGCGTTTGCGCCAGCTCCCGAGCGCCGGCTCGGTCATCCATCCCGCCCTCGAGTTCACGCTCAAGGCGTTCGAAGTCCTCATCGGCATCTTCTTCGTGTTCGCGACCGCTGCCTACTGGACGTTCGAGCGCGACCGGGCAGTCGACTTCGTCGCCTCGCTCTTACCTCGACCGAAGCGGAAGCGGCTCCGCGACACGTGGGACCTGATCGACCTCAAGCTCGGCGCGTTCGTCCGCGGCGAGGCTCTGCTCGTCGCTCTCGTGGGAACGATCCTCTCGATCGCCTTCTGGGCGATCGGCCTCCCCTACTTCATCCTCATCGGCGCATTCGCCGGCATCGTCGAAATCGTCCCGGTGATCGGTCCGCTGGTCGCCGGCGTGCTCGCGGTCGGCGTCGGCCTCACTCAGTCCTGGCACCTCGGGCTCGCCGCCGGCATCTGCGTGCTCGTCGTGCGCCTGCTCGAGGACTATCTGATCGTCCCGCGCGTCCTCGGCGGCTCGGTCGGGCTCTCGCCGCTGCTCGTGCTGTTCTCGGTCACGGCCGTCGGGATTCTGTTCGGCGGTTTCGCGGTGATTCTCGCAGTGCCGCTCGTCGCCGTCCTGGTGACCGTCCTCGACGTCGTCGTCCGGGACAGGGACCCTGCGGAGGAGGAGGTCCCGACCGTCCTCTTCCCCGCGAAAGAGGCCGAGAGCTAAGCGGCCAGCGCCGAGACGATTGCCGCCTCGAGGTCGCCGAGCCGGAACGGCTTGACGAGGTGCGCAACCGGCGCGAGCGCCTTCGTCGCGCGCGTCGGCGGCTCGATGCTGGTGCAGATGATGGGGAGACCCTCGAGCCGGCGCCGGAGCGTCGTGGCCGCCGCAAGGCCGTCCGCCGAGGCCGGCTCGAGGATCATCAGCGCGGGTGTGTCGTCTACAGCCAGCTCGCCCTGGCCGACCGGGTCGTGCCCGGCCCTCCTGACGACCGCCGCGAGGAGGATCCTGACGTCGGGGTGAGGTTCGTGAATCAGGATCCGTGCCATGCCACTACCTTCGACAGTGGCAGTAGCAATCGCGTCGGCGGCGGGGTATGAAAGCCGTATGAACGAGCCGCGCGTCCTCGTGATCGACGACGACGACGACATCCGCCGCCTCGTCGCCGAGCTTCTGCAGCGCGCCGGGGTGAAGGTCGAGCAGGCGCCTGACGGACGGGCCGGCCTGCGCGCCTTCCACCAGTCGCCGGCCGACCTCATCGTCCTCGACGTCTCGATGCCGGAGCTCGACGGCTGGGAGACGCTCGAGCGCATCCGCGACCTCTCGGACGTGCCGGTGATCATGCTGACGGCACGCGGCGCCGAGCTGGAGCGCGTACGCGGGCTGCAGGCGGGCGCCGACGACTACATGGTCAAGCCGTTCGGCCGCCAGGAGCTGGTGGCGCGCGTTCAAGCGCTGCTGCGGCGGGCTCGCTCGAGCGGCGACGACCGGCAGGACAGTTACGCGGACGAACGGGTGAGCATCGACTTCGCACAGCGCGCGGTGACGTACGACGGCCGCGCCGTCGCGCTGACGCCGCTCGAGTTCAAGCTGCTTTCCGTCTTCGTCCGGCATCCGCGGCACGTGCTTTCACGCCGGCAGTTGCTCGAGCTCGTCTGGGGTGACTCGTACGGCGTCTCCGGCGATCAGGTCAAGCTGTACGTGGGCTACCTACGCCGCAAGCTCGATCCGGACAATCCGGACGCGGTGCCGATCGAAACTGTGCGCGGGTTCGGCTACCGGTACAGCGCCTGACGAGGGTCTCTACTTCGTGTCGTTCAAAGTCAGCGTCGTCGCGCTGCTCGTGTTCCCGGCGGCATCGGTGGCCGTGACGACGTACGTGACGGACACGGGAGTGGACACCTTCCCGTTCGTCGGATAGACGTTGACCGAGTACGACCCGGAACCATTCGCCGTCGTGGGATACGAGCCGGTCGGACTCGACGTCTTCGAGACGGAGATCGAAGCGTTCGCCTCGGCGCTGCCCAAGACGAGGTCGGCGGTGTTGTTGGTGTTGTCGGTGTAGTTCGCCGTGGGAGCGCCGGGCGCGACCGTGTCCTTCGTCACACTGACGCTCGTCGACGCGCCGACGTTGCCGGCGACATCCGTCGAGCTTGCGCTGATCGTCAACGCTCCGTCGCCGAGGCCCGCGACAGTGAGGCCGCTGACAGTGAACGTGCCTGCGCCGTTCGTCCCGGCGTGAGTCGCGACGACGCTGCTGCCGCCCCTCGAGATCGTGAGCGTCACCGTGTCCGTGGTCAGCGAGCCGGCAGGTAGCGTGACGGAGACGGAGAGACTCGACGCGTTCGCAGCGTTGACGTACGCGTTCCCCGTCCCGCCGCCGTTCGCGAGCGCCACGCTCGAAGGCGCGCCGGGCGCGGTTGCGTCTGCCGTCGCGTTGACCGTCGTGCTGTCGAGGCTCGTCAAGAGCGGCGTGCCGCTCGTGACGGCGTCGATCTTGTACGTGTACGCGGTGCCGTCGACGGTCGAGGTGTCGCTGTACGACGTGCCCGTCAGCGGCGACGCGTTCAGCTTCGTGTAGGCCCCGCCCGTCGACCGATAGACGTTGTAGCCGCCGAGATTCGTGACGGTCGTCGAGGCGGTCCACGAGAGGTCGAGGCGGCCCGCCGGCTTCTGGGCGACGGCCGGGGCAGTCGGCGCCTCCGGCGCCTCGTCGAGCTTCACCGAGTAGTCGCGATACATCCAACCGACGCCCGAGAGGCCGAGGCGTAGCGTCCCGGAGCCGCGGCCCGCGACCGTCGCGGACGTCGTGACGTTCACCGTCGTCGAGCCGCCGGCCGGGAGCGTGATGGACGTCCCGCTGCCGGCGAACGCGAGCGACGCGATCTGCGGGACGTTCGAGAGCGTCAGGACGGCGGTGCGCGAGTCGCCGCTGACGTTCGTGACTCGGAAGACGGATGTGAACGTGCGCGCGGAGGCGACCGTGCCGAAGTCGAGCGCGAGGTTGTCGACGCCGCCGCTCGCGACGGTCGTGTTCAGCGGTGTCACCGAGAAGTAGTTCGAAAGCTGGTCGACGGTGACCGTGTTCGACGGGATCGCCGTCGAGCCGGTGAACGCGGCGGCGCTCATGCGCGCGCACAGCCCCGCGACCGCGAGGCCGAGACAGGCAACCGCGACGAGCCGTTTCAGCTCAAGCCTCCGCTGTGCGCGCGGGCTCGTTGCGCCAGATCCGGCGCAGCACCGCTGTCAGCACGAACACTGCGGAGACGAGCAGGAGCAGCGCCCGGATCTCGCGCGTGTGCGCGTACCACAGCACGTACCCCGCCAGCGGAAGGGCGAAGGCGACGCTGCCGACCTTGTCGTTCAGCCGGATCGCCCACGGATCTCTCGTGGGGTTCGCATCGCCCTTCGTGCGATATGCGAGGCCGTACTGCGTCGGGATGATCTGCGCGACGCGATGCGTCACGAGCCGCCCCTTCGTATACGGGTCGTTGAAGGTGATGACGTCGCCTACGTGCACCTCGTGCGCCGCGACGACGCGGTCGACAGCGAGGGAGCCGACACCGAGCGTCGGACGCATCGAGCCGGAATAGACGACGACCGGCTTGAAGCCGACGGCCAGCAGCGCGGCGTAGCCCGCGACGAACGTGACGACCGCCCCTGCCAACAGGGCGGTCGTCACACGTGCGGTCGTCCGGAACGAGTGCCGCATCGTCGTGCTAGGCCTGAACCGCCGACCAGGTGAAGCTCTCGTCCGCGGACAGGCCCTGGAGGGCGTTGTCGCCGGCGTTCGAGCCCGTCGAGGGCAGGCTCACGTTGAAGTAGAAGGTGTGGGCGTCGCCACTCGCCGCGAACGTCCCGAGCGCGACCGACGAGAAGCTGCCGAGCGAGCCGTCGTAGATCGCCGTGCCGCCGTCGACGTCCTTGTACAGCGTGAGGTGCAGCTGGTTCGCGAGGGCCGCGCTTCCTCCGCTCGTTCCCGAGAGCGTGTAGGCGCCGGCCAGCGTGCCGGTGTTCGTGATCGTGACCGAGCCGTTCGCCGTGTCACCGATCTTCATCGCCACAGAGCTGAAGATGGCGCCGGAGCCGGAGCGGCTCATCGTGAGCGAGCCCGAAGCGAACGCGTTGGACGAGATCGTCGTCGGGGTCGCGCTGAAGTTCGCGAAGGTCCCTCCCACCGTGGCCACCGCGACGACAGCGAACGCCGCAAGGCTGAGGAGGATCTTCGTCAGTGGGAGGTGCTTGAGCATGGTGCGTGTCGGTCCTTTCTTCTCTGTTGACACGGTCACCATCGGAACGCCCCGCATGACGACGAGGGGGGCTTCGGGATGAATTGCGTATGAGTCGGCGGCGGGGGTCGCCCGGGAGGGTGAGACCTTCGCGCACCGCGAACACCCAGCCGGAGCCGGTGCGAAACTGGGCTGTTGCGCCGGTTCTAGGCCTTGCGCCAGCGGCCGAAGACGAGGCCGCCGAGAGTGAATCCCAGCCCGAACGTGCCGACTGCGAACCCGCCGATGGCGATCGCCTTGCGCCACGTCGACAGGCGCTGCCAGCGGCCGAGCGCCTCGCGCTCCTCCTGCGTCAGGGACTCGCCGCGGCGCTGCTTACGGATCGCGCCGCCCGCTCGGAGACCGAGATAGAGGTCGTCGAAGATCTCGGCGGACTCTTCGGCCACTGAAGTCAGTGTATAGCCTCCCCCGGCCGTGCTTACACGCGTTCTGCACCTGTCCGATCTGCACTTCGGGGCAGGCGACGACGACGCAATCGAGCGCGGCTCTCCGGTGCTGATCGAACGTTTCGAGCCGGAGCTCATCGTCGCGAGTGGCGACCTCAGCCACCGCGGGCGCGAGGAGCAGCTCGCGCGCGCGTCGCAGTTCCTGCGCTCACTCGGCCCGCCGGTTCTCGCGGTCCCCGGCAACCACGACATCCCGTACACGTTCCCGGCGCGGTTCACGCGCTCGTTCCGAAAGTTCGAGCGACAGTGGGAGACGACGGAGCCGACCTACACCTCTCCGGCGCTCCACGTCGTCGGGCTCAATTCCGTGCGGCCGTGGCGGCACCAGTCCGGCGGATTGCGCACGCGCAAGCTGGCCGAGGCCGAGGCGCGGCTCCGCGGGGCACCGCCCACCGCCTTTCGGATCGTCGTCCTTCACCACCACCTGATCGGCGCGCCCTGGCGCTCACGTAAGAAGCCGGTAGCGCGGCGGAACCACGTGCTGGCGGGGCTCGTCGAGGCGGGCGCCGACCTGATCCTCGCCGGGCACATTCACCAGGCGGCGGTGAGCGAGCGGCACGAGTTCGAGATCTCGCGCGGCGGCGAGCGGGGCGCCGTCGTCGCGATCGCGCCGGGCCTCGGGCAGCCGCGGCCGAAACGCCAGGGCGAGGCGCGCGGCGTCCACGTCTACGAGATCGACGCCTCCTGCCTCTGCGTCCGCACCTACATCTGGCAGGACACGGACTGGAGCCTCACGGCCGAGCGGCAGTTCCCGCGGGGGCGACAACCGCTTGCGCGCGAGTCAGTCGAAGCGTGACAACGCGGACGCGGGGCCTCAAAGCCGAGCGCTGGTTCCGCGCGGCCGTGAGACCCCTCGATCCGAACCGGCTAGACCCTTGCGGCGACGCCGCGGTCGCGGCCGAAGAAGCGGCCGACGAGCGCGACGAGAACCACCGCGACGATGATGCCCACGACGAACTCGAGCACACCGTTCGAGAAGATCAAGCCGGCAATGACAAGCGACGCAATGCCGATGAGGATGGTGACGATCCAGCCCATCGGGTCACGACCCGGATGGAGAAGTCGCCCCAAGGCTCCAACGACCGCGCCCACGATGATCAGCCATATCCAGTGCATGCCTCGATCGTTTCCGGCGCGACCCGACCGCAAACCGTCAGCGTGACTCGATCTGCGCCTTCTTCTCCTCGAACTCGTCGTCCGTGAGGATTCCGGCCTCGTGCAGGTCGCGGAGCTTCTGCAGATTCGCCTCCTCTGACGCCTGCGCCTGCTCCACCTGCTCGGCCTGCGCCTGGCGCAGCATGTCTTCCATCCGCTCCCGCCGCTGCTGGTACCGCTCGATCCCGATGCCGCGCTCGGGGAACTTGTACGCGTCGGGGCCGTAGGCGGGCCGCTTCTGCACGAAGCGCCGGTATCCGACGACGAGGAGAACGGAGCCGAGGAATGCGAAGATGCCGATCCCCTGCGTCCCCTTGCCCCAGATGCCGATCGCCAGCGCGCCGCCGGCGGCCGACCCCGCGAGGCCGATCGCGACCGTGAGCCACACGGGCATCGGATCGGGCCCCGGGACCGCCCAGCGCGCAAGGCTTCCAGTGATGAAGCCGAACAGCATGATCATCACGACGGAGGCCAGCACGGCCCCAGTGTATGCCGCCTACACGCCGCTACAGGAGCCGTTCTCGTACAGCTCGTAGCGCGCCCGCGGCAGCATCCAGACCCAGCGCCCGTCCACCTCGACGGTCGCAGCGTTCAGCGCGAACGCCACGGACGCGCCGCTCGCGGGATCGACGAGCCGGAGGCGAAACGTGACGACGACGCCCGGAACCCGCCCTGGGAGGCCTGCGACCGTCAGCAGCTTGTGCCGCGACCGCAGCGCGACCAGCGACTTCAGGCGACCGCCGACCGGCGAGAGGGACTCGCACGCGACGTACTCGGCTTCGGGCGCAACGGCCTGGTGTGCGGGGTGCAGAGTTTCCCAGGCGGTCGCGTAGTCGTTCCCGACGAGCGCGGTCACGACGCCGCGAAGGAAGGGCACCGGATGCTGCTGCTCTGCGGCTGACGCGGGTGCGGTGAGGATCAGACCGACGATCGCTATGAGGAGTGTTCGTTTCATGGGGCCACTGTGGCGTGGCCCGGTTCGAGTCGGATAAAGGCGGGCTCAAGGCTGCTTGGTGACGTGCTCGTACGCCGTCGGCTCGAGCCCCAGCTCGCGCATGCAGTCGACGTAGCGTCGATATGCCCGTCGTGCTTCGCCGTGCTTCCCGCCGCGCGCGTATGTGCGGATCAGCAGCAGATGCGAATCCTCGTCGTACGGGTCGAGGGCGAGCAGGCGCACGAGATAGCGGACGTCGCCGGTCGTCGAAGCCAGGGCGCGCACGACCTCCAGGTACGCCGCGCGAACCTCTTCGCGGAGTGGCGTGGCCCAGTCGACGTAGACGTCTTCCGGGAGGAAGTCGCCGGTGTAGGCCGCCTCGGCGACCTCGAGCAGCGCGCGGTCGTCGCTGCTCAACGCCTCCCCCGCCTGACGCAGGAAGTCCTCGACGTCGACGCGGACGTGCTGGAGCTCGAGCCGCAGCCCCTCCGTTTCGCCGGCGACGAAGTGATCCGTTCCGTGCGCGCGTTCCGGGTCGAGCACGTTCCGCAGCACGTTCACCGCAACGGCCAGCCGCTTCGGCGTTCGCGCGGGATCGTCCTCCGGCCAGAGCAGCTCGATCACGTAGTCCCGCGGCGTAGCCTGCCCGCGTCGCGTCACGAGGATCTTCAAGAGGTCGCGCGCCTTCTTCGACTGCCACTCCGCCGGTGTCACGACTTCGCCGTTGCGCAGGACCGCAAAGCGAGCGAGCGTCTCCACGGCGAGTGGTGCGGCCGCAGCGCGGCGAGCGAGGCTCGCGCCGACTGCCGCCGCGGCGTGCTCGTTGCCGAGACGGCGCCAGAGGCCGAGTGCCTCGCGCAGAAGCCCTTCTCGCTGCTCCGCGGCGGCCGCGGTGGCAGCCCGCAACTCGATCGCGCGCGCCAGCAGGACCGGTGACGCCGTCCGTCGCGCGATCGCCTCCGCCTCCGCCGCGCAGACCGCCGCCTGGGTGTCGCCGATGTCGTGCAGCACCCAGCCGCGTGCGAGCGTTGCCTCGAAGCGATAGGGAACCGTTGCTGCCAGCTCGACGGCGCGCTCGGCGAGGGCGAGCGCCTCCGCCGGGTCTTCCTCGGTGGCCAGGCGGGCAAGGCCCGCGTTCGCGACCACCTGCGCGGCATTGTTCCCAGTCCGCTCGGCGAGCGCGAGCCCTCGCTCATAGACGCCTCGCGCCTGGACGCGCTCGCCGAGCTCGCCGTGCGCGTAGCCGAGTCCGACCAGCGCCTCGGAGGCTCCGCTCGAACCGAGCCGTTCGTGCACGTTCACCGCTGCTGCGAAGTCTTGGAGCGCTTCGTCGAACGCACCACGCTGGAGCGAGACGAACCCGCGCGTGGCGGCGGTCCACGCCTGGAAGTGGGAAACACCGATCCGCTCGCTCAGCCTCGTCGCCGCGTCGGCCGCCGCGACGGCCTCGGCGAACTTGCCGAGCAGGCTCGCGGAGTACGCCAAATGATTCCAGGCGCTGCATTCCCCGAGCACGTTCGACGTCTCCGCAAAGCCGCGGCACCCGGCCTGGGCGGCCGTCAGGGCGCTCGCGAAGTCCCCGTCACAGAAGGCGAGATCGCTTGCCAGCAGCTGCGCTTCGGCTTCGCCACCGTAGCTGTCCTTCGCAAAAACCTCCGCCTCGCCGGCGAGGCGCCGCGCTTCCTCGATGCGTCCGAGCGCGAGCAGCTCGTATGCGGCGAATGCGGTGCAGTAGTAGTCCGCGCCGCCGTAGCCCTCCCTCGCCCGGAGGAACTTGTCGACAGCCTCCCGGTGCTCCGAGCGGTGCATGTGCGCAAGCCCCTCGAGAAAGCCGAAGACGGGGTCCTGCTCGCGGGCTTCCGCGATCCAGCGGCGCGCCTCGTCGATCTCCCCCCGAACGATGAGCGCGTGTGCAATCAGCGCCGGCCGCGTCCGCTCGGACGGTGATAGCAGGGCTGCCCCCTCGAGGATCACGTCAACGGCGGCCGCGTTGTCGAGCACGGCCCACGACTCGTCGAAGACTCGCCGAACTCCCTCGCGGTCGCGCGCGGCGGTGAATGCGCGCGCGGCGGCGATCGGGTCGTAGTTCGCTTCGTACCACTCGCCGGCGCGTCGGCGTAGCGTCCGCACCGCATCGGCCGGCAGCGGCCAGGCCGCTGCGACGAATTGCCTGATCAGGGCGTGCGGCGCGTAGCTTCCGTCCGTTTCGGAAAGGAGGCCGCGCCGCGCGAGATCGTCGAGGACACCGTCCGCATCCGTCAGTCCGCACGCGGCGCAGAGGCTGGGCGTGACGCGGTCGAACTGGACAATCGCGCCGAGCAGCTCTCGCACGTACGGAGGCTCGCTACCGAAGATCTCGTCGGCGAGATAGGCCATCAGCGGCGTCCGTCGGGTCGCGAGCGCGTCGAGTGCGCCCGTCCGCTCCGCGGGCGTGACCGACGCGAGCCATTCGAGCGCAAGCTGCACTGCAACGGGCCAGCCGGAGGTCACTTCGTACAGAGAGGCGGCGAGCGAAGACGCCTCCTCCCCCAATGCCGCGACGACAGCGGCGTCCACCTCCCCCGGCGCGAACGACAGGTCGGCCGCATCGAGATCGAGGACGCTTCCCTGAGCCCGCAGGCGGGCGATCGAGAACGGCACCTCGTCGCGCGATGCGAAGACGAGGTGGAGCTCCGGCGGTGCGAAGCGTACGAGGGCTTCGAGCAGTCGCGCCCCCGACGACGCAGCGGGTCCGAGCTCGTGCACGTCGTCGACGACGAGCACGACGTCGTCCGACAATCCCTCCTCGATCGCCCGGGCGAGCAGCTCGGCCGCCGCCGTCTCGTCCACGCTCGTCGCCGTCGGGATCGCCAGCTCTTCGAGCTCTGGCAGCCGCCGCCGGAGGGCGTCGCCGAGGCCCCGCGCGAGCACGACCCCGGCTGCATCGCCCTCGTCCGCCGCGTACCAGCACCAGTCGTTCGCGAGCGCATTGGCCGAGAGCTGCATCGACTTTCCGAAACCAGCGCCGGCGACAACGGCGGTCAGCCGGTGGTCGGTCGCCTCGTCGATGCGAGCATCGAGCGCCGCGCGCTGGAGAAAACGGCCCGGCCGCCTAGGCGGTGTCAGCTTGACCCGCGGCGTCCGTGAGGCAACGTCGGCCACGCGTCGGTTGATAACGCATCGCCTGCGGCGCGTCTACGCCGCCGCTGTGGCGGCCGTCAGCTCGCGGCGGAGATCCTTGATCTCGTCGCGGAGCTTCGCGGCGTATTCGAAGCGGAGCTCCTCGGCGGCGGCGAACATCTCCTCCTCGAGCTCGATGATGAGCTTCTCGAGCTCGGTCGGGGCCATCCCTTCGACGTCCTTGCGGCCGCGGCGGCGCTTCGACGCCGGGACGGTCGGCGATTCGAGCGCCAGGAACTCCGCGATGTCGGACACGCCTTTGACGATCGTCTCGGGCGTGATCCCGTGCTCCTCGTTGTACGCGAGCTGAATCGCGCGGCGCCGGTTGGTCTCGTCGAGCGCCTCCTGGATCGCCTGCGTCACCTTGTCCGCGTAGAGCAGCACCTTGCCGTTCACGTTTCGAGCTGCACGGCCGATCGTCTGGATCAGCGACGTGCGCCCGCGCAGGAAGCCTTCCTTGTCGGCGTCGAGGACGGCGACGAGCGACACCTCCGGCAGGTCGAGCCCTTCGCGCAGCAGGTTCACGCCGACGAGAACGTCGTATTCGCCAAGCCGCAGCTCGCGGATGATCTGGATGCGCTCGAGCGTGTCGACCTCGGAATGGAGGTAGCGCGCTTTGACGCCGGACTCGAGCAGGTAGTCGGTCAGGTCCTCGGCCATCTTCTTCGTGAGGGTCGTGACGAGGACGCGCTCGCCGGCCTCCTCCCGCCGGCGGACCTCGTTCAGCAGGTCGTCGATCTGGTTCTTCGTCGCGCGGAGCTCGACCTCCGGGTCGACGATGCCGGTCGGCCGGATCAGCTGCTCCGCCAACCGCGTCGAGTGGCGCAGCTCGAACGGGCCGGGCGTCGCGGACACGAACACGAGCTGCGGCACTTTCTCGAGGAACTCGTCGAAGCGCAGCGGCCGGTTGTCGAGCGCGGACGGCAGCCGGAAGCCGTAGTCCACGAGCGTCTGCTTCCGCGAGCGGTCGCCCTCGTACATGCCGCCGATCTGCGGCACCGTTTGGTGCGACTCGTCGACGAACACGACGAAGTCGTTCGCGAAGTAGTCGAGCAGCGTGAACGGGTGCGTCCCGGGCGCGCGGCCTTCGAGAATCCGCGAGTAGTTCTCGATCCCGTTGCAGAAGCCGAGCTCCTGCATCATCTCGAGGTCGTACTCGGTGCGCTGGCGCAGCCGGTGCGCCTCGAGCATCTTGCCGTCGATCTCGAGCTCCTTCACACGCTCTTCGAGCTCGTGCTTGATCTCACCGACGGCGCGCTCGACCGTGGGCTTCGACGTGACGTACTCCGTCGCCGGCCAGATCGCGATGTTGTCGAGCTTCGCCAGGATCTCGCCGCTGACCGGGTCGAAATGGGTGACCGCCTCGACCTCGTCGCCGAAGAAGGAGATTCGATATGCGGTTTCCTGGTTCGCCGGCTGCACCTCGACGACGTCGCCCTTGACCCGGAAGCGGCCGCGGTCGAGGACGGCGTCGTTGCGCACGTACTGCGAGTCGATCAGCTTGCGCAGCATCAGGTCGCGGTCGTGCTCCTCCCCGACCTCGAGGATGATCACGCGCTCGCGCCACTCCTCGGGGGAGCCGAGGCCGTAGATACACGAGACCGAGGCGACGACGACGACGTCGCGGCGGGTGAACAAGGCCGACGTGGCGGCAAGCCGGAGCCGGGCGATGTCGTCGTTCTGCGACGAGTCCTTCTCGATGTAGAGATCGGCCTGCGGGACGTACGCCTCGGGCTGGTAGTAGTCGTAGTACGAGACGAAGTATTCGACGGAGTTGTAGGGGAAGAACTCGCGGAACTCGTTGCAGAGCTGGGCGGCCAGCGTCTTGTTGTGCGCGATCACGAGCGCCGGCTTGCCGACCTCCTCGATCGTCCACGCCATCGTCGCCGTCTTGCCGGTGCCCGTGGCGCCGATGAGGGTCTGGTAGCGATCACCGCCCCTGAGGCCCTCGGCGAGGGTCGCGATCGCCGTCGGCTGGTCGCCTGTCGGCCGATACGCGTCAGATGTTTTGAACTCCCGCATTCCGTCCAAGCGTAGCCTCGATGGCCGTTGTCGAGAGACCTCCGTACCGCGCGTATGCCGCGATCATCGGCACGTTCGTCGGCGGGCTCAGCGCCGCCGGAGTCCTCGCCCGCGCGCTCGGGCGCGACCCGGCGTGTCAGACCGGCCTCGATCTCGTCGTACTCTCGGCGGCGTCGTTCAAGGCGGCGCGAACCCTCGCGCACGACGAGGTCACGAGCTTCATGCGCGACCCGTTCGTCCGCGGCGACGCCCACGAGGGCGACGAGGACCCACTCCCCACGGGGGACTACCGGCAGGCGATCGGCGAGCTCGTCACGTGCAGCCGCTGCGGCGGGACCTGGGCGGCCGCCGCGCTTGCGTCGACGCAGATCCTCGCGCCGCGGTTCGGGCGGCTCCTGACCTGGTCGCTCGCGGCAGCCGGGATCAACGACTGGCTGCAGGCGGCATTCGGGGCCGTCACCGCGACGGCCAACGAGCTGGAGAGCCGGGCCTCGGGCTAACCTCCGCCGCATCGGCTTCGTCCCACAAAACGTGCGCCGCGCGCTCGCTCCCGCGCTCCTCCTGTTCGCCTGTCTGCCGGCGGCTGCCTCCGCCTATCCCTGGCCGATCAAGCCGTTCCACGTGCAGCATCCGATCCGCGCCAACTTCGGCGATCCGCGGACGCGCTTCTGGAACACGATGCTGACGGACGGGCTGCAAGGCCCCGGCCTCTTCCAGTTCCACAACGGCATCGACATCGCGGCCCCGGAAGGGACGCCGGTCTACCCGGTGATCTCGGGCACGGCGAGCCTGATCGACGGCGCGGCCGTCCTCGTCCGCTCGCCCGGTCGCAAGTTCCAGTACTTCCACATCCACCCGGCCGTCCACAACGGTCAGCACGTCGTCGCGCAGCGCACAATGCTCGGCACCGTCATCCATGCCGCAAATCACGTGCACCTCACGGAGATTCGCGGCCGTCGCGTCTGGAACCCGCTGGCGCGCGGAGGGATCGCGCCGTACGTCGACCGGACGACGCCGCAGATCGACGCGATCTTCGCGCGGCCTGCTCGCTCGCTGGTTCCGCTCAACTCGGCGACGATCTGCGGCACGGTCGCGCTCGTCGCCGCCGCACACGACACGCCGCCGCTGCGCGTCCCCGGGACATTCGCCGGCTTCCCCGTCTCGCCCGCGTTCGTGACGTGGTCGCTGAGGCTCGTCGAGGGCCTCGCGTACGTCCCCGAGCAAGCCATCGCCGACTTCCGGACGACGCTGCCCGTGGTGCGCGACTTCTGGAACGTCTACGCACGCGGCACCTACCAGAACGCGCCGCGCTTCTCGAACCAGCAGTTCTCGATGCCGGGCAACTTCCTCTACAACCTCGCGCCGACGTTCGACACGCGCTCATACCCCAACGGCCTGTACGAGGTGCGCGTACATGTCAGCGACATGCGCGGCAACTCGTCGGACAGCGCGCAGCAGTTCCGGATCGAGAATCGCGCCGGCGAGCCCTGCCTTCAGTAGCCGAGCTCGCTCGCGTAGGCGTCGCGATAGATCTGCTTGAGGTTCTCGACCCGGTCGACGTACGCCCGCGTTTCCGCGAACTGGATCCCTTCGCCTGCGTCCCGCCAGCGGTCGACATTCTCCTGGCCCGCGTTGTACGCCGCGAGCGCCGTGCGCTCGTCGCCGTACTTGTCCAGCAAGTGGCGCAGGTACCACGCGCCGTAGCGGACGTTGATCTCCGGGTCGTACAGGTCGGCGACGCGGAACTGCGTGCCGCCCGTGTGGATCGCGATCCCTTTCGCCGTGTCCGGTAGCAGCTGCATCAGCCCGATGGCGCCGGAGCTCGAGCGCGCGCTCGCCTTGAACTTCGACTCCTGGTAGATCACGGCGGCGAGCAGCGCCGGATCGAGATCGTAGTTGCGGGCGTGACCGCGGACGATCTGCTCGTAGCGCAGCGGGTACCAGAGACGCTCCCACCAACCCGGCTTCGCCGACTGCACGACGACGAACGCGAGCAGCACGCCGCCGGCGAGCACGGCCGTCGCGAGGAAGCGCCTCACGCCGTCAGCTTGCCAACCACGTCGGCGACGAAGTCGTCGAGCTCCTCGAGCGTCCCGTCGTTGACGTACGCGAAATCGGCGAGCGCGACCTTCTCCGCTTCCGGCAGCAGCCGCTGCTCGCGGTCGTCGCCGACCTGCCGCCGCTCGCGGCGCACACGCTCGGATGCAGTGAGCACGACCACGGCGTCGAAGCGCCGCTCGCCGCCGGTCTCGTAGAGCAGCGGCACCTCGGTGACGGTGAGAAGCGGCGGATCCTGCCGCCGCTCCTGCTCGGCGCGCCACGCGAGGTTCTCGCGCACGACCCGCGGATGCAGGAGCTCCTCGAGCCATTCGAGCTGGGCAGGATCGCTGAAGACGATCTCGGCGATCTTGGCGCGATCGGCGCCGTCGACACCGATCACCTCGGGGCCGAAGTGCTCGGCGAGCTCCCGCCGGACTTCAGGATCGCTCCGCAGCAGCCGGTGGACGATCTCGTCGCTCGAGATCGTGGCCGCGCCGTGCCGCACGAACGCTTCGAGAGCCGCGCTCTTGCCGGCGCCGATCGGGCCGGTGACCGCGACGGCCGGCGGTCTACTGCTCGTCAGGAGGGGTTGCGGCCGCGGCTTCCGCGGTGGCCACGTCGTCCTCGCCGGGAAGCGGCGGTGCTGCCGGCGCGGAGGCAGGGTCGCTGAAGACGTCCTCCGACAGGTCGAGGTGCGGCGTGCCCTCGAGCGGAGGCTCGCTCTCGGCGCGGCGCTCAGGATCGACGCGCTTCAGCGACAGCGACAGCCGTCGGCGATCCGCGTCGACCTCGAGGATCAGCACGGGCACGACGTCGCCCTGCGACACGACCTCTCGCGGGTTCTCGACGTGATGCTGTGCGAGCTCGGAGATGTGGACGAGGCCCTCGACCCCCGGCAGGATCTCGACGAAGGCGCCGAACGTCACGACCTTCGTCACGCGGCCCTCGACGACATCGCCCTCCTTGTGCTGCTCGAGCACCTGCTGCCACGGGTCGGACTGCGTCTGCTTGAGGCCGAGGGAGATCCGCTGGCGCTCGCGGTCGATGTCCAGCACCTTCACCTTCACCGTCTGGCCGATCTCGAGCACCTCGGACGGATGGTTCACGTGCGACCACGACAGCTCGGAGATGTGGATCAGCCCGTCCATGCCGTCGAGGTCGACGAATGCACCGAAGTCGACGATGTTCGAGATCTGCCCCTCGACGACGTCGCCCGGGTTGAGCCGGTCGAGAATCGCCTGGCGCATCTCCTTGCGCTCGTCCTCGAGGACGGCGCGCCGCGAGAGCACGACGTTGTTCCGCGAGCGGTTGAGCTCGATCACCTTGCAGCGGAGCTCCTTGCCCATGAACTCGTCGAGGTCCTGCACGCGGCGGATGTCGACGAGCGACGCAGGCAGGAAGCCGCGGACGCCGAGGTCGAGGATCAGCCCGCCCTTCACGACCTCGATCACCCGGCCGTTCACGGGCTCGCCCGACTCGGCCGCGCGCTCGATCGCCTTCCACGCCATCTCGAAGCGCGCACGCTTCTTCGAGAGGATCAGCCGGCCTTCGGCGTCCTCCTTCGTCATCACGAGCGCGTCGATCTCGTCGCCGACCGTGACCTCGTCGGCCGGGTTCACCGAGCGTCGGATCGAGAGCTCGGCGACCGGGATGACGCCCTCGGACTTGTAGCCGATGTCGACGAGCACCTCGTCCTTGTCGACGCGCACGACGGTGCCGTGGACGACCTCCCCCTCGTTGATCGTGGGGAAGGTGGACTCGTAGTCGGGGATCAGCTCGCCGTCTGGGCCTGTGGTCCAGACGCCGTCGCCGGCGATCGGTTGCTCAGTCTCGGTAGGCATACAGCGGCCGATCAGTATAGCCAGGGGCCTCAAAGGCCCCTGGCCAGGGACTGGAGCGCCGTTAGAGGCTCGTGGAGAGCAGCTTCAGCTCTGCGGCCTGGGCGGCCGTGATGCCTTTGTCCACCTTCGCGTCGGCCTGGTTGCGGAAGGAGCCGAGAGCGCCGTCGTGGGCGGTGCCGGTCGAGGCCGCCGCCGCCGTCGCGAGCTTCGCGCAGAGGTCATCGGCGACCTTCGGATCGGTCGAGTACACGCGCACGAGGGCGCAGAGGCTGTCGAACGTGACCGTCACCGTCACCGCCGCGGTGTACACCGTGGTGCCGCCGTCCTTGTCCTGGATCCTGCCGTGGACGGTCAGCGTCCCGACATCGCCCGGCGTGCACGACGCGCTCGTGTCGTAGTTGCCGTCGCCGCAGTCGAAGGTGTACGTGAAGCCGGCGGCGGTGTCCGCGGTCGACGGATCGTGCGGGCTCGTCAGCGACAGCGTGAACGGGAGACCGGCGAACGCTGTCGCCGGAGCAGTGAACGTGGCCGTCGGTGCGACGTTCGTGACGGCGACGGTGGCCGTGTCGGTCGCCGTCGCTCCGCCGCTGTCCGTCACCCGCACGCCGACCGTGTGCGACGACGCGCCGTCGAGCGCGGCCGCCGAGAACGTGACGGTGCTGCCGCTGGTCTCGTACGTGCCGTTGTCGTCGAGATCCCAGGCGTACGTCAACGTGCCGCCCTCGGGATCGGTGCCGGTCGCGCCGAGCGACACACTGCCGCCCTCCGCGACGGTGTACGGCCCGTTGGCCTGCACCGTCGGCGGCAGGTTCGTGGGCGCCGCAACGGTCGTGAAGCTCCAGCTCATCGTGCCGTCGAGGTCGTTCCCGCCCGCGTCGGTCACCTTCGTGCTGTCGAGGCTGACGGTGCACGTCTCGCTGTTCGCGAAGGCGGCGTCCGGGGTGAGGAGGTACGACGAGCCCACGCCGCTGACGGCGGCCGTGTGCGTGCCGCTCGTGTCGCAGGAGATCGTGTACCAGCCGTCGGCGACGTCGACGGCCTCGCTGAACGTGATGCCGATGTTCGCGTCGACCGCCACGTCTGTCGCGCCGTCGGCCGGCGTGTGGCTCGTGACCGTCGGCGCGGCGTCGGTGTCCGGGCTCGCGATCGTCACGAAATACGGGGACGTGCTCGAGCGGCCCTGGTCGTCCGAGACGGTGCAGCTGCCGACGCGGCCGCCCGGCACCGCATCGCTCGGCACGGTGACGACGCGCGAGAAGACGAGGCCGGTGGCGTCTGGATTGAGCGGGCTGCTGTTGTTCAGGCCCGCCCAGCTCAGGTCACACGTCACCGTCAGACCGGTGCTGTCGGGATTCGTCCCGAGCGTCACCGTCGCCGTGATCGTGACGTCCGTTCCGGGGGCGGCGCTTTGCGGCGCCACCGTGATGCTCGCCGTAGGCGGCGTTGGGTCGTCCGCGGCAGCCGAGCCGCCGGCCAGGAACATGGCCATGAGCGCGCACGCGAGCAGCGCGCTCGGGCGGAGACGGGAAGTGTTCAACTGACGGCCCTCCCTACATCGCAGTGCTCTCCCCGAGCCGCGCGATCGTAGCGCGGTCGTCGAAAAGTCTCAATGGGCCGAGCGGCCTACGAGGCTAGCTCTTCGCTTCGTTCCAGTCGTCGCCGATGCCGATGTCGACTGCGAGCGGCGGGTCGAGCGGATACGCGCGCGTCATCTCCTCGCGCACGAGCTCGCGCACCGGCCCGGTCTCCGCTTCGGGCACTTCGAGCAGCAGCTCGTCGTGCACCTGCAGGACGAGGCGCGCACCGCGGCCTTCCTCGCGCAGGCGGCGATGGATCGCGATCATCGCCTTCTTGATGATGTCCGCGTTCGAGCCCTGCATGACGAAGTTCACGGCGAGACGCTCGCCGAGCGAACGCGTCTGCCGGTTCGACGCGCGGATCTCGGGTGTCGGCCGCCGCCGCCCGAGCAGGCTCGTCGCGTAGCCGTCCCGCTTCGACTGCTCGATCGTCCGCTGGATGAAGTCCTGCACGCGCGGAAACCGCGCCAGATAGGCGTCGATGTACTCCTGCGCCTGCTCGCGCGGGATCTCGAGGTTTTCCGACAGGCCGAACGCCGAGATGCCGTAGACGATCCCGAAGTTGATCATCTTCGCGATCGAGCGGTCGCCCGCGGTCAGCGCTCCCGGTTCCTTGCCGAGCACCTCGACGGCCGTCGCGGTATGGATGTCTTCGCCGCGCGCAAATGCCTCGCGCAGCTTCGGCTCGCCGGACACGTGCGCAAGGATCCGCAGCTCGATCTGCGAGTAGTCGGCGGACAGCAGGCGCGACCCGCTCTCGGAGACGAATGCCGAGCGGATCTCCTTGCCGAGCTCCGTGCGGATCGGGATCGCCTGCAGGTTCGGGTTCGAGGTCGAGAGGCGTCCCGTGGAGGCGACGGTCTGGTTGAAGGTCGTGTGGAGACGGGCGTCGGCTTCGGAAAGGAGCGACGGCAGCGGGCCGAGATACGTGTTGAGCAGCTTCGAGTACTCACGCCACTCCTCGATCACCTCGACGATCGGGTGCTCTTGACGAATCGAGCGCAGCACGCGCGTGTCCGTCGAGTAGCCGGTCTTGCCCTTGCGGCCCGGCGTCAGCTCGAGCTTCTCGAACAGGATGCGCGCGACCTGCTGCGTCGAGCCGAGCATGAACTCCTCGCCCGCGAGCTCGTACGCCTTCGCCTCGAGCTCCTCGAGGCGGTCGGCGAGGCGGGCCGTGATCTCACCCATGCGGTACGTGTCGATCTTGACGCCGTTGTCCTCCATCGCCGCGAGCACCGCCGTCAGCGGCAGCTCGATGTTCCGGTAGAGATCCTCGGCGCCGCGCTCCCGGACGCGGTCGAGCATGATCGGCGCGAGGCGGCGCGGGATCTCGGCGTGCCGCACAAGCGCCGCGGTCTCTTCGTCGCTCACCGGTGTCGGGATCGGCTCGACGCCGTACTCGGCGGCGAGATCGTCGAGCTCGTACGACGCGCGACCGGGCTCGATCAGGTACGCGAGCAGCATCGTGTCCTCGACTGGCTCCATCGTGAGCCGCGGCAGCGCCTTGAAATCGTGCGCGATGACATCCGCGCGGTCGAGACGCCGCTCGAGCGCGGGATCCCACGTGCCGACGATGACGCCGTCGTCCTCGCGCGCCAGTGCGAAGCGGTCGCCGCGAATGGCGAGCGCCGCGCGGCCCATCACCTCGGGGAACTCACCTTCGCGCCACGCGACCTCCGTCCCCGGCATCCGCATCGCCTGCGCCGGCACGGCGTCGTCGAGGATGTCGACGCGCCCGAGCAGGTTGCGGAACTCGAAGCGGCGGAACATCTCGCGCAACTCCGAGCGGTCCGGCGGCAGCAGCACGAGCTCGGCCGGGTCGCAGTCGAGCTCGAGGTCGCGCCGCATCGTCGCGAGCTCCTTCGACCGGCGCGCCTGGTCGGCGTGCTCGGTCAGGTTCTTCCTACGCGCAGGCGAGAGCTCCTCCACGTGATCGAGCACCTCCTCCAGCGAGCCGTACTGCGCCACCAGCTGTCCCGCCGTCTTGTCGCCGATGCCCGGAACGCCCGGGATGTTGTCGGACGTGTCGCCCTTGAGACCGATGAAGTCCGGGATCTGGTCGGGGCGGATGCCGTAGCGAGCCCCGACGCGGTCGGGCGTGTACACGTTGACGTCAGCGACGCCGCGCGGCGTCATCATCAGGACGACGTTGTCCGTGACGAGCTGGAACGCGTCGCGGTCGGTCGACACGACTACCGTCCTGATCCCTTCCTCGTCGGCGCGCGTGGCGAGCGTCGCGATCACGTCGTCCGCCTCCCAGCCTTCGAACTCGAGGTTCCGGTAGCCGAACGCCTCGACGATCGGCCTGAAGTACGGGAACTGCTCGCCGAGCAGGTCGGGCATCGGCCGGCGGTCGGACTTGTAGTCCTCCGACAGCTCGTGGCGGTGCACGGCGCGCGTGTCCCAGGCGACCGCAACGCCCTTCGGGCGGTAGTCGGACAGGAGCTTGAAAAGCATGTTCGTGAAGCCCAGCAGCGCGTTCGTCGGGAAGCCCTCCGTCGTCGCGAGCTCCTCCGGGAGGGCGAAGAAGGCGCGGTAGGCGAGGTTGTTGCCGTCGACGAGGAAGAGCTCGGCGTCGCGCGCCGGCCCGTCGTCCAGCTGTAGCTCGGCGCCTGTCAGCGTCTTCGGCATTCGTGAGGCAACGCTATCGTCCGGCGCCGGATGCCGGACGTCGAGATTCGCCCATTTTCCGACGAGCACCTCGACGCCGCGGCGGCGCTGCTCGCGGAGCGCCACGCGCGCCATCTGGCGACCGAGCCGCTGCTCGCGCGCGACGTCGACTTTCGCGCACAGCTCGGCGGCGAGGGCGTGGTCGCGCTGCGCGGCGGCGAGCTGCGCGCCTACCTCCTCGGGCACCGAACCGACGACGATGCCTTCGTCGACTTCGCCGGTTGCGCCGCAGCCGAGCCGGAGCTGCTGCGCGACCTGTACGCGGCGCTCGCGCCGCAGTGGGAGCGTGACCGCCACCGTGTCTACGTACCCGCGTCGGACGCGGCGTTGATCGACGTCTGGTTCCGGCTTGCGTTCGGCCTCCAGTTCACGCTTGCCGTGCGCGAGCCCGCTGCCGGCCGCGGCGAAGGCGTCCGGCTCGGACGCCCCGGCGACCTCGATGCGGTCGTCCGGCTCGAGCAGGCGTTCACCGACCATCTGCTTGCGTCACCGAGCTTCTCCGGGCGGCGGCGCGAAACGGACGAGGCGATCCGGGCCGAGTGGCGGGAGACCTGGGAGGACGAGCGCTTCACGCACGTCGTCGTCGAGCGGGACGCGCGGGTCGTCGGCCACGCGCTGCTCTACCGGCGCGAGCCGGGCGACCTCAGGATCCCGCCGAACAGCATCGACCTGGCGCTCGTCGTCACGGTGCCGGAGCTGCGCGGAACCGGGGCGGGCAGCGCGCTCGTCGCGGAGGCGCTCGGGTGGGCGGCCGAGCACGGCTTCGCCGCCGTCACGATCGACTGGCGCGTCGTGAACCTGCTCGCCGACCGCTTCTTCCGCGCACGCGGGTTCCGACCGACGTTCGTCCGGTTGTACAGGCACGTCCCGTGATGCGGGTGCCGATGCTGTCCGGGTCGCGGCTCGTGGTCGTAACGGCCGAGGACGACGCGCTCGTGCTGCGTCCGCCCCCGCCTGCGAACGCCGTCGCTGACGTCGGCGCGGCCGTCCGCGACGCGCTGCGCTTTCCGCTCGCGGGCGAGCCGCTGGAGGCACTGGTGTCGCGGGGCACTCGCGCGACGATCGTCGTCGAGCCGCCGTCACTGCCGCTGCCGGGAAGCGAGCGCGACCCGCGCCAGGCGGCGATCGCGGCGGCCGTTGCGGAGCTCGAGCGGCTGGGCGTCCCCACCGGCTATCAGACGCTGCTCGTCGCCGGCGGCCTCGCGCGGCGCGCCGGCCACAACCAGCTCGAGACGCTCGTATCACCCGAGTTCGCGCGCCGTTTCCACGGCCACGTCGAGGTGCACGACGTCGAGGGCGACGACCTCGTGGAGCTCGGCACGGCCGGCTCGGTTCCGCTGCGTGTGCATCCGGCCCTCGTGCAGACGGATCTCGTCGTCGTCGTCACCGCCGCCGAGACGGTGCTGCACGGCGGCCCCGCCGCCCTCCTCGGCGCCTCCGGTCGCGAAGTCCTCCGCGGCGCCGGGGCGTACTCGCTGCTCGAGACGTCGGCGTCGCAGGGGTGGCGGCTCGGCCTGGAGCTCGAGCGCGCGCTGATGCGGCGCGTACCGGTCATCGGCGCCTCGCTCGTCCTCAACCATCCCCGGCTCGGCGGGATGCTCGGCGGCTACCCGTACGAAACGCAGGCCCTCGAGCGGATCGCTCGCTCGCCTTTTCGCTACCTGTTCCGCGCGCTACCGGGCGGGCTGCGCGCGTACGTCCTCCGCTCGCTGCCGCTCGAGCGAACGGTGGCGAATGCTTATGCCGGGCCGCCGTCGGTCGCGCATACGGAAGCGCTGCTGCGCGGCGTCGAGCTGCGCGGCGTCGCGCTCGACGGCGAGCTCGACGCGATCTGCATCGGTATTCCGCGCACGACCCCGTACCTGCCGCGTGAGCGCCCGAACCCGCTGCTCGGCGCGTACCTCGGGCTGGGGCTCGCATTACGGCTGTGGCGCGACTCGTTCCCGCTCGCCGAGGGCGGAACGGCGGTGCTCCTGCACCGCTTCCACCGGCACTTCAGCCACCCGACGCAGCAGCCCTACCGCGCGTTCTTCGCGGCGACCAGGGGCGCCGGGCGCCCGGACGCGTCGGCGCTCGCCGATGCCGAACGGAGCGCCGTGACCGATTCGCGCGCCCTGCAGGCATACCGGGACGGCCGCACCTGCCATCCGCTGCTTCCGTTCGCCGACTGGGACGGCTGCCGCCCCGCGATCGGCCGCCTCGGCAACGTCATCATCGCGGGCTGCCGCGACCATGCTGCAGCGCGTCAGCTCGGCTTCGTCCCGACGCACGGCCTCGGCGCGGCGCTGACGATGGTGCGCGGCTGGTCCGACCGCCCGCCCCGCGTCGCGTTCCTGCTGTCACCGCCGTACTTCCCGCTCCGCGTGACGGGGTCTGGCTCCGACGGGGCCTGATCAAACTCTGCCGGGTCGAGCCCGCCGGCTTACGCGCCGAGATACGTGCGCTGGACCTGCTCGTTCTGCTTCAGCGCCTGCGCCTGGTCGGCGAGGGCGATCTTCCCCGTCTCCAAGACGTACCCCCGATTCGCGACGTCGAGCGCCATCAGGGCGTTCTGCTCGACGAGCAAGATCGGCGTCCCCTGGGAATTGATCTCGCGGATGATCTCGAAGATCCGCTCGACGAAGATCGGCGCGAGCCCCATCGACGGCTCGTCGAGCAGCAGCAGCTTCGGTCTCGCCATCAGCGCGCGCCCGATCGCCACCATCTGCTGCTCGCCGCCGGACAGCGTGCCCGCCTTCTGCTGCTTTCGCTCGGCGAGCCGCGGAAACAGCTCGTAGACGCGGTCGAGGTCACCCTGCACCGCCTTGCGGTCAGCGCGGTCGGCGCGCTGGAAGGTCCCCATCTCCAGGTTCTCGAGCACGCTCATGCGCGGGAACAGCCGGCGTCCCTCCGGCGACTGCGCGATCCCTTGTTCGACGACGTCGTGCGCCGACGCGTGTGTGATGTCGCGGCCCTGGAAACGGATCCGGCCGCGGCGCGGATTGTTGAGGCCGTTGATCGACCGCAGCGTCGTCGACTTGCCCGCGCCGTTCGCCCCGATCAGCGTCACGATCTCGCCCTGGTCGACGGTCAGCGAGATGCCCTTCAGCGCCTGGATCGACCCGTAGTAGGTGTGGACGTCTTCGAGCTCGAGGACGGTCTGCGCCTGGGCGTTCACGTCTCCTACTGCCCCGCGAGCGCCTGCTTGCCGAGGTAGGCCTCGATCACCCGCGGATCCTTCTGCACGTCCTCCGGCGAGCCCTCGGCGATCTTCGCGCCGTAGTCGAGAACCGTCACCCGGTCGGAGATGTTCATGACGACCCGCATGTCGTGCTCGATCATCAGGACGGTCAGGCCGCGCTTCGTGCGCAGCTCCTGCACGAAGGCGGTGAACTCCGACGTCTCCTGCGGGTTCATCCCCGCCGTCGGCTCGTCGAGCAGCAGCAGCTTCGGCTCCGTCGCGAGCGCGCGCGCGACCTCGAGCCGGCGCTGGTCGCCGTAGGAGAGGTTGCGCGAGATCTCGTCGTCCTTGTTGCGGAGACCGCAGTAGCGCAGCAGCTCACGCCCACGCTCGCGCGCCTCCTTCTCCTCCCGCCGGATCTTCGGCGTTCGCAGGATCGAGCGGAGGATCCCGCCTCTCAGGCGCGAGTGCATGCCCACGAGGACGTTCTCGAGCGCGGTCATGTTCTGGAAGAGCCGGATGTTCTGGAACGTGCGCCCGATGCCGCGCTCCGTGATGGAGTGCGGCGGCATGCCCGTGACGTCCTCGCCGTCCAAGACGATCCGCCCGGCGGTCGGCTTGTAGACGCCCGTGAGCATGTTGAAGAACGTCGTCTTGCCGGCGCCGTTCGGGCCGATCAGCGAGACGACCGTGCCGCGCGGAATCGTGAAGTCGACGTCGTCCGTCGCGACGAGGCCCCCGAACTCCTTGCGCAGGTGCTCGGCGACGACGAGATTCCCGTTGCGGCTACTCATGCTCGAGGTCGTAGAGCGGCGTGTCGTGCACGCCTTCGTGGAACTCGGCGCGCCGTCTCGCACTTGGGATCAGTCCCTCCGGCCGGATCAGCATGACGAGCACGATGATCGCACCGTAGATCCCGAACTGGTAGAGCGGCACGTCGAGGTGGGTGCCGAACGTCTGGTTCAACGAGTGACCGATGTTCGCGAGGCCCTCCTGGTTCAGGTAGGCGAGGAACGCCGCGCCGAACATCACACCCCAGACGTTGCCCATCCCGCCGAGGATGACCATCGAGAGGATGAACGCCGAGATGTTGAAACTGAAGTCGTTGGGGAACGTCGAGCTCTTGAACGACGCGAAGTACGCGCCTGCGACGCCGCCGAAGAACGCGCCCGTCGCGTATGCCCAGGTCTTCGTGCGCATCAGCGGCACGCCCATCGCGGCGGCGGCAGTCTCGTCCTCGCGGATCGCGATCCAGGCCCGCCCGAGCCGCGAGTCGCGCAGCCGCAGGCTGCAGAAGACGGTGATCGCCACGAGCACCAGGACGAGCCAGAAGTAGAGGCGCGGCCCGGTGAAGAACGTTCCCGAGCCTGTCTGGAAGCTCGTGCCGAAGAGCCCGGGCGCGTCGATCGGCGTGATGCCGTTCGGACCGTTCGTGAGGTTGAAGCCGCCCAGGCTGTCGCCGTTGTTGGCGACCTGCGGCAGGATCTCGCCGAACCCGAGCGTCACGATCGCCAGATAGTCGCCGCGTAGGCGTAGCGTCGGCAGGCCGATGGCGATGCCGATGAAAGCGGTCACGATCCCGGCGATCAGCAGTAGCAGCCAGATGTTGATGTGGAATCCCGGCGTGGTCGAGGAGACACCGGTCGCGCCGAAGTGCACGTTGCGATGCGCGAACTGCACCGACGCGAACCACGCGCAGGTGTACGCGCCCATCGCGTAGAAGGCGACGTAGCCCAGGTCGAGCAACCCGGCGTACCCGACCACGATGTTCAGGCCGATCGCCATGATCACGTACACGCCCATGATCACGGCGGTGTTTACGTCGGGGTACGCACCGAAGAGGCGCATGTCGTGGAGGCTGCCGTTGTAGAACGGATACGTGATCGCGACGATCGCGATGAGCGCCGGGATCAGCGCGCGACGCGCCCACGCGTACTTCTCGGGGATGTACCGGTCGGCCCAGTTGGCGCCGAAGAGCGCGAGAACGAGCAACGCGAGCGGCCAGGAGATGGCCGCGACCACGATCACGAGGAGCACCTTCAGGACGAGATTCGCCTGGCCCCGCTGCCTGTCGTCCATCGCCTGCCACCGCCGGCGCGGCTCGCCAGCCAGCCCCGCCCAGCGGTGGTACCAGGGAGGGCGATAGTCCGGGAGCTGCTCAGCCACCTTCGGGCGTCCTTTCGCCGAGCAGACCCTCGGGCCTGAACACAAGGATGAGGATGAGGATCGCGAACACGATCGACTGCGTCCACTGGGAGCTCGGCGCGTGCCACGACAGGCCCTCGTTGAACTGCTGGATCAGCCCGATGAGGATCGCGCCGAGGACGGCGCCCGGCAGGTTCCCGATGCCGCCGAGCACGGCCGCCGTGAACGCGATCAGGCCGAGCTGGAAGCCTTGGTCGTAGCGGATGTTCGTCGAGTAGAGCGCGTACAGCAGGCCCGCGACGCCGGCCAGCGTCCCGGCGATCAGGAACGTGAAGGAGATCGTGCGGTTGACGTTGATCCCCATCATCGCTGCGGCCTCCTGGTCCTGCGCCGTGGCGCGCATTGCCTTCCCCTGCCGTGTGCGCTGCACGAGCCAGATCAGCAGGAAGAGGATCGGGATCGTCGTCATCGCGACGATCAGGCTCGACCAGCGGTACTCGTTGCCGCCGATCGTGAACACGGCCCCGGTCGGCAGGATGTTCGGAACCGAGACGGGAGCCGGCCCCAGCAGGTAGAGGCCGACGTTCTGGAGGATGAACGACATTCCGATCGCCGTGATCAGCGGCGCCAGCCGCGGCGCGTTCCGTAGCGGCCGGTACGCGAGCCGCTCGATCGTCACGTTGAGAATCCCGCAGAACGCCATTGCAACGAGCAACGTCAGGAGCAGCCCGCCGATGACCGCGAGGCCGGAGCTGTCGGCGCCGAGCCCGAGGCGGTTCGCCGCGAATGAGAACGAGACCCAGCTCCCGAGCATGAAGACGTCCCCGTGCGCGAAGTTGATCAGCTCGAGGATCCCGTAAACCAGTGAATAGCCGAGCGCGATCAGGCCGTAGACGAGGCCGAGCGTGAGGCCCTCGAGCGCGACGCTCGCGAAGTCAGACGGCGTCTTGGCGAGGTTGACGCTCAGCCACAGCAGCAGGAGAACGACGAGCGTCGTCGCGATGGCAGGCCCGAGGCCGGCGGCCCTGACCCGGCCGATCCAGGAGCTCTGCTGGGTGCTCGCGACGGTGGCCACAGGAAGCGGGCGGAGGAGGAGGTTCCCCTCCCCCTCCGCCTTCTGTTGTCAGGACGACTTCACCAAGTCAGCCGGCGGCGTGATCGTCTTGTACGTCGTCTGCTTGCCGTTCTTGATCTGGTAGATCGTGACCGGGTTCGAGTTCGTGTCGCCGTTCGAGTTGATCTGGAACGAGCCGAGGATGCCGTCCGTCACCTTCGTGTCGAGCAGCTTCGCCGCCACGTCGGCCCGCGTCCCGTCGCTCTTCTCGATCGCCGTCAGCAGCACCACGGCCGACTGCGCCGCGTAGGAGGAGTACGGATCGACGTTGCCGCCGGACTGCGTCGCGCCGAAGTCCTTGACGAACTTCTGCCCGGTCGGGCCGAGCTTCTCGTTCGGCTCGCCGGCGACGCTGATGTACATCCCCTCGGAGGCGTTCCCAGCCCCGCTCACGACCGCCGAGATCGGCGTGAATCCGTCCGGCCCCATCAGCGTGACCTTGCTGCCGAGGACGGAGTTCAGGTCCTTGACCAGCTTCCCGCCGTTCTCGCAGATGAGGCCGCCGACGAACACCGCATCAGCGCCGGTCTGCTTGATCTGCGTCGCGAGCCCCGTGTACGACGACGCCTTCGAGTTCCACGCCGAGAAGCCGGCGACCTTGATCCCGAGCTTCGTCAGCGCGTTCTTGTAGTCCGTCGCGACGCCGAGGCCGTAGGCCTGCTTGTCATTGAGGATGTAGATGTTCTTCAGTCCCAGCTGCTGGGTGTTCAGAGCGTCGGCCGCGCCCTGGTAGTCGTCGGCCGCCACGATGCGGATGTAGTTCCGCTTGCCGCTCGGGTAGTACTTCTGGGGCTCACCGGCCGCCGTTCCGGGACCGCTGTGCGTCAGGCCGACGTACGTGTTGGCCGGGCTGATCATGCCGACCGGCCCGTCCGGTGCGCGGTTGAGCACCGGGATGACGATTTCGGCGCAACCCGAGTTGAACGTCCCGACGACACCGATGACGCTCTTGTTCTGCGCATACGCCTGCGCGTTCGCCGAGCACTTCTCGGACGCCCACGCGCCTTCCTGCGCCGTCGCGTCGTCGCACGACTGGTAACCGATGTTGTACTTGCCGGCCTTGAAGTTGTGCTGCTTGAGGATGAACTTGATCGCTTCCGTCATCTGCACCGTCTGGGCGCGGCCTGAGCCCTGGAGCGGCAGGTCGGAGGCGATGATGTAGTCGGGCTTGCCAGAGCCCTGGTAGTAGATGTCGGAACACGAGGACGCCGGCAGGGCTGTCGCGTTCCCGGAGCTGCTGCTGCTGCCTCCACCGCCACAGCCTGCGGCGACGAGCGCAAGCACGGCGGTGAGGCCGATCAGCGCTGTCAGCAATGGCTTTCTCGTCACTCTTCCTCCTCGATCGGGCATACCGGGCCACGCCGCACGGGAGGGTCGGGTCCGCGCCGCGAGGGCGCAAGTATCGGGGCATTCCACCGATTAATGCAAATCCCAACCGCGGCTAAAGTGAGCGCGCGCCGAAGTGGCGGAACTGGTAGACGCGCCGGACTCAAAATCCGGTGCCTTCACGGGCGTGTGGGTTCGAGTCCCACCTTCGGCATTGGGCCCGAGCGAAGGCCGACGCCTTCGCTCGGAAATGGAAGCGGCGCTTCGCGCTGAAAAGCGCGGGCGGAGCCCGCGCGCTCTGAGGGTGGTGGGGAGTTTGTTCCGTTCCGTGCGACACGAGGAGGCTTCGCGTGCTCGCGCCGCATCAGCTCGCCTCCGCGGAAGCTCCGCTTCCGCTCCGGCCTTGAGGGGGTCTGGCCTCGAGCGGGTCTGACCGCTAAGGGGGTCTGACCCCAGCCGTTTGCAATGGTTCCGCGGTGGCCTACGACGAGGAGCTGGCCGGACGCATCCGAGAGCTCGTTTCCGGGCAGCGCGGCGTGAGCGAGAAGAAGATGTTCGGCGGGCTGGCGTTCCTGATCGACGGGAACATGTCGGTCTCCGCGAGCGGGCAGGGCGGACTGCTGGTTCGCGTCGATCCTGACGAGTCGGAGGCCCTGACGAAGAAACCTGGGGTCGCGCTGATGGAGATGGGCGGCCGGTCGATGGCAGGCTGGCTCCGTGTCGACGCGGACGCCGTGCGAACGACGAAGCAGCTCGCCGCGTGGGTCGAGCGTGGCGTCGGCTTCGCGCGCTCGCTTCCGCCGAAGCCGTAGCATCGCACCATGCGCATCGGCATCCTCACGGGCGGCGGCGACTGCCCCGGCCTGAACGCCGTCATCCGTGCCGCCGGGCGTCGCGTGATGACGCGCGGCGGCGACGTCGTGGGTGTCCGCGAGGGCTGGAAAGGGCTCGTCGAAGGGCTGTTCGAGCCGCTCGGCCCACGGGAGATCTCCGGGCTGCTGCCGCGCGGCGGGACGATCATCGGCACGACGCGCACGAACCCGTTCAAGCTCGAAGGCGGCGTCGGCAACGTCCTGGACAACTTCCGCGCCGCTGATCTCGACGCGCTCGTCGCGATCGGCGGCGAGGACACGCTCGGCGTCGCGGCGCGGCTCTACGAGGAGCACGACTTCCCGGTCGTCGGTGTCCCGAAGACGATCGACAACGACCTCTCCGCGACCGACTACACCTTCGGCTTCGACACAGCCGTCTCGATCGCGACCGAGGCGATCGACCGCCTGCACACGACGGCCGAGTCGCACAACCGCGTCATGGTCGTCGAGGTGATGGGACGGCACACCGGCTGGATCGCCGTCATGAGCGGCATCGCTGGGGGCGCAGATGTGATCCTCATTCCGGAACACCCGATTTCGATCGAAGAGGCGTGCGACGACATCCGCCGGCGCCACGAGCGCGGCAAGGACTTCTCGATCGTCGTCGTCTCGGAGGGCTACGAGCTCGAGGGCGCGGCAGACGCGAGCGACGTCGACGAGTTCGGGCACGTCCGCCTGAGCGAGCGCGGTGTCGGGGCGGCCGTCGCGCACGAGATCGAGCAACGCACCGGCTACGAGTCGCGCGTCACGGTTCTCGGGCACGTGCAGCGCGGCGGCACGCCGACGGCGCGGGACCGCGTGCTGGCCACGCGCTACGGGCTGAAGGCCGCCGACCTCGTCGAGCAGCACAAGTTCGGGCGGATGGCGGCACTCGACGGCGACCGCATCGTCGACGTGCCGCTCAAGGACGCGACGGCCGAGCTGAAGACGGTGCCGGAAGAGTGGTTCGCCGTCGCTAAGGCGTTCTTCGCGTGACGCTCGCCGCTGCGGCGACCGCACGCGCATAACGCACGACGGCGGCCCGCGCGGCCGGGCCCGCCGGAAGCTCTGCGGCGAACGCGGTCGTTCCCGGGAGCGCGTGGTTCTGCCAGTCGATGGCGCTCCCCGCGAGCGGCGGCAGCCGGTGGTACGGGAGCCCGGACACCTGCGCGAAGCGGTGCTCGACGCGCAGGTTGCCACCGGAAGCCCAGACGAGATCGAGGTGCTGGTGGAACCACACGGAGAGGGCGGGATGCACCCGCAGGATCAGCGCACGCGCGATCCGCGCCTCCACTTCGGAGAGCGGGCGCCGGCCCGAGTAGTAGACACCGCTCAGGCGGCGCCAGCGATATGGAAAATTGCGGTTCAGGTCGACGCCGTGCGCGTTCCCCCGCGTGCCATGGGCGCGGCCGTCCGGATTCAGCACCGGCACGATCCAGAGGTCGAGCCCGGCGGGCGGGTTGCTAAGGAGATACCGCGCCACGGCAATCCCCGCGGGCTCGTCACCGTGGATGCAGCCGACGACGAGGACGGGCACGCCGGCCGGATCGCCGACCTCGTACGCGACGATCGGCCGGCCCTGCGCCGAGCGCCCGAGCAGCTCGCCGTGCCCAGGTGCAGACGCCGGGACGGCGGCGATCAGCGCGGTAGCGAGAGCAGCCGCCCGGCGCCGGCCGCCCCGGTCCGGGGGAGCAGCGTGACGTACGCCTGCGTGCCCGACAGTGCCGTCGTCCACAGCCGCCACTTTGCCGTACGCGGCGGGACGTTTCGCGTGTGACGGCTGTACCCGTGCTCGTGGCCCGCGTCGTGCACCGACGGCGCCGCCAGCCGGTAGACGGCGCGATCGCGTGCGCCGTTGCCGAGCGGCCCGAGCTCGACGAGCTGCGCGCTGCTCGTCTGCCGGTCGTAGAGCAGCTCTCCGCCCAGGAGCGACGGGTTCGTGAGGAGATCCGTCCTCGACGTTCGCACCGTGCGTCGCGTCGCCGTCGCGAGGTCGAAAGCGACGATCGTGCTGAGACGGGGCGTCGCGACGTGGTACACCGCGACCTCGCCGTCGAGCGAGGGGCGGCCGAGCTGCGCCGCAGACCTCGTTCTCGCGACGCGCACGTGGGTTCCCGGATCCGCGATGCTGCGCGCGTCGAGCTCATTGCGCGCGCGGGTGACAAGCCACGTGTCCGAGACCGCGACGGCCGTGACGCCGGGGACGGTGACGTCGAGCACGGGCGACAGGTCGGCCAGCTGGGCAACGTGGACGGTGTCCCCATCACGCCACGCGATCAACGCTCCGCCGACGACGGCATGCGCCGGAACGGTCCTCGTCTCGGCGGTCCCTTCGTCGCGCGCAACGCCGCCGGCCGGCGACGTCCAGACGACGGTGGTGCCGGACGCGCTCGGGTCCGTGCCCGCTCCGAGCGCTGTCGCGCCCTCGGCGTCGCCGACGAGCGCCGACGCCGCGACGATCACCAGGCACGCGGCAGCCAAGCGGCGCACGACCGACAGTACGACCGGACGCTGCGCCATCGCGTCGACGAGGCTGCGAGCGGCGCGGCGATGCGCCACCGGCGCCAGCAGGCAGATCGGGAGCGCCCGGCCGACGCCGAACGCGAGCCCCATGAGCGCGCCGGTCTGCGGGGCCGCCACGAGGAAAGAAATGGCGGCGAGCGCCCAGAGGGCGACCGCATACACGAAGGTCGTGAAGCCGAGGCCGAGCAGGATGCCGTACAGCAACGTCGCGACCGGGAGCGGCAGGACGCGGCGCCAGTGCTCGGGCACCTGCCGGCGGATCTGCGGGACGATCGGCCGTCCGCGTACGTCCGCGATCGCCGCCGCGACGCCCAGCACCGCCACGAGCACGAGCCCATGGGCGCCGACGAGGCTCCCCAGCACGGCGAGGAGGCCGAACGTCGCGGTCCCGCCCACCACCGCGCCGACGGCGAACAGCAGAGAGCAGAAGCCGACATGCCGGCGCGGCCCGCTGATCGTCTCGATCATCGAGAGGCCGCACGGCGACCACGTTCCGGCGACGCCGGCGACGAATGCGGCCGCGACGAGCGCGTTCGTCAGCACGGAATCTTCGTGTCGTAGTACATGACGCAGTACACCCGCCTGCCCGCGTAGCAGTAGCCGGTGAGCGCCGCGTCGCCGTTGATCCGGCGGACCGTGCGCGCGCAGCAATCGACGAGCTTGCGCACATGCCCGCCGCAACAGCGATACCAGGCGCCGTCGATGTGGGTCGTCGACGCGAGCCGCTCCGCGACGACGTCCTGGCAGACGCGGCTGCGCGGCGCCGGCGGCACCGGGAGCCCGGCGGGGTCGCGCAGGAGCGCACCACGCGCGTCGAGCGGCTGTCCCGCGGCGTTGACCGGCCGACCCAGGTCGTCGACCGGGTGCCCGTCGGCGGCGCGAAGCGGGAAGCCGTGCGCGTCGATGCGCGGCAGTCCCGTTGGATGCGGGCACGAGTCGGTGGTGTAGATGTGGCCGCAGAAGTGGAACGCATCGGCGTCGCCCGGCTTCACCAGGGCGGCGACGGCGCCGCCGCCGGCGATGAGCGCGAGCAGACGCGACGTCTTCGCAAGGAACCCGCGGCGCGATGTCGACAGCGCCAGGCCCTCGCCGATGACACCGGCGTCAGGCAGCCGCGGCAACGATCGCCTCGAGCTGGCCGTGGGTGTTGAACGTCCCTTTCGCGCGCACTTCCCCGATCTCGTCGACGACGACGGCATACGGGCTGCCGGGGACGTTGAGACGGTGCCAGATGTCGGCGTCGCGCACCTCGTCGAAGACGAGGAGCGAGATCGCCGGATCCTTGCCGAACGCCGACAGCGAAGGCTGCAGAGCTCGGCACAGCCGACATCCCTCCGAGGAGAACACGGCGAGGGTCAGCCGCGCGCCGCGCGGGCGGCCGAGCTCGACCTGCGAACCGAGCGGCGGCCCTTCGCCGGCGACGTCGAGCGCGAGCTCCGGCGCGAGCCGAAGACGCAGTAGGCCCACTTCGCGCGCCAACGCGAGCACGGCTGCTGCGAGCGCCGCGATGCACACAAACGCAAGGACGAGCGCAAGCGCGAGCCACCCCACCTTGCTCGGCGCCCCGTCGGGCAGCAACGGGATCGCAAGGAACGCAGCGGCGAGCCCGAGGTCGCGCAGCACGGCGGGCCAACCGATTCTGGAGCGCGCGCCGAAGCATCCGCACGGCGCGCCGCGCTTCCCGCGCAGCAGCGCAAGGCATGTGATGACGGCGAACACGAGGAGCAGCACGGCGCCGGCGTACGCGGCCGCGCGGACGCCGGCGACGAGCGCCCCCGCAACGGCGAGCTCGAGCCCGACGACGGCTGCGGTCGCCGGCCGCCGGACGGGAGGCGGGACGCCGTACGTCTCGAGCGCGGACGCGCTCTCGGAGAACGCCCGGAGCTTGAGGACGGCCGCAACGACGAGGATGGCCGCGAGGACGATGCGCGCGACGAGCGCCAAGGCGCGGGATGATCGCAACGCCCACGCGAGCGCGCAAGCGGAACTAGACCGCGACTAGACCCTCAGAGCTCGGCAAGAGGGAACGAGCGGTGCCGGCGCGGCGGCACGAGGAAGTTCTGCCGGTGGGTCGTCCGGAGGATCGAGTTGAAGCCCTGCTGCCGGGCGCGGGCGGTCAGCGGGAGCTTCGTCCCGTCGGGCAGGACGCCGTCCATCGCGAGCCGGTTCCGGTCGAAGTCGTCGCTCGACGGGTTGAAGACGACGAAGTGCAGGCCGGCCCGCGGGCCCGCCTGCATCGCGTCCGCGTCTGCGTGCGCGCTCCAGGCGAACGGGTTGTCGAGCGTGTTGAAGTCCGCGCGCTGCGGGATCGCGGTGCCCTTCGGATAGACGGTGCCGTTCTCGCCGACGTGGTCGTGCTGCAGCCGAGACGACGCCTGGATCGACGAGCTGTGCCCGATGCGGCCCTGACGCCGGAAGTCGCGCTCGACGCTGCGAGAGGACGCGGCGCGGCGCACCGGCTGCGGCACCGTCAGCGTGCCGTCACGTACGGGCCGGCCCGGGCGGAAGGCCGTCGCCGCACGCTCGTCGAAGTCGAAGTTCAGGTACCAGGCCTCGAGATCCTCGAACAGATGCGAGACATGGACGTGCGTTCCCTGGCGGAAGTAGTGCTTCGGCCCGAGGTCGACGAGCCCGAGCGTCTCGTGGTTCGCGATCACCCCCGGCCCGAGGGCGTCCTTTTGCGTCGAGGTGAACCCGAGGAAGAGCTGCGCGTTCTCGGGCACGAGGTCGGCTCCGGGTACGCCTGCCACCATCGACATCTTCTTCGGCAGCCCGCCGCCGACGAAGCCGCGGCGAATGCTCGTGACGTCGAAGACGGAGAGCTTCGTGAAGAGCTCCTGTGCCGCGTCGGCGATGTGCTGCTGCGTATCGCTGCGCAGGAGAACGGCAACGTCGTTGTGCTCGAGCACCGTGTCCGGCGGATCGCTCGGGAAGCGGCGCGCCGGCAGCAGGGCCGCCTTGCGGGCGCGGACGTCGTGGGGAGCGTGCACCCGCCACGCTTCCGGCACGCGTCGCTCGAAGTACGGCAGCCCGTAGGCGAGCGTGACACCGAGCCCTGCCGGCGTCTGGTCGTAACGCCGGTCGAGCTCGTCGAGGGCGTTCGAGAGCTCCCCCTGCGCCCCGCGCAGGTCGTCCGCCCGGATGTTCGCTGTGACGAGCTGGTGGTGGCGCGGCGGCACGACGACCTCGACGTTGTTGTCGAGGACGACCGAGACCGAGTCGAGCAAGTGCTGTTCGTCCGGCCGGTCGAGCGGCGCCGCACGCTTCGGCGTGTCGCCCCCGAGCTGGTCGACGAGCTCGTAGATTCCGCCCGCCGCGAGCGCGCCCGCCGCAGCGCCAGCGAGCATCTGTCTGCGGGTCAGCTGCACGCTACTGTCGGACGGGCCGGACGACGATCAGGTTCCGCAGCATGCGATCGAGATTCTGGCGAACCTTGCGGTAGCCGAAGGGCGGCGCGACGTGTTCGCTCACCGTGTAGAGCCCGCCGCCGTAGCGCCAGGCGTAGAGGACGTGCCACTGATCGGCGTCCTGGTTGACGTTGAAGACCGTCGCCTTCAAGCCGCCGCCGCGGACGGTTCCGCCCGGATCGCTGAAGCACGGGATCAGCGTGCGCTTCTTCGAGTCGGCGTCCACGCATTTCGGTATGCGTGTACGTCCGGGATAGCCGCGCAGGTTCACGTGCTTCTCACCGCCGGCGGCGCCCGGGCCGGTTTCCTGCCAGACCCAGCTCTCCAGGTAGCTGCGGTCGCGGCTGACCTCGTTGATGTTGTTCCACTGGCTCCCGATGACGCCGTCGAGCGGATCCGGGATCCACGCCGGACAGAAGACCGGCGCATGGATCCGGTTGGCTAGCCGCTGCCAGCCCGCGAGCGCCTTTGCGGGGCAGCGCAGCTTCGCCGACGCGTTCACGGAGCCGTTCGCGCCGCAGCCGGCAAGCGCGAACGCTGCCAGCGCCAGGATGCCGAGCCGTTTCACCGCTCCATTAAAGCCGGTAAATCGAGACCCAGGGCCCGCCGCGGCCGTCGCCCGCGTCGAGGTGGTAGACGAGTCGCGTCCGCGACCGCAGCGCGTCGTAGAAGGCCGACTCCCGCGGGTAGCTCGAACGGGCGGCGAGCACGCGGTCGGTCACGGACCCGGTCACGATCACGTACCTGACGCCCTCGCTGCGGAGGCGCGAGAGGTTGCGGTTCGGGTCGAACGCTCGCTTCGGCCCGGGCAGCTGCAGATGAAGGACGTCGAGCGTCGAGAACGGCGGGGTCGACGGGTCCGCCGCGACATGGGTGCGCGGCGGAATGTGCGCGACCACCCACCGGTGTGCGACAACGCGCGTGTCCGTGCGTGTGAGCTTCTTCGTGTCACGGACCGACCACGTCAGGGGCACGACGAGCAGCAGAAGCGTCACGGGCGCGAGCGCGCGAAACCGTCCGGCCAGCGCCCCGAGCGGCGGCACGAGCGGCAGCACGTAGCGGCCGAAGTGCGCGCGCAGCGTCATCAGGTCGAGGAAGTACACGACGACGAAGAGCCCGAGGATCAGATCGACACGCGTGCGGCGCACGAACGCGACGACGAGACCGAGGAGGCAGATGATCAGGACCGGGCCAAGCGCGTCCCAGAGGCGCACCGTGAACGCGACGGGCGCCACGTGGTCGTGCTCGAAGCCGAGCCAGCCGTTGCGGGCGAGCTGCTGCACGTGCCGCGCCTCGTGCCAGGCCCGCTGCCGGTGCACCAGGACGAACGGGCTCGACGCGAGGAACGCCACGACCGCGAGCGCCGCCCCCACCGCGAGCCGCTTCCACTCCTTCCAACCCGCCACCACGAGCGGTACGAGCAGGAAGACCCCTGGGTACTTGAAGCCGGTCGCGAGCCCGACGGCGACGCCCGCGAGCTCGATCCGCGCCGAGACCATCAGCGCGAGCGCGACGCCGACCCCGAGCATCAGCGGGACGTCGGTCACGGCCGGTCGCGAGTACGCCACCGCGATCGTCGAGACGGCGACGACGGCGGCGGCGACGACACCGGTGCCGTACGAGCGGCGGCCGAGCCACCACGCGGCCGCGATCGAGCCGAGCGCGAGGACGACCTGGACGATGCGCGCCGTCAGGAAGGACGGATGGTCCTGCCACGCCTGGAACGGCGCATCGACGTACATGAGGAGCGTCGGGTAGTCGAACCAGTGCGGGTCGCCGCCCCCGCCGTGCACGAGCTTCCACGCCCGCGGGACGATCGACTGCTCGTCCGGGTTGAGCAGGTTCCCGAACGGCAGCCCGTACTCGAGCCCGACGATCCGCAGCGCCGCGGCGCCGACGAGGATCGCGACGAGAGCGGTCCCCGGGCCGCCCCAGCGGCGCGGGTCAGACTTCGGGGACGGCGTCGCCGGCGAGACCGGCGACGTTTCGCGCTCCGACGATGACCGCATCGACTCCAGCCCGCTCGAGCTCGTCCACCTGGTCACGACTGGATACCGGCACGTCCGCGATCGCCAGCTTCCCGGCGGGAAGGTCTGCGAGGAGCTCGAGCGCGCGCCCGAGCGCGTCGGCGTCCGCGTCGTCGCCGACGGCGAAGAGGAAGATCTCCGGGTCGAGGCGGTCGAGCGCCCGCTCGAGCTCTTCGGCGCTGCGCACCTCGATCACACGGTCGAGCTCGTGGTCGTCGCCGGCGTTCTCTGCGTCATCGAGCGAGGCGACCCACGCATCGGCTCCCGCCGTCGCGGCATCCGCCGCGTACGGCGACCCGCGCCACAGAACCGGGAGGTCGACCGGCGCGCCCAGCCCGCTGCGAACGATCAGGCCTTCCGCCCCCTCCGCTGCCGCAGCGCGTGCGGCGTCGACGTCCGCGACGTCGACGATGAGCGAGATCCCGTCGCCCTCCGAGATCGCCTGGCTGAACCTCACAGGCTCAAGAATTTACTGGCCGACCGGATGCCACACGGTCTTGAGCTCGAGGAAGGAGGCAATCTCCCACGGGCTCTGCGCGTCAGCGTCACCGTGGACGACACGCTTGACGTTGTCGGCGGCGGCCCGCTCCAGGTCCGCCGAGAGCCCGTCGCCACCCGTGACGTCGAGCGCGTTGACGTCCATGTGCGACGCGAGCCACGGGGCAAGCTCCGCGCGACGGCCCGTCAGCAAATTGACGGCGCCGCCGGGGACGTCCGAGGTCGCGAGGGCCTCGGCGAGCTCGATCGCGGCGAGCGGGTGAGCCTCGGCCGCGACAGCGACGACGACGTTGCCACCCGTGAGCGCCGGCAGGACACGCGAGACGAGGCCGAGCAGCGGCGGCTCGTCCGGTGCCAGCACGGCGACGACACCGGTCGGCTCCGGCACCGTGAAGTTGAAGTACGGGCCCGCGACCGGGTTCGACGAGCCGACCACCTGCGCGATCTTGTCCGCCCACCCCGCATACCAGACGATGCGATCGACGGCCCGCTCCACCTCGTCGCGGCCGCTCGACAGCTCGGCGAACTCCGCCGTCCGCGCCTCGATCATCTCGGCGACGCGGTACAGCACCTGGCCCCTGTTGTACGCCGTCATCCCCGCCCACTTCGGCAGCGCCCCACGGGCCGCGCGCACCGCGTCCCGTACGTCCTTGCGCGACGCGCGCGAGACGTTCTGTCCCTCGGCTTCGTAGGTGCGGCCCGACTCGGAGCGCGGAAACGCGCCGCCGATGAACAGCTTGTACGTCTTCTTGACCGGAAGCCTGCTCACGTCAGCTGCAGGTACGGCTCGAGCCCGTGGCGGCCGCCCTCGCGCCCGAAGCCCGATTCCTTGTAGCCGCCGAACGGCGAGCCCGGGTCGAAGCGGTTGTAGGTGTTCGCCCACACGACGCCGGCGCGGAGGCGCTCGGCCATCCAGAGAATGCGTGAGCCCTTTTCGGTCCAGACACCGGCGCTGAGGCCGTACGGGGTGTTGTTCGCCTTCTCGACGGCCTCGTCCGGCGTGCGGAACGTCAGGATCGACAGGACGGGGCCGAAGATCTCCTCCTGCGCGATGCGGTAGCTCTGAGCCACGTTCGTGAAGACGGTCGGCGCGAACCAGTAGCCCTTCTCCGGGAGGCGGCACGGCGGCTGGTAGATCTCGGCGCCCTCCTCCGCGCCCGACGCGACGAGCGCCTGGATCTTCTCGAGCTGCTGCCGCGAGTTGATCGCACCGACGTCGGTGTTCTTGTCGAGAGGATCGCCGACGCGCAGCGTCGTGAGCCGCCGCTTGAGCTTCTCGACGACCGGCTCGTAGATCGACTCCTGCACGAGCAGCCGCGAGCCTGCGCAGCAGACGTGCCCCTGGTTGAAGTAGATGCCGTTGACGATCCCCTCAACGGCCTGGTCGAGCGCGGCGTCGTCGAAGATGATGTTCGCCGCCTTGCCGCCGAGTTCGAGCGTGAGCTTTTTCCCCGTGCCGGCGAGCTCGCGCTGGATCGCCTTGCCGACCTCTGTCGAGCCGGTGAACGCGACCTTGTCGACGCCGTCGGACTTGACGATCTCCGCGCCGGCGCGGCCGTCGCCCGTGACGATGTTCACGACGCCCGGCGGCAGCTCCGCCTGGCGCAGGACGTCGCAGAAGAGCAGCGCCGAGAGCGGCGTCGTCTCCGCCGGCTTCAGCACCACCGTGTTGCCGGCGGCGAGAGCGGGCGCGATCTTCCACGCGAGCATCAACAGCGGGAAGTTCCACGGGATGATCTGGCCGGCGACGCCGACCGGCCGTGGCTGCTGGTTCGGGAAGGCGTACTCGAGCTTGTCGGCCCAGCCGGCGTAGTAGAAGAAGTGTGCCGCTGCGAGCGGCAGGTCGACGTCCCGCGACTCCTTGATCGGCTTGCCGCCGTTCAACGATTCCAGCACCGCGAATTCGCGCGAGCGCTCCTGCAGGATGCGGGCGATGCGGAACAGGTATTTCGCGCGCTCGGACGGCGCGATCTCTGACCAGCCGTTCTCGAACGCGCTGCGTGCTGCTGCGACTGCGGCCCGAACCTCCTCAGGCGTCGCCTGCCCGACCTCCGCGAGCGGCTCCTCGTCCGCGGGCGAGATCGTCGTGTAGGTCTCCTGCGGCTCGAGCCACTCGCCGCCGACGAAGTGCCCGTAGCGCTCCTGCAGCGTGACGATGTCGCGCGCCTCCGGTGCGGGCGCGTACGTCCAGTCGGACGGGACCGGCGCGCGGTCGTGCTTTCGTTCGAGCTCAGTCAACGGTGAAGTAGTCCGGGCTTTGGTACGTGCCGGTCTTCTCCTTCCGCAACTGCATCAGCACGTCGTTCAGGAGCGACGACGCACCGAGGCGGTAGAGGTCCGGTGTCAGCCAGTCCGGGCCGAGCGTCTCGTGCAGCTGGACGAGGTACTGGACGGCCCCCTTCGCCTGGCGGATACCGCCGGCGGGCTTCATCCCGACCATGCGCCCCGTCTCCTCGTGCACGTCGCGGATCGCCTCGAGCATGCAGAGCGTGACCGGCAGCGTCGCCGCGCCGGGCAACTTTCCCGTCGACGTCTTGATGAAGTCGGCGCCGGCCGCCATCGCGAGGAGCGATGCACGGCGCACGTTGTCGTACGTGCCGAGCTCCGCGACTTCGAGGATCACTTTCAGGTGCACGTCGCCGCACGCTTCCTTCACCTGGACGATCTCGTCGTAGACCTTGGCGTAGCGGCCGGAGAGAAACGCGCCACGGTCGATGACCATGTCGACCTCGTCCGCGCCGTGGTCGACGACCCAGCGCACCTCGTCGAGCTTCGCCTCGAGCGGCGACTGCCCCGACGGGAACGCGGTCGCGACCGACGCGACCTTGACGCTCGATCCTTCGACGCGCTGCACCGCCGCCGGCACGAGGTTCGGGTAGACACAGACAGCCGCGACCGACGGGACGGTCGCGTCGCTCGGGTCGGGCCGGATCGCCTTCGACGCGAGCGCCGCGACCTTGCCTGGCGTGTCCTGCCCTTCCAGGGTCGTCAGATCCATCATCCGCACCGCGAGGTCGAGCGCGAAGACCTTCGCCTCGCGCTTGATCGAACGCTTGGCGAGCGACGCAGCCCGCTCCTCGAGCGCCACCGCGTCGACGGAGCCGATTCGCGGCAGCCGCGGCTCGAGCGGAAGCTCGAAACCGCGTGGCAGAACGGGCGCCTGAGCCACGAGGTGAGTGTAGCTCCCGCCTCTCCGCGGAAATGGGCGTTCGTGGACTGGAGCGAGCTCAACGAACTGCTCTTCGCCGACTCGTGGAACGAGGACCTCGCGCTGCACCGCGCGAACTTCGCGTTCCGCGGCCGGACGCGCGCTGCCGACGACCTGTCGACGAGCCTCGTGCGGCTCGGCGGCGACCCGGCGGCGATCGACGGCCGCTCGTGCGTCACTTCCGCAAGTACGCGGCCCGCGACGCAGTGCCGGAGGACTCGACCTGGAACTGGCTCGCGCTCGCGCAGCACCACGGACTGCCGACACGGCTGCTCGACTGGACGTTCTCGCCGTACGTCGCGCTGCACTTCGCGACTGCCCGCCGCGACGAGGGTCAGGACGGAGCCGTGTGGATGATCGACCACGTGCGCGCGCACGAGCTCGCGCCGAAGAAGCTCCGTGAGCAGCTCGAGCGGAGGGGCGGCAACGTCTTCACGACCGAGCTGCTGACTGCATGTGCCGCCGGCTTCGACGAGCTCGCCGACCTCGGCGCCGACTTCGTCGTCTTCGTCGAGCCGCCGTCGTTCGACGACCGGATCGTCAACCAGTACGCGCTGTTCTCGCTGATGTCGCAGCCCGACAGCTCCCTCGACGAGTGGGTCGCACGGCATCCGGATCTCGGCCGCAAGCTCGTGCTTCCGAGCGAGCTCAAGGCCGAGATCCGGGACAAGCTCGACCAGGCCAACATCACGGAACGCGTGCTGTTCCCGGGCCTCGACGGCCTGTCGCGCTGGCTGGCGCGGTACTACGCTCCGCGGAGGTGATCGTTTCGCTGCACGTCGCGTCCGGAGCGGCCGTGGGCGCGCTCGCGCCGTCGCGGCGCTCGGCGCTCCTGCTGGGCGCGCTGACGCACTTCTTGGGCGACCGAGTGCCGCACGAGGACATCCATGACGAGCGCTTCGAGCTTGTGTCCGGCGTAGCCGCCCTTGCCGCCCTGGCCGCGAGGCGCGGCCCGTTCGACGCGACAGTGCTCGGCGCCGTCGGCGGGTCGGCGCCGGACATCGAGCACATCGTCACCCTGCCGCGTCCGGGTGGGCGCAAGCTCTTCCCGAGCCACCGGATCCGCGGCTGGCATCGCTCGGGCGGGCTGCCGGACTGGGCGCAGCTGTTTGCGGCCGGCGTGTTGCTGGGGTTGCTGTTGGCGCCGCAGAAGGAAGGGGCCTGACCCAGAGGGTCAGACCCCCGGCACTCCCTACGGCGTCGCCTTCGCGAAGAACACCTCGAGGTTGAAGGGCTGCGGCGGCGCCACGTACGTGAACGCCATCCCGGCGAACGCGTTCGTCGACACGATGCCGTTGTAGTCGCCGATGAACGGGCGGAACGGCGCCGTCGAGCTCGGGACGCCCCATTGGGAGGGATCGAAGCTCGTCGGCGTCACTCGGAACCGCGACCACGTCGAGCCACCGTTCGAGGTCGTCGCGTACGTCAGGTCGACGAGCTGGTTCGCGGACCACTCGCGGTCGTAGAACGAGACGTCGTACCGGCCGTTTGGTGCGATGCCGAGCTCGCCCATGAACTGGTCGGCCGGCGCCGGCGCGATCGCCTGCGGCGCCGTCCAGTGCGTCAGGTCGCCGGCCGAAGCCCAGGTCACGTACATCTGGCCGAAGAGACCGGCGATGTCGGCATACGCGACGACGAGGCGGTTGCGCACCGGGTCGAAGGCGGGCGCGGGATACGTGCCGCCGGCCCGGAACCCGCCGCCCGAGATGTTGAAGCAGCCGGGCGGGAAGACGCAGACCGGGTCGACGAGCGACGCGAACTGGATCGGGCTCGACCACGTCGCGCCGCCGTCGGTCGATTTCGAGACGTACAGGACCGTGCCCTTCCCGCCCTGCACGCCGTTGTCGAACGTCAGGTACGCGTCGCCGTTCGGCGCCGTGACGATCCGCTGGTCCTGGTTGTTGCGGATGTTCCCGACGCTCGCCTTCACCGGCGCCGAGAACGTGCGCCCGCCGTCGGTCGACGTTGCGACCAGCACCGGCGAGTGCGTTCCCTTGAGCCCGTCGAACTGCGCCCACGTCACGTAGATGCGGCCGCTGACCGGATCGACGTGAATCGACTCGTGATCGGGGAACTGTCCGTTCCCGCCGCGAGTCTTGCCGCCGCCGTTCCACGCAGAGACGGTCGTCAGCCCACTGGTCTGCCACGTGATGCCGCTCGGCGTGACGGTGCCGCGATTCAGGAGCAGCCGGATCGCGTTCGACGAGAAGTTGAATGCCTGGCAGACGAAGTAGGCGTTCCTGCCGTCGGGACCGAAGGCGACGACGGGGTCGCCGCCCGCGTCGAACGCGCCCGTGCCTGGCACGTCCGGATTGTTCGTGAACCTGGTCACTCCCGGGACGTAGCCCTCCGGCAGCGCGCCGGTCCACGACTGTCCCCCGTCGATGCTGACGTACTGGCCGCAGCCGTCGTTGAACTCCCAGTCGTTCGCTCCGGAAACCAGCATGTTCGGGTTCGCCGGGTTGACCGCGAGCGGCGTCTCGTTCTGCGACGTGTCGTCGCGGGTGACGTTCACGGGCGTGCTGATGGTCGTCGCGGCCGCCGAGCCCGCACCGACCGTGAGCGACAGCAACGCCGCAAACAGGGCAATAGCACCTCTCAAAGCGCCCTCCTCTCCCCTTTGTGAGTCCTGCCTCCGCCCGATCCTAGAGGATCGAATATCTACTAGATGCCGAGGCGCTCGAGGAGCGCCTCGTCGCGGCGCCAGCGGGGCCGCACCTTCACCTGGAGCTCGAGGAAGACGGAGTGGCCCACGAGCGCTTCGATCTCCGGCCGGGCGTTCTTGCCGATGTCGCGGATCTTCGTTCCCCCCTTGCCGATGAGGATCTGCTTCTGCGACTCCGTCTCGACGAGCACGTCCGCGTGCACGACCTTCTCGCCCAGCTCGTCCACCTCGACGGTGATCGCGTGCGGCACCTCGTCCTTCGTCAGCCGCAGCGCCTGCTCGCGCACGAGCTCGGCGACCTGCACCTCGAGCGGGAGGTCGCTGCGCTGCTCGTGCGGGTAGTACAGCGGCCCGTCCGGAAGCAGCGACACGAGCTCGTCGCGCAGCGCCGGCACGCCGTCGCCCGTCTTCGCGCTCACGGGATGGAGTGCGTGGAAGTCGCCGAGCCTCGACGCCGTCTCCATCTGCGTCGCGACGTGGCCGCCCTTGAGACGGTCGACCTTGTTCAGCGCGATCACGACGGGAACCCCGAGCTCGAACACGCGCCGTGCGACGAAGCGGTCGCCCGCGCCGATCCGCTCCCGCGCGGAGAGGACCAGGAGCACGCCCTCGACGTCCTCGAACGCCGCGTCGACGGTGCGCTGCATGTGCTCCGTCAGCGGATCGAGCGGCCGTTGGAATCCTGGCAGGTCGGCGAGGACCAGCTGGTAGTCCGGCCCGTTCGCGATGCCGAAGACGCGCCTGCGCGTCGTCTGCGGCTTGTCGGAGACGATCGCGACCTTGCGGCCGCAGATCGCGTTGACGAGCGTCGACTTCCCGACGTTCGGCCGTCCGGCAACCGCGACGAACCCCGACTTCAAGCCGGGAGGTCCCACGTGTCCGGCAGCAGCTCGGCCGCCGAATACGTGACGAGCTCGTCCTGCGAGCTCAGGAAGGTGATCTCGGGGATCTTGAACTCGTACAGCCATTGCCGGCAGCCGCCGCACGGCGAGGCGGTGATCCCGATCGCGGCGATGTCGCCGGGCTTGTAGCCCTCGCTGACCGCTTTCACGAGCGCGGACTTCTCCGCGCACACACCGAGTGGATACGCCGCGTTCTCGACGTTGACGCCCTCGAACACCGCGCCGTCGTTCGTTCGGACGACGGCGCCGACGAGGTAGTTCGAGTACGGCGCGTACGCGCGTTGCGAGATCGCGACGGCCCGTTCGTAGAGCTCGCGGCTCATTGCACGAGCTGGAAGACGGAGAGGGTCACGAGCGCGCCGATCGCGGCCCCCGAGGCGACCTCGAGGGTGGAGTGGATCCCGGATTCGACACGCGTCTGCGCCACCAGCAACGCCATGATGAACGTCAGCGCGCTCACGACGAAGCGGTGGGAGTCGCCGACGATGTACGTGGCGGCGACCCAGGCCGCGAACGCGACCGCCGCGTGGCCCGACGGCAGCCCGCCTCGCAGCGGCGTCCCCCGGCCTGTCCACGCCTTCGTCGCGATCACGAGGATCACCGTCAGGACGAGCGCGATCACCGTGACCTGCGCCGGGGCGTCGCGGAGCTTGTCGAGCACGTCCGCCGACTTGTCCGCCGCCTTGCCCGCGAAGACGAGGTAGCCGACGGCGACGGCATTGACGGCGGAGATGAGCACGGCGCCGGCGGCGATGTCCTTCGCGAGCTTCGCCATCGGGTCGAACGACGTCGTCGCCGCGTCGATCGTCCCTTCGATCGCGGTGTTGATCATCTCCGAGACGAGGACGAAGGTGATCGAGAGCAGCAGCACGATCAGCTCGACGCGCGAGACACCGACGGCGACGGCGATCACGAGCACGGCGACGGCGAGGGCGAAGTGGATGCGCATGTTGCGCTGCGTGCGCAGCACGTGGATGACGCCCTCGATCGCGTAGTTGAAGCTCTCGATGATCGACGGCCGCGTCTTCACGCGTGTGCGCGCTCCCGGGCTTCCATCGCGGCGCCGTGGTCGTAGCCGAGGAGGTGCAGCACCGCGTGGACGAGCGGGGCACGCCAGGCGTCGCCGACCACCTGCGGGCAGAGCACGACGTCGCCGAGCTGGCGCGGGACCCCGGCCGGCAACAACTCGCGTCCGTCGATCGGGAACGCGAGCGCGTCGGTCTCCTCGTCGACGCCCAGGTACTCGCGCTTGAGCGCGCGGATCTCGTCGGGCCCGACCAGCTGCAAGCCGAGCTCGCCGTCGTCGATCCCTTCGTCGTGCAGGACGCTGCGGATCAGCTCCGCCGCGGCGGCGGTATCGAGCTCGGCGCCCGCGCCCGAACGGTTCGCGACCTCGATGTCGACCATCGCCCCTACTTCCGCCGTGCTGTGCCCGTCTCCTCCGCGTGCAGCTTGTACGCCTCCACGATCCGCTGGACGAGCTTGTGCCGGACGACGTCCTCGTGGCCGAAGCGGACGAACGCGATCCCGTCGACCGAGCCGAGGATGTCCTGCACGTGGATGAGCCCCGACGCCTGCTCGCGTGGGAGGTCGACCTGCGTCACGTCGCCGGTGACGACGACCTTCGAGCCGAACCCGAGACGCGTGAGGAACATCTGCATCTGCTCCGGGCTCGTGTTCTGCGCCTCGTCGAGGATGATGAACGAGTCATTGAGGGTTCGGCCGCGCATGTACGCCAGCGGGGCGACCTCGACGGTGCCGCGCTCCATGTACGTGTTCAGCCGCTCGGCGTCGAGCATGTCGTAGAGCGCGTCGAAGAGCGGACGGAGGTACGGGTCGACCTTCGCGAGGAGGTCGCCCGGGAGGAAGCCGAGGCGCTCGCCGGCCTCGACCGCCGGACGCGTGAGGATGATGCGCGCGACCTGCCGGTCCTGCAGCGCCGCGACGGCGAGCGCCATGGCGAGGTACGTCTTGCCGGTGCCGGCCGGGCCGATCCCGAAGGTCACGGTGCAGTTACGGATCGCTTCGACGTAGCGCTTCTGCGTCACTGTCTTCGGCGTGATCTGCTTGCCGCGGTGCCGCCAGACGACATCGCCGAAGACGTCCTGCACGCTCTCTGCCTGGTCGAGCGCGCGCACGACCGCGTCGACCGTCGCGGGGCCGATCTCCTGCCCGGTCTCCACCAGCTCGACCAGCTCGTCGACGACCGCGCGCGCCTGCGCGACGCGCCCGTCGTCTCCGTCGATCGTCAACCGGTTTCCGCGCAGGAGGATGTTGATCTTGAGGCGGTCGCGGAGCGCGTCGAGGATGCCGTCCCCGATCGAGGCGAGCTCCGCCGCGACGTCGTTCGAAACGTCGAGTACCTGCTCCGTCAGGCGAGCTTCTCCTTCACCAGCTGGCTGACGACCGAGCCGTCCGCTCTTCCTGAAACCTGCGGCATCACGTCTGCCATCACTCTGCCGAAGTCACGCATGCTGGTGGCGCCGTTTTCCGCGATCGCGTCGTCCACGATCTCCTCGATCTCGTCCTCGGCGAGCGGCTCCGGCATGAACTCCTCGAGGACCGAGAGCTCGCGCTCCTCGGCGTCGGCCTGCTCGTTGCGGCCGCCGCCGCGGAATGCCTCGGCCGCCTCGACCCGCCGCTTCCGCTCGCGCTGGAGGACCTGGAGCTCCTCCTCGTCCGAGAGCGGACGCTGCAGCTCCTTCTCGGCCGAGCGCAGACTGGCGATGATCAGCCGCAGCGCGTCGCGCCGGTCGGCGTCGCGCGCCAGCGTCGCCTGCTTCAGGTCGTCCTCCATGCGCGCGATGAGGCTCATCCCGGGACTCCGTGCAAGCGGCCGCCCAGGACGTGCCAGTGCAAATGGAAGATCGTCTGCCCTCCGCCCTCGCCGACGTTGACCACGACACGGTAGTCCTCGAGCCCCGCGTCGCGCGCGGTGTCGCGCACGAAGTCGAGCATCCGCTTCGCTTCGTCGGGCGGGAACTCGCAGATCTCGCGGAACGTCGGGACGTGCCGCTCGGGGATGACGAGCAGGTGCTTGTCGGCCCGGGGGTTGATGTCGTGCACCGCGACGAAGCCGTCGGCCTTGCGCACGTGGTCGCCGTCGCGGACGAGCTGGCAGAAGAGGCAGTCGTCAGGCAGCGAGGATCCCCTCCTCCGAGACGGCGGCGCCGCGCACGCGCACGAACTGGCCCACGGGCGCGTCGACGAGCCACGGCGAGTAGTCGTCGCCGTAGCCGCGTCCAGGCCGGTCGACGAGCACGACGTCGTCTGCGCCGACCTTGCCGCGCCACCGGGCGAGGCAGGCCTCGTCCGAGGCCGCACGGAGGCGCGCGCTTCGCTCCTTCTTGACGGCGGGCGGGACGGTGTCGCGCTGCGCCGTGGCCGTCCCCGGACGCGATGAGTACGGGAAGACGTGCACCTTGGTGATGCGAGCCTCTCGCACGACTGCCAGCGTCCGGTCGAACGCTCGCTCGGTCTCGGTCGGAAAACCGACGATCGCATCGGTCGTCAGGTTGAAATCGGCGGCGAGCGGCTCGAGGCGGCGCAGGAACGTCGCCGACGAATAGCGCCGTGCCATGTCGCGCAGAACGCCGTCGTCGCCGGACTGGAGCGGCACGTGCAGGTGGCGGCTGACCGTCGGCGTCTCGCAGAGCGCGTCGACCAGCTCCGCGTCCACGTGGTTGACCTCGATCGACGAGAGACGCAGCCGTGCCAGGCCGGGGATCGCGCCGACCTCGCGCACGAGCCGCGGCAGCTTGTAGCCGGCGCCGCGGTCGCGGTAGCAACCGAGGTTGATGCCGGTGAGGACGATCTCGCGATGGCCCTGCTCGACCCGGCGGCGAGCTTCCGCCAACACTGCGGCGGCGGCCCGGCTGCGCGACGCACCGCGCACGAGCGGGATGACGCAGAAGTTGCACGAGAAGCTGCAGCCGTCCTGGATCTTCACGAACGCGCGCACGCGGTCGAGGCGCGCATCCGCCTGCACACAGCCGAGCGCGCCGACAGCGCCGGCGACGAACGCCGGCGACTCCTCGCTGCGGCGCGCGACGACCGTGACGTTGTCCGGCAGGCCGGAAAACGCCGCGCCGGCGAGGTTCGCGCCGCACCCGGTGACGTAGACGCGCCGATGCGTCCGCGCCGCGCGCGATGCCGCCTGCCGTGACTTCCGCACGGCCTCGTGCGTGACACAGCAGGTGTTGACGACCGCGACGTCGGTGCCGCCCTCGACGTGGCCGTCTGCGAGGAGCGCCTCGCGGATCTCGTGGGCATCGGTGTGCGAGACCTTGCAGCCGAGGAAGCGAATGGAGAAGCCGGACATCGGCCCCGGATGCTACTCCGCGGCTTCGTACAGGTCGGCGGCCCAGCCGTCGCGCTCGCGCCGGCGAACGTGACGATAGCCGGCCAGCGAGGCTGCCTCGTACGGCAGGTAGCCGGAGCCGATCAGAACGGGCGAGCGCAGCCGCGGCGCAACCGCCGCGAGCGTCGGGTGGGTGATGTTCGCGACGGCGACGTCGGTGAGCGGTAGCTCGTTCGTCAGGACGTCGGCGACGGCCACGTCGATCGCGACGCCGTTCGCACGCGCGTTCGCGCGAGTCGCTGCGACGGCCGGCTCGTCGAGGTCGCGGGCGAACACCGGGCCGAAGCCGAGCTTGGAGGCGACGACGGAGAGGACGCCCGAGCCGCACCCGAGGTCGACGAGGCTGCCGCGGTGGGTCTCGAGCAGGAGCTCGACGCAGAGCTGGGTGGTCGGATGCGCCCCCGTCCCGAACGCACGGCCGGGCGCGATCACGACGGCCGTCGCGTCCGCGGGCGGCTCGTCCCACGGCGGCCCGATCCACACCGGCCCGATTCGGACAGGCTGGTGGAACGCCTTCCAGCGGTCGCGCCAGTCGGCAGCGACGTCCTCGCCGCGCGCGCCGCCGAAGACGTGCCAGAGCCGTTCCTCGCCGCCGGAGTCCGTGTACGCGACAAGCTGCAGGCTCCCGTCGCTCGCGATCTCCTCGAAGCCTTCCGGGAACAGCTCGAGCATGCGCGCACGCGCCTCCTCGGCGCGCTCCGGGGAGACCGTGACCGAGACGCGGCGGAGCGCGCTCAGCGGAACGCGCTCTTCAGCTTCTCGAAGAACCCCTCGCTCGGCTCGTACGTCTCCTCGCCGGCGAGCCGCTCGAACTCCTCGAGCAGCTGGCGCTGCTCCTCCGTCAGCCGGCGCGGCACGGTGACGTTGACGAGCACGCGCTGGCTGCCACGGCCGAAGCCCTGCAGCACCGGGAGCCCGCGGCCGCGCATGACGACGATCTCGCCCGGCTGCGTTCCCGGGCCGAACGTCAGCTCGTCCTCGCCGTCGAGCGTCGGCACGGTGATCGTCGCACCGAGCGCAGCCTGCGTGATCGTGAGATCGACCGTCGTGTAGACGTCGTTGCCCTCGCGAACGAAGCGCTCGTCCGGCCGGACGTGCACCTCGACGTACACGTCGCCCGCGCGCGCGCCGGCGGTGCCGGCGTGGCCCTCGCCGCTCAGCCGGATGCGCTGCCCGTCGTGGATGCCCGCCGGAACGTCGACCTCGAGCGTGCGCTCCTCCAGCACGCGGCCGGCGCCCTGGCACTTCTCGCAGGGGTGCTCGATCAGCTTGCCCGCGCCGTTGCACGTCGGACAGGTCCCGGCTCTGACGAACTCCCCGAAGACGCTGCGCGAGACCTGGCGCACGCGGCCGCTGCCACCGCACGTCGCGCACGTCGTGACCTGCGTGTCGGGCTCGGCGCCGCTGCCGTCGCAGCGGTCGCACGGAACGGCGACGCCGAACGGGATCTCCCGCTTCGTCCCCGTCGCGACCTCGGCGAGCCCGATCTCGACGCGCGCCGCAATGTCGGCGCCGCGCGCGCGGCCCGTGCGGCCGCCGACGCCGAAGAGGTCGTCACCGAAGAACGCAGAGAAGAGGTCGGAGAGGCTGCCGAGGTCGAACGCGCTCGGCTGGAACCCGCCGCCGCGCAGGCCGGCGTGGCCGAAACGGTCGTAGAGCTCGCGCCGCTCGCCGTTCGACAGCACCTCGTACGCCTCCACGACCTCCCGAAACCGTTGCTCTGCATCGGGAGCGTCGGAGACATCCGGATGCAGCTCACGCGCAAGTCGCCGGAACGCACGCTTGATGTCGTCCGCGGTGGCGTCGTGCGGAACGCCGAGGAGCTCGTAGTAGTCGCGCTCGGTGCTCAGTTGTCCTCGTACACGTCTTCGACGAAGCGGGACAGCTCCTGCGCAGCGGCGCGCACCGAGCGAATCGCCTTCTGGTAGTCCATTCGCACCGGGCCGAGCAGGCCGACGGCGCCGAGCGCGCGGTTGGTCAGGCCGTAGGTCGCGCCCACGAGCGCGGCCTCCTGCAGCGCCGGGTGGTCGAGCTCGCCGCCGACGCGCACCCACGTCCGCGGCGGGTCGAACGCCTCGCCCAGGAGCTCGAGCAGCGCGGCGCGGTGCTCGAGCGTGATCAGGATGTGGCGGTAGAGGCCGAGCTCGTCCTCACGCGCGTCTTGGAGCAGGTCGGCCGCACCGCCGAGGTAGAGGCGCTGCTCCGACTGCATCACGTCGGTGAAGACGGGCCGAAGCGCCGCCAAAAAGCGCCGCTCGCCGGCGGAAAGGCTCGGCTCCTCGAGGGCGCGCCGCACCGCATTCGTGCCCAGGCGCAGGCCCGCAAGCCGCTCGTTCAGGTAGTCGCGCGCCCACTTCGCGAGCCCCGCGTCGACCTGATCCTCGAAGCTGACGACGCGCTTGGCGACGCCGCCGGTCGAGGTGATCACGACCGCCATGACGGTGCGCGGGTTGAGGAGCACGACCTCCACGTGGCGGACCGAGGTGGCCTGGAGCGGCGGCGCAGAGACGAGCGCCAACATGTGCGTCGCCCGCGAGAGGACCTCGCTCGTCGTCTCGAGCGCCGCGTCGATCTCGCGTCGCAGCTCCGAGAGATCGAGCGGGAAGGACCCGGAGCGCTGTTCCTGCCTGCCGAGCAGCTCCTTCGCGTGCAGGCGGTACGCAAGCTCCGTCGGGACACGGCCCGCCGACGTGTGCGGATGCGTGAGCAGGCCGCGCGCCTCGAGCTCGGCGAGCTCGTTTCGGACCGTCGACGGTGACACCTGCAGCCCGGCGCGCTCGACCAGGTGGCGCGAGCCGACCGGTTGCCCCGTGGCGATGTACTCCTCGACAACGCGCGCGAGGATGTCGCGCTGCCGCGGGGTCAGGCCCGCTACGGGATCGTGCGCCATTTGCAGCCAGTTTAGGCCAGCAGGTCCGCTGTCACGCCGCCGCCGAGCATCCGGCCGCGCGTTGTCAGCGTCAGCGCGTCGCCGCTCGTCCGCACGAGCTCGAGCCGTTGCAAGCGGTCGAGCGCCGCCCGGTCGAGCACGTCGGCGAGACCGTCGATCGCCAGCGGCTCGTCCAGACGCAGACCGAGCATGACGCGCTCGCGCTGCCGGACGTCGTGCGGGAGCGGCTCGAACTGGCGCTCGGGGCGGCCGCCGGCGCGGAGCGCAGCGACGTAGCCCGGCAGCCGGGGCGTGTTCCGCCAGCGGCGGCCCTTGATTGTCGAAACCGCGCCGATCCCCACGCCGAGGTAGTCGCGGCCGAGCCAGTAGGCGAGGTTGTGGCGGGCACGGAGGTCGCGACCGTCTGCACGGGCGGGCGTCACGCAGAAGTTCGCGGTCTCGTACCAGCGGTACCCGGCCGCCGTCAGGCGCTCGACGACGAGCTCAAAGTACGACTCCATCGCGTCCGCCTGGCGGGCCAGCTCTTCTCCGTGGGCGTGGGTGAAGCGCGTCCCCGGCTTCGCCTCGAGCTCGTAGCAGGAGAGATGCTCCGGCGCGAGGTCGAGCGCATCGCCGAGATCGGCCTCCAGATCGGCGGTGCTCTGGCCGGGGATCCCGTAGATGAGATCGAGCGAGATGTTGTCAAACCCGGCATCACGGAGATCGTAGAAGGTGCGCCGGACGGTGTCCGGTTGGGCAACGCGCTCCAGGACCTCGAGGAGGTGTGGACGAAAGCTCTGCGCGCCGAGCGACACACGGTTGACACCGAGACGGCGCAGAGTGCGCGCCAGCTCTTGCGTCACCGTCTCAGGATTCGCCTCGACCGTGACCTCGGCCGCCGCCGGCAATGCTCGCAGCAGCTGCTCCAGCGCGGCCGGCTCCGTGAACGTCGGCGTCCCGCCGCCGAGGAACACCGTCTCGAGCTCGGGCGCCAGCAGCGGCCGCTCGAGCTCGAGCTCCGCCAGCAGCGCATCGACGTATGTGCCGTGCTGCGCCGTCCGCCCGACGACGGTCACGAAGTCGCAGTAGCCGCAGCGATGGGCGCAGAACGGCAGGTGGACGTAAAGGTGACGCGTCACTTCTTCTCGCCGTTCAGATTGAGCACGGCGAGGAACGCCTCCTGCGGCACCTCGACCATGCCGACCTGCTTCATGCGCTTCTTCCCGGCCTTCTGCTGCTCGAGGAGCTTGCGCTTGCGTGTGATGTCGCCGCCGTAGCACTTCGCGAGCACGTCCTTTCGGCGCGCCTTGACCGTCTCGCGCGCAATCACGCGCGCCCCGATCGCCGCCTGGATCGGCACGTCGAACTGCTGGCGCGGGATCTCTTTGTGCAGCCGCTCGACGAGCGCGCGGCCGCGGTCGTACGCCGAGTCGCGGTCGACGATCAGCGACAGCGCGTCGACCGACTCGCCGGCGACGAGCACGTCCACGCGCACGAGCTTCCCCGGACGGAAGCCGATCACGTCGTAGTCGAAGCTCGCGTAGCCGCGCGTGCGCGACTTGAGCTGGTCGTAGTAGTCGAGCACGATGTCCGCGAGCGGCAGCTCGTACGTCAAGTGGACGCGTTCCTCGGAGAGGTACTCGAGGTGGTCGAAGCGCCCGCGGCGGTCGTTGTTCAACTCCATCACGGCGCCGACGTACTCCTTGGGAACGATGATCGACGACTTGATGTAGGGCTCCTCCACCTCCTCTACTTCGTTCGGCATGTCCGACGGTGTGTGCACCTCGACCCAGTCGCTGTTCGGCGGCTTCACGCGGTACGCGACGTTCGGGGCGGTCACGAGCAGGTCGAGGTCGAACTCGCGCTCGAGCCGCTCGCGCACGATCTCCATGTGCAGCAGCCCGAGGAAGCCGCAGCGGAAGCCGAAGCCGAGCGCTTGCGACGTCTCCGGCTCGTAGAAGAGCGCCGCGTCGTTGAGCTTCAGCTTCTCGAGCGCGTCGCGCAATTCCGGGTAGTCGTCGGAATCCGTCGGGAACAGGCCGGCGAAGACCATCGGCTTCACGTCCTTGTAGCCCGGGAGCGGCTCCGCCGCCGGTCGCTGCTCGGACGTGAGCGTGTCGCCGACGCGCAGGCGCGAGACATCCTTCAGGCCGGTGATCACGTAGCCGACCTCGCCCGCCTCGAGGGTGCGCGACGGGCTCCGCGTCGGTGCGAAGAAGCCGAGCTCCTCCGCCTCGAAGCGGGTGCCGAGCGCCATCGCCCGCAGCGGCTCGCGGGTGGAGAAGCTGCCGTCCACGACGCGCACGAAAGCGACGACGCCGCGGTACTGGTCGTACGACGAGTCGAAGATGAGCGCCCGCGCCGGGGCCTCCGGGTCGCCGGCGGGGGCCGGCACGCGTTGAACGACTGCATCGAGGACCTCCTCCACGCCCTGGCCCGTCTTCGCCGAGATGCGGAGGACGTGGTCCGGCGAGTCGCCGATCAGGTCCGCGATCTCCGCCGCGGCGCCGTCCGGATCGGCCTGCGGCAAGTCGATCTTGTTGACGACGGGGACGATCTCGAGGTCGTTCTCGAGCGCGAGATACGCGTTCGCCAGCGTCTGCGCCTGCGTGCCCTGCGCCGCGTCGACGACGAGCAGCGCGCCCTCGCACGCCTGCAGCGAGCGCGAGACCTCGTAGGTGAAGTCGACGTGGCCCGGCGTGTCGATCAGGTTGAGCTGGTGGCCCTTCCACTCGACCCGCACGGCCTGCGCCTTGATCGTGATGCCGCGCTCCCGCTCGAGCTCCATCGAGTCGAGCACCTGCTCGCGCATCTCGCGACTCGAGACTGCGTGCGTCAGCTCGAGGATGCGATCCGCCAGCGTCGACTTCCCGTGGTCGATGTGGGCGATGATCGAGAAGTTACGAATAGTGTCTTGGGCCATCTCAGGTGTGCGGTAGCCCGCGTCGCAAAGCTAGCAACGCCCCGAGCTCGCGAACCTTGAGCGCCTTGCACGCGAGCAGGTACACCGCCGTGCCGCCGATCAGCGCAGCGCACACCGCGAGCAGCTGCGCCCCGAACGAGCGACCGAGCTCGCGGTCGATCGCGTACCAGAGCCCGAACGCGACCCCGGCGAGCGCGACCGACGCAATCACGATGCGGACGACCGAGTGCAGGACCGTCGACATGCCGAGACGGCCGAGGCGCCGGCGCATCAGCAAGAGCAGGATCGAGCTGCCGGCGATGTTGACGAGGGACGTCGCGAACGGGATCCCCCAGGTCCCGAAGCGGTAGAAGATCGCGTCGAAGACCGCGTTCAGGCCGAGGTTGCCGAGCGCAACCGCTGTCGGAATCCAGTTCGACTGCAGGCTGAAGAACCCGCGGTTGAGGAGCAGCATCACGCCGTTGAACACGAGGCCCGCGGAGAACGCGGCCAGAGCAGCGGCCACGACCGGCGTCTGGGACGGCTCGAAGTGGCCGCGCTGATAGACGATCCGGGTGATCGGCTCGGCCAGGACGGCGCTCATCACGCCTGCGGGGATCAGGAGGAACGCGATCTGCCGCAGCCCGAGCCCGAGCGTATCGCGGAAGGCAGCCGTGTCGGCGCGCGCAGCCATTCGCGACAGCGACGGGAACAGCACCGTCGTGATCGCGACCGAGAAGATCCCCTGCGGGAGCATGTAGAGGCGGAACGCCTTGTCGATCGCGGTCGGCGCGAGCTCCGGGTCGATCAGCCGGGAGGCGAAGATCGAGTCGACGACGGCGTTGAAGTTGATCAGCCCGAGCCCGAGCGTGACGGGGATCATCAGCTTGAACACCCGCCAAACGGCGGGATCGCGCCAGTCGATCAGCACCCGTAGCCGGCCGTCGAGGCCGCGGAGCCACGGGATCGGCAGCAGCACCTGGATGACCGTCCCGATCAGGATCGAGAACGCGTAGATGTAGAGCTTGGTGTCGACCGTCTGGGCGTTCGGCACGCCGAGCACGAGCCCGACGATGATCGCCAGGTTCCAGAAGACGGGACTGAGCGCCGGGACGGTGAAGCGCTCGTAGCTGTTGAGGATCCCGACGATGATCCCGGAGACGCCGAGCAGCGTCACGATCGGGAAGAGCACGCGCGAGAGGCCGACCGCGAGCTGCTTGTCGCCGCCCGGGTTGCCGAAGAGGTCGATGATCCAGGGCGCGATCACGATGAAGATCGCGGTGAGCGCGCTCAGTCCGAGCAGCGTCAGCCAGAACAGGCTCGACGCGACGCGCCAGGCGCGCTGACGCTCGCCTTTCTCCTGCAGCTCGGTGAATACCGGGACGAAGGCGGCCGAGAGCGCGAAGTCGGCGACCAGCGCGCGGAAGAGGTTCGGTACCTGGAAGGCGACCGTGAACGCGTTGATCTTGCCGGCCGCACCGAAGTAGTACGCGGCGACGACCTCGCGAACGAGACCGAGAATCCGGGAGAGCCCGGTGGCGAGCGAGAAGATCGCCGTCGACCTCGCGAGCCGGCGGCCGGAGCGCTCGTCCACCCGCGCGAGTATAGGGAGGGCACCCTCTGGTACCATGCCGCCGCCCGCGAACTGCGGGCCTTTTCACGCGAATGCCGAACATCCGACAACAGAAGAAGCGCGTCCGCACCGCTGCGAAGCAGCGGCTCGAGAACTTGCACTACCGCTCGACCGCGAAGACGCTCGCCAGGCGGCTCGAAACCGCGGTCGCCGACGGCGACAAGGACCGCGTCGCCGCCGAGCACCGCGAGCTCGTGCGCTGGCTCGACCGCGCAGCCGCGCGTGGTGCGTTGCACCGCAACACGGCCGCACGCCGTAAGGCTCAGGCCGCGCGGATCGTCAGCTCCGGCAGCTAGACGGCTGCTGCGACCTGGCGCGGTCGCGTGATGTCGATCAGCGCGCGCTCGAGCTCGAGGTCCACGGCGAGGCGCGAGCCGCCTTTCACCGCGTGGTCGAGCTCGGCGAGGCGGACGACGGCGTCGCGCAGCTCGTCCGGGCCGTAGTTGCGCGCCTGCGCATAGAGCTTCTCGACGTAGAACGGGTGCCGCTTCAGACGTGACGCGGCCTCCCGCGCCGTGAGCCCCTGTTCCGCGAACGTCTGGCAGTCGCGGACGCGACCGACATGGGCAACGAGCATGCCGATCAGCATCGGGACCGTGCGCGGCACCGGGTCGCCCGAGCGCTCCAGCAGTGTCTGGCAGGCGAGCAGCGCGCCGAACAGGTCGCGGCGGCCCCACGCGTCGGTGAGCTCATACCCCGGGATCTCCGCGCAGCCCGCCGCGAGGAGCTCGATCTCCCCCGTGCCCACGGGCTCCCCGCCCGACCACGTGGCGATCTTGTCGACCTCGCTCGCGAGCTCCTCCGGGTCCTCGCCCACGATCTCGATCAGCAGGCGGGCCGCGTCCGCGTCGACGCTGACGCCGCGGTCGCCGAACTGCTTTGTCACCCACTCCGGCATGCGCCGCTTCGGTACGTCGTAGACGAGCACGTCGCCCGCCTTCGCACACGCTTTGGCGAGCGCGGAGTCCTTCTTCAGCTCCGCCGCGACGAGCGCGAGCACGGTGTCCGGCGCCGGGCTTGCGACATACGCCGCGATCGCCTTCGCGTCGGCCGCCTTCCAGCGGTCGACCGCCTCGACGATCACGAGCCGGCCGCCGCCGCCGAGCAGCCCGAGCGAGTTGCACGCAGCCACCGCGTCCTCGCCGCCCGTGTCGTGCGCGCTCAGCAGCTCGGTTGCGTCCTCGCCGACCCGATCGCGTAACCGTCGCAGCGCGCGCTGAATCTTCGGCCGATCGGCGCCGGTGATCAGGTAGACGGGCTTGAGCTCGTTCGCCACCGAGGAAGAGCATAGGCCGCGAGGAGGAGCGCACTCGCGAGCAGGCCGAGGAGCGCGCGCGTCGACTGGATCTGCGCGAACGGCAGGCCGCCGACGACGCGTGCGACGGACGCCAGGTACGCGGCGCACCAGCCGTTGAGCCATGCGAGCGCGGCCGCGGCGCTCGGGGAGACCGGCGCGACCGCGGTCGCCGCGAGCGCCAGCGTCAGGAGCGGCGCGACAGCCGGCGCGGCAAGCAGGTTCGCCGGGATCGCCAGGAGCTGGAGCGAGTGGAACTGGAGCCACAGGATCGGCGCCGTCGCGGCACCGCACGCCGCCGACACCGAGACACCGGCACGAACCTTGCCGAGCGGATAGCCCTCGAGCACGCGGTGGATGCGCGGGACGAGCACGAAGATCGCCACGACCGCGGCGAACGACAGCTGGAAGCCGGCGTCGAAGAGCGTGTACGGGTTCCAGGCCAGCAATGCGGCGGCTGCGACCAGGAGGAGATGCCAGCGGTCGGCCGTGCGCGCCGTCAGCCAGGCGACCGAGCACAACGCTCCGGCGATGCCTGCCCGCACGACGGAGGGCTGGGCGCCGACGGCGAGGACGTATGCCGCGATCCCCGCGAGCGCGGCGAGATGAGCGACGAGTCGCGCGACGCCCAACACCCAGGCGACGACGAGCACGCTGCCGGCGACGAGGGCGACGTTCTGTCCCGAAACGGCCAAGAGGTGATAGAGACCGGCCGCGCGAAAACGCTGCCGCAGGCTCTCGCCGAGCCCGTTCTCGTCGCCGAGGACGACGCCCGCGATCACAGCGGCGCGCTCGCCGCGAAGGCCGCGTGTGCTCGCCTTGCGCAGGCGTCGCCGCAACGCGTCCGTGACACCGCCCAGACCGCCGCGGCGCCCGACGACGCGCCACTCGTCGAGGCGCAGGACCACGTGGACGCCGCGACGGCGCAGCCACGTACGCTCGTCGAAGCCGTGACTCGGTCCCCGCGGCTGCTTCAGCAGCGCGAGCGCGCCGAGGATCGCGCCCTGCGGCGGCGCTCGGCCTTTTGCGAGCTCGAGGAGCACCGGCTCATGCAGCGGGCGCCGGTCGAAGCGCGTGACCACGCCAGGGGCGCGCAGCTCGAAGCGGCCGCGCCGCGTCGGGCCGGTGACGACGACGCGGATGCGCGCCGCCTCGCCGATGTGCGATGCGAGCACCGTGTGATCGAGCTGTGCCAGCCGCACGCTTCCCCACCACCAGCCGAGCAGCACGAGCAGCGCGGCCAAGAGCGCTGCGCGGGGTAGGAGAGCGGCCGTTCCGGCCAGGAGCAGCAGGCACGCGGCGATCCCGACGCGCACCGCGTCGGCCAGCGCAAGCCCCGCGACGAGGCCGGCGACGAGAACCTGTGGCCTCACGGCGCCACCAGCGGGCGCAGGTCGGCGAGCCTGGCAGGGCCGATGCCCGGCACTGCGTCGAGGTCGTCGACGGAGCCGAAGCCGCCGTGCTGCGTCCGGTAGTCGATGATCTTCTGCGCCGTCACCGGCCCGACTCCCGGCAGCGCGTCGAGCTGCTCGAGCGTCGCGCTGTTCAGGTGCACCGGCCCGGCAGGCGCCGAGCCGGGCGCCGCCGCGGCTGCCGGCGGGCCGGCGGCGCCGCGCTGCGGGACGACGACCTGCTCGCCGTCGGCGACGAGCGCCGCCAAGTTGACGAGCTCCAGGTCCGCCTTCCGCGTCGGGCCGCCCGCATGCGCGACGGCGTCCGCGACGCGCGCACCCGAGCGGACGCGGTACAGGCCAGGTCGCCGCACCGCCCCGACGACGTCGACGTAGACCTGCTTCGGGCCTGCCGGGGCAGCGGCTCGCACGGGCACACGGAGCGGCGGCGGCATAGCCGCGTGCCCGGGGCGCAAGAGAGCCCGACCCGCCAACGCGAGGGCGACAACGACGACGACCGCAGCGACGAGCGCGCGCCGTCGATCCTGGAGGAGCTCTGCCACACGACAAGCGTGGCGGCAGAAGTGTCAGGTGTCTGTGTCTAGTTGATGACGAGATTGACGAGCTTGCGCGGCACGACGATCGTCTGCCGGATCTCGGCACCGTTCAGGTGCGCCTGCACCTTCGGCGACTCCTTCGCGCGCGCGACGAGCTCCTCTTCCGGCAGGTCGGCGGGCACCTGCAGCCGGTCGCGCACCTTCCCGTTGACCTGCACGACGAGCTCGTACGTCTCGCGCTGCAACAGCGCGGGATCGGCCTTCGGCCACGGCTGCTCCCAGAGCCGCTCGTGCCCCAGCCGCTCCCACAGTTCCTCGGCGATGTGCGGCGCCGCGGGCTGGATCAGCGACACGGCCGTCTCGACGGCCATCCGCGCACCCGGCGCGGTGGGGTCGCGCGCGACGTCGTTCACCAGCTCCATCACGGCCGCGATCGTCGTGTTGTAGGCGAAGCGGCGCCCGATGTCGTCGGTCACCTTCTCGATCGTCTTGTTCGCCTTGTGCGCGAGCTCGCCGGACGCCTCGCCCGCGGGCTGATCCGCAACCTCGAGCGTGACCCGCCACAGGCGGCGCAGGAAGCGCGACATCCCCTCGAGCCCCGTCTCCTGCCAGTCCACGCGCGCGTCCGCCGGCCCGATGAAGAGGATGTACAGGCGAAGCGCGTCGGCGCCGTCGGTCTCGACGATCATGTCGGGGCTGACGACGTTCCCCTTCGACTTCGACATCTTCGCGCCGCCCATGTCGACCCAGCCGTGGTTGAAGAGGCGCGAGAACGGCTCGCGGAACCCGACGAGGCCGAGGTCGTTCATCACCTTGATGAAGTAGCGCGCGTAGAGCAGGTGCATGACCGCGTGCTCGACGCCCCCGATGTACTGGTCGACCGGGCACCACTCGTCGATCGCCGAGCGGTCGGCGAACACGTCGTCGTTGTGCGGGTCGCAGTAGCGCAGGAAGTACCAGGACGAGTCGACGAAAGTGTCCATGGTGTCCGCCTCGCGGCGGGCCTCCCTGCCGCATTGCGGGCAGGGGACGCGGATCCAGTCCTCCGCCGACTCGAGCGGCGCCTTGCCCTTCGGCGCGTAGTCCTCGATGTCCGGCAGCAGCACCGGCAGCTCGTCCTCCGGCACGGGGACGATCCCGCACTCGTCGCAATGGATGACCGGGATGGGAGCGCCCCAGTAGCGCTGGCGCGAGAGCAGCCAGTCGCGCAGCCTGTAGCTCACCGCCGGCCGCCCGCGGCCATGCTCGCCGAGCCACGCGACGATCCGCTGCTCGCCCTCGGGCGCGGGCAGGCCGGTGAACTCGCCGGAGTCGACGACATCGGCCTCGTCGCTCTTGGCGACGTACGGCAGCTCGACCGCGCCGCCGTCCGCGGGCGCGATCACCTGCCGGACCGGCAGGTCGTACTTCGTCGCGAAGTCGAAGTCGCGCTCGTCGTGCGCGGGCACGGCCATGATCGCGCCGGAGCCGTACTCCATCAGCACGTAGTCGGCGACCCAGATCGGGATGCGCTCGCCGTTCGCCGGGTTCGTCGCGTAGCGGCCGGTGAAGACGCCATCCTTCTCCTTCTCCTCGCGCTCCGCGAACGAGCGCGCCGCGGTCCGCCGAACGTAGTCGGCGACGTCAGCCTCGTGCTCCGTCCCCTCGGCCAGCTTCACCACGATCGGGTGCTCGGGAGCGAGGACGAAGAACGTCGCGCCGAACAGCGTGTCCGCGCGCGTCGTGAACACGGGGATGTCGAGGTCGAGATCCTCGACGCGGAACAGGAGCTCAGCGCCGTCGGAGCGGCCGATCCAGTTCCGCTGCATCGCCAGCACGCGCTCCGGCCACGACTCGAGCAGCGCCATCTCGTCGAGCAGCTCGTCCGCGTACGTCGTGTAGCGGAAGAACCACTGCTCGAGCATCTTCGCCTCGACCTCCGTCCCGCAACGCTCGCAGCGGCCGTCGATCACCTGCTCGTTCGCGAGCACGGTCTGATCCTTCGGGCACCACTTGACCGGCGCCTCCTTGCGCGCCGCCTGGCCGGCCTTCAGGAACTGCAGGAAGAGCCATTGTGTCCAGCGGTAGTACTCGGGCTCGTGGCTGGCGACCTCACGTTCCCAGTCGATCGCCCACCCCATGCGCTTCATCTGCGCGCGGATCTTCGTGATGTTGTCGCGGACGATGTCCCGGGGATGCCCGCCGTCGCGGATGGCGGCGTTCTCGGCGTTCAACCCGAAGGAGTCGAACCCCATCGGCCGCATGACGCGCTTGCCGTTGCGGCGGTGGAAGTGGGTGAGGACGTCGCCCTGCGTGTAGTTGCGCACCTGGCCGACGTGCAAGGTCCCGGACGGGTACGGAAGCATCTCGAGGACGTAGTACGCATCGCCGGCGTCGAGACCGGCGTTCGGCGTGTGGAAGGCGTTCTCGTCCTCCCAGACCTGCTGCCACTTCGTCTCGATTGCCTGCGCGTCGTACGTGTCCATGTCCGTCCTTCGAAACGAAAAAGCCTCTCGCGAGAGAGGCCGTGGGGAGCTGGCGCGGCGTTCGCCGCGGTGGCCCCCTTTCCTACAGAAGGAGCTCCTTCACCCCACGAAATCTATCAGCGCCGTGCAGAATCGGCGTATGGCCGACTACACCCACATCAACCTCAAGGAAGACGTCGACGACCAGGCGCCCAACTTCGGGCTGTCGCCGCACATCGAGGCCCGAATGGCGCGCGTGCCGCTCGGGATGGAGCACGCCGGTATCAGCTACCAGCGGCTCGAGCCCGGCTACCGCGTCCCGTTCGCGCACAAGCACAAGAACCAGGAAGAGGTGTACGTGCTCGTCAACGGCAGCGCCCGGATCAAGCTCGAGGACGAGGTGCGGGATCTCAAGCAGTGGGACGCCGTCCGCGTCCATCGTGACACGGTGCGTGGCTTCGAGGCAGGCGACGACGGAGCCGAGTTCATCGTCGTCGGCGCGCCCAATACTGGGCCGGGCGACGCCGAGATGATCCAGGGCTGGTGGAACGACTAGCGAGCGGCTGCTAGAGCTCTTCCCCGACACGGCCGCCGTCGTGGACGGCGAGCTCGTCGTCGGCGGCGTCCGCGCCGCGGCCCTCGCCTCCGAGTTCGGCACGCCGCTGCTCGTCTACTGCCGGGAGAGCGTTCTCACGCGTGCGCGCGCGTACGCGCACGTGGACCCGGACGTTCTGGTCGTGTACGGGACGAAGGCGTTCCCGAACGTCGCCCTGCTCGAGCTGCTGGCCGCTGAAGGGCTCGGCGCCGACGTGTCGACCTCGGGCGAGCTCGCATTCGCACGGCGCGCCGGGATCCCCGCGGAGCGGCTCGTCTTCCACGGCAACAACAAGGCGGACGAGGAGCTGAGGGCGGCGGCCGACGCGCGAGCACTCGTCGTGCTCGACGGATTGGAGGAGATCGGGCGCGCCCGGGCGGCGGGCGTCCGTAGCGTGCTGATCCGCCTCACGCCGGGGATCGAGGCGGAAACGCATCATGCAATCCGCACCGCCCATGCCGAGTCGAAGTTCGGGCTCGCGCCGGACGACGCCGTGCGAGCGGTCGGCGAGGCACGCGAGGCGGGCCTCGACGTCGCCGGGCTGCACGTTCACATCGGCTCGCAGCTGACGCGTGCAGACGAGAGCATGCTCGCCGTCGAGCGGCTCGTGGACGTCGCACGGCGGTGCTCGGACTGGACGCCGCGCATCTTCAACCTCGGCGGCGGGCTCGGCGTGCGCCACACGCTCGACGAGCACGTGCCGGACGTGCCGGTGTTCGCCGGCGAGCTCGTCCGCCAGGTGCGCGCACGCTGGCCCGAGCCCGTGCGCCTGATCCTCGAGCCGGGCCGGTCGCTGATCGGGCAGTCCGGTCTGACGCTGTACACCGTCGGCGCGGTGAAGGGCCCGACCGTGGCGATCGACGGCGGGATGTCGGACAACCCGCGCCCGCAGCTGTACGACGCGCGCTACGAGGCGCTGCTCGCGAACCGGGCCGCGGAGCCTGCGGCGGGCAGCTACCGCATCGCCGGCAAGCACTGCGAGTCGGGCGACATCCTCATCCAGGCCGTCGAGCTGCCGGGCCCACGGCGCGGCGACCTGCTCGCGGTGCCGACCACCGGCGCCTACACGCTCGCGATGGCGTCGACGTACAACGGCGTGCCGCGGCCCGCGGCGGTGCTCGTCGGCGACGGGCACGCCGCCCTGATTCGCCGCCGCGAGACCGTCGACGATCTCCTGCGCTACGAGCCGGCCACTCGCGGTTAGCCCTATCGGCGGCGGCCGGTGCCGTCGATGCTGAACGAATGCTCGAGCGAGGCACCGGCCCAGGTATCCGCGCCGACCGTTTCGGCACCTGGGCGCTGCTGACATTTCTGCTGCTCGCGCTCTCCCCGGTCATCGGTGGCCCGACATTCCTGTGGTGGCCGCCGCTGATCGTCCGCCTCGGAACGACGCTCGCGGCGCTCGCCTTCGGTCTGGCCGGGCTCTTCGTGCGCGGCCTACGTGGTCTTCGCGGTCGCGGTCTCGTCGCTCAGCTTCGATTGAGCGCGAAACCCGGACGCACGAGCCGTGGCGGTGCAGCCAGCCGCGCATCCTTCACCGGCGGGTTCCAGGCCTCGGCGAGCGGTTCCGCGCGAAACGACGCAAGGCGTCGCTCCTCGGTGACGTCGCCGTAGAGCGTCGTTCGCTGTCGCGGCGTTCGACCCGCCGAGCGGATCAGCGCCTCCATTGCATCCGGTGCGAGCTCCTGCCCGTGCTGCGCGCCGGCCGAGCGCGAGATCGACTCGTTCATCAGCGTCCCGCCGAGGTCGTTGACGCCGGCACGCAGGGCCGCAGCGACACCGTCGCGTCCGAGCTTCACCCACGACACCTGGACGTTCGTGATCACCGGATGGAGGGCGAGCCGCGCGACCGCGTGCACGAGCAGCGTCTCGCCGAACGTCGGCCCCGAGCGTGCACGTCCGCGCAGCCACATCGGCGCCTCCATGTGCACGAACGGGAGCGGCACGAACTCGGTGAAACCGCCGCTTCGCCCCTGCTGCTCGCGTGCGCGCAGCAGGTGACGCGCCCAGCTGCGCGGCGACTCGACGTGGCCGAACATCATCGTCACGTTCGAGCGCAGGCCGGCGCGATGCGCCGTGTCGTGCACCTGCAGCCATTGCTCCGTCGTCACCTTGTCCGGACAGATCTCGCGCCGTACCTCGTCGTCGAGGATCTCTGCTGCGGTTCCGGGCAGCGAGCCGAGGCCGGCGTCGCGCAGCTCCTCGAGGTACTCGTCGAGCGGCAGCCCGAGCGTCGCAGCGCCCTGCCAGATCTCGAGCGCAGAGAAGGCGTGCACGTGCAGGCCGGGCACCGCGTCCCTGATCGCACGCACGACCGAGAGGTAGTAGTCGCCGGTGAACGCGGGATGGATGCCTCCCTGCAGGCACACCTCCGTCGCGCCGCGCTCCCACGCCTCCTCGCAGCGGCGTGCGATCTCCTCGTGCGGGACGAGATACGGCGCGCCGCGCAGGTTCGCCGCGAGCTTGCCCTTCGAGAACGCGCAGAAGCCGCAGCGGAAGTAGCAGACGTTCGTGTACTGGATGTTGCGCGTGACGACGTACGTCACCTCGTCGCCGCAGACCTCGCGACGTAGCACGTCGGCAGCGGCGAAGACGCGGTCGCGCTCTCGTCCGCGGGCCCGGAACAGACGGACGAGCTCGTCCTCCCCCAGCTCGTCGCGCGTGTCGACGGGCAGTGCGTCGCGCAGCACGAACGGGACACCGACGTCCTCCCCGGGCGACCACCGGTCCTCGCGCGCGAGGCCGAGCGAGTCCGAGGCCCGCAGCACCGCCGGCATGACGTTCGGATCGAGCCACGCGCCGGAGATCCATTCCGGATAGACCGGCAGACGCGGCGCAAGCTCCAGGCCGCGGCTCTCGGTCGCCGCGCGCAGGCGCTCGAACTCGGGCCACGGCGCCTCGGGATTGACGTGGTCGATCGTCACCGGCGAGATACCACCCCAGTCGTCGATCCCGGCGTCGAGCAGCCGGGGGTAGTCCTCGTACGACAGGTTGGGCGGCGCCTGCACGTGCGCGTTCGGGCCGAGCACGATCCGCGCGATTGCGATCGTCCATAGGAGCTCCTCGAGCGGCGGCTCGGGCGCCGACGCCATCCGCGTTCCCGGCTTGGCGCGGAAGTTCTGGACGATCACCTCCTGGACATGGCCGTAGCGGCCGGCGAGCTCGCGGATGGCGAGCAGCGCCTCGATGCGCTCCCCACGCGTCTCGCCGATGCCGATCAAGATCCCGGTCGTGAACGGCACCCGCTCTTCCCCCGCGGCTGCGATCGTCGCAAGGCGCGCCGCCGGCGCCTTGTCCGGAGAGCCGAAGTGCGGGCCGCCGCGCGCCGACAACCGGTCGGACGCCGTCTCGAGCATCGCGCCCATCGACGCGCTCACCGGTCGCAGCGAGCGCACGTCGGCCGGCCTGAGGACGCCGGGGTTCAGATGTGGCAGCAGGCCGGTTTCGTCGAGCACGGCTGCGGCCGCGCGCCGAAGGTAGTCGAGCGTCGTATCGCACCCGAGTGCCGCAAGCTCCTCGCGCGCGGCGCGGTAGCGAAGCTCGGGCTTGTCGCCGAGCGTGAACAGCGCTTCGCGGCAGCCGGCGGCCGCACCGGCCCGGGCGATCTCGAGCACCTCCGCGATGCTCAGGTACGCGCCCTCCCCGCGCCGCGGCGGCCGCGCGAACGTGCAGTAGTGGCACACGTCGCGGCAGAGCTTGGTCAGCGGGATGAAGACCTTCGGCGAGAACGTGACGAGCGGGCCGTGTCCCTCGGCTCGGAGCGCGCGGGCCTCGGCACACAGATCTTCGAGCGGGCGCTCCAAGAGCTCCATCGCCGGAGCTTATGTACGGGCAGCTAGACCAGGTTGACGGAAACCACGCCGACCGTCGCCGCGAGCGCGAGCCCCGCGACCGCGACCGTGGCGAACGACCAGCGCCGCAAACGCGTGCCGGGCGCCGCGAGCAACGCCGACCCCACCAGTCCGAGCAAGAGCGCAACGCACGTCTCGACCGCCTGGAACGTCACGCCGAGCGCGAGCGCGTCCGCGACGCCGACACCCGCGCCGTGCAGGGCGATGGTCGCCGCCCCCGCGCCGGCGCCGAAGTTCCCCGGCGTCAGCGGCAACAACCCGGCCAGCGCGAGCGCGCCGAGGAGGACGAGCGCGACGATGAGGGGATTCGAGAGGCCGAGCGACGCGACGATTGCGACGGCGGCCGCAACGCGGAACACGTAGGAGTACGCAACCCAGCGCGACAGCTCGAACGCGTGGCGCGGCGAGCGGAACGCCTGGAGGACGGCAGCGACACGGCCCGCAACGCGCGTGCTCAGGCGCATCCCCAACGCAACGGCCGCGGCGACCGCGGCAATCAGAATCGGCGCCGGCCACAACGGCAGGCGACCCACGGCAGCCGCGACGAACATCAGCAACCCGAGCCCGACGGCGTGGGCAGCCCCGATCGCCGTCGCAACACCGCAGGTACGCAGCACCGGATCGCGCCCCGGCAGCGTCCGCGAAAGCAGTGCGAGCCGCACTGCGCCGCCTGCGTGCGCCGGCGTCGCCGAGTTCACGAGCGAGCCGACGGCATAGCGGGAAGCGACGTCGACGTACTCCGGGCTGCCGCCGCAGGCGCGCAGTCCTGCGGCCCACGCCGCCGCGGAGCACAGCAGCGAGCCGCCGAACCCGAGCCCGGCGAGCAGCAGCCAACCCGGCCGAACCTGCTGGAGCACGCCGAGTGCGTGCTGGACGCTGCCGCGCCCGAGCTGCGTCGCGGCAAGCACCGCGAAGCTCACGGCGAGCACACCGAGGCCGAGCACCGAGGACCGCCAGACGCGCACGTCCCCAAGGTATCGGCGCCAGATGAGATTCACGTTAAGAATCCGCGCTGCGCCCGGCGGAGGTGACATCATGGCTCCCCGGTGCGAAGGGCCCGGCGATGGCGCTATCCGATTGTCCTTGCGTTGGCTGCGCTCGCCGGCCTCGGCATCTGGGCGCGCCACCAGGCCAGCGGCGACGCCGCGGAGCAGACCCAGTCGACCACCACGTCGACTCTCGCCGCGACCCCACCTCCCCAGCGGCACCTGCGGAAAGCGCGGCCGGTCGACGTCTATGCGCACATCGGCCCCGGCGCGATGCAGCCGGCGGCCGAGCAGGCGCGGCCGCTGGTCTACGTGCCCAACAGCGAGGGCAACTCCGTCGACGTGATCGACCCCCGCACCTACCGGGTGATCTCCTCGTTCCCCGTCGGGACGCTGCCTCAGCATGTCACGCCGTCCTACGACCTCCGCACGCTCTACGTGGACAACGACGTCGGCAACTCGCTGACGCCGATCGACCCGCGGACGGGCCGACCGGGACGGCCGTTCCCGGTCGATGATCCGTACAACCTCTACTTCACGCCGAACGGCCGCTACGCGATCGTCGTCGCGGAGCGCCTGCACAGGCTCGACGTCCGCAATCCGCACACCTTCAGGCTCGTGAAGCAGGTGCAGGTGCCGTGCGCGGGGGTCAACCACATGGACTTCTCGCCGAGCGGCTCGTACGCCGTCGTCAGCTGCGAGTTCTCCGGGCAGCTCCTGAAGCTCGACCTGCGCCGACTGCGCGTGACGGCGGTCCGGCATCTGCCGCGGCAGTACTCCGTTCCGCAGGACGTGCGCTCGGCGCCGGACGGGAAGGTGTTCTACGTCGCCGACCTCGCGGCGGGCGGCATCTGGGAGATCGTGCCGAACACGCTGAAGGTCGTCCGGCTGATCCACACCGGCGCCGGCGCGCACGGCCTCGTCGTGAGCCGCAACGGCCGCATCCTCTACGTCGCGAACCGCAACGCGGGGACGGTCTCGCTGCTGTCGTTCCGCACACGCCGGATCGTCCGCACCTGGCGGATCCCCGGCGGCGGAAGCCCGGACATGGGCGATGTCTCGCCGAACGGGCGGGTGCTCTGGCTGTCGGGCCGTTACAACGCCGTGGTGTACGCCATCGACACGCGGAGCGGGCGGCTGATCGCGCGCATCCCGGTCGGCGCGAGCCCGCACGGCGTGGCCGTCTGGCCGCAGCCTGGGCGCTACTCGCTCGGCCACACGGGCAACATGCGTTAGATGCTAGTCAGGCCGCTCCGCACCGAGCCGTTCGTCGCCGCCGCACTCGCCGCGGTCCTCGTCTGGCTAGGCCCGCAGGGAACCGACCTGGCCGCACACGCCTATCAGCGCACGCTCTGGGCCGAGCACGGCTTCGTCCTCTGGAACAACTTCTGGTACGCCGGGCGCTACAGCTTCATCAACTACAGCGTCCTGTACTACCCGCTGGCGACGCTGCTGGGCATCAGGCTGCTCGCCGTCCTGACCGTCGCGCTCACGGTCACCGCGTTCTCGGCCGTCGTTCGCCACGAGTGGGGCGCGCGCAGCCGCTGGTCGATCCGGGTGTTCGCCGTCGCGTGGGCGGCGCTCGTCGTCTCGGCTGCGTTCCCCTTCATGCTCGGCTGTGCGTTCGCGCTGCTCGGGCTCTGGGCGCTGCAGCTCGGCCGGCGGCTCCCGTTCGCGGCGCTCGCGCTGTGCGCCCTCGCCGCGAGCCCCCTGGCGTTCATCCTCCTCGTCATCGTGCTCGTCGGGATCGCGCTGGCACGCCGTCGTGAGGCCGCCGCGTTTGCGCCACCCGCGGCGGCCGTCGCCGCGCTCGTCGGCGTGGAAGTGCTGCTGCAGCGGATGTTCCCCGCCCACGGCCGGTTTCCGTTCTCCGTGGCGGAGTACGCCGCCGCCCTCACCTTCTGCCTGCTCGGCCTTGCACTGACCTTGCGCGTCGCCGACGCACGCGCGTTGCGCTGGATGTACGCGGCGTATCTCGCCGCGTGCACGGTCGCGTTCTTCATCTCGTCGCCGATGGGCGAGAACATCGCGCGGCTGCGGTTCGTCGCCGCGCCGATCGCGGTGCTGACGATGTCGTTGCGGAACTGGCGGCCACGGCTGGTCTGTATCGGCGTCCTCGCGCTCGCGGTGTCCTGGAACGTCACGCCGCTCGCGGCGAGCTTCGCGCGAGGTGTCGAGGATCCGGCGGGACACGCCGCCTACTGGGCGCCGGCGACGCAGTTCCTGCAGTCGCACCTGCAGCCTGGCTATCGCGTCGAGGCGGTCGACACCGCGAACCACTGGCCCGCGGACTTCCTCGCGCGCGCCCGCATCCCTCTCGCCCGCGGCTGGTTCCGGCAGGAGGACTTCCCGCTGAACCGCGTGCTCTATGGGCCCTTGGGGTCGCCTGCGTATCTGCACTGGCTCCACAAGCTGAGCGTGCAGTACGTCGTCCTGACGTCACGCCCGCCGGACTACAGCTCCCGCGGCGAGGCCGCGCTGCTCGAGAGTGGGCGCACGCATTTGAAGATCGTCTACGCGACGTCGCACCTCTGGATCTACGCCGTCCCGTCGCCGCGTCCGCTCGTGAGCCCGCCTGCGAGGGTGCGCCACGTCGGCTACTCGACGATCGCGCTGGCCGTGCCGCGGCGCGGCACCTACGACCTTTCTGTGACGTATACGCCCTACTGGCAGTCACCGACAGCGTGCCTCGAGCAGACGCCGGACGGAATGACGCGGCTCGTCGTCCGCCGGGCGGGCCTCGTCCTGCTGCGATTCGCCGTCACGCCGGGGCGCGCGCTGGCGACGATCGCGGGCGACGCGTCGGACACCTGCCGCTAGCGCGGTATAAGGCGCCGACTCGGCGGCGCCGCAGAGAGGAGACGCGGGCTTGCCCGCGACTCCGTTCAACCCCCGCCCTAGGAACGCTAGAAGTGAACCTGTCCTAGCGCGGTCTGAGCGACAACAGCTTCCCGAAGGGATGCCAGGCCCGCGCCGACCAGCGCTGCAGCTTCACCTGCGTCAGCGGGAACCGCGACGTCGGGGTCGTGCGGATGACGATCCCGGGTAGGACAAACGGGTTGCCCTTTTCCGTCAGATGCGTCGCGGCGCGCATGACCCCGTCGCGCGTCAGGTTCCGTCCGGCCTTCTTCAGCACGTCGACGAGCGTGTAAGCCGTGGCCATGCCGGCCGTGTAGTAGCCGTCCTGCAGGTCGCGCGGCCCGATGTCGCTGCCGTACTGCTTCAGGATCGACTGGAACAGCCGGACGCCCTTGTCGCGGCGCCACGCGGGCGCGGCCGGATCCTTGCCGAAGACGATCGAGATCGAGCCGTTCGCCGCGTTCTGCGGGACGGCCGTCATCAGCGCCGACGCCGCCGAGACGTCGTTGACGAAGATCTGCGGCTTCCAGCCGAGCTTCGACACGGCGTTGAACGCCTGGAGCGAGAACTTTCCGAACGCGAAGATCATGAAGACGTTCGCCTTGCTGGCCTTCAGCTGCGTCACCTGCGGCTGCACGTCGGCCGACGACGGGTCGTACGCGACCTTCGAGACGATCGCCCCTACCCGCTTGCCGAGGCCGCGTCGCAACCCGCCGTAGAGGTCGCGTCCGTAGTCGTCGTTCTGGTAGAGGACGGCGATCTTCGGCTTCTTGACGTGCTTGACGATGTACTGCCCGTAGATCGCGCCCTCCTCCGAGTACGGCGGTATGTAGCCGATCGTCCACGGGTACTGCTTGTAGTCACGTCCGAAGGTCGTCGCGCCCGACGAGACGAACAGCTGCGGCACCTTTGCGTCGTTCAGCAGTTTGCGCACGGCGAGGTTGTTGCTCGTGCCGAGCGAGGAGAACATCGCGAACACCTGCTCCTGCTGGACGAGCCGGATCGTGTTGTTCACCGCCCGGCCCGGGTCGTAGCCGTCGTCGAGGTATACAAACTTCAGCTTGCGCCCGAAGATCCCACCTTTCGCGTTGACGTAGTCGAAGTACGCATCGATGCCGCGCGCGACGTTGCCGGCGATCGCGGCTTCTCCGCTCAGCGGAACGCTCGATCCGATCTTGATCTCGGTCGAGGTGACGCCCGGCGTCGCCAGCGGGCGTGCGCCGGCGGCAGTCGTCACGACTGCGGCGGCCAGCACGCACAGGAGGAGGACCCTCACCACCGAGCTACGACTTACTGTACAAGCGACTTGTTAGCGGGCCGAAGAGCCTGCGCAGGGCGCCGCCGATCCCCGTCGGCAACAGGATCAGCACCACGATCAGCACCGCGCCGAAGATCACGTCCGGCATCCCGGGGCGCTGCGGGTTCAGATTCACGTGCGGGAGGTGGTTGATCCAGCCGGTGACGTTCTCGGCGCGGTTCTGCAGAACGTAGATCGCCGCGGCACCGAGGATCAGGCCGACGAAGGAGTCGACACCGCCGAGCGCGAGCGCCGCGACGAGATAGACGGAGAGCACGACCGGGAAGATGTCCGGATTCATGTACGAGCGCGCGATCGCGTACAGCGAGCCCGCAACGCCCGCGTAGAACGCGGACAGCGCAAACGCGAGCGTCTTGTAGCGCGCGAGGCTGATACCGGACGACGTTGCCGCGATCTCGCTGTCGCGAATCGCCTTCAGCGTGCGTCCGGGCTTGCCGCGCACGAACAGCCACGCGCCGACGAGCAGGACGAAGGCGATGCCCCACGTCAGGTAGTAGATCCAGTCGTTCGGGCTCGCCGACAAGCCGAACGGGGTCTGCAGGAGGCCGAGGATCTTGCCGCTCGTGCCGCCGAGGAACTTGTCGAACTTGAGCGGGAGCTGCCGGAACGAGACCGCGATGCCGAACGTGACGAGGGCGAGGTAGAGGCCGGACAACCGCAGCGCGGGAATGCCGACGAGCAGGCCGGCGGCTCCGGCCACGGCGCCTGCGATCGGGATCGTCCAGACGTCACGAAGGTGGTGGCCGTAGACCCCGTTCACCGTCAGCACCGCCGTCGTGTAGCCCCCGACCGCCATGAAGGCGCCGTGGCCCAGGGAGATCTGCCCGCTGTAGCCGGTGAGGATGGACAGCCCGAGCAGCGCGATGAAGTACATGCCGACGGTCGCGAGCTCGTACGCGGTGAAGCTCGACACGAATCGCGGCAGGACGGCGATGAGCACGCCGAGCGCGATCAGCCCGAGCAGCTCGAAGGAGAGCTTCAGCTTCATACGCGGCGCACCGCGACACGGCCGAACAGGCCGTTCGGCTTGATGACCAGGACGATCAGGATCACGAGCAGCGCAAACGGGAGCTTCAGCGTGTCGCCGACGAAGCCGACGTAGCGGCCGACCAGCGTGATCCCGACACCGAGCAGCAGGCCGCCGATGACTGCGCCGATCGGGCTGTCGAGACCTCCGAGCACCGCCGCCGCGAAGGCGTACAGCAGGATCACCTGCATCATGTTCGGGTCGAGGAACAGGATCGGCGCGACCATCATCCCGGCGACGGCGCCGAGCACCGCCGCGAGCCCCCAGCCGAGCGCGAGCATCCAGCCGACGCGAACGCCGACGAGCTCGGACGAGTCGCGATTCAGAGCCGCCGCGCGCAACCCGAGCCCGACCTTCGTGAAACGGAAGAACAGCACGAGCAGCGCGACGAGGACGAACGAGACGACGACGATGCCGATGTCCTGCAGGCTGATCGGCACGCTGCCGACCTGGATCGTGCGCGTCGAGAACGGCCCATTGAACGGACGGCTCCCACCGCCCCAGATGACGCTCATCAGGCCGTTCAGCAGCAGTGCCAGCCCGAGCGTGACGATGACGATCGTGATCACGGGCCCGTTCTCGACCGGGCGGATGATCGTGCGCTCGATCGCGATGCCGCCGACGAACGCGATTGCGAGCACGATCGGGAAAGCGGCCCAGAAGGACAAGCCGTTGTTCATCAGCGACCAGCAGATGAACGTGGTGAACGTCGCCATCTCCCCCTGCGCAAAATTGATCGCGCGCGTGGAGCGGTAGATGATCACCAGCGCGAGCGCGAGGCCCGCGAACACCGCGCCCTGGCGGACGCCCGCCGCCACCTGCTGCGCGAACTCCGTCCAGGTGAACGCCGCGACGAGCATCAATACCCGAGGTACGACCGCCGCACGGCCTCGTTTGCGCGCAGCTCCTCACTCGGCCCGGACACGACGACGTTCCCGACCTCGAGCACGTACGCGCGCACGGCGTGCGCAAGCGCGAGGGCCGCGTTCTGCTCGACCACGAGCACCGCCGTGCCCTCGTCGGCGATCATCCGCTCCAGCCGGTTGAAGATCTCCTTCACGAGCATCGGCGCGAGGCCGAGCGATGGCTCGTCGAGGAGGACGAGCTTCGGCCGCGCCATCATCGCCCGGCCCAACGCGAGCATCTGCTGCTCACCGCCCGAGAGCGTCCCAGCCTGCTGGTTCTTCCGCTCCTCGAGGCGCGGGAAGTACGTGAACACGCGCTGCGCGTCGTCCTTCATGCTGCCGCGCCGCGTGTAGGCGCCGAGGCGGAGGTTCTCCCAGACAGAGAGCTCGCCGAACGTGCCGCGACCCTCGGGAACATGTGCGATGCCCGCGCGTGCTGCTGCGTCCGGCCGACGGGCGAGCTTCGAGCCGTCGAAGACGATCTCGCCGGTCCGGCGGACCGTGCCCGAGACCGCGCGCAGCGTCGTCGTCTTGCCGGCGCCGTTCGCACCGAGCACGGCCACGAGCTCGCCCTTGCCGACCTCGAGCGAGATCCCGTGCAGCGCCTTCACCGGGCCGTAGCGTGCCTCGACTCGGTCGAGCCGGAGAAGCGCGCTCACGCGTCGGCTCCGAGGTACGCCTCGATCACCTGCTGGTTGCTGCGAACCTCCGCCGGCGTCCCCTCCGCGATCTTGCGTCCGAAGTCGAGGACGTGCACCCGGTCGGCAACGCTCATCACCAGCCCCATGTGGTGCTCGACGAGCAGAACCGTCAGCTCGTAGTCCGCGCGCATGCGCCTGATGAAGTTGCCGAGCTGCTCGACCTCCTCGTGGCTCAGGCCGCCGGCGGGCTCGTCGAGCAGGAGCAGGCGCGGCGCCGACGCGAGCGCGCGCGCGAGCTCGACGCGCTTCCGCGTTCCGTAGGGCAGCTCCGCCGCGCTGCGGTAGCGCAGCGAGTGGAGGTTGACGTAGAAGAGCAGGTCGTCGATGGACTGCTCCCCGTGACGGGCGTGCGCCCCGACGCGCACGTTGTCCAGCACCGACATGCCTCGGAAGAGCTCGACGTTCTGAAAGGTGCGCGCGATGCCGTGCTTGACGACCGCGCTCGGCGCGACGTCGAGGAGGCTCTCGCCGTCGAAGCGGACGGCGCCCTCGTCGGGCGTATACAGGCGCGTGATGACGTTGAACGCGGTCGTCTTGCCGGCGCCGTTCGGGCCGATCAGCCCGACGATCTCGCCGGCTTCGGCGGTGAACGAGACGGCGTCGAGGGCATAGACCCCGCCGAAGCGCTTCGTGACGTTTTCGACCGCGAGCAGCGCCAAAGCCCGGATAGCCTAAGTGGGTGCATCAGACGGCCGAAAGACTGCAGGCGCGCTTGCACGACCTCGGCCTCGACGTCGAGATCCGCGAGCTGTCGGACTCGACGCGGACCGCACAAGAGGCGGCCGACGCCGTCGGCGCGGAGCTCGGGCAGATCGTGAAGTCGCTCGTCTTCATGGACGGCGACGGGCCGCTGCTGTGCCTCTGCGCCGGCGACCGGCGCGTCGACACGGCGAAGCTCGGCGAGGACGTCCGCCGGGCGAAGCCCGACGAGGTGCGCGAGGCCACCGGCTTCGCAGTCGGCGGCGTGCCTCCGCTCGGCCACGACCGCCCGATCGAGACGGTGGTCGATGAATCTCTCCGCCGCTTCGAGACACTCTGGTGCGCGGGCGGGACACCGCACGCAGTCTTCCCGGTCGAGACGGAGCAGCTGCTGGGAGCGCTGCCGGCCGCACGTGTGCGGGAAATCACACTCGCCTAACAGTCTCCACATCTTCGGCTGCGACGCTGGCGCCGTTCCCGACAGAGAAAGGAATCACCCTTGAGCAAACGTCACCTTCTGGGCGTGGCCGCGGTCGCCACGGCGCTCGCCGCTCAGACCGCCTCGGCGGCCGGCGATCCCGTCGCCGCCGTGAATGCCGACCTCGCGAAGCTCAAAGCGGATGTCGCAACTGCTCGCGCCACGATCGTCCCCGACGCACAGAAGCTCGCTGCGGACGCCACAGCAGCGAAGGGGTCCACACGAGCGCAGGCGATCGCCGTGGTCAAGCCGGACCTCACGCAGCTTCGAAGCGACGTGAAGGCCGCGCGTGCGCTGATCAAGGCCGACCGTATGCAGCTGAAGAGCGATCTCGCGGCGGCGAAGGGCGTCAACGGCGCCCGGAAGCAGCTGCAGCCGGCCGTGAAGTCGACGAGGGCGGCGGTGAAGGCGGACAGGTCGGCGATCAGGACCGCCCTGCAGGGGGCGCGCCAGGCCGTCAAGGACCTTCGCGCTTCGTTCCACGAGTAACGAGTGCGGGGTCTGGCCCGCACTGCGGGTCTGCTTCGTCGAGGGGCGCGCTCCGCGGTTTGTCGACCTGCTAGGAGTCACAGTCGCGGCAGCAGCGCCTCCTCGACCCACGCGCGCGCAGTTACTGACGTGTCCCCTGGGACGCGTCCTTCACGTCACCGGTGCCTGGCACGCGAAGTTCTCGCACACGTACACCGTCGGGCGCCCGTCGACGTAGCCCTTGCCGCGCAGGAGCGGCACTTCGTCGCTCGGCCCGAACGCGACGACGGCGTTGGGGTCGAAGCCGGCGAGCTCCCGGCGTGCGATCTGTGAGCTGGGCGCCCCGATCACCGCGATCTCCCGCGGCGGCGAGAAGTGGAGGTCGAGCGCACACAGCGCATGGCCGAACGCCGACGGCGCCTGCGCGAGCTGCGGCGCGACGAAGCGGAAGACGCCCACCGCACGGCGCTCGAGGTCGTCGTCGCCCCACAGACGCGCGAGCCTGAGCAGGACGTAGGCGAGCATCGAGTTCCCGGACGGCGTCGGGTTGTCGTCGAACTCCTTCTTGCGGCTCACCAGCCGCTCGCCGTCGACGGCCGTCATGAAGAAGCCGCCGTCCTCGTCGTCGCCGAACAGCTCCACGGCGAGGAGCGCGAGCCGACGGGATTCCTCGAGCCAGCGCAGCTCGCCCGTCGCGACATGCAGCTCGTAGAGCCCGTGCGCAACGTCGGCGTAGTCCTCGAGCACCCCGGCAGCGCGCGCCTGTCCCGCGCGCCACGTTCGGTAGAGGCGACCCGCCGGCGTCGAGAGCGGGCCGAGCAAGAACTCGCCGCAGGCGCGGGCCGCGTCGACGAGGTCGGCTCGCTCGAGCCTCCGCCCCGTCTCCGCCAGCGCCGCAGCCGCCAGGCCGTTCCACGACGCGACGACCTTGTCGTCGCGCAGCGGCTGCGGCCGCTGCTGCCGCTGGGCGAGCAGGCGCGCGCGCGTCGTCTCGCCGAGGTCGCCGCGCAGGACGAACCGCCCGTGCTCGAACGGCTGCAGCAGCTCGCGCGCAACGTCGTCGTCCTCGGCCCACGTGTACGTCAGCCCTTCGACGCCGTCCGTGTCGGCGTCCTGCGCCGATGCGAAGCCGCCGTCGGGAACGCGCAGCTCGCGCAGCAGGTAGTCGCACGTCTGCTCGACGACGTCGCGGTAGCGGGCGTTCCCCGTGACGATCCAACCGTGGAGGTACGCCGGGACGAGGAGCGCGTTGTCGTACAGCATCTTCTCGAAGTGTGGGATGAGCCACTCGCGGTCGACGGAGTACCGGTGGAACCCGCCGCCGACCAGGTCGTACATGCCGCCGAGGGCCATCGAGTCGAGCGTCTTCGTCACGAGCTCGCGCTCGTCGCGCCGCAGCAGGAACTCGAGCGTCGATGCCGGCGGGAACTTCGGCGCGTTGCCGAACCCGCCCCACACGGGGTCGAAAGTGCGGCGCAGCCCTCGCACGGCGTCTGCGAGGAGCGACGGCGCCAGCGGTTCCCGTGACGGCTGCGCAGCCCGGCGGAGGTGCTCGGTGATCGCCGCAGCGTCGCGCTCGATCTCGCCGCGCCGCTCGCTCCACGCGTCGGCAACCGCACCCAGGAGCTGCCTGAAGCTCGGCAGGCCGTGGCGGGGCTCGGGCGGGAAATACGTCCCGCCGAAGAACGGCTCGCCCCCCGGCGTGAGGAAGACCGTCATCGGCCAGCCGCCGTGCCCCGTCAGTGAGACCACGGCGTCCATGTAGATCGAGTCGACGTCCGGCCGCTCCTCGCGGTCGACCTTCACGCAGACGAAGTGCTCGTTCATGAGCGCCGCCGTCCCGTCGTCCTCGAACGACTCGTGCTCCATCACGTGGCACCAGTGGCACGCGGCGTACCCGATGGACAGCAGGATCGGCTTGTCCTCCTCCCGCGCGCGCGTCAGCGCGTCGTCGCCCCACGGGTACCAGTCAACGGGGTTGTCCGCGTGCTGCAGGAGGTACGGACTGGTTTCCGCCGCGAGCCGGTTCACGCTCATACTCTGCCCCGTGAGCTCGCTCCCAAGCGGCACCGTCACTTTCCTGTTCACCGACATCGAGGGCTCGACTGCGCTCCTCCGGGAACTGGGCGACGGCTACGCGGACGTCCTCGGCCGCGAGCGGAGGATTCTGCGTGACTCCCTGACCGCCGCCGGCGGGCAGGAGATCGACACGCAGGGCGACGCGTTCTTCTTCTCGTTCACACGCGCGCGCGACGCGGTTGCCGGCGCCGTCGCCGCGCAGCGTGCCCTCGCGGAGCACGAATGGCCCGACGGCGTCGACGTGAAGGTGCGGATGGGTCTGCACACGGGGGAGCCGTCGGTCGGCGACGAGGGCTACGTCGGGCTCGACGTCGTCCGCGCCGCACGCATCTGCTCCGCCGGCCACGGCGGACAGGTCCTCGTGTCCGACACGACGCGCGCGCTGCTCGCCAGCGCACTCCCGGACGGGGTGGCCCTCCACGACCTCGGCACGAAGACGCTGAAGGACGTCGGCGAGGAGCGGCTCTACCAGCTCTCCGTCGACGGCCGCGACGACTTCGCACCCATCAAGACGGAGCGCACCTCGGGGCTGAGCAAGGCCGACATCCTGGGCGACGACTTCGAGCAGCGCATCGAGACGTTCGTACGGCGCTCGATCAGCGACTCGTTCGCCTCCGGGAAGCCGCCGGAGAAGCCGAAGAGCTTCTGGTCGCGCTTCGGCCGCCGCTCCTGAGTCGGCGCCCGAGACAAGCGGCTACTTCTTCCTTCGCAGCCAGCGCGCGCCTTCGACGCTCCCGGCCACGGTCGCCGCGATCCCGAAGGCGACGAGCAGCGCGTAGAGCGGATGGTTCTTGAACAGGCTCCCGCCGATGTAGCCGAGCAGCGCCCCATAGAGCGCCCAGAGGACGGCCGCGATGAAGATGAACGGCACGAAGCGCATGAGCCAGCGCATGTGCACGAGCCCCGAGGTGAACGTCGTCGCCGTCCTCCCGCCCGGAACGAAGCGCGCCACGATGAGGACGTAGCTGCCTCGCTCGCTGAGGAAGCGTCTCGCCCAGTCGAGCCGCCCTCGCGCGCGCTCGCCGCTGAAGAAACGGTCGACCGTGGGCTGTCCGAGCCAGCGGCCGAGCGCGTAGGCCGTGTTGTCGCCGACGAACGCACCGGCCGCACCGACGGCGATCACGGCCGGAAGCGACAGGTTCCCGCGCGCGGCCTGGATGCCGCACACGATCATCGCCGTCTCGCTCGGGAACGCGGGGAACACGGCGTCGCCGACGCAGATCCCGAACAGGAGCGGGTATGTCCACACCGACCCCGTCAGCAGGTCGATGAGGTTGTTCAGGAATGCGAGCATCACGTCATGGAGTTCCTGCCGCTCGAGGGAGTGCGAGTCGTCGACGTCACGAGCTCACTGGCCGGGCCGTACTGTACGGAGATCCTCGCCGCCCTCGGCGCCGACGTCGTGAAGGTCGAGCATCCGCAGCGCGGCGACGAAGCGCGCGCCTGGGGGCCGCCGTTCTTCGAGGGTGGCAGCGTGCTCTTCTACGCGGCGAACCTCGGCAAGCGGTCGCTCGCGCTCGACCTGAAGCGGGGTCGCGAGATCCTCCTCCGGCTCGTTGCGAACGCGGACGTCTTCCTGCAGAGTCTGCGGCCGGGGACCGCCAAACGGCTGGGCTTCGGCGCGGAGGAGCTGCACGCGCTCAACCCGAAGCTCGTCTACTGCGACATCGGCGCCTTCGGCCGCAGCGGGCCCTTACGCGCCCATGCCGGCTACGACCCGTTGTTGCAGGCGTTCGGCGGGATCATGAGCGTGACCGGCGAGCCCGACCGGCCGGGTGTCCGCGTCGGGACGTCGATCGTCGACCTCAGCACGGGGATGTGGGCCGCGCTCGGAGTGGTCGCCGCGCTGCACGCCGGCGGCGGCCGGAGCGTCGACGTGTCGCTCTTCGAGACCGCCGTCGGACTGCTGCCGTACCAGCTGACCGCGTATCTCGGCAGCGGCGTCGTCCCCGGCCGCCACGGCAGTGCGTTCTCGCTGATCGCGCCGTATCAGGTGTTTCACGCGCGAGACGGGGACGTGATGATCGCGGCCGCGAACGACGGGCTGTTCGCTCGCCTCTGCGAGACGCTCGCGCTGCCGCAGGTCGCCGCCGACCCGCGCTTCGCAACGAACCCGGACCGCCTCGAGCGCCGGGACGAGCTCGCTGCGCTGATCCAGACGCGGGTCGGCGAGCTCCTCAGCGCCGACGTGCTCTCGGCACTGACAGCAGCCGGCGTTCCCGCCGCTCCGGTTCAGGACGTCGGCCAGGTCGCCGACCACGAGCAGACGGCCGCGCTCGGGCTGATCCAGGACGGGACGGTGGCGCTGCCGCTGTCGTTCGACGGCGCCCGCGCAGGCCACCGCGCCCCGCCGCCGCTCCTGGGCGAGCACACCGCCGAGATCCTGCGTGAGGCGGGCTACGCGGACGAAGAGATTGCGGGGCTCGCACGGGAAGGAGTCGTGCGGGACGCGCGTCTGGAGACGTAGATTCACAAGATGACGGACACGCGCGCCCTTCTTCGCCGCACAGCCGAGCTGGCGGCGGACTTTCTCGATTCGCTCGAAGAACGACCTGTTTTCCCTCGCGTCTCTGCGAGCGAGCTCCGGGAATCGCTCGGCGGCCCGCTGCAGGACGCGCCGCTCGACCCGGAGCACGTCGTCGAGCAGCTCGCTGCGGCGGCCGATCCCGGGCTCGTGGCGATCCCGAGCGGGCGCTACTTCGGCTTCGTCATCGGCGGCGGCCTGCCGGCGGCGCTCGCGACCGACTGGCTGGCAACGGCGTGGGATCAGAACGCGGGCCTCTACGTCGGCGGCCCGTCGGCCTCGGTGGTGGAGCAGGTCGTGGGCGAGTGGGTCTGTGACCTCCTCGGACTGCCGCCGGACGCGTCGATCGGATTCGTCACCGGCACGCAGATGGGCAGCGTGACGGCGCTCGCAGCAGCGCGCTACCGCGTGCTCGAGCGCGCCGGCTGGGACGCGGCGCGCGACGGCCTCGCTGGTGGGCCGCGCGTGCGCGTGCTCGTGGGGGCGCAGCGGCACGTGACGATCGACCGTGCCCTGCGCCTGCTCGGGCTCGGGTCACCAGAAACGGTTGCGGCCGACGACCAGGGACGCATGGACGCCGCTGCGCTGCGCGCCGTGCTCGAGCGCGATGACGCGCCGACGATCGTGTGCGCGCAGGCGGGCGAGGTGAACACCGGCGCGTTCGATCCGTTCGAGGAGATCGCCGACGCGGCGGCTGCCCACGCCGCGTGGCTCCACGTCGACGGCGCATTCGGACTCTGGGCGGCGGCCAGTCCGCGGCTGCGCCACCTGGTGCGCGGCGTCGAGCGCGCCGACTCGTGGATCACCGACGCGCACAAGTGGCTGAACGTCCCGTACGACTCGGCGCTCGTCTTGACGAATGATGCGGAGGCGCACCGCGCGGCGATGACGGTCAGCGCGTCGTACCTGATCCAGGACGACGGCGCGCGCGCCGTTCGCGATCAGGTCGATTGGGTGCCGGAGTTCTCGCGGCGTGCGCGCGGCTTCGCCGTCTACGCGGCGCTGCGCTCGCTCGGCCGCAGCGGGCTGGCGGAGCTCGTCGAGCGCGCATGCGACTGTGCGCAGCGCTTCGCCGACGGCGTTGCGTCGCTCCCCGGCGCGGAGCTGCTGAACGAGGTCGTGCTCAACCAGGTGCTGTTCCGTTTCGGAAGCGACGAGGAGACTGACGAGGTCCTCCGCCGCGTCCAGGACAGCGGCGAGGTCTGGATGAGCGGCACGACCTGGCACGCCCGGCGCGCCATCCGCATCTCTGTGTCGAACTGGCAGACGACCGGCGCCGAGATCGACCTCGCGCTTCAGTCGTTCCGAACCGCGCTCGAGCCGGCCCACGCACCTGCGCGATAGACCTGTCCCTCGAGCCGGCGGCCGAGGGTCCCCTCGAGCCACTCCGACACCGTGACGAGCGCGTCGAGATCAATGCCGGTCTCGATGCCGTCGCCCTCGAACAGATAGACGAGATCCTCGGTCGCGATGTTCCCCGTGGCGCGCGGCGCATACGGGCAGCCGCCGAGCCCCCCGCACGATGCATCGAACAGCGTGACGCCGGCGTCGAGCGCCGCGACGGCGTTCGCGTAGCCGGTGTTGCGCGTGTTGTGCAGGTGAACCCCCGAAGCGTGCGTGCGGTCGACGAGGCCCTGCACCTGACGCGGCGTCGCGACGCCGATCGTGTCGGCAAGCACGATTTCAGCGCCGTCGAGCGCCGCTGCGAGGTCGGCCACGACGCCGGGGTCGACCCTCCCCTCGAAGGGACATCCGAACGCGACGCTGATCGTCACGGTGAGCGGCAGCTCCGAGCGCTCGAGGATCTCGTGCGCGGCGGCCCGTGCCTCGTCGACGCTCTGGTTCGCATTCCGCCTGCTGAACGATTCCGTCGCGGCGAGCGTGAAGTTGACACGGTCGAGGCCGGTCGCGGCGAGGCGCTCGTAGCCCTTGACGTTGAGCGCGAGCCCCGAGTACTCGGTGCCGTCGCGCGGTTCGATCGCCGCGACGACGTCCTCCGCCCCCGCCATCTGCGGCACCGCGTCCGGCCGCACGAAGCTGGCGGCCTCGATGCGAGGGAGGCCCGCGGCTGCGAGGCGGTTGACGAGCTCCGCGCGAACCGCGGGCGCGAGTGTCTCCGGCTCGTTCTGCAGGCCGTCGCGCGGCCCGACGTCGCAAATCGTCACGGCCGGGAGAGCCGCTCGATCACCTCACCGGCCTCCGCGGCGAGCGTTCGCGCGACGTCGACGTCGGCCAGCTCGAAGCGGCGGCCGTTCCCGTAGACCTCGACGAGGCCCCATGCCGAGTCCTGCGCCTCGATCGGCAGCATCAGCAGCGAGTCGAAGCCGAGCTCGCCGAGCAGGTTCGTCTCGGCTTGGTCGGCGTGCGTGTCGCCCTTGTACACCGTCTTCGGCTCGCGGTTCTCGATCACGGCGCGCGTCAGCGGATAGTCCGAGATCAGGTAGCCGTGGCCGAGGCGCGCAGGCGGGCCTTCGCGCCGGTGCTGCACGAGGTCCACGAGCAGCTCGCCGATCACGCGGGAGATCGTGCACGCCGGCGCGTCGAGCACCCCGACGAACGACTCTGCCGTCAGGACGATCAGCTCGGCAACGGTGTTCGCGCCGCGGAGCTGCTCCGCCGCAGCCGCAAAGGTCTCGGATTGGCCGGCGCCCACGGCGCCGAGTCTATTGCCGCTAGTCGTCGAGCCCGCTTGCGTCCACCCGCTCCGGCTCGATCAGCACCTTCACGCGCCGCTCGGTCGCCTTGCGCCACGGGTATTCGTCCTTGCCGATGTACTTCTTCGAGAGCTTGTCGATTTGGGCGTCGGCTCCATCCTCCGTCATCTGCGTGCGGCCGCTGACGGCAACCCATCGGTACGAGTCGTTCGGGTCGACGACGAGCAGCGAGGCGCGCGGATCGTGCTCGAGGTGCCTCGGCTTCGCGCGCCCGGTCGCGGTGTTGAACGACGGCTTGCCATCCTCCACGTCGACCCAGACGATCGTCGAATGCGGCGAGCCGTCGTCGCGCAGCGTCGTGACGACGCCGACGTACGGGTTCTGCTCGAGGAACTCCTGCTGCCGCTCCTTCAACCGTGCCACTCCCCACCTCCTTGTTCGCTTCCATTTGCAACGGCGCCAGGCCGTAGCGTCTTCCCGAATGGGCCTCGTGTTACCCGTCGTGCGGGCGGCGGGCGGCTAGGGCTCCAGCCCGTCCGGGCCGCTGCCGATCCTTGCTCGGTGCGGCTCATCGCGGCAGTCCTCCTGATCGTCGGCGCCCTCGCGGCAGTCGGCTTCGCGCGACGGGAGAGCAGGATCCACCAGCAACGGACGCTGGCCGCTGTCGCAACCGAGCTCGCAGGCCGGCCCGTCGGCGTCCGCTGCCCCGGACTCCTCAGGTCGCTGGTGCGTGTCGGCACGGAGGCCGGCTCGGTGAAGTTCGACGGAGACGGACAGCCTGCGAACTACACCGAGCTCGCGCCGGAGACGTGCTCGGCGCTGCGGCACATCGCTCGGGCCGACTTTGCCTGCCTCGACGACGGCACCTGCACCTACAAGGAGTTCAAGGTTGCGTGGGCCGCGCACACACTCGCGCACGAGGCGTTCCATCTCCGCGGCTTCGAGGCGGAGGCGACCGCCGAGTGCTACGCGCTGCAGAACACGGCCTTCGTCGCAGAGCGACTGGGCGTCGACGCCGCGACGGCGCAGCGGCTGCAAGCGTGGGTCTACACGGACGGCTATCCGAACGAGCCCGAGGAGTATCGCTCCGACGAGTGCCGGGACGGAGGCCGCCTCGACCTCCGTCCCCGCTCTGCTCTCTTTCCGTAAGGGATGTCCAAGGGACGGCCCCTCGGACATGTCCGCTACGGGACTTCCGTCGGGATGTTCTGAATCTTGCCGCTGATGATGTCGGCCCTGACCTGGTTGACCTTCGCGACCTCCGACTGCGGCACCTTCGGCGAGATCTTGCCGATACCGACGCCGTTGTCCTTGAGGCCGAAGACGATGTTCCCGCCGTGGAACTTGCCGTCGACGGCGAGCTTGATCGCGTCGAAGACGGCCGTGTCCACGCGCTTCACCGCGCTCGTGAGGATGTGCGGGCCGAGGAACGACTGATCGGCGTCGACGCCGATCCCCCACACGTGCTTCTCCTTCGCCGCGTCGAGCGCGCCGAGCCCGCACCCGCCGGCGACCTGGAAGATCACGCCGGCGCCCTGCTCGATCTGGTTGAGCGCGATCTGCTTGCACTTCGCCTGGTCGGAGAAGTCCTGCGAGTACCCGTTGAGCGTCTTGATGCCGGGATCCGCCGCCTTGGCACCGGCCTGGTAGCCGGCGATGAAGCGGTCGACCGGCGGCTGCTTCTGACCGCCGACGGAGCCGATGACGTCCGGCCCCGGCCGCCGCTTCTCCTCGAGCCCTGCGAGGTAGCCGACCAGATAGCCGGTCTCCTGCTCCTTGAACAGCAAGCCGAGCAGGTTCTTCGGCTTCCCGGGCTCCGTGGTCTGGTCGACGTCGACGATCGCGAAGTGCGAATTCGGAAAGCTCTTCGCGGCGGTGGCGATCGCGTCGGCCTCGGTGAAACCGACGCCGATCGTCAGGTCGTAGCCCTGGCGTGCGAACGTCGACAGGTTCGGGACGTAGTCCTGCGTCGACTTCGCCTGGAAGACCTGGGTCTGGACCCCGAGCTCCTGGCCCGCACGCTGCAGCCCCACGTACGACAGGTGGTTGAAGCCGCGGTCGTTGAGGCCGCCGATGTCGGTGACGAGCCCGATCTTCTTGCCGCTGCCGGACTTCGAGCTGCTCGTAGTCGACTGGCTGCTGCTCTTGCTGCTCCCGCCGCAGCCGGCGAGGAGCAGGCCGACCGCGCCGAGCAGGACGAGCCATTTCTTCATTGAGCACCTTTCGGCTAAGGTTTGCGACTATTGGGCGAAAACCCCTGAGCGAGCTTAGCAGCGGGCACTCCTCCCCTGCTCACACCAGCCTCGGGGTGGTCTTGCAGGTGCGCGAAGGAGTCCTCCAGGTGCTGCTGTGGCAGCGTGCGCACGCCCCTTTCGCCGGGAGCTGGGGGCTGCCCGGCGGCTACCTCGAGCGCGGCGAGACGCTCGAGGAATCGATCCGCAGGCACCTTGCAGAGAAGGTCGACGTCCGCGAGGTCGCCCATCTCGAGCAGCTCGAGACGCGGAGCGCGCCGGATCGCGTGCCAGGGGAATGGGAGCTCGCAACGGCCTACCTCGGGCTCGTCCCGAGCGACGCCGACCCACGCGTCCCCGGCGACACCGCGTGGCACCCCGTCGATGCGCTGCCGGCGCTTGCGTTCGACCACGAGTCGATCGTGCTGGCGGGCCGCGAACGCCTCCGGGCGAAGCTGTCGTACACGAACGTCGGCTACGCACTCGCACCGCCGGAATTCACGATCTCGCAGCTCCGCGACGTCTACGCAGCCGCGCTCGGGCACGACGTGTCGGCGACGAACCTCCAGCGGGTGCTGGTGCGCCGCGGCGTGCTCGAGCCCACCGGCCGCGTGCGTGCATCCGGGCCGACGGGGGGACGTCCCGGAGCGCTCTTCCGCTTTCGCGCACAGGCGCTCGAGGTCACGGATCAGTTCGCGGTGCTGCGCCCGCCACTTCTGCTACGGTCCGAGCCGTTCCCGGCAAGAGGAGGTCGACTCTGATGACGATTGCGCTTTGCCTCCTTTCGAAGAGCTCGCGGCTCTTCGTCTAGCCGGACCCGTTCCGCTCTAGCACGAGTCTCGAGCTTAACCCGCTCACAAAGGAGACTCGTTTTGCCCCCTCTGAACGAGCTCGGGTGGGACGACGGCTGGTCGTCGGCGCTCGAGCAGCTGGACGAAGACAATCTCATTCCCGCGCGCGTCGCCGCACAGCACCGCGGCGCGTACGTCGTCTGGGCCGACGAGGGTGAGCTGCGGGCGCGCGCCGCCGGTCGCCTTTTCTACGAGCACGCGGTCGGCGAGCCGGTTCCCGCTGTCGGCGACTGGGTCGCGCTCCGCGGCAGCACGATCACGGCGATCCTGCCCCGCCGCAGCGCGTTCATTCGCAAGCGCGCGGGCTTCGGGTCGGACGAGCAGGTGCTCGCCGCGAACGTCGACACGGCGTTCCTGCTCGCCGGCCTCGACGACGACTTCAGCCTGCGCCGGCTGGAGCGTTACGTCACGACGGCGTGGGACAGCGGCGCCGTGCCGGTCATCGTCCTCACGAAAGCCGACCTGTGCGACGACGTCGGCGACGCGCTGCTGCAGGTCGAGACGGTTGCGATCGGGGTTCCGGTCGTCCCGGTCTCGAACGTCACGGGCGTCGGCGTCGACGACGTCGAGGAGCGTCTGCAGCCGGGACAGACGGCTGTCCTGCTCGGGTCCTCCGGCGTCGGCAAGTCGACGCTGCTGAATCGGCTTGCCGGAAACGAGCTGATGCGCACCGGCGCCGTCGCTGCCGATGGGACCGGCCGCCACACGACCACGCACCGAGAGCTCGTGCGGCTACCGACGGGCGCGTTGATGATCGACACGCCCGGGCTGCGCGAGCTGCAGTTCTGGGAGGGCGACGTCGGCGCCGCGTTCGAGGACATCGAGGCGCTCGCGCTCGAATGCCGCTTCCGCGACTGCGCCCACGAGAGCGAGCCCGGGTGCGCGGTGCACGCGGCAATCGACGGCGGCACGCTGGCACTCGAGCGTCTCCGCAGCTGGCGGAAGCTCCAGCGCGAGCTGGAGTTGATCGCAGCGCGCACCGACCGGCGACTACGCGCCGCAAGGAAGAAGCGTTGGAAGCAACTCGCAGCCCACGCCCGACAGCGACCAAGGTTGTAGACGCCGAAGCCAAGACACCACAGAAGCCGGAGCGTAGGCCGGCGCGAAGCGCGGCCTACGCGCAGGCGAACTGATGCGGCGCGCGCACGCGTGCCCTGCGCGCGCCCCACGGAAGGAAACAGCCGCCAAGCACCCCTAGAGCGCGCGGGCTCCGCCCGCGCGCGTTCAGCGCGAAGCGCCGTACCTTGTTCTAGGCCGTGTTGCGGCCTAGAACATCGACGGAGACGACTTGGCGTCCGTCGATGGTGGCGTCGCCGACGGCGACGGTTCCACCTGCCTCGGCCTCGTCGATGACGCGCATGCCGATCGTCTTCGCCTCCTCGAAGTCGGAAGCCTCCGCAACGAGCAGCGTCGCGCCGCTCTCGAGCGTGACCTCGACGCGGTACACCGGGCCGGGTGCCGGCTGCGCCGCGGCCTGCGCTCGCGCCTCGGCCAGCGCCATCTGCGTGATCGTTCCCTTCGGCTCGTGCACGCGCTCGATCGCGTCCTTGATGTCCGAGCGCGCCGCGGTCACGAGCCGGATCGGTCCGTGCAGGGCCTCGCGCAGGCGCGTCAGGTGCGTTGCGTTGTCGGCGTCGGGCACCGCGACGACGGTGCAGTCGCCGTCACGCGCGAGTGGGAGCGCGCAGTACGTTTCGGCCGTGTGGCGTGCGAGCATGAACGCGACCTCGTGGTCGATCGGGAACGTGTCGAGGTCGACGAACTCCTGGCCCTGCTGAGCGGCGAGCAGCCGCGTCAGCTCGCGCTCGGGCAGGCCGTACTCGACCAGCACCTCGCCGAGTCGCCGCCCGCTGTCCGCGGCTTCCGCGAGCGCGCGGTTCACCGTCTCGAGCGGCATCAGGCCGGAGCGCACGACGAGCGTCCCGAGCGGGTAGCTCCGCATCTCGGCGGTGCTGTACGGGGGAATCGCCGGCGCCGCAGGCGCAGCGGTGGTCTCGAACATGCTCATAGCCGCAGAATCTCCACGCAAAGAGTCGTCACCAGGGGCGCAGCCGTCTACCCCCGTTCGGATTAACGCGTTTGAGTGAATCTGCAAGGCGGAAAGCGCCCTTCGTGGAGCTCTACCAGGCGGAATGGTGCCCGCACTCGCACAAGGTGCGGCAGCGACTCACGGAGCTCGGCCTGGACTTCCGGGCCCGTCAGGTCGCCGCCGACCCGGACGACCGGGAGCAGCTGCGGCAGCACTTCGGCACCAGCGAGATCCCGGTGCTCGTCCCGGACGGCGGTGCTGCCGTCTGCGGCGAGGAAGACATCCTCGAGTACCTGTCGCGGTTCGACGAGTCGCCGGACGCCAATGCGCATAGGGAGAAGGCGCGCGCGGAAGTGCCGACGTTCGCCGAGGTTGATGGGGCTTAAAAGCGAAATGCTGGGGTCAGGCCCCTGCGGGGCCAGACCCCGCGCCAGACCCCGCCACCGCGGCCGCCAGAGATTCCGCCGAAAGCGCGTCCTTTCGGACGAACGCGTGCGCCGCGCTCGCGGGGACGAGCGCGCCGTAGTCGTCGCGGCTCGAGGTCAGCACCACGAGCGGCGGCGCCTCGAGCTCCGCCAGCCGCCGCGCGACCTCAAAGCCGTCGAGGTCGGGCATATGCACGTCCAGCAGCACGACGTCCGGCCGCAGCTCCTCGGCGAGCCGGAGCGCCTCAGTGCCGTCCACCGCCTCGCCGACGACGTCGAACTCGCCCGCCTGGAGCAGGCCGCGCGCGCTCTCGAGGAACGGCGGATAGTCGTCGACGATCAGCACCGTCATCATCGATGCAGGCCCCGCCCGGCCTGCGGCTCCGCGAACTCGACGGCGTTCGAGTGCTTGAGATCCCGGAGGGTTTCCTCGGCCTCGTCGTCCGGGAGCTCGACGACGTACAGCGACGCGAGCTCCGGGTCGTCCTCGTCGGGAAAGAGCCGCACCGCTCCGGGGACGTCGACGCTCGCGCCCTCGCGCAGCTTGAACTGGATCTTCACGGCTGGATCAGTCTGACGCGACGAGCGAGGCGATGTCCAGCAGGCCGGTGCCGAACTCCTCGGTGAAGCTCTTGCCGCCCATGTCCGCCACCTTCGCGGCGCTGGAGCGGAGATGCTGCCGCGTGTCGGCGGGTGTCCAGTCCGGGTGCTGCGCAGCGACGAGCGCGGCGGCCGCCGCGACATGCGGTGTCGCCATCGAGGTTCCGCTCCACGACGCATAACGCATGTCTGGCCGGTACGGCGATGGCTTCACCGGCAGCGTCGAGAGCACGTTCGACCCCGGCGCGCCGATCCCGATGTGCGGCCCGGTGTTGGAGAAGAGCGAGCGTCGGTTCGTCTCCGCGACCGCACCGACGGCGAAGACATGGTCGTACGCCGCCGGATACTCGACCGGGTTGCCGTGGTCGTGCTCGTTGCCCATCGCCGCGACCACGGTCACGCCGGCGCGCTCGAGCCGCTCGAACAGCAACTGCTCCGCCTGCGACGACTGCGTTCCGCCGAGCGACAGGTTGAGCACCTTGGCGCCGGACGTCGCGACCGCGTTGAGGGCGCGTAGGAACCGCGTGCCGTCGACGTAGAAGTTGCCCTGCATCGGCTCGTCGGGAAAGACCTTCCACATCGCGACGCGGCACGCGGCAACGCCGATGACTCCGGCGGCGTCGTCGTTCCGGCCGGCGACGATGCCGCTCACGTGCGTCCCGTGACCGACGAGGTCGTCTGCGGATGCCCCGTCGTGGTCGTACGAGGCGATCGCGCCGGCGAGGTCCGGGTGCGTCTCGTCGACGCCTGTGTCGCAGATCGCGACGGTGACGGCCGCAGCGTCGGGCGCCGCCGTGTCGAACCAGCGGATCGCCCGCAGGCCCCACTGCCGGTTGTGCCGCGGGTCGGCGCCAGGCTCGGCCGAGAGCCACCGCGCCGGCATTCGCTCCGCGAACGCGACCGCCGGCGACGACTCGACCGTCCGCAGCAACTCCGGCGACACCGCCCGCTCGTCGAGGCCGACGACGGTCAAGTTGTCGTCGAGCGCCTCGAGCGTGTGCGCGCCCGCCTCACGCTGCAGGTAGTCGAACGGCTCCCCGGCACGCTCGTGAAGCCCGACGACGATGCTCCCCGGGACGTACTCGAGCCGCTCGTGCGCCGGCGCGAGGAACGTCGGAACGTCGGTGGGGAGCGGGACGGCCATCCGCTCCGAGCGACGCTAACGCACGGGTGTCAAGAATCCGTGAGCGCGGCGAGCGGCGGCTCGGCCGCCATGTCCGGCTCGGCGACATGACAGGCGGCGCGGTGCCGCTGCCCGAGCACCCGCAGCAACGGCGTCTCCGTCTCGCAGCGCGCGATCGCGTACGGACAGCGGGCGCGGAAGCGGCAACCCTCTCCCGGATCGACGACCTTCGGCGGCTCCCCGACGTCGGTCTTGTCTGCGACGCCGAGCTCCGCGCGCGGATCGGGCACCGCCGAGAGCAGCAGCTGGGTGTACGGATGCTTCGGGCGCTGCAGCACGGCCTCGGACGGCCCCTCCTCGACGAGGTGGCCCGCGTACATCACGAGCACGCGGTCGGCGATGTAGCGCGCGCTCGCGACGTCGTGCGTGATGTAGAGGAACGACACGCCCTCGCGCTCGCGCAGCTCGCTCATGAGATTGAGGATCCCGATCCGGATCGACACGTCGAGCATCGAGACCGGCTCGTCGGCGATGATCAGCTTCGGCCGGAACGCGAGTGCCTGCGCGAAGCCGACGCGCTGACGCTGGCCCCCCGACAGCTCGTACGGAAACTTCCGCGACGCGGCGCGCGCCGGCACGAGCCCGACGGCGTCGAGCACACGGTCCGTCTCCCCTGCGCGCCCCTTCCGCCCGAGATCGCGGCGGTGCAGGTGCAGCGCGCGCTGGATGCCGTGCGAGATCCGGTAGGCCGGGTTCGTCGACGCGTACGGGTCCTGGAACACCATCGGGACGTCGCTCGAGTACGCAAGCCGTTGCCTTCGTCCGCGGATGCGGCTGAGCGGCTTGCCCTCGAAGTAGATCTCGCCGTGCGTCGGCTTGTACACGCGGGCGAGGAGCCGCGCGATCGTGCTCTTGCCGCTGCCGCTCTCGCCGACGAGCGCGACGATCTCGCCGCGGTCGATCGTGAGGTCGACGTCGTCGACCGCATGCAGGGTCTGCGGCGAAAGCAGCTTCCCGACGCGGAAGTGCCGCGTCAGGCTGTCGGTGCGCAGGAGCGGCTCGCTCACGATGCCTGCACGAGCGTCGGCTCCGGCAGCGCACCCTTCTCGTAGAGGACGCACCGCACGAGATCGCCCTCCACGTCGTACAGGGGCGGCACCGCTTCGTGGCATCGCGCCGTCACCTGTGGGCACCGCGGGGCAAACCGGCAGCCGCCCGGCGGGCGTGCAAGGTCCGGCGGCGAGCCCGGGATGCCGGTCAGCCGGGCGTTCGGCCCGTGAATCGACGGGAAGGCTTCCATCAACGCGCGTGTGTACGGGTGCCGCGGCTGCGCGAAGACGGGGCGCGTGCTCCCCAGCTCGGCCACCTGCGCTGCGTACATGACGAGCACCCGATCGGAGAAGTGTCCGACGAGCGACATGTCGTGCGTCACGAACACGACCGCGAAGCCGAGCCGCTGTTGCAGCTCCTTGATCTGCACCATCAGCGAGCGCTGGGCGACGACGTCGAGCGCCGACGTCGGCTCGTCCATGATGATCATGTCCGGCGTGAAGAGCAGCGCCATCGCGATCATCGCTCGCTGGCGCATGCCGCCGGAGAGCTGATGCGGGTAGCTGTGCAGGTGGATCGGATCGATCGACACGAGCTGGAGCACCTCGCGGGAGCGCGCCGCGATCTCCTTGTCCGTCATGTTCGAGTGCGCCTTGCACGCATCGCGCATCTGGGCCTCGATCGAGAGCACCGGGTTCAGCGCATTCATCGCGCTCTGCATCACGACCGAGAACTCGCGCCAGCGCAGGTGCCGCAACTGGCGCTCGTCGAGCGACACGAGATCGTGCCCCTGGAAGAGGATGTGGCCGCTCATGATCTCGCCGGCGAACGGCGGCCCCAGCAGGCGCGTGATCGCATACAGCAGCGTCGACTTCCCGCAGCCGGACTCGCCGACGATGGCGAGGAACTCGCCGCGCCCGACGTCGAAGTCGACGTTGTCGACCGCGATGACGGGGTCGCCCTCGGTCGCGTACGCGACGGTGAGACCCCGCACCTCGAGGATCCTGTCCGACGCCGGCGGCACCGCCGGGACGGCGTCCCCGCGCGCGCCCTCGATCGGCCGGTCGAGACGCCGCATCCTGAGCGCCGGGTTGCTGATCTCGTCGAACGCGTAGTTCAGGAGCGCAAAGGCGGCACCGAGCGCTGCGACGCAGATGCCGGGGATGATCGCCCACAGCACCATTCCCGCTCCGAGCGCCTCGTTGTTCTCGGCCCAGTAGAGCATCGTCCCCCAGCTCTGGCTGTTGGGATCGCCGAGCCCGATGAACTGGAGGCCGGCCGCGGCGAGGACCGCGTAGAGCGCTGCGCCGAGGAACGTCGCGACGATCAGCGACGTCATCGTCGGCAGGATCTCGCAGACGATCACGTACAACCTCCGTTCGCCGCGGACGCGGGCGGACTCGAGAAAGTCACGTGTTCGCAGCGAGAGCGTCTGCGAGCGCAGCTGCCTGGCGCCGTACGACCAGCCGAGCGCCCCGAGCACGATGATGAGCATCCCGAGACCGGAGTTCTTCTCGTACGCGGCGATGACGATGATCAGGGGGAAGATCGGGATCACGAGCAGCACGTCGGTGAGGAGCGAGAGGCCTCCGTCCGCGGCGCCGCCGAGATATGCGGCCGAGACGCCGACGAGCACGGCGAGCACGGTCGCGAGCCCGCCGACCGCAAAGGCGATCGTGAGGGACTGGCGCGTCGCCCAGATGACCTGCGACAGGACGTCCTGGCCGTAGGCGGTGGTGCCGAACCAGTGGGCGCGCGACGGACCGAGCCCGGGCAGGAAGTCGGTGGCCTGCGGGTCGTACGGCGCGATCTGCCCCGGGAACGTCGCCAGGACGACGAAGAACAGCAGCATCATCAGCCCGACGAGCGCCTTGCGATTGCGCAGGACGGCGTTCCACAAGTCTGCGCCGTAGCCGCGCCGCGCCGCGCCGAGCGGCGGCTCCGGCCCGGGAGTCGCGGTCGGCTCGGCGGCGGTGACGGCCGTCACGAGCGATCCCTCGTTCGCGGATCGAGCATCGCCGTCGCGCCGTCGGCCGCGAGGATTGCGAGCAGCACCGCGACGGTCAGCAGCAGGAAGAGCGCCTGCATCAGCGCGTAGTCCTGGTTCTCGACCGACTGCAGGAACATCCAGCCGACGCCGGGATAGTTGAAGACGTACTCGACGAGGATGGCGCCGCTGACGACGAACCCGAGCGACATCGCGAAGCCCGCGAGGTTCGGCAGGATCGCGTTGCGGCCGGCGTAGGTCCACATGATCCGCATCGGCGACAGCCCTTTCGCGCGTGCCATACGCACGTAGTCCTCCGCGAGCACGGAGATCATGTTGTTGCGCATCGTGAGGATCCAGCCGCCGATCGACGTGATCAGGATCGTGAAGGCCGGAAGCACCGCGTGGGTCAGCGCATCGCTGGCGAAGTTCCAGGACCAGGCGACGTTCGTCTGGACGTCGTACCCCCCGCTCTCGGGCAGCCAGCCGAGCTTGATCGAGAACAGCCAGATCGCAAGCAGGCCGATCCAGAAGTAGGGGAACGCCGACGTGATGACGAAGAGCGGCGGTAGAGCGCCGTCCAGCATCCCCCCGCGTTTCCAGCCCGAGACGAGCCCGATGAAGGTGCCGAGCACGAACGCGATGATCGTGGTCGCCCCGACGAGCGCCAACGTCCACGGCAATGCCTGGAGCACTTGATGTGTCACCTGGTCCGGGAAGAACGTGAGCGAGATGCCGAAGCGCAGGTGCGCGATGTTGCCGAGGTAGGTGAAGTACGCGTGCACGAGGCTTTCGTGCGTGTTGACGCCGAACGCGACCTCGATCGCGTGGAGCGCCTGCGGCTGGATGTGGCCCTTGTAGCGGCCCATCATCGCGATCGCAGCGTTGCCGGGCATGAGGCGCGGGATGAGGAAGTTCAACGTCACCGCCGCCCACAGCGTCAGGACGAAGAAGCCCAGTCTGCGGACGACGAACCTCATCTCTCGCGCCTCATGACCTCGTTCCTAGCTCAGCTCACTTTGCGTGCAGATGCATGGCGAGGACGCCCCAGTCGGGAATCTCGTACGCCGCCGGCTTCGCATACGGATTGCCCTGGGTGACCCAGCCGCTGATGTTCTTGGTGTTGTACTGGTACCAGTCGACGCCCTCGGTGACCGGGATCACTGGCACGTCGTTCACCATCGCCGCTTCGATCTGCCTGATGATGTCGTGCTGCTTCGCCGAGTTGGTCGTCGCGCCATACTGCTCGATCAGCCGGTCGACCGACTTGTTGTAGTAGCGCTCCCAGTTCGACGATGCCACCTTGCCGATCGGCGCCGAGTTCTTGGAGTACAAGAGCTGCCGAAGCTCGTAATACGGCGCGGGCCCCCCTGACTCGTTGCCGTTGTACATGAGCTCGAACTTGCCGGTGTACGCATTGCTGTTGTATGTCGTGCCCGACAAGTTCTGAGGCGTGATCTTGATCCCAACCGCCTTGAGCTGCTGCTGGATCACCTGCACCGACGCGACCCAGTCGGAGTACCCGCCGATGTTCATGATCGTGAACGACAGCGGCTTGCCGTTCTTCGTGTAGAAGAGGTCGCCCTTCTTTTTGAAGCCGGCCTGCTGCAGGATCGAGACGGCCTTCTTCGGGTTGTAGGTGATCTTGCTCGCGAGTCCCTTGTCGAGCCAGCTGCTGAACGTCGGCGTGACGATGCCCGTCTGGTTCGACGGCGGCTCGTAGCCGTACTCGCCGATTTTCGACACCTTGCCGCGGTCGACCGCGTATGCGATAGCACGGCGAACAGCCACGTTCGACAGGATCGGATTCTTTAGGTTCGGGAAGATGTCGACGTTCACGAGCGGCGGGAACCAATAGTGGTTGTCCTTGCTCTTGGACGAGTAGTACGCGTTGATGTTCGGGATGAACTGGCTGCCCCACTGCGCCTTTCCGCTCGCAAGCTGCTGGTTCGCGGGGTCGTTCGACGTGAACGCCGGGTAGTAGATCGTGCCGATCTTCGGATACCCCTTCTGCCAGTAGCCCGAGTTCTTCCCGTACTTGATGACCTGCGGTGAGCACGAGCTCATCTTGAACGGGCCGGTGCCGACCGGATGCGTGTCCTTGTAGGTCACCGGGTTCTTGACCGACGACCAGATGTGCTTCGCCACGATCGGCGTCTGCGCGGCGATGTAGTAGAAGTACGGCACCGCCGAGGTCTTGAAGTTGAAGACGACCTTGTTGCCGTTCTTGATGACGCTCTTCAGCACCGCCCAGTCTGCGTTCAGATCGAGACCGGGGTTCTTCTTCAGGAGGTTGTACGTGAAGATGACGTCATCCGCACTGAAAGGCTTGCCGTCGGTCCACTTGACGCCGGAGCGGATCGTGAATGCCAGCGTCTTGTTGCCGTTGCTCCACTTGTAGCCCGACGCGAGCCAGTTCGTCGTCGCGCCGCTCTTGAGTCCGTTCTCGAACGTGAGCACCTCGTACACAGGGCCGACGGAGAGGGCGTTGACGTTGCCGTTGAACGGATTGAAGCCGCACGTCCACGTCGTACCCTGCTCGTTCGAGATCGTGACCGACGTCGTTGCCTTGCTGCTCTTTACCGCGGTGCTGCCGGCGCTACCGAACCCGGCCCAGACGGCCGCGCCCACCACGATGAGCGCGAAGAAGAACAGCGCTCGTCTCATGCCCGACTCCTTCCCTTTCGATTGCCCTCGTCGATGTACGTCCCCTTTTTGATCAACTCCCGTCCTCCCTTCCGATCTGCGCGAAGCGAGCGCCCAGCTCGCGCCGCAGGCGTTCGCGGGCTGCGGCGTCCGCACCGAGCTCGTCGAGCCCGAGCAAGGCCGCCCCCACGACCGGCGGTGAGCTCGTCGACTTCACGGTCGCGGAAGGCGCAACGGCGGCCACTCGCTCGGCGACCGAACGGATCAGCGACCCGTCGGCCGCGTGCACCAACCCGCCGCCGAGCAGCACCTCCACCGGGTCTTCCGTCAGGCCCAGGCGCTTGAGCGACACGCGCACGAGCACGGTGATCTCGTCGGCCAGGCGGTCCAGAATCTCCCGCGCAGCGGTGTCGGCCGCAGCCTCCGCCAGCACCACCGGAGCAAGCTCTGTCAGGCGAGCCATCGGAACCGTCCGGCGGTGGATCGCCTCCGCGAGCTCCGTCGGCGTCTCCAGCCCGAAGTAACGCGGGACGACGTGCTCCAGCGTCGTCTTCGGCCCGCGCCCGTCCTCGCTACGCGCCGCTGCCCACACCCCGGCGAGCCCGACGTCGTAGCCGCCGCCCCAGTCGCCCGTGATCTCGCCGAGCGCGGGAAAGCGTGTCTGCCGGCCGTCCGGCGCGACACCGAGGCAATTGATGCCCGAGCCGCAGACGATGGCGATCCCCCACCCCGCATCCGTGCCGGCGCGGAGGACGGCGAACGTGTCGTTCCCGACGCTGACGCGCTTCGCGAGGCGGCGGGCGGTGACGGCGGCCAGAACCTCTTCTTCCTCGCTCGGGAAATCGACGCCCGCGAGCAGGAGCTGCGCGACGTCCGGCAACTGGCCGTCGCCGTTCCCGAGGCCGGCCTCCGCGAGTGCAGACGCGAGCAACTCCTCGAGCACGGTGATGCAGCCGTCGACGCCGAGATGGTGCGGTGAGCTCTGCGGTCCGCGCACCAGTGCGAGCGCCTCGCCGTCGCCGCGAGCCAGCGCAAGATCCGTCTTCGAGTTGCCGCCGTCGACGGCGATGAGAAGCGGCGCGTTCACGCGAGCGCTCCGCGCTGGAACCGCGGCAGATGCTCGGCCCCACCGCGGAGCAAGGCGTCGACGAGCTCGTCTGCCTGTGGGACCTGGCCGATCAGCGGATGTGCGAGCAGCGCCTTGTGCACGAGCGCCCGGTCGCCGGAGATCGCGGCCGCGACGGCGAGCCGCTCGTACGCAGCGACATGTTGGACGAGCCCGAGGAGCTCGGGCGCGAGCGGCGGCTGCGGCAGCGGCACGGGCCCCTCGCGCTCGATCCGCGCGGGAAGCTCGACGACGTCGTCGTCGGCCAAACCCGGCAGCGCACCCTCGTTGCGGACGTCCAGCACCTGCACGTCCCGGTCTCCGGTCGAGAGCGACGCGACGAGCTGCGTCGCAGCCTCGCTGTAGAACGCACCGCCGCGCTGCTCGAGCAGCTTCGGCTTCGTCGTCAGCGCGGGGTCGCGATAGAGCTCGAGCAGCTCGCGCTCGATCTCGGCGACGGTCGCCGCACGAGGCACGCCGTCGCGCTGCTCCGCCAGCACGGCGTCGTGGAAGTAGAAGTAGCGCAGGTAGTACGACGGGATCGCGTTGAGCTCATCGAGCACGGCGCGCGGCTGCCCGGCTCCTGCAGCGAGCTCGTCGCCGTGCTCGGCCAGCAGCTCCGGCAGCGCCTCGTACCCGTCGACGAGCACCGAGCGCACCCACGTCAAGTGGTTCAGGCCGACCTGGTCGACGAAGACGCGGTCAGGCGCGACGCCGACGAGCCCCGCGACCTGCCGCTGGATGCCGATCGCGACGTTGCAGAGACCGACGGCGCGGTGGCCGGCGTTGCGAAGTGAACGCGTGACGATCCCGACCGGGTTGGTGAAGTCCACGATCCACGCGTCGCCTGCGAGCTCGGAGACGCGCGACGCAATGTCGAGCACGACCGGGACGGTTCTCAACGCCTTTGCCAGGCCGCCGGCTCCCGTCGTCTCCTGGCCGATGCAGCCGCAGGCGAGCGGGAGCGTCTCGTCGCCGAGCCGCGCAGCCTGACCGCCGACGCGGAGCTGCACGAGCACGAACGACGCGTCGTCGACGGCGCGATCGAGATCGTCGGTCACGAGCAGGCTTCCGTCGAAACCGGCCGCCGCGAGCATCCGCTCGGCGAGCCCGCCGACGATCTCGCGGCGCTCGGGATCGATGTCGTGGAGGACGATCTCCCGCAGCCCGACACGATCGCGCTCGCGCGCCAAGCCGGCCACCAGCTCCGGCGTGTACGTCGACCCTCCGCCGATGACGGCGAGCTTCACGGCCGGCGTTCTCGTAAAGAACCCAAACCAGACGTGACCCTACGCCCACGCACCGGGCGGAGTCAAGCGGTTACGAGCGAAAGGGCGTTAAGCTTCTTCACGAGATGGATCTCACACGGGCGACGCCGCCCCTGCTCAAGCATCTCAACGAGCGCACCGTACTCGAAGCGATCCGTGCGGGCGCGCCGATCTCGCGCGCGGAGATCTCGCGCCGGGTCGGGATCTCGAAGCCGACGGTGTCGCTCGCGCTCCGCTCGCTCGAGGACGCCGGTCTCGTGCGCGAGGCGCCGGACGGGCCGGACGGACCGAGCTACGGGGCCGTCTTCTTCGAGCCGGTGCCGGACGCCGCCTTCGTCCTCGGGCTCGACCTCGGCTCGCGCTTCCTGCGCGGCGCGGTGGCCGACCTGGCCGGCCGCATCCGGGCGCGGCAGGACGTCGAGCTCGGCGGCGCCGACGCCGACGGCGCGCTCGACGCGATCGCGACGCTGCATGCGTCGCTCGTCGACGCGGTCGCGCTGCCGCTCGAGCGCATCGACGGCGTCGTTCTCGGCGTGCCCGGCGCCGTCGACCCGGCGGAGACGCTCCGCCTGACGACGCCGCACATCCCGGGCCTCGAGGGACGGGCGTTCGCCGACGAGGTGCGCGACCGCGTCGGTCTGCCGGTCGCGCTCGAAAACGACATCAACCTGGCAGCCGTCGGCGAGCGTTGGGCGGGCGTCGCCCGTGGCGTCGACGACTTCGCCTTTCTCTCCGTCGGAACCGGCACCGGGCTCGGGCTCGTCCTCGGCGGCGAGCTCCATCGCGGCACCCACGGCACCGCCGGCGAGATCGACTGGGCGCTGAGCGGGTCCGGCGACGACCTCGACCCCTCCGCCGAGGGCGTCGGGGCGCTCGCCGCAGGGGCTGCGTGGCCCGGCGCAGTCGAAGGTGCGCCGCTTCCGTATGACGCGCGTGACATCTTCGCCGCGGCGCGGCGCGGAGACCGGCTCGCCCAGACGATCGTCGAGCTCGTCGCGCGGCGCATCGCCGCGCACATCGCTCCGGTTGCGGCCGTTGCGGATCCCGAGCTGGTCGTGCTCGGCGGCGGGCTCGGCATGAACGGCGACCTGCTGCTCGAGCCGGTGCGCGAACTGCTGCGCGAGTGGCTTCCATACCCGCCGCGTGTCGAGATCTCGAGCCTCGGGGAGAGCGCCGTGCTCATGGGCGCCGTCGCCACGGGGCTCCAGTCGGCGCTCGACAACGTCTTCGTGAACCGGCCGAGCGCCCTCCGCGCGTGAGACGTTACGTCTCCGCCGCCGCGGGAAGGATCGCCGGACCAAACGGAGATCGGAGGTCAAATGATGCAGCTCGACAAACAGGAAGTCATCGACCTGTTGCGCAAGGAAGGCAAGAACGAGCACGTCGAGAAAGCGATTCAGGAGCTCCCGGACAAGATCGACCACGAGCAGCACGCGGAGATGCTCCAGCAGAAGTTCGGCGTCGATCCTGGAAAGCTCGCCGAAAGGGCCTTGGAGAAGGAGCTGCGCTAGCGATAGGCTGGCACGCATGAAAGGTGCGTCGAAGCCGAAGAAGGGCGCGAAGAAGTCACCGCAGAAGTCGCTGAAGGAACGCCGCGCGGAAAAGAAGGCGGCGGCCGGCAAGAAGTTCAGCTCAGGCTATTGACCCGTACGAGCTGCGCTTCGCGCGGCAATGGTCTCGCCGCTTCACGGAGAAACGCCGTTGCCTGAGACGTCGTTGCCGCTTGCGTCGAGCTGGAGCTTGAAGTGGGTCTCGAGAATGCCCGGGCCGCCGTTGTCCTGGATGACGTTGTCCTTCAGCAGCAGCGTCCCCGCGCCGCCGTCCTGACCGCCGGCCAGGACGATGCCTGCGCGCTTCGGCGGCGACGGCTTCAGCGCGTTGCGGACGATCGTGTTGCCGCTGATCTCGATCCCGGTGGCGAGAACGGCCGGGCCTTCGTTCGGCTCGAGCTCCAGCAGGATCCCGGGCCCGGCGTTGTCCTGGATCGTGTTGCCGACGATGTGCAGGTCTGACGCGGGTCGGTCGCGCGTGTCGGGCTCGACGTCGATCCCGGCGGCAGGCTGACCCGGCGGCGAATCGCGAACTCCCTGAATCGTGTTGCGCTCGATGTGCAACCCGATCGCACCGGTGACCGAGATCGCGTTCCGCGCCGCGCCGCTCAGCGTCGAGTCGAGCACGGCGATGTCGCCGGCGTAGGAGTTGCCGTTGGCACGGCCGCTGATCGTCACGTCGTCCTTCGGCACGCCGCCGATGCCGACGTGGCTGAGCGTCACGCGGTGGCCGAACACCGCGACGCCGTACATCGCCGGAATGCCCTCCGGGACGACGATACGAAGATTGCTGATCGTGACGTCGACGGGCGCCGGCTGCTTCGGGCCCGACCGATTGACGAAGAACACGGCATCCGACGCGATCGGGTCGCCGTCGGTCGAGCGCAGGCGAATCGGGCCTAGGCCGAGCGCGACGATGCAGGCCCCGTCGGAGGTGATCGTCGTGTGGTCGTGCGACACCCAGAGGCCGCGCGTCGCATAGCACGCGTCGCCGGGGAGCTTCGGCAGGAAGATCGTCCCGCCGCCGCGATCGAGACGCGACTGCAGCCAAGCGGTGTCGTCGCCGGTGCTCGTAGGCGCGACGCTGTGGAGGAGGCGGGGCTGGGCGTGCGTCCGAGCCAACCGCCTGACGACGCCGCCGCCGCGATTGCGCAGCAGCCGGTTCCCTGAGACTTCGATGTCCTTCGCCAGCAAGACCGGCCCGTTCGGCGGCGCAAGATCGACCAAGACGCCGGCGCCGCGGCTGCCGCTGATCGTGTTCCCGACGATGTGCGTGTCGAGTACCGGCTGCCCGCGGTCGGCCGCGCGGACGTGCACGCCGGCCCCGCGCGCGCGTGTGACCGTATTCCCCTCCAGGTGGAGCCCGACAGGGCCGTAGGCGAGCACGGCGTCCCGCTGCGCACCCGACAGGATGCTGGCGGTGAGTGCGACGCGTACGGTCGGGCCGCCCGCGCCCACCGCGCCGGAGCCGATCAGCACGTCGTTCAGCGGCGCACCGCCGATCTCGAGACCGCTGAGCGTGATCTCGTGGCCGACGATGGCGATGCCGTGCATGCGCACCTTCTTCGGGACTTCCAGGTGCAATCCGCTGATCGAGATCCGCGCCGGCACAGGCGCCCGAACGTCTGAGTGATTGATGTAGAAGAGCGCGTTGGCATAGTGCGGTTTCGCGGCGGTCGGATCGGATCGCGCCGGACCGAAGCCGAGGGCGACGATGCAGGCGCCGTCCGACGTGATCGACGTGTCGTCGCGCGACACCCACAGGCCGCGCGTCGCGTAGCACCGACCGCCGGCGAGCTTTGGCAGGAACACGGAACCGCCGGCATCGAGCTTCGCCTGCAGCACGCCGGTGTCGTCCCGGGTCGCCGCGCCCGCATGCGACCCCACGCACAGGCATGCCACTGCGGCGACCGCCGCGACGAGCCCCCGACCCCGCATAGAACGCGGAATCGTAGCCGTCAGAATCCCTCGATCTGGCGTGGCCCCAGGTGACGCATCGACCTAGGCTGGGTTCAGCAGCCGGAATGCGGCCCGACCCCCCTTTGGCACACCATGGACCGCGCCCGTCGCATACCACTTCTCCTCGCCGCCCTGGCCGGCGTACTCGCGCTCGGCGGTCCGGCCTCGCACGCGGCTCCCGCGAAGAAGCCCGCCGCCCAGACCGTGCCCGGAGACGTGCTCGTCGGCTTCCAGAACGACGTCTCGCCGGGTGAGCAACAGAAGATCCTCAAGGACGCGGGCCTCGACGAGAAGAAGAGCTGGACGAAGATCCACGGCTCGCTCGCGCACACGGCGAGCGGTGACGTGCCCGCGACGATCGCGAAGCTCGAGCAGGACCCGCGCGTCAGATACGCCGAGCCGAACTTCGTGATCACCGCCGACATGCTTCCGAACGACCCGTCGTTCGGCAACACGTGGGGCCTGAACAACACCGGCCAGACGATCAACGGCGCGCCCGGAACGCCCGATGCCGACATCGACGCACCCGAGGCGTGGAACGTCACGACCGGTAGCCCGAATGTGACCGTCGCGGTCATCGACACGGGCGTCGACTGGTCGCATCCCGACCTCGCCTCGCAGATCTGGATCAACCCGGGCGAGAACTGCACCGGCTGCCGCAACGACGGCATCGACAACGACCACAACGGCTTCGTCGACGACTGGCACGGCTGGGACTTCGCGAACAACGACAACAACCCGACGGACGACCACGGTCACGGCACCCACGTCGCTGGCACGATCGGCGCGGCCGGCAACAACGGAACCGGCGTCGCGGGCGTGAACTGGAACGTCCGGATCATGCCCGTGAAGTTCCTGAATGCGCAGGGATCGGGAACCGACGCCAACGCTGTGAGCGCCGTCCTGTATGCAGCGCAGAACGGCGCCGACGTCATGAACAACTCATGGGCGAGCACCGATTACTCCCAGGCCCTCGCCGACGCGATCAAGGTCGCCGACGGGCACAATGCGCTGTTCGTAGCGGCCGCCGGCAACAACGGCACCGACAACGACTCGACGCCGACGTACCCGGCGTCGTACGACACGCCGAACGTCGTCGCGGTCGCGGCAACCGACAGCACCGACAACCGTGCGTTCTTCTCGAACACCGGCCGGCGGTCGGTCGACCTCGGGGCGCCCGGCGTCGACATCTATTCGACGTGGGCGGGCGGCGGCTATCAGTACGAGAGCGGCACGTCGATGGCAACGCCCCATGTCTCGGGTGCGGCGGCGCTCGCCAAGGCGGCTTTCCCTTCCGCGAGCGCGGTGGGGCTGAAGGCGCTGCTGCTCGGCACCGTTGACCCGAAGTCGTCTCTCGCGACGACCACGAGCAGCGGCGGACGGTTGAATGTGGGCAACGCCGTCGCCTGCCACTCGACGCCGCAGGTTTGGATCGACTCGCCTGGCCCCGGCTTCCAGACCGACGTCGGCGCTCCCGTGCCGTTCACGGCGCTGGCCTCGAATTGCGCCGACCCGAGCGGCGTCACCGTGACGGCGACCGGCAACGGGAGCGCGATCACCCTGGCGGCTCGCGGCGACGGCGTCTACACCGGGACGTTCACGCCGACGGCGGGCGGCGCGATCACGATCTCCGTGACCGCGAGCAACGGGACGACGTCGACGACGCGAACCATCACCGGTAGCGCACGCTCGTCGCTCTCGATCACACCGGGTGGTCCGCCGGTGACGGTGACGTCGGCCACCGGCGAGTCGATTCCGCTCAAGTTCAACGGCACGGCCGGCGAGCGGGTCAGCGTCGCGCTGACGAACGTCTCGATCCTGATCTCACAGGTCTCGATCGTGTCGCCGAGCGGCGCATCGCTCTCGAGCACGTACATCGGGACGGGCGGCGGCATCGTCGACGCGACGACGCTCCCGGTGACCGGCGCCTACACCGTCAACGTCGCTCCGCTCGCGAGCTCCACCGGCTCGATGACCGTGCAGCTCTTCGACGTACCGCCCGACGTGACGGCGACGGCAACGCCGGGCGGGAGCCCGGTGTCGGTGTCGACGACGACGCCGGGGCAGAACGCGCGCATCGCGTTCAACGGCTCGGCCAACCAGCGGATCAGCGTGCAGATCTCGAATGCGACCTTCTCGTTCGCGCAGCTGTCGATCCTCAAGCCCGACGGGAGCACCCTCGGCAACAACCGCTTCATCGGGCCCGGCACCACCTTCATCGACACGACGAGCCTCCCCGGCGCCGGCACATACACGATCCTGATCGACCCGAACGGCTCGTCGACCGGCACTGCGACGGTGCAGGTGTACGACGTGCCGCCGGACGCGGGCGGCCCGATCACGCCCGGTGGCGCTCCCGTCGCCGTGACCACGACCGTCCCCGGACAGAACGGACGGTTGTCGTTCGCCGGGACGGCGGGGCAGCGTGTCAGCCTGAAGATCTCGAACGTCACGTATTCCTCCGCGACCGCCCAGCTGCTCGACCCGAACGGGAACGCCGTCGGCGGCAGCGTCCTCTTCGGGACCGGCGGCGGCTTCGTCGACACCCGGACGCTGCCGAGCACGGGCACCTACTCGATCACGATCGACCCGCCGAACACGACGACGGGCACGGCGACCTTCACGCTATACAACGTCCCGCCGGATGTCAGCGGAACGATCACGCCCGGCAGCAGTTTCGTCGCGAGCATCTCGGCGCCCGGCCAGAACGCGAGCTACACGTTCAACGGCACCGCCGGCCAGCGCATCAGCCTGAAGATCGGGCCGTCGACGATGTCGATGGGCTACGTCTCGATCACCGGTCCGAACGGAGTCCAGGTCGTGAGCAACACACTCTTCTCGAGCTTCCAAACGTTCGTCGACGCACGCACGCTCCCGGCGACCGGCACGTACACGTTGACAGTCGATCCGTACCAGGACGCCACCGGCTTCGCGATGGCCTCGCTCTACGACGTGCCGGCCGACGCGTCGGCAGCGCTCACCGTCGGCGGCCCGGCGCAGGCGATCTCGATCACGACCCCCGGCCAGAACGGCCGGGTGACGTTCGCCGGCCACGCGGGCCAGACAGTGAGCATCGCGCTCACGAACATCACGATCTCGATCTCATTCGTGTCCGTCTTCAAACCCGACGGGACGCAACTCGTCTCCAACACGCTCGTCGGCGCGTTCCCGAAGACGGTCACGACGACGACGCCCGTGGACGGGACGTACACCATCGTCATCGACCCGCAGGGCACCGCCACCGGGTCGATGACGCTAGGCGTCTCTTCAGGGGTCTGACCCTAGCCGTTCGGTTTTGTAGGCGCGACCAAACTCAGACGTTCCTGCGCAGCAGCACGAAGCCAAGAGGCAAGAGCGCCATGAGCGCGACATAGGGCCCGAGCGAGATGCGGGTGTGCTGCTCGCGAAGGGTCGTGTGCGGGCCGGTGCCCACGAACGCTTTCGTCTGGGAGATCAGCTGTGAGGGATCGCCGCCGAGCACGTCGCCGTCACCCGCGGCTGCGAGCCGCTGCGCTTCCTCGTTGGACTGCGGGTCGGGGCGGTAGCCGGGATCGACGTGATTCTTCGTCAGGTAGATCTTCTCGTCCGGGTTCCAGAGGTGGACGACGAGGACATGCACGTTCCCCTTCTGGAAGTCCTGGTGCAGGACGTTGTCGTCGAAGTAGTTGCTCTCTCCGTCGCTGAAGACGACGAGCACGCGCTTCGCGACATTCGGGCCGTAGTAGTTGTTCGTCCCGGTGTCGCCGATCGTGCTGAAGTCCGTTGCGATGTCGTTGGTGCCGTCGGGAGGCGGGCGCTCGATTCCGACCGCGTCGCGCAGTACCGACTCGAACACGTTCGGATCGAGTGTCGGAAAGAGGTGCGGCAGCACGCGGTCGGTCAGCGACGCGACGCCGAACGGCACGTCGGGAACGCCGTGGCGTAGCTCCAGCGCGAGCTGCTTCGCACGCTCGAGCCGGTCGGGCGCACCGGCGCTGCTGCGCGCGAGCATCGAGCGCGAGACGTCGAAGAGAACGTAGACCTGCGCATCCGAGCGCCCGCTGTGGCTCCGCGTTCCCGAGATCACCGGCTGCGCCGCGGCGAGCGCGAGCAGCGCTGCGACGACGCAGATCGCGATCGGAATCCCGAGCCGCGTCCGCAGAGGCGGCGGCGTCAGGCCGATGCGGCCGGACACTCGGCGCGCCCGCCCCTCGAGCAACGCAAATGCCGCGAGCGGGAGGAGCACGGCGACGGCGACCCAGGCGCCCCACGGCGACAGGAAGCTCATCGGCGCACCTAATAGCCGGTGCCGGGCTTCGCCAGCGCGGCGCCCCCGCCGCGTCCAGGCCCGTGCGCGGCGCCGCCGCCCGTGCTCGTCGGTTGCTGCCGCAACAGGCGCAGCGCAAGCTCGAGGTTGAACTTCGCATCCTCGTTCGACTGGTCGAACGTCAGCGCACCGCGGAACTCACGCGAGGCGAACAACAGGAAGCGCAGGCGCTGGCCGGGCTCGTCGGTCGAGGCGAGCGCCAGGCCGAGGATCCCGAGCAGGTTCGCGGCCTGCGAGCGCCGTGCCTGGTTCTTGCCCTCGCGGATGTACTCCGCGAGCACGACGGTCGCTTCGCTTCGAATCGCGTCGATGTTCGTGTGGGTCAACTTGTTCGCCCGCGGCTCGGCGAGGTAGAAGTGCCGCAGCGTCTCGCGGTAGAAGAGATCGTCGTCGACGCCGAGGAGCCGCTTCGCGGCGTGGAACGGGACGAGCTCGTTCGGCTGCCAGAGATCCGTGCGCGTCGGCGCGTAGCGGAAGCGCACGTCGTCGCGAGCGAACGCCGTGTTCCACCGGCCGACGTCGACGGCGAGCAGCAGCAGGACGACCGCCGCAGCGGCGGCGGCGATCGCCGCGAGGAGCCAGCGCCAGCTCATGATGTCGTCCTCGGAACGGGGAGCCGCCCGTTCCAGTGCTCGTTCGCGGCCAGTCCTGCGAGCACGAGCAGCGCCAGGACGATGAGCACCCACGCGGTGTGCCCGCCCTCGGCGCCGGCCGTCTCACCGACGCCGCCGCCCGACCCGCGCAGCGGGTGTGTGAACGCGCCGGGGCCGGCGAGGTTCTTGAACAGATCGAGGTTGTCGTTGTGCGGCGTGACGGCGACGATCCGGAACGGAACGCCCTGCCCACGGAACTGGTTGAACGTCAGCGCCACACGCGGTACGTCGTCTGGCGCCGTGTCGAGGTCGCTGACGAGGAGGATCGGCCCTTTCGGCTGGCCGGCGCGCACGAGCGCCGCATGCGCGACTGCAAGCCCCGACGAGATCTGCGTCCCACCCGAGAAGCTGGTCGTCCAGGGGTTCGGCGGGTACGGGTCGGGGCCGGGCTTTGGCCGCACCGCGGCGAAGTATCGGAGCAGCGGCTGGAGCTCGACCGAGGGGGAGCCCGGCGGTAGCAGCTCGTAGGCGATGTCGGAGAATGCGACGAGGCCGATACGCGTGTGCGCGTCGATCAGTTGCTGCAGGACGTTCGTGATCGTCCGGTTGGCCTCGGGCTTGATGCTGCGCGAGACGTCGAGCGCGAGCATCCCGCCCGTTCCTCCCGGGACGAGACCCCGGTTTGCGGCGGCCTTGCTCCGGCCCGTTTCGATCGCGGCGACAACGAGCCCCACGAGCACGACGGCAAAGACGATCCGCAGGAGGACCGTCCGCCGCACTGCGGGGACGAGCGTCGCCGTCGTCCCGATCGGGATCGTCGGCCCGCGGACGGCGGTCAGGAGCCTACGCAGCGTGTCCATTCGACCTCTGTTCGATGACGCGGCGGACGTCGAGCGTCAGCGGCTGCGTGAGCGTCGGCAGCGGCGTCGGTTCTGCCCAGGCGAGCTGCTTCGCGACGAGCGCGAGCTCCGGCTCGCCGCTGCGCGAGAGCTCGTGGGACAGCAACTCCAGCGCCTTGCGCTTCTCGGGGGACTCCGGCGGCGCACGCTCCACGAGGACGACCGCACGCTCGAGCGGGCTGAGCACGCGCAGGCGCAGCTTGCCCGTTAGCACGAACCGGATGAGCGCGAAAAGCGCGAGGGCAAACAGGAGCCCGCTCGCGATGAACAGAACGAGACGCAGCGCGTGCGGCGAGTGCGCGTACGACACCGGTAGCGGATCCGTGGTCGCGCGCCAGCTCGGCTGCTCGAACGGGTCGGCGCCGTTGAGGTCGTTTACCGTGGTCCGCGGGCCGATCGTCGTCGCCTGCCACGGCAGCCGGAGCGTCGTCCGGGCACCGCTCCTCGACGTGAAGAAGACCTGCGCCGGCGGGAACTGGACGTGCACGGGCGCCGGCTCGTCCTTCGAGAGGCAGAGGTTCGTCAGACAGATCAGGTTCGCCGTGTAGACCAGGCGGCTGACCTGCCCGGTGTCCTGTCGCTCGACCATCGGGGCGCCGATGCTGACGAACGGCTCGAAGTGCGCGTTGAAGCCGATGCGCGACGGGTCGACGCGCTTGCGGTCGACGATTACCTGGACGGACGCGCGGACGCTGTCGCCGAAGAGCGTCGCCGACCGTGACATCTGCGTGCTGCCCTCAACCGGCTGCGCCGGGACGACGGCGTGCGAGCCGCCGGTGAGCAGCGTGGCCAGCAGCACCGCGGCAACGATCGCGCCGACGACGCCGGCGGCGATCAGCAGGCGCCGGCGCGTCACCACCACTGCCCCCGCGAGACGATGCGCTCGTCGGCCCACTCGAGGAATGCGTGGAAGATGTTGGTGCGGTCCGAGGTCGTGACGAGCACGGGGCCGAGGTCGAAGGTGCGGAAGCGCGCCAGCAGCTCGGCGGCGCGCCGCTCGTTCTCGTCGCGCATCGACGCGGCCTCGCGTTCGGTGAGGCGCACCGTCACGAAGCGGCCGCTCGTGTGGTCGAGAAACGGCAGAACGACGCCGCCCACGTCCGGGAAGCTGCGCTCCCACACGGGATCCTGGATGACGACCGGGACGATGTCCCAGCGCCGCTCGATCGCCGCGACCCATGCCTCGTCGTCGAACGGCATGAGGAAGTCCGAGAGGACGAACACGAACGTCCCGGGCGGGAGCACCGGCTGCGTCTCTGCCAGGAACTTGAACGCGTGCGCGAGGTTGTCCTCGTCCGCGTCGAACGAGCCTCCCATCGCGGGCGCCGGCAGGTCGTGGTGGGTGCGCGGCGGCACCCACTCCTCCTCCTCGCCGCCGAGGTCGAGGTACCCGAAAAACCCGCGCGCAGCGAGCGTGGCCTCGACGATGAGACCGCCGGCCTGCCGCATCGCTTCCGGCTTGTCCAGCCAGGGCAGCGGCCGCGGGAAGAGCGACATCGCCGGCCGCCGGTCGCTGAGCACCACGACGCGCGGCGCCTCCTCCGCCAGGTACTCGCGCACGATGAACTCGTCGGCGCCGTGCGCGGACGAAAGTCGTGCGGACGCCGCCCAGTCGATCGAGCGCGCATCGTCACCGGGGCGGTACGGGCGCGAGCCGGCGACATCGGAGCCCATCCCGCGACGAACGCTCGTCATCACGCCGAACGGAAGCCCCGCGAACCGCCGGCGGGGAGCAAGCGGAAAGGTGACCTCGGTCGTCGACAAGGGCTAGTCGCTGGGCTGGGCCACAGGAAGCCGCTCCGGAGCACGCTGCTCCTGCGGCGGCTCGGCCGCCGGCCGCGGCGCCGCCGCGAAGCACTTCTCCGCGACGCCCTCGACCGCTGCATCCCAGCCGACGCGCCGCGCCTCGGCGAGGAATGTCGGACGGAACACGATGCGGTGCAAGAGCACCGTGGTGAAGAGCCGCTCGATGTCCTCGGGGACGACGTACGGCCTGTGGTCGAGCAGCGCCCACGCGCGCGCCGCGCGCTCGAGCGCGAGGCTCCCGCGCACGGAGGCGCCGACGGCGATCTCCTCGAGCCCGCGCGTCGCGCGGACGAGCTCGACGATCCAGCGCTGCAACATGACGTCGACGTACACGGCGGTGACGGCCTCGCGCATCGCGTGTACGTCCTCGACGCCGATGACCGGCTGCAGCCGGCGCAGCGGGTGTCCGTGACGCTGCTCGTCTACGATCTGGAGCTCCTGGTCGGACGACGGATAGCCGAGCGCGGTCTTGAGGAAGAAGCGGTCGAGCTGCGCCTCGGGCAGCGGGAACGTGCCCTCGTACTCGATCGGGTTCTCCGTCGCGATCAGGAGGAACGGATCGGGGAGCACGCGCGTCTGCCCGTCGACCGTCACCTGGTGCTCCGCCATGGCCTCGAGCAACGCCGACTGGGTCTTGGGCATCGCGCGGTTGATCTCGTCGACGAGCACGACGTTCGCAAAGATCGGGCCGGGCCGGAATTCGAAGTCCCGGTCGCGCTGGTTGTAGATCGCGAGGCCGGTGACGTCGGTGGGCTGCAGGTCGGGAGTGCACTGGATGCGCGACGGCGTCGCGCCCTCGATCGTCGCCGCAATCGCGCGCGCGAGAACCGTTTTCGCCGTTCCAGGCACGTCCTCGAACAGGACGTGCCCACCGCACAACAAGGCAGCGAGGACGAGCTTGATCTCGTCGCGCTTTCCGTGCACGACCGTCTCGATGTTCTCGAGGAAGCGGTCGGAGAGCTCTGCGGCCTCCTGAAAACGGTTCGAGCCCTGCAGACGAGCCACCTCAGTCGGTTCCATGAGCCTCCTCGATTCTAGGGGGGTCGCGCAGCAGCAGCCGCTGTCTTGGACTACCGGAACAGCTATTTGTTAGGAACGAATGAGCAGGAGGCCCACGATCCGCGACGTCGCCGACCGAGCCGGGGTGTCGATCGCGACGGTATCGCGCGTGCTCAACGATCGTGGCGACGTCAGCCTGGAGACGCGCGAGCGTGTGCGCGAGGTGGCCCGGAGCGTCGGCTACAGCGCGGATCCGGCGGCGCGCGGACTCGTGACGCAGCGGACCCAGCTCGTCGCGGTCGTCGTCGGCGACAACGCCGGGCACCGCGACCTCTCGCTCCTCTTCTTCGGGCACGTGCTGGCCGCGATCTCGCGCCGGCTCGCGCGCGCGGACTACGAGGCCCTGCTGCTTCAGCCGATCGAGCTCGGCGTCCACCATCGCTTCGACGCGGCGATCCTGATCGGCGTCGACGGGAGCGACCCGCTCGTCACCGATCTCTGGCTGCGGGCGATCCCCTACGTCGGCGTCGACGTGCGCGTCGGCGGCCGCCGGAACGCATTTGTCGGCTCCGATCATGCCCAGGGCGTGCGCCTGGCGCTCACCCATCTCCACGAGCTCGGGCATCGCAAGATCGCGCACATCGCCGGTGCGCGCAACACCGTCGCGGGCGCCGATCGAATCGCGGCGTTCGAGCACGAGACGCGCGTGCTCGGGCTCGATCTGCCGGACGGCTACGTCAGAAATGCCGACTTCTCCTCCGCCGGCGGGTATCAGGCAACGTCGGCGCTGCTGGCGCTCGCCGAACGCCCGAGCGCGATCGTCGCCGCGTCCGACCTGATGGCGCTGTCGGCTCTGCAGGCGATTCGCGAGGCGGGGCTGGAGCCGGGACGCGACGTCGCCGTGATCGGTTTCGACGACATCGAGGCAGCCGCGCTCGCGTATCCGCCGCTGACGACGATCCGGCAGGACCGAGAGAAGCTCGGCACGCTCGCCGCAGAGCGCGCGCTCGAGCTGATCGAGCACCCGGATACCAACGCGCCGGACACGATCCTGCCGGTGGAACTCGTTGTCCGCGGTTCGACGGGAGGGGTCAAGCCCCCGCAGGGGCCTGACCCCAGCACTTAGGTTTTTGAGACCTGTCAGACCCCAGGGCTGATCGCGCCGAGCACGCCGTGGATGTCGACCTCCGTCGCGCCGTGCCAGCGGTGCGGGCCTGCGGCGTAGAAGAGCGTCGTGCGCGGGCCCGCGCCGGCGCCGTTGCCGAACGCAATGCCCCACACCCCCGGTGCCTTCACCGGCAGCCGTCCGCGCAGGCGCCAGCCCTTGCCGTCGCGCACGTACGCGTTGATCGCGCCGGTCCCGAAGTTCGCGACGAGCAGGTCGCCGCCGAACCGACCGAATCCCTGCGGCGCGAGCGCGACGCCCCAGGGCTCGTCGAGCTGATCCTTGTTCGCGACGCGCGCGACGAGGCGGCCGTCGAGATCGAACTCGTCGACGTAACCGCCGGTCGGCGCGTCGTTGCCGTCGACCGGAGCGCGCCACGCGTACGTCACGAAGATGTGCTCGCCAATGGCCTGGATGCCGAACGGCGCGTACCACACGGGAATGCCCGGATCCGCGAACGCACCCGGCCGATGGAGCCGCCGCCAGTGGGAGTCGTAGACGAGCACGCGCGCGTTGTGGAAGTCCGCGACGTACAGCCGGTTGCGGGCGAGCGCGAGCCCGCGGAACACGGCGCCGGTCGGGCCGTCGTCGACCGCGACGACCGCTTCCGTCGACCAGCTGTTCGGCACGACGGGGCTCCAGGCGCGAACGGTTCCGTCCTCGCAGGCGTACAGGAACCGCGCCGGCCCGGCGGATCGGCCGGCGCGCACGACGAAACCGCGTCCGCCGTAGTAGACGACACCCGTCGGCCCGCCCAGGACACGCACCGTCAACGCCTGCTTGCGGCCGTTCCCGTCGTAGAGCGTGCTCGACGCACGCGCCTCGTTCGCGACCCACCACGGCCCGGTCGGGCTCGCCGCGAGGCCCCAGGCGTTGACGAGCTGGCGGTCGGACCGGTCGGACGCCACGGCGCGCCCGACGAAGCGGTCGGAGCGCGCGCTGCTCGCCGAGCCCGCCGCCGCCAGCGCGGCGATCGCGACGGCGACGGCGAGCGCCTTCACCTCAAGCCGCGGCGATCGGCGACGGACGCGGCGCGTCGCGTCGGCTCCCGATGAGGTCGCGATACCAGTAGAAGCTGTCCTTCGGCACGCGCTCGAGTGTCGGAAAGTCGATGTAGACGATCCCGAACCGCTTCGAGTAGCCGAACGCCCACTCGAAGTTGTCGAGGAGGCTCCACACGAAGTAGCCCTTCACCGGCGCATCGCCGGCGATCGCGCGGCCGACCGCGGCGATGTACGACTCGAGGTACGCCGTCCGCTCCAGGTCGTGCACGTGGCCGTCGTGCACGCGCACGTCCGGGAAGGCGGCACCGTTCTCCGTGATGTAGATCGCCGGCGGCTCGTACTCGCGCGTGACTCGCATCAGCACGTCGTGCAAGCCGTCGGGGTACACCTCCCAGCCCATGTCCGTGTGCTCGGCATCGGGATTCCCGACGACCTGCGGCCCGTCGGCGCCGGCCGCGACGATGAAGCGCGAGTAGTTGTTGACGCCGAGGAAGTCGAGCGGCGCCGAGATCGCCTCGAGGTCTCCGTCTCGGACATGCGGCGCGACGAGCTCGTTCCGGTCGAGCAGGTCGGCCGGGTACGAGCCGCGGAAGATGGGATCGAGGAACCAGCGGTTGTCCTCGCCGTCGCGCCGGTACGCAGCGGCCTCGTCCTCGGGCGTATCGGTCGCCGGATAGATGTGCGCGAGGTTCAGCGTGATCCCGACACGCGCTTGCGGGGACAGCCCGCGGATCGCCTCGACCGCCCAGCCGTGCGCCAGCAAGAGGTGGTGGGCAACGGCGACGGCGTCCACCTCGCTCGTCCTTCCGGGCGCGTGCAGGCCCCACGCGTTTGCGACCCACGCGTACACCCACGGCTCGTTGTGCGTGATCCAGTGGCGCACGCGGTCGCCGAGCCGTCCGACGACTGCTTCGGCGTACTCGAGGTACGCCTCGGCCGTCGAGCGTGCTCGCCAGCCGCCCTCGTCCTCCAGCGCCTGCGGGGTGTCCCAGTGAAAGAGCGTCGCGAACGGCTCGATCTCGTTCGCGAGCAGCTCGTCGACCAGCCGATCGTAGAAATCGAGGCCGGCCGCATTGACAGCGCCGCGGCCGTCGGGCAGCACACGCGGCCACGCGATCGAGAAGCGGAACGCGTCGAGCCCGAGCTCCTTCATCAGGCGCACGTCCTCCGTGTAGCGGTGGTAGAAATCGCACGCGACGTCGCCGGTGTCGCCGCCGCGTACCTTCCCGGGTGTCGCGCAGAAGCGGTCCCAAACGCTCTCGCCGCGTCCGTCCTCGTGGGCGGCACCCTCGATCTGGTACGACGCCGTGGCAGCGCCCCACACGAAGTCGGACGGAAACGAGCTCGAGTCGATGGTCATGAAGTCCTTTCGGGAGCGGTGACGTGACAGCGGCCGGAGTGCTGCGGGCGCGCCTCGACGAGCTGCGGCGTGACCCGCGAGCAGACGTCGACGGCGATCGGACAGCGGGAGACGAAGCGGCAGCCCTCGGGCGGGTCGATCGCGGCGGCTATGAGCCCGGGCCGTTCCTCGATCCGCTCCGTATGGAGACGCCTGGCGGGATCGGGAACGGCCGCCAGCAGAAGCCGCGTGTAGGGATGGAGCGGCGACGCGAGCACCTCCTCGACGGGCCCGCCCTCGACGATCTGCCCGGCGTACATGACGAGCAGGTCGTCGGCGACGTAGCGCGCGCTCGCGAGGTCGTGCGTGACGAAGAGGAACGCGATGTCGCGCTCGTCCTTCAGCCGCCTCATCAGGTTGAGGATGCCGATCCGGATCGAGACGTCGAGCATGCTCGTCGGCTCGTCCGCGAGGATCACCTTAGGCTCGACGGCGAGCACGCGCGCGAGCGAGACGCGCTGCCGCTGGCCGCCGGAGAGCTCGTGCGGATACTTCGCGGCGATCTCGTGCGGAGGCACGAGCCCGACGGCCCGCAGCAGCTCGGAAACGCGCTCCTCGATGCGGTCGCGCGGCACGATCCTGTGAATCCGCAGAGGACGCTCGACGTGGTGGTGCACGGTCTTGACCGGGTTCAGGGAATCGAATGGATCCTGGAAGATGAGCTGCACCTCGGAGCGGTAACGCAACACGTCGCGGTGCCTGCGCACGCGCGACACGTCGCCGCCTTCCCACAGCACCGAGCCGGACGTCGGGTCGTGGAGTCGTGCGAGCAGACGTGCGACCGTGCTCTTGCCGCTGCCGCTCTCGCCGACGAGCGCGGTGATCGTTCCCGGCCGCAGCTCGAACGAGACGTCGTCGACCGCGTGGACGCGTGCGAAGTGCTTCGTCAGCCCGCGAACCTCGAGCGGGGCGGCGGCACTCATGCGTTTCGCTCCTCGACGAGGTGGCAGGCGACGGCGTGGCCGGGTGCAACCTCGCGCAGCGCCGGGTGCTCCGTGGTCTGACGGCGGTAGAGCGCCGAGTTGTCGCCCGTGCAGTACGGGCAGCGCGGATGGAAGCGGCAGCCGCTCGGCGGGTTCCGCAGGTCGGGCGGCGAGCCGGGGATCCCCGTCAGGTGCTCGAGCGGGCCGGTCAGCGGCGGGAACGACTGCAGCAGGCCCTGTGTGTACGGGTGCTGTGGATCCGTGCCGATCCGCTCGGCGGGCGCCGTCTCGACGACCTCGCCCGCGTACATGATCGCGATCCGGTCCGCGAACTCGAGCAGGAGCGAGACGTCGTGCGTGATGAAGAGGACGGCGAAGCCGAAGTCCCGCTTCAGCGCCTCGACCTGCTGCATGATCTCTCGCTGCACCACGACGTCGAGCGCCGTCGTCGGCTCGTCGAGAATGATCAGCTCGGGATTGAGCGCCAGCGCGATCGCGATGATCACGCGCTGACGCATGCCGCCCGAGAGCTCGTGCGGGTACGCGCGTATCCGCCGGCGATCGATCCCGACGAGCTCGAGCAGCTCCTCGGCCTGCTTCAGCGCGCTGCGCTTGTCGATCTTCTCGTGCGCACGCATCGCGTCGACGAACTGGTCGCCGACGCGCATGACCGGGTTGAGCGCGTTCATCGCGCTCTGGAACACCATCGAGACGTTCAACCAGCGGAACCGCCGCATCTCCTCGGCGCTCTTGCCGACGAGGTCGTCGCCTCGGAAGAGCACGCTCCCCCCGGCGATGCGCCCCGGTGGGCGCAGGATCTGCATCACGGCGTTCGCGATCGTGGTCTTGCCGCAGGCGGACTCGCCCGCGAGGCCGAGGATCTCGCCCTCGTGGATGTTGAGGTCGACGCCGTCGACCGCGCGCGCGTTTCCATAGTCCACCGTCAGCCCGCGCAGCTCGAGTAGGGCGGGGGTATGCGTCCGCGGCTCGACCGGCGCTTCCATCAGAGCCGTCATGTTGACGCGCTTTCCGTGCGCAGTCGCGGGTTGCTGACCTCGTCGATGCCGGCCAGCAGCAGCACGAGGCCGAGCACGGTGAACGCGAGCGCGGCACCCGGGAAGAAGAACGGCCACCACTCGCCCTGCAGCACGGTTGAGTTGACCTGCGCCCAATAGAGCGTGACGCCCCAGCTCGTCCCGGTCATGTCGCCAAGCCCGAGAAACTCGAGGCCGGCATCGGTGAGCAGCGCGATGTAGAAGACGAGCACGAACGCCGCCGCAATGCGGCTGATCATGTTCGGCATCAGCTCGGCGAAGACGATACGCCGGGTCGACTCGCCGCTCGCCTTCGCCGAGAGCACGAAGTCGCGGCTCTTCAGCGAGAGCGCCTGCCCGCGCAGGATCCGCGCCTCGAACGCCCATAACACCGCGGCGATACAGAAGACCATCGTCCACATCCCGCGGGTCTTGCTGAAGCCGGAGATGACGACGAGCAGCGGGATCGCGGGAATGACGAGAAAGACGCTGATGAAGAAGTTGATGATCTCGTCGACGATGCCGCCGGAGTACGCCGCGGTCACGCCGAGCGTCGCGGCGAGCGCCGTCGCGAGCAGCGCCGCGACAAACCCGAGCAGCAGCGAGCGCCTGGCGCCGAGCGCCACCTGCGAGAAGATGTCGCTGCCCTGGTCGGTCGTGCCGAACAGGTGATGCCACGACGGCGCCTGCTTCGCCGCAAGGAGGTTGAAGTCGTTCGGGTGCGCGACCGAGATCAGCGGCGCGATCAGCGCGAGCACGATCATCGATGCGACCATCAGGATGCCGACACGCGACTTGCGGTTGCGCCACAGCAACACCAGCCACCCGGGGATGCGCAGGCGGCCATGCACGCGCGCAGGCGGCGCCGCGAGCGGAAGATCGATGGTCGGGTCGAACTGCGACATCAGACGCTCCGCAGACGCGGATCGAGGATGAGGTTGACGATGTCCATCAACAGGTTTGCGAGGATCACGCAGATCGACAGGACGACGAGGATCGCCTGCGCGAGCGGGTAGTCGTTGCCGAGCACCGCCTGTTGCAGCGTCAGCCCCGCACCTGGATAGCTGAAGACGAACTCGATGAAGACGAGCCCGCCGATGGCGCTGGCGAACAACGGCGCGAAGCCGTTCAGCGGCGGCAGGATTGCGTTACGCCCCGCATACTGCGTCATCACGCGCCGGTCGCGCACGCCTTTTGCCTGCGCCATGAGGACGTAGTCCTCGCCGATCGTGTTGATCATCACAGTGCGCATGTTGAGGACCCAGCCGCCGGTGAACGCAGCGACGATCACGAGGATCGGTAGCTGCGCGTGGCGGAAGGCGCTGGAGACGAAGGTCCAGTTGAACCCCGGCGTGACGCCGCTGTCGTAGGCGTGCTGGATCGGGAACCAGTGCAGCTTGAGCCCGAGGAAGTAGAGGCCGAGCAGCGCCGTGAAGAACGCCGGCAATGCGCTGAGTGTCATGAATACGGGCACGACGACGTTGTCGACCGTATGACCGCGGCGCCAGGCGGCGACCATCCCGATCGCCGTGCCGAGGGCGAAGGCGAGGATGAATGCGACCCCCACGAGGAAGATCGAGTACGGAAGGGTCCTCCCGACGACCTCGGAGACCCGGGTCGGATAGTTCGAGGTCGAGATGCCGAAATCGAAATGGGCAATCCGGCCCAGGTACGTCACGTAGTCGTGCCAGATCGAGTTGTGCGTCCCGCCGAGCAGAACCTCGAACTCATGCACGATCCCCGGATTGCCCTGGATCTGCGCCGGCGTCAGGTGCGCCAGCAAACCGGCGACCGGGTCACCGGGCATCAGCCTCGGCAAGAGGAAGTTGATCGTCAGCGCGACCCAGATCGCGAAGACGTAGAAGCCGAGCCTACGGGCAAACCAGCGCATGCAGCCTCCTGAGCGTAGACCGGCGGGCGACGAGGAGGGGCCGCCCGCCGGTCGTGGGCCTTCGGGGGTTAGGCCCCGCTCTTACCGCCCGGACAGATCCGGGTGAGGGAGAGGATGTTGTCGGGGAATGTCGTGAAGATCGGATCGCCGTAGAAGTTCTTCGCATTGGCGAAGCAATGGAAGTACCTCGTGCTGTACGTCGACCACCGCGGCCCGACGAACAGCGGCACGATCGGCATGTGCTCGAGGAACGTCTTCTCCAGCTTCGTCGCGATCTGATGCTGCTTCTTCGGAGCGAACGTCACCTTCCACTGGTTCAGCTGGGACGTCGCGGCCGCGTCGCTGAAGTGCTCCCAGTTACCCGTCGCCGAACCGTCCTGCCCCTTTGGGATGAACGCGTTCTGCGACAGGTTCGCGTAGAGGTAGCCGTACGGCGACCCCGTCGAGGCGACCTGCCACAGCAGCGTCGGGAACTTCGTCGCGTACGCGCTCGGGTACCAGGCGCCCCAGTCGGGCTCCAGCGCGACGTTCGAGCTGATGCCGATATCACGCAGGTTGCGCGTGATGATCTGGTTCGACGCGACCCAGTCCGACCAGCCCGAGATGACGTGGATGTCGAGCTTGACCGGGTCACCTTTCGGGTCGATCAGCTTGCTGCCCTTGTACGTGAAGCCGGCGTTGGTCAGCGTCTTCCTCGCCGCTGCCGGGCTGTACGTCGCCATCTGCTTGGCGAGTTTCTTCACGGACGGATCGCTCACCCAGGTCGGGAAGAGCCAGCTGAGGCCGAGCGCGTCGGTCGCCGGGGCGTACCCGTACTCGCCAAGCTTCACGACGGTCTTGCGGTCGATGGCCTGGCTGATCGCCTTGCGGAAGGCCGTGATGCTGTATGGGTACTCGGTCGTGTCGAGCAGGAGCGACACCGGGTACCCCTTCTTGGCATAGAAGGAGTGGAAGTGCTTCTTGTCCTTCGACTCGTACGCCTGCTCGACGTTCGGGACGAAGTTGTGCGTCCAGTCGACCTGTCCGCTTTGGATCAGCGCGAGCGACGCGTCGTTGGACGATGCCTGCACGTACTCGATGCACGCGATCTTCGGCGCGCCCTTCTTCCAGTAGTGCGGGTTCCTGTTCAGGACGTAGTCCTGCGTCGTGAACCGGCCGACCTTGTCGAAGGGACCAGAACCGACGGGGTTCGAGTTGGTGAACGTCGCCGGGTTCGCGACCTTCGCCCAGATGTGCTTCGGAAGGACGAACTGGCGGTTGAGGATCGCGGAGATGAACTGGGTGTCAGGCGTCTTCAGCGTGATCAGCACCGTGTACTTGCCGCGTGCCTTCACGGAAGCGATCTCGTTGCTGGCGCCGGTGAGGCCGACACGGTCCATGATTTTGTCCTGCCGTCCGGCGGTCAGGCTGTAGACGACGTCGGCCGATGTCAGCGCCTTCCCGTCGGACCACCTCGCGTTGTGCACGAGGTTCAGGCGGAGCGTGCGGTTGTGGTTCGTCCACGAGTAGCTGCGGGCGAGCCACGGCTGCGGGCTGGTCTTGCCCAAGGGCGTGATCAAGAGCGGCTCGTAGAACGCGCCGTTGACGATCGTGCCGCTCGGCAGACCGGTGCCCGTAAACGGGTTGAAGTTCCTCGTGAACGCCGGGTCGCCCGAGCCGGTCATCACGAGGCACTTGTGCGCCGCCGGCGCCGCGGCGCGATCCACCGCGGCCGGAGTCGCTGCCGCGACGATCGTCGCCGCGATGGCGCAAGCGGCGACGGCGGCGACGGCGACCCAGCGGGTGGTACGGAGGGGGAGTCGCATCGGGTGTCCTGCCTTTCTCGCCCGGAATCCGGGCGGTTGCAAACAGAGTGTCCGAAAGCGTTTCCGGAAGCGTTACCACGTTTTTACATCGAGAGTCAAGCCCTCATTCATTGAGATCAAGCCTTATTCCGCAAATTGCGGGAAAACGCGTGCCGTATCGTTCCGGAACGTTCCGGAACATGATTCAATGCCGCGATGGGGCAGATGACCTCCAGTCGGCTGACGATCAGACAGATCGCCGAGCTGGCGGGCGTGTCGATCGCCACGGTCTCGCGCGTCCTGAACGGCCGCGACGACGTGGCGCCGGAGACCCGCGAGGCGGTGACGCGCGTCATCCGGGAGAACGGCTACACGGCGAACCGCAGCGCCCGTGGGCTCTCGGCGGGCCGGACCGGCATGGTCGGCGTCCTCGTGCCGCTGATCTACCCGGCGTACTTCTCGTCCATCCTCGCGGGCGCGGCAGAAGCTTTCTCGGAGCTCGACCTCCGGGTGGTGCTGTCGCCGACCGGGCACGAGCACGACCGCGAGGTCTCGCTGCTCGAGCGCCTGATGCACGGCGTGACCGACGGCGCGCTCATCGTCATGCCCGAGGAGTCGAGCCCCGAGCTCGAACTCCTCGTCGACGGCGGCTACCGCTTCGTCGTCGTCGACCCGATCATGCCGCTCGCGGCGCGGATCCCGTCCGTCTCGGCTGCCCACATCTCCGGGGCGGACCAGGCGATGCGGCACCTGCTCGAGCTGGGCCACCGGCGGATCGCACAGATCACCGGCCCGCGCGGGTGGCTCGCGACGGAGGACCGCCGCCGCGGCTATCAGGCCGCGCTCGCGTCGGCCGGCATCCTCCCCGATCCGGTGCTCGAGGCGGAGGCCATCCCCGAGATCGCGCCCGGCCGAGCGGCGGCAGAGCAGCTGCTCGACCTGCCGGAGCCGCCGACGGCGATCTTCGCGTTCAACGACAACATCGCGATCGGCGCGATCCAGGCGGCGCGGGCGCGCGGGGTCCGCGTGCCGGAGGATCTCTCCGTCGTCGGCTTCGACGACGTCGAGTCGGCCACGATCGTGACGCCGGCCCTGACGACGGTTCGGCAGCCGCTCGCGGAGATGGGCCGGACTGCCGTCAGCCTGCTGAACCGGCTGCTCGAGCGGCAGCGGTTCGAGACGCTCCACCTCGAGCTCGCGACGCGCCTCGTCGTGCGCGAGTCGACGGCACCGCCGTCGCGCTAGCTAGCGCGAGCGGTTGTGGTTCACGACCTCGACGTTGTTACCGTCGGGGTCGAGGACGAACGCGCCATAGTAGCCGGGGTGGTAGTGCCGCTCGCCGGGGGTCCCGTTGTCCGCATGGCCGGCCCGCGTCATCGCCTCGTGGAACGCGTCCACGGTCCCGTTGTCCGTTGCCTCGAAGGCGATGTGGAGGTTCTGCGTCCGCGTGCGGTCGACGAGGGCGAACGACCCATTCGCGCCGCCGAAGTGCACGCGGCCGTCCACGACACTCGCGAGTAAGAAGCCGGTGAACGGCGCGGCGAGCTCGTAGAACGCGCGAGCAGCGGGGACGTCGGCGACGCCGATCCAGAGGTGATCGATGACCCGGCTCGCCGCCGTCTCGTGGTGGACGGCCTCGGCGCTGTTGCCGTCGGGGTCGAGCAAGAAGCCGCCGTAGTAGTCCTCGCCGTACTGCGGGCGCGGCCCCGGCTCGCCGTCGTCGCGGTAGCCGGCGTCCGTGCCGGTGCGCCAGAAGGCGTCGACGAGCTCGCGGGAGGCAGCCCCGAAGCCCATGTGCAGTCGGCGCGTGACAGGGTGCCCCTCGTCGGCCTGCGCGAGCGAGAACTGCCCGCGCCACACGGTGTACTCGTCGTCACTGCCGCTGCGCTCGCGGCCGATCGTGCCGAGCACGAGGTCGTAGAACGCCTCGCCTGCGGCGCGATCGGAGACTCTGATGGTGATGTGGTCGAGCACGCCGGAACTATCGCAAGACCCCTTCCCGCCGCCGGAAAACGCGGGTAGGTTACCGGTAATGGCCTACGCGCCGCCGAAGTCGGAGCAGGAGGAGCTCGTCTCGCGCTTGATGGACCTCTTCGCTCGCTCGCTCGACCACCAGGGAGTCTGTCTCGAGACGCTCGAGCTGACCTACGCGCAGGCGAAGCTCATCTGGCGTCTCAACACCGGCGACACGCCGTCGTTGAAGGAGGCCGCGCGCCGCTGCGGCGTCGATCCGTCGAATCTCTCCGGCGTCGTCGACCAGCTCACCGAGCGCGGCCTGATGACGAGCCGCCCGGCGCAGCACGACAGGCGCGTGCGCATCGTCCGGCTGACCGGCGAAGGAGTTCGCATGCGCAAGCGCCTGCTCGCATGCCTCGCGGCGAATCCGACGGTCGCCTCGCTCCCGCCCAAACGACAGAAGCAGTTGCTCGAGATCCTGCGAGACGTCGCGTGAGCCGCGACTTCGCCAAGTTCTGGGTCGGCCAGACGATCTCGAACCTCGGCAGCTCGTTCACGCAGTGGGCGGTGCCGCTGCTCGTGTTCCAGCTCACCCACTCCGCCGTGAACCTCGGCATCGCGATGGCGGCGACCTTCCTCCCCTACCTCTTCTTCGGGCTGCCGCTCGGCGCCTGGATGGACCGTGTCGACCGCAAGCGCGCGATGATCGTGCTCGACTCGCTCAACACGCTGGTGATCCTGTCGATCCCGCTCGCCGCGCAGTTCGGGCACCTGAACGTCTGGCTCATCTACGCCGTGACGTTCGTGCAGTCGACGATCTTCATCGCGTTCAGCGCCGGGGAGTTCGCCGCGATTCCGAGCCTCGTGTCGACGGACGATCTCGTGAGCGCCAACGGCCGGATCCAGGCGACGTTCTCGGCCGCGCAGGTCGCCGGGCCGCTGCTCGCCGGCGTGCTGGTCTCGTTCCTGCCGCTGGCCTGGGTGATGGCCTTCGACGCGGGCTCGTTCGCGATCTCGGCGATCTCGCTGTCGCTTATCCACGGCAGCTTCAACATGGTGAGCGACGAGCCGAAGGAGGCGACGACGATCCTGCACGACGTCCGCGAAGGGCTGCGCTACGTCCTCGGCCATCCGGTCCTGCGGAACATCTCCGCGATGATGGCGCTGATCAACTTCGTGAACGCCGGCGTCTTCGCGGAGCTCGTCCTGTTCGCGACCGAGCGGCTCGATGCGAGCAGGTTCGAGATCGGCGTGCTGTTCGCGGCCGGCAGCGCCGGCGTCGTCGTGACGGGACTGCTCGCAGGCCGCCTGCGCAGGCGCTTCAGCTTCACCGCGCTCGCGATGACGTCGCTCATGCTCATGGGTGCGTGCCTCATCGTCTTCGCCGGCATGCGCTGGTACTGGGCCGCGCTGCCTTTCTGGGCCGCGTCGAGTGGCCTCGGAATCCTGTTCAACATCAACACCGGCGCCCTTCGCCAGGCGATCGTCCCGAACCACCTGCTCTCTCGCGTGATGTCGATCGCCAGCGTGCTGGCCTGGTCGGCGATTCCGGCTGGCGCGCTCGTCGCCGGCTTGGTCGTCAGCACGACCGGCAACGTCGCCGCCGTCTACGGCGTGATCGGGATCCTGATCATCTGCATTGCCGCGTTCTTCCGCTTCTTCACCGCGCTCGGCGACGCGCAACGCTACGTGAACGAGCGGCAGGCCCAGGAAGCTGCGGAGGCCGCTACAGGCTCGGAAGCTCCTGCCGGAGCGTAAGCATCGGCTCGAACAGATCGCCGTCGGCCAGGCGCGGCCGCGCAGCGAGTACGGCGCGACGGTCTGCCGCGTCGGGTCGTTCTGCAGCCAGTCGAGTAAGACCTTGCCGGCGCGGCGCGCCTTGTCGACTTCGGCGATCACGCTGTCGGCGCCAGCATCGGTGCGACCGGAGGCCTCACGAGCGGCTCGTTCCCCGCCGCCGCCCGCCTAAGCTCTGACCATGGCCGCGGTCGCGTATCAGGGGGAGGTCGGCGCGTACTCCGAGGAGGGCGCTCAGGCGCTGTTTCCGACGGCCGAGCATCGGCCGTTCCCGTCGATCCGCACCGTGTTCGAGGCGGTGGAGGTCGGCCGCGCGCAATGGGGGCTCGTGCCGCTCGACAACTCGCAGGCCGGCAGCATCAACGAGACGTACGATCTCTTTCTGCGGCATGGGCTCCATCTTGTCGGGGAGACGATCGTCCGCGTCGACCATTGCCTGCTCGCGCTGCCCGGCACCGCGATCGACGACGTCCACGAGGTGATCTCGCACCCACAGGCAATCGCTCAGTGCGAGGAGTTCCTGAGCGCGCTCGACGCAAACGTGCGGGCCGAGTACAACACCGCGGGCGCCGCGAAGAAGATCGCCGAAGGACGGCTCGAACGGGTCGCGGCGATCGCGTCGCGCCGCGCCGGTGAGGTGTACGGGCTCGTACCGCTCGCGGAGCGGATCCAGACCTATCCCGACAACTCGACCCGCTTCGGCGCGCTTTCGCGTGACCCGGCGGCGCTCGCCGAGCCGGACAGGTCGTCGCTCGTCTTCGGCGTCGGGCACGTCTCGGGGTCGCTGTACCGCTGCCTCGGCGCGTTCGCCGAGCGGCATCTCAACCTCACGAAGCTCGAGTCGCGCCCGCGTCCGGGCCGCCCGTGGGAGTACGTCTTCTATGCCGACGTCGACGCGCCCGCACAGCAGCCGGCGATGGTCGACGCGCTGGAAGCGATGAGCGCGCACGCGACCTTCACGCGGTTGCTCGGGACCTACGCCAGGGCGTCCGCGAGCTCGCCGAGCTCTCCGCCGCGCCCGACGGCGACGCCGAGCAGGTAGCAGAGCAGCGGCGCATTCGTCCGCTCGCCGCTGTCGTGTGCGGCAACACGAGCGAGGTCGAGCAGCGTCCGCATGTCGGCGGCCGACAGCTCGACGCCCGGGGCGATCTTGTCGCGCGCCGCCTGCAGCCAGGGATCCACGGCTGGCAGGCTATCCGCGGTGAGCAAGGCGCCGCCGTACTCAGCCGCACAGGTCGACGTCGTTCGCCTGCCGGGCGCGCACGCCGAGCACGATGCGGTCGCCGTCGAGGAACCACTGGAGATCCGCATCAACGGCGAGGCGGTCGCCGTGACGATGCGAACGCCCGGCCACGACGAGGAGCTCGCGCTCGGCTTCTGCCTGACGGAGGGGTTCGCCCCGCGCAGCGCGAGTCTCCCGCCCGACCTCGCCGCCAACACGGTCGAGGTCGTTGCAGACGGCTCGCCGGCGCCGCGGAACTTCTACACCGCGTCCTCGTGCGGCGTCTGCGGGAAGGGCGCGCTCGAGGCGGTCGCGGTCGAGGCGCCGCACGTCGACAGCGACCTGCATCTCCCGGCGGAGCTCGCCACGCAGCTCCCTGACCGGCTGCGGGCGGCGCAGGCGGCGTTCGCGGCCACCGGCGGCCTCCACGCGACAGGGCTGTTCGCTGCGGACGGCGAGCTGCTGTGCGCACGCGAGGACGTCGGCCGGCACAACGCGATGGACAAGGTGATCGGCTGGGCGATCGGCGCCGGGCGGTTGCCGCTGTCGCACGCGATCTTCTGTGTCAGCGGCCGCCTTTCCTTCGAGCTCGTGCAGAAGGCGGCGGTCGCCGGCTGCCCGCTGCTCGTCGCCGTCGGCGCGCCGTCCACCCTCGCGGTGGAGCTCGCCGCGGACCGCGGCGTGACACTCTGCGGCTTCGTCCGCGACGGCCGCATGAACGTCTACACGGAGCCGTGGCGCATCACGGAGTGACGGGCGTCCTGCTCGTCGGCGGCGCCAGCACGCGCTTCGGATCGCCCAAGGCCCTCGCCCGGCTCGACGGCGAGACGCTCGCCGAGCGTGCGTGGCGGATCCTCGGCGACGCGTGCGACGAGCGCATCGCCGTCGGCAAGGCGAGCGACGGCTTGCCGTTGGCCTTTCCGCTGGTGGATGACGGAACCGAGCTGCGCGCGCCGATCGCCGGCGTCATTGCAGGGCTACGTGCGGCGGCCCACGACGTCTGTGTCTTCCTGCCCGTCGACTGCCCGGCGCTGTCGTCCGACGCGATCCGTCGCCTCGCGAGCGCCGCGCCTGCGCGTCCGCAGAGCGGCCCGCTGCCCGGGGCTTACACACGCGCCCAGCTCCCGGAGCTCGCGCGCAAGCTCGAACGTAGCGACTACTCGCTGCGCGACCTCGGGGCTACGGTCGTCGAGCTCGACGACCGCGAGCTCGCGAACGTCAATACGCAGGCTGATCTAGATGCTTGGAGAAGAACGACGTGATCACGTCGTAGCAGCGGACGCGGTTCTGTAGCTTCAGCACGTCATGCCCCTCGTCCTCGAAGACGAGGTACTCGACGTCCTTCCCGAGCGAGCGCAGCTCCTCGACGACGTCGTGCGACTCCTGCTCGACGACGCGCGGGTCGTTCTGGCCCTGGATCACGAACAGCGGGCACGAGATGTTCGAGATGTGCGTCTTCGGCGAGCGCTCGACGATGAAGTCGCGGTCCCGCTCGGGATCGCCGAGCGCCAGGAGGAAGTACGGCTTCCAGGTCTCCGGAATCCGCTCCATGAACTTCGTCAGGTCGTACGGCCCGAACATGTCGACGGCTGCGCGCCACAGCTCGGGATGCCGGCCGGCAAGCGTCAACGTCATGTAGCCGCCGTACGAGCGCCCGATCACGCCCGCTCGCTCGACGTCGATGCGCTCGTCGTTGGGCAACACATGCGTCATCGCGTGCACATGGTCGAGCCGGTCCTGACCGCCCCAGTCGCGGTCGACCCTGCGGGTGTACTCGAGCCCGTACCCCGTCGAGCCGCGGACGTTCGGGACGAACACGGCAAAACCCTCGAGCGCGAGGATCTGGATCAAGGGCATCGAGAACCAGGCGAAGTTCGGGCGCTCCTGCCCCTGCGGCCCCCCGTGGATGTAGTAGACGAGCGGACGCGGGCCCTCGTAACCGAGCTCGGCAGACGGCAGATAGAGGCGGGCGGAGACCCGCAGCCCGTCGTGGGACTCGAAGGACGCATCCTCGCCGAGCGAGAGCAGCTCCGGCGGTAGGCCGAGCGCGCGCTCGCGCGTCCGCGGCGCCGGCGACTCGCGGGGCTCGAGCACGTACAGCTGCGTCGGCATCGTCGCGGTGCAGAACGACACGGCGAAGCGGCCGCTGACCTCGTCGAGATCAAGGCCGTGCAGCATGCCGTCCGCCAGGTCGCCTTCCCCGACGAGCACGTGGTCGAGCGACAACGTGCGGCTCTGCTCGTCGAACGACGCGTCGTAGACCCACGAGACGCCGTCGATGTTGTAGACGGCGGCGAACCGGTCGCCTTCGAGGTGGTCGAGCCGATCGAGCTCGCCGACGCCGTCGTGCACCACGCCTGCGACCGCCACCTGCTCGACCTCGCCGCCGTCGAGCGGCACGTACGCCGGGCTACCGGTGTCGTCGAAGAGCGTCGTCAGGACGAGGAGGCCGGTGTCGCTCGCGGTCATCCGCGCAGAGCGAAAGCCGGCGCGTGCGTAGTCGTGTCCGTCCTCACGCGCCTCGAGCGGCGTGCCGTGCAGGAGCTTGCGCGCGCCGTCGACGACCTCGTAGAGGATGTTGTCACCTGCCAGGTACTGGTCTTCGAGGACGACGCGGCCGTGGTCGCTGCTCCACGCGACGGGGATGGCGCCGTACGGGCTCGAATGGAGGTCTTGGACGTCGCCCGTATGGAGGTTGCAGCGCAATCCGTGAATCAGCGGCTCGGTGCGCGACTCCGCCGCAAAGTACGCGACTCCGCTCGCGGGCTCGACATCGACGAGATGCGAGCGGAACCCGTCGAAGCGATCGCCCGCCAGGGGCTCGGGAAAGCCGCCGCCCAGCGGGATCGTGTACGGCCTGTAGTTCTCGTCGCCGTCGCGGTCGATCATGACCAGGATCCGGTCGAGCTCCGGCAGGACGAAGAACGCCAGGCCGCCGATCAGCTCGGGGTTCTGCAGCGCGATCTTCGGGGGTAGCAGCGGCTCGGGGACGCTGCCGCCGGCGTCCATCCTGAACAGGCTCAGCTGCCCGGAGAGGTTCGAGACGAAGTACAGCCGGTCATCCACCAGCTGCGGCTCGAGGAACAGGCGCGCGGCCAGCAGTGACTCGATGCGGTCTGCCGTCCGGCCCTGCAGCGACGCGCGCTGCACAACCACGCGGAGGACCCTACCGGAGCTCGGGCAGCACCGACTCGCCGTACACGCGGATCGCCGCGTGCGGGTCGTCGCCGGAGACGTTCATCAGCGCCATCTTCGTGGCGCCGAGCTTCTCCAACAGCTTGATGCGCCTGACGTGCTGGCTCGGGTCGCTCGACGCGATGATCTGCTTCGTGAACTTCGAGTCCGAGACCTCGGACTCGCCGTGCCGGTAGATCTGACCCGGATCGACGACCGGATCCGTGTAGTGCTCGTCGACCATCGTCCCCTTCCATTCGCGCGCCTGCTCGAGCGCGTGGTCGTCGGAGTCGGCCACCGAGAAGACACCCTGCAGGATGATCTCGCCCGGCTCGCGCTTCGCTTGCTCGCACGACTTGCGGTATGCGGCGATCACCTTCGGCGCCTGCATCGGGTCGGCCAGCGTCCAGATGCCGTCTGCGAGCCTCCCTGCAAGCTCGGCGGCACCCTCGTGAAAGGCGGACAGGTAGACCGGCACGCGCCGTTTCGGCAACGAATACAGGACGGCATCCTTCGCCTTGAAGTACCGGCCGTCGACGTCGACGCGCTCGCCGCGGAGCAGCCGCGTGATGACGGTCAGCGCCTCCTCGGTCCGCTCGAGCTGCTCGGCCGGTGACGGCCAGTCCATGCCCGCGGGGACCTCGTTCATCGCCTCGCCGGAGCCCACACCGAGGAACGCGCGGCCCGGCGCCAGGAACTCGAGCGTCGCTGCGTTCTGCGCGACGACCACCGGGTTGTAGCGGTGGACAATCGCCGTGACGGCGGTGCCGAGCTCGACGTGACCCGTCGCGTGCGCGGCGGCACCCAGCCAGACCCAGGCGCTGCCCGCGTTCGTCGGCGCGGTCTCGCTCGTCCACCACGGCGCCAGGTGGTCGCTGCAGCAGACGCCGTCGAAGCCGGCCCCTTCCGCCTCGATCGCCTGACGCAGCAAGTCGTCCGGCGGAAAGCGCTCGTGCGCGAGCGCGATCCAGTACCCGACCTGGTCGGGCTGGTGCTTGCGCGCCCACCGAACCGCTCGGACCGACGAAAGTACGCCCATGAGCGCCGCCTACCCCACTTCGGAGCCGCCAAACAGCCTTCGTCTCGATGCCCCGCTCCAGGGACGCATCGTCCGGGTCGAGCCGATCGCGGAACGTCACCGCGAGGGGCTCCGCGAGGCGGCGGAGCGAGAGCCTCAGATCCACCGCTTCACGAACATGTACACGCTCGGGTTCGACCGCTGGTTCGACCTGGCCCTGACGCACGAGACGGAGATCCCGTTCGTCGTCCACGTCGACGACCGCCCCGTCGGCTCGACGCGCTACCTCAACGTCGAACCTCCGCACCGCCGCACGGAGATCGGCTGGACGTGGCTCGAGCGCTCGCAGTGGGGCACCGGCGCCAACATCGAGACGAAGTACCTCCTGCTCCGCAATGCGTTCGAGAGCTGGAACGCGATGCGGGTCGAGTTCAAGACCGATGCGCGCAACCTGCGGGTGCGGGGCGCGCTGCTCGGCATCGGCGCGTCGTTCGAGGGCATCTTCCGAAAGCACATGATCCTGCCGGATTCGATCCGCGACTCGGCGTGGTATGCGATCGTCGACGACGACTGGCCGAGCGCGAAGGAGCTGCTCAAGCAGAAGATCGAGCGTCACGCGCGCGACTAACGCGGGCGGAACGCAGCAACGACGGCGGCCGTGCGGTTGTGCACGCCGAGCTTCGCGTACGCGTTCTCGAGATGCTTGCGGACTGTCTCCGGCGAGATGCAGAGGACCCACGCAATCTCGGCGTTCGTGCGGCCGTCGGCCACGTGCTCGAGCACGCAGCGCTCGCGAGGGCTCAGGCGGCCGAGCCGGGCCGGCGGCCGCGCACGGCGGGCGAACTGCCGAAGGTGCGGTAGGAGCACGTTGAGGACGCCGCGGTCGCGCTCGCTGAAGTCGCAATCTGCACGGTCGAACTCGAGTCGGGCGTCGCTGACGTCCGGGTCGAGGTAGAGCTGCAACATGTGCATGATCCCCAGCGGCCGGTCGACGCACTGGTACAGGCTCGTCAGCCGATACTTGCGGAGGTCGACGACGTCCGACGTCGTGCGCGCGCCGGCGGCGGGACGGAATGGATCCTGCCGTTTGTGCCGGCGATGGGCGGCGCGAATCTCGGACGTGACGGGGGCCGCAGGCTCCCCGAGATGCACGAGCACGCGGTTGCGGCTGTCACTGTGCTCGTGGAAGGTGACGACTTCGCACGGCACGAGCTCCCGGAGTGCCTCGAGCACGGGCTGGGGAAACGCGACGGGGCCCGTGACCTCGCCCGCCGTGAAGACGACGTCGAGGGCCCTTCGATAGTCCGAGGGAGACAGAGTTGCCACGGTCGAACCCTACGACGAACGTCGTATGGCGTCGAACGTGGCGACGGCGAATCATGACCGCATGCGAACGGGGCGTCTCGTTCTCTCGTCCGCGCTGCTGCTGGGCCTCGGCACGGGCGCCGGCGCGAGTACTCCGCCGTCCGCGTTCCACCTCGTCTTCGACGGTCACCACAACCCATCCTTGACGCACGAGGGCAGCTTCACGTCGTCTCTCGCACAGTGCGAAGCGGGCACCGCGGCCGACGTCAGCGTCGACGCGACGACAGACACCGCGCTCCGCCGTTTCATCTGTCCCGACGGCAGTGAATTCGCGGCGACGGTGTCGCCGCTCCCCGCCGAGCACGGTGGCAACGGTCTGTGGCAGATCGTGTCCGGCACCGGCCCGTTCGCGACGCTCCGCGGCAGAGGAACCTTCTCGAGCACCCGGCTCGCCGGTCGGTCCGACGATCCGACGACGATCACGTTTCGCAGCACCTGGCAAGGCGTCGCCGATTTCGACACAGTCCCGCCGGCGATCGTCATGACGAAGGTGACGATCCGCAAGCTCAAGCGACCGAAGGGCGCGTACAACCTCGGGGTCGTGGCGACGTTTCCAGGCGACGCCGCCGTCTCGTACGTGCTGCAGGTGGTCGATCCCAGAAAGCCGCTGAACGCGCTCGTCTACCGCGTCGGCCAGACCGCGAACGGATCCCTTGCCGCGGCCGCCAGGATCCGGCCGGCGAAGTCGACGCGCTCGCTCGAGATCAAGGTTGCAGCCACCGACCCGGTCGGGAACGACGCGACGGCCGCGAAGACCGTCCGGCTCAGATAGGGCGCGCCCAGCGCCGAGCGGCCACCTCGGCGAGCTCGTCCGGTCGCGCCGGAGGTGCGGAGCACACGGCGGTGACGAGCCTGCGGCCGTCCTGCTCGAGCAGCGCAACCTCGTGCCGCACCGTGTCGAGCTCGCCGTATTTCGAGGCGACCGTCACGCCGGGCAGCAGGTACGGGAGGAACGAATCCGCGTCCGCAGCGACACGCAGCGGCGCCAGGAGGTCGCCGGCGAACGGCTCGTCGAGGAGTCGCGCCAGGCCTTGCGCGAGCTCGATAGGCGTCGTCTCGTTCTCCGGCCCGCTCGACATCATCTGTCGCCGGACGCGCGTGTCGCGGAGGCCGAGCCGCTCGAGCTCGGTCGCGACGGCGTCGAACCCGAGTCGGTCGAGCAGGACGTTCGTGCTCGCGTTGTCGCTGACGGCGAGCATCAGGAACGCATGGTCGGCGAGCGCGAGCGGCGTGCGGAGGTACTCCGCGACACCCGAGCCGCCGACGCGTCCGACGGGGACGAGCTCTGCCGGATCGAGCGACGAGCGGCGGTAGGCGGAGTACACGAACAGCTTGATCGTCGATGCCGCGGCAAAGACGCGCGAGCCGTCCTCGTCCTCCACGGCGCCCGTCGCCGGATCGACCGTCGCCCAGGCGATCAGCCGCCCCTCGCCTCCCGTACGCGCGCCGTGGCGTCGAAGCGCGGGGGAGCGTCGCTCCCCCGCCTCGACGACGTCCTACGCGGCAAGCCGGCGGCGAGCTGACGCCACCGACGGAACCGCGGCCTTGGCCTTCGCCAGCGGCCGCGCCTTGACGGTCACCGACGCGGGCTTCGGGCCGACGGTGATCTCCTCACCCGTCGCCGGGTTCCGTCCCTTGCGGGCCTTCGTCGCCTCCTTGACGCGGACGGTCAACTGGACGACACCGCCGATCTTCACCTTCTCGGCGTCGGCGAGCTGGTCGAGGACGACCTCCTCGAGCGCGTCGAGCACGGCTTTCGCTTCGGACTTGGACAAACCGGCGCGGTCGGCGACCTCGCCGACGAGCTGACTCTGGGTAAGCGGCATGGAGCTCCTTCGGTCGGATTCGATTCGCGTGGCATTGAAACCGAAGAGCCGACGGCGTGCGGAGGTCCATCCGCGGACCAGCGCCGCGTCTAGTTACACGCGCGCGCGTGATGCGTTGACTGCGTCGCTCTCGGCGAATGACGCAAGTGCGTCATGCACACGCGTCGCGCGCCCGCGATGCTGTCTGCATGCCGGCGGGCGAGCTCAACGAGACCCTCGTGTTCGAGGTCTCTTCCATACCCCAGGGTGAGAGCCTCTGCGAGCGACTGCGGCTCCGCTGGCACGTTGATTCGTACGACTGCAGCGACGTCGTGCTCGTCGCCGCGGAGCTGCGACCGACGGACGACGACCTCGCCGTCCTGTTGCGCGCGGTCAAGCTCTGGGCGCTCGATTCAACGGTGCCGCTCCTGCGCTTCCACCTGGACGGGCGGGCCTACGTGCTCGAGTCCGGCCTAGGGCTCGAGCGCGCGGCGTAGTTCGCCCGCCACCAGCTCCGCGTCGTCCAGGGTGACGGCGACCGCGTCGTAGCCGGCGCCCGGCTTCAAGTACAGGACGAGGCTGCCCGCCGGATCGCGAACGTCCATGAACCACTTCTGGCCGCGCCACCAGAAGATGCCGGCGCGGTGCGAGCCGATCCCCGGGCTGTAGCCGAGGCGCCAGGCGTACCACGGCGGCACGGCATCGATGCCGACCGCGACGGAGGCGATCGCCTCGAGGCGGATCGTGACATCGCCGACGATCGTCAGGAGCCGGTGCAGGCCGCGGTTTCGGATGACGAGTCGATCCTCGAGGAGCTCAATTCGGTCCACGGCTGCACGATAGTGTCGGCGCGTGCCGCAGGGGCTACGAGTCAAGCCGGGGTCGGGAGCCGAGCTGCGGTCCCGCGGCCCCGGCGAGCATGCCGGGCTCTCCGGGAAAGCCGACGCGCGTAAGGAGCTCGCCAAGCTCGTCGACGAGCTCGCGCTCCTGCACAACCGGCTGTACGCCGAGGCGAGCCGGAGCGTGCTGCTGATCCTGCAGGGCCTCGACGCATCGGGGAAAGACGGCACGATTCGCAGCGTTCTCACCGGCGTCAACCCGCAGGGCTGCCGCATCGTCTCGTTCAAGCAGCCGAGCGCGACGGAGCTCGCACACGACTACCTCTGGCGCGTCCACCAGGTCACACCGCTCCGCGGCGAGATCGGCATCTTCAACCGCTCGCACTACGAGGACGTCGTCGCGGTGCGCGTCCACCGGCTGGCGCCGAAGTCCGTCTGGGGACCGCGCGCGCGCCACATCCGCGAGTTCGAGCGGATGCTCTCGGACGAAGGCACAACGCTCGTCAAGGTCTTTCTCAACGTGTCGAGAGACGAGCAACGCGAGCGCTTGCAGGATAGGCTGGTCAATCCCGAGAAAGGCTGGAAATTCCGCCGCTCGGATCTCGACGACCGGGCGAGATGGGACGACTTCATCGAGGCGTACGAGGACGTCATCGGCGAGACATCGACGAAGTGGGCGCCGTGGTACGTCGTGCCCGCCGACCACAACTGGGTACGCAACCTGCTCGTCGCGCGGATCGTCGTCGACACGCTCCGGCGCATGGACCCTCAGCTGCCGAAGGCCGATACCTCGCTCGCCGACGTTGAAATCGACTGACGAGCAAGCGCGCCGCTTCTTCGTCGCGCGTCACCTCCTGGCTCCGGCACGGTCGCTCGCCGGTGGCCGAAAGGCCGTGCTCGACTTTCTCGACCGCTTCGGGTCGATTCAGTACGACCCGATCCCGGTCGCCGGCCGCAGCCACGACCTCGTCCTGCACGCTCGCATCACGGGCTACCACCCCGCCTGGTGCGATCAGCTCTACGAGCGCCGGCAGATCTTCGAGGCGTACAACAAGGGGCTCTCGCTCGTCCCGACGAGCGAGTTTCCCTGGTTTCGCGGGCGCTCCGGCCGCCGCCCCGAGCTTCTGCTCGAGGAGAACGCGGACGTCGCCAAGCGGGTGCTCGACCGCATCCGCGCCGAAGGGCCGCTGTCGTCGTCCGACTTCGAGCGCGAGCGGGGACCGACGAAGGACTGGTTCGGCATGCCCACGAACACCGTGCGCGCCGTGCTCGAGGCGTACGCGGTCACGGGCGTCCTCGGTCTTGCCCGGCGCGACGGAAACCGCCGCTTCTACGACCTGATCGAGCGGCTGCTGCCGGTGGGGGTCCTCGCGCAGAACGTTCCGCTGCACGAGCAGATGAGCCACAAGATGCTGTCGCGCTACCGCGCGCACGGCTTGCTCGGCGCCGGCGGCGCCGCCGATGTCTTCAGCGGGCTCGGCGCTGCGAAGCCGGATCCCCGCTGGCCGGAGCTCCCGGGCCGGAATGCGCTCCGCGAGGAGCTCGTCGAGCGCGGCGACCTCGTCCCGGTCGCCGTGCACGGCCTGCGCGGCAAGCGTTTCGTCGTGAAAGCGGAGACGGAGCTGCTCGCCGACCCGCCCGAGCCGCCGCCGTCCGTCGCGTTTCTGTCACCGTTCGACCCGGTGGTCTGGGACCGCAAGCTGCTGGGGGCGCTCTTCGACTTCGACTACGTGTGGGAGCTCTTCGTGCCGCCGGAGAAGCGGCGTTGGGGGTGGTACGTGCTGCCGGTCGTGTTCCGCGACCGGATCGTCGGGCGCTTCGAGCCGAGAATCGACCGCGACAACGGACGCGTGCAGGTTCTGGACGTGTGGTGGGAGGAGAATTTCGCGCCCGCCCGCGCGAAAGGGTTCAGGGACGCGCTCGCCGAGGCCCTGCGCGCGTACATGCGCTTCGCCGGCGCGTCGCGGATCGAGTGGGCGTCGCACCTGAGGTCGGAGCAGCGGCTGTTCGGGGCGAACCCGTGAACCGCTGGGAATGGCGCGCCTTCGGCATCGGCGACGACGTCTTCGGCGGGCGCTCGCCGGACCGCGTGCAGCAGAGCGACGAGGTCTACCTCCTGTCGGTCGCCAACGGCGACACGGTGAAGGTCCGTGACGGTCTGATGGACGTCAAACGGCTCGAGCAGGTGAACGACGACGGCCTCGAGCAATGGGCACCCCGGATGAAGGCCGAGTTCCCGCTGTCGGCGGAGCAGGCGCGTTCGATCCTCCGAGGCCTGCGCGTGCCGGTCCCGCAGCTCGACCGCGACGACTACGACCTGGACGACTTCGTCGGCGGAAGGCTCGACCTCGTCGCCGTTCCGGTCCACAAGCACCGCGTGCGCTACACGATCGGGGGCTGCTCGGCCGAGCTGACGGAAGTGACGACCGAGCACGGATCGACGCGAACGGCCGCGGTCGAATCGGAGAACCCGGAGAACGTGAGCGCGGCCGTCCGCGAGCTCGGCCTCGAGAATCACATGAACACGAACTACCCGCGCGGGCTGAAGGCGCTCGTCGGCTTCGGCGCGGGCCGCTACGCGGTCGTCGACATCGGCACGAACTCGGTGAAGTTCCACATCGCCGAGCGGGCCTTGGACGGCACGTGGCACGCCGTCGTCGACCGGGCCGAGGTGACGCGCCTCGGCAAGGAGCGCGGCGATGACGGACGTCTGCTGGCGGAAGCGATCGAGCGAACCGCGGACGCCGTCGCGGGCATGGTCGCCGAGGCGCGAGCTGCGGGCGCGCTAACCGTCGCCGCCGTCGGAACGGCCGGACTACGGATGGCGCCGAACGCGGCCGACTTCGTCGACGGCGTGCGAGCACGGTGCGGCGTCGACGTCGAGATCGTGTCGGGCGACGAGGAAGCTCGCCTGGCCTACGTCGCCGCGACGGCGGCGCTGCCGCTCGCGCGCGGCTCGCGGACGGTGTTCGACACGGGCGGCGGCAGCTCGCAGTTCACCTTCGGCCGCGACGGGCACGTGCACGAGCAGTTCAGCGTCCCGGTCGGCGCCGTTCGCTACACCGAGCGCTACGGGCTGGCCGACGCGGTCGGCGACGACGTGCTGCAGGAAGCGCTCGCCGCGATCGGCGCCGACCTCTCGGCGCTCTCGGACCGGCCCCCGCCCGATGCTCTCGTGGGAATGGGGGGCGCCCTGACGAATATGGCGGCCGTCAAGCACGAGCTCGCGACCTACGACGCGGACGTCGTCCACGGCACGGTCCTCGACCGCACCGAGGTCGATCGCCAGGTCGAGCTGTACGGACGGAGCGGCGGCGAAGAACGGCGCCGGATCGTCGGGCTCCAGCCCGGGCGCGCCGACGTCATCCTGGCCGGCGCCTGCATCGTCCGCACTGTGCTCGGGAAGCTCGACGCCGAGGCTCTCACCGTCAGTGACCGCGGCCTTCGCCACGGCCTTCTCGTCGAACGGTTCGGCTAGAGGGGGGCGTACACGCGCCAGCGGCCGGGTAGGCCCTTCAACTCGTGCTCGCCGCGGTCGTCGAACTCGAGCCCAGAGCCGGCCACGAGATCCTTCACCGTCTGCGAGACGAGCACCTCGCCCGCACGCGCGAGCGCGGCGACGCGCGCGCCGGTGTGCACGGCGATCCCAGCCACCTTGTCGCCGAGGAGCTCGCATTCGCCGGTATGCACGCCGGCGCGCACGGCGAGGCCGAGCCCGCGTGCCCGATCGGCGACGGCGAGCGCACAGTGGATCGCGCGGGCCGGTCCGTCGAAGGTCGCGAAGAAGCCGTCGCCGGCGCTGTCGACCTCGCGGCCGCGCCAGCGCTCGAGCTCCGTCCTGACGTCGGCATGATGCCGTTCCAGCACATCGCGCCACGCGCGATCGCCGAGCGTGGCCGCATGGGCCGTCGAGTCGACGATGTCCGTGAAGAGGACGGTCGCCAGCACCCGGTCTGCCTCGCGCGCCGGGCGTACGCCCGTCATGAACTCCTCGATCTCGTCGAGCACGAGCTCCTGGTCGCCGACCCATGGGATGTGGTCATCACCGGGTAGCTCGACGAATTTCGCAGTCGGGATGCGTCCGGCGATCCAGCGGCCCTCCTCGACGTTCGACTCCCGGTCGCCCGTCCGATGCAGCACGAGCGTCGGCACGTGGATCGTGGGCAGGACGCCGCGAACGTCGAGCTGCGAGTTCATCCGCAGCAGCGCCGCGGCCGTCGCCGGGCTGGCGCTCCGGCGGAGGTACGACAGCAGCTGCCGCTTGAAGGTCGGATCGCCGGCGGCGCTCGGCGCGAGCACCTCCAGGTCCATCTCGTTGCCCCACTCCCGCTCGACGATCTCGATCTCTCGGTTCCGCTCATCCGGCGTCGGCGCCCAGGGATAGTCCGGGCTCCAGATCCGCTTCGCGAAGATGCCGAACGTCGCGAGCGCGACGGCCCGTTGGGGGTTCGAGGCACAGAACATGACACTCAGCAAACCGCCTTCCGACCAGCCGAGAAAAGCTGCGCGCTCGGACGCCGCCGCATCCATCACCGCACGCACGTCGTCGATCCGCTCCTCGAGCGTCGGCAGCTCGGCGGCGGGCAGCGGGTCGGACAAGCCTGTGCCGCGCTTGTCGAAGAGGATCACGCGCGAGAAGCGGGCGAGCCGGCGGAGGAAGCGTTCGTGGGCCGGCAGCTCCCAGTTGCCCTCGACGTTCGAGACCCAGCCGGGGACGTAGACGAGATCGAGCGCACCGTCGCCCGCGACCTGGTAGGCGATGTTGAGCCCGCCGCTCTTGGCGTAGCGCGTCTCGGGGACGTCGGTCACTCGCGCATGGTCACATGTATGGATGCTCGAGCTCGAAACTCCTCACGGTCCGGCCCGTGCACACGTTCAGGCGGTCGAAAGGGCCGTGGCTGCCCTCGTCCTCGGCCACGGGGCGGGCGGCGGCATCGAGTCGCCCGATCTCGTCGGCGCGGCGAACGCGGCCCGCTCGGCGGGGCTGAGCGTCGCTCTCGTCGAGCAGCCGTACCGGGTCGCAGGACGGCGCAGCCCGGCTCCGGCCGCGCAGCTCGACGCTGCGTGGACCGCCGTCGTCTCACAGCTGCGCGACGGCCCACTCCGGGGACTGACGATCCTCAGCGGCGGCCGGTCGTCGGGCGCGCGCGTCGCGTGCCGCACCGCAGCCGAGACGAACTCCGTTGCGGTCATCTGCCTCGCGTTCCCGCTGCATCCGCCGGGCCGGCCGGAGCGGAGCCGGCTGGCCGAGCTCGACGGCGTCCGCGTCCCCACGCTCGTCGTCCAGGGCGAGAAGGATCCGTTCGGGATGCCGCCGGCAGGGCCCGGGCGTACCGTGACGCGCATTCCGGGGACACATTCGCTCAGGAGTGCGCCCGACGTTACGACCGCTGTGTCCGAGTGGCTGGCGACTCAAGCGGCGATTCGGAGCGGCTGACGGATCAGCCCGTCGACCACCCGGTCGGCGTCGCCGGCCATGCCGTAGAGGTTGGCCGATGACCGGTGTGTCAGCCAAGGCGCGCCGACCACGTGGAGGCCCGGGAGCTGCGGGCGTCGCCGCGGATCGAGCGCGCCCGTCGGAAGCCAGCCGATGCTCGCACCGAAGCCCGTCGCCCAGATCACGCTGCCGATGCCCTCGCGTGCCAAATCGAGCGACGGCGGCCCGACGACGTCGTACAGCTGCGGCGCGGGCTCGTCGGCAGGGTCGGCGGCCGGAGCCGCGCCGCGCAACCGCGCCCGCTTCCGCCAGGTCGCGCGGAACACATCCGAGACGTCGTCGGCGAAGCGAACGTTGTCGCCGAGGTCGCCGGCAAGCTCGAGCCGGCCGTCGCGCCAGCTGAGCGCGCGCCCGAGGAGCGTGGCGCCGCGCGCCGCCAGCGCTTGATAGCTCACCGTGCGCCCGCCGCCGACGCCGGACACCTGCGGCGTGGCCACGCCGATCGTGCCCGGGCCGGCATCCTCGCGCGGACGATCGAGCTCCCCTGTCTCGAGCATCCACTCGAACGCGTCGCGCCCGGCGAAGCGTCTCGGCATGCGACCGACGCGGCTCGTCGCCAGGTAGACATGCTTGCCGGCGTCGAGGAGGTCTTCGGCGATCTGCACACCGGACTGCCCGCCGCCGACGATCAGCACGGAATCGGCGACCTGCCGCGGCGCGCGATAGTCCGCGACGTGGAGCTGCTCGATCCGCTCCGGCAGCTCGGACGCATACGCGGGCATACGCGGCACGTTCTGGAAACCGCTGGCAACGACGACGGCATCCGCGGAGATCAGGCCGTGACTCGTGTGGAGAGCCCAGCGGGGACCGCCACGTCGCGCGGAGAAGACCTCGACGCCTTCGGCGATCGGCAGGCGCCGCGCGAGACGCTCGAGCGACGCGACGAACGCGGCCGCCGCGGGGAAGCTTCCGGCTCGCCCCCGTAGTCCTCTGCCCGGAACCCGCGTCGCCCAGAGCGGTGTGTTGAGCCGGAATGAGTCCCATCGCTGAGCGCGCCATGTCCACCCGATCTGGTGCCGTTCGAGCACGATGTGCGGCACGCCACGGCGCGCGAGCCTCGAGCTCACCGCGAGACCGGCAGGACCGGCGCCGACGATGACGACGGACGATGAATCGAAACCGCGCTGCATACGGAAAACTTCGCGAAGCAGCGCGCCTCGGAAAAGGGAGCTTGCCGGTGTCTCCCGGTACGGTCAGCCGCACGGCGCGAGTCAGCCCGGCCGGGGCCCGGCCGCCCTCGCCAGCCAGTATGTGGCCCACTCCGCGTACTTGCGGCAAACGTAATCGCACTGCTGGAACCGGCCGAAGACGACGCTCCCGCGCGGCGGGATGCCGCCGTCCGGCAGCGTCTTGATCCGCTCGACGGGCACGCCGTCGTCGGCTGCGTGCCAGCGCGCCTCCGTCTGTGCGTCCCGGTCGTCGTAGTCGATGTAGATCGTCTTTCCGAGGGCGAAGGCGGGTCGCAGGAGCTGGTCGACGCCGGCATCGAAGAGGACGAGGCGCCTCGGCCCGCGAGTCCGATACGAGTCGAGGAATTGGACGAACTGCACGGTCATCGTCGCGACGAGAACAGTCGAGACGACCGCAACGACGAGCCGCCGGCGCTCGAGTAACAGCTCCAGCGTCGGGATCGCGAGGACGATCGCCAGGACGGGTAGAGCGGCGAGCCGGATCGCGTTGTGCCTGTCGACGGTGAGCGCCGCCGGGATCGGCGCCAACAGCGTCGCCACGACGACGTAGCGCCACCAGAGGTCGTGCCACCTGTCCTTGACGACGATGACGAAGCCGGCGATCGCGAACGCGACCACAACGCCGTAGAGCGACGCGTAGCCGCCGTTGTGGACGTACGGCGCGGGATCCCCGGAGGTCGCCCAGAACCACGGGTCGATGTCGTGGAACCAGTTCGCCACTGCCTGCAGCGCGACCCACGGAACGGAGTGGCCGCCCCGCGCGATGGTCGTGGCCTCGTAACGCGCCGACACCGCGCCGGGGTGGCGGAGCACGTAGGTCGCCAGCAGCAGCAGAAAGCCGCCGAACGTCGCCCATGCGCCCGCGAGCCAGCGCCGGCGCCCAGCACCGGCGAACACGACGAGAGCCGCCGCCAGGAGCGGTGCCAAGAGCCGGCTGCCGGTGTACGAGTAGAGGAGCAGGCCGAGCAAAACGCCGACGAGCACCCCCGCGCGCAGGGTCCAGCGACCCGTGCGTCGGCCTCGCTCCAGGGCCAGCAGAAGGACCGTGATCAGGAGCGGCTGGGTTGCGACCTCCAGCGCGACGCGGCCGAGCTCGAACAGCCACGGCGTCAGGCCGGCGACGACGATGACGACGACGCCGACCAGCGCACGGCCACTCAGGCGTGCCGCAAGCAGTCCGAGCAGGAGGACGGCTGCAAGGCCGAGCACGGCGGAGAAGGCGCGCGCGATCTCCTTGTGCGGCCCCGTGATCCGGAAGAGGCCCGCGAGGACGTACGGGTACAGCGGGCTCTTGTAGTCGCCGTATGACCGGAAGAAGAGCGGCATGACTGCCCCGTCCTGGTCGCGCCCGGTCGTCGCGATCGTGTAGGCGTTATACGAGAGGGCCGCCTCGTCGCGGTGGTAGCCGGGCGGGTTCGACGGCCTGACCCAGAGCTGGAACGCGCAGACGGCCGCCACCGCTCCCAAGCCGAGAAGCACTGCCGGGCGGGCGGCGAACGAGACCCGGGTCCGTCGAGCGACGATGCGCGAGGCTAGCCGGTCTGACGCCTACTCCGCTTCTGCGGGAATGGCTGCCGCTGGACGCGGCGGCCTGTTCGGCCACCACGAACGCGCACCGAAGATCGACATGAGTGACGGCACGACGATCGATCTGACGATGAAGGAGTCGACAAGCACGCCGGCGGCCAGCACGACGGCGAGCTCCCGCATCGGGCGGATCGGGATCAACGCCAGCAAGCCGAACGATCCCGCGAGCGTGACACCGGCGATTGCAATCGTGCGCGACGCCGAGGGACCGGCAACGCGAATCGCCTCCCGGAGCGGTCGTCGCGCTGCCTCTTGCCAGATGCGCCCCGCGATGAAGATGTTGTAGTCGGAGCCTAGAGACAGGAGCAGAACGGCTGCCGCGAACGGCACGTAGTAGGTGATGTCTTGATGCCCGAAGTGGCGCTGGAAGACCCAGGTCGTGATGCCGATCGAGGCCGCCAGCCCCAATGCGCTCGCCGCGAGCAGATAGAGCGGCGCTAGCAAAGCGCGGAGGAAGATCGCGAGCATGATGAAGTTGACGAACAGCAGCACGACCGCAACACGCGCGATGTCGGCGTGGATGGCTCTGACGGCAGCGTCGGAGAGAGCGGTGTCACCTGCGAACGCGCTGCGAACGTCGGCGAGGCCAGACTCGCCAAGGAGGACGGGCACGCGATTCTCGAGCCTGCGGAGCGTATGGATCGCGCGTGTGCTGAGCGGATCGTCTTTCAGGATGATCGCGAAGCGAGCCGCGTCGCCGGGACTGTTGATGAACAGCGGTTGGCGAACTCGTTCCGGCTGGTTTGCGATCCCGGCGACACCGGCGACCCCCTGCTGATTCGCGAGGAGCGCCTGGAACCGCACGAGCGCATCCCGTCGTGAACGCAGATCGTTCCCCTCGAGCAGGAGCTCGGTAGGGCTCAGGATTCCCGGCGCAAAGCCGGCCCCCGCGGCCTCTGCACCGCGCTTCACCTCGTTGTGCGCGGGCAGCCCACGAAGCAAGGTCAACCCGAGTGCCGTCGAACGTGTTGCGCTGGCTGCGTAGCCGAGCGCCGCGACCGCGATGGCCACCAGGAAGATGCCGATACCGCGGTGCGCGGCGAGCCTGGAGGGCGCAAGGACGGGAGCCTCTCGCTCACGCGCGTCACCGCGCCGCAGGCCCGGCCAGAACAGTGCGCGCCCGAACACGGCGATCGCTGCGGGTACGAACGTCACGGTCACGAGCAACGTGACGAAGACCGTGATCGCCATCCCCGGGCCGAGCGCGCGGAAGAACTCCAGCTTCCCGACCACCAGCGAGGCCGAGCCAAGCGTCACGACGAGCCCCGCGACCAGGACGATCGGCGTCACGGCGGCCGCTGTCCTCTCGGCGGCGGTCACCCGCTGTTCGCCGGCCTCGAGCCGACGCCGCGCAGCCGAGAGGAAGAACACTGCATAGTCGGTCGCGAGCCCGAGCAGAAGCGCAACCAGCACAGGTTCCACCTCCTGCGGGATCTCGACTCCGAGACGATCGCTCGCCGACGTCAGAACACGAACGGAGATCAGATATGAGAGCGTGGCGGCCGCAAGCGTCACGAGCGGCGCTCCGATGCCGCGGAAGGCAATGAGCAAGACGAGGGAGATCAGCGCGACCGTCGCGATCTCGAGCCTCGGCAGTGCGCGCTCGATCTCGTCGAATTCCGCCTCGCGGGCCGGGATCGTGCCGGTGACGCCGACGGGAGCATCGCCGGCGCGAGCGATCCGCCTCAAATACGTGTGCGCGAGCGCGAGCTGCGCCGGGACGCTCGCGGATGACCTGAAGTACAGAAACGTGACAACCGTCGTCCCGCGCTCGCTCGACGAGGGAAACGCGCCGGCGACGTTCGAGATCGGCAGGGCGAATGCGATTGTTCGCATGACGCCATCGCGCCCGCGGTCGATGCGAAGCGCCCGCTGAACTGCCCGCTCCAGCTGCGCACGGCTGAAGCCACCTGCGTCGCGCTGGACGACGGCGACGCGCGATAGGAGCGGTGTTCCGAAATCCTCGCCACTCCGGCGCTCGACTCTCGATGCGCTCGAGCTCGTCGGAACGAGGCCCGCGATCGACGCCGACCGATCGGCGAACGACGGCAGGTGCGTTGTCGCCAGATACGCGGCCGCGATCCAGGCGGCGACGACAACGAGTCGCAGGCGAACGAGCACCCACGACGTGACCTTCACGGCACCCGCCTCGGGGGCCCCATGCCAACGACATGCACCGTCTCGTCATTTCCGCCGCACGTGCGATCTACCCATCGCGCGGAATCTCGCCCGGCGGCCGTATCCTCGGCGGCTCGTTCGCCGTTAGCGGCTTGATCGTTTTCGACGGGAGGTGCGCGATGGCGACGACAGCGAGCGGTGCGCGCGAGCGAGCCCAAACCGGGACCGGCTGGTATGCGTGGTTGGCGCGAGGCGGGCTTGTCGCGAAGGGCGTCTCGTTCGGAATCGTCGCCGTATTGGCGATCGGTGTCGCCGTCGGAGCAGGTGGCAAGACCACGAGCCGACAAGGCGCGCTGCAGACCCTCGGCCAGCAAGCGTGGGGAAAGGTGCTGCTCGCGCTGCTCGTGCTCGGCTTCGCCGCCTACGCGCTGTGGCGATTCGTGCAGGCATTCGCGGAACGCGAAGGCGAATCCGGCGAGAAGGCGGCACTGAAGGAATGGGCGAAACGCGGAGGCTACGCCGGCCGCGGGCTCGTCTACGCCGGCCTCACCGCCACGACCCTCAAGCTGCTCGTCGGCGCCGGCGGCCACCAATCGCAGAACGACAAAGCACACAGGACGACCGCGACCGTCCTCGACTGGCCGGGGGGCCGCTGGATCGTCGGTGTCGTCGGCCTCGGCATCATCGCCGCCGGCTTCTGGAATCTCTACCGCGGGATCGCGCAGACGTTCGAGGACAAGTGGCGGACGGGCGAGATGAGCGAGACGGAGCGGAAATGGGGCGCGCGAGCAGGTGTCGCCGGCCACGTCGCGCGCGCGGTCGTCTTCTCGCTGATCGGCATCTTCGTGACGAAGGCTGCGATCGAGTACAACCCGAGCGAAGCGATCGGCCTCGACGGCGCGTTGCAGAAGCTTGCGCACGCCGGGTACGGGGCGTACCTGCTCGGCGTCACCGCAGCCGGCCTGCTCTGCTACGGCCTCTTCTGTCTCGTCGATGCCCGCTACCGCGACATCTCGGTTGACTCGAGCTCGGGCCGCCAAGAGCGGCAGCGCGCATCGCGGGTCAGCGCTACGGCTTGACGAGCACCTTGATCGAGTCCCGCTCGTTCATCGCCCGGCAGCCGTCGAGGCTGACGTCGCGGTCGAACAGCCGGCCGGGCTCGATTCGACCTGCCGAGGACATCACTGTTCCGGACATCGCCCGTACTCCTCCTCGGTGACATGGTCGCCCCACACGACGACGTTTCCGTCCTGGTTCGCCTGCTGCATCGCGACGTGCGCCATGAACCGCGTCGGCGTGGCGCCGTGCCAATGATCCTCGCCCGGCTCGAAGAAGACGCTGTCGCCGGGGCGAATCAGCTCGACCGGCCCGCCGCGGCGCTGGCACGCGCCGACGCCTTCAGTGACCCAGATCGTCTGGCCGTTGGGGTGCCTGTGCCACGCGGTTCGCGCGCCGGGTGTGAAATGGACGTTCGCGGCGCCGATCCTCGATCCGTTCGACGGCTGCGCGATCGTGTCGATGAAGACGACTCCGGTGAACCAGTCACTCGGGCCCGGGATGGTGTCGGCGGCATTCCTCGTGATCTGCATCCTGGATCCCCTCCTTTCCCGGATAGTCGGCCGGAGGAGGACCACTAAACCTCACGCGGCGCGTCCGGGCTTACGTCACTGTCAGCGCCGAGCTGTAGCGGTGGTCGCGCGGCGACCAGATGCGCAGGCGTGCACCGCGCGCGGCCGTAACCACTCGACGCAGGACTCCCGAAGAGGTGGTCAGGCGCGTACCGCCGACCCAGCGCCAGTGCCCGGCGCGCCACTGCTGCAGCCGGTACGGCTGGCGTCCAGTCCGCGGCCGCACCTGCCCCCACACCGTCGTCCGCGCGCCGCGCCGCGACACCTGCGCGAACGGCAGCACGTACGCGTTGAACGACGGCTTCACCCTGCCGCGGCTCGTGTAGAAGCCGCTCGTCCAGCGCGTCGCGTTCGGCTCGTCGCGGACGAGGAAGTGGATCAGGATGTCGACGCGCGGCGCGAGGTACGCGCGCAGTGCGGCCTCGCCGATATAGCGCGCCTGCAGCGCGCTCGAGACGCCGAGCCACTTGCTCGGCGGCTTGGAGTTGTAGCCGTACTCCGTGAGCCAGATGCGCGTGCGCGCACCGAAGTCACGCTTGACCTCCGCGATCAGCTTCGGAAGCGTGGCCATCGTCACCTCGGTGCAGCGCCAGCAACCGCCGCTCGTCGGCGTCTCGCGCGGACGCACCGGGTACGGGTTCTGGGCGTATGCGTCGAGCAACGCATGCGCGGAGCGCATGCCGCGGATCCACGCGATCGGCGAGACGCCGCTCGGAGTCTTCCGCGGTGAGGTCACGCCGCCGGCGACGACGTTGCGCGGGCTCGCCTCCTTCAGCGCCCGGTATGCCGGGTTGAGCAGCCGCGTGACGTAGACCCTCGGCGAATTCGGGATGAGGAAGAGCCTGACGTTCGGCTCGTTCCAGATCGTCCAGCGCGTGATCCACGGGTACTTCTTCGCCGCTGCGTACGCAAACGACGCCAGCGCCGACGGGTCGAGCGGAGCGTTGTTCGGCTTCCGCCCTGCGTTCGCCCACGGCGGCGTGCCCCACAGCGACACCAGCACCGAGATGTGTGCCGCGTGGAGCCGCTGCAGCATCGAGTCGTACAGGCTCCAGTCGTAGGCGGGGTCCGCAGGGTCGCGCGGGTCGGCGGGCGCCTTCGGCGCGACCGTGTCCCAGCGCAGCGTCAGCCGCACGAGGTCGACGCCCAGGCGCTGCAGCGTCTGAACGCGCTGCGCCGGGGACGCGGGCGGGCCGTACAGCAGCCACGCGTCGTCCTGAACGCCGTACCGGATGTGCGACGACGCGGACGCGCCGCCGGACGCGACGAGAGCCACGCACAGCACAGCAGCGATTCCCGCAAGTCGGATCCTCAAGGTCAGCCCCCTCGTAGAACGCCTACCCGTCGCCCGCCGAGGCTAAGCGGCGACACGTGCGGCGCGGGTAAAGATTTCGTTCGCTTTAGCGGAACTCGGCGATGTCGCCGAGCGGCTTCTTCTCGAGCGCGGGGACCTCGGCGTTGCCCGTGGGATAGCCGACGGGAATGAGCAGGAAGGGGCGCTCGTTCCCGGGCCGCCCGAGAATCTCCTTGAGGAAGCCCATCGGCGACGGCGCGTGCGTGAGAGTGGCGAGGCCGGCGCTGTGCAGCGCCAGGAGCAAGAAGCCGACAGCGATGCCGACGGACTCGCGGACGTAGTAGTTCTTCCGCTTCTCGCCCTCCGCGTCGTAGCTCCACGGCTGTTCGAACACGACGATCAGGACCGGCGCTTCCGTCAGGTGCGGCTTGATCGCATCGGTGCCGATCGGCTCGAGTGCCTCTAGGTACTCGGCACTCGCGCGCTCCGTGTAGAGCAGATCCTCCTCGTGCTCGGCTGCCGTTCGAACCCGCGCCTTCAACTCCGGATCCGAGACGACGACGAACGTCCACGGCTGCTGGTTCGCGCCCGACGGAGCGGTACCGGCCGCCCGCAGAGCGTTCTCGATCAGCTCGGGCGCGACGGGCTCGGGCGAGAACTGCCGCACCGAGCGGCGCTCGCTGACTCGCGCGAGAAACGCTCGCGATCGCTCGAGCGCCTCCTCCTCCGGCAGACGCGTGAAGCGCAGCGGCGTCGCGACGTAACCGGTCTCGGCGGTGGTCATCGAGCGAAACGGTAGCCGAGGTAAGACGACACGGCGAAGCGACACCAATGCCCTCGGATGCAGAAGTTCGACCTGATCATCGTCGGCGGCGGCCTCACCGCAGCGCGGGCCATTCGGGAGTATCGGGCGGCCGGCGGCGGCGGCCGCATCGCGCTGCTGTCGCGGGAAGCGCGGCTGCCATACCACCGCCCGCCGCTCTCGAAGCGGTACCTACGCGGCGAGGCGGCTGCAGAGCAGACGCTGGTCGAGCCCGAGGAGTTCTACACACGGAACGACGTCGAGCTCTTGCTCGGAATCGAGGTCGCGAGCGTCGACCCGCGTGAGCAGATCGTCTCCGGCTTCCGCTACGGGAAGCTGCTGATCGCAACGGGCTCGGTGCCGCGGACTCTCGAAGTGGCCGGCGCGGATCTCCCCGGCGTGTTCACGCTTCGCTCGCTCGACGATGCCACTGCGATTCGCGAGGCCGCTGGGCAAACGCGCGATGCGGTCGTCGTCGGCAGCGGGTTCATCGGCATGGAGGTGGCCGCCTCGCTAACCGACCTCGGCCTCGACGTGAGCCTCCTCAGCCGCGACGCGGATCTCTTCTCCCAGCTTCGCTCGCCGGAGATCTCGGAGCACCTGGTCACCCTGTACCGCGACCGCGGCGTCGAGATCATCCGCGGCGACGAGGTGCACGCTTTTCGCGGTCGATCACGCCTCGACACGGTCGAGCTGCACACGGGGCGGGAGCTCGCCGCCGGCGTCGCTGTCGTCGGCGTCGGCGTCCAGCCGGCCGTGTCATTCGTCGCCGGCAGCGGCATCGCCGTCGACGACGGCATCCTCGTCGACGAGCGCTTCCGGACGAACGTGCCGAACGTCTATGCGGCCGGGGACGTCGCGCGCTTCTACGACCCGCTCTATCGGCGCCGGCGACGGATCGAGCACTGGTCGAACGCGAACTACCAGGGCGCCGAGGTCGGCAAGGTGCTCGCGGGCGCGGACGGCGGTTACGACACTGTTTCGACGTTCTTCACCGAGTCGTTCGGCCTGACGCTGAAGGTCTTCGGCGACATCTCGCACCACGACGATCGCTTCGCGCGCGGGTCGTTCGAGGACGGCGACGCCGTCGTCCTCTACCTCGAGCGCGGCCGGCTCGTCGGAACGCTGCACACAGGGCAGAGCGACGAAACCGAAGCCGAGCTCAAGGGTTTGATCGCCACGCGCGTGTCCGCTGAGTCGTTGGCCGTCATACGAGGAGGTACAGCATGACCCGCACCCTGACGATCTTCGTCGTGGCGCTCGCAATCGCCGCCGGGACGGCACAGGCGTCGGCGACTGCAACGCCCGCGGCAGCGCCGAAAGCGGTTGCGCTGCACGCTGCGATGGACAGGCTCTGGGAGGACCACATCACCTGGACGCGCATGGTGATCGTCGACTTCGCCGCCGGCCTGCCGGACTTGCCCACGGCAGAGGCGCGGCTGCTGCGGAATCAGGTCGACATCGGCAATGCGATCAAGCCCTATTACGGGCGAGCTGCGGGCATTCGGCTCACGAGCCTGCTGCGCACGCACATCCTCGATGCGGTCCCGGTGCTCCAGGCGGCGAAGGCCGGCGACAAGGCGAAGCTCACCGCGGCCCTGAACGCCTGGTACGCGAACGCGAACGAGATCGCGGCGTTTCTGAGCAAGGCGAACCCGCGCAACTGGCCGCTGCCGATGATGCGCGCGATGATGAAGCAGCATCTCGCGCTGACGACGAAGGAAGCGGTCGCGCGCCTGCAGGGCAACTGGAGCGCCGACGTCGCCGCCTACGACCAGGTGCGCACCGAGATCCTGCACATGTCGGCGATGCTCAGCGACGGAATCGTTCGCCAGTTCTCGAGGCGCTTCTAGCCCTTGCTGCCGAGCACGACCAGGCCGGCAACCGGTTCGCCCGCCTCGAGGCGGAGCTCCGCCGAGACGATCTCCGCGCGGAGCCCTGCTCTCGTCAACGCGATCTGAACGTGCGCGCGCGAGTGGCGGTAGCGGCCGCTCGGCGAAAGGGCGTGTCCGTCGCCGGCGAGTTCCTCGACCGTGAAGACGAGGCGCCCGCCCGAACGGAGCGCCGAGGCGGCAGCAGCCGTCACCGCGTCGAGCGATCCGAAGTACACCAGTGTGTCGGCCGAGACGATGACGTCGAACGCGTTCTCGCAGGCGGCGAGGTACTCGGTCAGCTCCGCGTTCACGAGCTCGTCGTAGACGTTGCGGCGCCGCGCCTGCGCGAGCATGCCCTCCGACAGGTCGACGCCGACCAGCCGGCGTGCGTACGTGGCGACCAGCGGACCGCACAAGCCCGTGCCGCACCCGAGGTCGAGGACGTCAAGGCTGTGCGAACGAGGAGCGCCGGCGCGTTCGAGGGCCTCCGCCACGAGCGCGGGAGCTCGGTACGAGAGCTCGGCGAGCTTCGAGTCGAAGCTCGCGGCGAACGTGTCGAAGGTCTTCCGGACGAAGGCGTCCGAAGCGCGGTCGGGGACGTCGCGGCCCGAGCAGGCCGCGAGCATGTGGCACGCGATCGGATCGGCCGAATCCTCGCTCAGCCACTCCTCGAAGATCTCGACGGCCTTGCCGACCTCGCCGAGGGTGCAGTGCGCCAGTGCCAGCAGCCGTCGCGCGTCGGGGTCCTTCGGCCTGAGCGTGATCACCTTCGAGAAGCAGAGCGCCGCCTCCCGCGGACGCTGCTGCGCGTTCAGCAGCACGCCGAGGTTGTGATACGCGTCGGCATGCCCGGGATCGATGCGAATCGCAGCGCGATACGCCTCCTCGGCTTCGGTGGCCCGGCCCCGTGCGCGCAGCACCACGCCGAGGTTGCTGTGGGCGTTCGCGTGGCTCCGATCGAGGTCGATCGCGCGCCGGTACGCGTCGGCTGCTTCGGCGAGCGCGAGCCGATCCTGCAGGACGATGCCGAGGTTGCTGTGCCAGTCGGCCCGCTCCGGCTCGAGCTCGAGGCTCTGCTCGATCAGCGCAATCGCCTCGTCGCTCCGCCCCTGCTGGTGGGCGAGCACGCCGGAGAAGTGCAACGCGTCGGCGTGCTCGGGCGCGACCTCGAGAACGGTGCGGTAGATGTCCGCCGCCGCCGCCCACTGCTGTGCCTGCTGCAGCGCGATCGCGACCGAGACCGCTTCGTCGAGCGTCAGGGCGCGGTCGGTACGCGCGGCGTTACGCCTCCTTGTTGGCCTTGAGGTCGTACTTGAAGTGAATGCCCGCGTCGAGCGACCCGTCGGCCTTCTGCGGCCGGTATTCGACGTCGATCTTCGCGAAGGCCAGACTGACCGTCTCGGTGTTGACGTCGCTGCTGTCCGCGTCTGCGAGCGCCGTCACGATCACGTCGTTCATCTTGATGACGAGAAACTCCTGTTGTCCCTTCCCGGCCTTGCGGTGCGTGATCGTCGCCTCTTTCAGATGCACGCCGGCCGCACAGGCTTGCATCAACGCAGGCGATGCCTTGTCGATCTTGTGCGTGAACGAGAGGTCGTGGAAGTGCGCCTTCCCCTGGCCCGCACCCGAACCGGCGAGGCTGACCGGGTTGCTGACGCCCCAGGACCAGCTCAGCACCTCGATCTCGCCTTTGTGCTTCGAGTCCAGCGACTCACCCTTGATGTCGCCGAGCTTGGCGAAGATGTCTGCGGCCATGACCCCTCCTTAGCTCGGCGCGACTCTTACACAGGACGCCCGTCGAGACAAGCTAGTGCTCGAGAGTCCGGCGATATTCTCGAGCGAGTGGCCGCTGTCGGCGCCTACCGGATCGTGCCGCGCGGCACCGGCACCCTGACAGCCTGATGCAGTTCCGCGTCGCGCGGCAGACGGAACGCCTGGAGGAGCTCGTCGCCTTCTACCGCGACGGCCTCGGACTACCCGAGATCGGGCGCTTCGAGGGCCATGACGGCTACGACGGCGTGTTCCTGGGAGTCCCCGGAACGGACGCTCATATCGAGTTCACGACGGGCGGCGGCCACGCTCCGCCTCCACCGCACCCGGAGACGCTGCTCGTCTTCTACCTGGGCAGCGCCGACGCCGTTGCCGCGGCGTGCGCGCGTATCGACGCCGCTCCGGTCGAGCCGGCCAATCCGTATTGGCGAACGAACGGCGTGACCCTCGCCGACCCGGACGGCTTTCAGGTCGTGCTCGTCCCGGCCAGCTGGAGCTGATCCGCCAACCAGGCCGCCTGCGCGCGACGCTCCGCCTCGTACGCCGCCGGCCCGTCCCGTAGCTCGGCCGCGCGGGCGGCAGCGAATCCGGCGATCGCGGTTCGGTTCTGCGCGACGAACTGCTCGACGTCGGAGACGAAGCCGGCGAGCACCGGAATGAAGCCCACGCGCTCCCGCGTGCGCCGCGCGCAGAAGCGGCCGAACTCGTGCGCGCGGTCGGGCGTCCACCGGTCGATCCGTCGGGTGAGACGGCCGCGTGTCGCGACGACCTTCCGCTCGGCGGCGACGACGTCGCCGGCGAGCTCGATCTCCCAGAGCTCGTCGTCGAGCCAGATCGGGAGGTCCTCCACCCGGCAAGCGTGAATCCCCGCTTCACACCGTTCCGCTGCCCCGGCCTCGACCCATACGCCCCTCTCCCAGCGGAAGCCCGTGAAGCGAGCGATGCAGCCGCTCCCGAGGAACTTGTACGCAATCAATTCGCCCGCCACCCACGGAAGGCTTCGAGGAGCTCCGCCTGGAGCTCCGCCGGCAGCTCGTTCTCGACGCGGCCCGTCAGGCGAACGGTCATCCGCATCTGCTGCAGGTAGTTCTGACAGCCGTCGCAGAACACGAGGTGCTCCTCGAACCGCTCTCGATCACGCGGATCGAGCGCATCGTCGATGTACGCCGTCACCAGCTCGACGACTTCCTGGCAAGCAAGCTCCCGATCAAGTCTCATCGCAAGTACACCTCGAGCGCTGCTCGCACCCTCGCACGCGCGCGGTGGAGCAGCACTCTCCCATTCGTCTCGGTCAGATCGAGCGCATTACAGACCTCGGCCGCGCTCAGCCCTTCGATGTCCCGCAGCTCGAGGACGGCGCGCTGCGCCGGCGGCAGCCGCTCGAGCTCACGCCGGATGACGTCGATCGTCTCCGTCGCCAAGAGTCGCGCCTCCGGCACTCCCGCCCAGCTGTGCGGAGGGACCGCCCAGTGTCCCGGGAAGCGCTCGCCGTCGCCGAGGAAACGATCCGGCGCGACCGTGGCATCGTCCGCCTCGTCGCCAAGCGACGAGAAGGGCACGCTCCGCGCCTCGCGCACACCGCGCGTCTTCGCCGTGTTCGCGACGATGCGAAAGAGCCACGTCTTGAGGGACGAGCGCCCCTCGAACCGTCCGATGCCCTTCAAGACGCCGAGCCACGCTTCCTGCACGACCTCCTCGGCGACGGAGCGGTTCGACACGAACATCCGCGCAACCCGCAGCATTCCCGGCCCGTGCGTCCGCATCAGCACGGCAAACGCATCCTCGTCGCCGGCGCGCAAACCCTCGACGAGTTGCGCATCGTCGTACGAGAGCGCGTGCTGCACTGCGCGACTGTAGCGTCGGGGCAGCGGCGCCGAGCGGCGCCGCTGCCCATCGTGACTCAGCTCGCGGCGAGCCCGGCGACGGTCTGCGGCAGGCCGTTCCACGCACCGACCGGCGCGAGCGTCGCACCTTCGACATGCCAGCCGAAGATGCGGCCGCCGTCGGCGTCGATGGCGTAGAGAAATCTCCCGTCGCCGCTGAGCCCCTCGTCGCGTAGCCCGGGCTGCCCCTCGACCGCGACACCCGCGACGGCGCTCTCGAGCACGAGCTCCCCACCGGGCGAGACGCTGTACGTCGAGACCGCGCCGTCCGCAAAGTTCGTCGTGAAGACATGTCGCCCGTCGGCCGCGGCGACCGCCCAGCAGATCTCGCTGCGGCCGTTTCCGACCGAGCTCGTGACGACCTCTGCCCCATGCGCGTCGACGCGGTACGACGACGCGGCCGCCTTGCCTTTGGCTGCACCGAACGCCTCGGTCACGACGAGGGTGTCGCCGCCGGCGAAGGTGAAGCCGTAGGGCGTCGGCCCCGCAGACGCTGTCACCTGCGGCTCGCCGAGCGAGCCGTCGGCGCCGACGGGAAAGACGACGATCGCGTTCATGCCGCGATCGGTGACCACGAGCGCGGCCCCGTCCGGTGTGAAACCGACCTGCGCCGGATCTGCTCCCGTGCCGAGCTCCCGGCGCGAGCCTGCGAGCTCCGTCAATCCTTCGCCGGAGAGCCGGAACCCGACGAGCGCGCGGTCGCCCGTGTTGAGGACGTACACGAGCCCGTCGCGCTCCGCGACGCTCTTCGGCGCCGATCCGCCCGATGGGACGACCGCAACGACTGCAGGCTCGCCCGCGATGTCGAGGTAGGTGACCTCGTCACTGCCGGCGTTCGTCACGAGCAAACCGTCGCCGTCCGATGTGAGCACGACCGACCCCTGCGACGTGAGATGAGCGACGCCGTCCCCGCAGCCACCCGACCGGACGACGAGAGGCGCCGACAAGCGACCGTCGCTCTCGCGCTCGAACACGAAGACACGATTGGCGTCGACTTCATTCGTCTGGACGAACACGCGCTGTATGGACATCTTTCCTCCTGTGACGTTGACGTGTCGATCAGTCGCGAGAGGCGACGTTTCGTTACAGCGTCAGCCGACAGGCCGTCCGGACGGACGCACGACGCGCCACACTCCGCCGAACTCGGTGACGTTCTGGCAGAGGATCTGTCCGGGCCGACGGTCGCCGACGTAGTAGTAGAGCGGCCGGCCGGCGTAGGTGAGCTGGACGGCACCGTCGGCGCGCCGCGTTGTCCCGATGCGACGAGCCGCAACCCCGGCGCCGGCGCGCGGCCGCGACTTCACGACGTACGGCGGCCAGGCGCGTGCGCACGCGCCGGTGCAGACGCTCTTGCCGTGCGGATCCCGCGTGAACGCGTACAGGGCGTAGCCGCGGCCGTCGAACAGGATCTCGCCGAAGCGCGAGTGCTTGACGGTCACGCTCGCGCGTGACTGTGCCGCCGCCGTCGCCGAAGAGACCACCGCCAGCAGCCCGAGCAGGACGAGCCACGTCCGCATGCCGTTCAGTCTCGCGACGGCGCGCGCCGTTACAGCTGCGACTCAGCCCGCAGTGGGCAAGCCCTCGATCGCGCGCAGCGCGCGGTCGATCTCCTCCTGCTCGAGCGCGACGTCGTCGAGCTTCCCCTCCAGATACCTGTCGTACGCGCTCATGTCGAAGTGCCCGTGGCCGGAGAGGTTGAACAGGATCGTGCGCTCGACGCCTTCCTCGTCCGCGGCCTGTGCAGTCCGCAGGGCCCCATGGATCGCGTGCGCAGCCTCGGGCGCCGGCAGAATCCCCTCGCTCCCGGCGAACACGAGCGCCGACGCGAAGACGTCGTTCTGCAGATACGCCTCGGCCCTGACGAGATCGTCGCGAACGAGCTGGGAGATGAGCGGCGCGACGCCGTGGTACCGCAACCCGCCTGCGTGGATCGGCGCCGGCACGAAGTCGTGGCCGAGTGTGTGCATCGCGACGAGCGGGGTCAGCTTGCTCGTGTCGCCGAAGTCGTATGCGAACGGCCCGCGCGTCAGCGTCGGGCAGGCGGCGGGCTCGCAGGCGAGGACGTCGATGTCACGGCCGGCGATCTTTTCGCGCAGGAACGGGAACGCGAGGCCGGCGAAGTTCGACCCGCCGCCGACACAGCCGATGACGACGTCGGGGAACGCACCGGCGAGCTCCAGCTGAGCCAGCGCCTCCTGCCCGATCACCGTCTGATGCAGGAGGACGTGGTTGAGGACGCTGCCGAGCGAGTACGCCGTGTCGTCCCGTTTCGCGGCATCCTCGACCGCTTCGGAGATCGCGATCCCGAGGCTGCCGGGCGTGTCCGGATCCACGGCGAGAATCGCGCGTCCCGCCTCGGTGTCCTCGGAGGGGCTCGCGACGATCTCGGCGCCCCACGCCTGGATCATCGAGCGCCGGTTCGGCTTCTGGTCGTAGGAGATCCTGACCATGTAGACCTTGCACTCGAGCCCGATCAGCTTGCACGCGAACGAGAGCGCACTGCCCCACTGACCGGCGCCGGTCTCGGTCGACAGACGCGTCCGGCCCTCCTTCTTGTTGTAGTGGGCCTGCGCGACGGCCGTGTTCGGCTTGTGGCTCCCGGGCGGGCTGACACCCTCGTACTTGTAGTAGATCGCCGAGCGCGTCCCGATCGCCTGCTCGAGACGGTGGGCACGGTAGAGAGGCGTCGGGCGCCAGAGGCTGTAGATCTCCAGCACTTCCTCCGGAATCGCGATTTCCGGCTCCTCGCTCACCTCTTGCGCGATCAGCTCCATCGGGAAGAGCGGAGCAAGGTCGTCCGGCCCGATCGGTGCGCCGGTGCCGGGATGCAGCACCGGTAGCGGCGCCGTCGGCAGGTCAGGGCGGATGTTGTACCAGCGGCGAGGAAGCTGGGACTCGTCCAGCAGGAACTTCGTCCGCGACGCAGCCCCGACATCGGTGCGCTGCATGGGGGGAGCATAGATCCTCGAGCGCGCAGGCGCGACTCACTCACAAGCTGCGACGGTCACGACCAGCGCCGAGACGCGCTGCGCCGAAGTCCGCGCGCGCAGGCCGGGATATGCCTGCGATCCGGTCGTCGGGCAGGTATGCCGTGTGATCAGCCACCAGCCGCCGTAGGGCCCCGTCTCGACGTGCCGCGCGCGCGGGTAGACAGCACGAAGCCGGGACACTCGGTCACCGACGCGAAGCCCTCTGCCGGTCCGCCACTGCGGCGAAGTCGCCGTCGCGACCAGCAGCCCGCCGATACGACATGGATCGCGGCGGGAGAGATCCACGAGCTCGAGCGTCAGCCCGATCCGGCGCCAGACCGCGCGGCACTCGTAGCGGCTCACGCGCCGCGCCGTGTCCGGTCGACCGAACGCGGACGTCGCGCGGGCGAGCTTCGAGCCGACGCGGACGCCGCCGACGCTCTTGTCGCGAACGATGACGAGAGCGCTCTGGCCGCCGTATGCCTGCGCGAGACCGCAGACGAGGAGGGCGGCGAGCCCGGCAGCTATGAGAGAGGTCGTACGCATTCCGGTCGCTCTCGTATTCTCTGCCGGCGTCATTCTCCGAGGAAAGGGGTCTCTTGCGCAAGCTGTTGATTGCAGCCGCGTGCGTCGTCGTCGTGCCGGCCGCAGGCGGCGGCCGTGTAGGCGCTCCGGCGCACTTTCGGTTCGACCCGAACAAGAAGATCAGCCACAGCACGAGCTCCAACTGGTCCGGCTACAGCGCCGTCAACGGGAGGTACACGAGCGTCTCGGCGAACTGGACCCAGCCGACCGCCAGCTGCACGTCCGCAACGACCTATTCGAGCTTCTGGGTCGGCCTCGACGGCAACGGCAGCAACACCGTCGAGCAGACCGGGGCGTCCGCAGACTGCAGCGGTGGAAGCCCGCGCTACTACGCGTGGTACGAGATGTATCCGAAGTACCCGGTCAACCTGTCGCTGACGATCCGGCCCGGCAACGCGATGAGCGCGTCGGTGACGACTGACGGCGCGGGTCGTTTCACGCTCACGATCACGAACACTTCGACCGGTCAGAGCTTCGTCACGACCCAGCGACTGAATCACGCGAAGCTCGCTTCGGCCGAGGCGATCGCGGAGGCACCGTCGAGCTCCGGCGGCGTGCTGCCGCTGACGAACTTCGGCACCGTCGGCTTCAACGGAACGAGCGTGAACGGGCAGCCGATCGGCGCCTTCAACCCGGACAAGATCGACATGGTGTCCGGCTCGACCGTGAAGGCGCAGACGTCGAGCTTGAGCGGCGGATCGAGCTTCAGCGTCAGCTGGAAGCACTCGTAACGCCCTCCTCGGTGGGCGAGGACCGAACGCCCTCGCCCACCGAAGCAGCATGGTTGGCGACCACGCGCGTGCCGGTCGCCTTGAACGACGCGTACGCGGGCCGGCCGACCTCGAGCCCCAGCCGTCGCAGGGAGTCGGCGGTGATCTCGGCGCTGACGGGGCCGATCGTCACGCGGATCCGGTTGCCGATCTCCGCGATGCCGCGAATCGGGGCGTTGATCAGATTCATCGCAGAGTCGTGCGGCGGAGTCGTCGAGATCGTGATGTCCCATGGATACACAGCCAGCACGACGTCGCCGTGGGCCTCGTCGGCGGTGGTGACGACGGTGCCGTCCACGAGCCGCACGCGCGTGAGCGCGCCGTCGCGTTCGCCGTAGCCGTGCAGCAGGTTCGCTCCGGTGAACGACGCCACGAACGGATCGTCCGGGTCGGCGACGAGCTCACCCGGCGCGGCGAGCTGCCGCAGCTCGCCGTCGACGAGCACGCCGACACGCTCGGCCAGCGCGGCAGCGTCCTCGAAGTCGTGCGTGACGAGGAGGACGGGGATGCCGAGCTCGCCCAGCACGTCGTGAAGCTCGGAGCGGACGCCGGCCTTCGTGTGCGCGTCCAGCGCGGAGAGCGGCTCGTCGAGGAGCAGGACGTCGGGGTCGCGCGCGAGCGCCCTGGCGAGCGCGACGCGCTGGCGCTCACCGCCGGAGAGGTCGGGCGGCCGCGCTCGTTCGAGGTGGCGGATCGAGAAGCGGTCGAGGTACTCGTCGGCTCGTTGCCGCCGGGCGTACTCGATGTTCTGGCGGACCGAAAGGTGCGGGAAGAGCGCGTAGTCCTGGAAGACGAGACCGACGCGCCGCCGGTCCGGTGCGACGGACACGCCGCTCGCCGCGTCGAACCACACGTCCGCGCCGGAGGTGATGCGGCCCGACGCCGGACGGACGAGCCCGGCGATCGCCCGCAGCACCGTCGTCTTCCCGGCGCCGGAAGGCCCGACGAGCGCAATGGCGCCGTCGACGTCGAGGCTCAGCCGGAGACTGAAGGACCGAAGAGGTACGACGACCTCTTCGAGGGCGAGTGGTGCCATGTCAGTCCAATCCTGAGTCCGAGGAGGAGAACGACGCTGACGAGAACAAGGAAACCGGACATCGCGAGCGCCGCGTCGAAGTTGCGGTCGAACTCGGCGTAGATCGCGAGCGGCAGAGTCTGCGTGACCCGCTGCAGGCTCCCGGCGAACATGATCGTGGCGCCGAATTCCCCGAGCCCCCGCGCGAACGAGAGCGCGAGGCCGGCGACGAGGCCACCTCGCGCGAGTGGGAGAACGATGCGGAAGAACGTCCGCCCGGGCCCGGCACCGAGCGTCCGGGATGCCGCCGTCAAGTTCGGATCTGTCGCCTCGAACGCGGCGATCGCCTGCCGGATGTAGAGCGGGCTCGCGACGTACGCAACCGCGATCGTCACCGCCGTCTGCGTGAAGGGAAGCGTGATTCCCAGGGCGTCGAAGGTCGAGCCGAGCAGGCCGAGGCGGCCGAACGCGGCGAGCAAGCCGATGCCGGCCACCGCCGGCGGCAGGACAAGGGGGAGCTCCACGAGCGTGACGGCCACGGTGTGTCCCCGGAACCGCCGCGTTGCCAGGAGGTACGCGGTCGGAGTGCCGAAGAGCACGATCAAGCCCTGGGCGATCAAGCTCGTCTTGAGGCTGACGAGAAACGCGTCCCGGACAACGGGGTTCGAGAGCTGGTCGAGCAGGTGTGCCGGCGTTGTGTGGGCGAAGATCGCGACGATCGGAAGGGCGAGAAACCCGAGCGTCGCGATCACGACGGCCGCAATCAGAGACGCAAAGAGCGCCCGCCTCATCGCCGCTACTTCTTCTTCACGCGAGGCAGGAACCCGTACCGGACCAGCTTCGCCTGGCCGGACTTGCTCAGCACCTTCGCGACGAATGCCCGGGCGGCGGCCTCGTCGCCGCTGTTCGACACGACGCAGATCCCGTACTGCACCTTCGGCTGCGCCCACGCCGGCACCTTGATCACCTTCAGCTTCCCGGAAACGGTCTTGGCATCCGTCGAGTAGACGAACCCGGCGTCCGCCTCGCCGAGCGCGACCTTCGCCAGCACCTCGCGGACGTCCGTCTCCCGGCTGACGACGTTCTCGAGCACTGCGCCGGACAGGTTCATGTTCTTGAGGATCTGGAGCGTGTAGCTCCCCACCGGCACGCCTGAGCCCGCGATGACGAGCTTCACGCCCGCCTTGGTGAGGTCGTAGATGCTGCGGATCTTCGCCGGGTTCGCCTTCGGCACCACCACGACGAGCATGTTGCGCGTGAAGACCACCGGCTTCGAGCACAGGCCTTTCGCGAAGAGCCCCTTCGGGAGCGTCATGTTCGCCGACGCGAACACGTCGGCAGGCGCTCCCTGGGTGATCTGGGCCGCCAGCGTGTTCGAACCGCCGAACTGGTACCTCTGCCGCGAGTCGATCTTCGGAAAGACGTCGGTCAGCGAGGCCGCCGCATAGACCGTGATCTGCGCGTTCCGCCCCGCGGACGCCTGACCACCGACGGTGCTCAGCACGGCGGCGGCGGCGACGACGAGAACGCGACGCACGTCGCTAGCTCTGGATGATCACGTTCGTGGACTTGACGACGGCGGTCGCCGCCATGCCCTTCTTCAGCCCGAGCTCGTCGACGGCGTCGCGCGTCACGATCGAGACGAGACGGACGGGCTCGCTGACGACCATCTCGACCTGCGCGATCAGGCCGTCGGTCTTCACGTCGGTGACGATCGCGTGGAACCGGTTGCGCGCGCTGATGTGCGCGCCTCCGCCGTCGCCGCGCAGCCGGTCGATCTCCGCGGCCTGCACGACGCGGCGGTTGCGCGCGTCGCGTTCGACGTTGATCCGGCCGGCTTTGTCCCAGCGACGCAAGGTGTCGAGGCTGATCCCGAGTGCGGCCGCGGCTTCGCTCGCGGTGTAGACCTGCTTCGGCATCCGTCAGCTCTCGAACCGGTCGAGCGCGGCAGACGCCGCGTCGATCTGAAGGAACCTGGCGAACGCGCGGCCGATGACGGCGTGGCCACGCAGTGCAGCGAGCGCGCCGGCGTGCTGGGCTTCGTTTGCCGCGATCTGCCCGATCGAGAGTCGAAGCTCGGCCGTCTCGACGTTCTCGACGGCGCCGAGATACGCACCGAGCACGAGGTTCTCGATCTCGGCGACGAGCTTCAGGATCGACGGCTGTGAGGCGAAGCTCCCCTTCGGGTACGAGAAGTCGATCTCGCCGGCGGACGGGGGCGGCTGACCCGCAGCTGTGAGCAGCTGCGCGAGCTTCGCGTAGTGCGCCTTCTCGTCCGCCGCCATCTTCTTGATGACCGTCCTCGACCGGCGGTTCAGCTTCGCGCTCGCGAGGGCCTTCGCCTGGGAGTCTGCTGCGAGGAGCTCGGCTGCGACGAGCAGCCGCAGGTACGCGAGATCGTTGTCGGTCCTACTCGCAGCCTCGGCGCGCCCGGCGAGCACCGCGACGGCCGGGCCCGGCAGGAGCACTGCGCCTCCGGCGAGCGCGGCACGGCGCAGGAGCTGATCTCTCCTCAGCGCAGTGCCATGGCATTGCCCATGCATCTCGCGGCGCATTCGCCGCGAGAATACCGATCATGCTCGCGCTGTGCCTATGGATTGCGTGGGTGCTTCAGCTCGACCATGAGAACTCGTAGCTGGTCGCCGCCGACGTTCTCGATCGAATGCGGAGGGAGCGGCTCGGACCAGAGCGTCTCGCCCTGCTCGGGCCGGTGCGCACCCGCGCGCGTGTCGAAGACGACGGCGCCGGAGCCGTCGCGACGCACGAAGTCGGTCGTGCGCAGCACGTGCTGCACGTTCGGCCAACAGTGCGTGTGCACCGCCGTCTGCGCGCCGGCCGGGATGTGCGTCTCGAGCACGCGGACGAGGTCGTTCTCGTACAGCGTGCGATGGTGCTCCGGCGCGGCCGCGAGCGCATCGAGCTCATCCGGCCACTGCCAGTCGCTCACGCGGACACCGGCTCGATCCCCCAGGCGGAGGTGAACGACCCGCTGGGCTCGAGCCGCACCACCGCGTCGCCTGAGCGGAAGGCGTTCGGCGGGCACGTCATCGGCTCGACGGCGAGGCTCCGACGATTCACGTCCGGCAGCGGATCGCCCGTGAACAGCATGACGTACCGGTACGCGTCGTCCATCCACACATCTGTCCCCGACGCACCGTTCCGCAGCTCGATGCGCGCGACGCCGTCTGCGTCGCGCTCGAGGTCGGTGAAGGCATTGTCGAGCTTCGTGTCGCCGATGCGCCGAGGGCGGCGGAAGTCGTACGCGGTACCGTCCACGCCGGCATCGCCGTTCGGGATGCCGCGCTCGTCGGAGAAGAGAACCGTTTCGGCGGGCGCACGGAGGGTCATGGAGTCGACGCTCGAGGTCCCGACGGTGAGGTAGGGATGCGCACCGCAACCGTAGGGACACACGTCGTCGCCGGAGTTCGTCGCCGTCGTGCGCACGGCGAGCCCGGTGCTCGAAAGCACATACTCGATCCGCAGCTCGAGCCGGAAGGGATAGCCGGGTTGCGGCTGGACGACGTGCTCCATCACGACACGATCGGGCCCGCGCTCCGCGACGCTCCAGGCAGCCCAGCGGACGAGGCCGTGGATCGCGTTCCCTTGCCCGGGCTCCGACAGGCTCAGCTGGTGACGTCTGCCGGCGAACTCGTAGCTTCCGCCCTGCAGTCTGTTCGGCCACGGGATCAAGACCTGCCCGCGGCCGGACGTGCACAGCTCGTCCTCCCCGTACCCGTCGAGGACGTCGTTGCCGTCGACGCTGTACGAGCGGATGCCTCCGCCGACCTCGACCACCACGGCGCGCTGCCCGTCCGCGGCGAGCTCGATCTGCGCACCTGAGGGGGGTCTCATGCCGGTGCGGCCACCGCAGCGCTCTCCCTGAGGTACTGGTGGACGAACGCGATCGCGAGGCTCCCCTCCCCGACCGCCGACGCGACTCGCTTGACCGGGCCGGAGCGGACATCGCCGCACGCGAAGATCCCGGCCACGCTCGTCTCGAGCAGATAACGATCGCGCTCGAGACGCCACTCGCTGTCGCCGTCGACGTCAGGGCCGGTGAGCACATAGCCGCGGGCGTCGAGCGCGATCTCCGGCGGCAGCCAGCCTGTCTCGGCATCGGCGCCGATGAACAGGAACAACCCGCCCGACTCGATCTGCGTGATCTCGTTCGTGTCCGAGTTCCTCACCTCGATCGCCTCGAGCGAGTTGGTGCCGAGCGCTCGCACGACCTCCGTTCGGTAGAGAGCGCTGAAGTTCGGGCGCCGACCGAGCTGGTCGATCAGGTAGCGGGACATGCCGCTGCCCTCTGTCTTCGCGAGGGTTGCTCCGCGACACAGGAGCGTCACGCTACGCGCGTGGCTCGCGAAGAACATCGCGGCCTGGCCCGCAGAATTACCGGCACCCACGATGTGAACGTCGAGGCCGTGCGTCTGGGCGGCCTCGCTCCGGGCAGCGCCGTAGTAGACGCCTTTGCCCAGCAGACGGTCGAACCCGTCGACGGTCAGCCTGCGCCAGGAGACGCCGCAGGCAAGGATGATCGTCTTCGCGCGCAAGACGTCGCCGCCGTCCAGATGCAGCTGGTGATTCGACGCGTCGATGCGTGTGATCTGCCGTGTGACGAGGATCTCCGCGCCCAGCCGGCGCGCTTGCTGCAACGCGCGGCTTGCGAGCTCGTCGCCCGACACGCCCGACGGGAAGCCGAGGTAGTTCTCGATGCGCGACGACGTCCCGGCCTGGCCTCCCGGCGCCTCCCGCTCGACCACGATCGTCTTCAGCCCCTCGGACGCGCCGTACACGGCCGCGGCGAGCCCGGCCGGGCCGGCACCGACGATGACGGTGTCGTACTCCGCGGCGAGTGGCTCTGTCTCCAGGCCGAGCAGCTCGGCGACCCGGCGCAGCTGCGGCTTCGCGACCGTCTTGCCGTTGATGACGCGAATGGCCGGAAGGTCGTCCTCCGCAAGTGGGGATCCACCCCACCGCTCGGCAACGTCGGGCTCGTCCGGCTTCAGCCACTCGAACGAGATCTGGTTGCGGTGAAGGAAGCGCCGCAGCTCTGTACACGCGGGATCCCATTGGTGGCCGAGCACGAGCGCGCGCGGCGGCGGCGGCTCCGCGGCGATCCCTTGCAGGCCGCGCGGTCCCGTCATGCGGTGGCTCGCAAGACGCCCGATCTCCTTCGCCACCTCCGGCGCGAGTGCAGCCACCGAGTGGTAGTCATGCGGCTCGAGCCGCAGCACGCGCGAGGCCTCGGCGGCCCGGAAGCCGACGGGGAACACGGTGCCGAGCGCGATCGGCACCTCCCCGAAGATCTCGCCCGGCTGACGTTCCCCGACGATTCTGTCGATCCCGTCGACGACCTTGACCGCCTCGATCCGCCCGTCGAGCACTGCGAAGAGCGCGCCTTCGTCGCCCTCGAGCGCGGCGTACTCGCCGGCGGCGAGGCGGATGTCGGCCGCAGCCCGTGAAAGGCGCTCGCACGCGCCACCCTGCAGTCCCGCGAAGACGCGAACCTTCCGAATGTCTTGTGCGGTCACCATGAAGGGGAGGCCACGCGCGCCCCGTAGATCGTCTCAGATCCCCGGCCTACGCCAAAGGGCTGCCCGTCCCGCATAGTGGAGCGGTGACCGAGCATGGAGTCCTCGTCGCCGGCTGCGGCCCGACCGGGCTGATGCTGGCGGGGGAGCTCGCTCTGGCAGGGATCGACGTCGCGGTCGTCGAGCGGCGCCCCAACCAGGAGCTCGCAGGCTCGCGCGCAGGCGGCCTCCATTCGCGAACGATCGAAGTTCTGGATCAGCGCGGCATCGCGGAACGGTTTCTGTCGGAGGGCCAGGTGGCGCAGGTCGGCGGGTTCGCCGGGATCCCGTTGGACATCAGCGACTTCCCGACGAGGCACAACTACGGGCTGGGCCTGTGGCAGAACCACATCGAGCGCATCCTCGCCGGCTGGGCGCAGGAGCTGAGCGTGCCGATTCACTACGGCACCGAGGTCGTGGGTGTCCGACAAGGCCACAACGGCGTGGACATCGCGCTCGCCGACGGCCGTTCGCTGCAGGCGGGCTATCTCGCCGGCTGCGACGGAGGGCGGAGCGTCGTGCGTCAGGCGGCGGGCATCGCGTTCCCGGGGTGGGACGCGACGACGAGCGCGCTGATCGCGGAGGTCGAGCTGGCCGAGACGCCGGAGCTCGGCATCCGCCGCGACTCGCTCGGGCTCCACTCCTTCGGGAGGGTCGAGTACGAGATTCGTGACGGGCAGGTCGTCTACCCGGACCACGGTCCCGTGCGCGTGATGGTGACCGAGGCGCACGTCGGGCCCCCGAACGAGCCCACGCTGCGCGACCTCAGCGAGGCGCTCGTCACCGTCTACGGCAGCGATTACGGAGTCCACAGCCCCACGTGGATCTCGAGGTTCAGCGATACGGCTCGGCAGGCCGCGGCCTACCGCGACGGACCGATCCTCCTGGCCGGCGATGCCGCACACGTGCATCCGCCCGACGGCGGACAGGGCCTCAACACCGGCGTGCAGGACGCGGTGAATCTCGGCTGGAAGCTGGCCCAGGTCGTCAACGGAACGTCACCGGAAACCCTCTTGGACACGTATCACGCCGAGCGCCACCCGGTGGGTGCGCGCGTGCTGCACAACACGATGGCGCAAACGGTGCTCCGTCGGCCGGACGACCGCGCCACCGCGCTGCGGGAGACGCTGTCCGAGCTCCTCAGCATGGACGAGCCGCGCAAGCGGATCGCCGGGATGCTGTCGGCGCTCGACATTCATTACGACCTCGGCGAAGGACATCCGCTGCTCGGACGCCGCATGCCCGACCTCGACCTGGTCACGCCTGACGGGCCGCTGCGCCTGTTCACGCTCCTGCACGCCGCCCGGCCGGTGCTCGTCAACTTCGACCAGAGCGGCGGCGTCGACGTCACGGCATGGGCGGACCGCGTCGAGGCGATCGACGCCCGGTACGCAGGCGTGTGGGAGCTGCCGGTGCTGGGCCCGGTAGTAGCGCCCGCAGCTGTGCTGATCCGTCCCGACGGACACGTCGCATGGGTCGGCGACGGTACAGACGTCGGCTTGCGCGAGGCGCTCACGACCTGGTTCGGCTCGCCGTGACAGCTACGGTCTTGTCGACGTGACCGTCTGGACGGCCTCGGACGAGGGGTACCTCCGCGCATATCAATGGACGAGCGCGCTTGCGCGGGGGGTGGCGATGCCGCAGCAGGCGGGTGCGACGGGCCTCGGCCCGGGTGAGATCGCGCACGTCGACTTTCGCGGCGTGTCGGTCTCCGGGCACTTCGGCGAGAACAAGGAGTACCGTCCGTCCTTTCTCCTCGTTGGCGGCCCGGTCGGCCTCGCCGTCACCGGAGCGGCAAGCCTGGCCCACAACTCCGCGAAGAAGGAGGAAGCGCGCCGCGCGGCGATTCCCCGCTGGCACATGCTCGGCAGCGTCGACGTGCTGATGACGAACCAGCGACTGCTCCTGACGGCAAGCGGGCAGTCGACCTCCTTTTGGTATGCGGAGCTCACTCCCCTCCAGCTCAGCGCCGGCGCCGCAGGCATGCCGGCGGTCCACTTTCAGCCGGCGGGCCAGCCACCGCTCCGTCTCGAGTCACCGTGGGTGCCGCTGCTCTACGTCTTCGTGCACTTCGTCGTCGACGGGAAAGCGCCGGGCGTCGCTCTCCCGGCGGATCTGTTGACACGTGCGCGTACACAGGGAAGGTTGAGCTAGGTCGATGATCGCGAAGGCGCCGTTCGGTCGGACCGGGCACGACAGCTCGCGCACGATCTTCGGCGCGGCAGCGCTCGGTTCCGTCACGCAGCGCGAGGCCGACGTAGCGTTGGCCACGCTCGTCGAGCGAGGCGTCAACCACGTCGACACGGCCGCGTCGTACGGCGACTCCGAGCTGCGGCTGGCGCCGTGGCTGAAGGAGCACCGGTCAGACGTCTTTCTCGCCACGAAGACGGGGAAGCGCGACTACCGCGAGGCGCGGGAGGAGATCCGCCGGTCGCTCGACCGGCTCGGCGTCGATCACGTCGACCTACTCCAGCTCCACAACCTCGTCGATGTCATCGAGTGGGAATTCGCGCTGCGCGAAGGCGGCGCGCTCGAGGCTGCGGTCGAGGCGCGCGCAGAAGGGCTCGTTCGTTTCATCGGTGTCACGGGCCACGGGCTGACCGTCGCGCACATGCACGCACGAAGCCTCGAGCGGTTCGCGTTCGACTCGGTCCTGCTGCCCTACAGCCACGTGCAGATGCGCGACGAGCGCTACGCGGCCGACTTCGAGGCGCTCGCGTCCGTCTGCAGCGAGCGCGGCATCGCCATGCAGACGATCAAGGCGGTCAGCCTCGCGCCGTGGGACGGTCGCAAGCAGACAGCCGCCACGTGGTACGAGCCGCTGCGGGAGCAGGACGACATCGACCTCGCCGTGCACTGGGTGCTCGGCCGCGCGGGCGTCTTCCTGAACACCGTCGGGGACGTCGAGCTCCTGCCGAAGGTGCTGGACGCCGCCGAGCGCTTCGCGTCGCGGCCTTCGGACGGGGAGCTCGAGGAGCTGCTCGCGCGTCGCCGGCTCGTGCCGTTGTTCTCCTGATTTCTCCGCTACTCTCCCGGCCGTAATCAAGGGGAGGAGATTTAGATGCGGATATTCACCCGGGCGGCGCTCGTGGCCGCCTCACTCGTCGCGCTGCTGCTGGGCGCGAGCGGGGCGATGGCGATCACCAACGGACAGCCGGACGCGGGGCGCCACCCATATGTCGGCCTCATGGTGGCGCTCGACAAGGACGGCATCCCCCTCTGGCGCTGCAGCGGCTCGCAGCTCACGCCGACGGTGTATCTGACCGCCGGGCACTGCACGACCGCACCGGCTGCGCATGTGGAGGTCTGGTACTCCGAGGGCCCGGTGACGACCGACCCGGACTACGCGGCCGCGGTCGCCGCGAGCCCGACCGGCGTGGTGTCGTGCAACGCGTCGCCGCTCTTCGACGGCTACCCGTGCAAGGGCGACGCCGGCGGCACGCCGCACCCGAATCCCGACTTCTGCAACCCCTGCGGACCAGGGTCGAACAACTTCGCGCGTCACGACACGGGCGTGGTGAAGCTGACGTCGTCGGTGACGCTCAGCAGGTACGCACAGCTTCCGGCCGCGGGGCTCGTCGACACGCTCGCGAACAAGTCGCCGATCGACTTCGTCGGCTACGGCGTACAGGTCCAGGCGCAGATTCCGGGCAACCAGCTGCCGACGCCGCCGCCCTTCAATCGCTGGACGGGGCCGCGTGAGCGGAACTACGCCCCCGCCGAGCTCGTCTCCGGGAGCTTCTCCAACAGCGACGAGTTCCTCCGTGTGTCGTTCAACCCGAGCCAGGGCAAGGGCGGCAGTTGCTTCGGCGACTCCGGCGGGCCGAACCTGCTGGGCGGCACCGACACGGTTCTCGGCGACAACTCGTACGTGAACAACGTCAACTGCTCGGGCGTCGGGTACGCGCAGCGCGTCGACCTTCCGGGCATCTTGAGCTGGATCCGGAGCTACTTCTAAAACACGAGAAGCGTGGCGGAGGGGGCCGTCGGCCCCCTCCGCACGTTGTGACCGCGCGAGCGGAGTGAGAGACTCCCGACGTGCCTCGGAACGGTCGCACGATCGTGTTCCTCTCCGACTTCGGCTACAGGAACGAGTGGGTCGGCATCTGCCACGCGGTGATCAACCGCATCGCTCCGGAGAGCCCGATCGTCGACCTCTCACACGGCGTGCCACCGCTCGACGTCCGGAACGGGGCACTCCTCCTCGTCGACTCGCTGCCGTTTCTCGCGCACGACGCCGTCGTCCTCGCGGTCGTCGACCCGAGTGTCGGCCGCGACCGTGATGTCGCGCTCGAGTCGAAGAACGGGCACTTGGTCGTCGGACCGGACAACGGTCTGCTGGCGCCTGCCGCCGCGGCTCTAGGCGGAGTCGCGCGCGCCGTCGAGATCAAGTCGCGTGATGTCGTGCTGCTCCCGATCTCGCCCTCGTTCCACGCGCGCGACGTGCTCGCGCCCGCGGCCGCGCATCTCGCGGCAGGTGTTCCCCTCGAGGCGCTCGGGCCGGCCGTCGACCCCGCCACGCTCGCAGAGATGACGATCCCGGAGCCGACGGTCGAGCGGGAGAAGATCGAGTGCGAGGTGCTCGATTTGAACCGGTTCGGGAACGTCCTGCTGAACGTGCGGACAAGCCATCTCGCCAATGCGGGTCTCGATCAGGTCGCGACCGTCCAGATCGACGCGACCTCTGGCTCGGCGCGTGCACACTGGGGCTCGACCTACGCCGACGTCGAGCCCGGAGGCTGGGGCCTGATCGTCGACCCACGCGGCTGGGCGCTCGTCATCCGTGCGAACCCGGGCAACGCCGCCGACGGCCTCGGCGGCGTCGCTCCAGGGGATCCCATCTGGCTGACCGCAGCGCGACACTAGAGCGGCCGGCCCCGGCGGCGCCGAGCGCCGCTAGCGTTCGAAGCTTGGCGACGACGAACACACGACAAGCCGTAGAGCGCGCGCGAGCGGTGGCCCTCGATCGCTCCGTGCGAGCAGGCAGGAGAGCGACGACGGATGCCCGTCGCGCGAGCGGCACGCTCCTCCACGCAGTCTCCGATCTCGTCACCAAGGCGGTCGATCAAGTCCTGCTCGGCGACAAGCGCGTTGCCTCGGCCGCCGAAGCACGACAGCTGCTGAAGCGTGACGAGCAGACGGAAGCGCTCACCGGCGACATCCAGCGCGTCGTCGTGCTCGCCGTCCCCATCGTCCGCAGGCTCGCGCGAGGCGCCCGCGTGATGAAGGTCCCGTGGGTCTTCGTCGCCTCGACCACGATTTCGATGGGCGTCGCAGTCAGACGCGGAGTCAAGGAGATCCAGGCGCTCTCCTCGCTCCTTGCCTACCGGCTCGAGGCGGCGACGGGCGCGCCGGCCGATCCCGCGCTCGTCAAGAAGCTTGCCGTCGACCTGTATCTGCATCCACGACGGACACCGCGCCTCGACAACGACCGATTGCGGATCGTTCGTCTGACGCGCAAGTGGCTGCTCCTCGGCGTCTTCGGCCGCAAGACGGAACGGCGCGCCTCACGCGCGCTCGAGGCCGCCGAGAAGATCGACGCGGGTGCGCTCGCGACCGAATGGAACCGGCGCGGCGAGAGGAACCGCGGCGCGCAGAGCTGACACGCCGCCGCACCGTATTCGCCGGCGACCGCTTATGACCGCTGCGGTGCGGACTCCTCGTTCGGCGCGGACTGATCCTGCGGCAATCGCGACGTCGAGGCGTGCACGCCGCAGAACGGTAGGCAAGTCCTTCCCGAGTCCTTCCCGCCGGACGACCCTCGCGCGGCGAGTCGAGCAACGCTTTCGTCCCGAGGCCGACCGCCGCTCCGACGGCGACGTCGCCACGATCAACAACGGCTGCCCTAGACCCAGCGACGCGCGCGAGCCCGCTGACGCCATCGTGTTGGCGCTCGTGGCGAACGACGAAGCAGTCGCGCCGCATGAGTCGGAGGAGCAAGTTTCGATGACGGAGCTCCTTTGACCACGCCACGGAGGCCGGAATCGCGGGTCGCTCGAACTTGTCGAAAGAGGAGCTCGCCGAGGCAGTCCGCTCGGAGGAATCGCTTTCAAGCGAGGAACTGCTCGAGCGTGCGCACGAGGCGGACATTCCCGGCCGATCCGAGATGTCCAAGGAGGAGCTGAGAGAAGCGCTCGGCTCGCAGTAGCTCCGCGACGCTAGCGGTGCGGTGCTGCCGGCGAGCGTTGGTGCTCGAGCTCGCGCAGCTCGATGCGGCGAATCTTGCCGGTCAGCGTCTTGGGCAAATCGCCGACGAACTCGATCTCACGCGGGTACGCGTACGCCGACAGGCGCTCCCGGACGAAACTCTTGATCTCCGCCGCGAGCTCGTCGGACGGTTCGTTTGGCTCCGCCAGGACGATGAACGCCTTGACGATGTTTCCGCGCAGCTCGTCGGGAACGGCGATGGCGGCAGCTTCGCGCACGGCGGCGTGCTCGAGACATGCGGATTCCACCTCGAACGGGCCGATGCGATAGCCGGCCGAAATGATGACGTCGTCGGCTCTTCCTTCGTACCAGACGTAACCGTCCTCGTCCTGTCGCGCGGCGTCGTTCGTGTGGAACCACTCTCCGCCGAAAACCTCGACGGTTTCCTCGGGCCGCCGCCAATAGCCGAGCGGGTAGTGCGGATTCGAGCGCGCGCGGAGGCAGATCTCACCGCGCTCGCCTTGGACGACCGGCTGCTCGTCTTCGTCGAGAATCTCAACGTCCCAGCCGGGCATCGGCTTCCCCATCGATCCCTCACGGACGTCCATGAACGGGTAGTTCGCGACAAGCGGATACGACTCCGTCAAGCCGTAGTAGTCGAGCACGGTCACTCCGTACTGCTCGCGAAACCACCGAATTGCTTCGGGGTTCAACGGCTCGCCGGCCGAGCAGACGCGGCGGAAGATCTGCGGATAACGACTGCGCGCGTCTCCGATCGACATCATCGCTCGCATCGCCGTCGGCGTCGTGAACACGTTCGTGACCTCGTGACGGCTGAGGAAGTCGAGTTGCTTGTGCGGATCGAAGCCGGCTTCGCGCCGGTACACGCATTGCAGCGCTCCGAGACGCCACGGCCCGAGCAGCGGTGCGATCCCTGCAGCCCACGCCCACTCGCCCATGCCGTGGAACCGCTCGCCGTCTTCGACCTCGTGGCAGTAAACGAACTCCTCGTGGCCGAGGATGTAGCGGTGCGCATGCAGGATCCCCTTCGCGAGCCCCGTCGTGCCGGAGGTGTAGTACAGCTGCGCCGGATCGTCGGCGGCGGTGTCGCACATGATCGGCTCCGCTGAGGCACCCGCGAATGTCTGCCCGTCGACGACGAGAACCTCTGCGGAGGCGGCGTCGAAGCGACCGGCGTTCGCGAGATCCGTGACGACGAGCTCCGCTCCGGAGTCGGCAAGCCGATGCCTGATGGAGTCGTCGCCGTACAGCACCGACATCGAGAGCAGAATCGCGCCGAGCTTCCAGACACCGAAGAAGACCGCGGCGGTCTCTGGCGTAGGCGGCAGGACCACGGCGACCCGGTCCCCCTGCTCGACCCCCCGTGACGCCAGCGTATGCGCTGCTCGATTCGCAAGATCCTGGAGCTCGCCCCACACGAGCTCTCGATACGAGCGGTCGAAGCTTTCCCAGACCATCGCCGGCTTGTCGCGCGGGTGCTTGTCGCAGACGTCGGCGGCGATGTTGTAACGAGCGGGCACGGCCCACCGGTGAGCCGAGCACGCGTGCTCGTAGGAAGGCGGGCTCATGGTCGAGCATCAGCATTGCACCCGTCTTCCCGGTCGACAACCGCCGGCTGGGCTCGTAACAAATCCATGCGTGCCGAGACAGAGCCGGATGGCCCGCGGACTCGCCACGGGCATCGCTAGCCAGGAGGTCGAGACGTGCATGGAACGCGCAGAGTGATCCGAAGAGGCAGGCATCTCTTCGCCGTGTCGGTCGTACTCGCAATCGCGGCATTGGCGGCCGCTGGGGGTTCCGCGGCGGCACCGTCGTCCGACGTCGTCGGGCAGCTCTACGTCAACGACAACACGGCCGGGGTGAACACCGTCGCCGGCTACGACCGCCATCAGGACGGAACGCTGACGCCACTCCCCGGCTCGCCGTTCGCCGTCGGCGGAGCCGGCACCGGCCACGGGGTCGCCTCCCAGGGCTCGCTGCAGCAGAGCGCAGATGGCCGGTACCTGCTCGCGGTCGACGCCGGGAGCAATCAGATCTCGGTGCTCCGCATCAAGCCGAACGACGGGCTCCAGATCGCGGACATCGTTTCGTCGAACGGCGACACGCCGGTGAGCCTCGCGGTGCACGGCGATCTCGTATACGTCGCGAATGCCGGCGCCGCCGCAACGAATTACACGGGGTTCACACTCAATGGCGGCGGCCACCTGCGCGCCATTCCCGGCTCGACCGTCTCGCTGCCTCCGGACTCCCAGCCCGGAGATGTCTTCTTCAGCGGCGACGGCAGCAAGCTCGTCGGCACGCGCGTGAACACCTCGCTGATCGACAGCTTCACCGTCGGAGCGGACGGTCTCCTGACCGCAGCCCCCGGATCCCCGTTCGTCGCGCAGGGCCTCGGCCCGTTCGGCAGTGAATTCCGTCCGACAGATCCGACGGAACTGTTCGTCTCGAACGCGCACGACGGTCCGGGCAACGGCAGCGTGTCGGCGTTCTCCGATGCGACGGACGGAACGCTCACCTCGATCGGCACGTCTCCATTCCCGAACAATCAGACGGCACCGTGCTGGGTCGAGATCAGCCACGACGGCCAGTTCCTGTTCACCGTCAATACGGCCGTCTCAACGGTCTCGAGCTATGCGATCGCAACCAACGGGTCGCTGACGCTGCTCGGCAGCACGCCGTTGAACGGCTCTCCCCGCGGAGCGGAGGACGCCCGACTGTCACCTGACGGCTCGACGCTGTGGGTCGTGAACACGGGCTCCGACTCGATCAGCGGCTTCTCGGTCGACGGAGGGACGCTCACCGAGCTCGGCTCGTCGCCGACGCCCGGCCCGACCGGCGCCGCACCGACCGGCCTCGTAGTCACCTGAGCAGATGCACCGGGACCCGGTCCTGAGGGATCGGGTCCCGGTACGTCTTCTTCACGCGTGCGTTGCGGCTCCAAGCCGTGGGCATACTCCAACGGTGCAGCTTGCGAGAACGTTCGTGCTCGTTCCGCTGGTGACCACGCTGGGACTGACGCTCGCGCCGACGCATCACGTTGCAGCTGCGCCTCCGCGCGCTCCAGTCGTGTACGGCTACCCGTACGCGTCGAATTGCCCGATGGCGGGATACCGCAAAGCCGTTGACCGCTGGGGGATGTTCATGTGCAATTGCACGTCGTACGTCGCCTGGGCGCTTCGGACGAATGGACAGCGGACGGATTGGTTCGTCCCCGGCGCGATGGACGCCTGGAACTGGCCGCATGTCGCGCGCCTCGCGCACCTCCCGGTCGGAAGGCGGCCGCGGCCCGGATCAGTCGCTGTCTGGCCCGGCCTCGCGCGTCCGTTCGGGCATGTCGCCTACGTGAGCAGTGTCGAGCGCGATGGGGATATCGACGTCGGCGAGTACAACGACCCGAGGTGGTCGAGCTTCGATCCGTTCACCTTCGAATTCCGTCGGGTCTCGGCATCGGGAGCAATCTTCATCTACGTCCCGCTGCGGCGAGCTTCCTCTTCCTCCTAGGGCGGCGCGCTGAGGACCCGTACGGTCGCAACCGTCCGCCGGTCTGTCTCGCCTCCGATCACCAGCCCGCGTCCCGCGACGACGACGGCACCGGCGTCCGAGACACGAGCGACGCCCGACACGGGGAGCACCCTGCCGGCCTGCGGATCGATCGCAGCGACTCGGCCGCGCGTACTCCCGTACGCATCCGCCCCGCCGACCACATACATTCGGTTGCCCAGCACGAGGGCGCTCGAATGGCCGACAGGTGCGGGCAGCCGGCCGATCGATCTCGTCCGGCCGGTCGACGGATCGAAGACATAGACGACTGAGCTCGCCCCGGAGGCTGTTATTCCTCCGGCCACGATCAGGTCGCCGCCAACTGCAGCCACGGCCGGGTACCTGAGACCGACAGGCAGACGTCCGGCGAGGGTGAAGTGACGACCGTCGCTCGTCTGGTAAATCTCGTTGCGCGGAATGCGACCGTCGAAGCCGCCGACGAGATACGCCGTCGCCCCGATCGTCGCGGCCGCCAGATCGGACAACGCGTGCGGCAACTGCGCCACCACCGACCCTTTTCGGGTCCGCAGATCGAAGCGCTGAACGGTTGAGGTGCTCTCCCCCGCCCCGCCGCCGAAGACGAAAACGCCGCCGCGCAGCAGTGCTCCTGCCGCGTCGTGAAAGGCGTTCGGCACGACACCCAGCGGGCTCACGCGTCCAGAGCCTGGATCGAGCCTGAACACGCCGTTGGTCGAGACCTTCGCCGAATTCAGGCCACCGACGATGATCACCCCGGCACCGGAGGCGACCGCGACCTCCCTCTGGACGGGAGCGGGCAGACGGTAGGGAGCCGAAGCGAGCGTCACCGTCGCCGGAGCTGGGCCGCCGGTGGCGGCAACGTGGCGAGGCCGAGTCGGGTGATGCATGAGAAGAGAGCGCACCTCGGGAAGCTGCTCGGCCCGCGCCGTCGTCAGCAGGTCGAGGCCGTCCGGTGTGTGGAGATAGCCGGGGCCACGGCCGGCGACGTCCGTGTGGCCGTACTGCCAGACGATGCGACGGGCTTTGATGCTGACGATGACGACTCGCTGCCGATAGTCGTCGTTGATGGCGATCATCCCGGGCGCGATCCGTGTTGCCAGCGAGGGATGGTCGAGCATGCCCGGCCCGGACGACGGGCCGTAGCGCCAGAGGACGCGGCCGGTCCGGGTCATGATGATTGCGTGGCCGGGCCGCGCGTAGTCGGCGAGCAGGATGCGATTCGGCGCCAGCAACTGCGGGTCAGACGGATACGACACCGGAGCCTGGACTGCCCAGCGAAGATGACCGGCGGCCGAGATGTCGTCCACCCATGACCCGTTGATCTCGCTGACAAGGGTGCCTCCGTCGGGAAGTGGCGTGGCGCCGTTGATCGCGCCGAGCTGGCGCGGCGGGTCGTGGCTGCACGAGGAGGCTGTGCCGTACCGGCGCACGATCCGGTGCGCCGGCGAGATGAAGAGCACGCGGCAGTTGTAGGCGTCTGCGACCGAGACGTTCCCGTTCGGCAAGAGATAAGCGTCGTCGGGTGTGTTCAGGTAGCCGCGTCGAGATCCCCGGAGGTTCACTCGACCGTAGCGCCACAGCAAGCGGCCTCCGGGAAACGAGATGATCTGAATGGTGTGCTGCTCTTCCTGGTTCGAGATGATGCGGTCCGCCGTCCCGGGCGCAAAGAACGTGTCGTCGGCGAATCGAACCGGCATCGCGGGTGTCCGCCCCGGTCGCGGGTAGCGCCACAAGATGCGACCCCGGGAGTCGACGAGCAGCATGCGGTTGTTCCCCCGGTCGGCGATGAGGAGGTAGCCGGGGATCGGGCCGGGCGGCGCGAGCGACGGCACGGCGTCGCGCGGCCTCGCAGCGCGCGCGCGATTGGACGCGCGATCGGAAGACGTCGACATGAACAGGCCGCCGGCGAGTGCGGCCGCGACGATCACTGCGGCCGAAACCGTCCACAGTCGGCGGCGACGACGACGCTGCGCCTTGTGGCGTCGGCGTTCGTCGAGGTAATCGGCAGATTGGATGCGCAGAAACGGTCGAGCGGACGGTCCAGCGTCGTCTCGCGGTCGGCGGGTCGAGGAAACGTAACCGCCTCAGATGAGAACTCCGTGAGACGGCCCCGGAGAACGACAACCGACGCGCGCCGGGGGCCGTCGTCTCTACACTCACCGGCGCGAAGCATTGTGCGGTCGACGAGGGGAGAGAACGATGCACAAGGTCTTGGCGTTTCTTGGTGCGGCCACGGCGGCGTTGATTGTGAGCGCCCTCGCGGGAGCCGCGCCGGGTACCGATTCGTTGGTGACGGTCGGTAGCAACCCGAGCCCGTTTGCGCAGAACAAGCAGAACGAGCCCGCAATGGCGATCGATGCGAACCATCCCAACATCGTGGTCGCCGGCTCGAATGACAACATCGACATGGAGGACTGCAACGCCGGCGCCGACAACACATGCCCGTTCACTCCGGGCGTCGGCGTCTCGGGCGTGTACTTCTCGTTCGACTCCGGTAACAGCTGGAGACAGCCGACGTATACGGGCTGGAGCGCCCGCAACTGCCATGGCGTCCCCGGGCCTGATCCCGGCTGCTCGCCGACCGCAGGCGGCCCGATCGGAACGATCCCGTGGTACTACGAAAACGGGCTCGTCTCCGACGGCGACCCGGCGGTGGCGTTCGGCCCGCGGCCCGACGCGAGCGGCCACTTCTCGTGGGCGAACGGCTCGCGCCTGTACTACGCAAATCTGACGTCGAACTTCGGCGCGACGCGTGACGAGGCCAGCTTCAAGGGCTTCGAGGCGATCGGTGTCTCGCGGACGGACAACGTCGAGGCCGCGGCGGCGAATGACAAGAACGCTTGGATGCCGCCGGTGATCGTGTCGAAGCAGGTCTCGCAGACGATCTTCTCGGACAAAGAGCAGGTCTGGGCGGACAACGCCTCGTCGAGCAAGTTCTTCGGAACCGTCTATATGTGCTGGGCGTCGTTCCGCGGCCAGGAGAAGAGCCCGAACGCAGCTCCGGCGCCGCTGTTCGTCGGCGTCTCGCACGACGGCGGCGATACCTGGACGCAGCAGCAGATCACGGCCGCTGCGAACAACGGTGAGCGGAACCCGACCGACGGGTGCACGATTCGGACGGACAGCAACGGAACGGCGTACGTGTTCGGCGTCGGGACCGTCTCGTCGCAGGGCCACGACGCGTTCGAGCTGATGTCGAAGTCGACCGACGGCGGCACGAGCTGGTCGAAAGCCACTCCCGTCGCCGGCCCGGTCACCCAGCCGGGTGTGTTCGACCCGCTAATCGGTCCCGTGATCGACGGTGTCGCCGGCGCACGGAGCGATCTCGCGCCGGCGCCGAGCGTCGACATCGCAAACGGCGCCCCGACCGGTGCCGATGCGACCAACAGGATCGTCATGAGCTACGTCAGCGGCGACCTCGCGAAGCCTCACGTGTACTTCACGGAGTCGACCGACGGAGGCACGACGTGGTCGACCCCGCGTGCGATCGAAAGTGGGATCGATCGGGGCTACTACACCGCGCCGGCCATCTCTCCGAACGGCACGGATGTGTACGTGGTGTACAACGCCTTCACGACCCCCTACCAGCCGACGACCGCGACGCCACGTGCGCTCGTGGGAGTCGTCCTCCACGCATCCGCCGGCGCAACCGGCCCGACAGGGCCGTTCACCGAGATCCATCGCAGCCCGCCCGGCGACCCGCGAGGATCGTCGCAGAACAACCTCGTCGGGGAGTTCCTCGGCGACTACGTCTACGCCGCGGCGACGCGGACGTACGGTGCAGCTGTCTGGAACGACACTCGGAATGCCGCCGATTGCCCGGCCATGGACGCGTATCGGCAGGCGCTCGAGAACGGGATTGCAGCGACCGCTCCAGCTGTCCAGCAGCAGTGCCCGGCCACGTTCGGGAACTCGGACATCTGGTCGTTTACGACAGCACCGTAGTAGAACTTCAGAGCAGGGCGGCCGACAGGCTGCCCTGCTCTCGCTTTGCGGAGAGCGATGCGTCACGCAAGGTGAGTAACCGGAATCCCGCATTTGCCGTTAGCGAAGAGCGCTCGCGAATCCGGGCGCGACATGAAAGGAGTCGTTAATGGCATTGCTCTGGATACTCGTTCTCGCCCTCGTGATCCTCGCGATCGCGGGCGGCGTCGCGGTGAGCAGTTTCCTCTGGTTCGTCCTCATCATCGCGCTGATCGTCGCGGTGGTGGCGATGCTCTCGGGCCGGGGCCGACGCACCGTCTAGTGAGCTAGGAGGGCCTTCGTCGCGGAGGCCCTCCTTTTTCCCAGTCGTCGCGGGATCGAGGTCACGCCGCGCGACTCGCATCTCGTAGGTGGCTGTGGATCAGAGCATGCGAGAGTTGCCGTTGCCGCTGCGCGAGCCGGCGTCGGTTCGCCTCCAGCTCGCCGCGGCCCGCCTCGCGCTCGCGCATTGCCTGACGCTCGGCGACGAGGGCGCGGAGCTCTTCCTGAAGGCCTTCGACGCTAGCCATCGACGGGTGCCACCGCCTCGTCGCTCATCCGGTCGAGGCCTTCGCGGCTTGCGATGTACGCGTACGGGTGGGTGAAGGCGTCCAGCGCGTCGCCGGGCGCAACCTCGATGTCAACGGTCGCGCCTGTCGTGACATCGCACACGGACACCTCCACCCGGTCGTCTTCGGGGTGCCAGAGCAGCGCGATCTCGTCCGTGGCGCTCCGACGGCGCGCGAGCTCGCGAGCCGACGCGATGGTGCCGGGACTGTCGAAGTTGAGCGGGGAATGGAAGATCATCTCGATTACCTCCGTCGAATTCGTGTCTCCTCGGTGAAGACACCGGCGGGCGCCGTCTATTCCGACGGGCGAGCCGAGAGGCGCGCGAGCGCCGCTCTATGCTCGTCCGATGCAGCGCCCACTCGACCCTGCGCGGGTCGGCGACCATCTCGATCGGCTGTATCGAGCTGCGTGGGCACTCTGCGGTTCGAGGGAAGACGCCGAGGATCTCGTGCAGGAGACCTACGCGCGTGTGCTCGCACGTCCGCGCCTGCTCCGCAACGACGACGACCTCGGGTATCTCCTGCGCGCGCTCCGCAACACATTCCTCAACCAGAAGCGGTCCGAGAGCCGGCGGCTACGCACAGCCTCGCTGCCCGACGAGCTCGACGTCGTTCCCGATCCCCACGCGCGCGAGCCACACGCGGCCCTGGAGGCCGGCGAGCTGTACGCCGCCATCGCCGCTTTGCCGGCTGACTTTCGTGACGTCCTCGTCGCGGTCGACGTCGCCGGCCTGACGTACGAGGAAGCCGCTCGCGCCCTACGGATCCGCACGGGGACGGTCATGAGCCGCCTCTACCGCGCCCGCCGGCAGGTGGTACGCCGCATCGATTCGCCGCAGGATTGAGTCAGCCGTCTGTGCTGACCGTTCCGACGAGCACCTTCTCGCCTGACGACGTCTGATCGCCGTCGGCCCGCTCGCGCGTGACGGTCATAGTCTTGAAGACCTGAGGCGAGACGCCTGCCCACAACGTGACGTTCGTGCCGTCGTTGAACGTTCCGATAGGCACCAGTACCCCGGAGGCATTGCGCAGCCACGCTTCGTAGAAGCGGTCGCCGTCACGACGCGGAAGCCCCGTGGCATCGAGCTCGATCCGCCAGCCCGACGACGTCTTGGTCAGCGTCGCCTCTCCCTTCGCGCCCGGCGAGAGCTGCGTCGCCGCGAGCGCGGCCTTGAACCGCGTCGCCGACGGGCTCGAGCGGAAGACGGCCAGCCCGACCACGGCGACCGCCGCGACAGCAACGGCCGCGCCGACTGCTACGAGACGCCGTGACACCGGCATGCGGCGCGGTCGTCGCTGCGCGTCGATGCGGGCTCGCAGCGCCGCCGGCGCCTCCACTTCGGAGGCAGCCATTCGCGTCAGGGTGACGGCTCGCTCCTGCTCGGCGAGACGAGCGGACAGCTCCGAGGATTCGGCGACGCGCGCCTCGAGAACTGCACGACGCTCCGGCGGGAGCGAGCCGTCCGCAAGCGGCGCGAGCTCCGCCGGCTCATCGCCACCGCCTTCATGTCGACGTCGCCTCAACATCGCCATGGGAACGGTAACCCCGAATGAGAAAGGAGCGTCATACCGGGGAAGACCCCGCGTGGCTCCCATTATTCCCAGCCGAATCGCCGGAATAACGGCGTCCGGAAGGTGTCCTCGTCACTCGGAATCCAATTCGAACAGGAGGACATCATGTCTCGCACATTCGCAACCGCCGTCGCCGCCATTGCCTGCAGCCTTGCGCTGGCAGGCACGTCGCAGGGGACGCCTGCCCCCAAGGCGGTGCAGGGCTCGGTCGGCCCCGGCTTCACGATCAGCGTCACGGCCGGCGGTAAGACGGTCGGCAAACTGAAGGCGGGCGTCCCTTATCGCCTGGTGATCAACGACCGCTCTTCAATCCACGACTTCCATCTGACGGGGCCTGGAATGAACCGGATGCTGACGAGCGTGGACTTCATGGGAACGAAGAGCTTCGTGCTCACGCTCCGTAAGGGCGTCTATCGCTTCTTCTGCGACCCGCACGCCGCCGTCATGCACGGGAGCTTCCGCGTCGTCTGACGCGCAGCCGACGGGCGGAATAGATCCCGCGCGTCGGTGTCTCTAGCTCACGACAGCAATCCGATGCGAAAGGAACCACACATGAACAGCATGCGATTCAAGGTCGCCGTCGCAGCCGCGTTCGCCGCCGCGATCGGCGTGTCGAGCGCCGCAGCTGCGCCGTCTCACGCGGTCAAGGCATCGCTCAACTACGGCACGCTCATGGTCGAAGGGACGAATGGAAGCGACAAAATCGCCCTTCGCCTACGGGCCGGCGATCCGAGCGTGCTCGAGGTCGACGCTCGTGACGACGGGTCCGCCGACTTCAGCTTCCCGCGCGCGGATGTCGCACGGATCGTCGTGGACGGACGCGCCGGCAGCGACGCGATCCGCATCGACGAGGCCAACGGCGGCTTCGAGGACACAATCCCGACGACCCTGGCCGGCGGCAGCGGCAACGACACGCTTTCCGGAGGATCGGGAGCGGAGATCTTGCTGGGCGGCTCCGGTAATGACTCGATCGACGGTAACCGCGGTGCCGACACGGCGCTCCTGGGAAGCGGCAACGACACGTTCATCTGGGATCCCGGCGACGGCAGCGACAAGGTCGAGGGGCAGCGGGGCTCCGACACGATGATCTTCAACGGCGCGAATGCGGCCGAGCAGGTCGACGTGTCGGCGAACGGAACCAGGCTCAAGTTCTTCCGGAATCCCGGCAACGTCACGATGGACACGGCAGGCGTCGAACGAGTCGACTTCAACGCCCTCGGCGGCGCAGACGTCATCAACGTCAACGACCTGCGGGCAACCGCCGTTCGCGAGCTGAACATCGATCTCGCAGCCGCTCTCGGCAGCGCTTCCGGCGACGGTCAGGCCGACCGTGTCGCGATCACGGGCACCGAAGGCAGGGACAGGATCGACGTCAGCGGTGACGCCGGGGCCGTCAAGGTCAGCGGCCTCGCGCCGACCGTCAGGATTCTCCATCCCGAAGCCGCGCTCGACCGCGTCGACCTCAACACGCTCGGCGGCGCCGACTCCGTCGTCACGGCCGGGCTCGCAGCGGGTGCGATCCAGCTCTTCCTCAACGGCGCGCTCGTCCGGTAAGGGAATCACACAGACACTTGTTGGGGCCCTGGAAATCGGGGCCCCACGTCTGTTCTGCCAGGCGACGGGCGCCGCGTCCGGGCGCACGCTGAGCGGTGCAAGACGCGAGGAGTGGGTATCGTGATCTCGAAGCTACGCGCGCCCAGGGTGAACTCGGCCGACCTTACTCTCCCCCGGTCGACCGACTGCGGCGTTAGCTGTAGGCGTCGCGCCCTGGGCACCTGACCGCAGCGCAAGCGCTTGCGTCGTCCGGCATCTCTCTGAACGAGCCCGGGCCGATTTGTGTTCGGGGCTGAGCCGCCCCGGTTGGGGAGAGGGGCCGGTCGGCTCGGGCTCGTCAGTCTTCGTTCGCCGACACGTCCGCTCGGCGAGCTCGATCTGCTGAAGGTCAGATGGAAGAAGGCCCGCCAAGGCGGGCCTTCTTCTCAGAGATGGGGCTGTCCCGTTAGTAGTTGCCGGCCGCCGAAGCGACGTCCTCCTGGTTGATGGGCGTCGGCACGAACTGGAAGCCGTAGAACCAGATCACCGACTGCTTGTTGTTGCTGTCGGTCCAGAACGCATGGAACACGTTGTTGGAGCCGACGGCCAGATCGGTGTAATCGCCGAAGAAGCCGCCGCCGAACCCGTTCTGAGTGTTGATGGGATGCGTGCTGACGGTGTTCGTGACGTTCGTCGTGAGGTCGCGAACGACGTAGTCGAGGCGCGTGTTGTGAATGTAGTCGCCCAGCGTCCCGCAGTTGATCCGCCCTTCCGGCGGGGGAGGTCCTGCGGCGCATGTCTGCCACGGTGAGACGACGTCGCCGCGGTAAGCACCGAGGTACACCCTGCCGTTGGGGCCGACGCCCACTGCCGGGAAGATGTCCTCGACCGGGCCCGCGGGCGACGGCGCATTGAGCGTCCCGCCGCTCGGCTGATTGACCGGATAGCCGACCGGAGTCCGCGTCGCCGGCGCGAACGTCCGTGCCGGTGCACTCCACGTCTGGCCGCCGTCCGTCGACTTGCTGTAGACGGCGACGCTCCCGTCGCTCGTCTGCGTCGTCCAGGTGACGTAGAGGTCGCCGTTCGGCGCGGCAGCCGCAGCCGGGTAGCTGTTGTTCCGGAAGGCCGTGTTCCGGAGCAGGCGGCTGTTGTTGACCGTCGAGACCTGGACCGGTTTGCTCCAGGTGGCGCCGCCGTCGCTCGACTTGACCATGTACGTCGAGTTGAGAGAGGCGAGCCGTGTGGAACCGGACCAGAACACGTACAGCGCCCCGTCCGGTCCGACGACCGGACGCGATCCCTGGCCGTAAAGGACGTTTCCGGAGATCAGCTTCGGAGACGTGAATGTCGCACCGCCGTCACTCGACGACACGAATGCGATCGGTGACTGGACATAGCTGCCGTTGTTCGGGTTGAACAGGAACCGCGTCCAGGTGACGTAGATCCGGTCCTGGAACGGGCTCCCAGCATGAGCGTCGACCGCGATCCACTCCTTGTCGTTCAGGGTGGAAGGCGAAGTCGTCTGGTTGATGAACGTCGGCGCGCCCCAACTGAGGTTGCCACCGGCGAAGGTGCCCTTGCTGACCTCGACCGTGTTCGGTGCGCTCGTGCGGTTGAAGCCGAGCCCGGCGTAGTAGACGTGTCCGTGGCTGTCGAACGCGACAGCAGGATCACCGGCCGCGTCGTATTGCCCACCCGCGAGGCGGGTCACGCCTGGAACGAGCGTCCCGAGATGCGAGGGGTCCGTGGCGGTGCAACACCACGTCTGCCCGCCGTCGTTCGAGAAATAGGTGCCCGAATAGCCGTCCGCGAGCGCGCTGCAGGGAGTCCCTCCGAGCGTGCACGACCAAGTCCGGGCGACATAGTCGTTCGCACCGCCGACGATGCGATTCGGGTTATCCGGGTCGACGGCGATCGCGGTCTCGTTCTGTGGCGCGCCTGCGGTGTCCTGATTCACGGTCACGTCCGGCGCGAGGACGCTGGTCCCGTCGAGCGGGCTCGAGAGAACGAAGGAGGGGACGATCGGCGGCGCACCCGGAACGGGCGCCGCGCCTCCCTGTTCGGCTTCCTCCTCGATGAATGCCGAGAACCGAACCTGCAATCCTGCCGTTCCGTACAGCGATGCGACCTTGCCCGCAAGCGTGTTGATGTCGTACGTCGCCGGTGGTGCCGCGGAGGCCGACCCGGCCATGACGACCAGCACGCCCGCCGCGAGCGCGACGAGCATGACGGCCGGCAGACGTAGCCAATGCATGTGTGTCCTCCCCTCGGGGGCGAGGAAGCCCTCCTCGCCCATCGTCACCGCGTCTTATAGACCACGACGCGCACCTTCGCGGGCGAAAGCGCTTCGCTCCCCGCCACGCGAGGAGATCCCGACGTCTGGACAGTCGACAGACGGCGCGCACACCATGCGCAAGCTGCGGCTCGGGCTCGAGCTGGAGCTTCGGCGCGCCGACTGACCGTCGACTCGTCGTGGACAGATGCGGCGGCACCGTACTTGCTCGTCGCGCGCCGCCGGCGTCAAACGAAGAGAGGAGCTGACATGTCTGCGACGTCCATGTGCATCCATCTCGACCAGATCACGGTGACCGCTCTACCGGAGCAGATCGAAGGGCCTGAAGATCGGGGGGCGAGGACTGGAGCTGGTGCTACGTCGACGAGTCGCGTTCGCCTCTCCGGACTATGGGTCCTGCCGAGCTACCGGCTTCTGCGTCACTCGTCGAGAACAGCCAGCACCACAGCCTCCTCAGGGACGGACGAGGTCGCGACCATGAGCTCGAACGTCTCGCGGATCGTCCCGCGGTCAGTCTCGATCTCCCGGTACAGCAGGCAAATGGACGGTGGCTCGACAGAGTCCGGGACCACCAGCTGCTGAGGCTCGCAGACCAGGATCTCGCGGCCGTATGGGTCGAGCGCGAAACCCGGTTCGACCGAAACCTTCCCGTCCTCGGCCGCAACCACACCCAGACCAGACACGACCCCGGCGCCCTCGAGCATGCGGTTCAGCAGCCAGCGCTTCTCGATGTGGTAACGCTGCTCGAGCTCGAGGTCCTCGGCCGTGAGCAGCTTGCCGGCAAAGTAGCGCGGTCTCTCGAATACAGTCATCGCCGTCCTTCCCTCGGAACGCGTGGCTCCCAGTACGCTCTCCCATGTGCCTGAGTGGGTCTTGCCACTTGCAAGTGCGTCACTATCCGTGTTGCTCCTCAACGGCGCGTTCCTCGTGCAGCGGGCGCGCGCCCGGTCGAGGCAGTGGCCGGCGCAGTTCCTCCGCGAGCTGCGCCGCTGGGACGGCCTTCTCCCCGAGAGCCTCCGCGACACGTCGAACCGATGACGCTCGGCGCTCGGCGTTCCCTCTATCTGCCGGCGATCGTGCCTGAGCCTGTGACGCTCTTCGTCACATCCTGCGGATTGCCCGCGTAGATGATCGTGCCCGATCCGGGCACCGAGGCATCGAGGCGCTTGGTCGCCGTGACGAAGATTGTTCCAGAGCCGCTCACGACAGCGTGAACGTTGCTCGCGTCGAGCTGTGTGAACCGCGCGTTTCCGAAGCCGCTGACCGTGATGTCAAGCGAGGTCGCAGTTCCGCTTCCGAAGAGGTTGCCGCTGCCCGACAACGCCACCGTCAGGCTCTGCGTCTTGATGCCGCTGACCACGACGTTGCCGCTGCCGGTGAGCGCCACGGAGTCGAGCGACGGGAGGTTGACCTCGACGCTCATCGGGCTCCGGGCAGCGAGGCTGCCGGGCGTGTTCCCGATGACGAGCGCGCCGGACTTCACCTCGGTCGTGACGCGGTTCAGGAGGTTGTCGTCGGCCTTGACGAGAACCGATTTCCTCTCTCCGACACGAATGACGACGTTGTTGCCCCCGGCGAGCTCGACGCTGTCGAACGCACCCACGTCGCGGACCTGCGTCGCTGGGACGCCCGATCCCCCGCTGCTTGACGTGGATGAGCCTCCCAACACGTCGAATTGATAGAGCAGGGCCACCGCGGCGCCACCGAGAATGAAAGCGACGATCCCGACCAGCACCCAGCGGAGCCGGTGGCGATCCGGCCGGGGCTGAACTGATGTCGGGGCGACGGTCATTGCCCCTCCCTTCTGACATCAGCATCTCTCGCTCATCCGCTTGGCGCATCAGTCCAGCTACTGACGTGCGTGCGGCAAAGCCGCACGAGTCGAAGGGCCTCTCGGCGTCAACTCGAGTCGGTGTGCCAAAGCGCCGGCACCGATGTCGTGTTCCACCGTGGTGTCGCGGGCCCGAGGCCGCTACTGACGCGCGTGAAGCGGGTCGGCGTCCGACCGACCCAGAGGAGCTCGCCTTCGCTCCAGCGTCCGGGGAATCGGGCCCAGGCGGGCAGGGGGGCGTCGAGGTCGACGAGTTGCAGTGGCGTCTGCTGGCCGGCGATGGGGCCGAGAGCGTGGGCCGTGCCGGTGCGGTCGGTGATGCCGCCCTGGACGACGCTCACGAGCCGGCGTGCCTTCGAGCGGTCTGCCCCCTCGACGTTCTTGTAGACACAGCGAAGGAATTGGGTCGGCGATGAGGTCTTCGTGAAGTAGTTCGCGTGCGACCCGAGAGCGACGTAGTCGATCGGATGCGTCTGGGCGCGGGTCGTGACTCTCGACCATGCGCGAACTGTTCCCGAGCAGTGCTGGCTGTAGGCAGCGAAAATCGGGTTCGTACGCGAATCCAACGCGACGGTGACGCTCTCCCAGTCACCCTCGTGTGCTTGCCAGAGGCGATCGCCGCGCGACCGCCAGTCGTCGAAGGAGTAGAACAACCAGTAGCGGACGAGGTAGCGCGCCGTGCCGCTGATACCAGCAGGCATTGGCGTTCGCGCGGGAACGTCCACCACGCGTCCGTAGCTGACGGGGTGTCTCCAGTCGCTCAACGTCGCGGCGGCTTTCTCGTAACACGCCGCGCCGGCCTTCAGAGCACAGGGAAGGTTGAACCGGTAGCACGGCGTGAACGTGCACCCGACGGTGCTCGTCGGAAGCGGCGTCAAGGTGCGCGTCCATACTCCTCGCGCCGTCTGGCGTTCGGTCCGCGCCAGCCGCAAGAACCGCTCCACCTCGACCGGCGCCCACGCCTCGTCAGGATGGAAATAGAGAACCGGCAGAAACCGCTGCAACAGCTGGTGCCGATCCGCCGGTGTCAGCGTCTGCGTCCGCCCGCTCGCCGAATCAACGGCGACCGCACCCATGGCAGCGACCACGACCAGGGCGATGACGCCGAAAAACCGCCGGGCCCGCATCGGCGCGAGCGTACCCACGCTCCGCCCGAGGCCCTGCGCGTAAGAACGGCCGCTACGTCCTTCGACGATCTAGGCCACCACCCTGGCCGAACGTCTGGCGCAAGTCACGCTCGGCGCGCCTATGCCATGTAGGTGGCATCGCTGTCGGAGCGAACGAATGAGAGTCAGCCGAGTCCGCAAAGACCCGTTCACTGTCTCGCGTGCGGAAAGTCGCTTGAAGCTCCGCTGTCGGCCGTTGGCTCGCTTCGCTGTATGGACTGCCGAGACGAGCAAGCGGCACTGAACCCCGAGCTCGTCGCGCTCTGGCAGAAGCGCGGCTCGCACATCTAGAAGCCGTACCGACCAGCGCCCCGGCCGTGCTTACCGGGCTTTTTGCGCGGCGAGAGCGGCGATGACCTCGGCGCGATGGCGCTCCATCCCTCGCAGCAGCCGAGTCACGCCGGGATCGCGCAGCGCCTGGAGCTCGCGGATAGCGCTTTCGTACATCTGAAGCAAGCCGAGCAGCGTCGTCCGGTTGAGCCGTTCCACAGAGATCGCATGCCCGCTGCGTGCGCGACGCCAAACGCCTTGCGGGTGACCTCTTTCATCGCTTCGGCGTTTCCGCGTTCAGGCCGACCGCCGCTGAGAACGAAAAGCGGTAGAGGATCAGGCATGGTCTCCCCGTCGCACCTGACCCTCCGCCGCTCTCCGCAGTGACGAGATCATTGATTGACCGTCCAGTCAGACCGCAAAACCACGTTGAGTGCCCGCCTACGTCACCAGGGTGACGCACGCAGGTTTGCCGCCCTTCCCGGAGCGTGAGTATGGAGCCCTGACGCGAGGTCTGCGGCGACCTTGAGCCTCACGGGAGGGGAGGGCAAACCGTGGGGTAGCGCTGGGCTCCGTCTCGGTCCATCTTTACCACTCCGGTCCAGCGATTCCAACCCGCGACATCTCGCGGAAGATTCGACCTGCGCTTCCTACCTACGACTAGCTGGAGTCAGTCGCTCAACCAGGGCGTCGGGATGCATCGCCTCCCAGACTTTGAGGTAACCCTCGAGCTCGACGTCCGCGTACGGCGCGGCGAACGACTGCGGCTTCGCCGTTGCCTCGATCACGCGGCGGTCGACGAACGAGACGATGCAGTCGCACCTCTTGAGGTACTCGGCCAGGGAGGCTGAGGAGGATGAGGAGTCCGTTCGTATCCGCATTGCCGCCGTGGTGTCGTGCCGCCGCCGTCTGAGCGCAGCCCGCCGCCGAACTGCGCTCGAGACGACTTGGTTTCGGGATCAAGGCTCCGCCGCATCGAGCCCGCTACCCCTGTGCGATGAGCATCCTCTGAACCGGGCGCTTGATTCGTCCCCAATTAGGTGGTTGATCCGAGCGCTTGACTCGCTGTCCCTTTGAGTGTCTGCCCGTCCAAGCTCTTCTCGACGGACCTCGTCCAGCCAGGATTTCTCATCCTCGGAGCCGTATCGAACAGGCACACTGAGCGGATGAACAGCATCGCGATCGTGGTTCTCATCGTGCTGCTTGCGCTGCCGCTCGTGCTCGTCGGCGTCGGGTTCGTGTGGGCAGCTAAACGTGACGGCGAAGAAGATCGCGCGCTCCAGCGGCGCCTCGGCATCCGGCGCAAGACGCGCCTGGGTCGCTAGCTCGGCTGCCGGCCCGTCCGGCTTCGCTCGTGGCGGGGGTCGCCCTCGAACATGCCGTGCGGCTCCCCGTAGTCGGCGAGGAGGTCGAGGAACGGCTTCGCAGGGAACGACTCCGGTCCGAGCACGCCGGCGCCGCTCCATGTTCCGCTTGCGAGCAGCTCGAGCGCGATCGACGGATTGAGCGCGGTCTGCAGCACGACCGCCTGGTGTCCGTACTCGCGCATCGTCTGCTCGTTGTCGGAGACGTGGTAGAGGTACACGGCCCGTGGTTCGCCGTCCGCGCCGGTGCCGGTGACGAGCGTCCCGGCGCAGGTCTTCCCGCGCATGCGCTCGCCGAGGGAGGCCGGGTCGGGTAGGCACGCGGCGACGACGTCGCGTGGCGACACCTCGACGCCGCCGACCTGAAGCTTGCGGGTCGAGTCGAGCCCGAGCATGTGCAGCGTCTTCAGGACGTTGATGAACTCCTCGCCGAGGCCGTACTTGAACGTCACGCGCCGGCAGTCGACGCCGCGCGGAACGAGCACCACTTCCTCATGCTCCACGTTCACGCACTCGACCGGCCCGATCCCCTCCGGGAACTCGAACAGCTCCGGCTCCGAAAACGGCTCGGTCGTGTAGAACCCGCGCCCCTTCTCCCAAACCAGCGGCGGGTTCAGGCACTCCTCGATCGTCGTCCAGATGGAAAAGGTCGGGGCGAACTCGTAGCCGTCGACGACGAGGTTCGCGCCGTCGCGAACCGCGATCTCGTCGATCTCCGAGAACAGCTCGTCGGCGGCGTAGCGGGCGAACACGTCGGCGAGCCCCGGCTCGACGCCCATGCCGACGAGCGCGAGCAGACCGACGTCCCGCCAGTGCTTGTCCTCCGCGAATTGCGAGTCGCCGAGCTTCACGCCCGGTAGCTCGTACGGGCGCTCGCCGTGCGGCTCCGAGAGCGACATCGCCATGTCCATGTAGGTGCATCGACCGGCGAAGGCGGCGGCGAAGATCGGCGGGTTGAAGCGCGGGTCGGCTGCGTTCAAGACGACGTCGACGCCGTGCTCTTTGATCAGCTCGACGAGCGAGTGCTCGTCCGATGCGTCTGCACGTGTAAAGGAGAAGCGGTCGTCGCCCAACTGGTCGACGATCGCGCGCGGCCGCTCCGGGTCGATGTCGGAGAGCACGATCTGGTCGAAGTAGTCACGGCGTGCCGCGACCGCGGCGAAGGCACCGCCGACGCCGCCTGTGCCGACGACGAGGATCCTCACCAGGTCTGCCGAGCGCTCACTGCGGCATGCTAGTTCGCGGCCGGCGGACGCCGGCACTTCTCTCCCGAAAACGCGAAGGCCAGGGACGAGTCAATCGCGAGACAACGAATTCGGCTGTACCAAGGTCTTTGGCACGCGAGCCTGCGCTGGACCGTTGCCGAGCCCGGAACCTGCGAACGCGAGCGTCGCCGCTGCGATGAGTCCAACGACCATGAGAACGCCGAACGCGATTGCGAACCCGCGCATCCCCGTGCTCCGGACGCGGTTTGGAACATGCATGAGTCGTCCCTCCTCGATGCGCTCGACAGTATTGTCGAGCGGAATCTCGAGCCGGTGCGTGAGGAGGAGCAGCGTCGACCGCTGTCAAAAGGGGCCACCGAGATGACGCCGTGGGCCGACTGCTCGAGATCATTGGTTTCCACCTCCCTCCGTAAACGCAGCACGAGGTATGACCCGCACCGCGTCGCGGTCTCAGGTGGAGCTTGCCGGACTCGAGCCGGCGACCTCCTGGGTGCGATGACGCCGCTACGCCGACGGGGCTGCGGAGAAGTCATCTGCTGACGCCGATGAGCGCTGCGGCCGTCTCGGCGAGCAGAGGAACGCCCGTTTCGAACCGCCGGGCACGCTCGTCGCCGGCGGTGAGCTCGCCTCGCACATAGCGCCCGTAGATCGCCTCACAGAAGACCGCGGCCTTCCACAGCGCGAGCGCCTCGAACCACGTAAGCGGTTCGAGGTCGCGACCGCTGCGCTCGGAGTACTGCGCAGCGAGCTCTGCCCGCGACGGAAAGCCGTCGGAAGAGGTGACCGGAGACGTGCCGAGTGGGTTGCTTGCACCACCGGGCTCGCTGTAGGTCGCCACGAGGTACCCGACGTCGGCACGTGGATCGCCGATCGTGCCCATCTCCCAGTCCAACACCGCCGCGATGCGGTCGCCACGCACGATCATGTTCCCAAGCCGGTAATCGCCGTGCACGACCGTCGCAGGCAGCTGCTCCGGCACGTTCGCGGCGAGCCAGGTTCCGACCTCCTCGACGGTAGGCAGCTCGCGCGTCTGATTGAGCTCCCACAGCTGGGCAAATCGCCTGACCTGCCGCTCGTTGTAATTGCCCGGCCGCGCGAACGCCGCGAGCGCGGGGTTGCTCACATCCGCGGCGTGGATCTCGACGAGCGTGTCGACCAGATCGTCGGCCAGCCGCCGGCGGGCCACCGGGTCGCCGTCGAGCGGCGCGGCCAGCTCATTCGTCACGACGTGGCCGTCGACATAGTCCATGACGTAGAACGGGACGCCGAGCAACGACGCGTCCTCGCAGACGGCGCGGATGTTCGGGACGCGGATGCCGAGAGGCGCGAGCGCGAGCTGCAGCTTCGATTCGCGGACGACGTCGTGCGCCGTCGGAGGAAGCGGTGGTCGCGGCGGGCGCCGCAGCACGTACCGCGAGCCGTCCTCGCGTACCAGGAGGAAAGAGAAGTTCGAGCCGCCCCCTTCGCCGATCCGCTCGGCGCGGAGCGCACCGGCCCCGAGCCCGTGCTCGTCGAGGAACCTGCGCACCGTGTCGAGGATCAGCAGCGGCGGGCGCTCGACGATGTCCATCGGGCCGATCCTGCCACCATCCGGGCATGCGGACCCTTCTCACCGGCGGTGCGTTCTTCGAGAGCCCGCGCTGGCATGACGGCCGCTGGTGGTTTTCGGACTTCTTCCGACGGCGTGTCCTCGCCGTCGACCACGAGGGCGGCGTGGAGGAGATCGTCCGCGTCGAGTCGATGCCGTCGGGCCTCGGCTGGCTTCCGGACGGGTCGTTGCTCGTGGTCTCGATGGGTGACCGGCGCGTGCTGCGCTTCGACGGTGGCGAGCTCAGCGTCCACTCGGACCTCTCCCGGCTGTGCGACTGGCACGCCAACGACATGGTGGTCGCGGCAGACGGCCGGGCGTACGTCGGCAACTTCGGCTTCGACCTCGCGAGGCGCGAGCCACCACGCGCCACGGCGCTCGTCCGCGTGGAACCCGACGGGAGGGCGACGCGTGCAGCGGACGAGCTGCTCTTCCCCAACGGCTGCGTCCTGACGGCCGACTGCCTCACCCTCGTCGTGGCCGAGACGTGGGCCGCGCGGCTCACCGAATTCGACGTCGGCGGCGACGGCGTCCTCTCGAATCGGCGAACGTTCGCGGTTGTCCCGCAGACCGCACCGGACGGCTGCACGCTCGACGCCGAAGGTTGCGTGTGGTTCGCCGACGCGCGCAGCAACCGGTGTTTGCGCGTCGCACGGGGCGGCGAGATCCGGGACACGCTCACCGTGCCGGACGGCCTTCGGTGCTTCGCCTGCATGCTCGGAGGCGAAGACGGCCGGACGCTCGCGCTCTGCGCCGCGTCGAGCTACGACCAGAACAAGCCGAACGACGCGGCCGTCTTCACGACCCGCGTCGGCGTGCCGCACACGGGCAGGCCCTAACCGGGCGCGAGGGCGTCGACAAGGCGGTGCAGCTCCTCGCGCGGCGCCGACAATGCGAGGACGCCCGTCTGCACGCCGGCGCGCCCGAACTGCGCTAGCCGCTCGCATTGGTCGTCGACGGTTCCGAGCAGGAAGATGTCGCGCACGAGCGCCTCGGGAACGCGCCCGACCGCGCCCGCGCGGTCGCCGGCGTTCCACGCGTCGACGATCGGCTCCAGCTCGGCTCCGAAGCCGAGCCAGCGGAAGAACTCCGTGTAGACCGGCACCGTGGCATACGCGACGAACGTTCGCTTCGCCGTCTCGAGCGCGTCCTCCCCATGGAACGAGAAGAATCGGCAGGCGAGCTCCTTCTCCGGCGCGCCGAATGCGCCGACGACCTGGTCGACGCGGGTCAAAGGCAGAAAGTTCGTGAACACCCCGTCGGCGACGCGCGCCGCCAACCGCAGCATCGGCTCCCGCAGCGCGGCCAGCACGATCGGAACAGGCCTCGCCGGGGGCGCGGCGAGCCTGAAGCCGCCCTCGCCGCGCTCGCCTGCCAGCACCGCGCGCAAGTACGCGACCGTTTCCTCGACTCGCTTCAGCGGCCGCTCGAACGGAACTCCGTTCCAGCGCTCGACGATCACGTTCGAGGACGCGCCGAGGCCGAGCACGAAGCGTCCCCCGCTGACGTCCGCGAGCGCGGCAGCCGTTTGCGCGAGCAGCGCCGGCCCGCGGGTGAACACGTTGACGATCCCCGTGACGAGACGCACACGCTCGGTGTGCTCGGCGGCGATCACGAGCGGCGTGAACCCGTCGTAGTGCGTCGATTCCGCCGACCAGAGCCCGTCGTAGCCGGCCTCCTCGACACGGCGTGCGAGCGCCCCCAGCTCGTGCAGCGGGACGCCCTCGAACGGGATGGTCATTCCCAGACGGATACGTCAGTATCGCGCGATGTTCCCGCGCACAGCGCTCGTAACGGGAGCCGCTTCCGGCATCGGAGCAGCGCTCGTCGCGGAGCTGCGGGCAGTCGGCGCGGACGTGCAGGAACTCGACGTCGTTCATGGCTTCGACGTCTCGGATCCCGGCGCTTGGGATGCGGTCGAGCCGGTCGAGCTCGCCTGCCTGAACGCCGGCGTCACGACCGGCGCGTCGGACCTCACCGAGGTGAACGAACGGGCGTACCGGCGCATTCTCGGCGCGAACGTGGACGGCGTCGTCTACGGCGTGCGCCGGCTGGCGAAGGTGATGGAACCCGGCGGCGCGGTCGTCGTCACGGCTTCGCTCGCGGGCCTCGTGCCTGCGCCGCAAGATCCGCTCTACACGCTCACGAAACACGCGGTCGTCGGCTTCGTGCGCGGCGTCGCGCCGCAACTGCTCGAGCGCGGCATCCGGATCAGCGCCATGGCACCGGGCTTCGTCGACACGCCGCTGCTCGGCGCGGAAGGGCGCGCACGTTTCACAGCTGCCGGCTTCCCCCTGCTGGATGCGGGCGACATCGCACGGGCGATCCTCGACGTCGCCCGCAGCGAGCAGACGGGGGAGGTGTGGGTGGTGCAGCCCGGACGGAGCCCGGAGCCGTTCCGCTTCCCGAACGTTCCAGGCCCGCGCGACGCGTCCGGAGCACCGGCAGGCCTGCCGCCTAGCTGAAGCGCCAGGCGTCGCCGGCCGCGAAGGCCCGCAGTATGCGGCGGCTGACGACCATCCGGTGGACCTCGTCCGGGCCGTCGTAGATGTGCGCCCCGCGCGCGACGGAGTACATGTGGGAGAGCGGCGAGCGGTCCGTGAGCCCGAGCGCACCGTGCACCTGCACCGCGCGGTCGATCACATGAGAGAGGGCATCCGCTGCATAGAACTTCAACACCGAGATCTCGATGCGCGCGTCCTTGCCCTCGTCGATCTTGTGCGCGGCGTCGAGCGTCAGCAGGCGGCACGCCTGGATCTCTGCGGCCGAGTCGGCGATCCAGTTCTGGACGGTCTGCTTCTCGGCGAGCGGGCTGCCGAACGCCTCCCGCTCCAAGGCACGCGTGCACATGAGCTCGAACGCGCGCTGCATCTGCCCGAGCCAGCGCATGACGTGATGGATGCGGCCCGGACCGAGCCGCTTCTGGGCAATCAGGAAGCCGGCGCCCCGCTCGCCGAGCAGGTTCGCCTCCGGCACACGCACGTTCTCGTAGGTCACCTCGCAGTGCGTCGTCCACCCTCGACCCCTGTGGCCCATGACGGGAACCGACTCGATCGTCACGCCCGGGGCGTCGGCCGGGACGATGATCTGGCTCGCCCGCCGATGCGGTTCCGCGGCAGGTTCTGTCACGGCCATGACGATGCCGAAGAGCGCGCCCTCGGCACCCGAGGAAAACCACTTGCGTCCGTTGAGCACCCACTCTCCGCTCTCGAGCGTCGCGGTCGTCTGCAATGCGGTGGGGTCCGCACCGGACACGTCGGGCTCGGTCATCGAGAAGAAGGAGCGTGCATCGCCGGCGACCAGCGGAGCCAGCCAGCGCTTTCGCTGCTCCGGCGAGCCGAACTGATGCAGGATCTCGCCGTTCCCCGCGTCGGGCGCCTGGCAGTTGAAGACGTATTGCGCCCACGTGACGCGCCCGATCTCCTCGTTGAGGTCAGCGTAGGCAAGGAACCCCTCCCCCGAGCCGCCGGCGTCCGGAGGCAGGTGCGGCGCCCACAGGCCCTCCTGCTTTGCGCGCGCACGCAGCTCCTGAAGCAGGCGGTCAGCCTCGTCGTCCTCGCGTAAGAGCATCTGCTCGACCGGGACGATGTGCCCGTCGATGAACGCCCGGTACGCAGCTCGCTGCTCCGACACAGCCACGGAATTAGCATCGCAGGTTCGATGCGTGTCCAAGAGCTGTTCGACCTGAGCGGCAAGACGGCGATCGTCACCGGCGGTGGCAGCGGTATCGGCCGCCAAATGGCCGGAGCGCTCGCGGAGCTCGGGGCCGACCTCGTGCTCTGCGCGCGCAAGGTCGAGCGCTGCGAGGCGGCCGCCGACGAGCTCGCGGAGCTGGGGGTCCGCACGGTGGCGCTGCAGTGCGACGTGCGCAAGGCGGACCAGGTTCGGCGCGTCGTCGAGAGGACGGTGCGCGAGCTTGGCGGCGTCGACGTCCTGGTGAACAACGCCGGCACGTCGTGGGGCGCGCCGGCCGAAGACACGCCGCTGGAAGGCTGGCAGAAAGTGATCGACGTGAATCTGACCGGCGTCTTCCTCTTCTCGCAGGCGGCGGGACGGGCGATGATCGAGCGCGGCAGCGGCTCGATCGTGAACATCGCCTCCGTGGCGGGCCTTCGCGGCTCCCCGCCGGGCACGATGGACGCGATCTCCTACAACGCGAGCAAGGGGGGAGTCATCTCGTTCACGCGCGACCTCGCACACAAATGGGCTCAGCACGGCATCCGCGTCAACGCAATCGCGCCGGGATGGTTCCCTTCGGATATGTCCAACGTCCTGCTCGACCGCCACGGCGACGAGTTCTTGAAGGGCATCCCCCTGCGCCGCTTCGGCGGGCCGGAAGACCTGAAGGGTGCGGTCGCCTTCCTCGCGTCACCCGCGTCGGCGTTCGTGACGGGCCAGACGCTCGTCGTCGACGGCGGGCAGTCGGCCTAGGTCAGGCGTTCGACGATCATCGCCATCCCCTGGCCCCCACCGACGCACATCGTCTCGAGCCCGATCGACCGGTCGTCTGTCTCCATATCGTTCAGCAGCGTGCACATGATGCGAGCACCCGTCATCCCGTAGGGATGGCCGAGCGCGATCGCGCCGCCGTGGGGATTCAGCTTCTCGCTGAACGGGTCGATCCCGAGCTCGCCGCAGACCGGTAGCACCTGCGCCGCGAAAGCCTCGTTCAGCTCGACGACGTCGACGTCCTCGATCGTCATGCTCGCCTGCTTCAGCACGTCCCGCACCGCGCCGATCGGGCCAACGCCCATGATCTCCGGCGCGACGCCCGAGACAGCAGACGCGACGATCCGCGCCCGCGGCTCGATGCCGAGCTCGCGCGCGCGTGTATCGCTCAGCACGACGACGGCCGCGGCGCCGTCGTTCAACGGGCAGGAGTTACCGGCCGTGACTTTCCCACCGGGCTTGAACGCCGGCTCCAGCTGCGCCAGCTTCTCGAGCGTCGACTCGGGCCTCGGGCCGTCGTCCTTCGCCACCCCGTCCCACGGTGCCAGCTCACGTTCGAAGAAGCCGGAGTCCTGGGCGGCGACCGCGCGTTCCTGCGACTGCTGCGCAAAACGGTCCATATCCTCGCGCGAGATGTCCCAGCGCTCGGCGACGTTCTCCGCCGTCAGGCCCATCGGGATGTAGACGTTCGCGATGGGCGCGTCGTCGCCGAACAGTTTCGGATGAAGCTCTTCCGCGTCCTTCGGATAGCCGTCGACCTGGCTGATCGACTCGACACCGGCCGCGACGTACACGTCCCCCTCCCCGGCCCTGATCGCATGGAACGCCATCCGGATCGTCTGCAGGCTCGAGGCGCAGAAGCGGTTCACCGTCGTACCGGGCACCGTCTCGGGCAGTCCGGCCAGCAGCGCCGCCCGACGCGCCAGGTTCATCCCCTGCTTGTCCTGTGGAAAGCCGCAGCCGACCATCAAGTCGACGATCTGCTCGCGCGGCAACTCCGGCACGTGCTTCAGCGCGGCGTCGATCGCGAACGCGACGAGATCGTCTGGGCGTACGTCGACCAGAGAGCCCTTGCGCGCACGGCCGATCGGCGTGCGCGTCGCGGCGACGATGACCGCCTCAGGCAGGAGGAGCTCCGGCAGCCAGATAGACAACCTCCCCGACCAGCCCGGGCTTCGCCTTGCCCTCGATCTCGATCTGCACGCCGACCGTCCAGACGACGCTCGGCCCGCGCCGCTCGGCGCGAAGGAGCTTCGCGTGCAAGCGCACGCGCGACCCGGACGGCACGGGGCTCGTGAAGCGGATCTTCTCAGTGCCGTAGTTGACGCCCATGACCGCGTCGCTGACCGACACGACCTCGCTCAGCAGCATCGGCAACATCGAGAGCGTGAGGTATCCGTGCGCGACGGTCGTGCCGAACGGGCCGTCAGCCGCTGCTTGGGGATCGACGTGGATCCACTGGTGGTCGCCGGTCGCCTCGGCGAACTGGTCGATCTGGCCCTGCGTGATCTCGTGCCAGTCGCTCGTGCCGAGCTCCCGCTCGCCCGACGCTTCCAACTCCGCGAGCGTCATCCTCGTGGTCATCCCGTCACTTCCCGCTTGCGGCGAGCGCCTCGCGCAGCGCCTTGCGGTCCGCCTTGCCGACCGGGGTCAGGGGCAGGGCGTCCAGCACGTGAATCTCTCGCGGATACTTGTACCCACCGAGCCGCTCTCGCCCGAAATTCACCAACTCTTCCTCCTCGACGCGAGCGGCCAGTGTGACGAACGCGACGACCTCCTCGCCGTACACCGAGTCCGGCCGGCCGAGCACGCAGGCCGTCGCGACGGCCGGGTGCTCGAGCAGCGCGTCCTCGACGTCGCGCGGGAAGACGTTGAAGCCGCCGCGGATGATCAGATCCTTCTTCCGGTCGACGATGGTGAGATACCCCTCGTCGTCGAGGCGTCCCATGTCGCCGGTGTGCAACCAGCCGTCGCGGACCGCCTCGACACTCGCCTCGGGCGCCTTCCAGTAGCCCACCATCACGAGCTCCGAGCGTACGCAGACCTCCCCGTCGACGATCCGCACCTGCGTCCCAGGAACCGGTGGGCCGACGGTGCCGTGCTTGCAACGGCCCGGCGGGTTCGTCGAGACGAGCGCTGACGTCTCGGTCAACCCGTAGCCCTCGCGGATCTGCACGCCCGGGACGCGGCGGATGAACTCCTCGATCGCGCCGACCGCGAGCGGTGCCGCGCCCGAGGCGACGAAGCGCAGCTCCGAGAGGTCGTACTGCTCGAGCGGCTGCTGGAGCAGGAGATAGAGCATCGACGGCACCAGCGGTGCGATCTGGACGCGAAGGTCCTGGGCCAACCGGAGCCATGTGTCAGGTTCGAACCAGCGCATCAGCACCGACTGCTGCCGGCCTGGGTGATGCAGCGCGACGTTCAGGACGAGCAAGCCGTACGAGTGCGCGAGAGGCAGGCACGAGAGCGACCGGTCGATGCCGTCCACATGTCCGGCCTCGTGCCCAGCGCGTCCTGCCTCGTACAGGTTCGCGTGCGTGAGCATCACGCCCTTCGCACGGCCGGTCGTGCCGCCCGTGTACACGAGAGCGGCAAGGTCAAAGTCGTCGCGCTCGACGATCGGCGACCCATCGGCCTCGAGCTGCGCGAGATCGGCGACGACGCGGACGTCGCCGGCGGCTGCGCGCGCCGTGTGGGCGAACATCTCGGATGTGAGCACGAGGGCGGGCTCGGCGTCGCGGATGAGTCGCTCGAGCTCCTCCCGCGTGAGCAGGAACACGGCAGGCGTCACAACGCCTCCGGCTCGCCAGATCGCGTTGTACGCGACGCCGACGTCGGGTGAGTTCTCCATCAAGACCACGACACGGTCGCCCGGCTCGATGCCGAGCTGGATCCGTTCCGCGCGTTCGAACAGGTGCGTCGAGGAATGCCAGGCGCCCTCGAACCACAGCGCGGGATAGTCGCCCCGCCGCTCGTACGTCTCCTCGGCCAGGCGCGCGAGGTTCCGCACGCCGCTCACCGCTCGCGCATCGACTGCCCGCCGGCGCGGTGCATCGACTCGAGCATCCCGGGAGGCGCGGCGCCGCCCGGCAACCGCGCTTGCAGCTCCTGCAGCAGCGCGTCGGGGTCCCAGCGCTCGTTGCTCGAGAACAATTCGCCGGCATCCCAGCCGCGCAGCATGTTCACGACGCCGCCGTAAACGAAGAACACCTGGCCGGTGATGTGCTGAGCCTCGTCGGCGCAGAGCGCGACGACGATCGGCGAGTTGTTCGCCGGGTCGGCCTGGTCGAAGCCGTCCGCGGGCGGCGGGATCTCGCCGAACGCCGCCTCCGTCATGCGCGTCCGCGCGTTCGGCGCCAGCGCGTTGACGGTCACGCCGTACCGCTGCAGCTCCTGGGCGGCGATCAGCGTGAAGCCGACGATCCCGGCCTTGGCGGCGCCGTAGTTCGCCTGGCCGACGTTTCCGAAGACGCCGGAAGGGCTGGACGTGTTGATCACGCGTCCACGCACGTCGTCGCCCGCCTTCGCACGCTCGCGCCAGTAGGTCGCGGCATGACGCGTCGGCGCAAAGTGCCCCTTCAGGTGCACCTCGATCACCGCGTCCCACTCGTGCTCCTCCATGTTCACGAGCATGCGGTCGCGCAGGATCCCGGCATTGTTGACGAGGATGTCGAGCCGCCCGAACGCTTCCACCGCCGCATCAACCATCCGTTTCGCGCCGGCCAAGTCGGCGACGCTCTCGCCGTTCGCGACGGCCTCGCCGCCGAGGCCCTCGATCTCGAGCACGACGTCGTGTGCGGGGCCCTCGTCGGCGCCTTCGCCGGCGAGCGACGCACCTAGGTCGTTGACGAGGATCTTGGCGCCGGCCCGTGCGAGCGCGAGTGCGTGCTCGCGGCCGATCCCACGCCCGGCGCCGGTGACAATGGCCACCTTCCCGTTCAAATCGGGCATGTACGGGTGAGAGTATCGCGCGGTGGACTTCTCGCTCACGCCAGAGCAGCAGCTGGTCCGGGCATCGGCACGCGAGTTCGCGGCGCGTGAGATCGCGCCATATGCCCGCGACTGGGACCGGGCGGAGGAGATCGATCGCGCCCTGGTGCCGAAGCTCGCCCAAGCGGGCTTCCTCGGCGCCGGGTGGGGCGAGCAGTACGGCGGCAGTGGCCTCGACACCGTCTCGTACTCGCTCGTCGTCGAGGAACTCGGGAAGGCCGACTCGTCCGTCCGCGGGATCGTCTCCGTGAACGTCGGTCTGGTCGGCAAGACGATCGCCCGCTTCGGGTCAGACGAGCAAAAGCGGGACTGGCTGCCGCGACTGGCAGCCGGCGACGCGCTCGGGTGCTACGCGCTGACCGAGCCGGGCTGCGGGTCCGACGCGGCGGCGCTCACCACGCGCGCGGAGCGCGAAGAGGACGGCTGGAGGCTCACCGGCTCGAAGACATTCATCACGCTCGGAAACTGGGCGTCACTCGCGCTCGTGTTCGCGCGCACGGGCGAGCAGGGCCCGCGCGGAATCACGGCGTTCCTCGTGCCGACAGACGCCGAGGGATTCACGTCGCGCCCGATCAAAGGAAAGCTCGGGTTGCGCGCGCAGGACACCGCCGAACTGTCGCTGGACGGCGTCCGGGTCGCGGATGCAAACCGGCTCGGGGAGCTCGGCGAAGGATTCCGCATCGCGATGAGCGCGCTCGACAACGGTCGCATCTCGCTGGCGGCGGGTTGTGTCGGCATCGCTCAGGGCTGCGTCGAGGCGAGCATCGCGTATGCGAAGGGCCGCGAGGCCTTCGGCCGACCGATCGCGGCTTTTCAACTCGTGCAGGAACTGATCGCCGAGACCGCAGTGGAGACGGAGGCCGCACGGTTGCTCGTGTGGCGGGCGGCAGCGCTCGCCGACGCGCACGTCAAGCACACGCTCGAGTCGTCCGTCGCGAAGCTGTACGCGAGTGAGGTCTCCGTCCGCGCCGCGAACAATGCCGTACAGGTCTTCGGCGGCTACGGCTACGTCGACGAGTATCCCGTGGGCAAGTACTTGCGCGACGCGCGCGTGACGACGCTCTACGAAGGCACAAGCCAGATCCAGAAACTCATCATCGGCCGCGCGCTCACCGGCGAGAGCGCGTTCGCTTAGGGTCTGGCCCACCGATGGCCCTTCTTTCACTGCGGGACGTCGGGCTTCGGTTCGCCGGGATCGTCGCGCTCGACGGTGTGTCGCTCGACGTCGACGATGGGCGGATCATCGGGCTGATCGGTCCGAACGGCGCCGGAAAGACGACGGCGTTCAACGTGATCACGCGGTTGTACCGGCCGGACGAAGGCGACGTCCTGTTCGAGGGGAAATCGCTGCTGCGAACGCGGCCGTACCGCATCGTGAGCCGCGGGATCGCGCGGACGTTCCAGAACGTCGAGATCTTCCCGACAATGTCCGTGCTCGAGAACGTCCTCGTCGGCGCCCACTCCACGAACCGCTTCGAGACGCAACGTGCCAGTCGGCGCCGAGCGCTCGAGACGCTCGAGCTCGTCGGCATCGGCAACGTCGGATCGCGCCGCGCCGCAGGCTTGCCTTTCGGAACGCTGAAACGCGTTGAGCTCGCGCGCGCCCTCGTCTCGAGGCCGCGCCTGCTCCTCCTCGACGAGCCGGCCGGCGGCCTGAACCACGAAGAGGTGACCGAACTCGGCGCATTCATCCTGCGGCTTCGCGACGAGCTGAAGCTCACGATGCTCGTCGTCGAGCACCACATGGGCCTGGTGATGCGCATCTCCGATCACGTGCATGTGCTCAACTTCGGCCGGACGATCGCCACGGGAACCGCAGAGGAAGTCCGGCGCAATCCGGAAGTCATCACCGCGTACTTGGGCGGGGAGATCGATGGCACCGCTGCTTGAGCTCGACGGAGTCGAGGCGCGCTACGGCCCGGTGAAGGCGCTCCACGGCGTGTCGTTGGTCGTCGACGAAAGGCAGATCGTCGCCGTCCTCGGCGCGAACGGCGCAGGGAAGACGACGACGCTGCGCGCGATCTCGAACCTGGTCCGGCGCACGGGTGAGATTCGCTTCGACGGCAAGTCGCTCGGCCGACGCTCGCCCGAGTCCATCATGCGGATGGGCGTCGCGCACGTGCCGGAGGGACGTGAGATCTTCGCCGAGCTGACGGTCAGGGAGAATCTACGGCTCGGCGCGCACACGCGACGCGGCAGCATCAAAAGCGACCTGAAGCGCGTACACGAGCTCTTCCCATGGATCGAGCGACGCGGTGATCAGCAGGCCGGAACACTCAGCGGCGGCGAGCAGCAGATGCTCGCGATCGCGCGCGCGATGATGGCGCGCCCACGACTCCTGCTCCTCGACGAGCCGTCCCTCGGGCTGGCGCCGATCGTCGTGTCGGAGATCTTCCGCATCGTGAAGGAACTCAACGAGCGCGACGGAACGACCGTGCTCGTCGTCGAGCAAAACGCGAACATCGCGCTGCAGGCCGCGGAGACTGCGTACGTGCTCGAGGTCGGTCGCGTCGCGCTCTCAGGCCCGAGCGCCGAGTTGCGCGAGCACGAGTCCGTGCGGCGGAGCTACCTCGGGTACTGATGGCTGCGGTCGCGCGCGTTCGGGAGGCAATAGGCGGCGGCGGTCGACGCATCGCGCCGGTCATGTCCCCAACCGTCGCCGTGTTGCTTCTCGCCGCCTGTGTCTTCCTGGTCGTCGGCTGCCTGCAGAGCGCGACGTTCGCGCAACAGACCGTTGCCGGCCTGGCGAGCGGCGGCATTTACGCGAGCCTAGCCGTCGCGCTCGTTCTCATCTACCGCGCCACCGAGGTGATCAACTTCGCGCAGGGTGCGATGGCGATGTTGACGACGTATATCGCTTTCCAGTTCATGCAGTGGGGCCTGTCGTATTGGCCGGCCTTCGTGCTCACCCTCGTCGTCGCGTTCGTCGGCGGTTTTGCGATCGAGCGGATCGTGATCAAGCCGGTCGAAGGCGCGGGAGTGATCCCCGTGGTGATCGTGACGATCGGACTGCTGATTCTGTTGGAAGGCCTCGCGGCGTGGATCTGGACGCCGGAGATCAAGACGTTCCCCAGCGCGTTTTCGACGGGCGGGATTCACGTCGGCGCCGTGACGTTCTCGCTCCAGGACATCGGCACGATCGCCGTCTCGATCGGCGCCGTGATCGTCCTTTGGATGTTCTTTCAGTTCACGAAGGTCGGACTCGCGATGCGCGCGGCTGCGCTTCGTCCCACGGCGGCGAAGCTTGTCGGCGTGCGCGTCGGCTTGATGCTCGCGCTCGGCTGGGGGCTCGCCGCCACGCTCGGGGCGATTGCGGGGATGATGGTCGCGCCGACGATCTTCCTGCAGCCGACGATGATGGACGTGATCCTCCTTTATGCGTTCGCGGCGGCCGTCGTCGGAGGAATCGAGAACCCGGCCGGCGCGGTCGTCGGCGGCCTCGCGCTCGGCGTGCTCCTGAACCTGCTCGGGACGTACGTCCACTTCGTCACCTCGGAGCTGCGGTTGCCTGTCGCGCTCGCGCTGCTGCTGGGCGTCATCCTCGTCCGGCCGTCGGGTCTGTTCGGACGCAAGGTGGTGCGACGCGTATGAAGCCCACGGTGGCGCGGCTCGCGATCGTTGCCGCCGCGGCGGCCGTCGTCGTGCTGCTCGCGACGCGGATGTCCGACTACCACCAATTGATCGGCGGCGACATCGCCGTCTTCTTCATCGCGATCCTCGGGCTCAACATCCTCACGGGGTACACGGGACAGATCTCGCTCGGTCACGGTGCGTTCATGGCGATCGGCGGTTACACCACCGCGATTCTCTACCGCGACCACATCAAGTCCTTCCCGTGGCACAGCACGTTGTCGACGATTCCGGTCGCGGCGGCAGCAGCGTTCGTCGTCGGCGTGATCGTCGGAATCCCGGCGCTGCGTCTCACCGGCGTCTATCTCGCGCTCGCGACGTTCGCGTTCGCGCTCGTCGTTCCGGCGCTCGCAAGTAAGTACACCCACTTCAGCGGCGGCCGCGACGGAATCCTGCTGCCGATTCGCACCGGACACTGGTCGTACGTCTCGGCGTGGAGCATCGCCGGCGTGATGGTCGTGATTGCGTGGCTCTGCCTGCGAGGCCGGACCGGACGCGCATGGCGCGCGATCCGCGACAGCGACATCGCCGCGGTCTCGGCCGGTGTCAACCCATCTGTCTACAAGACCCTGGCGTTCGCGATCTCCGCCGCGTTCGCAGGCGTCGCCGGATCGCTGTTCGTCCTCTTCAGCGGCCTCGCCCAGCCCGACGAGTTCGGTTTGCTGCTCTCCGTGGAGCTCCTGATCGGCGCCGCCGTGGCCGGTCTCGGCTCGCTGTGGGGCATCCTCGCCGGAGCGTTCTTCATCTACTACCTCCGGGTCGGCGCTCAGGGCACGTCGATCGGTTTCCTCAACCACCACAAGTACGCGGCGCCCGTGTTCCAGGGAGTCGCCGTGATCCTCATCATGTTCCTGCTACCGACGGGTTTCGCAGGTCTCTTTCGCCGGCTCGCGTCACCCGCCTCTCGCCTGCGCACCTCGCTAACAGATTCCTCCAGACGTGCGTCATAATTCTGGCCGTACCCCCGGGGCGGACCTATCGGCACGATCGGAGGAGACATGAGGAGGAGGGGAAAGGTCATCGTCGCGGCGATCACGCTTGCACTCGTCGCGACGGTCGGCGTTGCTGGGGCAGCTTCGAACAGCGATCCGGGCGTCTCGAGCAAGTCGATCCTGATCGGCGGAACGTTCCCGCTGAGCGGGCCGGCCTCGCTCTACGGGACGATCCCGCAGGCGGAGAAGGCGTACTTCGACTGGTTCAACTCGCACTCGAGCATTCACGGGCGCAAGATCGACTTCAAGTTCCTCGACGACGGCTATGACCCATCCCAGACCGTCCCGCTGACGCGGCAGCTCGTCGAGCGGGACAATGTCTTCGCCGTCTTCAACAGCCTTGGTACCGCGCCGCAGCTCGCGGTCCGCGGTTACCTGAACCAACGAAAGGTCCCGCAGGTACTGGTCGCGACCGGCGATTCGTACTGGGGGGCGCAGTTCAAGCGCTATCCGTGGACGATCGGCTGGCAGCCCGATTATCCCGGCGAGGGAAAGATCTACGGGCTCTACATCCGGGCGCACATGAAGACGGCGAAGATCGGCGTCCTGATGCAGAACGACGCATACGGCAAGAACTACCTTGCCGGCTTGCGCGCGGGTCTGGGCAACAAGAAGAACCTGATCGTCAGCGTGCAGCCGTTCGACGTCGCGGCACCGGACGTCACGCAACAGATGATTGCGTTGAAAAGCTCAGGCGCGAACGTCTTCATCGACTTCGCGACGCCGAGCCCGTCGATCAAGTCGCTCGTGACGGCGACCAAGATCGGCTGGCATCCGGATCTCGAGATCATCAACAACGTGTCTGCGTCGGTGACCTTCATGCGCGTCGCAGCCGGGGCCGGCGCCGACCTGAGCAAGGCGATGTCGACGAACTACCTGAAAGACAACACGGACCCCGCCCAGGCGAATGACCCCGGGCTCAAGCTCTACCGGTCGATCATGTCGCAGTACTACCCGAAGGGGAACGTCAACGACGCGAACAACATCTACGGCATGTCGGTCGCGTGGGCCATGGTGTGGGGTTTGCAGCACGCCGGCAAGACGCCGACGCGCAAAGGCCTGCTCCGCGCGCTCACGCACATGACGGCGAAGGATCCGCTCCTGATCAACGGGATCGTCGTGCACACGACATCCAAGGACCACTTCCCGATCGAACAGATCAAGCTGATGCGCTGGGCCCCGGCGGACAACCGGTGGGCGCTCTTCGGCAAGCTCTACAACCACGCGCGGTAGGCGCAGGTGAGCGACTGATGTGACGGCGGGGAGCGCGAAGCTCCCCGCCGTCACGTTTTCACACCGTGCGCTTCGACGGAACCCACGTCCAGAACCAGATCTACCTGAGCGGCGAGTCGCCGTGGCCCGTCGGCGCCGACGAATGGGAGGCGCGCGCGGCTGAGCGGCTCGACGCCGGGCCGTACGGTTACATCGCCGGGGGAGCCGGCGCCGAGTCGACGCTGCGGGCGAACCGCGAGGCGTTCGAGCGCCGGCGGTTGCGCCCGCGGATGCTCGCTGCGCACACGGAACGCGACATCTCGGTCGAGGTGCTCGGCACGCGCTCTCCGTATCCGTTCCTGCTCGCACCTGTGGGCGTGCTCAGCATCGCGCATGCCGACGCGGAGCTCGCGCCGGCGCGCGCGGCCGCCGCAGCGCAGGTTCCGTTCGTGCTCTCGACCGCGGCCTCCCACTCGATCGAGGAGATCGCCGAGGCGATGGGCGACGCACCGCGCTGGTTCCAGCTCTACTGGGTCAGCAACCGCGACGTCGTGGGGAGCCTCGTGCATCGCGCGGAGGCCGCCGGTTACAGCGCGATCGTCGTAACGCTCGACACGCTCATCCTCGGCTGGCGCCCGCGTGACCTGCGCAACGCGTACCTGCCGTTCCGGCAGGGCGAAGGGATCGCGCAGTTCACGAGCGATCCAGTTTTTCGCGAGCTCCTTCCGGTTGCGCCCGAAGAGGATCCGCTCGTGGCCGCCGCGACGATGCTGTCGATGTTCCCCAACCTCGCGCTCCGGTGGGAGGACCTCGCCCACCTGCGTGAGCTGACGTCGCTGCCGATCCTCGTCAAGGGCGTCCTCACCGCCGAGGACGCGGTGCGCGCACTCACCGCCGGCGTCGACGCGATCGTCGTCTCGAACCATGGCGGCCGCCAGGTGGACGGCGCCGTCGCCGCGCTCGACGCCCTCATCGAGGTCCGTGCCGCCGTCGGCCCCGAAGCGACCGTCCTGGTCGACGGTGGCGTGCGCGGCGGCGCGGACGTCGTCAAAGCAATGGCGCTCGGCGCGAACGCCGTCCTCGTCGGGCGGCCGTACGTCTACGCACTCGCCGTCGGCGGCGAGCGGGGCGTGGCCGCGCTGGTCGAGCAGCTGGCGGCCGAGACCGACCTGACGCTCGCACTGCTCGGCGCCGGCTCAGTGGCCGAGGTCGACTCGTCGTGGATCGCGGCGTCGTCCTGAGCGCCCCGGGCGCGGTCGCGCTCGAGGAGATCGTCGTCGACGAGCCCGAGGCGGGCGAGGTCGCAGTCCGGATCGAGGCGAGCGGCGTCTGTCACACGGATCTCCATGTCGTCGAAGAGGACGGCTGGGGGCATCCGCTGCCGGTCCTCCTCGGGCACGAGGGGGCGGGGACGGTCGAGGCTGTGGGCGCGGGTGTGGAGCACGTCGCTCCCGGCGACCGTGTCGTGCTCGGCTGGCACACGGCGTGCGGTGAATGCGCGATGTGCGTGCGCGGCTTGCCGCGTCGGTGCAAGCGGCCTCCCGCGGCGGTCGGGCGCCTGCACCGAACCGACGGCGCCGCCCTGTCGCCGGTCCTGCGCACCGGGACGTTCGCCACGCGCACAGTCGTGCCCGCGAAAGCCGCCGTGAAGGTTCCCGACGAGCTCCCGATCGAGCAGGCGTGCCTGCTCGGTTGTGCAGTCGCCACCGGTGTCATGTCCGTGCTCGAAGTCGCCCGCGTTCCCGAAGGCGCGAGCGTCGCCGTCATCGGCTGCGGTGCGGTCGGCCTCTCGGTCGTGCAGGGCGCGCGACTCGCGGGTGCGGGCGAGATCCGTGCGATCGACGTCGACGAGCGCAAGCAGGAGCGGGCGATGCAGTTCGGCGCGACCGGCACGGGCGCCGGTCCCGTCGATTTCGCCTTCGACGTCGTCGGGCGGCGGACGACTTTCGAGTTGGCGCTCGGGCTGTTGCGCGGAGGCGGGACGGCAGTGCTGATCGGCCTGTCGCCCGCCGGGGAGAAGGCGGAGGTCGACCTGCCCCGCCTGTTCGCGAAGCGGACGCGCGTGCTCACCTCGCACGGCGGAGACCATTTGCCGCAGCAGGACTTTCCGCAACTGGCCCAGTGGGCGCTGGAAGGGAAGCTCGATCTGGCCGGCATGGTCACCAAGCACATCGAGCTGGAAGGGGCACAGCGCGCCCTCGAGGAGCTCAGTTCCTCGCCCGACCTGATCCGCTCCGTGATCGTGCTCTAATCTCGGCTCGTGGACCTGCGCGACAGCCCGGACGAAGCGGCCTTCCGCACGCGCGTCCGCTCGTGGCTCGAGGACAACCTGCCAGCGGAGCCCGGTCCGGAGTGGAGCCGCAAGCTGTTCGACGCGGGCTTCGCCGGTCTGACCTGGCCCGAGGACTACGGCGGACGCGGTGCGCCGTACAGCCACCAGGCGATCGCGCTCGAGGAATTTGCGAAGGCGGGCGCACCGAACCACATGAACGTGATCGCGCTCGGAATGGCGGGGCCGACGATCATGGTGCACGGCAGCGACGAGCAGAAGCAGCGCTACCTCCCGAAGATGCTCTCGGCGGAGGAGATCTGGTGCCAGGGCTTCTCGGAGCCGGACGCGGGATCCGACCTCTCGGCCGTGCGTACACGCGTCGAGCCGCGAGACGGCGGCTTCGTCGTCAACGGCCAGAAGGTGTGGTCGTCACTCGCACACCTCGCCGACTTCTGCATCCTCGTCGGCCGCAGCGATCCGCAGTCCGAACGTCACGCCGGACTGACCTACGTCATCGTCGACATGCATGCGCCGGGCGTCGAGGTGCGACCGCTGCGCCAGATCACCGGCGAGGCCGAGTTCAACGAGATCTTCTTCTCGGAGGTCGAGGTGCCCGCCGAGAACCTGCTCGGCGAGATCGGCGGCGGCTGGGCGGTGGCGATGACCACGCTGCTGCACGAGCGCGGCACGCTCGGCTTCGCGCTTACGGGCGTGCTCGATGCTCAGGTACAGCGCTTGATCGCGTTGGCAAAGGAACGCGCGGCCGACGACCCGATCATCCGCGACCGTGTCGCGCGGGAGTGGGTCGAGCTCCAGGCGCTGAAGCTGACGAACTACCGCTCGCTCACGACGCTGATGCAGACGGGGATTCCGGGCCCGGAAGGCTCCGGTTCCAAGCTCTTCTGGTCAGAGCAGAACCAGCGCCTGACGAAGCTCGCGATGGAGATCCTCGGCGGCGAGGACGACGGCTACTGGGGCTACCAGCAGCTGCGCAGCCGCGGCAACACGATCGAGGCTGGGACGAGCGAGATCCTGCGCAACATCATCGCCGAGCGCGTGCTCGGCCTCCCGAGGTCGCGCTGATGCGATTCGCCTTCACGGAAGACCAGGAGCTGCTGCGGCGTGAAGCGCGCGACGTGCTCGCCAACGGCGGCTGGGGCCGCGACGAGCTGGCCGAGCTCGGCTTCCTCGACCGCGCGGTGCTGTTCGAAGAGGCCGGCCGCGCGAATCGTGGCGAGGAGTTCTTCGACGCCGGCGCCCCGGAGCTCGAGCAGCTCGCGGCGCTCGCCCTCGAGGCCTCGGGCATCGCGCGTCGCGCGCTCGAGCTCGGCGTCGAGCACGCGAAGACGCGGGAGCAGTTCGGCCGCAAGATCGGCGTCTACCAGGCCGTTTCGCACCCGCTCTCCGACACGTACGTCGAGGCGGAGCTCGCGCGCTCGCTCGCCTATTGGGCCGCGTGGTGCGTCGCCGAGGAGGACGAACAGGCCGCGATCGCGGTCGCAGCGGCCAAGAGCTACGCCGGCGATGCGGCAGTCGCCGCGTGCGAGCGCGTGATCCAGGTGCTCGGCGGCATCGGCTTCACCTGGGAGCACGTGCTGCACACGTACTACAAACGCGCGCTCTGGGTCCAGGCACACGGCGGCTACTCGCGCGAGCAGCGCGCCAAGATCGCGGCCTGGCTGCTCGACTGATGCGGAGCGCGCTCGTCACGGGCGCGTCGTCGGGAATCGGCGCAGCGTGCGCGCTGCGGCTCGCTGCTTCCGGGTGGCGGGTGTTCGCCGGCGTCCGCACGGCAGGCGCTGCGCCTGCCGGGACCGAGGAGATCCTGCTCGACGTGACTGACGGCGACGAGATCGCTCGGGCCGCCGAGCGGATCGAGCAGCTCGACGCACTCGTGAACAACGCGGGGATCGCGATCGCCATCCCCCTCGAGTTCATTCCCCTCGACGAGCTGCGCCGGCAGCTCGAGGTCAACGTCATCGGACAGGTCGCTGTCACGCAGTCGTTCCTGCCGCACCTGCGCCGCTCTCGCGGACGGATCGTCTTCGTCGGCTCGATCGCCGGCCGGAGCGCACTTCCCTTTCTCGGAGCATACGCGGCGTCGAAGCACGCGCTCGAAGCTCTCACGGACACGTGGCGCGTCGAGCTGCGCCCGTTCGGGATCGAGGTCTCGCTCGTCGAGCCGGGAACGATTCGCACGCCGATCTGGACGAAGTCGGCTGCCCTCGCGGACTCACTCGCGAACGGCGCGCCGCGGCAGTTGGGCGAGCTGTACGGCGAGCGGGTCGCCGCCTTCGGGCGCGTCGCGGCCGAACGCGGCGCGAAAGGCGCGTCGGTTGAGGCAGTCGTTGACGCGGTCGAGAACGCGCTCACACGCGAGCGGCCGCAGACGCGCAGTCTCGTCGGGCGCGATGCGAAGATCCGCTCCGGAATCGAGCGGTTGCCCGACCGGCTGCGAGATTCGGTGTACGAACGGCTCTTGTTGCGCTAAAAGGAGGTTCGACGATGGACGGGCTGATGATGGATTACCAGCTGACGTTGCCGACCATCCTGCGGCGCGCCGAGGCCTACTTCGGCGAGAAGGAGGTCGTGACGCGCCTGCCGGACAAGTCCTTTCACCGCTACACGTACGCGGACATGGCGCGCCGCTCGAAGCAGCTGGCGGTCGCGCTCAAGGGCCTCGGACTCCAGCGCGGGGACCGCGTCGGCACGCTCTGCTGGAATCACTATCAGCACCTCGAGGCGTATTTCGGCATCCCGTGCAGCGGCCTCGTCCTGCATACGCTGAACATCCGCCTGCACCCGAACGACATCGGCTATATCGCGTTGAACGCGGGTGACCGTGCGCTCATCGTCGACGCCAGCCTCATGCCGCTCGTCGACCAGTTCCTCGGACGCACGAAGATCGAGCACGTCTTCGTCGTCGAGGACTCCTACGAGGACCTGCTCGCAACGGCCGACCCCGACGAGTGGAGCGACCCGCGCCTCGACGAGAACGAGGCCGCGGCCATGTGCTACACGAGCGGCACGACGGGGCTGCCGAAAGGCGTCGTCTACTCGCACCGCTCGACGATGCTCCACACCCTTGGTACCGCAGCGGCGAACCCGCTCGGGCTCGGCCTCTCCGAGCAGGACGCGATCCTGCCGGTCGTCCCGATGTTCCACGCGAACGCATGGGGGTATCCCTATATCGCCGCGATGCAGGGGGCGAAGCAGGTCTTCCCCGGCCCGTATCTCGATGCGGAGAGCCTGCTGGAGGACTTCGTGCAGGAGGGTGTCACGTGGACTGCCGGCGTGCCGACGATCTGGCTCGCGATCCTCCAGCTGCTCGATGCCGATCCGGGCAAGTGGGATCTGTCCGCGATGAAAGGCATGCTCGTCGGCGGTTCGGCGGCGCCGCGCGCGATGATCGCCGGCTTCCAGGAACGTCACGGGTTGCGGGTCTGCCACGGCTGGGGGATGACCGAGACGTCGCCGGTTGCCTCGATGGCATCGTTGCCCGGCGAGCTCGCGCGGGCCGATCACGACACGCAGTTCGACTACATCGCCATGCAAGGGCTCCCGCTGCCGCTCGTCGAGCTGCGGGCGCGAGACGCGAACGGGAACGAGATCGCGCGCGACGGCGAGACGATGGCCGAGCTCGAGGTGCGCGGCCCGTGGGTTGCAGGCGCCTACTACGACACACCCGGTACGTCGGGCCGTTGGACCGAGGACGGCTGGTTCCGAACGGGCGACATCGTCTCGTTCGATCCGCGAGGGCACATCCAGATCAAGGACCGCTCGAAGGACGTGATCAAGTCGGGCGGTGAGTGGATCTCCTCCGTCGACCTCGAGAACACGTTGATGGCGCATCCCGCGGTTGCGGAGGCGGCGGTGATCGCTGTGCCGGACGAGAAGTGGCAGGAGCGCCCGCTCGGCGTCGTCGTCCTCAAAGAGGGTGCGACGGCGACCGAGCAGCAGCTCAGGGAGTTTCTCGCTCCCCACTTCGCCAAGTGGTGGCTGCCGGACCGGATCGTCTTCGCCCACGAGATACCGAAGACAGCAGTCGGCAAGTTCCGGAAGACGGCGCTGCGCGAGCAGTACGCGCAACAACCGGCGACGACCACGACCTAGGTGGCCGACCCGCGTCGAAGCTGGGTGGAGACCCCGCCCCGGCCGCCGCACGTGTGGGCCACGCTCGGGTACCGCGGTGTTGCACAAGGCGACGGTGAAGCCGTGATCGACTGGGATGCTCCGATCGAGTACTGCTTCACGGGCGCTTCGGGCCCGATCGTCCATGGTGGCCTCGTGACGACGCTGCTCGACACGGCCATGGGCGGCGCGTGTCACTCCGTACTGGGCGACGGAGCGACGTTCCTGACGGCTGACCTCCACGCCGAGTTCCTGCGCCCGACCCGCCCGGGGATGCTCCGCGCGCGCGGCCGCGTCGTGCATCAGACGAGGCGCACGGTGTTCTGCTCGGCGGAACTGCACGACGCCCAGGGGAGCCACCTCGCCAGCGCGCGCTGCACGCAGGTTCTGCTGCCGCGGCGCTAGCGGATCTTGACCAGCGCCTTCCCGCTGTTGGCGCCGTTCAGCATTCCGATGAAAGCGCGCGGCGCGTTCTCCAGGCCGTCGGTCACGTCTTCCTTCCAGCGCAGCTCGCCGGCCGCGACCCACTGCGCGAGGCGAGTTGTGGCCTCGTCGAACCGGTGCGCGTAGTCGCTGATCAGGAAGCCCTCCATCCGCGCGCGGTACACGATCAGAAGACCGGGATGGAATGTGGGCCGCGGGTGGGCCTCGTTGTACTGGGAGATCTGACCGCAGATCACGATCCGCGCGCCGACGTTCAGGCGGCGATGCACCGCCTGCGAGATCTCCCCGCCGACGTTGTCGAAGTAAAGGTCGACACGCTCCTGGCGCAGCACGTCCGAGATCTCGCCGGCCTTGTAGTCGATCGCGGCGTCGTAGCCGTAGAGCTCACGTAGATCGCGCGCTTTCTCCGGCCCGCCCGCGATCCCGACCGTACGACATCCTGCGAGGCTCGCGAGCTGTCCGGCGATCTGGCCGACGGCTCCCGCGGCGCCGGATACGACCACGGTGTCGCCGGGCCGCGGCTTGCCGACATCGAACAGGCCGAAGTAGGCGGTCATGCCGGTTGCGCCGAGCGCGTGCAGCGCGAGCGTCGGCGGGTGAAGCCCCGGGGGCAGCTTGCGCAACGAGCCGGCGCGCGCGACCGCGTACTCCTGCCATCCGAGCTGGCCGACGACGCAGTCGCCCGGCGCGAGGCGAGCGTCGTTGCTCTCGACGACCTCACCGATGCTCTGCGAGGTGATCACGTCGCCGATCTCCATCGGCTTCGCGTAGGAGCGCGCTTCGCTCATCCGTCCGCGCTGGTACGGGTCGATCGACGCGTGCGAGAGCTGGACGAGGACCTCGCCGTCGCCGGGCCGCGCGACCTCGACCTCGTCAAACGCGAAGTCCGACTCGGCCGGGAACCCACCGGGACGGGCGGCCAGGGTGACGCGTCGGTTCACGGGTTTAGCATCGCACTTCATGCAGCTCGGCTACACGATGGGATATGCGCCGCCGGGGACAAATCCGCTCGAGCTGATCGCGCTTGCGCAGGAGGCCGAGCGGCTGGGCTACGACTCGGCGTGGGCGGCTGAAGCGTGGGGCACAGACGTCGTCACGGTGCTGTCGTGGCTCGCGGCGACGACGACCACGATCAAGATCGGCTCGGCGATCATGCAGATCCCGGGACGCACGCCGGCCAACACGGCGATGACAGCCGCGACGCTCGACCTGTTGTCTGACGGGCGCTTCCTGCTCGGGCTCGGCACGTCCGGGCCGCAGGTCGTCGAGGGCTGGCACGGGCTGCCGTGGGGAAAGCCGCTGACGAGGACGCGCGAGTACGTCGGGATCGTGCGCGCGGCACTGCGGCGCGAGGCCGTCGAGCTGCACGGCGACCAGTACGACGTGCCGTATGCAGGCGCGGATGCAACGGGACTTGGCAAACCGCTCAAGCTGATGATCCGTCCGTTGCGAGACGCGATTCCGATCTACCTCGCCGCGCTCAGCCCGAAGAACGTCCAGCTCGCGTTCGAGATCGCCGACGGCTGGCTACCGATCTTCTTCTCGCCCGAGCGCGCACGCGAGGCGTTCGGTTACGAGCCGCACGAGGGCTTCGAGATCGTTCCGACGGTGCACGTCGTGCTGTCGGACGACCTCGACGCGGCGCGAGATGCGCTACGACCCGTGCTCGCGCTCTACATTGGCGGAATGGGCGCGCGCGGTGCGAACTTCTACAATGCGCTCGTCCGGAGGTACGGCTATGAGGACGAGGCGGAGCGCATCCAAGAGCTCTACCTCAGCGGAAAACAGCGTGAGGCAATCGCCACGGTTCCCGACGGGCTGATCGACGAGGTGGCGCTCGTGGGCCCGCGCGAGCGCATCCGCGACCGGCTCGACGCGTGGCGCGAGTCGGGCGTGACGACCTTGCTTGTCGGGACGCCTGACGTGGAGGCTTTGCGCACGCTCGCGGAGCTGGTGCTTTAGCGCGGCACGTAGAACGGACCTGCCACGCAGCAAGTCGCCCTGGTGGAAAAGCGCGACGGTGCGCGTGCGCCTGCAGCGCCCTCTGACGGACTCGAATCGTCAATCCCTCTTTGCCATCGGTGCATCGTCGCTCGCATCCTTCGTCGTGCGTATGCTCAGTAGGTGGCGCTTGGATCTGCGCCGTCGCCCATCTTGCGCCGAAGCGATCTACGTTCGCGCCGACGCTCGCGCAGGCGTGCACCGTGGCTCCTTGCCGTGGTTGTAGTCGTGCTCGTGGGATTGGTGGCGGCTGTGCTTGCCTGGTCGGGGGCGAAGCTGGTCGCTGACGCGACCGCGCTTGCGAGGGTCGACGTCGAGCCGTTCGGGGGGACGCTCGTCAGCGCGCGCGCGTCGGGCCCTGACGGCCGCATGATTCCGCTGACGACCCGAGGCGGGCGTCTGACGCCGCGAGTGCAGTTGACGCCGGGGGAGCGGGTTTCGGTCGAGGTGGTGGTCCGTCGACCGGGCTGGTTGGCGTGGGCGTTGGGAAGGGAACTCCGCACGCGGTTGACGCTGCGCGCACCGGTCGCCCATCTGAGCGGGAGGTGGTTGACAGTCCGGCGGGGGTCGGTCGTGCGGATTCGCTTCGACCAGCCGGTGAGCGTCGTCGCCGAGGGGAGGATCGGGCGGCTGAGGTTCCGCACGGTCGACCGAACAGGACGCTCGATGTCGCTGGGTCGCCGTGCCGCCGCCGGGTCGGTGGAGGTGGCGTCGGCCGCGCGTTCGTGGGAGCGGCTCGGTACGCCGGTCGCGGTCAGCTGGTTTCCGCCGGCCCGCCCGCCGGTTGTGGTGAGCAGCCCGGCACCGGACGCGCAGCTCACACCCGGCGTCCCGATCCGGCTCGTGTTCTCCAAGCCATTGTCCGCGGTTGTCGGTTCGGCGCGACCGCAGCTGGTTCCGCGCACGCCGGGCCGCTGGCGTCAGGCAGACAGCCACACGCTTGTCTTCACACCTGCGGGATTCGGCCCGGCGCTCGCCACCAAACTGCGCGTCCGGCTGCCGCGAGCGGCCGCCGTCAGCACGGACACAGGTGGCCTGCGTATCGCGCGACAGATCGAGTGGACGGTCCCACCCGGCTCGCTGCTGCGTTTGCAGCAGCTGCTCGCCCAGGCGGGATATCTGCCGGTCGACTGGCAGCCGGCCGGCGCTCCGGTCGCACGCACGCCCGGCGGCGAGCTGCAGGCCGCGGTCGACCCGCCGAAGGGCCGCTTCAGCTGGCGCTACCCCAACACGCCGCACGAGCTGCGCGCGCTCTGGAGCGCCGGCCAGGCGAACGAGATCACCCGCGGCGCCGTGATGATGTTCGAGCACGAACACAGCCTCGCGGTCGACGGCCTGGCGGGAGCGGCCGTCTGGCACTCGCTGCTCGCCGACGCGATCGCCGGCAAACGCCGCCGCGGCTACAGCTACGTGTACGTCCACAGCACCGTTCCGCAATCGCTCACCCTTTGGCACGACGGCTCGACCGTCCTCACCTCACCCGGGAATACGGGCGTGCCCGCCGCGCCGACTCAGCTCGGCACGTTTCCGGTCTTCGAGCACATCCCGGTCGGCACGATGAGCGGCACCAACCCGGATGGCTCCCATTACCACGACCCGGGAATCCGCTACATCAGCTACTTCAACGGCGGCGACGCGATTCACGCCTTCAACCGCGCCTCCTTCGGCACACCCCAGAGCCTCGGCTGCGTCGAGTTGCCGCTCGCCTCTGCCGCGAAGGTCTGGCCCTACACGCCGATTGGCACGCTCGTCACCATCGAAAACTGAACAAGCCGAGGCGCCACGAGCGTCGAGCCGACCCCACGCAGTCAACTGCAAGGTGGGGAGCCCTTCGGCATGTGTCACAGAGCCGAGGACGACGGCGCGCGACGGACCACTCCTCGCGCTAGAGCCGACGACGTCCTAGCCGAGCTCCGGGCCGGGTGCTCTCCGATCAGGCCCACGGCGGCGCCAGCAGGCGCTTCGCCGCCTACTAGTGTTCGACGCGTGGGCCACGTCCCTCTCTACGCCTCGGCTTACGCCGGTTTCGGGGCCCGGGAGACCGTTCGGCGCATCACCTACGGGGACGATCTCGGGCAGTCGGGTTGGGTCACCGCCGACGAGCTCGAGCGTTTCGGGAACTGGCTGGAGCTTGGCCCCGAGTCGCGCCTGCTCGACGTGGGCTGCGGATCAGGCGGTCCCGCTCTACGCCTGGCCGAGAGCACCGGCGCGAGCGTCGTCGGCGTCGACGTGCTCGAGGAGGGAGTCGCCACCGCCACTCGGCTGGCCGAGGAGCGAGGGCTTGCCGATCGCGCCTGTTTCGCGCGTGTCGATGCCGGAGAGCCGCTGCCGCTCGCGGAGGCGAGCTTCGACGCCGTCATCTCGATCGATGTGATGTGCCATCTGCCGAACCGCCTCGACATCCTTCGCGATTGGCACCGCGTTACCGCACCAGGGGCACGAATCCTCTTCACCGACCCGACGATCGTCACCGGTCTCGTCACAGACGCCGAGCTCACGGATCGAAGCGCGGTCGGGATCTACGTCTTCTCCGCCGAGTCGGTAAACGAGGAGCTGCTTGCTCGCGCCGGTTTCGAGGTCAGCCGCTCTGAAGATCTCACCGAGAACATGGCTGCCATGGCGGGCCGCTGGCACGACGCACGCGCGCAGCTTCGTGAGGATCTACTGGCCGACGAGGGGGAGGCGACCTTCGAGGGGATCCAGCGTTTCCTCGCTGCATCTCACGTCTTGGCACGCGAGCGACGCCTGTCGCGCTACGCGTACCTCGCGCGGCGCCCGTAGTCGATCGGGTGGGCGCCCCGGCGCAGGGCGCCCACACCCCGGACCTCGTTAGCGCGCCTGCTCGTTGATGCCTGTCTTGAGCATTCCGCCGGTGGCGATCTTGGTGAGCAGCTTGTCGGCGTTGCTCTCCTCGTCGAGTGTCTGGTCGAGGAGATCCTTTGCATCGCCGAGGTTCAACTCGTCTGCGAGCGTGCGAGCGGTGCCATAGGCGGCGATTTCATAGTGCTCGACGCGCTGCGCCGCGGCGATGAGTGCGGCGTCCTTGACGTTCGGATCGCCACCGCCGGAAACGATCTCGTCGCCTTCTTTGATGAGTCCGCGCATGCCATCGCATTGCTCGGAGATCGAGCTGCCAAGCTGGCCGCGAATCTCCTCGAGCCGGCCGACGTGGTCACGCGTTTCGTCCAGGTGATGTTCGAATGCCTGGCGCAGCTCGTCGTTCGACGCAGCCTGCGCCATCTTCGGCAGCGCGCTGACGAGCTGCGTCTCAGCGTCGTAGAGGTCGGCCAGCTCGTGCTCGAACAGATCCTGCAGGGTCTGCAGCTCCATCGGAAACCTCCTTGTCGAGTGCATCGAATGGTGTGCCCGTTCCTCCGAGATCGATGCCTGCGCGCAAGAGAGGGTCAGCGCTGGGAGGCGCCGCGAGTTACATCGGCGGCGAAGCGGGAAAGCCGCGCACGTGATCACGGACGCGTTCTTCCGGGTCGGCGCACGAGACTGGATGGGACACGGCTCGTCGCTCGGTGCGGTCGGCCTCTGCATCGGGCTCTGGCTCCGTGCGAAGACCGTTGATCAGGATGAGCGGGGAAACGCCGAGCGGCGTGCGCTCTTCGTCGGCCTCTGGGCCCCGACGCTCTGGCTGATCGGCGACTCGCTCCGCGAGCACGAGCCGCGCTCGCGTCTACTGCCACGCCCGTGGGCGTGAACCGCAGCGCCCCGCTCGGCCGCCTCGGATTCCGGTCGCCGCCATTGCCGGCAGTTGTCGCGACGCCGGCACCACGGGCTGGTGGGTTGTAGCTGGGGCAGCCTGCGGATCGCTCGCGAGGTTCCTTCCAGGCCAAAACCGAGGTCAAGCGATGGTGTCGGGCTCATCCAGCCGGCGGGTCTCGATCACGATCCCAGCGGTGAGCCTTCCGCCCGAGACCCTGGCGACCCGCTCGAGAAACGACGACCACATGTGCAACTGCACCTCCTTCGCCATCCGCAGGTGCTCGTGCAGAAAGTTCGACAGGCGGTCGCCGCTCCGCGCCCACGACTCAATCCGGAAACACAGCGCATCCCCGTCGTCCGCCGCGCTGAACTCGATCTGGCCCGCTTCCAAATGCCCTTCTAGCGTCGCGTATCGAAACTACGTCGGCGTAACCTCGGCGACCCGCACAGGCCCGTTCCACGGGCCCGGCATGTGCACGAGCAGCTCGTCGTTGAGCTGAAGCCGCTCGCTGCGACCGCCGAGCTTGTGGAAGCGCGCGAGCTCCGTCGGGCTAGCGCGGTTCGGGTTGCGGCTCACCAGATCGATCAGCGCTTCGGGCGTCAGGCGTGAGTCACGAATGCGCGCCTCGTAACGACGGTGGAACAGCGGCCCGACCCCGTTCGACGGCGACTGAAGGTCGTCCCGCCGAAAACCATCCGGAAGCGGCGGCGGCAGATCAGTTCTGTCTCCTGGAAGCTCGGCTCGGTGCATCGGCGTCGTCCGCCACATGTACTGCCACGACGTGAACGCGATCCCGACCGGCCACCTCAGCGCCGTCGCAAGCCGGCGATCAAGCGTCACTCTCCGTTCCATGCGCCGCTTCTTCCCACTTCCCGGTACAGGACACACCGGGGTCGCCGGCTTCTTCCCCGGTGCACGGACGACGACCCACTCGGCGGCTGGCGCAGCCCCATCGGCACTTGGTCGCTACTGCTGCCATGTCATCGACGGCTGTCTCGAGGGCGTTTCGCGAGCTCGGCTTGACGCCGGCGCATCCGCTTGTGCTTCTGATCGAGCTGCGCGCGCGTCGCAAGGCGGCGGTCACGAACGTGGTCGAGTGCTCGACGCGGCTGCTCACTGGGCGATTCGCGTGAATCTGCCACGTGCTGATGACGGAACCTGCGAGTGTTATGCGAAGCAATCGCACAGGCCGCAACCCTGCAAACCATACGGCTCGCCTTCGACTGCGTTCATTCGGCGATGGCTGCCGCCAGGCGTTGCGACGGCGTTGGATGCGTGAAGAGGAACACGTATACGAGTTTGGGCGGGTCGAGGTCGGTTAGGTTGCTTGCAACGAGCCGGCGAAACGTTTGCTCGTAGGCGGCGCGGTCGCCGGTCAGCTCGAGCGCGAAGCGATCAGCCTCTTGTTCCCATCGTCGCGACAGCGCATTTGCTGCCGGAGCGGCGGCCAGCGTGAGCCCCAGCGGGACCAGCAGAAGCAGCGGCAGTCGGTGCGGATCGGCAACCCCCGTTCCCAAGAGCGCCCAAAGCATGACCGTGGTGGCGATGGCACCGCCAAGCGAGAGGAGGGTTCCGAACCAGACGTGATGCATCCGGCGGTGGCCAAGCTCGTGCGCGACCACCACGTGAATCTCCGCCGGCGAGGCGTCGGCGAGCAGCGTGTCGGACACGACGAGCCGCCGTGTTCTCCCGAGACCGGTCACGTACGCGTTCGCCTTGCGCGTGCGGCGGCTGGTGTCTTCGATCAGCATGCCCTCGACCGGCACGCCGGCCGCGCGTGCAAGCGTGTGCAGCTCGGTTCGAAGTGGCTCCTGATCCAATGGCACAAAGCGGTTGAAGAGCGGCGCGAGCAGCACGGGCGCCAAGAATGAGACCAGGAGCACGACGGACGCGAAGGCCGCGCCTGCGGGCGCGACCCACCAGCCCGGAAGCGCGCGTGCCAGAGCGACAAGCGCGAGCAGAAGCGACGGCACGAGCACGAGGTCGATCCCGACCGCCTTCAGCCTGTCGATCAACCAGCCACCCGGCGTCTGCGTCGAGAAGCCGAAGCGACGTTCGCGAACGTAGCCACGCCAGAATGCCAGTGGCGTTCGCAACGTCGCGAAGAGCACGATGATGATCGAGGCGTACGCAAGCGTCCGCGCCCACCAAGGAAGCGATTCGGGCTCGAGCACGGTTCCCAACGCGCTCCATGCGAGCGCGGCAAGGAACGCTGTCGCGAACGTCAACTCGACGGCGGCCGAGAGGTAGAGGGGAAGGTGGTAGCTGCGAGCGCGGGCGACTTGCTCGGCTGAAAAGAAGCGCAACGGGTCGCTGCGGCTCGGCACGCGGGGAGCGCCGGCCGGATTCGCGGTGGCCATGCATTCGACGGTAGCGCGGCCGCGCAGCCCTGGCCGCCTGCTCGGACGGCCGTGTCTCTCGGCGTCCGCTACGGGGAAACCGTTCCCTGGCTGTCGGCGTAGTGTGGATCGGCAGGCTTGTCTCCGAGAGGAGGAATGGCATGCAGCGGCTCTTCTTGTTCGTGGCGCTTGTCGCCGCGCTGGCGTCAGTGGCTGTGACGTCGGCTCTGGCGGAATCGCCGGGGACACAAGGTCAGCCGTCCCAAAGCTGTCTCAGCTCAACCGCTCCAATGGAGCCGGGGCACGCAGCTTCGGCGCCAGGCTCGGCCTTCAACGAGCCATCGGCGACCAACCCAGCCGGTGGAGTCGCGGGTCAGATGTACGCGGGTAACGGGCAAAACACGTCTACACCCGCCAATGGCGCCGCAGTTTCGCAGTACGACGTGGCCTGTTTTCAGGTGTCGCAATCCCATTAGTCGGAAGGGCCGCCTGGGCATAAGCGCCCGGGCGGCCTTTCAGACGCATCCACTTGCCGACGACGTCGAGCGTCACGGCGCGCCACCGAGTCGTTGGCCGATCAGACTCGCAATTGCTTCAAAGCAAGCGCCGACACAGCTCAGCCGGCCGCTCGGCCAAAGGCGTCGTACGAGCATCAGCACGACCCCGCGTCAAAAGCAAGCTCAAGCTGGAGAGCTAGGCGCCAGAACCAGAGCCTACGACCGTCGGGGTCGAGTCGCTTACCGGCGGCATCGCGACTGAAGGCTTCGGCTAGCCCCTCGGGTAGATGCGCTCAAAGTTGCCTGCACACCGCAAGGGGCTAGTCAACGGCAACAGACACAAGAGAGACTCTTCGCCCCAATGGCTCGACCGAAGCCGCAACGTTCACGGTGAGAAGGACGGCTTGGGATTGGCGCAGCCGGCCGGGCGGCGACCACGGCTTGTGCTCGGTCGCGGAGCCCGAGCTTGCGGAGGACGTGGCTGACGTGTGTCTTCACGGTCTCGTTGCTGAGCACGAGGTGGTCGCCGCTCCTGCCGTGCCGCAGATTCGACATCTGCGCCCCTAAGATGAGCGGTCCTCGCCCACGAGAAGGAGGCCAACATGCGACGCGTCCTCGTCCTGATTGCTGCCGCCGCCACGCTCCTCGTCCTCGCCGCCGGACCGGCCGCTGCCGACCCGGGGAACCAGAACACGCTCAGCTTCACGCTCAACTGCGGTTCTGCCGGAACGGTCGACGCCGTTTTCGAGCTCTCGTCGAGCGACAGCTTCCACATCGTCCAGTTCAGCTCGAACTTCCTCTGGAAGTCACTCGACTACGTGACGCCCGACGGGCAAACCGGCCGGATCGAGCGCGGCATCAACGGTGGAGGCCACTCCGGCCTCGTGACGTGCACCTACATCGGCGCCGTCAGCGGCAACCACTACACCGTTACCGGGTTCTTCACGCCCTAGCACCAGGATCGGGGCCGTGAAGGTTGCGGGGCGTCTCACTGACGCCCCGCAACGCCCTAGGAGAACCGCCAACCTAGCGGCGCGCGATCATACGACGCCGACCTCGCGCCGCGAAGCAGATCGATGAACTGGCGCTTCCGCTCGAAGCGTCTCTGCCGCTCAGACACAGCGGGATTGGGTCAATCAGCGACCGATGCGTCAACACCGAGTAGGTACTGGGTTGTTCCTCGGCCCTCTTCGCGGCGGGCGGTTCGGCGGCGGCAGGTCATTGATCGCCGATCCCAAGGTGCTTTAAGTGGAGCTAGCCGGACTCGAGCCGGTGACCTCCTGGGTGCGATAACGCCGCAACAGCATGAGCTAGGGCGTATGCCGCTTGTTCAAGCGCTTTGAGGTCGCCTCAGTTCGGTGAGGTTCTCAGTTTGGTAGCACGGTTGGTAGAGCGTCGGGCGGCAAGCGTCACCGGTCCAGCACGCAGACGCTCACCATTTGCCGTCGGCTGGCCCGTTCGGCCGATGGGCCATGCCCTGCCGAGGTGCGTCGTCCGCGGAGCCGCGGACTCCGGTCGCGGTCTACTTCGGATGTGCGTCGGCCGCCCAGGTACTGTCATGAGCGGGAGAGGGCTGCACAGTCATCGCAGCGGTGGTCGCGGCACTGATAGTGACGGCTGCAGGCTGCGGCTCAGCGCGCAGCGGTGGGTCGAGCGGCGTCTGCGGCGACACTTCGGGCTTCGAGACAGCCTTGGTTGGCACGGAGAGAGACGGATGTTCGCCCAACATCTGAGGATCGGCCCGGCCAAGGGCGGCTTGACCGGAACTCAGCCGGGCCTCTCGCGGGTCGTCGCTACCGGGAACGCAAGCGCGCAGGCGTGCGCCGCAGTGCGGGGAGCAAGGGCAGCAGCTTGAGCAGTGGATGCTGGCGCCTGGAGTGGGTCGTGAGGATCCGGCCGGCGACGAGGATCGCTGCGAGCGCGACCAGTTGGCCGCCGAGCACGATCCTGTTCACGTCGACCGCAGGCTTCCAGGTGACAGTGCCGTCTTCGATGATCCAGGCGCCGCTGGGTCGCGCCTGCAGACCGAAGCCAGCTCCCTTTCCTGTCTCTTCTCCACCCTCTTCCCCGACACCTCCTCCGGCACCACCGCGGACCGTCGCCGCGGGGATGACCGTGAGCCCGTTCTTTTCGTATGGGTCCCCGTAGACGCGCTTGACGTTGATCGCGTCGCGCACGCCGGAGATCAGCTCCTGAACTTCCATGACACCTCCCTTCGGCCCGAGTCTGCACCCGCGCGCGGCGCACCGCATCAGCGGAATCCACGATTTGCGATCGCGCGTCAGGGTCAGTCGGGATTGCGCCGCGGGCCGAGTTCCTGCTCATCCCGAGGTCGCGTGACCCCAGCCCTTATCGGTCTGGCAATCAGTCGCAAATCGGACCGACGCCGAAGCCGCAAGAGCCCGGGCTGCCGGCGAGGCGACACCGATGTCGGTCGCGCACGAGCGCATCGACCTCGAACGACGCGGGGGTGGCATCCCCGCGGAGAGCTTGAGGCGCGGGACTCCAAACCTAGTGTTTGCGCGCGGGCCCGGCGTTCCTCGGAGGGCATGTGTGCTGGGAGTGGCACGGGTTGGAGTGCGAACGTGTAGCCGACGTCTGCCTCTCAACGAAGTACGGTCCGGCACGCCTCCGGGTGTCAAGCCGTAGCTCCGAGCGGCGACTGGCTAACCGTCCTCGATGGGTGGCCCGTGGCACCTGAGCGCGCGCGACGTGGTTAGTGCAGCCTCTTCCAGCCGCGTGTTCACTTTCTCGACAGCGGCGAGACGCTTCTCGAGGTCATCGAGCTTGTGGCCAAGCGCCTCAGTTCCTGCGCGATCATCTCTCGGCGTCCTGCATTGACCTAAACCGACTCCGTAGCCTGACCAGCGCAAATAGAAACTGGCCCCGCGGACTTGAACTCTGTTTGCCTCAGCTCAGATGCCTCGCGCGCCAGGAGGCGCGTCGGCGTGTCTTGGGGCTTTTGGCCGGAATTCTGGCTGCAGGGCCAGTGGAGACCATCATACACCTCACTTTGTGATTCGTGTTGCGAGCTTTTCTTTGGCCAGGCAGCGCGGACACTCGCGACCTCATTCCAGTCATCGACGGTGGCACCGAAGGACCGTTGCGCACGCTCTGCACGTCCCAGGCCGCGAACGTCGCCAAGGGCTGTGGGCTTGCCGCCGCGGAGCTGTCTTCATGGATTACGCGCGGGTCTGGGGGATCTTGCCGCTCAAATCCGGCTTCCGAACAGCCATTCGCAGATCGGTGATGTCGGTCGCGAGGACGCTGATCGTTGAGGTGCTCCGGTTCGATCGTGGTTCGTCGCCGCGTCCACGAGCCGCTCCACACCGCCCGGCGATGCTCCGCGCGAGCGGCCGCGTGGTACGTCAGACGAAACGCACCGTGTTCTGCTCGGCGGAGCTGCACGACGCCGACGGGAACCACCTCGCCAGCGCACGCTGCACGCAGGTCTTGCTGCCGCAGCGCTAGCGGATCTCGACCAGCGCCTTCCCGCGGTTGGCGCCCTTCAGCATTCCGAGGAAGGCACCGGCTCCCTAGAGAATCGCCGAGAGGAACTGCTTCGTCCGTTCCTCGCCCGGCTCCACGAAGAAATGCTCTGGAGTGCCCTCCTCGATGATTCGCCCATCGTCCATCATGAGCACGCGGTCTGCGGCCTCGCGCGCGAAGCCCATTTCGTGGGTGACGACGATCATCGTCGTCTTGAAGTCGAAGGCGAGGCTCTTCATCACTTCCAACACCTCGCCGACGAGCTCGGGATCCAGCGCCGAGGTCGGCTCGTCGAAGAGCATCAGCTTCGGTGTCATCGCCAGGGCGCGCGCGATCGCAACGCGCTGCTGCTGCCCGCCGGAGAGCTGGGAGGGGTAGGTGTCCAGCTTGTCGGCGAGGCCCACGCGGGCGAGAAGATCCTTCGCCCCCGGCACCGCTTGCTTCTTCGGGGTCTTCTTGACCCGGATCGGCGCCTCGATCACGTTCTCGAGCGCGGTCATGTGGCCGAAGAGGTTGAAGCTCTGGAACACCATCCCGATCTCGGCCCGGTCTCGGCAGACCTCTGCATCCCGCTGCTCGTAGAGCTTGTCGCCCACCTGCCGGTACCCGACCAGCTCGCCGTCGACCCAGAGCCGTCCGGCGTCGATCTTCTCGAGGTGGTTGACGCAGCGGAGAAACGTCGACTTGCCCGAGCCCGAAGGGCCGATCATGCAGACCACCTCGCCGGCCTGAATCTCGAGCGAGACTCCCTTCAGGACGTGAAGGCGACGGAAGTGCTTGTGCACCTCTTCGGCCTTGACCATCGGCGCGCTCAAGAGGCCTCCGCCGAGTCCTTGCGCCGGATCGAAAAGACGTTCGCCCTGAGCCGTTGCAGCGGGGTCTCCGGCAGGTCCCGCGTAGCGCCGCGGCCGAAATGGCGCTCGAGGTAGAACTGGCCGATCGTCAGAACGGTGGTCATGATCAGGTACCAGAGGCTGGCGACGATCAGGAGCTGGATCGTCCGGTAGTTGACCGAATAGATCAGCTGCGAGGCGTAGAGCAACTCCGGCGGCGAGAGAGCGATGACACTGACGAGCGACGTCGTCTTGAGCATCGAGATCGTCTCGTTCCCAGTCGGCGGGACGATCACGCGCATCGCCTGAGGGAGCACGATGCGCCGCATCGTCAGGAGACGGGTCATACCGAGGCTCTGCGCTGCGTGCGTCTGGCCCTCAGGAACCGAGATCATTCCGGCACGGACGATCTCTGCCATGTAGGCGCCTTCGTTCAGCCCGAGCGCGAGCATCCCCGCGACGAACGGCGTGATCAAGGAGCTCGCGTTGAAGTGCGCGAAGGTCGGGCCGAAAGGGATCCCGAGTGAGAAGCGCGGGTAGAGCGCCGCGATGTTGTACCAGAACAGGATCTGGACGAGCACCGGCGTGCCGCGGAAGATCCAGATGTACAGCCAGCTCGCGCCCGAGACCAGCGGATTGGGAGAGAGGCGCATGACCGCCAGCACGATCCCGAGCGCGATCCCAATCGCCATCGACGTCGCGGTCAGCTCGAGCGTGACCACGACGCCGTCGAGGATGCGGCGGGACAAGAACCAGTGACCGACGATCCCCCACCCAAACCGCTTGTTCGTCGCAATCGAGTTGGCGAGCGCGACGGTCAAGAACAGAAGGATCGCGGTCGCCACCCAGCGGCCGGGGTGGCGGACCGGAATCGCCTTGATCTCCTCGGCTCTGACGGGCTCCGCGGTCTCTGTCGCCATCACCCCTCAGAGCCCGGCAGTGGCTAGCTGATTGCGCCGTTGATCGTTGGGTTGTTGATCGCCCCTTGCTGGACGTTCCACTTTTTCAGGAGCGACATGTACATGCCGTTGGTCATCAGCTCTTTCAACGCGGCGAGGATTGGTTTAGTCATGCCGTTGCCCTTCGAGATAGCGATGCCGTACGGGGCCGTGTTGTATGGCTTCCCCGTCAGCTTGAAGTTCCCGCTGGACTGCTTGACGATGTACGCCGCGACTGGGGAGTCAGCCATGCCCACCTGCTGGCGTCCGCTTTGGATCGCGAGGTTGGCGGCGTTCTGGTCGGGATAGACGTGCACGCCGACGCCCGGTTTCCCGGCCTTCTTGCACTTGGTGTTTTGGGCCGTTGCGTCGGACGCCTGTGTCGTCCCGCGCTCGACTCCGACGGAGTGGCCGCAGAGATCTGCGAGGGAGTTGACGGTGGGGCCTCCAGACTTCACGTAGAAGGCGGTGCCGGCCGAGAAGTAGGTGACGAAGTCGACGACCTTCTGGCGCTCTTTCGTGTCCGTGAACGACGACATGCCGATGTCGTACTTGCCGGACTGCAAGCCCGGGATGATCGTGTCGAAGCTGGCATTGACGAACTTCCAGTTGAGCCCCATGACCTTGCCGAGCTGCTGCCCGAGTTCGACGTCCCAGCCCGTAAGCGTCTTGCCGTTCGATCCCACGAACTCGTTCGGCGGATACGTGGCGTCGGTCGCCACCGTGAGGGTGCCCTTCGACTTGATCTTGGCAGGCACCTCAGCGGCAATCGTGCTGTTCATCCCCGCGGCAGCGCCCGTGGTGTTGCCGGTCGTCGTGGTCGCCGTGCTTTTCTTGCTGCTGCCTCCGCAGCCCGCTGCGATCAAGGCAGCGAGCGCGACAAGCAGCAGCCCCCCGAATAGCGAGTGCGTGCGATAGCTCATGGCTGCGTCCTTCCGTTCACTTAGTCGGGTCGCCAGCCATCCCGACACTAATCAGAGTAATGGTACTCCCGAAGCTGCTACGGCAGATCGCTGTGGCCCGTCGCACGACCAGGGGCCGCACCGCACGGCACGGCCCCTCCGAGATTCGATTAGAAGCCCGCGCCGAAGGTGGAACGCGGAACCTTGCCCAGCACCTGCTGCTGGTAATAGACGGGTCCGCCACCGTCCGCGGTCACGCCCGCGCCCGGGTAGTGGGTGGAGACAGAGAGGGTGTAGATGCTCGAGTTCGAGATCGCGAGCCCGAAGTAGTCGCCGATGAAGCCGCGACCGGTCGGGCACGGGTCGTTGTGCCCGGCGCACGGGTACTGCGAGATCCCGTCCACCTTCTGCGCCGGCTGGTCCGGATCCCACGCGAACTGCGAGACCCGCACGTTACCGCCGACCGGAACCGCGCCAGCCGCCGTCCCGCTGTCCTTGTAGGGCTGGAGCGAGACGTTGATGCACGTATTCGCCGCGCCCACGTGCGCCGGGATGATCGACGGATCCGATGGGCACAGCTCGCGCCGGTCGTAGAACGCGACCGCGACCGCGCCGCCGGGGCCGGCCGCGACCGAGGGCTGGAACTGGTCGGTCGACGGATCGCCGTCGTCGTTCACGAGCGACGGCGCCGACCACGTGAGGCCGCCGTCCGTCGACTGCGTGAAGTAGACGTCGGAGTGGTTCGCCACCGGATCCCAGTTCTCGTACGTCAGATAAACGTGGCCCGGGTAGGTCGGGCTGGCGGCGAAGTTCTCGATGATCCCGTCCCGGAAGTTCGTCGGCGGGAAGTAGCCGTTCGGGTTCTCGATCGGGGTCGCCGCGAGCGTGAACGGGGTCCATGTGATGCCGTCGTCGACTGACTTCGTCACGTAGACGTGGCCGACCCGGTTCTTGTTCGTCGTGTCGAACCCGCTGACGAAGGCGACGTAGACCGTGCCGTCCGAACCGACCGACGGATAGACGTAGGTGTTCGCCGGGGTCGTCGCCGAAGGCTTCGTCAGCTGGACGGCCTTCGAGAACGTCTGCCCCCGGTCGCGCGAGACGGCAACCATGATCTTGCTGCCACCGGACGCGCCGTTGAAGGTCGTCCACATCGCGTAGACGTGGTCCTGGTTCACGCTTCCGAAGATGTGGTTGACGGCGATCCATTCCTTGTCCTCGACGTGGCCCAGCGTGAGGCTCGTCTGGTTGTTCGTCGAGTCGAGCGCCTTGCCGCCGTTCCCCTTCACCCAGTGGGCGCCCATGTCGTCCGAGTACGACACGTCGACCTCGCCGTTCGGGTGCAGGCCACCCTCCCAGAACGCGTTGAAGGGCAGGGTCGTCATGTAGGCGCGGCCCTGCGTGTCCCAGTCGACGTTCGGGTCGGTGTTCATCGTCCAGCTCGGCGGCATGTCCTGCGTGCCGACCGTGGTGCACTCGTAGCCCTGCACCTGGTTGTTCGACACCGGCGAGCCGTTGAGGATGGTGTACGAGCCGAGGTGGAAGTCGTAGAACGTGCTCCATTTGCCGATGAAAAACTTCGAGTCGCCGACGATGTCTTCGGTGCCGGGCTTCACGGCGAGCCACGACTCCGAGTGGTTCGAGTTCAGCATCTGCGGCCCACACGTGCCGGGAAGCGGCTTCGTCGAGCCCGGCGGGACGGGATAGCCGCCGCCCGCCACCGGACTGCTGGCGACGGCGTTCGTCCCGACGAGGCTCCATGCCGCGGACGCTGACCCCGCGCTCGTGAGCACGCCGAGCGCCGCGAGCGCTAAGAGGACTTTCTTCACGATCTCTCCCCCTCTCCTAAATGGGAGCCGGAAGGGTGGCACATCCGCAACCGGTCTGCAGCCTCGCTTGGCATCCGCGCGTGCTCGACCGAAGGAGCGTCTGCACTGTGGGTCGTGGTAGTCGGAGGACACCGTCTACGCACAAGAACCCCCAGAGTTAAGGGAGCGCGTAAGTAGATCGTGGAGGCGGTTCAGGAAGTCGTGCGGGGCTCGCGTATCGGCTTTGCAGGAAAATCGTTGATGGAGCTAGCCGGACTCGAACCGGCGACCTCCTGGGTGGGATAACGGCGTGGGGTCATTCGCTCGCGCTTGCCGCACTTGTTCAAGCCTTTTGAGATGCCGCCAGTTCTCGGAGGTTCTGCCAGTTTGGTAGCACGGTCGGTAGAACGGGCTTGCTCGAGGACCAAGACGTCCGTGCACGTCACCCGGCCGTGGCGCGCACTTCACGAACCGCCATTTCTGCGGCAACCGCGTTCGCTGGTGGACTTGCGCGCTGGAAACGACCGGCTGCGCGCGCCGGCTAACCCAGGTTCTTGCAAGAGTCGGTGTTCTTGAACGCGGAGCCGAGCGAGCCGCCAGCGGTCTTCAGTGTGTCGAAGGCCGACTTGGCCTCACGCGCGAGGCTCTTCAGCTGCGGTGCGAGTGCCGCAACCGCCGTCGCGATGCTCGAAGCGGAGGCGTTCCCTTCGAGCTGGGCCCCGGCGGACTTGGCAGCTTCAACGGTGCTGTTCACGTCGGTGGTGAGCTGGTCGAGCTGTTGCTTGGCCGCCTTGCCCTCGGAGGTATCCGGCGGCGGCACGGCCTTTATCTGCGTCACCATCGTCTTGGTCTCGGACTCAGCCTTCGTCAGAGCTGCCTGAATCGAGTCCTTCGTAAAACCTCCGCTGCTCAGGCTGGTGCCGATGCTCTGGATTTGCTGTTTCCAGGTGCCAACGGCGCTGCAGACGCTGTCCGCGTAAGCCTCGTTCGACTTGGTATCCGAGCTCTTGCCGCAACCGGTGGCGAAAAGGGTCAAGACCGCCGCGACCAGTGCCCAAAATGCGATTAACGGACGCACCACCGTCGAGTTTAGAGACACCCTCCCCGTTGGCCAACCGTTGCGTGGGTGGCGGAAGATGTAGGCGCCACCGGGTAAATCGCAACCGACCGAGGAGAATCGCGTTGCCGCAGTCGACCGCGCCGAGGCGCCTCTTGCGGCCGGCACGGACGGCCTCTCAGTCGAAAGCGGCCGGCCCATACCGGACGAGCGGCTCGAGGCGATCTCGACTGCCGAGCGCACCGCCGAAGAGGAAGCGCGCTGACCAGCCGCCTCGTCTGAGGGGAACCACGACAATCGGGACATGCAGGGCGAGGCCCTTGCCGGAGTGGAGCACGAGACTGTCGGGCGCCTGCGCGACCTCCGCATGCGCGAGTGGTGGGAGATCGGCGTTGCTGCTGCCAGGTCCGCGCTCGGCAACCACGTAACGCTCCTCGCGTCGGCGCTCGCCTACTCGACCTTCTTCGCGATTCCCTCGCTCCTCTTGGTCGCCGTGGGCATCTTCACGCTCACGACGGACGCGGGGGCAATCGACAGCCTGCTCTCCAGCCTGGAAGGGGCAGTTCCGGCGCAGGCGCTCGACCTGTTCGGCTCGAGCCTGAAACAGATCAACTCGAGAACGCACACGAGCGTGCTGTTGATCGTCATCGGCACGTTGCTCGCACTCTGGTCGCTGACAGGCGCGATGAGCGCGTTCATGATCGAGATCTCCACCGCGTACGGCGTACGCGATCCCCGCTCGTTCCTGCGTCGACGATGGATCGCATTCAAGCTCGTCCTCTGCTTCCTGCTCGCGCTCGTCATGGTCACAGGCCTCCTGGTCTTCGGACCGACGCTGTCGGGATGGCTCGGCCGCGCGACGCACCACGAGTCGCTCGTCGGTTGGATCTGGTGGGCGGCGGAGTGGCCGCTGCTGATCGGCGCGCTGCTCGCGATCATCACAGTGATGCTCTGGCTCGCACCCGTAGAGCGACCTTCTTGGCGCGAGCTCATTCCCGGTGGCCTGCTCGCAACCGTGCTCTGGGTCGTCTCCTCGGGCGGCTTCGCCTTATTCACTGCGACCTTCGACAGCTACAACAAGACCTGGGGATCGTTGTCGGCCGTGATCGTCACGCTGGTCTGGCTGTGGCTGACCTCGCTCGCTTTGCTGCTCGGCGCCGAACTGAATGCGGAAGCGGCGCGGCGTGTGCGGCCGCGCTAACGCACATGAAAGAACGCCGAGTAGATCTCGCGCGAGCGAGACTCCCATTCCGCGCGAGCGCGGACTTCGTTGAGCGTCCTGTCGAACGAGACCGACGAGCGGTCAAAGACTCCTGCGAGACGCCGCAGCAGCCCATGAGCCCGCGTGGAGTCCGCAAAGCGCCACGCGCTGCTTCGATTGTGGTCGAAGCCGGTAGCGCATGCGCATCCCGGCGTCCTCCGTCGCCGCCGTAGGAGTCTCGGGGGCCCGGAGGGGTCGCGCTTTTGAGAAGGCACCGTCATGAAGCCCGGCGGAGCCCCAGCCCGCGTGTGAACGCGTCACGAGGTCGCATCTCCGCGGTGCTTCGCAGATGTCATTTCGCTCGCCCTTCTTGCGGGCCCTCGCGCTTTGACTCTCGGCTGAATCGCGGCGAGTGGGCGTGCTTCTGAGCGATGGCGATCCCGAAGCCGGGGAGAAGAGGGATCCAGCATGTGCGGGTGAACCCCGCCGCGTCGAAAAGCGCCCGGAACTCCCGCGGGGTCTTCCAGCCGATCCAGCCGGGATCGGCGATTCGCCCGAGCGGCGCGCTGAGCGCGTTGAACCACGCAGGCCCGGGATCGATGACACAGTAGGTGCCGCCTGGCCGTAGGCACCTCAGCACACCAGCCGCCGCGGCAGCCGGGTCGGGATAGTGGTGGTGGGCGAGGCAGCTGTAAACGAGATCGAACGCTCCGTCGAAACGACGGGGCAGGTTGCAGACGTCGGCCTGGAAGAAAGCGCAGTGGTCGAGCGCCAGCTCGCGAGCCGCCGCATGCGCCATGTGAACCATGCCAGCGGCCAGATCGACCCCGACCGCTTCGCCCTGCGGAAGGAGCGCGGCCACGCGCCGGAGCTCGCGGCCGGGGCCACAGCCGACGTCGAGGACCCGCGAATCGGGCGCCAGGTAGCGCCGGATCACCAGGAGCGCCTCGTCGAAGATCGGCGTCGAAAACGGTCTCACGAGCAACTCGTAGAACTCGGCCAGCTCGTCGAACTCCTCTACCAGATGACCATGCTCACTGGGCTCGTCGAGCAGAACCGGTTCACGGCAGGTCTTGGAGAAGCGCCGCCCGAGACCCGGACGCGGCAGTCCCACCGGCTCCTCCCCGACAGGGTCGCCGACGACACTGATGCCGCCCCACCTCAGGAGTCGCGCCGGATACAGCACGCTCGCCGAGTACCACCAGAGCGCACCAACAAGGTACGCCTCGGCGAGCTGCCTCGGTCCGAGCATTGGCAGCCTTGAGAAAGCGCGGGAGATGAGGTACTCCCCACGCGCCGAAGTCAGGTGTGGCGTGGATGAGCACTGAGCTCTCTCGTCGGCTAGCGTCACCGTCAAGAACCTGTATAGCGAGGAACAGTGGCTTTCACGATTCGGAGCGTGGAGTACTACTACGCCAACGTGCGCGACGAGTTGGGCGCCGCCTATCGCTTCCTATCCCAACTCGCCGAACTCGGAGTCGACCTCCTCGCGTTCACCGCCGTGCCGAGCGGGCCGGCCCTGGCACAGTTCACACTCGTTCCGACCGATGGTCGGAAGCTCACCGCTCAGGCAACGAGCGCCGGGCTACGGCTGGATGGCCCATACCACGCCTTCATCGTTCAGGGTGACGACGAGTTAGGCGCACTCGCGAACGTCCACGAGCAGCTCGTCAGGGCAGGCATCGACATCTTCGCCTCATCCGGCGTGAGCGACGGACGAGGCACGTTCGGCTACCTCATCTACGTGCGCGAAGACCAGTTCGAACAGGCCGCAACAGCCCTCAACACATAGCGCGTACTCTGGCGAGAGCCGGGACGTAATCGCCGTAGCGAGCGGGCGCCGTTCCAAAACCCCCCGTCTGAGTCCGGCGCTTCCTCGCTCGACGAGCGGCGATTTACTCTGAGCACGATTGGCCCGTGTGCAAGCCAAAACACTCAGATGCAGGCATCGCCTTATGGAGCTAGCCGGACTCGAACCGGCGACCTCCTGGGTGCGATAACGCAACGGTGAGGGTTGTTAGGGCTCATGCCGCTTGTTCAAGCGGTCTCAGGTGGCCTCCGTTCCGTGAGTCTCGCTCAGTTTGGTAGCACCGTAGGTAGAACGTCACGGCTTGCCGGCGATGATCGTCCCGCGGAAGAGGCTTGGCCGGCGCAGCGTCCTGACTACATGGGTCGCCATCACCCGGGTCGGCGGGCTAGGACTTCTTCGCTGAGGGACGGATAATGGACGGACTCGACGCGATGGCCTCTCGTACGAGAATCGGCACGCAGGTTGCGGGGTTCCGGATCGAGTCGGTCCTCGGTCGCGGCGGCATGAGCGTTGTCTACGTCGCCGAGCAGGTTCGCCTGGGGCGAAAGGTCGCCCTCAAGCTGCTGACGACAGAGCTGGCGTGGGACGAGCAATTCCGCGAGCGGTTCGTGCGTGAGTCGCAAATCGCCGCCGCGATCGATCATCCGAACATCATCCCGATCTACGACGCCGGCGAGGACGATGGCCTCCTCTACATCGCGATGCGCTTCGTCGAAGGGCCGGATCTCAAAGAGGTTCTCAAGCGCGGGATCCTCGGAGTCGGCCGGACGATCTTCCTGATCGAGCAGGTGGCCAGCGCGCTCGACGCGGCGCACGCCAATTCGCTCGTCCATCGTGACGTGAAGCCCGGGAACATCCTCCTCGAGGAGACCACCGACCACGCCTATCTGACCGACTTCGGCGTTGCCAAGCAGACGACGGCACGCGGCTTGACCTCCACGGGCCATTTCCTCGGAACTGTCGAATACGCCGCACCCGAGCAGATCGAGGGAGGGCCGGTCGACGCCCGCACCGATGTCTACGCGTTGGGCTGCGTCCTGTACGAGTGCCTCACTGCGAACCCGCCGTTCGCGCACGGCACCGAGCACGCCGTGCTGCATGCCCACCTCGTCGACCCGCCGCCGTCGGTGACGCGAGTTCGTCCGGAATTGCCGCATGCGTTCGACGGTGTGATCGCGACGGCGCTCGCGAAGGATCCCGCCGAACGGTTTCACTCGTGCGGAGATCTCGTCCATGCCGCACGCAACGCGGCGAGCGGAGCGGCGCGCCGTCTCGAGAGTGCACGTCCGCCGGCGCCGACCATCGCCTCGACGGACCCCCCTATTGCGCGGCCTCCCGATTCCAACGCGCAAGACGGCGCCGGCGCAGCGGCCGCGGAGCCTCCGGCTCGACAAAGCGAAACGTCGTCGCACGCCTTCCAGCTGACGCCGATGAAGCTTCTGCTCATGATGTTGGTGCTCGTTCTCGTTGCCGCCTCGGCATCGGGGGCCGTCGTCTACTTCCTGACGCGAAACGATCAAGCTGGTACGCCGGCCGCAGCGGTCAAGAGGCCTGTCATCCATCCTCTCTCGGCGCTCGTCCCCGCTCCGGTATGGGAGACGTGCAAGACGATGTCGCCGCGCCCCGGCGCGGTCGAGTCAGCTGTCTGCCTTCAGCGCAAGGGCGCGACGACTTTCAGTCCGGACCGCCTCGAGCTGTCGGCCTTCGCCAGCGGCGCGGCCGTCCAGCGTGCGTACGAGGCTGAGCGGCGTCGCCACGAAGTGAAGCGCAACTTCGGGCGCTGTACTGGCCTCAGCTGGGGCGGCGAGGGAACCTGGCTCCACAACCCTTCTGCCCCCGGCGCGGCACCGAAACCGGGCGGCTCCCGCTTCTGCTACTTCCAGGGCAACAACGTCGTCATGGTCTGGACGCACCGGAAGTTCAAGCAGTCCACGCACACGGATCTCCTCGGTATCGCCGTCGAAGGTGGCAGTGATCATCCGGGCCTCTACGGCTGGTGGCGGTTCTGGCACCACCGGATCGGCAAGGTTCTCGCGTGAAGGGAGTCGTGGCGCGCGACGCTGCCATCGTGTCCATCGCCGATGGAGTGGACGGCGAGCGCCGCATTCCGATCGAAGGGGAACTGACGCTCGGTCGCGTCGAGGATGCGGGACTGGTCATCGACGACCCCGAGATCTCGCGTACGCATGCCGTGATCACGCAGACCGCGGAGGGGATCGAGATCCGCGACCTGTCCTCGCTCAACGGCACGTGGGTCAACGGAGAGCGCATCAACGCCCCGACTGCGCTCACACCGGGCGACGTGGTCAAGATCGGCAAGACACACATCGAAGTGCTCGTCGCTGGCGGCCCGGCGCACACGCCGGTCGCACGGGCATCGCCTACACCGGTCGAAGCGGAAGACGAGTTGAGGCCTGTCAGCGTCCTCTTCGCGGACGTGGTCGGATCCACGCCGCTGGCAGAGCGGCTGGACCCCGGAGACTACGCCGCGTTGATTGGCGGGTGCGTGGACCGCATGTGCCGCGCCGTCGAGCAGTTCGGAGGCGTGATCGACGCCTACATGGGCGATGGAATCGCGGCGTTCTTCGGTTTTCCCTCGGCCACCGAGGACGATGCCGACCGAGCAGCGAGCGCAGCCCTGAGCGTGCTCGACGCCATCGACGAATACGCGGACGAGATCCGAGAGACGTCGAAGCTGGCCGACCTCAAGGTTCGCGTCGGCGTCAACAGTGGGCAGGTCGCGATCGGCGTCGTCGGTATCGCCGAACGTCATCCCGTAGCGCTAGGGGACACAATGAATGTCGCGGCGCGCCTCCAGGGCAGCGCCGAGGCCGGGACGATCGTGATTGGAGGCGCGACGGCTCGCAAGCTAAACGGCCGGTTCTTGCTTGCGCCGCTCGGCCGCATCACTGTCCGCGGGAGAGAGATACCCGTCGAGGCGTGGCGACTGCTAGGCGCTCGCAAAGCGCGCCCGAAACGCGACCTGGGCAGACTGGTCGGCAGAGAGCACGAACAGGCGCTGTTGCGATCGGCGGCCGAAGGACTCCGTAGCGGCAACGGTCAGATGCTCTTCCTCAACGGCGACGCTGGGATCGGAAAGACGAGGCTGCTCGAGTGGCTTCGTGAACAGCTCGGGAACGACGTCACCTGGCTCGACGGCCGGTGTGCCTCGTACGGGGGCCAGCCCCTCTACAACCCACTCGCCGAGGCGCTTCGCGGATGGGTAGGCGCCGACGATGTCGGTCGCCGGTCGGCGACGCTCGAACGTCTCGGCCTCGAGCCCGACGCTCTTCCGTACCTGGCGACGCTGCTGTCGCCTGACGCTGAGTCGAGCAGCTCGTCGGATCAGTTCGGTGCGGAGCTCGGCCACGCCTATGCGACATGGATTGCCAGCGTCTGCCGCGAGGGCCCGCCGGTGGTGCTCGCGATCCACGACATCCACTGGGCCGACCATGGGACGCTCGATGTGCTCGAACGCCTAGTCGGCTTGGTCTCCGACACACCGCTGATGTTGGCGGCGACCAGCCGCGCAACACCCGAGGCAAGAGATCGGGATTTCCGGGAGCGTGTGCGACGCGAGCGGCCGGGCCGCGCCTTCGAGGTGACCCTCGGGCCGCTTAACGACGCCGAATCCGCCGAGCTGTTGTCGCAGCTCACACCAGGTGAGCTTTCACCCGACGCAGAGTCTGAAGTCATCGCGCTTGCCGAGGGCAATCCCTTGTACCTCGAGCACCTCTTGCGCTCGCTGCTCGAGAGCGGCGGACTGGCTCCCCGTCGCACCTGGGCGCTGACGATCCCCGCGGCACAGCTTCCGACGGCTCTCGAGAGCCTCCTGATCGCGCGTATCTCGGCGCTTTCGCGCGACGCAAGGCGAGTCGCTCAGATTGGAGCGATTCTGGGCCGTACGTTCACTGCCACCACTCTCGCTCGAGTTTCAGGCGTCACGGACGTCGAACGGAATCTCGTCCAACTCTTGCGCGCGAACCTCATCAGCGAAAGCCGGAGTCTTCCGAACCGCGAGTACTCATTTACGCACGGCCTCCTGCAGGAGGCCGCCCTGTCGACACTGACGCGCGCGCGTCGACGTGAGCTTTACCGCCGGGTCGCCGCGGCCTACGAGGAGGCCTTGAGCGACTCCCTTGACGACCACCTCGAGCAACTCGCGTTCTACTGGGCGCGCGGCGGTGACCTCGATCGCGCGCTCGGGTATCTCGAACGCGCGGCTAACGAAGCGGCGTCGGTGAATGCTCGCACTCAGGCGGCGAAGCTTTGGTCCCAGGCGGCGACGCTAGCGACGCGAATGGACGACCCCGAGGCTCGCGACCGGATCGAGCGGCGACTTCTGGAGCTCAGCGAGTGACGAACGAGCCCGAGTCCGGCCAGCGATAGAGACAGCGGGCGGCCGGCGGTACGTCGGCGACAACCGAGGGAAGCTCCCAGACAAGATCCTGCCACTGGCTTACCTCGACGACATGCCGCTTCGCCAGGTCGAGCGCCTTCGCGTGGGCCGCCTCGCCTTCGAAAACTAGGAAGACCCGGTCATCGGTGAGATAGGCGGCATGAGCCGACAGTCCAGCGTCGGCTGGATCGAACGGTGGCCCCTGCGAAAGTAGCTCTTCTGCGGCCCGTGTCGCGCCCGGCCTCAACCGCGTTGTCACGACGTACCGCTCCATGCGCACCGCACTTTATGCGGCGTTTTGATACTCGCGCGCGCCAGACAAAAGATCTAAGTCTTGCAGCGTCAGCGTCGCATGTCCCCCGATTTGCGGACTTTCTTCGATGGAGCTAGCCGGACTCGAACCGGCGACCTCCTGGGTGCGATAACGGCCCGACGCGGTCTGGTGCGGCCGGTCGGGCTTGCTCAAGCCGTTTCAGGTCGTGCCAGTTCGGTCAGGTTCTCTCAGTTTGGTAGACGGATAAGTAGACGGGGTGAGCGGCATCCGGCGGGTGGACCCTCAGACGTAAACACTCTCGCCCACGCGAGGCTGTGTCTATCGGCGCCGTCACGAGATCGAGCCAGCGTTGTTCTGGTACGTCACGGCATCATCCAGCATCGAAGCCCCTCGGTGCCCCCCGCGCGCGCCGCCAACCCACACCTAGAGCCGGATCAGGCGGGAACCACCACTCCCTTTTAGGGCTCCGCATGCGCCGCTGTGCTTCTTGCCTCGCGACATCCAGTTCACTAAGACGCCGGGGTTCTGCAGGCGCAGGGCCTCGACAGGCTTGAGAAGTCCGAGCGTGCGCTGGAAGAGCTGCGGGTGAAGGGATCGGCTAGGCGGCGCGGATGTGCGCCGGGGCCTCGGCAAGACGGCGCTCGGCGTCGGCAGCGTCGAGCGGCCGCGCGAAATAGTAGCCCTGCCCGAACGAGCACTCCAGGCGCCGCAGAAGGTTGGCCTGGTCGGCGTGCTCGATCCCTTCCGCGACCACCGATAGCTGCAGTGTCCCCGCGAGCCGCAGGATCGCGTCGATGAACGTCACGTCCTCCGGCCCGTCGTCGAGCCGGTCGACGAACGCCTTCGCGACCTTGAGGATGTCGAGCGGGAAGTCGCGCAGGTGGCTGAGCGAGGAATAGCCTGTGCCGAAGTCATCCAGCGCGAGGCGGACTCCAAGTCGCCGTAGCTCCTGCAACGTCACGATCGTCGCAGCCGGGTCACTCATCGCGCCTGTCTCGGTGATCTCGAGGATCAGCGACTCGGGAGCCAAGCCCGTCTCCGCAAGAACGGACGCTACGTGCTTGACCAGCTCCGGGTGCTGGAGCTCGCTCGGTGAGAGGTTTACGGAGACGCCGGGGGATGCCTGCCTGGGCAGCCGCGCCTGCCATTCCCGCGTGCGCGTGCACGCCTCTCGCAGGACCGCGCGGCCGATGTCGATCATCAGCCCGCGCTCCTCGGCCAGCAGGATGAAATTGTTCGGCATCACGATGCCGCGCGTCGGGTGCTGCCAGCGCGCAAGCGCCTCGAACGCCACGATGCGGCCGGACGACAGCGCGACGATCGGCTGGTAGGAGACGATGATCTCGCCGCGCTCGACCGCCTGCTCGAGCGCAGCCGCGAGCTCGTGGCGGCGACGCACCCGCGCGTGCATGTGCGGCTCGTAGACCGAGAACTGCCTCTTCCCGGACGCCTTGGCGTTGTACATCGCGAGATCGGCGTTGCTCAAGATCTCGTCCGCGTCACGCGCGTCGGAGAGTCCGTTCGCAATGCCGATGCTGGCGTGGACGGAGATGTCGCGGCCCGAGAGCACGAACGGCATCTGCAGGGCCGCGACGAGGCGGAGCGCAACCTCCTCGGCCGCCTCGCCGGCAGCGTCCTCGAGCAAGATCCCGAACTCATCGCCGCCAAGTCGAGCGGCGAGATCTCCCGGCCGCACGCACACCCTGACGCGCTCAGCGACGGCGGCGAGCAGCTCGTCGCCGGCGCTGTGGCCGAGTGTGTCGTTGATCGTCTTGAAGTCGTCGAGGTCGACGAAGAGCACCGCGAAGCTGTCGGAACGCCGCTCGAGCGCCTCCGCGACGCGCTCGGTGAAGAGCGTGCGGTTCGGGAGCCCAGTCAGTGCGTCGTGGTACGCCTGGTGACGGAGCTGCTCCTTGACCTGGTCGTTCTCGAGAAGCACGCCCGCATGTCCGGCGAACGTCTCGAACAGCCTGCGATCCTCCCGATTGAACGTCGACACGTCCCCGGCGCGGTTGCCGACGACGAGAAGCGCAAACGGGAGCCGCTCGCTGCGCAGAGAGGTCAACAACGCGTCGTCAAGCCCGCGTTCGGCGAGGAACGGATCGAGCTGATGCGCACTGCGACCACGCGGCAGCAGGATGCTGCGGTCCTGCTCCGCGGTCTTGCGCACGGCGAGCAGCGCGTGCTCGCTGACGGCGTCGTGCTCCATCAGGCGTTCCTCCGCCGGGCTAATCACAGTTCGCAGGGCGCCGTCCTCGGGCGCTGAGCCAAGTAGAAGGATCTCTGCGTAGTCGGCGGAGAGCATGGCGCGCACGGCGGTGAGAAGCTCACGCACCGCAGCCCGGAACTCCGAGGCGCTCTGCGTCGCGCGCATCGTGTCGTAGAGAAACTCGAGGTGCTCGTGCCGCCGGCGCTGCGCACCGTAGGCGCGAAAGGCGACGGCCCAAAAGACCACAGGCACAGCTAGAAGCCAGATCGCCCGTCTGTCGGCATGCAGGAGCTCGACCGCGACGACTGCAAGGCTTCCGCCCGCGAGGCTGCCCGCGAGCGCGAGACCGAGCGTGCGGGGCAGCTCGTTCAGCAGTGGGCTCCCGGTGGCGAGCGAGATCGCCAGCGTCACGACCGTGACGCTCAGCAACCCGAACGTGGCCGCTGCGACGCCCGCCGCGGCCCAGCCCACCGGGCCGAACGCCGGGCCGAGCGCGATCACCGTCCGGAAGACGACGATGGACGCGGCGACGCTCAGCGCAAACTGCGCGATGTTGAACGCGGACTTCACTGGACGCTGGCGCCGCACGAGCACGAAGGCCCCGCCGCTCCCGGCGAGGACCGCGAGTAGGAGCGCGGCCGGTGTTGCGAAGAACAACCCCACGACCATGGCGATCTCACTGAGCGAAAGCGTGTGCGTCTCGCTCCGGAAGTGCAGATGCACCGGGAACGACTCGGCCAGCAGGAAGAGCAACGCGAGCGCCCACCACGGGACGGCCGCCCCAGCGACGGCGCTTTCCCCGTGGAGCGCCGTCACGTAGAGCGCGAGCGCACCGGCCGTCATCGCGGCGACGAGCGCCCAGATCCTCATGTGTATCTCCTAGCCCCAGCCGGCGCTGGCCCATGACTGGCCGGACCACGAGCTGCCCGACCACGAGCTGCCCGACCACGTGCTCGCCGACCAGGTGCTGCCCGACCAGCTCGATGCTGACCATGAGCTCGCGGACCACGTGCTGCCCGACCAGGAGCTCGCCGACCACGAGCTGGCCGACCACGTGCTGCCGTTCCAGTCGTTGCCCGACCAGCTACTGGAGCTGGCCTCGGCCTGTGCGAGCCCAGCTTCGTCGACCGGCATCCCGAAGATGTCCTGGTCGCCGGTGAGGGTGACGCCGTCACGTGTAACGTGGTCGCTGCCGCGCGACTGCTCGAGCGAGCCGCTCCCGTTCGCCGCAGCGAAGTTCTGTCCTGTGTACGACCACTGCGGCGTTGCGTTCAGCATCGCGCCGAGCCTCAGCTCGCCGGCTCCCTGCGCCTGGCTATCGAAGCTCGCGAGTTTCACCGCCTTTGTCGCGAAGAAGCGCTTCACGAGGTCCGGCGACATCGTCGGGTACTTCTGCAACACCAGCGCGACCGCCCCGGACATGACCGCCGCCGCCTGCGAGCTGCCGCTGCCACGGAAGTAAGTGTCGTCAATCACACCCTCCGGATGGTGCGCATCGATCCACGAGTTCCCGACGCGCAGGCCCTGCAGGTGCGCGCCGGGTGCGAGCAGGTCCGGGTTCTTGCAACTGCCGCAACCCGCAGAGCTCGCGGAGAAGGAGGCGACGCGGTCGTCTTTGGTCGCAGGCGTCTCCATCGAATCCGAAGCACCAACGGCGATGACGAACGGGTTGTACGCGGGATCCGCCAGCCCGGGCGCTTTGCCGCCGCGCTGGTAGCCGGTGTTTCCTGCCGAGGCGACGACGACGATACCGTGCTTCCACGCCTGCTCGACCGCATACGCGAGCGGATCGATGCCGGCCGCCTGACCGGAGTTTGTCCCGTACGAGAGGTTGAGCACGCGGATGTTGAGGCCCGGGTCATGTGCGTGCTGGACGACCCAGTCGATCGCGGCGATCACCTGCGACACGTCTGCGCCGCCGTCGGCGGTCGCGACCTTGAGGCTGACGATGCGCGCGTCCGGCGCCATGCCGCGGTACTCGTTGTCGTGGCCGGCGATCAGTCCCGCCATGAACGTGCCGTGCCCGTACGTGTCATAGTCGCGAAGGTTCGGAGCCTGGGACTCGAGCGAGAGATCCGGCCCGTACAGCACCTTCCCCGGGTGGTCGAGCGCGGGGACGGGCGAGACGCCGGAGTCGATCACGGCGACGTCGATCCCCTTCCCGGTGTAGCCGGCGTCCCACCAAGCGGCCGCACCGGTGTACTGGGCGGTCGACGACATCGAGTTCGGGTCGACGGCCGGGTCGTAACTTCCGGCTCCGGCAGTGGGCGCGAGCATCGCGAGGACAAGCGAGCAGGCGCCGAGCACACGCACGAGGCGTCTCTGCCAAGGGCTGCCGCATAGCCCGTATCCCGCCATCTGATCCTCCTTGCCCACGTGTACGCGGGCGCCGCAGTCGAGGTACCGACGGACGGTACGGGACCCCGAACGGGCCAGAATCCCCCAACGGGGGGGAGCAGAACCGAATCCCTCGAACGGGTGCCGGGCCGCCTGAGCAGCCGATAATCGTCACGATCGCGGGCGCCCTCATCGCCCCCTCGAGCAAACCGTCCTGGGAAACGAGACAGCAAAGCCGACGGACGTAACTCCCTGGTTCGAGGGAAGACTCGGCCTGAGCGGAGCTCTCCCGAGAGCCAGCGCCCGGCGGGACTCGACCGGCGATGTTCTGGTGCGATTCAGGCATCGACCCCCCGAGCCTGATTCGGTCACGGATCATCGCCGCGCGGAGCGTGCAGCGGTAGTTCCCGCCGAGTTCCGCGACCAAGGTCCAGCGTCACGGACATCGAGCCAACGACGTTGATCAACCGCGACCGACTCAGCGGGGACGACTAACCCGACGGCGCTCAGTCTTCGAGTGATCCGGCCAAGCGTGCTCCTCTAGGCGTCGGTGCGCCGTTATACCGTCGGTGCTACCAGCACATTCGCGCCAAAGTTTGGTAGCGCGTAGGTAGATGGACCAATCGGTGCGGCGTTGCATGGTTCCCACAAAAACCTGATTAGCAGGGATTCTGTGAATGGAGCTAGCCGGACTCGAACCGGCGACCTCCTGGGTGCGATAACGGCGA
>CAWHYL010000003.1:0-227463 GCA_963833655.1 uncultured Actinomycetes bacterium | reverse complement strand
GGTTGAGCCGCCACTGCATCGCGACGATCGCCTTTCGATTCGCCTCGAGCTCGATCTTCCTCGCGCCGTCCGCACGGAGCTGCTGACGCTCGTTTACGAGGTATGCCAAAACCTGGCTCATCGCCTCGACCGACGCCGATGTCTCTTCAGCCGCAGACATGCGCAACCTCTCACTGAGAGTGTGCCCGCGGCGCCACAGTTCTTCACTGGACGAAAGACGGGATTGGCGGCTAGCCCGGGAAAGAAGACGCAAGCGCCTGACGCACGTGGTTAGGCCCACGCCAAGATGCCCCCGCCGACGTTGGGTTTCACCCGCCGCGCCCTTCTGCTGACGACGGTCAGTTTCTACAGTGCGAGTGTGGCGGACAACGGAAACGTCCGCAGCAGCGCCGACCGCGGGGCGCACGACCGGCGAGCGCGCATGCGGCAAATCCGCAGCGGAAACGGAGCGGCTTCAATGAAGACTTCAGTTGTTACCGGTGGTGCGGGATTCCTCGGTTCGCATCTGTGCGAACGACTCGTATCGGAAGGCCACCGGGTGATTTGCGTCGACAATCTTGCGACGGGATCGCTGCAAAACGTCGAGCATCTCGGGGGCGACGGGTTCACATTCCTGAATCACGACGTGACGCAGCACCTGGAGATCGCCGGGCCGGTCGACTTCGTCTATCACCTTGCAAGCCCGGCGAGTCCGATCGACTACGCACGGCTCCCCTTGCAGACGCTCAAAGTCGGTTCCTACGGAACGCACAACGCCCTGGGGCTCGCGAAATTCAAGCGTGCGCGATACCTGCTCGCGTCGACAAGCGAGGTGTACGGCGATCCCCTGATCCATCCCCAGCCGGAAAGCTATTGGGGCAATGTGAACCCGATCGGCCCGCGTGGGGTCTATGACGAGGCGAAGCGTTACGCGGAGGCGATGACGATGGCCTACCACCGCCAGCAGGGCGTCGACACGTGCGTCGTTCGCATCTTCAACACGTATGGGCCGCGCATGCGCCCGAACGACGGACGCGCAATCCCGACTTTCATCCAGCAGGCGTCGGCGAACCAGCCGATCACCGTCTTCGGCGACGGCAGCCAGACCCGCAGCTTCTGCTACGTGGATGATTTGGTCACGGGCCTCATCGCTCTAGCCGAGTCCGGTGAGCACCTTCCTGTGAACATCGGGAATCCGAACGAGTTCACGCTCAATGAACTGGCCGAAGCGGTCGTCCGCATCTCGGGCTCCAGGAGCGAGATCGTCTACGAGGCTCTGCCCGTCGACGACCCTCGTGTGCGGCAGCCTGACATCACGCGGGCCCAGCAGATACTCGACTGGTCGCCGACAGTCGAGCTCGAGGAGGGGCTCCGGCGGACGATCTCGTTCGCGGCACCACGCGCGGTCGAAGCCGTGCTGGTCTAAGACGACGGCTCAGGGGCGCTGAGGCACCGGCGCGGGCGCAAACGCCTCCTTGACCACCCGGATCACCCTCTCGCGCCGTCCCTCGGCCACCGGCACGAGGCCGCCGAACTCGAGGCGCGCGAGCTCGACGAAGCCGGCGCTGCGAACCGCGCGGAAGCCGAAGTCGGCGAGGAAGTCGGCCGGGAAGATCGTCTTGTGCACCTGGAAGCGCTCGTACTGGGACTCGCCTTCCCTGTACCTATAAGAGAACGTCTCCAGAGCCTTGGCCCCGCGGTCGCGCGCGTCGCCGATGGCCGCGAGGAAGAGCGACTGCATCACCCACGGGCTCGACTGCTCGACGAGATAGGCGCACGTCACGAGCACGGCATCGTCGGAGGGCGGTCCCGCCGGGAGCTCGGCCGCCCGCGGGAAGAGCTCGGCCGGCCCGTACTGCATCGACCCGAGCACTCGACCGTCCGCGTCGTAGTAGACCGTTCCCCAGGGTCCCCATTCCGTCTCGGCCCGTTCGATCCATTTGCGCTTGTCGAGCGAGCGGCCCTCGCGGGTCTGCCACCAGATGCAGTCGTGACAGGCGCGCGGCGCATCCGGCAACGTGACGCCGGTGAGGCCGGTGACGCGTGGGCCCGTCACGGCGGAGGCCCGATCTCGTCGACGACGACGTCGACCGCTTCCGCCTCGACGCTCGCCATTCGCGCCAGATACGCGGAGACCCGCTGCTGCAGCTCGCGCCCGACCTCCGGGATCGACGCCCCCCACTCCACAGCGATGTGAAGCTCGAGCCGCACGGCACCGTCCCCCTCGAGCACGCGCACGCCCTTGTGCCGGTGCAGCGTGCTCTCGACGAACCCGCGCACGCCTTCGACGTCGCGCGCCGCGTCCGCCGCGTAGCTCGCCAGCACCTCGCTCGAGATCGTCGCCACTACGAGCCCCGTTGTAACACCAGCTCGGTCGCCTCGGGGCGGGCGAAGAACCTGAACGGGACGAACGTCGTACCCAGCCCGGGCGAGACGTACATCACGGCGGCCGGCCGGCGGTAGAGGCCGGCCGCATAGCGCGTGCGTGGATGCGCGAAGCGGTACTTGCGCCGGCGGCCGAGCGGGAGCGAGATCTGGCCGTCGTGCATGTGGCCGGCAAGCACGAGGTCGAACGCGCCGGGCGGCAGGAAGTCGAGGACGTACGGGAAGTGGCACAGGAGGATGCGGAGGTCTGCACCGTCGTCGACCAGCTCCCACGGCCTCGACGTCCCCTGCCTGTACGCGCGCGGGTCGACACCGACGAGCTGCACCCGCTTGCCGCGCAGCTCGAGGGTGGCCGCCTCGTCGACCAGCAAATGTGCCGGGGCCAGATCTGTCAGTCCCGCAGCCCGCGAAAACGGGTCTCGGCTGTGCTCGACGTCGTGATTTCCCAGCACGACGTACGCGCCACCGAGCCGGCCGAGCAGCTCGCGCAGTGGCGACTCGCCGCGCGGGCGCGAGACGAGATCTCCGGTGACGACGACGAGCTCGGGGCCGCGCTCTCCCACCCACTCGATCGCCCGCTCGACCGCGCGCGTGCCCCGCGAGGGCAGGCCTAGGTGGAAGTCAGACAGGTGCGCCACGCGCAGCCCGGCGAGCTCTTCCGGCAGCCGCGGCAGCGAGACGTCCACCGTACGCAGGCGCACCCAGCCCGCCTCGAACCAGCCCCAGCCGAGCCCGGCGCCCGCGACGGCACCGGCAAACGCGCCGATGCGCTTCAGACTTCGAGCTTCTCGAGCACGGGCTCGACCGACACCACGTGCCGCTTGAACTTCAGCTCCGAGTCCGCCAGCCCGGCTGCGACGCCCACGAGTTGCGACAGGTGCAGGATCGGCATCTGGTAGTCCTTGCCGGTCGCCGCCTTCAGCTTCGACTGCCAGGCGTCCAGCGAGAGGTGGCACAGCGGGCACGGCGTCACCAAGGCGTCCGCCCCGGCCTCCTTCGCCTGCTCGATCGGCTGGATCAGCTCGGCGAGGGCCGTTTCCTCGCGGGCCTGGATGATCGGAAAGCCGCAGCACTTGACCTTCGCCGGGTAGTCGATCGCCTCGCCGCCGCACGCCTCGATGATCCGCTCGAGCGACCACGGCCGGTCGGGATTCTCGAAGCCGAGGATCTTCGACGGGCGCAGGATCTGGCAGCCGTAGAACGGCGCCACCTTCAGGCCCTTCAGGCCCTTGTGCGCCGCCTGCTTGAGCAGCTCGAAGCCCTCGCCGTCGGCGATCTCCCAGAGCAGGTGCCGCACCTCGACGCCGCCGCTGTACGGCGGCACGCCGACGCGCTCCAGGTTGTCGCTGACCCGCTGCCGCAGCGCGTCGTCGTTCTTCAGCTGCCAGTTGGCCTGCCTCAGGTTCAGCGTGCAGACGTTGCAGATCGTCAGCAGCGTGTCGCACCCGGCCGCCTCGGCGTACGCCAGGATCCGCGAGTTCAGATGCAGGTAGTAGTCCGGCTCGGCCTCGTGGATGTCGCCGGCGCCGCAGCACGTGACCGACTCGAGCTCGACGAGCTCCAGCCCGACCTTCGGCGCCAGCGCCTGCGTCGACGAGTCCAGCTCCTTCGCGGACAGCGAGGCGAGGCACCCCTTGTAGTACGCGACGCGCCTCATCCCTCTGCGTGCGGCGGCTCCACGCCGGGTTGGATCTCCGGCGCGTTCTCGCGCGCGCCCGCCTCCTCGGTGAACTCGATGCGGCCGAGCGCATGCTCGCCCTGGACGATCCCGAGCGCGCCGTCGCGGCCCTGCTCCTTCACGAGGTTGTAGAGCGCCCGCGACTCGCCGACGTCCTTGGCGACGTGCGGCGGGAACGGCGGCGGGACCTTGCCCTTCTTCGCGAGACCGAGCGCGAACTTCGTCTGCTTGATCGCCGACACGATCCCCTGCGTCTTCGGCACGAGCTCGGTCTCGCGCAGCCAGCCCGTCGTCAGCGCCGAGCGGACGAACCACTTCGCGTGCTTGGCGCCCATGTCGTGGTCGACGCCCTGCTTGATCGACTCGGCGCCGAGCTTCGCGATCGCATCACGCGGGTCGACGCCCTTCGGGCAGCGCTCGTTGCAGAAGTAGCAGCGCGTGCAGTCCCAGATCCCGTGCTCCTGGTTGTACGAGTTGAGCCGCTCGACGTCGGCGTGATCGCGCGCGTCGCCGACGAAGCGCATCCCCTTCGCGAGCGCCGCCGGCCCGAGGAACTCCGGATCGGACTCCATCGAGTTGCACTCGGAGACGCAGCAGCCGCACATGATGCAGAGCGCTTCCTTGTGGATGACGTTCATCTGCTGCTGCGAGACGATTCGTTCCTTCTCGGCGACCTCGTCGTAGCCGGGGTCGAGCCACGGCTTGACCGACCGGATCTTCCCCCAGAACGGATCCATGTCGACGACGAGGTCCTTGACGACCGGCAGGTTCCCCATCGGCGAGATGACGGGCTCGTGACCGGCCTTCGCGATGTCGTACATGCGCGTCTTGCACGCGAGCACGGCCGCGCCGTCCATGCGCATGCCGCACGAGCCGCAGATCATCATGCGGCAGCTCTTGCGGTACGCGAGCGACCCGTCCTGCTGGTCCTTGATGATGTCGAGGACGTCGAGCAGCGTCACCCAGTCGGGCGCCTCGACCTCGTAGCGCTTCAGCTCTTTCTCGCCCGTCTCGGCGTCGTACCGCCAGATCTTCAGCGCGAGCTCGATCGTGGTCGAGCCGGGCGCCGGCGCAACGTTGGTGCTCATCCGCCTCCAAGCATGTTCGAGAGATCAACCGTGTCCGAAGCTGCCGGCACGGCGACGTTCACGTCGCCGAAGTCGAACAGGTCGACGGACGCGTTCGCGTTCTGCCAGTTCACGCTCAGGCGCCTGACGAGCCCCTGGCCGTCGACCCAGACGTCGAGCGGCACCCGGTTCGTGCCGACGCGGACGCGAGCGACGTAGTGGGTCGTCTGCACACCCCTGACGGTCGCCTGTCCGCGCTGCTCGACCGCCGCCGACGACCGGAGGTACTCGAGCAGCTTCGCCGGATCAGCCTGGCCGAGGTCGAAGCTTCGGTCGTCGGCCTTGACGCGAAGCCACTTGCCGTTCGCGAACATGTCGACGGGGCCGCCGCGCACGTAGAACGACCCGTCGGCGGCGACGGCCTCAAGCGGCGCAGACGCGTTCGGCACGGAGAGACGCATGTGCAGCTTCCGGCCGTGGTCGGCGATCTCGCCCGTGCCACTGACCGGCATGCTCTGGCCGAGCGCGGCGATGCGCGCGGAGAGCTGGAAGTGCGCGCCGGCGACGTTCGTCGTCTTGTCCGCGGCCTGCTGGAGCGGGTCGAGCGACGCCAGGTTCGCGGTTCCGCCGCACGCTGCGAGCGGGAGGACGACCAGGAGCAGGGCGAGCGCGCGCCGCACTAGTACGTCCGTTCCTGCGGCTGCCACTTCGTGACCGTGACGTCGCGCCACTCCAGCTCGGGCCGTCCGTCGGCGTCGAGGGAGACGAGCGTGTGCCTCATGTAGTTCTCATCATCGCGGTCGGGGAAGTCGTAGGGACGCGCGTGCGCGCCGCGGCTCTCCTTGCGGGCGAGACCGGCGACGACCATGCACTGCGCGAGCTCGAGCAGGAAGCCGAGCTCGAGCGCCTGCGTCAGGTCGTTGTTGAAGACGTGCCCCTTGTCCTCGACGACGACTCGTTCGTAGCGCTCGCGCAGCCCGCGGACGATCTCCCCCTGCTGCTCCATCTGGTCCTCGCGCCGGAAGACGCCGAAGTTCTCGTGCATCGTCTGCGCGAGCTCGTCGCGGATCTTCCACGGCCGCTCGCCCTGCGCGCGGTCGAGCAGCTCCTTCAGCTCGCGCTCCGCATCGGCTTCGGTGGACGGCGGCACCTCGACCGTCGTGTTGGCGAGCGCCCACTCGGCAGCGTGCCGGCCGGTTCGCTTGCCGTAGGTGATCGTCTCCATCAGCGCGTTGCCGCCGAGACGGTTCGCGCCGTGGACGGACACGCACGCGCACTCACCCGCGGCGTACAGGCCCTCGATGTTCGTGCGTCCCCAGACATCGGTGTCGACACCGCCCATGTGGTAGTGGGAGCCCGGGCGCACCGGGATCGGCTCGTAGATCGGGTCGACGCCCGCGAACGTCATCGACAGCTCACGCGTGCCGTGCAGCCGCTCGAGGATGCGGTCGGCGCCGAGGTGGCGCAGGTCGAGCAGGACGTTGCCGTCGACGCCGCGGCCCTCGTCGATCTCGGTCTGCTCCGCGCGTGAGATCACGTCGCGCGACGCGAGCTCCATCGCGTTCGGCGCGTAGCGCTTCAGGAAGCGATCGTTCTCCGAGTTGAGGAGGTAGGCGCCCTCGCCGCGGCAGCCCTCCGTGATCAGCACCCCCGTCGGCGCGAGCGTCGTCGGGTGGAACTGCATCATCTCCATGTCCTTCAACGGCACGCCGACCTGCAGCGCCAGCGCCATGCCGTCGCCGGTGCACGAGTATGCGTTCGTCGTGCCGACGTAGAGGCGTCCGGCGCCGCCGGTCGCGAGGATGACGGTCTTGGCGCCGATCGACTTGAGCCCGCCGTTGAGCAGGTCCCACGCGATCACACCCTGGCAGCGGCCGTCGTTCATGACGAGCTTCCAGGCGAAGTACTCCTCGTACGCCGGGATCTCCCGCTTCATCACCTGCTCGTAGAGGACGTGGACGAGCACGTGGCCCGTGATGTCGGCGGCGTACGCCGTGCGGGGCGCGCCGGCCGCGCCGAAGGGACGCTGCGCGATCCGGCCGTCCTCGGTCCGCGAGAACACGGCCCCCCAGTTCTCGAGCTGGTAGACGTCGCCGGGCGCCTCGTCGCACAGGATCTCGATCGCGTCCTGGTCACCGAGGTAGTCCGACCCCTTGACCGTGTCGAAGGCGTGGATCTCCGGGTTGTCCTCGGAGGCGTTCCCGAGCGCCGCGTTGATCCCGCCCTCGGCGGCCCCGGAGTGGCTCCGGACGGGATGGATCTTGGAGAGAAGCGCGACGTCGGCGCCGGCATCGAACGCCTCGATGGCCGCGCGCATGCCCGCGCAGCCCGCACCGACGATGAGAACGTCGTGCTTGGCTTCCACTACAGAGCAAGCTATCGAAACGGCATCGGGATGGGCTTCGTTACGCGTCGCGCGGGTAGAATCCGGCCGTCCCGGCGAGCGAGAGGAGCGTTCCAACGTGGCGAAAATGCTGTTCCGGCTTCCGCAGGCAAAGCGCGTCATCGCGAATCCCAGCCCTGAGGAGGTCAAGGAGCTCGCCGCGAAGATGCGCACCGCGCGCCCGACGAAGTACGGCAACCTCAACGTGCAGACGAAGGTGCTGGCACGCTCGAAGGGCTCGACCTACCTGGTCACCGACGAGCCTGACGGTCAGAACCAGTCGATCCCGACCGACGAAGGCGCGAAGTGGGCCGAGCTCCAGGACGCGTACATCGCGGACCAGGAGATGGTCCAGATCGACGGCTACATCGGCAACGACCCCGAGTTCCGCACGCCGGCGCGCCTCTTCGTCGAGGCTGCGAACGCGAACATCGCGGGGATGCAGCAGGAGCTCTATTTCGGACCGCCGGAAGACGACTTCGAGCCGGAGCTGACCGTCGTCTACACGCCGAACCTGAAGGCCGAGGGCTTCCCGGACGACCGGCTGATCATGGTCGACCTCGAGCAGGGCGTCACGCGCGTCTTCAACTCCGACTACTTCGGCGAGTCGAAGAAGGGCGGGCTGCGGATGTGGAACAAGCTCGTCTACGACCGCGGCGGGCTGCCGCTGCACGCCGGCTGCAAGATCATCCCGACCGCGACCGGCGACAAGGTCTGCCTCACCGTCGGTCTCTCCGGCACGGGGAAGACGACGACGACGTTCACGCGCCAGAACGGCTCGCTGCCGGTGCAGGACGACTTCGTCGCGTGGATGTCCGACGGCCGCATCTACGTCACCGAGAACGGCTGCTTCGCGAAGACCTATGGGCTGAACCCGCAGGACGAGCCGACGGTCTACGGCGCGGTCACGCAGCCGGACTCCTACCTCGAGAACGTGTCGCAGCACGGCGACGAGGTCGACTTCTACGACGAGAGCTACACGCAGAACGGCCGGGCGACGTTCTCGTTCGACGTGATCGAGTCTGCGGCCGACCGAGAGATCGACGGCGCCGACTTCCTGCTCGTCCTGAACAAGAACGACAACGTCATTCCCGCAGTCGCGAAGCTCGAGGGACCGCAGGCAGCGGCCTTCTTCATGCTCGGCGAGACGAAGGGAACGGCGGCCGGCGGCGTGGACGAGATCGGCAAGGCGCTCCGCGTGCCCGGAACGAACCCGTTCTTCCCGATGCCGCACGACCTGCAGGGCAACCGCTTCCTCGAGCTGCTCGAGGTGCACCCGCTCGAGGTGTTCATCCTGAACACCGGCCGCGTCGGCGGCGGCGACGAGGAGGAGCGCTCGAAGAAGGTGCGCATCAAGCACTCGTCCGCGATCGTCAAAGGCATCGCCGAAGGCACGATCGAGTGGGAGCGCGATCCCGACTTCGGCTACTTCGTCGCGTCGTCGGTCCCGGGCATCGACGACGAGGAGGTGCTGCAGCCGCGCAAGCTCTACGCACGAACCGGCCGCGTTGCCGAGTACGAGGCGCACGTCGAGCGGCTCAAGCGCGAGCGCTCGGAGTTCTTGGAGGCTTTCCCGAGCCTCTCGGAAGACATCGTCGCAGCCGTTCGGTAGGCGAAAGGCCGGGGTCAGACCCCTGGCGGGTCAGACCCCGTCAAGGCCGGAGCGTAAGCCGCAGGCTTACGCGCAGGCGAACTGATGCGGCGCGCGCACGCGCAGCCTGCGCGCGCCGCACGGAAGGAAACAGCCGCCAAGCACCACTAGAGCGCGCGGGCTCCGCCCGCGCGCGTTCACCGCGAAGCGGCGGACCTAGTTCCTGAGTCCCTCGAACGAGGGACTCAGGGGCCGCGAGGCCTAACCCGATGTAGGGAGCGTGGGCCGCTCGCCCGGGCCGTCCTCCCCTTTGGCCCGGAGCGCAGTGAATGTCCCGCAGTCCAGATCGCGCCCGCCTGGGCGAGGTAGCCGCAGACCTCGCTCGGGCGGCGCGGTGCTCAGATCTGCCAGACCGACTGGCGCAGAACCGGCACGCGCTCGCCGTCGCGCGTGATGCCGGTCACGTCGACGTCGGCGGAGCCGATCATGAAGTCGATGTGGACGGAGGAGCGGTTGATGCGGTCGAACTCCTCGGGCGCGACCGCCGCCTCGTACGCCGAGCCGAGCGCGACGTGGCTGGCGGCGTTCTCGTCGAGCAGCGTGTCGTAGAAGACCGTGTCGAGCGGGCCGATGCGCCCCTCGCGGTCGACGAGCGCGAGCTCGCCGAGCCTACTCCCGCCCTCGTCCTGCTCGGCGAGGGCCCGCAGCGTTTCCGCGCCCGAGTCGGCGTCGATCTGCACGGCGCGGCCGCCCTCGAAGCGGACGGTCAGCCCCGTGATGATGCGGCCCTGGCTGAACAGCGGCTTGGTCGCACGCACGATGCCGTCGGCACGCTCCGGGTCGGGCGTCGTGAAGACCTCCTCCGTCGGCAGGTTGGCCATGTGCTGGATGCCGTCGACGGTCTCCTCGCCGCCTCCCACCCACCTCGACGTCGGCAGCAGGCCGATCGTCACGTCGGTGCCGCCGCCCTGCAGGTGGATCGCGTCGAAGTGGCGCTCCGTCAGGCGCTCGGCCACGCCCTTCAGCGCATCGCTGCGCTCGCGCCACGCGGCTTCCGGGTCGGCCTCGTCCATGCGGCAGACGTGGAGCACCTGCTCCCACAGCTTCTCGAGCGCCTCCGCGGGCTCGAGCTGCGGATGGACGAGCCCGGCCCACTTGTCCGACGGCCCCGGCGCGATGCACCAGTTGACGGTGCGCTCGTTGATGACCTTCGTCCACTCCTTGATGCGCGGGAACACGTCCCGTCCCAGCCGCGCCGGGTCGAGGTCGTCGTAGAGGTGCGGCGCGAGCGGGCCGCTGAGCAGGATCGTCGCGGCGCGCTCCTCGCCGAGCTGCAGCGTTCGGTCGGCGTACCACGACGGCACGAAGTCGAGCACGTCGTCGGCCGCGTACTGCACGCGCGCGCGCTTCAGCCATGGGTCCCAGTAGTTGACGTCGACGAACTTCGCGCCGCGCTTGTAGGCGCTGGCCGCGATCGCGCGCGTCAGCTCCTCCTTCCCGAGCCCGCTGCCGAGGTCGAGGATCTGGCCGGGGTGGACGTTGACCCCGAAGTTGACGATCAGGTCGGCGTAGCGCTCGAGGCTGTCGTTCATGGGAAGGCGATGCTATCCGCGGCGCGAAGTGGTGGGCGTGCGGGCGCAAGCCGAAATCGATCGCTTTCTCGACTCGCCGCGGCTCGGCGAGGCGACGCGGCGCTCGTACCGCGGCGACGTCGAGGAGTTCGGCCGGTGGCTCGACGACCGCAGGCTCACGCTCGCCGATATCGATGTGCGCGTCTTGATGCAGTACGTCACCGAGCTCGGACGCGCACGACCGCGCAAGCTCGCGCCGGCGACGATCGCCCGGAAGATCGCCGCCGTCAGGAGCTTCCTTCGCTTCACGCTGGGGCCGACCAACGTTCCGGACGCGGCGCTGGCGCCGCGCCGCCGGCGCCGCCTACCCGACACCCCGAAACCGGCAGAGGTCGAGGCGGCGCTCGAGTCGCTCGCCGGCGACGGACCGCTGGCAGTTCGGAACCGGGCGCTCGTCGAGCTCGTCTATTCCGCCGGCCTGCGCTCGTCGGAGGCCGTCGGGCTCGACCTCGCGGACGTCGACTTCGACCGCGAGCAGCTGCACGTCCGCGGCAAGGGCGGCAAGGAGCGGATCGTCCCGCTCGGCGAGGAAGCGGCATACCTGCTCGCGCGCTACCTGCACGAGACGCGGCCGAAGCTCGTGCGCGGCGCCGAGAACGCCGTGTTCGTCTCGGCCCGCGGGAAGCGGCTCGACACCTCGACGCTGCGCCGCGTCTTCGCGCACCCGCACCGTCTGCGGCACGCGTTCGCCACCCACCTGCTCGAAGGCGGCGCCGACCTGCGCACGATCCAGGAGCTGCTCGGCCACAGCTCGCTCTCGACGACGCAGCTGTACAGCCACGTGGACGGCCGCCGCTTGCGGCGCGTCTACGACCGCGCGCACCCGCGTAGCTGACGCGGGATCACTTCGAACTGCTGGGGTCAGACCCCTGTCGGGGTCAGACCCCTTGTAGGACGCGCGCCTTCTGACGCGAAAGGTCACGGGTGGTCGATCCCGAGGTCGAAGGCTTTCTCGCGCTGCTCGCGACCCGCCGCGCGCCGAAGACGGTCGAGGCGTATCGGCGCGACCTCGCGGCGCTCGGGGAATGGTTCGGCGAGCCGATCGGCAAGATCACGACCGAGCAGCTCGAGCGCTACCTCGCGGAGCTGCGCGCGGCCGGCCGCTCGCCGGCGACGATCGCCCGCCGCGTCGCCGCGATCCGCTCCTTCTTCCGGCACCAGATGCTGCTCGGCGCGCGCGCCGACAACCCGGCCGCCGAGCTGGACCTCCCGCGCCGCCGTCGCACCCTGCCGCGCACGCTGTCGCCGGCAGAGGCGGAGCGCCTGGTCGAGGCGGCAGCGGGCACGACGCCTCGCGACCTCCGCGACCGCGCGCTCGTCGAGCTGCTCTACGGCGCGGGCCTGCGCGTCAGCGAGGCGGTCGGGCTCGACAAGTCGAGCGTCGACCTCGAGGGCCGGCTCGTCCGCTGCATCGGCAAAGGCTCCAAGGAGCGGGTCGTGCCGGTCGGCCGCCAGGCGGTGCAGGCGCTGCGCCGCTACCTGTCCCGCGGCCGGCCGTTCCTCGACGCGCGGCACCGGCCGGAGCTGTTCCTGAACGCGAAGGGCGGCGGCCTCACGCGCGCCGGCGCGTTCCTGATCCTGCGCCGGCTCGCCGCGAAGGCCGGGCTGGAGCCGGAGCGCGTCCATCCGCATCTGCTGCGGCACTCGTTCGCCACACACCTGCTCGAAGGTGGCGCCGACCTGCGCTCGGTGCAGGAGATGCTCGGCCACGCGGACCTCGCGACGACCGAGCTGTACACCCACGTATCCGATCGGCGTCGTCGGGAGTTGTACTTCCAGGCGCACCCGCACGGACGGCGCAAGACGACGTGACGATGAACAACCTCCACATCATCATCCTCGCCCTCCTCACCTCCAGCGTCGGCTACCTGATGGTGGTCGCCGGCATCCAGAAGAGCATGCTCGAGTGGCGGAGGACGGGACGGCACTGCCCGAGCTGCGGACGCGTGATCGAGGCACGCGTCTGCACTCGCTGCGCGGGCTCCTAGGGCTTCGAGGCCGCCCGCTTTCTCAAGTCCGAAGCGACGGCACGCGCAGCCTGCCGCAACGCCGGCTCCTGCTCGTCGTCTTCCGCCAGGCCGTTGAGCAGGACGATCGTCTCGCGCTGCGGCGAGCCGTTGCGCAGGCACACGATCGCGAGCCGGCGCACCGCCTGATTCGGGTCGCTCGAGGCGAGGTCGTGCAGCAGCGGCCGCATCGAGTTGACGAGCCCCGGCGCGTCCCGCGAGAGCTGCTGGACGGAGACGAGCGCCGAGCCGCGCACCGCGGGGCTCTCGTCCTCCAGCCCGCGCCGCAACAGCTCGAGCTTCTGCCGGAAGCGGAACTGGCCGATCGCCCGGTAGGCGACGGCGCGCTCGCGATAGTCGCCGCTGCGGGCGGCCGCCTCGACCTCCTCGTCCCATTGCTGGCGCAGCGTCGCCAGCTCGCGCTCGGAGCCCGACTGCGCAAGCTCGTCGGCCTGCGCCGCAGCCTCGGTGAGGGTCATAGCGGCGGCATGCTAGATCAGGCTCGAGACGGCCGCTTGCCTCGGAGGCGCGCGACCCTGATCAGGCGTCGCGAGCGACGCCGCTGTCAGTACCATGCGCCGCCGTGGCCCATCGCGTGACGCTCATCCCCGGCGACGGCACCGGCCCCGAGCTGACAGAGGCAACGCGCCGCGTCCTCGAGGCGACGGGCGTCGACTTCGACTGGGACGTCCGCGAGGCGGGCGCCGACGTGATGGACAAATACGGCGGGAACCCGCTACCCGACGAGGTGCTCGAGGCCGTCCGCGACAGCGGCGTCGCGCTCAAAGGGCCGATCACGACGCCTGTGGGCGGCGGCTTTCGCTCCGTCAACGTCGCGCTCCGCAAGAGCCTCGACCTCTACGCGCAGGTGCGCCCCTGCAAGACGTATCCGGGCGTGCGCACGCGCTTCGAGGACGTCGACCTGATCGTCGTCCGCGAGAACACGGAGGACCTGTACGTCGGCATCGAGTACGAGCAGGGATCGCCGGAAGCGGAGGAGCTGATCGCCTGGATCAAGTCGAAGGGCGGGAAGCTCGCCCACGACGACGCCGGGATCTCGATCAAGCCGATCTCGATCACCGGGACGCGCCGCATCGTCCAGTTCGCGTTCGACTACGCCCGCCGCAACGGCCGTCAGAAGGTGACCGCCGTGCACAAGGCGAACATCATGAAGTTCTCGGACGGGCTGTACCTGCATGTCGCGCGCGAGGTCGCGGCGGAGAACGGCGACATCGAGTTCGACGACCGCATCGTCGACAACATGTGCATGCAGCTCGTGCAGCGTCCGGAGGAGTACGACGTCCTCGTGCTGCCGAACCTGTACGGCGACGTCCTCTCCGATCTCTGCGCCGGGATGATCGGCGGCCTCGGCCTTGCCCCCGGCGCCAACTTCGGCGAAGGAATCGCCATCTTCGAGCCGACGCACGGCTCCGCTCCGAAGTACGCCGGCCAGAACAGGGTCAACCCGATGGCGCAGCTCCTGTCCGGCATGCTGATGCTCCGACACCTCGACGAGACCGAAGCCGCGGACAGCCTCGAGCAGGCGATCGCGGAGGTCATCCACGAGGGCCGGAGCGTCACGTACGACATGAAGCCGACGCGCGACGACCCGACGTCCGTCGGGACGAGCGAGGTCGCCGACGCGATCATCGAGAAGCTCGGAGCGCGCGTTGCGTAGGAAGGTCACCGTGATCGGCGCCGGGATGGTCGGCCGCACGGTTGCGCAGGAGGTTGCGCGGCGCGACTACGCCGACGTCGTCATCGTCGACATCGTCGAGAACCTGCCGCAGGGCATCGCGCTCGACATCAACGAGGCAGGCCCGGTGCTCGGCTACGAGGCCAACGTCGTCGGGTCGAACGGCTACGAGGAGACGGCGGGATCGACGGTCGTCGTCGTCACCGCCGGGGTGCCGCGCAAGCCGGGCATGAGCCGAGACGACCTCGTGACGACCAACGAGAAGATCGTCGGGTCGGTGACCGAGCAGGCGATCGCACAGTCGCCGGACGCGATCCTGATCGTCGTCTCGAACCCGCTCGACGCGATGTGCCACGTCGCCAAGAACGTCTCGGGCTTCCCGAAGGAGCGCGTCTTCGGCCAGGCAGGCGTCCTCGACACGGCGCGGTTCCGCACGTTCATCGCGTGGGAGACGAAGTCGTCGGTCAAGGACGTGCAGGCGCTCGTTCTCGGCGGGCACGGCGACCAGATGGTGTCGGTCGTCTCGGCGACGACCGTCGGCGGCGTGCCGCTCGCGAAGCTCGTCCCGCAGGACCGCATCGACGAGATCGTCGAGCGCACCGCGAAGGGTGGCGGCGAGGTCGTCAACCTCCTCGGGACGTCGGCGTGGTACGCGCCCGGCGCGGCGACCGCGCAGATGGTGCACTCCGTGATGCTGGACGAGAAGCGGGTGCTGCCGTGCACCGCCTACCTCGAGGGGGAGTACGGCATCGACGGCCTCTACATGGGCGTACCGGTCAAGCTCGGTGCAGGCGGCCTGGAGGAGGTCGTCGAGCTCGAGCTGACGGACGCCGAGCAGCAAGCGCTGCACGAATCCGCCGACGCGGTGCGCGACGTCGTCGGCGTCCTCACGACGTAGCACCGTTGTGACCAGTTCAATCGGGCCGACCGGTCATTTCAGACGGACTCACGAGCAAAGCTCGTGCGTCCTGACGTCGGCACCGCAAGCGGTGCCTTAGGAGATGGACCTCGGGCTCAAGGGGCGCACGGCGATCGTCTGCGGCGCGTCGTCCGGCCTCGGGCTCGCAACCGCCGAGGCGCTCGCCGCGGAAGGCGCGAACGTGACGATGTTCGCGCGCCGCCGCGAGGTGCTCGAGCGCGAGGCCGATCGGATCGGCGCGCTCGCAGTCCGCGGCGACGTGACGAGCCCGCGCGATCTCGCGACCGTCGTCCAGCGGACGGTCGAAGCCTTCGGCGGGCTCGACATCCTCGTCTGGAACAGCGGCGGCCCCCCGCCGGGCGCGGGAACCTCGGTCACGCCGGAGAGCATCGAGGAGGCGGTCGAGCTCCTGCTCGCGCCGCTCGTCCGGCTCGTCGCGCTGTGCCTCCCGTACCTCGTGCAGAGCGCGGGCGGGCGCATCCTCGTCTTCACGTCGAGCGCCGTCCTCGAGCCGACCGACCATCTCGCGCTCTCGAACACGATCAGGCCGGGCGTCACCGGCTACGCGAAGACGCTCGCCAACGAGCTCGGGCCACAGGGCGTGACGGTGAACTGTGTGGCACCGGGCCGCATCGACACCGCGCGGCTCGCGCACCTGTACCCGGACGGGCCCACAGCCGACGACCTGAAGGCGATTCCGCTGGGACGCTGGGGCACGGCGCAGGAATTCGGCGACGTGGCGTGCTTCCTCGCGTCCGACCGCGCGCGCTACGTCACCGGGACGACGGTCGTGGTCGACGGCGGCCTCACGCGCGGGCTGCTGTGATGCGGCGCCTGCTGTCGCCGCTGCGGCTCCTGACCGTGGGGCTGATCCTGCTCGTCGCGGTCGCCGCCTACATGGTCACGCAGAAGAGCGACAAGCTGCTCGAGGTGCCGGACAAGGCGCACCCGCTCGCAGGCCTGATCGAGGTTCCGGGCGGGAAGCGGCAAGCGGACAAGGGCGGTATCTACTACGTCGACGTCCTCCTGCAGAAGGCCTCGCTGCTGCAGTCGTCCTTCAAGCTCTTCCGGCCCGACGGCGCCGACCTGATCCCGCAGGGCGACTTCGTGCCGAGCGGCTTGACCTATGCGCAGCAGCTCAAGGTCGACCAGGAGACGATGAAGGTCTCGCAGCAAAAGGCCGCCGTCGTCGCGCTACGAGCGCTCGGGCTCAAGTTCCCGGCGCGCGAGGGAGGCGTTCGAGTGGCCGCGATCAACTCGGATTCGAAGGCCCGCGGCGTGCTCCGGCCGAACGACATCGTCGTCGCCGCGGACGGCCACAAGGTCGCGACGGCGCTCGACCTCTACAACGCGCTTTCGCGGCACCGGCCCGGTGACGCGGTGCGGCTCGGCGTCCTTCGCGGCGCCAGGCGGCTCGTCTTCAAGGTCAAGACGATCGCCGACAGCTTCAACCCGAAACGCCCGCTGATCGGATTCGCGCCGCTCGAGGTCGTGAAGGCGCGCTTGCCGGTGCCGGTGCGCTTCAACCTCGAGCGCGACGTCGGTGGGCCCTCGGCGGGGCTGGCGTTCGCGCTCGAGATCATGGAGCGGCGCGGGCGCAACATCGACCGCGGGCTCAGGCTCGCGGCAACCGGCGAGATCCAGCTCGACGGGTCGGTGACGAGCATCGGCGGCGTGAAGCAGAAGACGATCGGAGCGCGCCGGGCCGGCGTCGACGCCTTCCTCGTCCCGGTGGATGGGGACAACGCGAAGGTCGCGCAACGCTACGCGCATGGCCTGCGGATCATCCCTGTGAAGAACTTTCAACAGGCGTTGCGGGCACTGGCAACGCTGCCGCGAAAACTGAGCTAGAGGCAGTTTTCGGCAGTTTCGAAACTGCAGGAAAATGCGTAGTTTTCAGCGGCGGCAACTCTTGTCTCTCGCGGCTGCCCTCGTAGTATCCCCGCTTGTCACTGCGGCCCCTCCGAGGCAGGTAGGAGCAATTGAGCAAGCGGACCCAACAGACGTGCGACGACTGCTACTTCCGGCGCGCCGGGCTCTGCGCGCTGCCCACGGATTCGCCGTGCCCGACCTTCAGGCTGCATAGCCGCGGCTCGCTGGTGCCGCCGCGGCAGCCGCGCCTGGTCCCGCGCCCGCTTCGCTCAGCCGTCTGATCCCCTCGCGGATCTCCTCGGGCGACACGTAGCTGAACGCGAGCCGCGCCGTGTTCGGCGCGGCACCGAAGTCCGTTCCCTTGACGAAGCTCACGCCCGGCACGTCCTCGACCTCGCGGTCGAGCTCGAGCCAGATGAAGTAGCCGCCTTCCGGGCGGCTCCACGTCGCGTCAGGTAGCTCCTCCTCGAGGGCCCCGAGCATCGCGTCGCGCCGAACGCGCAAGAGCCCGCGGACGCGCTCGAGGTTCGAGTCGAAATTGCCGCGCCGCAGGAACTCGTAGACCGTCGCCTGGCCGAGCAGCACCGGCGTGATGTACGTGGAGACGGCCAGAGCCTCGAGCTCCGCGTCGAGCGCCGGCGGCAGGACGAAGTACCCGACCCGCAGCCCCGGCGCGACCGTCTTCGAGAACGACGAGGAGTAGACGACGTGCTCGCCGCCGTCGAGCTCGAACAGCGTGGGCGGCGGCTCACCCTCGTAGCGGACGAGGCCGTATGGATCGTCCTCGAGCACGAGCAGGTCGCGCTCTCGAGCCAGCTCGACCAGTCGCTTGCGCCGCTCGGTGCCGAGCGTGCGGCCGCTCGGGTTCTGGAACGTCGGAATGGTGTAGAGGAACGCCGGCTTCGGGCCGTCGTCGAGCGCCTGCTCGAGGGCGTCGACGTCGAGCCCGTCGTCGTCCATCGTCACCGCCGTGACGTCGGCGCCGCGCGCGGCGAGCAGCTTCAGCGGGCGGTCGTACGTCGGCCGCTCGACGAGAACGCGCGCTCCGGCGAAGCGGTCGGCCAGGAACGCGAGCCCCTGCAGCGACCCGTTGGTGACGAGCACCCGCGACGGGTCGACGGCGTGCCGCTCCGCGATCCACTCCCGCAGCGGCGCATAGCCGCCGACCGGCCCGTAGGAGAGGACGGTCGTGCCGTCGCGGTCGATCGCCGCGCGGGCGCAGTCGGCGAGCTCCCCGACGGGGATGCACTCCGGCGCCGGCACGCCGCGCGCGAGCGAGATCGTGTCCATGCCCCGAGTGTAGAGGCGGGGTCAGATCCCTAGCTGCGCAGGCAGCCGAGCGTGCACGACCGGCCGATGGGCCGCGGCGTCCGGAACGCGTACACGACGCCGGAGGCGTCGGCACCGTAGAGCTGTCCGGCAGCGCTCGTCATCCCTGCGACCGTTCGGCCGGGCGTCGCGAAGCTCCACAGCTTGGTGCCGTTCGCGGCGTCCAGCGCGTAGAACCCGCCCGGCTTGCCTCCGGTCGCGAAGAGCACGTTGCCCAGCACGACCGGCGTCGCCTGGTTGCCGTCGCCGAGTGCCACCTGCCAGATCGGCCGGAAGCCACAGCCCGGGTCGACATGCCAGGCGGTGACGCCGTTGCCGAGCCGCTGCCCGTCCGCCCTGATCACGGACTGCGCCACGTAGACCATCTGCTTCGTCTCCGACCAGCCGGGCGAGCCCACGAACGCGGCCTGGCCGTCGCCGAGCGGCAGCCTCAGGATCGGGCCGTCGGAGAGCCGGTTGCGGTTCCAGACATAGAGCGCGCCGTCCTTGTTGTTCGCCGCGGCGAGCGCCGGACAGGCGGTCGGATGGAACAGGAGGGGCGCAGCACCGAAGTCCGAGTCGCCCGTCTCCGGAATGCCGGGATCGTCGGAGCCCAGGACCGATGAAAGGTCCGGGGCGAGCGCGACGACGTGGTCGCCGTAACCGGCGTTGTCGACGTAGCAGTTGCACTCCGGCGAAAGCGCATACGAATTGCCGGTGGCCGTGAAGACGTGTCCGTTCGTCGGGTCGACCGAGACTCCGCCCCAGCCCCACATGCCGCCCATGTTCCCAGGGCCCGGAACGGGATCCCAGACCGCCGCCTCGCCCGGCGAGGCAAGGGGGATCGAGATCAGGCGGCCCTCGGGCATCGGGCCGCCGGGCGGCCCGACGTCGCAGTACGACGCGACGCCGATGTAGAGGTGGTCGTTCGCGATGCGCAGGCCGCCCCAGACGTATTCGTAGAGATTGTTCGGTACGACGACGAGCGGGTACCCCGCCTTCTCGGCGCCGGTCGCGAGGTCGAGTGCGTGCAGCAGCCCGTCGGCGTTGACGACGTAGAGGACACTCCGAGCGAGGTCGATGGCCCCCGTCGAGGTGATGCCCCAGCGGCCGCACTGCGGTGTCTCGACCGCACCGAGCTCGCGCTGCCAGGCGACGTTGCCGCTGCCGGCGTGGATCGCGTAGACGCTGCCGTTCTCGGTCGCGGCGAAGACGAGCTGCACGCCGCCGACGTTGGCGGACAACGGAGACGCGAAGACAGGTCCGTCGAGCTGGTGTGACCACGCAAGCCGCATGTCCGTGACCGCTTTCAGCGTGAAGGTGCCGCTCGGGAACCCGTTGCTGAGCTGGTTGTCGAACCCGTAGCTCGTCCACGAGTTCGGGTCGCTACCCGTCGACCCGGCCGCCGGGGCGCAGAGGACAAGAGCGATGCCGCAGAGCGCGAGGAGGGGTCGCACCGATCGGCGAGCCTACGCGGCGGAGATAAAGATTCTTTAAGTGGTGCGCGCGCCGAAGCGCTCGGCGACCAGTTGCGCGACCTCGGTCGGCGTCGTGCCGACCTGGATGCCGGCGGCCTCCAGCGCTTCCTTCTTCGCCTGCGCCGTCCCCGCGGAGCCCGAGATGATCGCGCCGGCGTGCCCCATCGTCTTCCCCGGCGGCGCCGAGAAGCCGGCGATGTACGCGAGCACAGGCTTCGTCACGCTCTCCTGCACGTAGCGGGCCGCCTTCTCCTCCTCGTCGCCGCCGATCTCGCCGACGAGGACGATCAGCTCCGTTTCGGGGTCGGCCTCGAAGCGCTCGAGGATGTCGATGAACGACGAGCCGACCACGGGGTCGCCGCCGATGCCGACGATCGTCGAGTTGCCGAGGCCGAGCTGCGTCAGCTCGTGCCCGATCTGGTACGTCAGTGTCCCGGACCGCGACACGAGGCCGATCGCGCCTTCGGAGAAGATCTCTGCCGGGATGATCCCGACGTTGGCCTTGCCGGGCGAGAGGACGCCGGGGCAGTTGGGGCCGATCATCGTGACACCCTTGCCGCGGATGTATGTGTAGACACGCAGCATGTCGTGCGCCGGGATGTGCTCGGTGATGCAGATCACCGTCCCGATGCCGGCGTCGACCGCCTCGTACACGGCATCTGTCGCAAAGCGCGCGGGGACGAAGATCAGGGTCGTGTTCGCACCCGCTTCGCCGACCGCGTCGGCGACGGTGTCGAACACCGGGATCCCCTCGACGTCCTGGCCCCCCTTGCCAGGCGTCACGCCCGCAACCACGTTCGTACCGTAGTTGCGGTTGCGCAGGCCGTGAAAGCGGCCTTCGCTTCCCGTCAGGCCCTGGACGACGAGCCGCGTGTCGTTGTCGACGATGATCGCCACTACTTCTGGCTCCTCCGTGCCTTCAGCACGATCGAGCTCAGCTCGACCATGCCGTTATCGTCGATCCGGTCGGCGAGCAGCTCGCGAACGCGCGCAGCGTCGGCCGCGGGCGTCTCGACGCGTTCCAGCCAGCGGTCGACGCTCTGCCGGCGCGAGAAGTTCTCGACCTGCTCGACCTCGAAGCCCGCGTCCGCGATGAAGCTCTTCCACTCGTCCTGCGAGTAGCAGCGCACGTGCGTCGGGTCGCGCAGACGCTCGGCCTCCTCGACGTGCTCGCCGCGGAACACGTTGTCCTCGATCACGAGCAGGCGGTTGCTCACACGTGCCATCTCCGCGACGGCGGCGGCGACGTCCGGGAAATGGTGCGCCGCGATCCGGCACGTGACGACGTCGAAGCTGCCGTCCTGGAACGGCAGGTGATCGGCCGGCGCAACGACGTCGGCCTTCATCCCAGGCGCAGGATCCACCGTGACGACGGTGCAGCCTTCCCCGCGGAGCCGGCGGGCGACGTGGCCACCGCCGGTCGCGACGTCGAGCACCTTCGCGCCGTCGCCCGGCTCGCACCACTCGACGAGCAGGTCGAGGTCTGGCCCCTCGCGATGCGTCGGGCTCTCACGGAAGGCGTCCGCGCGCTGCGACCAGACGTCCGTCAACTCGCGAGCTCCACCGCGCGCTGCGCCGCCTCGAGCATGGTCGGCTCGACGTAGAGATTCGTCGGCGCGGCAGCGGCGAGGATCTGCCGTCCCTCCTCCGAGTTCGTGCCGTCCAGGCGGACGACGATGGGCAGCTCGATCTTCATCTGGTCGAGCGCAGTCAGGATGCCGCGCGCGACCTCGTCGCAGCGCGTGATCCCGCCGAAGATGTTGAAGAAGATCGAGCGAACCTGGTCGTCGCTCGTGATCACCTCGAGTGCGTCGACCACGCCCTGCGCGTCACCGCCGCCGCCGAGGTCGCAGAAGTTCGCCGGCCGTCCGCCCGCCACCACGACCACGTCGACGGTCGACATCGAGAGCCCGGCGCCGTTGCCGAGGATCCCGACCGTCCCGTCGAGCTTCACGTACGTGACGCCCTTCTCGCGGGCGAGGGCCTCCTGCGGGTCGGCCGCGGCGACATCGCGCATCTCCGCGATGTCCGGATGGCGGAAGAGCGCGCTGTCGTCGACCGTGAACTTCGAGTCGAGCGCGCGCACCTCGCCGTCGGGCGTGACGATGAGCGGGTTGATCTCCGTCAGCATCGCGTCGGACTCGACGAAGCAGCGGTACAGCTTCTCGACGATCGCGAGCACCTGCTTCTGCTCGCTCGGATCGTCGATCCCTGCGCCGTAGATGAGGCGCCGGGCCTGGTACGGCTGAAAGCCCTCGAGTGGATCGACGTGGAGGCGCGCGAGCGCCTCCGGCTTCTCGTCGGCGACCTGCTCGATCTCGACGCCGCCCTCCGTCGTCAGCATGTACAGCGGCTGCTTGACGCCGCGGTCGAACGTGATCGAGAGGTAGTACTCCTTCGCGATGTCCGATGCGCGCTCGATCCAGAGCCTGCGCACGACGTGGCCGTTGATGTCGAGACCGAGAATGTCGTCCGCCTTGGCGCGTGCGTCGTCGGGATCGCCGGCGAGCTTGACGCCGCCGGCCTTCCCGCGGCCGCCCGTGAGTACCTGCGCCTTGACGACGACCGGCCCGCCGAGCGCCGCCGCGGCCGCGCGCGCCTCGTCCGGCGTCGTCGCGAGCCGTCCCTCCGAAACGGGAAGCCCGAAGCGCCTGAACAGCTCCTTGCCTTGGTACTCGTAGAGATCCACGGCCGCGCGCGAGTGTACTCACGCGCGGCCGCGGAACGGTGCAGTCGGCGTTACGGCTTCCAGCCGCCGCGGAGCGGCTCGCCGATCTGCAGCCCGAAGCGCTGGAGCAGGTCGGGAACCGTCTCCGGTTGCATCTCGAGCCCGTAGCGGCCGTTGAGGGTGGCGAGCTCCGCGGGATCGGCGCTGAGGGCGCCGCCCATGTCGGAGAGCTCGCGGAAGAACCGCTCGAACCCGGCCGGCGCGATGATCTCGAGGATCCGGCACGGCTCGTCGCCGGCGTTCCAGAACGTGTGCCATTGGTTGCGCGGCTTGAAGACGAGATCGCCGGGGCCGGCCTCGACGACGTCGTCGCCGAGCAGCGCGCCCATGCGTCCTTCGAGCACGAAGCTGTACTCGTCTTCGCGCGTGTGCAGATGCAGCGGCGCCGCGAGCGCCCGTGGCGACATCGGATGCTCGACGAGCGAGAACCGCTCTGCTGCGTCCGCTCCGTCGATCAGGAAGCGGACGCCGATGCTGCCGAGGAAGCCCTCGGCCCCCTCCGTCGGCGAGATGGTTCTGGGAGCTGCGGCTGTCAGTTGCATCGCTTTCTCCTTTGATCGGACATGATGTCGCACGAAATCTATGCAGACTCCGGCGCGTGTGTCAATATTGAAGAGACGTGATGTCCGATCAAAAGCGCCCCTACCGGATGAAGCGCCGTGCCGAGCTGGAGGAGGAGACACGGCGGCGGATCACGGAGAGTGCAGTCGCGCTGCACGAGCAGCTCGGCCCGGCACAGACGTCGGTCAGCGCCATCGCGGAGCTCGCGGGTGTCCGGCGCTCGACGGTCTACCGCCACTTCCCGGACGACGACGCGCTGTTCGCCGCCTGCTCCGCTCACTTCCGCGCGCAGAACCCGCCGCCCGAGCCGGCCGCCTGGGCGGCGATCGAGGATCCGACCGCGCGGACGGCAACGGCGCTCCGCGAGCTCTACGCGTTCTACGGGCGGACGCACCGGATGTACGAGAGCCTCCTCCGCGACGAGACGCTCGTCCCGAGCGTCGCGAAGCGGCTGGCCGACTTCCATGCGTATCTCCGCTCGGCACGCGAGGTGCTGCTGGCCGGGCGCGGGCGGCCGACGCAACGGACGCGCGCGGCGATCGGCCACGCGCTGGCATTCTCCACGTGGTACTCGCTGACGCAGGAGCAGCGGCTCGCGCGGGAGGAGGCGGCGAGGTTGATGTGCCGGCTCGTCGAAGCGGCTAGTCGCCGCTGACGACGCAGACGACCTGCCCCGTCTTGACCGGCTGCCCCGGCGCGACCGACAGCTCGGCGACGCGGCCGGCGCGATGCGCATGTACCTCGTTCTCCATCTTCATCGCCTCGACGATGCAGATGACCTGACCCGCCTGCACCTCGTCGCCCTCTGCGACCTCGACCGCGAGCACGGTTCCCTGCATCGGGCTGACGACCGCGTCCTTGCCGGCGCCGCCGCCGGCACGCGCGCGCTTGCGCTCGTGCCGTCGCCGGGCGAGCTCGGCCCAGGGCGGTTCGGGACGGAGCACGCGGACCTCGAAGCGTTTCCCCTCGACTTCGACAACCCGAACTGCGGGGGTCTGACCCCGATAGGGGTCTGACCCCAGCCCTTCGGTTTTCGCGAGCCCGTTCTCGAGCTCGGCTGCGCGCGCCGCCATGAGCTCGGACTCGACGAGGCCGTGGCACGTCTCTCCCTCGATGAAGCACGGGTGCGTGAGCAGCGCCTTGTGAAACCCGATCAGCGTCTTCACCCCGCCGACGACGAGCTCGTCGAGCGCGCGCAGCATGCGCCGGCGCGCGTGCTCACGGTCGACGCCGTGCACGACGAGCTTCGCGATCATCGGGTCGTAGAGCGGCGAGATCTCGCTGCCTGCGACGACGCCGGAATCGACGCGGACTCCGGGCCCGCTCGGCTCGCGGTACGCGGTGATCGTGCCCGGCGCCGGGAGGAAGCCGTTGCCGACGTCCTCGGCGTTGATCCGGCACTCGATCGCGTGCCCGTTCAGGCGGACGTCCTCCTGCCGCAGCGAGAGCGGCTCACCGGCGGCGATCAGCACCTGTTCGCGGACGAGGTCGAGCCCGGTCACGAGCTCGGTCACCGTGTGCTCCACCTGGATGCGCGTGTTCATCTCGAGGAAGAAGTACTCGCCGTCGCGCGAGAGCAGGCCCTCGATCGTCCCGGCGCTCTGGTAGCCGACCGCGCGCGCGGCGTCGACGGCGATCGCGCCGATGCGCTCGCGGAGCTCGCCGTCGACCGCCGGTGACGGCGTCTCCTCGACGAGCTTCTGATGCCGGCGCTGGATCGTGCAGTCGCGCTCGCCGAGGTGGATGACGTTGCCGGTGGAGTCGGCGAGCACCTGCACCTCCACGTGGCGCGGGTCCTCGAGATACCGCTCGACGTACACCGCCGCGTCCGAGAAGTACGCCTCGCCCTCGCGCTGCGCCGACTCGAGCGCGCGCCCCGCCTCCTCGGCGCTGCGCACGACCTTCAGTCCTTTGCCGCCGCCGCCGGCCGACGCCTTGATCGCGATCGGCCAGCCGAGCTCGTCGCCGAGCCGGCGCACCTCGTCGGCCGACGTCACCGCCTCGGTCACGCCGGGGACGATCGGCACGCCCGCGGCGCGCATCCGCTCGCGCGCCTCGATCTTCGACCCCATCGCCTCGATCGCGTCGGGCGGTGGGCCGATCCAGACGATGCCCGCATCGAGGCAGGCACGCGCGAACGGCGCGTTCTCGGCAAGGAAGCCGTAACCTGGGTGAATCGCCTCCGCACCCGCGCGGCGCGCCGCCGCGAGCAGCTCGTCGACGTTCAGGTAGCTCTCGAGCGCGTAGGCCTCCTCGGCGTAGGCGGCGTGCGCGGAGCTGCGGTCGGCCTCGGCGTAAACAGCGACGGTGCCGATGCCGAGCTCGCGCAGCGTGCGGAACACGCGGATCGCGATCTCGCCCCGGTTGGCGACCAGCACTTTGCTGAAGGCGGCCACTGCTCTCGTATTCTCCAGACGGTGAGCCTTCCGGATGCGTTGACGGTCGCCCGAGCGGCCTCGGTCCCGTTCGTCATCCTTCTCTACGCCTGGGATTTCCCCGGTCACAACTACTGGGCGACGGCCCTCTTCGCGGCTGCGATGGCCACGGACTGGTTCGACGGGCGCATCGCCCGCAGCCGGGGGCGCTCGTCGCAGCTCGGCTCGCTGCTCGACCCGGCCGCGGACAAGATCCTCGTCCTCGCGGTGCTGATCATGCTCGTCGACCAGCAGGTCGCACCGGGGTGGATGGTCGCGCTGATCGTCGTCCGCGAGTTCCTTGTCACCGCGCTGCGCCTCGCAGCGCTGGAACGGGGCGTCGTCCTGCACGCGCGCGACCTCGGCAAGCTCAAGACGTGGTCGCAGGCGCTCGCCGCGGCGATCGGCGGCTTCGCCGCGGCCGGCGCCTGGCGAGACGACTTCGCCTACTGGGCGCTACTCGTCGCGCTGGTGCTCACGTGGATCTCCGGGCTCGACTATGTGCGGGTCGCCCCACGCCTCTGGCGTGGCTCCGCGCCCGCCTGAGTCTTCCGCGGCGAGCGCCGCGAGGATCGCCTTGCGCTCCTCGTCACTGGGCTCCGGCGTGATTTCGACCGCCATCCGCACGCATTAAAGCCCTCTGCGCGACCGCCGATAGGGAGGGGTATGCGCCGCCGTTTCCTTCCGCATGTCTGCATGCTCGTCACGCTCCTCGCTTGGTCGTCGGACGCCGCCGCCAAACCGACGATCTCGTGGGCACAGGCCGAGCTGAGGGCAGTGGTTGCTGCCGGCCTCATGGCCAAGGAAACGGCGGCGCACCCACAGGCTCCGCTCACGCGCACCGAACTCGAGACGATCAGCGCCGGCCTGCTGCACTCCGTGCCGACCACGCCGGCTGCACCGACGGCGACCGTCACGATGGCGGGCCTCGACGCGAAGCTCGTGACCACACTCGGGCTCGCCGAGACCGCGCAGCTGTTCACGCAGAACGCCAAGTCTGCGGGCCTGACCGTGCCGTCGCGGTTCGGGAACGAGGCCGTTGCGCGACTGCTCGGCCTGCGCACGAATCATCCGGCCGCGCTCGACAGCATCGAGCTCTCGCCGGGCGAGCCGGCAACGCACGCCGAGGCTGCGTACTCGGCGGCGCGCATCCTCAAGTTCGATGAGTGGGACGTCGCGTCCGCGGAAGCGGCTGCACAGACGTTCGTCCTTTCCACGTACACGCCGTGGCAGAAGCAGATCCTGAACACGGCCGTCCGGTTCATCGGCTTTCCGTACGTCTGGGGCGGCGAGAGCGAGACGACGACATCGCCGTACGGGCCTCAGGTGCACGGCGGCTTCGACTGCTCCGGGTTCGTGTGGCGGGTCTACAAGCTCCAGGCGTATCCGAACGAAGGGAACCTCGCCGGAGTGCTGAGAGGACGGACGACGTACACGATGAGCGGCGAGGTGCCCGCCACGAAGCGGATCCCGTTCGCGAAGCTCCAGCCCGCCGACGTGATCTTCTTCGGCGCCGCCGGCCCGGAGTCGAAGCCGGCGCAGGTCGACCACATGGGCATCTACCTCGGCAACGGCTGGTTCATCCACTCGTCGGCCTACGGCGTCGCCGTCGCGCCGTTGACCGGGTGGTACGCGCAGCGGTTCGCGTGGGCGCGGCGGCCGCTGGCCGAGGCATCCCTCGTTTCGGGCTCCTAAGCCGTATTCCGCATAATCCCCCGGCCGGGGGATTCCTGCACCGCGCGCGACCTACGAAAATCCCGCGCGTCTGGCCGTCAACCGGAGGGGACTCTCAGATGTTGCAGTGGAAGACAAAGCTGATCACCGTCGTGGTTGTCCTGGTGCTGATCGCCGCTTTCCTGGGGCAGTTCACGTGGGAAGCGTTCGCCGACCAGTTCACCTGGTAGCAGCCACACCGTGAGCGCACAGGCGGTCACGCCCCGCCGGCTCTCTCTCCTGATCGCACCGGTCTGCGCGGCCGGGCTCGCGATCCTGATTGCAGCCGCGTACGAGTTCGCCACCACGGCGCACAGCTGGCGCACGCTCGTCTCGCTCGTCGCGCTGACGGCAGCGGCCACGCTCGCCGAGCGGTTCCCGGTCCCGATCAACGCGGAGGGGAGCGGCGGCGTCGTCTCGTTGACGTTCGTCTTCGCCGTCGCCGCGATCGTGCTGTACGGCTGGGCCGCAGGCGCGTTGCTCCTGCTCGTGGCGACCGGTGTCATCCACGGGGCACAGCACCGCCCGTTCGAGCGCATCGCGTTCAACGTCGCGGTGATGGCCATCGTCGCGCTCACGGCAGGGCTGCTGATCCTGCCGATCGACAAGGACACCGTCGGCGGGTTGATCGGCGCCGTGTTGATCGCCGCGACCGCGAACTCGGTCGTGAACATCCTCTTCATCTCGGGTGCGATCGCGCTGAGCACGGGCCAGCGCTACAAGCGGCTCGTCCCCGCGAACCTGCGCGCGACGATCACGCCGTTCGCGTTCATGGCGTCGGCGGCGCTGATGCTCGTCGTGCTCTGGCAGCGCTCGCCTGTGCTCGCGCTCGCCCTGATCGGCCCGCTGCTCGCGATCTCCTTCTACCAGCGGTCGACACATCGCGAGCTGCGCGCGATGCGGCTCGCGCTGACGGATCCGCTCACCGGCCTCGGCAACCACCGCCACTTCCACGAGCGCCTGCAGCGCGAGCTGCTGCGCGCCGAGGAGGAGCGCGTGCCGCTGACGTTGTGCTTCGTCGACATCGACGACTTCAAGAGGATCAACGACCGCTTCGGCCACCCCTCCGGCGACCGCGTGCTCTCGCAGGTGGCGGGACGGCTGCGCCAGGGCGGCGAGGCGTTCCGGCTGGGCGGCGACGAGTTCGCGCTGCTGCTGGCCGACCACGACGAGGCGACCGCGCTCACCGCTGCGAATTCGGTAGTCGAGCGGATCGCGTCGCTGGACCTCGAGCACGTGGGCCACGCCACGGTCAGCGCGGGGCTCGCCACGTTCCCCGTGCAGGGACACGGCCGTGACGAGCTGATCCGCCTCGCGGACAGCGCGCTTTACTGGGCGAAGGAGCACGGGAAGAACCGCGTGCGGCTGTATCGGCCCGCGGTCGTCGAACTTGCGGAGCTCAAGCGTCTCGCTGCCGGCCCGGACAAGGCCGCGCGCTATCGCGCCGCGGCGTCGCTGGCGCAGGCCGTCGATGCCCGCGACACATACACGGGGGATCATTCGGACCGCGTCGGCGACCTCGCGGCGCGTGTCGCGAAGCGTGTCGGCCTCGATCCCGAGCAGGTCGAGCTGATCCGGCTCGCCGGGCAGCTGCACGACCTCGGCAAGCTCGCGATCCCGGAGGAGCTTCTCCGCAAGCCGGGTGCGCTGACGGACTCGGAGCGGCTCGTGCTCCAGCGTCATCCGCAGATCGGGTTCAGGATGTTGGACAGCCTCGGCGTCGACCCTGTGGCCGAGCTCGTGCTCCGCCATCACGAGCGCTGGGACGGCCTCGGCTATCCCGACGGCCTCGCCGGCGAGCAGATCCCCATCGGCGCACGGATCATCTTCGTCACGGACGCGTATGACGCGATGACGTCGGATCGCAGCTACCGCGCGAAGCGCTCTCCGCAGGCGGCCTTGGCTGAGGTGCACCGTTGCGCGGGCACCCAGTTCGACCCCACGATCGTCGCGGCGTTCACGGAGGAGCTTGGCGTCATCGATGTCGTCGCGAAACCTGCGGTTCCGCGACGAGAACTGGTCGCCGCTGCGCGGTGAAACGCGCGCGGGCAGAGCCCGCGCGCTCTAGCGGTGCTGGGCGGTTGACCGCTTCCGTGCGGCGCGAGCAGGCTGCGCGTGCTCGCGTCGCATCAGTTCGCCTTCGGCTAAGCGTCGCTTGGCCGAAGGCCTTTGTCGTGTCGGGCTTCCGGCGCCGACCTGCGGGGTCTGACCCCGCAGGGGTCAGACCCTGTCTTTCTACAGCGGGATGTTGCCGTGCTTGCGGCGGGGGCGCAGCTCGCGCTTCGTCAGCGCCGTCTCGAGCGCGTCGATGAGGACCGGGCGCGTGCGGCGGGGCTCGATCACCTCGTCGACGTAGCCGCGCTCGGCGGCGGCATACGGATTCGCGAAGCGCTCGCGGTAGTCGTCGATGAGCTCCTCGCGGCGCTTGTCGGGGTCGTCGGCCTCTTCCAGCTCCTTCCGGAAGATGATGTTCACCGCGCCATCGGGCCCCATCACCGCGACCTCGGCGGTCGGCCACGCGAAGTTGAAGTCCGCGCGGATGTGCTTCGAGCTCATGACGTCGTACGCGCCGCCGTACGCCTTCCGCGTGATCACCGTCAGCTTCGGCACCGTCGCCTCTGCGTAGGCGTACAGGAGCTTCGCGCCGTGGCGGATGATCCCGCCCCACTCCTGCTGCGTCCCCGGCAGGAAGCCGGGGACGTCGACGAACGTCACCAGCGGAATGTTGAACGCGTCGCAGAAGCGCACGAACCGCGCCGCCTTCTCCGACGAGTCGATGTCCAGCACGCCCGCGAGCGAGCGCGGCTGATTCCCGACCACACCCACCGGACGGCCGCCGAGGCGCGCGAAGCCGCAGACGACGTTCTCGGCCCACAGCTCGTGCACCTCGAAGAACTCACCGTCGTCCACGACCCGGCGGACGACCTCGTGCATGTCGTACGGCTTGTTCGGGTTGTCGGGGATGAGCGTGTCGAGATCGGCTTCTTCCCGGTGGCGCGGATCGGACGGCTCCGCGTACGGCGGCGGATCGACGTTGTTCTGCGGCAGGAACGACAGGAGGTAGCGCGCGTCCTCGAGACACGACTGCTCGTCAGGTGAGATGAACTGCGCGACGCCGGACTTCGACGCGTGAGTCGCCGCGCCGCCGAGCTCCTCGAACGTCACCTCCTCCCCTGTCACCGTCTTCACGACGTCGGGGCCGGTGATGAACATGTACGACGAGCCCTCGACCATGAAGATGAAGTCCGTGATCGCGGGCGAGTAGACGGCGCCGCCCGCGCACGGCCCCATCACGAGCGAGATCTGCGGGATCACGCCCGAGCACTGCACGTTGCGCCAGAAGATCTCCGCGTATCCGGCAAGCGAGACGACGCCTTCCTGGATCCGCGCGCCGCCGGAGTCGTTGATGCCGATCAGCGGGCACCCGTACTTCAGCGCGAGGTCCATCACCTTGCAGATCTTCTCGGCGAACACCTCGCTCAACGACCCGCCGAAGACGGCGAAGTCCTGCGAGAACACGAAGACCTTGCGGCCGAAGATCGTTCCGTAGCCCGTGACGACAGCGTCGCCGTACGGCCGGCGCTCGAGCATCCCGAAGTTCGACTCCCGGTGACGGACGTAGCGGTCGAGCTCGACGAAGGAGCCCGGATCGAGGAGCTCGACCAGCCGCTCGCGCGCGAGCAGCTTGCCCTGCTGCCGCTGGCGCTCGACCGCCTTGTCGCTCGCGCTGTGCTCCGCCTCGTCGCGCAGCTGCTGGAGCTGGTCGAGCTTCGCCTGCGTCGAGTCGGCGCGGTCGTCCGTTGTCGCCATGGGCGGAGCCTAGTATGGCTGTGCGTGGACGAGTTCCGGCTCCTGGGCCCGCTCGAGGCGGTGGTCGACGGGAAGCCCGTGCAGCTCGCGGCGGCGAAGCCGCGGGCGCTCCTCGCGCTCCTCCTGCTCGAGCGCAACCACGTCGTCTCGAACGAGCGGCTGATCGACGAGCTGTGGGGTGAGGCGCCGCCCGGACAGGCGACGAAGACGCTGCAGGTCTACGTCTCGCAGCTGCGCAAAGCGCTCGGCCCGGAGCGGCTCGTCACACAACCGCCCGGCTACCTGCTCCGCGTCGAGGAGGGCGAGCTCGACCTCGAACGGTTCGAGCAGCTGACGGCCGAAGCGGGTTCGCTGCCGCCGCGCGAGGCGCGCGACACGCTCCGGCAGGCGCTTGCGCTGTGGCGCGGCCCGCCCGAGCCCGTCGCGGCCCACCTCGACGAGCTACGCGAGGCCGCGTACGAGGACTGGCTGCATGCATCGGTCGAGTCGGGCGACGGTGTCATCCCGCAGCTCGAGGAGCTCGTCGTGCGGGAGCCGCTCCGCGAGCACCCGCGCGCGCTGCTGATGCTTGCGCTGTACCGCTCGGGACGACAGGCCGAAGCGCTCGAGCTCTTCCGGCGCACGCGCGAGCTGTTCGTCGAGGAGCTCGGGATCGAGCCGGGGCCGGAGCTCCGCGACCTGGAGCAGGCGATGCTGCGCCAGGACACGGACCTGCGGCTGCAGGCCGTCGCACACGAGCAGACGACCGCGCCTCGGCGCCGCCGCAGGTGGCTGCTCGCCGCGTTGGCACTGGTCGTGCTCGCCGCCGCAGGCGTCACCGCGGCGCTGCTCGCGCGGAACGGCGACAGCACCTCCGCAGGCACGACGGCCGCCGATCCGCAGCTCCGCTCCTTCGTGTACACGCTCGAGAACTTCCTGCAACAGTCGCACGAGGGACGGGCAGAGGTCACGCAGGTGCTTGCCGGCGCCTTCGACTGCAGCCTGTCGCCGCAGGTCGCGGCGGCGCAGCTCGACAGCGTCCAGGAGAACCGGCAAAGCCTGCTCGAGCAGCTCGCCGCGCTGCACGTCCCCGACGGCGAGCGGGCACTGCTCGTCTCCGATCGTTTCCAGAAGGCGAGCCACGCGTCGATCGCCGCAGACTGGATCTACCGGGACTGGCTCCGGGCGAAGACGTCGTGCGTTCGCGGCAGGAAGCCGCCCGCCGCAGCGCGACGGGCGGATGCGCGGGCAACGGCGCTGAAGCTCCGCTTTCTCACGGCCTTCAACCCGCTCGCCGCGAGCTTCGGCCGCCGCACGTGGCACGCCCGCGAGTTCTAGCGCGGTTCCACGTAGCAGCCGCCGCCGGCGCTACGCAACGACCACACCTTCAGCAGCTCTGTCGGGACGACGGTGCCACAGATCCGCCCGGCGGTGGTCGCACGCACGTGCCACCGTCCGCGCGCATCGGCGCGGAAGACCACCGGCCAGCGTGCGAACGTCGCGAGCGCGTAGGACGTCCCTGAGTACATGCCGTAGTACGTGTGGCCGCCGAGCGGCGCGCGGTTCGCGTGGACGGCGACGCGCAACGCCTCCTTCACCTGGGGCGTGACGCGCATGTTCTCCCCCATCCAGTCGTCGCCGCAGCCGAGCGCGAGGGAGGGCGGCGTGTAGACGGCCCCGGCCTCGTCGTAGTGGCCCCAGGTCTTCGTCGCCGCGCCGCCCCAGACGATCATCGAGGCGCCCGTCCACACCGCGGCCGGCTCGAGCCGCGCCGGGAGCGGCCCGTACGCAAACGGTGTCCACCGCTTCGCCCCGAGGACGAGGGTGGCGCCGCCGCGCGTCCCGCCCCAGCCGAGCACTCGCGCGCCGTCGAACACGAGCACCTTCGGAGCTCGCCCCGCCGGCAGCGACGGCAGCACACGCCAGCGGTTCCGAGCCGGGCTGTACGCGATCGCCGCACGCGTTCCGCCCGCAACGACCATCGCGCTCCCCGCCCAGGCTGCCGTCGCGTTCACGGAGTGCGCGGGAGGTGCAGGAAGGCGGCGCCACGTCCCGCGGCCGGGGTCGTACGCGGCCGCGCGCGAGCCGGCGACGACGATGTACTCCTTCCCCGACCAGACTCCGAGCGGGTGCTGGCTCCCGCGCAGCGGCGCCCGCGGGAGTGCATGCCAGCTGTTCGTCGCCGGGCTGTAGGCGACGCCGTCGGAGAAGGCGTCGCCGCAGCAACCGCCGCCCCAGCCGAGCAGCTCCTTGCCGGTCCACACCACGGCGCCGAAGCCGTCGTGCACGCGGAGCAGGCGCGAGGGCGGCAGCTGCCGCCACGTGTCGGCCGCCGGGTTGTACGCGAGGCGCGTGCCCTGACCCCAGACGAGCATCTCCCTGCCGGTCCAGACGGAGCTCAGCGCCGTGAAACCGGAGGTCTTCGCCGGCGGCGAGAGCTTCCGCCACGCGTGGGAGACCGGATCGTACGAAGCTGCGACGTTGACGGCGCCGGTCGCGTACGACTGACCCCGCGAGTCGAGCGCCGTCTGCTGGTCGCGACCGAAGACGATCATCTGCCTGCCGGTCCAGACGCTCGTGCGGGCGTTCCAGTCGGGAGTGATCGGAGCGGCCGGAAGCGGGTGCCAGCCGGCGGCGGCGACGAGTGCGAGTGCGAGCTTGAGAGTGATCATGGCTCCAGCATCCACCCGGGCTCCCAAGCGGCGGTAAAGCGCCAGTAAAGTCGCTCCGTGAGCGTCGACCGCGCCACGATCTGGCCGTATCGCGAGGGGACGCCGGGCCCCTTCTACTACCAGCGGGACGGCCATCCCACCGGCGCCGAGGCGGAGCGCGAGCTCGGCCGGCTCGACGGCGGAAGCGCGCTGCTCTTCTCGTCGGGCACCGGCGCGGCGACGGCCGTCGTCCTCGCCTTCCTCTCGCCCGGAGCCACGATCGCCCTCGCCGAGGGCGCGTACTTCGGGACGAGCGTCCTCTTCGGGGAGCTCGAGCGCTGGGGCCTTCGCTACGTCGAGTTCGACCAGACCGGGCCCCCGCCCGAGGGCGCCGACTTCGTGTGGCTCGAGGCGCCCTCGAACCCGTTCTTGACGATGCCCGATCTGGAAGCGGCAGCCGCCCACCCGGCGCGGGTGCTCGTGGACGCGACGGCCGCGACGCCCGTCTACCTGCGGCCGCTCGAGCACGGCGCCGACTTCGTTCTGCACAGCGCGACCAAGTACCTGGCCGGCCACGACGACGCCCTGCTCGGCGCCGTCGTCTGCAAGCGCGACGAGGACGCGGAGCGGCTGCACCAGCTCCGCACGCGCACGGGCATCGCCGCAGCGCCGGATCCGGCGTACCTGCTCCTTCGAGGGCTGAAGACGCTCGAGGTGCGCGTCCGCCGCCAGACGGAGACGGCGACGGAGCTGGCGCGGCGGCTGCGTGAGCACCGGGCGGTGCAGACCGTCCGCTATGCGGGGATCGGTGGGCTGCTGTCGTTCGACGTCGCCGACGCCGACGCGGCGCGGCACGTCGAGACGTCGCTGCACGTGATCGCCAATGCGACGAGCCTCGGCGGGGTGCACTCGGTCCTGGAGTCCCGCGCCCGCTGGGAGCCAAAGCGCGTGCCGGCCGGACTGCTCCGGCTCAGCGTCGGTCTCGAGTCACCCGAGGAGCTCTGGGCGGACCTGAATCAGGCCCTCGATTTCCCTGCACACAAGTAAGATTCGCGCGTCCGGGGGCGAAGGCCCCTCCTAGCCGGGAAGACGTCGCCCAACGGTCCACCGGTGGACCTACCTCGCACAAAGGAGTGAGCTTGGCTGCAACCAACACCAAATCGCGTACGGGGAGGGCGGCGAGTCGCGCGCCCTCGAACGGCACCGTCGAAGTCTCGAAGCAGGAACTGCACGAGCTGCTCGACGCGCTCCGGGCGGCGAGGGACGGAGCCGTCGACGTGCGCCTCAACGCACGGAAGAGCGGTGTCATGGGCGACGTCGCGAAGGCGTTCAACCAGCTCGCCGAGCGGCGCGAGCGGCTGACGGAAGAGCTCGATCGGGTCGCGAAGGTCGTCGGTCGCGAGGGCCGGCTGACCGCGCGCATCGACGTCAAGGGCGCGAAGGGATCGTGGCGGCGCTCGCAGGACTCGGTCAACTCGATGATCGACGATCTCGTCCGCCCGACGGTCGAGGTCTCGCGTGTCCTGAACGCCGTCGCCGACGGAGACCTGTCGCAGAAGATGACGATGCAGATCGACGGCCGCCCAGTGAAGGGCGAGTTCCGGCGCATCGGCACGACGGTGAACACGATGCTCGACCAGCTGAGCTCGTTCGCCGACGAGGTGACGCGCGTCGCGCGCGAGGTCGGCACCGAGGGGATTCTCGGTGGCCAGGCCCGCGTCAAGGGCGTCTCCGGCATCTGGCGCGACCTCACGGACAACGTCAACTTCATGGCGAACAACCTGACGACGCAGGTGCGCAACATCGCCGACGTCACGACGGCCGTCGCGAACGGTGACCTGAGCAAGAAGATCACGGTCGACGTCAAGGGCGAGGTGCTCGAGCTGAAGAACACCATCAACACGATGGTCGACCAGCTTTCGCGGTTTGCGGACGAGGTCACCCGTGTCGCGCGCGAGGTCGGCACCGAGGGCAAGCTCGGCGGGCAGGCTCAGGTCAAGGGCGTCAGCGGCACGTGGAAGGACCTCACCGACAACGTCAACACGCTCGCCGGCAACCTGACGAGCCAGGTGCGCAACATCGCCGACGTCACGACGGCCGTCGCGAACGGCGACCTCTCGAAGAAGATCACCGTCGACGTCAAGGGCGAGATCCTCGAGCTCAAGAACACCATCAACACGATGGTCGACCAGCTTTCGCGGTTTGCCGACGAGGTGACGCGCGTCGCGCGCGAGGTCGGCACCGACGGAAAGCTCGGCGGGCAAGCGCGCGTCAAGGGCGTCAGCGGCACATGGAAGGACCTCACCGACAACGTCAACGCGATGGCCGACAACCTCACCGACCAGGTGCGGAACATCGCCGACGTCACGACGGCCGTCGCGAACGGCGACCTCTCGAAGAAGATCACCGTCGACGCACGCGGCGAGGTGCTCGAGCTGAAGGAGACCATCAACACGATGGTCGACCAGCTGCGCTCGTTCGCAGCCGAGGTCACGCGCGTCGCGCGCGAGGTCGGCACGCAAGGACGGCTCGGGGGGCAGGCAAACGTCGAGGGAGTCAGCGGCACGTGGAAGGACCTGACCGACAACGTCAACACGCTGGCCGACAACCTGACGACCCAAGTGCGGAACATCGCCGAGGTGACGACGGCCGTGGCGAACGGCGACCTGAGCAAGAAGATCACGGTGGAGGTGCGCGGCGAGATCCTCTCCCTCAAGAACACGATCAACACGATGGTCGACCAGCTCTCGTCCTTCGCGGACGAGGTCACACGTGTCGCGCGCGAGGTCGGCACCGAGGGGAAGCTCGGCGGCCAGGCCCGTGTGAAGGGAGTCAGCGGCACCTGGAAGGACCTCACGGACAACGTCAACCAGCTCGCGGACAACCTGACCGGGCAGGTGCGCAACATCGCCGACGTGACGACGGCGGTCGCGAAGGGCGACCTGAGCAAGAAGATCACGGTCGACGCGCGCGGCGAGATCCTCCGGCTGAAGGAGACCATCAACACGATGGTCGACCAGCTCTCGACGTTCGCCGCCGAGGTCACGCGCGTCGCCCGCGAGGTGGGCACCGAAGGACGCCTGGGCACGCAGGCCGAGGTCAAGGGCGTCAGCGGCGTCTGGAAGGGATTGACCGACAACGTCAACCAGCTCGCCGGCACGCTGACGACCCAGCTGCGCGCGATCTCCGAGGTCTCCCAGGCCGTCACGCAGGGCGATCTCACCCGCTCCATCGCCGTCGAGGCGCAGGGCGAGGTCGCCGAGCTCAAGAACACGATCAACCAGATGATCACGAACCTCGCGGAGACGACGCGCACGAACCAGGAGCAGGACTGGCTCAACTCGAATATGGCGCGCTTCACCGGGCTGCTCCAGGGCGAGCGCGACCTCGAGACGGTCTCGCGCCTGATCATGTCGGAGCTGACGCCGCTCGTCGGCGCGCAGCACGGGGCGTTCTTCATGATGGAGTCGCCGGACGGCGAGGGCGACGAGTTCGAGCTCCGCCTGATCTCGTCGTACGGCTACAAGCAACGGAAGAACGTGCCGACGGCGTTCAAGATCGGCGAAGGGCTCGTCGGCCAGTCTGCGCTCGAGCTGAAACCGATTCTGCTCACGCAGGCGCCCGAGGACTACGTCCGCATCACCTCCGGCCTCGGTGAGGCAGCCCCGGTCAACGTGATCGTCCTCCCCGTCCTGTTCGAGGAGCAGGTCATGGCCGTCGTCGAGCTGGGGTCGTTCCAGCGCTTCACACCGATCCAGCAGACGTTCCTCGAGCAGCTCGCCGAATCGATCGGCGTCGTCCTGAACACCATCCAGGCGAACATGCGCACGGAGGAGCTGCTGGAGCAATCGCAGGAGCTCACGCAGGAGCTGCAGAGCCAGTCCGAGGAGCTGCAGGCGCAGCAGGAGGAGCTGCAGCAGACGAACAAGGAGCTCGAGGAGCAGGCCGCGTCGCTCAAGGCATCGGAGGAGCTGCTGCAGACGCAGCAGGAAGAGCTGCAGCAGACGAACGAAGAGCTGGAGGAGAAGGCGCAGCTGCTCGAGGAGCAGAACCGCCGGATCGAGATCAAGAACCGCGAGATCGAGCTCGCGCGCGCCGCGCTCGAGGAGAAGGCCGAGCAGCTCGCGCTCTCGTCACGCTACAAGTCCGAGTTCCTCGCGAACATGTCGCACGAGCTGCGCACACCGCTCAACTCGCTGCTGATCCTGGCGAAGCTGCTCGCGGAGGATCCCGACGAGAACCTGACACCGAAGCAGATCGAGTTCGCCGACACGATCTACAGCGCCGGCTCGGACCTGCTCGAACTGATCAACGACATCCTCGATCTCTCGAAGGTCGAGGCCGGCCGCATGGACGTGAACGTCGGCGACGTGAAGCTCTCCGACCTTCGCGACTTCGTCGAGCGCTCGTTCCACCCGATCTCCGAGGACAAGGGCCTCGACTTCGAGGTCGACATCCACGGCGCGAACGTCCCGCCCGCGATCGAGACCGACGAGCAGCGCTTGCAACAGGTGCTGAAGAACCTGCTGTCGAACGCGTTCAAGTTCACGGAGCAGGGCGGCGTCAGGCTCCGCATCGGCGTCGCCGAAGGCCGCCAGTTCGCGAGCGAGGCACTGTCGCGCGCGGAGACCGTGCTGGAGTTCGCCGTCAGCGACACCGGTGTCGGCATCGCGCACGACAAGCTGCGCCTGATCTTCGAGGCGTTCCAGCAGGCCGACGGCACGACGAGCCGCCGCTACGGCGGGACGGGCCTCGGCCTCTCGATCAGCCGCGAGATCGCAAGGCTCCTCGGGGGCGAGATTCACGTCGAGAGCAAGCCCGGCGAAGGCAGCACGTTCACGCTCTTCCTGCCGGCGACGTTCCAGTCGGTCGAGGTGAAGCCGCGCGAGGCCGCAGACGCCGAGGAGATCGTCTTCACCGGCGGCGGCGAAGGCAACGGCGCGCCGGCGGCGGCGGACGAGCGCGAGCTCGACCCGGCGCTGCTCCTCCCCAGCGACGTGCGCGACGACCGCGACGACATCCAGCAGGGCGATCGCGTCGTGCTGATCGTCGAGGACGATCCCGAGACGGCGCGGACGGAGCTCGACGTCGCGCGCGAACGCGGCTTCAAGGGCATCGTCGCGCTGCGCGGCGACGCGGGGCTTGCGCTCGCGCACGAGTTCAAGCCGGACGCGATCATCCTCGACATGCGGCTGCCGGTGATGGACGGCTGGCACGTGCTCGAGCGGCTGAAGCAGCACCCGGACACGCGCCACATCCCGGTGCACATCGTCTCCGCGGGCGACGGCCGTCAGAACGCGCTGCGCGCGGGCGCCGTCGCGTTCGTCGAGAAGCCGGTGTCCAAGGAGGGGCTGGAGGACACGTTCGGCGCGATCCGGGCATTCATCGACCGCGAGGTGAAGCGACTCCTGGTCGTCGAGGACGACGAAGGGGAGCGCCACGCGCTGATCGAGCTGATCGGCGGCGGCGACGACGTCGAGGTCACGGCGGTCGCGACGAGCGACGAGGCGGTCGAGGTGCTGCAGCTGCAGCACTTCGACTGCATGGTCGTCGACCTGAAGCTGCAGGGGCGCAGCGGCCTCGACCTGCTCGACGAGATCAAGCAGAACGAGCGGCTCGCCGAGATGCCCGTGATCGTCTACACCGGCAAGGAGCTGACGCAGGGCGAGACGACCGAGCTCCGCAAGCTCGCTGACACGATCGTCGTGAAGGACGCGAGCTCGCCCGAGCGGCTGCTCGACGAGACCGCGCTGTTCCTCCACCGGGTCGAGCGGAAGCTGCCACCGGAGAAGCGCCGCCTGCTCGAGCAGCTCCATTCGGCGGAGGAGGTCTTCAAGGACCGGACGATCCTCATCGTCGACGACGACGTCAGAAACGTCTTCGCGCTGACCAGCGTGCTCGAGGCGCACGGCATGGAGGTGCTCTACGCAGAGAACGGCAAGGACGGGATCGAGCTGCTCCGGCGCACGCCGGGCGTCGACCTCGTCCTGATGGACATCATGATGCCCGAGCTCGACGGCTACGAGACGACGCGGCTGATCCGGGGCGCCGACGAGTTCGCGCAGCTGCCGATCATCTCGCTCACGGCCAAGGCGATGAAGGGCGACCGGGAGAAGGCGATCGCGGCCGGGGCTTCCGACTACATCACGAAGCCGGTCGACACCGACCAGCTCCTGTCGCTCATGCGCGTCTGGTTGTACAAGTAGCTCACATGGCTTTCGAGGTCGAGCAGGACACGGCCGAGCGCGACGGAGTCGACGAGATCGAGCTCGCGCTCCTGCTCGAAGGCGTCTACCGGCGCTACGGCTTCGACTTCCGCGAGTACGCGCCGGCGTCGCTCCGCCGGCGCGTCTGGCGCCGCGTCCAGGCCGAAGGCCTCTCCACCATCTCGGCGCTCCAGGACAAGCTCCTCCACGACCCCGCGTGCATGGAGCGGCTCCTGCTCGACCTGTCGATCAACGTCACGGCGATGTTCCGCGACCCGAGCTTCTACGCCACCTTCCGGAAGCAGGTCGTGCCGCTGCTGCGGACCTACCCCTTCACGCGGATCTGGATCGCCGGTTGCTCGACCGGCGAGGAGGTCTACTCGCTGGCGATCCTGCTCGAGGAGGAAGGCGTGTACGAGCGGGCGCGCATCTATGCGACCGACATCAACGAGTCTGTGCTCGAGCGCGCGCGAGGCGGTGTCTTCCCGCTCGAGAAGATGCGCGAGTACACGCAGAACTACATCAAGGCCGGCGGCACGCGCGCGTTCTCGGAGTACTACCTGGCCAAGTACGACGGCGCGCAATTCCAGCGCTCGCTCGTCGAGAACGTCGTCTTCGCGCAGCACAACCTCGTCTCGGACGGGTCGTTCAACGAGTTCAACGTGATCATCTGCCGCAACGTGATGATCTACTTCGACCGCGCCCTGCAGGACCGCGTCCACCGCCTCTTCTACGAGAGCCTGATGATGTTCGGCGTGCTCGTCCTCGGTGCCAAGGAGTCGATCCACTTCAGCCCCTTCGAGCAGTGCTACGAAGAGCTCGACGCGACCGAGCGCGTGTTCAAGAAGGTGCAGTAGATGTACGAGCTGATCGTGGTCGGCGCCTCGTGGGGCGGCCTCGACGCCGTCGGGCGGCTGCTGGCGGACATCCCGGACGGCATCGAGCAGCCGATCGTCATCGCGCAGCATCGCCACACCAGCGCGGCGCCCGGCGGGCTCGCGGATCTGCTCCACCTGCGGATCAGGCGTCCCGTGCGCGACGTCGACGACAAGATGGCGATCGAGCCGCGCAACGTGTACATCGCACCGCCCGACTACCACCTCCTCGTCGAGCCGGGATCTTTCGCGCTCTCCGTCGACGAGCGCGTGCAGTTCGCACGGCCGTCCATCGACGTCCTCTTCGAGTCGGCGGCGATCGCCTACGGGCCGACCCTGATCGGCATCATCCTCACCGGCGCGAACGAGGACGGCGCGGCGGGCCTCGCGGCCGTCAAGGAACGCGGCGGCGTCGCGATCGTGCAGGAGCCCGGCGGCGCCGAGCGCCGGACGATGCCCGACGCGGCGATCGCCGCGACGGTTGCCGATGCGGTGCTGCCGGTCGAGGAAATCGGTGAGTACCTCTACGAGCTCTGCGTCGAGCGCGTCTGATGGCGAAGATCCTCCTCGTCGACGATCGGCCCGAGAACCTGCTCGCGCTCGAGGCGATCCTCGAGCCGCTCGGCGAGACGCTCGTCTACGCGAGCTCAGGTGAGGACGCGCTGCGGCAGCTGCTGCGCCACGAGGTCGCCGTCATCCTGCTCGACGTCCAGATGCCGGACCTCGACGGGTTCGAGACGGCGCAGCTGATCAAGCAGCGCGACCGCACGAGTCACGTCCCGATCATCTTCGTGACGGCGATCTCGAAGGAGGAGGAACAGGTCTTCCGCGGCTATTCCGCCGGCGCCGTCGACTACGTCTTCAAGCCGTTCAATCCCGACGTGCTGCGGTCGAAGGTCGCGGTCTTCATCGAGCTGCACGAGAAGAACGAGCAGCTGCGGCGGCAGGCAGAGCAGCTGAAGGAGCAAGAGCTGTCCGAGCTGCGCCGCGAGAGCGAGGAGCGGTACCGCTTCCTCGCCGAAGCGCAGCCGGAGCAGATCTGGACGGCGCTGCCGAACGGCGAGCTCGACTACGTCAACCAGCGCGCGCTCGACTATTTCGGGACCTCCTTCTCCGCGCTGGTCGAGAAGGGCTGGACGGAGGTGGTGCATCCGGAGGATCTCCGCCGCATGCTCGACCGCTGGCAGACGGCGCTCGCGACCGGACAGCCCTACGACAACGAGCTGCGCTTCCGGCGTGCCGCCGACGGCGCGTACCGCTGGCACCTCACACGCGCGGTCCCGATGACGGACAAGAGCGGCGCGGCGGTCAAGTGGTTCGGCTCGAACATCGACATCCACGACCAGAAGCGCGCCGAGGAGGCACAGCGCTTCCTCGTCGACGCCGGCGCCGCGCTCGCCGCGTCGCTCGACTACCGGAGCACCCTTGCCGCCGTTGCGAAGCTCGCGGTGCCCCGGGTCGCAGACTGGGCCCGCGTCGACATCCTCGAGGACGGACGCCTGCACACGCTCGCCGTCGAGCACGTCGACCCGAAGAAGGTCGAGCTCGCATACGAGCTGGCTCGGCGATATCCCGAGAACCCCGAGGCGGTGCAGGGCCCGCCGGTCGTCCGCCGCACCGGCCGGAGCGAGCTCGTCACCGAAATCGGCGAGGCGCGGCTCGCGGAGCTGGCGCAGGACGACTTCCACCTTGGCCTCGTCCGCGAGCTGGGTGTGCAGAGCTACATGTGCGTGCCGCTCGTCGCGCACGGCGACGTGCTCGGCGTCATCTCGTTCGTCGCGGCGGAGTCGGGACGACGCTACGGGCCCGAGGACCTGGCGGTCGCAGAGGAGCTCGCACGCCGCGCCGGCACCGCCGTCGAGAACGCGAAGCTCTACCGCGAGGTGGAGGAACGCGCGCAGGCGGCACGCGTGCTCGAGACGGTCGGCGACGGCGTCTTCCTCGTGGACAACAACGGCGTCGTGCGCCTCTGGAACCGCGCCGCGGAGACGATCTCCGGGATCCGGCGCGACGAGATCGTCGGCCGCCGGCTCGACGACCTGCTCTCGGGCTGGAAGCGCGTGCAGGCTCGTGCCGAGACGCTGCCGTTGGACCGCGACGGGCACGAGCACTGGGTGTCGATCTCCGGCGTCGCGTTCGACGACGGAATCGTCTACGCGTTCCAGGACATCACCGAGGAGCGTGCGCTCGAACGGATCCGCCAGGACCTCGTCGCAACCGTGTCGCACGAGCTGCGGACGCCGCTGGCCGCCATCTACGGCTCGGCGATGACCCTCGGCCGCGACGACGTGGAGCTTCCGGAGGAGATCAGCGCCCGGCTTCTGAGCATCATCGTCGAGGAATCGACGCGGCTGACGACGATCGTCAACGACCTCCTCGTCGCGAGCCAGCTCGACTCCGGCCGGCTCGACGTCCGCATCGAGACGTGCGACGCGCGCGAGCTGACCGCCGGCGTAGCCGAGGCCGCGCGCACGCACCTCCCTGACGGCGTCCGCGTCGAGGTCGACCCTGTCGCAGCCGATGTCCCGCCGGTCGCCGCCGACGAGTCGCAGCTGCGGCAGGTGCTCGACAACCTGCTGGACAACGCGATCAAGTACTCGCCGGCCGGCGGCGACGTCCGCCTCGCCGTCGAGGCGGTCGACGGCGCCGTCCGCTTCTCCGTCGCCGACCACGGCCTCGGGATCCCGCCGGCGGAGCAGGAGCGCATCTTCCAGAAGTTCTACCGCCTCGATCCCGACATGACCGGCGGGATCGGCGGCACCGGCCTCGGCCTCTACATCGCCCGCGAGCTCGTGCGCCGCGTCGGCGGACGGATCTGGGTCGAGCCGAACGACGGGGGCGGCTCCGTCTTCCACGTCGAGATCCCTGCGGGGGCCGCCGTGGACCTGACCCAAACGGGTCAGTTGGCGGCTTCTAGGCAGTAAAGAGTGTGGGTAACCGTATTCGGCGCCGGCCGAGCGGGTACGAGACTGTGGCTGTGACAGTTCTCATCGTCGACGATCACCCGAGCTTCCGGGCCAGCGCCAGAACGCTGCTCGAAGCGGAGGGGTACGACGTCGTCGGCGAGGCCGAGGACGGGGAGACCGGGGTCGAGGCCGCCGAGCGGCTTCATCCCGACCTCGTTCTGCTCGACGTCCAGCTCCCGGGAATCGACGGCTTCCACGTCGCCGACCAGCTCCGGAAGCTCGAGGATCCGCCGATCGTGATCCTCACCTCGAGCCGTGACGGCGCCGACTACGGGCCTTGCATCGGGATGTGCGGCGCCCACGGCTTCGTTCCGAAGGCAGATCTGTCCGGCGCCGCGATAGCGGCGTTTCTCGTGGCGTGATCCTGCGTCGGCCCTGGCTCTTCTTCGCGCCGGCGGCGGCGCTCGCCGGTGCTGCCGCCGTCGTCCTCACGCTCACGAGCAACCACGAGGAGCATCCTGGTTTGACGACGGCGCTGCTGCTCTTCGTGAGCATGTCGTTCGTCATCGCCGGCCTGATCGGCTGGTCGCGCCGGCCGTGGAACCGAACGGGGATGCTCATGGTCGCCGTCGGCTTCGGCGTGCTCGCGGCGAGCCTCTACGAGGCGAACGACTCGGTGCCGTACACGCTCGGCGAGCTGTTCGGGAGCCTCTTCATCGCGGCGTTCCTTCACCTGCTGCTCGCGTATCCGAGCGGCCGGCTGATCAGCCGCGCGGGCCGCACGATCGTCGTGTGCGCATACATCGCGGCGTTCCTCGCGCCGCTGCTCGACGCGATGTTCCCACAGCGGCAGACCTGCAAGCCGCACGCGTGCCCCGACAACCTCGTCTTCGTCTCGTACGACCACACGGCGCACGTCGCGTCGACCGCGACCTGGACGACCATCGGCGTCGTCCTCTTCGCCGCGGCGTTCTGGCTGCTGATCGGACGCTGGCGCCGCGGGACGCCGGCGCTGCGACGCCAGCTGCGGCCGGTCTACCTCGCGGGCGGCCTGAGCGTGCTGCTGCTCGCGGTGGGATTCATCGTCACGCCGTTCTCGGGCGTCGGGAACACGATCGTCAGCGTCGCGCTGATCGTGACCTTCACCGCCGTCCCGTTCCTCTTCCTGGCCGGCTTGCTCGGCACGACACTCGCTCGCAGCGCCGGTTTCGGCGCGATCTTCACGACCCTCCCCGAACGTGCGAGCCCGAGCGAGGTCCAGGACTCCCTCCGCGAGGCTCTGCGCGACCCGACCGTCCAGGTGGCGTACTGGTACGACGAGGGCGACCACTACGTCGACGTCGACGGCAACCACTTCGATCTGCCCGACGACACCCGGCACCGCGTCGTGACGCGCCTGGACTACGCCGACACGCCGGTGGCGGCGATCATCCACGACGCGGCGCTGCGCGAGGAGCCCGAGCTGCTCGACGCGATCACGAGCGCCGCGCGCATCGCGCTCGAGCGCGACAAGCTCCTCGTCGAGGTGAAGGCGCGGGTCGAGCGCTACCGCGCGCTGCTGCAGGCTCTGCCCGACCTGATGTTCCGCATCTCCCGCGACGGCCGGTACCGGGCTTTCAACGCGCCGAATCCGGACGATCTCGTCGGCGAGGTGTTCATCGGCGCGCGCGTTCACGACCGGCTGCCGTCGGAGCTCGCCGACCGTGTGCTCGAGGCAGGTCAGGCCGCGGTCGATCGCGGCACGCCGCAGATGATCGAGTACGAGCTGGAGTTCGCCGGCGAGACGCGGAACTACGAGGCCCGCTTCGCGGCGAGCGGCGAGGACGAGTTCCTGATGATCGTCCGCGAGATCACCGAGCGCAAGCGGCAGCAGGAGGAGCTCGAGGCGTCGCGGGCGCGGATCGTCGCCGCGGGCGACGAGGAGCGGCGCAAGCTCGAGCGGAACCTCCACGACGGCGCGCAGCAGCGGCTGGTCTCGCTCTCGCTGTCGCTCCGGCTGGCGCAAGGCCGGCTGAGGACCGACCCCGGCGGCGCCGAGGATCTCCTCGAAGCGTCGCGCGAGGAGCTCGCGCAGGCGCTGGAGGAGCTGCGTGAGCTCGCGCGTGGCATCCACCCCGCCGTCCTGACCGACCGCGGGCTCGAGGCCGCGCTCGAGGCGCTCGCGGCACGGTCGCCGCTGCCGGTCGAGGTCAAGGGCGCCTCGTGCGAGCTGCCGGCCCCGGTCGAGGCCGCGGCGTACTACGTCGTGTCGGAGGCGCTTGCAAATGTGACGAAGTACGCCCAGGCTTCAGCCGTAGAGGTTACGGTCGAGCGGATGAACGGAGTAGCGGTGGTCGAGGTGGCGGACGACGGCGTCGGCGGCGCCGACCCCGTCCGCGGCTCCGGGCTGCGCGGGCTGGCGGACCGCGTGGCAGCCCTGAGCGGCGAGCTCGACGTCGAGAGCCCGCCCGGCGCCGGAACCCGAGTCCGCGCCGAGATCCCACTGGAGTAGGCTGCGATGCCGGATCTTCCACATGGCACCGTCACACTCGTCTTCACGGACGTCGAGGGGTCGACGCAGCTGCTTCAGCGGCTGGGTGACCGATACGCACACGTGCTCGACGACCACCGGCGGCTCTTCCGCGAGGCGGTCGAGGCCGGCAACGGCATCGTCATCGACCAGCGCGGCGACGAGTTCTTCGTCGTGTTCGCGGACGCCCGCGCCGCTGCGACGAGCGTCGTCGCGGCGCAACGCGCCTTCGTCGACCACGAGTGGCCGGGCGGCGTCGACCTGCGCGTGCGGATGGGCTTGCACACAGGCGAGCCGAACATCCGCGACGGGACGTACTTCGGGCTCGACGTCCACCGGGCGGCCCGCATCTGCCAGGCCGGCAGCGGCGGGCAGATCCTGCTCTCCGCGCGCACGCGCGAGGCGCTGGACTCCGAGCACGAGGTCGAGGATCTCGGCGACCACCAGCTGCCCGGGATCGACGCGCCGGAGCGGCTCTTCCAGCTCAAGGCGCCCGGCCTCGCGACGCGGTTCCCGCCGCTCAGCACGGCCCGGAGAGGCTTTCGCGGCGTGCGCGTAGTCCTCGCGGACGACTCCGTGCTGCTGCGCGAGGGAATCGCACGGCTGCTCGAGGACGCCGGCTTCGAGATCGTCGCGCAGAGCGGCACCGCCGACGACCTCCTACGGCACGTCGGCATGCACAAGCCCGACGTCGCGCTGATCGACATCCGCATGCCGCCGACGCAGACCGACGAGGGCCTGCGGGCCGCACAGGAGATCCGCGAGCGCTGGCCGGACACCGGCGTGCTCGTCCTGTCGCAGTACGTCGAGCCGGCGTACGCGATGGAGCTGCTCGGCGAGAACGCCGAGGGCGTCGGCTACCTGCTCAAAGACCGGGTGTCGGACGTGGACGAGTTCGCCGCGGCGGTGCGCCGCGTCGCCGAGGGCGGATCCGCGCTCGATCCCGCCGTCGTCTCGCAGCTGGTCGGCCGCCGGCGCCGCGACGACCCGCTCGAGGATCTGACACCGCGCGAGCGGCAGGTGCTGGAGCTGATGGCCGAGGGCAAGTCGAACCAGGCGATCGCCGAGCGGCTCGTGATCACGCTCCGCGCCGTCGAGAAGCACGTCACGAGCATCTTCGGGAAGCTCCGGCTGTCGGCCACGGCCGAGGACCACAGGCGCGTGTTGGCAGTCCTCACGTATCTGCGGTCGTAGGGTTTTCCGCACCTCGAGACGCCAGCGAACCCCATGGTTCAGCACTGCCGTGGCAGCGATCCTTCAGGCATGGGATTCGACACGTTGACGGAGCGCTTCGTTCGCAGCGGAGCCGCCATGGACTCGCAGGTTCATGTGCTGTGGCAACGGTCGGACGCTTAGACCCCACCACACCACTCCTCCCTCCTCCTGAAGACCGCCGCTCCCCCGGCGGTCTTCTTCTTGTGGGTCTGGCCCTGCGGGCCAGACCCACAAGCGTCTAGGTACGCCGCTTCGCGGGGAACGCGCGCGGGCAAAGCCCGCGCGCTCTCGTGGTGGTGGGCGGTTGTTTTCTTCCGTGCGGCGCGCGCAGGCTGCGCGTGCGCGCGTCGCATCAGTTCGCCTCCGGCTAAGCCCGGCTTAGCCTCCGGCCTTCGTGCGGGCGTAATTCACGCCGTCTTCGGTGTGGCCTGCCACACCCTTGAAACGCCTGCTGGCCGGATTTCAGGTTGATCGCCGTAATGCGACTGTCGTTGGGTCTACCAGCGAAGGAGTCAGAAGGCCATGTCACCCCTCAAGCGCTCGAACAACATCGCGGCCCGCATGGGCCGCTGGAGCGCGAGTCACTGGAAGATCGCAGTGTTCGGTTGGCTCGCGTTCGTCGTCGTCGCCTTCATGATCGGCGCGAAGGTCGGCACGAAAAACCTCTCCGACGAGGACACCAGCACCGGCCAGTCGCACCGGGCCGACCTGATCCTCAAGCAGGGCTTTCCGGAGCCCGATCGGAGCCCGCAGACCGAGTTCGTGCTCGTGCAGAGCTCGAAGCTCTCGGTGAACGCTGCGGCCTTCCGCTCGACGATCAACGACGTCGTCGGTGCGGTGAAGGACAACCCGAACCTCAAGAACCTCAAGAGCCCGCTCGACCCGGCGCACCCGGATCTCGTGTCGCAGGACCGCAGCACGGCGATGGTCACGTTCGAGATGAAGGGCAAGTACGACGACGCGACGAAGAAGATCGCGCCGATCGAGGCCGCCGTGGCGAAGGTTGCGGCCGACCATCCGGGCTTCTACGTCGGCGAGGCCGGCGCGATCAGCTCCGGCAAGGCGCTCGACAAGATGTTCAACGACCAGTTGAAGCTGGCCGGTGAGCGCTCGATTCCGATCACGATCGTCGTGCTGCTGCTCGTGTTCGGCGCGCTCATCGCCGTCGGGGTCCCGCTGCTGCTCGCGCTCTCGGGCGTGATCGCGACGATCGGTCTGGTCGCACTGCCGAGCCACATCGTCCCGATGGACCAGAACGTGTCGGCCGTGATTCTGCTCATCGGCCTCGCGGTCGGCGTCGACTACTCGCTCTTCTACCTCAAGCGCGAGCGTGAGGAGCGGTCGGCCGGCAAGAGCTCGCGGGCGGCGATCGAGGCCGCAGCGGCAACGTCCGGCCGGTCGGTGCTCATCTCCGGCTTCACCGTGATGATCGCGATGGCCGGGATGATGTTCTCCGGCGACAAGAGCTATCTCGGCTTCGGGATCGCGACGATGATGGTCGTCGGGATCGCAATGCTCGGCTCGCTCACGGTTCTGCCCGCGCTCCTCTCGAAGCTCGGCGACCGCGTCGACAAGGGCCAGATCCCGTTCGTGCACCGGCTGCGCCGCGAAGGTGGCGAGAACCGGTTCTGGAAGAAGATCCTGACGCCGGCGATGCGGCGTCCCGGCATCGCCGCCGCCGTCGCCGGTGGTGCGCTGCTGCTCATGGCCGTGCCGGTGCTGCATCTGCACACCGCGCAGAGCGGCCTCGACGCGCTGCCGAACAGCGCGCCGACGGTGGCGACGATCAAGAAGGTGCAGAACGAGTTCTCCAGCGGCACGGCCGCTCAGAGCCTCGTCGCGATCAAGGCGGACGCCGATGCACCGGCGACGCGGCATGCAATCGCCGCGCTGAAGACGAAGGCGATCGCCGCCGGGATCACGGCCGGCACGATCGACACGGAGGTGAACCCGTCCCACACGGTCACCCGTGTCGACATCCCGCTCGTCGGCGAGGGCACGGACGCCGCGTCGATGAACGCGCTGCGCACGCTCCGCGACAACGTCCTCCCGGCGACCGTCGGCAAGCTCGACACCGCCGAGTACGGCGTGACCGGCCCGACGGCGCAGTCGGCGGACGAGAACGCGCTGCTCAAGGCGAAGGCGCCGATCGTCTTCGGCTTCGTGCTCGTGTTCGCGTTCCTGCTGCTGCTCGTGACCTTCCGCTCGCTCGTCGTGGCTGCGAAGGCGATCGTCCTCAACCTCCTCTCCGTCGGCGCCGCCTACGGCGTGCTCGTCGCGGTCTTCCAGTGGGGTTGGGGCGCGGGCCTGCTCGGCTTCACCTCGAACGGCGGCATCGCGCAGTGGCTGCCCATCTTCATGTTCGTGATCCTGTTCGGGCTCTCGATGGACTACCACGTGTTCATCCTGAGCCGCGTCCGGGAGGCATACGACCGCGGCATGAAGACGGAGGACGCAGTCGAGTACGGCATCTCGACGACCGCCGGTGTGGTCTCGTCGGCCGCGCTCGTCATGGTCGGTGCCTTCGCGGTCTTCGCGCTCATGCCGATCCTCGACATGAAGGAGATGGGCATCGGCCTCGCCGCGGCGGTGCTGATCGATGCCACGATCGTCCGGGCGGTGCTGCTGCCGGCGACGATGAAGCTGCTGGGCGACTGGAACTGGTACCTGCCGAACTGGCTCCAGTGGCTGCCGCGGCTCGAGCACGACCCGGCGCCCGCGCCGGCTCCCGCCGCCGCGTAGCACCCGCAACTCCTTCGCTCAGACAGAAGCGCCCCGGCGAGAGCCGGGGCGCTTCGCATCTCAGGAGCCGGAGGCCGGATTCGAACCGACGACCCACGGTTTACAAAACCGTTGCTCTACCAGCTGAGCTACTCCGGCGCTGACGCCCAGAGTACCGCCGTCAACGCTTGAAAAGACGCGTTCGGTTCAAACCCCTCAAGGCCTGCGCGTAAGCCAGCGCGAAGCGCGGCTTACGCGCAGGCGAACTGATGCGGCGCGCGCACGCGCAGCCTGCGCACGCCGCACGGCAGAGGAGAATCGCCACCCGGAAAAGAAGGGCGCGGGCTGAGCCCGCGCCCGTTTCTCCGCGAAGCGGGTACCCCGTCCGCGCGGCTAAGCCGCGTGGACGAGATCGTCGCCGGAGATGGCGACGACGTCGGCCAACTGCATCTCGAGCGCTGCGAGAGCGTCGCGCTCGACCTGCCGCACACGCTCGCGGCTGATCTTCAGCTCGCGGCCGATCTGCTCGAGCGACGTGGGCTCGCCGTCGAAGCCGAAGCGGAGCTCCAGCACGCGGCGCTCGCGCTCGGGCAGGTTCCGGACGGCCTCGCGCACCGAGCGCGCACGCAGCGCCTCGGCCGCCTCGGACTCCGGGTCGACGGAGTTCGGGTCGGCGAAGAGATCGCCGAGCTCGCCCTCGCCGTCGGAGCCGACCGCCTGGTTGAGCGAGACCGACGCCTCGACCGCACCGAGCGCCTCCTCGACGTAGCGCAGCTCGAGACCGGTCGCCTTCGCGAGCTCCTCCTGCGTCGGCTCGTCGCCGCTCGCAGCCTGGAGCCGCTGGCGGGCACGGTTGAGCTTCACGCGCCGCTCGTGGACGTGCGTCGGAACGCGGATCGTCGCGGACTGGTTCGAGACCGCACGCTGGCAGGCCTGGCGAATCCACCAGGTGGCGTAGGTCGAGAACTTGAAGCCCTTGCGCCAGTCGAACTTCTCGACGGCGCGGTTCAGTCCGATCACGCCCTCCTGGATCAGGTCGCCGAGCTGCAGGCCGTGGCCCTGGTAGCGCTTGGCGATCGAGACCACGAGGCGCAGGTTCGAGTTGATCATCCGCTCCTTCGCCGCGAGGTCGCCGCGCTCGACGCGCTTCGCGAGCGCGACCTCCTCCGCCGCGGTGAGCAGCGGATAGCGGCCGGCCTCGTTCATGAAGAGCGTGAGGCTGTCGGTCGCGCCGCTCACCGGAGCCGTCGCACGGACGACCGGCTCGGCGTGGGGTGCCGAGATCAGCTCGACGCCGCGCTCCTCGAGCTCGGCGCGGAGGGCGGCGATCTCCTCGTCCTCCAGCTCGTGCTCGTGCGCGTAGGCCTCGAGGATCTCCTCCTCGAGCTCTCCGAGCTCCTCCGCCTCCTCGATGAAGGCGCGGGGTTCCATTTCAGCAAGCTTGGTCAGTTCTGTTCACTCCTTCTTCATCTGCAAAGAACGGGCGCCTGGGCGGCGCCGACACCATTTAAAACGCTTTCCGGAGGCCCTGTATTCCTTACTACGACAGGACTTGCCTGGATTTTTGGTGGGTCAGGATCTTCCGTTTGACCCTCTGCAGCGCGTTGTCAATGGTCTTCGTGTCGCAGCCCAGCTCCTCGGCCATCTGCTCGTAGGACGACCCCTCCAAGTAGAGACGAAGAGCATCGGCTTCTAGTTGGGAGAGACCGCTTCCGAGTGTGAAGACTAAGCTCTGGAGCTCCTCCGTGGATATGACGCAGACGGAGGGATCGTCGACGCTCGGCCCCGGCAACGCGTCGCCGAGCGTGCACTCGCTGTCGGAGTCCTGGCCCGCCGGCGTATGGCTGAAGGAGACGTAGCTGTTCAGCGGAGCGTGCTTGAACCGCGTCGCGGTCTTGATCGCCGTGATGATCTGGCGGGTGACGCAGAGCTCGGCGAAGCTCCGGAACGACGTCTCCTTGTCCGGCCGGAAGTCGCGGACCGCCTTGTAGAGGCCGATCAGACCCTCCTGGACGAGGTCCTCGGAGTCGCCGCCGGCGAGGAAATACGAGCTCGCCTTCAGCCGGACGAACCCGGTGTAGCGGCGGATCAAGACGTCGAGCGCACCGCCGTCGCCGTTGCGCGCGCGCAGCACCAACTGCAGGTCTTCGAGCTCTCGTTGGGCCTTCTGCGCGGCTGTTGCGGCGGGCCGTGCGGCCATCGGCGTCCCCCGGGGTCAGGGGCGAGACGTAAGCCTCACCCTTAGGTTGAGGGAGACCATAGCAAGGTCCGCCGCTCTTTACAAGAGGTTTGCAGTGGACCCAGGATGTTACGAACGTATGTTCGTTTCTAGACCGCGAGCGCCAGGAGCCGAGCGGGTTCGTCCGCCAGCAGCACGGCCAACGCCTCTTCCAGCTGCTCGATGATCTCGTCGTCGACCAGCCGTCCTTCCGCGTCGAACTTGGCCGCAGCGTGGCCGACCGCCGTCTCTGCCTCGACGACGCGGGCGCCCGCGGTGGCGAGCACCTTCCGCAGCTCCGCCTGCGCCCACACGGCGCCGAACGCGCCGGTGCTCGCGCCGACGACCAGCGCGGGCTTGCCGCGCAGGACGCTGGTCGCGACGGGGCGCGAGAGCCAGTCGACGGCGTTCTTGAGCTGGCCCGGAACCGAGGCGTTGTACTCCGGCGTCGCGAACAGCACGACGTCGGCCGAGGCCACGGCCTCCCGCAACGACGCCACGGGAGCGGGCGCCGGCGCGGCTTCGTCGTCCTCGTCGAACGGCGGCACGGCCTTCAGCCCGTCCCAGATCTCGAGCTCGGCGAAAGGAGGGAGAAGCTCCCCCGCGGCGCGGAGGAGCTTCGTGTTGTACGAGTCCCGGCGGAGGCTGCCCGAGATCCCGAGAACCTTCACGGCCCCTACGCCCCCCGCACGAAGTACAGCTCGGCGACGAGCTTGACCTCGTTCTGCAGCGCCGGCTCGCCGGTCGGCAGCGGCATGTTCCAGTTCAGGCCGAAGTCGGTGCGGTCGACGATCGTCTCGAGCCTGACGTTCACGCGCTCGTTGCCGAACGCGTCCGTCATCGGATCGGCGATCGTGCCCGTCAGCTCGACGGACTTCGTGATCCCGCGGATCGTGATCTCGCCCTGAACCTTCAGCTCATCACCCGACCGCTCGACCGAGTCCGACGCGAAGGTCAGCTCGGGATACCGCTCGACGTCGAAGAACTCCGGCGACTGCAGGTGAGCGGCAAGGTTCTCGTCCTTGACGTCGACGCTGGCCACCCGCGCCGACCCCGTCAGGCCGTGCGGCGTGAGCGTACCGTCGACGTCCGTGAAGTGGCCGCGGAAGATGCCGGCCAGGTACGGGAGCTCGAAGCCGATCGTCGAATGCACCGGGTCGAGCGCCCAGGTTCCGGTCGGCAGTGCCGTCCGGCCCTCTGTCAAAACTGCCATTTCCACTCCTCCTTGAGTGCGCTATAGTTGACTACACAAGCAATGGTAGCGAGGAAACATTGTCTAGTCAAGTATTGAGAGAGCAAGCACCTGCCGTCGAGGCGTGGATCAACCTGATCCGGGGCCACTCGGCTGCCGTCGGGGCGATCAACGCCCGCCTCGTGGCCGACCACGGGCTCACGATCAACGACTACGAGTGCCTCCTCCTGCTCGCGCGGGCCGAAGAGCGGCGCATGCGCCGCGTCGACCTGGCGGAGCAGCTGATCCTCACCGCCTCCGGGGTGACCCGCCTGCTCGACGGTCTCGAGCAGGAGGGATGGGTCGATCGCGCCAACTGCGCCAGCGACCGGCGCGTGACCTACGCGGTGCTCACCGACGAGGGGTACTCGAAGCTGCAGGAGGCCTCGAACAGCCATGTCGCCGATCTGCGGACGTACTTCGAGACCCGCTACAGCCACGAGGAGCTCGAGCAGCTGGCCACGCTGCTCGGTCGGCTGCCGCACGACGCCGCCGACCGGGACAGCTGCTCGGTCGACTAGCCGCCGCGGCGGAGCCGCTCGAGCTTCGCCCGCGTCTCGGGGTCGAGCGTGTCCCGGAGATGATGCGGACGGTCCTCCCTGTGGACCGCCGCTTCCATGTCGCCCAGGAACGTCGCCGACGACCGTTTCTGCACCTCTTGTCCCGACGTGCCGCGAACGGCGAGGTCCGAGGAGACGAGGCACACCTCCTCGGCCGCGCGGTTCTCGGCCGCGAGCCGCTCGAGCAACGAGTCGGCGTTCGGTGCGTAGCGGACCTCGAGCGGCCCGTACGCCTCGTCGGCACCGCTGCCGTCGAAGACGAGCACGCCGCGCGCGCCCTTGAGCGCGACGAAGCTGGCGAGCTCGTCGCGCAGCTGGCGCAGGTCCTCGTAGTTGCCCGCGTGAAAGAGGTTGTGGCCGTCGAAGAGGTAGAGCGTCGGCTCAGGCATCGCGCTGCCTCTTCGCCTCGTACAACAGGACCGCGGCAGCCACGCTGACGTTGAGCGACTCGACGTGGCCCGCCATCGGGATCGAGACGAGCTCGTCGCAGGTCTTGCGGACGAGCGGACGCAGCCCTTTGCCCTCGGCGCCGAACACGAACGCGACGCCGCCGCTGAGATCCGTCTGCCACAGGGGTTGGGCGCCGTCGCCGACCGCGCCGAACACCCACAGGTCCCCCCGCTTCACGTCGCCGAGATAGCGCGCAAGGTTCGGGACGACGGCGACCGACACATGCTCGACCGCGCCCGCAGACGCGCGGCAGACGGCGGGCGTCACGGTCGCGGCGCCGTGCGCGGGCACGACGACGCCCGTGGCGCCGGCGCCGTCCGCGCTGCGGATGACGGCGCCGAGGTTGCGCGGGTCGGTCACCTGGTCGAGACACGCGAGCAGCGGCCGCTCCGCGGCGGCGAGCTCCCAGCCGTCGGCGTACCTGTACGGCTCGCACCAGGCGAGCACGCCCTGGTGGTCGCGTGTGCCGGCTGAATCGCTCAGCTCGCGCTCCAGCTTCGTCTGCACGCGCGGGCGCTCGGCGTCGCGGAGCCATGCCTCCGTCTTCTGGGCGCGGTCGGTCGCCCACAGCTCGAGGACCTCTCGCCGGCCGCGAAGCGCCTCGTGCACCGGGCGGCGGCCGTAGACCTGTTCCCGCGTCACTTCCGGACGAGCTGGAAGCCGTCGGCGACGTCGCGCGCTTCCCAGCCGGCCGCCTCGATCTCGGCGCGCAGCCGGTCGGCCTCGTCGAAATCGCGCGCCGCACGCGCCTCGCGGCGCCGTTCGGCCAGCTCGACGATCTCGGGCGGCGCGTCGGCCGACTCGGCAAGCGACGCGAGCCCGAAGATCTCGAGCGCGCGCCGCAGGAGCTCGTGGTCGCGCCAGCCGTGCAGCACGGCGAGCGCCTCCGGTGTGTTGAAGTCGTCCTCGAGCGCCCGCACGAGCTCCTCCCAGTCGCCGACGGGCTGTGAGTCGGCGCGAAAGATCTCGCGGAAGCGCTCGACCCGCGCCTGCGCCGCCTCCATGACCTCGTCGGAGAAGTCGATCGGCTTCGACCAGTGGCCCGTCATGAAGAAGAGCAGTACCGCCTCTCTTCCCCACCGCTCGAGCACCTGCTGGAGCGACGCGATGTTGCCGACCGACTTCGACATCTTCTCGCGGTCGAGCTGCAAGAGGCCGTTGTGCATCCAGATGCGCGCGAAGTCGCGGCCGGCGGCCTGCGATTGCGCGCGCTCGTTCTCGTGATGCGGGAACACGAGGTCGAGCCCGCCGAGATGGATGTCGAACGCCGGGCCGAGGAACTTCTCCGCCATCGCCGAGCACTCGATGTGCCAGCCGGGACGGCCGCGCCCCCAGGGAGAGTCCCACCACGTGTCTTCGCCCTCCTTGTTCGCCTTCCACAGCGAGAAGTCGCGCGGGTCCCCCTTGAGCGGGTTCGGCTCCTGCTCCTCGACGTGGTCCGCACGCTGGCCGGAGAGGCGGCCGTAGTCCGCGAACTTGGCGACGTGGAAGTAGACGTCGCCGCCCGCCTCGTACGCGTAGCCGTCGCGGATGAGCTCCTCGATCAGCCGGATGATCTCGGCGACCGTCTCCGTCGCCTTCGGCTCGTGGTCCGGCCGCCCGAGCCCGAGCCCGTTCGTGTCGTCGACGTACCACTGCGCAGCCTGCGCCGCGAGCTCGGCGCTGTGGTTCGGCGCCGCCTCGTAGATGCGGTCGTTGACGTCCGTGATGTTCTCGACCAGCGTCACGTCGTAGCCGCGCGACTCGAGCCAGCGCTTCAACCAGAGCGAGATGACGTACGGCCGCGCGTTGCCGATGTGGACGCGCTGGTAGACGGTCGGGCCGCACGTGTACATGCCGATCCGCGCCGGCGGCTCGGGTAGCTCGACCTTCGTCTTCGTCAGCGTGTCAAAGAGCCGCATCGATCCTGCGCAGCGTCTCGTCGCGCGGCAGCGCTGCGATCACCGTCCAGAGCTCCGGGCCCCGCTCGCGTCCGGTCAGCGCGACCCGCAGCGCACGGAGGTTCCCGCCGACGGCCTTCAGCTCGCGGACGAGCACGCGCGCGTCGACGTTGCCGTTGCTCCGCTCGAGCAGCTCGCGGAAGCGCTCGAGCGTCTCGGGTGCGTCGACCTGCGCGGGCGGCGGCGGCGCGAGAATCGCGCCCGCGTACTCGCGTGCTTCGTTCAGGTCGCGTGCGCCGCGCAGCGCCGGAACGACCGCCAGCGGCGCGTCTGCGGCGGCCGCGAGCTCCTCGTCGCTCATCGATTCGATCGCCTCGATCGCGAGCCTGCGGATCCGCGGCAGGTCGTAGTGGACGTCGTGCTGCGGCACACCGAGCTTCTCGAGATAGCGCCGCACCGCGACACCCGGGATACCGGCAGCGCGCAAGGAGGCAACCGTCGCGCCGGGCGCCCGCTTCGCGAGCTTCTTCCCGTCCTCGCCGAGGATCAGCCCGTGGTGGACGAACTCCGGCGGCTCCGCCCCGAGTGCCTCGAACAGCCGGCGGTGCACCGCCTCGTTCGGGCGGTGGTCGGAGCCGCGCACGATGTGCGTGATCCCGAAGTCGATGTCGTCGACGACGGTCGCCAGCTGGTATGTCGGGCTCCCGTCGGGTCGCAGCAGCGTGATGCCGTCAAAGCGGTCGCCGAGCTGACCGCCGGCCTCGCGATGCCGGTCGGCGCGGTCGCTCTGGCACACCGGCCCCTCGTCCCATTCGATACCGAGCCACTGGAGGTCGCGGCTGATCTCCTCCTCCCCGCCCGGCACGTTGCGCGTCGCGTCGGTGTCGTCGATCCGCAGCAGCATCCAGTCGCCGAACTCGCGGTTCGCGACTGCGCTGAGGGCGTTGCCGACGTGGAGCGAGCCGGTCGGGCTCGGTGCAAAACGCACACGCTTCATCTGCGGCCCAGTCTAGGGGCCTGCCGCCGGTGCTAGCCGACGGGCTTGATCGCGCCCGCGAACACGAGCCGGCGCGCCCGTTGCGGAGTCGGCGCGTACACCTCGATCTGGTACGGACGCTTCGGGTAGACGAGATAGATGTTCTGCGGCCGGCCGGGGCGCGTGATCGCGACGCCGCCGTCCCCGAGCCGCACCTCCGTGAGGTGGCTGCGGGAGGCGATCGCCGACACGCGCCGGTACGCGTCGGGTTGCGAGTAGGTGGCGACGACGACGTAGCCGGCACTCGGGTCGCCGGCCTTCGCGTGACCCGTCAGGTAGCGGACGAACGTCGTCCCGTCGGTTCGGCGCGTGTACTCGATCCGCGTCGCGCGGCGCGCGCCGGCCCAGTACAGCGGCCGGCCGTTCGCGCGGACGAGTCGGTGCAGCGCCTGGACCGAGACGACCTTCGCCGCGACGCCGTGAACGGGGCCGCTTGCCGCGACTGCCGGCGCGATCGGCTCCGTCGAGCCCATCGAGTCGGTGGACGAGAGGAACCAGACGAGCGCTCCGACGGCCACGAAGACGATCAGCGCAACGACGATCGCAGCAGCTCCACGGCGTCGCCGCGCTCCGCTGCGGGGACGAGCTGGCCGTCCTGTCGCCGGCGTCGCGGTGGTGGTCTCGATCATCGTTCCTCCTCTACGCAGTGCAGATGGCGTACGCGGTGACGCTCATGGTGTTGCCGCCGTTGAGGGCCGTGATGACGAGGCCGATCGCCGTCCACACCGTCGTCGACGTCGGATGCGAGTCGGTCAAGACCGTTCGCTGAGCCAACTGGGTATTCGTGACGCTCGCGCCACCGCCGAGGAGCACCTTCCCTGCCGGGCACGTTGCGGTCGCCGTGACGGTGGTGCCCGCCCCGGCCGCCGCGGCGCTCGTGGCAGGCGTGCCGTTGACGAGTTGCGAGCCCGACGGCCCGGTCGCGCCCGTCGCTCCTGTGGCGCCGGTGGCACCAGCAGCGCCGTTATTCCCGCTCGCGCCTGTCGCCCCTGCGGGCCCCGTCGCTCCGGTCGCTCCCGCTGGGCCGGTCGCGCCTGTCGCGCCGGTGGGGCCGATCGGCCCCTGAATCCCCTGCGGGCCTTGCGGGCCAGTTGCGCCGTCAGCACCTGCTCCGCCCGTGGCACCCGTTGCCCCAGCCGCGCCGGTGGCACCGACCGCACCGGTCGGGCCAATCGGCCCCTGAATCCCCTGCGGACCTTGCGGGCCTGTTGCGCCCGTCGGTCCCGTTGCGCCTGTCGCCCCGGCGTCGCCAGTTGCTCCCGTCGCACCGGTGGCGCCCGTCGACCCCGTGTCGCCGGTTGCGCCCGCGGCACCGACGGCTCCGGTCGGGCCGATCGGGCCCTGGATCCCCTGCGGGCCCTGAGCGCCCGTTGCGCCCGTCAGTCCCGTTGCGCCTGTCGCCCCGACGGCGCCGGTAGCTCCCGTCGCGCCCGTCGCGCCCGTCGACCCGGTGTCGCCCGTTGCCCCGGTGGCACCAACCGCCCCGGTCGGGCCGATCGGGCCCTGGATCCCCTGCGGGCCCTGAGCGCCTGTTGCGCCCGTCGCTCCCGTTGCGCCGGTCGCCCCGGCGTCGCCAGTAGCTCCCGTCGCACCGATCGCGCCCGTCGACCCCGTGTCGCCCGTTGCGCCGGTGGCACCAACCGCCCCGGTCGGGCCGATCGGGCCCTGGATCCCCTGCGGGCCCTGAGCGCCTGTTGCGCCCGTCGGCCCCGTTGCGCCGGTGTCTCCGGTCGCTCCCGTCGCTCCAGTCGCACCGCTATCGCCCGTCGCTCCGGTGGCGCCTGTCGCACCCGTATCGCCGATCGCACCGGTCGCGCCCGCCGCTCCTGTTGCGCCCGTCGGTCCGGTGGCTCCGATCGGTCCTACGGGGCCGGCCGGGCCGGTCGCGCCCGCGGGGCCTGCTGGGCCTTGCGGTCCTCCCGAACCCCCGCCGGCAGGTCCCTGGGGGCCCTGAGGCCCCGTAGCGCCCGTCGGTCCCGCAGGCCCTGCCGGGGCGGTCGGGCTCGCCACCGCCCGCGAGGAGCTGCGGCCAGGCGAGCCGGAACTGTGTCCGCTTGCAAGCTTGCAGCGGATTGACGAGCTGCGTCACGTGCGTGGTGCGGTTGACGCAGACGTGGATGTCGACGGTCGTGTTCCCGTCGGCGAGCGCGAGCCAGCTCTCCTTCGTCTGGCCGCTCGGACAAGTCCGGTCTGCGGTGTAGGTGTGCAGCACGCCGTTCGGGCTTGCCGCGCAGCCGAATGCGGGCTTCGTCGCGTGTGGGTCGGACGACGACCAGTTCGCTGCGATCTGGCCGCTCGCGCAGCGCTCCGGCCCCGACTGGACTCGCAAGACGCCTGTGCTGACAGCGCCGCACGTGTAGATGACGCCGGACTGCATCCGCGCGGCCTGCGCCGGCGCAGTGAGCGCAGCCACGCAGAGCGCCGTCGCCGACGCGAGCAATGCGAAACGCGCGGCGCGGGGCATCACAGCCACGCGGGCGAGTCTAGAGACGGCGCTGGACGGCGCAATTCCGCCGGGTCGGCCTCGTCAGACGGCACGTTTATCGTCGGCTCCTTGCTGCGTCCGTCGCCGTGTGAGCGAGTCGGTCTCCGCTGACGCTGCTCGTTCCCTGGCTTCTGTTCCCGCTGCTCCTTCTGGCGCTCTCGCTCGGCTGCGGGCTGCTCGTCGAGGAGGTCGCGGACGCGCGGGTGGGGCCGGTCGTCGTGCTGCCGCTCGGGCTGTGCACGATCGTGGTCGTCTCTTCGCTGACGGTCAGCCTTCCCTCGACCGCGCCCTTCACGACACCACTGGTCGCGGCACTTGCGGCCGCCGGTTTCGTCCTTGCGCGCAGGGTGCGCCTCGACATCTGGGCGCTCGCCGCCGCGGCCGCCGTCTTCCTCGTCTACGGCGCCCCGATCCTCTTGTCGGGGACGGCGACGTTCGCCGGGTACGTCAAGCTCGACGACACAGCAACATTCCTCGCGCTGACCGATCGCGTGATGGAGCACGGCCGCAGCCTCGCCGGGCTCGCGCCCTCGAGCTACGAGGCGACGCTCGCAATCAACCTCGCGCACGGCTATCCGCTCGGATCTCTCATGCCGCTCGGCATCGGGCACGAGCTCGTCCGAACGGATGCCGCATGGCTCTACCAGCCGTGGCTGTCGTTCTGCGGCGCGATGCTTGCGCTATCGCTGTACGCGATCGCGTCGCCGCTGATCCGAGCGCGACCCGCGCGTGCGGTCGTCGCGTTCCTCGCGGCGCAGTCGGCGCTGCTCTTCGGCTTCGCGATGTGGGGCGGCGTAAAGGAGCTGGCGACGGCGGCGATCCTGGCGACGTCCGCCGCGCTCCTGGGCACGATCCGACCCTCGACCGCGCCGCGGAGCCTCGTTCCCGTCGCAATCGCGTTCGCCGCGCTGCTCGACACAGTCAGCGGCGGTGGCGCGGTATGGCTCATCCCACTGCTCGTTCCGCTAGCGCTCCTCGCCCCTCGCGCGCGCGCCGCGGCGGCGACCGCGACTGCCGCAACCGCCGTGCTCGCGCTCCCGGCGCTGCTCGCGATCGGCGCCTTCCTCGGAGGCGACAACCGCGCGATCTTCGAGAACGGCGCCGAGCTCGGGAACCTCGTTCGACCGTTGCGGCCGCTGCAGCTCCTTGGTGTGTGGCCGAGCGGCGACTTCCGCACCGATCCGTCACACCGGCTCGTGACGGGATTGCTCTTGGCCGTCGCCGCCGCCATGGCGTGCGTTGGCGTGCTCGTGGCCGTGACGCGCCGGGCGTGGTCACTCGAGCTCGGCGTTGCGAGCGCGCTCCTCGGCACCGTCGTGTTCGTCGTGTTCGGAGCGCCGTGGTTCGCGGCGAAGGCGCTCGCGATCGGGTCGCCGCTCGTGCTCCTGAGCGCGTTCGTCGGCTGCGCGGGCCTCGCCTCGCCTCGTGGAGCACGTCGCCGCGCCGCGCTCGTCGCGGGCATCGGTGCGGGAGCCGCGCTCGCGCTCGGCGTCGTGTCTTCGAACGCGCTCGCCTACCACGACGTCGATCTCGCACCCCGTGCCCAGCTCGCGGAGCTCGAGCGGATCGGCAAGGACTTCGCGGGCCAGGGACCGGCGTTGATGACGGAGTACGAGCCGTACGGCGTGAGGCACTTCCTGCGGAGGCTCGACGCGGAGGGCACGTCGGAGCTGCGGAGGCGTCCGATCCTCCTCCGCGACGGGCGCGTAGCGGCAAAGGGCCAGTACGTCGACGTCGACCGGGTCCAGCTGAGCGCGCTGCTCGTGTACCGCACGCTCGTCCTGCGTCGCTCGCCGACCGAGTCGCGTCCTCCGGCTCCTTATCGCCTGGCGTGGGCGGGCCGCTGGTACGAGGTCTGGCAGCGCCGGCCGGGGGCAGGCGTCCTCGCGCATCTGCCGCTCGGAGGACAGCTCGAGCCCGGCGCCGTCACGCCCTGCCGCGGCGTCGTCCGCCTCGCACGGCTGGGTCGCGCGGAAGCGGCGTCGCGACCGACGAACCTGATCTGGCCCCTCGACTCGGCGACCCAGCCGGCCACCTGGCTCCCGAGCGGCGGAGCTGTGATCCCGAGCGGATCCGGGACGGCGGCACTGACGATCCGGTTGCCGCGCGCCGGCCCGTATCGGCTTTGGGTCGGCGGCTCGGTGCGCGGCACGCTGACGGCCGGTATCGACGGAGCAAAGCTCGGTCGCGTATCGACGCAGCTCCAGAACGCCGGCCAGTGGCTCGATGTCGGCTCGGCCGCCCTCGCGGCGGGGCCACACCGAATCACGCTAACGCTGGCGCTCCCCGCGCTTCGCCCGGGCACCGGCGGCGGCGGATTCCCGCTGGGCCCGCTCCTCCTCCAGCCCGAGTCGGGCACCCGCCTTGAGGCGCCGCCGAACGCGGCGGCGCTGTGCGGACGAACGCTCGACTGGGTCGAGGCGTTGGCCGGCCCCGGTGTCGAGAATCCCTAGGCTGCCGGCGGTGGAAGAGCTCCTGCTGGCCTGGTTCGGACGACACCGCCGCGAGCTCCCGTGGCGCCGCACCCGAGACCCGTATGCGATCCTCGTGTCGGAGGTCATGCTGCAGCAGACGCAGGTGGAGCGCGTCATTCCCCGCTACGAGGAGTGGCTCGCGCGCTGGCCGACGGTCGACGCGCTCGCGACGGCGCCGGCCGCCGACGTCATCCGGGCGTGGCAGGGGCTCGGCTACAACCGACGCGGCATCAACCTGCACCGGGCGGCGCAGCACGTCGCCGCGCACGGCTGGCCCGACGACCTGACCGCGCTCCCGGGCGTCGGTCCCTACACGGCTGCGGCCGTCTCGAACTTCGCCTTCGGCCGCGCCGTCCTCCCGATCGACACCAACGTGCGCCGTGTGCAGGAGCGGACGGCCGGGACGTTCTCGCCCGTCGCCGCGCAGGCGCTGATGGACCTCGGCGCAACCGTGTGCCTCGCGCGCGTTCCGCGCTGCGGCATCTGCCCGCTCGCCGCGGGCTGCCCGTCGCGCGGGCGGCGCTACGAACCGCTGCGCAAGCAGTCCCGTTTCGAGGGCTCGTTCCGGGAGCGTCGCGCCCGGACGCTGCGCCTCGTCGCGGCGGCCGAGCGGCCGCTCGCGCACTGCGACGCCGAAGCCGTGGAGTCGCTCGCGCGTGACGGCCTGGTCGAGGTCGACGACGGCGTCGTGGCGCTCCCGCGAGAGGCTACGATCCGCGCGTGATCGCCAACATCTGGATCATCCTGATCCCGCTCTACGTGCTCGCCGCGCTGCTGATCGTGTTCGGCATTTTCGCGCTGCTGGGGAGGATCGCCGGCGGCAAGTACCTCAAGCCGATCGTCGGCTTCCTGATGAGGCTCCCGCTCGTCGGCAAGGGGATGCGCAAGATGTCGCAGGCGGCACTCGAGCGGCAGAACCCGGAGCTGGCAAGCGCCGTCAAGAAGATGGAGCGGGCCGGGGTCGACAAGGACCCGCAGCGGGCGGCGCAGGCCATCTCGCGCCTCACGCGTGAGGAGCGCGCCGCGTACCTCGACGCGACGTCGCAGCAGGCTGACGCGATCCCGATGAACAGGCAGATGAAGCGTCAGATGGAGCGCGCGAAGAAGGGCCGCCGCCGGTAGGCGAGCACCGGCCGCTCTGGCGTAACCGCGACTTCATCCTGCTGTGGAGCGGCCAGGTCGTCTCCACGATCGGCACGCGCGTCACCGGTGTCGCGTACCCGTTGCTCGTCCTCGCCGAGACGCAGTCGCCTGCGAAGGCCGGCATCGTCGGCTTCGCGCAGACGCTGCCGTACATGCTCTTCTACCTTCCGGCCGGCGCGCTCGTCGACCGCTGGGACCGCAAACGCACGATGATCGTCGCCGACGTCGTCCGCACGCTCGCGCTCGCGAGCCTCGCCGCCGCGCTCGCGCTCCACGACTTCACGTTCGCGCAGGTCATCGTCGTCGCGTTCGTCGAGGGATGCATGTTCGTGTTCTTCAGCCTGTCGGAGTCCGCGGCCTTGCCGCAGGTCGTCACGAAGGAGCAGCTCGCGACGGCGGTCGCGCAGAATCAGGCGCGGATCCAGGGCGCCGATCTCGTCGGCCAGCCGCTCGGCGGCGCGCTGTTCGGGATCAGCCGCCTGCTCCCGTTCGCGGCGGACGCGATCTCGTACGCGGTCTCGGTGGTCTCGCTCCTGTTCGTCCGCACGGCGTTCCAGGAGGAGCGGCCGCGCTCGGTGACAAGGCTGCGCGCCGAGATGCTCGAAGGGGTCCGCTGGCTCTGGCACCAGCCGTTCATGCGCGTGGGCGTCCTGCTCGTCGCCGGCTCGAACTTCGCGTTCAGCGCAATGATCCTCGCGCTCATCGTGCGCGCGAAGAGCCTCGGTGCCTCGTCCGCGACGGTCGGCGTGATGCTCGCCTTCCTCGGCGGCGGCGCGATCGTCGGCTCCCTCGTCGCACCGTGGGTGCAGCGCCGCGTGCACGCGAAGGTGATCATGATCGGCTCCTTCTGGGTCTGGGCGCTGGGGGCGTTCATCAGCGCGTTCCTGAAGAGCCCGTACGCGCTCGGCGCGGTCTGGGCCGTCGGCGGTGTCTTCGGGCCGATCTTCAACGTCGCGTTCTCGACGTACCGGTACGCGCTCGTCCCCGACCGGCTGCTCGCGCGTGTCGGCAGCGCGGCGCTCGTCGTGGCGTGGGGCGCGATCCCGCTCGGGCAGCTGGCAGCCGGACTCCTGCTGGAGCACATCGGCCCCGTCAAGACGATCCTCGTCGTCGCCGCCCTCGCCGCCGCGGTCGGGCTCGCGGCAAGCCTGTCGCGCACGATCCGTACCGCGCCGCGCGCGGAGGAGCTGCTCAGATCCGCGTGAGCAGCGCGACCGCTTCTGCCGCGAGCCCCTCGCCGCGGCCGGTGAACCCGAGCTTGTCGGTCGTGGTCGCGCGCACCGTCACCGGCGCCCCGACGAGATCCGACAGCGTCCGCTCGAGCTCCTGTCGCCGGCCCGAGATGCGCGGCTCCTCACCGATGAGGATGCAGTCCGCATTGGCGACGGCGTAACCCGCGCCGCGCACCTGCTCGAGCGCACCGCGCAGCAGCTCGAGCGACGAGATGCCCTCCGGCGTCGAGGTATCGGACGGGAACAGCGAGCCGATGTCGCCGAGGCCGGCTGCACCGAGGACTGCGTCGATCAGTGCGTGCGTGATCACGTCTCCGTCGCTGTGCCCGGCGAGCCCCCGCGGGGAGTCGAACGGCACGCCGGCGAGCACGAGCGGCACGCCGTCGGCAAATGCGTGGGCGTCGACGCCCAGCCCGACGCGGTAGCTCACCCGATCGGCTCCTGGCGAGCCCGTCGCCCCTCGAACACGGTAACCGTCTCGTAGCCGGCGGCCCGCAGCAGCTCCCGCGCGCGGTCGAAGTCCCGTCCGACGAGCTCCGGAACGTGAGCGTCCGATCCGGTCGTGACCGGAACGCCGCGCTCCCGGCACGCGCCGAGGAAGTCGGGATGCGGGTAGAGCTCGCCGACGGGCTTGCGCAGGCCCGCCGTCGAGACCTCGACGGCGACGCCCGATTCCGCGATCGCGTCCGAGATCGCCGTGTAGTCGAACGCGATGCGGTCGCCGAACACCTTCGCGAGATCCGGGTGCGACAGCGAGTCGAACAGGCGGCTGCGCGCCGCGCGCGCGAGCAGCTCGAAGTAGCGCCGCCACATCCCCTCCACGCCCACCTCGTCGGCGAGGCGCGGCGCGCCGTCGATCCCGAGCCCGTCGACGAAGTGCACCGACCCGAGCAGGTAGTCCCACGGATACGACGCAAGCAGCGCGCGCGTCTCGTCCTCGCGGCCGGGCACGTAGTCGACCTCCAGGCCGAGCTTGACCGGGAGACCGCGCTCGCGCGCGTGCAGCACCGCGCCGACATACGCGTCGAGGTCGTAGACGCAGCGCTCCATCTGGTACGGCACCGACCAGAGCGTGCGCAGCTGTGTGAAGTAGTACGCGTGCTCGGTGAAGCCGATCTCGTCGACGCCTGCCGCACGCGCCGCAGCGACGAACGGCTCGACCGACGGCGCGTCGTGCGCGATCTCCTCGCGCTCGTTGCGCAGGTGCATGTGGTAGTCGACGATCACAGGAGCGCAGCCGCGCGGTCGAGATCGGCCGCGTCGGTGACCTTCAGCAGCCGTGGGTCGCCGGCGACGACGCGCACCCGACCGCCCGCCGCCTCGACGGCCGCCGCGCAGTCGGTCCACGCGGAGCCGGAGGCAAGAGCACCGCGCAGGACGTCGGCAACGAACGCCTGCGGCGTCTGCACCGTCCTGAGCTCGTCGCGCTGCAGCGTCTCGACGATGCGTTCGCCGTCGACACGCTTTACGGTGTCGGCAACCCGCAGCGCGGGCACCGCCCCGTCCCAGCCGTCGCCGAGCGCCGTCACGACACGTTCGACGACGGAGTCGTCGAGCAGCGGGCGCGCCGCGTCGTGGACGAGGATGACGGCCGCATCAGGCGGAACCTCGGCGACGCCGACGCGGACCGAGTCGGTTCGCGTCGCTCCGCCCGTCACGCAGGCGCTGACCTTGCCGCAGCCGAGCTCCTCTGCGAGCAGGATCGCCGGCTCCTCCCAGCCGGGGGGCGCTGCGACGACGATCGCGTCGATCCAGTCGGACGCGTCGAGCCGCGCGAGGCTCTCCGCGAGGAGCGGTTGCTCGCCGAGGCGGACGAACGCCTTGGGCCGGTCTGCGCCGAGCCTCTCCCCGCTACCGGCTGCAGCGAGGACGGCCCACGCGCTCACCTCGAGGCGCTGCGCGCCTTCGTCTTCGGTGCGGGCTTCGCCGGGGCCTTCCGCGCGGCCGGCTTGCGAGCTGCCGCGGGCTTGGCCGCGGTCGTCTTCGACGCAACCTTTGCCGGCTTCGCCGTCGTCTTGCGACCGTTCGCCGTGCCGTTCGCGCTCGAGACGAGGACGCCGTCGAGCCACTCGGCGGCCTCCTCCTCGTCCATGTCCTTGGCGTACATCAGCTCGCTGGCGAGGATCTTCTTCGCCTTCACGAACATCTGCTTCTCGCCGGTGGACAGGCCCTTCTCGTGGTCGCGCAGCGACAGGTTCCGGACGACCTCCGCGAGCTCGAGGATGTCGCCGGTCTTCATCTTGTCGCGGTTGTGCTTGAAGCGCCGGTTCCAGTTCTTCGGCATCTGCGTGCCGCCGCCGGTCAGTGCCTTGACGACGACCTTGACCATGTCTTCGCCGATCACCTTCCGGAGGCCCACCTTCTCGGCGTTCTCCGAGGGGACGTTGACCGTCATGTCGTTGTGCAGGATCTTGATCGTCAGGTACTCGCGCTTCTCACCGAGCACCTCGCGCTTTTCCTTCTTTACGACCGTGCCTGCCCCGTGGTGCGGATACACCACCTTGTCGCCGACTTTGTACAAGCCCGCCCCTTTCCGTCCTTATGTGACCGCGAAGCCGGCGGGGTTCTTCCGCCGGCCGAGGTGAACAAGTCTACCAAAAGGCGCTGGAAATGGCCACTTTTCGGCGATTTTCCCTGCTAAGCAGCGCTTTCCCGGAGGAGCGGCGCGCACAGGGCGAGCACAATGGCCATGGCGCAAAGGAACAGGAAGCCGCCCCGGAGGCTCGAGGCGCTCGAGACGGCGCCGATCAGGGGCGGCCCGACGACGAAGCCGAGGTACCCGAGGATGGCCACGGTGGACAGGGCGGACCCCCGCCCGCCGGCGCCGCCGAGCCGCCCGGCGACGCCGAACAGCGTCGGCGCCGAAAGCGCGAGCCCGCCGCCGGCGATGACGAATCCCGCGAGCGCGACGGCCGAGTGCTGCGCCGTCGCCGAGACGACGAGCCCGGCAGCGGCGGCCACGCCGGCGAACAGCATCCGCGCAAAAACGGACGGCTGCTGCGCTCGCTGCGACAGCAGGCGTCCCGTCGCCATCGCGGCGGCGAACAGTCCCGGGCCGAGGCCGCTGACGGCGGGGCCGGAGTCGAGCGTGCGCTCGAGGAAGAGGGCGCTCCAGCCTTCCAGCCCACTCTCCACGACGAACGCGACGGCCAGCACGCCGCCGACGACCAGCAGCGGGCGGGCCAGCCGCGCGCGCCGCTGAACCTGCTCCGGCGGGGCCGACGGCGCCAGGTTCAAGACGGTTGCGAGCAGCACCAGCGCGGCGACGCCCCCGAGGATCCACGACGGATGCGCGCCGGCGCGACGCAGCAGCCCGGCGCCGACGCCGCCGCACAGCACCCCGATCGAAAACGCCGCGTGCAGACCATCCATCACGCGCACGTGATGCCGGGCCTCGATCGTCGCGGCCTGCGCGTTGATGGCCACGTCCAGGGCCCCCGTGCCGACGCCGACAAACGCCAGCGCGACGCAGAGCGCAGGCACCGAGTGCGTCAGCCCGGGGAACGCGGTCGCGACGCCGAAGGTCGCGAGCGCGAGGGGAACGAGGCGCGCGCCGAAGGGATCGGCAAGCCTTCCCGCTGCCAGCATCGCCGGCAGGGACGCAAGGGCGACGCACAACAGCGCGAGGCCGAGCTGCGCGTCGCTCGCGCCGGTCTGCCGCTGGATTGCGGGCAGACAGGCTGCCCAGGACCCCCAGTACAGCCCGAAGACCGCGAACGCGGCGACGAGCGGTCTAGCGTGCCTCAGAGTTGCAGGTACCTGTCGACGAGGTTGTGCTCCTGCAGGCGCCGGAGCCCCTCGCGGATCTCTCTCGCGCGTACGTTGCCGACGCCGCTGATCGCCTCGAGGTCCCGCTGGGACGCGCGGACGATCGCCTCGAGGTCGCCGAGATCGGCGACGACCGTCTTGACGACCTGGTCGGGCAAGCGCGGGATGTGCGACAGGATCCGGTAGCCGCGCGGTGAGACGGAGTGATCGAGCGGGTTGACGTCGCGCGCGTAGCCCAGCAGCTCCGCGAGCCGCTCCGACTCGAGCAGCTGCCGGTACGGGAGCGCGTGCAGCCCCTCGAGCGCGAGCTCCGCGCGCGGCCCGGCGCCGTGGGCGTGGTAGTCGTGCACGACCGCGCCGCGCTCTGCCGGAACCTCGCCGATGAGCTCGTGCAGCTGCATCCGGATGAGGCGCGCCTCGGCGCCCAGCTCGACGCAGTCGCGCTCGATCTCCGTGGCCATCCGGGTGGTCATCTCCGCGCGCTGCAGGACGACGATCACGTCGTCGAGGACGACGGCGTTCTGGAACTCGAGCGCCGTCAGCCGGGTCAGGACCTGGTCGAGACGCTGTCGATACGTCTCGAGCGTTGCGAGCGCCTGGTTCGTCTTCGCAAGGACCTCCGGCACGGGGCCGAGCTGGTAGCGCGCTTGCGCGACGTAGACCGAGATCGTCGAGCGCTGCTGGGAGATCGAGACGACGAGAGCGCCCGTCTGCTTCGCCACACGCTCGGCAGTGCGATGTCGCGTCCCGGTCTCTGCCGACGGAATCGTCGGGTCCGGCGTCAGCTGCACGTTCGCGTAGGCGATCTTCGTCAGCGTCGGGCTCACGATGATCGCTCCGTCCATCTTCGCCAGCTCGAAGAGGAACTGCGGCGTGAAGGGTTGGTCGAGCCGCATGCCGCCGGAGTAGAGAAACGAGAGCTCGCCGGGATCGCCCACGACGATGAGGGCGCCCTCGTGCGAACGAATCACGTCGTCGATCGCCTGGCGAAGCTCCGTTCCCGGCGCGATCCGCGCGAGCGCGTCGAGGAGCAGCGGGTCGCGGCGCGGGTCGTCCTCGGACGGCGTGCGCGTGAAGCCTAGGGCAGTGGCGCCTTGTGACTCCGGCATCGAGCTAAGTCTGCCAGGTCAGCCTGCGAGCTCAGGCTCGGGCGAACGCACGTCCCGGCGGGCGACCGTCGCGACCACGAGGCCCACGAGGATGCAGCCGGCGCCGGCGAGCTGCAGCCAGGAGGGCGACTCGCTCAGGATCAGGGCGGCGAAGAACACCGAGCAGACCGGTTGGAACGTCAGCAGGATCGACGTCGTCACGGCAGGCAGCCGCGGCAGCGACGTCGAGATCAGCAGCCACCCGAGCACCTGCGAGGAGAGCGCCAGCAGGATCAGCCACCCGATCGCGGCCCACGACGGCGTCAGGTCGAGGTCGCCGACGACCGCGCCGATGGCCGCGCAGCCCACGGCCGACGCGAAGGTCGCCGTGAAGAGCGGCCCGGCCGGCCGGCGCAGGTCGCGGCTTCCCTCGCGGAGGACGAGCAGAAAGCCGGAGTACGCGATCGCGGTGAGAAGCCCGTAGAGGACGCCGAGGCCCGGGTTCGAGCCGTACGCGCCTTGCTCGAGCACGCCGGAGATGAGCAGGACGCCGAAACCCACCACCGGAATCGCCGCCAGCGACGACCGCGGAGGCCGCTCGCCGAGCAACGCCCAGGCCAGCAGCCCGACCATGATCACCTGCGTGTTCCCGAGGACGGTCGCGAGGCCGGCGCCGACCTGCTCGATGCCGTTGTGCCACAGGATCAGGTCGGCCGCGAAGAAGGCGCCGGCGATCAAGCCGAGCCTCGTCGCCCGCCGCGACGGCCGCCCGTAGCGGCGCGTCTCGCGATGCGCGAGGAACCAGAGCGGCGGTAGGGCGAAGACGCAGCGGTAAAACGCGCCCGTCGACGCGGACACGTGCGAGAGCCGGAAGAGAATCCCGGAGAACGCAATCGCGACCGCGCCGACGAGCACGGCGAGCACAGGCCTCTGCCCGACGCCGCACCACACGCATCAGACGCTAGCTGCTAGGGGCCGTACCCCCCGCCGTAGCCACCGGTGGTCGTCGGAGGCGGCGCCGGTGCGGCGGCCGCGACCGTCGCGACGCGCCACGTGCCGACGTCCTTGAACCCGTTGCCCTTCACGTCGCCGCGGCGAGTGTCCTCCGCGAAGGTGTACAGCGGTCCGCCGCGATAAGCGACCTGAAGCCGGCCGTCGGGCCGCTTGACGATGCTGAGGTGAGCGACGCCGGTGGCGACGGCGCCTTTCGCGATGGTCAACGGCTTCCAGATGGACAGGCACATCGAATTCGTGCAGATGAAGTGGCCCTTGCGCTCGACGCTGAGGCTGTACAGCGTCATCCCTTTGCGGTTGACGAGGATCTTCTTGCCGAGCGTCTTGTTGTTCGCCGTCGTGACAACATGAACATGAGTCGCGCCGTTCGCGCGTACCGCGTAGAACGCGGCGACCGAGCCGAGCAATGCGACCAGTGCAACTGCTGCCCCGAGACGAGTTGCGACTCTTTCCATGAGAGCGCCTCCCGGGTTGTATTTGACGTACGCAAGAGATACGGGGCACGCCGTCGACCGGATTGCCGGACGCAGCCTGACAATGCACGTCGACGATCTCGACGCGGACGTGCGGAGCTAGGCGAGCGCCGCAGTCACGGCTTTCGCCAGCGTTTCGCTCTCCGCCGGCGTGATCACCGTCTTCATCCCCAGCTTGCTGCACTCCTCGAGCCGGCGCTCCGCCTGCGCCGCCTGGCGCAGCCGCCCCGTCAGCCCGATCTCGCCGAACGCGGCGAGCGCCTCCTTCGTAGGAGCGCCCTTCGCCGCCGACGCGATCGCCAGCGCTATCCCGAGGTCCGCCCCCGGCTCGTCGATCCGGACGCCGCCGGCGACGTTCACGAAGACGTCGGCGGTCCCGAGCGCGACGCGGGCGTGCCGGCCGAGCACGGCGACGATCATCGCCAGACGCTTCGGATCGACACCGGTCGCGACGCGCCGCGGCATCGCCAGGTCCGTCGGCGCGACGAGCGCCTGGATCTCGAGCAGGATCGGCCGCGTGCCCTCGAGGGCGCATGCGACCGCCGAGCCGACCTCGCTACCGGCAGCGCGACCGAAGACCTCCGACGGGTCGGGGACCCCCACGAGGCCCGCTCCGGTCATCTCGAAGACGCCGAGCTCGTTCGTCGAGCCGAAGCGGTTCTTCGTCGCACGCAGCACGCGGTGCGCGTGGTAGCGGTCGCCCTCGAACTGCAGGACGCAATCGACGAGATGCTCGAGCACGCGCGGGCCGGCGACCGTGCCGTCCTTCGTCACGTGCCCGACGAGGATCGTCGCGACGCCGAGCTCCTTCGCCGCGCGCAGCAGTCGCGCCGCGGCCTCGCGCACCTGCGCGACCGAGCCCGGCGCCGAGCCGACGTCCGCCGCGTGCAGGGTCTGAACCGAGTCGATCACGCACACCGCGGGCCGCTCCGCCTCCAACGTCGCGCACACGGCGTCGAGCTCCGTCTCGGCGAGGATCTCGACGCGCGCCGCGCCGCCGAGCCGCTCTGCGCGGAGCTTCACCTGCGCTGCGGATTCTTCGCCCGTCACGAGCAGCGCCCGGCGCGTCCTCGACATCTCGGCGAGCGCCGTCAGGAGCAGCGTCGACTTGCCGACCCCGGGCTCGCCGCCGACGAGCACGAGCGAGGCCGGCACGAGCCCACCGCCCAGGACGCGGTCGAGCTCGGCGACACCTGTCGGGATGCGCTCGGCCTCGGCGGCTTCGACATCGACGAGCCGAAGGGGCGGCTGCGGCGGCGCCTTTGCCGTCGGGCCGCCGACGACCTCCTCGATCAGCGTCCCGAATGCGTTGCAGCCCGGGCACTTCCCGAACCAGCGACCCGCCGAGTACCCGCAGTCAGTGCACGCATAGTTGACGGCGGGCTTGGCCACCCGGCCATCCTAGGCTCGGGTCCCGACGGAGACTGTGCCGCGTTAGATTCGACTCTGTGTCGATTAGCGAACGCGTCTTCGCAGCCCTCTACGACCCCCTCGGGGCGCGGTGGGAGAAGAAGCACGGCGAAGCGTTGCGCCGCGACCTCCTCGCCGACGTGCGGGGCCGTGTCCTCGAGATCGGCGTCGGCACAGGGCTGAGCTTCCCGCACTACCCCGACGTTGACGAGATCGTCGGTGTCGAGCCGTCGGAGCCCATGCTCCGGCGCGCGCGACGGCGAGCCGCGGAAACGGGACGCGAGATTCAGCTGGTTCAAGCGCCGGCAGAAGAGCTGCCGTTCCAGGACGAATCCTTCGACACCGTCGTCGCGATGACGGTGCTCTGCACCGTTGACGACGTCGACCGCGCGCTCGCCGAGATCCACCGCGTCCTGCGGCCGGCCGGCAGATTCGTCTTCGTCGAGCACGTGCGCGCCGAGGACCCGAAGCTCGCGCGCTGGCAGGACCGGCTGGAGCGGCCGTGGCAATGGTTCGCAGGCGGCTGCCATCCCAATCGCCGCACGCTGCAGGCCATCGACTCGGCGGGCTTCGAGGTCACCGGCCTCGAGGAGGGCGAGTTGGAGGGCGTTCCGCCGCTGGTGCGTACGTCCATCAAGGGCGCCGCCGGCAAGCGCTGAGGCGCTAGCCGTCGTCGAAGCCGACGTGCGTGGAGACGTTGTCCTGCAGGTGGTCGACCTGCGGCAGCGTCAGCGTCGCCAGCCCGACGCCGGCGACCACGGAGAGCGTCGCGAGCCCGATGCGGACCGCGCCGCCCGGCAGCCGGTGACGAAGCGCACGAAGGAGGATCGGCAACCTCGTCAGCACGTGCACCGACATCGAGCCGAACCAGACGACGAAGCTGGCCTTGTGCAGGCCGACGAGCGTGCCCTGCGTCTCGTTGACGGCAAGGAGCGCGACGCCGGTCCCGAAGAGGACGACGGTCGAGGCGATGACAACGGGGGCGACGACCATGCGGATCAGGATCATGGGCGGCCCGCGGCGGACATATTCCTGCGCCGCCGGTGTAGTAGCGCGCCATCCGCCAGCCGGTGCTCACCAGCTTCACGGCAACGACGGGGATCAGGAGCATCCCGACGAAGGCATGCACGTTCAGCAGGCCTCTGATATTGAGGAGCGTCGCGCCCTCCGCGGCCAGCAGCGGAAGCAGCACCGCCGCGATGACGGCCGTCAGTTGCTCGTTCGCCGCGCTACCGCCGCGCAGCAGGCGACCCGGGCGCACTACTCGGTGGTGAGCTCTTCTTCGTCCGCCTCGTCGGCGGGCTGCTCCGGCGGGACGGTGACCTTCTCCGGCGTGACCTCGCCCGGGATCACGGTCATGTCGACCTCCTCGGTTTCGCCCTTGCGCGCGACGAGGATCGTCGAGCCCGCCTCGAGCGTCCGGCCGAGGACGAAGTCCGCGAGCGGATCCTCGATCACCCGCTGGATCGCGCGGCGCAGCGGCCGGGCACCCATCGCCGGGTCGTAGCCCTTCTCGACGAGCAGCTCCTTCGCCTCGTCGGTCAGCTCGATCGCGACGTCGTGGGTCGCCATCTGCTCGCGGACGCGCTTCATCTGGATGTCGACGATGTTGAGGATCTCTTCCTTCGTCAGCTTGTGGAAGACGATCACCTCGTCGATGCGGTTGAGCAGCTCGGGGCGGAAAACCTTCTTCAGCTCGCCCATGACCTTGTTCTTCATGTCGTCATAGGTCATGCCTGTGTCGTCGCCCATCGAGAAGCCGAGCGACTGGTTCTTCGAGATCTGGCCGGCGCCGATGTTCGAGGTCATGACGATGATCGTGTTGCGGAAGTCCACGCGACGGCCCTGCGCGTCGGTCAGCTTCCCCTCCTCCAGGATCTGGAGGAGAATGTTGAAGACATCCGGGTGCGCCTTCTCGATCTCGTCGAGCAGCAGCACCGAGTACGGCTTCCGGCGCACGGCCTCGGTCAGCTGGCCGCCCTCGTCGTAGCCGATGTAGCCCGGAGGCGAGCCGACGAGCCGGGACACGGAGTGCTTCTCCATGTACTCCGACATGTCGACCTGGATCATCGCGTCCTCGTCGCCGAACAGGAACTCGGCGAGGGTGCGTGCCAGCTCGGTCTTGCCGACGCCGGACGGCCCGAGGAAGATGAACGAGCCGGTCGGGCGCTTCGGATCCTTGATGCCCGCACGGGCACGTCGGATCGAGCGGGACACGGCGACGATCGCCTCCTCCTGGCCGATGACGCGCTTGTGCAGCTCGTCCTCCATGCGCGTGAGGCGCGCCGACTCGGCCTCGGTCAGCTTGAAGACCGGGATCCCCGTCCACATCGAGACGATGTCGGCGATCTCGTCCTCGCCCACTTCGGGCTGCTCGGTCTCGGCCTCGTTCTGGCGCCAGTTCTCCTCGAGCTCGCGCTTCTTCTGCGTCAGCTTGCGCTCCTTGTCGCGCAGCGACGCCGCTTTCTCGAACTCCTGGTTCTCGATCGCGTCTTCCTTGTCCTTGCGGACCTTCTCGATCTCCTCCTCGAGCTCGCGGTAGCGCGGCGGCGCGCTCATCGTCCGGATGCGCATGCGCGACCCGGCCTCGTCGATGAGGTCGATCGCCTTGTCGGGAAGATGGCGGTCCTGGATGTAGCGGTCTGCGAGCGACGCGGCCGCGTGCAATGCCTCGTCGGAGATCTTGCAGCGGTGGTGCGCCTCGTAGCGGTCGCGCAGCCCGCGCAGGATCTGCACGGTGTCGTCGACCGACGGCTCGTCAACGCGGATCTGCTGGAAGCGACGCTCGAGCGCAGCGTCGCGCTCGAGGTACTTGCGGTACTCGTCGAGCGTCGTCGCGCCGATCGTCTGCAATTCCCCGCGTGCGAGCGCCGGCTTGAGGATCGACGCTGCGTCGATCGCGCCCTCGGCTGCGCCGGCGCCGACAAGGTTGTGGAGCTCGTCGATGAACAGGATGATGTCGCCGCGCTGCTGGATCTCCTTCATGACCTTCTTCAGCCGCTCTTCGAACTCGCCGCGGTATTTCGAGCCGGCGACGAGGGCGGCGAGGTCGAGCGAGTAGATCTGCTTGTCCTTCAGCAGCTCCGGCACCTGGCCGCCGGCGATGCGCTGTGCGAGGCCCTCGACGACGGCGGTCTTGCCGACGCCCGGCTCGCCGATCAGGACGGGATTGTTCTTCTGGCGGCGCGAGAGGATCTGCATGATCCGCTCGATCTCGGTCTGGCGACCGACGACCGGGTCCAGCTTCCCCTCGCCGGCCTGCTTCGTGAAGTTGCGGCCGAACTGGTCGAGCAGCTTCGAGCTCTTCGCCTTCTCGCCCGGCGCCGCGGCGCCACCCTGCTGGCGGCGACCGGGGCCGGAGAGCATGCGGATGATCTCGTTGCGAATCTTGTCGGCGTCGGCATCGAAGTCGAGCAGGATGCGTGCAGCGACACCCTCGTTCTCGCGGACGAGCCCGAGCAGGATGTGCTCGGTGCCGATGTAGTTGTGACCGAGGCTGAGCGCTTCGCGCAGCGCGAGCTCCAACACCTTCTTCGCGCGCGGCGTGAACGGGATCTGCCCCGTCGTGACCTCGTCCCCTTGCCCGACGATGCGGGCGACCTGCGCGCGCACCTCTTCGACGGTGATGTCGAGCGACTCGAGGACGCGGGCCGCGAGGCCTTCCTCTTCGCGCAACAGGCCGAGCAGGATGTGCTCAGTGCCGATGTAGTTGTGCTTCAGCGCCCGCGCCTCGTCCTGCGCCAGAACGACGACTTGCCGGGCTCGTTCTGTGAAGCGTTCGAACAAAAGCGTCCTTCCTTCCTAGCCGGGAGGATCATCGTAGCCCAGCCGGCGGCGGCTATGTCCCCGGGCTTTACGGACTTCTAACGGTGTCTTTCGGCACAAGGCCTGGCCTTCTGTAGAGCGCCATGCCAGCCGATTAGGGTGGCCAAGTGCGGTCGCCTCCCCCAGAAAACGCGCTCGTCCTCTCTCCGCATCTGGACGACGGCGTCCTCTCCCTCGGCGCTTACGTCGCCGAAAGCGCCTCCGAAGGCGGGAAGGTGACGATTCTCACGATCTTCGGCGGCGATCCGACCTCGGCGGCGCCGGCAGGTCCGTGGGACTCGCGCGCGGGCTTCGAGACGGCAGGGCACGCAAGCCGTCACCGAAGGAGCGAGGACCGCGCCGCCTGTGCGGTCGTCGGCGCCGAATGCACGTGGATGCCGTTCTTCGACAAGGACTACGGGCCGTCGCCGGCAGAGGACGCCGTCTGGGAGCGCCTCGAGGCACATGTCGCGGCAGCCGACGTGGTCTTCGTGCCGGGGCGTCCATTGATCCACCCCGACCACGCGTGGGTCGCAGGCCTGGCTACGGCATTTGTCGACCCGGCCAAAATCGTGTTCTACGCGGAGCTTCCGTACGACATCTGGCCGGATGACAAACGCGGCGGCGCGAGCGTCGCCGAGCCCGCGCGGGGCCGAACGTGGCGGGCGCTGCGAGCGTCCTTTCACAGTCGCACACTCAAGTGGCGCGCGACCCGCGCCTACTACACGCAGCTGCCGTGGCTCGCTCGCCGCGGATATCGGACCGCGGTATTCCGATCACGCCTAGGGCACGAGAGGCTCGCGTGGCCGAGCAGATGAGCTGGCCGTACGAGGCGCCCGAGCCCGCGGACGCGCTCGTGCGAAGAGAGCGCGCCAGGTTCTCGATCGTGATCCCTGCGTACCAAGCGGCGGCATACGTGCTCGACGCTGCAATGTCCGCGCTCGACCAGACGGAACCGGCCCGCGAAGTCATCATCGTCGACGACGGATCGACCGACGACATCGTCGGAGCTCTCGAGGCCGTGCGAGATCGGATCGCAATCTTTCGCCGACCGCACGGAGGCTTGAGCGCAGCAAAGAACTACGGGCTCGAGAAGGCGACGGGAGAGTTCGTGTCCTTTCTCGACGCGGACGACGTCATCTATCCGCGACGTCTGGAAGCGCTCGCATGGTTGAGCGAGCAACGCCCCGACCTAGACATCCTCACGTCTGAGGTCTGGGTCACGAACAGTGGTGACGGTAAGCGCTTGCGGAGGTTCAACTTCGAAGGGAATACCTTCGCCGTCCGCGATCAGGAGCTGGAAATTCTTCGGCGCTGTTTTGTGTTCGCCAATGCAGCTGTACGTCGAGAAACGCTGGTTGCGCTCGGCGGCTTCGACCTCGCCTTGCCGCGCGCCAACGATTGGGACGCCTGGATCCGACTCCTTCGTGCGGGCTCTAGGGTCGGAACTGTTACGACGCCGCTCGGCGAGTACCGACAGACGCCCGGGAGTCTCACGTCGAAGCGCGCGGAGTCGTTGCTTGACCGAGTCGCCGTCCTCAGAAAGACGCTGCGAGACGCCGAGCCTGGTACGGACGAACACATGATCATTACCGAGCACCTTCAGGCAGTGACGCGCAGGACGCAGCGCGAGTTCGTAAAAGAGGCCCTTCGCCGCGGGGCGACGCTGCAAGATCGCATGCACGCCGCCGAACGCGTGCTGGCGCTCACACTCCGTCGATCTGGTTAAGCCGACTTCACGGCACGGACGCAGACGACGACGGGAAAGAAGTCATCTTGCTCCTCGAGTTCGCGTGTCTTCAACTCGTCCGCGGCCATGCCCATCAGGAACGCGACGGCGGCGAGCACGTTGCCGTGCGGCTCCACGGCGACATTGTCCTCCCCGAAGACGGAACCGAAGAGCCTCGTCGCGGAAGCGACCGTGAAGCGCCAGTAGTCGCCGTCAACGCCGGCGCTCCGGTCGATCTTGCTCACGCTCGGAAGCGTCGCGAGGAGGACACCACCGAAGCGCAGGGCTGAGTGCGCGGCGGTCAGCGCCGCACCGACGTCATACACAAACTGCAGCGTCTGGGTGAGGATGAAACAGTCAAAAGCGTTCGACGGCAGCGAATCGGGATCCTCGAGGTCGGCCGTGATAGTCGCGTGTGGGTTCGCCGGATCGATGTCGAGAACGTCGACTTGAGTGACGTCGACGCCGAAACGCGTCGCGTACCGGGCATCCATCAGCTCCAACACACGGCCGCGGATGTCGCCGCGGTGCTCTTGCAGAAAGCGCTCGATGTAGAAGCGGTCAACGGGCGTGCCCCGCTCGAAACCCCAGTGCGCGCTGAGCGGCGCCGTGCGCCGCACCGTCCCGAGGAACGCCGGTTGTCTTAGACGGCGGAGCCGCTGACGAAGACGCTCCTGGCGGGCGGAAGTCGGCATCGGCGACATTGTGATCGAATTCCTGCCGCGGCTACCCGAGGCGAAATGCGCATCCACTTCGTGAACGAGAACATTGGTGGGCACGCGACGATGCATGCGCACGTCCGGTCGGCGCTGACGGACGTCCCGGAAGTGGAGGCGACGTTTTTCGATGTCCCACCTAGGCGCGGGGTCGAGCGGCTACTCGGGGCGCGAGTGCCCGGCCTCGCATCCTTCGACGCCGATCTACAGCCACTCCGAGCCGAACTCGCACGAAGCGCAATCGTGCGGCGTCACTTGTCCCACCTGACGGATTCTCCTGACGCCCTGCACATCTACACGCAGAACGCCGCACTCCTCAGCGTGGGCCACATGCGCCGAACGCCAACGGTGATTTCGACCGACGCAACCAATCAGCAGAACGCGTACCTGATCCCGGCAAGGCCGCCAACGCGTCTTACACCGCTGACTATCGGCGTAACGCTCCCGTTCGAGCGGCGAGCGTTCCAGGCTGCCCGACGAGTGCTTGCGCACTCGAGGTGGGCGGCGGACTCGATCCTCTCCTACGGCATCGATTCGAAAGACGTCGAGGTAATCCCGTTCGGGATCACGGTTCCAGCAACCGTGGCCGCCAGGCCCGAACGCCGGCCGCGAATTCTCTTCGTCGGCCGATCAATGGAGCGGAAGGGAGGGCGTCGCCTCTTGAATGCGTGGGAGACGCACCTGGCAGCATCGAGCGAGTTGACGCTCGTCACCCTCGACGACGTTCCCCCGCGGCCCGGTCTCGAAGTCAGGAACGACGTGAGGCCGGGAGACGGCAAACTCGATGGCATCCTCCGCGACAGCGATATCTTCGCGCTCCCCACGGACGTCGACACCTTCGGTTACGCCATTCTTGAGGCAATGGCTGCAGGGTTGGCGGTCGTTGCCCCTCGCCGCGCAGCAATACCGGAGCTGGTTGTGGACGGTGCAACTGGCTTCCTCTTTACGCCACACGACGACGGCGCACTCGCGGCTGCTTTGGCGCGGCTCGTCGCCGATCGCGACCTCCGCGTCGGCATGGGGATGGCGGGCCGCAAGCGCGTGCTCGAGCGCTTCGATACCACGCGGACGACGGCACAGTTGGTCGAAGTACTCCGGGAGGTCACCGCTTGACACGTTTTCAGCGCGACCGACGTCCGAGATCGGCCATGACTTGCGAGAACAAGTCCGGTGCAGCGATCCTGGACGCTGCAACGTACACGCCGGCTCCCAACGCAACAACGACGAGAAGGGCTGCGGACTCCGAGAGCCGGTCCTCCAGCCAGAATCGCGCGGGCAGTGTGACAGCGACCATGCAGATCGTTGCGACGGTCGCCGGCAATACCGGCCGGAGCTGACTGACGAGGGTTGTTTGCAGAAGGCGCATGCGGATGATGAGCCGAACGACAAGGGTCACGTACGGCGCGATGACGACACCGATCGCAACACCCGTAAGCCCGTGCCGAACCCCGATGGCGATCGCCGGGATCACCAGCGCGAGGTCGAGTACGAGCACGCCGAATTGCAGGCGTGGCCTGCCGACCGCCTGAAAGACCGAGCCGTCGAGACTGATGAAGCCGTAGTAAGGGCCGAGGAGCGAAAGGATCTCCAACGTCCGCACCGCAGGCGTCCATTTGTCCCCGAACACGACTGGAACGAGCAGCGGCGCGGCCAGCCCGATCCCGATCGTTGCGGGAAAACAGACGAGCGCGACATACGCGTTCGCCTTCGCGAGGCCGCTGCGGATCTTCGGGATGTCGTCCTGCAGCGTGGAGAAGACTGAAAAGGCGGTCGCGCCGAGAACCATCGTCACCCGAACAGCCGGCATGATGATCAACCGATACGCAAGCGAGTAGAAGCCAAGCGACGTGGCTCCGAGCACGCGCCCCACCGCGAAGTTGTCAGCGTTCCCGCGAGCGAAGGCAATCACGCGGCCGCCTGCGACATACGCACCAAAGTTCACGAGCTCGCGCGCACGTCGGCGGTCCCAACCGAAGATTGGTAGCCACACCTTGGCCCGCAATGCGAACACCCACGCAAACACAGTCGCAAAGAACGACTCGCTGATCGCCATCGCGACGAGCGCCCAGACGCCGGCGTTCGCGAATGCCGCGCCTACCCCGATGACGGCCGATGCGATGGTCGCGATCGTGGACGAGAGGTAGTAGTCGCGGAAGCGCATCTGACGCACGAGCATGTCGTTTGGCGGCCGCTCGACGCCGCTCAGGAAGAAGATGGAGCTGACCGCGATAAGCACCCCTCGAAGGCTGGGCTCGTCGAACAGACCTGCGAGTGGTCCCGAGAGAAGGATCGTCGCCAGTGTCGCGACGACGCCGCTTGCCGTGCTGATCGTGAAACCGACGGTTACATACTTCATGTCCAGATCGCGTCGTTGGATCAGCGCGTCGCTCACGCCGAGGCCGACGATGACGGAGCCAAGCGCAAGCACGATGAGGCGAGTCCCATGATTCCGATGTCGCTCGGCGTCAAGAGCCGAGCGAGCGCGATCGTCGCGCCAATCCGAACCGCAATCTGCACCGCCTGGTCAATGGCACCCCAACGGATGCCGAACGCGACGTCCGACCGCAGCTGGCGACCGAGTTTGCGGTCTCCAACGGTCACGAACGAGCTGCTCGTCGCAGATCTATGAATCCGCGCCAGAATTCGCGGGGCCACGACAACGGCGAGCGCCTTGATCCGCGCCGCCGCCGACTGCCTAGTCGACCTGAAGACGCAGAGCCCCGCGCGGCGCGCCTCGGCGGGCGTCCCATCGAGCAGCGCTTCCTTCATCTGTTCGCGGGCAAGCCGAAGCTCTTCGCGGTCGCGCGTGCCTTCGAGCATCCGCCGCTCGGCGGACGAGAGGTCGCTCCGCTGCGCGGTCTTGGCAAGCGTGGCGAGTCGCCCGCGGGACATCGCAACACGGCTCGCGCTCATCCCTTCGGGGTGCAGGTGGTACTCGGCAAGCGGTTCGTCGATGAAGTCGACCTTCGACCCGGTGAGAATGAGCCGGATGCAGAACTCCCAGTCCGTCGTGTGTTTGACCGCTGGGTCGAATCCGCCGAGCTCCTCGAAGCGAGACCGACGAATGGCCGCGTTACCGAGGATGAAGTTGTGACGGAGAATCGCCTCGCGCTGATTCTCAAAGACGAAGAGGAAACTGTCGCCGTATGCCCGTCCGATGGCGCGACCGTCATAAACGAGATCGGCGTTTGTCGTTACGAGGTCGACCGCGGTTCGCGCTCAATCGCGGCAGCAATTGCCTTCAAGCGCCCGGGCAGATAGCGATCGTCGGCGTCGAGAAATGCCAGAAAGTCTCCCCGTGCGACAGCGGCACCCGCGTTCTTCGCCGCTGCCTTGCCGCCGTGTTCGATGCGGATGAGCCGAACCGCATCGCCGAAGCGAGCCGCTGCAGCCGCGAGATCGTCTGTCGAGCCGTCATCACTGACGATGACCTCGAGCGGCGGCGGCTCCTGCGCGAGCGCCGATTCGATGGCATTGCCGATGAACTCCGCGGCCTGATACGCGGCGATCACGACGGAGAACGTCGGCTGCTGCACGTGCCGAAGCCTAGGCGTGCGCTCGGAGCACCATGAGCCAGTCCACGCTTCGCATCGTGGACCCGCGACTGCTCGCGCCGCATTCGGTTCGGCGAATCGCGCTGCTCGGGAGGCTCGACGATTCGCGAAAGGCTTTGGGGGAGCTCGGAATCGCGATCGTCGACGAGGGAGCTGACCTCGTCGTCGCGGACGCGGCTCACGCCGAAGCGGCTGCGCGGGTTGCGCTCCTGCCGTCCTCGTCGTCGCTGCGCGACGGCGCGAGTTGACGCGCGCGGGCTACCGAACGAGGACGGTCCTCGTGCGACAGGGGCCTTCCGGGCCGCGCCTGTTCGTGCCCGTCGACGCACGCAACGCCACGAGGCACGCGCTGCTCACGAGTCGCCCCGCCGCTCGCGCCTGAAGCAGCTCGCGATCGGAGCCGTCGTCTGGGGCCTGCGAATCGGCTTGCCACTGCCCGGGGCAATCACGCTCGGAACGCGCGACGAGGAGGCGCCGCTCATCCTCGCCCGGGGACTCCGAACTGGAGCCATGCGCGACTGGTACCTCGCCACGGGCGCCGGTGACGACCTGCAGCGGCTCGTCTGGTTCTGCTTCGGGGCGAAAGGCGCGAGCCGACGTTCGTCGTGAAGTGCACCCGCTTACCCGGACACGACGCGCCTTTCTCGTCCGCGATGAGCAAGCGCTGCGCTCACTCGATGTTCTGCCGGCAGCTCTGCGCAAGCACGCGCCGCGCCTGCAGGAACGGCTCGAGGTCGAGGGCCTTCCGGTCGCCGTCGAAACCGCTGCGCCCGGCCCCCCCTCCACGTCCTGCTCCAGGAGGGCACTGGATGGACACGCTGTACTGTCCAGCGGATCGCGGACTGGATCGTGGACGTAGAGGCCGCAACGATCCTGCCGGCGGCGGACCTCGACGGCGAGCGATCACGCCTTGCGACGCTCCACCAAGAGGCGGCGAGCGTCCTCCCGCCGCTCCCGGCGGTGCTGCAGCACAACGACCTTGGGTGTTGGAACGTCGTCGTCGACGACGAGACGTTCACGGTCGTCGACTGGGAGTCGAGTCGTCGCGCAGCACTGCCGCTGTGGGATCTCGTCTACTTCCTCGCCGATGCGCTCACCGCTGGGCGGGGGGACGGTAAGCACGAGCGCGTCGGTGCACTTCTCCGCGGAAAACTCGCGGCATCGGCCACGCTGTTCGGCAGGGTCCGCGCCGCTGCTGAGCGTCTCGACGTTCCGCCGGAGGCGGTCGGCCCGATCGTGACGCTCGCGTGGCTTCACCATGGGACGTCGGCCGCGAAGCGCGCGCAGGTCGGAGCCGAGCGCGGCGCACAGGTCGGGAGCCCGTCCGTCGCCGCCCCGCTGCAGCAGGTCGCGACGTACTGGCTGACAGATCCCGCACTCGGTCTCGCGTGGACGGCGTACAGCGGAGGGGCTACCGACGTGCGATCTCGCGTGCCAGATCGCTGATCTGGGCGCGGACGTCGCCGGCCCGGTAGCGGGACTCCCACAACGCGTGTCCCTGCTCGACGAGTGAGGCTGCAAGGGCGGCGTCCTCGTACACGCGGATACACGCGGCGGCGAAGGCCTCGGGCGACTCGGCAACGAGCAACTCCCGGCCGGCGCGGACTTCAAGGCCCTCACAGCCAAGCGCCGTGGAAACCACCGGGACCCGTCGCGCGAACGCTTCGAGGATCTTGATGCGCGTGCCGCCGCCGGCCCGCAACGGCACGACGACGGCGGTCGAGGAAGCGAAGACGGGATCGAGATCGTCGACCGCGCCGAGCAGCCGTACACCCGGCGTTCCCGCGAGACGTCCGGCCACATCGTCATACCGGCCGACGAGCTGGAAGACGGCCGTCGGCAGCCGGTTGCGAACGACCGGCAGCACGACGTCTGCGAAGTAGGCTGCGGCGTCCGCGTTCGGCGGATAGGTGAGCAGCCCGACCATCGTGAAGACCGGCTCGTCTCCAGGCGCACGAGTCGCCCCGTCGTCAGCGAGGTCGTACGAGTTCGGAACGACGACGGCGCCGGGACGACCGAGGCGCTCGCGGTCGAGCTCGCTGCAAAGGACGACCGCCTCGACCGAGTCGGCAATCCGCAACTCGACGCGTCGCCAGCGCCGCTCGTCGACGTCGTCGAGAAGAGCGCCGAGGCTTCGCCGCAGTGGCGCACGGGCGCCGTCCTCGCGCTGCAGCTCCCACATATGGCGCAGCGTTCGTAGCTTGACGTCCTCGAGATCGTTGAAGTCGACGACCGCGGGCCCTCCGCCGACGCTCCCGAGACCCAGCCATGTCCCGCAAGCGACGTACCAGACGAGGTCGTAGAGCGGTTGCGCGAACTCGGCAAGCGCCGCGGCGGCGCCCTCCCACTCTCGCCACGCCACCGCTCGCGGCCAGCCGGTTCTCGCCCAGCGCAGCATCCCGCTGACGCTCGGGCCCAACGGTCGACGGTGGTGGACGACGACCCGCATCGAGTCGCTGTACTCACACGGCAGCGGCTCGAGATCCGGACGTTCGCTGACGGTGCAGAAGAGGTCCACGTCTCCCGCAAGCGTCAACCCGCGAACGGCGTTTTCGACGCGTATGCGATACCCGTTCGTCGCGGGCCAGGGGAACTCGTCGGTGATGCAGAGGATGCGCAGCGTGGCCGAGGCAGTCGGGAACGCCGAGTACCCTAGCCTCGTGGCGCGGCGCATCGTGCTCTACACGGAGGCGACGAGCCGCGGGGGAGCGGAAGTGTCGCTCCGGAACCTCGCCGCGCATCTCGACCCCGCCCTCGACGTCGTCGTCATGGGAGTGGACACAGGCATCTGCCGATGGATCGCCGCGACGCGACCGGGCGCAACGATCAACCTCGTCGAGCCGGTCGACAGCAAATACGCGATCGGGGCGTTCCGGGCTCTGCGGCGCCGGCTCGTCTCGCTTGGGCCGGCGATCTTTCAGGCGAACCTCCGCCAGTCCGCAGACGCGAGGCATGCCCTGTCGGCCGCCACGACAGCTCGCGGTATCCGCACGATCGCCGTCGAGCAATTGCCGCTGGCTCCGAGTGCGCCGACATCACGCTGGCTGAAAAGCGTCCTCTCGCGGCGGCTCGACGCACACGTGGCAGTCGGACATGAGGTCGCGCGAGCGGTCGAGCGCGACGCGGGGCTCCCACGCGACTCGGTACGGACGATCTACAACGGCGTGCCTGATCTTGGGCCTGCCGCGGCCCGTCGGGATCCGGCCGACGGTCTCGTCATCGGCAGCCTCGCCCGCCTCGACCGCATCAAAGGGATCGACGTCCTACTGCGCGCGACGGCCGGCCTCGACGACACGAGGATCGTCGTCGCGGGCAACGGGCCCGAGGGCGATCGGCTGCGCGCGCAGGCCGACGAGCTCGGGCTCGGGCAACGTTTCCGGATCGAGCCGTTTCCGACACGCCACGCGACCTGTTCGACGAAATCGACGTCTTCGCGCTGCCGTCGCGCGCCGAGGGGTTTCCGCTCTCGATCGTCGAGGCGATGCTGGCGGGCCGTCCGGTGGTCGCCACCGACGTCGGCAGTGTCAAAGAGGCCGTCGTCGACGGGGCGACAGGCCTCGTCGTTGCGCCGGACGATGCCGACGCACTGCGCGCGGCGCTGGCGCGCCTCAGCGCAGATCCCGAGGAACGGCGCCACATGGGCGCGGCCGGGCGGGTGCGCGCGCTGGCGCATTTCACGGCCGACCAAATGGCGCGGGAGTTCGAGCGCCTGTACGACGAGCTCAGCTGATGCGGATCGCACTCGTGACGTCGGCACTCACTGCTGACACGCATGGCGGCGCGGAGAAGTACGTCGAGGACGCAGCGCGGTCGCCGGCCTCGCGACACGATGTCGTCGTCGTCACGGGGTCACGGGCAGCGCTCGAAGGGGTCGCCGTCGCGCGGCTCCCGGGACTTCCCTACCACGACGCGGGCACGGGTAGTGCAGCCTCACGCGTGCTCTGGCACACGCGTGACCAATGGCGGCTCTCGGTGCACAGGGCGCTCTCGCGCGTGCTCGACGAGCGCCGGCCGGACGTCGTCTGGACGCACGAGCCGCAAGGGCTTTCGGCCGCGGTCTTCACGGCCATCGCGTCGAAGCGCGCGCGCCACGTTCATACGGCGCACGACCTCAACCTCCTGTGCGCCCGGACGAGCATGACGCGCGACGGCGCGTACTGCGGCGGAGGCTGCGTCGATTGCCGCATCCAGCGTCGCATCCGCGGCGGCGGCTCCATCCGGCGAAGGCTCGATCGCTTCATCGGTGTCTCGGGATACATCACCGACCGGCATGTGCATGCCGGCATCGTCGATCCTAACGCGCCGAGACGATCCGGGTGGGTGCGCAGCCGGGCGCGCACGTCTGCGAGCGCCGTCGGCGCCGGTGACGCTCGGCTACATCGGTGCGCTGGCGCAGCACAAGGGCGTGCGCACGCTCCTGCACGCGATGAAAGACGCGCCGCGAAGCTGGCGCTCCCTCATCGCCGGCACCGGCCCACTCGCACGCGAAGCAGAGATCGCGGCGCGTGACGACGCGCGCATCGACTACCTCGGCTTCGTCGATGCCGAGGCGAAGGATGACTTCTTCGACCGGCTCGATCTCCTTGTGGTTCCCAGCGAGTGGGAGGAGCCGGGACCGTTCGTCGTCGTCGAGGCCGCGCTTCGCGGCATCCCGGCGGTCGTAAGCAACAGAGGCGGGCTGCCCGAGTCGCCCGAGTCGCGAACCTTCACGGCAGGCGACCCAGCCTCGCTGCGCTCGGTCGTCGCCTCGTTCCTTGCGAACGACGACCTTGCGACGGCGAGCCGTCGGTGACTCGCCGCTGCAACCGATTACACCTGGGAGAGTCATCTCGCCCGAATCGAGCAGCTGCTCGAGAGCGTGGCCGTCAGCCGCCCAGCGCCGCCCCGCGGAACGCAGTGAACGCCGGCTTCGGCGTGAAGTCGTTTCTCAGCAGTCCGAAGAAGTTCTCTCGCGTGGAGTCGCTCGTTCCAAGGTCTCGCGCGGCGTACCAGAACAACGGGCCTGCCCACTTGTAGGAACCGAACAGTTTGTACGCGCGCGACACCATCTCGGCCTGCACCTTCTCGGCGACGAACGAGCCGGACGGTCCGCCGGTCGGTGCGCCGAATTCGGTTGCCCAGATTTGCTTTCGCCCATCCCCGTTGGCTGCCATCACGCTGCGCAGGCTTGTTCCCGCGCCGTCCATCTGGTGCCAGGCACTCCACGACTCCGCGTCGCCGGGCAGGCCCGGGTAGCAGTACGGGTGGTGACCGACCGCGTCGAACGCAGCCTCCCCACCGTGGGCATAGATCTGCTCGAGGAACGTCACCGGCGCGATGTCGCCGCCGCCGTTCAACGCGGGTGAGGTCCCGCCGGTGACGATGACCGCTCGGCTGTCGACACCGCGAATTGCAGCCGCGGCCGCGATCAGCATCTCCGTGTAGCGATTTGCGTCGGCCCGTGGCGCCCAGAACTGTGAGCTGTTGGGCTCGTTCCAGTATCTCGTATGCATGAACGCCTCGCGCCGAGTAGCGCGCCGCGACCGCACGCGCGAAAGCCGCGTAGTCGGCGAGCGACGTCGGCGGGAGTGTTCGGCCATGTTCCTGCCGGTCGCGCCCAGGGCGGCGTGTAGAGAATCGTCGCCAGCACCTGCAGATCGTGCGCCCGGGCCGACTCGAGCAAGCGGTCGAACGGCCCCCAGTCGTACGTCGACGGCCCGTCGCGCTGGATGACGTCCCAGTTGACGTCCATCCTGATCCAGTCCGCACCGCTGGACGCAACGGCGTCCAAGTCACGACCGAGCTCGGGGCCGGGCTCGTTCTGAATCGCGCCGCCCAGAGTGATCCCCCCGCCGCGACGTGTTCGGCCGCAGCGCGCTTCGGGGCCGCGGCGCGGTGCTGCGTGCGCACCGCGTGCGGCTTGACCTGGACCCACCCGGCGTGGGCATCGCCGGCCGAGCCGAGCGCACCGGGCAGCGAGGCAGTCAGCGCCGTGGCGCAGAGAGAGACGACGAGCGTACGAACGAGCAGTGGTGGCCCTCCTCCCGGAACTCGCTTACACCAGCGAGATCGGGAGCCGGCGGCGGCGGCCGCACCCTCGAATCAGCGACGCAAGGAACTTCGCGGTGGCCTCCCCCAAACGAGGGAGGCGGAGGGTGGCGCCACGGAGAGCGCTCTACACTGGGAAAGACGACCGGTACGACCGACGTCGAGGACCTGCGTGCGATGACCTCTGGAGCAGAAGCATTGAAAACTGCGCTACGGCGATCGGCCGTTCTGATCGTGGTACTCGTCCTGCTCGGTGCAGGCGCCGTACCCTGATCCGCCAAATCCAGGGACCGCGGTACTCGGCAAGCGCGCGGGTGCTCGTCTCCCAGCAGAGCCTCGGTGAGGCGATCACCGGCCGCAGCCACAGTTCGTCGACCCGCAACGCGCTGAGGCTATGGCCAGGCGCTGGGCACGTCGCCGGAGCTCTACGACCGGGCGGCCGCGAACAGCAACGGGTCGCTCGGCACGGGAAGCGAGCTGCACGCAGCGACCTCGGTTTCGGCGGGCGGCGACAACATCCTCACGTTCACGGCGGTGGCACCGTCAGCGGTCCGGGCAGTCGGGATCGCCAACGGCGTCGCCAGCGCGTACCTGTCATGGCGGGCCGAGGTCTTGAGCAAGCCCCTGCGGAAGGCGATCGCGGACGTGAAGGCGAAGCTCGCGCCGCTCGGGTCGTCGACGTCGGGTAACGCGGTGGACATGCGCAAGCAGCTGAACACGCTGCAACTCCTGCAGACACTCAGCGACGACGCGACACTCGTCGACCGGGCGACGTCCCGACAAGACCCGCCCGACGCCGGTCAAGACGCTCTGCTGGGCGGCGCGATCGGTCTCGTATCGCGCTCCTGCTCGTCGCGGCACGCGAGGCGATCGACACGAAGGTGCGCTCCGAGAACGACGTGGAGGACATCCTCGGCGCACCGGTCCTGGCCAGCGTGCGGAGCTTGCCGCGACGCGCAAAGCTCGTGACCTACGGTCGGCATCAGACCGAGTTCGGCGATACCTATGCGCTGCTCGCGGCCACGATCTTCCAGGGCGTCGACTCGCCGCGCGTTCTCGCCGTGACGAGCGAAATCTCCTCCGAGGGAAAGACGACGACCGCTGCGAACCTTGCCGTTGCGCTCGCGCGACGTGGCCGGCGCGTCACCTGGCCGACTTCGATTTTCGGAAAGCTTCGCTCGGAGGGCTGTTCGGGATTCCGGGTGATGCCCCCGGCACCTTGCAAGTTTTGGCGAAGGCCGTGCCGACGCCGCGCGCCGTGTTGGCCGTCGAGCTCGAGGGACGAAGCCCCCAAGCCGGCGCCGCTCGTCAGCATGAACGGGTCGAGCACCGATGGAACGGGCAAAGGGACAAGCTCATCCAAGGGCCGCCTGTGGGTGCTTCCGGCGGGCGGAACGCAGCGCACGCAAGGGAACGCCGACGCGCATCTCTTGGCCGCGCTCCTCGACGACCTCCGCGGCCATGCCGACTTCGTCGTGCTCGATACCCCACCGGCGTTGCTCACTGCGGAGATGGCGGATTCGGCCATCAGGTCGACTCTGCAATCGTCGTCGTGCGCCAGGGACGTGTCACCCATCGCAGCCTCCGCTCCCTGACCCGTCAGGCACGTAGATGGGGTGCGCACCTGGATGGCGCCGTCCTGACGGATGCCGGCGGCGAAGAGCAGTACGGCTACTACGGAGGAAGCTGAGCTGCAACTTCGGTTGACCCGCTCCGACGCCATGCTCTACGTCGTCGGGGCTGTCCTGACTGCGGTGTTCGCCTACGAGGCCAGCCTCCACGGGCCCACAGCCAGTCTGGGTGTGCTGCTCGCGCTCGGCTTTCTGGCGGGCGCGACGTACGCGTACGCCGTCCACCCTCCATTCGCGGTCGCGCTGACGATCCCGTTCTTCGCGCTCCTTCCCGCCGCGAAGGTGCTCGTCAACCCGAACCTGGGCCCCGCCAAGGACGCGGTCGTCCTGGCAGCCGGGCTCGCTGCCATCTCGACGAGCTTGACTCGCCGGCGAGAAGACGAGGCTCTAACAGACCGGTGGCTCGTGACCTCGGTCGTCTTGCTCCTCTTCCTGTACGCGGTCAACGTTGCGGGGCATCACGGCATCGCCTGGTTCCACGGCCTCCGCCTGGCAGCCGAGCCGCTCATTCTGCTGATCGTCGGGATGGCGCTGCCTGAGCCACGTAAGACGTTGCGTTGGGCCGTCGGCTCGCTGGTCGTCACGGGATGCTTCGTTGCCGCGGTTGGCCTCCTGCAGCAGGCGGTTGGCCCGAACGAGCTCGCCAACATCGGCTTCACGTTCAACGAGCAAATCAGAACGTTCCAGGGACACCTGCGCAGCTTCGGCACGATGGACGAGCCCTTCGCGTACGCGTCGTTCCTCCTGCTCGCCTTCGCGGCTGTCGTGTTCGGGCGCAAACGCACGTCGGCCACCACGGCCGCTGCGTTGATCCTGCTCGCGGGAATCGCTGTGTCGTACGTCCGAACAGCGGTGCTGATCCTCTTTGCCTTCCTCGCGCTCGAGCTCGCCCGTCAGAAGCGAGTCGTTGTCGCCGCGGCGCTCGCAGGCGTCCTCGCCGTGACCGCCGTGATCCTGATCGCGGGCTCGAGCGGGACTCAGTCCCGCACGTGGGCGAATCCGAACGGATCGGCGGCCATCACCCTCAACGGCCGGACCTCTGCCTGGAAGGCCGCGCTCGGCTCCCCGTCGGATTGGCCCTTCGGACGCGGGGTCGGTGAGGTTGGGACCGCCGCCCAACGCGCCGGCTACAAGCTCACGTTCAAGCCTGGCGCGCAGCAGAAGCAGTCCCTCGCCGTCGACTCTGGCTACTTCGCCACGATCGCCGATGTCGGAATCGTCGGGCTCATCGTGGTGCTCGCGCTCTTCGGGCGTGCGGCCTATCTGGCGCGCGGCTACGCGCTGCGCGGCTCACGGGAAGCGTGGTTTGCGCTCGCCGTGATCGCCGGCGTCATGATCGACGCGCTCACGCGCAGCTCCTTCATCGCGTTCCCGTCTGCGTTCCTCGAGATGCTCATGATCGGCATCGCGCTGAACGCGGCGCGGGCAGCGGTGACCACAGCGCGGCGATGAGGCCCGCGCGCGTGGCGCTGGTCGGCCTCATTGCCGCGGGTACGTCGGGCGTCCCGCGTTATGCAGCATCGCTGCTGAAGGCGATCGACGACGTCGCCGAGGAATTCGAGGAACTCGACGCGCGCGTCGTGACGACGCGTACAGGGGCGGAGGCACTCGCCCTGAAGACGCTCGACGTTCGCACCGTCGGCGGTCTTCTGGGAGATCCGCGTCGCGGCCCGCGGCGAATCGTCGCGGAGCAGGTGGCCGCGGCAACGCAGAACGCTGATCTCTTGCATTTCTTCGACCTGACAGGCCCCGTACTCGCGCCGAGGCGGACGTTCGTTACGACCATCCATGACGCCTCGCAGCCGCGGGCGTACAAGCGCCTCGTGCAGCCCTGGGCGCTGCGGCATGCGGCGGCGGCCGTTGCCGTCTCGGCGAGCGCCCGCGACGAGGCGGTTCAGGCCTTCGGGGCCGATGCCGATCGGATCGCCGTCATTCATTCGGGACCGGGGCTCGCGCCCGGGCCGGCAGCGAACGGAGCCACTCCCAGCAGCCCGTATCTGCTTTACGTCGGCGCCCTGAGCGAGCACAAGAACCTGACGTTTCTCGTCGATGTGTTCGGTGCAGCGCGAATGCCCGAGCGGCTCATGCTCGTCGGCAGGCCGGGCGAAGGGTACGCCGAGCTGCGAGCGAAGATCGACGCCTCCCCCGCCCGTAGCCGTATCGATGTCGTCGTCGACGCGGAGGACGGACGGATCGAAGAGCTCTACCGCGACGCCCTTGCGACCGTGCTGCCTTCTCGCCGTGAGGGCTTCGGCTTTACGCCGCTCGAAGCGATGGCACGTGATTGCCCTGTCCTCGCGAGCGATCTTCCGGTGACTCGGGAGATCCTTCGGGACGGTGCGATGCTGCTGCCCGTCGGAGATCTCGAGGCATGGGTCACCGGCGTCCGGACGATCGTAAGTGACGACGAAGCTCGAGCGGCGCTGCGCGAACGCGGGCGCCAAACGGTCTTGCGGTACTCGTGGAAGACGACCGCTCGCGCCGTGTGCGCCTTGCATCGCGACGTCCTCGTTCCGTGATCGACACCCACTGCCACTTGTTGCCGGGGCTCGACGACGGGACACGTTCGGTCGCCGAAGCGGTTGCACTAGCTCGGGAGCTGATCGAGGCCGGAGTCCACACCGTCCTCTGCACGCCCCACCAATCCCGTCGATTCCCGACCGACCCCGAGATTGCCCGCGAGCGCCTGGAGGAGCTGCGAACCGTCCTCGACGCCGCCGAGGTCGCCCTCACCCTTTACCTGTCGGCGGAGCTCAACCCGGCGGCGGCGCTCTCGCTTCCGCCCGCACAGCTTCGTGCGCTCGCGATCGGTGGCCGCTACCTGCTCGTAGAGCTCGAGCCGACGACGCCCGCGAACGCCGTTGCGACCGTGTTTCGTCACCTCGAAAGCGAGCGGCTCGTGCCCATCTTCGCCCACCCCGAGCGCTGCCGGGCGGTGATGCAGGACGTCACTGCATTGACGGCCGCGCGCGATGCCGGCGCGGTCGTCCAGGTCGTGGCCACGAGCCTCGCAGGTGCGTGGGGGCGTTCCGTCCAGAGCGGCGCCCGGGGCCTGCTGGCCGAAGGACGCGTCGATTTGCTGGCGAGTGATGCGCACCGGCCTGGCCGGACGAGTCGTCGCATCCGGGACGCCCTGCATTGGCTCGACGAGCGCTTCGGCGATGAAGCTGTGCAGCAACTGACGAGCACCACGCCGGCAGCGGTGCTCGCCGGCGGAAACGTGCGCTAAACGAGCTCCTCGACTTCCGCCAGGATCTGCTGGCGAAAGCGGTCGGCAGAAAAACGTGCCGCGTGCCGCTCGATGGCGCCGCCGTCCAGAGGGCTCGCCACCGCCGTCACGATCGCCGACCGCAGCGCGTCAACCGACGGGTCCGCGAGCAGCCACCCCGTAACACCGTCGACGACGATGTCCCGCGCGCCACCCGCGTCCGGGGCGATCACCGGAGCGCCGCACGCCTGCGCCTCCGCCATCGCAATCCCGAAGTCCTCGACCCCTGGTGCGATCACGGCCGAGGTCTCGCGATAGAGCCGACGCAATTGCTCGTCCGAGACCTCGCCGAGAAAACTGACGTTCGACGGCGCCATTGCCCGCAGCGCCCCCTCTCCCGGGCCGCTACCTACGACGAGCAGCTGATACGGCAAGCCGCGAAAAGCCTCGACCGCAAGATCGGCACGCTTGTAGGCGACGAACCGTCCGACGTAAAGAAACGTGTCGCCGCGCTCACCGCCGCCGGTAAAGAAGTCCGTGCGCACCGGCGGGTGGACGATCCGCGCCGAGCGCCCGTAGAAGCGCTCGATTCGCGTCGCGACCGCGGATGAATTTGCGAGAAAGCGCGTGATCTTTTGGGCGACATTGCGATCCCAGCGCCGGAAACCGGCCATGGCGACCCTGGCCGCAGGCCTGACCGCGCGTGGGAAGCGCTCGGCTTCCGACGAGAAGTCCCACGCGTAGCGCATCGGCGTGTGGCAGTAGCTGAGGTGCGGGATCCCGTCCGCAACGCGCACCGCGTTCGCGCAGGCATGACTGCTCGAGATCACAACATCGGCGTTTTCGACGACGCGCAGGCGCCATGCGGCAGGCATCAGGGGCAGGAGCCACTCGTGATTCGACGTGGCATACGGAAGGCGTTGGAGGAACGAGGGCTCTGCGCGACCGAAGTCCGGCGGCAGCTGCTCGGGACGCACGACCGTCGTCAGCAGCTGCGCCTCCGGAAACAGGTGGAGCATCTCGGCGACGCAACGCTCGGACCCGGCATAACGGACCAGCCACTCGTGAGCGATCGTGACGCGGAGAGGAAGGGCTATTCGACCGTGCGGTTGGGGACGATTGCGAGCGCCGTCCGCAGCAGGATCTTGAAATCGAGCCACGGCGACCAGTTCTCGATGTACCAGTTGTCCCACTCGACGCGGCTCGCAAGCGACGTCTTGCCCCGCAGCCGCTGATCTGAGCCCAGCCCGTGATGCCCGACTTCACGCGGTGGCGATCGTTGTAGCGGTACACCTGTCTGTCGAAGAGCTCGACGAATTCCGGGCGCTCGGGCCGTGGCCCGACGATGCTCATGTCCCCGCGCAGCGACATTCACCAGCTGCGGGAGCTCGTCGAGCGACGAGCGGCGGAGGAACATCCCGAAGCGGGTCCGGCGATCTTCGCCCTCGACTCCTCCCGGCGCGACGTCCACGGGCGCGCCGCCGACGTGCGTCGCGGCGGCCGAGCCCCGCATCGACCGGAACTTCAGCATCTCGAAGATGCGCCCATCGCGGCCGACGCGTCGCTGGCGGAAGAAGATCGGCCGCCCAACGGAGACGAGCACGCCGATCGCGACGGCGACGAAGAGCGGCGCGAGCAGGACGAGAGTCAGCAGTGCGATCAGCCTGTCGACCGCGTACTTGACGCGGAACCGCCATGACGTCGGCGACGAGGGGTGGATCGAGAGCAGCGGGAATGCCGCCGAGGTAGTCGACGGTCATGTCGCGTGGGATCCGCTCGAACAGACGCGGGACGAGCGTCACCCGGATGCCGCGGCGGTTGCACTCGTCGACCATGCGCAGCATCACCTCGTGCGGCGCGGTCGAGAACGTGAAGACGACGTGCCCGACGCCGTACCGTTCGATGGCGTCGACGAGATCCCAGCTCGCGCCGAGCACTGGCAACGTCGGCTCGTCGTCTCCGGCGACCATCGGTTCCTTGTCGAGAAAGCCGATCGGCGCGAGTCCGATCTCACGATGCTCGGAGAGCCGCTTGGCGATGAGCCGGCCGACGGTTCCGGCACCGACGATCAACGTCGGCACCGAGGCACTGTGCCGCCGCGACGTGACGACGGACGAGATCATCCCGCTCCGACTGGCCGTCAGATAGACGGTCGCGAACAACCAGAGCCGGACACCCTGCGCCGGAAGGCCGGCGGTGTTCGCCCCGGTGAGAACGGGGAGCGCGATGGTCGCCATCGACGCGATCGCGGTCGCGCCGGCGATCGTCCTCAGGTCGTCGAGGAGCTGCAGCCGCAGCCGGTCGCGGTACAGCCCGCCGGCCGCGAGCAGCGCCATGGTGATCGCCGGAAAGGCGACCACCCATGCCGCCGACATGCCCTCCGCACCGACAGCCCGTCCCCCGAGCCGCTCGACCACGACGGCGAAGGCCAGGACGATCGTGTCCGCGACCGGCGCGAGCGCCAGCCACCGCCGTCCCGCGACAGACCGCGCGGAGGCCGCCGCCGGGCGAGCCGGGGCAGGCGCGAGCCGCGCCGCATTCGTCGTGGGTTCGAGGATCGACACCTTCGCCGCAGTCAGTTGTGTTACGAGCTAGCTCGAACTAGCTCGGGCGCTTGGCAGCCCGCCGCAGGCCTGCGCCCACAACGAGGAGCGACACGCCGCCGGCGACGAGCAGCGCCAGATCCGTTCCGGTGAACGGAAGACTGCCGCCGGAGCCCGCAGACTTGACCGCACCCTGATTGACCTCGCTTTGCACGCCACCCTTACCGCCATACCCCTGGCCTGCCGACCCCGCGCCGAGCGCAGTCGGAGCCAGCGCAAGCAGAGCGCAGACAGCCACCAGCAAAAACCGCAGTTTCATTGGATTTTCCTCCCCCTTAGATACGCCGCAATAGGTCCTAGTCATGAGGGTAGTGACGGGCTCGGAGGCCGTCAACGATTTCCAGCAGATTTTTGGCTTTTGCATACATACTCTGCGCAAAAATCCCCCGTTTGGGTGTCACGGTCCGACTCGCGACCGCACCCGTTCAACGAAGAAGCGATCGATTTGGTTCCGGTTGACCGGTCCTCCCGCCGCCACGCGGCGCCGCACGATGCCGATCGCTTCCTCCCCCGGATTCAGCCGCTTTGAAACCGCAAGCTCTGTAAGGGCTTTGTTGGGTTCGTGCAACGCCGCGTACGCCATCGCGAGCTCGAGATGCGCGTACCAGTCGTTTCCTGTCCGCGCCACGGCGTCTTCGAACGCTGAGGCCATCCTAGGCACCTCGTTCCTCCGGCTCGCGATCGCGCCGGCGAGGAGGTCCGGGCGGGAGCTGAGTGGGTTGAGCTTGCTCGCACGATGTAGGTCGCGGAAGGCGCTCTCCGGACGGCGCGCCCACACGTGGAGGGCTCGCTGCGCCTCGAGCTCGGCGAGCCACGGAAAGACGAACGAAACCGCAACCGCGACTGCTCCGGCGACCACGGCAACTCGGGAAGAAGGCGAGCGCGCCGGAACTGCGATCGGGCGCGACGCTGCGAGGCCGAGCCACGCGAACGCCGGCGCGCCGAGGCCGGCGAACTCCCACAACCAGTCGCCGGAGCCGTGGATCCCGAAGTAGACGGCGGCTGCGACGGCGGCCCGCGCGACTCCGTCGGGAAAGCCGACTCCACGGGTCACCGCGAGTGCCGCTGCGACGAGGAAGCCGACGAAGAGGAGCGAACCGACGATTCCCGTCTGCGCCGGAACGCGGAGTGCGAGGCTGTGCGGATAGAGCGGTTCTTCGCTGCTGCGGCGCTCGCGTACATAGTCGGCCGCGAAGTTGTCAGCGCCGACGCCGTTCAGCGGGTGGTGGCGGAATTCGATCGCCGCGACGCGCCAGAAGTCGTAGCGGTTGCTTCCGAGGCCGATCGAGAAGTGCGAGCCGCCGCTCTCTTCCGGATAACCGGCCTTGAAGTCACGCCACTTCGCGCCGAGGTCGACGGTGCTCAACGCGAACGCGCCGGCTCCGACGGCAACGACGGCGACGCCGACGGCGCCGGCGTTCGCCAGCCGGACGACGCGGCGCGACAACTCGAGGCGACGATCGAGCAGCGCCACGAGCGTCCAGGCGACGAGGACGATCCCTGCGCTGACGGCGATCGCGACGATCGCCGAGTGGATCTTGTCGTCCGCCGACGTGTCACCCAGACGAACCGGGTCGAAAACCGCCAGCAGCGGGCCGCGCGCGAAAAAGACCGTCAGCGCGATCGCGGCGACCGCGAGCGCGGCACGGAGCCGGAACGGAACGATCAGAAGATACGCGACGACCGCCACCGGCACGGCGAAGATCGAGCCACGACTCTGCGTCAACACGGCGAGCTCGACGAGCGCCGTCGCGCCGGCGAGGAGGGCGCCGCGGAGAAGAGGCGAGGGCTCCCGCCGCGCCGCGACGTAGGCGAGCGGCCAGGCCGCGAAGAGGTAGAGGGCGCAGGCTGCGTTCGGGTACCCGGCCGGTGCGGCGAAGCGGCCGATGATGAAGAACGCAGACGGATCGCTCGCCGAGCGCACGAGGTCGGCGAGGCCGATGCCGAGCGCCGCCAGCGAAAGCGCGACGATCAGAACCGGGATCGACTCACGCGGCCACGGCATCCCGACGAACAGCGCGAAGACGACGAAGTAGAGCAGGGTCCGGTTTGCGCCGTCCCAGGCGATCCCCTTGTCCGCCGCCCACGCGATCGACAGGAGCGACCACGCCGCGAATGCTCCGAGGCAGCCGAGCGCGACAACGGCTGCGCGCGAGAGCGCCGCCGCTCCGTACACGAGGAACGCTACGGCCGCAAGGGCGACCAGGAAGAGACCTCCGGTGTACCACGTCGTCGGCGCATACCCCGCGTCCTTGCCGAACCAGATCGCGAACACCAGCACCGCCAGCGCGCCGACCGCGAACGGCGGCTCGAGCGCGCGTCTCATTCGCTGCGCTGCGGCAACGGACCGAAGACGTCGTTGACGAGCCCGTCCAACGACCCCGGCAACGTGCCGTCGGCGGCCGCATGCTCGCGCAGAAGGAACAGGTAGGTCGACCACTCCTCCTGCTGCGCAGCGGAGGCTCCTGCGTCCCTTCGTTCGTCGGTGAGGGCCTCGAGGGCCGTCAGGGTCCAGCCGCCCGCGGATCGAGCAGGCGCTCGCGGCGCGGGCTCCGCCTCAGGATGGGGCTCCGGCATCGGCGCAGGCTCCGGTTCCGGCTCAGGTTCCGGGGCCGCTGCCGCGGCTTCCTCGAGCGCCGCTTCGCGCCGCCGGAGGTCGGCCTCGCGCGCCGCAAGCTCGCTCGTGCGCTGCGCCACCGCAAGCTCGCGCCGCGTCACCTCGACGACCCGCGCCTCGAGACGGCGCTCCACGGCCGGGTCGGCCGCCGGCGCCGTTGGAGGCCGCCGCGGCAAAACGGCGGCGACCGCGAGCCCCACGACGAGGCCGGCGAGGCCGCCGATCAGCAGGTTGCGTCCCGGTGCCGGGTTCGACTGCAGCAGCGTCCAGATGCCGCCGGCGGCGAGCCCGGCGACGACGCAGCCGACGACGATTGCGACGCGCCTCACTCGCTCCGGCGCAGGGCCGGGAACAGGATCACGTCGCGGATCGTGTCGCGCTCCGTCAGCACCATTGCGAGCCGGTCCATCCCGATGCCGCACCCGCCGGTCGGCGGCATCCCGTAGGACATCGCCTCGACGAAGTCCGGGTCGCCCTCCTCCGCCTCGGTCGCTCCCGCGGCCCGCTCGGCCGCCTGCATCTCGAAGCGCTCCGCCTGCTCCACGCTGTCGTTCAGCTCGCTGAAGGCGTTCCCGAACTCCATCGCGCTCACGACGCATTCGAAGCGCTCCACGAGCGTGGCGTCATCGTCCGTTTTCCGTGCGAACGGCGACGTCTCGATCGGCCAGTCGTAGACGAACGTCGGCTGGATCAGCCGCGGCTCGACGAAGTGCGCATACGCGTGATCGACGAGTTGCGCCCACGTCTTGTCCGCGCCGGTGTCGACGCCGGCGGCGTCGAGCTTCGCGCGGAGCTCGTCCGGGTCGCGCGACCATGCGCCGGCCTCCGCCAGCGCGTCGACGAAGCGCATACGCGCCCACGGCGGCGCCAGGTCGACTTCGTGGCCACGGAAGGTCACCGTCGTGCGTCCGATCGCAGACTCTGCGGCCCGCGCGACGAGCGTCTCCGTCCGCTCCATCGTGTCGCGGTAGTCGGCGTACGCCTCGTACCACTCGAGCTGCGTGAACTCGGGCGAGTGCTTGTAGGAGACGCCCTCGTTGCGGAAGTCCTTTGAGAGCTCGTAGACCTTCTCGAGCCCGCCGACGATCAGGCGCTTCAGGTACAGCTCGTCGGCGATGCGGAGGTAGACGTCGGCGTCGAGGTAGTCCGAGTGGGTGACGAACGGCTCGGCGAACGCCCCGCCGTAGCGCGGCTGCAGGATCGGCGTCTCGACCTCGAGGAAGCCCTCGCCGTCGAGGTACGCGCGGATCGCCGTGATCATCCGCGCGCGGATCATCGCGTCGCGGCGCGACTCCTCGTTCATGAGCAGGTCGAGGTAGCGCCGCCGGTAGCGCACCTCCGTGTCGGTGAGACCGTGGAACGTGTCCGGCAGCGGCGTGCGGATCTTGCCGAGCAGGACGATCTCGTCGACCGCAATCGACGGCTCGCCGCGGCGCGCCTTCGCGGGCTTGCCGACGACGCCGACGACGTCGCCGAGGTCGATGTCGACTGCGCCGGTGCGCGACGTGTCGCAGAGCAGCTGGATGCGGCCGCTGCGGTCGACGAGGTCGAGAAACACGAGCTTCCCCAGCTCGCGCCGCCCCAGCACCCGCCCGGCCGCACGAACGACCGCGTCGGACTCGGCGCCGTTCTCGAGCGGCTCGGCGCGAGCGCGGACGTCGGCGAGCGGAACGGTGCCCGGGAAACGCTTCGGCGTCACGCGTAGAGCCTAGGCGCCGCCTCGGCGGCGCCGCGTGGAGCGCGTGCAGGCTCCGCCTGCGCGCGCGATTGACCCACGTCTGTCGGCAACTCTCTCGCGCGAACTACCAGGCCGCGAGTCTAAGCAGCGCTCTGAACGGACTGTGCCTCCTGTAGAGGTCGACGCGGCGAAGCGCATACGGGTCGCTGCGGTCCGTCGTCAGGCCATAGGCGCGTTCGTAGCCGGCCGACCGGACCGCCGTGCGCACGCGGTGGTCGTGCTCGCCGTACGGGTATGCGAGCTCGGGACACGGACGGCCGAGCTCGTCCTCGATCTGCTGCTTCGACTCGACGAGCTCTCGCCGCAGCTCCTCGTCGGAGAGGCGCGTCAGATGGGCATGCGTGATCCCGTGCGAACCGACGTCGACGCCGCCGAGCTCGTCCCAAGTCATCGTCGCGAGCTGCTGCGGATCGTCACCCTCGAGCTCCGGGATGCGGAGCGGTGCGCCATCGCGGGCATGCCCGGTACACACGAAGACCTGCACGGGCACGCCCATGCGTTCGAGCTCGGGGAACACGGACGCGGCGCTGCGGAACGCGTCGTCGAAGCTCGCGCGGACGCAGCGGAATCGCCTGAGCAGCCGCACCTGACCCAGCAGCAGGTCGGGCGTGATCGAGAGCCGGTGCTCCCAGGTCGACGAGACCGCGTGGTAGCAGAGGACGGCGTCACTCATGGCGCGCGCAGCGCGCCATGAGCTTCAGGCTGCCTTGATCTCGATGATCTTGAATTTCAGCGTGCCGCGCGGCGCCGTGACCTCGACGGTCTCGCCCTTCTTGTGGCCCATGATGGCCTTGCCGACGGGCGACTCGTTCGAGAGCTTGTTGGCGGCCGGGTCCGCCTCCGCGGAGCCGACGATGTGGTACTCGAGCGTCTCCTTCGCGGCGACGTCTCGCAGCTTCACCTTCGAGCCGACGGAAACAACGTCCTTGGCGATGTCCTTCTTCGAGATGACGCGCGCGTCGCGGAGCCGCTCCTCGAGCGTGGCAATCCGATGCTCGAGCAGCATCTGCTCGTTCTTCGCGTCGTCGTACTCGGCGTTTTCGGCGATGTCCCCGAACTCTCGGGCAACGCGGATCCTCTCCGCGACCTCGCGGCGCTTGACGGTCGAGAGCTCCTCGATCTCGTGCTTCAGCTTCTCGTAGCCCTCGGGTGTGAGGATGACTTCCTTCACGTGAGTCCCCTTCTTACGAAAAAACGCGGCGCACCCGGCGCCGTCGCGGGCGCGAATAGTAGCGATACCGCCCGAGGCCGTCAACAGGGTTCGCGGCTACCATTTCCCGCTCTATGCAGGTAGATCTCCGCGAATCCTGGTGGATCCGTGACGTCCGGATCCCCACCCGCCTGGTGCTGGCCCCGATGGCCGGCGTGAGCGTCCAGGCGTTCCGCCGCCAGGGCCGCCGCTACGGCGCCGGCCTCGTCTGCTCGGAGATGGTCAGCTGCGCCGGGCTCGAGCATCGCAACCAGCGGACGCTCGGGTATCTGCGGGTCGCGCGGGACGAACATCCGCTCGCGATTCAGATCTTCGGGTCGGAGCCGGCGGTGATGGGTGAGGCCGCACGAATGGTCGTGGCGGCGGGAGCGGACATCGTCGACATCAACTTCGGCTGCCCCGTCCGCAAGGTCACGAAGACGGGCGCCGGCGCGACGCTGCTCGACGACCCCGACCGCGCATGCGCGATCGTCGAGGCCGTCGCGAACGCAGCGGCGTTCCGGTCTCCGTCAAGATGCGCCGCGGGCTGGAGGGCGGCTCGCGCGCGTGCCTCGAGGTGGGGCCGCGGCTTGTGGACGCCGGTGCCGCAACGCTCACCCTCCATCCGCGCTCGGCGCGCCAGATGTACACGGGCGAGGCCGACCACTCACTCACGGCCGAGCTCGTGGAGCTCGTCGACGTGCCGGTGATCGCCTCGGGCGACATCACCTCGCGCGCACGCGCGCAGGCCGTGCTGGCGACGACCGGCGCCGCCGCCGTCATGGTCGGGCGCGCCGCGCAGGGGAATCCGTGGGCGCTGAGCGAGATCATCGACGGCGACACAGCCGAGCCGTCGCGGGAGGACGTCGCGGCCGAGCTGATCGTCTTCATCCGCGAGACCGTGCGCGAACTCGGCGAGCGGCGCGCGTCGAGCTTCCTGAAGAAGTTCTACGGCTGGTATCTCGGGCGCGGCCGCTTCCCGCGGCCGTTCAAGCAGGAGCTGGTGCAGCTCGCGTCGACGGACGACGTCGTGACGCGCCTGCTCGCGGCAGCGCCGGGCGCTGCGGAGATCTGCGAGCAGCTCGAGGCGGAGCTTCCGGATCCGGCGGACGAGATCCTGCTCGACTCGATGCCGATCTCGATCTACGGCGGCGGGTAGCTAGTTCGGCTTCCCGCCGCCCGGCCCGGTGTGGTCGTGGTTCTTGTCGCCCTTGCCCCAGCCCGGACGCGTGCCGTCGTCAGCGGGCTGCTGGACGGGCGGTGGGGTCGTCGTCGGCGGTGGTGATGTGGGCTGCTGCACGGGCGGCTCGGCGACGGGAGTCGATGTCGTCGCCGCCGGCGGCGTCGTGGTCGTCGTCGGCGGCGAGGGTGTCGGCTTGGGCGCCGGCTTCGGCGCCGGCTGCGGCTGCGGCGCCGGCTTCGGCGCCGGCTGCGGCTTGGGCGTCGGCTTGGAGGGCGGCGAGGCCGGAGTCGTCGACGGGGCGGGCGCAGCCACCGGCTGCGACACGAGCGGTGTCGACGGAGCCGGGGTGCTGTGAACGACGGCGTGCGTGACGACGCGATGTGTGACCGCGCGCCGCCTCGCGGGAGAGTTGTGCTGATGCGGCACGATGCGCACGGTCGGCGGCGCCGGGGCCGGGTGGACGATGCGCGGCGTGGCCGCGACCCGCTGCTCCGCGGGCGAGCTCGACTCGAAAGCGGCACGCCAGAGATACCCGGAGGTCACGCCCGCTGCTACGAGCAGGCAAAGCCGCAGCGCATCGAATGAGATCCGCACGCGCATAAGTATCGGCCGTCCGCATGACAGCATAGGTGCGGATATCGCTCTACGCCAGACCAGGATTCAGGCGACGACACGGTTTTTCCCCTCGTCCTTGGCCCGGTAGAGGGCGGCATCCGCCGCCCGGAGCAGGTCGTCCCCGGACTGTTCGGGCGCCAGCGCGGCCACGCCGAAGCTCGCGGCGACGTGGATCGACGCCCCGTCAGAGAGCGGAATCGAGACCTCGTTGAGCGACCGACGCATGCGCTCTGCGACCCGAGACGCCCCGGCGCCGTCCGTCTCCGGCAGCAGGATCGCGAACTCCTCCCCGCCGATCCGGCCCGAGACGTCGACGTCTCGCACGTGCGAGCGGATGAGGTCGGCGAACGCGCGCAGGACGACGTCGCCACCGTGGTGGCCGAACTCGTCGTTTACCTGCTTGAAGTTGTCGAGGTCCGCGAGCACGATCGTGAGCGGCGAGCCGAAGCTGCGCGCCCGCCCCACCTCGGCGTCGAGCGCCTCGATGAAGCGCCGGCGATTGACGAGGCCCGTCAGGTCGTCGGTGATCGCCTGCCGCTGGACGATGTCGTGCAGGCGCGCGTTGTCGAGCGCGACCGCCGCCTGCGACGCCAGCCACTCGGCGAGCGCGCGCGTCTCCTTCGAGAAGCCGTCCTCCGGCGGGAAGAGCAACAGTTTCGTCGTCGCGTCGAGCTCGAGCGTGAGCGGCTTGCGCGTGCCGCCCACCTCGCCGAGCCACGCGACCTCCTCCGCGCCGGAGAAGATCTGGCCGCCGAGCGCGTCGGTCGCCTCGGTGATCACCTCGAGGATCACGGGCAGCAGCACCCGCGGGTTGTGCGTGGCGGCGAGCGCGTCGCCGACGAGCGCCAGCGCCTCACGCGGGTCGCGTCGCAGGCCCGACGGCCGCCGCCGGTCGCTGCGCGCGGCCTCCGGCGTCCGGGCACGGCCGCGCAGGCTCCAGAGGAGGAGCAGGAGCGTCGCCACCGTCGCCGCGACGGCCAGAACCAGGAACGTCCAACGGACGGTCCCCACCAGGGTCATAGGTGAATCCTGACGCTTCTAGCGGTTCCGTTCCCACACGAGGCGCAGACCCGCCAGCGTGAGGAACGGATCGACCTGGTCGATCGTCCGGGCATGCGGCGAAATCAGGTCGGCCAGCCCACCCGTTGCGACAGTCGGAGCCTCGCCTCCGAGCTCGGCCCGAATGCGGCCGACGATCCCGTCGACCTGGCCGGCGAAGCCGTACACGACGCCGGACTGCAACGCCGCCACCGTCGTCTTGCCGATCACCGTCTCCGGCTCGACGAAGTCGATCTTGCGGAGGCGCGCGGCACGCGCGAACAGCGCGTCCATCGAGATCTCGATGCCCGGCGCCAGGACACCACCGACGTACTCGCCGGCCGCCGACACGACGTCGAAGTTCGTCGACGTGCCGAAGTCGACGACGATGCACGGGGCGCCGTAGCCCGCCGCCGCGGCGACGGCGTTCGCGATCCGGTCGGGACCGACCTCACGCGGATCGTCATAGCGGATCGGAATCCCGGTCTTGACGCCCGGGCCGAGCTCGAGCACCTCCGCCGACGTGTATCGCGCGGCGAACTCTCCGTAGGAGCGCACGAGCTGCGGCACCGTGGACGAGAGCGCGATGCCGTCGACGCTCGTGAGGTCGACGAAGTTGCGGAACAGCGCCCCGAGCTCGTCGCCGCTCTTGTGCCGCTCGGTCGCGACGCGCCAGTGCTCCGTCAGCTGGGCACCGTCGAACAGCCCGAAGACCGTCGACGTGTTGCCGACGTCGATCGCGAGCAGCATTGGTGCTCTAGTTGAAGTCGTCGTCTGCGGAGAGCGACTCGCCGATCTTCTCGGCGAGCGCCTCCGCGGTGAGGCGCGAGTCCTCGCCGTCGGCCCGCAGCTCCTCGACCGTCACGTCGCTCGACGTCCACACCTCCGCGCGCGGAATGATCCGCGTCGGCCGGTTCTTGTCCCACACCCACACGTCCTCCATGCGCAGGTGGAAGAACGGGTAGTTCGGCTGCGAGACCTGCGCGAGGTCGAGTCGGTTGCAGAGGTAGGTGGCGTCCTGGGTGAGGACGCAGTAGCGGAAGAGCCCGAAGACCGCCGTGTACTCCTTCTTGAGGCGGAGCTCGAGCTCTGCCTCGAACTCGTCGAGCTCGTCGAGGTGGCTCACGGCGATGAGTCTAGCTTCGCGAGGAGGGTCTGGACCGAGCCTTTTCCAGGCACTTCCAGAGCCGGGTCCAGCTCGGCCAGCGGCACGAGGGCGAAGCGCCGCTCGTGGAGCCGTGGGTGCGGAACCTGCAGGCCCGGCTCGTCGATCCGATCCTGTCCGTAGAGCAGAAGATCGAGGTCGAGCGTCCTCGGCCCCTGCGCGGGAACGGCACCGCGGTCGCGGCCGAACGCCCCCTCGAGGTCGAGCAGCGCCGCCAACAGGGCCTGCGGCCGGAGGGCCGTTTCGAGCTCGACGACGCCGTTGAGGAAGCGCGGCTGGTCGAGGTATCCGACGGGCTCGGTGTCCCGCAGGCTCGACACCCGCACGACCTCCGTTTCGGGAAGGCCGCCGAGACGGCCGACCGCGGCGCGGAGCGTCCCCTCGCGGTCGCCGAGGTTCGAGCCCAGGCCCACGAAGGTTCGTGCCATTCCCGCAGGGTATTCCGCCGTTTACTGTGAGACCCTTGACCCGCCGTCTTCTGACCGTGACCGCCGTCCTGCTCGTGAGCGCGACGCCTGCCCGCGCCGGGCTGGTGCAGCTGAAGCCCGGCGTCGGGGCCGACATCGCGCGGCGTGTAGGGGCGACCGAGCTCGTTCCGGAGCTGCGCATCTGGCGCGTCGACGGCACCGGTCTCGCGCGCTTGCGCAACGCCGGCGCCGTTGCCGTCGCCGAGCCCGAGCGCCTCCTGCCGAAGACGAGCGCCGCCGGCCAGGCGACCGACCCGCTCGTGCCGAGCGAGTGGTGGCGAGCGGCGATCGGCGCCGATCGCGTCGACTCGCCCGGGCCGGGGAAACCCGTGACCGTCGTCGACTCGGGCCTCGACATCACGCACCCGGAGTTCGCCAACCGACCGAACACGATTCTGATGAACAAGCAGACGACGAGCGACGAGGACGAGGACCACGGGACCGAGGTCAGCTCCGTCATCGGCGCGCCGAACAACGGCTTCGGGATCGTGGGCGTCTACCCCGACGCCGTCCTGCGCGCGTGGGACGCGAGCCCCTTCGGGATTCTGAACGAGGGCGCCGCGATCCAGGGCATCGCCGAGGCGGCGCGACAGGGACCGGGCGTGATCAATCTCAGCTTCGGCGGCGAGGACCAGGACCCGCTGCTCCAGGACGCCGTCATGTTCGCCTTCCGGTCGGGATCGCTCGTCGTCGCGGCCGCCGGAAACGAAGGCCTGCAGGGGAGCCCGAAGGGGTACCCGGCCGCGTATCCCCACGTCCTGACCGTCGGCGCCACGAGTGAGTCCGGCCGTGTCGCGTCGTTCTCGACGATCGCACCGACGGTCGACCTCGTCGCGCCGGGCGTCGGCATCCCGGTCGCGGAGCCGCTGGCCCTTGATCCGTCGGGCTACCTCCAGGCGCCGGGCACCAGCTTCTCGTCACCGCTTGTCGCGGGCGCGGCGGCGTGGGTCTGGACGGAGCGGCCGAATCTCGACAACACCCAGCTGTTCGAGATCATGCGCCGGTCGGCCGTCGACATCGGGCCGAAGGGGTTCGACGACGCATCCGGCTGGGGGTTGCTGAACATCCCCGACGCGCTCGGGTACCGGACGCCGCCGCGCGACCCGCAGGAACCGAACGAGCACCCGGCGGAGATCGAGCCGCACGGCCTGTTCACGGTGGGGACGCAGCCGCTGACCCGCCCCGGCCACCTCGGCGCGTACCTCGTCGCGCACCTCGATCGCAGCGAGGATCCCGTCGACCTCTATCGCGCCTGGGCGCCCGCGCGAATGGCGCTCCATATCAGCACGACGAGGGGCGTCGAGCTGCGGGTGCTGTCACGGGTATCGAAGACGGCGCAGCCGCTCGCAGTCGCGGTGAAGGGAGTCGCGACCTACCGGAACACGGCAAGGCACGGCACGTACGTCTACGTCGAGCTGCAGCCGACGGCGCGCAGCGTCGAGTACCGGCTGCACCTCACGGCCGCTCGACGGTAGCCGCCGTCCACTCGGCCCACGCGACGCCAGGCTTCCGGACACGGACCGTCACGCGGTCCGGCAACAGCTCCTCGTGCACGGAATCCGCGATCGCCGCCGCGAACGTCTCGAGGAGCTGGAACGCGCCCGACTCGTTGACTGCGCGAACGACATCGCGCACGCGACGGTAGTCGACGGTGGCGGCGATGACGTCGTCGCTCGGCTCCGGGACGGAGAGCCGGACGTCGACGAGGAACGTCTGGCCGTGAAGTCGCTCGTCCTCGTTGACGCCGTGGCGCCCGACCACCTCGATCCCGTGCACCTCGACGATCATCCGGCAACGGCCGCTGCCACGGTCAGCGCCTCGACGTGGTCGCGAACGTCGTGGACGCGGAGGATCGTCGCCCCGCGTTCGTAGGCCGCGACGGCCGCTGCGATGCTCGCCGCCGGCGGCCCCTGCTTCGCGCCCGGGTCGCCGAGAATCCGGCCGAGCGAGCTCTTGCGCGAGAACCCCACGAGGACCGGCCGCCCGAGCTCCGCCAGCTCGGAGAGCCGACGCACGAGCTCGAAGTTCTGCGCCACCGTCTTCCCGAAGCCGATCCCCGGGTCGAGGACGACGCGCTCCTCCTCGACGCCCGCGTCGAGTGCGAAGCGCAGGCGATCCTCGAGAAAGCGCCATACGTCCCTGACGTCCGCGATCTCGTCCCAGTGCATCAGGCAGAGCCACGCGCCGGATTGGGCGACGAGCTCCGCCATCCCCGCGTCGCCGCGCAGGGCGGTCACGTCGTTGACCAGCGCGGCGCCGAGGTCGAGCGCGCGACGTGCGACCTCCGCCTTCGAGGTGTCGATCGAGACGGGAACTCCGGCGAGTCGTTCGAGCACCGGTACGACGCGACGGAGCTCTTCGTCGAGCGAGACCGGCTCGTGCCCTGGACGCGTCGACTCCCCGCCGACGTCGACGATCGCAGCGCCCTCGTCGATCATCCGGCGCGCAGCGGCGGCCGCCGTGTCGGGATCGAGGTGCACGCCACCGTCGGAGAACGAGTCGGGCGTGACGTTGACGATGCCCATCACCGAGGGGCGCGGGAAGCGATTTGACATCTCCGGATACTTTCTCGGATGGGGGACCACGACGCGCAGCAGCGCGCGGCGTGGCGCTTCGTGCGCGCCGTCATTCGCTCGCAGAGAGCGGGCGTCGTCGGCGCTGCCGTCTCGGGCCTGCTCTGGCAGGTCGGCGCCGTCGCCGCACCGCTGATGGTCAAGAACGCGATCGACCGCGGCGTGCTCACGCACGACCATGCCGCCCTGCTGGCGTGGCTCGGCGCCCTTCTGCTCGTGGGGCTCCTCGAGATGACCGCCGGCGCCGTACGCCACCTGTACGCCATCCGCAACCGTTCCCGTGCCGACGCGCGCGTGCGCGACGCGATCTTCGCCCACGCGCTCCGCCTCGATGCGAGCTACCACGACCGCGTGGGCCCGGGCGAGCTGATGAGCCGCGCGTCGTCCGACTCGGAGCACGTCGCGCGGATGATGGACTCGATCGGCCACACGATCGGCTACGTGCTCACGGTCTGCGCAGTCGCCATCGTGCTGCTCGTCATCGACTGGAAGCTCGCGCTGATCGTCCTGATCCCGCTGCCGCTGATCACCCTCGCCGGCTGGACCTACTCACGCCGCTACCACGCGCACACCGAGCGCCTGCAGGAGGCTTGGGGCGACGCCGCGACGCTCGTCGAGGAGACGGTCGCAGGCATCCGCGTCGTCAAGGGGATCGGCGCCGGGCGCGCGCTCGCCGGCGACTTTCGCAGGCGCAGCGCGCGCATCGTCGACCGCGCCCTCGACATCGCCCGGCTCGACGCCGTCTTCATGCCGACACTCGAGTTCCTGCCGCTGCTGGGGCTCCTCGCCGTGCTGTGGCTGGGTGGACGTCGCGTCATCGAGGGCAACCTCAGCCTCGGGTCGTTCGTCGCGTTCAACGCGTACGTCGCGATGCTCGTCTGGCCGCTGCGCGTGCTCGGCCAGCGCGTGACGACGCTGCAGAAGGCGGTCGGTGCGAGCGCCCGCATCAGCGAGGTGCTCGAGGCAGAGCCGCGCCTCGTGGAGCCGAGGCATCCGATCGAGCTCGAGCACCCCGTCCGCGGCGACGTACGCCTCGCGGGCGTGCGGTTCGGCCACGAGGACGGTCACGCCGTACTCGACGGGCTCGACCTCCACCTTGCTCCCGGGGAGTCGCTTGCGCTCGTCGGGCCGACGGGCTCGGGCAAGAGCACGATCGCCGGGCTGCTCGCGCGGCTCTACGATCCGGAGGACGGCGCCGTGCTGCTCGACGGGCACAACGTGCGCGACCTCCGCCTGAGCGACGTGCGCAACGCCGTGGCACTCGTGTTCGAGGAGACGTTCCTCTTCACGGACACAGTCAAGGAGAACATCCGGCTGGCAAGGCCGGACGCGAACGACGAGGCGATCGCACGCGCCGCGGAGCTCGCCGGCGCGGCAGAGTTCGTCGCCGAGCTACCCGACGGCTACGAGACGGTCCTCGGCGAACGCGGCTTCTCGCTCTCGGGCGGCCAGCGCCAGCGCATCGCAATCGCGCGGGCGATCCTCGCCGACCCAGCGGTGCTCGTGCTCGACGACGCCACGTCGGCAGTGGACGCCACGAAGGAGCACGAGATTCGCGCCGCACTGACGACGGTGATGGAGGGACGAACGACGCTCGTGATCGCGCACAGGCCGGCGACGATCGCGCTCGCCGACCGCGTTGCCGTCCTCGACGGCGGCCGCATCGTCGAGGAGGGCACGCACAGCGAGCTGCTGCGCCGCTCACCACGCTACCGGCGATTGCTTGCGCTCGAGGCGGTCGCGTGACGATGGAGCGCGCGTCGACCCGGACCGTCTGGCGAGTGACGCGCAAGCTGCTCGTCCCCGTGCGCGGCCGCTACGCAGTGGCGGGAGCCGCGGTCATCGTCTCGACGCTGATCACACTCGCCGGGCCGCTGCTCGTCGGCTACGCAGTGGATGCCGGGATCAAGAAACAGGATCTCCATCCGTTGAACGTCGCGGCCCTGATCTTCCTCGGGCTCGCCATCATGAAGCCGTTCGTCGTCAGGACACAGACGCTCTTCGCGGCCCGGGCCGGCGAGCGTTTCCTCGACGGGCTCCGCGTCGCGTCCTTCGACAAGCTGCAGGCGCTGCCGCTGGGCTTCTTCGAGCGCGAACGCGCGGGCGTCCTCGTCTCACGCCTCACGTCCGACGTGCAATCGCTCAACGAGCTGGTGCGAGACGCGCTGGTGGAGATCGTCGGCAGCGCGCTGCAGATCGTGCTGACGATCGTCGCGCTCGTCTTCCTGTCGCCGAAGCTGGCCGCGATCTCGCTCGTGGCGCTGCCCATCCTGGTGGCGTCGAGCTGGAGCTTCCACCACGGCGCCGGCCGCGCCTACCACGCGATCCGCGACCGCGTCGCCGAGACGTTGACCGCCCTGCAGGAGGGGCTGGCAGGTGTGCGCGTCGTGCAGGCATTCCGGCGGGAGCAGCGCACGCTCGACCGCTACCGGCCGCGCAGCCAGGCGCAGATCCACGCATGGCGGCGTGCCTCGTTCGTGAACATCCGTCTGTTCGCGTTCCTGCCCCTCGCGCAGGCGGCGGCGCTGATCGTCGTGCTGCTGGCGGCGGCGTCGATGTACTCCGACGGGCAGATCTCGATCGGGACGGTTACGGCATTCGTCCTCTACCTGATCCAGCTTTTCGACCCGATCGGCCGCTTCACCGAGTGGCTCGGCGAGTTCCGGCAAGGGCTCGCAGCGCTGGGGAAGATCGTCGGCCTGCTCGAGGTGCCGGTGGCGATCACACAGAAGCCGGACGCGGTCGAGCTGCCGCACGACGGCGGGCTCACGCTGCGCGGCGTCACGTTCGGATACGGCGCGAGGCCGGTCGTGCGCGAGCTGACGCTCGACGTCTTAGCGGGCGAGCACGTCGCGCTCGTCGGCGCGACCGGCGCGGGAAAGTCGACGGTCGCGAAGCTCCTGACGCGGCAGTACGACCCGCAAGAGGGAACCATCGAGCTGGGCGGAATCGACCTTCGCGACGCGACGCTCGCGTCACTGCGGCGGCAGATCGTCCTGCTGCCGCAGGAGGGCCATCTCTTCAGCGGGACGATCGCGGACAACGTGCGGCTCGCTCATCCCGACGCGTCGGACGAGGACGTCCGGCGCGCCCTGCGCACCATCGGCGCGCTCGACCGCTTCGAGTCGCTGCCCGAGGGCCTCGACACGGACGTCCAGACGCGCGGGCTGCGGCTTTCCGCCGGGGAGCGCCAACTGGTCGGCATCGCGCGGATCGCGCTCGCGGATCCGGCCGTGATCGTCCTCGACGAGGCGACCTCGAGCCTCGACCCGGCGACGGAGCTGGCGGTCGAGACGGCGCTTGCGGCGGTCGCCGAAGGGCGAACGGTGATCACGATCGCGCACCGGCTGTCGACTGCGCAGCGCGCCGACCGTGTGGCGGTGATGGAGCACGGCCGGGTCGTCGAGATCGCCTCGCACGACGAGCTCGTCCGCCAGGGCGACCGGTACGCCGGCCTGTGGGCGAGCTGGCAGGCCGGGTTAGCCGGGGTCTGAGCCTTCGGCTCAGACCCCGAGTGTCGGTACGCCGCTTCGCGGGGAACGCGCGCGAGCAAAGCTCGCGCGCTCCAGTGGTGGTCGGCGATTGTTCCTTCCGTGCGGCGCGCGCAGGCTGCGCGTGCGCGCGCCGCATCAGGTCGCCTGCGCGTAAGCCCTGCGGCTTACGCTCCGGCCTTGACGGGGGTCTGGCCCCGAAGGGGCCTGACCCCAGCCTTTTGTTCGAACGAAAGGCTGCGCCTTTCGTTCGAGTTAGGTACGGCGCTTCGCGCCGAACGCGCGCGGGCTGAGCCCGCGCGCTCCCGTGGTGGTTGGCGGGTGTTTCCTACCGTGCGGCGCGCGCAGGCTGCGCGTGCGCGCGTCGCATCAGGTCGCCTACACGGAAGCTTCGCTTCCGCTCCGGCCTTGACGGAGTCTGGCTCCAAGCGTCTGGCCCACTCTCAGTTTCGGTGGTACTCGTGCACTACGGCGTGTCCTTTGCCGCGGGCGATGAGACGACGGTTGGCGGCCCACGCAGGGCCGAAGGCGATCACGAAGCCGAGCGCGATGCTCCACCAGAACTTCGCGTCGCCGAGTCCCGCGTCGATCGCACCGGGAACGGCGAGGACGAAGAGGTTGTCGACGGCCTCCATGATCGCGATCGAGACGGTGTCTGACGCGAGCGCGATCTTGCTGGCGTCACGAACGGGAACGCCGGCACGCAGGACCGGCCGCATCGTCAGCGCGTAGCCGAAGGCGAACGCCAACATGATCGCGAGCACGATCTGCACGGCGTTGCCCCACCCGAACGCGGTCGCCAGCGCCATGCCGACGACCTCGCCGAGGGCGCAACCGGTGAGGCAGTGCACCGTCGCCGCGAAGGCGGCTCGGTTCAGGCTCCGCGGCTCAGCGTGTGCGTGCAAAGCGCTGGACCGCCGCGAGCAGCTCCTCGGTCTTCTCGGCGGCGGCCCGTCTGTCGCCCGATGCGACCGCATCGGCGACGCAATGGGTCACGTGATCGTCGAGCACCTTGAAGGCCAGGCTCTCGAGCGCCGTGTTCACCGCGCTGATCTGCGTGAGGATGTCGATGCAGTAGCGATCGTCTTCGACCATCCGCTCGATGCCACGGACCTGGCCCTCGATGCGGTGGAGCCTTTTCGTCAGCGAAGCCTTGTCGTACCCGTGCTTCACGCCGCCTCCCGGACGCTGTCGAATCGCCTCAGGCGGAGGCTGTTCATCACGACGAAGAGCGACGAGGCTGCCATCGCGGCGGCGGCGACCATCGGGTTGAGCAGCCCTGCGACCGCCAGCGGGATCGCCGCGACGTTGTAGGCGAACGCCCAGAAGAGATTCCCTTTGATCGTGCGGAGCGTGCGCCGTGCGAGCCGGATCGCGTCGACCGCGGCGAGGAGATCGCCGGAAACGAGTGTGAGATCGCTCGCCTCGATCGCAACGTCGGTGCCTGTGCCGATCGCGAGCCCGAGATCGGCCTGTGCGAGCGCAGGAGCGTCGTTGATTCCGTCGCCGACCATCGCGACGACCTTCCCCTCGCCTTGCAACCGCTTGACCTCGGCGATCTTGTCGTCCGGGAAGACCTCGGCGAGCACCCGGTCGATGCCGACCTCGGCCGCAACGTCTTCGGCCACCTCTTGTGAATCGCCGGTGAGCAGAACCGGCGCGAGGCCGAGCGCTTTCAGCTCGGCGACGGCGGTTGCGCTCGTCGGCTTGACGGTGTCGCGGACAGCAAGCGTCGCGCGCGACACGCCGTCCCACGACACCTCGATCCGGCGGTCGCGCCGGCCGACCGCGACCTGGTGCCCGTCGACCAGGCCCGTGACTCCGAGCCCGGGAAGGTTGCGAAAGGCCGTGACCCGCGGCAGCGCGCCGAGCTCGCTCGCGGCAGCGCGCGCGATCGCTCGCCCGACGGGATGCTCGCTCGCCGTCTCGACGGCCCCGGCCAGTCGCAGGATCTCCTCACGAGTCGCCCCGTCGAGCGGCGCGACGTCGTCGAGCTCGAGCCGCCCCTCCGTGACCGTCCCGGTCTTGTCGAGCACGACCGTGTCGATGCGTCGCGTCTGCTCGAGCACCTCCGGCCCCTTGATCAGAACACCAAGCTGTGCCCCGCGGCCGGTGCCGACCATCAGCGCGGTCGGCGTCGCGAGCCCCAATGCGCACGGGCACGCGATGATCAGGACGGCGACGGCTGCGGTGAAAGCTGTCGAGGCCGAGCCGCCGAACGCGAGCCAACCGGCGAGCGTCGCCACGGCGATGCCGATCACGATCGGGACGAAGATCGCCGACACACGGTCTGCGAGCCGCTGGATCGGCGCCTTGCCGGACTGCGCCGCTTCGACGAGCCGCGCGATCTGCGCCAGCGCCGTGTCCGACCCCACCTTCGTCGCCCGCACCAGCAGCCGCCCATATGTGTTGACGGTCGCGCCCGTGACGTCGCTGCCGGGCGCGACCTCCACCGGCATCGGCTCGCCCGTCAGCACGGACTGATCGACTGCCGAATCCCCCTCGACGACCACGCCGTCGGTCGCGATCTTCTCGCCTGGCCGCACGACGAAGAGGTCGCCCGGATGCAGGTCGTCGACCGACACGAGCACCTCGGTGCCGCCGCGCACGACGCGCGCCTCCTTCGCGCCGAGCTCGAGAAGCCTGCGAATCGCCTCGCCGGAGCGGCCCTTCGCGCGAGTCTCGAAGTAGCGACCGAGCAGCACCAGGACGGTGATCACGGCCGGAACCTCGAAGTACGTATCTGCGTCCAGCGAACCGACGAGGACGATCGTCGACCAGAGCCACGCGGCGAGCGTGCCGATGGAGATCAGCGTGTCCATCGTCGCGGCGCCATGGCGGGCGTTCCGCGCGGCGGCGTGATGGAAAGAGCTGCCGGCCCAGAAGACGACCGGCGTCGAGAGTGCGAGCGCGAGCCACTCCCAGCCGGTGAAGTGCAGCGGCGGCACGAGCACCAGGAACGTCAGCGGAACGGTGAGTACGGTCGCGACGGCGAGTCGTCGCCGGAGCTGACCGAGCGGCTCGCCGTGGCGGTGGCCTTCGGCGGATGCCGTCTGACGGGCGCGGTAGCCGGCCGACTCGACGGCCGAGATCAGCGTCTCCAGCGCAATGGGCGGCTCGGACCGCACCGTCGCCTGCTCGGTCGCGTAATTGACCGATGCCTCGACGCCGTCGAGCTTGTTCAGCTTCTTCTCGATCCGCGCGGCACAGGACGCGCAGGTCATGCCCTCGAGGTCGAGTCGCACCTCGGTCATCTCTCAGGCCGCCTCGTAGCCCGCTTCGGCGATCGCCGCACGGAGCTGCTGGTCGTCGAGCCCGGCGCCGTGCACCACGACGACCTTCTCGTCGAGATTCACGTCGACGGCCTCAACGCCGCCGACCTCGCCGAGCTCTTCCTTTACGGCACGTTCGCAGTGCGCGCAGTGCAGACCCGGCACCGAGTAGACGAGCGCTTCGGGCATCGAGGTCATCATATACCCCCAGGGGGTACGGCGCACCTACGCCGCCACAGCGGCCGACGCTCAGACGAGCGGTCGGTCGATGAGGTAGTGCCAGAATCTCTGCAGGACGTTCATGGAGCGATTGTGCGGGGCCGAGGCGTCGCTGTCTCTACGGCGTGCCGTACGTCCTGCGGAGGCCTACCCGTACGTCAGTCCTGCAGCGGCGCGGCAGCCGGCCGGACGACAGGAGGGTCGGGCGACTAGCCCTTGGACGGTTCAGGCGGAGGAGGCTGCATGGTCGCGCCCGGGATCGGGAACGGCCGCGCCTTCGGCTCCGGCTTACGCTTCTTCTCGTCGGCAGGCGGAGCCGACGGCTCCTTCGTCGCGTCGGAGTCGAAGATCGCTTCGGCCTCCTCGCCGGCGAGCAGCCGCTCGAACTGATCCTTGTCGATGGTCTCCCGCTCGATGAGGATCAGCGAGATCCGATGCAGCTCGTCGATGTGCTCTTTGAGGACGCGCGTCGCGTGCTCGTGCGCCTCCTCGATGATCCGGCGGATTTCGTCGTCGATCTCGCGCGCGACCTCTTCGGAGTAGTCCGGCTCCGCGCCCATCTCGCGTCCGAGGAACGGCATGTCGTGGTTGCGGCCGAGCACGCGCGGGCCGAGCTTCTCGCTCATGCCGAAGCGCATGACCATCTGCTTCGCCGTCGACGTGACCTTCTCGAGGTCGTTCGCAGCGCCCGTCGTCACCTCGTTGAAGACGATCTCCTCGGCGGCGCGGCCGCCGAGCGTCATCGCGAGGTTGTTCATCAGGTTCGCCTTCGTCGTCAGGTAGCGGTCCTCGCGTGGCAGCGAGATCGTGTACCCGAGCGCCTGGCCGCGGCCGATGATCGAGATCTTGTGGACGTCGGACTCCTGATCGAGGTAGCGCCCGACGATCGCGTGCCCGAGCTCGTGGTACGCGGTGATCTTGCGCTCTTCCTCGGAGAATAGGCGCGTCTTCTTCTCCGGCCCGGCGATCACGCGCATGATGCCCTCCTCGAGCTCCTCCTGCTCGATCGTCTTCTTGCCACGCCGCGCCGCGAGCAGCGCCGCCTCGTTGACAAGGTTCGCGAGATCCGCGCCGGTGAAGCCCGGCGTGCCGGCCGCGAGCGTGTCGAGATCGATCTCCGACGCGAGCGGCTTGCCCTTCGAGTGCACCTCGAGGATCTTCTTGCGACCGTTGCGGTCGGGCCGATCGACGACGATCTGCCGGTCGAAGCGGCCGGGACGCAGCAGCGCCGGATCGAGGATGTCAGGCCTGTTCGTGGCCGCGATGAGGATGATGTTGTCCTTCAGCTCGAAGCCGTCCATCTCGACGAGCAGCTGGTTCAGCGTCTGCTCACGCTCGTCGTGTCCGCCGCCGAGCCCGGCGCCGCGATGGCGGCCGACGGCGTCGATCTCGTCCATGAAGACGATGCACGGCGACGCCTGCTTCGCCTGCTCGAACAGGTCGCGTACGCGCGAGGCGCCGACGCCGACGAACATCTCGACGAAGTCGGAGCCCGAGATCGAGAAGAACGGCACGCCGGCCTCGCCTGCGACCGCGCGCGCGAGCAATGTCTTACCGGTGCCCGGCGGCCCGTACAGCAGCACACCCTTCGGGATGCGCGCGCCGAGCGCCTGGAACTTCTTCGGATTCTCGAGGAACTCCTTGATCTCGTGGAGCTCCTCCACCGCCTCTTCGACGCCGGCGACGTCCTTGAAGCCGATCTTCGGCGAGTCCGGCGTCATCCGCTTCGCGCGCGACTTGCCGAACGACATCACCTTCGAGCCGCCGCCCTGCACCTGGTTCATCAGGAAGATCCAGAAGCCGAACAGCAGCACGAACGGCAGCAGAGACGTGAGGATCGACCACCACGGCGACGAGCCGGTGCCCTTGGAGTCGTAGAGCACGCCGTGCTCGTGCATCTGCTTCTGCAGATCCGGCACGACCTGATCGCTCGGGTAGTGGACGTTGGTCTTGGTGCCGTCGTTGTACTTCACGCTGAGCTCCTGCTTGGTCGGCGTGAAGACGACCTCCTGGATCGGGCAGCCGGGGTTCGACGCCGTGTTGCACTCGACGATCTGGTTGTAGACCCGCGAGTACGTGTACTTCTGGGTCTTGCCCCCGTGCCCGCCGAGGGTCTGCAGCGCCAGCCAGACGAGCGCCGCGATGATCACGAGCGGGAAGAGCGCGCTGCGGAAGAAGCGGTTCACGAAACCTCTTTCGGCAGGGTACCAGCCTTCCTTTGAGCTACTGCCCTCATTCGAGGGGAAATAGCGCGGGTTGGCTAAGCGCCGTCGGGCACCAGATCGGTGTCCAGTACGCCGACGTAGGGCAGGTTCCTGTATCGCTCGGCGAAATCCAGCCCGTAACCGATCACGAATCGGTTGGGGATTTCGAAGCCGATATAGCGCACGGGGACGTCGATTTCGCGGCGCTCGGGCTTCGTCAGCAGCGCGCAGACCTCGAGGCTGGCGGGCTCCCGCGACTCGAGGTTCCGCATCAGGTACGAGAGGGTCAGGCCGGAGTCGATGATGTCCTCGACGACGAGGACGTCGCGCGCCTCGATGTTGATGTCCAGGTCCTTGAGGATGCGGACGACGCCCGAGGAGTCGGTCTGTGCGCCGTAGCTGGAGATCGCCATGAAGTCGATCTCGCACGGGATCGTCAGTGTCCGCATCAGGTCGGCCATGAAGAAAACGGCGCCCTTGAGGACGCCGATCAGCAGCAGGTCGCGGCCGGCGTAGTCGGCCGAGATCTCCTCACCGAGCTCGTGGACGCGCGACTTCAGCCGATCCTCGTCGATGAGGATCTCGGCGACGTCGCGCTCGAGCTCAGCGTGGGTCGACACGCTCCGCCCGCACTCCGTCCGCGTCGACGATCCCTGGGACGGCGACGACCTCGTCGCCGCGCACGACCAGCGGCCACGATTCGCGTGCCGAGCGAGGGATCTTGGCGTCGACGAACACGTCCTGGATCTTCTTCGAGCGTCCGGCGAGCCGGTCGCCGGCACGCCAGGCCCGTACCTTAAGCCCTGGCACATCGGCCGCGATCTGCCAGTCGCCCCAGCGGACGACGCCGTCCAACGCGACGGGAGTCCGCTCGAGCCAGACGCTGCCGTATTCCCGCACTGCCGTCACGCCGCTGCCGAGGTCGAGCCGCCTCGAGCCGGAGGTCGACCCGAGCAGCTCGTCCAGCGCCGACGGCTCGTCGTGCGCGAGCCGGAGGAGGTTGCGCTCCGCACCAGGGTGGAGCTCGCGCAGGCGCGGGAGGATCTCGTTGCGGATCAGCCCACGCTTCGTGTCGTCGTTCGACGAGTCCGTGCGATACGGAAACCCGTGCCCGCGGCAGTACTCCTCCGTCTCGCCCCGCCAGAGCTCCAGCAGCGGCCGCACGACGCCGTCCTCGCGACGGGGCTTGATGCCCTTCGTGCTGCCGCTCGCGACGAGGTGGTAGAGGACGGTCTCGACCTGGTCGGACGCCGTGTGTCCCGTTGCGCGCAGCCGCCCCGTCGCGAACGAGTACCGGATCGCACGCAGCTCCTCCTCCGTGGTGCCGCCACGGCCGTCGACGATCTCGGCGCCGAACTGCTCCGCGCAGAACCGCGCATCGGCGTCCGACTCGGCCCCGCGCACGCCGTGGTTCACGTGCAGTGCCGAGACGCGGTACCCGAGCTCGCGCAGCACGTGGAACAAACAGGTCGAGTCCGCACCCCCTGAAACGAGGCACGTCAATTCGCCACGCTCGGGGATCAAGTCGTAACGCCGAATGAAAACCTCGACGCGCGCTGCGATCTTCACGCGAACAGGGTAGACGCGCGACAGCGAGGAAGCCGATGGATGACTCGTGACGACGTTCTTCCACGCCTGGAGACGGAATCAGGCGAACCGACAGGCAGCGGAGTGGCTCGAGGAGCGCACCGAGGCGCGGCTTGCCGTCGCCGAGACCCCCGCCGAGATTCGCGACGACGTCCGGCGTGCGGTGGACACGCTGTTCGAGGGAGCCGACCGCGACGTCGAGCCGGCACTGAACGAGCTCTGGGACTTGCTCACGGAGCATCCGCACCTCCGCGAGCGCTTCGCCCGCCTACGCATCGTCGCGGACGCCCTGGACTTCGTCCGGAACCGCACCGACCCTTCGAAAACAAGCCCAGCCGGAGGCTAAGCCAGGCGAAGCCGCCGGAGCCGCAGGCGAACTGATCGGACGCGCGCACGCGCAGCATCCGCGGGCCGCACGGAAGAGAACACGGGCCAAGCAGCAAGGAGCGCGCGAGCTCGGCTCGCGCGCGTTCAGCGCGAAGCGCCGTACCTCTCCTGACCGAAAGCGCAGCTTTCGGTCAGAGCAGCGGCGTGACGTCGCACCCGCGCTTCATGAGGCCCGACTGCGCGCCGGCGAGGATGTCGTGCGCGAAGTTCGCGAGCCCGTACGCGCGGTAGATGTACTTGCCGGGATTCTTGTGGTGCTCGTCGGCGCGGATGGCGCGGCCGTATTCGGCGAACATCGCGCGCAGGATCGCCCGCGTCTTCGAGAGGGACGGGTCGCTGGGGTTGGTGTTGGCGAGACCCATCTCCGCCGTCTGCGTCTCGTCGATCACGTCCGCCGGCTTCGCGTCGCCGTGGAGGTAGTCCTGCGAGAGCGAGCCGAGCGCGGCCATGTTCAGCTGCGCGACGCTCATGAACTGCCGGTCGGTGGCGCTGCACGTGTGCGTGACGGCAGCGCGGCCGTTGCCGCCGAGGAGCAGGACGAGCCCAGCGGTCGCGAGGATCGCGAGCGCGAGTCCCGCAGCCGCAGGAAAGCGGGGCTTCACGCCCCCATCTTCGGTCGACCTCGCCGCTTGACTCATCACCCTTTCGGGGTTGACTCAGAAGATCAAGCTGCGGTACGAGCCGTGCCGCTGCATCCCGATCCCGTCATAGACCTTGATCGCCGGCGCGTTCTCGGGGCGCACGAACAGGCATACGGTCGGGACGCTTTCGAGGAGCAGACGGCTCAGGTCGCGCATGCCGCGCTTCGCGTAGCCCTTGTTCCGCTCCTGCGGATCGACCCAGACCTGCTGCACCTGCACGGCAGAGGGCGTCCACGCCGACACTTCCGCCTTGAAGCGGATCGCGCTGCCCTCCGCCCAGAGCCACGACCGCCCCTCCTCGATCTGCGACCGCGTGCGCCAGCGAAACCCGTCCGGATCCCGCGCGAGCGGATCGACGCCGATCTCCTCCTCGTGCGCGGCCGCGCACGCGGGCAGGAGGAGCTCGAAGTCGCGCTCGGTCGCGGCGCGAAGGCCGGTGTCACCGGGCGGGGGTGGCGCCGAGATCGCGTAGACCGGCTGCCCCGGACGGTCGTCGCGCGGGCGAGGCATCAGCGGCTCCATGTCCGCCCACAGCTCGTCGACCGCGCGCTCGTCGCCGATGATCATCCGCGCCCGGCCGCGGGCGGCCACGGAGGCGAAGCGTCCGCACTCGGAGCCCGACGGGACGACGTTCGCGCCGACGTGGCACAGCGCGGTCAGCGCGCCGTCCTCGGCGAACGCTGTGAAGCGGCCGAGCCGCCGCCGCGCGACGTCTTCGAGGAAGACGCGCTCGACCGGGTCCAGCGCGCAGAACGCGAGGATCTGCTCGAGACCCGGCTCGAACGGCTCGGTCACGGACGGCATCGTGTCACGGGTTAGGGTTGCGCTCCATGCCGATTCACATCAGAGCCGAGCCGGGTGAGTACGCCGAGGCGTGCCTGCTCCCGGGCGATCCGCTCCGGGCCAAGTACATCGCCGATACGTACTTCGACGACGTCCAGCAGCGGAACTCCGAGCGCGGCCTGCTGGGGTACACCGGCACGTACGAGGGGAAGCCCGTGTCGGTTCAAGGGACGGGCATGGGCTGTCCGGGCGCGACGATCGTCTTCGAGGAGCTGATCCAGCTCGGCGTCAAGAAGCTGCTGCGCGTCGGCACCTGCGGCGGCCTGCAGGCGCATCACGAGCTCGGCGACCTGATCGTGGCGCTGTCGGCCGTTGCCGACGACCGAACAGCCGACCACCTCGTCGGCGGCGAGCCGCACTGCCCGACTGCCAACTGGGAGCTGATCCACGGTGCCGTGCACGCGGCGAAGGAGATCGGCCAGCCGATGCACGTCGGCCCGATCGTGTCGAGCGACGTCTTCTACAACCCGGACGAGGGCCAGTACGAGCGCTGGTCGAAGCGCGGCGTGCTGGCGGTCGAGATGGAGGCGTCCGCGCTGTTCACCGTCGGCGCGCTCCGCGGCATGCAGGCCGGCTGCCTCCTCACGGTCAGCGACATCGTCGTCGAGGGGGAGTTCAAGCGCATCACCGACGACGAGCTTCGCGCGGCAGTCGACCGGATGACACGCGTCGCTCTCGCGACGGTCACCGCCGGCCACCACCACTGAAGACGGTCTTCCTCGTCAATCCGGCGTCGGCAAACGGCTCGACGGGACAGCGCTGGCCGGAGATCGCACGGCGGGCCGCCGCCGCCGGCATCAGCGGCGACGCGCTCCTTTCGCAGCGACCCGGTGAGCTGACCGAGCTGACGCAGAAGGCGATCGCCGACGGCGCGACCCTGCTCGTCGTCGTCGGCGGAGACGGCACCGTCCACGAGGTCGTGAACGGCGCAGTCGGCGCCGACGGTGTCGAGCTCGCGGTGCTCCCGCGCGGGACCGGCAAGGACTTCGTCCGCAGCCTGCGGATCCCGTCCGACGTGGGCGCGGCGCTCGACGTCGCGCGCGACGGCCGGCCCCGCACCGTGGACGTCGGCTCTGCCCGGTACCGCTCGTGGGACGGCTCGGAAGGGAGCGCGTACTTCGCGAACTTCGCGGGCGCCGGCATCAGCGGCGCGATCGCCCGGCGCGCGAACAGCACCTCGAAGGCCCTCGGTGGGCGGATCTCGTTCCTGACGGCGACGGTCGCCGTGTTCGCGTCGTGGAAGAGCGCCGACATGACGATCCGCATCGACGGCGAGGAGCGGCGCGGCAGCATGTTCGAGACGCTCGTGATGAACGGGGACTACGCCGCCGGCGGCATGTGGGTGACACCCGACGCGGAGCCGGACGACGGGAGGCTCGACGTGCTCCTGATCGGGGACGTCACGAAGGCCGACTTCGTGCGGACCTTTCCGAAGATCTACCGCGGAAAGCACCTGTCGCATCCGAAGATCGACCTCGCGCACGGACGCGTCGTGCAGGTCGATTCCGAGCCCGCGGTGCCCGTCGTCCTCGACGGTGAGCAGCCCGGCACGACGCCGGCCCGCTTCGAGCTCGTGCCGCAGGCGCTGCGCGTCCGGGTGCCCTAGCTCGAGCTGCTCGAGCCGCTGCCGCTCTTGCGCGGCGTGGAGGACGGCTTGCGCGGCGCCGACGACGACTTTGTCTTGCCCTCGAGCTTGTCGAGACGCTGCTCGATCTCGACGACGCGCTTGTCCAGCGCCTCGAGCCCTCGAACGCGCTTCTGCAGGTCGTCCATCCGCTCGCGTGTCCCGGCCATCGCCGCGAGCACGCGGTCGCCGCCCGGTGCGTTGCCGATGCGCTGGATCGCCTCCTCGCCGAGGTCGGCGAGGCGGTCGACGATGCTTTGTTTGGACTCAGGCATTTTGTTCCTCCCTGGTTGCGTTCACCGGAGTCTTATTACACGCCAAGTCAGGCGGTAGCACCCTCGCGTGTTGACCACAGGGCAGGTGGAGGACTCCAGGCTCGCGTTCGCGCCGTGGCGGCCGGGGCGTCCGCGTACGGCGATGTAGCCGGGTCTGTCGTCGCCCGACGGATGACCGAACTCACGCGTATGCGGGCACGGGTAGACAGCACGGTCGTTGCTCGAGAACGTCGGGAAGCCGAAGTCGCACTCTCGTGTGAAGACGGCGAGCCGCCACGACCGGCCGCGCGGCACGTACAAGTCGAACGCCTGATGGAGACGCAGTCGCTGTCCGTCGCGCACGCGCAAGACGAGCGGGCGAACGTGCGTCCAGAGGCCGCCGACATCGGCGTAAAGAGCCCACTCACCCGGCGCAGTCGTGATCTGCCCGGGCTGCGTCGTCTCCACGCGCGCTGGACAGTCGGGGTGCGTCGCCGGGCAGGATGGATCCATCGCCCGGCGCACGAGCAATTGCTCGAGCACGACGCGGAGGTGCTGCGGGCGGGCACGCACCGGCGTCCAGCCGACAAAGACGTCGTATGCGACGCGCACGGCGCGCCCCGACACGAGCCGGAGCGTGACGCGGGCGGCGAAGAGACCGAGGCTCACGACCGGTCTCGGCGCGTTGGCACTACTCCCGACGTTCACGAGTCGGACGTGGAGTCGCGCATGCGCGGACGGACGTGGGGGTGCAGCAAGGATGAACGTCCTCGTGCCGGCGTCGTCGAACGTCGACGTCGACGAGGTCGCGGCCTGGCAGGCCCTGAACGCTTGCTCATCGCCCTTCGTGCGATGTGCGCAGTCCGCGATCGCGCCGGCCGCCGTCTTTACGTTGGAGTACCAGAGGGACGCCTGGCGTTCTCCGGTCGGGCTCCGTGGCGAGAAGCGGCGCTCGACCCAGAGGGCGCGCATGGGATGAAACTCCGTACGGGCTCCGCCGCCCGCGACATGCCCGCAATCCCACACCCAGGACCCGTAGGCCTCGACACGGTCGCCCTGCTCGGGCCAGACCGCGAATGGGATCCCCACCTCCTCGCGCTCCATGTGCAGTCTTCCGGTCTCCTCGTCGTTGCCCGCGAAGTTTCCGGTGCGTGCCGCCGGATCGCCGCCGAGGAGATAGGCATCTGCGGCTTGCGGCCGGACGTTGACGATCATGTCGTAGGCGTCGTGGGTGATCGGGTCGTCAACCGGGGTCGGATGCACCCCGAAGGGGCTGTCGTCACCCGGCAACGCGATTCCCCGGACCCAGCGCGCCGGCGGCACCGCGTCCGTTGCCGAGGTGTCGCGGTCGTAGACGTAGGCCCAGTTTGGCTGAAGCCGGTCGAAGATGGCATTGAGGTCGGTCCCGCAGCCGTCGCGGCCGGCAGCCGCCGGATCTGGCCGCGTCACCGCGAAGGCAACCGCGGCCGCGAGCAGCACGACGAGGAGCAGAACGCCGGCAGGTGCCGCCTTCACGGCCGGATGAGGACGGGCGTCCCGTTGAGCGCCTGCGCGAACACCTTCCGCGCGCTCCGGTTCGGCAGCCGGATGCAGCCGTTCGAGACAGCCTTGCCGATCGACCAGGGCTCGTTCGTGCCGTGGATCGCGATCGGCCCGCCCTGCGCCCACCCCGTCAGCACGTTCGAGAACGCCGAGATCCCGACCGCGCCGGGGCCGAAGGGGCCGTTCGGATCGCTCGGGATCAGCCGCTGGTTCACGTAGAAGCTCCCCGTCGGGGTCGGCGTCGCCGGCGACCCGATCGCCGCCGTCGCGCTGAGGACCCGGCGGCCGCGCCGGTAGAGGGTCACGCGCCTCTGCGAGAGGTCGACCACGATCCGCGTCGTCACGCGCGCGACATCGACCTGCCCCGCGGGCACCCAGCCCGTCACGCCGTTCGGGCGCTGCGGGATCTGGACGAGGTAGGCCGAGGGCCGACAGCGCCGGTCGAGCCGCACGGCGCGTGCGGAGAAGATCGTCGGCACGCCGTTCTGGTTCAGCCGGCCGAAGTGCGCGAAGGCGCGGCCGCTGGGACGGGCCGCCACGGCGGCATGCGACCGGACGATCGCCGCGAATGCGAGCTTCGTCGAGCCGAGCCGGTGCGACGCACCCGCGGCGCACGCCCGTGCGGGGCGCGTCGGCGGCGGTGTCGACCGCGACGCCTTCGCCGTCCCGTGAGGCTTCGCGCCGCTGCCGCAACCCGCAGCGGCGAGCGCGGTCAACAGAGTGAAAGTGGTGAAGGTCTTGTGACGCATTGCCGACAACAACATTGAGCAACCGGACGTCTTATTACCCTGAGGAGACGGATGACCCTCAAGCCTCACAAGCACAGCACGGTCACGATCCATGCGATCAGGCAGCGTGCTGGGGTCCCGTATCACGTCGAGCGGAAGGTGTGCTCCAGCTGCCAGAAGATGCTCGACGAGAAGACGATCAGACGGGCCGCAGCCTAGCTTCAGCCGATCGCGATCGGCCGGAGCCGCTTACGCGGAACGCTTCTTGCTTGCGACGTTCAGGCCGACGGCCTCACGAATGAGATCCGTCAGCGCCCCTTCGTCGATCTCCTCGCCCTCCCTGATGTCGATCGCGCGCCTGACCTTCCCTTCGAGGCTCGAATTGAAGAGACCCGCGGGATCCTTCAGCGACGCCCCCTTGAAGAACGTCAGCTTGACGACGCTCTTGTAGGCCTCGCCGGTGCAGATGCCCCCGTCGTGAGACCAGACGGGCGTTCCCGGGCTCGTCGCCTTCGCCCACTTCCACTCCTCGACGACCTCCGGGTCGGCGGACCGGATGATCTGCCGCACCCGGCCCAGGGTCTCGCCGCGCCAGTCGCCGAGCTCCTTGATCCTCCGGTCGATCTGTTCGGACGCAGTCACTCCACCAGCGTAACCAGCGTCTCACCCGCGCCGCCGTCGACCTTTAGATCGGCACGTTCGTCGTACGCGGTCGGGCCGCGGTTGACGATCGCGAGCGCTCCGCCCGAGGAGAGCGTCTCGTCGGGCAGGCCCGCGACCGGGTAGACCTCGAGCGTCGAGCCGACGACGAGCAGGAGCCCGGCCCGGCGCGCAAGCTCCGTCGCCCTCGCCATCGCCGCCTCCGGAAGCAGCTCGCCGAACATCACGACGCCGGGTTTCATGATCGCGCCGCACCGCGGGCAGCGCGGGGCCGGACGGTGGAGCGGCGTCTCGCTTTGGCATTCGAGGCAGGTCGCCGAGCGGACGGAGCCGTGCACCTCGATCACCTCGCGCGACCCGGCACGCTGGTGCAGCCCGTCGATGTTCTGGGTGACGATCGCGCGCACAAGGCCGCGCCGCTCGAGCTCCGCGAGCGCGCGGTGCCCGGCGTTCGGCTCTGCTTCCGCGAGGACGCCCAGCCGCAGCGCGTAGAACTCCCACACCTTCTCCGGATCGCGCGCGAAGGCGTCGATCGTCGCGTACTCCATCGGGTCGTACTTCGCCCAGATCCCGCCCGCCGACCGGAAGTCCGGAATCCCGCTCTCGGTCGAGATCCCGGCGCCGGTCAGCACGACGCACGGCTGGCGCTGCCGCAGCAGCTGGGCGAGCTCGCTCATCGCCGTAGAGTGCCGCGCGATGGACGAGTTCCGCTTCAGCACCGACGTGCGCGTTCGTTTCGCCGAGACGGACGCACAGGGCGTCGCGCACAACTCGAACTACCTCGTCTGGTTCGAGATCGCGCGCATCGGCTACCTCGAAGAGTTCGCCGGCGGCTATCCGGCGCTCCGCGAGACAGGGCTCGAGTCATTCGTGCTGGAGTCGCACGTCCGCTACCGCCTGCCGGCGCACTTCGACGACCGGCTGCAGATCCACACGCGTGTCGGCGAGCTGCGCGGCGCGCGGTTCCGTTTTGATTACGAGGTCAGGCGAGGCGACGAGGTGATCGCCGACGGGTGGACGTCGCATGCGTGCATCGACCCGCGGACGCTACGGCCGACGCGGATCCCGGCGGCGCTCGCAGCTGCGATCGCTACGGCTGAGTCGTCGTCTTTTCTTCTTCTTCGGCGTCGTCGTCGTTGTAGCCGTCGTTGTCGTCGTCGTGGTCGTGGTGCTCGTCGACTGCGGCTTCGGCTTCGTGCCGATCCGGATGATCGTCGGCTCGCCGACGTACGACGAGTAGAAGACGGTGTCGTAGAGCAGCTTCCCGGCGGCGCTGTAGACGCGCCGGTGGACGCTCGTCTTCTGCGGCGGTGTCCCCGTCTCCTCGACCGCCTTCTGGCCCACGAACATCGTCGGATCCGAGACTTTCTGCGTGGGCGTGGGGCCGGACGCGACGAGCGGCGCGGTCTCGCTGACCACGCGCCGGTGGACCGGCGTGCCGTAGAGCGCGACGGTCAGCGACGACGAGCCGACGAACGTGCGCAGCAGGAGCCAGTGGCCGGTGTCGTTGACGAACTTGAGGTCGACGTCCGGATAGTTCACGGTCGCGTCGCGCCCCTGCGGGTAGTGGCTGATGTACAGCGCGTGGTTCGTCCGCGCGACGATCGGCAGCCCCGCCTCGTACGCCGCGTTGAAGACGGTCGTCGAGACCTGGCACACGCCGCCCCCGAGCCCCGTCTGCAGCTCGCCGTTGATGATCACCGGTGCCTCCTTGAAGCCCTTGGCGGCGGTCCGCGCGCCCGTCGCCTGGTTGAACGAGAACACGGCCCCGGGGGCGATCGTGTGCCCGTCGACCAGGTGCGAGACGAGCTGGACGTTGTGGATGCGGTTCGGGTCGCCGCCGTAGAACGTCTGATAGCTCGCAACGAGCCCGCGGATCTGCAGCGCCTGCGCCTCTGCCGTCGTCCGGTCTGCCTCCTGCTTCTCGACGACGAGCTTCGCCGAGCGGAGCGTCGCCTCGGTGACGAGCGCCGCATGCAGGATCGCCGTCGCGCTGTGCGGGACGTCGAGCAGGTAGCCGGGCTCGTCCGGCACGACGCGAACCCGCCCGTTCGCGGCGATCGCCCATGTCGCGTCCCGCGGGTCACGGTCGACGCGCTTGGCGAGCGCGGTGAACCAGGCGCTCGCTCCCGGTCCGCCGACCGCGAGGCTGCGTCGCCCGTTTGCCGGCAACTGCAGCAGCCTGGCGATGCGCGCCGGCCGCAGGTTCCAGCGGGTCGCGCCGAGCGTCAGATGCACGGGTGACGACAGCGCCGTCTTCACCTGCGCCGCCGGCACGGTCAGGTCGTTCGCGGTGACCTTGGGAGTGTCGACCTGCACCGGGAGCCCGACCGGCTCGCGGTCGAGGCTCGCGAGCGCACGAACGATCGTCGCGGTCGCGGCGTGGCGGTCGAGGACCTCGCCCGCTCGGCTCGACACGACACGCGGCGTCAGTCCGTGCAGCACGATCGCGGCGTCGCGGTGGGGCGAGTTCACCGTCCGCTCGATGCGGTCGAGCCAGTACCGCAGCGCCGCATCGTAGACCTGGGTCGGCGGCGCGACATCGGTGCCGAAGAACCGGAGGTCGAGCCTGCGGAGGCCGCGGAGCGGGCCGAAGCCCTGGCCCTCCCGCCGCACGGCGTCGACCGCAGCCGCCCAATCGACCTGAATGCCGAGCCGGCGCGGCTCGAGGCGCCAGGCGTGCCGACCGACGCGGAACGTGACGGGAACCGCAGCGAGGGCCTCGGCCTTCTGCCGCAGCGTTCGCTCGGCCTCTCGCGCCGTCATCCCGCCGACGTCGACACCGGCGATACGAACGCCGCCGGCGATGCGGCTGGGACTGCCGGCGAACGCCAGGCCGAGAACGACCGCCGCGAGCGCGGCGATCGCGGCGAGAATGGCCGTCCGCTGCAAGAGCACGCGGCGCTGAGCGCTCGTTCGGCGGCGGCGTCGGCGACGGGGCCGGACCAGCAGCGATTTGCGCCGGGCGGGCAAGGCGCGAAGTCTAGCCGCGCAGGCACACGGCAACGATGTGCCGCTGGATCTCGGACGTGCCCTCGACGATCTGGAAGACCTTCGCGTCAGGCATCCACTTCTCGACCGGGTAGTCCCGCATGATTCCGGCGCCGCCGAGCACCTGGACCGCGTCCGTCGTGATGCGCATGGCGGCGTCGGCGGCGAACGCCTTCGCGTAGGAGCCGAGCAGCCCCGAGTCGTCGGCCGCGGCGGCGCGCCAGACGAGCAGCCGCGCCGCCTCGATGAGCATCGCCGTGTCCGCGAGCTTGAAGGCGACGCCCTGGCGACTCAGGATCGGCTTCCCGAACACTCGCGCCGCGCGCGTGCTCGGTCGCGTATTCGAAGGCTGCGCGGGCGACGCGGACCGCGCCCGCGGCGACCTGCGGCCGCGACACCCGGAAGAAGTCGAGCGCGCGCTGTGCGTCTCTCCCGAAACGGAGCAGGAGGCGCACCGGGAACATCGTCGCCGTGATCGTCGCGGCCAGGCCGGCGCAGCCGCACGACAGCTCATCCGCGATCAGCGCACCGGGTGACCGCATCCGCGCCGCCGCCGCCGTCGGGATGGCATACGACGTCAGCCCGGCGCGGGCCGCCCGTGCGAGCAGCTCCGGCGGATACTCCTCCCGCTCGTTCCACTCCGCCGCGATCGGCCGCAGCTCGCATTTCCGCGAACTCGTGCGCCAGCCCGCAGCTCGCGCTGCTCGGATGTCGGTTCGAAGCCGATCAAAAGGTGAAGAGCTCGATGCCGCCGCTGACGTTCAGCGCGACGCCGGTGATGTACGACGCCAGGTCGGAGCAGAGGAAGACGATCGCGTTCGCGACGTCCTGTGGCTCGCCGAGCCGCCGCAGCGCCGTGCGCTTGATCATGCGCTCCTGCATCTGAGGAGGGACGAAGCCGAAGGCCTCGGTGCCGATGACGCCGGGGACGATCGCGTTGCAGGTGATGCCGTGGCGCGCTCCCTCGAGCGCGAGTGTTCGCGTGAGCCCGAGCAGCCCTGCCTTCGTCGTCGAGTAGCTCGCCTGCCCGAACCCGCCGAGCGTCCCGGCGACGGAGGCCATGTTCACGATCCGCCCCCGGCCGCGCTCCTGCATGTGCGGCCACACGGCCTGCGCGCAGTTGAACGCACCCGTCAGGTTGACCCGCAGGTCTCGTTCCCAGAGCTCCGGCTGCTGGTCGGCGAACTGCCCGAGATGGTCGAGCACGCCGGCGTTGTTGACCAGGATGTCGACGGCCCCGTGCTCGTCGACGACATGCTTCACCGCCTCGTCGACCTGCGCACGGTCGCCGACGTCGCAGACCATCGTCGTGTTCGCCTCCTCGACGTCGAGGACGACGACGGTCGCGCCCGCGCGCTCGAGCGTCAGCGCATCCGCGCGACCGAGCCCGCGCGAGCCCCCGGTGACGATCGCGACCCGACCCGAGAGGTCGATCTCGATCACGCGGCTTCGGCGGGCACGAGTCCGAAATGACCGGCGACACGCCCGACGTCAATCGCGCGGCCTCGGCGCCGCTCGCGGCGCCGACCTCAGCGTGTCCGGCTTCGCCGGGCACGCGTCTGAAATGACCGGACGACACGCCCGACGTCAATCGCACGGCCTCGGCGCCGCTCGCGGCGCCGACCTCAGCGTGTCCGGCTTCGCCGGGCACGCGTCTGAAATGACCGGTCGACACGCCCGACGTCAATCGCGCGGCATCAGAAGCTCGCGTGCGATGACGAGGCGTTGGATTTGAGACGTTCCCTCGTAGATCTGGAACAGCTTGGCGTCGCGCATGAGCTTCTCGACCGGGTACTCCTTCATGTAGCCGTAGCCGCCGAAGACCTGCACCGCGTCGGTTGTGACCTCCATGCAGATGTCGGCGGCGAAGCGCTTCGCGTACGACGACTGCAGCGTCGCACGCGTGCCGTTGTCGATCATCCACGCCGCCTGCCAGCAGAGGAGCCGCGCCGCTTCGATCTTCGTCGCCATGTCGGCGATCATGAAGTTGACGCCCTGGTTCATCGCGATCGGCATGCCGAACTGCACGCGTTCCTTCGAGTACTGCGCCGCATATTCGAACGCCGCGCGCGCGACGCCGACGGCGCCGATCGCCGTGCCGGGGCGCGTGAAGTCGAGCGTCTTCATCGCGATCTTGAAGCCCTCGCCCTCCTCGCCGAGCCGGTTCTCGGCGGGAACGCGCACGTCCGTGAACGAGAGCGCGGACGTATCCGTCGAGCGCTGGCCCATCTTGTCGAGGTGCCGGTCGACCACGACACCGTCGAGATCGGAGGGAACGACGAACGCCGTCAGGCCACGGTGCCCCTTCGACTTGTCCGTCGAGGCGAACACCGTGAACCACGCGGCGTGGCCGGCGTTCGTGATGAACATCTTCGAGCCGTTGAGGATGTACTCGTCGCCGTCGCGGACGGCGGTGGTCTGAATGCCGGAGACGTCGGAGCCGGCGTTCGGCTCCGTCAGCGCGAACGACGTCAGCAGCACCTCGTCCACGAGCGGCGTCAGCCACTCCTGCTTCTGCTCTTCGGTGCCGGCGGCGATGACAGGGCCGTGGCCGAGGCCGTTGGCGGCGATCGCCGTGCCGATCCCCGAGCACCCCCAGCAGAGCTCCTCGCCGATGATCATGCCCTCGAACGCGCCGAGCCCGAGGCCGCCGTACGCCTCCGGGATGTGGACGTTCATCAGGCCGAGCTCGTGCGCCTTGGCGATGACGTCCGCCGGGTGCGTCGAGCTCTCGTCGTACTCGCGCTCCTTCGGCCGGATCTCTCTCTCCGCGAACTCGTGCGCAAGCTCGCGCAGCGCCTTCTGCTCGTCCGTCAGGCCGAACGAGACGCCGCCGGCGGTGCGTTCTTCGAGGGTGGCCATCGGCTCCTAGAGTAGCTTGACTGACTGGTCAGTCAAACCGTGCCTTCAGCCGCAGAATTCGTGCGATGTGGACGTCGAGCGCGCCGCTTCGCGCGAGCGGGACGAGCGCCTTGATCGCGCGTGCTGCGTCGAGCGGATTGTTGACGAGCAGCAGATCCGCACCGGCGCGAGCCGCCGCCGGCGCCCACGCGGCGGCGCGGCCGTCGACGACGCTGAGGGAGTCCGTGATCGTTATCCCTCGGAAGCCGAGCGTCGTGCGCAGCAGGCGGTAGGTCGCGGGCTCGACGACGGCGCGGCGCGGGCCGAGCGTCGGGTAGACGCCGTGGCCGACCATGACGCACGGCACGCCGGCTTCGACTGCGGCGCGGTACGGCGCGAGGTCGGCGTCGCGGACGTGGCCGCGGACGTACGGCCGCTTGTCCGTGGAGACGACAAGCGTGCCGAGGCCGGGAAAGTGCTTCGCGCACGCGCCCGCATTGCCCGCCGCGAGGCCGCGCGCAAAGGCGACGCCGAAGAAGGGAGAGCGGAACTGCCGCGCACCGAGTGGGCCGTCCGGCAGGTCGAGCACCGGCGCGAGATCGACCTGCACGCCGGCACGGCGGAGCGCCGAGGCGGTCGAACGCCCGGCCGCGTACGCCTGCGTCTTGCTGCCGACGGCTCGCGCCGCCGCCGCAGGCGGCAACTCGGGGAAGGCACGCACGCCCCCGCCCTCCTGGTCGACGAAGACGAGGGCCCCCGCCGGCCGCGGCGCAGCGCGGTCGACGCGCTGCACGATGACGCCGCCGACGCCCGCGGGCGCAGGCAGTCCGGACACGACGACGAGCGCCGCCTTCTGCTGCGGCGTCATCGCCAGCACCGCGGCAGTCGTGAGGACGGCTGCGATCAACGCGTCCGTAGACTAGGCCGACATGGACTTCGAGCTCACCGACGAGCAGCGCCTGCTTCAGGACACGGTCCGTCGGTTCGTCGACGACCGCATCCTCCCCAACGCGATCGAGAACGACATCGAGCACAAGCTCGACCTCGATGCGATCGCCGGTATGGCCGAGCTCGGAATTCTGGGAGTCGTCATTCCGGAGGAGCACGGCGGCGCCGGGCTCGATTTCGTCTGCGAGGCGCTCTCCTGCGAGGAGATCGAGCGCGGCGAGGCGGCGTTCCGGACGCTCATCTCGGTGCACGTGGGGCTCAACTCGCTCGCGCTGCTCAAGTACGGGAGCCCGGAGCAGCACGAGCGCTGGCTCGAGCCGCAGGCGCGGGGCGAGAAGCTTGCGTGCTTCGGGCTGACGGAGCCCGCCGCCGGCTCGGATGTCGCCGCAATGAAGACGACGGCGCGGCGCGACGGCGACAGGTACGTCCTCAACGGCTCGAAGAACTGGATCTCCTACGCGAACGTCGCCGATCACGCGCTCGTGTTCGCCAAGACCGACCCCGGCGCCAAGCACAAGGGTATTTCGGCGTTCGTGCTCGAGCGGGGCATGCCGGGCTTCACGACCGCCGACACCGAGCACAAGCTCGGCATCTGGGCCGGCTCGACGGGTGAGCTGTTCTTCGAGAACGTCGAGGTGCCGGCCGAGAACCTCGTCGGCGAGGAGGGCCAGGGCTTCGAGATCGCGATGTACGGGCTCGATCAGGGGCGCTTCACCGTCGCCGCGGGCGCGTGCGGCGTGATTCGCGCGTGTCTCGAGCGTTCGGTCGAATACGCGCGCGAGCGCGAGACGTTCGGGCAGCCGATCGGCAAGTACCAGTTCGTCCAGGACATGATCGCCGAGATGGTGCTGGGCTACGAGACGTCCAAGCTGCTCGTCATGCAGGCGGCGTGGATGAAGGACCAGGGACTCCGCAACACGCGTGAGACGTCACTCGCGAAGTGGCACGCGACGGAGTGCGCGTTCCGCGCGGCGCATCTGGCGATCCAGGTGCACGGTGCGTACGGCTACTCGGCCGAGTACGGGATCGAGCGGTACTTCCGCAACGCGCGCGCGCCGATCATCTACGAGGGCACGACGCAGGTGCACAAGCTGATGCAGGCCGAGCACGCGCTCGGCTACCGCCGCCTGAACGGCAGCGACGGCGAGGTGTCCCCCCTCTGCTCGTGGGCCCCCGCGCTGTCGCCTGTGCACGCGCGCGCGTAGCGCGCCGGATTCGGGCGCCGATCGGACCTCAGCCCCTAGAAGCCGATGCGAGCGGCAGGCGGCAGCGGGCTCTGCGGCAGCCCGCCGCGCGGGTCGCCGGCGTTGTATTCGCTCGGCGCGACGTCGTTTGGGCCGGTGGGATAGAAGACCGAGGCGAGCGTCTGGATCTGGCGGCGGCCAACGTCGAGCTCGAACTGGCCGCCGCCGTACAGCCGGATGGCGTTCGCCTCGCAGTATTCGATGCACTCGAGCAGCCGCTCCAGCTTCCCGAAGCGCGACGGCTTGATGTTCATCCATCCGGGCTCCACGGCAAGAGCACGGACGTCGTCGGCGGCGTGGATCGGCGCGTCGAAGCTCAGCCGTCCCTCCTGCCCCCGGAGCGCTTCGCCGCATTCGCCGTCGAGCGATGCGTCCTCGATCACGACCTCCGGGAAGAGCTCGACGACATTCCGGTAGAGCTCGGGATCCGGCTCGACGTCGACGACGGTGCCGCGGTAGTACGCCTTCAGGTCGAGCACGCGGACGCGGCCGGTCGCCGCGAGCCGCTCCATGAGCTCTCGCGTCCAATCGCTGGCGGGATCGAGCTTCAGCTCGAGCTGGGGCGCCGCCGCGAGCCACGCGAACGCGTCGCCGCGCGTCGAGACCACAAAGCGAACCGGTGCGGCCTCGCGCGCAACCGCCTGAGCGAGGGACTGCCCCGCCTGCTGCAGCGCAAGGTCGAGCGCGGCGCTCTCGAACGCCCACCGCCGGTAATCCCGCGAGGCGGGCATCTTCGGCTCGCCGCCGAAGAGCGTCAGCGCGTCGAGCGACTCCGACAACGCGCCGAGCGTCGTCGCTCCCGGCGCCTCGAGCGACGGGAACCAGTCGTGATCCTCCGCCGTGTACGTGACGTCCTCGCCTCGCCCCTCTGCGCCCGCCCCCGACAGCACCACGATCGTCGTGACACGCGTGAAGTCGGACGAGACCTCGACCGACCGCCGCTCCACCCGCACGTGCTCGACGACCAACGCCAGGTCGCGGAGCTGCTCGAACAACGCCATCAGCCCACCGTCGGCTCGACGTTGCCGCGCGGCTCGATCCGCATCAGGTGCGCGACGAGCGGCGTCGCCGCCAGGATCGGGATCCCGCAGACGAACCACAGCACCTGATACCCGGAGGTCGCCGAGAGCGCCGGCCGCGCGAGGTCGATCGCAGCACCCGCGATGGGCGCACCGAGCAGCAGCCCCAGTCCCTTCGTCGTCGTCGCCAGCCCGGACACCGCGCCGCGGTGATGCGAGGGCATCAGCTTGAACAGCAGCCCCCACGCGAGCGTCATGACCGTCCCGCCCGCAATCGACACCGGCACGATCAACGCGAAATACCAGTTGTGCCACGACGTCGCGAGCCCGGCGACCATGTACCCGCCGCCGTAGACGAAGGACGCGAAGAAGATGACCCGCGCGAGCCCGAACCGGTCGCCGAGCCGGCCGGCGAGGATCGCAGCGATCACGTACCCGGTTGCGACCGCGCCCAGTACGGCCGAGGAGATCGCCTTCGACTCGTGGAGCCCCTCGATGATGTAGAGCACGACGAACGTCCGCGCGGCGGCGAACGTCCCCTCCCACGCGGCGTTCGCGATCAGGAAGCGACGGACCTCCGCCTCCTCGACGACGATGCGCCAGCTCTGCTTCACGTACGCGGCGACACCGTCGAACACGCGGCCGTGCCCGCCGTCTTCCGAGACGAACAGGATCGTGGCCCCGCAGGCCGAGGTCGTCACGAAAGCGGCCAGGACGAACGGCGCTGCGTGCCACGCCTTCAGCAGGAAGCCGCCGCCGACGAGCGCGGCGCCGAGCGCGATCCCGCGCAGAACATGCTGGACCCCCTGCGCGCGCCCGTACGTCGACGGCGGCAGCAGGTCAGGGTAGAGCCCGCGATAGGGGGGCTCGTACACGTAGTACGCGAAGAAGAACGCCAGCACGATGAGCGTCGTCGTCCAGAGGTTCGGCATGAACGCCATCAGCAGCAGGCAGAAGCCGAGCGGGCCGAGCGCGGCCAGCATGAACGGACGCCGGCGCCCGAGCGGCGTGTGGAACTCGTCGCTCCACGGTCCGATCACCGGAGAGAGCGCAAGCGCAAAGACCCCCTCGGCGCCGAGCACGAGCCCGATCAGCGCCCCGGACTCGGTGAAGCGTTCGAGCAGCGGCGGCAGGTACGCCGCCGTCGTGGTGATGGAGAAGGCGAGCCCGAACGCGCCGAGGCCGAGGGTCCAGAACAGGGAATAGCGCACCGGCGGCTGCGGCGCCGTCGCCTGAGCGGTCAGCTGTGCCACGAAGCTAGAGCGCCGCGGCCTCTCGATCGGCTGTCAGGCCACCGCAGACCACCTCGATCACCGTTTGCTCGGCTGCCGCGATCTGTTCGTCGCCGTCGTCGAGCTGGCCCAGCACCCACCCCGTCAGCAACTCCTCCACTGCGCCGTAGAACACATAGCTGACCATGCGGGGGTCGACGTCGGCTCGGAACTCGCCATCGTCCTGGCCGCCCGCGATGATCCGCTCGAGCGCCGCGAACGCCTGGTCGATCTCGTCGACGCGTCGCTGCAGCGCCGTGCTTCGCGTCACCTCGCGTACGAGCACGCGCACGAGGTCGGGGTCGCGTCGCCACGCGCGCAACAGGATCTTCGCGACGCCCGCGAGCCGTTCGCGTGCCGTCTCGTCCGTCTGCTCGACCACGCGCACGGCATCGAGCAGGTCGCGCCACGTCTCGCGGAAGATCGTCTCGAGCAGCTCCTCCTTCGAACGGAAGTAGTGGTAGAGCAGCCCGTGCGCCACGCCGGCCTCCTCGGCGATGTCACCGACGCGCGAGGCGTGGTAGCCCTTCCGCGCGAAGACGCGCACCGCCGCGTCGAGGATGAGACGGCGCTTGTCCTCCTGACCTGTTGACCGGTCAGTCAATCTACGGAGCATAGTGAAGCCTCTCGCGGGCACTCTCGTCCTGGACTTCACGCGCTACTTGCCGGGCCCGTTCGCGAGCCGAGAGTTGCTCGAGCGCGGCGCGCGCGTCGTCCGCGTCGAAGCGCCCGGCGGCGACCCGATGCGCGACGTCGCGCCGGGTTGGCACGAGGCGCTCAACGCCGGCAAGGAGTCGGTCGTCTGGGATCTCGAGCGCGATCCGGAGCTCGGGCGCGTCATCTGCGCAGACGCCGACGTCGTGCTCGAGGGCTTCCGGCCCGGCGTTGCCGAACGCCTCGGCATCGCTCCGCGCGACGTGCCCGACTCCGTCGTGTACTGCTCGATCACGGGCTTCGGGCCGCACGATCGCCGCGCCGGTCACGACCTCAACTACCAGGGCTGGGCCGGAGTCCTCGCCGACACGGCGCCCGCTCTCCCACCGGTGCAGATCGCCGACCTCGCAGGCGGCGCGCTCTATGCCGTCGTCGAGATCCTGACGGCGCTGCTCGAGCGCGAGCGCAGCGGGCGGGGCAGGCACATCATCGTGTCGATGACGCACAACGCACACCGCCTCGTCGCCCACCGGCTGCACGGCGAGCCGGAGCGGACGCTGACCGGCGCGCTGGCCTGCTACCGAATCTACGAGACGGCGGACGGCCGTTACCTGACGATCACGCCGGTCGAGCCGAGGTTCTGGCGCCGCCTCTGCGAGCTGATCGGACGTGTTGACCTGATCGAGCGGCAGTACGACGAAGACCAGGAAGCGCTCGCCACGGAGCTTGCCGCCGTTTTCCGCTCACGCCCGCTCGGCGAGTGGCTCGAACGTTTCGAGGGCGAGGACGTGATGGCGGGCCCGGTCGCGACGCTCGCCGAGGCCCGCGCCTCCTTCGAGGGATAACCGGGGGTAGCGCCGGCGCCCAGGACGATTTTTCCCACATGAACGTGCGACGCGTCCTGTCGCTGCTCGGCCTTGCGCTGTGGGCGACCGCTCTCGTCGGCTGCGGCGGCGACACGCTGTCCTTCGACCCGGTTGCGAGCGCCGCGACGAGGACGGCGACGTCCGAGTCGTCGCGGGTCGAGTTCAGCGCGACGATCAACATGGACGGCGTCGGCGGGATGGCATTCAGCGGCAGCGGCGTCAACGGCCGCTCTCATTCGGGCGCGCTGACGATGCGCTTCCAGCTGCCGCCGGAGGCACAGGCACAGCTCGGCACCGTCGATCCGACGATGCAGATGATCATGGACGGCCGCTCGGGTCTCGTCATGTACATGCGGTCGCCGCTCTTCGCGCGCGTCGCGGGCAACCGCTGGATCAAGCTCGACATCGCGAAGCTCGCGAAGGAGCGCGGCGTCGATCTCAACGCGCTCATGAATGCGAACCAGGCGGATCCGTCGCAGAAGCTCGAGCTGCTCGAGGCGTCCGCCGAGGCGCATCCGGTCGGCTACGACCGTGTTCGCGGCGTCTTGACGACTCACTACAGGCTCGACATCGACCTCGGGCGGTTGGCGAAGCAGACCCCGAGCCTGCGCAAGACGGTCGACGCCGGGCGGGGGGTGGCCGGGACGACTTCGTATCCGGCCGAGGCGTGGATCGACAACGCGGGACGTGTGCGCCGGATGAAGATCGACATGTCGCTCAACTCGCCCGCCGGCGGCGCGATGACGATGTCGCTGACCGAGGATCTGTACGCGTTCGGCACCAAGGTGGCCGTCCGTCCGCCGGCGCCGAGCCAGGTGCTCGACGCGAGCTCGCTGGTCAGCCGGGGCGGCTGAGACCGAGGGCGGCCGGGAGGCCGTAGAGGTCGATCAGCCGCTCCTCGACGTCCGGGTGCCGCTCCTGGCGGTCCATCAGGATCGCGCGCATCCCGAGCGCCTGCGCGCCCTCGACGTCCTCCTCGAGCGAATCGCCGACCATGACGGCATCGGCCGGCGCGAGGCCGAGCTGTTCGAGGGCCGCCTGGAAGATGGTCGGGTGCGGCTTCACATAGCCGTGCGCGCGCGACCCGACGATCGCGTCCACGTCGAGCTCGTGGTGGGCGACGAACTCGTTCAGGTCGCGGATGCCGTTCGAGACGAGCCCGAGCCGTAGCTCCGCCCTGCGCAGCTCTTCGAGCACCGGCAGCACGTCCTCGAACAGCTCGAAGTTCTCGGACACCTCCCACCCCCGCTCGATCTCCGTCGCGCACTCGGACGCAATCTCCTCCGGGCCGCCCATCCCCACGAAGATCTCCGCGGTGAACCGGTGCCAGATCGTGTCGTCGTGCAGCAGCTCCGGATGCCGCTTGAGATTGAGCGCAGCCGCCTCGCGCGCGTCGTCGTACCGCACGGGGTCGAGCTCGATGCCGTGGCGGGCGGCGACGCGCGCGTAACGCTCCGCCGACAGCTCCGGTCCAGGACGGCACAGCGTGAAGTCGACGTCGAAGAGAACGCCTCGCAGCATGCTCATGCCGCTCGCAGCCAGCGGACGGTTTCCGCGTGTACGTGCATGTGCGAGCTCTCGAACATCCACGCGACGGTCTGGCCGATCGTCCACCAGCGCGCGCGGTCACGTTCGAGATCGAGCGCCGACGTGAGCCGGTCGAGGCGCCTGACGACCTCCCGCTCGGAGTGGCCGAGGACGTAGTCCGTGTGCAGATCCTGGTGCAGTAGCACCTGCTCGCCCTGCGAGCTCGCGAGCGCTTCGAGCTGATCGAGCGTCTCGTCGAGCAGCGCGCGCCCGAGCGGCCGCTCGGCGAGCTCCCATGCCGGAGGTATGTCGTCGAGCCAGACCGCGACCTCGTCGGCCAGCGTGTGGAACGGCGCTCCGACGATGCGCCAGAGGCGCGGCAGGAGCGCCACCAGGACGTCGAGCGCCGTCTCCGGATCGCTCCGCGCGAGCAGCTCACCCGGCTCGCACCGCTCCATCACGAACGACCAGCCGTCGTCGCCCGCTGCGAGAAGGCGGACGGCACCGTCGCAGTTCCACACCGCAAGGGCGTCGGCCTCGTGCGCTGCCTCGCGGTGCGGAAACACGAGCTTGAGCACCGCGGGCGTTCCGTCCGCGAGCGTCGCGCGCACGACGTGGCCGGCGGCGCCGGGCGGGTACGCGTCACCAAGCGTCAACCCCCAGCGCGCAGCGGCGGCTTCGAGGAGTTCGGGAACGCGCTCGCGCCAGTCGCGATACGTCAGGCCGGCGCCGGCCACCTGTACGCGTCGCCCTGCCGGTTCGCCAGCGACGGGAGCTTGGCGCGGATGTCACGCAGGTGCGCGAGATCGAGCTCCGCACAGATGACCGTCTCCTCGTCTGGCGCCTGCGCGAGAACGAGGCCCCACGGATCGACGATGAGCGACCGCCCGTACGCAGGCTTTCCCCGCAGCGTCTCACCGACCTGCGCCGCGGCGGCGACGTAGAACTGATTCTCGATCGCGCGCGCGCGTAACAGAACGTGCCAGTGATCCTTCCCCGTCGGCGTCGTGAAGTGCGCCGGAACCGTGACGAGTTGCGCGCCTTCGAGCGCGAGGATGCGGTAGAGCTCCGGGAAGCGCACGTCGTAACAGACCGAGAGACCGAGCTGCCAGTCCTCTACGTCGGCGGCCACCGCCTCGTCGCCCGGCTCCTCCGACTCCGACTCGCGGTAGACCACGCCGCCCACCTCGACGTCGAAGAGATGGATCTTGCGGTAGGTCGCGACGAGCTCCCCGTCCGAGTCGAACACGAGGCTCGTGTTCGAGCGCTTCTCGCGTCCCTCCCGCAGCTCCACGATCGAGCCGCCGACGAGCGTGATCCCGTGCGTGCGCGCCCACTGCGACATCGCTGCAACCGACTCGCCGCCGTCGAGCGGCTCGGCTGTCTCGTGATAGAAGGCCGCGTCGCCGATCCCGTTCCACTTCTCGGGCAGGACGACGACGTCCGCGCCGGACGCAGCTGCCTGGGCGACGAGGCGCGCCGCCGTCTCGAGGTTCGCGGCCTTGTCGGTGCGGCTCGTCATCTGGACGCACGCAACGCGAATTCGGTCGGGCATGCCCGGAGAATAGCCTCGGGCCATGCGCATGCTCGAACCGCTCAGGCATCGCGACTTCCGGCTCCTGTGGTCGGGGCAGACGGTGTCGCAGATCGGCGATGCGGCGTTCGTCGTCGCGCTCGGCTGGCGTGCGTTCACGCTGACGGGGAAGGCGAGCTCGCTCGGGGTCGTGCTGATGGTCGAGGCGGTCGGGCTCGTGACGACACTGCTGATCGGCGGCGTGCTCGCCGACCGTTACTCGCGCAAGCTGCTGCTGATCGGGTCCGACGGCGCGCGCGCAATCGTGATCGCGTTGCTGGCTGCGGCCGACGCGAGCGGGCACCTCACGTTCGGCCTGCTGCTCGTGTTCGTGGCGCTGCACGGCCTCGGCAGCGGGCTGTTCCAGCCTGCGTTCGGCGGAGTGATCCCGCTCCTCGTCGAGGAGCCGCACCTGGGCTCGGCGAACGCCCTGATCGGCATCTCGCGGCAGGCGGCCTTCGTCGTCGGGCCTGCGCTCGCCGGGCTCATCTATGCGGCAGCCGGGTCGAGCGCGATCTTCGCCGTCGACGCGGCCACCTTCGTCGCCTCGGCGACCTTGCTGGCATTCGCGCGGCCACGTGCGTACGAGCGAGGGCCCGCCGAGGGCTTGGCCACGGAGCTCACCGCCGGTTTCCGCTACGTCGCGCGCGTGCCGTGGCTCTGGATCACGATCGGGACGTTCTCGATCGTCCTGCTCGTCGGGTATGCGTCGCTGCAGGTGCTGCTGCCGAAGCTCGTGCGCGAGGCGTGGAGCGGCGGCGTCGGCGCGTACGGGCTGCTCTTCACCCTGCAGGGCGTCGGCATGGTCGCCGGGAGCGTCGTGCTCGGCCAGACGTCGCCGACGCGGCGCCGCGGCATCCTGATCTATTCGCTGTTCGTGACGAACAGCGTGAGCGGCGCACTGCTCGGGCTTTCACCGTGGTTCGCGGGCGCGGCCGCGCTGCAGGTCGTGCGTGGCTTCTGCATCGGGTTCGCGATCACTCTGTGGGACACGATGCTGATGCAACGCGTGCCGCAGCACATGCTCTCGCGCGTGATCAGCATGGATTGGTTCGGGTCGCTCGGGCTGCTGCCGGCAGGGCTCGGCCTCTGGGCGGCGCTCTCGGGGCTCGCCGCGCCGGGGACGCTGATCGCCATCAGCTCGACGTTCTGCGCCGCGCTCTTCCTCGTCGGGTTGAGCGACCGGCGGATCCGTTCGGTGCAGTAACGCGGTTTGCCGCGGCGACACCGCGGAACGAACGAACCCTGATGGCGTACGGGCTCTTGCTCCTCCGCCTCGTCGCAGGCGGGACGATGTTCGCGCACGGCGCGCAGAAGCTGTTCGGCTGGTTCGGCGGCGGCGGCCTGCGCGCCACCGCCGGCTTCTTCGGCTCGCTCGGCTTTCGCGCGCCGCTCGCGACCGCGCTGCTCGCCGCGCTGGCCGAGACGGGCGGCCTCGCCTTCGCGGCCGGGCTGCTGACGCCGCTCGCGGCGCTCGGAATCGTCGTCGTGATGCTGACGGCGATCGGCCTCGTCCACCGGTCGAAAGGGTTCTTCAACGGTGCCGGCGGCTACGAGTTCAACCTCCTCCTCTTGACGGTTGCTCTTTCAGTCGCCGGCACCGGCCCCGCCCGGTTCTCGCTCGATCGTGCAATCGGCTGGGACGACAACATCAGCGGCGGGTGGTGGATGCTCGGCGTCGCGATTGCGGCTGTCGCGCTCACGGTGCTGACGCTGGGCGTCCTGCGGCGGCGAGAGCGGCTGCAGACCGCCGCCGCCTGAAGCGGGCGCACGGGGGAAACGTGGTTTCCCCGTGAGATCGGGGTGCCCAGATTTGAACTGGAGACCTCTCCGACCCGCCGAGGCGCCGCTTGCGGCGCCGACATTCAGGTTGCACGAGCAAAGCTCGTGCAACCGTCCGAACTGAAGAGTCCCGCGGCTCGAACAACAAGGGCCCCGCGGTGCGAGGCCCTTTCATCGGGGTGCCCAGATTTGAACTGGGGACCTCTCCGACCCGCCGAGGCGCCGCTTGCGGCGCCGACATTCAGGTTGCACGAGCGAAAGCTCGTGCAACCGTCCGAACTGAAGAGTCCCGCGGCTCGAACAACAAGGGCCCCGCGGTGCGAGGCCCTTTCATCGGGGTGCCCAGATTTGAACTGGGGACCTCTCCGACCCGAACGGAGCGCGCTACCAGGCTGCGCCACACCCCGAGAGCGGCTCACAGAGTAGCCGGTTTCGACACAAACGGGTCACACTTTTCCCGCTACGTTGCCGTGACCGACAACAGGAGGAAGTGGTGAACAACATCAGCGTCATCGGCAACCTCGCAACCGAGGTCGAGGTGCGCGAGGCAGGCGAGAAGCAGGTTTCGAAGTTCCTGCTCGCGGTGGACAGGTACGGCCGGGACGGCGGGGCTGACTTCATCGGAGTCTCCGCGTGGGACCGGCAGGGCGAGCTCTGCGCGCAGTACCTGTCGAAGGGGCGCCGCGTTGCGATCGAGGGATATCTCCGCAGCCACTCATGGGAGGACGAGGCGGGCAAGCGCCGGCGTGACGTCGAGATCGTCGCTCGGCGTGTCGAGTTCCTGTCGTCCCCGCGCGAGGAGTCGTCCAACGGAGGAGAGGTGGTGCCGTTCGAAGCCGCGGTCGCGTGAGGGACCGCTTGCCGTCCCACCCTCGGGCGACGCGGAACATGGGCTGGCCGCGGTCTCTCCGATCACAGGCGTCCGCCTAGAAACCTCTCGATCGCGTCGGCGCACGCCTCCGGGCGCTCGCCGATCAGGAGGTGGCCGCAGCCGGGGATGACGCGCAGCCGCGCGTGCAGCCGTCGCGTGTACTCGAATGCGTCTCGGAGCGGCAGCTGGCTGTCCTCCGCGCCCCAGAGGACGAGCGCCGGACAGCGGATCGCCTCGAGCTCCTGACGCGGATCGTCGCGCTGGAGCGCCTGCCACGCACTGTCGACGTCGGTGTGGAGCAGGTGGCCGGCGAGAAAGCCTTCGACGGCCTCGTCGGTGAGCCCGACGGGATCAGCGACCGAGACGAAGCCGAACACCAAACGACGCACGAGCGCTGACCGCCTGACGAGATTCCGGTGCCGGGCGGCCAGCCTCCCCGGGCGCACGACGGTGAAGATCGACAGCAGCTCGCGGCCCCAGGCGCTGCCGGTGCTCAACCCCGCGCCGGCGGCAAGCACGAGCGCCTGCACCACCTCAGGGCACCGCAGCGCGAGCCGGAGCACGACCATGCCGCCGAGCGAGTGCCCGACCACGGGTGCCGGGAGCATCCCCTCGCGCGCGGCGACCGCGGCGACGCGGTCGGCGAACGGCTCGAGGCCGGAGACGGCTGGGAGTGCGTCTGACCCGCCGTGGCCGGGGAGATCCGGAACGAGCAGCCGGCGCGACCGTACGAGCAGCGGCGCCAACTCGGTCCAGTTCGCGCCGGCACCGCCGAGCCCGTGGACGAGGATCAGCGGCGGCCCCTCGCCGCCGACGAAATACCGCATCCGGACGCCCCTGACGTCGGTGAAGCGCTCGTCGAGCCCGGCCAGCTTTGCGTACGTCACGGCCGCCGATTATGCTCTGGGTAATGAATGGACTTGGAGGGCCGGAACGTTGAATCCGGTACCCACATCTGGAGGTTCGACCTAGCCCGCTGAGCGCCGTTGCGCAAGCGGGCTTTTTCGTCCACTGAGAGGAGCGTCAATGGCGAACCACCTCACGCCGGAGGAGCTGTCGAAGGAACTGGGGATCGACCGCCAGGAGGTCATCCGGGTCTGTGTCGAGGAAGGCGTGCCCATCTACCAGGGCAAGATCGACAAGACCCTGTTCCAGGCTCAGCTCGAGGCGCTAGGGGTGCTCCAGAAGCACTAGGAACGCCCAGGCAGATTTGGCGCGCCGCTTGGCGCGCCGACGTTCAGAACGGCGGGCTAAGCCCGCCGTTCGTCTCTTGTGCGCTACCTACGCCGACTTCCGCGCGGGCTGGCGCCGAGACGATGAGCCGCTCTTCGCAGCGGCTCGCTTCTTGGGGGCGTCCTTCGCGGCGGCCTTCCGCCCCTTCGCCTCCTCGACGCTCCGCTTGAGCGCTTCCATGAGGTCGACGACGGGCGTCTCCGGGGCCGGCTCGGGCTTCGCGATCTCCTGCCCGTCGAGCTTCGCCTCGAGCATCTGCCTGAGATCGCTGCGGTACTGGCTGTCGAGCTCGGACGGGTCGAACTCGGCCACGAGGCTCTCCATCACCTGCTGCGCGAGCTTGAGCTCCGCATCCTTGACCTCGGTGCCCGAGACGGCCTCGTCGATCTCGGCCTGCGAGCGGACGTCCTCGGCGAGGAAGAGCGTCTCGAGCACCAGCGCGTCGCCCTTCGGACGGATGAGGCAGAAGTACTCGGCGCCGCGGAGCACGAAGCGGCCGATGCCGCCCATGCCCGCCTGTTTCATCGCCTCGAGCAGGAGCACGTAGGGCCGCCGCTGCGCGGGCGCGGTCGCCGGCGCGAGGTAGTACGTCCGGTCGAGGTAGACGGGGTCGACCTCTTCCAGGTCGACGAAACGCGTGATGTCGATCGAGCGGGAGTCGTCGTGCTGGGCGATCGCCTCGAGGTCGGCGTCCTCGACGATGACGAACTCGCCCTTCGCGACCTCCCAGCCCTTGACGATCTCGTCTGGGCCGACCTCGCGGTCGTGGGTGGGGCACCAGCGCTTCTGGCGGATCGGCGTCCGGCACTCGCGATGGAGCGTGCGGAAGCTGACGTCCGACTGCTTCGCCTTCGGAGTGGTCGCGAGAGCCAGGCCAACCGGGATGTTGACCAGGCCGAAAGAGATTGATCCGTTCCAGATCGTCCGCATGGGCCGCTCCCTCCCAATTCTAGGGACCGGCCCCATTCGCCGTCAGCCGGGGGGTTTCCTGCCTGGGCGACCGCGCCCTCGCAGGTCTCGCGGTAGCCGAAGGCCTTGCCGATCGGGGCCCCCATCGCCAGAGCGGCACGCTGAAGGACGTGCGGGATCAGCGGGCGGCGGACGTCGTCGAAGTGGTCCGGGCGATCACCGCAAGCCGCAGCGGGTTCGGGATCCCCTTCTTCGAGGTCTTGCCGTCCGCGGCGAGGCCGAACATCGTCTCGATCAGCTGCTCGAATGCGCCGGCAGGGCGCACCTCACACGTGAACCGGGCCTCACCGTCGCCGGCGTTCCAGAACTTGTGAGCCGTCGGGGCAGGACGGTCACGCCGTCACCCGCCTCGAGCTCGACGTTCTTGCCGCCGACTTTGAAGCCGACGCAGCCCTCGAGGACGTGGAACGTCTCGGACTGGTACGGGTGCGAGTGAGTCGCAGCAACGGTCGCGCCGGGCCGCGGGATGGTCTCGACGAGCACGTACTCGCCGCCGGTGTCCCGTGAGGTCTTGTGGAAGACCAGGACCGCGCCCGTCACCGGGTTCTCGATCGTCTGTCCACTGCGGATCATCTCGTTGTCTCGTTGGAAGTCAGGGGTGGGGGTCGAACGCCCGCACCTTGCGTCTCCCGAACCGAGGGCGGAAGGGGGCGTGCGCGAGTCTTGTCGTGCGGGAAACCGCACCCCGACTACCATCTGAGCGTGGCCACCACCACGGCGACCGCCACGCACACGATCGCCCGCCTCTGGCAGGACGCGGTCGCGCGGGAACCGGACGGAGTCGCGTACCTCGTCGAGGAGGAGTCCGACTGGAAGTCCGTCACCTGGGCCGAAGCCGACCGGGTCGTGGAGGAGCTGTCACACGGCCTGCTCGCGCTGGGCGTGCGCAAGGGCGACGCGTTCGCGATTCTCGCGTCGACGCGCATCGAATGGGTGCTCTTCGATTTCGCGCTCGCGCTCGTGGGCGGCGTGACGGCGCCGATCTATATGAACAGCTCCCCGCGCGACGTCGCGTACGTGCTCGAGCACTCCGAGGCCGTCGGCGTCCTCTGCGAGGACGACGAGCAACGGCAGAAGGTCGTCGACTCGGGAGTGGAGCACGTCCTGACGTTCGCCGACCTCGACGACCTGCGCGCCCGCGGACGCGCGCATGCACAGCTCGAGCCGAAAGCGGTCGAGCGCGCCGCCGCAGAGGTCGGCGAGGACGACCTCTACACCTACATCTACACGTCCGGGACGACAGGACCGCCGAAGGGCTGCATGATCCTCCACCGTCACTACTACGCGATGACGAACAAGGTGCACGGCGTCGAGGACTTCACCGTCACCGGCGACGTCATGCTGCTGTTCCTCCCACTCGCGCACAACTTCGGCCGCTGCATGGCGCTCGGCGGAGCGCAGATGGGCTACACGATCGCCTTCTGCCCGGATCCGTACGCCGTCGCCGCCGCGCTCCCGGCGGTGCGCCCCACGGTGTTCCCGAGCGTGCCGCGCGTGTACGAGAAGGTCCACACCGGCATCACGACGAAGTTCGCCGAGGAAACCGGCGTGAAGCGCGCGCTGATCGACTGGGCGCTCGGCGTCGGCCGTCAGGCGAGCGAGCTGCGACAGAGCGGACGCGACCTGCCGCGTTGGCTCGCGCTGCAGCACCGGGTCGCCGACAGGCTCGTGTACTCGAAGGTGAAGGAGCGCCTGGGCGGCCGGCTGCGCATCGGGATCTCGGGTGGCGCCCCGCTTGCGAAGGAGATCATCGAGTTCTTCCACGCGCTCGACATCCTCATCCTCGAGGGGTACGGCCTCACCGAGTGCACCACCGCGGCCACGGTGAACCAGCCGTCGCGCTTCCGTTTCGGCACCGTCGGGCCCGCGCTGCCCGGCGTCGAGCTCCGCATCGCCGACGACGGCGAGGTGCTGATCAAGACCGACACGATCTTCGCCGGCTATTTCAAGGACGAACGCGCGACGCACGAGGCGCTGCCGGGTGACGGCTGGCTTCGCTCCGGCGACCTCGGCCACGTGGACGAGGACGGCTTCCTCACGATCACCGACCGCAAGAAGGACATCCTCGTCACCGCCGGCGGCAAGAACGTCGCGCCGCAGAACCTCGAGAATGCGCTGAAGATGCACCCGCTCGTGTCGCAGGCGCTGGTCGTCGGCGACCGACGGCCGTACGTCGCGGCGCTGATCACCGTCGTCGAGACGACGACGCCCGACGAGGCCCGGTTCGAGATCGAGCGGCTCGTCGAGGATCTCAACCGCGACCTGTCCCGGTACGAGCAGATCAAGCGCTACGCGATCCTCGCGCGCGACTTCAGCGCCGAGAACGACGAAGTCACGCCGACGCTGAAGCTCAAGCGCCGTGTCGTTCAGGACCACTTCGCCGCCGAGATCGAGGCGCTCTACTCCTGAACGACGTCTTCCTCGTTGCGTCCGCGTTCCTGGCGAGCGCCGTCGAAGCCGTCGAAGCGCTGACGATCGTGCTCGCCATGGGCGTCACGCGCGGCTGGCGCTCGGCGCTCGCAGGCACCGGCGTCGCGTCGCTCGCGCTCGCGGTGATCGTCGCCGCTCTCGGACCGGCGCTGACGGTGATCCCGATCGAGATCCTGCGGCTCGTCGTCGGCTCGCTGCTGCTCGTCTTCGGTCTGCAGTGGCTGCGGAAGGCGATCCTGCGCGCGAGCGGCTGGCGGGCCGTCCGCAACGAGGAGTCGGTCTACGAGCGCGAGGCTGCTGCCGGGCGCGCAGCGACGAGCGAGGAGCGTGCAGGCGTCGACTGGTACGGGTTCACCGTCTCGTTCAAGGGCGTGCTGCTCGAGGGTCTCGAGGTCGCCTTCATCGTCCTCACGTTCGGCAGCACGCAGGGAAGCATCCCCCTCGCGGTCGCGGGCGCGGTCGCCGCGGTCGTCCTCGTCGTCGTGGCCGGCGTCATCGTGCACGGGCCGCTCAGCCGCGTCCCGGAGAACACCCTCGCCTTCGTCGTCGGCGTGATGCTGACGACGTTCGGCACCTTCTGGGGCGCCGAGGGCGCCGGCGTCGACTGGCCGGGTGGCGATGCGGCGTTGCCTGTCGTCCTGGGGTTCGTCCTGGTCATGTCGCTCGGCTACGTCGGCGCCCTCCGCCGGCGCCGGCGCCTCGTGCCGGCATGAAGCGCTTCGGACTCTTCTGGTGGGACTTCATCGTCGGCGACGATTGGCGCGTGGCAGCGGGGATCGCGCTCGCGCTCGGGGTCACCGCCGTGCTGGCGACGACGTGGACCACGGCGTGGATCGTCCTGCCGCTGGCGGTCGCAGCCGTGCTCTGGCTGTCGCTGCTTCGCGTCGCGAGCTAGATGCGGCGCGCCGTGTAGAACGCCGAAGCGTAGTAGCCGCTGAGCGACGAGATCTTCACGACATCGCCAGTATGCGGCGCGTGGATGAACTGCCCGCCGCCGATGTAGATGCCGACGTGGCTCGCACCGGTGAAGAAGATGAGGTCACCGGGCTGAAGCTGGCTCATGGATACCGGCGTGCCCATTCCCGCCTGTGCGTAGCTGCTGTGCGGCAGCGAGACGCCGATCTGGGCGAAGACGTACATGACGAGCCCGGAACAGTCGAACCCCCGCGGCGAGGAGCCGCCCCAGACGTACGGCACCCCGAGGTAGTGCATCGCGATCCCGACGACGCCGCCGTGGACGTTCGGCGGCGCGACGGTCGAGCCTTCGGGCGTCGACGCCCCGACTCCGACGCCCGTGACGGGCGGCGGCGGGGGTTGGGTCGCGATCCGCGCCTGCGCGGCAGCCTGGAGCCGTCGCTGCTGCGCCGCCTCTGCCGCCCTCAGCTGCTGGATCTCGCCGCGGATCGACGACAGCAGCGAGCGCCTTGCAGCAAGCTGCGACTCGATGTGCCGCCGCTGCGCAGCCTTCTGCGCGACGATGTCCTGCTGCGCGGCGTGTGCGGTTCGCAGCTCGCGCTCGTGCTGCTGGATCGCCAGCTTCGACGAGCGCACCTGACGCACGATGTTCGCATCCTGCGACGACGTCGAGTTGATCGTCTCGACGCGGGTGAGCAAGTCCTCGAAGCTCGTCGAGCCGAGGAGCAACGCGAGCGTCGTGTTGTCCTCCGTCGACGTGTACGCAGTGACGAGTCGCGCAGCGAGTGACTTCTGCGAGATCTTGAGATTCGCCCGCGCGAGCGTGAGCTGCTTCTTGTTCTCGCGCATGTCGCCCTCGATCTTGTGCAACTTGACGTTCGCGAGGTTGTACTGCTCCACCGCGGTGCCGAGGCTCTGGTCGATCTGCTGAATCTGCGAGAGCACCTGCTGTGCCTGCGCCTGCTTCGTCGCGACGCTCCCCGGATCGGCGTTCGCGGATGCCGCCGCAGCGAGCGCGGCTACGCCGAGAAGAAATGCCTGCGCCTGTCGCTTCACCAGCTGGGCACTGGATCGACAGGCACGGTGCCGGAGGGGGCCGGTCCGCACAAGTTCGGCACCCTAGCAGCGCTTTCGGATGGCTGCAACCGCTTTCCGAGCCGAAATCTCCCCCTTTCTGGTAAGTGCACGGACTGCACAAAGTCGGCGTTTTCGGCGGATTCACGGCAAGAACGGCGCCGAAACATCCCCCTTTGTGACGAGCACCGCGACTGCCCTCGGTTGCTAGGGTCGCTTGAGTGCGTGGTGGACGGGAGAGCCGCCTCGCCCTCGGGCTCGCGCTCCTTGCCGCAGTTTTCATCGGCGCGTCCTTGGCGGGAGCGCAGAACACATCCGGCTTGCAACGGCAGCAACGCGTGCTCGTTGCGCGCTCACACAGCGCGCTGCTCGGTCTCTATGCGCTCGACTCGCGCCTTGCGCGCGCAAACGCGGAGCTCGCGCGGATCCACGCGCGCGTGAACGCACTGCGCGACGAACAACGACAGGTGAAGCGCGACGCAACCGTCGTCGCACGCAACGTTCGCGGTTCGCAGCGGCTGCTTGCGTCGCACCTGCGCACGCTGTACGAGGAAGGCGAGCCGAACGCACTCGCGATCCTCCTCGGCTCGGCGTCGCTGGAAGACGCCGTCACCCGCCTGAACGACCTCGAGCAGAGCGCACAACAGGGAGAAGCGGCGGTGACCGACACGCGCCGAGGACATGCCCGGCTCGTTCGCCTCGCGGACACACTCGCGTCACAGGTGCGTGAGGACCAGGCGCTCGAAGCGCGCGCGCGCGCAACGGCTCTTGCGCTCGAGCGTGCCCGAGCCGCGCGTGTCGGCTATCTCGCCTCGCTGTCTCGCGAGCGGCGGCTCACGGCGCGGCAGCTGGCTCGCCTCGATTCGCATGCGCGCCGCGTGGTCGAGCGGGCGCAGACGATCCAGGCGAAGACGCCGGCACCCGCCGAGCCGGTCACGGCGGCGCCCGGGACGATCACCGTCACCGCGACGGGGTACTCGCTCGCAGGCCAGACATCGACCGGGCTGCCCGTCGGGTTCGGCGTGGTCGCCGTCGACCCGAGCGTGATCCCGCTCGGGACGCGGATGAGCATCCCCGGCTACGGCGAAGGCGTCGCCGCGGACACGGGTAGCTCCGTCAGCGGCTACACCATCGACCTCTGGTTCCCAACCGCAGCAGACGCCCTCGCGTGGGGGCGCCGCACGGTTACGATCTCCGTGCACTGACCGCTCAGCGATGAGTACGCCCGCGACCCTCGACCAACGGCCGTTGGAGGACGTCCGCGTCTTGATCGTGGACGACCACGATCTGTTCCGGACCGGGCTCCGAAACCTGCTCGAGGCCGAGCGCGTCCAGGTCGTCGGCGAGGCGGCCGCAGGGCAGGAGGCGCTCAAGATCGTGCAGGAGCTCGCGCCCGACGTCGTCGTCATGGACCTGAACATGCCGGGGATGGGCGGCGTCGAGGCGACGCGCCACATCTCGATGACGGCGCCGTTGACGCGAGTCCTGATGCTGACGATCTCCGACCAGGACAACGACGTCATGGATGCGATCCTGGCCGGCGCCTGCGGCTACCTGCTGAAGGACTCGTCGATTCAGGAGCTCATCGCCGGCATCAGGGCCGCGTCGCTGGGCGAGTCGCTGATCTCACCCACGATCGCCGCAAAGGTGCTGCAGCGGGTCCGCGCCTCGAACCGTCAGCCCGAGATCGAGACGACGATCCGGGCGGAGCTTTCCGACCGGGAGATCGAGGTGCTGAAGCTGATCGCCAACGGCAAGGACAACGCGATGATCGCCGCCGAGCTGCACATCAGCCCGAAGACGGTCAAGAACCACATCTCGAACATCCTGATGAAGCTGCAGATCGACAACCGCATCCAGGCGGCCGTCTACGCGGTCAGAAGCGGGATCGTCTAGCTTCTAGGCCGCAGCGCGAACCTCGTCGGCGCGCGACCGCAGCGCGACGAGGAGCGCCCGCAGCTTGTCGAGGTCGCCGTCGGCCGAGGAGAGGCTCTTCCCGAGCTGCGCCAGCTCCGAGGCATCCTCGTCGGTGACCTCGTCACCCAGCCGGGCGGCGACGTCGGCGATCTTCCGCTCGATCCGCCAGCGCTCCGCCTCGAGCGCCAGCGCGCGTGCGTAGCCCGCGGTGAGCGTGTGCTCGATGTGGTCGAGGCTGGGTGCCTGCTCGCCGGAGGCCGGAGCCTCCAGCAGGCTGAGAATGTCGTCGTGGATCATCTGGCGGCGAGGCAGAGAGGGGCTTGTGGCCGGTTCGCACAAGTATCCGGCCTAGCGACGCCGCTGCACATGGGCCGCCCGGACTATCTTCTCCCTCCGATGGGCCTATCTTCGCGATTCGCACTCGTCCTGCTTCTCGTCGGCCTCGCGAGCCCGGTCGCCGCGGGCGCTCAGGGGCCGCCGCTGCAGGCGCGGCTGGCAAAGGCGCTCCGTGTTCCGCACGTCGCGCCGAGCCGCTCCGCCGGCGTGGCCATGGATCTCGCCACCGGGACGGCCCTCTTCACCCAGAACTCGGCGCTCGCGCTTGCTCCCGCTTCGAACGAGAAGCTGCCGGTGACGTATGCCGCGCTCTCCAACCTCGGCCCGTCCTACCGGATCGATACGGATGTGCTCGGCGAGGGCTCGCAGGACGGATCGACGTTCGAGGGCTCGCTCGTGCTCAAGGGCGGCGGCGACCCGACGCTGTCGACAGCCGGCCTGCGGTCGCTGGCCGCGCAGGTGCGCGCGCTGGGCGTCCACCGCGTCAGCGGCGGCATCGTCGGCGACGAGTCGTACTTCGACGCGCGGCGCACCGTCGCCGGCTGGAAGCCCGGCTACTACATCGAGGAGTCGCCGCCCCTGTCGGCGCTTGTCGTGAACCGCGCACGCGTCGGCCGTTACGTCACGCGGTCGCCTGCCCTCGCCGCGGCCACCGCGTTCCGCACCGCGCTCCGCACCGCGGGCGTCGTCGTCGACGGCGGCGTGTCACTCGGCCGCGTCGACGATTTCTCGGTCCCGCTCGCGCAGGTCGAGTCGCCGCCGCTCGCGTCGATCATCCGCTTCATGGACAAGGAGAGCGACAACTTCACCGCCGAGCTGCTGCTGAAGCAGCTCGGCGCGGTCGTGCTCGACCGCGGCACGAGCGCGGCAGGCGCCTCGGTCGTGATGCAGACGCTCGCCGAGGCGGGCGTGCCGCTGACGGGCGTCCGCGTCGTCGACGGCTCGGGGCTGTCCCACCTCGACCGGCTGACGGCGAACGCCGTCGCAGCGATCCTGCGCGTCGCGTGGAACGACCCGGCGGTCCGCCCGACGTTCGTCGCGGCGCTGCCGGTCGCCGGCGTGAGCGGGACGCTCGAAGACCGGCTGCGCAAGCCGGCGACGCGCGGCCACGTGCTTGCAAAGACCGGCACGACCGACATCGCCTCGGCGCTCTCCGGCTACGTCAACACGCGGTTCGTCTTCGCCGTGCTGCAGAACGGCCATCCGCTGCCGTACTGGTGGGCCCGCCGCGCGCAGGACCGCTTCGTCGAGGTGCTAGCGGGCCAGTAGGTCGTTCAAGGCCGCCTCGTCCAGCAGCGGCACCTCGAGCTTCTTCGCCTTCGAGAGCTTCGAGTTGCCCGGCTCCTCGCCGACGATCAGCCCGGTCGTCTTCCCGGATACCGAATTCACGATCTTGGCACCCTTCGCCTCGAGCGCGGCGGCGGCATCCTCGCGCGTGAAGCCCTCGAGCGTGCCGGTGATGACGTACGTCTGCCCGGTCAACGGCCCCTCGACCGGCTTCAGCTCGTCGCCGATCTCGAAGCGAAGCCCGAGCGAGCGCAGATCCTCCACGAGCGCCCGGTTGGCGTCGTCTGCGAACCACTCCGCGATCGCCTCCGCTCGCTCCGGGCCGATGCCCTCGACTTCCTCGATCTCCTCCTGCGTCGCGGCGAGCAGCCGGTCGACGCTCTCGAAGTGGCGGGCGAGGTTGACGGCGGTGACCCAGCCGACGTCGGGGATGTTGAGACCGAAGAGGACGCGGTTGAACGGCACCCCCTTCGACGCCTCGATCGAATCGATCGCGTTCGTCGCCGAGATCTCGCCGAAGCCCTCGACCTCCAGCAGCTGCTCCTTCGTCAGCCGGTACAGCTCCGGGACCGAACGGACGAGCCCGAGGTCCCAGAACTGCCGGACCGACTGCTCGCCGACGCCTTCGATGTCGGCCGCCGCCTGCACCCAGTTGATCAGCGACTCGAGCCCGCGCGAGGGACACGCCTTGTTCGGGCAGCGATGCATCGCCTCGCCCTCCGGCTTAACGATGTCCGCGCCGCAGAGCGGGCACTGTTTCGGCATCTTGAAGCGCTTCGTGCTCGGCTGGTGCTCGCCCGCCGGGCCGACGATCTGCGGGATGACGTCGCCCGCGCGCTGGACGACGACGACGTCGCCCTCGCGGATGTCCTTGCGGTTGATGTCCTCCTCGTTGTGCAGCGTCGCGCGCGAGACCGTCACGCCGCCGACCTCGACCGGCTCGAGCATCGCCCACGGGTTCAGCGCACCGGTGCGGCCGACGCGGATCGCGATCTTGTTCAGCTTCGTCGTCGCCGTCATCGGCGCCCACTTGAACGCCCGCGCCCAGCGCGGCCGCTCGTGCAGCGAGCCGAGCCGGCGCTGCTGCTCGAACGAGTCGACCTTGATCACGATGCCGTCGATCTCGTAGTCGAGCTCGATCCGCTTCTGCTCCCATTCCTTGCACGCGCGCGCCACCGACTCGACCGAGTCGTGCAGCTCCGCGAACGGGTTCGTGCGGAAGCCGTGCGCACGCAGCCACGTCAGCGATTCCCAATGACCGCCGGCAAGCAGTCCGTCCTTCGTGCCGAGCCCGTGGATCCAGATCGCGAGCGGCCGCTGCGCGGTAATCGACGAGTCCTTCTGGCGGAGCGAGCCGGCCGCCGCGTTGCGCGGGTTCGGCGTCGGCTTCTTTCCCTCGGCGATCAGCCGCGCGTTCAGCTCGTTGAAGCCGCTGAGCGGAAGGTAGACCTCACCGCGCACTTCGAGCAGGGGCGGCGGCTGCTCCCCCTTCTGCAGCTGCATGCGCATCGAGATCGCCTTGATTGTGCGGAGGTTCGGCGTGACGTCCTCGCCGCGGTAGCCGTCGCCGCGGGTTGCGCCGCGGACGAAGACGCCGTCTTCGTAGATCAGGTTGATGGAGAGCCCGTCGATCTTGGGCTCGGTGACGTACTCGACCTCGCTCGTGCCGAGACGCTTGCAGACGTCCTGGTGCCATTTCTCGAGCGCCTCGTCGGTCGTCACCTTCTCGAGCGACCCCATCGGGCTCGGATGCTCGACCTTCTGGAACTTGTCGGACGGCGGCGCACCGACGCGCTGGGTCGGCGAGTCGGGCGTGACGAGCCGGGGATGCTCTTCCTCGATGCGGACGAGCTCGTCGTAGAGCGCGTCGTACTCGGCGTCCCCGATCTCGGGGTCGTCGAGCACGTGGTAGCGGTAGAGGTGGTAATCGAGCACCTCGCGCAGCTCGGCCGCGCGCTTTTCGGGGGCGGTCGTCTTAGAGGACGCCATAGAGCTCGTCTGCCGTCTCCACGATCGCGTCCGGCTCCTCCGCCACGAGCTTCGCACGCTCGTGGATGCCACCCCACGTCACCGCCACGGCGAACATGCCGGCAGCCTTCGCCGCGCGGATGTCGAAGGTCGAGTCGCCGACGTACGCACAGTCCGCCGGCTTCGCATCCAGCCGCTCCGCCGCGAGCCGCAGCGGGTCGGGATCGGGCTTGTGCCGCGTCGTGTCGTCGCTGGTCACGACCGTCGCGAAGAGATGCTCGATCGGCAGGACGTTGAACGCAAGCGCGACCGTCGCCCGCCGCTTGGCCGTCACGATGCCGAGGCGGCGCCCTTCGTCCCGCAGCCGCACGAGCAGGGCGTCCATGCCGGGGCAGGTCGCGAGCTCGCCGTGCAGCGGCTCGTTGTGCGCGCGGTAGACGGTCACGAGCTCGTCGACGCGGTCCGGCGCGAGCGCGCGCATCTGCGCCTCGAGGCCGGGGCCGCCGACTGCCGCCGTCAGCACCTCGTCGCCCGGGTCGGCGCCCAGAACCTCCGTCGCGGCGTGCCGCATCGACGCCAGGATGATCGCGCCGGAGTCGATCACGGTGCCGTCGAGATCGAAGAGGACGACCGGAAACCGCATCGCCTCGATGCTAGTCAGTCGTATCCGACAGACGTCAGATACAGGCCGGACGGCGGCGCGGTCGGACCCGCTTCGGTCCGCGGCCGTCCGTCGAGCAGCGGCGCGATCCGCTCGGGCGGGAGCTCGACCATCGTCCCGACGAGCGTGCGCACCATGTGCCGGAGGAAGCTGTCGGCCGTGATCTCGAGCTCGAGCGCATGGGCCCGGCGGTGCCACTGCGCATGCAGAACGTTCCGCCTGAAGACCTCGTGCTCGGTCTCCGTCGGCGTGAACGCCCGGAAGTCGTGCTCGCCGAGCAGCAGGCCGGCGGCTTGCTGGAGCCGCCCCTCGTCCAGCTCGCGCGGATACCACCATGCGCGGTGCCGCTCGAAGGGGGACGGAGCTCGGCGGCGCCAGATGCGGTAGCGGTAGCTCCGCGAGCGTGCGGAGTGCCGCGCATGGAAGTCGGGCGCGGTCACCTCGGCGGCGATCACCGCGACGTCGTCCGGCAGCGCGCTGTTCAGCGCTGCCGCGGCGCGCTCCGGCGGCGGGCCGCCGTCGACGTCGACGCTGACGACGTTGCCGAGCGAATGGACGCCGGTGTCGGTTCTCCCGGCGACCGCGAGGTCGTCGTACGACCCGTAGATCGACGCGAGGGCGGCCCGCACGTCGCCTTCGACGGTGCGCAGCCCCGGTTGCGCCGCCCAGCCGCGGAAGCCCGTGCCGTCGTACTCGAGGGTGAGCTTCAGCCGCACGTCAGGCGCCCCTGACTCTCTTTGTCAGGAGTGCCTTATGCTCTGCTGACTTGCGGTTTGTTTGATATACTATAGTCATGGCTGACGAGCACGCCTTTCTACTGCAGCGCGTTCAGCCGGCGATGGTCGGCCTGATCGACGGTTCGCTCTCGACGCTCGCGCCCATTTTCGCCGTCGTGCTGGCGACGCACACGCCCCACTACGCGTTCTACGCTGGACTCGCGACCGCCATCGGCGCCGCCGTCAGCATGGCCTTCTCCGAGGGGCTCTCCGACACCGGCGAGCTGACCGGCCGGGGCAACCCGTTCGTGCGCGGGTCGATCACGGGCGTCGGGACGTTCCTCGGCGGCATCTTGCACACGCTGCCGTTCCTGATCCCGCACTACCGGGCCGCGATCGTCGCAGCGGTCATCGTCGTCGCCCTGGAGCTCGTGACGCTCGCGTTCCTGCGCTGGCGCTTCTTCGAGGACAGCTTCGTCAAGGCGCTGGCATCGGTGACCTTTGCGGGCATCGTCATCGCGGGCGTCAGCGCCGCGCTCGGCTCAGCCGCCTCGTAGCGCGCGACCAAGCCCCTTCGCCTCGATTCCGACGAGCCGGAACGTGCCGCCGAGCGTCACGCGGTAGCCCACGAAGTGGAGGCGCGGCGCCTGCGGATGCTGCTCGACCCCGTGGACGTGCGGCTCGCCGCGCTCGTCGAGGACGCCGAGGTGGCCGACGAGCGGCTCGAGCGCCGGCCGGTAGCCGGTCGCCGCGATCACGGCGTCGACGGGAAGCGTCGCCCCGTCGGCCAGCGCGGCGGCCCCGTCCTCGAACCGCTCGAGCGCGGCGACGACGCGCACCCGGCCGCGTTGCACTGCGTCGGCGATGCCGACGTCGACGATCGGGATGACGCGACGGCGGAGGAAGTCGCTGTAAGGGCGACTCGGGGCGGGCAGGCCGTACGGCGCCAGGTCTGGGAAGGACAGCCGCCGCATCGTGCCGGCGATGCGGTCGACGACCGGCACCGGGAGATGGGCCGTCGCGATCCCGAGGAGCTGGCTCGGCAGACCGAGCGTGTCGCGGCGGACGATGTGCGGCGGCGTGCGCACCGCGAGGAAGACCTCCGCCGCTCCGCCGTCGGCGAGGTCCACGGCAATCTCCGCGCCGGAGTTTCCCGCGCCGACCACGAGCACGCGCTTACCCGCGTACGGCGCCGGGTTCCGGTAGCCGGCGGAGTGCACGATCTCGCCGCGGAACGCGCCGGGCCACTGGGGCAGGTACGGCTCGTTGCTGTGACCGGTCGCGACGACGACGCGGTCGGCGTCGACGATCCCCGCGCTCGTGTGCAGCCGCCAGCGCCCGTCCGCCCGGACGACCCGCTCTACCTCGACACCGGTCCGCACCGCGAGGCCGCTCCGGGCGGCGTAGCGGCGGAGATAGTCGCGTACGCTGTCCCGCGAGGGCCACTTGCCGTACGCCCGCGGCATGCGATAGCCGGGCAAGGACGAGAGCCAGCGGACGGTGTGCAGCCGCAAGCGGTCATACCGGCCTGCCCACGCGGCACCCACCTCGCCCCGCTCGAGCACGACGACGTGCTCCCCTGCGCGGACGAGCTCGGCGGCCACGGCCAGGCCGGCCGGCCCCGCGCCGACGACGGCGACGGAGAACCGATCGGGCCCGCTCTCCGTATTCATCTCTTTCGCACTGATACCGAGAGGGGAGAGATCATGCGCAGATCCCTGCGTCTCGCGCTTGTCGCTGCGGTTTCGACTCTGGCACTCGCCGCCGCGGCTCCGCTGTCCGCGTCACCGCCGGGCGGCTCCTACGCGGTGACACCGCTCGTCTCCGACGTTCCGGGGGCGGCGGCGCTCACAGATCCACACCTCGTCAACGGCTGGGGGCTCACCCGGAGCCCCACGAGCCCGTGGTGGGTCGCCGACAACGGCACGGATCTGTCGACCCTGTACATCAGCAACGGCTCGACGATCTCGATCAACCCACTGGTCGTAGGCGTCGACGGTGGCCCGACCGGCGCCGTCTTCGCAGGCATTCCCGACAACTTCCTCGTCGCCACGACGGCGTCGGCGGCGCTTGCACCGGCGAACTTCGTCTTCGCGAGCGAGGACGGGATGATCCGCGCGTGGCGCGGCGGCTCGACGGCGGCGCTCGTCACGGCGCACGGTCAGCCGGGCGCGATCTACAAGGGCCTGGCGATCGCGCAGACGACCGCTGGACCGCTCCTCTATGCGGCCGACTTCCACAACGCGCGCGTCGACGTCTTCAACGGCGCCTGGAGCGACGTCACGCCGGCCGGCTCGTTCGTCGACCCGATGCTCCCGAGCGACTACGCCCCGTTCGGCATCCAGGCGATCGGCGACCGCATCTTCGTCTCGTACGCACAGCAGGACGCCGACGCCGCGGACGAGGTCGCCGGGCAGGGCCGCGGGTTCGTGGACGCGTACGACCTGGCCGGGAACCTGCTGGCGCGCGTTGCGCAGCACGGACAGCTCAACGCGCCCTGGGGCCTCGCGCTCGCGCCGGCATCCTTCGGCCGCTACGCAGGAGACCTGCTCGTCGGCAACTTCGGCGACGGACAGATCAACGCCTACGAGGAGACGGCGGCCGGCTTCGAGCACCGCGGCACGCTGCGGGACGCGAACGACGGCAAGCTCGTGATCGACGGCCTCTGGGCCCTGCAGTTCGGCAACGCCGGCTCGAACGGCAATCCCGACACCCTGTTCTTCACCGCCGGCCCGGACGACGAGTCGCACGGGCTCTTCGGGACGATCACGCCCGCCGGTTGATGGTCAGCCTGCGAGGTTCAAGGAGTCGTTTGCCGCCGTGACGGTGAGGCCCGGCGTCGGGCCCCCGCCAACGACGTAGATCGTGCTGCCAACGCCGACGACCGCCACGCTGTGGCGGGCGATCGGCTGGTCCGGCAACCGTCGCCAGCGATTCGTCTGCGGGTCGTAGGCGTAGACGGCCGCACTCGTTCCCGCCGCCGACTCGGCCCCGGCGTCGACGATCTGGCCGTCCGCCACGCTCGCAGCGGTTGCGCCACGCGGCTCCGGCATCGAAGCGACGCGCTCCCAGCGGCGGCTGACCGGCGACCACCGCTGGACGATCGACAACGGTTGGCCGTGGAGCCGGCCGGCCACGACGTAGAGCTCGCCGCGGAGCGACGTCACACCGAGATGCTCGCGCGGCGAAGGGCCGGTCAGCACGCGCCAGCGCTTGCGCGCGACGTCGTACGCCATCATCGACCGGGCCGTCCCGTACGGGCCGACGCCGCCGGCGACGTACAAGGTGTTGCCGATGAAGGCCGCGCCGCCCGCCGCGCGCGCGTAGGGCATCGCGCGCAGGCGGCGCCAGCGCGATCCGTCGAGGACGAATGCGTCCCGCACGGGCCCGGTCTCGCCGACCGCGTAGCCGCCGACGACGTAGAGGCGACCGTTCCCGGACGCCGCCATCGCGTGGTTGAGCGCGAGTGGAAGGTTCGGCAACCGCCGCCAAGAACGCGTCCGCGGGTCGTAGGCGTCGACGCGGGCGCTCGCCCTCGTGTCTGCCGTGAAGCCGGCGGCGACGACGACCTGGTCACGCCAGTTCGCCCCCGCGACCTCCGTCCGCGCCACCGGCAACGGCGGATTGCCGTGCCACGTCAGGGCGGCTGCGAGCAGCGCTGCGATCACGCGACCTCCAGTGTCAGGCCGTCGACGGCCCGCACGACGACGGTCTCGCCGACCCGTAGCTCTGCGTCACTGCGAGCCCGCCAGAGCTCGCCGGCAACCCGCACCTGCGTCGGCGTCGCGACGACGGCCGTCCGGCCGACGAGCGCCTCGGCGCCGACGGCGGCCTTCCGCCGGCGCGACCACTTCACGAACGCGAGCGACTCGCCGATGTCCAGCAGGCCGCCGACGGCCACCGTCACGATCCCCCACGGCCAGGGGACGACGAACACGGCGAGCAGAATCCCGCCGAGCAGCAGCACGTCGGCGCGTTAGGCCGACGCGGTGGGCGAAGCCGGTGCAGAGCCTGCAGGCTCGTAGTCCACCAGCTCCAGGTACACCATCTCGGCTGCGTCACCGTAGCGCGGGCCGAGCTTGACGATCCGCGTGTAGCCGCCCGGACGGTCTGCGAACCGCGGGGCGACGTCGGCGAACAGCTGGTGCACGACGTCCTGGGAGCGCAGCTCGGCGAGCGCGAGCCTCCTGGCGTGGAGGTCACCGCGCTTGCCGAGCGTGATCATCTGCTCCGCGAATGGCTTGACCGCCTTGGCCTTCGCCTCGGTGGTCTTGATGCGCCCGTGCTCGATCAGAGCGCCTGCCAGATTCGAGTACAGCGCCTTGCGGTGCGCCGAGTCGCGCCCGAGCTTCTTGCCTGCGCGACGGTGGCGCACTAGTGACCCTGCCGGTCGCGCTCGTGGATGCCGCGGTCGCGAGCACCAAGCGAGACAAGGACGCAGGGAGCACTCGGGCTGGCTTGCCCGAGTGCGACTGAGGACGCAGGATCGCGCAGCGTGATCGCGGGCGCGGCGCCGCGAAGTGCGGCTGGCAGGGTCACAGCCCGCCGTTTCCGCTTTCGTCGCCGCGGAGCGTCAGGCCGTGCGCGGCCAGGGTCTCCTTCACTTCCTCGACAGACTTCTTGCCGAAGTTCGGGATCGCTGCGAGCTCGGCCTCCGTCTTGACGACGAGGTCGCCGATCGTCTCGATGCCGACGCGCTTGAGGCAGTTGTACGACCGCACGCCGAGCTCGAGCTCCTCGATCGGGAAGTTCTCCATCCCGTGCGCGAGCGGCATCTCGGCCGGGGCCCCGTCCGCCTGCGCCGCCTCGCCGAAGCCCTCGATGCGGTCGAGGTCGGTGAAGATGGCGAGCTGCTTGATCAGGATCTCCGACGCCTGCGCGATCGCGTCCTTCGGCGAGAGCGAGCCGTCGGTCGTCACGTCCAGGCGCAGCTTGTCGTAGTCCGTGCGCTGACCGACACGGGCGGCCTCGACGTCGTACGCGACGCGGCGCACCGGCGAGAAGATCGAGTCGATCGGGATGACGCCGATGGTGTGCTCCGGCCCGCGGTTCAGCTCCGCCGGCACGTAGCCGCGGCCGCGGCCGATCGTCACGGTCATCTCGAGCTTGCCCTTGTCGGAGAGGTGCGCGATCTCGAGCTCCGGGTTGAGGATCTCGAGCTCGGCGGGCGCCTCGATGTCCGAGGCCTTGACGACGCCGGCGCCGCGCTTGGCGACGTGCACCTCGATCTCCGGCGACTCACCGTGGAGACGGCAGACGAGGCCCTTGAGGTTGAGGATCAGGTCCGTGACGTCCTCGCGGACGCCCGGCAGCGTCGTGAACTCGTGCGAGATCCCCTCGATCTTGACCGAGGTGACCGCAGCGCCCTCGAGCGACGAGAGCAGCACGCGGCGCAGCGAGTTCCCGAACGTGTAACCGAAGCCGCGGTCCAGCGGCTCGATCTCGAAGACCCCGCGCTGCTCGTCCACCTCCTCGTGGACGATCTTCGGAATCTGGAACTCCATCAAAGATGTGCGTGTTGCCAAGACAGTCCTTTCTACTTCGAGTACAGCTCGACGATGAGCGATTCTTGAACCGGCGTGTCGATCTCCGACCGCTCCGGCCATTTGAGGATCTTTCCGGTCAGCCCGTCGTGGTCGGCCTGCAGCCACGGCGCGACGGACGCCGTGAGGTCGGTCGCATCGCGGATCACCTGCTGCGCCGACGAGTTCGGCGACATCGTGATCACGTCGTCCGGCTTGACCTGGTAGCTCGGGATGTTCACGCGGCGACCGTTCACGTGGAAGTGGCCGTGCCGCACGAGCTGGCGCGCCTGCGCGCGCGAGGCCGCGAACCCGAGCCGGTAGACGACGTTGTCGAGGCGCGTCTCCAGCATGCGCAGCAGCGCCTCGCCGGTCACGCCAGTCGCCTTCGTCGCTTTCGCGTAGTACGTGTGGAACTGCTTCTCGAGCAGGCCGTAGTAACGGCGCGCCTTCTGCTTCTCCCTCAGCTGGAGCAGGTACTCCGACTGCTTGATCCGGCCGCGGCCGTGCTCGCCCGGCGGGTACGAGCGGCGCTCGATCGCGCACTTCTCCGTCAGGCAGCGCTCGCCCTTGAGGAACAGCTTCATGCCCTCGCGGCGGCACTGCTTGCACTTGGGTGAGCGGTCGCGGGCCATCAGACACGCCTCCGCTTGCGCTGGCGGACGCCGTTGTGAGCCTGCGGGGTCACGTCCTTGACGCCGAGGATCTCGAGCCCTGCAGCCTGGAGCGAGCGAATCGCCGTCTCACGGCCCGAGCCCGGCCCCTTCACGAACACCTCGACCTTCTGGAGCCCGTGCTCCATGCCCTTGCGCGCGCACGAATCGGCCGTGACCTGCGCGGCGAACGGCGTCGACTTGCGGGAGCCCTTGAAGCCGGCACTGCCGGCGGATTCCCAGGCGATGACGTTCCCGTCCTTGTCGGTGAGCGCGACGATCGTGTTGTTGAACGACGTCTTGATGTGCGCCTGGCCGATGGCGATGTTCTTCCGCACGCGGCGGCGCGTGCGGCCGCGTGCCGCTGTCTTCCGAGGAGGCGCCATCGATTAGGTCTTCGCCGTCGACTTCTTGCCGCGGCTGACCGTCTTCGCCGGGCCTTTGCGGGTACGGGCGTTGGTGCGGGTGCGCTGGCCGTTCACCGGGAGCCCGCGGCGGTGGCGGACCCCGCGGTACGCGCCGATCTCCTGCAGGCGCTTGATCGCCTGGGAGCGCTCGCGGCGCAGGTCGCCCTCCACCTGCAGGTTCTCGTCGATGTACTGCCGCAGCTTCGTGACCTCGTCGTCGGTGAGGTCGCGGATCTTCGTGTCGGGATCCAGACCGAGCCCGGCCGCGACCTTGCGCGCCGTCGGCTGGCCGATCCCGTAGATGTACGTCAGCCCGATCTCGAGCCGCTTCTGGTTGGGGAGGTTCACTCCTGCGATGCGTGCCACTTACCCCTGCCTTTGCTTGTGTCGCGGGTTGGTGCAGATGACCATCGTCTTGCCGTGCCGCTTGATCACGCGGCAGCGCTCGCACATGGGCTTGACTGAAGCTCGGACTTTCATCGGTGTCTGTACGTGATCCTTCCTCTGGTGAGGTCGTAGGGAGAGAGCTCGACCTTCACCTTGTCGCCGGGGAGGATGCGGATGTAGTGCTTGCGCATCTTTCCCGAGATGGTCGCGAGAACCGAATGGCCGCCATCGATCTGCACCCGGAACATCGTGCTCGGGAGCGCCTCGGTGATCTCGCCTTCGACCTCGATCTTCTCTTCTTTGTTCGCCAATTCGCCTTTCTCGTTTGCGCACGAAAGAACGGCGGGACGAACCCCGCCGCGAGCCGATTATGGTAGCAAACCGGCCTTTGCAGGCGTTTTCGCGCGAGTCAGAATCAGTGCCGCGCCTTCCTCCTGAACGGCGACGGTGTGCTCGAAGTGGGCCGCCGTCGAGCCGTCCGTCGTCGAGATCGACCACTCGTCGTCATGGAGGTACACGTCGGGCCCGCCGGCGGTGATCATCGGCTCGATCGCCAGCGTCATGCCCGGCTGAAGCAGCGGGCCTCGGCCGGGCTCGCCGAAGTTCGGGATCTGAGGCTCCTCGTGGTACGAGCGGCCGACGCCGTGACCGACGAGCGAGCGGACGACCGAGAAGCCGGCGCCCTCGACGACCTCCTGGATCGCATGAGAGATGTCGCCGACGCGGTTCCCCGCCCGCGCCTGCTCGATCCCCGCCTCCAGCGCCTGCTTGCCGACATCGAGCAGCCGCGCCGCCTCGTCGTCCACCTCACCGACGGCGTACGTGTACGCGCTGTCGGCGACGAGCCCGTCCAGCGTGATGCCGACGTCGACGGAGATGAGGTCGCCCTCCTCGACGCGGTGGGAGCCCGGGATCCCGTGGACGACCATCGAGTTCGGCGAGATGCACGTCGCGGCCGGGAAGCCGCGGTAGCCCTTCGACGTCGGAACGGCGCCGCGTTCGCTGATGAAGTCCTCGGCGATCCGGTCGAGCTCGGCGGTGGTGATGCCGGGCTGGATGTTGTCCCCGAGCAGCGCGATCGTCTCGGCCACGAGGCCGCCGGCACGGGCCATGCCTTCGATCTCTTGTGCGGACTTGCGGATGATCACGCGGGCACCTGCTCTAGAGCTGACTGGATCTCGGCGAATACCTCGTTCTCGCTGCGTTCGCCGTGCACAGGGACCAAGTTACCCCGCACGCGGTAGTACTCGACGAGCGGCGCCGTCTCCCGGTGATACGTCTCGAGCCGCCGCTGGATCGCCTCGTCCGTATCGTCGGCGCGCCCCTCGATCTCGGCGCGGCGGCGCAGGCGCTCGAACGCGACCTCGTCGGGGATCTGGAGGGCGAAGACGACGCTGAACGAGCGGCCGATGTCGCCGAACATCTCGTCGAGCGCCTCCGCCTGCACCGTCGTGCGCGGGAAGCCGTCGAGGACGAAACCCGCCTCCGTGTCGGCCTGGCCCAGCCGCGTCTTGATCAGCTCGATCATCAGGTGGTCGGAGACGAGGTCGCCGCGGTCGACGACGTCCTTCACACGCCGGCCGAGATCCGTGCCTGCCTGCATCTCGGCGCGCAGGATCTCGCCGCTCGCGATGTGCGGGATCGCGTACTCGGCCGCGATGCGGTTGGCCTGCGTTCCTTTGCCCGAGCCCTGCGGGCCGAGCAGCAAGACATTCAGCGGCATTGCGCTACTTGAGGAAGCCTTCGTAGGAGCGCGCCATCATCTGCGACTCCATCTGGCGCATGGTGTCGAGCGCGACACCGACGACGATCAGCACCGACGTGCCGCCGAGCGCGCGCGACGTCGCCTGCGAGAACCCGCCGTACTTGATGAAGATGCTCGGCAGGACGGCCACCGCCGCGAGGTAGAGCGACCCGGGCAGCGTCAGGCGGGTCAGGACGCGGTCGAGGTACTGAGCGGTCGGCGCGCCGGGCCGGATGCCCGGGATGTAGCCGCCGTAGCGGCGGAGGTTGTCAGCCTGGTCGACGGGATTGAACTGGACCGCCGTGTAGAAGTAGGTGAAGATGACGATCAGGACGCCCTCGAGCCCGATGTAGAGCAGCGAGCCGTACGAGAAGTGCGCGTTGATCCAGCTCTGCGTCGTCGGGAAGAACTGGGCGATCGTCGGCGGGAACGCCATCACGGCCGCGGCAAAGATGACCGGGATGACGCCGGCCATGTTCACACGCAGCGGGAGGTACGTCGAGCCACCGGCCGTCTGTCGACGCCCCACCATCCGTTTCGCGTACTGGATCGGGATGCGGCGCTGGCCCTCCTGGATGAAGACGACGGCGGCGACGATCGCGAGCGCGACGAGCGGGAAGAACAGCCGCTCCATCGTGCCGCCGTTGTACCAGGCGGAGATCCCGAGCGGAGCCGACGAGAGGATCGAGGCGAAGATCAGCAGCGAGATGCCGTTGCCGACGCCGCGCTTCGTGATCAGCTCGCCCATCCACATCAGCAGCGTGCAGCCCGCCGTGAGCGTGACGATGATCAGAATGAGACGCCCGGAGTTCGCGTTCAGGTTGCCCGCGCGCTTGAACAGGTACGCGTAGCCGGTCGACTGCGCCGCGGCGAGCGCCACGGTCAGGTAGCGCGTGTACTGGTTGATCTTGGCGTAGCCGGCCTCGCCTTCCTTCTGCAGCTGCTCGAGCTTCGGGACGACGACGGTCATGAGCTGCAGGATGATCGAGGCGGTGACGTACGGCATGATCCCGAGCGCGAAGATCGCGAAGCGCGAGAGCGCGCCGCCCGAGAAGACGCTGAGCAGGCCGAGGATCGTGCCGCCGCGGCCGTTGAAGTAGTCGTTGATCGTGTTCGAGTCGACGCCCGGGGCCGGGATCCACGAGCCGAGGCGGTAGAGCGCGAGGATGAAGAACGTGAAGAGGATCCGCTTCCGCAGCTCGGGCACGCGCCACGCGTTGGCGAGCCAGGAGAACACCTAGTCGTCCTCGGCTGCCGTGGCGGCGTCCGTCGTGGGGTCTGGCCCCGTGGGGCCTGACCCCCGCCTTTTGCTCTTGACCTTCGCGTCCCGTAGCAGCGACACCGTGCCCCCGGCGTCCTCGACCTTCTTCCGAGCGGTCGCCGAGATCGCGTGCACGCGTACGGTGAGCTTCTTCTTCAGCTCGCCGTTGCCCAGCAGCTTCACGTCGGTCTTCGTGTTCTTGATCACGCCGCGCTCACGGAGCGTCTCGGGCGTCACCTCGGCGCCGTCGTCGAAGACGTCGAGCGAGCCGACGTTCACTGGGACGGTGGACGTGCGGAACGGGCCGATCGGCATCGCGTCCTTCGACGTCGCGCCGCGCTGCTTGCCGAGCCGCATGTAGATCGGCATCTGGCCGCCGGCGAAGCCGACGCGCATCTTGTGCGAGCCCGCGCGGGACTTCTGGCCCTTGATCCCGCGGCCGGAATAACGGCCCTTGCCGGAGCCGAGGCCACGCCCGATGCGCTTCCGGTCTTTGCGCGCCTGGGCCGGCTTGAGTGACGACAGGTTCAACGGCTCAGCCATTCTCCACCCTCACGAGGTGACGGACCTTCCGCAGCATGCCTGTCAGGACCGGGTTCTCGTCGTGCTCGACGGTCTGGCCGATCTTGCGGAGGCCGAGCGCGCGGAGCGTGCCGCGGTGCTTCTGCGTCTCGCCGATCTGGCTCTTGACCTGGGTGATGCGGACCTTGCTCACGCGTCGGCACCCTCAACGGCGGGGGCCTGACCCGTCTCGGGGTCTGACGCGACCTCTTCGCTTTGCGGCTCCTCGGGCGCCTTGTACGGCAGCACCTGCGAGATCGAGAGCCCGCGCATCTTCGCGACCTCGTCCGGGCGGCGGAGGCTCTTCAGCCCGTCGACCGTCGCCTTCGCCATGTTGATCGGGTTCGTCGTGCCGAGGCTCTTGGCGAGGATGTCGCGGATCCCGGCGAGCTCGAGGACGGCGCGGACGCCGCCGCCGGCGATGACGCCGGTGCCCTCGCTCGCCGGCCGCAACAACACGCGCGCGGCGTCGGAGCGGCCGAGGATCTCGTGCGTGATCGTGGTGCCGTGCTTGGGCACGGTGAAGAGGTTCTTCTTCGCATCCTCGACGGCCTTCGTGATCGCCAGCGGCACCTCCCGCGCCTTGCCGTAGCCGACGCCGACGCGGTCCACCTCGTCGCCGATGACGACGAGCGCGGTGAACGAGAAGCGCCGGCCGCCCTTGACGACCTTCGCGACACGGTTGATCTCGACCACGCGCTCCTTGAGCTCGCGGCTCTGCTCCCGCTCGATCACCTTCTGCTCGACCGGAGTGAACTCGGGACGGGTGCTCAAAACTTCAGGCCTCCTTCGCGCGCGGCATCAGCCAGCGCCTTGACGCGTCCGTGGTAGAGGTAGCCGCCGCGGTCGAACACGGCATGCTCGACGTTCTCGAGTTTCGCGTTCTGCGCGAGCAGCTTCCCGACCTCGGCCGCCTGCTCGGTCTTGTTGCCGCGGAACGACTTCAACTGCAGCCAGCTCGCAGACACCAGCGTGCGCCCGTCCGCGTCGTCGACCAGTTGCGCGACGATCCCGCGATTCGAGCGCGTGACGACCAGGCGCGGACGCTCGGCCGTGCCGGCGACCTTGCCCCGCACCCGCCGATGGCGGCGCAGACGCGACTCACGGACGGTGAGCGTCGTCATGCGCGCTTGCCGACCTTCCGGCGAACGTACTCGCCGTGGTAGCGGATGCCCTTGCCCTTGTACGGCTCCGGCGGCCGGACCTTGCGCACCTCGGCGGCGATCTGGCCGACCTGCTGCTTGTTCGAGCCCTTGACGACGACCTCCGTCTGGGTCGGCACCTCGAAGCTGATGCCCTGCGGCGCCTTGATCACGACCGGATGGGAGTAGCCGACGTCGAGCCGGAGGTCGGAGCCCTGCATCGCGGCGCGATAGCCGACGCCCTGCAGCTCGAGCCGCTTCTCGAACCCCTTGGTGACGCCCTCGACCATGTTGGCGATCAGCGTGCGCGTCAGGCCGTGGAGCGCGCGGTCGTCGCCGCGCTCCGTCGGTCGCGTCACGGTGATGACGCCGTCCGACTGCTCGATGTTCATGCGGGCGGGGACGTTCTGGGTCAGCTCGCCGAGGGGGCCGTTCACCATCACGCGCCCAGGCGAGAGCGACACGCTCACGCTCGCAGGCACTTCGATGGGCTGTTTTCCGATTCGACTCATCTCGCTACCAGACGAAGCACACGACTTCGCCGCCGATGCCTTTCTCCTCCGCCGTCCGCGAGGTGACGAGCCCGTTCGACGTCGACATGATCGCGACGCCCATACCGCCGAGGACGCGCGGCAGGCGATCCTTGCCCGCGTAGACACGGCGGCCCGGTTTCGACACCCGCTTGAGGTCGGTGATGATCCGCTCGCGGCTCCGGCCGTACTTCAGCTGGATCACGAGGGTATCGAAGCTCTCGCCCTTCTTGACGTGGAAATCCGAGATGTAGCCCTCCTCCTTGAGGATGCGCGCGATGCCCTCCTTCAGGCGGGAGGTCGGCATCTCCGCGCTCTCGTGCAGCGCCTTGTTGGCGTTGCGGATGCGGGCGAGCATGTCGGCGACTGGATCGGTCAGCATCGCGTCACCAACTGGACTTGGTCATGCCGGGGATCACGCCCTGGTGCGCGAGCTCCCGCAGGCAGATCCGGCAGAGGCCGAACTTGCGGAAGACGGCGCGCGGGCGCCCGCAGCGGTTGCAGCGCGAGTAATTGCGCACGCGGAACTTCTGCGGCCGCTGCTGCTTGATCCGAAGTGAAGTCTTAGCCATTCGTTACTGCTGCTCCCTTCCGTCCGCCGCGAACGGCATGCCGAGCCCGCGGAGCAACGCGCGCGCCTGGTCGTCCGTCTTGGCGGAGGTCGTAATGGCGACGTCCAGCCCGCGAACCTGCTGGATGTCGTCGTAGTTGATCTCCGGAAAGATGATCTGTTCGCGAATGCCGAGCGAGTAGTTCCCGCGGCCGTCGAACGAGTTGGGGTTGAGCCCGCGGAAGTCGCGGATGCGCGGGAGCGCGATCGCGATCAGCCGGTCGAGGAACTCGTACATGCGCGCGCCGCGAAGCGTCACCTTCGCGCCGATCGGCATGCCCTCCCGGATCTTGAACTGCGCGATCGACTTCCGAGCGCGGCGAACCTGCGCGCGCTGGCCGGCGATCGTGCTGAGCTCGTCGAGCGCGGAGTCGAGCTGCTTCGCGTCGGTCTTCGCCTCGCCGACGCCCATGTTCAGCGTGATCTTCTCGATGTGCGGAACATCCATCGTCGAGGAGACTCCGAGCTCGTCCTTCAGGCGAGGGCGCAGGTCCTGCTCGAACAGGACCTTGAGGCGCGGCGCGTACGACGCCCGGGCCGCTTCCTGGCGGACTTCGCGGACGGTGGAGCTCACCGGTCGATCTCCTCCCCGCAGTCGACGCGCTTGCAGACGCGCACCTTGACGTCGGCGCCGTGCGACGCCTTCTCCTTCATGCCGACGCGCGTCGGCCTGTTGCACACGGGACAGACGACCATCACGTTGCCGACGTGCAGCGGCGCCGGCTTGTCGATGACGCCGCCGGGCGTCATGCCGGCCGTGCCCATCCGGCTCGCGTTCTGGATCGGCCGCGGCTTGGTGTGCCGCTTGACGAGGTTCAGGTTCTCGACGACGACCTTCTTGTCCTTCGGGCGCGCGTCGATGACGCGGCCCTGCTTGCCGCGGTCCTTGCCGCTCAAGATATGGACGAGGTCGCCCTTGCGGACTCTCATGGTGTGCGCCACGTCAAAGCACCTCCGGCGCTAGTGAGACGATTTTCATGAAGTTCTTCTCGCGCAGCTCGCGCGCGACCGGCCCGAAGATGCGGGTGCCGCGCGGATTGCGCTGGTTGTCGATGAGCACGGCCGCGTTCTCGTCGAAGGCGATCGTCGTGCCGTCGTCCCGCCCGAACGGCTTGCGCGTGCGGACGACGACGGCCTGCACGACCTCGCCTTTCTTGACGGCGCCCTGCGGCGACGCCTGCTTGACCGTGCCGACGATGATGTCGCCGACGCGCGCGTAGCGGCGGTGCGACCCGCCCTTCACGCGGATGCACAGGAGCTCGCGGGCGCCGGTGTTGTCGGCTACGCGCAGTCTCGACTCCTGCTGGATCACCTGGCGGCCTCCACGATCTCCGCGAGCTTCCAGTGCTTCGTCTTGGAGAGCGGGCGCGTCTCGACGATGCGGACGACGTCGCCGATGTTCGCGCTGTTCCCCTCGTCGTGGGCGTGGAACTTGACGCTGCGGCGGACGACCTTCTTGTAGCGCGGGTGCGCCTTGATCGTGTCGACCTTGACGACGATCGTCTTGTCCATCGCGTTCGAGACGACGACGCCGCGGCGCTCTTGCCGGCGGCCGCGGTCGGACTCCGGTTTCGCCGTGCGGACGATCGGCTTGCGCTCGGCCGGCCGCTCGCGCTTCGGCTTCGAGTGCGTGTGGCGCTGCCCGCGCGGAAGACGGTTGCGCTTCTTCTTCTCCTCGACCGCGAGATCCGCGGCAGCCTCGGCCTCTGCAGCCGCTTCGGCCGGAGCCTCGTCCGCCGGAGCCTCGTCCGCGGGAGCCTCGCCCGCCGGAGCCTCGTCCGCGGGAGCCTCGTCGACGGACTGCGCCTCGGGCGCAGCGGCCTCGGCGGCCGCCTCGTCGGCCTGCGGCTCCTCGGTCGTCTCTTCCTGGTTCTGTTCTTCTTCAGCCACTAGCTCTGTGCCGCCTCTCGTTCAGTGCGTACCGTCAGGATGCGCGCGATCTCGCGCTTCGCCAGCTGCAGGCGGGCGCTGTTCTCGAGGGCGCCCGTCGCCGACTGGAAGCGCAGGTTGAACAGCTCCTGCCGCCGGTCGGCCAACGCGTCCGCGAGCTCGTCGTCGGTCATGTCCCTCAGGTCCCTAGCTTTCAAAGAGATCCGCCTCCCGCTTCACGAACTTCGTCTTCAGGGACAGCTTCGTCCCGGCGAGGCGCAGCGCTTCCTTCGCGAGCGGCTCCGGCACCCCGGCGAGCTCGAACATGACGCGGCCCGGCTTGATCACCGCGACCCAGTGCTCGGGCGAGCCCTTCCCCGAGCCCATCCGCGTCTCGGCCGGCTTCTGCGTCGTCGGCTTGTCGGGGAAGACGTTGATCCAGACTTTGCCGCCGCGCTTGATCTTGCGCGTCATCGCGATTCGGGCAGCCTCAATCTGGCGGTTCGTGATCCAGCCGGCCTCGAGGGCCTTCAGGCCGAAGTCGCCGAACTGCACGGTCGTCTGGCCCTTGGCGTAGCCGCGCCGGCGGCCTCGCTGGTACTTGCGGAACTTCGTCTTCTTGGGCAGGAGCACTAGCTACTGCCCTCCTTCTTCTGACGACGGCGCTCCGTCTTGGCGGCGTCCTCGCTCTTCTCCTTCTTCTCGGGCGCCTCCGACTGCGTCGACGTCGTCGTGTCCGGCGCGTCGGCGACCGGCGGCGGCGTCGTTGCGACCTCCGGCTCGATCACAGGCTGCTCGCGCCCCTCGGCGGACTGACCCTGCTGGTCCGTGCGCGGCCGCTCGACGTTGTCCTGCCCGCGGGAGCGATCGCGCGGAGCGCCGCGGCCGCCCGGCCGCGGGCCACCGCCACGGCCCCCGCCCCGGCCACGCCGGCCGGGACGCACCGGGCCGAGGCCCTCGCGGTCGCGCTGCCGGTCGCGCCCGCTCTCGCGGGACGCGCCGAGACCTTCGACGTTCGCGCGCCGGCGGCGAGCCTGGTCCTGCTCGCCGAGCCGGACGTCCTTTTCGGTGTCGAGGCCGCCGTAGCCCTCGGGCATGATCTCGCCCTTGTTGATCCAGACCTTCACGCCGATCCGGCCGAAGGTCGTCTTCGCCTCGACGAACCCGTAGTCGATGTCGGCGCGGATCGTGTGCAGCGGCACCCGGCCCTCGGAGTACGCCTCCGAGCGGCTCATCTCCGTGCCGCCGAGCCGGCCCCCGCACTGGATGCGCACGCCCTTCGCGCCCGAGCGGATGCCGGACGCGAGCGCGCGCTTCATCGCACGGCGGAAGCTGACGCGGTTCTGCAGCTGCTCCGCGATCGACTGCGCGACGAGCTTCGCGTCGAGCTCGGGACGCTTGATCTCGTTGATGTTGATGTGGACGTTCTTCTTGGTGATCGCGTGCAGCTCTTTGCGCAGCGCGTCGACCTCGACGCCCGACTTGCCGATCACGATGCCGGGGCGCGCGGTGTAGATGTCGACGGTGATCCGCTGCTTGTCCTTGCGGATCAGGATGTCCGACAGGCCCGCGTGCGAGAGCTTGTTCGTGATGTGGTCGCGAATCTTGATGTCCTCGATCAGGTACTGCGGGAACTCCTTCTTGCCCGTGTACCAGTTCGACTTCCAGTCGTGGATGACGCCGACGCGCATCCCGCCGGGATGAACTTTCTGACCCATTAAGCCTCTGTCTCCCCCTTCTCAGCGACCGGCGCTGCCCCGTCGGGGCGCTCGGCGAGCTTGACCGTGATATGGCAGGTGCGCTTCCGAATGCGAGCGACGCGACCGCGCGCACGTGCGCGCCAGCGCTTCATCACCGGGCCGCCGTCCACGTACGCGTGCTCGATGTACAGACGGTCCTCCGGGATCCCGTGATTCGCCTCGGCGTTCGAGACTGCCGACTGCAGCACCTTCTGCAGCTCGTCGGCCGCCTCGCGCGCGGTGAAGGCGAGGACTGCGCGCGCCTCGGGCACGCTTCGTCCGCGGATGTGCTGCGCCACGAGGCGCGCCTTCCGCGGGGACATGCGGACGTATTTCGCCTGCGCGCGCATCAGGTCTTCCTCTTCACCTCGGTCTTACGGTCGCCGGAGTGCGCGCGGAAGGTGCGCGTCGGCGCGAATTCGCCGAGCTTGTGGCCGACCATCTGCTCCGAGACGAACACGGGGACGTGCTTGCGCCCGTCGTGCACCGCGATCGTGTGCCCGACCATCTCGGGGAACACGGTCGACGTGCGCGACCAGGTACGGATCATCCGCTTCTCGTTCCTTTCGTTCATCGCCTCGATGCGGCTCATCAGCCGCTCCTCGACGAAAGGTCCTTTCTTGCTGCTGCGACTCATGCTCTTCCTTTCGATTCACCCGAGCGGAGCGATGGGTGAAACTCCGCCACGATGAAAATGCGTAGCATTTTCATCGTTTTTCCTTGCCTCTTCGTCGTGCTCGCACGACCAACTTGTCGGATTCCTTGTGCTTGCGGCGTGTGCGCTTGCCGAGCGTCGGCACGCCCCACGGAGTGACGGGATGGCGCCCGCCTTTCGACTTGCCTTCGCCGCCGCCGTGGGGGTGGTCGACGGGGTTCATCGCCGAGCCGCGCACGGTCGGGCGCTTGCCCTGCCAGCGCGAGCGGCCCGCCTTGCCGCCGGTGACGTTCTCGTGGTCGACGTTGCCGACCTGTCCGACCGTCGCGCGGCAGGTTAGCGGCACGCGGCGCATCTCGCCGGAGGGGAGCCGGAGGACGCCATAGCCGTCGTCCTTCGCCACCAGCTGGACGCCGGAGCCGGCGCTGCGCGCCAGCTGGCCGCCCTTGCCCGGCTTGAGCTCGACATTGTGGACGAGCGTTCCCGTCGGGATGTTCTCGAGCGGCAGCGCGTTGCCCGGCCGGATATCGGCCTGGGGCCCGGACTCGACGGTCGCGCCGACGCGGAGCCGCGCCGGAGCGAGGATGTAGCTCTTCGCGCCGTCGGCGTAGTGCAGCAGCGCGATGCGCGCCGAGCGGTTCGGGTCGTACTCGATCGCGGCGACCTTCGCCGGCACGCTGTCCTTCCGGCGCTTGAAGTCGATCACGCGGTAGCGGCGCTTGTGCCCGCCGCCCTGGTGGCGGGTCGTGATGCGGCCGGTGTTGTTGCGGCCGCCCTTCTTGGTCAGCTTCTCGGTGAGCGCCTTGTCCGGCTTCGACTTCGTGACCTCCTCGAACGTCGAGACGGTCATGAAACGGCGGCCGGCCGAGGTCGGCTTGTAGCGGCGGATCGGCATCAGGTGTGCGCCCCTCCGAAGATCTCGATCGTGTCGCCGGCCTGCAGCTGGACGAGCGCCTTCTTCCAGCCGGGCTTCGTGCCCTTGTGCAGGCCGCGGCGCTTCGGCTTCGACTGCACCTTCGCGATGTTCACGCCCAGCACCTTGACCTCGAACAGCTCCTCGACGGCCTGGCGAACCTGTGTCTTGTGCGCGTCCGGGTGGATGCGGAACGAGTAGGTGTTGTTGTCCTCGATCTGCGCGTAGCTCTTCTCCGAAACGACCGGGGCGAGCAGCACTTCGTTCGGATGCAGGCTCACGTGGCCCTCCCCTGGACCGCCTCGAGCGCGTCCTGCGTCACGAGGACGGAGCTCGCCCACACGAGCGCCGCGACCTCGAGCTCCGCGGGCGTCACGACGACGGCACGCTCGAGGTTGCGGAACGACTTGCTGACGTTCCCCTCCTCGTCGCCCGCGACGACGACGAGCGGCAGCTCCTTGCCCCACGAGCCGAGCAGCTCGACCGCCCTCTTCGTCGACGGCTCCGAGAAACCGGAGCTGTCGAGGACGCCGAGCGTGCCGTTCGCCGCGTGATCCGAAAGGATGGAACGGAGAGCGCTGCGGCGCGCCTTGCGGTTGACCTTGACCTCGAACGTGCGCGGGGTCGGCGCGAAGGCGACGCCGCCGCCGGTCCAGTGCGGCGCCCGCGTCGTCCCTGCCCGGGCGCGACCGGTTCCCTTCTGGCGCCAAGGCTTCGAGCGGCCGCCGGCGACCAGCCCGCGGCTCTTCGCGGCACGTGTCCCGCGCCGGTCCGCGTTCAGCTCGGCGCGCACCGTCTCGTGCACCACGTGCGGCTTCACCTCGGCGCCGAAGATCGCCTCCTCGAGCGCCACGTCCTTCTTCGCGGATGCGCCGAGCAGCGGCGCCTTCGGAGCGGCCACTAGCGACCCACCTCCCGCACTTCGACGAACGCGTTCTTCGGCCCCGGTACCGCACCCTTGACGAGCAGCAGGTTGCGCTCGGGGTCGACGTCGTGCACGACGAGGCCTAGCTGCGTCACGCGCTTGCCGCCGAGACGGCCCGCCATCTTGATGCCCTTGAACACGCGCGACGGCGTCGCCGACGCGCCGATCGACCCCGGCTTGCGGATGTTGTGCGAGCCGTGCGTCTTCGGGCCGCGGTGGAAGTTGTGCCGCTTGATCGTGCCGGCGAAGCCCTTGCCGTGCGAGACGCCCGTGACCTTGATCTTCTCGCCCGGCTCGAACGCCTCGACGGTGACGTTCTCGCCGACGACCAGCTCGCTCTGTCCGCGCAGCTCGAGCAGCCGCCGGTAGACACCCTCGACGTTGTTCTTCTTCAGGTGCCCGACGGCGGCCTTCGTCACCTTGCGCTCGGCCACCTCGTCGTAGGCGATCTGCACCGCGTCGTAGCCGTCGGCGTCGGCGGTCTTCACCTGCACGACGGGACACGGCGCGGCCTCGATCACGGTGACCGGAGTGACGACGCCCGTCTCCGCATCGAAGACGCGCGTCATGCCCAGCTTCTTGCCGACGATGCCTTTCACGGACGGTCCTGCCGGTGAGATTGGTGGAAGGACGCGGCAGCGCGCCGCGTGCACGCTGGCCAGGCGCCGCCGAATCTTGCCGGTAGGGCCGTCATAGCTTGATCTCGATGTCCACTCCCGCCGGCAGGTCGAGCCGCATCAGCGAGTCGACCGTCTTCGGCGTCGGCGAGTGGATGTCGATGAGCCGCTTGTGCGTGCGGACCTCGAAGTGCTCGCGCGAGTCCTTGTCCTTGAACGGCGACCGGATCACGCAGTACACGTTCTTCTCGGTGGGCAGCGGCACCGGACCGGTGATGGTGGCGCCGGTTCGCTGTGCCGTCTCGACGATCGACTGTGCCGACTTGTCGAGCTGCTGATGGTCGTAGCCCTTGAGTCGGATTCGGATCTTCTGTGCCATGGCGAACCGGCGCCCCTACTACTTGATGATCTCGGTGACCACGCCCGCACCGACGGTGCGGCCGCCCTCGCGGACGGCGAAGCGCAGACCCTGATCCATGGCGATCGGCTGGATCAGCTCGACCTCCATGTTCGTGTTGTCGCCCGGCATGACCATCTCCTGGCCCTCCGGAAGCTTGATCGCGCCCGTCACGTCCGTCGTGCGGAAGTAGAACTGCGGGCGGTAGTTGTTGAAGAACGGCGTGTGGCGGCCGCCCTCGTCCTTCGAGAGCACGTACACCTCGGCCTTGAAGTGCGTGTGCGGCGTGATCGAGCCGGGCTTCGCAAGCACCTGGCCGCGCTCGATCTCCTCGCGCTTGATGCCGCGGAGGAGCGCACCCGCGTTGTCGCCGGCCTGGGCGAAGTCGAGCGTCTTCTGGAACATCTCGAGCCCGGTGACGACGGTCTTCTCGGTCTCCGGATGGATCCCGACGATCTCGACCTCGTCGCCCGACTTGATCTGACCCTGCTCGATGCGGCCAGTCACGACGGTGCCGCGGCCGGTGATCGTGAACACGTCCTCGATCGGCATCAGGAACGCCTTGTCGACGTCGCGCGTCGGCTCGGGGATGTACGAGTCGACGGCCTCCATCAGCTCGACGATCTTCGGGACCCACTCGCTGTCGCCCTCGAGCGCCTTCAGCGCCGAGACGTGCACGACGGGGATGTCGTCGCCGGGGAACTCGTAACGCGAGAGCAGCTCGCGGACCTCGAGCTCGACGAGCTCGAGCAGCTCGGGGTCGTCGACCATGTCGGCCTTGTTCAGCGCCACGACGATCGACGGGACCTCGACCTGGCGCGCGAGCAGGATGTGCTCGCGCGTCTGCGGCATCGGACCGTCCGCCGCGGACACGACGAGGATCGCGCCGTCCATCTGCGCGGCACCCGTGATCATGTTCTTGATGTAGTCGGCGTGCCCCGGGCAGTCGACGTGCGCGTAGTGACGGTTCTCCGTCTCGTACTCGACGTGCGAGGTATTGATCGTGATGCCTCGCGCCTTCTCCTCTGGCGCGTTGTCGATCGACTCGAACGACCGGACTGCGGTCGTGCCGCCGACCTTCTCTGCGAGCACCTTCGTGATCGCCGCGGTCAGCGTGGTCTTGCCATGGTCGATATGACCGATGGTGCCGACGTTGAGGTGCGGCTTTGTGCGCTCGAACTTCTGCTTTGCCATGCCTCTCCTTCCTTGACTTACGACTCGCTCGAGACCAGCTCGGTGGCGATCGATTGCGGAACTTCTTCGTAACGCTCGAACTGCATCGTGAACTCCGCCCGGCCCTGAGTCATCGAGCGCAGGTCGGTGGCGTAGCCGAACATCTCCGCCAGCGGCACCACAGCCTTGATCACCTGCGCGTTGCCGACGGGCTCGAGGCTCTCGACGCGGCCGCGGCGCGAGTTGAGGTTCCCCATCACGTCGCCGAGGTAGTCCTCCGGCGTGATCACCTCGACGGCCATGACCGGCTCGAGCAGCTTGGGCTTCGCCCGCTTCATCGCTTCCTTGAACGCCATCGAGCCGGCGACCTTGAAGGCGATCTCGCTCGAGTCGACGTCGTGGTACGAGCCGTCGACGAGCTCAACGCGGAGGTCGACGACCGGGTACCCGGCGAGCACCCCGGACTCCATCGCCTCCTGGATGCCCAGGTCGATGGACGGGATGTACTCCCTCGGAATCCTGCCGCCGACGATCTTGTCGACGAACTCGTAGCCCTCGCCCGGCTCCAGCGGCGCAGCGTTGATGACGGCGTGGCCGTACTGGCCGCGGCCGCCGGTCTGGCGGACGAATCTCCCTTGGATCTTCTCGACCGGCTTGCCGATCGTCTCGCGGTACGCGACCTGCGGACGGCCGACGTTGGCGTCGACGTTGAACTCGCGCTTGAGGCGGTCGACGATGATCTCCAGGTGCAGCTCGCCCATGCCGGCGATCAGCGTCTGGCCGGTCTCGTCGTCGGTGCGGACGCGGAACGTCGGGTCCTCTTCCGCCAGGCGCTGCAGCCCGGCGCCGAGCTTGTCCTGGTCGGCCTTCGATTTCGGCTCCACGGCCACGGAGATGACCGGGTCCGGGAACGTCATCGACTCGAGCTTGATCGGCGCCGTGTCGGTCGCGAGCGTGTCGCCGGTCGTCGTGTCCTTGAGGCCGACGCCGGCAGCGATCTCGCCCGCCCCGATCTCGTCGCGCTCCTCGCGGTGGTTCGCGTGCATCTGCAGGATGCGGCCGATCCGCTCGGTCTTGCCGGTCGTCGTGTTCAGCACGCGCTCGCCGGCCTTGACCTTCCCCGAGTACACGCGGAAGTACGTCAGCTTGCCGACGTACGGGTCCGACATGACCTTGAACGCGAGCGCCGAGAAGGGCTCGTCCATCGCCGGCTTGCGCGAGAGCTCGTTCTCCGTGCGTGGGTCGATGCCGTGCACCGGCGGCACGTCGAGCGGGCTCGGCAGGTAGTCGATGACGGCGTCGAGCAGCGGCTGCACGCCCTTGTTCTTGAACGCAGAGCCGAGCAGGACCGGCGTGATCTTGTTCTCGAGCGTGCCCTTGCGGAGCGCGTGGCGGATCATCTCGGTCGTCACCGACTCCTCGTCGAGCAGGTACGTCTCGGTCAGCTCGTCGTCGAACTCGGCGATCGAGTCGATCAGCTGGTGGTGGTACTCCTGCGCCTGCTCCGCGAGCTCCGGTGGGATCTCGATCGTCTCGAACTTCTGCCCGAGGTCGTCCTCGTAGACGATGCCGCGCATCTCGACGAGGTCGACGACGCCGCGGAAGTGCTCCTCCTGGCCGATCGGCAGCTGGACGGGAACGGGGTGCGCGCCGAGCCGGTCGACCATCGACTGCACGGCGGCGAAGAAGTCCGCGCCGGTGCGGTCCATCTTGTTGATGAAGGCGATCCTCGGAACGCGGTAGCGCTCGGCCTGCCGCCAGACCGTCTCGGACTGCGGCTGGACGCCTGCCACGGCGTCGAAGACGGCGATCGCGCCGTCGAGAACGCGCAGGCTCCGCTCCACCTCGACGGTGAAGTCCACGTGCCCGGGCGTATCGATGATGTTGATGCGGAAATCGCGCCAGAACGCCGTCGTCGCAGCAGACGTGATCGTGATGCCGCGCTCCTGCTCCTGCGCCATCCAGTCCATCGTCGCCGCGCCCTCGTGGACCTCGCCCATCTTGTGGGTGCGGCCCGTGTAGTAGAGGATCCGCTCGGTCGTCGTGGTCTTGCCCGCGTCGATGTGGGCCATGATCCCGATGTTGCGGACGCGCTCGAGCGCGACCTGGCTCTTCGTGTCAACTGCCATGTTCGATTACCACCTGTAGTGGGCGAAGGCCTTGTTGGCCTGCGCCATGCGATAGACGTCGTCCTTGCGCTTGAACGCGCCGCCCTGCTGGTTGAGGGCATCGAGGATCTCGTTCGAAAGCTTGTCGACCATCCCCTTCTCGCGGCGGTCGCGCGCGTAGTCCACGAGCCAGCGGACGGCGAGCGTCCGGGCCCGGCGCTGCGGCACCTCGACGGGAACCTGGTAGTTCGCGCCGCCGACGCGGCGGCTCTTGACCTCGAGCACCGGTGTGACCGTCTTCACGGCCTGCTCCAGCACCTCGACCGGCGGCTTGCCCGTCTTCTCGCCGATGCGCGTCAGCGCGTCGTAGACGATCTGCTCCGCGGTCGACTTCTTCCCGCACGTCATCACCTTGTTGATCACCTGCGTGACGAGCGCCGAGTTGTACACGGCGTCCGGCGCGATCGGCCGGGCCGAAACTTCTGCGCGGCGCGGCATTACGAGCCTCGCTTGGCGCCGTACTTCGAACGGCCCTGCTTGCGGTCGGACACGCCGGCGGTGTCGAGAGCTGCGCGGATGACCTTGTACCGGTAGCCCGGCAGGTCCTTCGTGGAGCCGCCTCGGATCAGGACGACCGAGTGCTCCTGGAGGTTGTGGCCTTCGCCGGGGATGTAGGCGCCGACCTCGGCGCCGTTCGTCAGCCGCACGCGGGCGACCTTGCGGAGAGCCGAGTTCGGCTTCCTCGGAGTCTGCGTCATCACACGTGTGCAGACGCCCCGCTTCTGCGGTGCGCCGGCGAGCGCAGGGGTCTTCACCTTCGCCTTGGCGGTGACGCGGCCCTTGCGGACGAGCTGGTTGACGGTCGGCACTGAACCTCCGGTTTGTCCCTCTTCACACAACAACGGTCGGCCGGGCCGCTGGCCCTGCCAACCGGAGGAGGCATGGTAGCGAACCTCGGGTGGCGCCGCAAACGCGAAAACCCGCATCCGAAGAGGGTTTCCCGGTGTTCCGACCCGCTCCGGGACCGGCGGTTTTCTCGTTTACAAATGCTAGTGATCCGAACAGAGCGCCACTACAGTCAGTCGGTGGGGACACATTTCCCTGCGCGGCGGCCATGACGACGTTTCTGACCGGGATCTGCGTGGGTTTGGGCGCCCTCGTGGTGCTTCTCCTGGCCATGCTCGTCGTGCGGCGGCGTTCCGAACGGAAGAAGGACGAGCGAATGGCCGAGACGCTCGAGACCCTCAACGCCCGGATGGATGAGCTCGGGCGACAGCTCGCCGGCGCGCTCGCGCGCGCGGACGAGGAAGGCCGCTGGAGTCGCATCTTCGGGGAGCTCGCGGGCTCGATCGACCTCGACGAGGTGCTCTCGCGGGCGCTGGAGGCCGCGGGTGCGCTCGAAGGGGCGGACGCGGCGCTCGTGCTGCTCCCCGATGCGAAGAGCGGCAAGCCCCTCGTGGCCACACTCGGCCTGTCGGTCGAGGAGGCGGAGCGACACGCGATCGCCGGCCCGCCGGACGGCCGGCCGGCTCGGTCGATTTCGATGTCGTACACGTACCCGCAGCTCGAGGTGGAGGCGCACGACAACGGCAGCCCCGTCATCCACGCCGGGCTCGCGGTCCCGCTCCCAGGCGCCACGGACACGCTCGGCTATCTGACCGTCTTCACGCGCTCGCCCTCGCACGAGTTCGACGACGACGACGTCCGCGAGCTCGAGACGCTCGCGGTTCATGCCGCGCCGGCGATCGAGAACGCGCGCCTATTCCGCGAGGCACGGCAGCTCGCCGACCTCGACAGCCTCACGGGCCTGCACAACCGCCGTTTCTTCCACGACACGCTCGGGCGCGAGTCCGCGCGAGCGCATCGCTACGAGCGGAAGCTCGCGCTGATCGTCTTCGATCTCGACAACTTCAAGGAGGTCAACGACCGCGTCGGCCACCTCGCCGGCGACGACGCCCTGGCCGAGGCGGCCGAGCGCGTGCGCAGCGTCGTGCGGGCGTCCGACATCGCGTGCCGCGTCGGCGGCGACGAATTCGCGATGATCCTGCCGGAGTCGTCGCTGGCGGACGCCGAGCAGCTCTACCGCCGGATCCTCCACGCCGTCTCGTCGCGCCCGCTCGGGCAGGCGGGGACGCTGTTCCTCTCCGCGGGAGTCGCCGAGCTGCGGGCCGAGGACGACCCGATCACGTTCTTCAAGCGGGCGGACGACGCGTTGTACCGGGCGAAGCAGGGAGGGAAGGGCCGCGTGGTCGCGGCCGGCGGCGGATCTGACCGCGGAGGGGTCTGACCCCAGCCTTTAGATTCGCGGCGTGCTGCTGCTGTCGATCGACTTCGAGGACTGGCACCAGCTGGTCCACCGGCGCCTCGGCTTCGCGGACTGGGACCGGCCGCACGCCGCGCTCGAGCGGCAGACGGCCCACCTGCTCGACCTGCTCGACGAGCTCGGCGCGAAGGCGACGTTCTTCCTGCTCGGCATGACCGTCGAGCAACATCGGGAGCTCGTCGCGGAGATCGTCCGCCGTGGCCACGAGCCCGCGTCGCACGGCTACGCGCACGCGCGCGTGTACGAGCAGACGCCCGAGCAGTTCCGCGCGGACCTCGAGCAGTCGGTGCAAGTCATCACCGACGCGGCGGGCCAGCGGCCGCTCGCGTATCGCGCGCCGGCGTTCTCGATCAACCGGCGCACCCCGTGGGCGTACGACGTGCTCCTCGAGGCCGGCTTCCGCTACGACTCGAGCCAGTACGACTCGCCGCGCATCCCCGACCGGCTCGGCGACATCCCGTCCGAGCCGTACAGGCTCGGTGACCTCTGGGAGCTGCCCGTCGCCGGCGGCGGCGCGTACTGGCGGGTGCTGCCGCCGCGGCACCTGCAGGAGCTCGCGGTCCTCTACTTCCATCCGTACGAGTTCGGTCCCGCGCTGCGTGCGGAGCTGCCGCGGGGCGCGAGCTCGAAGCAGCGGCTGAGCGCGACGAAGATCGTCACCTGGCGGAACTTCCGGCGCGACGCCGTCGAGCACCGGCTGCGGCAGGTCGCGCAGATACACCGGCTCGTCTCGTACCATCAGGCCTATGGCGACATCGACCGACTCCACGGGACGCGTACGCGAGCACTTTCGCCGGAAGGCGTTCTCGTTTGACCACCTGTACGACGAGGAGCACGCGCTCCAGCGCACGCTCCGCCCCGGCCTGTTCAACCGCCGCGAGTTCGCGCTCGAGGTCGTCGACGGCTACGACAACCCTCGCGTTCTCGACGTCGGCGGGGGCTCGGCCCGCATCGGCGAGCTGACGCTCGATCACGGCGCGTCGCGCTACGTCGACGTCGACCTCTCCGACTCGATGCTCGAGCTGGCGAAGCAGCGTCTCGAGCGGTTCGACGGCGAGAAGGTGACGCTGATCCAGGGCGATTTCCTGCGGACGGCGATCCCCGGCTCGTACGACGTCATCCTGGCGCTCGGCTACTTCGACTACATCGAGGACGCGCCGGCCCACGTCCGCCGCATGCGCGAGCTGGTCGCGCCGGGCGGGTCGGTCGTGGCGAGCTTCCCGCGCTGGACGTGGACGAAAGGCCCGATCCGGAAGCTGCGCTACGAGGTCATCAACAACTGCCCGATCTTCAACTACACGCGCGACCGGCTGAACCAGCTGTTCGCCGACTTCTCGAGTGTCGAGCTCCGCCCAGGCAACTCGGGCTTCCTGCTGCGCGCTACCGCCTAGCTGCAATCCGCCCGGCAATCGGCCAGAGCCGGACGCTAAGACACGCGAAGCGGTCTTAGCGGGAGGCGGACTCATGCGCGTCGGGATGCGTCGCACCACGACGCGCACTGCCACCAACGCCGGGCTCACGGCCAGCTAGGGCGAAAGCCAGTCGCCGGCAAAGGCGAGACCGCGTCTCGCCGTAGCCTCGAGCCGCCGGATTCACCACATCGGAGAAGGAGGGGGCTCGAGGGGGAACCATGGGTTCCCCCTCGGACCTATTGGGTCAGCGCGAGAAACGGCAGGTAGTTCGTCAGGTCGACTTCGCCGAGCTCGGGGAACTGGTCGCGCCAGCACGTCGCCTCCGGGAAGGCAGCCTTCTGTGCCGCCGTGAGCCAGGCCGCGAAATGATCCTCGCGCTCCTGCTCGATCAGCGCGCTGCGGATCGCGCCACGGACGCTCCCGAGCGGGAGTGACGCAAGCGTCTTCGGCGCGCCGAGTGGTCGCACCTGCACGCGCCCGAGCGGCGACCACACCGACGCCCAGCGGCCGGAAGCGAGGCCCATCAGCTGCGGCGGCGCCGTCGACGCGAGCGCGTACCCGCGGCGCGCGCCGAGCCACGGCGCGGGAGTCTTCGTCTCGACGAGGCGCACCTGGAGCTCTCCGTAGTTGGCGCGGTAGTCGGCGATCTCCGACGCACTCGGGCCGCCGACGCGGAACTTGGACTCGATGCGCGCGCGGCGCAGCTCGTCGCCGATGATGCTGCGCGCCACCGACACGCTCGTGTGCGCCTGCGCGATCGCCGACCTGTACGCCGCGCCTGACCCGCCGAAGCGCGCGGCGACGAGCGACCGCTCCGCCGCGAGGATGTCGGCGGACGAGACGGGCGCGGCATGTTGCTCAACCGCCCGCGCGAAGGCGTTCGAGAACGCGAGCTCTGGGTCACCCGTCAGCTTGAGAATCGGGTTGATCGCCGACCAGCGCACGGCGGCCCTGCCGATCTGGCAGCGCAGCCCCGAGGGGATGATCAGCTGGCCCTCCGTCCGCGACCGGTTGAACCCCTTCCCGGCGGCCGCGGGCCCGTTGCAGAGCGTCGCGTCGCGCGTCCACAGGTAGACGCAGGCGGCCCTCGGCTTCGCCGGGTCGTGCTCGCCCGGCGTCGTCGTCCACTCCGCCCAGCCCCATGACCAGAGTGAGCTGACCTTCATCTCGCGCGCCACGTACCGCGCCGACAGCGCCTGCCACTTCACTGTCTGGAGCCACGGTTTGAGCGCCAGCCCTTCACGCCCACCGGTCCCCTTGGTCGTCTGGAACCCGAGAAACAGCCCGAGCTTCGAGACGGGGATGCCGATCTTCGTGAAGTCGAGGATTCCGTTCCGGAACGACTGGCGCAGCGTGCGGTTTCCGTAGACCGGCCCGCGCTTCCAGATCAGCGGCGCCGGGAAGTAGACCTCGCGCACGATGCCGGCGACATCGGCGACCTGCCGCCACCAATCGCCGGCAGTCCCGACCGTGTACGGGGCGGCATTGACGAGCAGCCACGGTTGCGCGCCGCGCTGGCGAAGCGTCTGCAGGAACAGCAGGACGTTCGCGCGATACTGCGCGTTCGTCGCCGACCAGGGCACGGCGAGCCACGAGCCGAACAGCTCGTTCTCGGCGATGACGGGATTCGAGCAGTCCATCGACTGCGCCGCGTACTCGTAGAGCTTGTTCGCCTTGTCGACGATCGTCGCCGGATCGGCCGGCGCGCTCGGGGTCCCGTTGCGTCGGTTCAGGTAGAGGTCGAAGTACGCCGTCTTTGCGCCGGCGGCCCGCAGCTTCGGCGGGTAGATGAGGTTCGACGCGAGCGCCGTGATTCCGGGCTTCGCAAACACTTTCCAGAACGGCACCGAGCCGTCGGCGAAGTCGAGCCACGCCGGGTTCCCGCTGATGACGTTGCAATCCGCCTGCAGCCGTTCGGCAGGCGCTCCCCGCCCGCCGACCAGCGCTAGCGCCGCCACGGCGGCGGCTACGACCCCCAGCTTCTTCACGGCCACATAGGTTAGCCCGAGCCGCGGCGCGCGCTAGCCTTGGCCCGTGACGCGGAGGAGGCTCGCTCTCGCGCTTGCCACTGCCGCCATCGTGGCGATCGCGGTGACGACGATCGCCGCCGGCGGTTCGGGCGGCTCGAGCACCAGCGTCTCGACACACGCAGCGGCTCCAACGTGGTCGAAGGTGGCGCCGATCTTCGCCGAGAAGTGCGCGGGCTGCCACGCGCCGGGCGGGATCGCGCCTTTCTCCCTCCTGTCCGCGCAGTCCGCGAAGGCCCACGCCAACGGGATCCTCGTGATGACGAAGCTCGGCCGGATGCCGCCGTGGATGCCGGGCCACGACTCGCCCGAATACCTCGGTCAGGCGCGCCGCATCCTGACGCCGGCGGAGAGGCAATTGCTCGCGCAGTGGGTGCAGGACGGAGCCCGCATCGGGGCCGGCGGCACCGTGAAGCCGATCGGTGCGACGAGCCGGGCGCCGGGGACGACGATGACGCTGACTCCGGCGCGGGCATACATGCCGAAGGCCGCGGTCGGCGGCCTCGACGACTACCACTGCTTCCTGCTCGAGCCGCACCTCAAGACGGACGAATACGTCACGAGCGCAGCGATCAAGCCGCAGCGGCCGACGATCGTCCACCACGTAATCCTGTTCGAGGCGGCCGGCGAGAACGCGACGGAGGCACGGCACCTCAACGACGCGTCGGGCGGCAACGGGTGGACGTGCTTCGGCGGCCCCGGCTTGTCCGAGACGCACCCGACAGCGAGCTCCGCCGACGTCGACCGGCTAGGAGTGCCGCCGTGGATCAGCGCATGGGTGCCGGGTCACACCACCAACGATCTGCCGCAGGGAACCGGCGTGCTGGTGCACGCGGGCGCCGCAATCGTGATGCAGGTGCACTACAACCTCATCCACCCGGCGAGACCGGATCGCTCGCGCGCGATCATCCGCTTCGCCCCCGCGGCGACGACGAAGCTGACGCCGCTCAACACGATCCTCGTCCCCGCGCCCGTCGAGCTGCCGTGCCCGCGAACGGTGCACACCACGCTGTGCTCGCGCGACGTCGCCGTGCAGCAGGAGGTCAAGAAGTACGGCTACGACGCGGCGCTGATTCCTTCCGGCCTGCTGTTCATCTGCGGGAAGTCGCTCGCCGACTATCCGCAGGCACCGGCGAGCGTGAAGTCGCTCGGCACGTCGTGCGACCGGCGCGTCACTCGCCCGCTGCGCATCTACGGCGTCGCCGGTCACATGCACACGCGCGGAGTCGACATCCGCGTCGAGCTGAACGGGAAGACGTTGCTGCACATCCCGCGCTGGAACTTCCATTGGCAGGACGCGTACTACCTCGCGAAGCCGGTGGACGCGAACGTCGGCGACGTGATCCACGTCAGCTGCACGTTCGACAACTCGGCGATCAAGCAGCCGCTCGTGAACGGCAAGCTCCTGAAGCCGCGTTACGTGCTGTGGGGCGAAGGCACGACCGACGAGATGTGCCTCGGTCTGCTGCAAGCAGCAGACCGATAGAGGGACGCCGCTTCGCGGTGAACGCGCGCGGGCCAAGCCCGCGCGCTCTACGTCGGGAGGCGATTGTTCCCTACCGTGCGGCGCACGCAGGCTTCGCGTGCGTGCGTCGCATCAGTCCGCCTCCGCGTAAGCGTCGCTTCGCTTTGGCTTACGCTCCGTCTTTGGCCGTAGCTTGATGCCTGCGTCTAAAGCCGGTCTGCTGCAAGCAGCAGACCGATAGAGGGACGCCGCTTCGCGGTGAACGCGCGCGGGCCAAGCCCGCGCGCTCTACGTCGGTAGGGCGGTTGTTCTCTTCCGTGCGGCGCACGCAGGCTTCGCGTGCGCGCGTCGCATCAGTCCGCCTCCGCGTAAGCGTCGCTTCGCTTCGGCTTACGCTCCGGCCTTGGCCTAGCTTGATGCCGGCGTCTAAGTCTGGGGTCTGGCCCGGTGGGCCAGACCCCAGACGTTCGGCTTACTGATCGGCGTCGAGCGGTGAGTCGACTTCAGGCACTTCCTCCGCCTCGCCCGCTTCGTGCGTTGCACCGGCGTCGACGTCCGGCTGGCCGCCGAAGTCGAGGCCGAGCGACTCGAGGTTCAGGCCGTCGCCGCCGTCGGAGTCGATCTCCTCCAGCGCCGCGAGCAGCTGCTCCTCCGTCGCCGGCCGCATGTACGAGGAGGCCGGGACCTTGTCGGACGGGCCGATCTCGATCTGCCGGTAGCGCTTCAGCCCCGTTGCAGCAGGGATGAGCTTCCCGATGATCACGTTCTCCTTCAGCCCGAGCAGCCGGTCGACCTTGCCCTCGATCGACGCGTCCGTCAGCACCTTGGTCGTCTCCTGGAACGAGGCGGCCGACAGGAACGACTCGGTGGCGAGCGACGCCTTCGTGATCCCCAGAATCAGCGGCTCGAACGTCGCCTGCTCCTTCTTCTCCTTCTTGACCCGCGTGTTCTCGCGGTCGAGGACGTTCTTGTCGACGAGCTGGCCCGGCAGAAGGTCGGTCTCGCCGGCGTTCTCGACACGGACCTTCTTGAGCATCTGACGCACGATCAGCTCGATGTGCTTGTCGTGGATCTCGACGCCCTGCGACTTGTAGACCTTCTGCACCTCGCCGACGAGGTAGAGCTCGGTCGAGGTGTAGCCCTTCAGCCGCAGCAGGTCCGACGGGTTCAGCGAGCCCTCGTGCAGCGCGTCGCCTGCCTCGACGTCCTGGCCGTGCGACACGAACAGGCGCGTGCGCCGCGGCAGCTGGATCGGCTTCGGCTCCTCGTCCTCCTTCGCGTCGTGCGGATGGATCGTCAGCTTCGGGCCACGCTCGGTGTCCTCGATCTCGACCTTGCCGCTGACCTCCGCGAGCGTCGCCGCACCCTTCGGATTGCGCGCCTCGAAGATCTCGACGACACGCGGCAGACCGTGCGTGATGTCCGCGCCGGCGACACCGCCGGTGTGGAACGTCCGCATCGTCAGCTGCGTGCCCGGCTCACCGATCGACTGCGCGGCGATGATGCCGACCGCGTCGCCGATCTCGGCGATCGAGCCCGTCGCGAGGAACGTGCCGTAGCACGCCCGGCAGACGCCGAACTCGCTCTTGCACTTGAGCACGGTGCGCACCGGGAGCGTCATCTCTCGAGCGACGTCGTCGTCGAGAACGTCGATGACCTCCTCGACGATCGGGAGCGTCAGCTCCTCGCCCTTCTCGGCCAGCACCGTCTTGCCCGGCTTGCCGCTCGCGAGCGGCCGGTGGACGTCCTCCGCCAGCGTTCGGCCGAGGATGCCCTTGTTGACGCCGTCGGGACCGAAGATCGGGAGCTCGATGAACTCCTTCGTCTTGCAGTCGTCCTCGCGGATGATCACGTCCTGCGAGACGTCGACGAGACGCCGCGTCAGGTACCCGGAGTCCGCAGTGCGAAGCGCTGTGTCGGCACCGCCCTTCCGGGCGCCGTGGGTGGAGATGAAGTACTCGAGCACCGAGAGGCCCTCCATGAAGTTGGCCTTGATCGGGCGCTCGATGATCTCGCCCTTCGGGTTGGCCATCAGCCCGCGCATGCCCGCGAGCTGGCGGATCTGCTTCGACGAGCCGCGCGCACCCGAGTTGGCCATCATGTAGATCGGGTTCAGCTCGAAGAACGTGCGCTCCATCGCGTCTGCGACAGTGTCCGTGGCCTCGGTCCAGATGTTCACGATCGACTCGTGCCGCTCGTCGTCGGTGATCAGGCCGCGCTCGTACTGCGCCTCGACCTGAGCGACGCGCTCCTCGTACCGCGCGAGGATCTCCTCCTTGTCCGGCGGGATGACGATGTCGTTCTTCGAGATCGTCACGCCGGCCTCGGTCGCGAAGCGGAAGCCCAGCTGGGTGAACATGTCGAGCACGGCCGCGATGGAGTGCGCGCCGTAGGCGTCGACGAGCTCGGCGATGAACGAGTCGAGCTCACGCTTCGTCAACGTGCGGTTGATGAAGTCGTGCAGCGGCTCCTCATTGTCGTACTCCTCGACAGCCTCCTCGAGTGCCCGCTCGACCTCCGAGTTGAAGATCACGCGGCCGGCCGTCGTGAGCAGGATTTCGCCGTTCCAGCGGAACTCGATCGGATCCTGCAACTTGATCTGTTCGGCCTCGAGCGCGAACTCGACCTGCTCCTCGGTTGCGAACCGCTGCGGGCGCGGGTCGAGCTTCTCCGCCGACGCCTGCGACAGGTCGACGCCCGAGTACGTGAGGTAGTACGTGCCGAGCACCATGTCCTTCGTCGGCGTGGCCAGCGGACGGCCGCTCGCCGGCGAGAGGATGTTGTTCGACGACAGCATCAGGATCCGCGCCTCGGCCTGCGCCTCTGCGGAAAGCGGCAGATGGACAGCCATCTGGTCGCCGTCGAAGTCCGCGTTGAACGCGTGGCAGACGAGCGGATGGACCTGGATCGCCTTGCCCTCGACGAGGACCGGCTCGAACGCCTGGATGCCGAGACGGTGCAGCGTCGGAGCGCGGTTCAGCAGAACCGGATGCTCCGCGATCACCTCCTCGAGGACGTCCCAGACCTCCTCGGTCATCGAGTCGACGTACTTCTTCGCCGCCTTGATGTTCTGGACCGACTTCCGCTCGACGAGCCGGCTCATGATGAACGGCTTGAAGAGCTCGAGCGCCATCAGCTTCGGCAACCCGCACTGGTGCAGCCTCATGCTCGGGCCGGCGACGATCACAGAGCGCCCGGAGTAGTCCACGCGCTTGCCGAGCAGGTTCTGGCGGAACCGGCCCTGCTTGCCCTTGAGCATGTCGCTCAGTGACTTCAGCGGGCGATTGCCCGGGCCGGTGACGGAGCGGCCGCGGCGGCCGTTGTCGAAGAGCGCGTCGACGGCCTCCTGCAGCATCCGCTTCTCGTTGTTGACGATGATCTCGGGCGCGCCGAGGTCGAGCAACCGCTTCAACCGGTTGTTCCGGTTGATCACGCGGCGGTAGAGGTCGTTCAGGTCGCTCGTCGCGAAGCGGCCACCGTCGAGCTGCACCATCGGGCGCAGCTCCGGCGGAATGACCGGGATCGCCTCGAGGACCATCCACTCCGGACGGTTCTCCGAGGTGATGAACGCGTTGACGACCTTCAGGCGCTTGATCGCGCGCTGCTGCTTCTGGCCCTTCGACGTGCGGATCGTCTCGCGCAGCGACGCGGCCTCGGCCTTGAGGTCGAGGTCCTTGAGCAGGTCGCGGATCGCCTCCGCACCCATGCCGCCGCGGAAGTAGACGCCGAAGCCGTACGGCGAGCCGAAGCGGTCCTTCAGCTCACGGAACAGCTGCTCGTCGTTGACGATCAGCTTCGGCTCGAGGTCCTTGAACAGCAGCCACGTCTGCTCGAGACGGTTGACCGAGTCGACGGCCGCGTCGCGCGCGTCCTGCCGGCGCGACTCGATGTCGAGATACATCTCGCGCACCTTCAGCGACCACTGCACGATCGCGTCGAGATCCTCCTTCTGGATCTTCCCGTCGGTGCGCAGGCAGAGGTCGTTCGTCAGCTCGCGGATGTCCTGCTCGCCGTCCCACGTGTCCACGACGTCGGCGAGCAATCCGTTGCCGAGGCCGCGCGAGCGGTCGAGGTTCTTCATGTCGACGCCCGCGACGTACTGCTGATCCTCGTCGATGATCTCGTCGCCGTCGAGCAGCGCGTCGAGGATGCGGTTGATGTGCTTCGAGATCGCGCCCTTCTTCGAGCCCGTCGCCTTCGCCTGCTGCTTGAACAGCGGGTCGAGCCCGGCGAGGATCTGCTCGCCGGCCGCGGCGACGTTCTCGAGCTCGCGCGGAGTGAGCTTGCGGTCTTCGCGGATCGCCGCGTTGCGAACAAGCTCGCGGATCTTCTTCGAGTCCTCGGTCGTGATCTGGCCGACGAGGTCGACGAACATCCCGCCGGCGAGGCTGCGCGCCTCCTCCAGCGTGGGGACGCCCTGCTCCTCGGCCCAGTTGGACAGGCCGCGGGCCCAGAAGTCGTCATCCTCGTCGAAGCCCTTGTCGGTGCCCTTCGCGAAGTAGTTGCGTCGCCGCTTGAGGCGGTCCTCGAGCGCGGCGAGCGCCTCCTCGCGGTCGACCTCGATCCGCTCGGCCTCGCCCTTCACCTTGTCCTCGAGGTCGTTCAGGTCCTTCTTGCGCGCAGCGACGTCGACGGCGGTCACGATCGACGCTGCGAAGTAGAGGACCTTCTCGAGCTCGCGCGGAGCGATGTCGAGCAGGTAGCCGATGCGGCTCGGGACGCCCTTGAAGAACCAGATATGCGAGACGGGCGCGGCCAGGTCGATGTGACCCATGCGCTCGCGGCGCACCTTCTGGCGCGTCACCTCGACGCCGCAGCGCTCGCAGATGATGCCCTTGTAGCGGACGCGCTTGTACTTGCCGCAATAGCACTCCCAGTCCTTCGTCGGACCGAAGATGCGCTCGCAGAAGAGCCCGTCACGCTCCGGCTTGAGCGTGCGGTAGTTGATCGTCTCCGGCTTCGTGACCTCGCCGGAGGACCAGTCGCGGATCTGCTTGCTGGACGCAAGCCCGATGCGAATGGCGTCGAAATCGTTGATGTCGATCAAGTGCGCGTGTCACTCCTTCTCTTCATTGAAATTCTTCGCGCGCGTGTCATAGAGCGCCTAGCTTTCTTCCTATTCCTCGAGTTCCAGTTCGCCCTCGGCGAGCGCGGGCGCTTCGTCTCCGTCACCGTCTGCTTCTTCTTCCGTTTCGTCGAGGACTTCGACGTCGCTCAGGTCGCCGAGCGCCTCGTCGTTCGGAAGCGCCAGCTCCCCGTCCTGGTCGACGCGGTCCTGGCCCTCCTCGGCCTCCTCGGCGGTCGGCTCACGCGCCGCTGCGCGCAGCGAGCCGGGCGACAGGTCGATCCCGAGCTCTTCCGCGGCGCGGAGCAGCTCGTCGTCCTCCTCGCGCACCTCGACCGTCGCGCCCTCGTCGGAGAGGACGTTGACGTCGAGCGCGAGCGACTGCATCTCCTTGAGCAGCACCTTGAAGCTCTCCGGGATCGACGGCTCGGCGATGTTCTCGCCCTTGACGATCGCCTCGTACGCCTTCACGCGCCCGACCGTGTCGTCGGACTTGATCGTGAGCATCTCCTGCAGCGTGTACGCGGCGCCGTAAGCCTCGAGCGCCCAGACCTCCATCTCGCCGAAGCGCTGACCGCCGAACTGGGCCTTGCCGCCCAGCGGCTGCTGCGTGACGAGCGAGTACGGCCCGGTCGAGCGCGCGTGGATCTTGTCGTCGACGAGGTGCAGCAGCTTCAGGATGTACATGAAGCCGATGGTCACCTTCGACTCGTACGGCTCGCCTGTCTTCCCGTTGAAGAGGCGCACCTTGCCGGACGTCTTTCGTCCGACAGGACGCTTCGGGTCGACGAGGAACCTGATCGGCGAGTCGGGGTTGTCGTTGACCCACTTGACGAGCGCCTCGTCGACGTCCTCCTCGGTCGCACCGTCGAACACCGGCGTCGCGACGGGATGCGGATTGTCGGCCGCGATCGGCTTGTGGCTCATGCCGTTCGGCTCGGCGCCGTCGGCGAAGACGCCGTGCGCGGCCGCCCACCCGAGATGCGTCTCGAGGATCTGGCCGATGTTCATCCGGCTCGGCACCCCGAGCGGGTTGAGCACGACGTCGACGGGCCGGCCGTCCTCGAGGAACGGCATGTCCTCCTCAGGAACGATCTTGGCGATGACGCCCTTGTTGCCGTGGCGGCCGGCGAGCTTGTCGCCCTCCGCGATCTTGCGCTTCTTCGCGACGTAGACGCGCACGAGCTCGTTGACGCCCGGCGACAGGTCGTCGCCGGCCTCGCGCGAGAACGTCTTGACGTCGATGACCTTGCCGCCCTCGCCGTGCGGAACCTTGAGGGAGGTGTCGCGGACCTCGCGGGCCTTCTCCTTGAAGATCGCGCGGATCAGCTTTTCCTCCGCCGTCAGCTCCGTCTCGCCCTTGGGCGTGACCTTGCCGACGAGCAGGTCGCCGGAGCCGACCTCGGCGCCGATGCGGACGACGCCGCGGTCGTCGAGGTCCTTGAGCGACTCCTCGGAGCGGTTCGGGATGTCTCGCGTGATCTCCTCGTCGCCCAGCTTCGTCGAGCGGGCGTCGATCTCGTACTCGTGGATGTGGATGGACGAGAGCACGTCCTCCTTCACGAGCCGCTCAGAGATGACGATGGCGTCCTCGAAGTTGTAGCCCTCGAACGGCATGAACGCGACCAGCAGGTTCGCGCCGAGCGCGAGCTCGCCCTGGTCGGTGGAGCTGCCGTCGGCCAGCACCTGCTCGGCCTTGACCTTCTCGCCCAGCTCCACGATCGGCTTGTGGTGGATGAGCGTGCCCTGATTCGAGCGCATGAACTTCGTCAGCGGGTACTCGTCCTTGCCGTCCTTCGTCTCGACCGTAATGTGGTCGGCTTCGACATCGACGACGCTGCCCGCCGCCTTCGCGAGCACGACGTCTCCGGTGTCGACGGCGGCGCGGTACTCGAGCCCGGTGCCGACGATCGGCGCCTGCGTGATCATCAGCGGCACGGCCTGCCGCTGCATGTTCGCGCCCATCAGCGCGCGGTTCGCGTCGTTGTGCTCGAGGAACGGGATCAGCGCCGTCGCGACCGAGACGATCTGCGCGGGGGCGACGTCCATGTACTGGATGTCCTTCGGGTCGGCGGTGACCGCCTCGCCCTCCTTCGAGCGGCAGAGCACCTGCTTGTCGAGGAAGCGGCCGGTCTTCTCGTCGACGAGCGCGCTCGCCTGCGCGATCGTGAACTGCGCCTCCTCGGCGGCGTCCAGGTAGACGATCTCGTCGGTCACCTTGCCGCCGACGACCTTGCGGTACGGCGTCTGGATGAAGCCGAACTCGGAGACGGTCGCCATCGACGCGAGCGAGCCGATCAGGCCGATGTTCGGCCCTTCAGGCGTCTCGATCGGGCACATGCGTCCGTAGTGCGTCGGGTGCACGTCGCGCACCTCGATCGGCGCGCGCTCGCGCGTGAGGCCACCGGCGCCGAGCGCCGACAGGCGCCGCCGGTGCGTGAGCCCGGCGAGCGAGTTCGTCTGGTCCATGAACTGCGACAGCTGCGAGGAGCCGAAGAACTCCTTCAGCGCCGCCACGACCGGACGGATGTTGATGATCGTCTGCGGCGTGATCGTGTCGACGTCCTCCGTCGTCATCCGCTCGCGCACGACGCGCTCCATGCGGTAAAGCCCGACGCGGAACGCCTCCTGGATCAGCTCGCCGACGGTGCGAAGCCGGCGGTTGCCGAAGTGCTCGTACTCGTCGAGCTCAGCGCGGATCGGGTCGCGCGAAAGCACGATCGCGTCCGCGGCGAAGTCCTTCGACTCCTCGTCGACGCCGAGCCGATGCGGGAGCTCGACCAGCTTCTTGACGAGCGCGAGGATGTCCTCGGTCGTCAGGACGCGCACGTCCTCGGGGACGTTGACGCCGAGCCGCTGGTTGAGCTTGTAGCGGCCGACCTTGGTCAGGTCGTAGCGCTTCGGGTCGAAGAAGAGCGCCTTCAGCAGGTTGCGGGCGTTGTCGAGCGTGGGAGGCTCGCCCGGGCGCTGCTTCTTGAAGACCTCGATCAGGGCCTCCTCCTCGCGGGTGGAGGGATCCTTCTCGAGCGTGTTCAGGATGAAGATCGAGTTGTCGAACAGGCTGAGGATCGCCTCGTTCGTCGATGTGTCGAGCTTGAAGCCGGTCGACGGGTCCTCCTCCGGCAGCGCACGCAGGAGCGTGGTGATCGGGAGCTTGCGCTTGCGGTCGATGCGCGCATAGATGACGCCCTTCTTGTCGATCTCGAGCTCGAGCCACGAGCCGCGCGACGGCATCAGGTTTGCCGTGAAGACCTGCTTCGTGGCGTCCTTCGGCTCCATCAGGTAGGCGCCGGGGCTCCGGACGAGCTGCGTCACGATGACGCGCTCCGTCCCGTTGATGATGAACGTGCCCCACTCGGTCATCATCGGGAAGTCGCCCATGAAGACCGTCTGCTCGCGGATCTCGCCCGTCTCCTTGTTGACGAAGCGGACCGTCATCGAGAGCGGGGCCTGGTAGGTCAGGTCCTTTTCGCGGCATTCCTTGATCGAGAACTGCGGCTCCCCGAACTTGTAGGCGCCGAACTCCACGGCGAGCGTGCCGGTGTAGTCCTCGATCGGCGAGATGTCGTCGATCGTCTCGCGAAGACCCTCGTCGAGGAACCACTGGAACGAGGCCTTCTGGATGTCGATCAGGTTGGGAAGGTCGAGGACGTGCTTGAGACGCGAGAAACTGGTGCGCGCGCTAGGCGCAGCGACCTTGGTGGTCAAGAGATGCAGCCTCCCTTAGAGATGGTGGTGCGGAAACTGAATACGGCGGGCGTGGACAGGAGAACAGCGGCGTAACCCGCCAGGGTACCCGAGTCTCCTACCTCAGCGCAAGGGTGCCCCTGCGGAGTCCGCCGAAGCTTGAGATCAGTGTAGCGAACGGCCGCCGAAAACGCGACCGGGGTCTGACCCTGACGGGCCAGACCCCGGCTTCTGCCTTACGGAGACGTGGTCGTCTGGGCCTGCGGCGAGCCGCCGACGTGGAGCTGCCGCAGCCTGAGCTGCGGGGCCGACGTCGACCCGGCAGCCGAGCAGTCCCAGGCCTGGACGCTCACCTTGCCGCTCACGGTGAGGTTCGCGGCCGTCCCGACGAGGCTCTTGCCCTTCGGGCCGGAGGCCTTCGTCACGTTCAGCGCGATCGTGCCGCCGGTGACCGTGCCCTTCAGGTTGACGGGCCGGCACGTGTTCTTGTGGTCGCCGTGGCTCGAGGTGGACGTCTCGCTCGAGGTCGACGTCCTCGGGCCTTTCCCGGGCGGCGGGGCCGCCAACGCGAACGAGGCGACGACGCCTGCCGCGAGCACGGCTGCGAGTGCAATGACCTGCTTCTTCATCCTGTCTTCTCCTTACGGGTTCCTCGGAGGGTGCGCCGAAGAGATGCATCGGCTGCGCAGGCCTTGCGCTTTGCCTCAGACGAGGGACATGCCCCAGGGACTGTCCCTGGGGCATGTCGGCAACGTCTTACTTGACCTCGACGGTGGCGCCTGCCTCCTCGAGCTGCGCTTTGATCGAGTCGGCCTCGTCCTGGGCGATGCCCTCTTTGACCGGCTTCGGCGCCGAGTCCACGAGGTCCTTCGCCTCCTTGAGGCCGAGGCCGGTGATCGCGCGAACGACCTTGATCACCTGGATCTTCTGGCCGCCCGCGGCCGCGAGCACGACGTCGAACGACGTCTTCTCCTCCGCCACAGCGCCGTCGCCGGCGGCGACTGCCCCCGGAGCCGCAACCGCGACCGGAGCGGCAGCCGTGATGCCCCACTCGTCCTCGATCTTCTTCTTCAGCTCGACCAGCTCGAGGACGGACATCTTCCCGAGCTCGTCGAACACCTTGTCGACACCAGTTGCTGCCATTTACTGCTCCTCCTCCTGCGTCTGCGTTTCGGGTTCCTGGTTCTGTTCCGGCTCGGGCTCCCGCTCCGAGTCGGCCGCCGCGTCCTCCGCCTGCGAGTCCGCCGTTTGCGCGTCGGCCTCGGCCGTCGCCTCGGACGCGTCGCCCTGCGCCGCCAGCTGCTCGATCCGTGCGTCGATCAGCCCGTAGAGGTCCTGCAAAGGGGCCGTGAACAGAGCGACGATCCCCGTGAGGGGCGCCGTGATCGCGCCGAGCACCTGTGCCCGGAGCACGTCGGCCGGCGGGAGCTTCGCGAGCGACTCGATCTCGTCCGGCTCGACCGGACGTCCCTCGAGCATGCCGCCGCGGAGCGCGAGCACGCGCGTGTCGCGCGCCGCGTCGACGAGCGCCTTCGCGACCGCGACCGGGTCGCCGTCCGTCTCGAGGAACGCGATCGCCGTCGGCCCTTCGAGCAACGCCAGCAGCGCGTCGGTGCCCGCGGCCTCGGCCGCACGGCGCGTGAGCGTGTTCTTGACCACGGCGAAGCGGGCGCCGTGCTCGAGCAGCTTCGTCCGCAGGTCGTCGATCTGCGGCATGGTCAGGCCGCGGTAGTCGGCGACCAGCAGCGTCTCTGTGTTCTTGAGGCGGTCCGTCAGGTCGGCGACGGCCTGCTCCTTGTCCTCTTTCTTCACCTACTCACCTCCTCGAACGAATCGAGCCCGCACACAGGCGGGCTCGCTGAAGGAGGCGAAAACCTCTTCACCGGTCCGCCTCGGCTGGGCTTCTGCCTCTCGGCTGCCAGCTGTCTTTGGCGTCGGGCGGGTTATGCGGGAACTGCTTCTGCCTGCTCCTCCAGCTCGTCGACGATGCCGCGCGTCTTCTGCGGATCGACGTGAATTCCTGGGCCCATCGTACTCGTGACCGTGATCTGCCGGATGTAGCGCCCCTTCGCCGCCGAGGGCTTCGCGCGCACGATCTCGTCGAGCAGCGCTGCGTAGTTCTCGACCAGCTGGCGCTCGCCGAAGCTCTTCTTGCCGATGGCGACGTGCACGTTCGCGCCCCGGTCGGTGCGGTACTCGAGCTTGCCGGCCTTCGCGTCGCGGACAGCCTTGGCGACGTCCATCGTGACCGTCCCGGTCTTCGGGTTCGGCATCAGCCCGCGGGGGCCGAGGATGCGGCCGAGCTTGCCGACGTTCCCCATCTGGTCCGGCGTCGCGACCGCGACGTCGAAGTCGGTGAAGCCCTCCTCCACGCGCTTCGCGAGATCGGCGGAGCCGACGATGTCGGCGCCGGCCTCCTGCGCCTCCCGCGCCTTGTCGCCCTCGGCGAAGACGGCGACCGTCGCCTCCTTGCCGGTTCCGTGCGGCAGCATCAACGTCCCGCGCAGCTGCTCGTCCGCATGGCGCACGTTGAGCCCGAGGCGGAAGTGGACTTCGACGGTCTCGTCGAACTTCGCCGTCTCCATCGCCTTCAGGAGCCGAATCGCCGCAACGGGCGAGTACTCCTGCTCCCGGTCGAACGAGGCGCGCGCGCTGCGGTACTGCTTGCCGTGCGCGCTCACGAGAGGACGTCCGTCTCCACGCCCATCGACTGCGCGGTGCCGGCGACGATGCGCATCGCCTGCTCGATGTCGCGCGCATTGAGGTCGGGCATCTTCGTCTCGGCGATCTGGCGTACCTGGTCGCGCGTGAGGCGGCCGACCTTCTCGCGGTTCGGCTCGCCCGAGCCCTTCTCGATGCGCAGCGCCTCCTTGATCAGGACGGCGGCCGGCGGCGTCTTCGTGATGAAGTCGAACGAACGGTCCTCGTAGACCGTGATCTCGACGGGGGTGATGCGGCCGTTCTCCTGCTGGGTCTGCGCGTTGAACGCCTTGCAGAACTCCATGATGTTGACGCCGTGCTGGCCGAGCGCAGGCCCGACCGGCGGCGCCGGGTTGGCCTGCCCGCCGGGGATCTGCAGCTTGATGAGTGTCAGAACCTTCTTGGCCATGTTTCCTATCTACCGCCGACCCGGACTGAAGTCAGGCACGGCACTAATCAAGTTTCTTGACCTGGTCGAAGGTCAGCTCGACGGGAACCTGGCGCTCGAAGATGTCGACGAGCACCTTCAGCTTCTGCTGGTCGGCGTTGACGTCCACGACCTCGCCGTCGAAGTCCGACAGCGGCCCGGACGTGACCTTCACCGACTCGCCGAGCGAGTACGCGACCTGCGCGCGCGGGCGCTCGCCGTCGCCACGGCCGGTGTGCAGGATCCGATCGACCTCCGTCTGCGCCAGCGGCACGGGCTTCGCGCCGGCGCCGACGAACCCGGTGACGCCCGGGGTGTTCTTCACGACCGTCCAGGCCTCGTCCGTCATATCCATGTTCACGAGGACGTAGCCCGGCAGCACGCGCTTCTCCGTCTGGACCTTCTGGCCCTCCTTCGTCTCGATCACCTGCTCGGTCGGGACGACGACGCGACGGAACCGCGGCGCCTGGTTCATGGACATGATCCGGTGCTCGAGATTGGTCTTCACCTTGTTCTCGTGCCCGGAATAGGTGTTGATGACGTACCAGCGGAACACGGCTTAGGTGAACACCCTCTGGACGAGATGCTTGAAGAGGATGTCGCAGCCGTAGAGGAAGACGCCGACGATCAGGCACGCGATCAGCACGACCGCGACACCCTGGACGAGCTGGTTCTGCGTCGGCCATTCGACCTTCTTGAGCTCGCCCCACGACTCGGAGACGAAGCGGCGAACGCCGCCGCCCGGCATCGACCGCGGCTCGCGCTCGCGGCGCGGCTCAGGCCGCCGGTCGGGAACGGCGCGCGCCGTCGGGCGCGGCGGCGGTGCGGGCGGGCCGCCCGGGAGTGCGGCTTCGCCGGCCGTCATGTCGGAGCGGCGGGCACGGCGCTGAGCTCGCGTCTGTCGGGCCACTAGCGCGTCTCCCGGTGCGGCGTGTGCTTGCCGCACCAGCGGCAATACTTCCGTACCTCGAGCCGGTCGGGCGTGTTCCGCTTCGACTTGGTGCTCATGTAGTTACGCCGCTTGCAGTCCGTGCAGGCGAGGGTGATCTTGTCTCGTACTCCGGTTGCCATCTTGCTGTCTCGTTGAGGTCAGCGCACGCCGAGACAGAGCCCGACCCGCGCGGCTAGCCAGTGTAGCGGCCGATCGGTTCCGCCGCGACCCCGCTCTTTTATGTACACCTCCGGACATGGAAACCGACGAAGTCGCGGTCGTGACGGTCGTTCCGGGCGAGACGGAGGCCGAGCTCGTCTGCGGCCTGCTCCGCTCGGCCGGGATCAAGTGCGGCTACCGCGATACGGAGTCGATCGACTCGCCGATCGAGGAGTTCATCGCGTCAGGGCCCCGCGAAATCCTCGTGAGCCCGCAAGATCTCGAGGCCGCCAAGCAGCTACTCGCAGACTCCGAGCGCAGCCAGTAGCGCGCGTTCGCAGGTGGTGGACGGCCCGCCCAGTAAGGACGATGACCCCCCTCCGAGCAAAGCGAGGAGCGCCCGCGCAGGTAAGAGACCGACCGGGCCAAGCCCGTCGGCCGTTAACCCAGACCCCGGCCAACACTCCGAACCCGAAGCGACGAGTACCCCTCTCCGAGCAAAGCGAGGAGCGCCCCGCGCAGGTAAGAGACCGACCGGGCCGAGCCCGTCGGCCGTTAACCCAGACCCGGCCAACACTCCGAACCCGAAGCGACGAGTACCCCTCTCCGAGCGAAGCGAGGAGCGCCCTCGCAGGTAAAAGGCCGACGGGCCAAGCCCGTCGGCCGTTAACCCAGACCCCGGCCAACACTCCGAACCCGAAGCGACGAGTACCCCTCTCCGAGCAAAGCGAGGAGCGCCCCGCGCAGATAAGAGACCGACCGGGCCGAGCCCGTCGGCCGTTAACCCAGACCCCGGCCAACACTCCGAACCCGAAGCGACGAGTACCCCTCTCCGAGCGCAGCGAGGAGCGCCCTCGCAGGTAAGAGGTCGACGGGCTCAGCCCGTCGACCGTTAACCCAGGCCCGGCCAACACTCCGAACCCGAAGCGAAGCGGGAACCCTCTCCGAGCAAAGCGAGGAGCGCCCTCGCAGGTAAAAGGCCGACGGGCCAAGCCCGTCGGCCGTTAACCCAGACCCCGGCCAACACTCCGAACCCGAAGCGAAGAAGACCGTCTAGGTAGCGGCGGCAGGACTCGAACCTGCGACACGCGGATTATGATTCCGCTGCTCTAACCAACTGAGCTACGCCGCCACGCGGGCTCGATGGTACCAGCCTCCGGCCGTAACCAGAGCCGCGCGATTCCCGTTTGTAAGGCATGAGCGCGACGGCCGCCGATCCAGCGGCTACCGATCTCGGCGCGACCGGCGACGCCGTCGAGACGATGATCCCGCGGCGGCTCGACCGCCTCCCTTGGAGCCGCTGGCACTGGCTCGTCGTCGTCGGTCTCGGGATCACGTGGATCCTCGACGGCTTCGAGGTAACGCTCGTCGGCGCGATCGCGAGCGCCCTGACGCAGAAGGACACGCTCCATCTGACCACGCACCAGGCCTCCTCGGCCGGCACGTGGTACCTGATCGGCGCCTGCGCGGGCGCGCTCTTCTTCGGCTATTTGACCGACCGCCTGGGGCGGAAGCGGCTCTTCATGGTCACGCTTGGCGTCTACCTGGTGTTCACGGTGGCGACGGCGTTTGCATGGAACTTCTACAGCTTTGCGATCTTCCGGATCCTGGCGGGCGCGGGCATCGGCGGCGAGTACGCGGCGATCAACTCGGCGATCGACGAGCTGATCCCGGCACGGGTTCGCGGCCGCGTGGCGCTCGCGATCAACGGCAGCTGGTGGGTCGGAACCGCCGTCGCGGCCTTCCTCTCCTACGAGCTGCTCGAGCACATCCGCGCGTCCATCAGCTGGCGGCTCGGGTTCGCCGTCGGCGCGATCCTCGCGCTGGCGATCCTGTCAATCCGGCGTTTCATCCCGGAGAGCCCGCGCTGGCTGCTGACGCACGGTCGCGCCGAGGAGGCCGAGCAGGTGGTGGAGGAGATCGAGAACGAGGTGCGGAAGACGCACCCGAACCTGCCCGAGCCCGAGGGTGAGCCGCTGGTCGTCGAGCAGCGCGAGCACATCGGCTTCGTGACGATCGCGAAGTACGTCGTCGAGAACTACCCGTCGCGCGGCCTGCTCGGGCTGTCGCTGATGACGGGACAGGCATTCCTCTACAACGCCGTGTTCTTCACGTACACGCTCGTCCTGACGGACTTCTTCGACATCAGCTCCTCGAAGGCCCCGCTGTTCCTGATCCCGTTTGCCGTGGGCAACGTCGCAGGGCCGCTGGTCCTCGGGCCGCTGTTCGACTCGCTCGGGCGCCGGCCGATGATCTCCTTCACCTACATCACCTCCGGCGTGCTGCTGATCATCACGGGCTTCCTGTTCACGCACAACGTGCTCAGCGCGACGACGATGACGATCGCCTGGTCGGTCATCTTCTTCTTCGCTTCGGCAGGCGCGAGCGCGGCCTACCTGACGGTGAGCGAGCTCTTCCCGCTCGAGGCGCGCGCGATGGCGATCGCCCTCTTCTACGCGATCGGCACGGGGATCGCAGCGCTGTCCCCGACGCTGTTCGGCGCGCTGATCGCGACGCACAGCAAGACGAACGTGAACTACGGCTACCTCCTCGGCGCCGGTCTCATGATCGCCGCCGGCTTGGTCGCGGTGTTCCTCGCGGTCTCGGCGGAGCGGAAGTCCCTCGAGGACGTCGCGCGGCCGCTCACCGTTGCGCGAGCCCGCAGGCAGGGCTCGGCCGCGGTGCCTGCTCGCGCGAACTGAGCCTCATGCTCTCCATGCTGTTCTCGGGGCCGCTACGACCGGCTGGTCTGGTGTGGCGTCGCGATCGCCGCGGCGTTCGTGCTCACACGCCTGCTCCGGCTGATCGTCGCGCGCCTCGAGGCGAGCCATCCGGACGAGGAACGCGAGCTCGCGCGGCTGCGCCGCGGCGAGACGGCGCTGGCGTTGATCGCGACCGCGATCCCTATGTCGCCGCGATCGCGGTGATCATCATCCTGGCGAGTGCGTTCCTGCCCGGCACCGCGGCGGCGCTCGGCGGGTCCGCGCTCATCCTGGTGCTCGTCGGCTTCGGCGCGCGGCGCTTCCTGATGGACATCATCGCCGGATCGCTGATCGCGTTCGAGCGCTGGTACGGCATCGGCGACTTCGTACGGCTCGAGCCCGCCCAGGCGACGGGCATCGTCGAGCAGCTCAGCCTGCGAACGACCGTCATCCGCGCGCTGAACGGCGACCGGACGTTGGTCCCGAACTCGCAGATCATCGCTGCCAGTCGGAGCCCACGCGGCTACCGGCGCTACAGCATCGAGGTGCTGACGACCGACGCCGACGAGGCTCGCCGGGCGATCGAGCAGGTCGGCCGCCGCGCGCCGGTCGGCGAGGCGCGGTTCCTGCGTCCGCCGCGGGTGATCGAGGAGCGCGAGCTCGGCGAGGCAACGTGGCTCGTGCGCGGGCAGGCCGACGTCGCGCCGACGATGGAATGGCTCGCCGAGAACCTCCTCCCCGGCCGGTTGAAGGCGTCGCTGTCGGAGGATTCGCTGCTCACGGACCCGATCGTCTACACGATCGACGAGGGCACGTTCTCCCGCTACCAGCGGCGGGTTCTCGTCCGCTAGAGCTCTTCGGGCGGCAGGAACAGCGCCGTCACCACGGCCGCGGCCATCGCGCAGGCGAGGGCGACGGCCCAGATGGTCAACAGCATGTCCATCCGACGATGGTCGACCTTCTGCGGCGCGAGTTCAATAGGCCATTCGGCCCATCCGGGATGATGATGGCCGCATGGCAAAGCTGATCTACTCGACGCTCGCGTCGCTCGACCTCTACGTCGAGGACGCAACCGGCGACTTCAGCTGGGCAGCTCCGGACCAGGAGGTGCACGCCTTCGTCAACGACCTCGAGCGTCCCATCGGCACGTATCTGTACGGGCGCCGCATGTACGAGACGATGCGATATTGGGAGGACCCGCCCGATCTGGGCTCGGAGCCGTCTTGCGTGCAGGACTACGCGGCGATCTGGCAGGAGGCGGACAAGGTCGTCTACTCCAGGACGCTGGACGCCGCCACCACCCCGCAGGCCCGGATCGAGCGCGAGTTCACTCCCGAAGCGATCGGCGAGCTCAAAGCTGCGAGCGAACGCGACCTGAGCATCGGCGGAGCCGAGCTGGCGGGACGTGCGCTCGAAGCCGGGCTGGTCGACGAGGTACAGCTCTTCGCCGTGCCGGTCCTCGTCGGCGCCGGGAAGCCTGCCTTTCCGCACGGCGGAGCGCGCATTGAGCTCGAGCTCCTCGAGGGAAGACGCTTCGCGAACGGAACGACGTACGCCCGCTACGCCGTTCGCGGGGCGTAGCGGCCGAGCGCGTTGAGCGCTGTGACCTCGCCGCCGGCACCGCGGACGAAGAATCCTCTGCTGCCGCGATACGGCCCGCTCGGACAGACGACGCGATCTCCGTCGCCGTCGCGGAAGACGAACGGGATGGGCGGCTCCTGCTCGGGATCGAGCCCGAGCTCCGCGAGGACCTCGGGGCGGTCGATCACCTCAAGGGAGATCCCCTCGCCCAGCGGCGCGACCCTGATGATGTTCGCGACCGTCTCATAGGTCCCGCAGAACGGCTGCACCGCCTCGGCAGACCGCGCGACCGTCTTCGGCTCGGGGATCGGAGCGCCGAGCACTGTCTCCCAAACCCAATGCATCAGCCGCTCGTTGAATGCGCCGCCGGTCGGATGGCAGTTGGTGCAGGCGACGAGGGCGAAGCGCCGCTCGGGCGCCAGCTTGAACAGCGAGAGCTGGCCCGGCATGGCGCCGCCGTGACCGGCGACGCGCACGCCGCCGACGTCGCCGTCGAGGAGCCAGGAGAGGCCGACGGCGTCTCCGGACGACCAGCCGGGAGCTTCGACCGTCGGCTCGCGCATCCGCCGAACGACGGGGCGCTCGTCCTCGAGGTGGAAGCGCGCCCACGCGATCAGGTCCCGCGTCGTCGTCGCTAGCCCACCGACGCCGTTCTCGGCGCGCGGGAGCCCGTACGGCTGCACGCTCAGTCGCCCGTCCTGGAGCCGCTGATGCCCGATCGCGCAGCGCCGCGTCATCAGCTCACGCGAGAAGAAGAGGGTGTCGTCGAGGTGCAGCGGCTCGAGCAGGAGCGTCCGCAACGCGGCTTCGTACGTCATGCCCGTCAGCGTCTCGACGAGCCGCGCCGCGACCGCGAACGACGCGTTGTTGTACGAGACGAACGCGCCCGGCGGCGCAAGCTGGCGCAGCCCTGCCATCGCCTCGATGTAGCGCGCCAGCGCGTCGTCACCGTCGCCGGTGCTCTTGAAGAAGTCGCCGTCCCACCCCGCGGTGTGGTTCAGCAGCTGCAGAACCGTCACGGAGCCCGCCGCGCCCTCGTCCTCGACGCGGAAGGCGGGCAGGTGCTTGCGGACCGGATCCTCGAGCGCGAGGCGGCCCTCGTCGACGAGCAGCATCAGCGCCGTCGCGGTGAACGTCTTCGTCGTCGATCCGCAAAGGAAGAGCGTCCGCTCGTCGACCGGGAGCGGGTTCTCGACGCTCGTCACCCCGTGAAACGCGTAGTGCTCCTGCCCGTCGCGCAGCATCCCGACGGCGACGCCGGGCACCTGGAGCTCGTCGGCCAGACTCGAGACAGCCTCCCGAAGCGCTTGCACGCCCCGAGCCTACGTCTTCGCGTCAAGACCGAATCGAAGAACGAGCTATTTGACGAGCGTGAGCATGCGGAACATCGGCAGGTACATCGCGATCACGATGACGCCGACCATGCAGCCGACGAGGATCATCATCAACGGCTCGACGATCGACGTCAGCGACTGGATCGCGGCGTCGACCTCGTCCTCGTAGAAGTCGGCGATCTTCCCGAGCATCTTCTCGAGCTCGCCTGTCTCCTCGCCGATCTTCACCATCTGGCTGACCATCGGCGGGAAGATGTCGTTGTCGACGAGGGGCTGTGCGATCGGCACACCCTCGTGCACCTTCGCGCGCACGTCCGCGAGCGCGCTCTCGACGCGCCAGTTCCCTGATGTCTGCCCCGTTATCTCGAGCGCCTGGAGGATGTCGACGCCCGCGGCGACGAGCGTCGACAGCGTGCGCGAGAAGCGCGCCATCGTCACCTTGAGGACGACCGGGCCGATCTTCGGCACGCGCAGCTTGAACCGGTCCCACTGCTTGCGCCCGGTCTCCGTCTTCTTCCACTTGAAGAACCCGAAGATCATCCCGCCGAACGCCGGGAAGATGATGTACCACCTGTGTTTCAGCAGGTTCGAGACGTTCACGACGTACTGCGTCAGCTTCGGGAGGTCACCGCCGAGCTGCGAGAAGATGTGGACGAAGACCGGGACCAGGAAGAGCAACAGCCCAACGAGGACGAGTGTCGCGAACGACATCACCATCAGCGGGTAGAGCATCGCGCCCTTCACGCGCCGCTTGATCTGCGTCGCCTTCTCGATGTGCATCGCGACGCGGTCGAGCACCTGGTCGAGTATGCCGGCCGCCTCCCCCGCCTCCACCATCGAGATGAAGAGGCGGTCGAAGATCTTCGGATGCCGCTGCATCGCCTGCGAGAGCAGGAGGCCGCCCTCGACGTCGGCGCGCAGCTCGCGCACGACGCTGGCGAAGTACATGTCCTCGGTCTGCTCCTCCAGGATCACGAGGGCCTGAACGACGTTCAGGCCGGCCTCGATCATCGTCGCGAACTGTCGCGAGAAGATCTGGAGTGTCTTCGGCTTGACCTTCTTGAAGACGTTACGCGCGCCGTCGTCCCCGGCTGAGGGGAGCTCCTCCAGCTTGCTCGCGAGCAGGCCGCGGATGCGGAGCTGCTCCCGCGCTCCCGCGAGGTCCGGTGCATGGAGCTCGCCGTCGAGCTCGATGCCCTGCGCGTTGATGGCGGAATACGAGAAGGCAGCCACAGACGTGTCCCTCGATTGGCTATCGGCAGGGGGGTTGAGGGTCTAAAGGGGCATGCCGATAGCCCTTACGTGCACATGCGGGCGCGCGAGGAGAGCGGCTTCGGCCTGCTCGAGCTCCTGATGGCGATGGTGATGCTGAACGTCGGCATCCTCGCCGTCGTCGCCGCGTTCTCGTCCGGGAATGCGGCGTTGGCGCGCGCGAGCCGCGTGTCGACGGCGACGGCTCTCGCGGACAAGCAGATGGAGATCTACCGCGGCGCGGACTACGACAACATCGTCTTCACGACGAGTGAGTGGAACTCGGCGATCGGCGACTCGGTCTACACCGGCGACAGCGTCTTCCAGACGAACATGGTGAACCCGACACCGCCGAAGGCGCTCGTCAGCACCGTCACGACCTGCCCGTCGGCCGTTGTCGCCCAGGCATGCGATCCCAGCTTTCTCGTGACGGGCGCCGACCATCGGAAGTACCGCGTCGACACGTATCTCTACTTCGACACGCCGAACTACGGGAACCAGCTGAAGACGATCACCGTGGTCGTCCGCGACGGCGACGTCACGTCGAAGACGTATGCACGGGATACGTCGACGTTCGATCCGTCGCTCGGGTAGCGGCCCGGCTTCTACGGTGAGGACGGCGGCGGGACCGTGACCGTCGTCGAGGTGGTCGACGTCGGTGCGGCCGGCGCCGCGACCGGCGTGCCCACCGGCTTCAGGATCAGCTTGTAGCGCGTCCCGTCGGCCGTGTTCATCAGGGTCACCGGCTTGTTCTCCTGCAGCGTCACCGCCGGGGCGCCGTTCGCGTACGAGCCGCCGACGATCGAGACCTTCGCCGTGTGCGCGGTCACCGACGCGAGATGGAAGAGCGGCTGGATCGACGGATCCGTGGAGCTCGCGTCCGGGAAATCGTTGCCGACCGCGACGGAGTAGAGCGTTCCGTTGACGGCGATGACGGCCGTGCCCGGTGTCGGCGCGCTGGCGCTGCTGCCCGAAGACGAGCCGCCGGCGCCTCCCCCACTCCCGCCGCTGCCGGTGCCGCTACCGCTGCGGGACGAGCTGCCCTTCGAGCGGCCGGCCGGCGAGCCCGGCGAAGACGACGACGCGCTCGGATTGTCGCTGAGCTGCTGTGCGAACGGATCCTTGCTCGCAAAGAGGCTGAACGACGACAGCTGTCCGTCGGCGACCTTCGGCGCGGGCGTCGACGCCAGCGAATCGGACGATGACGGCGACGACGGCGACTGGTTGCCGCTCAGGGACGGCGCTGCGAGACTCGGCGTCCCGGCCGTCGTCGTCGTGGTCTCGTTGTACGACGGCGTCGCCTGTGACGCCGGCGGATGCAGCTGCTTCCACAACTTCGGTCCCTGGAACGCGGCGACGCCGAGGAAGACGACGCCGAGGCCGGCAGCGATGATCTTCTGCCTCTTCTGCTTCGCCTTGAGGCTGTCCACGCGCTTGTTCGCCATTACGGAGCTCCTGTCGCCGACGCACTGCTGGAGGGCGTCGTGGTCGTTTCGCTGGTGGTGGTCGTAGCCGGCGGGGTGGCGGCAGGGGCCGACGCAGGGGCCGACGAGTAGACGAACGCGTCGATGACGAGCGTCGCTTGAATCTGCGGGAATTTCTTCGGGCTCTCGTTGAACGCGAGCGTGTCGACGGAGAACAGCCGTCCGGTCGCGTCGAGCCGCCCGGCGTGCACTGTCACGAGGGAGCGGAGACGGTAGAGGAAGTCCGCGAGGTTGTAGAAATTGCCGTTGAAGGTGACGGAGACCGGCAGCACGGAATAGCTGCCGACGGCGGCGACCGGCTGCGGCGAGATCGAGTCGAAGCTGATGCCCGTGTCGCGCGCCAGCTGGCTGAGCTCGAGGACGAGGTCCGGCATGTCCGTCTTGGTCGGCATCGCCTTGGCCAGGCGGTAGACGTCTGCGACCTCGATCTTCGGGGCAGACCGCGCCGCCGCGACCTGCTGGTGGTACGCGTCGATCTTCTCCTGGACGTCCTGCGACTGGCGCTTGAGGCTGCTGACCTTGCCCGACTGCGGGTGCACGAGCAAGAACCACACGGCGAGCCCGAACACGAGCACGCCGGCGACGATCAGCCCGAGCTGGGCGTTCTGCGAGAGCTTGCCTTTCACGTGCCGCCCCCGGTCGCGGACGCGATGTCGGCGGCGATGTTGAACTCCACCACCGGCTGATTGCCGACCTTCGAACGCGTCGAGCTGATCAGCTGGACGTTCGTCAGGTCAGGGATGACCTGCAGGCGCGACAGCAGCCGGGCGACGCCGTCGTGCGAATACGTGCGGCCCTGGATCACGAACATCGACGGGATCGTGCTGCCGCCGGTGCTCGACGTGTTCGTTGCCGGCGAGATCGGGGACTTCGCCGTCAGGGCGGTCAGCCAGACGTCGTCGGGCAGGACGAGCGAGAACTCACGAAAGACGCGGTCCCACGAGACGCGGCTCGACATCGCCGTCGTCAGTGCGCTCACGCGTGCGCTCTGTTCGCCGGCGAGCTGTTGTTGCGCGGCGCTCGGGCCCGGCGGCGGCGGGGGCAGCGCCCCGAACTGGCGGTTGAGGTCGTCGAGGTTGCGCTGGGCGGCGGCGACCTTCCCGCTGCCCATCATGAACATCGCGCCGAGGACGGCGACGACGAGCAGGCCGGTGCAGCCGCCGACGAGGAGCGGCAGGCTCTCCTTCTTGATCGTGCGTTGACCGGTGTCGCGCGGCAGGAGGTTGACGGCGCGCATCGCTAGTCCTCGATCCCGAGGCCGATTGCGACGGCGAGCGAGCCGACCTGCTCGGCCTCGCCGACCTTCTTGGACACCTTCATGCGCGCAAGCGGGTCGCCGACGCGCACGCGCACGCCGATCAGGCGCTCGAGCTCACCGGCCAGCCCGGCGAGGTGCGCCGTGCCGCCGGTGAGGACGATCTCCCCGATGCCAAGCGATCCGGGCTGGTTCTGGTAGTACTGGAGCGAGGAGACGAGCTCGCGCGCGAACGTCTGGATCGCGCGACGCATCGCGTCCCGTGCCTTCTGCGCCCCCTCCGGCGTGAGCCCTTCGGGAACCATCTCGTCCGTCAGCGCAAGCGCGCGCTTGACGCCGTCGACTTCCGAAGGCGCCGCGTCCAGGGCACGTGCGATTGCGACGTTCAGCGCGGAGCCGCCCCAGTCGAGCACGCGGGTGAACTCGCAGATGCGACCGTCGGAGACGGCGAACGTCGAACGGTCGTGCCCGATCGCGACTGCGACGAGCGCGGCGTCAGCTTCGGCGTCGACTGCCTCTTGAGGCGCGTGCAGCGCGCGCAGCAGCGCGAAGGCTTCGAGGTCGATTCCGATCAGCGAGATGCCGGCCTTCTTGCACGCGTCGACGTAACGGTCGATCAGATCGCGATACGCGACGACGAGGAGCACGCGCTTCGTCGGCTGCCCGTCCTCGCTCCGTCCGTCGCCGAGCACCTGGTAGTCGAGGACGGCCTCGTCGATCGGGATCGGCAGCGTCTCCTGCGCGCGGAACCGGATCGCGTTCGTGAGCTGCTTGTCGTCGTCGATGCCGGCGATGTCGAACGTGCGGACGCCGATGCGGTTGTTGGCGATGCCGAGCCGAACACCCTTCTTCGGCAGGTTGTTCTTGGCAAAGAAGTCCTTGAGTGCCTCGGCGAGCGCGTCGGGATCGCGGAGCTCGCCGCCGACGACGATGCCGTGCTCGAGCGGCGTCCGCGCAACCTTGAGCAGCTCGGCCGAGCCGTTGTTCGCGACCTGCGCCGCGGCGAGCTGCGACGCGCCGATCTTGAGACCGGTGATCCGCTTCGCGCCCCGGCTGCCGCGCGCAGCCTTGACCTTCGGCTGCTTCGGCTGCTTCTGTTTCTTCTCCTTCGGCTGCTTCGGTGCGCGGTCGGCCTTCGGCGGCTTTTCAATCTTCTTGCCGCCGATCTCCTTCTTCCAGAACGGCGCCTTCTTCTCTGCCGGATCGCGGGCCGGCTCCTCCGCCGCGACGGCCGCGACCGCCGCGGCCTCGACCTTCTGCTTTGGCGCCTCGGCTTTCTTCTTGCCGCCGATCTCCTTCTTCCAGAACGGAACCTTCTTCCCGGCGTCGGCCGGCGCGGCCTCGGCCGCGGCGGCATCGACCTTCTGCTTCGGCGCCTTGTCCTTCTTCTTGCCGCCGATCTCCTTCTTCCAGAAGGGAACCTTCGTCTCCGGCGCCCGGTCATCCTCGACCGGCGGCAGCTGGTCAGCCGTCACCGGCGCGTGCACGGTGGGCTCCGGCGGAGCGCTCCAGGTCTGCGGAGGGGCGTCGGCGGCAACGGGCACAGGCGCCGAAGCGACGACAGGCTCCGGCGACAACAGGGGCTCTTGACGACCTGCCTCAGGGACGGTTCGCTCGTCGGCGATCGCCGCAGACTCTTCAGTCTCAAGATCTGGCTCCACCGCCCGGTCGAAAGAGACCTCTGGGGAATCTTCGGCGACAGGCTCCGGCGCGGCCTGACGGGCAAACGACACGGCGCGCGTCCACGTCGCCTCCTCGGCTACGGGCTCCTGCTCACCTGTCTGCGGAACAAGCTCTTGGACCTGGGCGGAATCGTCGCTGAGAGGCTCCGGCTCGGTCGACGTCGCCTCGTCGGCCGCCGGCTCCTGCGGCGTCTCAGGGACAGCCTCTTCGACATGTCCGGAATCGTCTGCGACAGGCTCGGGCTCCACCTGTCGCGCAAACGACACAGCGTGCGTCCACGTCGCCTCCTCGGCAGCCGGTTCCTGCGGTTCGGGAACAGGCTCTTGGACTTGCGCGGAATCGTCAGTGACACCCTCCGGCTCCGCCTGACGCGCGAACGACACCGCGCGCGTCCACGTCGCTTCCTCGGCTGCCGGCTGCTCCTGACCTGTCCCGGAAACAGGCTCTTGCACCTGCGCGGAATCCTCAGTGACGGGCTCCGGCTCCGCATGACGGCCGAACGACACGGCGCGCGTCCACGTCGCCTCCTCGGCCGGCGGGTCTGCCTCGAGGCCAGTCCCCTGAAGTTGTCCGGGATCGCCGGTCACAAGCTCCGGCTCGGTGCGGGTCGCCTCGTCGGCCGGAGGCTCCTGCGGACCTGTCTCGGGGCCAGTCCCCAGGACATCGCCCGAATCGTCGGCGACGGCCTCCGGCTCGGCCTGCCGCCCGAACGACACCTCGCGGATCCAAGTCGCTTCCTCGGCGGCCGGCTCCTCGGCCGGAGCTTCCGGCTCGACCTTGCGGCCGAACGATACCGCCCGTGTCCACGCGGGCTCCTCCTCGCCGGCCGACTCGTCGACGACCGGCTCCTCGGCGACCGGCTCCGGCGCGGCGTTCTTCTTCCGGCCGAAGCTGATCTCTTTCTTCCAGATCGAGGTCGGCTCGTCGGCGCGCTGCTCCTCGACGTCGTCGCCGTCCTTGCGCTTGCGCCCGAACGAGATCTCCTTCTTCCAGATCGACTCGTCAGCCATTCCTAGCTCCCGGCAACGCGCAGGCCGGCGCCCATCGACGGCGCCTCCTCGGCCAGCGCCGCATTGAGATCCGCAGGCCGCTCGACCGGAAAGCCGGAACGCTCGAGCAACCCGATCAGCTGGCTCGCCCGGCTCGATCGCGACAGCCCGACCTCGACGTCGACCACGCGGCGCATGATCAGGTCGCCGAGCGACTGCTCCATCGTCTGCATGCCGCGGCCGGTGTTCGTCTGCATGACCGAGTAGATCTGCTCGACCTTCCCCTGCCGGATCAGGTTCCGGACGGCGTCGTCCGGTAGGAGGATCTCGAGCGCGGGAACACGCCCCATCTTGTCGGCGGTCGGCAGCAGCGCCTGCGTCACGACGCCCTGCAACGAGTTCGCGATCTGGATGCGGACCTGCTCCTGCTGCTCCGCCGGGAAGACGTCGATGATGCGGTCGATCGTCGACGGCGCGCTCTGCGTGTGCAGAGTGCCGAATACGAGATGCCCGGTCTCAGCCGCCGTCAGCGCGGTCGAGATCGTTTCGAGGTCGCGCATCTCGCCGACGAGGATCACATCGGGGTCCTGGCGCAGCGCGGCGCGCAACGCTTCGGCGAAGCTCGTCGCGTCGGGGCCGATCTCGCGCTGGTTGACGATGCAGCGCTTGTGCCGGTGCAGGAACTCGATCGGGTCCTCGATCGTGAGGATGTGCTCCGAGCGGGTCCGGTTGATCTCGTCGATGATCGCCGCGAGCGTCGTCGACTTACCGGAGCCCGTCGGCCCCGTCACCAGCACCAAGCCCCGCGGCTTCTCCGCCAGCACGTGCAGGGAGTCCGGGATGCCGAGCTCCTCGAGCGTCTTCAGCTCCGTCGGAATGAGACGGAACGCGGCGCCGATCGACTCGCGCTGAAAGTAGACGTTGACGCGGAAGCGCGCGAGACCCGGCAGCGAGTACGAGAAGTCGAGCTGTCGGTTGAGCTCGAAGTGCTTCTGCTGCTCGCTCGACAGGATGCGATACAGCAGCTGCTGCGTCTCCTCCGGCGTGAGCGCGCTGTAGCCCTCGAGCCGCTCCATCTCTCCACGCACGCGAATAGCAGGGGGCGTCCCCGTCGTCACATGCAAGTCGGAGGCATTCGCCTCCACCATGCGTTCGAGCAGCTCGTCTATCGAGTTGGCCGCGGGCATAACTCGAACGAGTCATCGGCATGCCCTGGTGCTTCCTTTACACGGTTCGGAAGCGGGTTTTCAAATGTCCGGGAATCACCCGTCCGAGGGTTACCCACCGTGGGGGATAGGGCCGATCAACAGCAGGCCAACTTCGTTCGTTCGTACCCCATGGAAGGAGCACGTGGAATGACCAGCAAGATCCGGCAGCGGCTGGCCGGTGAGGAAAGCGGCTTCACCCTCATCGAACTTCTCGTTGTCATCATTATTCTCGGCATCCTGCTCGCCATCGCGGTTCCCTCGTATCTGAGCTTCCGCGACCGCGCGAACAACTCGGCTGCCAAGGCCAACGTCCGGGCCGCAATCCCGGCGATCGAGGCCTACAACGCAGACAACACGGGCACCGGCAACAGCGCTGGCTACGCCGGCATGACCGTCTCGTACCTGCGCGACAACTACGACTCGGAGCTCGTCACGACCAAGCTCGCGTTCCCGAACCCGCCCACGTCCGTCACCTACTGTGTCGAGAGCACGGTCGGTGGCAAGACCTGGCGCAAGAACGGCCCGGGTGCCGCCATCGAGAACCTCGCTTGCTAAGGAGATTCTCTCGTTCGTGCGAAGGGCGCCGCAAGGCGCCCTTCGTGCGTCAAGTCCCTCGTTTGAGGTGCCGATAGGAACACCGTGACCCTGAGCGTCTCCCCTCCCATGCGCATCGCCGCGATCTGCGGCCTTATCTTCACCGTCGTCGTCTTCGGCGGGCTGCGCATGCTCGGCAGCCACGGCGGCGGCGGTTCGGCCGCGGCGCCGCACGTCATCCGGCACCACCCGTTCGGCGCCGGCGCCTCGAAGACGCCGACGAAGGCCGCGGTACCGGCAAAGACGGCCGCGAAGACGAAGCCGAAGCGCGTCGTCGTGAAGCCGAAGCCGCAGCCGGTCGTCGACCTCACGGTCGTGAAGGCCGCGCGCGCAGCCGGGCTGCCGGAGGCGCTCGCACAGGCGCTCGGCCGCTCGAAGACGGTCGTCGTCTCGCTCTACGACCCGTACTCGCAGGTCGACGGCACCTCGTTCGCGGAGGCGAGGGCCGGCGCGACACTTGCCGGCGTTGCCTTCGTCCCGCTGAACGTCCTGAGCCAGCGCGACGTCGGGAAGCTCACCCAGCAGCTCGGGCTGCTGCCCGACCCGGGAGTGCTCGTCTACGTTCGCCCGGCCAGCCTGGCGGCAAAGATCGACGGCTTCGCCGACAAAGAAACGGTCGCGCAGGCCGCGCGCAACGCATCGCTCGGATCGTGAGCGACGCACGGGAGCTGTTCGTCCGCCACGCCCGCCGCGACGGGCGCTCGATCGCCATCTTGCGCGCTGTCGACTACGGCGATTCGTGCGTAGTCGAGGCGGAGGTCTATCCGACCGGTGGCCGCAGCGCCGAGCCGACACGGCCGGGGCCGTACACCTTCGCGGACGCACACCAGGCGACCGCATTCATGACCGAGGCGGTCGAAGCGCTGATGGTGCTCGGCTGCGACGTGCACGCGCAATGAAGCTCGTTGCCGCCCTCTTCGCAATGCTCACGCTCGCTACGACGGCTGCCGCGGCGACGGGCGAGCCGCAGTTCCAGCCGAGCGCGGCCGACCAGGCCTGGACGGACGCGATCGTCATCTCGGCCGACGACGTCGGCCGCGGATGGCAGCGCGACGGGCTCCCAGGCGGGATCACCGGCGAGACGAGCCCGAGCCCTTCCTGCTCGCTGCCGGACCTGTCCGACCTCGTGCTGACCGGCGGTACCTACTCACCCGACTTCTACCGCGGCGACGGCGCGTACGTCGCCGGCACCGCCGTTACCTGGCAGACGCCGGAGGAGGCTCAGGCCGACTGGTCGCGGACGCTCCAGCCGGCCGTGATGGGTTGCCTCGCGGCCGATTTGCAGGCGGAGAACACCAAGCGGGTGAAGGTCGTGATCACGGGCCGGCGCAAGCTCGCGTGGCCGGCGTTCGGCGAGCGGAGCGTCGTCTACCGCATCTCACTCGTGCTGAGGGCACGGACGAAGGTGAAGAAGAAGTGGCACACGGTCTCGGCCAGGGCAACGGCGGACTTCTTCGCCGTCGGAGTCGGCCGCGCTCGCGCGATGGTCTGGACCTTCGCGTTCGACGCGCACCCGCTCAGCGACCTCACGCAGCAGAAGTGGGCGACGCTGCTGGCTCAGCGGATGGCGTCGCCGCCGGCGCCCGCGTAGGCGGAAGACTCCTCGCGCTCCCACAGCCGCTGGCCACACGTCGGGCAGGCCGGCACGACGTACTTCACGTGCATCGCATCGCCGCAGGCAGTGCAGCGAAAGCGCCCCGCCGCCACGGCACCGGCAGGCCAGAACTCGACGTACTCGCGCTCGTACGCCACCACGCGGAGATGCTGCGGCTCCTTCATCTCGACCCCCTCAGGTCGTCGACTACGCTCGTTGTAGGCGCACGGTCGGGCCGTGTCAACGAGGAGTGCAGCCGGTCGTGACCGGCTCGCTCTGGACGAGCTGCCCGTTCACTTCCTGGACGAGCACGGACGAGGCGCCCCAGGTGCACTCATCCGACCGCTGCGCGGGAGCCGCGCCGGCCGTCAGCAGGACGACCAGGCAGGCACATGCCACCAGCACGACAAGTAGACCCCGCATGACAGGCTAACGCCGTAACCGTCGAAACGGGTACGAATCTAGATGGAAACGCGGGCGAGCTCCTCGATCGATGTCAGGCCGGCCGCCACCTTGGCCAGGCCGTCGTCCCAGAGCGTCCGCATGCCCTCGCCGAGCGCCGCCCGCTCGATCTCCTCGCGGCTGGCATTCCTGACCGCGAGGCTCTCGAGCGTCTCGGTCATCGTGAGCAGCTGGTAGATCCCGATGCGGCCCTTGTAGCCCGTCTGGTTGCACCGCGGGCAGCCGCGCCGGCGGTAGAAGACCATGCCGTCGGACGCGGCGGCGACATCGGACGAGACGCGCGCCTTCAGCAGCTCGTCGGTGTTGGGCGTGTACATCTCGCAGCAATGCGTGCAGAGCTTGCGGGCGAGGCGTTGCGCGAGCACCGCGGAGACGGCGGCGCCGGTGAGGAACGGCTCGACGCCCATCTCGTTCAACCGCGTCAGGGCCTGCGGCGCGTCGTTCGTGTGCAGCGTCGAGAGCACGAGGTGGCCCGTCAGGGCGGCCTCGATCGCGATCTTCGCCGTCTCGCCGTCGCGGATCTCGCCCACCATCACCACGTCCGGGTCGGAACGCAGGATCGAGCGGAGCGCGGCGGCGAACGTGAGCCCCGCCTTCATGTTGATCTGGACCTGGTTGACGCCCTGCAGCCGGTACTCGACGGGGTCCTCGACCGTGATGATGTTGATCTCCGGACGGTTGATGTTCGTCAGCGACGCGTACAGCGTCGTCGACTTACCGGAGCCCGTCGGGCCCGTCACGAGGAGCGCGCCCGTCGGCCTGCGCACGATCGCCTCGAGTTGCGCGCGCATGTCGTCCGACATGCCGAGCTCCTCGAGCGTCGGCGCCTTCTTCGACTTGTCGAGGAGCCGCATGACGATCGACTCGCCCTCGACGGTCGGCAGCGTTGCGACGCGGACGTCCAGCATCCGGCCGGCGGCCGCGGCATTGAGCGAGATGCGCCCGTCCTGTGGCTTGCGGCGCTCGGCGATGTCGAGCTTCGCGAGGACCTTCAGGCGGGTGATGACGCCCGGCAGCATCCGCTTCGGGATCCGCTGCACCTCCTGCAGCACACCGTCGATGCGGAAGCGAACGAGCAACGAATCTTCCTGCGGCTCGAAGTGAACGTCGGACGCCCCGTCCTCGGCCGCCTGGAAGATCACCGAGTTGACGAGGCGGACGAGCGGCGCGTCGGAGATGCCGTCGTCAACCTCGAGATCGTCGGCGTCCTCCTCTTCGGCCGCCACGGCGGCCAGCTCTTCCTCGACCGCGGCCCGCGCGCCGAACGCCTCCGACGCGCGCGCGAGACGCCGGATCTCGGCGAGGATGTCCTCGCGCGAGGCGACGGCGAGCTCGACCGGGTGCCGGGTCGCCAGCCGCAGCTCGTCGATGCCCTGGATGTTGCCGGGGTCGGCGATCGCGACCCGCAGCGTCCCGTTGTCGAGCGCGTACGGGATCGCGATGAGCCGCTCGAGGACGTGCAGGGCGATCTCGCCCCCGGCGTCGTCGGCCACGCCGGTGAGGGCGAGGTCGACGAGCGGCATCTGGTAGCGGGCCGCGAGCGTCTTCGCGAGGCCCTCGCTCGACGCGACGTTGTTCTCGACGAGGGCGTGCGCGAACGAGCCCATCCCCGCCGCGCCCCGGACCAGGGCCAGCTTGTCCGCCGGGACGAGGCCGGTGGCGGCGATCAGGTCGGCGACGAGCTCGGCGAGCGCGTTGATCGGCGGCGCGCCGGCTCCGAGCCCGGCGCCACCCTGCGTCGCGCTCCCGGCCTCGCTGCCGGGGGTACGAAGATTCGGTGGACGCTCGATGTCCATATCCCTCGTTCGAGGTATCGGCAGCGAGCGGGTGCGGCTTGATCCCTACAGCACCAGGGTCTCGAGCTCCTCCGCGGGAATGCCGAGCGCTCCCGGGAGCTCGCGTGCCTCCTTAGGTGTCCTGACCCCGACGATCGCGCCGGCGACGCCGGGATGCCGGAGGACCCACGCCAGCGCGACCTGGGTCGCAGTTCGGCCGTGCGCGACGCCGATCTCCGCCATCCGAGCGCGGAGCGGCCCGAGGTCGAGCTGCGCGAACGGGTGGTCGTGGCGAAAGTCGTCGGGCACGAGCCGCCCGAGGTCGAAGTCGTCGGCGAGGAAGCCGGACGCGAGCGGCGACCAGGCGAGCACGCCAATGCCGAGCTGGAGGATGTCCGCTTCCGGCTCGCGATGGAGGAGGCTGTACTGGTACTGCAGCGCCGCGACCGGGCCGACCGCGAGCGCACGTTGAACGTCGGCGGCGGGGTGATTGGAGATCCCGCCGTGACAGACCTTGCCTTCCTCGATCAGGTGCTGCACTTCGCGCCACGACTCCTCGATCGGCGTACTGCGGTCGATGTCGTGCAGTTGCAGCAGGTCGACGCGCTCGCGCCGGAGCCGGCGCAGGCTGGCCTCCACGTCGGCCCGGATGGCGGCCGGGCTGAGGTCCATGCGGTCGCCGCGCTCTGCGTCGGGCATCGTGCCGCACTTGGTGAAGACGAGGACGTCCTCGCGGCCGCGCAGCGCGCGCCCGACGACCTCCTCGGCGCGGCCCCAGCCGTAGAACGGCGCCGTGTCGATCCAGTTGACGCCGAGGTCGAGCGCGGTGTGGATCGTGCGGATCGACTCCGCCTCGTCCTGCGGCCCCCACCACACCGGCCAGTCGCGCCCGGAGCCGATCGGCGCAGTGCCGACACCGAGCGGCGTGATCCGCATGTCGGCAAGCGCACGCGTCTCCATACGGAGACGCTAGTCGAACGAAAAGCTGCGCTTTTCGTTCGAATGGGGTACGGCGCTTCGCGCCCAACGCGCGCGGGCCAAGCCCGCGCGCTCCAGTGGTGCTGGGCGCTTGTTCTCTTCCGTGCGGCGCGCGCAGGCTGCGCGTGCGCGCGTCGCATCAGTTCGCCTGCGCGTAAGCCTGCGGCTTACGCTCCGGCTTTGAGGAGGTCTGACCCCGCAGGGGTCTGGCCCCGGCAGTTCGCCCCTCCCGCTAGTGCAGCGTCCGGAGGTACGCGTTGAGAATCGCGTCGCCCCAGAAGAGCGCGACGACGGAGCCGATCGCGAGGAACGGGCCGAACGGGAAGCCCATCTTCCGCGCCTTCATGCCGTGGCGCGCGAACAGGACGATGCTCGGGATCATCGAGGCGACCATGCCGGCCATCAACGCGACGGGTACGGTTTTCCCGAGGGCAACGCCCATCAGGCCGGCGAGCTTGACGTCGCCCATGCCCATCCCCGCCGGATAGATCAGCGCGGCGACGAACAGGAAGATGAACGCCGCGACGCCGGCAGCGAGCCACTCGATGCTCGGATCGCGCAGCGTGTTCGCCACGAGCACGATCGCGGTCGCCGGGAGCACGATCCGGTTCGGGATGATGCGGTGCTCGAGATCGATCGCGGAGATCGCGACGAGCACGGCGCAGAAGAACGATGCGATTGCAGCCTCTGCCGTCAAGCCGAACGCGAACACGCAGCCGGCGATGAGCACGGCGGTGAGCAGCTCGACCGCCGGATACACGAGCGGAACCCGCGCGCGGCAGTCGCGGCAGCGCCCGCGCAGAAGCGCGAACGAGAGGAGCGGGACGTTGTCGTACCAGCGGATCTCGTGCCCGCACGCCATGCACGCCGACGGCGGCCGCACGATCGAGCGCCGCAGCGGCACGCGCGCGGCGACGACGTTCAGGAAGCTGCCGAGGGCAAGCGCTGGCGCGAAGACGACGGCGGCGAGGGCGAAGTCCACGTTCCCCCTATCGGCAGCGGCTAGCCGCTCCCGTAGGTCGGCGCGTCCGGCACCCCGGAGGTGTTCGGGTTCCCCGGCGCGCCGAGCGGCAGGTCGGCGAGGCCCGGCAGCGGCTTCATCTGGACACTCTGGCCGAGCGTCAGCGAGCCCGCGATGAGCGGCCCTTCCGTCTGCGCCGACTGGCCCAGCGTCACGTTCCCGGCGGTGTAGAGCGCTCCCTGGAAATACGAGCCCTGATTGAGGGTGATGCCGCCGCCTGCGACGAACATGAACATCGACGTTTGGGGCGTCCAGGCGGAGAAGTTGCACGTCCCGCCGCTGTAGGCGGACGTGTCGTGCACCATGTCCCAGCCGCAGAAGACGCCGGTGTTCGACAGCGAGACGGTGCCGGAGACGTACATCACCATCTGCCCGCCTTCGCCGTCGGAGCCGTCCGTGCCGGCCGGATGCAGTCCGTGGACGTTGACGCCGCGGTACTTGACGACGCCGTCGATCGAGACGTTGCCGTCGATGAAGACAGTCCCACGGACGTCGAGAATGCGCGTGCTGGGGTTCCAGGTGAGGCTGCCGACGACGTCGCCGTTGACGGTGGTGACGCACGTGTAGGCGCTTGCGGCGGTCAGAACGAACGTCGAGGGGAGGCTGTTGTTGCGGGTCGTGTCGTTGTCGAAGCTCGTGCCGGGCAACCCGCCCGAGTTGCAGGGCTTCAGGCGGCTGATCGTCGCCGTCTGGTAGTAGCCGTCCCAGTCGGTCGACGTCAGCACCGGCGCGTTGATCGCCGGCGCGCTCGTGCTGTAGCCACCTGACTTGACGTAGAAGTAGTCGTTGGTGGGCGAGTTCGGCGAGCAGGTGTGGCCGGTGCCGCTGACGGAGCTCGAGCAGCCGCTGGCTACCTTCGCCGTCGTGATCTGACCGTTGTTCGGCAGACCGGTGTCCCCGACGCCCTTCGACGCGCCCGAGAGCCAGACGATCTTGCCGCGAACCTCGAGGAACACCGGGTCGCTGGAGTTCGACTCGGTGATGCTCGCCGCGTTCTTGAAGCAGAGATTTCCTTCGACGTACAGCGACGAGCTGAGCGTCGTCGTCTGATCCAGCGTGACGTTGCAGACGCCCGGCGTCGTGTCCTTGACGAAGACGTAGTTCCATGCGGCGACGACGTTGAGCTGGGACGCCTGCGGTCGCATGTGGATCGTCGCCGTCAGCGTACGGGAGGTGCTGTTCGTCGCAAAGGCGTTGCGCACCGTGCCGGTGGACGTGATCGTCCAGTTCGACGTCGTCGAGTCGAGCCAGCCCCACATCGTCGTCGTCCCGCCGTCGTAGCTCCACGTATACGGACTGCACGTGTTACCGAGCAGCGGCTGACCAGCCGGGTTCGCGGGCGGGCTCGCGCAATCCGCGGGCTGATACGAGCCCTGCGGGTGCAGGAGGTGCTGGTCGAATGCGTTGCTCTTCCTCAGGATCGACGCGGCATTGTTGATGCCGGCTTCGGCGAGCATGTACGCCGACATCCGTCCTTTCGAGCGATCGGAGCTGCGCGAGTTCGACGACGCAGCTTCGATGACGGTGATCACTGTCATGCTGAACACGACCGTGACGGCGAGCGCGATCACGAGCGCGAAGCCCTGCTGGTCCGAGCGCACTCTTCGCAGCAGGCGCATCAGATCCTCGCGCTGTTCCGGAGGTAGATGGTGTCCTGCAGCTCGTATGCGTCGACGACGGCGCTGCCCTTGTTGCTGACCTTGAAGTCGACGCTCAACGCTTCGAGACAGCTGCAACCCGCGGTGTACGCGGTGGTCGGGTCGGTCGGGAAGACGGCGCCGCTCGTCAGGTAGTCCGCATACATCGTCCCGGTGTTGGCGGTGCAGCTCGTGCCGAGCTGTCGGTAGAGGCGGAAGCGGTTCGAGTAGCCGGACACGGCCGCCGTGCACCAGCTGACGTCGCCGCCGCTGCAGCCCGAGATCTTCAGCGTCGAGAACGACGACGTGTAGTTCTGGATCGTCGACGCGCAGTGGATGTCGCGCCGGATCTTGTCGAGCGCGAGTCGCGTCGTCAGCTCGGCCTGGAAGCGGTTGTCCTGCTCGGCCTGCGCCTTGGAACCGGACACGAACACTTGCGTGATCCCGCCGAGGACGACGCTCATGATCACCATCACGGTGAGCAACTCCACGAGGCTGTAACCGGCCTCTCCCCTGAGGCACGACCGCGCACGCTCGATCACTTGCTCCTCGCCTCGACCTCCGCCAGCGCCGCGCGCGCGACGACCTCGCTCTTCCGGCCGATGCCCCAGCGGTTCTGCGCGGCCTGGTCGACGGCGATCAGGTCGCGGAGCGCGTCGGCGCCGTGCCACCAGCCGAACTTCGCGCCGGTGACGACCCAGCTGTTCTGATAGAGGAAGCGCCCCACGTTCGCCGGCGACTTCGGGTGCGAGGCGACGAAGCCGGCCAGCAGCTTCGCGCGCTGCGTGAGCGGCATCTCGTCGGAGGGCTCCTTCGGAGCACCTACCACGACGAAGTCCGGCGTGCGCGCCGCGCTCTGCTTCGGGGCCGCCGGCTTCGTCGGCGCAGGCTTCGGCGCGACGGCCGGTGCCGGAGCCGCAGCGGGCGCCTTGAGGCCGAGCGGCTGCACGGACGTGCCGAAGTACGGGGAGACGTCCTCGGGCTCGCCCTGCTCGGGGTACGACGTGCGCGCGAGCGTAACCGTGATCGTCGGGGCGCCGGTGTCCTTCAGCTTCGTTCCGGCAGCCGGGGTCTGCTTTGCAACCTTGTTCGCGGCGAAGCCGTGGACGCCGCCGACGACTTTCCACGCGAGGCCGGCGTCTTCGAGCGTCCCCTTCGCGAAGACGAACGCCTGGCCCGTGATGTCGGGAACCGTCACCGTCGGCGTCGTCACCGGTGGCGGAGCGCCTTGCGGCACGGCGGCCATCCGCTTCGCGGCGCCGACGGCAAGCGTGGCGCTCGCAAGCAGCAGCACGATCCCGACGATCGCCAGGCGTGGCAAGCGACGGGCTATCCGCAGAGCCATGCCTCGGCCATCGGCAACGGGTGGCTGGAACTCAACCCCCGGCACGGGTAAAGGCGATCACGCCGTCCCCCGTTTCAGGGACGACGCTGAAGACGCGCGCGGGTGCCGGTCGGCTGTCGGGCGGCTCGACCGGCGTCGGTGCGTCCTGCCAGCGAAACGCCTTGCCGGCGAAGCCCTCGAACCACGGCTGGTACTGAGGCCAACTCGTCGGCGGCTGGAGCTGGAGGTGGAGGTGCGGACCGGTCGCGTCGCCGGTCATGCCCACGAGACCGACCTGCGTGCCGGCCGTGAGCGAGACGCCGTCGCTGATGGTCGGGTCGAGCACGGCGAGGTGGCAGTACGTCCACGTCTGTCCGTCGTCGGTGCGGATCGTCATGCCGATCCCGCAGCGCGGGTCGGGCTCCCGCCACGCGTTCAGGACGACGGCGTTCGCAAGCGCGTAGACCGGCGAGCCCTGCGGCGCCGCGATGTCGACGGCCGGGTAGTCGTGGTGGGTGTGCGCAGCCGAGACGAGCTCGGGACCGCCGCCGACGGGGAACACCCACTGTCCGTTGTAGGACGGCGCGCCGAGCAAGGACCCGACCGCGGGCGTGAACGACGGTGCCTCGGCGCGCTGCTGCGCTGCTCGGAGGCCCGCCTGCGCCTGCGTCAGCGCGGCGTCCGCCTCCTCGACGGCCGTACCGGCGGCGCCGAGCTGGACGTCGAACTGCGCGGCGCGGCGTTGGACGGCGAGGCGGTCGGACAACAGCGCGGCCTCGTCGATCCGCGCGTGCAGCTTTGCGGACGTGGCATAGAGCGTGCGCTCGTGCTCGCGCGCGGCGGCAAGCACTTTGTTGGCGGCGACGACGCGCGCCCGCGCCTTGTCAAGGGCCTGCTGCACCCGCTGCAGGTCGGCGGTCTGCGCGACCGTCCCGCTGCCGTAGACGCGCGCCAGGTCGAGCACCTCCTGCACATACCAGTCGGCGTGGTTGTAGGAGAAGACGGCGCCGGAGATGTCAGTCTGGCCGCCCGCCGCGGCGAGATAGCGCGCGGCGGAGTAGACGGCGTCGGTCGCGTTCCACGGGTCGGCCACGCCGTCGCCGTTCGCATCGATCCCCCACCGCAGCCACGTCGACGGCATGAACTGCATCCACCCGATCGCGCCCGCCGAACTCGGCCCCATGTTCTGGCCGAAGTTCGACTCGACCTTGTTGATCGCAGCGAGGACGTTCCACGGGATCCCGTACGCCGCGCCGGCCCGCTGCCAGAGCTGATGCAGCTCGTTCAGGTCGAGCAGGCGCGTCAGCGCCGGCGGCGTCGTGAAGGAGACGGGGACGGAGATCTGGCCGGGAGCGTTCGGGACGGCCGCACTCGGCACCGCGACGCTGGTGCGAGGCGCGGCCGAGAGGGTAAAGCCCAGGACCGGCGGCTGTGCAGCGGCGGTGCTCGTGAGGAGCGCGAGCGTCGCGGCCGCAACGACGAGGAAGCGGCGCATCAGTCCCCGGCTTGGGCGAGGCGGAGCTGCGGGACCTCGATCTCCGACGGTGGTGGCGGAGGCGGCGGCGGCGCCGCGGGCTGCGGCTCCTCCTCTTCCGTTGCGGCGGCCCTGAGATCCGCACGCTGCTGCTTGAGCGCGCGCTCGAGCGTGACGAGGAAGTCGTGCCGGTTCGTCGCCGCGTTCGCGGCCGTCTCCTGGTCGACGACACCGTTCACGACCAGGTCGATCAGGGACTGCGAGAACGTCTGCATGTCGAAATACGCGCCCTCGTCGATCGCGTCCGTGATTGCCTCCGGCTTGTTGTCACGAATCAGGTCGGCGATGCGGTTGTTCGTGACCATCACTTCGACCGCGGCAACGCGGCCGCCGTCGAGCCGCGGCAGCAGGCGCTGGCTGACGACGCCGCGCAGGACGCCCGCCATGACCGAGCGGATCATCTGCTGCTTCGCCTCCGGGAAGAACTCGATCATCCGGCCAAGCGTCTCCGCAGCGTCGACCGTGTGCAGCGTCGACAGGACGAGGTGGCCGGACTCCGCCGCCTGCAGCGCGGTCTGCGCCGTCTCGGCGTCGCGCAGCTCGCCGATCAGGATGACGTCCGGGTCCTGGCGCAGAGCGCGGCGAAGCGCCTGCATGAAGTCGGTCGTGTCGAGGCCGATCTCGCGTTGGTTGACGATGCACGAGCGGTCGCTGTGCAGCACCTCGATCGGGTCCTCGATCGTGACGATGTGCTGCTTCCGCGTCCTGTTCATGTGATCGATCATCGCGGCGAGCGTCGTCGTCTTTCCCGAGCCGGTCGCGCCGGTGACGAGGACGAGGCCGCGGTGCTCCTCGGCGAGGCGGCGCACGCCGGCAGGGAGATTGAGCATCTCGAAGTTCGGGACGTTCTTCGGGATGACACGGAAAGCGAACGAGATGTGGCCCCGCTGCCGGAACGCGTTGACGCGAAACCGCGGGAGATCGTCGTCCTGGTAGGCGATGTCGAGGTCGCCCGTGTCGGCGAAGGCTGCGAGGCGGTCAGGCGCGCGCTTGCCGACGACCTGCAACACGTCTTCCGCGTCGCGGTCGGTGACGACGGGCGCTTCCGCGAGCGGGCCGAGCGAGCCGTCGCGCCGAAGGATCGGCGGGACGCCGACCTTCAGGTGGATGTCGCTGGCGCCGAGGTCGACGGCGCGTCTGAGCAGGGGGTTGAGCTCCATGGCGGGACAGCCCGTGCATCGGCATGTCCGCGGGCTCGCTTTAGGCGGCTCGGGCCAACCCTTCGATCACCTTCATCGCCGTGCGGCCCGCACCCCTGGCCTCACCGGGGTGTGCGACGTCGCCGAGCATCAGCTTCTCCAGGACACGCCAGGTGACCGGAAGGCGCATGATCGCGAACACGGCGCGCGGGAAGCGGTCGAGCGCCTTCTTCGCGCCCCAACCGGCGGACGAGAGCGGGTCGAGTCGTTCGCGCAGCGCGCAGTCGTAGCGCTCGACGGCGCCGGCGAGGATGTGCTCCGCGGCCAGCCTCCCGCTGACGAGCGCCTCGTAGATCCCGTCGCCCGACACGGGGTCGAGCACTCCGGCCGCGTCGCCGACGAGCAGCGCCCGGCCGCGCGCGAGCCTCTTCTCCGGCCGCCGCATCGGCAGCCGGTGCCCGCGCACGTTCGAGAGCTCGTCGACGGAGATGCCGTAGCGCCCGCACAGCAGCTCGAGGTGCGCGCGCAGGCGCGGCCCCTCGCTCCCCCACCCGCCGACCCCGACGTTGACATGGTCGCCCTTCGGAAAAATCCAGCCGTAGCCGCCGGGGAGCGTCGCGAGCTCGAGCACGAGCATGCCGTGCCACTCGTCGCGGGGCAAACGCTCGTACGGCAGGTTGCCCTCGAGCGCGACGCCGTTGACGATCCCGCCCTCGAGCCCGAGCGCCTTCGCCGTGATGCCGTTTGCGCCGTCGGCGCCGACGACGGCGTCGACCTGCACTTCGCGGCCGCCGAGCCGGACTGTTCGGTCGGAGACGACCTCGGCGCGGACGCCGTCACGGAACTCGGCGCCGGCGGCGGCTGCCTGCTCGACGAGGAAGGCGTCGAGCCGCCGCCGCTGCGTCATCAGGCAGAGGACGTGCTCGGAGCTCCGCTCCATCACGCGCCCGTACTTGAGCCGGCAGCGCACGCGCGTGATGCGGTCTTCGACGACGGGCTCCACGGAGAACGGCAACTGCCGCACCGCACGCGTCGTGAGGCCGCCGCCGCAGGGCTTGTCGCGGGGGAAGGAGGCTTTGTCTATTAGTAAGACGCGCGCGTGCGCGCGCGCGAGATCATAAGCAGTCGTCGAGCCCGCGGGCCCGGCGCCGACGACTGCGACGTCGAATTTCTCCACAGGCCTGAGGCTACAACGACCGCTGCCGGCGAGCGGTCTCGGCCACGTGGGGCAGATCCGCCCGTGGCGGCGAAAAACGGGGCGGCTACAATCCGCCTGCTCGCGGGGGTGTTCCCGAGCGGCCAAAGGGGACGGGCTGTAAACCCGTTGGCTCAGCCTTCGGAGGTTCGAATCCTCCCGCCCCCAT
>CAWHYL010000002.1:0-19290 GCA_963833655.1 uncultured Actinomycetes bacterium | reverse complement strand
GGCACAAGGCCTGGCCTTCTGTAGAGCGCCATGCCAGCCGCGAAGCCGGCTGCCGACAGCAGCGGCTCGGCGACGCGGACCGGAGAAAGGCGCTTCGCTCCTGCGCCGGCGGCACGGAACTGCATACCCAGGTAGCGGGAAGCAAGAAAGCTCCGCCTCCCGGCACCCGCCGCTGCGACCGCGGCGCCCATGCCGAATCCGTACGGAATGCGCCGCCTGAGTCGCTCGGATCGCCGCTTGCGCTCGTGATAGACGACCGCTTCCGGGGTGTAGACGATCGTCGCACCCGACCGGAGGATGCGCTCTAGGAATTCGACGTCCTCTGCGGCGCGGTACTGCGCCCCGGGGCCGAATCGCGCGTCGAATCCGCCGAGGCGCTCGAAGAGCTCGCGGCGAACGAGGAGGTTCCCGCCGCTGCCTGCCTCCCACGGGACGTCGTCGCCGGCGCCGTGGAACCGCCGGTGCTTCGGGCTCGTGCGCGACGACACCGCAACGAGGCCGTCACGATCGTCGTCGAGCGGCAGGATCCGCCCGGTCGCGGCGTCGCCGTCGGACGCTGCGAGGGCGGCGAGCCACGTCTCGTCCGGCACGCAATCGTCGTCGGTGAACGCGAGCGCGTCGCCGAGGGCGGCTTCCGCTCCCAAGTTACGCGCGCGCGAGATACCCAATCCCGATGCGCGAACGCGTCGAAGCCGTGTTCCGGACGCGCGCTCGAGGACGTGCGCGAGCCGCTCCCCGCTCTGATCGACGACGACGAGCTCGTCCGGTTTGCGGAACCCTGTTTCGAGCGCTGCGAGACAGCGCTCGAAGACGGACGAGTGGCCGAGCGTCACAACGACGACCGAGATCGTCACCGCGCTGCCTCGGCATAGCACTCCTCGCGCTCCGCAGCGATTAGCTCCGGATCGCAATGCGCGACGACGAGCTCCCGGGCGCGCGCGCCTGCGCGCGCCGCCAAGTCCGGGTCCCGCAGGTACGGCTCGAGCGCGTCGGCGAGCGCGACCGCATCTCCCGCGGGCACGACCGAACCGGCTCCTGACCCGTCCAGCAGCTCGGCGATGCCCGTGTTCGACGTGCAGACGACCGGGCGCCCGGCGGCCATCGCCTCCAGGGCCGCGTACGGGAAGTTCTCGTAGAGGCTCGGCAGCACGACGACACGCGCCCGCTCGAGGAGTAGCGTGATCGCCGACCGCGGGACCTGGCCGAGCAGCCGGCACGGTGCAGCGGCATCGGCAATCCGATCCTCCAGCCATGCGGCGTACGGCCGGCCTTCGACTGTCGCAGCCGAGCGTCCCGCCAGGAGCGCCGTGACTTCGACGCCTCGCTGCGCGAGGAGCGCAACCGCGTCGACGACGACCTCCGGCGCCTTGAGCGGCTCGAGCCTGCCGGCGAACCCGACGATCGGTTCCGTCGCCGCCACGTCCACGCGCGAAGTCCATCGCTCGGCGTCGATCGCGTAACGGACGACGCGCACGCGCGACCTCCGCAACCAGCCGACGGCGCGCAGCTCTCGCTCGAGAAGCTTGGACGGCGAGATCACGAGGCGCGATCGTTCGACGGTCGTGCGTTCGATGCGCGCGGCCCAGCGCGCGTCACGTGTCGGTCCTCGCACGCCGTAGCGTGCAGTGACGGCGAGCGGGGTGTGCAGCTGTGCGACCACCGGCTTCCGCGCGAGCGCGAGCAGCAGCCCTTCTGCCATCCAGTCCGGCGTCTCGACCACATCGAATGCAATGCCGAGCCGCGCTACTTCGCGACGACACGACAACGCGTGGCTCACGCGTGCCGCAGTGCGTTCTCCGACGAGACGGCGCAAACCGCGAACGGATGTCGCGCCGCGCCGGTGGAGCCACACGCGGCCGTCCTGATAGTCACGCCCGGCCTGCCCGGCGAGACATGACAGAACGTGCACTTCGTGGCCGCGGGCGGCGAGTGCCGCCGCGGTCTCGGCCACGTACGAGCCGATCCCGTCGGGCGTCTCCGGCGGATACTCGATCGACAGAAAGAGGATCCTCATGCGCGGTCGCGGGGTTTCAGCAATGGCCGGCCGAGCCAGAGGTCGACGATGAAGCGCAGCAGCCACGACGTGCCCCGGACCTCGTAACGCCGAAGCTCCCACATGGACACGCCCGGGCCGTTCGTTCCCGGCTTGATGCCGACGCCACTCCGAAAGCCCGAGCGTTCGACGAGCTCCTGGAGCGCTGCAGAGGTCCGCCCGTACGGATACGCGAAGTGCCGTACCGGAAGGCCGAGCTCTCGTTCCAGCTCGTCTCGGGACGAGACGATCTCATGTTCGGCCGCTCCAGGTTCGAGCTCATTCAGCCGCGGGTGCGACACGGTGTGCGCGCCGATGCTGAGCCCGCCGCGGACGAGCTCGCGAATCTGCTCCCACGACAACACCGGGCGCCCGGCGAGGACGCCGATGTCCCAGTCGTTGGCCTTGCCGACGGCCGAGCTGATGACGTAGACGGTTGCGGTTTGACCGAGCTCCCGCAACAACGGCAGCGCGAGCTCGGCATTGTCGGCATAGCCGTCGTCGAAGGTGAGGATGACGGAATTCGGCGGCGGCAGTTCGTTGCGCTCCCGTAGCTCGACGTACTCGTCGAGGCTCAACACCGGGCGCCGCCGTAGCCGCAGCCACGAGAGCTGTCGCCGCAGCGAGCTGGCGCGGAGGACGAAGCGGCTTGGACGTTCGCCTCGTTGGGCGATCCCGTGGTACATCAGGATCGTCGGCGCTCGCGTGAGCCGTCGCCAGGTGTCGCGGTCCGGCAGCGCCCGCCGCAGGCTACGCCAGAAGCAGTACAGCTGCACGAAGCGGTACAGGCGCGCCGAGCTCCCTCGCAGCAGCGGATCGACGGCGCCGAGGGGCCACACGGGAGCACGTAGCGCCAGCAACGTGCGACGGGCGACGAGCGCGCGGCTGCCGCCTTGCGTGAAATCGCCGAGCGGCGCATAGCGAACGAGCTCGGGATGACGCTTGTACAGCGCGGCCGCCGCAGTGCCGGCCCGGTCGAAATCGGCGACAAGGCCGCTGAAGCCTTTGGTGTATCGCTGCTCGCCCACCGCCGTCGGCACGTAGACGATCGGCAATCCGCGCGACACGAGTCGGTACGCGAGCTCGACGTCGAAGCTCCGGCCGAGGCTCGCGTCGAACGAGCCGATCTCCCTCAGCACGTGCGTCGGCGCCGACAGGTTGCCGCTGTAGCAGTCCCAGAAGTCGGGAATCGTCGTTCCCTCGTCGAGCCGCGCGTAGTGCTCCGTCCACCACGCCGCGAAGTACCGCGCGAGCCCGCCCCGAGACTCGAGCCGAAGCCGAAGCGCGCCGAGCCCGATCGCCCCTCCCGCGTCACGCTGGGCACGGAAGTGCTCCGCAACGAGCGCCGGCGTCGCAACGACGTCGTCGTCGACGAACAGGCACACGGGCGCGGCGGCAATCTCGATCCCACGGTTCAACGCCGCCGGCTGGCCGCGGTTCTCCTGTCGTTCGATGCGCAGCGCGAACGGGGCGCGATAGCTCCGGAGCAGCAGCGGCGTGCCGTCGGTGGAGCCGTCGTCGACGACGACAACTTCGTACGAGCCGGCCCTCGCGGACTGCGCCGAGAGCGCGTCGAGACAGCGCTCGAGCTGGTCGGCGCGATTGAACGTCGGAATGACGACGCTGACGTCGATCACCGCGAGATGGAGCGGCGGAGGATCTCGCGGAACGGCCCGGGCTCCGGCTCGTTCGACGCGTGCTGCAGCCAGCACGCGTGAAGACAGAGCTCCACGACCTCGTTGTCGAGCGCGAGCGCCCGGGCGGCCCGATCGAGCAGCTCCGAGGCGATCGCATCGAACGTGCCTCGTCCGAACGAGTCAAGCCGGCCGCGATAGCCATCGACGGCGGCGGCGAGATCCGCGGCCGCGTAGGCGAGATCTCCGAGCGGCAGACACTCGCTCGCCGCGACGCCCCAGTCGACGATGCCGAGTTCCCGCGCGCCGCCGACGAGAAGGTTCACGGATGTGAGGTCGTTGTGCGCGGCGACGAACGGAATCGGCAAGCCGACGCACGGTGCGGCCACGCGCCGCGTCTCCCCTTCGACGTCGCTCCCGAGCGCCGCAGCGGCACGGATGAGCGGCGCGGCGTCGTCCTCGCCGAAAGGACGATGCGAAGCCGTTGCAGCGTTCCACCGCTCCAGCCAGGCCGCGAGAGCGCGCAGGACTGCCTCGGCTCGGCCGCCCGACCCCTTCACGTGCTCGAGTGCCAATCGGCCGTGGACGAAGGTCTGCGCGACCATCGGAACGTCTCCCAGCGCGCCGCTCGAGACGAAGGACGGCACGTCTGCCCCCGCGGCCGCGGCGGAGGGTGCGACGCGGCGAAGCCCGGCTGCCTCCGCTCTCGCCTGGGGGCCGATCTTGACGACGAGATCCGGAGTCGGCGCCCCAGCGAAGCGGAAGACGACGGCCTCGCCGTCGGCTCGCCAGCTCTGCACGATCAACGCGGAACAGGTGTCGCGCGGTTCTCCGAGCGCTGCGAGCCAGCTCAGCAAGGGCCGCGCGCCCGGGCGCCGAAAGACGTCGGTCGTCGACGGGAATGCTCCGACTCGCGCGAGCAGCTGCGCAGCCGCGCGCTTCGTCGCGGAGAGCGGCATGAGCTGCAGCGCGAATGCTGCTCCGGAGTCGCGCAACTGAAAGACGTAGCGGCTGCGTTCGACATCGGGAGCGTGTGCCAGCCGGAGGACCGGTCGAAAGCCACGCTCCTTCAAGGCAGCCCGCGCCTCCCGTGCGCGTGGAGTCGCGGCGACGATTGCGTCGTCCGCGAGCTCGCGGCGCAGACGGTGGGCGTCGACGGCGAGGACGACGTCGCGGCCGTCGGCGACGTAACCGTCCGGGTGGAGCAGGGCCAGTGCGCGCTCGGCGCTCACGAGTCGGCCGTCAGCAAAGAGCGATAGAGGTCGTCGTAGCTCCGCACCCGATTGTTCCAGCCGAGATTCTCCACCGCCCACGCGCGCGCGTTCCGGGCGAGCGCGACTCGGCGGGGGCCGTCGACGAGGAGTGCCACGACTGCGTCCGCGAACTCGTCGTCTGTGTCCGCGATTTCGAGCTGGACGCCGGGTGTCGCGGCAACGCCCGCGGCGGCGCGAGGCGAGGCGACAACGGCTTTGCCGGCCGCAAGCGCCTCGAGCAGCTTCACGCGCATCCCGCCGCCCAGCCTGATCGGCAACACGACGACGGCGGCGTCGTTGACATACGGCGCGACGCTCGGGACGGCGCCCGTGATGTCGTCTTGCGGCGACGCCACCGACCGCATCTCCTCGGTCGGCGACGCTCCGACAACGGAGACGCGCAGCGACGGCACGCGTTGCCGGATCCGAGGCGCGATCGACCGCATCAGGCGCATCGCCGCATCAGCATTCGGCAGGTGTTCATAGCCGCCGACGTACGCAATCGTCGCATCTGAGCCGCGCGGATCGAGCGGCTCCGCCGGAATGTCGATCCCGAGTGGGATCGTCGCGATCCGAACGCCCTCGGAAGCGGCCGCGAGAGCGCGACGGTCGGCGTCGGTGAACACGACGACCGCATCGAGATCCGGCAAATGCCTCGCCCAATAACGGCGCCACACCCATGCGTCGAGCCGGTACGCCCACCGGCGTCGTCCTTCGGCGGTGCGAGCAAGCTCACGCGCGGCATCGACGCCCGGCTCGTGGCAAACGAGGATCACCGACCGCGACAACGGCCGAACGGCCTTCGCACACTGTGCGAGCGCGTCGTGCTCGAGCTGGATGACGTCCGGCCGCCACGCGCCGGCGACGCGGACAAGCGCTTCGCAGAGCCGGCGGTCGTACGACGCGCGGATCGGCGACGGCAGACCGGTCAGCGGCGACACCAGGACGTGCAACCGCCGCTGCCACGCACGATCACCCGACAGACCGGACTGCGCATGGACCTCCTCCACGAGCTCGCAGCGCTCGGCAAGCGACGCGTCGATCGACTCGGCTCCATTTCCGCGCAGATAGACGAGTGCGATCCGATGGTGTTCCGACGCCGCCATCAAGAACTGCGCGATGACCCGGCCACCGTGCTGCGCCCCGACGCGCGGCGTGAACGGAACGACCACAAGCAGTCGCAGGCGATCATGGCGCTCCGAATCCATCTCTAGATTCTTATTCGGTGCCCAGCGGCGAGGACCTGACAGTCACGGGACCGCCACGACGCGATCTTCGAAGCCTCGTCGTCCGCGGCGTCGGCTGGATGATGGCGTCGCAGGTCTCGATCCAGCTCGTCGGGCTCGTCACGTCGATCGTCATCGCGCGCTTCCTGACGCCGCGCGACGTCGGGCTCGCGGCGATGGGCGTCGTCTTCGTCAACCTCGCGCTGCTGCTCGCGGACGCGGGCGTCGCGGCCGCGATCGTCCAGCGGCAGACGCTGACGGAGGACGACAAATCGACGGCGTTCTGGGCGACGATGGCGCTCGGCGTGGGCTTGACCCTTGCCGGCATCGGCCTCTCGTGGCCGATCGCCGATTTCTACGGCGAACCACGCGTCCAGCCGATCTTCGCGGCCCTCTCCTTCGCGTATCTCTTCACGGCCCCAGGCATCGTGCAGGGAGCGTTGCTCACGCGGGAGCTGAAGTTCCGCAGCTTGGAGCTGCGGACGATCGCGGCGACGACGACCAGCTGTGCGGCCGGCATAACGTTGGCGATCGCAGGGTTCGGCCCGTGGGCGATCGTCGCGCAGCACCTCACGATCACGCTCGTGTCGACCGTTTTGCTCTGGCGCTCGTCGAGCTGGCGCCCGAAGCTTCGAGCAACACGCGCCAGCTTCAGCGACATGGCGGGCTTCAGCACTCACGTCCTCGGGTCGCGCGTCTTCACGTGGCTCGCCCGCAACGTCGACAACCTCTTGATCGGCCGCTACCTTGGCGCCGCCGCGCTGGGCGCGTACTCACTCGCATTCAACTTGATGATCACCCCCGTCACGCGCGTCGCCGGACCGATCACGCAGGTGTTCTATCCGGCGTTCTCCCGCATGCGCGAGCCGGAACGCATCGCCGGAGCGTGGCTGCGCGCCGTGCGGATGGTCGCGTTCGTCGTCACCCCCGCCATGCTCGGAGTCATCGTCGTCGCGCCGGACTTCGTGCGCGTCGTGTTCGGCCCACGCTGGCATGCCGCGGTGCCGGTTCTGCGGATCCTCGCGCCGCTCGGCCTCGTCCAAGCCTTGCAGGCGCTCAATTACGGGATCCTGCAGTCGGTCGCACGAACGCGCGTCCTCGTGCGTTACACGGCCGTTGCGTCCGTCGTCACCGTCGGGGCGTTCGCGGCAGGCCTGCCGTGGGGCATCGAAGGCGTCGCGACCGCGTACGTGCTGGTCAGCGTCGTGCTCGAGCCGGCGTACCTCGTCCTGACGACGCGTGCCGTCGGGATCACGCCCTGGCGGTGGCTGGCGAGCATTCGCGGCGTGCTCGAGGCTGGAGGCGTGATGTTCGCGGTACTCCTGCTGGCGCGGGAACTCCTGCTCCGGACTGAGATTCCGGTTGGCGCGCGACTCGCGCTCGAGATCGTGGTCGGCGCTGCCGCCTACCTTCCAGTCGTGCTCTGGCGCGCGCCCGAGGTGATGAGGGAGCTGAAAGCGGCCCTCGCCGCGCGGCGCGCACTCGCAGAGCCGGCTTAGCCTGTCGCCGCGGCTCTGTAGGCGGCGAAAGCCGGTTTCGGCGAGAGGTCGTTTCGCAGAACGCCGAAGAAGTTCTCGCGCGTCGTCGGCGCAGTGCCGATGTCGCGCTCGGCGTACCAGAACAGCGGGCCGGCCCATTTGTACGACCGGAAGAGTTGGAATGCGCGCGTCACCATCGTTGCCTGTGTCCCCTCGGAGACGAAGGTGCCCTCCGGCCCGTTCGTCGGCGCGCCGAACTCCGTCGCCCAGATCTGCTTGCCGGCGTCGCCGTTGTCGGCCATGACGCTTCGCAGGCTCGGCGACGTTCCGTACATCTGGTACCAGGCGCTCCACGCCTGCGTATCGCCGGGGAGTGCCGGCCAGCAATAGGGGTGGTGCGCGACGGCGTCGAACGCCGACCTGCCGCCGTTCGCGTAGATCCCGCGCAGGAAGGAGACCGGCGAGATGTTGCCGCCGCTGTCGGGCGCCGGCGACGTCCCGCCGGTGACGATCACGGCCTGCGGATCGACGCTCTTGATCGCAGCCGAAGCGCCGCGCAGCATCGCGGTGTATGCAGCGACGTCGGGGCGAGGCTGCCAGAACGCGGAGATGTTCGGCTCGTTCCAGATCTCGTAGGCGTCGACTCCGAGCGGCGCAAAGTGCCGTGCGGCCTGGCGGGCGAAGGCGACGTAGTCGTCGAGGCGCGCGGGCGGCGTCGTCGCGGTGCCGCCGGCCGGCCGAGCCCATGCGGGCGTGTACAGGATCGTCGCCAGGATGCGGAAGCCCCGCGAACGGGCGGCGCTCACGACGCGGTCGAAAGGCGCCCAATCGTAGGAGGACGGGCCCAGCGCCTGGATCATGGACCAGTTGACGTCCGTACGGATCCAAGACGCCCCGGCGGTTGACACCAGGTCGAGATCCCGGCTGCGGTCAGCGTCGCTCTCGTTCTGGAAGGCGCCGCCCATCGCGAAGCCGGCGCCGTCGTAGCTTGAAGGCGCCTTCTGACCCCCGAGATGAGTCGCCTGGGCAAGGCGACGTGCGTCGAGCTTTCGCGCCGTCGCGCGGGAGAGGGGCCGCTGCTCTTGCGGCTTCACCGCCACCCAGCCGGTCGAGCGCGGCCCGGAGGCGGCCGCGGCGAGCGGCGCGCAGAGCGCGGCGACGACGACGACAAGCGCAAGGCTGCGGCAAGTTGCGATCACGCGGCGACGCAAGCTGGCCTCCCTGGATCAAGGCACGACGGGGCGTTAGCTGCATCGACCGGGGGCCCGACCGCTTGAGCCGCTCGAGTCCCTCTTTTGGGGGATCCGCTGGCGGGCGATCGTTTGAGAAGCCACTACACTGAGCCGATACTGGACGTGGCCGAGTCCTCGGCCGTTAACCCCCACCTGCGCGCGAAATGACTTCTGGAGCCGAAGCCTTCAAAGCTGCCCTCAGGCGGTCGGCGCTGCTCATCGTCGCCCTCGTCGTCCTCGGCGCTGCCGCGCTCGTCACGTTCCGCCAGCTTCAGGGCCCGCGCTACGAGGCAAGCTCGCGCGTCCTGATCTCGAACCAGAACCTGGCGGAGGCGCTGACCGGGACCCAGCCGTCGTTCGTCGACCCGACGCGTGTCGAGCAGACCGCTGAGGCACTGGCCGGCTCCCCCGAGCTCTACGTCCGAGCGGCGCAGGAGACGAACCGTGCGTACGGCACCGCCGGCGAACTGCATGACGCAACGAGCGTCTCCGCAGGCGGAAACGACATCCTCACGTTCACCGCAACGAGCGACAAGCCCGCGAAGGCTGTCGGCACAGCCAACGCCGTGGCACAGGCGTACATCGGCTGGCGCGCCGACGTGCTGGGTCGTGCGATCCGGACGGCCATCGGCGACCTGCGCGCGAAGCTGAGCGCCGGCCGCCCGCCCGCCAACGCAGCCGACCTCCGTAAGCAGCTCGACACGCTCGAGCTGATGCAGACCTTGAACACCGACGCAACCGTCGTCGACGAAGCCAGCTCCGCGAGCAAGACACGCCCGACGCCCATCCGCGATGCGATCCTCGGCGGGTCGATCGGGCTCCTGATCGCACTCCTCCTGGTGGCGGCGCGCGAAGCGATCGACACGAGGGTGCGCAACGAGAGCGACGTTGAGGACATCCTCGGCGCACCGGTGCTCGCAAGCGTCCGCTCGCTGCCGCGCCGCACCCGCATGGTGACCTACGGCCGGCACGAAGCGGCGTACGGCGATACGTACGCACTCCTGGGAGCGACGCTCGCGCAGGGGATGCAGGCCGGAAGTCCGCACGTGCTGGCAGTGACCAGCGCAGTCTCGTCGGAAGGGAAGACGACGACGGCCGCAAACCTCGCGGTCGCCTTCGCCCGCAGAGGGAACCGTGTGATCCTGGCGGACTTCGACTTCCGCAAGCCGACGCTCGCAGGCGTCTTCGACCTCCCGAAAGGCGCCCGCGGGACGCTGCAGATCCTCGCCGGGAACGCCGCACCGGCCGACGTCGCCTGGCAGGTGGTGCTCGAGGGCAGGCGTCCAGAGGTGATCCCGGTCGCGCAGACGACGCAGAACGGGCGCGGCCCGCTCGGGGGCGCGAGCGACGGCGCCGGGGGGAAGCTATGGCTGCTGCCGGCCGGCGGGTCGCTGCGGTCGCAGTCCGATCTAAAGACGCAGCGCTTGCCGCAGCTGCTGGAAGACCTGCGCGGGCGCGCGGACATCGTGGTGATCGACACGCCCCCGGCGCTGTTGACAGTCGAGATGGCGGAGCTCGCGGATCTCATCGACTCCGTGCTCGTGGTCGTCCGCAACGGTCGCGTCACCCATCGCAGCCTCCGCTCACTCAACCGGCAGGCGCGCCGGTGGAACGCCGACATTGCGGGCGTCGTCCTCACGGATGCGTCCGGTGAAGACCAGTATTCGTACTACGGGAGCCGCTGAGCTGAAGGCGGTCGCCGCGTCGCTCCGCGACGGCGACGTCGTCACCCCACTCGTCGGCGTCCTCCTCACGTTCGCGTTCGCCTACGAGGCGTCGCGCCACGGCGGCACGCTCAGCCTTGGCTTCATCCTCGCTGTCGGCGTCTTCGCCGCATTCGTCTACGCGTTCCTCGTCGCCCCGCACGTCGCCGTTGCGGCAGCCATCCCGGTCTTCGCGTTCCTGCCCGCGACAAAGGTCCTTGTCGCGCCGTGGCTCGGGCCGACCAAAGACGTCATCGCCGTTGCCGCGATCGTCGCAGGTGTCCCGCTGCTCGCGTTCCGGCACCGGCTCGGCTCGACCCGGCCCATCGACCTCCCGCTCGTCTCGGCGGCCGCTCTACTCATCGCGATCTATGTGATCAACGTCGGCGGCGGACACGGCGTCGCGTGGGCGCAGGGAGTGCGCCTCGCGTGCGAGCCCTTGCTGCTGCTCCTCGCCGGCCTCGGTCTCGTGCACCCGCGCCGGACCCTCCGCTGGGGGCTGACGTCGCTCATCCTCACGGCGGCGGCGGTCGCGCTCACAGGCTTGATCCAGCAGGCGCTCGGGCCGGCTCGGCTCGTCGGGTACGGCTACTCCTACGACCTTCAGGTGCGGACGATCAGCGGGCACTTCCGAAGCTTCGGCACGCTCGACGATCCCTTCGCGTACGCGGCGTTCGTCCTCTTGGGGCTGGCCGCGCTGCTCTTCACGCGGCGGCGCGACGCATTCGCGCTGGCGACGGGCGGCCTACTGCTCGTCGGGATCGCAGTGTCGTACGTCCGGACCGCCGCGCTGATCGCCGTCGCCCTGCTCGCGCTCTATCTCGCCCGGCAGCGCCGGATCGCGACGTCGGTGGCGCTGCTGCTCGCGGTCGTCGCGACAGCAGTCGTGGTCGTCGTCCACGCGCAAGGGACCGAAGCGCGAACGTATCGGACTCCCTCGGCGACCCTGACCCTGAACGGTCGCACCAGCGCCTGGAAGGCGGCGCTCGGCACACCCACGCAGTGGTTCCTCGGGCAGGGGGTCGGAGCGGTCGGGACCGCCGCGAGCCGGGCGCGCTACTCGATCTCGGAGACGGTGGCACAGGCAAAGGAGAACCGTACGAGCGCCGTCGACTCGGGCTACTTCGCGACGATCGCGGACGTCGGTGTCGTCGGGCTCATAGTGCTGCTGGCGCTCCTCGGCCGCGCCGGGACTCTCGCCGCGCGTGCCGCGCGTCGAGGCGACGAAGCGGGCTGGGCGGCGCTCGGGCTCCTGACGGTGATGCTCATCGATGCGCTGACGCGCGCCTCGTTCACCGGCTTCCCGTCGGCATTCCTCGGGATGCTGCTCCTCGGCGCCGCGCTGGCCGCCGGCGCCGAAGGGCCGCCGGCCACCGCGGCGAGCAGTTGAGCCGCCCGCGACGGGTCGCGCTCATCGGCCTGCTCGCGGCCGGGCGCTCGGGGGTGCCCCGCTACACCGCCTCCGTCGTCCGGGCGCTCGACGCGGTCGCCGCCGAGTTTCCGGATCTCGCGCTGCGGCTGGTGTCGACGCGCGCGGCGCTCGACGTCGTTGGCCCGCTCCGGCTGGAGACCGCGATCGTCGGAGCGGCGCTCGGGAATCCCAGTGCAGGGCCGCGGCGCCTCGTCGCCGAGCAGCTCGCCGCCCGGTCCGCCGACGCCGAGTTGCTCCATTTCTTCGATTTGAGCGGCCCGCTCCTGGCGCCGCGGCGTCGGTTCGTCACCACGCTGCACGACGCGTCCGGCACGACGGGCAGACGGCGGCTGCGCTTCGGGTACAAGCGCTTCGTCCAGCCGTGGGCGCTGTGCCACGCGACCGCAATCGTCGCGGTCTCCGCCTTCTCCCGCGAGGAGGCCGTCGCCCGCTCGGCTGCGGATCGTGGACGGATCACCGTCGTCCACTCGGGCCCCGGCCTCGAGCCGAACGGCCGGCCGCCGCGCGAGAACGGCGACTTCCTCCTGTACGTCGGCGACCTCTCGCGTCACAAGAACCTCCAGTTCCTCGTCGACGTCGTCGCGCAGGCTGATGTCCCGTTGGTGCTCGCCGGCCGGCCGGGCGACGGCTATTCGCAGCTCTCCCAGCACGTGGCCGCGTCGAGCGCCGACGTCAGAGTCGTCGCAGCTCCGACCGACGCCGAGCTCGAGCGGCTGTACGGCTCGGCCGTCGCCACGGTCTTGCCTTCACGGTACGAGGGTTTCGGCTTTACGCCGCTCGAGGCGATGGCGCGCGACTGCCCAGTGCTCGCAAGCGACATCCCCGCCGTGCGTGAGGTCTCCGGAGACGGTGCGTTGCTCCTGCCACTCGATGACAAGACCAGGTGGGTCGCGGCGGTCCGAGAGGTGATCGCGGACGAGCGCGTCCGCGCCGACCTGCGTGCGCGCGGCCGCGAGACGGTCAGCCGCTATTCATGGGTGCGAACGGCCCGGCAGCTCTGCGACGTTTTCCGCACCGTGTCGTGAGGATCCTGCTCGTCAACGCCAACGGCGCCGACGTGTCGGCCGGGGGCGCCGAGCGCTACACAGCCGATCTCGCCTTCGGGCTCCGCGAGCGCGGCCACGACGTTCACCTCTTGGCGGCGGCACCCCCACGCGGCGAGACCGTCGACGTCCCGACGACCGTGTTGCACGCAACCGACTGGCGCGACAGCGTCTCCCGGCGGGTGGCGAATCGTCTCGCAGACTTCCGGGCCGACCCGCGGCCGGAGCTCGTACGTGCCGTGACGCGGACGGCGCCCGACGTGATCCACACGGGCACGCTGCCCGGGATAACAACAGCGGTATGGCAAGTCGCGGCACGCGCGAATGTTCCCGTCGTGCACACGCTGCACGACTATTACCTCCTCTGCGCACGCACGACGCTGACGCGACGAGACGGCTCCGCGTGCCGGTCGGGCACGTATTGCGCCCTGCGCACGCGCCGGCTGCTGCGGCACGGACGATTCGTAGCGCAGCTGATCGGCGTCTCGTCGCACATCGTCCGCGTCCATCGTGCGCTCCTGACCGATGCGGAAGCGCACGTCGTGCGTCATCCGCTCGAGCCGGACACGACGACTGCGCCGCACTGGCCGCCCCGCACGATCGGGTACATCGGCCGGCTCGAACGAGAGAAAGGTGTCGGCGTCTTGCTCGATGCTGCGCCGACCCTGCGCGCGGAAGGCGTGGGCGTCCGCGTGGCCGGCGACGGCGGTCTTAGGACGGATGTGGAGCGATCAGCGGTCGAGTATGTGGGCGTCGTCCGCGGCGAGGACAAGCGCCGCTTTCTCGAATCCTGCGACGCCGGCGTCGTCCCCTCACGGTGGCTCGAGCCGGGCGGCCCGCCGTACTCGCTGCTTGAATGGCTCACGGCCGGGCGGCCGGTACTCGCGAGCAGGCGCGGGGGCTTGGCGGAGACGCCGGACCTCTACGACGGCGTGGAGGGATTCGAGCCCGAGCCCGAGGCACTCGTCGCAGCTGTCGCGCAGCTCAGGTCGGCGAGGCCGGTCGAGCCTCTACACCCCGTCGCAGACCGCGATCGCTGGCTGGCCGATCACGAGCGGATCTACGGCCTCGCGCGCTCGTGATCGACACCCACTGCCACCTGCTCCCCGAGCTCGACGATGGTCCCCGCGACCTCGCCGAGGCAGTCGAGCTCGCACGGGAGCTCCGCGACGCCGGCGTGAGCGCTGTCGTCTGCACACCGCACCTGAATCGCCGCTTTCCCACAGACTTCGGCACCGCCGAACGCCAGCTCGAGCGGCTGCGCGACGCGCTGAAGCCGGTCGGCATCGAACTCGAGCTCGCCCTCGCCTCCGAGCTCGGACCGAACGCTGCCGTCGAGCAGGAAGCGGACGAGCTGCTGCGCCGCGCCATCGCACGGCGATTCCTCCTCGTCGAGCTCGAGCCGGCGACACCGGCGACGTTCCTCGGGCTCTGCGCCGACCGGCTCGACGAGCTGAACCTCGTTCCGCTGTTCGCGCATCCGGAGCGGTGCCGCGCGATCCAGCGCGACGCGAGCGCGCTCGCCGAGGCCCGCGCCCGCGGCGGCTTCGTCCAGGTCGTCGCCACAAGCCTGGCCGGCGCCTGGGGCGGGACGGTCGCGCGCGCCGCGTGGTCATTCGTCGCGTCCGGCCGCGCCGACCTCGTTGCAAGCGACGCTCACCGACCCGGCCGCCGGCGCCTCCAGCGCGTGCTCGCCACGCTCGCTGAACGCATCGGCGACGAAGCAGCAGGCCGGCTCACGGAAGCTGCGCCGCGCCGGATCTGGAACGGCGAGCGGCCGTGAAGCTGACGGCGATCGTCGTGAACTGGCGCACGGCCGATCTGGCCGAGCGGGCTGGCCGCGCCCTGATCGACGACGGCGTTTCCGCGGAACGGGTCGTCGTCGTCGACAACGGCTCCGGGGACGGGAGCGCGGAACGGCTGGCCACGGCGCTGCCCGGCAGCATCGTGCTCCCCCTGCAGCGAAACGTCGGCTTTGCGCGCGCGAACAACGAAGGCGCCGCGCGCCTGCCGGGCGACGCGTACCTGTTCGTCAACAGTGACGCGTTCGTCCACGACCGCGGCAGCGTCGCGCGCATGGTGGAGCGCGCGGCGACCGCGGCGCTCGTGGTACCGCGTCTGTTGAACGAGGACCTGACACTTCAAGCCAATGTCGTCCCGCGGACGACGGTGGCCGTCGAGCTCGTGCGCGCGTCCGGTGCGAGCCGGCTCGTCGCGAGCCCGCGCTGGAGCACCCACTGGGATCACGGGAGCGCCCGACCGGTCGATGCCGCCATCGGCGCCGTCGTGCTCGTCCGCGGCGACGCGTGGACCGACCTGCGGGGATTCGACGAGCGGCGCTTCATGTACGCCGAGGACCTCGACCTGTTCTGGCGTGCGCGCGAGCGGTCGTGGCCGATCTGGTTCGAGCCTGCAGCGACGTTCGTGCACCTCGGCGGCGCGAGCGCCGGCCGGCGCTGGAGCTCGCCGGAACGTGCCGCGCGCGTCGCGGCCGCCGAGGCCGAGATGATTCGCGCGCACCGCCCTGCAGCGGCGGCGTTCGCGACGCTTGGCGTCATGGCTGCCGGCACGGCCGTACGGGCAGGCGTCGCCGTCGCAACGAGGAAGCGCGAACGCGCTCGCGAGCTCGTCGCATTCACGCGCGGCTATCTGGCGAAGCCCGAGCGGGGTTAGCCGAGCTCCGAGAGCTCGACGGTCGCGGTCCCGACCTTCCCGACCACGATCCCCGCCGCCCGGTTTGCGAGCCGAGCGGCGTCTTCGAGCTCCGCGCCGGCCCCGAGCGCGGTGGCGAGCACGGCGACGACCGTGTCCCCAGCTCCGGTCACGTCGTAGACGGAGTGGGCAACCGCCGGGATGTCGACGCGCATCGCGTCGCCGAAGAGCGACATGCCGTCGGCGCCACGGGTCACGAGCACGGCCGTCCCGTCCAGCTGTGCGCGGAGCAGGCCGGCCGCCTCGGCCAGCGTCTCGTCGCGAGTGATCTGCACGCGGGTCGCCAGCTCGAGCTCGCGCACGTTCGGCGTAATCACCGTCGCTCCGCGGTACTTCGAGTAGTCCCCGCCCTTGGGGTCGACAATCACGGGACCGCCAGACGAGGAGATTGCAGCCCCGGCGACTCGGCTCGACACGGCTCCCTTGCCGTAGTCGGAGACGATGAGCGCGGACGCGCCGTCCGCGGCCTTCGTAACCGCGGCGGCCAGCTCGTCGTCGACGCGGGAATCCGGCGGCTCGACCTCCTCGACGTCCGTTCGCACGACCTGCTGGCTTTGGGCGATCACTCGCGTCTTCATCGTCGTGGCCCGGCCCGCAGAGGCGACGACGCCGTCGCGGGCGATGCCGCACGCCTCGAGGGAGGCGAGCAGTGTCCGGCCCGCTTCGTCGTCTCCGACGACTCCGACGAGCTGCGCGTGCGCGCCAAGCGCGACGACGCCGGCGGCGGCATTCGCCGCGCCGCCCGGGATGTGCGTGCGCCGGCGCACACGCACTACCGGCACGGGCGCTTCCGGAGAGATGCGATGGACGTCGCCCCAGAGGTATTCGTCGAGCATGAGGTCGCCCACGACGGCGATCCGTGTCGCGCCGAATCGTTCCAGCAGGCCGTTCACGCGGTCGTGACCTGCTCGTACACGTCGGCCCACGAGCGAAAGGGGATTGTGCGGCAGCCGGCGCGGCGCCCGGCCTCCAGGTCCGAGTCGCGGTCGCCGACCATGAACGACTCCGGCAGGTCGAGGGCGAGCTCGCGTGCGGCACGCTGAAGCAACTCGGGCGACGGCTTCCGGCAGCTGCACCCCTCGTCCGGCGCGTGCGGACAGTAGTAGGCGGCGTCGAGCTCGACGCCGCCTGCCCGAAGCGCTTCGACGAACCGTTCGTGAACTGCCTCCGCCTCATCCGCGGTGACGAGGCCGCGGCCGACGCCGGACTGGTTGCTCACGACGACGAGCTTGAAGCCGAGGTCGTGCAACCTCGCGAGCATCGGCGGCGCATCGGGCAAGAGCTCGACGTCGTCAGGCCGCCGCGGATAGCCGACGTCGACCATGACGGTGCCGTCACGGTCCATGAACAGCGCCCGGTTCACGTGGTTTGCGCGAGGCGGTCGACGAGGTCGCTCGTGGAGACGCCCTCGACGAACGGCAGGAACTCGATTCGACCGCCGTACGCTTCGACAGCTCCTCGCTCGGGCAGCGGCTTTCCGTTCGGCGGCGCATAGTCGGCGCCTTTGGCATGGACATCTGGCTGCAGCCGTCCCAGCGCCCCCTCGGGCGTGTCCTCCTCGTACACGACCACGTGATCGACCGCGCGCAGACCCGACAGCACCTCTGCTCGTTCGGCGGCTCCGACCAACGGCCTGCCGGCGCCCTTGAGCCGACGGACGGACTCGTCCGAGTTGAGACCGACCACGAGGACGTCGCCGAGCGCGCGCGCCGCTTCCAGGCTGCGCACATGCCCGGCGTGCAGGAGGTCGAAGCAACCGTTCGTCCAGACGACGGTGCACCCTTGCCGCCGCCATCGCCCGCGGAGGTCAAGCAGCGTCGGCCAGTCGACGACACGGACGGTCTCGGCGGGCGGCTCGTCGGCGGCCAGCGCGTCCTCCACGAGCTCGCACACGACGTGCTCGATCCGCAGGTGCTGCTCCTGGATCCGTGGAACGTCCGTCTCCGCGACCGCGATGACCACGTCTGCCTCGAGCCCCGCGCCATGGGCACCCGTCAGGACGACGGTGCGCATGCCGGCGGTTCGGGCTGCGTCCAGCGCGGCCAGCACGTTCGCCGACGAACCGCTCGTCGTGATCACCACCAGCACATCTCCCGCCCGCCCCAGCGCCTCGACCTGCCGCGCGAACACGTTCTCGAAGCCCATGTCGTTCGCGATTGCGGTCAACGTGGACGAGTCCGTCGTGAGGGCGAGCGCGGCCAGCCCGCGGCGGTCGCGCCTGAAGCGTCCGACCAACTCGCCGGCCACGTGTTGCGCGTCCGCGGCGCTGCCGCCGTTGCCGCACAGCAGCACCTTGCCGCCACACGCGAGCGCACGGGTGAGCTCGACGGCGGCAGCCTCGACGCCGGCCACGAGGTCGGCGCCGAGCAGCTCCGCGAGGTCAGCCATGACTCCGGACATCGTCCATCGCTGCAACGACGGCATCGACGGAGATCCCCTCCATGCAGTCCTCGCGCTGCCCCCGGTACTCGGAGCCGAGGTTCAGGTAGCCACAATCCCCGTACGTGGAGCTCACGGACGTCGCGCGCGGGCCGATCGGCCCCCAGCGGTGCGCGGCCGTCGGGCCGTTGAGGCCCACTGTGGGCGCTCCCGTCGCGGCCGCGAGGTGCATGACTCCGGTGTTGACACTTACGACACACTCACTTCCGGCGAGGACGTCGACGAGCTCCGGAAAGGTGTACATCCCGGCGGCATTGACACCGCCGACGGCTGCAGCAGCGTCCTCTGTGCGCGCGCGGTCGGCGGGTGCTCCGGTCAGCACGATCATCGTCCCATTGTCACCGACTCGGCCGGCGAGCTCGCGCCACGACGCTGTCGGCCACTCTTTCAGCTCGCTGCGGTAGCCGCCCGGCCAGAGGTGGAAGACGACGTACGGCTGGGCCGGAAGGTCCGTGCCACGCGTGGGCGCGAAGGACGGAAGCGATGTCGACTCGATGCCGAACTCCTTCGCCAGCGCGCGGTAGTTGTCGAGCTCGTGGAGATCCGCGCGATGCTCGACCGCGTGGTCGTAGCAGTAGTGCCGGCCCTGGCCCCTCGTCCTGAAACCGACCGTGTACCGCGCGCGCGAGGCCGCCGCCAGCACCGCGTTCAAGCGCGGCCACGCACCGAAGTCGAGCATCACGTCGACGCCCTCGGCGCGGACGGCGCGCATCGCCCGGTCGGGCCTCGTCAGCGGCAGCCTTACGACATTGACGCCGTCGACGAGCTCCGCGGCAGCAGCGTTCGCCGGCCCGACAAAGAGGACGATCTCCACGCCGGGCAGGGCGCGTCTCAGGTCACCCACGACGGCGGACAGCAGAATCGTGTCGCCGATCGCGTTCGTCTTCAGGACGCCGACACGGGCGACATTCGCCGGTCGCGGCCGCGGCCGCCGAGCGAGCGAGAACGCCCAGAGTGCCGGAGTCGCCGATCGGTCGAGCCAACGCGCGGCCCGATTCCCACGGAGCCCAGCCAGATGCCCGTCCCCTATTCGACCGTCGAGCCGGCGCGCGTGACGGCGCCGAACGTCCGCAGCAGGATCTTGAAATCGAGCCACGGCGACCAGT
>CAWHYL010000001.1:0-108522 GCA_963833655.1 uncultured Actinomycetes bacterium | reverse complement strand
GCTACATGCATAGCGGGCGCGTCCGAGGCGCCTTGATGGCTGACGGTAACCGAGAGACTGAAGCGCTGATTCACGTTGTCGAACTGCACCCGTGGATCGGTCAGCTGGTCGCTGGTCATCAGAAGCTCCTGCAGAGTCTTCGAGCCATGACACAGCACCGCTCCGAGCCGGTTTGTGACGCGGATCTGGTCGTTGACAACTTCGACGATGTCGCCGGCGCCGACAGCGGCGTTGGGGTCCGGTGGCGAACCGAAATCGCCTTGAGCGACGCCATCGAATGGGCAGGGAAAGATCGCAACCTCACATCGACGGATGCGCAATCGATGCGGACTCGCGACCGAGGGTGTCGCAGCCGGCTTGCGGGTACCGGTGGTAGGTCGAGAAGGCACCGCCGGCTCGGTTCCAGGGTCGAACACCTCGTGGTTCGCCGTGTTCCCCTCCGGCGGCTTTGCCGCTCCTGCGAAGTTCACGCGGTGCGCGTCGCCGGTCCCGCCACTCTGCTTCGTCCCCTGGCAGCCAACCATCAGGACCGAGACCAGGACAACGATCAGACACTCGCGCTGGCGCACAGCAAGCTCCAGGCTTGAAAGTCGAGGCTTGAATTCAGCGACCGGCGAACACTGTGCGGCGACTCAGACCCGCTCCGGCCAGCATTCAGGGCCACGATAGAACACGCGGCCGGGCTCTTCGCGGTGGTGCGTGGTCGGCCGCGTGTATCCGAGCTTGCCCATGCGTTCTTTGATCTCAATCGCAACCTAGGCGCCTACGGCAAGAGGTCGTGGATGATGTCGATCGGCTGGGTGCTGAAGCCGGCGGGGTGATCGTGAAGGACTGCGTCGTCGATCTTTGAGCTCTCGCCCAGAAGCGCACCTGACACTCTCAAGTACGCCTTGATCGCAGCGATCGCGCCAGCACGCTCGACCCACGGCTTGCGGAGCAGGTTCCCGTGCCAGTGCTTCCAGTTGGTGTCGCCGAAGTGCTCTCGCAGCGTCCGGATCGTCGCGGCACGACGAGACATATCAAGCGTGGCCAGGAAGTACGTTCTTTCGACCAGTCGCCGGTACGTCTCCCAGCGATCGAGCACAGCCGGCGAGTAATACGCTTGCAGCTGTCCCGCAATTTCCGCGCTCGCGTCGCGCCAGTCAAGGTCGAGTTGGTTGAACAGTTTCTGGTTGAACTGATGCGCGACCAAGAACGGGTTTCGACCGCCACTGAAGAACTGGCTCGTCACCAACGCCTGCGACGTCTGCTTGCTGATCTGCGTCACCAGCCCCGCCGACAACTCGCGCGCCTTCTGCCGGTCCTGCCACTGGTGCGTCAACGCCGGAAACACCCACGCGGTCGCCAATGTCAGGCCGGCGGTAACGATCAAAGTCTTCGGGGCCCAACTCGGCCACGCTATCCGCCAGCGCTCATGCCGCGCGATCACCCGAGCCGGCGCCGTCGTTACAGCGGGTTCGACGACGGTCATCGGCCCCACCTTTCGCTGCCCAGGCCTTCGAGCCGAAGCCCGGCCCACCCAAACCGAACGTCGATTTCCGGCGCGGATTTCCGCGCTCGCTTATCGATAGGCGCTCTTATCTGGACAATCACCGTCATCGGGTTACCTATCCCGAACCGATTGCGGGGTGGTGGCGGAAGACGTCGGGCCACGGATAGAAGGCCAGATGGATCAGCAGAACTACCAGCCCCGCGAGCAGCACCAACGCGACCACATGCAGGCGACGCTGCAGATCGGCCAGTGTCGCAAACACGCCCGCGAACGGCACGTCCGGCAACGGCGCAACCGCCAGCGCGCTGGGCACGACCACGCAAAACACGGCGATCAGCCCGTAGAGAACGTACCCCAGCGCCCACTTGTTCTCGGTCGAGGCAGCCGCGAGGAAACCGCCACCGGCGACACAGACGAGAGCGACCGGCAAGTAGAGCAGCGGCGACAGCTCTTCGTCCCGATCGGGATAAGGCGTGAACCTGCCTCCCCTCGTTCTACCCAACACGCGCCCGTCCGCCTGCCGCAGCCGTGCCGCGTCTCCCTCTCGTGCCAGCGGCAACCGCACCGCATTGGCAGCAACGAGGACGAGAACGGCAACCACGATCACCGCGACAACGTTCCATCGCGCCTCCAAGTGGCCGACCGTGCCGGAAATCGTCGGCCACGGGGGCTTCGCGGCCGCCGCCCAAATCTCCGGCACCGCAATCACCAAGCCGACAGCAGCCCAGACCGCATAGCCGCGCCGCACCGGCGCCGCCACGCCGCCAAAGCGCGCAGACACCCAGGACCGGATCCAGGCCGGCAGCAACGCGAACAAGCGACTCTCTTGCTTTCCATGCGCCTCGGAGGCTGCGACCGAGCGCGTCGAAGCGGCAGTCCCACCCATCTTCGCCTTCTTCCTGCCGCAGTCCGACTGTTTCCTGACAACAGGACGCCCGAAGACCCCTCTTTCTTTCCTCACGGAAGAAGTGCTCAGCCGCGACAAAGAAGCGACCCCGCCGCACGCGCACAGCCCGCGCTAGCGGCTGGCGGCCTGGCGCCCCCGCGTGCAAGCGCCAACGTCTCCATCCCCGTGCGGCACCCAACCCCGGACACGACAGAGTCAACGGCGCGACCAGGAGTCTTCGAGGGCGATGCGATGCGCCCCGGTCACGCGGGAAGCGCTCCCGGTATCTACCCTTCCTTCGCGGAGCCGAGCCCTCACGATTCACATTCCGAATTTCAGGAGTACGCACGAAACGCGCTGGTCTCGCTGCCACCGGATCTGCGTACGCGGATGTCGAATGTCGAGATCGTGATCGAAGAGGAGCCACCAGCCGGCCAGCCACTGCTTGGCCTCTACCAGGGTGTACCGCTCACCAGACGCGGCAGCTCCTACGCCGCCGTGTTGCCGGACAAGATCACGATCTTCCGCGGTCCGCTCCTCCGACTCTACGGACACGACCCAGACACGCTACGCCGCGAAGTGCGCCGGGTCGTACTCCATGAAATCGCCCACCACTTCGGGATCAGCGACGAGCGCTTGGTCGAACTCGGCCGTTACTGAACTCCTTACGGCAGGGACTAGCGGGACAGTAAGCCCGGCCCAACCATCCATCACGTTTCACGCGCGTGCGCGCGTTTAGCAGAACATCACTCCGGCCGGGAGCGACTCGTCACGTAAGTGGCTGCAGGCAAGTAGGCGATTTGGGGTCTTCGACAATCCGCAAGCTCGCGGGGCCGCCAGATCAGACCGCGTCTCAAAGGTTGTGGTCGTTACGGCTAGGTCGCTGGAAGCGGCACGCGCTTGCGAGGGTCGACGGCCTTCCGGGTCGGGAGCCGCTTGCCGTCGAGAGCGACAGCGAGCCACCCGACCGGCACGAGCCCCCAGCAGCTGATTAGCCGGAACAGGATGACGCCGGCGACAACGTGTCCTGATGTGTGTCCAAATGCCGCGAAGCCGAGCGCGAGGCTGATCTCGACCGTGCCGCCGCCGCCGGGAAGGAGTGGCACGCTTGCTACGAGCTGCGCGATCGCATAGGTGAGCACGATGCTCTGCACCGGCACGCTCGCGTGGACGGCCGCAAGCGCCGCGGCAAGGCAGGCGCAGTCGAAGAGCCAGTTGGCATACGCAAGTCCACCAATCGCGAAGATGCTGCGCGGGCTGGCTGCGACGTCGTGCGGGAGGGACGGTGCGAAACGCCGGGCGAACCAGGCCGAGGCACGACCGATCCGCCGGCGCAGGATCAAATGGGCCACGAGCAACGCAATGCCAGCGGCGAGGATGGGGACACGCGCGGCCGCGAGCGGTCCATGCCCACCTGCCAGGGCCACGCCGATGACGAGCACTCCAGCGAGCGAGAGCACGCCGGCGATCATCGAACCGACCATCGCAAGCGCAGCCAGTCCCCCGTCTGCTCCCTCGCGGCGAAGTTGCCTGTACCAGTAGGCCGCGGAAGCTGCTTGACCCCCGGGGAGCGAGGCGCTCATCGCGATCCCCCCGACCGTCGCCCGCAGCAATGCGCGCAGCCGCGCCGGCACGTTGCCGAACCCGAGCAGTCTGCGAACGATCAACGCGTACGCACCGAGCGACGCCGCCTCAGCGACGACTGCGAGCGTCAGCCAGCCCGGACTTGGGTGGGTCACGTCTCCGAGCGGCGACAGGAAAGATCTCGATCGAAGCGCGACCCAAATCAGCAGAGCGGCGGCACCCGCCAGAACGACGATCCGGGCCGCGCGCCGCGGGACCCAGCTTTTGATGGGCTTGAGCCGACGGTGGAGCTCGGTCAGCGTCGACTGCCAACGCTGCAACGAATTTCTGTCCAGGCCCTGGGAGCGGCGCTGCATACCCCAACCCTGTCGCGCGGGCTTGGCCACAACCAGCGTGCAACCCGGCTGCTCGCAGTACGGCTACCCACACACGCGACAGGTTGTCGAGATAGTGGCCGGCGTTGACTTCAACTAGCGCTGACGCAGCAATCGCGCATCTCGGTCGAAGCTCTCCCTCCTCATCTCTTGACTTGAACTGAACATCATTCCCTCTCTTTTCGCGATATGACTGGGCCATCCAGCGCCCTGGGTTCTGACGTCGAGCAGACGTCGACCGTCTCACCGTGCGAACGACACCGTGTCCTTCCAGACGAGCTTGGCTCGACCGCTCCGTCTATCTCGACTCGTAGCTGTTCGACGCTTCGTTGTCCGAGTGGCTAACACCACTCGCTTGACGAGCCACAATCCTTTGGTTGCAACCAGCACTTACTTGGTGGAAGACTCCAGCGTGCAACGACTGAGTTGGCTCGTTTGACGGCGCCGGCGTTCCGCCACGCGGCGGGTTGCAGCACGGCAACCCGTAAACGGTGGGAGCTAGCCGTCATCCCGCCGACATTTCCTTATGCTATGTCCCGCCTAGCTTGGGCAACAGCGAGGTTAGGCTCGCGAGCAGCGGCGAGAGGATCGCAACGCCCGCCTTGAAGCTGGCGCTGGCGGAGACTCGCAGGCCAAGCAGGTCGTCGAGAGCGGCACGCTTCTGCAACTGAGCCTCGAACTGGTCGCTCGTCGGCTCGGGGGGACGTGCGACGCCGTCACGCAGCAGCGACCCGGCCCGCTGCATCGTGGCCCAGGTCGGGAGGTAGACGAGCGCGACTAGGAGCGTGAGCACGACGCCGTAAAGAATCAAGATCTCGGGCGGAAAGTGCACCGGCGGGACTTTCTCGGGCCGGAATTTGTGGTGGTCGTACTCCTGTACGACAACCTGCCGAAGCGCCGCAACCGTGAGCACCGCCAACCCAATCACTGCACCGAGAAATCCGAGCAGCCGTTCGAGGTCGGAGCGAAGGCCGAGATACGCTCGGAGCTCGACACCTGTCAGCTTCCGTCCGGCCGCAAGCACCTCGACGCGCCCTCGGATCAGCCAGATCGAGATCGCTGCGACGAGAGCGACGACCCCGGCGAGCCCTGTCAGCACGCCGATCCTGTACGCCGTCCCCGGAATTAGGTCCCGCGGCGCCGTATGAAGCGTGCGGGTGAAATGGGGGATAACTGCGAATGCGACGAGCGCCAGAGCGAAAACGAAGGCGGAGGGTACGACCTCTCGCCTCACCGAGCCCGGCTGCCGCCCGCGCCAGTGACGGCGCAGGGTCACGACGAGCCACGGAAGAGCGGCGGCCCAAAGCATCGTCTGCGCCACGGTCAACGCGATCCAGAGCACGAACGGACCGGAGTCCGCAAGACGCTTCTGAGGATCGCTCCAATCAGGTTCCCAAATAAGGACGATCGCCGCCCCGATGAGCCCCCCGACGATCGCTGTCGCCATGAGGATGGACGTCTGTGGGACGGGAACGTCCGGCTCTTCGGCCTCTTGCCCTTTCGCCAGGCCCGTCCCGACCACGAACCAATCATGCTGCGACTATCGGACGCAGGATGCTGGCGACGCCGTAGCTGCTTTCGATGTGTTCCCGGAAAGACGAAGCGACCCGAAGGTCACCCGAGGGGTCCTTCTCGCGTCCGCCTAACGGCATTCTTCACGAGCCGTCGCTAAGTCAGAACTCGACGCGGAGAAGGCCCGCGTCTCCCGCGCCGCTCTTAGTAGCGCGCGTGGTAGACGGCCAACAATGTTCCGGCACACAGCGCCTAGCCGCCTGGTCGCACACCAGAAGGCGGCAGGCATCGTCGAGCCGCGTGAGGCGGACGACGGACTGTGTGTCCGACGACGGGGGTGCGATTGGCCGCATCATTGGCAACGGCGGCTGGTACGTCGACGTCGTTGATATGGCGGACGAGCTAGAGGCTCCGGACGTGGCCCTCGCTCGTCGGTGCTCTCTACGTCACCTTGAAGTGGCCGAACATGGTCGATTCATGGTTCGGGCAGTAGTACTTGTACTTGCCCGCCTTCAGTTTGATCGTCGCGGTCTTCGTTCCCACGAACGGGATCTTGGTGAAGTCGTGCGCAAAGCCGTTAGGGCCATCAAGCGAGAAGGCATGGATCGAGGCCTTGTCGTGAATCACAAACTTGTAGCTGCCTCGTTTTAGCGTCTTTACGACCTTGCCGCCCTTCGTCAGCGTGATGTGGAAGCTTGGGCCGACGGTGCCGACCAGCATCGGAGCAGCGGTTGCGTGACTGAAAGCGGTTGCAGTGAGGATGAGCGCTGCTGCCACCGCCGCGATTGCAGCCAGAGTTGCGCGGACCATTCTTCTCTCCTTTTGTAGAGAGGCACGGACAACTCGTTTACGGCGCTAAGGCGTCATGCGGTTTTCTTGTAGCAGCGCGGGCTGGCCTACGGCGGCTCGTCGTGTGGCTGGTTGAAGAGGGCGGCGGCCAATGAGGCCGCTGCCGCCCTCTTCAGCTTTCGGTTGATGCTGGCGACCTTCAGTGCGCGCTGCTGCACCCATGCGACGGCCTTGGTAGCTCACACGGGTAGACGACGGAAGAATTTCGTGCAGTTGGCGAGCCGACCGCCTCGCCACGTACCAGGCGGTTGAGCAGACCGGCAGCTGCCCTCGCGCCTCGCTGCCCTCCTCACGTCAATGACTTGAAGTTCCAGGGGGTTCGCGGGGGGTCGTGGACGGTGCTGGCAGGTGGTTCGAAGCGGGACGGTTGGCGCGTTTCGACAGTTCGCGTCGCATGCCTGACGGAGCGTCGTTGGGACGTTTGTTCCCGGAGTGTTCCCGCACCCCCCGTCTCATCGAGGCGGCAGGAATCGAACCCGCGGAACTTCCCCTACGTCGCGCCTGTTCACTGCGTCGGCGACAGGCCGGGCTGCCGGCTCTGCTCCGGTGACGCGGCTTCGCACGGTGCGGCCGTTTCTGGTCGCTGCACGGACCGAAGGGGTACCGGTTCGCGATTCTCGTTTTAGGCTGCCTCACTCCGCACGCGATCGGTTCACCGTCGTCCAGGTCTTTCCGCTCTGCCAAGTCATCGGGTTGTTCACCGCAGATCGATGTGCGACATAAAGGGTCTTCCCTCCGCAAATCAGGAAGCTGCTCGAGCGATGGTGGTGCCAAGTAAAGCGCCGGCGGCGACGTCGGTCGGGTAGTGGGCGCCGACATAGACACGCGAGACGGCCGTGAAGGCGGCGCCCGCATAGAGCGACGACGCAAGATGTGGCAATTTCCTTGCCGCATACACGGCGGCGGCGAAAGCGCAGGCTGCCTCGTCTGACGGAAGCGACGAACTCTTCGGGCAACGCACCAATGGTGTTGCGTCACGGTCTTGGCAGGGCCGCAGCCGGTGATCGAGCCGCTTGATCAGATGAGCGGCCGCCCAGGTGCCGACCGTGATTGTCAACCCACGCGGAATCGACACTCGCGCGCCACCTGACGCGCGGAAGTGAAGTCCGACCAGCAGAGCCGACCAAGGGATCCCGAGCTGGCCGCTGTGGCTGCCAACGACGAAGAGTTCGTTCAACCCAGGCCGCCGCTGAGCGACGACCCAGCGCGAGCTCGCCCAGTCGATCCTCGCCACTGCCTCGAGTACGTTGCGCAGCCGCGGCATCCGCTGCCAATGCTCGGCGTCGAAATGAGCCGCGCCCACCGCCTCGTGATGCACGCATGGACACTTCGCAAACCACCAACGCCCCAGAGCCGGCTCCATCGAACCGACGCGGAAGCCGTCCCAGCCCGAATCCTTCGAACGTCGGCAAGGCGCCTGATCACGTACCGGGAGGTACGGCACGCCGAAGTCCACACGTGTTCACGCGGGCCGAGCGGAAGGCACCCCGATGACAGCGATCTCCCGTCGCGGCCGCGAGGCCAATCGATGCCGGCTCTCGGCGTGTAACTCGTCGATCACGGACGCCAACTTGGCACCTGGATCATTCGTTAGAAGACGGCCCTGCCGCGCATGGCCCAGCCAGCTGCCACTGCCCGCTCGGCAGGCTGCGCGGCCCTTACGGCCGCGCAGCTGGTACCGCTTGTCGTCTAGTCGGTGGCCGAGCCGATTCCGATCCAAGTCAGCCCCTGGTCGCCTGCCACCATCTGTCGGCGCACATCCGGCGGGAGATGAACAAAGTGGCCGACTCGCAGCGGAATCTCTTCTCCGCCTGTCCGCAGTACGCCGCCGCCCGCGACTACTGCGTACACCTCCTCCTGATCGTTCCCACTGTGATCGTGCTCAGGCCCCTCTGCGCCAGCGGCCAGCTCGAGCTGATTGATCCGAAAACCGGCGACGCCGAGCTGATCCGTCAACGCACGAAAAATCCCGTTCCGCGCCTCCACCTGACTCACGTCAACCATCTGATATGAACCCACTGCGTCCCTCCTTTTCGCTGTTTCGAACAGACCGACTCCTTTGGCTCCACCGTGCGACCGTTGATCATGAGGAGACGACTCGGCTCGCGAGCAGGGCCGCCGCCGCTGTCTTCGCATGACGGGCCGCGGCCGGGTCCCGGCGGGACCCACCAACGGCGTACGCACCGTCGACGAGTAGCGTCACTTGGGCGGCCAGGTCGGCGTCTTCCACGCCCGCCTCGGTGAGGAGTTGGTGAACGAGTCGCTCCCGAGCGCGCAGATGCGCAAGCGCGGCCTCACGAACAGGATGGCCCGGGCGGTTGATCTCGAGCGACGCGTTGATGAACGCGCATCCAGCCTTCGTTTTCGTGCGGAGGGCGTTCTCGATCACATCGAAGAGCGCCAGGATCGCCAGCTCGCCGGTCTCCTCGGAGCGACGCCTCGCGTTTGTCTCGAGGGCAAGTAGTGCGCGTCGGTTTCGGTCGTTGAGCGCCTCGGCGACGAGCCGATCCTTGGAGCCGAAGTGCTGGTACAGGGTCCGCTTCGTCACTCCTGCCCGGGCCGCGATCGCGTCCACTCCGGTGTTCGTGATGCCGTACTCATATGTCAGCTCGCTTGTCGCCCCGAGGAGCGCGTCGTGCGCGTTTGGCCGGTCGGTCATGGTCCTGAGTATACATACCGATCGGTATATGGCATGGCTATGGGCAGATAAGAAGTCAGAGCCGGGGCGTGCCTGTCGGTCGACTTCGAGGGTGATGGTTCTAATGGTGTTGTATACCGATCGGTATGTATACTGCGGGGAGGACTACCGACTACCACACCTCGAGGAGGCCCATTCAGTGAAAGCTCTCATTAGCTCCGACAAGGTCCCTGCTCCCCCCGGGCCGTATTCGCCAGGGCTGACGGTTGGTGAGTGGATCTTCCTGTCCGGCCAGGGCGGCTTCGATCCGAACACGGGCAAGGTGGTCAGCGACGATCTGGCCGAGCAGACCGAGCAGACCTTCAACAACATCGAGACCGTGCTCGAGGCTGCCGGGGCATCGCTCGACGACGTCATTTCGTGCCTTGTTCACCTCGTTGACCTCGCTGACTTCCCCGCGTTCAACGCCGTCTACGAGCAGAAGTTCACCGGCGTGAAGCCGGTACGGACGACGGTCCGCGCGGACCTCGTTGCCGGCCTGCTCGTCGAGATCACTGTGGTCGCTCGAGCCTCCTAGCGAGCGACGGAGTTCGGCGTCAACGAGGTGCCGTCTGCTCTCGGCCTCCATCCGAGCGTGGTGGAAGACGCCCACGAGGACGCTCCGCTAAGCCGATCGCGACATCGGCCTCTCAAGGCCGGTTCCAGTGGGCCCTGCTCTCCGTCTAGAGCCTGCCCAGTTGATATCTCACCCACAGAAAGGACCGGCATGCCTCTCGTAAAGGTGAATCTGCTCAAGGGCCGCTCGGCCGAAGAGAAGGACTCGATCGCCGCCTCGATTCAGACAGCTCTCGTCAGCACACTCGAAGTGCCGGAAGCAGACCGGTATCAGCTTTTCAACGAGTACGACCGGGAGAGCTTCCGTCATACCAGCGGATATCTCGGCATGACCTACACCGACCAGTTGCTGATCATTGAGATCACTTTTCTGGAGGGTCGTGACGATGAGGTCAAGAAGTCGTTGCTCGCCGAGATCAACCGCAATCTGGTCGCGGCCGGCGTAGTGGGTGGCGACGACGTGTTCGTCCTGATCACCGAGATCGGCCGCGCCAATGTCTCCTTCGGCAAGGGACTCGCGCAGCGGGCTCCGACCTCATGACAGCCGCCTCACTGCCAAATTTAGGCCGCGACGAGAAGGTCACCCACCCAGACAGCCGCCTGGTCACGTACCAGGAACCTGAGTGGAGCTAGCCGGACTCGAACCGGCGACCTCCTGGGTGCGATCCAGGCGCTCTCCCAACTGAGCTATAGCCCCGCGGTCGGCCCAGTGTAGCGTCCGACCCCGCGAAAACCCGGCCCGCAAGCTGGGGATAAATCTCTCAACAGGCTGTGCTCAGTGCTGTGGAAAGGCTCAGGCGGGTTCGCGCGCGGACCGCCGCCCGAGCCGGCGCAGCCGGGCGCCGAGCGTGCCGTCGAGCGAGGCCGGCGGCTCCGACGCCAGTTCTTCGGGCTCCGGTTCGTCCGGCGGATTGGCGGCTGCCCGCGCGTTCCAGAGCTCCACGTGCAGCCCCTCGATCTCGTCGATCAGCAGGAGGATGGCCTTGCCGGTCGCCCGCAGCTCCTCGTCCTCCGTGCCGGCCAGGCCGGCGCCCCACCGCCGCAGTTGTTCCAGCTTCTCTTCGTCCAATCGCCGCATAGGACGATCATAGGCGGGACGCCTGGCAGGAACTACGGCCGCCGGCACGAAATGTCCTCGCTCCGCAACCGTTGGGGGTCGGACACATGGAATCAGCTCGCCGGCAGTCGCTCTGGTACCTACTTCACTCGGACACGCGTGACGCGCGTCGCGCCCGCCAGCGCCTGGCCGCCGGAACGTGTCTGGCACTGTTCTTCGCCGGCCTCCTCGCAGCGGTCGGCTTGGCGATCGTCGTCGTCGCCGCCTGCGTGCTCTTCGCGGGGGCGGTCACGGTGGCCGCAGCGGCCCGCGCGTTCCATCGGCACCACCGCCGCCTCGCGAGCGGCGCGCGCACCTGTGTCTCCGCCGTGCAGCGCGTGCTCGACCGGTATGGCTCGCTCACGTGGCAGTACCTGAAGCAACTCGTGGACGTCCTCACTCGGATGCTAGGGCGATACAGCTCGCACGGTCGGGAGTACGCCAAGCGCGTACCGGGCCTCCTCGAAACGAGCGCGGCACGAGCCGCAGCCGGTGTGCGGCAAATCCAGCTCTCGCCCCCCACTCGGCCGATCGACCTGCAGCGGGAGGCCCTCCGCCTGAACGCGGAGGGAACGAACCGGCGCCGCGCGGGTGGGTACACGGAGGCCGTCGACCTGCACACCCGTGCCCTGATCCTTCTCCGCGATATCGACAATCCGCACGCCGTCGCGCTGACGCAGAACAACCTCGCGCTCGCGCTCAGCCACGTCGGCGACGACGGAGATGCAATCTCGCTCTTCGAGCAGGCCGCTGCGACGCTGCACGAGCTCGGCGACAAGGAGAACGAGGGCAAGATCATGGCGAACCTTGCGCTTGCGCATCGACGACATGGACGGGACGACGAATCGGCGAACGTCCTCCGCCTCGCGCTCTCGAAGCTCGAGCGGGACTCGAGCGCCTACGAGCTCGTGGAGGCTCAGCTCTCCCGCGCCAGCTGACGTCGCGCGTCGTTTGCGAAACGCCGGCCGCGGAGACAACTGCTTCACCAGTCAGGCAGGCGAACACAGCCGCGGCGCTTCTGGATCCACCGTCGGAGGGGGTTCGCCTGCTCGCCGTCCACCGGGTCGCTCGGTAGCGTCCGCACGATGGAGACCGGACGCGTCGAGGCGTTCAGCGACGGTGTGTTCGCGATCGCGATCACGCTGCTCATCCTCGCCGTCGGGATCGAGCAGGCGATCACCATCGGCAGCCTGAAGCACCAGCTGATCCATCTCTGGCCCGCCTACGTCGCGTACGCCGTCAGCTTCCTCACCATCGGGATCATGTGGGTCAACCACCACCAGATCTTCCGGCACTTCATGCGCGTTGACCGGGTGTTGCTCCTGCTCAACATCCTGCTGTTGATGTGCATCTCGTTCGTGCCGTTCCCGACCCGCGTCGTCGCCGACCACGCGACGAACGGCGGCGACCGCCAGGCGGCGGCGGTCCTCTACGGGTCGACGCTCACGATCACTGCAATCTGCTTCTTCGCGGTCTGGTACTACGGGTCGCGCCGCCTGCTGCGCCCCGACACCGACATGCGGGAGGTGAGCGGGATCACGCGCAGCTATCTGCCCGGCGCGCCGACGTACGCGTTCGCGACGGCGATCGCGTTCGTCAACTCGGTCGTCAGTCTGATCCTGTTCGGCGTGATCGCGATCTTTTACGCGATGTCGAGTTCGTTCTTCGGCCGCGAGCCGTCGTAGGCGGCCGAGCCGAACAGCACCATCACGCCGGAACGTGTCCCTGCTGCGTCGAGCTGCTGTGACGCGTTGTCCGGCCCGACGCCGCCGCCGATGACCGCAACGGAGCGCCGCGCTCCCGCGAGCGGGCGGTGACACGCCGCGATCTGCGCTCGCACGTCGTCGGCCGAGTCGTAGACGGTGCCGCTGAACGAGCCGACCTGCACGTAGTCCGCTCCGCACAGCCGCGTGAGCTCGGCGACGACGGCGGCAGCGACGCCGAAGCCGGGCTGGCGTGCCCAGAGGGCCGCGCCGACGCGGTGCGCGAACAGCGGGACGCCGAGCTCCGCCTCGCGCAGCGCTCGCAGCGCGTCGAGACCCTGCGCGAATGCGTTGATCATGACGGCGCCCGCGCCGAGGTCGACGACCCGGCGCGCGCGGTCGACGAGGGTCTCCACAGGTCCGGTCACGTTTGCCGCGTAGTTGACGCCGGCGGCGGCCACGGCTCTGACACGCTCCTCGAGCGGACACCACTCCGGATCGCCGAGCAGCTCGTCATCCTTGACGAGGCTCGCGCCTGCCTCGGCGAGCTTCGCCGCTGTCTCCGCCACCTCGGCGGGTGACAGGCCGAGCGACGGCTTGACGATCGCGCCGACAAGCACCTCGTCCGGCGCGTCGAAGGCCGGCCCGGGCAGGAAAGCGTCCGGCCACTCGACGCCGACGAGGCGGCAGCGCTCGAACGCCGAGCTATCCGCCCACTCCCCTGCGAACAGCGCAGACACGAGCAGCGCGACGTCATTCGTAGCGGCCGGAAACTCGAGCGTGGCGCGTTCACCGCCCTGCGCCACGACGCGTCCGCGGACGTGCTCCGGGCCGTCCGCGCGGCCGACCGACTCGACGAGCGCGAGCGTCTCCGCCGCCTCCGGCGGAGCCAGCTCGTACGTGACACGGATCACTGCGCGAAAAGCGTCAGCTCGGGCTCGCGCTCGCCGCGCAGAACGGCGAGGTCGACTTCGACGCAGCGAATGCCGCGCGACTCGGCGAGCGTGCGCGCCTGCGGCTTGATCGTCTGCGCCGCGAGCACGCCGCGGCACGCGTCGAGGTCGATGCGCTCGAGATAACGCCCGAGCTGCTCGACCGCGTCGATCGTGCCGACGCGCTTGATCTCGACCGCGACCCACCGTCCGTCCTCGTCTTTGCACACCAGGTCGACGGGCCCGATGTCCGTCGGCCATTCACGCCGGACGAGCTGCAGCGGCTCGCCGAGCGCTTCGGGCTGAGCGGCGAGCTCCTCCTGGAGATGGCGCTCGACGCCGTCCTTCTCCAGCGGCGTTGCGTCGAGCGCGTGCGTCACGTCCGACAGCACCTCGAGCAGGCGCACCTCGAGCCGGTCGTCCGTCTTTCCCGCCCGCTTGCGGACGACGATGACGCCGTCCCCTTCCTCGAGGACCGTCGGCGGGGTCATCCAGTTGAGCGGTCTGAAGCCTCCGGCATCGTCGTGGACGAGGAAGGACCCGTCGGCCTTGAACATGAGGAGCCGAACAGCCTCCGGGAGTCGAGCCGTCAGGCGGCCCGTGTAGAGAACTTCGCAGCGGGCGACGAGCAGGCGCACGCGCGGACCGTACTGTCCCTTTCGGACAGTCCGCTCTTGGCTCGCAAGAAGCGTAGCCTTACGAATATGGAGATCACCAACGTGTTCACCATCGCGTGCGACGCGGAAATGGAGCACGGGGGATTCCGCATTCAGCAGGCGGGGATCACCAAACGGATCGGCGCCGAGTTGCTCGCCGGAAACGTGTACGACGTCGACCCCGGCAAGAAGCTCTGGCCCTACCACCACCATCACGCGAACGAGGAGTGGCTGGTCGTCCTTCGCGGCCGTCCGACACTGCGAACACGAGAGGGAGAGAGTGAGCTCGTCGAAGGCGACGTCGCCTGCTTCGTGCGCGGCGGCGCAGGCGCGCATCAGATACGGAACGCGACCGACGAGCCCGTGCGCATTCTGATGCTGTCGACGAGGCTCGCTCCGGAGATAATCGAGTACCCCGACAGCGACAAGGTGCTCACCAAGGATGCAAAGGACGACGACATCTTCACGACCCGGTACGGCGAGCCCGTCGACTACTGGGAAGGCGAGTCGTAACCCGGAAGGCGCACGAATAGGCCTCGTCCGGGCGAAATCCGTCCTCATCCAGTTCAGCGGCCGCTAGCCGCCGGCGTCGTCGCGGGCCAGGAAGGCGACGTCGGCCTTGAACATCAGCATCCGCCTGCCTCCGGCAGACGCGCAGTGAGCCGGCCCGTGCAAACGACTTCGCAGCGTGCGACAACGAGGCGCATCGCGGCGGAGCGTCCTGCCCCTTTCGGACGAGGACCGCAGTCGTCAGCCATCGGCCACCCGATATTGAAGAACGGTCTTCGATAGGGTCGAGGCCCGACCTCGCACTTCAAGGAGGCAGCGATGTACGCAGTCGTTCGAAGCTATTCCGGGCAAGGCGTTGCGGAGCTGTTCGAGCAACTCGAGCAGAAGAACGACGAGGTCAAGGAGCTCATCGGCGGCGTGCCTGGCTTCGTGAGCTACACGGCTCTACGGTCGGGCGAGGGCGGCTTCACCGTCACTGTCTGCCAAGACAAGACCGGGACAGACGAGTCCTCTCGGCGAGCTGCCGAGTGGGTCAAGGAGAACATCAGCGCGATGGCCAACCCGCCGGGGGTCACCGAAGGCAGCACGGTCGTTCACTTCAACTCCTAGACCTACTGCCCCCGGTCGGAAAGGCGCCGTGATCCCGTTGAGCGCCTTGTCGCGGCCCGCGTCGTGATGGACGAGGACGGAGGCGTCGGCCTTGAATACGAGGAGCCGAACGGCCTCCGCCGTCAAGCGCATCGCCCTGCGGACCGCACTTTCCGTTTCGGGCGGGTCAGGCGGACGCTTCCTCCGTCGCCTGCGACCAGATGACCTGCCAGCTGCCTTCGCGCTTCTCGTAGTAGTCGGTGTGCCAGTAGCGCCCAGGCGGCGCCTCGTGACCTCTGAACCGCATGTGGATGGTCGAGCGGTAGCGGACGCGGCCCGCCTCGCCGCGAACGAGCGCGCAGATCTCCTCGGGCTCCCAGACGAGGTAGTTGACCTCGCAGGAGGCGACGGCTCCCAGATACTCGTCCTTCGAGTACGTCGTACCGGCAGGCGTGATCAACTGAAAATCTGCGGCCTGTCCGGTTGCGTTCGTCGCGGGCTCGGGGAACGTGAACAAGATCTACCTCGGCGCGCTGCTGGAGCTGCTCCTGCTGATCGCGAACATCGGGACCGCGGTCGTGATCGTCCCGATCATGAGGCGGCAATTCGAAGACTTGTCGATCGGCTACGTGACGGCGCGGATCGTGGAGTGCACGCTCATCCTCGTCGGCATCCTCGCGATGCTCGGGATCGCCACGTTGCAACAGGAGTCGGCGGGCGCATCCGAAGGGACGGTCGCCTACACGCTCGCCGCGATCAAGGACTGGACGTTCCTGCTGGGGCCGGGTTGGATGGTCGGCTGGGGGAACGGGTTGATCCTCGGTTACATGATGTACCGCACGCAACTCGTGCCCCGGGCGTGGACCTGGCTGGGGCTCGTCGGCGGGCCACTGATCATCATCTCGGGGACGGTCGTGCTGTTCGGAGGGAATCCGGCGAGCGCCGCGCTCAAGGGGCCGGCCTCGATTCCCGAGGCTCTGTGGGAGCTGTCCCTCGGCCCCAACTGCACCTTCAAGGGCTTCAGGCCGTCTGCGCCGATCCTGCAAGCCGACGCTCGCCAGGCAACTGCGGTTCCCGCCGTCGCACCCGCGTAATCGCGAACGCGCTTTCACGGATGCGTCTCGACACGTCGCGTGCAAGGCTCGAGGAGCAAAGGAGGTGGCAGATGACAACGATCCGCCACGAACCTCCGACCGCTCTCAGCCGAACCGGTTGGCTCTACAACCGCGACCTCTGGGCGTCGCTCGCCATCTCGGCGATGTGGCTCACCGTGATGGTCGTGAGCCTGTGGGGGCCGGACATGCACCTCTACGACTCGTCGGGCAGCCGGTCGACGATTCCGTCAGGGGTCGTGATCGGCCTCTTCGCAGTCATCGGCTCCTGGGCAGTCGCGAAACACGGCTTCCGCCGAACGCCGGACGACAACTGACGGTCGCTGCGTAGTCTCCGTCGGGCGGTGCCCGACGGACAGGTCCTGACCCTGCGCGAGCTGAACCGCGCGCTGCTCGCGCGGCAGCTGCTGCTCGAGCGCCGGAAGCTGGGCGTGGCGCAGGCGGTCGAGCAACTCTGCGCGATCCAGGCCCAGTGGCCGCAATCGCCGTACATCGCGCTGTGGACGCGCCTCACCGGCTTCACGAAGGAGCAGCTCACGCGCGCGCTCGCGCAGCATCGCGTCGTCAAGGCGCAGCTGTTCCGGATCACGCTGCACATGACAAGCGCGCGCGACTACCCGTCTTTCGCTGCAGTTGTGCTGCAAGCGGCGCGCGAGGCGACGCCCGGCGTGCCGAACGAGAAGATGGACGAGCTCGCACGCCGCGCCCGCGAGCTCGCGCTCGCGCGCAACGTCACGCACGAGGACATGCACGTGTTCGCCGACGAGATGCGCGGCTTCCGCTGGCGCACGCGGATGCTCACGCCGCTCGTGCACCTGCCACCGAGCGGCAGCTGGAGCTTCTACGGCTCACCGCAGCTCCGCGCGATGGAGGCAGTGCTCCGCGTCGAGCTGCCGGCGCGCGACGACGGCGCAGAACGGCTCGCGCGCAGCTACCTCTCGGCGTTCGGGCCCGCCACGCAGCAGGATCTGCTGCGCTTCGCCGGCGTCCGAGTCGGCGACATCCGCGCCGGGCTCGCGCGGATCGAGCTCCGCCGCTATCGCGACGAGCGCGGCCGCGTCCTCCTCGACCTTCCGCGCGCGCCGCTGCCGGATGGCGACACGCCGGCGCCGGTGCGCTTCCTGCCGAAGTGGGACTCGGCGCTCCTCGCCTACGCGGCGCCCGAGCGGATGCGGATCCTCCCCGACGCGCTCCGCCGCACCGTCATCCGCAAGAACGGCGACGTCCTCCCCACCGTCCTCGTCGACGGCTTCGTGTCGGCGTCCTGGGACATCGGGACGAAGCGCGACCTCACGATCACGCCCCTTCGACGGCTGACGAAAGCGGAGCGCGCCGCGATCGACGAGGAGGGCGAGCGTTTGGTCGAGTTCTTCCGCAGCTAGTAAGGTCACGTACGTGACGCTGCTTGCGGTTGACGTCGGCGTGGGAGTCGCGCTCGTGGCTGTGATCGCCGCGCTCGCCGCCCGGCCGACGCGCCGCCACAGCGACGCGTCGAGAGCCCTCGGCTGGTCGCTGGTGGCAGTCCCGCTCCCCGCGGCCGTCTGCCTCCATCTCGCCGGCGTCTTCTCGCCGAACGTCGACCAGATTGCCTTCCTCGGCAGCATCGTCGCCTTCGCCCTCGGGGCCGCACTTCTGCTCGGCGAGAGGGACGACGAGGAAGACTGGCGCGAGGGCGGCGACGACTCGCCGCCGTGGTGGCCGGAGTTCGAGCGCGAGCTCCGCGACTACGAGCGGAACCGGCTGATCCGCGCCTAGTAGATCAGCGGCACCAGGCGGTAGCGAACGGAGCGGCGATACGAGTCGTACGTCGAGTCCCGGGAGAGCAGCCGCTCCTCCTCGCGGATCCGGACGAGCTGAAACACGGTGCTGAGGAACAGCAGCGCCAGGTTCGGGACTGACGGGTTCTCGGCGACGTAGCCGACGTAGCTGATCAGGTAGCCGAGATAGGCCGGGTGCCGAACGAACCGGTACGGCCCGGCCGTCTTGACACCGCGGTTCGCCGCCACGATGCCGAACGACCGTCCGAGGGTGCCGAGGCTCGCCAGCGCGACCAGCAAGCCGACGAGCTGAACCGCCTCGCAGGCGCCGTGCGGAAGGCCGCCGTCCGTGGGGCGCGCAAGCAGCATGGCGAAGCTGCCGATCGGAGCAGCAATCCATGCGATCGGCCGCAGGCTGAGCTCATGCGGCGTGCGCCGGGTGAGGAAGAGGACGGCGGCCCACCCTTCGAGGGCCGTGACGCCGAGGCCTGACGGAGAGCCGGTCGCCCGCCAGTGAGAGAAGTTCGACCATGCGAAGAGCGCGAACAGCGTGACGAGCAGACAGCGCGATGCCACCGCGAGTGCACGGCGGGCCGACGCCGGCGCGCCCCACGAGCCGACGTCGACGCTCGCGTCAAAAGAGGCCATGCGAACCCAGGAACGCGGGACCGAGGATCAGGATGAACATCACCGGCAGGATGAAGATCGCCATCGGGAGCAGCATCTTCACGGGCGCCTTCTGCGCGCGCTCCTCCGCGTGCATCTGGCGGCGGTGACGAAGGTCGCTCGCCTGCGCACGGAGGATTCCGCCGAGCGGCGAGCCGAGCTGGTCGGACGCGAGGACGGCGTTCGCGAACGCCATCGTGTCATCGCTGCCGACACGGACGGCGAAGTTCCGGATCGCCGTCTTGCGACTCTCGCCGACGCGGAGCTCCGTCAGCACGCGTCGCATCTCCTCGCCCAGCGGTCCGTCGCTGACGTCGGCGAGGTAGCTGACCGCCGCGTCGAACCCCATGCCGGCTTCGATGATCAGCGCCAGCTGGTCGACGAAGTGCGGCAGCTCCATGTCGATCTTCTCCGCGCGCCTCGTCGCCGCCTTGCTCAGCAAGAAGCCCGGCAAGAGGATGCCGGCAGCCGCAAAGACGATGCCCAGCAGGAACCGCCCGGCGCCGTGGGCGAACAAGAAGCCGAGCACGAGTCCAGACGCTGCGAGCACGACGCGCAGCGCCATGAACAGCTCGGCAGTGAGTTGGCGCGAGACGCCGGCTCGGGCGAGCTCGGTCGCGATCGCATCGTCCGTCTGCTTCGGCCACACCCTCCGGTGAATCGACGCAAGGAATGGCGCGACACGTGCACGGATGAGCGACCGCCGCGACGACACGCCCGACGGCGGAGCCGCACCGACGTGCCCGCGCACGCTTGCCAGAGCCTTCTCGCGCTCGCGCCCCGTCACCGTTCTCGCGCGGGTCAGCTCGAAGCCCAGGAATGCCAAACAACCGATTCCAGCTATCAGCAGCAGCAACATGTCAGTACCTCACGCTCACGATCTTTTTCAGGATCAGCCCGCCGATCGACATCGAGATGAGACAAACGACGATCAGGGTCTGCCCGGTCGAGGTTGTGTAGAACGGCTTCATGTAGCGCGGGCTGATCATCGTCATCAGCGCCGCGAGTGCGAACGGCAGGCAGACGAGGATGGCCGCTGACATGCGTCCCATCGACGTCAGCGCTCGCACCTTGCGCGCGTGCCGCTGCCGCTCGCGAACCGTCTCCGACAACGTGTCGAAGAGCGATGCCAGCGAGCCGCCGGCCTGCGACTGGACGTTGATCGCCGTTGCGACGTAGTCCAGATCCTCCGATCCCACCCGCAGGCACATCGCCTCGATCGCCTCGTGGAGCGGGCGGCCGAGACGCTCCTCTGCAAGGACGCGAGCGAACTCGACCGATGCGGGTGGACTGCCGTCGTCCGCGACCGCCCGCAGCGCGACGCGCAGGCCGTGTCCCGCGCGGAGCGTCGAAGCGACGGTGGAGAGCACGTCCGGCAGCTGGCGGTCGAACGCCTTGCGACGCCGTGACGCCGCGATGCTGAACGCGATGAACGGCGAGGCCAGTCCGAGCCCAAGGAAGGCCAACGCGAGCAGCGGCCCCGCGCCGAGGATCATGCCGATGACGCCGAAGACGAAGGCGCCGGCCACTGCCAGCCACGGCACGTGGCCCGGACGGAGCTTCAGCCCGGAACGCTCCACGGCACGGCTGAGCCGGTCGGAGCCCGGCAGGTCCTCGAGCGCGCTCTCCGTCCATGCCGTGAGCCCCTGGAGCCGGCCCGAGGCCTCCTGTTTCGCGTTCTTCTCAGGGCCGTGTCGCACGTGTGGCTGCAGGAGCCGCACGACCTCGGGCTTCTGGCGTCTGCGGATCACGACGCATACGGCGACGGCGAGCAAGAGCGCGGTGAGCAGGACGAACACGGCAGCGGCTGCTCCGCTATGTGCGACGGCCGCAGGGAGCGGCCCCGGCTCCCCGCTGCTGCTGCCCGGCACGCGCAAGGTCGACTCATCCGCACCGCCGCCGGCACGGAGCGAGAAGCTGACCGAATCGCCCGGCCGCGCGCGGCTCAGGTACGAGATCTGCCACGTGTGGTCGAGCTCCCGGCCGAGCGCAGCGTAGACCGCACCGAGGTGCAAGACGTCGCTTGCGTCGAAGAGGCGCCCTCCGGTGGCGCCGGTGAGCTTCGACAACGTCGTGTTGTCAGCCCGCTGACCGGCAGCGATCGCGTACACGACCATGCTCGCGTGCTGCGCTGCGCTGACCGCCTGGGCAAGCGACGCGTGCGAACCGACGTCGTGACCGTCGGTCAGGAGAATCAGGATGCGCGTTCCCGCCGACATCCGCTGCAGCTGCACAGCCGACGAGACGACGGCGTCGTACAGCGCTGTCCCCATCTGCGCGTCGGGCTCGACCTGCGACAACGTCCGCGCGACGTCGCCGTTGGATTCGCTGTGCCGCGTCAGCACGAGCGCTTCGTGCCCGAACGCCACGAACCCGGTGGATGTCGCCTGCTGCTCGTGAGAGAGGAAGTTCCGCGCCGCGGCCTTCGCCTCTCGCAGCGGGCGCCCGGTCATCGAGCTCGAGTTGTCGAGCGCGAGCATCAATGCCTCCGCCGAGCCGAGCTGTCGGGCTTTCGTGAATGCCGCACGGCGCCCGTTCTCGCTCAGCTGTGGCCGGGCACCGGCCGGCACGAGAGCCGTGACACGGACGAGCGGGAACGACCCGAAGTCCACGTGGCGGATCTCGACCGACGATGCGGCGGAGGCGACGGCCGGCAGAGCGAGCACCGCAACCGCGGCAAGCGTTGTGGCGAGCCGTTTCATACGACGCCCAGCCATGCGCTCGGTGCAAGCTCGACGCCGTTCGCCTTCAGCTTCTGCAGGAAGCCCGGCCGGAGATGGGTCGACTCGAGCGGCTCGAGCAGCGGTGCTCCCCACGCTCCGACCGCTTCCGGCGCCCGCGCGACGAACAGGTCCTGAAGGGTGACGACGTCGCCCTCCATTCCGGCGATCTCCGTGATCTGCGTGATGCGCCTCGAGCCGTCGACGAGACGGGAGATGTGCACGAGCAGGTCGAAGCCGCCGGCGATCTGCTCGCGGACAGCCTTCACCGGCAGGTCCACGCCGGCCATCAGCACGAGCATCTCGAGGCGGTGCAGGGCATCTCGCGCCGAGTTCGCATGCACCGTCGTGAGCGAGCCGTCGTGGCCCGTGTTCATCGCCTGGAGCATGTCGAGTGTCTCCGCGCCGCGGACCTCGCCGACGATGATCCTGTCGGGCCGCATGCGAAGAGCGTTGCGCACGAGGTCGCGGATCCGGACCTCGCCTTCACCCTCGATGTTCGGCGGACGCGACTCGAGCGAGACGACGTGGCGCTGCAACAGCCTGAGCTCCGCCGCATCCTCCACGGTCACGACCCGCTCGCCTGGCGGCACGTACGCGGAGACGGCGTTCAGCAGGGTCGTCTTGCCGGTGCCCGTACCGCCGGAGATGAGGATGTTCAGCTTGCCCTGCACGCACTGTGCGAGAAAGTCGGCTCCATCCTGCGTCAGCGTCCCGAGCCCGATGAGATCGTCGAGCGAGAGCGCGTTCGCGGAGAACTTTCGAATCGTCAGAGACGGCCCTCGCAGCGCGAGTGGCGGGATGATCGCGTTGACGCGGCTGCCGTCGGGCAGCCGTGCGTCGACCATCGGCGACGCCTCGTCGATCCGGCGTCCGACCTGCGAGACGATGCGGTCGATGATGCGCAGCAGGTGCGCGTCGTCGAGGAACGCCGCCTCGGTCTCCTCGATCTTGCCGGCGCGCTCGATGTACAGCTGGTCGTAGCCGTTCACCATGATTTCGGTGACGCTCGCATCCCGGAGGAACGGCTCGAGCGGGCCGTAGCCGAGAATGTCGTCGGCGATCTGCCGCTCGAGTCCGGCGCGCTCGCTCGGACTGAACGGCGTGTCCTCCGCGGCCAGCTGCTCCGTCACGAGCTCGCGGACACGCGGTGCCAGGTCCTCGGATCCGTCGAAGTTCAGGAACGCGGCTCCGAGGCGGGCGATGCACGCCCGGTGGATCTTCGTCTTCAGCTCTGCGTGCGGGTCTCGAGCGCGAGCCTTGAGCGTGCCCGAGTCGAGCTGCAGGCGCTCGGCGAGAACGGATGCGTCCGGTGCCGGCGAGAAGGCGCTTCCCTCGAGCGCGCTCATCGCCGGCCCCGCAGGAGCGAGCGGCGCTCCGACTTGGGCGCCGAAGTGGAATCGTTCTCGACGCCGTCGAACACCGACCTCGCGAGCGCCGACAAGGCGCGGGCAAAGCGACTGCTCGGGTCCGCCATCATCACCGGCGTCGCCCTGTTGATCGCCTCCGGCACGGCGGCGTCGTCGGGAAGCTCGAACGCGATCTCGCGCTCGAGCGCTTCCTCGATCTCCGCTCGCGTGACCGCGCCCGGCGAACCGATGCGGTTGGCGACGATCGAGACGCGCTCCTTCGGGAACCCGAGGCGGTCGATCGTCTCGAGGGCGATCCGCACGTTCTTCAACGACGTCACTTCCGGGTTGCAGACCAGCAGCAGCCGATCCGTGTGGTCGAGCGCCGCGAGCATCGCGGAGTCGAACAACGGCCCTGTGTCGACCACCACTGCGCTGAAGCTGCCGCGCGCGGCGTTCAGCGCCGCCGCCAGCTCCGTCTGGCCCACGATCTGCGCTTCCTCGGGCCGCTTCGGCGCCGGAAGCAGCGTGAGCGACGACCGGGGATCTGTGCAGACGAACGCCTTCAACTTCTCGACGTCGATGTCCCCGCTCGAGGCGGCGAGATCCGCGATCGTCGCCCGCGGCGGCACGGCGAGCGTGAGCGCCGAGTCGCCGAACTGCAGGTCGAGGTCCATCAGCAACGTGTGGAGCCCTGCCTGCTGAGCGGCGACGGCGAGGTTCGTCGCGAGCACTGTCTTGCCGCTCCCGCCCTTCGGCGAGAACACGGTCACGACTTTCGCCTTCGTCGCCGTGCTCGGTCACGGTCGCGCGCGCCGCCTTCCGCAGGGCGAAGATCACCGTCTCCGTCGACTGCGGGAGGACGAGCACGTCGGCCGCCCCGACCTGCAGGCCGGTTTCGACGATGCCGTTCGGCTCGCCGTACGCGGCGAGAATCAGCGGAGCCTTCGAGAGCGCACGCAGCTTGCTGAATGTCCTCGCCGAGGTCGTCGGACGACGAAGGAACGACGTGCAGCGCAACGTCGACCGGCGACGACAGCTTCCCGCCGTTGCCGTCGGCAATGGGCCGCACCACGCTGAGCGTCGGCTCGTTCGCCGAGCGAGCCCGCGAGCTGCTCCGCGGCCGAGCCGCTTAGCAGCACTTTGAGTTGTGGGTGGCCGTTACGGTGCATCGACGCTCTCCGGGAAGTTGCCGGCGATCTGCTTCGGTGCCGCCGGAAGGCCACGGCCCATGATCGAGAACAGCGTCTCGACGGTCGGGCTGCTGTTGAGCGGCTTGTTCGTCGGCCGCAGCAGGAAGAACCAGGCGCCTTGCTTCAGCGCCCACGCCATCGTCTGGGCCTGCCTGTCGGTCATGACCAGCGTCGTAGACGTCGTCGGCTGGCCGCCCATGCTCGCGGGCTTCGACCCGTCGGGCGCCTTCAGCACCAGCAAGTTGCGCAGAACGACACGAGAGGTCGCGCGCGCAAGATCGCCGAGGTGATACTTCGCCGTCGTGACGACGTCGACGTGATCGCCTTCCTGCACGATTCCGGCGAGCATCTGGTTCGGATCGCCCGGGACGACGACAACGCGCTCGTTGCCGGAGAACTTGGCGAAGATCCCGCCCTGCGCGATCGGCACGAACTGGCGCAGCGTGATCTGTTGGCCCTGGTAGATCTGCGCAGACGTCACCTTGGACGTAAGTGGTGCGGCGCTCGTGATCGAGCCGGGAACGACCGACCGCCGGGGAACCGTCTGCGACCTGAGATAGCCGCCGCCCGCGATGGTCGAGCCGTCGGTGCCGGCGGGGATGTCGCGCGTGGCGACCATTACCTTCACCAGCCCCGCGCCGTGCGTGACGCTGTTCCGGTAGCTGATGACGTAGATGCCGATCAGGATGGCCGCCGCGGCCGCCAGTCCGAGAGGCAATGCGAGATTCCGTACGCGAGTCTTGGTCACGGGAGCTCCCTTTCGTAGCTATTCGACAAGGCTGAGAATGTGGACGCCGAAGTCGTTGCTGTTCGACGGCGGAAGACCCGGCGGCAGGTCGGATGTTGTGAACGTGACGAAGTGGCCCTGGAGTGTCTTCGTTCGACGGGGTCCACGAGACGACCTGGTCGATCACGAACGCCGACCAGCCGATGATGTGGAAGTACCAGGTCGAGCCGATGTTCTGGGTCGTGTCGAACACCGGGAAGAACAGCGGCACGCCGAGCCTCGCGTCGAAGCCCCTGCTTGATCGGGCCGACGTTCTGACCGGTCTTCACGCCGTACCACTGGCTCGGACGGCAGGGAATCCGGATAGCCGTTGATGATCCAGTCCTTCAGATCCTGTCGCGCCGACGTTGTTGTTGTTGGCGCACGCCGGCAGCGCCGGGTCGTGGCACGTCAGGTTGATGAGCCCGATCGTGCTCGAAGCGACGGCGCTCTCGTCGAAGCTCACCGTCTTCGTCGTGTTGAAGCAGCTCGGGTCGATGCACGCGACCGTGTTTTTCACGGCAACCGGCGCAACGTTCTTCATGTTCTGCGGGACGGTCACAGCTGCGGTCGCGCGCGCGTTCTCGTTTCGATCGCCGAACGTCGCACCGCGCAACGCGGCGAAGAACTTCGCGAACGTCCCCGGAACGGACTTGCTCGTGACGACCCTGATGCAGTTGTACGGCGGGCTGCTCGAGCAGGACGACGGCAGCGGGCTGCTCGGGCGGGATGCTCACCGCGGCCGCCACGCCGCTGTAGTTGTTCTGCGCGTACGTGCTGGCAGATCGAGGACGCGCCGCTCGGGTCCGACGGCAGCGCCTGGACACCGGCGAGAGCGGCCGCGTCCGCCGCGGTCTGCAGGTGACGGTGTGTCTGGAACCACCTGCCGCCGTCGATGACGAGCGCTGCGATTCCGAACAGCACCACGAAGAGCGCGACGACGAAGCACGATGACCTGACCATCGCTCGAGCGTGCGCGATCCATGGCGCGCATCACTCCAGCCGCTCCTGCGCCGTCGAGACCAGCGTGAACGTCTGGCTCAGCGCTGGCGACGCCGAAGTAGCCGGGCAGCCCGATGCTGAACGAGTAGGTGATCTGGATGTTCAATGGCTGGCCGGTCACCAGCCCGCCCGGCGTCGAGCAGGTGACTGTGCTTCCGGCGGGGATCACGCCGAGGCTGCTGATCTTCGCCGTGGCGGAGCTGCAAGCCGTCGTCCGTGTGCACCGCTCCTTCGCGTGCGCCGACGCGCGCCGCGTCGGTGATCGTGATGTAGTTGTGCCATGCCCGACCGAACTGGACGATTCCGAAGAGGAGGAAGACGAGGAACGGGAGGATGAACGCAAATTCGACGAATGACTGCCCTTCTCGTTTCGCAGCCGTAGCACTTGCACCGGGCTCTCCCCTTCCGAATCTCTGTAGTCGTTCACGACTCCAGTCAGAGCCTCCGCCGCAGCCGGCGGAGGCTCTGGACTCGAGCGTTCCAATGCGTTACAGCGCGGCGGTGACGATGCCGATCGCCGAGTTGATCGCGCCGCTCAGGCCCGTCCACGTGGCAGCCAGAAGCACGCCGACCACGACGACGGCAAGGATCAGTGCGTACTCCACGAACGTCTGACCCCGCTCTGCGCGCATCTTCGCGAGCAGAATGTCAACAACGGACATGCTGTACCTCCCCGGTACTTGGTTCGGGGCTGGTGCCCCCTCGCTCCGTAGGTGTAGTCGGCTCTTGCTGCGTCCTGAACGCACGAAGGGCCGGACCGAGCTAGACCATCAGTTACTGATCGGCGCAACCGGGCTAGATCTGTTGCCTACACACCTGCGAGACGGCTGATTGCGTCCGGGCCTCCGGCGAGCCTTGTGGTCGACCAAGACCCAGCTCGCACAGGAGGCCCAGATGCATGATCGAGTCTGCCCGCCGCGGCGGATGCGTTTCTCGTTCGAGTCGCGCTGCCGGCTCGTCGCGTTGATCGTCGGCGGGATGAGTCCGCAGGCGGCCGCGGCCGCCTGCGGGGCGAGCCGGGCGACCGGCTATCGGCTCTGGCGTCGGTTCCAAGAGGGCGGCTGGGCGGCGCTGCTTGATCGGCCGCCGGTGCCGAAGCGGCAGCCGCGGCGGCTCTCGCCCGAGCTCGAGCGGCGGATCCTGGCCGCACGTGAGTACGCGAACGCTGGCCCGCTGATCGTCGCCGGGCAGCTGGGACTGCCAGCGTCGACTGTCTGGAAGGTCCTTCGCCGGCACGGCCGCTCCCGTCTTGCACGACCGCTGCGCGGGCCGGTGCGCCGCTACGAGCGCTCGCGGCCGGGCGAGCTCGTGCACGTCGACATCAAGAGGCTCGGCCGCTTCTGGACGGTCGGCAAGCGCATCCTCGGCGCCGAAGTCGGGAACCTGAGCCGCCGGGCCGGCTGGCAATACCTGCGCATCGCGATCGACGACCACAGCCGGCTCGCGTACGCCGAGCTGCTCGCCAGCGAATCGCCGGCCGCCTGCGCTGCCTTCCTCCGCCGCGCGACCCGCTGGTACCGCGAACAAGGGATCAGCGTCGAACGCGTGCTCTCGGACAACGGCAACGGCTACCGCTCTCGCCTCTGGCGCGCAACCTGCGCCGAGCTCGGCATCGCCCGCCGCTACACGCGCCCGCGCCGCCCGCAGACCAACGGCAAGGCCGAAGCGCTGATCAAGACGCTGCAGCGTGAATGGGCCTACCGCTTCGCCTACCACTCCAGCGCCCACCGCGCCCGCGCCCTCTCCGGCTACCTCCGCTGGTACAACCGACACCGACCACACAGCTCACTCGGAGGCCAGCCGCAATCAGCCGCTCTCACAGGTCTGTAGGTAACACAGCTAGACGGCACCGACGATGGTGCGCATTGCTGCCTGCATGACGCCCGAGAACCCGGACCAGGTCACCGCGAGAAAGATCGTGACGATGACGGCGGCAAGGAGCAGCGCGTATTCGGTGGTGGTCTGCCCCAGCTCATCCTGTACGCGCAAACGAGACATGCCACCCCCGCGATCGAATCGGCCGAAGCCCCTCCGCAGTGTTTATCCGGGGCGTGGACGAAGCTGAACCGCCGAAGGGCGGGACCGAGCTGGACCATCAGGAGCCGGCGGGCCCCAGACGCTATTTCGCCCCGCCGGGCAACGGAGTAATGTTGTTCTTCCGCTAGGGAAAGCGAGCCCATGAGTCCTCACACCTTCGTCGTCCTGCTCGTCGTCGCGAGCGCCGTGCTGGCGTTTTGGGTGGCGGCGCGCTTTCCGAGCTTCGGACCGCACCGACTCGCATACGCAGTCCTTCACCTCGTCTGCGGCTATGCCGCGATCCGGGCGATCCCGGGGCTGACGAACACGGTGCTCGCACTGTCCGCCGAGGCTGCGCAGTACTTCGTCCCATTCGGTGTGGCGCTGCCGCTCTTCACGTATGCGTTTCTCACCGGCCTCTGGGCCCTGAGGTTCATTCACCGCGCCGCGTCCGGGCTCCACTAGAGGCCTTCTTCGGGACGACTAGCGGTAGGTCGGGCTTCAGCTAGCCCTGCGATCAACGAAACGCGCGCGCGGACGACGTTAAATCAAGGCCACGATGGCAAGCGCTGCCGATCTGAGCGCGCCGAATGTCCGGCGCCTGCGGCCGCCGCGTGTCCTGCTCGCGATGCGCGATCGCAGGTTCATGCGGGTAACGGCCTTCCTCCTCGAGCGGCGCGGATACGCGGTCGTGCAGGAGGGCGGGTCGAACGTCCTCGATGCGGCGGGTCGGTCGCGGGCGGACGTCGTCGTGATCGAGGGCGAGGCATCGCGAGGCGACTCCGCCCGATTGCTGGCGGCCCTCACGGCGCTGCCGACCGCGCCCGGCCTGATCAGCATCGTCGACGCCGAAACTGAAAAGGTCGCCGGGGTGCCGGAGCTCGCAAAGTGGACGCCGGTCGACGACCTTGCCCGTGAGATCGATTCGGCGTCGCTGCGGCAATGACATCGGCCGGCGGCACGCTCCTGATCCTGTTCGTGGTCGTCGTGCTCGCCGTCCTCTCGTGGCGCGACGTCCGGTCGCGGATCATCCCGAACAAGATCGTGCTCCCGGCGTGGCTGATCGTGCTCGTGGCACAGGTCGCTCTGCATCCCGGGCACTGGGACGAGTGGCTCATCGCGAGCGCCGTGGCGGCAGCCGCCTTCTGCGTGCCCGCGCTCGTCTACCCCGCCGGTCTCGGCATGGGCGACGCGAAGCTCGTTGGGCTCATCGGCGCGGCGCTCGGGTACAGCGTGCTGAACGGGCTCCTCGTCGGCACCCTGCTCGCCGGTCTCTTTTCGGCCGCGCTGTTGCTTCGCTACGGCCCGGCCGCACGACGCGTGACCTTCCCGTACGGCCCGTTCCTCGCGGCCGGCGCTATTGCCGTCCTGCTCATCTGAGACCGGCGCCTCGGCGGGCGTTCAGCGAATGAACGCAAGAATGGGCCGCCCGGCCCATTGAGCCGTCGGCCGCTCTCGACCACACTTCCGTAGGGAAGGAAAGGGAGGGAGCGAGAAGTGACTGCGGCCTCGCCTCTTCCGCAGATTGCGGCCAGACCAGGGGTTGAGCCTCAGCCTGCGGCGGATGCTGGATTCATCTCCGACCTGATGTCGGAACTAGGACGTGCCGAGCGTTCGGTTGGGCTCGGCATCGAATCGATCGAGCGCGCATTCGGGCGCCACTTCTTCGACGAGCGCGCGCGCTCGGGTGTCGAAGCGGCTCGCGCACGCGCGCTCCGACTGATCGAAAGCGCCGGGTGTCCTACAGAGGCGATTGCACTCACGTTCGCCGCCGACCTCTTCGTCTGTCTCGCCGTGGAGCGCCCGTGGAAGGTGGACGACGTACGCGGGCTCGTCGCCAAGATCGCCACGGTGGTCGAGAGCTCGACGGCGGCCACGGCGGCACAGATGCTGATGTCGTCGCTGCGCGCGCCGCAGCTTTCCGAATTGCCTCCGCGGGTCGCGCTCGAGGTACAGCTCTCGGTTCTCGTCGCGCTGTCGCCCGCCGTCGAGGCGTCGCTCTGGCGCAAGGACGACGCAGGGCGGCCGGAGTGTCTCGTCTCGGTCGGAGCGACTGCGACGACGAGGCGTTTCCGCACGGTCGCGGCGCAGGTTCTGGATGCCCGGCGGCGAGACGGCGACCGCGGGCTCATCGTCGGTGAGCCGGTGCGTCGGTGGCAGACCCCGTGGGCGGCGCTCGTGGTTCGCACCGGAGAGCAGGATGCGTCGAACGCATGGCTCGAGGAGACGGCCGAGGCGGTGAGCCCCGTGGTCGAGCGAGAGTTCCTCCTGCAGCGAAGCGCCGCCCGCGAGCGCGAGCTCGTGACGGCGAGCGAACGCCGGCTGTCGCGGCTCGGATTCGACCTGCACGACGGTGCGTTGCAGCACGTCGCCGCCCTGCAGGTCGACCTGCGCCAGCTTCAGGCACCTCACCTCGAGCACCGCGTCGCGGAGCTCGATCGCGTGCTGCGCGAGCTGGCCCACTCGCTGGAGCCGGCGAGCCTGATGCGGCGCCCGCTCGAGCGCGTCGTCGAGGCGGAAACGAGCGCGCTGCGCGAGCGCACCGGGATCGAAGTGCGAACGCACGTCGCAGGCGACTTCGGCGCGATGACGCAGTCCCAGAAGATCGCGTTGATCCGCGTTCTCCAGGAAGCCTTCACGAACATCCGCGAGCACAGCAATGCAAGCGCCGTCGACGTCGAGGTCATCGGAAGCCGGAGCTCCGTCGACCTGCAGATCCGCGACAACGGCGACGGCTTCGAGGTGACGCGGACGCTGCAGGACGCGGCGCAGCGCGGCCGGCTCGGCCTGGTCGGCAGCAGCGAGCGCGTACGGCTCCTCGGCGGCAGCTTCGACATCAGCAGCCGTCCCGGCGGGCCGACGACGGTCATGCTCACGTTGCCTCGGTGGCAACCGCTCGCCGCCGACGAATCGACTGCGCAGGCTGCGTACTAGAGCCCCGCTGCGGCTGGGTTGTCGCGCTTCGTTCAGGCGAGGAAACGCTCATGCAGCCGACATGGCGTCCGCCTGCCACCCACTCTGAGCGCAAGGGGTGGCAGACGGACGGGGTGTTATGAGGTCAGATCAGAGCGGCTCACTGATCGCCGCGCACTGACCGATCGCGTTGTGACCGACGTGGTTGACCTCGCCGGGGATGAAACCTGGGGAAACGCCCGGGGCGAGTCCGATGCAGATGAGGTTCTTCCCGACCGTGTTTTCCACGACGGCGACGGTCCGGCCCGGGTCACCCGGGTCGAGCGCCGTGATGTTGGTCAGCGTCGCGTTGCCGCCGATCCGGTTGAACTGAACGCCGAGCCAGTCGGCCGCCACGTCGCTGATCGTGAGGTTGCCGCCGATCGTGTTGCCCTTAATCGACCACGGAATCTCCCCGCCCCCTCCGGCGAGCGTGACGTTCCCGTTGACCGTCACTTTTCTGATCAGAACGGTGTCCGCGTCGGTGGCGGTGATGTTCCCATTGACGGTGATGACGGTCTGCCCGTTCGGGTCGTCGAGGCACGGCACTCCCGCGAACCTGCCGATCGTGTTCATCGGCTGGCAGCCCAGGCCGAGGAACGAACCTGTGGCCGCAGTGACGTTATGTCCGACGGTGATCGTCGACGTCGCGCTCTGCGCGTCGAGCAGCGCACCGGGGGCGACGTTGATGTTGCCGGTGACGTTGATCATGGCCCCCGGCACGATGTTGCACACACCCGTAACCGTGATGCTGGCGTAGTTCCCCGAGGGGATGCTGACGAAGTTCCCCGACGCCAGATCACCACCGCTGCAGGTGTAGGCGCTGCCGGACGGGGCTGCGCTGGCGATACCTGTGGCACCGCCCATGCCGGTCGCCGCTAATGCAGACAACGCGACCACCATGACCGCTATACGAAACCTCATACTTGCTCCCTTCGTCTGTTGTGTCACGACGAGGAAGGGCACACTGCGCGGCCACCATGCAGATACCGCATCGAATTCCGCTCCCTCTCCCCTGTAACCACCGACCGCATCTTCAACCTCGCACGCTGCGGTCGCTGGTCTGCAGCTAACTACAACATCGCCCGCCTCGCAACAAGACCGACTTCGTCGAGCACGACGAGGTGCCAGGGCTCGGAAGGTGTCAAGCAGCTCTTCAGCTCGCATACGGCGGCATTTTCAGAGCGTCGATTTCGAGCGAAGAGGTCTTCGGCCCGTTGGGGTCACCAACATCCGTACGTTCGTTGGTCCTGACGACCCGAAGAAGGTCGCAGTTCTGATGGACATTGCCGACATGGATGCCGTGATGAGCTTCGTGCAGACCCAGCAGGCTGCAGACGCGATGGCGTACGACGGCGTTCTCCCCGAGACGCTCGTCTTTCTCGTCGAGCACGACCCGCCTAACGCCACGAGACGAGGCCGGAGTCGGCCACGAGCTACCGCCAATCCGGGTTGGTTCACCCGCCACCGATCGTTTAGCGCCCACGTGAGGAGGACATCGCGAGCACTTGCCCCAAGCAAGCGCATCGGGCTGAGCGTGCGGGGGCGCCGACCCCGCGCGGCTTGATAGAAGAGCCGAGTGGAGCCGTGGTCGCGGGAGCAGGTCGGACGCTTCGACGAGCTCGAGATCGAGAGCGAGTTGTTGCGTGGCAATCCGCTTGGCGACCCGCACGTCCGCCCGCTCTGGGTCTATCTGCCCCCCGCGTACGACGCCGAGCCCGACCGCCGCTTCCCGTCGATCTACCTGATCCAGGGGATGACCGGGCAGCTCGACATGTGGCGGAACCGGTCTGCCTTACGCCCGACCACTCCGGAGCGAATCGACCGGCTGTTCGCCGAGGAGCGCTGCCCTGCGGCGATCGTCGTCTTCGTCGACGCTTGGACGTCGTACGGCGGCTCGCAGTTCATCGACTCGCCTGGGACGGGGCGCTACGGGTCGTACCTGTGCGACGAGGTCGTTTCGTTTGTCGACGCCCGGTACCGGACGCTCGCCGAGGCCGCGCATCGCGGCCTCGGCGGCAAGTCGAGCGGCGGCTACGGCGCGATGGTGGTGCCGATGCTGCGGCCGGACGTCTTCGGTGGGCTCGCTACGCACGCCGGCGACGCACTCTTCGAGCTTTGCTATTCGCGCGACTTTCCCGAAGTCGTGCGGGTGCTGAGGGACGAGTACGAAGGCTCCTTCGATCGCTTCTGGGAGGACTTCCGCTCACGCCCGGCATTCACGAAGCAGTCCGACTATCCGCTCGTCAACACGTGGGCGATGGCCGCGTGCTATTCGGCGAACGAGGACGGCTCGATCGAGCTGCCGTTCGACCCGGCGACCGGGATCCTGCGCGACGACGTATGGCAGCGCTGGCTCGCGTGGGATCCAGTGCGCATGGCGCGCAGCCACGCAGACGCCCTGCGCGGCCTGCGCGCGATCTACATCGATGCCGGCAAGAAGGACGAGTTCTTCCTCGATCTCGGCGCCGAGGCGTTCCGCCGGGAGCTCGAGGAGCTCGGGATCACCGACATCTTCTTCGAGCTCTTCGAGGCCGGCCACGGGGCGATCGAGTATCGCTACCCGCTCGCGATCCGCTATCTCGCGGAGCGGCTGCAGTAGACGCGAACTCGCCGCCAAGAGACGCTCAGGCCTAGTGCGTGAGTAGTTTCCAGTGCCCCTCGGAGACGACGTCGACGGTCCCGTCGACCACTTTGACGGCGGTCTCGTCGTCGATCGCGTACGCCGGACCGGACAAGCCGTTCGCCCAGCGTTCCGCGTTGGCCATCGTGTTCCACGGCAGGTCATCGTTATCCAGGTGAGGGAAGATCGAGAAGTCGACGATGCCGAGCGCTTCGTCGCCGCCGGTGGGCGGCTTCCAGCCGACGAAGTCGTCCCCGATCCTGGGGGTCATCACCATGCTCCCGGCGCTCAGTCCCACCCAGACCGTCGCGTCCAGCGAGGGCAGCATGTCCGCGAGACCGGACTGCCGCATCCAATGGCACAGGTACAAGGCATCCCCGCCTGAGGCCAGCAGAACGTTGGTCTCCTGAACCAGGGCAACCCAGCGTTCTTCGTCGATGCTGGGTAGCGCGGTCAGCTCCAGCACTCCCAAAGACCGCCAGCCAAGCTCGCACATCGGGCAGTTGGGCTCTTGTCCGCTGATGAACTGCCACGCCCTCTCGCCGGGACCGACCCAGGGGTGCCCGTACATCGCGGTGGGAATGCAGAGGGCGCTGGACTCGCCGATCGGTTTGCCAAGCAGGTCGACCAACGCATCGCGGATGCTCGCGTTCTTGATGCCGGCGGACGTGAGAAGAAGCTTCAAGTTGCCTCCCGAATTTCTGTAGGCGAGAACGTTCTCGACGCGTACGGATCCGTACGCAGAGAGACTGGCAGGCCGCCGAAAACTCATCGGTTGGCCCAGACCGCGCGCTGACAGGGGGATCTTGGCGATCCGCAAGAATGGCCGCGTGGCGGTCCAACGGATGGACAACGTCGGCATCGTCGTCGAATCGCTTGATGCCGCTATCTCGTTTTTCGCCGCGTTGGGCCTCGAGCTCGAGGGGCGAGCCGTAATCGAGGGCGAGTGGTCAGGACGCGTCACCGGACTACGCGACCAGCGCGTCGAGATCGCGATGATGCGGACGCCGGACGGCCACGGCCGAATCGAGCTCGCGCGCTATCTGACGCCGCCGCCGGTCGCCGATCACCGGAACGCGCCGGTGAACGCTCTCGGCTACCTCCGGGTCATGTTCGCCGTGGACGACCTCGACGACACGCTTGCCCGCCTCGGTGAGCACGGGGCGCAGGTCGTCGACGAAGTGGTCCAGTACGAGAACGTGTATCGGCTCTGCTACGTCCGAGGCCCCGAGGGCGTCCTCATCGGGCTAGCCGAGCGAATCGGCTGACGCCCGAACGGCGCTCGCGCGTCGTTCGCGACGCGAAGGGCGGCGGACATCGCACTATCTCGCACACGACCCGATCCAAGTGATCGTCGTGCGTCCCTGATCTGCCTCACCGACCGCGGCTGGTCGCTCGAGCCCGTAGAGTCGGCGCCGAGGCAGGACTTGGTTTCCGCGAAAGGAGAGTCAATGGCGTACTGCGTTGTGCATCAGTTCGAAGGTGGAACGAAGGAGCAGTACGAGGCATCGACCGCGGTCGTCCACCCGGCGGGCGGTCTTCCTGCCGGTCAGCTGTTCCACGCCGCCGGTCCGTCGGCGGACGGGTGGACAGTCGTCGCGATACACGAGTCCCAGGAAAGCTGGGAGGACTTCCGCGACAACATCCTGATGCCACGTATGCAGCAGGGCATCGACGGCGGCTTCGTTGTGCCACCCGTCGAGACGACGTTCCCGGTGGACACCCAGCAGTCCGCCTAGACGACACGCTGCCGGCCGGGAGCGGATAAAGCGCGCTCCCGCCGGCTAGTTCTCACCCCACCAGCCGCGCCGGCCGTCGACGTCTCCGCGCGGATCCGTGCCGAGATTGGGCGCGCCGACGACGAGGAGCTCGAGGCCCTCGGGGCCGGCCTCATAGCCTCGCCACGTACCGGGCGGGACACGCACCGCGTCCCATTCCCTGAGCTCGACGACGGCGTCGTCGACCTTCATCCGACCGCCGCCGCGCACGACCACGTACACCTCCTCTTGCGTCTCGTGCGTATGGCCGTACGGAAAGCGATAGCCGGGCGGCACGCGCTGGTAGCTCAGGGCGGATTTCTCGAGCTCGAGCACCTTGGTCGCGGCGCGGAACTCCAGGTCCGGAGCGCCGTCGAATCGAGGGCCGATGTCCTCCAGATCCTCCTTGATGTTCCTGAGCGTGAATGGCACGGCGGAATCCTATGGTCGACGAAGCGACCGGAGCGTAAGAATTCCCGGGCGGGGGCAGGCTTGGATCGATGGAGATCCTGTTCGTCACGAGCGTGGCCGTTGTCGTCGCCGATCCGCCGGAGAGTCGCAAGCTCTTCATCGATGTTCTTGGTCTGCCGTTGGAAGGCGAGGCCGACGGCTACTACTCCAGCGGCAAGATCCCCGGCACCAAGCATTTCGGTGTCTGGCCGCTGTCGCAGGCGGCTGAGGCCTGCTTCGGCAGCGCGGAGTGGCCTGCCGGCCACGTGATCCCGCAGGCGTCGATCGAGTTCGAGGTCGAGGACGCGAAGGCAGTCGCAGCAGCCGCGACGGAGCTCGAGCGCGCCGGGTACGAGCTGCTCCACGCTGCCCGCACCGAGCCCTGGGGACAGACCGTCGCCAGGCTGCTCACAGAGGACGGGCTGATCGTCGGCATCTCGTACGCTCCGGCACTGCACTAGGAGATCGGAGGAGAGATGCGCCGCCTCAGCTTCTTCGGCGACGAACCGTGGAACGAGGTCAACGAGGAGGGTCGGACACGCGTCCGCTGGTTTGGGCACCTATTCGAGACCGACGCGCTCGGAGCTTCCCTGATCGAATTCCTGCCGAGAGCGCCCGGCGGGCCGTTGCACATGCACTACGGCGTCGAGGAGATGTTCTTCGTCCTCTCCGGGACGCCGACCGTGCGAACGCCGGAAAGCGAGGAGACACTCGGGCCCGGAGATGTCGTCTACTTCCCGGAAGGCCGTGACGGGCTGCACGACTTCTCGAACCCTGCAGCCGAACCGGCCCGAATAGTCGGCATCTCGACGAAGCGGTTCCCCGACGTCCTCGTGTACCCGGAGCGAGGCGTCGCATGGGTCGCTACGCGTCATCCCGAGCGGCCGGTACCCGACGACGCCGACGCAGGAGTGATCACGCGGTTCGAGTTACCGCCTGAAGATTCAGACGTTCCGTAGCATCCCCGCGCATGGAGGCAGGCGTACGCACCGGCGGCTGTCTGTGCGGGGCGGTTCGCTACAGCGTTCGCGGTGACCCCGTGCACGTCCGGCGCTGCCACTGCGCGGATTGCAGAAAAGAGTCCGGCAGCGCGTTCACCGTCTATGCGCTCTGGCCCGTCGAGGCGGTGGAGCTGAGCGGTGGGATCTCGAGCTACGACGGCCGCGGCTTCTGCCCTCGCTGCGGGTCTCGGCTCCTCGACACGGCCGACGCCGACCACGGGCTCATCGAGATCCGGATCGGGAGTCTCGATGCGGCGCCATTCGAGCTGACGCCGCAATCCGAGATCTGGGTGAAACGCCGCGAGAGCTGGTTACCGCCGATCGAGGGCGCAGCGCAGCACGACGAGAGCTAGCAACTGCGTCGCGGGGCCGTCAGGACGCCGCGAAGTCGATGGCGTTCGCTTCGACGGTGCCGGCCGTTCGCCCGGGCGCCTGATGGTTCCCCCAGTAGAGGTTCGTGTGTGCGATGACGCGATCCGGCGGCGGCGCTCCCCACGGCGAGAGATCCTCGGTGGTGTGCGCGTCGCTGACGAGCGTCGCGTCGTACCCGCGCACGAACGCCCCGTGTAGGGTCGACCGGACGCACTCGTCCGTCTGCGCGCCGACGACGATCAGGCGACCGACGGCGAGGTCGGCAAGGACGGACTCGAGCGTCGTCTCCTCGAACGAGTCGGGATAGCGCTTCTCGACGAGCGGCTCCCTTTCGTCCCGGCTCAACTCCGGGACGATCTTCCATTCGTCGCTTCCCTGCGCGAGATTGTCGCTCGAGTGCTGCACCCAGACGACCGGGACCTCCGCGGCGCGAGCTTTCTCGACGACGGTGCCGACATTCGCGACGACCGCGTCCCGGTCGTAGGCTTCACCTACGACGCCGTTCTGCACGTCGATCACGAGAACCGCGGTGTTCGGACGTTTCTCGAGTGTCGTCATGGCCTCCCCCTGGTCGCGCAACTCGGACAGCCGGGACGTTAGCGGCTCGAATCCGACCGCCGCCAGGGCCTTTCGCCGGGCGCGTCCTATACTCCCGACATCGGATTGCTAGACGGGATCAAGCGCCTGCTCACCGGCGCGAAGGCCGACGCCGAGGCCGTTGCCGAGGGCGAGGCGCCCGTGGCCACACCGCCGGGTGACGACGAGCGCGAGACGTCGACGAACGCCCAGGCGAGTGGCGCCAGCGGCCAGCCCTGGCCCGGCAACGAGTGAGCATCGCTCTCGACGTGCGCCCGCGTCGAACGGTCGCGCGACGGTAGCGCACTACCTCTTCAACCTCGTATCCGCGGCGCAGCGCGAAGAGGCGATTGCGTTCCTCCGCCGGAGGATGTGGGGAGTCGGCGCCGGCGAGCCACACTGCGACACGCTGGCCTCGGGCGACCTCGTCCTCGTCTATCTCGGCGCCCCCGACCGGGAGCTCATCGGCCACGCCGAGCTCGCCTCAGGAGTTCATGACTGGACAGCGCAAGAAAAGGCCGCGTACCCCGGCGATTCCACTGCCGGGGTCCGGCTGGCCTGGGTCGAGGAGTGGGATCCACCGGTGCCGATGAGCACCGTCCTGTCGGAGATCGACTCGTCGACGGCGAAGGCCGACTTCGATGTCGGCGTCGTTCGCATCAGCGCGAGCGAGTACGAGACGGCGCTGGCCGTGGCGGCTCGACGGGCGGGCTGACGGTCCGTAGCCCCCACCCGGGGCGCCGGTACGCGGTTCCGGCAGTGTCCTTCAGCCGGAGAGTCCCGAGCTCGTCGACGCCGAGCGGACGAGAGGCGTACACCTCGACGGACACACGACCCTCGTAGAAGGCGATCGCGCGGATGTACAACCCGTTACGCAGCTTGCCTGCAGCCTCGACGACATCCGGCTCGCTCACGAATCGCAGCGTAGTCCGCCGGGTTCAAGGGAGCGCGCCCACCACGCTCCCCTTCCGTCGTGCTACTTCAGGCCCGTCGATCCGGACGTCGGTTGGTCGGCGTAGACCGTGATGTCGACAGGCGCGCTCGTCGAGCCGACGACGGTCGGACTGATCCAGATCGGCGCCGCCGGCGCCTGCACCGTCGCGCGGTTCGCGTCCAGAAGCTGGAACTTCACGGGCATCGTGCTGCCGGCCTTGAACACGTCTGGTCGCTCGGGACGCTCGGGCCGATGGCGCGGAGCGTGCGCTTCGTGTCCGTCGTCTTACCCGGTGACGAGATCGAACGCATCGCTCGGAGCCGCCGGGCGCGCTGCCGTCGCGGCCCCGGCCGCCCCCTTTCGTCGTGCGCGGACCGTCGAGCGCCCCTAGCCGTGGGTCGCGACGCGCCTGCCGCAAAGTCCGGACTCACTTCGGTCCCCCATGTCCGCAGTAAGAGCCGAGCTGCCGCAGAGCTCGGCTCGTTTTCAGTGTTGGAGTCGCCGGCGCTGCTGGCAATGGGCCGCGCGGCTCATCTTGCGTTCATGTCTTTGAACGCTGAAAAGGCCGTCGGGCTCAGGCGCTGCGGACGAGCTTGATCGCGTCCGTGCGCGTCGGGACGCTCAGCTTCTTCAACACGGAGCTGATGTGCCGGCGAACGGTGACCTCGGAGATGAGGAGCCGGTCCGCGATCTGGCCGGTCGAAAGGCCGTCGCCCATGAAGTCGAGGACCTCCCACTCGCGGCCCGTCAACCCGTCGCCGCGGCCGTTCGGCACCGCGAGGTGAGGCCGCGCCGGGCGCTGCCGGTAGCCGTTGATCAGCGCGACCACCAGCGAGCGCGGGACCGCCGGCTCGCCCTTCGCCACCGCCCGCACCACGTTCGACAGCGCTTCCGCCGAGATGCCCTTGTCGAGATACCCGGCAACGCCGGCGCGCATCGCGTCGAGAAACTCCGGCTCGCTCACCTCGTCGGTGAGCAGGACGATCGCGACCGACGGGACGCGAGCCTTGATCTCGGCGGCCGTATCCACCGGCGACGCCGAAAGGCCGCCGTCCATGATGCAGACCTGCGGCTGCTCGCGCTGGACCGCGGCGAGGAGGTCGCGCACGTTCTGCGCCTCGGCGCAGACGTGGATCCCGGGACGTTGCAACGCGAGCCGGACACCCGCACGGGTGGCCGCGCTGCTCGCAGCGACGACAACGTCCGTTCGCCCGCGAACGGTATGTCCCTTCTCTTGCATGACCGCAGTACCCCGTCCTCGTGGTGTCTGCCTTTGATCCTTTCTTCAGCGAGGGACGAATTCATCCCCCTTTTGGGCGACAAACGTGGTGCATGTGCGCCGCTATCGTGAGAGGCGTGCGCGTCTTGATTGCGGACGACCATCGCCTGATGGTCGAAGGGACGAAGCAGGCCCTCCAGCGCGCGGGCGGCTTCGAGGTGGTCGGAGAGGCCGTGAACGGCGTCCAGGTGCTGCCGCTCGTTCGCCGGCTGAAGCCCGAGCTCGTGCTGCTCGATCTCCGGATGCCGCAAATGGACGGCCTCACGTGCCTGTCGAAGATCCGCAAGGAGTTCCCGGACGTGAAGGTCGCGATGCTCTCCGTCTCGCAGGACCCGGATCTGATCCAGACGGCGCTCAAGCGCGGCGCGAACGCGTACATCGTGAAGACGATCGACCCGGACGATCTCGCCGGCGCGCTGCGCCAGGCGCTCGACGGCAACGTGTTCACGACCGCCGGCGTGACCGAAGATCCCGGCGAGCGCGCGGCCAAGGACGCCGGCCTGACGGAGCGCGAGCTAGGAATCGTGCGTGCGGTCGCGCGCGGTCTGTCGAACGAGGCGATCTCGAAGGAGCTGTGGGTCGCCGAGCAGACCGTGAAGTTCCACCTGACGAACATCTACCGCAAGCTCGGCGTGTCGAACAGGACGGAGGCCGCGCGCTACGCCTTCGAGCACGGGCTCGCCGAGCCCGAAGACGGTCACTGACGCTCGACGCGTGAGCCGCCGACGATGGCGTCGCGGCCGTCGTCGAAGCGAACCCACGCCTTTCCGCCGCCGTCGTAGTCCGGCGACCAGACGATCAGCGTCGCGTCCTCGCCGCCGACCCGGATGCGCTCCGCGCCCTCGGGCTGCGCGCCGCGCCAGACGACGACGAACGGGTTCTGCTCCCACTCGCGCCCGATTGTCGTCTCGTCGGTATGACCAGGCAGCACACGCGTCTCGGGCGGCAGCTTCATCAGCACGTCCATGACAGACCCGCGCACCTGATCGAGGTTCCCGCCGCCGACTGAATCCTTGAACAGCGTGTCCCCGGTGAACACCGCCTCGCCGTTGACGACGAACGCGACCATGTCGTCGGAGTGGCCCGGCGTCGGCAGCGCCTCCACGCGCAACCCGCCGACTTCGACGGCGTCCGTCCGGACCGGCAGGCCGAGCTCAGCCTCGTGCACGACGTGGTCGTGGTGCGAGTGCGTCCGCAGCACGTAGGCCGGCTCGACGCGCCACCGCTCCGCCGCCGCCAGAAGCGGCTGCACGTCCGCCCCGGAGTCGACGAAGACGGCCGCTCCACCCTCCTCGTCGGCGACGAGGTAGGCGTTCGAGAGCCACTCGGGGTGCATGCTCCGCTCGACCAGCACGCCGGTACGCTACCCGCAGACCAGCGAAGAGAAGGAGTCGAAGCGATGGGCCTCGTGTCCCGAACCAACGAGATCATCAAGGCGAAGTGGAACGCGCTGCTCAACCGCGCGGAGAACCCGAACCAGACTCTCGACTACTCGTACGAGCGCCAGCTCGAGTCGCTCCAGAACGTGAAGCGCGGCGTTGCGGACGTCGTCACCGCGAAGAAGCGCCTGCAGATCCAGACGCAGCAGCTCGAGCAGAACGTCGTGAAGCTCGACACCCAGGCGCGGCAGGCGCTCGCGGCCGGCCGCGAGGACCTCGCGCGCCAGGCCCTCGAGCGCAAGTCGGGAATCCAGCAGCAGCTCCAAGATCTCGACGGGCAGGTGAAGCAGCTCGAGGACCAGCAGGTGAAGCTCGTCGACAACCAGAAGCAGCTCGAGGCCCGGATCGAGCAGTTCCGCTCGCAGAAGGAAGTGATCAAGGCGCAGTACTCGGCCGCCGAGGCGCAGGTCCGCATCGGCGAGGCCGCCACCGGGATCGGCCGCGAGATGGACAACACCGGCCTCGCGATTCAGCGCGCCAAGGACAAGACCGACCAGATGCAGGCGCGCGCGTCGGCGATGGACGAGCTGATCCAGTCGGGCGACCTCCAAGAGCTCGGCTCCGACAAGACGCAGCTCGACCGCGAGCTCCAGCAGGTCGCGTCGCAGCAGCAGGTCGACGCCGAGCTCGAGCAGCTCAAGGCTGAGGTTGGCTCAGGAGCTCCCCAGAAGGAGCTCGAGGGCTCTCAGCCTCAGACGGAACAACAGCCCGGCGGCTGAGCAGGTACGCGGCGCAGAGCGCGACGGCAACCGACTCCGTGAGCACCAGCAGGCGGTAGTCGACAACCGAGATCAACACCGCGCCGACGGCGATCGAGACCGTCTGCGGGGTGCTGATGAAGACGTCGGCCGCCGAGGAAACGCGGCCCTGGAGGCGCAGCGGCGTTCGCACCTGCAGCGCCGTCATCAAGCCGACGATGAACCACGACACGCCGAACCCGGCGACGACGACGCCCACCGCGACCAGCGGGAGGCTGGAGCTCGCGAGGCTCAGCTCGCCGACCGCGAAGCCCGCCATGCCGAGGCCGGCGACGCGCACGTCGCCGAGCGTACGCAGCCCGCGCGCAGCGGTCAGCCCGCCGGCGATCGCACCGATTCCCTGCAGCGAGCTGAGCACGCCGAGGAACGACGGCGGCCGGTGCAAGCCCTGGTCGATGGCCGCGAAGATGATCGTCTCGGAGAAGCCGACGACGAGCAGGGCCGCGCCGGTCGAGAACACGATCTGCCGGAGCGGGAGCGTGTAGACGATGTGCTTCGCCCCTGCGAGTGCCTCCGACATGAAGCTGTGCTCGACACGCGCGAACCGGGGTTCGGGGCTCCGCATCAGCAGCAGCGCCGCGACGACGAAGACGAAGCTGATCGAGTCGATCACCGCGACAACCCCGCCACCCCATGCCGCATAGATGCCGGCGCCGATGAGCGGCGCGATCAGCCGCAGCCCTTCGCGCACGGACTGGAAGATCGCGTTGCCTTCGCCGAGCAGCTCGCGCGGGATCGTCGTCGTCATCAGGGCAGAACGCGCCGACGCCGCGAGCGTTCCGAAGCAGCCGATGAACACGGCCATCGCGTAGAGCAGCCACACGTCGCCGCGGTCGTGCACAAAGAGCAGTGAGAGCACGACGAAGGCTTCGACCGAGTAGACGCCGATCAGCAGTGGACGGCGGCGCACGCGGTCGACGACCAGGCCGGCGAGCGGCGAGAAGATCGACGGCGCGGCGAGCGCGAAGAAGACGAGGCCGGCCGACGCGTTGCTGTCGGTGAGCGACTTCGCCCAGACCGCGAGGACGATGATCAGTGCCCAATCGCCGAACTGCGACACCGTCCAACCGGCGAGGAAGATGCGTGCGTCGCGAATACGCAGCAGGTCGCGCATCAGTTCCCCAGGTGCTCGGCCGGGACCGGTGCTGCGTCGGCAACCAGCGGGCCGTACACAGCCGCCGTCTCGTCCGCGATCGGCTCGGGCATCTCCCTGATGTCGCGCACCGGCGAGAACAGCACGGGCAGGAACGGCATGAAGCAGCCGATGCCGCTGACGATCAGCGTTTCCTTGACGCCGATGGTGCTCGCGAGGACGCCGCCGATCAGCGAGCCGAGCGGGATCGTCCCCCAGACGATGAAACGCATCACCGAGTTCATGCGGCCCTGCAGCCGCTCCGGCGTGATCGCCTGCCGCAGGCTCACCTGCGTCACGTTGTAGATCACGTTCGAGAGCCCGCCGACGATGAACGCCGGGACCAAGACGAAGAGCGAGGCGTTGCCCTCGGGCGCGAACGGGATGACGAGGAACGTCGGTGCGCCGATGATCGACGCGACGATGATCGTGCGCCCCACACCGAGCCGCGACGAGATCCGGTTCGCGTTGAACGCTGCGAGCAGCGGGCCGATGTTGCTGAGCGTGAACGCGAGCCCGATCGCGAGCGGGCTCAGGTGCAGCTCGCGGCGCGCGAACACGAGCAGCACGGCGAAGCCCATGTTCCCCCAGAAGTTGAACAGCGCCGTGCAGGCCGCGATGTTCTTCAGGTAGGGATGCGTCAACACCCAGCGCAGCCCCTCGCGCAGCTCAACGCGCATGCGGCGCCGGGGCGCATCCGTGCGCGCGGAGCTCTCGGTCTTGCGGATCGAGAAGATGAACACCGCCGAGCCGACGTAGCTGATCGCATCGAACGCGAGCGCAGCGGGCGCTCTCAGGAAGTCGATCACGATGCCGGCAAGACCCGGGCCGCCGAGTTGCGCAGCTGCGCGGCTGATCTCGAGCTTCGAGTTGCCGTCGATCAGCTGCTGCCGCTCGACGATCGACGGCAGGTACGACTGGTACGCGACGTCGAAGAACACGGTCGCGATCCCGACGAGGAAGCCGACGACGTAGAGCTGCGTCATCGTCAGATGCCCGGTCCAGTACGCGACCGGCACCGACGCGAGCAAGAGCGCGCGCGCGAGGTCGCCGACGACGAGGATCGGGCGGCGACGCAGCCGGTCGACCCAGACACCGGCGGGGAGGCTCACGAGAAGAAACGGCAGGAACTCGACGGTGGTCAGCGCTGCAACCTGGAACGCGCTGACGTGCAGCACGTCGATCGCCACGAGCGGGAGCGCCAGCTGCGTGAACTGCGTCCCGAACTGGCTGACGGTCTCGGCCGACCAGAGCCGGATGAAGTCAGGCTGGCGCCAGAGCCCTCCGGTCGGCCAAAGCTTCATGCCGTCAGCGGTGCAGGTGCACGCTCGAGGCGTACGTCGCCGGAGACGGTCTTCGCATAGACCTCGACGAGGGGCGCGTCCTCGGCGGCCGGCTCGGCCGGCTGCGGCGCGTCGGAGAGCTCGAACTCGGAGCTCGTGGAGCCACTGACGGTGTTCGCGTCGATGAAGACCCGGGAGCCGCGCCGAATCCCGACCCCCAGATCTCCCGAGACCGCGCGCAGCTCGACGCGGCCGTTGACGACGGCCTCGTAGCGCTGGTCGCCGGAGACGCTGTTCGCGCTGATCGATCCGCCGGCGTCATGCACGAACACGTCGCCGGAGACGGTCTGGAAATTCGCGTTGCCGCCGACCGCGGCGACGTGCATGTCGCCGGAGACGGTCTTCACGTCGAGGGTCCCGGCGACCGTCTCCAGATGGACGTCGCCGCTCGCCGTCTTCACGCTGGCGTCGCCGACCGACTCGACGCTGAGGTCGCCCGAGGCCGTCTTGAAGTCGAGGTCGCCGTAGCGGCCGTGAGCTTGGACATCCGCCGACTTCGTCTTGATGTCGAGCTCGGCCCCGGCGGGGCACGCGATGCGCAGGCGCATCTCCGGGGTACCGAGGCGGATGTCCGGGCCGCCGCTGAACGAGATCCAGACGCCGTGGCGAGTTCGCACGGCGACGGTCACGTGGAAGACGTCGCCGCGGCGAACCGACTCGATGCGCGCCGCCGCGACCATCTCCTGCACCTGCTCGTTGCCTGACGTGGCTTCGAGCTCGACGTGCGTCTCCTCAGTATCGGCGGTTGCGATCTCGATCTCGCCGGCCGGCATCTCGACGTCCAGGCGGACCGGCCCGGGCGTATGGAACGTCTCGTTCCGCATCAGAGCGAGCCCCGAACGTTGTTGAAGTAGCGCAGGTCGCCGAGGTACGCGTCGCGCGGCCGGATGGCGTTGCGAATGTGCGGCCGGATCTCTTCCTTGCGGCGGAAGGTCTTTGCCTCGCGGCGCGGCATGAGCGCCAGTGCGAGTCCGAACGGGAGTGGGAGGACGTGCATCGTGACTCCTTTCAGCTCTGGCCGTAGCCGGTCATGCGGCGCCCGGGGTGCGACCGCCGCTTCTGCGGGTCAGCGCTGCGATGGATCTGCTGCAGCAGCCAGGTGTTCGCCGACACGCCCGCTTCCTGGGCAGCCGCGTCGACGATCGACTTGAGCGTCTCGGGGAGGCGCAGCGTGATGCGGGCGCTGAGATCCTCGAGGCCGGTGGGCGGAGGCGCGCCCGGCTCCGGGACGTAGACCAGCTCCGGCTCGCCTCCGCTCACGCGCACCTCCACGTGGCCGTCGGGCAGCTGGTTCGTGAGCTCCGCGGCGGCCTCGCCGAGGGCGTCCATCAGCCGGAGCCGGAGGGATGACTCGAGGGCTGCGCTGATCCGGCGGGCTGCTTCCGCGATTGCGTCGTCGCCGATGCCGGCGACGTTGGCCAGATCCTGCTGGAGCGCCTCGACGTAGGCCGCCACGTTCATGGGCGGCACTGTGACATCACGATGATGTCATGTCAAGGTCATTCATGGCGTCACCGTGCGTCATTATGACGCAAAGCCCGCAATTTGCGGGAAAAGGTTCGAAAGGAAGTCTTAGGAGGGCTGCCGCGGATACCGCGGCACGACCGAGATCCTCGGCGCTCGCAGCGCGGCCCGAACGTTGGAGACGGGCTTGCCCGGGCCGGGCACCGGCACGCCGTTCGTCCGTGGCGAGGCGTCTCCGAGCGCGGAGGACCCGACAAAGACGCAGATGGCAAGGATGGCGGTGCGGAGCAAGGGACGCACATGCCGAGCGTTGCAGCGCGGCCAAGAGGCGTCCACATCGGGAAGAGGGGCCGCGCGTGGACGAAGGTCTAGGCGGACGGCTGGGGTCAGACCCCTGCGGGGTCAGACCCCGTCAAGGCCTGCGCGTAAGCCGCAGGGCTTACGCGAAGGCGAACTGATGCGACGCGCGCACGCGCAGCCTGCGCGCGCCGCACGGAAGGGATCACCCGCCCAGCACCACTGGAGCGCGTGGGCTCCGCCCGCGCGCGTTTCCCCGCGAAGCGGCGTACATCGCCAGCGGGCTGACCCGCAGGGTCAGCCCGCTAGACCGGAGAGTCGAAGACGCCGAACCAACGGCTTAGGTCACCCTCGACCGGCAGCTCGGGCTCGAGCTTTGCCTTCAGCTCGAGCTCTTCCGCGTTGTCGCGCTCCTGGCCCTCGCCCGTCGGGACGAACGGCCAGAAAGCGCCCCGCTTGTAGCCGTAGATCCAGTAGACGGGATGCTTGGCGCCGTCGAACCTGAAGACCGCGGCGAGGAGCTGGCCGCCGAAGCCCTGCTCCTCGAGGCCCTGCGCGACGGCGTGGACTGCGGCCACCTGATCCTCGAGGTCGGCATCGTGGACGACGATCCAGGTGTAGCCGAACTTGTCCTCGCGGCGGTCGAGCTTCGAGCCGGACTCGGCGGCGATCCCGTCGAGCAGCTGCTGCAGGTCGTTCTCGGCACGCACGAAGTCGCCGGCCGACAGCGGCTTGAAGCAGATGCCGCCCGCGCCCGCGGTGTGCAGGCCGAGCTCGGTGTCCAGCGTCACCGCGGCGGTCGTCAGCGCGAACAGCCGCTCGCGCGCCGGCCCGGCCAGCTGCTTGCGGCCGAAGAGGACGTTGCGCAACCCCATGCTCGAGCGGCGAAGCTGCGGGTCTAGACCGGCCGGCCCATCTCGCGGGCGATCTCTGCGAGTGCAGCGAGGCGCTTCTCGAGCGGCGGGTGGGTCAGGAACAGGCTGCTCACCGAGCCCTTCACGTTCGCCGGGATGATGAAGAACGCGTTCATGCCCTCCACCTCGCGCAGGTCGCTCTGCGGGATCCTGAACATGTCGCTCGAGATCTTCTGGAGCGCGCTCATCAGGTGCTCGGGTGCACCCGTGATGAGCGCCGACCCGCGGTCGGCGGCGAACTCGCGGTAGCGCGAGATCGCCAGGATCAGGATCTGGCTGAGGAAGTAGGTCACGACGGAGACGAGCAGCACGATCAGCCAGACCGGGACGGAGTTGTTGTCGCGGCTGCGGCCGCCGCCGAACATCCCCGAGTAGAGGCCGAAGCGCGTGAGGAGCCCTGCGAGCATCGCGAAGAAGCTCGCGACGGTCATGATCAGCACGTCCCTGTTCGCCACGTGCGAGAGCTCGTGCGCGAGCACGCCCTCGATCTCCTGCGGCTCGAGCCGCTGCCACAGGCCACGGGTGACCGCGACGGCGGCGTGCTTCGGGCTCCGCCCGGTGGCAAACGCGTTCGGAACATCGGTGTCGATGACCGCGACCCGCGGCTTCGGCAGATCGGCCATCGCGCAGAGACGCTCGATCATGTCGTGCAGCTCAGGCGCCTCGTCGCGCTCGACGATCTTGGCGCCGGCGGCGCGAAGCGCCAGCTTGTCGGAGGTGTAGTACTGGAAGAAGGCCAGGCCGACGACGATCACGAGCATCGGCACGAGCCCGACGTTCAGCACCTGGAAGAGGACGACGGCAAAGACGACGTAGAGAAGGCCGAGCAGGGTCGTCGTCAACAACATCCGCAGCGACAGACCGGCGTCGCGCCCGTAGGACCTGCGTTTCATCGAGAATCGCTCTCCTTGGAGGCGAGGTTTACGAGACGAATCGTAGCCAGTTCCCTGGTCGTTGCGGGGACGCTCGCCGCGAGCGCAACGGCCCAGGCCCGGCCGCAGATCCACGTCGTGGCGCCGGGGCAGCCGCTCCCCGGCGCCGTCGGGCTCTACGTCCCCGGCTCCGGCAGCACGGTGAGCCGGGCGGGCGCGATCGCGTCGCTCGAGCGCGGGAAGGTCGAGAACGCGCTGCTCGGCGGCAAGCCGCACGGCAAGGTCGTCGTCGACCTCGTGAGCGGGCCCGGACAGCCGCCTGCGGTCTACGTCGAGCTCCCCCCGCCCGGCTCCCACCCGAACACGCGGCGCTATCGCGTCTCAGTCGCCGCGCCGGGGTACGCCGGGATCCTGACCTCCGACTCGACGCACGTCGACGGCCTCGTCTCGATGACCGACATCACGCAGACAGCCGTCGCGCTCGCGAAGCACCGGCAGCCGAGCATCCGAGCCGTCGCAGGCACACGCGCCGACCTGAAGGCCCTCGACACCAGGCTGACGCAGGTTCACCACGCGCGCGGGTGGACGATGTTCGCGCTCGTCCTCACGTACGCCGCGCTCGTCGCGTTCGCGCCGACGGCGTCGGTGCTCGCGGCTGCCTCGGCGATCACCGCGTCGCTCGTGCTCTCGGCGCTCGGCGTGACGCGCCTGTGGGTGGTGATCGTGGGCATGGTCGGGCTCACGATTGCGCTCGCCGTCGCGGCGTCGGCGCGGAGGCGCCTCATCCCCACCGCTGTGATGGTCTTCCTCGTCGCCTTCCTGGTCGCGCTGGCCGCGTCGCCCGAGACGAACGCGCTCGGCGTTCTCGGCGCGCGGCCGGACGGCGGCGGACGGTTCTACGGCATCGGCAACCAGCTCGAGACGCTGCTGCTCGTCCCGGTCATCGCCGCGGTCGCCGTCGGCGGCCTGCCGTGGCTGCTGCCGATCGGCATCCTCGCGCTCGTCACCGTCGGCTGGAGCAAGGCGGGCGCGGACGGCGGCGGCCTCGTGGTCTTCGCCGCGGCGTTCGCAATCCTCCTCGTGCGGCTGCGCCCCGGCCCGGTGAGCTGGCGCCGGCTCGCGCTCGTCGGAGCCGGCGCCGCCGCAGTGGTGTTCGCGCTGATCGGCATCGACGCCGCGCTCGGCGGGTCGAGCCACGTGACTCACTCGGTCGGCAGCGGCTCGCTCTTCGGTGACTTCTGGCGGCGCATGCACCTCTCCTGGGCATCGGTGACGCGGGCGTGGTACTCCGCCGCGCTCTTTCTCGGCTGCGCGGCCGCACTCGTATGGGTTGCTACGAGACGTCCTCGGCATCCGAGTGTCGACGCCATGCTCGTCGCGGTCGCCGTCTCGCTGCTCGTGAACGACACCCCCGTCGACGTGATCCTGCTGGGGGCGCTCGGGTGCTTGGCTCTGCTGCGGTTCGAGTCAGTAGACTCGCGCCGCATGCGTGCTGCCGCCCTGACCGCCGTCTGCGCCGTCGCGGTGCTCGCACTCGCCGGCTGCGGCAACGAGGGCGTGAAGACGCCGACGCCGAACACCGTCGTCGGGAAGGTGGCCCAGGAGGCGCCCGGGAAGGCGATCTTCGCGGCGCAGGGTTGCGGCGCGTGCCACACCTACACGCCGGCGGGGCCGGACGCGAAGGGGAACATCGGGCCGGACCTCGACAAGCTGCCGCAGTACGCGAAGCAGGCCAACCAGCCGCTGAAGCCGTTCACGGCGACGTCGATCGCGCACCCGAACGCGTACATCCAGCCCGGCTATCCGAAGAACGTCATGCCGAAGTCGTACGGTGGCCTGCCTGCGAAGGACCTGAAAGACCTCGTCGACTTCCTCACGACGCCGCAGGGCTGAAGCTCCCGCCCGACTTCCCGAGCGCGGTCGAGGCGGTCGCATGTGACCTCGACCGGACGCTGATCGGCGAGGACGCTGTCCTCCGCCCGCGCACGCGCGAGGCGATCGCGGCGACGCGCGCCGGGGGGATCCACGTTGTGCTGGTGACCGGCCGCATGTTCCGGTCGGTGCGCCCGTACGCGCTCGAAGCGGGCCTGGACGATCCGGTCGTCTGCTACCAGGGCGCCGTCGTCGCCGAGCCTGTGAGCGGGCGCTGGCTGCGGCACGTCCCGATCCCGCTCGAGCTCGCACGGGAGACGATCGCGGCACTGAACGAGGAGGGCTTCGGCCTCAACTGCTACGTGCACGACAACCTGTACGTCGCCGAAGTGACCCCCGAGGCGCGCCGCTACGCCGACTTCCAGCATCTCCAGCTGCACGCCGTCGGCGATCTGCTGAAGTGGCTGGACGAGGCGCCGACGAAGCTCGTCGTGATCGACGACCCGAATGTCCTCGACGAGCTCAAGCAACGCATGCTCGCGCGGTTCGACGGCCGGCTGTACATCTCGAAGTCGCTCCCGTACTTCCTCGAGTTCGCGTCGCCCGACGTGACGAAGGCGGCAGGGCTCGACTTCCTCGCCGAGCACGTCGGGTTCACGCGCGAGCGGACGGTCGCGTTCGGCGACGGCGAGAACGACATCGAGCTCGTCCGCTGGGCCGCTTACGGGGTCGCGGTCGCCAATGCCGACGAGCGCGTCAAGCGGGTGGCCGACTTCGTCTGCCCGTCGGTCGACGAGGAGGGCGTCGCGCAGGTGCTTGAGGCATCCTTGGCGCGATGATCGACCTCCGCGCCGCACGCGAGGATCCGGACGCGATGCGCGCCGCGCTCGCGCGGAAGGGCGCCGCCGGCGTGTTCGACGAGCTGCTCGCCGCGGACGCAGCGGTGCGCGAGGTGCAGCCGCGCGTCGAGGAGCTGCGTGCGGCGCGGAAGCTCAAAGGGAAGCCGACGCCGGAGCAGCTGGCGGAGCTCGAGCGGGTGAAGCAGGAGCTCCAGGGCCTGGAGGAGCGGCTGACGGCGGCCGAGGCGCGGCGGCAGGAGCTCCTCGACCGCGTTCCCAACCCTCCCGACGACGCGACGCCCGACGGCGCGACCGAGGAAGACGCAGTCGAGCTGCGGCGGGTCGGCGAACCGCCGTCCTTCGATTTCCCCGCGCGCGACCATCTCGCGCTCGCGGAGAGCCACGGCTGGATCGATCTGGAGCGGGCTGCCAAGGTGTCCGGCGCGCGCTTTGCGTACCGCCTCGGCGACGTCGCCCTCCTCGAGCTTTCGCTCTACCGTTTCGCCCTCGACCGCCTCGTCTCCCGCGGGTTTACGCCGGTGCTCCCGCCTGTGCTCGTCCGCGAAGAGGCGATGTACGGAACCGGCTTCTTCCCGACGGACGAAGTGAACATCTACGGGATCGAGCGCGACGAGCTCTACCTCGTCGGAACGTCGGAGGTGCCGCTCGCGGCGATGCGTGGCGGCGAGATCCTCGCGGAGGGCGAGCTGCCGCTTCGGTACGCCGGCTACTCGACCTGCTTCCGCCGCGAAGCGGGGGCCGCCGGCAAGGACACACGCGGGATGTTCCGCGTGCACCAGTTCGACAAGGTCGAGATGTTCGTGTTCACGCGCCCGGAGTGGTCGCACGAGGAGCACGACCGGCTGCTCGAGATCGAGGAGGAGCTCGTGCAGGAGCTCGAGCTCCCGTACCGCGTCGTCAACGTCGCCGCCGGGGACCTCGGGGCGTCGGCCTCGAAGAAGTACGACATCGAGGCGTGGTTCCCGGGCCAGGAGCGCTACCGCGAGATCACGTCGACGTCGAACACGACCGACTACCAGTCCCGGCGGCTCGGCATTCGCTACCGCGCCGACTCCAGGCTCGTGCCCGTGCACACGCTGAACGGCACCGCCGTGACGGGCCGCGCGATGATCGCGCTGATGGAGAACTTCCAGGAAGAGGACGGTTCCGTTCGCGTCCCGCAGGCGCTGCACGACCTGGGCGCGCCGCAGAAGCTCGGGTCGGAGCGCGCGCCGGCCTAGGTCACCGCCGCACGACGGCGGTGACGAGATCGGGCAGCGCGAGCCCACGGCCGCGCGTTTCCTTGCGGAGCAGCTCGTCGAGCTCGGCACCGACGATGAAGATCGCCGACGAGACGAAGAAGTACGTCGTCAGCAAGAGCAAGCCGGTGAGCGTTCCGATCGCGCTCTTGAAATCCGCGACGTAGGCGACCCACAGCTTGAAGAGCAGCGTCGCGACGATCCACACGACGATCACCAGCAGCGAGCCCGCGCTCGCCCAGCGGGCGTCCGGTTTCTGCGCGGGCGCAAAGCGGACGACCAGCCCGATCGCGAGCCCGAGCAGCAGCGGCGCGAGCAGCCAGCGGAGAATTCCGAACAACACGTGCAACGAACCGTGCGCGCGCGGCGCGACGACCATCAGCAGCACGGCGAGGATGGCGCAGGCCCCGACGCCGACCGCGAGCCCCACGGCGACCACGACGCGCCGCAGCGTCGACCGTTTCTCCTCGACGTCGTGGATGCGGTTGAGCACGCGCATCACGGCGCTCATCCCGAGCGACAGGTCCCAGATGGTCAGCGCGGCGGCGAACACGATCAAGCCGGCGCTGCTGCTGGAGAAGATCTTCTCGACGGACGCATTGATCGCGCGGTACACGGCCGGCAGAACCTTCGGCTCGATCGCGGGTGCGATCGAGTTGTGCCACGTGTCCTGCAGCCCCAGCGCGCCCAGCAGCCCGAGGCCGAGCAGAGCGAGCGGAATGACCGCGATCAGGCCGCGGAACGCGATCGCCGAGGCGTAGATCGGCAGCTCGTGCTCCGAGAAGCGGCGCCGAAGGTCGCGGACGAGCTCTCGCCGCGGGCGCCGGCCTTGGGCACGTCGCTGCGACGGCATACCTCAACATCGACGCTTCGAGCCCGTTCCAAGCGCTCGTTACGCTTTCGGTCACGGCGGGGTGCCGGAGCGGCCGAACGGTCTGGTCTTGAAAACCAGTGACCCTTCACGGGGTCCGTGGGTTCGAATCCCACCCCCGCCGCTGCAACGACGACGCTGTAGCTCAGCGAATCAGGTAGAGCACGAGCGCGGCGATCGCGACGAGCAGCAGCGCGAAGGCGAGGTAGCGAACCCAGAGCCGGTCCGGCGGCGGCGAGAGCACGTGAACATGCACCAGCAGATCGCCGGGGACTCCGTCCGGCCCCGCCTCGTTCCCCTCTCCGGCGACGCGCAGCAGCGCGCCGTCCTCGATGCCGGGCGGGATGCGCAACCGCACCCGCCGCTCGGTCTCCACCGTGTCAGGGCCGTCGCCGCCGGCGCGGAAGCTGATGACGCGGCGAGTCCCCTCCTCGGCCTCGAAGGCGCGCAGCTCGAGCTCGGTGTGGATGTCCTCGCCGCGGACGATCGTCCCGTCGACGTCGTCGCCGCCGCGGCCCCGGAAACCGTGGCGGTCGTAGAGCAGGCGCGACTCGCGCTTCGACAACACCGTGTAGGCCTCCGCGAGCTCGCGGAACCGCGCCTCGGCGTCGGGGGTTCCGGCCGCTTCCGGGTGCCACTCCCGGGCCTGTGCCTGGAAGGCCTGCCGGATGGTCTCGTCGTCGGCGTCCTTGGGGACACCCAGCACCTCGTAGTAATCGCGCTTGAGGACGGCCATTCCGCCTGGATTGTTGCCACGAGCGTCGGAGCGCAACCGTTTCGGCCGCTCGCGAGTTATGGAGATATGCGGGTCCTCGTCTGGGTCGCGGTCGTGTCCGGCGCGGTCATGCTGGCCGGCACGGCGGCAGCTGTCTCGCTACCGCCCCCGCCGTCGCTCCCGCCCGTGCCGACGGTTACCGTGACTTTGCCGACGTCGCCCGTGCCGCTCCCGCCGGCGCCGACACCCACCGTGTCGACACCGTTGCCGACGCCGACCGTCCCACTGCCCGTGTCGACCGTCTCCTCGTCGTCGTCTTCCGCCCCCGCGCCCGTGAGTACCGCCGTGGCAGGCGCCTCCGCTGCTGTCTCCTCCCTGACCTCGCCGACGTCATCGTCGTCGTCGTCGTCCTCGCCTACGTCCGCGTCCGGATCGGGGTCCTCCTCGACCTCGGGCGCGTCAACCTCGCGCGCGAGCTCCGGCGCGGCGGCGCCGGGCAGCGCGTGGTCGTCGAGCGGCCCGCGCGCGGAGCATTTCCACTCGTCGCGCAGCTGGATCGGGACGACCGGGCCGCGGCAGCGGCGCACGACGACCTTCACCTTCGTCCTGCGGCACGCGGGGCGCGTCGTCTTCACCGTGAAGCAGGTCTCACCGGCTTGCGTCGGCATCGGTCACTTCACGGTCACGGCGCACGCCGGCCTGAACCACGTGCGGTTCGCCGGCCACGTCCACGGCCACCGGCTCGCTCCGGGGACGTACCGGATCTCCATCCGCACCGCCGCGGGTCACGTGGTGCGGCGCGTCAGCCTCGTCGTGGTCGACGGGCCCGCGCCCTCGACAGACGAGTTGCAGTCGCTGCGGCTGGCGAATACATGCGTCGGCGGCGGCGCGAGCTCGACAACGACGACCGCGACAACGCCGGCGGCGAGCTCGGGCGTCGCGACGCCGCCGGGAGCGTCGCAGCAGGGAGCAGCCCAGGGCCTCGCGCCCCGCGAGCCGACCCTCCACGGCATCCTCGGCTCGAGCGTCGCCAGGACGGCGCGCGCGATCGAGCCGCTGCTCGTCGCGCTGCTTGCGCTCTCGATCCTCCTGCTCGGCGTCGCGTCGCTGCCGCGGGAAGCGGTGCCCGGTCCGCGGATGCACGATCTGCTCGCCCGGCACCGGGTCGAGGTCGCGGGCCTCGGCGCTGCGGCACTCGTTGCCGTCGCGCTTGCGCTCCTCCTCGGCTAGGCGCCCCACCAGAACGACGAGGCGATCACGACGTAGAGACCGACGAGGATCGCGCCCTCCTCCCATGTGCTCTCGCCGTCGTAGACGACGAGCGACGTGATCGCCGCGGCGACCACGAGCGAGATTGCGAGCAGCGTCGGAAAGACGAGCGTCAGCGTCGTCGCGAAGAAGAGGCTCGCAAAGACGAGCACCGGTGTCAGGAAGAGCGCGACCTGAAGCGCGGAATTGACGACGACCGAGATGGCGAAATCGGGCCGGTTGCGGGCGGCGAGCTGGACGCCGACGACGTTCTCGACGGCGTTGCCCGCGATCGCGACCACGACGAGCCCGGCGAATGCCTGGCTCATCCCGAGAGCCTCCGTCGCCGGCTTCAGCGCCGTCACGAACCAGTCGCTGACGAACGCCGCGGCGATCCCGGCGCCGCCGAGCACGACAACCGTTGTCGCGAGCGACCAGCGGGGCGGCGCACCCTCCTCGTCGCCGCCGCCGGCGAGAAACCCCGGCAGCGTCACGAAGAACAGCACCAGCAGCACCCCGGCGCAGATGAAGCTGAGCGTCCGCTCGTGCGCTGCCACCGGCGTATGGAAGGCGTGCGCAAACGTCGGAAACGCGAGGATCGTCGCCGCCAGCGACGTCAGCGTCGCGATCATCCGCGCACGCATCGATTCGAATCGCTGCGTCCCGTTGATCGTCCCGCCGACGAGAAACGCGAGGCCGAGCACGAGCACGCTGTTCGCGATGATCGACCCGACGAGCGCCGACTGCACGACCAGGATCAGGCCGTCGTGCAGCGCGAAGAGCGAGATGAACAGCTCGGGCAGATTCCCGAGGCCCGACTGCACGACGCCGGCGACCGACGAGCCGAGCCGGCCGCCGAGCTGCTCCGTTGCGCCGCCGACGACGCGCGCGAGCATCGCGATCGCCAGCGCGGCGACGAGGAACGCCGCGACGGCCGTCACGCCGGCGTAATGCGCGACTGCGGCAGCGGCCACCAACACGGCCGCAATCGCGAGCTCGACGAGGTCGCGGCGAGTCACGGCCCTATCATCGAGCCCGTGACGGGGGAAGAGCTCCGGGAGGTGATGCGGCGTTTCCCCGCGCCCGTCGCCGTCGTGACGGCCGTCGTCGAGGATGAGCGGTTCGGGCTGACCGTCGGCTCGCTCGTGTCGCTGTCGCTCGTGCCGCCGCTCGTCGGGATCTCGATCGGGAAGGACTCGTCGTCACACGAGCCGATCCGGCGCGCCGGCGGCTGGGCGGCGAGCCTGCTGGCGTCCGAGCAGACGCGCGTCGCGCAGCACTTCGCGCGCAGCGGGATCCCGCCGCTCGCGCTTTGGCACGGCGTCGACGTGCGCGACAGCGCGCGCGGACCGCTCGTCGACGGGGCGCTCGGCTGGCTCCAGTGCCGGACGACGTCCGAGCATGACGCGGGCGACCACACGATCTTCGTCGGCGAGGTCGAGGAGCTCGAGCTCGGCGCTGCGTCGCCGGGGCTCGTCTACCGCGGCGGCGAGTTCCACCCGGCCTGACCTACGGTGGCGGCGCTCCCTTTGCTTCCCAGTAGCGGTTGAGCGCGCCCTGCACCTGGACGAACCAGACGATGTGGCCGATCAGGGGGAGCAGGAACCAGAGGCCGTAGATCCCCCGCACCGGGCTCTTCTGCCCGTCGAGGTCCTCGTACATGTAGCGGACCTCCGACGGGACGATGAAGAAGGTGACGGGCGAGATGAGGATGTAGATCACGAGCCCGATCACGCCGCCGACGCCGTTGCCGGCGTACCGCTTGACCTCCTCCTGCGTCTTGTACGTCCAGATGAACGTGTAGATGCCGAGCGTCAGGACGGCCCACAGGATCGACAGGCCGATCGAGCGCGTGTGCCCGAGCGGTCCGCGTTCTGCCTGCGCGACCGCCGAAGCCGCGCCGTAGTCGCTCATCGGCCGATCATCTCAGGCCCACCAGACGAGATTCATCCCGTCGCGCACCGTGAGCAGAACGTTGTTCACGCGGCGGTCGTCGACGATGCGGTCGTTGACCTCGCGGATCGCGCGCGTGTTGTCGTCGTTCTCGTCCGGGTCGGCGACGCGGCCTGACCAGAGCGTGTTGTCGAGGACCATCAGCCCGCTGCGTGCGAGCTTCGGCAGCGTTGCCTCGTAGTAGTTCAGATAATTCGACTTGTCGGCGTCGATGAAGATGAGATCGAACTCGCCCTCGAGCTGCGCGATCGAGTCGAGACCGGGGGCCGTTCGGTACTCGATGCGGTCGACGACTCCGGCTTCCTCCGCGTAGCGGCGGGCGATCGCCGTCGTCTCCTCGTTGACGTCACACGTGATGATGCGACCGCCCGGCTCGAGCGCGAGCGCCATCGAGATCGACGAGTAGCCCGTGAACGTCCCGATTTCGAGGATCCGTTTCGCGCGGAGCTGCCGCACGAGCACGCCGAGGAACTGTCCCTCGAGAACGCCGACCATCATCTCGGGCGCCGTCGTCTTCTCGTGCGTCTCGGCTGCCAGGCGCGAGAACAGCTCGGCATTCGGCGACGAGTGCGCCGTCGCGTAGGCCTCGACCGACGGCTCGACGACGAAGCTCATGGATGCCCCTTCCAGTGATGCTGTCGAGTGTCTGGGTCGCGAGCACCAAGCCAGAGGCCGCACTCGGTCGCCGGCAAGGCTGGCAGCCTTGACAAGAGCGAGGGTGGACTCTGACGCCGTGTGATCGCGGGCCAGGCGCCGATGTGCATCGCTGGGAGGGGCATCACACCCTCCCGAACAGAACGCACCCATTGTGGCCGCCGAGCCCCATCGCGTTCGAGAGCGCGACGTCGACGCGTGCCTCCCGTGCCTCGTTCGGCACGTAGTCGAGGTCGCAGGCGGGGTCCGGGTTGCGGTAGTTGATCGTCGGCGGCAAGACACCCTCGTGAATCGCGAGGACGCACATCATCCCCTCGATCGCCCCCGCGGCGCCGAAGGTGTGTCCCATGACGGATTTGGTCGAGGAGACGGCCAGCTCGTAGGCGTGGTCGCCGAAGACGTCCTTGATCGCTCTCGTCTCGGCGAGGTCGCCGAGGGGCGTGGACGTGCCGTGCGCATTGATGTACCCGACGCGCTCGGGCTCGACGTCCGCGCGCCGCAGCGCGCCCCGCATCATGTCGGCGACACCCGTCGCCTCCGGCTCCGGCTGGGCCATGTGGTGCGCGTCGTTCGAGCCGCCGTAGCCGAGGACCTCGGCGTAGACGCGGGCGCCGCGCGCCCGCGCGGCTTCGAGGTCCTCGAGGACGAGCACGCACGCTCCCTCCCCCATCACGAAGCCTGCGCGTGTGGCGTCGAACGGACGTGACGCCCGCGGCGGGTCTTCCTCCTCGACCGCGAGCCCGCGCATCGCCGTGAAGCCGGCGAGGATGAGCGGGTGCATACAGGCTTCGGCGCCGCCCGCGAGGACGGCGTCGGCGTCCCCGCGCTTGATGATCTCAGCGGCCTCGCCGATGGCGTGCGAGCCGGTCGCGCACGCGGAGACGACCGCGTAGTTGAGACCCTTGATGCCGAGCGAGATCGCCAGCTGGCCGCTCGCCGAGTCGACGAGGACGTTGGGCAGGAAGTTGGGCGACACGCGGTCGGGGCCGCGCTCGCGCAGGATCTCGTCCTGCTCGAGGATGCCGGTCACGCCGCCGATAGCGGTGCCGAAGACGATGCCGACGCGTGTGGGATCGAAGCCGTTGAGGCCGGCGTCCTGCATCGACTCACGCGCTGCACCCAGAGCGAGCAGGACGTTGCGCTCGAGCTTCCGCACATCCTTCGGCGACGCAACCTGCGTCGCGTCGAAGTCCTTCACCTCGGCCGCGATGCGCACGGGCAGACCGGTCGCGTCGAACGAGCGGATCCAGTCGATGCCGCTGCGTCCCGCAACGGCGGCAGCCCACGTTGCCTCGGCATCGTTGCCGATCGGGGTAACGGCGCCCAGGCCGGTGACGGCGACGCGGGTCATCGGTCGAAGGTTACGAATCGCGGCGTTCGGGCAGAGATGTCAAGGTTTCCTAGCCGGGCCCAGTCCTCGCCCCTCGGCACATTGGAGGTGTGAGATGGCCTTGGCCTCACCGGCTCTCGAGCGCAAGCAACCTCGGCTCGTCTTCTTTCATTCGGCACTGTCCGGGCATTGTCGACGCGTGGAGGGCTTCCTCGCACAGGTGCTGCAGCGGCGACGCAACCACGGGACGTTCGAGGTCGTCCGCGTGGCCGAAGAGGAGCGCCCGGACCTCCTCGAGCACTTCAAGGTTCAGACGCTGCCGACGCTGGTCGTCGTCGAGGGCCAGGCCGTCCGCGGCCGCCTCGAGCGCCCGCGCGGCTGCCGCGAGATCGAGGGGTTCCTCGCGCCGTGGCTCAACTGAGTCGAACTGCTGGGGTCGGGCCCCTTCGGGGCCAGACCCCGTGAAGGCCGGAGCGTAAGCCGCAGGGCTTACGCGCAGGCGGACTGATGCGGCGCGCCCACGCGAAGCCTGGGCGCGCCGCACGGTAGGGAACAACCGCTCACCGGCAAGGAGCGCGCGGGCTTCGCCCGCGCGCGTTTCGCGCGAAGCGCCGTTCCCCCCTCCTTCGGAAAGGCGCCAGCCTTTCCGAAGGCTCAGACGGTGATGCCTTGGTCCTGCAGCGACAGCTCCGCGAAGCGGTCCCAGTTCTCCTCGATGGTCTTCGCCATCGCCCGCTCCTCGCCGATGATCTGCTGGGCGGCCGTCGCCGTCTCCTCGTCGCCGGCCTTCTGCGCGATGCGGCGCAGCAGCTCGTAGCCCGCGATCTCCATGTGCTCGGTCGCGTACGCGTCGCGGGCGTTGCGGCCCGCCTTCTCGCCGCGAACCATGTCCATCGGCATCTTCATCAGGGCGCCGAGGATGCCGCCCACCTGCTTGACGGTCGACGGGGACGCGTCGTGCGCCTCGAGACGCTTCGCCATGCGGTCGGCATGGTTCTGCGTCTGCATCTTGTGGTGCTCGAGCGCGTCGAGGATCTGCGGGTCGTCCGTCGTCGAGATCATCCCGTCGAGCATGCGGAGCACGTTCTGCTCCATCGCATGCGCCTCGTCGATGTGCTTCACGAGTTGTGCGTTGAGCTCGTCCATGTTGTTCAGCCTCCTCATTCGAAATTGACCGATCTCCCGGCCGAGCAGCGTCGCGCGGCCGAGGTAGCCGCCGTCCTCGGGCTCGAGCTTGTCGACGAGCATCGAGAACGGCGCCCGGTAGTGCAGCTCCTGGCCGCGAACGTCGAAGGGCATGCCGGGCACGCGCGAGAACTCGGTCGTCCCACGCGCCCCGTGGATGCGCTTGACGCAGCCGTACAACGGCGGCAACGCCCCGGATAGGCGGTCCACAGCCCAGACCCCGTCGAGCTCGGCCATGGAAGTAGGGTCCCCGGGCATGCCCGGACCAAACGTGCCGTTTCCGCCGATGGAGGCGCAGCTCGTCAAGGAGCTGCCGGCGACGAACGGCTGGCAGTTCGAGCCGAAGTGGGACGGGTTCCGTGGGGTGCTCGAGAACGACGGCGGGGAGCTCGCCCTGTGGTCGCGCAACGACCGTCCGCTGCTGCGCTACTTCCCGGAGCTGCGGCCGCTCGGCGACCTGCTGCCGGCCCACTCGGCGCTCGACGGGGAGATCGTGATCGCGCGCGACGGCGTGCTCGACTTCGACTCGATGCAGATGCGGCTGCACCCGGCCGAGTCGCGAATCCGGAAGCTCTCCGCCGAGATCCCCGCCGAGCTCGTCGTCTTCGACGTCCTCCTCTGGGACGGGAAGCCGATCCACGAGCGGCCGCTCGAGGAACGGCGCGCCGAGCTCGAACGGATCGGCGAAGGGTTCCGCCTCTCGCCCACCACCGCGGACAGCGATGCGGCCCAAGCCTGGCTCGACAGCTTCGAGGCTGCCGGCCTCGACGGCGTGATCGCCAAGAAGCTCGGCCTCCCCTACCTCCCCGGCTCGCGCGACGGGGTGCTGAAGGTGAAGCCGTTCAAGACGGCGGACTGCGTCATCGTCGGCGTCCGCTGGAAGGAGAAGCCGACGCGCATCGCCACGCTCTTGCTCGGCCTCTACGGCGACGACGGCAAGATCGACTACGTCGGCTCTGCCGCGGTCGCGGCGAGCAAGCACGACCAGATCTTCGGCCGCGTCGAGCCGCTCTTGAAGGACGCGCCGGATCGCGGCTTCTCGGAGCCGAACCGCTGGGGCACCGGCGAGCTCGCCGAGTCCGCCGTGCGCCCGGAGCTCGTCGCCGAGGTGCGCTACGACAAGGTGCAGGGAAACCGCTTCCGCCACGGCTCGCGCTTCCTGCGCTTTCGCGACGACAAGGAGCCGAAGGACTGCACCTGGCGCGAGGTCAGGCCGCCGCGGAGCCCGAACGACCCGACCTTCGAGTCACTCCTCGCCGGGGGCGTCTAGCCCGAGCTTCGCGAAGAGCGGCCGGAGCGAGCGCCTGCGCCGCCACATGCCCTTGGTCGGATCGCCGACGGCCGCGATCCGCTCACGCATCGTCTCGACCGTGAACGCCGCCGGCTCGACATCCGGAACCTCGTCCCAGAGGAGCGGCGCCGAGACGCGCGCGTCGGGCGTCGGCCGAACGGAATAGGCGCACGCGATCGTCTTGTCGCGCGAGTTCTGGCCGAAGTCCACGAAGACCCCACGGCGCTCCGCGACGCGCCAGGTCGTGGTCGCGACCTCCTGGTCGCCGACGCGGCGCTCGACCTCCTCGGCCAGCGCCTTCGCCAGGCGCCGCACGTCCGGAAAGGCAAGCTCCGGCCTGATCGGCGCCAGGACGTGCAGCCCCGTCGCCCCCGACGTCTTCGGGTACGCGGCGAGGCCGAGCTCCTCCATGACGTCACGCACGACCAGCGCGATCTCGCGCACGTACGGCCACTGGCCGTCACGTGACGGGTCGAGGTCGATCAGCAGGTAGTCCGGCCGCTCGATCTCCGGAACGCGCGAATGCCACGTGTGCAGCTCGATGCAGCCGAGGTTGATCACCCACTCGAGCGCCTGCTTGTTGCTGACGATCGCGAACACCGTCGAGTGGCCGCTGGGAAATTTGACGAACTGCTCGCCGACGAACTCCGGGTGCGCCGGCACGCGCTTCTGATGGAAGAAGTCGCCGCCGACGCCGTTCGGGTAACGCACCATGTGGAACGGGCGCCCGCGCAGGTGGGGCAGCGCGCAGTCGGCGACGTCGAGGTAGTAGGCGACGAGGTCGCCCTTCGTCAGGCCCGGCTGCGGGAAGAAGATCTTGTCGGGATTCGAGACGGCCATTCCGGCTGGTAGTGTCGCCGCGTGCGGCGGATTCTCGCTCTCGGTGTCGTGCTCGTGCTGGCGGGCTGCGGCGGCTCGAGCAACAAGTCCGCGAGCGGCGGCGGCACGACGACGACCGCCGGCGCAGCGAGCTGCACGAAGGCCAGCCTCCCGCTCGTCCATTCGGGCCAGCTGACCGTCGGCACGGACAATCCGGCCTACCCGCCGTGGTTCGGCGGCCCGGAGAAGTCGCCGTGGAAGGTCAGCGACCCGCGCTCCGGCCAGGGGTTCGAAAGCGCCGTCGCCTACGCGGTCGCGAAGAAGCTCGGGTTCGCGACCAACGAGGTGAACTGGATCGTCGTGCCTTTCAACACGTCCTATGCGCCCGGCCCGAAGAAGTTCGACTTCGACATCAACGAGATCTCCTACACGCCGGCGCGCGCCAAGGTCGTGGCCTTCAGCGACTCCTACTACGACGTCGATCAGGCGGTCGTGGCGAGAAAGGGCACGCCGATCGCGACTGCCCAGTCGACGGCTGACCTGCAGAAGTACAAGCTCGGGGCGCAGATCGGCACGACGAGCTACACGTACATCAAGGAGTTCATCAAGCCGTCGAAGCAGCCCGCCGTGTTCGACACGAACGACGCGGCGGTCGCCGCGCTCAAGAACGGCCAGATCGACGGGCTCGTCGTCGATCTGCCGACCGCGTTCTACGTCACCGCCGCTCAGGTACCGAACAGCAAGATCGTCGGCCAGTTCCCGACCAGCGCTGCCGGCGAACGCTTTGGCATGGTGTTCCAGAAGGGCAACAAGCTGGTCGGTTGCGTGAACCACGCGCTGAACCAGCTGAAGGCCGACGGGACGCTGCAGAAGATCCAGGAGAAGTGGCTGGCGAAAGTCGGCGGCGCGCCGATCCTGCACTAGACGAGCGCCGTTCGAGAATCCTCGGCAGCCTGAGGTCCGGCGCGGGCGGCCGCGGCGCACTGATCGCGACGTTCAGCACCATCGTCGTCTTCGCGCTGCTGATCCTGCTCGTCACGCACGCCCCCGGCTGGCCCGAGGTCCGCAGAACCTTCCTCGACTGGGGGCAGTTCAAGGACTCGATGCCCGACATCGCGCGGGCGTTCCTGCTCAACGTCAAGATCTTCTGCATCGCGGAGGTGCTGATCCTCATCTTCGCGCTGATGCTCGCGATCATCCGCAGCCTTCCCGGGCCGGCCGCGTTCCCGCTGCGGATGCTCGGCATCGCGTATGCCGACTTCTTCCGCGGCGTCCCTACAATCCTCGTGATCGCGACGCTGGGTTTCGGCGCGCCGGCGCTGCAGTTGAAAGGCGTTCCGCTCTCGGTGACGTTCTGGGGGATCGTCTCGCTCGTGCTCGTCTACACGGCGTACGTCTCGGAGGTGTACCGCGCCGGGATCGAGTCGGTGCACCCGAGCCAGGCCGCGGCCGCACGCTCGCTCGGGCTGTCCCATTTGCAATCGCTGCGAACGGTCGTCCTGCCGCAGGCGGTTCGGCGCGTGGTCCCGCCACTGCTCAACGACTTCATCGGCCTGCAGAAGGACACGGCGCTCGTGGGCTTTCTCGGGGCGGTGGAGGCGTTCAAGCAGTCGCAGATCGACGCGGCGGCGACGTTCAACTACACGTCGTTCGTGGCGGCGGCGCTGCTCTTCGTCGCGCTGACGATCCCGCTCGCGCGCTTCACCGACTGGCTCGTCGCCCGCGACCGGCGTCGGCGGCAGGCGACCGGTACGTGAGCGACGCACTGCTCATCGACGGGCTGCACAAGTCGTTCGGGACGCTCGAGGTCCTGCGGGGGATCGACCTCGCGGTCGCGGATCACGAAGTCGTATGCCTGATCGGAGCATCCGGCTCCGGCAAGTCGACGCTGCTCCGGTGCATCAATCTCCTCGAGCCGATCAACGCCGGGCGGATCGTCGTCGAGGAAACCGAGATCACGGCCCGAGGCGTCGACGTGAACCGCATTCGGCGCAACATCGGGATCGTCTTCCAGGCGTACAACCTCTTCCCGCACATGACCGTGCTCAAGAATGTGACGCTCGCGCCGCGGCTCGCGCTCGGACTGTCGTCCGACGAGGCGTCGACGCGCGCGCTCGAGCTGCTCGAGCGCTTCGGGCTGAGGGACAAGGCCGAGAATTACCCGGATGCACTGTCGGGCGGTCAGCAGCAGCGCGTCGCGATCGTTCGCGCACTCGCGATGCAGCCCGACCTGATGCTGCTCGACGAGGTGACGAGCGCGCTCGATCCTGAGCTCGTCGCCGAGGTGCTCGAGGTGATCGCGGAGCTCGCGGCCGGCGGCATGACGATGCTGATCGCAACGCACGAGATGAGCTTCGCGCGCGACATCGCCGACCGCATCTGCTTCCTGGACGCCGGCGTCATCCTCGAGCAGGGGCCGCCTGAGCAGATCCTCAGCGCACCGCGCGAGCCGCGCACGCAGCAGTTCCTGCAGCGCATCATCGAAGCAGGGCGGCTTTGAGTCAGTCGATGTGCGCGCGACCGAGGTCTGCCGGGGACGTGCAGCCGAGCAGCGCGAGCGCGAGCTCGACCTCGTCGCTGAACATCCGCAGGACGTCCGCGACGCCCTCCTCGCCCGCGACCGCGAGCCCCCACAGCATCGGGCGGCCGATCAGCACCGCGCGCGCGCCCAGTGCGAGCGTCTTGACCACGTCGACGCCGCGGCGCACCCCGCCGTCGAGATAGACCTCCGCTCGTCCGTCGACCGCGTCGACGATCTCCTCGAGGACGTCGAGCGTCGCCGCCACGCCGTCGAGCTGCCGCCCGCCGTGATTCGAGACGACGACCCCCGCGACCCCGTTCTCGCACGCGAGCTGCGCGTCCTCCGCCGTGAGCAGGCCCTTCACGACCACCGGCAGCTCGTAGCCGGCGAGCCATTCGATGTCGCGCCAGGTCATCGTCGCGTCGAAGCCCTGCCCGAACAGGTCCCCTTGAACGGTCAGATCGTCGGGCACGGTGAAGCCGACGCGCAGGTCGCGCTCGCGCCGGCCGATGTACGGCACGTCGACGGTGAGCACGAGCGCGGAGTAGCCGGCGGCGACGGCTTCGTCGATCGCCGCCTCGGTCCTCGATCGCGGCCGCCAGACGTAGACCTGGAACCAGCGGGGCCCGTCGGCGGGGAGCTCGGCCGGCGTGCAGGTCGCGGCCGACGACAGGCACATGATCGTCCCGGCCGCGGCTGCGGCGCGGGCGGTCGCCTCCTCCCCGTCCGGATGCGCCATCCGCTGCATTGCCAGCGGCGCGATCAGCACCGGCAGCGCGATCTCCCTCCCGAGGACGGTCGTCGCGGTCGACACCGTCCCGACGTCGACGAGCACACGTGGCCTCAGCTTGCGCCGCTCGAATGCGGCGACGTTGTCGCGCAGCGTGACCTCGTCGCCCGCGCCGCCGAAGTAGTACGCAGCGGCGCTCGCGTCGAGCGTCTCCTCCGCGAGGCGCTCGTAGTCCCAGACGTTGACCGGCTGCACCCCCCAATCAAAGACGAAACCCGCCTCCGATAGCCGCAGACGGGTTTCAAAGTGCCGGGGGTATGAGGGGGGAGCCGGCACGACGCATTTTCGTCGCGGTCGGGGCGGATTCCTCCCCCCGAAGGGTGAACTGGAAGGAGAGCGGAGAGGGCGGGATTTGAACCCGCGACGCACCTTTCAGCACGTACGCGATTTCCAGTCGCGCTCCTTAGGCCACTCGGACACCTCTCCGTGCTGCGAGGCGGAAGCGAGATTGTAGCCCTCTCGCACTCGTCCGGCCTCTCACTCCGCAGCGTGGGCTCGGTTGGGCGAGACTTCAAGCTCAGGCCGCATGCGCTCGACGCCGGCTGATCTTCTGGCCAGTTGCGCCAAGCGGAACCCGCCCGTTTGGCTTGTAGCCGCCCTGGCCTGTGGGGGTTACCTTGCCCGCGGCGTCTGCGGCAGTTCAACGCTATCCGCGAGGGGGTCTGCGGCAATGGAGATTCGTAAGAGGTCGGCTTCACGCGCGATGCACGCGCCGCACGGGGCCGCGCACGCGTATCTCGCGGTTCTCGTCGCAGTAGCCGCGGCGCTCGTGGCGTTTCTCCCCGCATCGACCGCGTTCTCGGGGACGTCGGGCCTCGTCGCTGCGTACGGGTTCGAAAACGGGTCTGGGTCGATCGTCAGCGACACGTCCGGGAATGGAAATGACGGGCTCCTCGTGAACGGGAGTTGGGCGAGCTCAGGAGCGTTCGGTGGCGCCCTCCGGCTCGACGGTTCCGGGGTCGGCGCCATGGTCAACGACGCCCCGTCGCTGCATCTCAAGCACGAGATGACGCTCGAGGCGTGGGTCAAGCCTTCGGCTGTCAGCGAGGATTGGCGTGACGTCCTCTACAAAGGTGACAACAACTACCTCCTTGAAGCAACGTCGACCAGCAACGGCGTGCCGGCGACCGGTGTCGGCTTCAACGGTGACGGTCTTGGCCAGACCTACGGAACCGAGCCGCTCGCGAGCAGCACGTGGGCGTACCTCGCCGCAACCTACGACGGGTCAGAGCTGCGCCTCTACGTTGACGGCGATGAGGTCTCGAGCATCCCAGAGACAGCCACGATCAGATCCTCGGCGAATCCGCTGGAGATGGGCGGCGATCGCAGTTACGGGCATCTCTTTACCGGGTTGATCGACGAGGTTCGCATCTACGACGTGGCACGTTCGGTCAGCGACATCCGAAGCGACATGACGCAACCGGTCGTCAGCGGCACGCCTGGTGACGTCGAGCCGCCGTCGGCGCCGTCGGGTTTGTCGGCGAAGGCGGTCAGCCCGGGCGAGGTCGACCTCAGCTGGGGCGCCGCGACCGACGCGAGCAGCGTCATCTACGACGTCCAACGCTGCACCGGCAGCGGCTGCACCGACTTCGCCTCGTTGGCGACAGCAGCAGCGACCAGCTACGCCGACACCAGCACAGCCGCCGACACCACCTACAGCTACCGAGTACGCGCCGTCGACGCCGCCGGCAACACCGGCCCCTTCTCCGACACCGCCGAGGCAACAACACCGCCCGCCGCCGATACCGAGCCGCCGTCGGCGCCGTCGGGTTTGTCGGCGAAGGCGGTCAGCCCGGGCGAGGTCGACCTCAGCTGGGGCGCCGCGACCGACGCGAGCAGCGTCATCTACGACGTCCAACGCTGCACCGGCAGCGGCTGCACCGACTTCGCCTCGTTGGCGACAGCAGCAGCGACCAGCTACGCCGACACCAGCACAGCCGCCGACACCACCTACAGCTACCGAGTACGCGCCGTCGACGCCGCCGGCAACACCGGCCCCTTCTCCGACACCGCCGAGGCAACAACACCGCCCGCCGCCGATACCGAGCCGCCGTCGGCGCCGTCGGGTTTGTCGGCGAAGGCGGTCAGCCCGGGCGAGGTCGACCTCAGCTGGGGCGCCGCGACCGACGCGAGCAGCGTCATCTACGACGTCCAACGCTGCACCGGCAGCGGCTGCACCGACTTCGCCTCGTTGGCGACAGCAGCAGCGACCAGCTACGCCGACACCAGCACAGCCGCCGACACCACCTACAGCTACCGAGTACGCGCCGTCGACGCCGCCGGCAACACCGGCCCCTTCTCCGACACCGCCGAGGCAACAACACCGCCCGCCGCCGATACCGAGCCGCCGTCGGCGCCGTCGGGTTTGTCGGCGAAGGCGGTCAGCCCGGGCGAGGTCGACCTCAGCTGGGGCGCCGCGACCGACGCGAGCAGCGTCATCTACGACGTCCAACGCTGCACCGGCAGCGGCTGCACCGACTTCGCCTCGTTGGCGACAGCAGCAGCGACCAGCTACGCCGACACCAGCACAGCCGCCGACACCACCTACAGCTACCGAGTACGCGCCGTCGACGCCGCCGGCAACACCGGCCCCTTCTCCGACACCGCCGAGGCAACAACACCGCCCGCCGCCGATACCGAGCCGCCGTCGGCGCCGTCGGGTTTGTCGGCGAAGGCGGTCAGCCCGGGCGAGGTCGACCTCAGCTGGGGCGCCGCGACCGACGCGAGCAGCGTCATCTACGACGTCCAACGCTGCACCGGCAGCGGCTGCACCGACTTCGCCTCGTTGGCGACAGCAGCAGCGACCAGCTACGCCGACACCAGCACAGCCGCCGACACCACCTACAGCTACCGAGTACGCGCCGTCGACGCCGCCGGCAACACCGGCCCCTTCTCCGACACCGCCGAGGCAACAACACCGCCGCTGAGCTCTCCGGGAGGTCCTGGCCCGCTCACGGTCGCGCCTTCAGGGAGATACCTGCTCGATCAGAACGGAAAGCCGTTCTTGCTCACGGGTGACTCGCCGCAGGCGCTGATCGGGAACCTGACCGAGTCTGACGCTGACGTCTATTTCGCAAGCCGCCGTGCGGAAGGCTTCAACACTGTTTGGATCAACCTCCTGTGCAATAGCTACACGGGTTGCCGAGATGACGGCAGCACCTGGGATGGAGTGCCACCGTTCACAACTCCTGGTGACTTCTCGACACCCAACGAGGCGTACTTCGCTCGCGTCGACAACATCATCCGCCTCGCTGGTCAGTACGGACTCGTCGTGCTTCTCGACCCCTCCGAAACCGGCGGCTGGCTCGGCACGATGGAAGCGAACGGCGTCGACAAGCTTCGCGCGTACGGTCAGTACCTGGGCACGCGGTACCGGGATTTCCCCAACATCATCTGGATGCACGGGAATGACTTCCAGAACTGGGGCCCTGACACAGACCCATATGTGACGGCCGTCGCGCTAGGGATCAGCGACACGGACACCCGTCACCTTCAGACGGTTGAGCTTGACTATCCGACTAGCGGCTCACTTGACGATCCAGCATGGGCTCCGCTCATCCAGCTCAACGCTTCGTACACGTACGACCCGACCTACATGCAGGTGCTCACGGACTACAACCGCACGAATTTCCTGCCGACGTTCATGGTCGAGGCGAACTACGAGTTCGAACAGAACGTCGGCCCGCCGGGCGGGACGCCGCTTCAGCTGCGGCGGCAGGAGTACTGGACGATGCTCAGCGGCGCTACCGGGCAGTTGTACGGGAATCACTACACGTGGCAATTCATTTGCCCCCAGCGAGACGGCTCGGGCAACTGCATCGGCGGCTGGAAGGACGAGCTCGATACGCCCGGTCAGACGCAGTTCGGGTACGTCAAGCAACTGTTCGAGCCTCGGCGCTGGTACGACCTCGTCCCGGACCAGAACCATGCTGTCGTCACAGCGGGCTTCGGCACGTACGGGACAGACGACTACGCAACCGCCGCGAGCACCAGCGATGGGAAGCTGGCGATCGTCTACATGCCGTCGAGTCGCACGATCACGGTCGACCTGAGCAAGTTCGCAGGGACCGTGTCCGCGCGATGGTATGACCCGGGCGCAGGAACGTTCGCGACCGATTCTGGCTCGCCATACGCGAACTCGGGCAGCCAGGAATTTGCTCCGCCCGGTCCCAACGCCGCGGGCGACGGGGACTGGGTACTCGTACTCGAAGCATCGTCACCCTAGTCATCGCCGCTCCGGGCATTTGTCCGACGAGGCGGAGAAGGAGGGATTCGAACCCTCGATGGAGGTATTCACCCCCATAACGCCTTAGCAGGGCGCCGCCTTCAGCCACTCGGCCACTTCTCCGCGGGTCCGCGCAGGATAGCCGAGGCGCTGGGCGTCGAACCATCCCTTTGTCTAGGGGGCTGCGGCCACGATTTGCCGAAAGAGATCTACGTGGAAGAGAGCATCCAGACAACCGATGTACTCCGCTGCCTCGAATGCAGACGCGAATGGGCGGACCCGTACGAGCGGTGGCGCCTCTACGTGGCTCACGGCGAGGAGCCCGAACAGGGTCTCTACTGCCCGGCTTGCGCCGCGTTCGAGTTCGACGGATAGGCGGACGACTCCACCGCCACACCGCCGAGCAAGGCGAGCCCATCGATCGCGAGGACCGGAGCGTCCGGATCGTCGGAGCCTTTGACGTTGCTGCCGCCGGCGAGCGCCGTCACGTGGGCCTCGATGCGCCAGTCCGGCGGCGTTTTGATCGCGACGCCGCCGCAGAACGTCCGCAGCGACAGCCGCGCGCCCGGCGCGAGCTGCGCGTCCCGCAGGTCGACGGCGATCCCGCCGAACCAGGCGAGCATCGAGCCACCGGTGAACGCGCGGGCGCGACTCTTCAGGTCGATGCCGTCGAAGATCGCGACGAGCGCGAGCTCGTCACTCTCCTCGTCGCCGCGCGAGGGGACGGCCCGCTTCGCAAAAGCAGCGGCGATCGCAATTCCGACCCAGGCGCCGAGCTTGAACGCCAGGAGCGACCGCATCTGAGCAGCCTACTAAGTTGTCCGAGAGCATCGTGATCGGCGAGCGCTCCCGACCGGCTGTCCCGCGAGGCGTCCTCACGCCCGTCGTGCGGCGGCGCCGCCGCGGGCGCGGCCCGCTGCTCGTGGTCGTCGTGGTCGCCGTCGCCGGCGCAGCGACCGCAGCGCTCCTCCTCCACCAGCGCGCAGGACGAAACCCCGTCCGGGCGGCGAAGGCGCACGCCGCGACGCCCCCGGCGCACGCCCCTGCGCAGAAGCGCCGGCAGCCGCTCATCGTGTGGCCGGCGCGCTCCCGGCGACGCTTCGGCACACCGGTCGCCGCACGCGCCGCGGTCGTGGTCGACGCGAACAGCGGGCGTGTCCTGTGGTCGTTCCGCGCCTGGCGGCACATGCCGGTTGCGTCGACGACGAAGATCATGACGGCGCTGCTCGCGCTCCAGCGGCTGCGTCCGGACGCGCTGGTCACCGTCGCCTTCGACGCAACGCGCGTGCCGCTCGTCAGAGAGGGACTGCGGCCGCGTGAACGGGTCCGAGCGTGGAAGCTGCTCGACGGGCTGCTGATCTATTCCGGGAACGACGACGCATTCGCGCTCGCCGTCGCGACGGCTGGGAGCAGGGCTGCGTTCGTCGAGCGCATGAACGAGGAGGCGGCGAAGCTCCGGTTGCGCGACACGCACTTCTCGTCGCCCAGCGGCGTGATCGACAGCGGCAACTATTCGAGCGCCGCCGACCTGGCGGCGCTGACGCGAGTGGCCTTGCGAAGCGAGCGGTTCCGGCGCATCGTCCGCACGCGCATCGCGCGGGTGCCGTGGCCGGCGCCGACCTTCGAGAAGACCTACGTCAACAAGAACGCGTTGCTCGGCCGGTACCGCGGCGCCGACGGCGTGAAGACGGGCTGGACGACGCTTGCGGGCCACTGCCTCGTCGCCTCGGCGACGCGCCACGGCCGGACGCTCATCGCCGTGCTGCTGAACGACCCGCAGATGTACCGCGACGCGAAGCGGCTGCTCGACCTCGGCTTCAAGACGCGCGCCTAGCGCACGTGGAAGAACTTGGAGTAGATCTCCCGCGCGGCCGGCGCCGCGGCCTCGACGCCGAAGCCGCCGTGCTCGATCAACACGACGACGACGACGCGAGGGTGATACGCGGGCGCCCAGGACGCGTACCAGGAGTGGTCGCTGCCGTTGGGCGTCTCGGCGGTGCCCGTCTTGCCGGCCACCGGGATCGGGAACGAGCCGAAGACCGCAGCCGACGTTCCACTGTGCGCGGCGTCGTAGAGACCGCTCCGGATCGCGTCGACGTCCGTCAGGTGCAAGCGGCGGCGCGGCCGGAAGTGCAGGGGTCGCAACGGGCCGCCGCGGCGTGAGCGGACGGCGAGAGCGACATGCGGCCGCACGACGCTGCCGCCGTTGGCGAGCGCGGAGTACGCGACCGCGAGCTGAAGCGGCGTCACCGCGAGATACCCCTGTCCGATCGACAGGTTGACGGAGTAGCCCTCGTACCAGATCCGCGCCGCCGGGTCGCTGAAGGTGCGCTTCAACCAGCCCGGCGTCGGCACGACGCCCGCGTACTCGCCCGGCAGGTCGAGACCGGTTCTGTGGCCAAGCCCGAGCGCCTGCGCCCAGCGCTGCATGTCGAGAGCGCCCGTCGCCGCCTGGCGCGCGTAGAACATCGTCCCGAGCCTGTAGAACCACGTGTCGCACGAGATCGACAGCGCCTGGTCGAGATTCAGCTCCGCGTTGATCGCCGGCTCCACGTTGTGGAACACGATGTTCCCGACCGTCAGCGAGCCCGTGCACGGCAGGATCGAGTAGGGCGTGATCATCCCCGTCGCGAGCGCGGCCTCGGCGACGATCGGCTTGAACGTCGAGCCGGTGGGATACAGGCCCTGCGTCGCGCGATTGAGGAGCGGGGTTGACGGGTCCCGAAACAGCCCGGCGAAGTAGTTCGGGTCGGTCGCGGCACGCCGCTGGTCGAAGCTCGGATAGCTCGCCAGGGCGTAGATCGATCCGTTCCACGGGTTCATGACGACGGCCGCGCCTGCATTTGCGTCGCCGTGACCGGCGCGATGCGCTGCGGCGATTCCGTCGCGAATCGCTCGCTCGGCCGCGAGTTGCAGCCGCGTATCGATCGTGAGCTGCAGCTCTTTCGCCCGCGCGCGCATCGGTATCGGGTGCAGCGCGCCGACGATGTTGCCGCGCGCGTCGACCGGGACGCGCGCGCTCGACAGGCCGCGATCGAGCACGTGCTCGTACGTGGCTTCGACGCCGGAGCGGCCGACGATCTGCCCCGGTTGTGCGCCCGTGTAGCGCCGTTCGCGCAGCTGCTGCTGATCGACCTCGCCGAGGAGGCCGAGGAACTCGCTGCCGACCGAGCCGCGCGGATACCACCGCTGCGGCAGCACGCTGACGGCGAACCCGCGGAAGTCGTTCGCGCGCTCGTCGACGTAACCGGCGAGCGCGAGGCTCGGGCGCCTGATCACGACTGCGGGCGCGAACGGCGCGCGGCGCACGCTGCTGCGGAGATTTCTGATCAGGCTCCAGAGCGGCACGTGCGCGACGTGAGCGAGGTGGCGCAGGCGCAGCAGCCCGGTCGCGGAAGGCGTCCATCGGTTCTTGGACTCCACGCTCCCGAGCGTCAGCGCGTCAGCGGTGACCGCCACGCGGCCGGTCGTGCCGGCAAGCAGTCGCCCCGCACGGTCGAGGACCGGCCCGCGCGCCGCCGGGAAGTGGACGATGCGGAACGACTGCGCCTCCACGGCGTGGGCGTACTGCCGACCCTGAATGACCTCGAGCGACCACAGGCGGAACAGCAGGACGGCGAACACCGTCATCGCCACGAGCACGAGCGCGCCGACACGCGCGTAGAACGAGGGCCGGTGGAAGAAGTCCCCTTCGGCAACCGAGACCGGCTCGGCGATCGGGCGCGGCCGGACGAGAAGCGGTGCCGTCCTTCCGGCCCAGCGGCGTCGGCGTCGGACGGAAGCCCACTCGCCCGCGGCGCCGAGGCGCATGCGTCGAAACGGCCGAACGACGGCCTCGCGGCGGCGGTGACCCCACTTCATTGAACGATCCTTTCGAGCGCGGCGGGTCAAGCCTATCCACCATCGCATAAGGCCAGCTTCGTTCGGGTAGGAGCAGGACTCCTGATGGCAGCACCGTTGCTCGCCGGTCGATACCGGCTGCAAAAGATCCTCAGTTCGACCCGCATGGCCGAGGTTTGGCTCGCGGTCGACGTCGAGCTGGACCGTCAGGTCGTCGTCAAGCTGCTCGCACCCGCAGCCGACCGCGAGCGCTTCGAGCGAGAAGCGCGTGCCGTGGCGGGCCTCAGCCACCAGAACATCGTGCAGCTCTTCGACTTCGGCGAAGACAACCGGTGGTACATGGTCTTCGAGTACCTCCCGGGAGGGTCGCTCGAGGAGCGGCTCGCCGAGGGCGACCCACTGCCCGATGAGGAGATCGCCCGCATTGCCGGCGACGTCGCCGCGGGGCTGGACCATGCCCATGCTCGCGGCGTCGTCCACCGGGACCTGAAGCCCGGCAACGTCCTGTTCGACACGGAGCGGCGTTCGAAGATCGCGGACTTCGGAATCGCGCGGGTTCAGGGGACGGACACGCTGACGGAGGCCGGGACAGTGCTTGGCACCGCGGCGTACATCTCGCCCGAGCAGGTGCGCGGCGAGCGCGTCACGCCGGCGAGCGACGTCTACTCGTTCGGCGTCATCCTGTATCGCCTGCTGGCGGGACGACTCCCGTTCGAGGCCGAGTCTCCGCTGCAGGTGGCTGCGCTGCACCGCGACGCGGAGCCACCGCCGCTGCCGGCGGTTGGCGACGACGACCGGAGACGCGTGCTCGCTGCTGTTGCGATGTTTGCGCTTGCGAAGGAACCGTCGCGGCGGCCGGCCGACGGCGCGGCGTTGGTTCGTGCGCTCGAAGGCATGACGGTGCCCGCCGCTGCGACGACACAGATACTGTCGGCACCACCACCGGCCGGCCGCCCTCGTCGCCGCATGCCGCTTGTCGCCGGCATCGCGGCGCTCGTCCTTGCCGCCTGTGGCGTTGTCGCGGCAATGCTCATCACGGGCGGACCGCCACCTGCACCAGCCGTCACCGCTCCGCACCGGCCGTCGCACCCGGAGACGACGACGTCGCCCGTGTCCACCGGGACGGCGACGACCCGTCCGACGACTGCCCGCACGCAGACGTCGACGCCGACGACCTCGGCGCGACGAACGACGACCGTCCGCCCGCCGACGACAGCCGCGACGACCGTCACGTCGCCGACACCCCCTCCCTCGACCGAGGTTACGACCGAACCGCAGACCACAGTGCCGACGACGACAGCGCCGTAGTCGTCTCGTCGTGGCGCTGGACTTGAGAGGGTGCTTCGGTGAACGGGCGAGCCGACACGCTCGCTCCTCTGCGGCTGTGTGGTTCGCACTCGCCGCGACGCTCTGGCAGAAAGCTGCGCTCGGTGACCTGGTCGTCGAGAGCCTGCACACAGAACGGGCTCGCCAGCGTCATGGCGGCTGGCCTGGGCTGGCGTCGGAATCGTCGGCTTCCTGTTCCTGCAGCTCTCCCTCTCGACCGGCCGGCTGGTGCCCTCGATCGCCGCGGTTTCGGTCGCCAACCCGGTCGTTAGCGTGCTGCTCGGCGCGCTCGTCCTGCACGAACGGCTCGAGAAGAGCCCGCCCTGGCACGCCGTCGTTTGCAGTTGGTGCCACCTGCCTGGGTCACCGGCGCGAACAACCGAGCGCCGCGGTCCTCCGCGATGACCTCGACGGACTGGGCGGCCAACGCCCGCCCGTGCGGCGTCCCAACCAACGGCACCCTTTCCGCAGTCTCCTTTCCCTGCAACCGCAGTGCCCCCTCCCCACCCGAGTGGCCCAGTCGGATCAGCGACTGCCCGCTGAAGTCGGCAATCAGGAAGCTGACCTCGCGGGCACCGATCGCTTCCGCCAGCGCGGCGGCGAACACGTCGACCGCCGCGACCGGCGGCGCCGCCTCGACCGCCGCCAGCAACAAGTTCAGGTTCAGCGAAGATCGCCCAACCTCACCCATCACGCCCTAACCTAACGCGGCCGTTCGCCGACACCGAGTCGTCCCCCTCCCGAACCGCCGATGCGCCTCGCCGCTCTCCAGAGTCTGAACAGGATCGCCCCGTTCCCTGAGACCACCGGCGGCACCCGGCGGATCTCAGCTTCTCGATCTTCGGCTGCTCACGCACGAGCCCTCGCGGCGCTCGAAGGCGCGAACGTGGGGAACAAGGTGCTCGTCTTCCCTACGTAGCTCCTCGGCGCTGATCGGCGGGAGCGTCGATGGCAGCGCCGGCGTGAGGTGGCATGCTGCGGTGGCTCTTCGAAGGCAGCGCATGAGGCAAACCCCAACGCTGGATATCCGGCCGGCGCGGGATCCGCTGGCGACGATCGCAGTCTCGGCTGCACCGGTCGTGCTCGAGGGCCGCTATCGGCTACTGATGCGAGCGCTTTGGGAGCTTCGACACTCGCGGAGGACGCGCTGGGGACTCGGTCTCGGGTCGGCTGCCTTCATGCTCCTCCTCGCCTTTCTGGCCGTCCGTCATTTCGCGACCACTTCGTGGCCGCTCTCGCGCGGCGCGCCTGGGTTGCTCGTGGCGGCCGGGCTGCTGCTTCTCCTTGCCCAGGCGCTCAAGGCACTCGGGTGGTCGCGGTTGTTTACGAACCGCGAGCGGCCTTCGCCGCTTGCGCTCGTGGCTGGCAACGGCGGCGCGGCGCTGATCGGGGTCGTGCTTCCGGGCCGCTTCGACGATGCGATGCGGATCGCGGTCGTGCGCCGCTATCCAGGTTGTCCGGCCGGTTTGCGGGCAATCAGCCTCTCGCTTGTCATGCTCGGTCTGATCGACAGCGCCGCGCTGGCGCCGCTCGCCGCCGTCGCCGTCGCCTTCCCAGGAGCTGGGGTTGGCGTGCGTGTCGCGCTCGCGGTCGTAGCCGGAGCCGGAATCGCAGCCGCCGCGGTGATCGTGGCACTTCCAGGCCTTACCGGAAGTGAACGCGCGCTGCGCTTCCGGCTCGGCCGCTGGTTGAGCCCGCGCACGACCTCCCTATCCCGCGCAACGCAGGCGTGGGCGTTCGTCTTCGGCTGCTGGCTTGTCCGCGGGGTGGCGTGCTTCATCCTGCTCGGCACGCTCGGACTGGGCTACTCGTTCCCGCTCGCGCTTCTGTTTCTTTGCGCCGGTGCCGCGGCCGCGGCGCTGCCCGTCGGGCCGGCGGGCGCAGCCACCCAGGCAGGCGCCGGAACCGCCGCGCTGGCTGCTGCAGGTGTCGGAACGTCGGCGGCGCTTGCCGCCTCTGTCACCGTAGGCGCCCTGGGGGTCTTCTCAGGAGCCGCCGTCCTGCTCTTCGCCTTTGCGTGGCGCACCGGACGGTTGCTGCTGCCCGCTCGGACCGCAACCTGATCCCGCCGCACTTGCGGCGAACGAGAAACCGAGGGCGACGGCTCGATCAGCCGGCTGTGCCGTTCATCTGCGAGCACACGGAGCGACGCGTGCACGCAGATCATTCGGCTAACCCTTTGGTCCTTTCGAAGCGGCTCTCAAGCCATGGTTCGAGAACGCCAGACACCGCGAGCGGGGTGAAGACCGCAGCAGGCCGACCTCTGGCCGGCCTGCTGCGGTGCACTGACCGCTCAGCGTTCCAATGCGCTTGCCTTACATCATCCCGCCCATGTCGCCCATACCGCCCATGCCTCCGGCCATGCCGGCGCCGGCCTTTTCGGGTGGCTCGGCGACGATCGCCTCGGTCATGAGGATGCTCTTCGCGATCGAGGCGGCGTTCTGCAGCGCGGAGCGGGTGACCATCGTCGGGTCGATGATGCCCGCCCTGACGAGGTCTTCGACTTCGTTCGTGTCGACGTTCAGGCCCTGGCCCTTCGCGGCCATGCGGACCTTGTTCACGACGACCGAGGCCTCGAGGCCCGCGTTGTCGGCGAGCTGGCGGAGCGGCTCCTCGAGCGCGCGGACGATGATCTGCGCCCCCGTCCGCTCGTCCGGATCGCCGAAGCCGTCCAGTTTGATCGCCGCGCTGGCGCTCAGGAGCGCGACGCCGCCGCCGGGCACGATGCCCTCCTCGAGCGCGGCGCGGGTCGCCTGGAGCGCGTCCTCGACTCGGTGCTTCTTCTCCTTCATCTCCGTCTCGGTCGCAGCGCCGACCTTGACGACGGCAACGCCGCCGGCCAGCTTCGCGAGCCGCTCCTGGAGCTTCTCACGGTCGAAGTCGGAGTCCGTGTTCTCGATCTCCGCCTTCAGCTGCTTGATCCGCGACTTGATCGCCTCGGAGTCACCGGCGCCGTCGATGATCGTCGACGTGTCCTTGTCGATTACGACACGCCGGGCGTGGCCGAGCTGCGAGAGCTTCGTGTTCTCGAGCTTGAGGCCCATCTCCTCGGTGATCACCTCGGCGCCAGTGAGGATCGCAATGTCCTCGAGCATCCGCTTGCGGCGGTCACCGAAGCCCGGCGCCTTCACCGCGACGGCCGTGAACGTGCCGCGCAGCTTGTTGACGACGATCGTCGCCAGCGACTCGCCCTCGACGTCCTCCGCCACGATCAGCAGCGGCTTGCCCGCCTGGATCACCTGCTCGAGCACAGGCAAGATGTCCTTTATTGCGCCGATTTTCTGGTTCGCGACCAGGATGTACGGGTCCTCGAGGACTGCCTCCATGCGCTCGGCGTCGGTGATCATGTACGGCGACAGGTAGCCCTTGTCGAACTGCATGCCCTCGGTGAACTCGAGCTCGAGGCCGAACGTCTGGCCCTCCTCGACGTTCACGACCCCGTCCTTGCCGACCTTCTCGATCGCATTCGCGATCACATCGCCGATCTCCCGCTCACGCGCCGAGATCGTGGCCACCCGGGCGATGTCCTCTTTGCCCGAGATCTCCTTCGACTGCGACTTCAGGTCCTCGACGACCTGATCGACCGCTGTCTCGATCCCGCGCTTGAGCCCCATCGGGTTCGCGCCCGCGGCGACGTTCTTCAGGCCTTCCCGCACGATCGCTTGGGCGAGCAGCGTCGCCGTCGTGGTGCCGTCGCCGGCGACGTCGTTCGTCGACGTGGCGACCTCACGGACCAGCTGCGCGCCCTGGTTCTCGAAGACGTCCTCGACCTCGATCTCCCGAGCGATCGTGACACCGTCGTTCGTGATCGTCGGAGCGCCGAACTTCTTGTCGAGCACGACGTAGCGCCCCTTCGGGCCAAGGGTGACCTTGACCGCGTCGGCGAGGATGTTCACGCCACGCTCGAGCGAGCGGCGCGCGTCCTCGTTGAACTTCAGCTCCTTGTGAGCCATCTCATTCCTCCTGATCGATACGAGCTACGCGGTGGCGCCGGCGAGCTTGCGTTTGCGCTTACCACCCGTGTTGACGACCTTCGCGAGCACATCCGACTCGCGCAAGATCAGAACCTCGTCGGTGCCGAGCTTGAACTCGGTGCCGCCGTACTTGGAGAAGACCACCTCATCGCCCTCGGCGACGTCCATCTGGACGTACTCGCCCGTCTCCTGGTTGCGAGCGCCGGGACCGACCGCGAGCACCTTGCCCCGCTGCGGCTTCTCCTTCGCCGTGTCGGGCAACACAATCCCGCTCACCGTCAACTCCTCCTCATCGAGCACCTCGACGATCAAGCGGTCACCAAGCGGCTGCAGATTCATGAAACCTCCCTTGAAAGAATTCCTCTCTTGGTCTGGACCTCTGGGGAGCGCTATGCGAGCGCGGCAACCCCGTTCGTGACCACCGCGCCGCTGGCTTCGCAGGCGATGACCGGGCCGGCTGTGATCTTCGGCGTGTTCGGGAGCGCGTCTTCGAGTTTCTGCTCGCGCACCCACCTTGCAGCGAGACGCGTCGACTCGTGGGCCTGCGCCGACGTCTCGAAGAGCCCGACCGAGGTCAGAACACCCCCACCGGCGTCGATCAGGTAGTAGCCGCCGAAGCCGGGCAACTCGCGCAAACTTGGCAGCAAGCTGTCGCCGACCTTCCTCGTCATTTCCTCGGAGCGGGATTTGTCGATCCCCTCGTAGCGGCGCACGGTCGCATACATGTGATTGCCTCCATCTCTCTCGACTTGCCGGCGGCGAACTCCGAGAACGGGTGCGCCCGACGCACTTAGGCCTTTCGTGTAAGTCGGAGAGGAATGGGGAGCCTCAGCGGCTTCCGCGCTGGGTCTACGCGCTCCCTCATTGTAGCCGAAATTTGTGCCGAGGAGCACAATCCGGCCCGGGCGATCGTCGCGGACGAGGGCGAGCCTGGCTCCTGGCGCCACCGAAGTAGAAACCAAGTTGGTTGCCTGCGACCGGCAACGCCTGGCGACAGGACAGCCGGACTGGGGCCCAGCCCCGAGGGCTAGATCGCGTGCAGTGCGGCGAGTCGTTCGAGTGTCGCGCGAGCCTCGGTCGGCGTGCGCACTGCCGGCAGGGGTTGTTCCTCGAACGACATGTCCGGGCGGAACGAGTCCCGCCCGACGATCCGTCCATCGTTGACCGCAAGCACGGATCCCTCACGCACCTCGCGCTTGCGGAGCTTGAGGGACGAATACTCCTCGACCAGTTCCAGCGCGGCGCGCGTCGACGCGAAGAAGAGCTCCTGCGTGGAGGTGCCGATCCACAGTGGCCGGCCCATCCCGCGCGCGAGCAGCAGCTCCTGCCGGCCTTCGTCGAGCCAGGCGGTCGCCATCGAGCCGACCAGCCGCTCGAGCGCGCGGGCGGTGCGTCCGCGAGACTGCTCGGCGAGCGCGAAGATCAGCTCGGAGTCGACGGTCATGCTGGGCTCGGCGCGCGCGATGCCATCGGCCGCGAATAGCTCGTCGTCGTTGGCGATCGTGCCGTTGTGGATCCCGACGACCGCTCCGTGGCGGATCGGATGGTTGTTGGCCACGACCTGTGGGTGACCCTTCGTGTAGTCCCGCACGTGCACGAGGAGCTGTGCGGCGGTTTGCGGCACGTCGATGCGGTCGAGGAGCTCGCTTGCGCCCGTGCGCTGCTTGTGCACCGTGACCGTCGAGTCATCGCCTCGGTAGGCGAAGCCCACCGAGTCCGCTCCGCGCTCGGCGATGCCTGCAAGCAGAGCGCGGGCGGCGACCGTCCGATCGACGGTGCTCTCGACAGCGATGCTGTATCCGGCGATCCCGCACACGAGCCGACCTACCGTGTGCGCTTAGCAGGAACCGGCGGAAGAGCAGAGTCTGACAATCGATCGGCGCCTTCAGTCGAGCGGTGGGACGTGCCCTGTCCCGACCCCGCAATTGCAGCGGCCCAGGAGACGATCTCCCCGAAGCGGGGCGCCACAGGATTCAGCGTCGCGTCAAGGGACGAGTCAGCCCTGCGGAGGAACGCGTTCGTTGTGATCACTTTCATCAGATGCCGCTCGTGCCGCAGAAGGCCCGCGGTTAGCGGGCCCTCTGTGCGTCGAGCCGCGGCCTTATGCCCGAACGGCTCCGTCCGTCTTGCTCCGCGCGATCACTTCGCCGACGGTGATCTTCGGCGAGTTCGGAAGCGCGCTCTCCAGCTTCTCGTCGCGCACCCAACTGGATGCGAGTCGAGTCGACTCGTCGGCATGCACCGACGTATCGAAGAGGCTGACCGAGGTCACCACGCCGTCGCCGGCCTCGATCAGAAAGTACCCGTCGAAACCGGGTAGCTTGCTGAGCTTCGGGATTAGGTTCTCGTTGACCTTCTTCGTCAGCTCGTCGGTGCGACTGGTGTCGACACCCTCGTAGCGTCTCAAGGTGGCATGCATGTGCTCTGCTCCTAACTTCATCGATCAGGGTCGGAGAACCCGAGTCGAGCTCTCCTGGATGCACTCAGGCCAGGTGTGACAGACGAAGAGGAAAACCTCAGAGCCTCAGCGGCTACTGCACTAAACCTACGCGCCCACCCACCATAGCCGCGATTCGATGCTCCCGTATGTCTGCGGCTTGGGTACCAGGCTCTCCGCGCGCAGTAGGTCAACTCGCGGTCGCTCAGCAACGACCGTCATGTATGTCGCGGCCCCGAGATATCGACCGGGGTCGAACAACGGCACCCCTTCACCCAGTAGTGCGCACACTCCGCTGGGCAGCAGCCCGGAGGGTTCCCCCTCCGCGTCCGGTGCTCTGAAGCGCGGCAGCGAGTGGCTGCGACCGCGTTGGGGACTCTTTGGGCGTTCTGTCTTTGTCCGACGTCGTTGTGTGTCCCCTCGGTGACTCAGTGGGGCGTCGCTGTCCGACGATGTTCTCATTCTGATCTGCGATGGCTCGGGCCAGCGAACGGTCCGTGGCGGCCGCGGTCTCGCCTGACCCCGAGCGTCTGCGTGTAGCGGCGCGAGAGGCACGCGACGATGCGGCGCCCTTCGCGTTGGCAGCCGCTGGGATTCTCATCGCGTTGGCGCTCGTGAGCAGGCATGCGCAGTTCATTCGTAAGGGAAACGTAGAAGTAATCCCACAGGCGTGGTGCCCAGCCTTCCCGAGCTAGTTGAGGGTTCTCGTCTTGGGGGAACTGGAGATCGGGCTTGCGAGGCGCCGTCGCGAGGGCGCGGGCAACCGGACCGTCGCAGTCGAGCTGGCGCCGCACTCGCGCTCGACGACGACTGGCGGCAACCATGCTGACGGCGGCCCGCCCGGCGGGAGCGTCCTTAAGGCGGCAAGCCCCGTACCCCCGCGAAGCTCGCAGTACGGGACCCAATCCGGGGAGTCAGCCCGACGCGTGAAAAAGCGCAGAGCGAGACATGTGTTTGCAGCTCGACGGGCAACTGCCCGCAAGCGTTCGTGCCTGGCCGTCTTGTTGCGGAAACGACGGAATACGCAACGGTTCCGACGGGCTTAACGCCCGGTGTGGGTCTTCGGTTGACGGTGGGCCGCGTACCCCGCGAAGAGGCTCGGACCGCAGGGGACCCGATCCGCCCGGCGTTCGAGTGAGAGGACGGCCAACCTCGCTACGATCGGGCGCATCGTCGCCGAGTGGGATGAACTTGTGGCCCCGTGGCCCGAGGTGTTCTCGCTGATGTGGGAGGCGTACTTGGCTGGGACGATCCCTGTTGGAGCTGTTGTCGTGGACGAGACGAGCGAAGTCGTTAGCCGCGCGCGGAACCGCACCTTTGACGACCCTCGTGACGGACACTTGGGCGGCTCGCGCTTAGCCCATGCTGAAGTGAACGCCCTTGTTGCGCTGACGTCAGAGCGAACCTACGAGGGTTTCGTCCTCTACACCACTCTGGAGCCATGTCATCTCTGCCTATCGGCGGCGATCTCGGTGCGTATCGGAAGCCTGCGCTACGCGGCGCCAGATCCACAAGCTGGCGCCGTTGGAAAGCTCGTCCCGAGTAGGGATCATGCAGCCCACCCTCTGAACGTCGAGGGGCCGCTTCGTGGCGCGCCAGGCCGTCTCGCTGAGCTACTGCATCTGGCGCACTGCCTCTGGCGCAGCCCAGACGGAGGCGTGGCAAGTTTCTATCGGAGCTTCAGGCCCGACCTTGTCGCCGCCGCACAGACACTTCCAGCCCCGGACTCGGGCGCGACCCTCACGGATGCTTTCGCTGCACTCAACCGGTAGCACGGTGGCCGAATGACGCGCGAACTGGATCACACACGAACATCACTTTCCCAGATGATCCCCTTGATGTAGCTTCAATGGCCCGCGAGCAGCGCCAAACGCTCAAGCGCGAAACGTTGAGACGCTTGTGGGTCGCGCGAACCCGTTGCCGCCGTTGACAAGCGTTTTCTCGCGGCTCGACCGACAGAATCAGCGGTCTTTACAGATCCCTTGCCTGTAGTGCGTTAGAAAGCGGCTGCTCGGGGCAGGGCTTATGACGGGCCACGTCTACCTGCGAAGGGAAGTGAGGCTACATGCGGCGCTTCATTCTTTGTCTGGTTGCCTCCTGCGCGGTGGCAGTGCCGAGCGCGAATCTCGCGGCGGCAAAAAGCGGCGAGGGCGTGATGTGTGTACTCCACGCAAAGCTGGCGGCCAAGAACGAGACAACGGGCTCGACGTCGATCGCTAAGGGCCACGCGCTGATCAAGGTCCGAAACGACGGGACGATCGAGTTCAAGACCCACATCAACAACAAGAACCACGAGACATTTGTCGCGGGCCACATCCATCTTGCGCCAGTTGGTGTCGCCGGCCCGATCGTCGTACCCCTGTTCGTGGCGCCGACTCCATCAACGACTGCGCGCCACATCAAGCAGAGTGGCGTAGCGGCACCCAACGCTGGCACCACCGGCGCTGCCCTCTGCCAAAATCCGACCGCCTATTACGTCAACTACCACACGACGGCGTTCCCGGGTGGCGCGATCCGTGGGCAACTGCGTTAGCTGCGAACATCTAGTGCGTTAGCTGCAGAACCTAAAACGAGGGGCGAGCGAAACGCCGCCCCTCGTGCCACTCATCCCCGTGACCGACGTCGATGTCCGAGCGGGTCAGACGAATGCCGGTAGAGGCAACGTGGACGGGCTCCGCGGCGAAAACCGACCACAAAAGCAGCCCGGTTGGGCCGGTGGGCCATTGAACTCATGACACGCAGCGATCGGCCATCAACCGCCCATCAACAGAACCAACGTCCCGGTCTTACGCCCAGTAGCGCACGGCGGCCAGCCAGGATCCTCTAGACCCGAAATCGGTAGTTGTTACCTATCCGTGTTGCACGTGACGCGGATGCCGCGCGACGCACTCGCTGCAAACGTGCTTGGTTGATGAAGAAGCGGCGCGCAACGATCGATCTCCGTCCCTGGCCGTTTCCGGGCCGGCCCCGCGTCCTCATCGAGCATCCGGACCCGGACGCTGGCCTCGAATTGGCGGGCGCGATCAGGCGCGCGGGCTACGGCGTGGCCATCTGCCGCGGCCCGGCGCGTAGCGCTGATCCCCCGACGCGGTGCCCGCTTCACCAGCTGGAGCCATGCATCGCCGTCGAGGGCACAGACGTTGTCGTCACGGTTCTCGACTTGGCGGACGAGGACGGCGTCGGCGTCGTGAAGGGGCTCCGCACGCGCTATCCGAGCAAACGCTTGGTCGTGGCTGCGACCGTTGGTCAGACCCTCCAGCTCGGGGAGGTACTCGAAGGTTGCACTGTCGTGCAGGTGGACGCGCAGCCGGACGAAATCGTCGCCGCGGTGTGCGACGCCTTCACCGCCGCCTAGCCGCACCATCACTGAAGACACGGTGATCTTCGCCCACGAGAGCGGATTCGCCTCACCGCGCTCCAAGTCGGTCGGCTGGCGCGATTGTCGGCGAATATGTGCCGTGGATCGGGCACGCTGACGCCGAGTTCCGGCACGGCGATCGTCGCCGGAGCGCACCCGCCGCCGGAACGGTCAGCGCGTGGAGTTAACGAAAGCTGGCGCGGGAGCCCGAGGAACATGCTGACGAGGTCGTTGCTGCCTACCTGCGGGATCCGCTCGGATGATCCGAACCGGGCGTACCGGGCCGCGGACGCTTGGATATCGCGCGTTCATGGCCGCCCCAAGGAGACGATCGAGACTCAGCTGCCGACGCTCGATGATCCGCTCGACATTGCGTCGACGAGCCGTGAGCAGCGTGACGCACCTAGCCGCCTCGCAACAGCCGAAAACCGGGTCAACTCAAGTGCCGGCCCGCCTGGGTGCCGGCCCCGTACCCCCGCGATGAACCTGCGCGTGTAGGACCCAAAACCCGGGGGCCCGGGGGTGGGGGCAAATCGTTCCAATGCTGAGGTGGTGCCGGTACGGCCCTCCGAACGGAAAGGCCGGGCGCCCTGCTGTTGAGGCTTCAGGGTCGCAGCGACCGGGAGCGCCGCAAGTTCGGGAACGAGGTCGGTCATGTTCCAGCCACGCCGGGAACGGATTCGAAGCGGCGCGCCTTCGGTCAAGACGACGGCCCGGAACCCATCCCACTTGACCTCGAACACCCAGTCGCCGCGCGTCGGGATCGGCCCGGAGCGGCGAGCATCGGTTGAGGGAGCGGCGCCGCAGTAGCCACTTCCAAAGACCTTAAACGCGGCTTGTATGAGCGGGGAGCTCGGGCCGCCGGGTGAAGGGTTACTGACGGCGGCGTTGAGCGGCACGTTCGGCGAGGCGACGCTCGAGCACTTCAGCGTCTCCGACCAAGCGAAGCTCCACTGTTTGGAAGCCAGCGTTCTCGTAGAAGCTCCGTGCCGCCGCATTCTCGGGCCCGACGCCGCCGGTGACTGAAGCGATGCCGAGCTCGCGCAGCGCGACGACGACTGCCCTGGCGAGCGCCCGCGCGATCCCCCGGCGTCGCGCTTTTGGTCGAACATAGAGCTCCGTCAGGTCGCCCGTGCGCCGCCCTGTCACGACGCCGCAGGCGAATCCGAGAACGTCGCCACGCTCCTCGGCGATCATTGCGCAGCCAGAGCTAATCGCAACGTCGATCTGCGCGCGCGTCCCCTCGCGGGCGCCTTCGACCCACGACGGAACGGGTGATTCCCGCTCGACCCATTCGTCCCAGAGCGCGTATAACGTCTCACGGTCGTCCTCGGTCGCGCGGCGGACGTTCAAACTATGCAGCTCCCGGTGCTTCGTTTCGACCGCTCCCTTTCGACTGGGGCGGGAGGGTTCCGCAGATGCCACTCCCGCGGAGACTAACGAGGTTGGGTTGAGCGCTGACTCCCTCGTTCGAGGCAGATAGGTTGCCGCCCCTGCGACTCATCATCTGCGCCGCCGTCGCGATTCTGGCGGGACTCCCGTGACGGCCGTGTCAGCACGTCCGCAGGACACCGACACCGGCTGCAACGTCCGCCTGAAACGCTCAAGATGTCCAGCGACCCCAACGCAAGCTCGTCAACCTGCACCCGAAGAACACCACGGTCGCGGCAATCAACGCACTCCCGCAGCCCCACCCGACCCCGAAGACACGGTCGACGGGTTTCAGCCGGCGGTTTGGCGTGTGCCGGCGCAGATCATCGAGTTCAAGCTCGAGGGCGACAGCGACATTCACCTGGTGCTATTTCGGTGAAGGCGCGTACTTGATCGCGGAGATGCCGGCGGCGAAGTGCATCCCGAAGACGGCGCGTGACCGGAAAGCGATGATCGCCGCACGGAAAAACTACGAGACGCAATGCGGCATGCATGGGTGCAGTGGCGCGAGAGAAAGTTATCGCGCCACTACGAACCAGCGCCGGCGATGCGAGTGGGCTGTATGCGGCGCGCTGTACTCGTCCCTGCGGTAGAGCATCGCGGCGAGCATCGCCGGGATCATCAGCGCCATCTGCAGCCCGAGCACGGCGTCGAACCCGACCACGTCGAACACGTAGAGCCCAAGCACCGGCAACACCGGCAGGTTCATCGCGAGCGCCATCTCGCCGCCCCGCTCCCAGCTGTGGCCGCGGTAGCGCATCCAGAGCACCATCGGCACGGTCATGGTGAACGCCATGCCATAGGCGGCCAGCCCAGCGTGCTCGCGCCAGGCGGCGGCAAAACCGTTGCCGAAGACGAGGACGTGGAGCTCGCGAAAGGCGCCGCCGAGCACGCACATCCCGAGCATCATCACTACCGTCATCTCTAGGAAGTGCCTTAGAAAGCGACGCCTTGGTCCGCTTCGCCGGACATCAAATGCAGTCGCGAGTTCCATCACACACCTCCCAAGGCCACTCGTTACGTCCTGACGACCGGCTCGCTGCGATGGGTCGCCATGTTCTTGCAGTGCGCCGCCATCTGCTCGCAGTGCTGGCGCATCTTGTCGTGCATCTGATGGCGCATCTTGTGGCTGATTCGCTCAGCGATGCGCATTCCGATGATCGCGCCACAGCCGATGATGATCGCGCGCTTGATCACCTTCATCTCCTTCCCGCTGGTTAAGGCGCGACTAGGAGCTCGTCCTTTCGAGCTTCGTTCGACCCTGCTGCCTCGCCGACAAGGATCTCCCGCCGTGCTCGGTAGTCCTCTTCGCTGATAGCGCCCTCCGCGAAGCGACGCCCAAGGATGTCGAGCGGGCGCTCCTTGCTGACCGGCTGCTCGCCGCGATCCGGGCTTCTCCACGCAGCGTCGCGGATCAGCCAGACGACCCCGAAGATCACCGCCCCCCAGAACACCACCATGAAGATCATCATCACCGTCATCCACCCCCAGCCAACGTCGCTGTGCATGCCCCACGTGTCAGCCAGCGGAGCGATTTGCGCCCCTGCCAACGTGACCACGTCCTAGGCGTGACCGGCGTGCAGACCCCGGCCGACGCGATGTAGGCCGTGAGGGCTGGTCGAGATTCCCAGGACGGTGTAGGTCGGACAGAACGCCGTGACGGCAGTCGTCAGCATGATCCCGGCGACAACGAACAGGATGACGCCAAAGACCGTGCCCGCGCCGACAAGGAACGCCACCACGATGGCGACCGGCGCGACGACGAACGCCCGAAGCCCGCGATCAAAGACACCCATGTTTCGGGTCATTGCGATCACGCTCCTCGATTCGTTACGTTCGTTACAAGACCGAGTTTCGCAGGACGCCTGCTGCTCGACATCGGGGGGTGTGCGGATCGCCCGTCCGTGTTTTGCCGAAGGCGCGTGCCAGCGAATCCGTCAGGCTGACGGCGTCTCGCGCAGCCCGCGCACCGACGTTCGACGGAGCTGAACGCTTCCAACCGACCGACTTCCTCACCCCTGCACCGATGGCGCGCGAAATGCAAACAGCCGAAACCGGCACGAGCTCCAGATTGATGACTCATGGAGCAGCAGCTGATTGTCCGTTGGCGAAGGGCACACACGAGCACGTCCCGCGCGCCAGTTGTGCGCCAGTCGCCAGCCCGACCGAGCGGATTCAGGCCGTCTTGAGCGGACGGCGCTAAGCCCGTCCTCTATCGACCGAATCCCGCTAATCGGGCGGTCTTCGGCCAAGTTGAGCGGAGGGGGAGGGATTTGAACCCTCGTCGGACCCAGAGGCCCGAAACGGTTTTCGAGACCGCCGCATTCGACCGCTCTGCCACCCCTCCGACAGGGGGCACAGGGTAGCTACTTGACGGTGATGTCGATCTTCATCCCGGCCTGCTCGTGGCCGGGCACGCTGCAGTAGAGGTGGTACGTGCCCGGCTCGAGCGTCGTAGTGAGCGTCGCCGTGCCGCCGGGCTGGATGAGCTTCGTCTTCGGGCCGCCTCTGATCGCGAGGTCGTGCGCGATCTGGCCGGCGTTCTTCACGTTGAAGGTGAACTTCCGCGCGTTCGCGTTGTAGCCCTGCAGCGCGATCCTGAACTCCGTCTCGGTCACTTGAACGGTCGCCGCCTGCGCCGCGGTCGTCGTCTGGGCCTGCGTCGTCGTGTGCGCCGGAGCAGTCGTCGTTGTCGGCTGTTGCTGCGTCGTCGTCCGCTGCACGGTCGTCCCGGCCGGCGTGCCGACGGTCTCGGTCCGCGCGGCCTCGGCGGTGCTGCTCTCACGGCCGAAGTTCTGGACCGCCGCGAGCATCCCGAAGAAGAAGACGAAGCAGATGACGATGAACGCCGGCAGGCCGCCGCCCGGATAGTTCGGTCGGAAGCGCGGGAGCAGGAGGGACGAGGCCAGGGCGAACGCGATGAAGACCGCGGCGGTGACGGCCAGGCCGACCTTGTTCCCAGTCGTCAGGGCGAGCAGCACGCGCGGGATACTACGGGACGTTCGCGTTGGGACACTCGTCCTCGCCTCCAAGATCTGTGGTTAGGACGGCTGCGCGGGCGAAGCCCGCGCAGCCTCTTTGGGGCGCCGCCAAGTCGGCGCCTCTGCTACGTCGCGAGCAGGCGGCGCTCTTCCCTTCGGCGATAGGCGCGCAGGCCGAGCGCCGCGGCCACGAACAGGACGATCAGCGGGCCGAGGACGATCAGCAGGAAGAGAATCACGGCGCCCGCGCCGGCGAGGAAGGAGCCGGCATCCCCGGCGGCACGCCTGAAGCGGCCGCTGCCGCCCTTCTGCACCGGCGTCGCGTCCTTCTGCGTCGTCAGCGTGAGCGCCACGTGCGAAAGCGCCGCCTCGTTCAGCGTCGCGCCGTTGGCCCGCGTGACCCGCGCGAGATCTTCGCGCGCCTGCTGGAGCTGCAGCTGGAGCCGCAGGCGAACATCTGCGGGAAGGCTGTTCTTGAGCTGCTCCGTCGCGCGCGCGATGTAGAGCTTGAGGTGGAGGATTCGCGCGCGCTGCTGGCGGAGCGCTTGCTCGAGGTCGACGACCGAGACCTGCCGCGCGAGGACGGTGCCGAGCTCGCTCAGCCGCACCATGGCCTCCTCGACACGTCCCACGGGGACGCGCAGCATCAGATCCGCCTCCCCGGGCTGACCGGTGCGGGTCGTCTGCTCCACCGACGCCACGTAGCCGCCGTACGAGTGGACGATCTGCATCGCCTCGTTCGTCTGGTCGGTCAAGGCGTTCAGATCCTTCACGCGCAGCGTCAGCGATGCGTCGTAGTTCTGGTGGCGACTCGCATCGGACGGGACGAGCGGCGAGCCGGCGACGCCGCGCGCCTCGCCGGCGAACGTCAGCGCCTGTCGCTTCGGCGACGTTCCTGAGCTGACGACGCCGTGGACGACTGCCGCGGCCGCGAGCGCCAAGATGCATGCCGGTGCGACCACGAGCCACGGCACGCGCGGCAAGCCGCGCCGGGCCGCCGGCTCGCCGAGCGCGCGGACGCGCTCGCGCAGACGTTCCGGCGCGGCTGTCGGCAGCGCCCGCAGGTCGCTGACGAGCTCAGCGAACTCGTTCATCGTCGATCAGCTCCTCGAGTCGTTTCAGCGCTCTGCTCAGCCGCGTCGAGCAGGCCGTGGGAGTGATTCCGAGCACGCGCGCGGCCGTCGGCCCGTCGAAGTCGAGCAGCACGCGGAGCGCGACGACCTCACGCTCGGCCGGCGGCAGCTGCGCGAGCGCCGTCTCGAGCGCGCTCGGCCCGAGCTCTGCATCCACGACGTCGGCTGTGCCGCGCGCGAAGCGGTCCTCGCGGCGGCGGCGGCGCTCCTCTGCACGGAAGTGATCCAGAGCAACACTCCGCGCGATCCGGCAAAGCCACGTTCGCGGGGCACCGCGGCGCGGATCGAAGCGCCGCCACGTCCGGAACGCCTTCTCGAACGTCTCTCCCGTCAGATCCTCGGCGACGGCGCGGTTCCCGGTGAGGAAGAGCAGGTAACGGTGCACGGCATCGAGCTCGCGCTCGGCAACCTCGGCGAACGTCGGCCGGCCGACGCGGACGCCCGACCACGAGCTCGTCACCGCGTTCACGGCCCTCATACGCCGCCGCGTCCCCGAAGTGTCACATCGCGATTGTCGCTAGCAGGGACCGGCGGCAGCGGCCCCGCCGGGGCCGGCGAAATGCTGCGCAGTGCCGCCGATGCCCGACTGGAGGCAGTACGACGAGGCATCTGCGCGGACGAACGTGACGCCGAACGACGGCGGCAGGCTCGCGCCGGCATACGTCGCGTTCTGGGCGTGGTACAGCTCGAGCTGAGTCGCCGCGGCCGTGAAGTTCATCCCGCTGACGGCGGCTGTGGCCTGGCTCTCGGCGCGCTTGGCCGTCGCGGACGTCGGACCGCTGTGTTGCATCGTCAACGCCCAGAGGATCCCGACGAGTGCGAGCGAGACGACGATCGAGATGAGACCGAAGGCGCGACCCATAGCCCGAGGTATCGGGCTACGGGCCGCCTTGCTTGAGCAGACGTCGGGTCGCTAGGACGCCCAGCTGGTGTCTTCGGCCCAGCAGGCAATCTCGCCGAAGCCGCCCACGGACGGCGCAGCCGCAGGTGCGGAGCCCGTCGTCTTCGGAGCGGCCGACGCAACGCCGGGCCCGGCCAGGGCCGCGAGGGCCGAGATCACCGCGATGATCGCCACGCCCCGCTTGGTTGAGCTCGTTTTCGCCATCTCCCACCCCTTCGCTCAGCGCTGTCGCGCATGAACCGCAGTCACTGCGCGGACTCTGTGAGCGAACGCGAACACATGCGTCCTTCGTCCGGGGGAGCGCCCGTCGCAATTCACTCGTTCGGAGGATCAGGCGCAAGGAACCGCCGCGGGCGGCATCACAACTGGTGCAGGAACTTCCATGGTGCGAGCCCCGGCGCAAGCCGCAAGCTGCCGGGGCTCACTTTTTGAACCAGGGCAGGTCGCGATCGAGCAGCTCCTCGAGCCGGCGGTTCGGCTCGGCGAACTCGTCCTCGAGCATCGCGCGCGTCGCGGCGTCCATCCCGCCGTAGTCGCGCTCGAAGATTCGCGGATACGACTCGAGGCCGCGCGCCTCGACACCGAGGAAGTCCAGCACACGCTCGTATGCCCCGGCCGTGTCGGCCGCCAGCTCCTCCGTGATGACGACCAGGAGCTGCTCGCGCGGGAACACCGCCAGCCAGCGCTCGAGCTGCTCGGCATAGCGACCGCGCGCGGCGTAGGTGTAGTTCCACCACGGGTAGCTGAAGTAGGCCGGGTCGCGCAGCATCCGGTCGAGCTCACCCTCCATCCGCTCCTCCTCGTGCGCGAGGGCGTCGTCGAACGGCAGCTCCTCCCGACCCAACGCAACCTCGTGCTGGTAGTGCGAGAACGCGCGGTCAACCGGATTGCGTAGCAGCGCGATCAGCCGCGCGTGCGGAACGAGCCGCGCAACGCGCTCCGGTGCGAGCGGGTGGAAGAGGTAGCTGGGACTTGCCTCCCCGACGAGCCCGCTGCGGCGGATCGGCAGGTGCGCGCGGTACCAGCGCTCGCCGCGCGCGTAGTGGCGATCGAAGAAGCTGACCTCCTTGAACGACGGCCCGGTGATCTGCGGGTGCCAGCGGAGGTACGCGTAGAGCGCCGTCGTGCCGGCCTTCTGCGCGCCGAGGATGAGGAAGTCCGGCAGCGGCCGGAGGTCGGCGGTCGCCAGACCGTAGGTACGAAACGTCCCACGGAGCAGCTTGCGGGCAGGCGCCGGCAGCGCCGGAACGAGCTCCGCGGGCAGACGGAACCGCTGCGCCAACCGCTAGCCGGTGAAGGGCTGGAGCACGTGGCTGAAGTCCCACGTGCCCTGGACGATCCCGGAGCAGCTGTTCGAGCCGGTCACGCCGGGACAGCCGCCGTTGTCGCGCTGGATCGCCCAGATCGACAGCGTGTCGACGCCGTTGGCCTGCGCGTAGCCGAGGACCTGCTGCGCATCGGCGACGGTCGTCTTCTCCGTCTTCTTCGGATAGTCGTCGAGCCCGGGCATCAGCGTGATCCCGATCCTCGCGCTGAGGCCGATCGCGGCAAGCTGCGCGGCCGTTCCGTCCGCGGCATTCACTGCGGCCGCGCCCATGTCGGTCGTGACGCGATCGTAGTAGTCGAACGCCATGATGTTGACGACGTCGACGCGCGTGCCGTTCGCGACGGCGTTCTGCAGGACGGCGACGCCCGACGGCTCGAGGCCCGAGGCCGACGTCGGCAGCGTGTAGCTCACCTGGAACGGGCGCTTCTGCGCAGCGGCCCACTGCTCGACGAGCGCAAGTGCCTTGTTGCGACGGTCGATGCCGTCGCTGCGGTTGAGCGATCTGCCCTCGACGTCCATGTCGAGGCGCGTGACGTTGTAGCGCGTGATCACGTCTTCGTACGCGGCGGCGATCGTGTTGACGTTCTTGCACGAGTCGGCGATCTCCGTGCCGCCCTGGTCTGCGCTCCAACCGCCGAACGACGGGATCACGTCACCGCCGAGCGCGCGCAGCGCCGCGATGTCGTCGGCGTAGTGGTTGTTCGTGACGGGGTCGGACTTGCTGCCGTTCCAGGCGAGCGTGCAGGACGACTTCGAGAGCGTCTCGAGGAAGGCGAGCGTGAAGTACCGCGCACCGGACTGCTGCGCCGTCGTCGTGAGGCTGTCCGCCGTCCAGGTCTCGAAGTACGGCGCGTACACGTGTGCCGGGATCGCCGCCGGTGCTGCCTGCGCCGACGACGTGACGGCCAGGACGAGAACGGCGACGAACGCGAGACGCTTCATGACCGCGTTAGCGTAATGGCAGTGAAGCGCTTCGGCTTCGGTCCGGCGGATGGGTTCACGTCGCGGTCGCCGCGACGTCGCCGATGATCTGCGCGAGCTCGCGCGGCCGCGACCACATCGGCCAATGACTCGTCGGCAGGTCGACCCAGCTGATGGTGTGCAGCTCGTTGAAGCCGGCCAACCAGTTGTATCCCTCGGCGATCGCCGCCTTGTACTGCTCGGAGCTGAAGCCCGTGCAGATCGCAGTCGTCGGAATGTCGAGGCGGGCGTCGTTCGTGAGGTCGGCGGAGCCGCGCATCGCGTCTCCCGGCTCGGGCACGGCACGCTGCCGGAACGTCTCCTTCTGTTCCTCGCTCAGGCCGTCGAGGTTCTCCTCCGCCTCGATCTCGTCCCACACGAGGGGCTTGTCGACGGCGTCGAAGCTGGGATCGAGAGGACCGATGGCCGGCCCGGAGTCGACGTAGACCATCGCCGCGATGCGCTCGGGCGCGCGGTCGCTGGCGGCGTAGCCGGTCGCGCCGGCGCCGCTGTGCACAGCGAGCACTGCGGTCGCGCCGGCAGCTTCGACCGCCTCGACGATGGCGTCGACATGGTCGGCGAACGTGACCTTCGAGCGGTCGACGTCGGCCGACTCGAGACCGGGCAGCGTCAGCGCTGTGACGTCGTGGCCGGCCGCGCGTAGCGCTGCCGCGACGTCGTCCCACGCCCAGGCGCCGAGCCAGAAACCGGGAACGAGGACGATCGGCGCCGGCATCGCCGGGACTCTAGCCGCGAGCGGAGGAGCCTCGGTCTCCTCCACTCGCGACTCTGCCTGTCAGCTGACAGCGTCTGGGTAGCCCTCCCAGCGAACGGTCAACGCGTAGATCACGATGATGCCCAGTGCGATCGCGGTCAACGTCCACAGCGGGTACGAAGACGACCCGAGCCAGAGCAACTGCCCGAGGATGTTGATCGACACCACGACGATCGTGAACCAGCGTGCCCAGCTCTGCCCTGTCCAGAGAGCCATGCCGGCAAGGAACAGCACGATCCCCCAGAGCAGCGTCAGCCAGCCCCAGGTCGTCACGTTGAAGACGACGATCTGGCTCGGTGTCAGCACGTAGTACTGCTTGCGGATCACCGCGATCAACCCCTCGATGAAGTCGATCGAGCCGATCACCATCATCATCGCCGCAGCAAACACGATCCAGCCAGCCATCGGCCGGGCCGCGCTGCCGCGGTAGGCGGTACTCGTCATCCGACCTCCTTGGTCGCGTGCGCCGATGGGGGCTCGTCGACGCACTTCGTGCGGTCGCGCGCATTCTTCCGGGCCGGGCGGACGAGATCGGCCTACCCGACGAGGGTGATTCAGCCGGTGAGGGCCGCCTCGATGTCCGTCAGGGCCGCCCGCTCGCGCTCGGAGACGCTCTCTCCGCCCTCCTTGTGCGCCTCGGCCACGCGCTCGCCGAGCGCGAGCACGAATGCCCGGTAGCTCTCGAGGTCCTCCGGTGTGGCCTTGCTGCGTAGGAGCGCAGCGGAGTTGCGCAGGTCGGTCAGGGTCTGCTCACGCAGCTCCTCGGTCGAGTGAGTGCGCGGGCCTCGCTTCGGCCCGGCGGCGACCAGCTCGTCGAGGAACTCGCTTGCGCCGTGCTGCTTGCGCGCGTCCGCGTAGCCCTTCGCGAGGGCGTAGGTCTCGCGGAAGGTGCCGCCGCCTTCTGCCATGACGACCATCATCCCGGCGTTTCCCGGCGCTTCGCGCAGCAGGTCCCACTCCTCTTCGGTGAATGCTGATTTTCCGGTCATGCACTTCTCCTTTCTTATGGGGTGTCGTGTGCTTGCAGCGACCTTTGTCGCCTGAAGATTGGACGAAGGTCGAGGGTCTGTGTGCGTACGCTTCAGAAGCCAAGCCGTCAGAGAGAAAGGACAACAGGATGTACAGGGGAGCGTTCTGCAGTCTCGTCATCAGTGGAGCCGTCGCGCTCGGCGGCGCCGGCGGCGCCGCCGCTGGGCCGCCGCAATCCGGAGGTTGTGCGGCGTTCGGCGGTTTCATGGGGTGGTCGGCACCTAACTCGGCTCAGACCCAGCACCCGCTCGGACAGGCTGTTCGAGAGGTGACGCCGTTCGGGCCGACGCTCGAGCAGTACAAGTCTTCGCTCTGCGGCTAGCGACGAGCTGAAGACTGCGACGCGCGCCGCCGGCGGTTCCAGACCAAGACGATGTAGACCTTCGGCGGTGGCGCTCGTCGCGGCCGCAACTACGTTCCGATCATGGAGACGCCCGCTCAGCGGCCAGCAGACGATCGTGAGCCGCCGCGTTATGAACCGCCGCAGCTGACGATGCTTGGAACCCTTTCCGAGCTGACGCTCGGCGGCTGCGCACATGGGCACCACTACGGCGTCGACGGCTTCCCCTTCGTCGGAGGGCCGGTCATCACGTGTCCTCGCTAGAGCCGTAGCCGGAAAAACGGTCCGCGCACCTGGGATCGAACCCGACGCGCCCCTGACGGTTGCAGCGGAAGGCCGTTGATGAACCTCGGCTAGGAACGTCGAAGCCTTGGCACGAGCTCGCGCGAGATGCGGCTCATCGAGCGGCTCCTCCAGATGAGCCGGTAGAGGATCGCCCGGCGACAAACTGTCGAGCCGGGTTCGCCGAGATCGACGCAATATGTAGGTGCAGGAACGTCGAGCGAGGCCAAGCCGCACGATGCCGCCGCACCGGGGAGCGCGCGACGTGCGGTTCCAGATTTAGCATCACGCCATGGCGCCGCGCAACCAACGCGAGTGATTCGCGAGGCGCTTACCTAGCGGCTGGGATTCCTGTTGCAGACAAGTGCTTCCGGCGGGATCGTGTTGATCAGGTCCTGCACAGCGCATTGACGCGTGTCGCCGTTCCCCTTGGCGCTGTTGCCGCCGCCGTCCAGATTTGCCCATGCGCCGCCGTCGCCGAACAAAAACAACCCCAGTTGTGCATTGCGGTCGGCTCGGTTGTTCTCGAGATGGGGATATGCATCTCCGTAGGACTGGTTGTACTCATACCCGTTCCTGCCGTTGCCGTTGAGGGTGTTGCCGAAAAGGCCACCTCCCTGAGAGGTGACGATGTCGGAGGCATAGATCCCGTCTCCTCCGTTCTGGGAGACGTCGTTGTTCGTGAAAAGGCCAACGGCTTCGACTTCGTGGACACCATGCGAGCCGTTTCCATCGATGGTGCTGTTGGTCACAACCAAATTGGTGTAGTCGAAATCGACGCCGTAGGTCGTGTTGCCGATGACTTGGCTCGACTCAATGCTCGATGCGGGAGAAGTCTGACCGAGGGAACCAAGCCTCACTCCAACGGTGTTCCCGAACACCTTCAGTGACTGCATGTGAAGGCTTGGCTTCGGCGACGAGAGCGCCGGGGGTTCTGCATGTACTCCGAAGCCGAAGGCCGCGATGCTCCCGTTTTTGACCGTGACATCTTGACCGCTGACCTCGATGCCCCTACTGAAGGGCGTCGCAATGCCGGAGATCGAATGGCCGTGGAGATCGAGCGTGATCCCGTTGCCCGCCACTATGAGTCCGTCTGCGCAACCCCTGAGGTTCGCGGTGAGCGTCGTGTTCTGCGTAATGACCGTGCCACACCCAACGGCCGGCGACGAAGCACCGAGCGCTGCACCTCCGACGGCGAGCGCCGTAACGGCGGACACGAGTGACACCCCAAGAAATTGCACCGCGGCTTCCTTCCGTCGACAGAGCTGTAACACCGACCGTAGGAACCCATCACCCGAACCTCAAGGCAGTCCCGAGAGAACTGCTCGATCGTCTAGGGGTCACCGTGCTGAGGGAATAGCGGACACTCAGCCCCTTTGAGTTTCCTGATCAGCCGCGATCTGCTCGGGGTGCACTGAGAAACCCAAAGAACCTGTGGCGGCGCCGCGCGTGCAGGCCGACAGGTCGAACCCGCTCGAAGCGAAACTGAGCTGCGGATCTAAAAGGGTGCGATGACGCTCGCTCACGAACGGTTACTGGAGCGACCGATGTCAGCTCCAGGGGCGGATCGGCGACGTGAATGCGGCCGCGGACGCCCGCGCCCGCCCGCCCCTTGAAACAAGGGACGGAGAGCACGCTCGCGATCACGGGATGCCGCGGTCGACAACGCTTGGCACGCGCGGGGTCATAATCCAGTGTGCTCAGGATCGCGCGGCGTCATCTCGTCTTGATCATTTGTGTGGCGCTGGCCGCGACGATCGGTCTGGCGGCGATCGCGGATCACCGGAACAAGCAAGACCGGATGAACCGCGCCGAACTGGCCGAGTGGTACTGCGCGCATCAACAAGTGCAGTGCGGCGGCCCGTCGCCCAGCCGCATCGAGGCCCATTGGAATCAGCGCCAATGGATGTACCAGATCGTCGTCGTGGGTCTTGGCGGCACCGCGGTTGCTCTGCTTGCGTTTCGCGCCTTCCTCGGCATTCGCGCGTAGCCGAACCTCGGGAGCGGTGGGCTGGCGCCTACTCAGGGGCAGTCGAACGGGCGTGCGTCGAACGGGCGTGCGAGTTCACGCGCGACCGCCGTTTACTCCCGTGAATTCCAGGGTTGGGGTTGACTTGCCTGCCGACCGAGGAATAGCCTCGCTGTCGGTTGTCGCTCGGATCGAGGGGGGATGGTGATGCGCGGTCGAGTCCTGTCGCTCGCAGCCGCTTTGGCGTTGGCCTCCGTGGTAAGTCCATCGGGCGGCGCGTCGGCCAACACCCTGGCATGCAGCGATCTCGTGACAACCAACGTGGTGCTCACGGCTGACCTTGTCTGCCAAGGAGACGGGCTGACGGTCGCCGGAGGAGTTGACGTCACGATCGATCTCAACGGCCATGACTTGCTCGGCTCGGGCACCGGTGTGGGTGTGCAGATGAGCGACGGGAGCGATGGCCATGTGGTCGTCGAAAACGGATCGATCCGAGGCTTCGATACGGGGATCGCTGTCACGAACCCGTTCCATCATGGTGCGACTGTTCAGCTCGAGCACCTGCTGATTCGTAACAACCGAGTGGGCATCAATGGTGACAGCGGTGCCGCGACGACAATCGCCGACAGCACGATCTCCGCGAATACCGGCGACGGCGTGTTTGTAGCCTTCGATCGACCGTTTCGAATGATTCGCGACCATCTCAGCGACAACGGAGGTGCAGGGATCCGGGCGCTCGAGGACTCGCTCAGCTTGCTCCAGGACAGCCTCGTCGTTCACAACGCCGGTGACGGCGCCTCTCTCACCGATACCGTCGCGATGGTCTCCGGAAATACCTTCCTCGGCAACGCCGGCACAGGACTGTCAATCCGGGAGCGAATCTGCAGCTTCTTCCCGTTCTACACCGTTTCCGACAACGTCGCGGATCTAAACGCTGGCGGTGGCATGAGCATGAGCTTCTACCTAGGCCCTCCCGAAGAGTGCCCCAATCCAGCTCCACCTCCTGGAACTGGAAACGCCGCAAAGCACAACGCTGGCTTCCAGTGCGTGCTGATCGTATGCGCGTTCAACCACGGTCAGGCGAAGAAGTCGATTCAGTCGTCAGACGCCGACTTGCCGGTTCACCACCAGCCGTGACTGAAGCCGCTTAGCGGTAAGACACTCACGAACCTCTACGGATCAGGTGCGGCAGGCAACTATCCGCAAGACGATTTGCAAGCCGTAGAAGGCGTTCCGAGTTCCGCCATAACGCCGGCCAGGTTTCCTGGAGATCCACACGCGTTGCTCAGCGTCGCTACCTAGCCCCGTCGGTGCCGTTACCCATCCGGCGCGCCCGGGCCGATCTGGCTGTCCGGGCGGGATAGGGCGCCCATCCCAAAGCGTCTCGGCGTCCGCCGGTCGGTTCCAGGGTGTCTCCAACGCGGACTCTTGGCATTGCTCAACGCCGCACGTGGCCGCTTGCAAAGCCATGGGCGCACCTGGGATCGAACCAGGGACCTCCCGCGTGTGAAGCGGGCGCTCTCCCGCTGAGCTATGCGCCCGGGAGAAAGACCGCGGCGCCTGGAAGGAATGCTTAGCGCTGCTGCCTCCCGGCCCTGACGCGGTTCACACACTCCCACCGCCGCGGCCGGACGATGGTACCAGCGCGTTTGCGACTTCCCAGAGCACGGGCAACACTGGGCGATGCGGTTTCGCCCGAATGCCAGGCTCGACACCGGCCAGGTCACCGACCGCCGCGGCGGAACGATGGGCGGCCGCGGCGGCATCGCCGTCGGCGGCGGCGGACTGGGCATCGTCGCGCTCGTCGTCTGGCTGCTCATCTCACTGCTCTCCGGCGGCGGGAACGGGCTCGGACAGCTGGCGCCGCTCGACCAGCAGACGGTGGGCCAGGGCGGCCAGCCGAGCCAGGTCGGGACGCCGTCGGACCTCTCGAGCTGCCAGACCGGCGCCGACGCGAACAAGCGTGACGACTGCCGCGTCGTCGGCGTCGTCAACAGCGTCCAGAAATTCTGGGACGGCGTCTTCCAGCGCAGCAACAAGCAGTACGCATACGTCGACACGGTCTTCTTCACCGACCAGACGCAGACCGGCTGCGGAGTCGCGACCTCGCAGGTGGGGCCGTTCTACTGCCCCGCCGACAAGCTCGTGTACATCGACCTCGGCTTCTTCGACGAGCTCAAGTCCCGCTTCGGCGTCAACGTGACGCCGTTCGTCGAGGCGTACGTGGTCGCGCACGAATACGGACATCACGTGCAGGACCTCCTCGGCGTTCTCGACCAGATCCGCGGCGACACGCAGGGGCCGGAGAGCAAGTCGGTGCGCTCGGAGCTGCAGGCCGACTGTTACGCGGGCGTCTGGGCAGCGCACGCCGTCGATACCGGCCTGATCGAGCAGCTCACCCAGGCCGACATCAACAGCGGCCTCGATGCGGCCGCCGCGATCGGAGACGACCGCATCCAGGAGGAAACGCAGGGGCAAGTGAATCCGGAGACGTGGACACACGGCTCCTCGGAACAGCGCCGCCGCTGGTTCTCGCGCGGGTACGAGACAGGCAAGCCGGCCGACTGCAACACCTTCGCGGGCTCCATCTAGACTCGGCGGCATGGCCGCCCTCTACCGGAAGTACCGCCCTCAGGATTTCGACGAGGTCGTCGGCCAAGAGGCCATCGTCCGCACGCTCAAGAACGCGATCTCGTCGGGCCAGGTGCGGCAGGCATACCTGTTCGCCGGCCCCCGCGGCACGGGCAAGACATCGCTCGCGCGCATTCTCGCCAAAGGGCTCAACTGCGTGCAGGGGCCGACGCCGAATCCGGACAAGGTCTGCAACGCGTGCGTGACGATCGCGAACGGCACCTCGCTCGACGTCGTCGAGATGGACGCGGCGTCGCAGCGCGGGATCGACGACATCCGCGAGATCCGCGAGCGCGTCGTCCTGCAGCCGGCCGAGGGTCGCTACAAGGTGTACATCCTCGACGAGGCGCACCAGCTCACGGACGCCGCGTGGAACGCGCTGCTCAAGCTGATCGAAGAGCCTCCGCCCCACCTCGTTTTCGTCTTCTGCACCACCGACCTCTCAAAGGTCTTGCCGACGGTGCGCTCGCGCTGCCAGACGTTCGTCTTCGCGCGGCCGCGGCTGCCCGAGCTCGTGCGCTATCTGAGGCGCGTCGCCGACGGTGAGGGCATCCAGGTGCCGGACCAGGCGCTCGCGCTCGTCGCCCGCGGCGCACGCGGCTCGTTCCGCGACGCCGTCTCGACGCTCGACCAGCTCGCGTCGGCGACCGAGAATGACATCAGCGTACAGGCGGTCCTGCAGCTCCTCGGCGCCGTCGAGGAGGAGGCGCTCTTCCGCCTCTGCGACCTCGTCGTCGACCGCGACACCGCCGGCGCGCTCACCTTCCTCGAGGAGCTGGCGGAGCAAGGGCAGGATCTCGGCCGGCTCGTCGTCGACCTGCTCGAGCATCTGCGCCACTTGATGCTCGTGCAGCACATGGGCGAGGTTCCGGACTCGCTGCCGGTGACAGAAGAGACGCGCGAGCGCCTGCGGGCGCAGGCGAATCAGCTCGGCGAAGCGACGGTGATCCGGCTCGTCGACCTGCTGGCAGTCGCAGTCGAGGACATGCGGCAGGGGGGCGACCCGCGCCTGCCGCTCGAGCTCGCGCTGGTCAAGGTGACCCGCCCGGGCGCAGACCTCTCCCGCGAGTCGCTCTCCTACAGGCTCGAGCAGCTCGAGGCGCGCGGACATGTCCCAGGGACAGCCCCCGAGACACGGCCAAATGTGACGGAGACCGCCCCCGCGCCGCAGCAGCCGCCGACCGCGCCGCCGTCGCTCGAGCTCGAGCAGCTCCAGGAGGCGTGGCAGCGGACGATCCTGCCGGCCGTCGAGGAGCGCTCGATTCCGGCGGCATCGGTGCTGCGCGAGGCGCACCCCGCCGATCTGGCGGACGACACCCTCACTGTCGAGTTCCCCTCGAGCGCGACCTTCCACCGCCAGCTCGCGGAGGAGCCGAAGAACGCGACGCTCCTCGCCGAAGCGCTGTACGAGGTCACCGGCCGCCATCTCGGCCTCGCCTTCGCCGAGGGCGAGGCGCGCGAGATGCAGCCCGAGGAGGACGACGGACCGGCCGGCGAAGACAAGATTCTCGAGTTGGTCAAGGACACCCTGGACGCGCGCGAACGAGAGGACTGACGCATGGGCATGGACATGAACAAGCTGATGCAGCAGATGGGCCAGATGCAGGAGCAGATGCAGAAGGCCCAGGACGAGCTCGAGCACGAGACCGTCGAGTCGAGCGCCGGCGGCGGGATGGTCACCGTCACCGCGTCCGGTGCAGGCGACATCAGGCAGATCAAGATCGATCCGAAGGCGATCGACCCGGACGACCCGGAGCTGCTCGCCGACATGGTGCTCGCCGCCGTGAACGAGGCGATCCGCTCGGCGCGCAGCCTGCAGGAGTCGAAGCTCGGCGGCCTCGCCGGCGGTGCGCTCGGCGGGCTCGGCCTCCCCGGCCTCGGTCAGTAGTGCGCGAGCGGCTGCGCGGCCTCCTGCTCTTCTCCGACCTCGATGAGGAGCAGCTCGGCCTGCTCGCCGGCTGCGCACGCGAGATCCGGGTCGCAGCGGGGCAGCCGCTGATTCAGCGCGGCGACCCCGGGTCGGGCATCTTCGTGCTCGAGGAGGGACGCGCTCTCGTCGAGGCGCCGGAAGGCACTCGCGAGCTCGGCCCCGGCGACATCTTCGGCGAGCGCTCGATGCTGAACGACACCGAGCGCACCGCGCGCGTGCTCGCGCAGACAGACGTCCGCTGCATCGCGATCCCGCGGCCGGAGCTCGAGCAGGTCATCGCCGGCCACCCGCAGCTGGGCGAGCGGCTACGCCACGTTTCGGGCTGAGGGCTCTCCACATCTCGATCCACAGCCCTGTGGGCGAGCTTGCGTAGCTGTGGACGGCGCGACGAAATGTCCGGAATTTGCAACGAAAGCGATTTGCAGGACGCCGCGGCGGGTCGTACGGTCTGACTTCGCGAAGGTGGCCGCACTTTCGCGAGAGGGTGCACCTCTTCGGGCGGGGATTCAGCGCGGCACGCACATGCGTGACGCGCCCGCCCGTCCTCAGCGAAGCGCGAACTGCGAGACCGCGAGGACCAGGTCCATCAGCTCCACGAGGTCGGCGGGCTTACGCACGTACGCCGCTGCTCCGGCTTTGTAGGCGCGCGCGTCGGACGCCCCGTCGTCGCCGGTGATGAACACGACGGCCGGTGGATCGGGTCGATCGCGCATGATCTCCGCAGCTTCGATCCCGTCGAGCAGCGGCATCGCGACGTCCATCAGAACGACGTCCGGCGCGAGCTCCTCGGCCAGCTGCACCGCTTCGAGCCCGTTCGTCGCAATCCCCACGACCTCGAACTCCGGACGGGCCGAGACGTGCGTTCGCACCATCCGCGCGAACAGCGGGTCGTCGTCGGCAACCACGATCCGGAGCGGGTCGGGGGTACCCTGCCCCTGGGACATCGCGCGATCCTCTCGCATCCGCCCGCGGGCGTCTGCCCCCAGAAGGAACAGGAAACGGGCCTTGTCAGTCCGGGGCATGTCGGCACAATACGTCGATGCTCAGCCCGGCTGTGGAAAACCTCGTGAGCCAGCTCTCGCGCCTGCCCGGAGTCGGCACACGCACCGCCCATCGGCTCGCCTTCCACCTCCTGCAGCGGCCGAAGGACGAGGCGCTCGCACTCGCGACGGCGATCGAGGAGGTCAAGGAGCGCGTCAGGTTCTGCAACGAGTGCGGCAACCTCACCGAGGACGACGTCTGCGCGATCTGCCGTGATGCGCGCCGTGACCACACGATGATCTGCGTCGTCGAGCAGCCCGTCGATCTGCTTTCGGTCGAGCGGACGAGCGAGTTCCGGGGCCTCTATCACGTCCTCGGCGGCGCGCTCTCACCGCTCGACGGCGTCGAGCCCGAGCACCTGCGCATCGACGAGCTGATGGGCCGCGTCGAGCGCAACGGCGTCCAGGAGGTCGTGCTCGCGACGAACCCGAACATGACGGGTGAGGCGACTGCGGCGTATCTCGCCGACCGGCTCCGCGGACGCGTGCGCGTCACGCGGCTCGCAAGCGGCCTTCCTGTCGGCGGCGACCTCGAGTACGCGGACGAGGTGACGCTCGGCCGCGCGCTCGCCGGCCGGCGCGAGATGTAGTCAGTCCGGCAGGCGTTGGAGCGCATGCTCCACCGCGTGCTCAGCGTCGTGCGCGACCCAGAAGCAGATCGCGGCAAGCGGAAGCTCGAGGAACACCGCCTCGAGCACGGCGGAAAGAAGGTGCGGGCCGCCCGCCTCGAGCGTGATGTCGAACCACGCATCGACGCAGAGCAGCGAGCCGGCGATCGCAGCGGCGACCGGCAGCCACGGCGAGCGGCGGAGCGCGCAGATCGCCGTAGCAAGCAGAGCGCCCGCCTCGGCGATGTCGAAGCCAGTCCAGACGGTTCGCCAGTTGTTGCTCTCGTGATGCGCCGGGAGGCTGAAGGTCAGCCAGACCGTCCACGGGACGAGCACGAGCCCGGCGACCGCAAAGAACGGCGCGATCAGACGACGGCCCCTAACCCTCATATGACAAGCACAGCGGACCCGCGCACCTCTCCGCGCCGCACGTGCTCGATCGCGTCGTTCGCGTCCTCGAGCGCAAACGACGTGACCTGCGTCCGCACCGGCACCTGCGGGGCGAGGGCGAGGAACTCCTCCCCGTCGCGCCGCGTGAGGTTCGCGACCGAGCGGACGACGCGCTCACCCCAGAGCAGCTCGTACGGAAACGACGGGATGTCGCTCATGATGGATGCCGGCGCACACGACGACGCCGCCCTTTCTCACCGCGCGGAGCGCTGCCGGAACGAGCGCGCCCACCGGCGCGAAGATGATCGCCGCGTCGAGCTGCTCCGGCGGCAGCTCGTCGGATGCCCCCGCCCACTCCGCTCCGAGCCCGCGGGCAAACCTCCGTCCCTCTTCGTCGCCCGGTCGGGTGAACGCGAACACGCGGCGCCATTGGTGGAGCGCGACCTGGACGACGATGTGCGCCGAAGCGCCGAAGCCGTACAGGCCGAGCAGCTCTGCGTCTCCGGTGAAGCTGAGCGCCCGATAGCCGATCAGCCCGGAGCAGAGCAAGGGCGCAAGCTCGAGATCCGAGGGCCCCTCCGGGAGCTCGAAGCAGAAGCGCTCGTCGGCGACCGCGAGCTCGGCGAAGCCGCCGTCCCGGTCGTACCCGGTGAACTGCGCGTGGTCACAGAGGTTCTCGAGGCCGGAGCGGCAATAACCGCAGCTCCCGTCAGTCCAGCCCAGCCAGGGGACGCCGACGCGGCGGCCCTCCCCCACGACCTCGCCGACAATCATGTGGCCCGGCACCAGCGGGAGCTTGGGTCGCGTGAGCTCGCCGTCGACGATGTGGAGATCCGTGCGGCAGACGGCGCAGGCGCGGACGCGGAGGAGCAAGTCGCCGGCGTCGGCCTTCGGGTCTGGAATCTCAGCCGCGCGCAACGGCGTCCGCGGCGCTTCGAGGACCATTGCCCGCATGCCCGAACCCTAGACTTCGAGCATGGCCACGACCGAGTACGAGGCAGTCCCCGCCGTTGCAGCCGACGACGCAGCACGCCACGCCGGCACTGTCGTGATGAAGTTCGGCGGGACGTCGGTCGGAGATCCGGACAAGCTCAAGAGCGTCGCGCGCCGACTGGTCGCGGCCCGCGAAGAGGAGGCACGCGTCGTCGCCGTGCTCTCCGCGATGGGCCGCACGACAGACGACCTGCTCGACCTCGCTCGCCAGGTCTCCGACCGGCCCGAGCCGCGCGAGCTCGACATGCTGATCTCCGTCGGCGAGCGCATCTCGTGCGCCCTCGCCGCGATGGCGATCCACGATCTCGGGCACGAGGCGATTTCCCTGACAGGATCGCAGGCCGGGATCGTGACCGACACGGTGCACGGGAAGGCGAAGATCGTCGACGTCCGCGCGCGCCGAATCCACGAAGCGCTCGACCAGGACAAGATCGTGCTCGTCGCCGGCTTCCAGGGCGTGTCGGTCGACTCGCGCGATGTCACGACCCTCGGCCGCGGCGGCTCTGACACGACGGCCGTCGCGCTCGCGGCGGCGCTCGGCGCGCACGTCTGCGAGATCTACACCGACGTCGACGGCGTGTACTCCGCCGACCCCCGCCTCGTGCCCGGCGCGCGCAAGCTCGCGGTGCTCAGCTTCGAGGAGATGCTGGAGATGGCCTCCTCGGGCGCGCGTGTGATGGCGACCAGGGCGATCGAGGTGGCGCGCAGCCACAATGTCCGCCTCCACGTCCGCTCGACGTTCAACGATGTGGAAGGCACCTGGATTCGCGAGGAGGACGAGAAGATGCTCGAGAAAGCGCTCATCTCCGGTGTCGTGCACCAGCGCGAGGAGACCGTCTACCGCGTCGAGCACGCCCGGGCTGCGCAGCTCTTCGGGACGCTCGCCGACGCGAGCGTCAACGTCGACACGATCGTCCAGACGGGAACTGACATCGTCTTCTCCGCGCCGGTCGAGGACCGGCCAGACGCGGAGCGAGCGCTGAACGCCCTCGGCGTCCGGTGGAGCGCCCGCGACGACCTCGGCAAGGTCTCGCTCGTCGGCGCCGGCATGAAGTCGCATCCAGGCGTCGCCGCGAAGACGTTCGCCACGCTGGAGGCAGCCGGGATCGCCGCGCCTGTGATCTCCACGTCGCCGATCAAGATCGCCTGCCACGTCCCGAGCGCCGACGTCGACCGCGCGGTGCAGGCGCTCCACGAGGCGTTCGAGCTTGGCTAGCTCCGCCCGGATCGGCGTCGTCGGAGCGACAGGGGCCGTCGGCCCGGTCACGATCGAGTTGCTGCGCGAGCGCGGCTATGAGCACGTGCGGGCGTTCGCGTCGGCGCGTTCAGCCGGAAAGGTCGTCGGCGGCATCACCGTCGAGGAGGCGACGCCGGAGACGCTCTCGGACCTGGACGTCTGCCTCTTCTCCGTCGGGACGGCCCTGTCTCGCGAGCTCGTCCCGCACGCCGTGAGCAACGGCGCGGTCGCAGTCGACAAGTCGTCGGCGTTCCGCCTGCAGGACGGCGTCCCGCTCGTCGTCCCGGAGGTGAACGGCGAACGCGCGGCCGAGCACGACGGCATCGTCGCCAACCCGAACTGCTGCACGATCCCGCTGACGATGGTGCTGAAGCCACTGCACGACGCCGCCGGCCTCGCGCGCGCGCGCGTGAGTACCTATCAGTCGCGTTCGGGTGCAGGCATCGAGCGGATGGACGAGCTGCGCGCGACGCCGCCGGCCGAGGCCCACCTCGACATGGACTGGGACTTCGACGGCGTCGACTTCGAGGAGGAAGCAAAGCTCCGCGCGGAGACGCGCAAGATCCTCGAGCTGCCTGACCTGCCGATCTCGGTCACCTGCGTGCGGGTGCCCGTGCTTGTCGGACATAGCGAGGCGATCTGGGTGGAGACGGAGAAGCGGCTAAGCTCCCGAGGACGCGACGCGCGTGCTGCAGGATGCCCCAGGCCTTCGGGTCGAAGCGGTACCGCAGCCGCGCGAGGCCGTCGGGATCGACGAGGTGCTCGTCGGGCGCATCCGCGAGGACGAGACGGCCGAGAACGGCCTCGTCCTCTTCCTTGCCTGCGACAACCTCCGCAAAGGCGCAGCGCTCAACGCCATGCAGATCGCAGAGGCCGTGCTCGAGCGGCGGACTGTTGCGGCGTAACCGGACGCACCGTTACGCCGCTCACTGCCGAAAGTCACCGTATCACCGAAGTCTGGCGTTACTCGCCCGCCTCTGCGACTCCCCCGACGGCTGGACCAGCGGACGGCCGCCTCCGTGGTTCGGAGACGGCCGCAGTTACTGCAGATTCCGCTACGCCGCTGTGCTCGGCGACCGAGTCTCCGGCAGAAGGCCGTGGAGCTGGGCCCAGCGGCTTGCCTCCGTCCGATTCGCCACGTCGAGCTTGCGATAGATGTTCGAGAGGTGGAACTTGACCGTCTGCTCGGTCACCCACAGCATCCTCGCCAACTGTGAGTTCGAGTGGCCCTCGGCGACCAGCTGGAGGATTTCGATCTCGCGCCGCGTGAGCTCGGGCGCTTCGCCGCAACACTCAACGGCTCGCGTCGAGCGGATCCGTTGACGGAGTGCGACAAGATAGATCGACGTCTCGAACGCTTGGCGGATGGCCGCCATCAGATCGTCCTGGCCGCCGTCTTCACGCAGAACACCGATGCGCCGGCCGCGAACGCCGACTCGAACCTGCTCCGGCTCATGCGTCGCGGACAGGACGACCATCTTTAGCCCAGGCTGGAGCTCGTGCGCCCGGCGCAGACACTCCATCCCATCGAGCTCGCCGTCCCCGACATTGATGTCCGCGAGCAATACGTCCGGATGGTGCTCGGCGACGAGATCGAGGGCCTCCCCCGGATCCGTCGTCTTGCCAACCAGTGTGATACCTACCCCGGTGAGTAGCTTGCCATGGCGTCAAGCCACAGGGGCTGCTCATCGAGGACGACCGCAGTTCTCTCCCCGTGTCCCCTCATCGAAAGGGCCGCCTTTCGACTAGACTTGTATCTGAAAGCCAGGTTCTACCGGTTTTCGCCTGGGATGTAAATAGAAGCAGATTCTTCCTGGACTTTCGGCTAAAACCTCAGCGAAGCTACGCAGACCTCCAAATCCCCGGACTGGCCCGTCGC